>CBDCNN010000002.1:0-2742279 GCA_965219395.1 Dehalococcoidia bacterium
CCTGGACAACTGCCTCAGCCACAAGGAGTCCATCAACGAGAACTACGGGCGGGAACTGCTGGAGTTGTTCTCTCTCGGCGTGGGCAAGGACGGTGAGTTCAACTACTCCGAGGACGACGTAAAGGAATGTGCCAGGGCCTTCACAGGCTGGACCATCTCCAACCCTGTCCCCGGCCAGCCCTATGGTCGATACTCCGCAAAGTTCCTCTATGTTCCCGAAGACCACGACGACGGCGATAAGACCTTCCTGGGCGAGACCGGCCGCTTCAATGGTGAAGACATCATTGACATCATCGTGAAGCAGCCCGCCGCAGCCAGGTTCATCTCCCGCCACCTGTACAGCTACTTCATCGCTGATGAGCCCGGCGTCCCGTCCTGGATGGAGACGCCGCCGCAGGATCCCGTGACCATCGAGATGCTGGAAGAGGAGTACTATCGCTCCGACTACAACATCGGCGCGATGCTGAAGGTGCTGTTCAACTCCGACGCCTTCAAGAACTCCCGCTTCCGCCGCATCAAGAGCCCGGTGGAAACGGTCATCGGCACTCTTCGTATGGTGGGCGACTGGACCCAGCCCAAGCCTGGGTTCGAGTTCATCTTCGACGAGATGAAGTACATGGGCCAGGAGCTCCTGAATCCGCCCTCCGTCGAGGGTTGGCACACCGGCAGGGAGTGGATCGACGGCGGCACCCTGGTGCACCGCATCAACTTCACCGCGGACTTCCTCGGCGACACGAAATTCCCCGGCATTCAGGACATCATCAGCAAGCTCGCGGACGTCGGTCCGGCCATCACACCCGCAGAGATGGTGGACGGATGCCTGCAATATCTCGGCCACTACGAGCTATCCGACGAAAGCCGCCGCATGTTGATGCAACGGGCCGCCAAGGACGATGTCGTCCGTACCGACACCGCGGAGTTCCCCCAGGAAGTTGGCGAAATGCTGCAGTTGATCGCCTCCACCAAGGAATTCCTGTACGCATAAACCATCAAGTGAACAAGGGAGGAGCGGGAAGTTGGAGGGATTTATTTCTCGCTCCTCGGTATGACACAGCAATAGAAAAGGAGACGGCAAACAGCCATGACGACCAACAAGAAAGACCGGGTCCTGGTGGTTCTCCAGATGACAGGCGCCTACGATGCCCTCAACACTGTCATTCCCTACAATGACCCCCATTACACCGACTATCGCCAGGCGGTGAGCGTTGACCCTGCCGATGTGCTCCACATCAACGACGAGGTTGGCTTCCATCCGGCGATGTATCCGATCAAGGGCCTTTACGACCAGGGCAAGGTTGCGGTAATCCAGGGAATCGGATATCCAACCCCGAATCGCTCTCACTTCCGCTCTTTGGACATCTGGCACACCGCCGAGCCGGCAAAAATAATCACCGAGGGCTGGCTGGGCAAGGCTATCCGGGAGCTGGACCCCAACAAGGACAACGTGCTCACCGCTGTCAACTTTGGGCGCGGCCTTCCCCGCGCCCTGGCCGCACCCGGCGTCTCCGTCGCCTCGGTCGGTGAGCTGGAGAGCTACGGCGTGCTGACCGGTATCGACGGCGAGGACCAGCGGATGGAAGCTCTGGATATCTTCTCCAAGATGTATTCGCCCCTGATCGGCACCGGCCCGGCCAACGACTACCTGTCCCAGACCGGTCTGGACGCGCTCAAGGGCGCAGACATCCTGAACACCGCTCCCGACAACTACTCCTCGAGCGTGGAGTACGGCGGCGGCTACTTCGCACAGTGGTGTAAGAGCATCGCCCAGGTGCACCTGGCCGAGTTCGGCACCCGGGTCCTGTACACCGCCGTAAATCCGGGCACTTTTGACACCCACGCCAACCAGAACCCATCCTTATACAAGTTGTGGGAGGATGTCACAACCGCCACCGTCGACTTGTACGAGGACCTGAAGGAGCACAACGCCGCCGAAGAAGTTGTAATCCTCATGTTCACCGAGTTCGGGCGCCGCGTACAGGACAACGGCTCCGGCACCGATCACGGCTCGGGCAGCGTTGCCTTCGTCATGGGCGACGGCATCAAGGGCGGCACCTATGGCACCTACCCGTCTCTGGAACCGTCCAAGCTGGACGAGGGCGACCTTCAGTGGAACAACGACTTCCGCAGCACCTATTCCGAGTTGCTGGACAAGTGGATGGGCCTCGACGACAAGGCCATCCTAGGTGCCAGCTACGAGCAGTTCGGCTTCATCAGGTAAGTAACCCACGATCACAGGGGGCGCAGAGAACGGAGAGACTGACCGAACCCTCTCTCCTTTCCCTGCGCCCTTATAGTTGAAACCGTTTATGTCATTCCCGCTCTCGCGGGAATCCACTCTGCTTAAGAGGTAAGCATGGTAACGCAGATCGCACCGATTACTTTCCAGTACAGCCACACAATTGGGCGGCAGGAAGTTCGCAGCGGCAACGGGTTCTTTATGCCCGTGGCCATCACCCGCGACCCCGAGAACCGACTCTATGTCCTCAGCAGGGGCTCCGAAACGCCCGCATTCTTCCCCTGCAAGCGCGTCACTGTCTTCACAGTGGACGAGCAGTTCATCGAGGACTACGGCCAGAAGGTCCCGCCGGAAGAAGCAGATCCTGCCACCTGCCCCAATGGCAGCTTCATGTGGCCCACCTCCGTCGCACTGGACAGCGAGGGCAACACCTACGTGTCCGACGAATGGCTGCAGCGGGTCTCCGTGTACCAGCCCGGCCAGGGCTGGACCGACATGTGGGGTACTCTCGGCTCCGAAGAAGGCCAGATAAACAAGCCTGCCGGCCTTGCCTTCGACAAGAACGACAACCTCTACCTGGTAGACAGCTACAACCACCGGGTTCAGGTTTTCACCAGGGACGGAAAATTCCAGTTTTCCTGGGGGTCCGAAGGCAGCGAACCCGGACAATTCAGCTACCCTTGGGGCATCGAGATCGACCACAATGGCGATGTATTCATAGCCGACTGGCGCAACGACCGCATCCAGAAGTTCGCCCCCGACGGCACCTTCCTGATGCAGTTCGGCTCCCACGGCGACGGCGACGGCGAGTTCCACCGCCCCACCGGGGTTGCCGTCGACAGGGATGGCGTCATCTACGTCACCGACTACAAGAACGACCGTCTGCAGGTCTTTGATGCCGAGGGTAACTTCGTCACAGAGATGAGGGGTGAAGCCGGATTGTCGACTTGGGCGCGGGAGCGGGTACTCATCGATCCCATCACGGTCAAGGGACGAATGGCGGCCACCGATCTCGAGGAGCGTGAGAAGGCCTTCCATGGTCCCATCGCCGTCGAAGTCGACGACGATGGCCACGTCTTCGTCGTGGAAGTCGCACGCGCCCGTATGCAGGTCTTCCGCAAGCAGAGCTACATCTACCAGGGGGGCCTGCTGTAACCGCACGCCTGCGGAAAAGTATTCCCGTCGAGGAAACCCTTGCGTAGCCGATTTTGCGTTAGCTACACGGCTGTGCAGGGGTTTCCTTGCGTCTGGCGGACGATTTCCTGACTTGCAACAGGTTCCTGTTATTCCCAACGCAGGGTGGTTCCCTTCCGGTTCCAGCTCTGCGATGTCAGCAAGGCGTATTCCTTTCTATCAGCCTCGCCATACGGGAGTATAATCCCGGCATCGGGGTAGACCGATGGTCTCCATACACTTCTTGAACGCAGGAGGGCGCCATGACTCAACAAGCTATGCACGCGCAGATGGGCGGCGAGACCGGCGGAACCGAGGAGTTGATTCCGGCCGGCGTCGTAACATTCGGCTTGGAGTACCGTACCCTGCACGACGGCGGCGAAGAGGGTATCTGCATCCATGTATACGGGAATGAGTTGCCGGGGCAAGACAAGGAACTGCTGCGCTTTGACTGTTTCCGTGTGGCGCCCCACTACCATTACCGCAACGCCAGCGTCAGGAAGAACGAGCGCCTGATGCTGGATTACACCGCCGAGGGCGATCCATTGTCTTGGACCCTGGACAAGCTAAAGACCCGGTTGCCAATAATGTTGATTCGCTGCGAGGCCGAGGATGTCGCCCGCGCGGTGGAGCAACGGGACATTGACGCAGCTCTCCCCAAGATAGTAGCTTGGGCTGAGACAAAGACCCGCCGAAGAGGCTAAGACCCAAAGGATCAGTAAGAAACTTTCCAGAAACCGGAGAATTTGATGCCACCTAAGCAATACTCCAGCCCGCCTGCGACCACTATTGACCCATCCAAAACCTACACCGCCACCATTGATACCAGCGCCGGCTCAATGACCCTGGATCTGTTGGCCTCCGAGGCCCCGCTGACGGTGAACAACTTCGTCCATCTCGCCCAGGACGGCTTCTACGAAGAAGGCCAGTTTCACCGGATCATCAAGGACTTCATGATCCAGGGCGGTTGCCCCAAGGGCGACGGCACCGGTGGACCCGGTTACCGCTTCCAGGACGAGCCTGTCACCCGCGGCTACGTCAAGGGAACCTTGGCCATGGCCAATGCCGGTCCCAACACCAACGGCAGCCAGTTCTTTATCGTCCACGGCGCCGACGCCGGGCTGCCTCCCAACTACACCATCTTCGGCATGCTCACCGATGGCGGAGACGTGCTGGACACCCTCGCCAATTCTCCGGTCACCCGCAGCCGCGGCGGCGAGCCCTCGCAGCCCACCGAGCGCATCGTGATCAACAACATCACCATCGAAGAGTCCTGACAGCCTCGCCGAGTCAAAGGCAAACAGAAAGCGGAGGGTTTCTATCGGAGCCCTCCGCTCATTAATCCCCGTGAGATTCTCTCTACGGAATCTGGTCAGCCTGCCTCCGGCAGGCAGCCATCACTTGATCGCCGGAACCGCCTGCACCACCTGTGGACGCCCAGGCCGGGGCCGCGCCGCCGCCAGGAAGCAGACGGCTCCGACCAGGTTGAGCCCAGCCAGGATCAGGAAGGCCATGTTGTAGCTCCCGTACTGGTCATACATCCATCCGGCAAAGGGCGACGCAATGAGGAGCAGCAGGTTCATGGGCACGGTGGAGAACCCCAGTATCTTGCCGAACGAACCCGTTCCAAAGTAGTCCGCTCGAATGGCGACCGTCAGAGGGTTCCTCCCTCCGAAACCCGCGCCGAACAGCATGCCGAACAGGTAGAACATTGGCAGCGTGTTGGCCACCACCAGCACCAGCACCCCAGCCGCCTGCAGCGAGGTGAAGAACGCCAGCGCCACCCGCTTCGACATACGGTCTCCCGCATAGCCCCCCACCAGCTGAAAGACCATGGCGACCCCGGTATAGACCGAGACCACCCACCCGGCGTCCTGCCCCGAATAGCCATTGTCCACCATCAGCAGCCCCAGGTGCGTCATGATGGCCAGGATGACCATGGACGTAAACCCGTGCCCAAAGGCGATCAACCAGAAAGCCGGCGTGCGCAGTGCCTCTGATGCCGTGAGTTCATTCTGTCGTACTTGACCGGACCTGGAGGATCCACCCGTGGCGCCCACTGGACGGGGCGTCCTTCCGTCCGGCACCTCGCCGTAGTCCTTGGGATCATTGCGGATCAGGCTGGCCAGGGGTAAGGCCAGCACGGCGATTCCAATACCTATAATCAGCGCTGTCGTTTGCCATCCGATACGTCCCGACGAGTCGGCGACCGCCCACGCAATGGCCGGCACCAGCAGCAGCGCTCCGAAGCGGCTCACCACGTTCGCCCATCCGATGGCAGACGACCGGCGGCGCGTGAACCACTTGTTCAGCATGGTCATCAGCGGGATCCAGCTGCCAAGACCCTGCCCCACCGCCATCAGGACATAGGCAACATAGAACATCCAGAGGTTTTCAACACGGGAGAAGAAGATCCAGGCCCCACCAAGGATGACCAGCCCGACCAGCACCATCCTCTGGGTGCCGACCTTGTCGACGAGATAGCCTTCAAGAGGACCGATCAACCCGCTCTCGACACGGGTGAGGGTGAGGGCCAGCCCTAGCTGCGCGCGGGTCCATCCGAAGTGAAGTTCCAGCGCCACGGCCCAGACCGCCATTGCGTGAAACAGGGGCACTGTGGCAATGACCATGACCAGGCCGGTGATGATAACCAGCCACCAGCCGTAGAAGATGCCCTTGCTGCCGGACCCTGAAGAGAGCGCTGTACCGAAGAACCCTAGAATGCCTGTTGCTCGCTATTAATCGAAGTTTCTAATCAAGATGCCAGTATATCATCAAATAATACGATAAAGGAGCCAAGAGTTCAGTAAACCGGTCGTTGGCTCACTTACCTTTCTGTCAGGTCTCTGGATGCCGTCTGAAGCCACAACCGATAGGCGTCGTTCTTGGCAACCCCGTATCTCTCTGCCGCCTCGGAGACTGCATCACGCCCGCGGATACCAGCGGCTCGCCGTTCCAGCAGGAAGTTCAGTATCACTGACTCGTCGATTTGCTGCTCTACTGGGGTGTCTGTTCCGCGATCGATTCCCCCGATGACGACCACGAATTCACCCCTTGGAGAGGCAAAATGCTCCAGGGCTTCCGTCGCCGTTCCGCGGAAAACCTCCTCGTGAAGCTTGGTCAGCTCTCGGCAGACAGAGAGGGTTTGATCGCCGAATACATCGGCGATATCCACCAGCGTGGCTCGCAACCGGTGCGGGGCCTCGAACAGGGCGACCGTGAAGCTGCTGCGGGCGGCCTCGCGCAGCGCCTCCAGACGTTCCCGGCGTCGACGAGACAAAAACCCCAGAAACAGAAACGCGTCGGCCGACAGTCCTGACACAGAAAGGGCAGTCGTCACTGCCGACGGCCCCGGCACCGATTCGATCCGGATGCCTCGGTCAGCCGCCTCCGACACCAGCTGCCGGCCAGGGTCGCTGATCCCTGGCATCCCGGCATCCGACACCAGGGCCACATCTCCTCCCTGCTCCAACGCCTGCATCACCCTGTCAAGTCGTTCCCGCCAGTTATGTTCATTAAAGCTGACCACCCTGGGGCGTGCTCCCACGTGGTTCAAGAGGCGTCGAGTTACTCTCGTATCCTCCGCCGCCACCAGCGAGACCTGTCCCAGTATGCGAGCGGCACGGGGCGAAAGATCTTCCAGGTTCCCTATGGGAGTCCCTACGACGTAGAGGGTGCTGGTTCTCTCGTTCTTTGAGCTCAAGATAATTCCGAAAAGAATGACAGGTCAGTTCTAGGGGGTACGAAGTTGGTCAACTGTAATCCACTCCGGTCGCAGTATTACGCCGTGATAAATCATAGAAGAATCATGATCTCTCTTAATAGAGTGACCAACTGTTGCCGCTCTTATACCATTTGGCTCCCTTGGGGCGGGTTCGGAATCCCGCCCAGAGCCCCGGTATCCGCACGAGAGGCATTCCAGCGCACGATTCACAGACCGGTGGGCGCAGCGTTAAACAGGTATCCTGAACCCAGGCGAGTTCGCATTGATGCCTGTCCCGGTCTCGTTTTGCATGGCGTCACCAATCGTATATCATGCCGAGGTTGAAAGCCGAGGTTGAAAAATCCCAATAACTCCCTGCAATGGAGCTCGGACTGCACTTGATAGGCGAGTCAAGCTCCTTGCGACATCGGTCCAGGAGGAACCATGGCTAGACTTACCGGAGGACACCTCTTCATCCGATGCCTGAAGCAGGAGGGCATCGAAAAGGTGTTCACCATCGTCGGCGACACCATCCTGCCGCTGGTGGATGCCGCCGAGGACGAGGGTATCCAGTTTATCGACACCCGCCACGAGGGCGCGGCTCTGCATATGGCGGACGGCTACGCCCGTATAACCGGAAAGCCGGCGGTGGGCATATTCACAGGCGGACCCGGGTTCTCTAACGCCATCTCCGCATTGCCCGCGATCTACACCTCGGAAAGCCCGGTGGTGTTCGTGGCTGGTTGTGCCGAGTTGCCCGAAAAAGGTATGACCGCCTTCCAGGAGATCGACCAAGTCAATATGGCCGCCCCCGTAACCAAGGGTTCGTGGCTGATACACGACAAGAGGCGCATCCCTGAATATGTGGCCACCGCGTTTCGCACTGCCACCACCGGGCGCCCCGGTCCCGTCCACCTGACGCTTCCCATCGACCTCCAGGACGCGGTAATCAGCGAAGACGAACTGCCCCAATACCTGCCGCAGGAGTATCGCCCCATGGGCCGGCCCCAGGGAGACCCGGCTCTGATCGAGGAAGCAGCGGCCCTCCTGCGAGGTGCGCGGCGCCCGGTTATCATCGCCGGAAATCCGGCCCGGTACTCCGTCGCCTCCGAACAGCTGGAAAAGCTGGCCGAGTCCACTGGCATCCCGGTCTTCACTGTGGAGCAGGCGCGGGGACTGCTGGACGACGAGCATCCGCTGTGTTTCGGATACGCGGACGGCGCTCTTAACCCCACGGCCCGGCGCTTCCGCGAGGCGGACGCTGCCTTGTTGCTCGGTAAGCGCTTGGACCACCGGTACCGCTACGGCGGGGTATTCTCTGACGACGCCAAGTTGATACAGGTCGACGCGTCACCGGCAGAAATTGGACGTAACCGGGGAGTGGCCGTAGGCATTCAAGGTGACTTGGGCGCCGTTGTAGAACAGCTGACTACCGCATTCTCCTCGTCTGCGGCCACGAGCGAATCCAAGGCAACCTGGGTGGACCAATTGCGGCAGGACCGCAACGCTTGGGACGAGGAACTTCGCGGTAAGGCCACCGGCGAGGAACCAATGCATCCGCTGGACGTCTACACAGGCCTCGAAAAGCACCTCGACGATGATACGGTGGTCATATTCGACGGAGGCGATTACGTGCAGTGGGGTCGCGCTTACATCAAGGCTCGAAAGCCCGGCCACTTCATGCGCCTTGGTCCCCTCAGCCATCTTGGGGCAGGCATCCCTTATGGTATGGCCGCCAAGCTGGCCAACCCGGACTCCAAGGTACTGGTGTTCATCGGCGACGGCGCCTTCGGCTTTTACACGATGGAGTACGATACTTGTATCAGGCACAATCTGCCCATCACTACCGTCCTTGGAAACGATGCAACCTGGGGCATTGACAAGACCTTTCAGGTTGCATACTACGGGCGAGCTGTTGGGACCGACCTGCGACACATCCGGTATGACAAGGTGGTTGACGCCATCGGTGGCTACACTGAACACGTCGAAAATCCTGCTGATGTGGGCGAAGCTGTGGGACGTGCCCTGGCTTCAGGAAGACCATCTCTGGTCGATATTTCAGTTCGTTCAGGCGCCAGTCCTCTTGCTACGGCAATGATTGCCAGACGAACCGGTGGGTAAGCCCGTTGGCCACTTGAAGGAGAACCTTTTTAGTCCGATATCCGTAGCAATTGACCAACGAATGGGAATGTTTTCGTTGTACATCCCTTGTGGGACTAATCTGTATGGAGGAGTCGAATATCAAAATCAAAGTGTCACAAGGCTTGACAATCAATTTGAAGCAGCGTTATTGTTTCGAACAAGGCAAACCCCCGCGTTGCCCGGCGTAACATATTTTGGAGGGAAGGTATGCTAAAGATAGGCCATGAGGTCGTACGGCCTGGCAAGTATCTCGGTGAACAAGCCGTCACCATTCAGGTCCCCGAAGAACTGGAGTCCGTGCCGGGAATTCCTCTCACCCCTCGCGAAGTTGACTGGTATGCCAGGGAATACCCTCTGGAAACCATGAACATTACGGAGCGGGCTTCTCGCGACTGGGCAAATGCTATTCGCGACCAGCACGTCGAGATGCGTGAGATCCGCAAGGAGCACGACCGCCTCAATCAGCCGCTGATTCTGGCTGCCCGCATGACTGGCGACCAGGAGCCCACGGCCGAGGCCACCGGCGACGACGTAACTGAGGCCATCAAGCAGAAGGCCCGCGAACTGGGTTACATCGAAGTCGGCATCACCGCTTACGACCACCGCTATACCTATCAGAGCAAGAAGGACTGGATCAAGTTCCCGCACGCCATCTGTTTGGCGTACGAGCAGGACTTCGAGCCCACCCAGACCATTCCCAGCATCGACGCTGAGATTGTCCACTCCAGCACCTACCGCACCGAGGGCGCGGCCGGTCTGGAAATGGCCAAGTACATTCAGGCTCTCGGCTACAGGGCTCAGGTCCACAGCCCCAACGACAACACCGGGCCCTACATCCCGATGTTCGTCGCTGCCGGTTTGGGCTCCCTGGGTGCCTGCGGCTACCTGCTCACCCCGCACGTCGGCTCTCGCTGCCGCATCATGATCATCACCACCGACGCCAACGTCCAGTATGACTCGCCGGTGGACTACGGCATCCACGCTTTCTGTCAGGTCTGCCAGGTCTGCGTGAACCGCTGCCCGGGCCGCGCCCTGATGCGCGACAAGATCTGGTGGCGTGGAATTGAAAAGAACAAGCTCTACTTCAAGCGCTGCCGCCCCGTCATGGCCCGCTACCTGGGCTGCGGTATCTGCATGAAGGTTTGCCCCATCCAGAAGTACGGCATGTCCACGGTAATGGAACACTATGCCGCTACCGGTCAGGTACTGGGCAAGGGCACCCACGACCTCGAGGGCTATGAGCTCGAGGGCAAGGGCTACTTCGGCCCCGGCGAGCTCCCCGTCTTCGAGCGGGAGTTCTTCTCCTCAATGCCTCACGGCGACACCGAAGAGTTTGCTTTCGACAACTTCCGCGACAGGGCTATGGACAATGGCGGCGTCGTCAGCGACGATATGTGGGAAGAGCTGAGGAACGAGGTTGCCCGCGGTCTACAGCAGTCCCGCGACAACATCGGCATGATGCAAGAAGAGGACTACATCTAAACCCTCACCTCTGCATCTCCATCTCTGGAACACAAGGGGCCGGCAATTGCCGGCCCCTATCCTTTCGCACCGTGGCCGTCGCCACGAACAAGGCATAGCAGGCAGAGGTAGGGATAAGAATCCCTCCCCCGCCGTCTTCGCTGGGCCTACTGTGCCACGAAGGGCTTTAACTGGAAATCTGCGACGGGGACACCGGCGCCGGCAGGCAGGTCCTGCTGGAGTGCTGTGAAACAAAGGGGCCGGCAATCGCTGTCCCCTTTCCTTTCCCATCCCTGAGTCGCCGCAATCAGTGCAAAGGAACCAGAAAGAACGGGGGAGGGATGTGAATCCCTCCCCCGCCGTCTTCGCTGGGCCTACTGTGCCACGAAGGGCTTTAACTGGAAATCTGCGACGGGGACACCGGCGCCGGCAGGCAGGTCCTGCTTGAGTGCTGTGGAACAAAGGGGCCGGCAATCGCTGTCCCCTTTCCTTTCCCATCCCTGAGTCGCCGCAATCAGTGCAAAGGAACCAGAAAGAACGGGGGAGGGATGTGAATCCCTCCCCCGTCGCCTTCGCTGGGCTTAATGTGGTACGAAGGGCTATAGCTGGAAATCTGCGACTGGTGCACCGGCGCTGGGAGGCAGGTCCTGCTTCAATGCATCGGCCAGCTTGGCTATCTCGGCCTCGTAGGTGGCGGAGTCTTCAGGTCTGAGATCAAAGATGACGTTCTCCGCCGCCATATTCCGGGCAGCCCGCCCGCTCGGCCGCATCAGCCCGTTGTCGGGAGCCACAAAGTAGAGCAGCCAGCGATCAGCCGACTGCTGCTTGTTCCGAGCCGCCGTAATGTCGTTAAGAATGGCCTCAGTGTCCAGGGCTCGAGAGGAGGCGACCACGACCAACTTGTCGTAGTTGCGCAGCCACCGTTCAACCTCCTCCTGGTCGGAGGAACTCAGACGCGAAACCAGAGCGTTGCCGCGCACTCGTTCAGAAAACACGTAGGTGTTCACGCCCTGGGCGCTCAGATCGATGCTGAGCTTACGGGCGAACTCCTCATCGTCGTCGCGGCAAGATATGTAGTACTCGCTCAATGCTGGGGCAGCAGCGATGATGGCCTCCTGCAGGATGGCAAGCGAGTCAGGGACTCCCGCTCCGGTCAGGAACGCCGCCGGCAACTGACCGCCCGAGCGATAGACGGTGTCTACACCTATACTGCTGGGAGCATCGTGGCGGATCTGGTCCAAGCCTACGACCTCCCGCAGGTCACAGTCCTGCAACACCGTGTAGCCCAGGGCGGCGCCTGCCAGATCAGCCCCAGCCATATTGCAGCCCCATACCTGGGTCTGGAAAAAGTCGGCGCCATTCAGAACAGCCTCGCTCAGATTCGAGCGTACTATGTTTGCACCGGAGAAATTTGCTCCAGTGAAGTTGGCACCCGACAAGTTGGCCCCGATGAGACTGGTCCGCTGAAGGTTGGCGTTGGTAAGGTTGGCGCCGGAAAGGTTGGCATCTGAGAGAACAGCGCGGTCCAGATCGGCTCCGGTCAGGTCGGCTCCGCGAAGGTCAGCACCCCGCAGGTTGGCGCCATTGAGGAGCGCGCCGGAAACGTCGGCCTCCCTCAGATCTGCGTGGTAGAGGTGGCTGGGGTTGAGGTAGCAACCCGACAGGTTGGCTCTCCGCATCACTGCGCCCATCAGGTCGGCGTGGCGGAGGTCGGCACCACTGATGTTCACCAGCGGCGCCCGAACGTAGCTCATATAGGCCGCGTTCAGATCCAACGAATCGTTGGGGTTGGCCTCTCTCCAGCGTGCAACGTGGTCGCGTCCACGTCTAACCAGTTGAACGTGCTCCATGTTGGCCATAATCTCTGCTCCCGGACAACATCAAGGGATCACTGGGACCTATGGTTACCATGAATGACTCAAGGCCCCATTTGGGCGCCTAATAAACATTGGCGTGATGGAATTTTAGCACAAGGAAGGGCCCGACGGCCTTAGACAGAGTGGCGGGGTCGCCCATGGATCTATCGGCACTCCTCAGGAGGAGGCCTGGATGATCGCCCGTCTGTGAATACCCTCGCCGATCTTGCGGTCTCCGTGATGCGCCTCCACTCTGAAGGTGAGGCGGTTCCGGTCGACCTCGGTTAGCTGGGCCGTGGCCACGATTGTATCGCCGATATCGGCAGGAGCCAGGTGCCGCACGTTAACCTCGAACCCAACGGTAGTTTCGCCGGTGGACAGATGCGCCACGACACTGTCCATGGACGCCTGTTCCATCAGTTGGATCATAGAGGGTGTACTGAACTTGGGGACATGGGGTGCGACGTTGGCCTCACTCACCACCGTTTCCATACGGCCCTGCAGTCCGGCTTTCAATTCTGGGCCTGGCATGATCTCTAGCCTCGCCTCGTCCAAATGAGGGAAAGTCCATCGCATAGCGATGCACTATCATAGCAGACGCGCAGCCCTATCGGGGAGGCAGGAAGCGGCGCGGCCTTATGCTTCCTGACGTACGGACTGGCTGTTCAAGGAAGAAAACAAAGCCAACTCTACTGCCCGCCAGACGGGCCGAAGATATGTCCGGGCACCCTGTGCGGCTTCCAGGAGATCGTCAGCGGCCACCCAACGGCAAAGATCGATGTCCTCCTCCAGCTGCGGCGTCAGTGCGTCGGCAATATCGCCATCGTAGTTCAGCAGGAACCAATCGACGATCTTGTTTACGGGGCCATAGGAATAGTATGAGATGTAGTTGGAACGGCAGAGGGGAGCGCGGATAGAGAGTAGCTCGAGACTGAGTCCTGTCTCCTCGGAGATCTCCCTCACCGCACAATGCTCCGGTTTCTCCTCACTGGTGAGTTTCCCTTTAGGCAGGTCCCACAGATGATGCTTACGGATCAGTAGTCCGTGGCCGCCAGACAGGACCAAGCCACCGGCGGCCCTCATCAGGGGCAGCTCATCTCTATTCATGTATTCGAATCCGCTCCAATATCTCCACCTGTTCTCTATTTAGCCCAGTGAAAAGAACGCCGTCGACCGACGGGGGTCCAGGAATTCCACCTGATCGTCCGATTCCGCCCGCAAGGACGGATGAATAAATCCGCTGTCTTCGTAGCCGAACTGAACCAATATGTAGTGGATCGCGTTCAGTGGCGCCTGTTCCTTGTTGTCGGAGTCAATTATGACCCACGGGGCGTGCTCTGTGGAGGTTACCGAGAACACGCGGTCCTTGAAACAGGTTAACAGCTGCCACTGCTCTGCGGCCATACGATCGTTGGCGGAATACTTCCAATATGTCAAATCGCTGATGCTGCGCCACCTGAACCCCAGGTCCTGAGCCTCCTGGGAGACCGAAAGATACATCTTGACCAGGGTGATGCCCTCGTCGGCCAGTCCCTTTTCCCAATCGTTCCCCGACTCATGAAGTAGTGATATTGTCGCATGGTGCAGCAGCCCGTGGCTGGCCGAATCATAGCCCGGGAGTACCAGGACCGGTCGAATACAACGAAATTGCCCCCTCGGGCATCAGCCTGTAATGGCGTCCGAGCCAGTTACGCATGGTTTGGGGGGAGGGTGTACTTGAGCGACCACCCTGGCGAACTTGGGGCAAAGGTAATGTGTAATGCCCGCCGACAATTTTTCCTTTCCTGCCGCATCGCGCCCCTCCAGCACGATTGCCAGTCGCTTGTTGTCTTCGATCACCCATTCTTGCAGCGACAAGAGATGCAGCCGCAGAGCCCGCAATTCTGCACGGTAGGCGGGGTACGAAAGGTCGCGGAATTCGGCTACATCGTGAGCGTAAGGGGGTGTCAACGGCAAGAATTCCGCAACGGCTTGCATCGTCCTGACCCACAACCCAGAACGTACAGTCCGGATAGCTATCGGCCTTTTCGAGATTAATGTTAGATAGTGGCTGAGCGATAGTCAAATTGATGAGTTAGCCTTGACTGGTGATCATCGCCGAACAGGGCATTCGCCGCTTTCAAGGCCATGGCATCTGCGGTGAGCACTGCCAATACCCCTGAACGTAAACTCAGCACTCGGGTCCTCGCTTTTGCCTCCGAGGGGACTGTCTCGCGAGAATGGCCATGGGGTAAGGGTGCGGCAAACGTGGCTATGGGGCGGTCGGCTAACTCGTAAACTATGGGAGGGGGGAAGGGTTTGTCAGGACGGAAAATGACTGGTGAGGGAGAGGGATGCAGTTAAGGTTTGCTTGAAGGCGTGGTGGGATTCAAGTAACATCTGGTTACGGAACGGTGAATAGTGGCATCTAAACGTGACTTTATCTCTATTACAGACCTGACCCCATCAGAGACTGGCGACCTGATTGAACGGGCATACCAGGGGAAATCGCGGCGGAGCCATGGCCCACTGGCAGGGAAGTCGGTAGCGCTGCTGTTTGAAAAGCCCTCGTTACGCACCAAGGTCAGCTTCCAGGTTGCCGTCGAGCAACTGGGCGGATACTCCCTGTACATGGGTGGCGAGGAGGTCGGGCTTGGAGTCAGAGAACCTGTATCCGACGTGGCCCGTGTCCTCTCGGGATACGTGGACTGCATCGTGGCCCGGGTTTTCCGGCACGAGGCCCTGCAGGAACTGGCGAAGTACGCCGCGGTTCCAGTCATTAACGCGCTGTCCGACTGGGAACACCCCTGCCAGACTATGGCCGACCTGTTGACCATACGCGAGCACAAGGGCGGCCTGGACGGCCTGACCCTTACGTTCGTGGGCGACGGCAACAACGTTGCCCGCAGCCTGTGCCTGGCGCTGCCGGCAGTGGGAATGAACTTCAACTGCGCCTCACCGGAGGGATACGAACTGGACGAGGAATCGGTAGTAGCTGCGAGGGAGCGAGGCAGAGGTACGGTGCGGACCATTCGCTCGCCATCGGAGGCGGTTACTGATGCGGATGTGGTCTACACAGATGTGTGGGCCAGCATGGGGCAAGAGTCGGAATCGGAACAGAGGCGGCTTGAGTTCGCAGGCTACACGGTCGACCCGGAGCTGATGGCCCAAGCCAAAGCCGGAGCCCTGTTCATGCACGACATGCCTGCCCATTACGGAGAGGAGGTGCCGCCCGGGATGCTGGAGCACCCGCAGTCGGTGGCCTATCCTCAAGCACACAACCGGCTCCACGCGCAAAAAGCTGTGCTGGAGTTTCTGTTGACCGGCACCTAGCGCTTTTACGCTAGTTGTTTAGCGGCCTGCATTTGTTCAAGTTTCCAAGCCATTCCAGGAAACATAGCCAACAAGTCCCATCTGAAAGAATGCCAGAGTAATGCCTCTTCCGATAATCGCAATAGTCGGGCGCCCCAACGTAGGCAAGTCATCGCTCTTCAACCGCATAGTCGGCTGGAGGCATGCAATCGTGTCTGACGTGGCTGGTACCACGCGGGACAGGTTGATGGCTGACACGGACTGGGAGGGCCACCGGTTCATTCTGCTGGACACCGGCGGGCTGGAAAGCGACCCGGAAGGGGCAATCCGGTCGAAGGTGCAGGAACAGGCTGAAATGGCGATGTCCGACGCGGACGTCATCATACTGATGACTGACGTTGCCGACGGGATAACGCCCACGGACGCCATCGCCGCCAACCGCCTGCGCACGACGGACAAGCCAGTGGTGCTGGCGGTCAACAAGGTCGACAACGACCGACGGGAGTTCAACACGCCGGAGTTTTATCAACTCGGGATGGGTGACCCGAACCCCGTAAGCGCATATCACAACTACGGCGTTCACGCCCTGATGGAGCGGGTGCTCTCCCACCTGCCGACGGCTGAGATCGCTGACGCCGCACTTACGGACGATGATGACGAACCGGACGATGAGACCGATCTCCCCGCCCTCGACGAAATTGACGGCGTTCCCCCACAGGCGGAGCTGAATCTAGCTATTGTGGGCCGTACCAACGTGGGCAAGTCGGCACTGTTGAACGCCATACTTGGCCAAGAACGCTCGATCGTCAGTCCGGTGGCCGGGACAACCCGGGATGCCATCGACACACAATTCTCCTACCGCGAGCGCGAGGTGGTGGCGGTCGACACCGCAGGAATGCGCCGCCGCGGCCAGGTGGAGCGGGGGATCGAAAAATACAGCGTAATCCGGGCCGTTGGTGCCGTAGACCGGAGCGACATCTCGCTAATAGTGGTCGATGCGACGGAGCTGGCCACGGCGCAGGACACCCACATCGCCGGACTCGCGTGGGAGATGGGGCGCGGCGTGATCGTGGTGGTCAACAAGTGGGACCTCAGGGAAGAACAGGACCGCTACGCGCGAGCGGAAGCCGAGGCAACGGTGCGGGAGAGGCTACACTTCATGTCATACGTTCCGGTGTGTTTCACCTCGGCACTGCTGACACGAGGAATCAGCGGTCTGATGAACACAGCAATGGAGCTGTGGGACGAGAGGCGGCGAATCGTTACCAGCCGGGACCTGCAGTTCCTGCTGGCAGACGCGATGTCGGAGCACAGTCCGCCGCTGGTAAAACGCAACCGGGGAGTGCGGGCCAGAATAAACCGGGTGAGGCAGGTTGGGATAAACCCACCCACCTTCCTGTTTACCGTCAATAGTCCCCGGCTGATACACTATACGTACAAGCGATACCTCGAGAACCGTATCCGGGACGCCTTCGGCTTCGACCGGACCCATCTGAGGCTGGTGTTCCGCAGAGAATGAAACAACTACCGCCCGCACTTATCATCCAGGGATTGGCGATCCCGTTGCTGGTCGCCGCAGGGGCCGCAGGAATTATGTACCTGCCGGACCAGCCCGCTGCCTGGCAGTACACTGCGGTGGTGGTCCTCTCATACCTGGTTGGCTCGCTCTCCTGGGGCTACATGCTGCTTCGCTGGCGACTGGGGATGGACGTGAGGGAATACGGGAGCGGGCGGACGGGCATGTCCAATGTCCTCAGGACCGGAGGGGGCAAGGCTGCGGCCGTGGTGCTGGCCCTGGACATCGGCAAGGGTGTGGTGGTCGTAATCCTGGCGCGTGAGATGGTGGGGACGCACGTTGCAGAGGTTGTGGGAGCTCTGGTCGCGCTGGTAGGCCACAACTGGCCAATCTTCCTGGGCTTCCGGGGCGGCCGAGGAATCCTGACAGCGTTGGGCGGGCTATCGATGATGACCCCGGTTCCCGCCGTGGTGGCGACAGCCACATTCATCGTAATGGCATTCGGCAGCCGTTACATTTCATTGGGGTCGATCATAGGAGTGCTGGCAGGTGCAGCATCCCTGGTGGGGCTGGCGCTGGCAGGATGGTACTCGAACACCTACATGCTGTTCGCCGGAGCGGCTGCCGCGATGATCATCTGGCAACACCGGGACAACATACAGCGGCTGATCAAGGGCAACGAGCGACGACTAGGCACCCCGGCTACGCCGGTGGAATAGCTGAATCCTCTTCCGCATTTGTCCTGATCCTCTCCGCCGTATCCTCTTCCAATTCCGCATTGCCGCAGGTCATTTTTGGCTGACAGAGCTGTTGTTGTAGGAGCAACCACCTGGGGCACGACGCTGGCCATCTTGATGGCCAGTGAGGGCCGGCTAGTCACCCTTCTGGCCCGCAACGAGGCGGAACGGGACGGGCTGATTTCGGCAGGTGAGAACGCACGATTCCTGCCGGGCGTTGCATTCCCGGAACCGCTCATAATCACGAACGATCCAGGGGAGGCGCTGTCCAACGCATCCCTGTTGGTCATCGCAGTTCCGTCGGACCGGCTACGGGAGAACGCACGACGGGTGTCGGGGCACCTGCACTCTGGGACGGTGGTGCTCAACGCCACGAAAGGCCTTGAACTGCCCACGGCATTGCGAATGAGCGAAGTGCTGGCGGAGGAATTGCCTCCCTCCGTGCGCTCCGGTATCTGTTCACTGTCTGGGCCGAACCTGGCAAAGGAGATTGCGCAAGGCAAACTGGCCACCACTGTGGTCGCCTCGGAGTCGCACGAGGCCGCGGAGGTGGCACAATCGAAGCTGCTGTCGTCCAGATTCAGAGTCTATACCAGCGACGACCTGACGGGAGTGGAGTTGGGAGGTGCTCTGAAGAACATTGTGGCTCTGGGGGCGGGAATCTGCGACGGGCTGGAGTTCGGGGAGAACGCCAAGGCCGCCTTCATCACCCGCGGGCTCGCGGAGATTGCGCGCCTGGGTGTTGCGGCGGGCGCTCATCCGCTGACGTTCGCCGGACTGGCCGGGGTCGGTGACGTGATCGCCACCTGCGCCAGCCGCCTGAGCCGCAACCGGTACGTGGGAGAACAGCTAGCGTTGGGACGGGCGTGGCCGGAGATACGTGCCTCGATGGACAACGTGGCTGAGGGAGTCAATGCCACCGAGGCGGCGCTCAAGCTGGCGGAACGCCTGGACGTGGAGATGCCCATCGCCGAGACGACGTACCGCATCCTGCACGAGGGCCTGTCGCCCCGCGAGGCTGCCAACGAGTTGATGCAGCGGCCCGTGGGCAGCGAGTGGTAGGGGTCAGCGCAGCCTGCCCAGCTCCATGCCGGGAACACGCTCCAGCAGCCAAGCCGCGGCGGAACGGCGGTGGCACGGAGTCCCTTCGGGCTCGAAACACAGGAGCGTCACATCACCTACCCCGTGCAACTCCTCCAGGAATGCCCGAAAGCCGACATCTTTCTCGAAAGTGGAATCAAGTTCCTCACGGTAGCGAATGTCCAGCGCAGCGAAATCCAGGTCGCCGCATCGGTATTCAGTCAACAGGGCGCGCGATGGATAGAGGGACGGCTGCACCTCCCATTCCGTGCGGCGCCCGCGGGGATGCGCGCGGGAGATACGATAGCGGACGCCCACCCAATGGCGGGGCTCATAGAAGCTTGCTGTGTAGAGCATGTCTTTGTTCGCTAATGCACTGTTACTGCGGGAATTTCAGGAGGACGGCGCCTCGGGGAGCGCCTCTCGTCTTGCCGGAGGACGCCTGCGGAACGCGGGACGAACGGCGAATATGACGGCTCCGAGCAATATCACGCTGATGTAGGTGATGAAACGGTCCACGAGGACAAGGGCGGTGGCAGCCTCCTTGACCAACGAAGCGAGGCGCACGGCCAGACCGGCCACTCCAGACTCGACAGCCCCAACGCCGCCAGGAGTGGGTACCAGCGACAGCAGGGAGTTGGCGAAGGTAAGGAAAATGACCAGCGGAAGGCTTAGGTCGAACCCCAGCGCCAGGGCCACCAGGTGCATACGGCCCACCTCGGCCATCCAGCCCAGAATGCCCAGTGCCGTGGTCTGGGGCAAGCGGTGGAGACTGCCCATGGCGCCGACGTGGAAGCGTTCGTAAGGAGAGGCCAGCCAGCCGGGAAGACGCCGCTGGAGCGGTCGGCGGGCCCAGACCATCGCCACCAGCAAGGCAATCAGCGCCATCGCCAGGCCGATGGCTACCAACAATACAATCCATGTGTCGCCGCCTTCGCCTGAGGCGATCATAAAGGGCACGGTAACCACCAGCATCAGGGCAACCAGGGCTACGTCCAGCACCCTTTCGGCGAATATGGTGCCTATGGCGCCGGAGAAGGTGGCGTCGTGCTCATCCTGATAAACGTAGGCGCGGAACGCGTCGCCCAAACGGAGCCAGCCAATGGAGTTTACGAACCAACCCAGTAGCACCAACTGGCTGCAGTAAAGGACCCCTGGAACGGAGGCGCCGGCCTCTCCGGTTCGAGCGGAGTGATCCAGCAAAATGCGCCAGCGCGCACCGCGGAACAAGAATGTGGTGTAGTGAACAGCAAAGGCGGCTGCCAGGATCCAGGGATTGGCGGAGCGGACCTGTTGCCAGGTCGAATTCAGGTCGACGTCGAAGCGGGTGACGAGGAAAAGGAGGAACCCGCCTGCAACCAGCAGCGATACCAACGCGGGCACGGAAAATACCCGCCTGCGCAGGGACTCAAAACGTTCCTGGGCAGCCGCTGCCGGTGGGTCGGCTGTCCCGGCCCCGTCTTCTCCGTTTACGGCCATCAGTCCGGGTGCCTGTGATCCCCGGGGTTTGGCCGTTCAGCCCGGTGGAGCCGGGCCATGGCTAGCGCAGTTCCCGGGGCATGGTGAAGGAGACGTCTTCCTCAACGCCGCTGATCATGGTCACCCGCTCGGGGGCCAGGGCCTCAATGACACTTTCGACCAGCACCTCGGGAGTGGAGGCGCCAGACGTGATACCGACTTTCTCCTTGCCCTCCAGCCACCGGGGATCGATTTCCTCGGGGCCATTGATCAGGTAGGATGGCACGCCCTGCGCCGCCGCGACTTCGCGCAGGCGGTTGCAATTGGAGCTGTTCTGGGCGCCGATGACCAGCACGAGATCCACGCTGTCGGCCATCTTGGTCACGGCCTCCTGGCGGTTGGTGGTGGCGTAGCAGATGTCGTTGCGCACCAGTGCCTGTGGGAAACGCTCCCTGATGGCGTCAATGGCATGGGCGGTGTCGCGCACGGAGAGGGTGGTCTGGGTGAGGACAGCGATTTCCTCGTTGTCGCCCCAGCTGGGCAGCTCGGCGGGAGCGTTGTCGTCGATGAGAGTCATATCCACCTGGCCCATGGTGCCACGCACTTCCTGATGCCCCCGGTGGCCTACCAGGAGGACTCGCCGGCCCTCACGGCTGTATTTCTTGGCCTCGTTGTGGACCCGGGTCACCAGCGGGCAGACAGCATCGATTACGCGGAGTTTTCGCACCCTGGCTTTTTCAAAGTCCTCGGGGGGAGAGCCGTGGGCCGAAAACACGACCAGCGAGCCCTCCGGGACCTCGTCGACCTCCTCCACGGTGATGGCGCCCCGGCTTTCCAGTTCGTTGACCACGTAGGGGTTGTGAACGATCTGGTGCTTCACGTAAACGGGCGGGCCATAACGGCGAAGGCAGACGTCCACCACGTCGATGGCGCGCACGACACCAGCGCAGAATCCCCGAGGTGAACTGAGCAAGACCTCCAAACCGTCCCTCCTATCCTCCTGGGGCCGAACCTGACGCCAATTGCGGGAGCCATGATAGCACAGGCGCTTACTGGCCATTGATCAAGTAATAGTTGGTGCTGCGGCCGCCCTCCGCGCTGCGAGCCAGTATGCCGTGGTCAACCAATGAGGTTATGTCTCGCAGGGCGGTGTCGTGCGAGCACTTGGCCATCTTTCCCCACTTGGAAGTGGTGAGATTGCCTTTGAAGTCTCCCAGGAGGAGATTGAGCATTCTGTGCTGACGTTCGTTCACGGCAAGGCCGGTGATACGCTCCCAGAACCGCGCCCTGTTCAGCACCGTGGAGACAGTGTCCTCGGAGCTTTCTATGGCCCGATGCAGGCAGCCGACAAACCAGTCCAGCCAGGCTGTTATGTCCAAGGTATCCGCCTGGGTCTGTTCCAGGATTTCGTAGTAGGCGTTGCGCTCCCGCATTATCTGGGACGACATGCTGTAGAAGCGCCTGGGGCTGCCTTCGGAACGAGCCAGGGCCATATCGGCTATGGCCCGCGCCATGCGACCATTGCCATCGTCGAAGGGATGGACTGTAACGAACCACAGATGAGCCAGACCCGCCTTGAGCACCGGGTCAGTAGCGGCGACGGCATCCGAAGGCGCGTTGAACCAGTCCAGGAAATCCTGCATTTCCTGCTCAACACGATCTGCGGGCGGGCCTTCGAAATGGACCTGTTCCGGGCCTCCCATTCTCTTTCTGGAAACCAGCTGCATAGGGCCGGCGCGCCAAACGCCAACCGAAATTCGCCGACTGTCGCTCCATCCATTTGGAAACAAGCTGGAGTGCCATCTGAACATTCGGTCGGACGTAAGAGGCTGATCGTAATTCTTAGTCGCATCAAGCATCACCGTTACGATACCCTCGACGTCCTGGGCAACGGGAGCGGTGACTCCACCGGTATCCATGTCAAGGCGCCGGGCCACAGAGGAGCGGACTTGATCCGGATTCAGTATTTCGCCCTCGATCTCGCTGCTCTTCACCACGTCCCCGGTAAGCATGGCGAGGTTGGTTTCCTGCTGGAGTTCGAATCCGAGGGACTCCATGCGCCCTATCAGCCTGCCCTGCGAGTAGCGCATTTCTGCCAGCCTGCCAGCCAGTTCCTCATGACGCCAGCGAAGCGCGGGCCAGCCGGGTAGTTGGTGTATGTATATTCTACGCATCATTTGCGTATATTATAGGTCCCATTCGACGCATGAGCAAATGCCGTGAGCCCAGCTTCCTGCCTATTATACGCAAATAGTGCGTAGTTAGTAGGCCATATTCACCGCATGGTTGCATGCTGGCCTGAGGAGACCGGCTTATTCTACGCATATACTGCGGTGAATCTGTGTCCTATTCTACGCACCGGACAATCGTGCGGCCTGCTGCCGAATGGACTATTATACGCAAATAATGCGTTGATTAAGCGCATTATTCGACGCATCGGGCAAATTTCGCCGCAGGCCAAGCGGCCCGATTACGCCGCCCCTCCAGGCGGCCCTGTGCTATAATTCGGCGGCATTTTAAACCTCATTTTGCCGTTTCCCCAGCGGCACTGGGCGCGTGGAAACGGCCTCTCCGAGACAGCAATCCCCGCTTTCCAGGAGGCCCCGCATGGTCAGTATTCATGACGAGATGGTGGTGTTTTCCGGCAACGCCCATCCGGATCTGACCCAGTCGGTATGCGACTATTTGGGGATACCAATGGGTCAAGCCGAGGTATTCAAATTCGCCAACGACAATACCTTTGTCAGGATCCTGGAAAACATCCGCCAACGCGACGTGTTTATCGTCCAGCCCACCTGCGCTCCGGTCAACGACCACCTGATGGAACTGCTGATCATGATCGACGCCTGCAAGCGGGCGTCGGCCGGGCGGATAACGGCGGTAATGCCCTACTACGGCTACGGACGCACCGACAAGAAAGACCAGCCACGAGTACCGATAACCGCCCGTCTGGTGGCCGACCTGCTCACCGCCGCTGGCGCCGACCGGGTGCTGACCGTCGACCTGCACGCGGCGCAAGTGCAGGGCTTTTTCAACATGCCAGTGGACGAGCTGACCGCGGTGCCGATACTGACCCAGTACTTCGCCGACAAGAGCATTGACGATCTGGTGGTAGTGGCCGTCGACATCGGCATCAGCAAGAAAGCACGCGATGTCGCGGAAAAGCTGTCGGCACCTCTGGCTATCATCGAAAAACGCCGGACCGACAACAGCGGCAAGAGCGAGCTTATGAATGTCATCGGTGACGTGAAGGGCATGACAGCGCTGACATTCGACGACGAGATCGATACCGGAGGCACGGTGGCCAATGCGGCACAGGCACTCCTTGAGCACGGAGTCAAGGAGGTGTACTGCTGCGCATCGCACCCGGTGCTGTCCCGGAATGCGCCGGAAACGATGGCCAAGAGCGCCTTTAAAGAGATCGTGGTAACCGACACGATACCCATGCCGTCGGAAAAGCGGAACGGCAAATTCACTGTTTTGTCGGTGGCCCCTCTGCTAGGGGAGGCCATTGTCAGGATCCACAAAGGACAATCGGTTGGCGCAATGTTCAACAACTAAGGGACACCAGATTGCATTGAATGGGGCGCACTGCAGTGCGCCCCTGCGTTTTAGTCAGAAACATCCAAAGGGTATTGAGGAGCAGAAGCATGTACGACCTGCTGATCAAGGGCGGAACTGTGGTTGACCCATCGCAGGGAATTCACGGCCTGAACGACGTGGCCATCGAGGACGGCAAGATTGCCCGCGTCGCGCCGGACATAGACTCCTCCGAGGCCTCCCAGGTGGTGGAGATCAAGGGCAAGGTGGTGACCCCGGGACTGATCGACCTGCACACCCACGTCTTCGCCGGGGTGAACGCCAACGGGGTGGATCCGAACATCGGCGGTGTGCGGGCAGGGGTGACCACAATGGTCGACGCCGGCAGCTCCGGCTGCGACACTTTCGGCGGCTTTCCGCGCCACATCCTGCCCAACACGGACACCGAGATCATCTGCTTCCTGCACATCTGTCGCACCGGGCTGGCGACCACGCCGGACATATTCAGCCCTTCAAGCATCGACCTGGACCACACGGTGGAGACGATCAACGCCAACAAGGGCATCATCTCCGGGGTCAAGGCCCGGATGGTGTCGCCCGCACTGGAGATCATGGGGATGGAGATGCCCCGGATGGCCAAGCGGGCGGCCAAGGAGGCCGGTGTCCGGCTGATGGTGCATATCGGCGACACCGAGAAGCGCTACGACGCCAACGTGATCCGCGAGCTTCTGCCCATCCTCGAGGAAGGCGACATCGTCACCCACTACTTCACGGCCAATCCCGGCGGGGTGCTGGACGCCGACGGCAAGCTGGTGCCAGAGGCCCGGGAGGCCCACGAGCGCGGCGTGTGGCTGGACACCGCGCACGGGCGGGCGAACTTCAGCTTCAACGTGGGCGAGCGGGTGGTGGACCAGGGGGTGCTGCCCCACTGCATCAGCACCGACCTCACGCTGCCGGGCCGCGCCCGCACCGTGCACAGCATGACCGAGATGATGACGCGCTTCCTGGCCATGGGGTTCACCTTCGACCAGGTGGTGACCATGTGCACCGAGAACCCGGCCAAAGCCGTGGGCGTGGACGACCGGATCGGCACGCTCCGGACTGGAAAGCAGGCCGACCTGTCGATCCTCGACATCCAGAGCGGCGACTGGGTGGTCTACGACGTGCTGGGCGACTCTCGCAAGTCGGACAAGGCAGTAACGCCAGTGATGGCGGTCAAGAAGGGGCAGGTGTTCGAGGCGGCCTGGGGCCCGCGGCCGTGGGGCTGGGCGCCGGACAGCGCTTAGGGGAGAGTTACAATGGCAACATTTTTCGTGACTATCCAGGTGGCTGACCGTTTCCGAGAACGGTACGCCAATATAGACGCGCTGGTGGATACTGGCTCCAGCTATTCGTCGTTGCCTCAGAGTTTGCTGGACGAGCTTGACATAGAGCGTGAGACAACCCGCAGCTTCGAGTTGGCTGACAACCGCATTGTCGAGTATGCGCTGGGCGAGACTCGTGTGCGAATCGAAGACCGTGAGCAAACTGTCCCGGTAATGTTTGCTCCCGATGGCACGATGCCGCTGGTGGGCGCCACCACGCTGGAGATCCTGGGGCTGGGGATCGACCCACTTTCTGAGAGACTGGTGCCGGTAAACGCGCTGGGGCGCAGGTCTACCGATCGACTGCTTGTCGGTTATTAGGAGAGTGCGCCTGATGGCGCGTGGGTAGCAGGCTGTATTTGCATTTAATCGTTACTTATTGGGAGCACCTCCGAATTTTGGGAGTGCTCCCAATGCATTTACCGGGACTGCCGGGCGATAAAGTCCGCCACGGATGGGTATTGAATCATGGCCGGGAAGGTAGCGGGCCACTGGGTCCACTGCTCGACTTCAACAGAATCTTTCACGCGCTGGCTTGTTCCAAGTGGCCCCATCATGTATACCAACACTCCCCACTGCTGCACCTCCTTGACCAGGCCTTCGAAGTCACCGTCTCGTGAGCAAATCACGAGGACAGTGTCCTCCGGGTCGTGTCTGCAGTCGCTCTTGACCTGCTGGACGATCTCATCGTCCTGGTCGGAATCATCTATCCGCACCCGCCACTTGAGCTTCTTCAGCTCCGATATGCCGACTACCTGGTCTGGAGAAGCGAAGGCCTTGAACACCTCGTGATGCGTGGAAGGCGCCATCCGCTCAATCTCTTCCATGATGTAATGGTCCATCTGCTTGATGTTCAGGGCGGACACTCCAAGGTCCTGAAAATCTAGGATCACGACAAGCCTGCTGCGATCCCCCTCGACGAACTTCCTGAAGAAACTTGGATGCAGTCCCCTCTCCTGGGCGAAGGAGAAGATGTTAGCCAGGGAATGAGCGTCGGGAGTGGCTTTGCCGGTCTCCCAGCGGGAGAGGGTGTTGGGGGGCACTCCCAGCAACAGCGCCATCTGGGATTGAGTAATTCCCAGCCGGTTCCTAATATCCACTATACCCTTGGGGTCGAAGCGATAACTCCCCTTATCTACCGGCGCCATCGCCACCTCACCTTGGTAGAGTCCAATAAAATTATATACAGATATGTAGATTAGTCAACATATCTGTATATCATAGAAAGTCAGGTGACTACTCCGGGGCGTTGAAGCAGCTCTGAACCAATGCCTTACCGTTGCGCTCGACGTCCGCTATTGGCGAGCTTGACTGCGCTTGCGACGGAAGGGCTTTGCGAGGGGGCGGAGCTTGGCTCGCAGGCTGAAGCGGCGGCGGACGTTGTTGGCTATTAGCGGGGCCAGGTGGTGGTTGCCGGCTACCAGGGGGGCTACCCAAGCGCGCAGTTCTTTCATGGTGGGCGTTTTTTCGTCCCAGGAGGGCACGAAGCTGTCGATGGGGTGCCATTGCCGCTCGCCCTTGAATCGTGTCATCACGGTGCCGCCTGCCTCCTGGACCGCCAGTGCGCCGCCTGCCATGTCCCACATCCTGGGGGCACCGAAGATACCGTACTGCATCACGCCCCGGGCGGTCATTGCCAGCTCGTAGGCGATGCTGCCGGTGGTGCGCAGTTCGCCCGCTTTGTCGGCCAAGCCGCCAGTGAACCGATTGGCGACGCCGAAGTATCCGGGGAGGCCGATCAGCCGGTTGGGGATGGGCTGCTCGGTCTCAAGCACTTTGACCGGCTCATCGTCGGCATAGCAGCCGCCGCCCCTGCGGCAGTGCAGGACGAAACCGCCGCCATTGGCGGGCCAGGGGATGTATAAGGCCGCCGCCACGGGGCGACCGCGGTGTATGACGCCAATGGATGACGCGAAGACCGGGAGGCCGTTCAGGAAGTTTGTGGTGCCATCCAGGGGGTCCAGGACCCACAGGGTATCGCGAGCCAGTTCCTCGGACTGCTTCTCCTCCTCGGTGGCCTCCTCCCCCAAGACTCCGTGGTCGGGAAAGCGTCGGGTGATTTCGGCTGTGAGGTAAGCCTGCGTCGACTTGTCGGCTGCGGTCACAGGGTCGCGCTGCTTGTCGTCCTTGAACTCCACCTCGATGCGTCGACCGAAGTGGCCGGCGAGGATCTCCCCAGCTCCGCGGGCGATTTCGACGGCGTGGCGTTCGATTTCGAGAACCGTGGCGTCGTCAAGAGTGTTCGCAATCATTCCGTCAACCAAGCCGCGCATCTATCTGGGCGCCAAAGGCGGCATGGCGCAAGGGTACCATCATCGCTTTAAATAGCGCCACGCTACCAAAGCCCCGCCGGGGGGTCAACCGGCGGCTGTTGGGCATCGAAACCGGCTGGTATAATCCGCCGCAGTTGAGTTGAATCGGCGTCCTATTTGAGGACGCGGTGAGGTCGTTTGTATGGACCTGGGGCTGAAGGACAAGGTTGCAATCATCGGCGGGGCCAGCAAGGGGCTTGGCCGGGCCTGTGCGCAGGTGCTGGCCGAGGAGGGCTCCAAGGTCGTCATCTGCAGCCGCACCGCCGCTGACCTGGAGCAGGCGGCAGATGAAATCCGGGAGTCGACCGGGGCCGAGGTGCTGGCGTTCCCGGCGGACCTGGACCGGCTGGAAAGCATCAACGGGCTGATCGCGGCGGCGCTGGAGCAGTTCGGCGGCATAGACATTCTGGTGAACAACTCCGGTGGACCTCCCCTGGCCCGTTCCTCCACGGCCACCGAGGAGCAGTGGGAGACGGCGGTGCAGCGGTCGCTTATCTTCTTCGGGCGGATGTGCCGGGAGGGCATCCCGCATCTCAAGCAGCGGGGCGGTGGACGCATCATCAACATCTTAGCCAGCACCGTGTACAACCCCATCCCAAACCTGGCGCTGTCGGGAGCGACTCGCATGGGCGTGGTGGCTTATGCCAAGAGCCTGGCCGACGAGGTTGGACGCGACGGCATCCTGGTCAACAACGTCTGCCCCGGCTCCATCCTGAGCGAGCGGATGCTGTCCAACGTTACCTCCCGCGCCAACGAGCTGGGCATCAGCGTGGACGAGGCGCTGGCGATGCGTGCCAACGACACCGCAGTGGGCCGTGTGGGAGAGCCGGTGGAGCTGGCCAACCTGGTGGCATTCCTGTCCTCGGACCGCTCGACGTACATCACGGGCACGACGATCCTGGTGGACGGCGGGCTGGTGCGGTCGGTGATGTAGGGGTGCAACTCGAGGTGCGATTCTCAATCGTTCGAGTGAGTCATACTTGTTTGGCGCATATCAAGGGTGTAGACTACAAGTAATCCAGGTTGCTGGAGGGGGCTTGCCGTAAGGGCGGGCGCAAATGAGGAGGCGAAGGCCTCCTTTTTTGTTTGTGGTATTTTATGGCAATAGTCCATTGCTACGATGCGACTTGATTTTAGCCGCCTCTAAGATTCGAAGGGATGCGGGACTGGGCGAGTAGGTCAAAGAAACGTGGCTGTCCAGTAAGATTCCCATTCTTGATGGATACGCCAGCAGGTCGGCTAACTGGAGGCCAGTGATGTTATCGCTCTTCAGATTAAGCTTGATCTGATTGCTGCTGATCGAGTGTCTTGAACCCTGCACATCAGGGTGATTACCGCCCTCACTCATAAAGCGGAGAAAATCATCCTTCAATTCCCTGTCCTCCCTTCTACCCCGAGATTCCGTCATCACATCTCCTGTCCCGACAACCTCATTCAGCCATAGAGCGTACCTTTCGGTCAAGGCTGCAATGCAATAGCTATACGGCCTCAGGAAAGGAATTTGTGATGACTGCAGGAATGCCTTCTTGTCGAGCACCACAGTTATGATGTGACTGACGTGAGCATCGACTAACTGAATGATTCTATCTGTCCAGTGGGCAGCTACCTCCGGGTCGCGCAGAACCTGAAACAAATTCCGCTTGCCGACAATTTGGTTGCGAACCAAGACTACCGGCTCATCCGGGTCGTGAGGGAAGAACTCCTGCTTGAGGGCCTCGAACTCAGGGTGGGTGCGGGTGCGGTAAGTGTCGCTGGCGATCACGACACCGGTGAGGCCGAGGTAGCGGGCCTCCGGACTGCTCCACTTGGTCGGGTCCATCACATCGTCGCCGGATTCGTCCACGTACATTCGGTAACGGGTTGAATGGGTCATACAGCCATAATACTCTATGCAAAACACAAATGGCGATAGATCAGTGGTGCAACTCAAGCAGGGGCTATGGTCTTTCAGCGCAGACATGCGGAGGAGCCGACGGACGCGGCGGGGTTCCTGGACCGGGGCAGCCGGTACGGGCGCAACGGGGTGTATCACCGGGCTATTGAGGACTTCACCACCGCCATCGAGATGGACCCAGACTTGACCGAGGCCTGGTACAACCGGGGCTGCTCGTGGTACGAGGTGGGCGAACTGGAGAAGTCCATCGCCGACCTGACTCGGGCCATAGAGCTAGCTCCCACCATCGGCCTCTACTATGGGCAGCGATCGCTGGTCCATTTCTTCAACGACCAGGTGGAACTGGCCGAGGCGGACCAGGAGATGTGCGACGAGTTGCGGTTCGGAGCGGAGTCCTAGAGAGGGTAGGCTTCCGTGGTAGACCCATCGTGAAAGGCGGCTATCGTATCTGTGATAGCCGCCTTTCCTGTCCTGTCGCGGGACGGGACTGTTCATGGTCGGCACTGCGGGCTTAGGACGCTGGGCGGAAGTAGGGGATGCTTATCTGGTCGGTGGCTCGTTCGAAGGTTACCTCTACTGGCATTCCTATGGTGACCTCGTTGGGTTCGCAGCCCACTATGTTGGTGAACATGCGGACGCCTTCTTCGAGCTCAACGAGGGCGACTACGTAGGGGCCTTGGTCGAAGCCGGTGGTGCGGTTCTGGTACGTGATGGTGTAGGTCCAGACGGTGCCCTTACCGCTGGCGTGCACCCACGTGGGGTTCTCCGACCAGCAGTGGGCGCAGATGCCCCGGGGATAGAACTGGAACTCGTTGCACTTGTCGCAGCGCTGGATCAGCAGTTGGCCCCGGCGGCAGGCGTCCCAGTAGGCGCGGGTCTCGCCGACGACGGTCGGGAGCGGCTTGTTCCATTCGGGCATGACTAGTCCCTCCCCAATATGACGGTGCCGCCGCTGTGGCGGGAGCCCAACGCGCCGCCGGTGCCGTGGCACAGGGCGATCTTGCAGTCGGGGACCTGGCGCGGGGTGCCCTCGAACTGGTGGCGCAGTTGGCGGGTGGCCTCCATGAGGAGGAAGATGCCACGCATACCGGGGTGGTTGGAAGACAGGCCGCCACCGTCGGTGTTGATGGGCAGCTTGCCGCCGATCTTGAGGTTGCCGCCGCTCACGAACTGGCCTCCCTCGCCCTTCTCGCAGAAGCCGAGGTCCTCCAGCGTTTCCAAGACGGTGATGGTGAAAGAGTCGTAGATCATCGCCATATCGATGTCGTCGTGGGTTACTCCGGAGCCGGCGAAGGCGGACTCGTGGCTCTGCTTGGCGGCGATGTAGATGAGGTCGCGCTTGCCGGCGCCCTGGTGGGCCACGGCCTCGCCGGTGCCCAGCACCCAGACCGGGGTGTGGCGGCAGTTGCGAGCGACCTCGGGGGAGGCGACGACCACGGCTCCGCCACCGTCGGTGATGACGCAGCAGTCGTTCAGGTGCAGCGGAGACGAGATCACGCGGGAGCGCAGAACGTCCTCCACCGTAATTTCGTCCCGGAACAGGGCCTCGGGGTTCATCGAGGCGTGGTGGCGGACGGCCACCGCGATCTCGGCCAACTGCTCGGGCGTGGTGCCGAACTGGTGCATGTGCCGCTGGGCGATCATGGCGTACAGGCCGACGGTGGTCAGGCCGTAGAGTTCCTCGAAGCTGTCGGGCGACGGGTCGAGGCGCGGGTGGCCGAACCGGCCCACGCCGCCGGTGCCCACGGACACGCCGCCGGAGCGGGCCAGCGTGGCGTAGGTGATCACAGCGACGTTGATGCGCCCGGCGTGGATGGCGTTGAGGGCGTGGGCCAGGTGGAACTCGAAGGAGCCGCCGCCCACGGTGGTGTTGTCGACGTGCTTGGGGTACATGTTCAGGTAGTCGGCCAGGTTCAGGCCGCTGTTCCGCACCGACATGGAGGCGGTGAAGAGGCCGTCGACGTCGTTCTTGGACAGCCCGGCGTCCTCGAGAGCCTTGATGATGCTCTCGCCCTGGATCTGGAGCTCGCTCTTGTCGGGAGCGTAGCGGGTAACGTGTTCGTGGACGCCCACAATCGCGGCCGCCCGTCTGAGGTCAACCATGGGCAGGGTACCTCCGGGGTTGGCTGGGATGAGACCTGTTACCGCGGGGAAGCGGAACCATTATCACCGAGGCGTTGCGGCAAGACAAGGCGGGAATTTCGGTCCATACAGGGTTCGGTCCACGCAGGGATGAGATATAAGCACCCGCGGATCGCAAAGCATCAAATGCAGCGCCAAGTGACTCTCCCTACCGCGATATGGAGGCTTGTATCCGGTTCAGCGTACTTCCGAGAATGGATTTATAACCCGGAGTCCATCGTAATCCTGCAGATGGCTCAAATCCTCCGAATATACTGCTTCACAACCCAGCACTTTCGCAGCTGCCAATATGGCGGCATCCCAGTATGAAACTCCGAAATCGAGCTCAATTCCGGTTGCCCTGCGGAAAAGATCCACTGTAATTTCCTGGACAGGCAATCCTTCGAACAAACTCAAGAATTCCATAGCCTGACCGTGGGTCAAAGCTGCCGGCCCCTGGGTTCTTGTGGCCTGGTAATAGAATTCCTGAAGTACCTGCACCGATAGCGCCAAATCTGGTTCCTTCAAGGTTTCTGCAGCCCTTGCCTTCTTGGGCGCCTCCTCGTCTCGTCTGCTAACGGCATAGAGCAGAACGTTGGTATCAACGAGCCGCATTTCTGTAGTACATTTCCTCCCTGGTCAATAGACTTCTGGTATCAATGCCAATTCCTTCTCTTTCGAACCTTCTGAGCACCTCATCGAGCAAGCGGGCTCGCTTTTGAGGCTCAGTTTCTGACTCGTCAGAGTACGGTGGACGCTGCAACAGGTCCGTTAACATACGCCGCATCATCGCCGAAACCGTTGTACCTGTTTCGGCTGCCCTTATCCGGGCCAGCCGGTGTGTTTCCTCGTCGACAGACACACTGATAGTCTTCATAAAGATATATCAATATATTATTGTTTCAGGATTTTATTGTTCTATTCTATTACATTATCTCACAATGGTGATCACCCTCAAGAGGCGCACGAACAGCAGGAGATTACAACGGAGCACTACGGGTGCCTCGGTGACATTTCGGCGTTGCGGACGGACATGGGGTGTGTTGTATAGTAGGGCCGTCAGCTTTCCGAAAGAGACAAAGGAGGGACGATGCTTTCGATCTTGGGAGGAACCGGTCCGGAGGGTAAGGGACTGGCGCTACGGCTGGCGCTGGCAGGCGAGGCGGTGACCATCGGCTCCCGCAGCACCGAACGGGGCGCCGCGGCCGCGGCCGAGCTGGCGGAGGGCGCTCAGGGAGCGAGCATCGCCGGCACCGACAACGCTGGGGCCGCCGCCGAGGGAGACGTGGTGTTCCTGGCCTTTCCCTACGAGGGGCAGCGACCAGTCCTGGAGGAGTTGGCGGGATCCCTGGACGGCAAGATCGTGGTCAGCGTTATCGCTCCGATGGTTTTCGAGCGGGGCAAGGGAGCGCGGGCCGTCGAGGTGGAGGCTGGCTCGGCGGCGCAGGAAGCGCAGGAGATACTGCCCAACGCCCAGATTGTAGCGGCGTTCCAGAACGTCAGCGCCGAGGAACTGCAGGACCCGCAGGTGGACATGGAGGGCGACGTGGTGGTCTGCTCGGACCACGCCGAGGCGAAAAAGCTGGTGATCGGGCTGGCCGACAAGATCAAGAGCCTGCGGGGTGTTGACGGCGGCGCACTGGCCAACGCGAAATACGTGGAGCAGATCACGCCGCTGCTGGTGAACATCAACCGCATCTACCGGACGCACTCGGGTGTCAAGATCACCGGGGTGTAACAGTCCATTCGACATCAATGCAGGTCCCTGGCTTGTCCAGGGACCAAAGAGACAAACCTGGTTAGGCCAATCAACAACAGCGGGAGGAACGATGCCGCGATTCCCCATAGACATCAACAGCGCCGAGGGACAGGCCGCGGTCAATGGCCAGTGGCGGTATGCCGAGGGGTTTATACCCGGTGCGGCAAATCACGGCCTTGAGGAGCGCGTGGAGGGCAGTCCGGCACGGCTGCCGGACTACGATGATTCCGGTTGGGAGGTCTGCTCCGATACCAGCGCCTGGGCCAGGTTCGGAGGCGACTACGTTACCGGTTTCTCGTTCGTCTGGTACCGCATCAACATCACCATTCCGGAAACCGTGGGCGGCCGCGACCCGCGCCGCACACGGATGCTGTTCGAAACGTGCGTCGACGACTACGGCGAGATATGGATCAACGGCGAGTGCAACCGGGAGCGGGGCACCGTTGAGGGATTCAACCGTCCGCAGCGAGTGGAGGTTGCCAACAACCCCAACCCCGGCGACCAGCACACCATCGCCATCCTGGCGGCGAACGGCCCTCTCGGCGCACCGGGCGGCGGAGTGTTCGTGCGGTACACCAACCTGAGCTTCGAATGGCGCGACGACGATCCGTAGGCCAGATGGCAAAATTGTGCAGGTACAGCAAAGGAGGGTGTGGGGACAGGCATGACCAGGCTGAGATTCGTTCACGCCGCTGATCTGCACCTGGACAGCCCCTTTCGCGGCATACGCAGCGAGGCGCCACCGCACGTGGCGGATGCCCTGCACCGGGCGACTTTCGAGGCCTACGAGAACATCATCGCGCTGTGCCTCCGGGAGCGGGTGGACGCGTTGCTGGTTGCCGGAGATATCTACGACGGGGCGGACCGCAGCCTGCGCGCGCAACTGCGCTTCGTGGACGGCCTTAATCGGTTGGACGCAGCAGGCATCCGCTCCTTCGTCTGCCACGGAAACCATGACCCACTGGACGGCTGGGAGGCACGGCTGGCACTCCCCACGGGATGCTTGCGTTTCGGGCGGGAGGTGAGCGGCGAGCCTGTTTTTCCTAACGAACCGGAACGGGCCACGGTATTCGGCATCAGCTATCCGACGCGGGAGGTCCGGGAAAACCTCTCGCCTCTCTTTCGACGGCAACACAATTCGGGCTTCAGCGTGGGGCTGCTCCACGCCAACGTGGGCGGCAATCTGGACCACGACTCCTACGCCCCCTGCTCAGTGACTGACCTTTCCGAGACAGGCATGGACTACTGGGCGCTGGGCCACGTGCATACGCGGCAGGTGCTGCGGCAGGAACGCCCGACAGTGGTGTACCCAGGCAACCCACAGGGGCGCAATCCACGGGAGACAGGTCCACGCGGGGTCTACCTCGTCGAGGTCGACGACTCTGGTTCCCCGCGACTCAACTTCCGCCCGGTGGATGTGCTGCGCTGGCAGGTTGCGGAGGTGGGCATCGGCGGCCTGGAGTCGGAGCAGGATCTGCTGGACGCCATCGACTTCGTCATTGGCGGCTGCTCGGAGTCATCGGAGGGGCGACCGGTGGTGTACCGGCTGATGCTCACGGGGCGCGGGCCGCTGAACCGCTGGCTTCGCCGTACGGAAACAGTAGCGGACCTGCTGGAGCGAATCAACGAACGCTACTCCAACGGCCGCAGCTGGTTATGGTGCGAGCGGGTCGAGGTGGATACGGGGTCCCCGGTCAACCGGGAGCAGGCGGCGCACCGTGAGGACTTTGTCGGCGACCTAGCACGACTGAGCTCAGCCCTGCAGGACGACACCGCGGAAATGGATGTGTTGCGGGGCTTGCTGCGGCCGCTCTACGGGGCGAGCAAAACACGCATCTACCTCAGGGACATGATTCCCGACGACGAGGACCTTCGCGGCCTGATCTCGATGGCCGAGGAGGACTGTTTGTCCGAACTGATCGACGATGAGGACGAAGGGTGAGACTGACAGACCTGTATCTCGACGGGTTCGGGCACTTTCACGAGCAGTCTTTCGGTCCGGTTGCAACCCGGGTCACAGTTTTCTACGGCCCCAACGAGGCGGGAAAGAGCACGCTGCTGGCCTTCGTACGGGCGGTGCTGTTCGGTTTCCCGACACAGCACAGGAGGCACTATCCGCCCCTTTCCGGAGGCCGCCACGGCGGCCGAACACGGCTAACGGACGACGCGGGCGAAGTCTACACGCTGGAAAGGTATGCCGGAGCGCGGGGCGGGACGGTCTCCATTCGCACCGACTCGGGCGAGATCCTGGACGCTACTGCCATTCTGCCGAGTTTGACCGGAAACGCCACGCCCGACTTGTTCCGCAATGTGTTTGCCTTCAGCTTGGACGAGCTCCAGAACGAGGGGCTGATGAACGATTCCGGCGTTGCGAACCGCATCTACGGCGCCGGACTGGGCGTATCGAGGCTTCACGAGCTGTCACAGGCCTTGTACAAAGGCAAGCGCGAACTCTTCCTGCCGACGGGCCAGCAGCAAAAGATCGCCTTGTGCCTGGCTGAGCTGGAGCGGGTTGACGGGCAACTGTCGGCCATCGAGGACAACGCGTCAGAGTACGGGAGGCTGACCGCCCGCAAGTCGGAGATAAACACAGAGCTGGAATATGCAGACTCAGAGATCGACCGCTTCAACCTGAAGCGCGCCGAGGTCGACAGGCTGCTCGACGGCTGGGACGACTGGCTGGCGATGTCCGAGTGCGATGCGCGGCTGCGAGGGCTGCCCAGTTACGAGAGTTTCCCTGACAATCCCCTCGCCAGGCTTGACGGCCTAGAGGCACAAGCGAGACAAGCAAAGGAGGACTTTGAGGAGGCCGCTACGCAGTTGCGCCGTTCCGAGGAGGTCGCGTCCGCAGATGTCCCGCACGAGGACCTGCTTTACGACCGGGACGAAGTAGAGACCATTCGGCGGGGGCGGGGCAGCTTCGATGACTCGGTCAAGGATCTGCCAGACCGAAGGGCGGAGTTGGGCTCTCTCGAGTCGGAGTTGACCGACCGGCTTCGGGACCTTGGGCCTGACTGGGACGAGGCGAGGTTGGGAGAGTTCGACACCTCGCTGTCGTTGCGCCAGGAGGTGGAACGGGCGAAAGAGTCGCAAACCGGAAATCTGGACGCTGTTCGCCGCGCCGAGCAGCGCGTTGAACAGGAGCAGCGGGCCCTCGTGGACTGCAAGGCCGCCGCCCAGGAGGCGGAGGACCGCATGCCGGTTTCGCCGCCGACGTTGGATGCCAACGGTTTGGACGCACGGCAGTCCGCGCTTCGTGCCGCCCGTGGCAGATTGAACGAATACGAGCGGGCCAGACAGAGCCACGAGAACCTGCTTGGCCAGTTGAACGCCCTGACGGCAGGGCAAGAATCAAGCGTTGCCACTCCGACGGCATCGACGCTAATGCTGCCTGCCATCTTGGCCGTGCTGGGCGCGGCGATGATCGTGGCCGGTGTTTTCCTGGGCGATTCCGCTCTCGTCCTGGGGATCATCGGCGGGCTGGCGTTTCTTGCTGCGTCCGGATACCTGCTGATGCCAAATCGCACGGCACCCTTGTCGACGTCCAACCCGATGGCCGAAGTACTGTCCAGCCAGGTATCGGATGCAGAGGGTTCGGAAGCATCTGCCCTGCTGCTGCTGGTCGAGGCCGCATCGCCGCTGAACATCGACGGAGACCCAACGACCGCTGCGCTGGACACCACGGAGGCTGGGCTGGAAAGGGCAAGGGTTGCGCTGACGACATGGAAAGATGCGCAAGAACGGCTGGACGAGGCGAAACGGCGCCTCCAATCGCAGGAGAAAAGGCTGGAATCCGCCAAGGGCTCTCTAGCCGAGACAACCCGTACGGCGGCGGAATTCCAAGGCGAATGGCAGGGATGGCTGGAGGGGCACGGACTACCCAGCAGTTTCGCGCCTGACACCGTGGTGGAGTTCCTGGGGCGAGTGGAAACCACTCGGGTCAAGGCTGAGCAGGTACGCGACAACCGCCGCAGGGTGGCGGCAATCGAATACGACATCCAGCAGTTCAGGGAGAAGGTGGAGCCGCTGGCTCGCCGCCACCAAGTCTCATTGGATCCCGAGGATAGCGCCAAGCTGGCCTCCGCCGCGGACGAACTGATCCGTCGCCTGGACGCGGCACAGACAGCCTATGACAGCCGTGCGTGGGCAAGGGAGCAGGCAGAGGAGGACGGACAGCACCTGGAAAGCAGGGCGCGGCGTTTGGAATCGGCGGATAACGAATTGGCATCGCTGCTCACGGCTGGGGGAACCGATGACGCCGAGGAGTTCCGGCGACGGGCGCGGCAGGAGCAAGAGCGCGAGGCACTGGCAGGGCAGAGTGACGAGCATCGGCGCGGCCTGGAGCGTCTCAGCGGGCCTGGAGATCGGTACGACGCCTTCTGCAGGGAACTGGAGGGCGCGGAGCCGGACCGGATGAGAGAGGAATCGAACCGGTTAGTGGAGACTCTCGGAGACATCGATGCCCAGCGGAACTCACTACGAGAGGAACGAGGGCGCACGGACTCAGAATTGGAACAACTCGTCAGTGAGGAGGAATCATCGGCGTTGCGAGCGAGGCGATATACGCTCGTGGAGCAGTTGCAGGAGCACGCGCGGGAGTGGTCGAGGCTGACCATCGCGGAGGCATTGCTGGAGAAAACCCGCCACAAGTTCGAGCGGGAACGCCAGCCGAGCGTCGTCCAGCATGCGCAGGACTTCTTTTCCAGAGTTACCGGCCAGCGATACAGTCGGCTGTTCTCCCCGGTTGGAGAGCAGAACGGACAGCAAACGATAACGGTTATCGATGGTTCCGGCGCGAGCAAACAGCCAAACGAACTCAGCCGCGGCACAAGAGAGCAGCTGTACCTGGCGTTGCGGTTCGGGCTGATCCGGGAGTTCGGGGAACATGCCGAGCGGCTGCCGGTGGTGGTCGACGAGGCGCTGGTCAATTTCGACCCGGACCGGGCGCGACTGGCTGCAAGGGCCTTTGCTGAACTGGCGGAGACGAACCAGGTGCTGGTCTTCACCTGCCATCCAACCACGGCGGACATGTTCGCAGCCGTGGCAGGCGCACAGGTGATCGATATCAGCCGCTAGACGCAGCGCACCTAAAAATGCCGCCCATCCTGCAACAAGCACAGGATGAACGGCTGGTGTTACTTCGGCGGTTGAGGCGGGGCTGCCGAGGACCTGGGCGCCCGGGACTTGAACCTGCTGCGGTCAGTCCTCAGGGGGCCATTTTGTACCGCCGACCGCAGGGCGTTCCGACTGTGATGCCTTCAAGCCTGTGTCGACGACATCGCGGAATTCCTGCAGGATTACCTCGGCCCAGTCCTGGGTGTGGGCAACGCGGTGGGCCATGCGACGACCCCGGCGGGCCTGCCGCTGGGCGGCCTCGTCCATGCCCTCGGTGTCACGGTTGATTTCCTCGTCCATTGCGTCGATCTGGGGAACCAGGCCGTTGGCCGTTTCGATGAACCTGGCTATCTCATTCATGTCGTCGTCGAGCGCGACAAAGATGGGCACCGTTCCGGAACGGTGCTCAGGCAGGAAGGTGTCGGCCAAGGGAACATCGTCATCGCGGTTGAACACCTGCAGGTTGAGCTTGGGACTGCTGTCGGCCAGCCGCAGGATCACCGGCGTAGTGCTCACAGCGTCTCCGCACCAGTCGGCGGTGAAGACGGCGAGATTGATCGGGTTGCCCAGGCTGCCCACCCACTCGGCGGCAGCTGAGGGAACCTCCACTTGGTTGTAGATTTCCACGAAAGGGTCCTTGTTGACCTTGATCTGATCGATGTACTCCTGGGTGCTCATGCCTGATTCGAACCGCTCTCTGCTAATAGGCATAACTCTCCCTCCTGGCGCATGTTGCTCTGCTGGCCATTATAAATCAGGCAACCTATCTGCGTTTCAAACTCATGCCGTGATAGAATCAGGCGTTACGACTTTTTCGTTGTCGGAGGAACCGGTTGACGACCCCCATCGATGATCCATACCTGAAATACGCGCTATTCTGCCGGGGAACCGAGGAAGGTGACGACGGGGAACTGAGCCTCAAGGGGATCGTGGACCTTGTGGACCTGCCCGAACCGCCTCCGGCAGGAGAAGCGGGGCCGGTGCTGGCAGAGGTTGACGTGAACCTGGCCTTCTGCATCGGGGGAGCGCTTCCCGGCGGCCATCACCTGTTCGTGACCCTCAAGACTCCCGGCGTACCGCTGGAAACCCCTCCAGCTCAGCGTATTCAGTGGGACGAAGGCATCCTCTTTCAACGGTGGATCAAGACATTCAGGATACCGGTGCAGGCTGCCGGCGAACACTCGGCCGCGATCCTGTTTGACGGAATTCCGCTTGGAGAGGCCAGCTTTCTCGTGAGGTTCAAGAGCACGTAGGTCCAGGTCAGGGCCTTTTCAAAGTCCGGCCGTCATTCCCGCGCAGGCGGGAATCCAGCGCCCCCGCTACCAATACCTCTGGACTCCCGCTTTCGCGGGAGTGACGATTTCTCCTCACCAACAACGCTCGATGACACTTTGAAAAGGCCCTGGGTCCGGGTACTGCCAAGTTGAAAGGGGTAAATCATCAGGCTAAAATTACCGGTACATAAATCGATATCAGGGAGCGCGACAATTGGCTAACCAGACCGGAAAGCGCTACGTCTGCACTCAGTGCAACGCCGAGTTCATAGTTACAAAGGGCGGCAACGGAGATGTCGGCTGTTGCGGTCAGCCCATGCAGCTTAAGTAGGGGTGTCGGAGATGGCCAATCAGCTGGGAAAGCGTTACACCTGCGAGACCTGCGGCAGCAGTGTCCTGTGCACCAAGAGCGGCGACGGGGAGATCGAGTGCTGCGAGGCAAAGATGGAGTTGCAGGAGCCGCGCAAGCTGCCATCGTCCGATTAGCTGGCACAGTTACGGCTGCTGTAAGGCATCATGCTCAGTCCCCGGATTCCGTGGAATTCCGGGGCAATTTATTTTCTCCGCCCTCCCAAATTCCGTCCGAACCTCGCGACCAGCCAGACAATGCCACACGGAATCAGCGTGTACACCACTGCCCCCGCCCAACCGGAATCGTATGTCAGGTCGTCGTAGCTTTCCCAGGGCGTAAGCGGCCAGAGCAGCGTTCCGGCGGCAAGGCCAAGTACCGGACCCACGCTCCCCACCCGAAGGGGAGTGGTCAGGCCCAGTATGAATGTAGCCGCTAGATAGAGTGCGATGATGGCACCCATCAGGGCACCGGGCCCTGCGTTGTTGTAGACAATGCTGTTTAGGGCATGGGTTCCCATTACGCAAGCGGTGAACAGCACGCACAATGCTGACATGACCGCAACCGGGCGGCGCTGCGAGATGTACTGCCAAGCGGCGATGACCTGCATGTCTCTCCGTGATCCAGTGACACTTGAGGCGGGCTGCCTCACTCAAGGCAACGAATACGTAGGGGCGGGTTTCAAACCCGCCCCTACGTTGTTGTAGACAATGCTGTTTAGGGCATGGGTTCCCATTACGCAAGCGGTGAACAGCACGCACAATGCTGACATGACCGCAACCGGGCGGCGCTGCGAGATGTACTGCCAAGCGCCGATGACCTGCATGTTTCTCCGTGATCCAGTGACACTTGAGGCGGGCTGCCTCACTCAAGGCAACGAATACGTAGGGGCGGGTTTGAAACCCGCCCCTACGTTGTTGTAGACAATGCTGTTTAGGGCATGGGTTCCCATTACGCAAGCGGTGAACAGCACGCACAATACTGACATGACCGCAACCGGGCGGCGCTGCGAGATGTACTGCCAAGCGGCGATGACCTGCATGTTTCTCCGTGGTCCAGTGACACTTGAGGCGGGCTGCCTCACTCAGAGCAACGAATACGTAGGGGCGGGTTTCAAACCCGCCCCTACGTGCGTGCTGGTGGCTCCGCCCTACTTGAAGTGCGGGATGACGTGCCTGCCCATCAGCTTTATGGAGTCCATGATACGGGTGTGGGGCAGGTTGCCGGGCTGGACGAAGCACAGCACCTGGTCTACGCCGGCCTCTTGGTACTTCTTCATCACCTCGATGACCTCGTCGGGGGTACCCATGGCGAAGGCCCCGGAGGCCAGGTGGTCTTCGGCGGTCTTGTCGGCCCGCTCGGTCTGGACGGCGTCGACGGCGAACTTGTAGCTGTCGGGCACCTCGCGTCCGGCCCACGGGGCGTACAGGTTTTCCGCCTGTTGCACAAACCAGGCACCCTCGGGCCCGGCGGCGCGGCGGGCTTCATCGCCGTCCTCCTCGCAGTGAACGATGCACAGGGCGGCCACCTGGTCGTTGACGAAGGAACCGACGGGATCGGCGTTCTTGACCGCCTCGCGGTAGGCTCCGACGCGCTCCTCCATCTGAGCGTAACCGCCGAGGGTGAAGCACAGCACTCCGAGACCCTGCTCGCCGGCCTGCCGGAAACTGTCGGGCTGGCTGCAGGCGACCCACATGGGCGGGTGCGGCTGCTGGACCGGCTTGGGAATGACCGACCGCTCCGGGATGTTGAAGAACTCACCCTGATGGGAGAAGGGGTCCTCTGTCCACATCTTGGGGATCATGCGGACGGCCTCGTTCCACTGGGCCTTGGTCTGCTCCGGGTCCACCTCGAAGCCGTCCATCTCTATGAGAGTGGTGGAGCGGCCGGTGCCCAAGTCCATGCGGCCGTCGCTGAGGATGTCGAGCACGGCGGCGCGCTCGGCGACACGGACGGGGTGGTTGTACTGCGAGGGCAGCAGAGCCACGGCGTGACCGATGCGGATGCGCTTGGTGCGCTGGGAGATGGCGCCGTACAGCACCTCGGGAGCGGAGCAGTGGGAGAACTCCCGGAGGAAGTGGTGCTCCACCGTCCAGAAGTACTCGAAGCCGACCTCGTCGGCCAAGTCCACTTGGGCCAGCACCTGCTTGTAACGCTCCGCCTCGATGCCGGGGTGATGGGGTTCAGGAATCTGGATCTCATACATCAGGCCAAATTTCATGCGTCAATCCTCTCTGTTGGGGCTATCAGGGGCATTCTAGCATAGGGGAGTGGGCCAGACTTCCGACAAACGTTGGACCACGGTGCACAGCTCACGATGATCGGGGTTTGTCCTCTTCCGGTGGTACGGGAATTTCGAATCTATTCCTCTTCCCATCCTTCCAAGTATTCCGGAAGATCAGGCTTGGGCTTCACCTGTTTCTTGATCACGTTGCCTGATTTCTCCATAGCCACTTTCAAGTCATAAGAAACCTGGAGGTTCATCCAGAGCCTCTCGCCGGCACCGAGGTAGTGAGAGAGACGCAGGGCAAAATCGGCATCGATCCCTCTTTTCTGGGCCACGATTGCAGCCACAGTCCCATTTGGGACCGATAGTGATTCGTCGAGTTCCTCGGGGGACAAGCCCATTTCCTCCAATTCGTCTGACAGAATTTCGCCAGGATGAATTGGCCTCATCCGGTTTTCAGGCGGCATGACTTCTTCCTCAGTCGTGATAATCGACTATCTCAACGTCGTGAGGGGCACCGTCGATCCATCGGAAACAGATGCGCCATTGCTGGTTGATTCTTATACTGTATCCACCTTGCCGAGATCCAGACAGCCGTTCCAAGCGATTGCCTCTTCGTGACCCGCAGTTCCAGCAACGAGGTGGCATCATCCAGAATCTGGAGACGCCGCCTCGCTTGGTCTGCAAATCCTTGAAATCTTTGAACCGTTTCCCGATTACGCAATCTTTCAGTATCCCGATTCCGGAAGCTGCGTATCATTGATCTACAAATATAGGGCCGCTATCGCTCGACAGTAAACACCTACGGGACGAGCATGGCCCTCGTGATCTCGGGCTGGCGCTGGTCCCACTCGCACTGGGGGAAGGCCTCGTTGACCTCGGCCAGAGGGAACTTGTGGGAGACTATGCGCTCGAAGGGCAGGCGCTCCTTGTTGCGTACGAGGAAGTTGAGCAGGCGCGGGAGCAGCTCGGGCTTGTACATCAGCGAGCCGACGATGTTCTTGCCCTGCAGCAGCTTGGACGGGTCGATGGACACCTCACGGCCGCGAACGATGTCGCCGATCTCGACGAAGGTGCCGCCGTTGCCGAGCATGTCTATGCCCTCGGCGAGCAGTTCGGCGCGGCCCACCAGCTCCATCACCACATCGGCGCCACGGCCGTCGGTCAGCTCCCTGACGCGGCGGAGGCGGGTCTCCGGGGTGTTGAACTCCTCGATGTTGATGGTGTGATCGGCGCCAAATGCCTCGGCGAGCTCCAGACGGTTCTCGAGGCGGTCAAGGACGATGACGCGGTCGGCGCCCATCTCCTTGGCCATTGCGGTGGCGTGGATGCCGAGGCCGCCCGCGCCCTGGATCACCACGTAGTCGCCCTCACCTGCGTCGGCGCGGATCAGGCCGGTCGTAACGGTGCCCATGGCGCAGTTGACCGGGCCCAGCAGGTCGTCGTCCAGACCGTCGGGAACGCGGAAGAAGGGGTGGCGCGGCGGCAGGTACAGAAAGTCGGCGTAGGTGCCGGTGAAGTAGGGCCAGGTCCCGGCGGCGGGATAGTTGCGGTTCATGCACCAGTTGGTGTTGCCCTTGAGGCACTGGTTGCAGTGGTAACAGGGGAACACCGCGGCGTAGACGACGCGGTCGCCCTTCTCGATGGGTGCGCCGCCGGAGTCGGTGGTGACGCCGTCGCCGAGGATTTCAATGACGCCGGTGCCCTCGTGGCCCATGGCGCGGCCGGTGGGCGGCAGTGGCACATTGACCTGGTCGCCGCGCCAGACGTGCAGGTCGGAGCCGCAGATGCCCGCCTGGGTCATGCGCAGCACCACCGCGCCGGGACCAGGTTCGGGGACGTCATACTCCTGGATTTCAAAGGGCTTGCCGTATTCCACACAGGCAACAACTCGGCCTTTCATAGCGTCCTCCTGATGGGAAGGTAAAGGTGGGGGCAATTTAGCACATGGGGGCGGAGTTGGGTACGGGAGGGTTAGTCAACAGCGACTAGATTTCCGCTATTTCCTCGTATTCCGCGATGATCGTGTCGCTCATGTGGGCAAGGTACGGTGTTTGTGCCAACGACTGGATAGAGTCATATGAAAGGAAGGAGCAAGTTTCATAAAGAGGTCCTCGATCTAATAACGAAAAGACTGGGCGCCTGATCTCCCGCAAAACCCTCTCCCGTTTGTCTAATGAGGCAACGATGTGCAGCTTGATGTTCATATTTGGTTGTAAGGCCAAAAGATCCGCCATACGTAGCAAGCCAGAATATATCGAAGTTGTGTGCTCGATTTCAAAAGCCCTAGACATAGATCGGCCTTTGAGCCATATTACATCGATGTGCTCTACCGTATCCAGCGTGTTATTGTCATAGTTCAGAGGAAGCTTGTCTAGAAACTTCCCATGCATAGTTTCAGGCAAGAGTCCAAGGATACGTGACTTGTCACTCCGAGGCACCCAGATATGAAAACCCATTTCGACTCCTATACGAGCCACATCCGCTTGGTGCCGAATTGATTCACGAACGTCCGAAACACTATCGTTAGCATCCGTCTCCATTCCATATTGCGCATCTTCACTCTGGCTGTCAGGAACTTCCACCTCCACTTCGCGTTCGAGCGTCCTGATCTTATTTGAGACCAGTTTGCGTCGGTCGCTGTCAGAAAATGGATAAGTCGTAGGATTTAGTTTCTGCTCCTTCAGCAATTCTGTAAGAAATTTGCCGTCGACATTATCGATAGTGTTGAAAGGGTTACGGAAGAAGCCAGACCAGTTTGAGTTATCTGGGTCAAGATTCTTTGTAATCGTTAGATATTGCCAAATTCGTTCGTGCTTTATTGGAACCGACGCCTCTATGTCAAGAAGTACGATGGGGCTGACATTAAAACGGACTATGTATGGGTCGGGATTTCCCCAGACCGGGGTTTCGTCTGTATAGGGCCCAGATTCAACCTCGAGCACGCCACACCAACGAGACAGCCCCGTTAGATAGCAAAGCAAAAGATCTCCAGGGTTTACGCGTTCTCGCGCTAGCCGTCGATAACGATCCCTGATCCCGGTGACAGTGGAACCGGCCTCTTTGAATTTCTGCCAAGTCTCAGGAGTGAATATATTCAGCAAATAGTTCACCGGACACCCCAAATTAGGTTGATTATCGCCTAAACCTACTCACGTCGCAATTCCAATGCAGAATGGTTGTCTTGATTTGTGGCCTTTTTCCCCGTTGACTTCGAAGTGTGCTAGCCACTCTTGTGCCCCAATCTATCCGCCACGCAGCCGACGGTTCTCGGCCTCTAGTTGACGGATGCGGGCCTCTGCTTGGTCGGCGCGGGCCTCGGCGCTCAGGCGCCCGGAGCGCTCGGCATCTCGGGTTTCCAGGACTGTGTCGTAGCCCGGCAGGTAGACGTCATCCGTCGGGTCGTACCATTCCAGCCTTTCGTGCTCCCAGCATACGTACAGCCTGAGCACTTCGCTGTAGCCCCGGTAGCGGCCCGGCTCGGGTTCCTCGATGGGAACGGGCTCATAGCGACCGTCCACCAGCCGGTCACCGGCCAGGCTGGGGAAGCGAGGACTGCCGACTCCGGAGTTGAACCGCCAGTATTCCCGGACGCCCAGGGCGGCGTAGCCCTCCCGCTTGCGCGTTTCGTCGTTGGCGACGGTGCTTCCTGACGCTACTTCCATAACCAAGTCGGGGGCCTTGCCGTAGTCCGAGATGGCGTATCCATTGCGGTTCGTCGAAACTTGAGGGTCCACATCGATAGCAATGAGCATATCCGGGTAAAAAACATCACTGCGGCCCTCGATTTCACTCAGCTCAGCGAAAGGGACTGCACAGAGAAACTTGTCGAAGGTGATCAGGGTGGTCTCGAAGTTGCCCAACCAGTGTCGCAGGGCCCGGGACTTGCCGGGGTCTAGCAGGTATTCGGGGCTGGTCATATCTTCCTTTCGAGGAGCGTCCGGGAACTGGACGTAGCCCGGCGGCGGGTCTGGAATCCAGTGGAGCGGGCCGGTAGCAGCGGCGCCTCGCTTCAAAGTCATACTGGGCCTCCGGGCAGGGGGATAGCAGGATTATACCTCGCCATCGTGGCTGGGGTCCTGAACCTTTACCGGTGATGATACACTCGACGGACCCTTAACCGCCCAACAAGCGTCAGGGTTTCAGACAATGCACAGGCAGCGTCAGGAGGCCAGCCATGCCAGCGAAGACGGGGCAGCAGTACATCGACGGATTGCGGGAGAATCCGGCCGAGGTGTGGATGCGGGGCGAGCGGGTCAAGGACGTGACCTCCCACCCGGCGCTGAAGGGCGGGGTGCGGACGGTTGCCGCGATCTACGACAAGCAGCACCAACCCGAGCTGCGGGAGGAGATGACATTCGCCTCTCCGTCGTCGGGGGATCCCGTGGGCATGTCGTTCATAGTGCCGCGCACGACGGATGACCTGCTCTTGCGGCGGGAGATGATGACCCACTGGGCCTGGGTGGGCTGCGGCATGATGGCACGGACGCCCGACTTCATGAACGTGTCCATCGCCGGCTGGGCGGGGGCCGCCGAATACTTCGGCCAGAACCGGCCTGAGTTTGCCGACAACGTCCGCAACTACTATGAGCACATCCGGGAAAACGACGTCACGCTGACGCACACGCTGGTCAACCTGCAGCCCCGCCGCACCAGCGGCACGATCGACAACCTGGACGACCAGGTGGCGCTGACGGTGGTCAAGGAGACCGACGCAGGCATCGTCGTCCGGGGCAGCCGGGTGCTGGCGACCCTGGGGCCGATCTCCGACGAGATCGCGGTGTACCCCACGCGCACGCACATGATCGGGCCGGATGCTTGGCGGCAGGCCTTTTCCTTTGCCATTCCCAACAGCACGCCGGGCCTCAAATTCATCTGCCGCGAGAGTTTCGACTACGGGCGTTCCAACTTCGACCACCCCCTGGGTTCGAGGTTCGAGGAGATGGACTGCATCGTCTTCTTTGATGACGTGCTGGTGCCGTGGGAGCGGATATTCCTGCTGGGCGACGTGGACATGTGCAACAACTACGGCCTCGCCACGCAGTCGACAACCCACTCGGGCTACCAGGTCGTCAACCGGTGCGCGGTCAAGACGGAGTTCATCCTGGGGCTGGCCCAGATGATGGTGGACACCCTGGGATCGGGCGGTCAGACCCACATCCAGGAGCGGATCGCCGAGATCATCGTTCACCTGGAGACGCTGAAGGCCTGCATGCGGGCCTCGGAGGCCGACGCCTGGCTCAACGACTACGGCGTGATGTGTCCGGCGCAGGGGCCGATCACGGTGGGCCGGGCGCTCTACCCCACCACCATCTACCCTCGGCTCGCCGAGATCGTACAGCTGCTGGGCTCCGGCAACCTGATGGCGCTGCCGTCGGAGGGCGACTTTGACGCTCCCATCGGTCCGGAGGTTGAGCGCTACCTGACCACCGACACTGCGGACGCCCGAGAGCGTGTACGGCTGCTCCGGCTGGCGTGGGACGTGGCGTGCAGCGCCTTCGGCGGGCGGCAGGTGCTGTACGAGCGGTTCTTCGGCGGCGACCCAACGCGGAACGCGGTGCTGCTGTACCGCAGCTACAACCGGGACGGCGCAGTGGGGCGCGTGCGGGATTTCCTGGAGCGGGAGGGGTGAGAGGGATTAGCTGGTAAATTTATGTGTAGTACTTCAGGGTTGGAATAGTCGGTACGCCGGGCAAGCTATGAGCAAGAATTTAAAACCAAATTGGCGAGGATAGAGGCCGACTTGTAGTCGTCCTGATTCAGGTTGGCATTTGCGAAAGGCGGCCGAAACCCTTGAGGATAGCGCCGCTCACATTGCATTCTCGTTGGTGCTTATCAAGGACAGCATCCAGTATTACAACGACGCTTCATCAAATTGGGTGGCTAGTTAGCAGAAATTGTAATGGAGAACGATCGGGGGTGAAGCTGTCGCGCCAGTTGACCCATAGCGGGGAAGGGGTTCCAAGAGCCCTTTAAGGTCAACCGTCATTGTAATACTGGGAGACAGGACTTAAAGACCCACGCCGGCCACATAGAGAAATAAGACTGAGTCTCGCGCAATTCAATCTGCAACAATCCCTACAATGGTTGTCGCCAAGACGCCTAACAAAGAAACCAATACCCCTATACCTATCCAGATCAGTTTATCGAGTTTTCCCTCCAAGCGGTCAGTCCTCTGATCCATTCTGTCCATTCGCTGGGCATGTTGGCGTTGGCCTTCATCTAATCGTCCAAGCTGGTGTTCCGTACTTTCCGAGGCCATCGTCTACGCTCCGCAAAGATGTGGCTTCGGTATAGTGTACGAGAAGGTGGCGTACAACCCGTGCTGGATATGGTGGAATGTGACGTGGGTTTCGTACCCGAAGACGTCGCTAATTTGAATGGGTTTATGCAATTCTATTGGACATCTGCTATTGCCATGGTTAAGTCGCAGTGCGTTACTGTCTCCTGAAGTAATCTCGGCCCATTTGTCCCGATTGACAAATTGTATGGTGCCCTCAATGCCAGGAATTTGAATTCCGTGCCACTTCGTGACAGTGACCCAGTTGGACTCCTTTCCGAGCGGCTCAATGACGAATCCTATCGGGTCAGGCTTTCTCCAATCAGTTTCCTCGGCATCGATTGTAAGCGGCACGTAGCCCTCGGCCAAGATGCTGACTGCCATTTCTTTCTCGATGCAGTAAGGGCGCAGCCGCACCTCGCCATTTTCATTCGTGCTGTCGATGTACCGCGTTCCATTGGGTTGCTCAATGGATACTTGAGCCTGCGGCACTCCTCTCGCTGTGGTTGCATCCCGCACTATGACTGTTGCCTCTGGCACTGTCCCCTTCCTCCAAATAATCAGGGCAATTTACCATTCGGACTATCTTGGAGTATACAGCAATTCGCTTTTAGAAAAGACTTTGCACACTCTTGCCACAGAAAAGTAAGCGACGGACTCCTGCACAGTTGCGTGGTTCCCCCTCGAGTCTCGCAGGGCCAGCCAAGCCGTAGAGTAGTTTTGAAAATTTCTCACAGTATTGGCAAAGGGCGGGGGCTGGCGTATAGTGGGCAGCACTAGATAAGCGACTTAAATGGAGTCTTACGGAGGGGATTATGGCGAAGCCGAAGAGGATCGGACATCTGGTTATCAACGTCAAGGACCAAGATGCCTCGACGAGATTCTACACCGAGGTTCTGGGATTCGAGATCGCCGTGGAGCGGCCGGGCTTCGGCACGTTCCTGACCTGCGGCCGCATCCACCACGACCTGGCCCTGTTCCAAGCCAAGGAAGGCGCCCAAGAGGTGGCTGAGGGCGGTCTGGGCCTGAACCATATGGCCATCCAGGTCGAGGACTACGAGGAGCTGAAGGACTACTACAACAAGCTCCAGGAGTACTACGAGGTCGACAAGCTGCGCACCGTCGACCACAGCATGACCAAGAGCATCTACATCACCGACCCGGACGGCAACGGCATTGAGCTGTTCTGCAACACCTTCGGCACCGCCGAGGAGGGCCTGGAAGAGATGCGCCGCCCCGGCCGCCAGAACACCGCGCTGGTCTTCGACTAGACCGCCGCACCGGTTGACCCAGCACCATCAGGGGCGCACAAGCGTGCGCCCCTATATTTGTGGGCCGGACAAGGGCATGGCCTCAGAACAAGACATACGAATCCGGGCGGCAGCGCTGGACCTGGACGGGACGATCATCGGGCCCGACGAGCTGGTCACGCCCGTCGTCAAGGACGCCGTGGCGAGGCTGGCGGCGCGTATTCCCGTGTTCATCGCCACCGGACGGGAGCCGCAGGACGTGTTCGAGTACGCCGGTCAGCTTGGCCTGACCGGACCGCAACTTTCCGACGGCGGCGCGGCCATCCTGGACCCCGTGGCCCGCACCCACATCTGGAGCGCCAACCTGGGGCCGGAACTGGCGCCTGAGGTGCTGGGGCTCATCGAGCAACTCGAGGCCAACTTCGTGGCCACCCACGTCCGGGGCACCTTCCGGCGTGTAATCGACATTCCCGACTGGGACATGGTGCGGATTTCCGCGCTGGACCTGTCTCGAGGTGCAGCGGAGGAGCTGGTCGAGCGATTCCGGACGCACCCGAGGATGACCGTCATCTTGGCCTCGCTGCCTTACAACGGACTGTGGGCGGTCGACTTCACCCGCTCGGGCGTGGACAAGGGGAGCGGCATAGCGCGAATGGGGGAGATGCTGGGCGTGGATCCGGCGCAGGTGGCCTGCGTGGGCGACAGCTACAACGACCTCCCGATGTTCGGGGCCTGCGGGCTGGCCATCGCCATGGGCGGCGCGCCGCATGACATCAAGGGCGCTGCAGCGCTGAACGTCCCCACGGTGGAGGAGAACGGGCTGGCCTACGCCATCGATCGCCACATTCTGCCGAGGGTCGGCTAAGTGCCGAGAACGCAGAGGGCACAGAGTCTTGGCTGGGTTTCTCCATGGCCCCTCCCCCTCCGTGTTTGGAATTCAGTCGCGCAGGGCTGGGGCAACCTCGGTGGCGAAGCGCTTGACCGAGGCGAGCACCTTGTCCTTGGCGATATCGCCGCCCACGTTGACTTCGGCGATCACGCCCTCGAGGCCCAACTCGTCTACGATCTCGCGCAGGAGCTTGGTGACGGTGTCAGGGTTGCCGTAGGCAAGGCGGTCGCGCAGCAGGTCTTCGTAGGTGATGGCGGAGATGCGTTGGGCCCGCTGGACGATGTCGTCGCCGGGGGTTGCTCCAGCTACGGCGGCACTGATGAGGAAACTCTGGGCCAAAGTGCGGTAGGCCAGCCTGGTGGAGTCCTCGGCGTCGGCGAAGGCCTGCTCGTCGGTCTCACCCACGTACACCGGGATGCGCAGATAAACGCTGGGGTCGCCTCTGTGGCCCGCCTCCCTCCAGATTGAGCGGTAAACGCCGAGGTTCTCGGCCAACTCGGGGCGGTCCATGCCGCGCAGGCCGACGAACACGGGGATTCCGGCGCGGCCGACCTGCGGGAAGGTCTCTTTCGTAGTGGCAGCGATGCGCAGCGGCGGGTGCGGCTTCTGGTACGGCTTGGGAATGACGCAGACGTCGTTGAACCGGTAATACTCGCCCTCGTAGGAGAAGCGCTCATTGGTCCACGCGGCGAGGATCACGTCGAGGCATTCCTGGAACCGTTCGCGGCTCTCCGCATAGGATATGCCGTAGAGCTCGTAAGCCCGGTGAAAGCCGCTGCGGCCGACGCCGAACTCCACGCGTCCCCGGCTGATGTGGTCCAGGGTGGCAACCTCCTCGGCCATGCGGACCGGATGAGCCAAGGGGAGCACGTTGACCGCGACCCCGACGCGGAGTTGCCGGTACCGGGCCACAATGGCCGATGAGAGGATCAGCGGCGCGGACACCACCGACGGTATGCCAAATCCGCCGGTGTCATGCGCGCTGTGGTTTGCAGCGAAGTGCCGCTCCGCCAGCCACACGCCGTCGAGCCCGCCCATCTCGGCCGCTTCAGCCATGGCGAAGGCCTCGTCGAAGGCGGCCTCCTCCGTCTCGCCGAAGCGGTAGTCGCATTCCATCACCAGTCCGACGTGCATGAACCCTCCAGGAATGGCGCCTGTCTAGCGGTCGATTCTAGGTACCACCCCATGCAGTGTCAAACCAATCCGGGCGGGCTGGAGTCATCCTCGTGATTGAATTTATCAATGACGGATCTTGCGAGATCGCGGGCCGCGTTGCTGGAACAGCTGGCCCGCAGGCTATGATCGCCGGAGGCGCTGGAGGCCATCGCTGCGGTACCCAGGGAGCGGTTCGTGCCCGCCGAATCGCGCAGCAACGCATACTCGGACATCCCGCTTCCCATTGGCGAGGGGCAGACGATCTCGCAGCCGAACATGGTCGCAGAGATGACGGCGGCCCTCCGGGTCAACGCGGGGGACAAGATACTGGAAGTAGGCACCGGCCCCGGTACCAGGCGGCATTGCTGGCCAGGCTTGCTCCCCAGGGGGTGATGATCAGCGCAGGGCGGGGGCAACCTCGGTGGCAAAGCGTTTGACCGAGGCGAGGACCTTGTCCTTGGCGATGCCGCCACCCACGTTGACCTCGGCCACCACCCCATCCAGTCCCTGCTCGTCGATGATCTCACGCAGCAACCCGGTTACGGTGTCGGGGCTGCCATAGGCGAGCCGGTCGCGCAGCAGATCCTCGTAGGTGACGGCGGAAAGCCGATGGCCTCGCTGCACGCGCTCCTCGTCCGGGGTGGCTCCGGCGACCGTCGCGCTGTTGAGGAAATTCTGCGCCAGGCGCCGGTAGGCCCGCATGGTAGATTCCTCGGCATCAGCGTGGGCCTGCTCGTCGGTCTCACCCACGTAGACCGGGATGCGCAGGAATACGCTGGCATCCCCCGCGTGCCCAGCATCCTTCCACGCGGCCCGATAGGCGTTCAGGCTGTCGGCCAGGGTCGGGCGGTCCATCCCGCGCAGGCCGACGAACACGGGGATTCCGGCACGGCCAACCTGGGGGAAGGTCTCCCTGGTGGTGGCGGCGATTCTCAGCGGCGGGTGGGGCTTCTGGAAGGGCTTGGGAATGACGCAGACGTCGTTGAACTGGTAGTACTTCCCCTCGTAAGAGAAACGCTCGTTGGTCCACGCTGCCAGCACGACATCGAGGCATTCCTGGAACCGTTCGCGGCTCTCGGCGTAGGGAATGCCATAGCCCTCATAGGCCCGGGCGAACCCGCTGCGGCCCACGCCGAACTCAACGCGCCCCCGGCTGATCTGGTCGATGGTGGCGACCTCCTCGGCCACCCGGACGGGGTGCGCCAGGGGAAGCACGTTTACCGCCACGCCGACCCGCAGGCTCTGGTAGCGGGCGACGATGGCCGACGAGATGATCAGGGGAGCAGAGACCACCGACGGGATGCCAGCGCCAGCGGTGTCCAGCGGACTGCGGGGCGCAGCGAAATGGCGCTCCGCCAGCCACACGCCTTCCAGTCCGCCCATCTCGGCGGCCTCGGCCATGGCAAACGCCTCATCAAACGCTGCCTCCTCCGTCTCGCCGTATCGGTAGTCGCATTCCATCACCAGTCCAACGTGCATGAACCCTCCAGAAATGGCGCCTGTCTGACAGTCGATTCTAGGTTGCCCCCTATGCAGTGTCAAACGAATCGGAGACGGGCGCAGCCGTGCGGGTGATAGAATTTATCAATGACGGACCTTGCGAAATCCCGCGAACTCTTGTTGGAGCAGTTGGCCCGGCGGATACGGTCGCCTGAGGTGCTGCAGGCCATCGCCGCGGTGCCCCGGGAGCGGTTCGTGCCCGCCCAGTCGCGCAGCAACGCGTACCTCGACATCCCGCTGCCCATCGGCGAGGGGCAGACGATTTCGCAGCCGACCATGGTGGCCGAGATGACGGCAGCCCTCCGGGTGATGCCCCGGGACAAGATACTCGAGGTGGGTACAGGTTCAGGCTACCAGGCTGCGTTGCTGGCAAAGCTCGCGCCGCAGGGGATGGTGGTAACCGTGGAGCGGGTTCCGGAGCTGGCGGCGCGGGCGGAGGCGACGCTGCTGGAACTGGACTACCGGAACGTGGTGGTGGAGATGGCCGGGCTGGTCCCAGGCTGCCCGGAGCGTGGCCCCTACGATGCAATACTGGTGGCCGCCGCTGCTCCGGCGATTCCGCTGTCGCTGATGGCGCAACTGCGGGTGGGCGGTCGGATGGCCCTGCCGGTGGGGCCACGCGAGGAGCAGCAACTGCTGCTGGTGCTGAAGACCGGCGAGGGCGCATCCATCAGCGCGCTGGGGCCGTGCCGATTCGTGCCGCTGCTGGGAGCGGAGGGGTTTGAGGAGTAGGGGTGGCCTGCGGCCATCACACTCGACACGTCCCGTGGGGCAGCCGAACCGGTGCCAAAATCCTACGATATCCCCTGTTTCTTATTGCGCATAATTGACGCTGCTAGGCCAATGCTTGTCTAATTCGTTCAGGCAACACCGCTATATCTGCCATTTGAGCCAGTCTCTTGGTTAGCTTGTACGTAACTGCTTGTCCTTCGGCCATTCGCACAAGGGCACCAGCCCGGCCCTCTGCCACCTCGCCTTTCCGCCACATTTCAAACACAACTTGCTGAGGGCATATCCCAAGACACAGCAGGTAGTGATACTGACGGTCCATCCGGACATGGTTGAATTGGAAAGTCCTATTGGCTCCCAACGACGCAGTCTTGACTTCGAATTGAAGAGTTTCAATTCGGAGGTCAGTTGGAGCTGCTCTGTTTCCATTGCCCACTTCAAAGTCGTGGTGGCGAAGAAAGCGGCGCAGAAATTCCTCGCCAATTTCGCCTCGGTTTGTGTTGCCCAACATCCGGTAGCCAATCAATGGCGAGTCTCGCCAGATGTCTTCTGGTGCTTGCTCTCGGATAACCTGAACGAGAAGTTCAACGGGGTTCATGCCTAGGGCTCCCAAGGTGCACTTCCAACTGTGCGCTTCCAAAACACCAGAAAATAAGAGTGGTTCTTTCTGGCGTGAACTTGTTTGACAGTACGGCTCACTCCTGGCCGATTTCGTCGCATAACCACGAATAAGTCCTCCGCGACAAATCCGATCTTCTGATACTCTTGCATGATTTCGACATGGGTGAATCTCTGGCGGTTAGAACATACCTCGTCTTGGCACTTTACTACGAAGACGCCTCGTTCCCGAAGGACGCGGAACGCCTCTTTACCCGCCTCTATGTATAGGTCCAATACGGCCTCATGGTATTTCTTTTCAGTCCTGTTGCCGCTGCCGTTATTTCGGTAATGGTCTTCGAAAGCCGAATGAACCGTGTGAGCAGTTCCTCCAGGCGAGTGCATGTAGGGCGGATCGAGCACAACGCAGTCTACTGAAACATCCTCGTAGGGCAAATCGCGGCAATCTACACCATCTGCAATGTCGCTGGGAAGTAACTGGTACAGGCCTTCAGGCACGTTTCTCCAGAATACTCCTAACCCATACGTTACGTCGGCAATCGTGCTACCTGGAGCAACATAGAGATTCAAGATTTGAGGAAAAACATCAACATTTCCACCAATAAATGCACTAAAAACCAATTCGTTCGTGGGTTCACCGTTGCGAACCCGCCTGCGTTCCGTCATTGACATTTCCTGAGGCTTGAGGTCCAAACGGATCTGTCTATGCTCTCCTCGCATTCTCTCACATAGCTCGTAACAATGGGATTGTCTTACATATCGTGATTTCTATTGACGCTGTTAGAACGCGCACAGGCTGGCGTATCCGGAATACACTAATCTGCCACTGTCTGAGCCGGTCTCAGGCAGCCTCGTTCCCTTCCTTCCTTTAAATGAGCCTTAAGATTGACGTTGGAGGGTACATCCGGACACTGGCCACCCTGTCGCGGGATACGGCTACGTAGCTTTCGTCGATGTCGCAGCCGGCGAATTGACGGCCGTTTTTCAGCGCGGCCATGGCGGTGGTGCCGGCACCGAGGAACGGGTCGACCACGAGGTCGCCAGGGTTGCTGTGCTTGAGCACCAGCTCGGCGAACAGCTCTTCCTCTTTCTGGGTGGGGTGCTGCCGGTTGCCGTTGTGGCGGGGAATGGGGTACCTGTAGATTCCCGAATCGTATTCGCTGTGGAAGGTGGGCTTGCCGACCTTGACTCCTGCCACTGCCATCTCCCGGCAGTTGGAGAGGTAAGTGGCCTTCATGTTCAAGGGAACCGGATTGGTTTTCTCCCAGATGATCTGGCGGATCATCTTGAATCCGGCCTGCTCCATGGCGTCCTTGACCTCACCGATCTTCCACAGGTCGTACCACACGATGGCGGTGCCGCCGCGACGCAGGGCCCGGTAGAAAACCCGAGCCATCTCGGCAAGATCAATCTGGCAATGGTCCCACTCGCCGAAATCCATGGAGACGGCGAAACGCTGCACTCCGTTCACCACCGACTGGAACCCGGTTTCCTTGCTGATGGTGTAGGGCGGGTCGGTGAGGATGAGATCGACGGAATTCTTGGGCAGGGAGTTCATGAACTCCCTGAAATCTGCGATCTCGATACGGGGTTCCGGCACGGCTGCCCGAGGGGCGGCATCGGCGTTCTGGCACTCTTTTCGTTGTGGTCGAGTAGCCATTATGTCAGCCAGAATACGGGCCGTGTGCCGACCGGTCAATGGAGTTATGCACGGTTGGGCGCACCGCTGGAAGCCAATGACGCCAGACCGTCTCCTCCCACCTCTGTCAGCAGGAGAGCGATCTGCACGGCGGGGAAAATGCTTATATTCCGCTCACTTCCTCTCATTACCGCTCACTTTCGCTTGTTCCAGTTGCCTCCGGTCTAGAATAGTATTTCTTGTTTTCTGGTACTTTCGGGAATTTTATGCCCCCGAGCAGGTCCGCTAGGGAGCCAATCCTCTAGTTATTGTACAAATGTTCTTATACAGGATAAATGATAATCGATGTTTCGCCTACCGGCAAGGGGATAATGTCATCGATGTGCGATTGGCCTAGCGCCTGACTGTGTGGAGACCACCGTCTGCGGTGATGCCGATCATCGATTCGACGATGCGCCGATCCGGCGTTTGCGCCGTAGCGCACCATGCTAAAATCGCGCAATGACGTCGCAAGCAGACGATATTCGCCAAGCCGCAGAGCTGATACGCAGCGCGCGGTACTTGGTGGCGCTGTCGGGGGCTGGGCTGTCGGCGGGGAGCGGCATCCCCACGTACCGTGGAGCCGGCGGGCTGTGGACGCAGCACGGCACGCCTCCATTGCTGTCGTACCAGGAATTCGCCAGCGATCCGGCGGGCTGGTGGGCCAAACGCCTGGCCGCTGAGGAAGACCCGTCGCACCCCGTCTACCAGATGAAGCGGGCCGTCGATGGGGCGGAGCCCAACGCCGGGCACCTGGCGCTGGCCGACCTGGAACGCCGGGGCATCCTGCGCTGCGTCATCACGCAGAACGTGGACAACCTGCACGCCGTGGCCGGCAGCCGGGAGTTGCTGGAAATCCACGGCAACCGCACCCGGCTGCGGTGCCTTGAGTGCGGGCTCCGGTTCTCTCGCGACGACTTCGACCTGACGAAGGTGCCTCCTGCTTGCAGCGAATGCGGCGGCGTGCTGAAACTGGACACCGTGATGTTCGGCGAGCCGATCCCGCCGGACGTGCTGGACTCCTGCCGGGAGGCATCCTCGCGCTGCGACTGCATGCTGCTGGTTGGCACGTCCGGGACAGTGAACCCGGCAGCCCGGCTGCCGCTAGTAGCCAAGGAGGGCGGCGCGACTCTCATCGAGGTCAACCCCGAGTCGACACCGCTGACCCAGTGGTGCGACATTGCTCTCAGCGGTCCCGCCGACGCTATTCTTCCGGAACTGCTCCGTTCGATATAATTGATTTAGTATCCTTGTAATCCCCCTCTCTCGGCAGAATCGGAGCAGAATCCATGCCTTTCGTGCTGGCCCAATTCGGACTCGGCGATCAGTCCTGGGTCGAACCGGTGTTAGCCACTGCAGTGGTCCTCATTTCCATGGTTGTGGCTGCCATATTGCACTTCGGAATGTTCCCACTGGTGATGCGGCTGTCCCATCACACGCCCACGGACCTCGACGACATTCTCATAAGGGCCGCCCGTTGGCCAATCACCATAGGAATCGTCGTCCTTGGCCTGTACCTCAGCCTCACTCTGACCCTGGACCTGCTCGACGGCGTTCAGTCGTTCGTCGATCTCATCGCGCAGGCTGCCGGAGCTCTGCTCCTGGTGGTGCTGTTCGGACGCCTGGTCTCTAAGGCCATGGACTGGGCCATCGCAGAACAGGAGAAAAAGGCCAGCCGCACAGTGGACACCCGGTTGCTGCTGATGCTCCGCCGGGTGCTGGTCGTGGTCATATACGGATTGGGACTGCTGCTGGTGATCAACACACTGGGAATTTCGATCAGTCCGCTCATCGCCGGCCTCGGCCTGGGTGGCGTGGCAGTGGCCCTGGCGATACAGCCCACGCTCTCCAACCTGTTCGCCGGGACCTACGTGATGACCGAGGGTGTGGTGTCTCCGGGGGACTACATCGAGATGGAGGGAGGCGTGGCCGGGTACGTGCTGGAGGTGGGGTGGCGCAGCACCCGCCTGCGGACGTGGAGCAACACGCTGGTCGTCGTCCCCAACGCCCGGTTCGCCGAGACCATCATCACCAACTATTACCAGCCAACCCCGCCGGTAAACGTCTACCTCACCTGCGGAGTCAGCTACGACAGCGACCTGGCGAGGGTGGAGGCGGTGTCTATGGACGTGATGAACGGCGTCTTGGGCAACAGTCCGCACGGAGTGCAGGAGTACGGGGCTTACTTCGGTTTCGAAAATTTCGGCGAATCAAACGTGGACTTCTGGCTGTTCGTACAGGCCAGGGACCGCTTGGCCAGCTTCGAGCTGCGTTCGGAGCTGATCAACACGCTGCACCGCCGCTTCGACGAGGAAGGCATCGTCATCAACTACCCGGTGCGAACCCTGCAGTTCCCGGACGGCGCTACCCCCGATGGGGACGGGCGCCCGTCTGTGTCGACACCCGCGATCGTCAGGAGGCCAGCGGCGGCCGATACGCCCAACATCGACGCGGTTGGCGGGGGCGACGGCCCCGACGGCCCAGCCTAGCCGGGGCGGGCAGCGACCCTTGTGTGGCATGCTGCGCAAGGATATAATGGCTAGACAGCGCCTGTTTGGCGTCCGCCAGGACGCTTTCCTGCGGGAGAGGGCGCTCCCCTTGCGGGCCTGTAGCTCAGGCGGTTAGAGCGCGGTCCTGATAAGACCGAGGTCGATGGTTCGAGTCCATCCAGGCCCACCACCTCCGCATCCCGCACCCCCGGCCCGTGGTCTGATTCAGGGCGGGTCGAGCCCAATTTGTCTTTGTCCTGCAGCAGGTCCGCGTACGCGCTCATCATAATGTGGCAGGTCTATTGAGCACCCAGACTAGGTTATCGAGAAGCGAGATTGCCTTCAGACTGTTCAGTTCGGTGTCGTAATTCACTTGCAGGCCATGCATGACCTGATGCCTATTGAGACCTTCAAATGTGTCGTCTAGGGAAGCGGTATGCCCCCATAGTGGAACGCTAATCGTCAGCGGATGTAGAACTGCTTGGAAGAAACGGCCTCTGACCGTTGAGTTGAAATCGGTGACAGCGGCGCTGCTTTTCTTGGAGAACAAGAGCTTTCCGAATCTATCGTGGAAGACACCATCAGCCTGTGAAAGGAAAACCGGTATCGAGAGTGCGTACTTGGACTCTCGGTGTGCACCGAACGCCTCCCGAAACAAGTGTGCACGGGGTGGATAAGTTTCGATCAGTGCTGCCTCAATGGGGTCGAGTTGCCGCCGAACATGTTGCGCGACAGCTAGATCGACCTCGTTCGGCCTGCCTTCAACTGCGCTCCCGAGTCGAGGAATAGCGGCTACAGGCATGCGAGGACCAAGAAACCAACCTCTGTGTGCCAGCTTTGTCAACGATTCTTTATCTTGGAGCGGCTGCTGCTCTAGCCAACGAAGTAGCCTCCATAATGTTGCCATGACATGCCTCCGTCACTTCAGCGAAGTCTGTATATGAATTACGTATCTTGTGTTGGTGGTACGAAACATTCGGAGAGTTTCAATAAAGATCTATTTCGCAGGTTCAATACGAGGGGGAACTGAAGACCAAGACATTTACCGTTCCCTCATTGAAAAGCTTCAGGCATTCGGGCAAGTTCTGACCGAGCAAGTGGGCAGCCAGAGTCTGACAGATCAAGGCGAACAGAATAAGTCGGATTTAGAAATCTTTCAAAGAGATGTCTGCTGGATTCGTGAGACGGATATCATCGTCGCGGAAGTGACTATGCCTTCTCTGGGGGTAGGCTACGAGCTCGGTTTCGGCGAATCCTTGGGGAAACCTGTCATTTGCTTATATAGGGAAAAAGAAGGTCGGCGACTGTCGGCTATGATTGCCGGTAACCCGCGGTTTCAAGCTCAAGTTTATCAAAATGTGGATGAAGCTATTGAATTGGTGAAGGACTTCATGCACCATAAAGTCGTACGAGAACCTTAATTTCTGCAGTCCCTGCGCACCAGCGCCAGCACCAGCACTTCCGGCCTATTGAGCGCAGGAGATGTATTATTCGCTGTGAAGCGGGCATTCTGGATCTCTTTGCATTTCAAGTAAGAAACCGATGATAAACACGACCCCTGAACAACGCGCCCGAGCCAACATCGACCGGCTGCTGCTGCAGGCTGGCTGGGCGGTGCAGAACATGGCTGCTCTGAACGTGAGTGCCGCCCGCGGCGTTGCGGTGCGGGAGTTTGGACTGCAGCACGGCCATGGTACCGCCGACTACCTCCTTTACGTGGACGGCAGGGCGGTGGGCGTGGTGGAGGCGAAGCCCGTGGGCCACACGCTCACCGGGGTGGAATCGCAGTCGGGGAAATACGGCGCGGGTCTGCCGGACAACCTGCCCTGCTACGTCCGCCCCCTGCCGTTCCTGTACGAGAGTACCGGCGTCGAGACGCGGTTCACCAACGGGCTGGATCCCCAGCCACGCAGCCGGAACGTGTTTTCCTTCCATACGCCGGAGACACTTGCAGGGTGGCTGGGTGGACAGGATTCCTCCATCGAAAATGCCTTGGCGTTGCCGCAGCTAATTGCTGATGCTGGCGTCGGGAGTTACGCAATTCGCCACAGCTTGCGGCGTCGGCTGACCACAATGCCGCCGCTGGACGACTCCGGTCTCTGGACCGTGCAGGCGGAGGCCATTCGCAACCTGGAGCAGTCGCTGGCCGAAGCTCGTCCGCGGTCGCTGGTGCAGATGGCCACCGGCAGCGGCAAGACGTTCATGGCCTGCAACCAGGTGTACCGGCTCATCCGGCACGCCGGGGCGCGGCGGGTCTTGTTTCTCGTTGACCGCAGCAACCTGGGGCGGCAGACACTCCGGGAGTTCCAAGGATTCACGGTGCCCGGCGACGGGCGCAAGTTCACCGAGCTCTACAACGTGCAGTTGCTGCAATCCGGCAGCATCGACCCCGTGAGCCGGGTGTGCATCGCCACCATCCAGCGGGTGTATTCCATGCTGAGGGGCGAGGAACTGGACCCGGAGCTGGAGGAGGCGTCCGGTTACGATTTGGCAACTGCCCGGTCCTCGCCGCAGACGGTGGAGTACAACCGGAGCTTTCCCATCGAGGAGTTCGACTTCATCATCACCGACGAGTGCCACCGCTCCATCTACGACCTGTGGCGGCAGGTGCTGGAGTATTTCGACGCCTTCCTCATCGGCCTGACCGCCACGCCCTCCAGGCAGACCATCGGGTTCTTCAACCAGAACCTGGTCATGGAGTACAACCACCAGCAGGCGGTGGCCGACGGCATCAACGTGGGGTACAACGTCTACCGCATCGAGACCCGGATCACCGCAGAGGGGTCGACCATCGAGGCCGGTATGACGGTGGACCGCCGCGACCGTCGCACCCGCGATGTCCGTTGGGAGGAACTGGACGAGGAACTGCCCTACACTCCGGGCCAACTCGACCGCGACGTGGTGGCGGTGGACCAGATCCGCACGGTCGTCCAGACCTTCCGCGATCGTGTCACCACCGAGATATTCCCGGGCCGGGAGCATGTGCCAAAGACCATCATATTTGCCAAGGACGACAGCCACGCCGACGACATTGTGAGCATCGTGCGGGAGGAGTTCGGCAAGGGCAACGACTTCTGCCAGAAGATCACCTACCGCACCACGGGGGCCAAGCCCGAGGATCTGATCACGCAGTTCCGCAACAGCTTCAACCCCCGCATCGTGGTCACAGTGGACATGATCGCCACCGGCACCGACATCAAGCCTGTGGAGGTGGTGTTCTTCATGCGCAACGTGCGCAGCCGCAACTTCTTTGAGCAGATGAAGGGGCGCGGCGTCCGCACCATCTCGCAGACCGACTTCAACCAGGTGACACCCGACGCCACCGACAAGGAACGCTTCGTCATCGTGGACGCCGTGGGCGTCACGGAGAGCGAGCTGGGCGAGTCCTACTCGCTGGACAGGCATCCATCGGTGCCCTTCGACAAGCTGCTGGACCTGGTTGCCATGGGCGACCGGGATCCGGACACGCTGTCGTCGCTGGCCAGCCGCCTGGCTCGCCTGGATCGTCGGCTCTCCCCCCAGGACCGGCAGTCGATCGAATCCATGGCCGACGGCGCCACGCTGAAGGAACTGGTGTCGGACCTGCTCAACGCCACCGACCCCGATGCAGCCGAGGAAGCGGCGCGTGAGGCAACAGGTCAGGACGACCCGCCGGAGGAGGCAGTGGCCAAGGCCGAAAAAGACCTCCTGGAGGCGGCAGCCAGGCCTTTCGCCGCCAACCCGGAACTGCGGCAGCGGCTGATCGACATCCAGAGGGCCTACGAGCAGACCATCGACGCGGTGTCCCAGGACACGCTGGTCCGGGCGGAGTTCTCCGACGCGGAAGCGGACGATCTCACTCGCTCATTTCGCGACTATATCGAGGAGAACCGGGACGAGATAACGGCGCTCCAGGTGCTCTACCAGCGTCCCTACCGGCAGAGGCTGGGCTACGCTGACATCCGGGCGCTGGCCGAAGCGCTGCAGAGCCCGCCCCGCTCGTGGACTCCACCCCGGCTGTGGGACGCCTACCGGCAGCTGGACCGGTCGCGGGTGCGCGGCTCCAGCCAGCGGGTGCTGGCCGACATCGTGTCGCTGGTGCGCTACGCCGTCGGACATGACGACGAGCTGGCGCCCTTCGCCGAGCAGGTGGAGGAGCGGTTCCAAGGCTGGCTGGCGGCGCAGGAAATCGCCGGGCGGGAGTTCACCGACGAGCAGCGCCAGTGGCTGGAGGACATCAAGGACCACATCGCCGGCAGCGTCAGCGTCGAACCCGCTGACCTCCAGTTCGCCCCCTTCGCCCAGCGCGGTGGCATCGGCCGCGCCCACGCGATTTTCGGCGACTCCCTGGTGCCGCTGCTGGAGGAAATGAACCTGGCGCTGGCGGGGTAGGCCGGGCCTACGGGTATAATTGTGGAAGACGGACATGAGAGGGCTTCCCATGAGAACTGTAGCGGAGATTAAGCGGGACATCCTTGATCTGCCCAAGGACGAGTTCGCCGAACTGATGGTGTGGCTGGATGAACGGTGTGAAAGTAAATGGAACGAATGGGACCGGCAGATTGAGGCGGACGTAGCAGCTGGGAGACTGGACTTCCTGGCTGAAGAGGCCCTCGAAGCCAAACGAAACGGCACTTTGAGAAACCTCTAGTGCGTTGGGTGGCTCCGGATGCCTAAAGTGCGGGACGCAATAAGAATAGTTGAGCGGGACGGGTGGTATTGGGTACGGACAAGGGGCAGCCATCGGCAGTATCATCACGAACGGAAGCCGTGAACAGTTAAAATCGCGGAACATCCAGGAACTGATGTCCCCACTGGCACATGGCACGAAATTATGAGGCAGGCAGGACTCGAAAGAGGAAGAGACTACTGATGAAGTACACCGTCATAATCGAAGAAGGCCCCACAAGCTATGGGGCATACATACCTGACCTGCCCGGCTGCGTTGCTGTGGGAGATTCTAGGGAGGAGGTCATAGACCTCATCAGTGAGGGCGTCGTCTACCATCTCGAATTGATGGCCGAACACGGCGAAATCATCCCCGAACCCACCTACTCCGCCTTAGAGGTGGAGGTCCAGCTGCCGGCCAGGGCTGGTGAAGTAGGGTAGTAGGGACTACCAATGAAATACGTGGCGCTAATCGGCAAAACCGGCAACGGCTATTCGGCGCACCTGCCCGACCTGCCTGGCTGCATCGCCGCCGGAGAAACCCTCGAGGAAACCCGTAGCCTTATTGAAGAAGCAGCCAATTTCCATGTCGAAAGTATGGTAGAGGACGGAGAATCCATCCCGCGACCCATCTACACCGCTGCGGAAGTCGAGGTTGAAGTGCCAACCCTCGATGTGCCGCAACAGGCCGCCGTCGAGACAGGCGGATGATCCAGCAAGACCTGCCCGCAGGCTGGGAAGCAGCCGATGTCGATGAAGTGTGCTTGGTCATTCAAGGCCAGTCACCGCCAGGCGAGACGTACAACACCGATGGCGCAGGGCTCCCTTTTCTCCAAGGAAAGGCAGAATTCGGAGATACCTACCCCACGGCGGTCAAATGGTGCTCCGCCCCTACTAAGATAGCAGAACCGGACGACATTCTTATCTCCATACGTGCGCCGGTTGGGCCGACAAACCTTTGCCCGAGTCAGTCCTGCATCGGAAGAGGTTTAGCCGCAATCAGGCCACAGGGCGACATACAGCCCAAGTATGTCCTCTACGCCCTGCGCTCCACCGAAGAAGAACTGCGGAGCAAGGCGACCGGCACGACCTTTGACGCCATACGCGGCGACAGCTTGCGCTCCCATCCCATCCCCCTTCCACCCCAGGCTGAGCAGCGGCGCATTGTGGCGGAGATCGAGACGCAGTTCACGCGGCTGGACGCGTCGGTGGCGGCGCTGCGGCGGGCGCAGGCCAACCTGAAGCGCTACCGGGCCAGCGTCCTCAAGGACGCCTGCGAGGGCCGGCTGGTCTCCACCGAGGCGGAGCTGGCCAGCTCCGAGGGTCGCGACTACGAGTCCGCCGGCGTCCTGCTGGAGCGCATCCTGGCCGAGCGACGCGCCCGCTGGGAGTCGCAGGAAAAGCGGCGGGGCAAGTACAAGGAACCCTCCGCCCCGGACACCTCCGCCCTGCCGGAACTGCCAGAGGGATGGGCGTGGGCGACGGTGGAACAGCTACTTGCCAGGAGTGAATACGGAACTTCCGTGAAGTGTAGCTATGATGCCTCCGGGCTGCCTGTACTTCGCATCCCAAACATAGTGGCCGGTGAGATTGATCTGACAGACGTCAAGTTCGCCACAAAATCAGTCCCTGTTGACTCCGAAACGGCACTCGCCAAGGGCGATGTCCTCATGTGTAGGACAAACGGTAGCGTCCGTCTGGTCGGAAAGACGGCAGTAGTCAACTCGGAAATGGAGCCCTACCACGGGTTCGCCTTGTACCTCCTTCGGTTCCGGTTGGTGGATACCGAGGTGCTTCCAAAATGGTTTCACAGTTACGCGACAAGTCAGTTGGGCAGAACCTTTATCGAGCAGAACGCGGCATCATCGGCAGGCCAGAACAACGTCAGCTTGTCGTTGATTCACACGATGCCCATCCCCCTGCCGCCGCTGGCCGAGCAGCGGCGCATCGTAGCCGAGGTGGAGCGGCGGCTGTCGGTCATCCAACAGGCGGAGGCCACGGTGGAGGCCAGCCTGGCACGGGCGGAGCGGCTGCGGCAGAGCATCCTCAAGCAGGCCTTCTCCGGCAGGCTGGTGCCCCAGGACCCCGGCGACGAACCGGCGTCGGCGCTGCTGGAGCGCATCAGGGCCGAGCGCGAGGCGGAGGCCGAGGCGTCGCGGGCCGCCAAGGGCAAGTCAGTGCGCGGCAGGGGGAAGGCGGCGCGGTGATTTGTGGCATACTGGCCGCCAAGGACGGTGAGTGAAATGGTTGCCAAACCTGGTGTGCATATCCCGGCAGTGCCGCCCGATGAGGTCCGGCTTGACGGGGACCCCCTCTCCCTGCCCATCCGCCTGGAGTTCGGGCCGGTGCTGGAAGCATTGGCCGAGGCCGGCTACGTTGGCGAGCGGCTTAACGAGTGGCTGATCGAGTTCAACCGGGTCAACAAGGATACGCTGGGCAAGCTGGAGTTGGATGCCGAGGGAGGGTTGCTGATTACGCCTATGCAGGGCTTACTGGGTTCAGGACATGAGCTGGCACTCGCCGCAGAGTTGTACATCTGGGCACGGGAATATGGCGGTCAAGCCCACGGCTCGCGGCTGGGCGTCGAACTGCCCAACGGCGCCCGCTACGCTCCCGACGCGGCCTGGCTGTCCCCGGAGCAACTGGCGGACTACGCGGCTTCCGGGGAGACCTGGCTGGTGCGTTTCTGCCCCCACTTCGTGGCGGAGGTAATGTCGCGCACCGACCGTCCGGCGGCAGCCCGGCGCAAGGTGGAAGAGTATATCGCCAACGGCGGGCAGCTGGGCTGGCTCATTGATCCCTTCCGGCGGCAGGCGCATATCTACCGCCCCGGCGCAGAACCCGTCACGCTGGACGACCCGGAGCAGTTGACCGGCGAGCCCGAGCTGCCGGGGTTCGTGTTCGATGTCCGCACTCTGGTTTTCAACGCCCAGTAGGCGCCATGACGACCTCGGTGGACATCGGGCAAAAGCTGTGGAACTACTGCAACATCCTGCGCGACGCCGGGCTGTCCTACGGCGACTACCTGGAGCAGCTCACCTTCCTCATCTTCCTCAAGATGATGGACGAGCGCAGTCGTCCGCCCTACACCCTGCTGCCGGGGTACCAGCCGCCGCCCATCCCCGAAGGTTACCGCTGGCCCGACCTGCTGGCCCGCGACGGCAGTGAGCTGGAGTCCTACTACCGCCGCACCCTTGAGACGCTGGGCGGACAGCCCGGAACCCTGGGCGTCATCTTCGGCAAGGCCCAGAACCGCATCCAGGAACCGGCCATGCTGACCCGGCTGGTGCGGGAGCTCATCGACAGCGAGGACTGGCTGCAACTCAGCGCGGACGTGAAGGGCGATGCCTACGAGTCGCTGCTGGAACGCAACGCCCAGGACGTGAAGACCGGCGCGGGCCAGTATTTCACGCCGCGTCCGCTGATCCGGGCCATCGTGGACGTTATGCGCCCCGGCCCGAACGACACCATCTGCGATCCGGCCAGCGGCACCGGCGGCTTCCTGCTGGCCGCCCACGACTACATCGTCGGCCATCACCCGTCCATGGACCGGGACCAGCGCGAGCGGCTGCAGCGCGACGCCCTGCACGGCTGGGAGATCGTGGACAGCGCGGCGCGGCTCTGCGCCATGAACCTGTACCTGCACGGCATCGGCGGCGACGAGACCAACATCACCGTGGACGACAGCCTGCGGGCCCACCCCGGCGTCAATTACGACCTGGTGCTGACCAATCCGCCCTTTGGCCGCAAGTCCAGCCTCACCTTCGTCAACAGCGAGGGCGAGACGGAGCGAGAAACGCTGACGGTGGAGCGTCCCGACTTCTGGGCCACCACCAGCAACAAGCAGCTCAACTTCCTGCAACACGTCCGCACGCTGCTGAAGAACACCGGGCGAGCGGCCATCGTGGTGCCGGACAACGTGCTGTTCGAGGGGGGCGCCGGAGAGACGGTGCGCCGCCGTCTGCTGGCGGAGTGCGACCTCCACACCCTGCTGCGGCTGCCGACGGGCATCTTCTACGCCCAGGGAGTCAAGGCCAACGTGCTGTTCTTCGACCGCAAGCCGGCCAGCGATACGCCGTGGACCCGCGACCTGTGGATCTACGACCTTCGCACCAACCGCCGCTTCACATTGAAGGCCAACCCGCTGACCCGCGCCGACCTGGACGACTTCGTGGCCTGCTACAACCCGGGGAACCGCCTCCAGCGCGAGGAGTCGGAACGCTTCCGCCGATTCACCTACGACGAGCTGACCAAGCGCGACAAGGCCAACCTCGACATCTTCTGGCTCCGCGACGAGAGCATGGAGGACACCGCCACCCTCCCCCCGCCGGACGTCATCGCCGAGGAGATCCTCGAGGACCTGCGTGCCGCCCTCGAGCAGCTGGAGGAGATAGCTGGGGACTTGGGGAGGGAGGCGTCAACTTGAGATAGCCAAAAGCACCCTGCAGTTGCCTTAACTTTCGACCCCGACGACACCCACTACAGGTCTCTTTCAATTATGAAGCCACACCGCAGGCTGACTGGGGAACCTCGTCGCTTAAGCTGGGGCCAACCACGATCTTCGAGATCTGGAGGTTCACTTCTGATTTCTCCAGGTCGCCTCACTTTGCTCCTATTTCCCGGGATCGCCCTTTCAAAACGTCGGGGAGCCGCTCTCAGGCCTAACTTGAGCCAAGCTCATTTCACTCGGATTCTTTGCCTGCTAGACTTGGCCGATTGGGATTGTTAGAGTACTTCTACTCGGGTCCAGCATTTATCTGAGGGTAGGGTAATGAGCCACCGATTAATTGAGACGCTTTTTGATAGAGCCGACGTTGACAAGGAAGACTCGGACTTCTCATACTTTTTTGCCTTGTTGTTGGCAGGGGAAGCAATCGCAAAAACCATTGTTCTTGGCATGGTTTCTGCAATAGAAAACGATGTTGATGGTAATCGATACCGTCTCGAGCATAAGCTGGTACGAGCCGATGGTCTTGGTGATTGGAGTGAAGCAATCAACGACTTACTCTCCGGTCCCGCTTCACAGTATTTGGTTGCCGAGGTGCAACAAGAACGCAAAGAATTGACCCAGAATTGTAATCCAGAGACGTGGCAGTACCAATGTGTATCGTCGCTCAAATCGGCGCTGGATGCACTTGAAATAGAGGCAGATGACCTGCCGGTTCGCTCTGATATGAAACGGTGGTTTAGGCTGTTATCAACTCTTCGCAACAAAACCCGTGGGCACGGTGCTACTAGGCCCGGTGCAGTTGGTCAAGCCTCGATTTATTTGCGGAACAGCTTGAACTTGTTATACCAGAACCTATATTTGTTCCAACGCCCTTGGGTTTACTTGTACAGGAACCTCTCAGGGAAATATCGCGTTACGCCGACTACCTCGCTGACAGACGACTTCGATTACTTGAAACGGGAGACCCATCACTCTCTGCCGGACGGGGTATACATCCACATCGGGGATCCAAGGCTTGTGCCCTTGCTAGTGAGCGACCCGGAGCTTAGCGACTTTTTCCTCCCGAATGGTGGCTTCGATGACAAGAAATACGAACTTCTTTCTTTCGCAACCGGCGACAAAAAAGCAGCCGATTCAGTACCGTTCCTAACCGAACCAGGTAGCCTATTCCCCAGTGAGACCGCAGGGCACGGAGAGCAGTTGCCTTTCGGCAACAGCTTTTCCAACGCGCCTGTGTCAGCACCCGATTATGTGTCGCGTCCACAGTTAGAAACCGACCTTCGGGATCTGTTGATGGATGACCGGCATGCCGTGATCACACTACAGGGTGCAGGAGGAGTAGGCAAGACTTCGGCTACTATCCAAGTTATTGAAGGAATTTATGACCAGGACCGTTTCGATATGGTCGTATGGTTTAGTGCTAGGGACATAGACTTGGGCCCATCTGGACCGCGGATGGTGCGACCGGGTGTTCTGACGCCTGATGACGTCGCCAATCAATATGCAAAATTGGTTTTGTCAGAGAGCGTCTGGAACGAGAGAGCATTCAAAGCGAGAGAGTATCTCCAACAGCAGCTGCAAGATTCCGACGGCGGCAGGTGCCTGTATGTTTTCGACAACTTCGAGACTGTCCGGAATCCTGTTGAAAAGTTCATATGGCTGGAGAATTTTATTAGACCTCCCAACAAAATTCTGATTACTACCAGACTCCGAAACTTCAGGGGCGACTATCCCTTGGAAGTACAGGGAATGACCGATGCCGAATCGAGGTTGCTGATTGACCGGACTGCTTCGCATCTCAGAATCAAACATTTGCTCAATCAGAGCAATATCTCAGAAATCGTGACCCAATCTGGAGGCCACCCGTACGTCATCAAAATCTTGCTTGGCGAAATCGCCGATAAGAATCAATTTCGCTCGCCTAGGCATGTAGTTGCTGGCAGTGGCGACATACTTACCTCTTTGTTCGAGCGGACGTTCAAGACGCTGTCGCCGTGTGGGCAGCGCATCTTTTTGACGTTAGCGGGATGGAATTCCGCGGTTCCAAGGATTGCTTTGGAAGCAGTGATGATACGTTCGACAGAAGAACGGGTAGAGGTCGAAATCGGCATTGAGGCCCTTCTGCATTATTCCTTAGCCGAAGCCAGGGAAGCAGAGGACGGGCAGGAGTTTATTAGTCTGCCCTTGGCTGCGAGTGCTTTCGGGAAGCAGCAACTCCAAGTTAATGTACTTAAGTCAGCAATTCAGGCGGACATTCAGGTTTTGCAAATGTTTAACCCTAGTTCAATTGCGGACGTTAACCTTAACTTGTCAAGAGGCCTCGAAAGTTGCGTAAAGAGAATCTCGGACCGGATCGATAGAGGCGAGCAGTTTGATGAGTACAGACCCATCATCGAAATGGTCTGCCGGGCTTACAATCCGGGCTGGCTCCTGCTTGCTAAATGGCGCTTGGAGCGGGGCATGGATGAGGATATAGAGGAGGCCATCGAAGACATTCGACAGTTTCTGCAGCGTGACGATAGCGGTCCCGATTCCGCCCGAGCCTGGCATATGTTGGCAAATGCCTATTACCGTCGCCAAGACTATCTAGGTGAAATCCACGCGTATGTCGAACGAGCCCAATTCGAAAGCGTGCCATTCGATGACGTTTCGAATACGGCCAATTTGCTGAATCGGAGATATACAGAATTGGAATTGCCCATCGATGGCAAACGACAATTGGCTCAAACATTGCTCGACCGACTGGAATCTCGGATATCTGAGGCAAAGGCAGATGATTTATCTCGAATGGCTTGGCTTGCCATCCATCTCTCACAGACAGATAAAGCTCGGGAATTTGCGAGCCAGGGACTTTCCATGCATCCAGAGAATGAACACTGCCTTAACATAGCACAACGATTGGGGATCTCGAGTTAACGGATATTTTAGGCAGACACTTTCTTGTTGCACGTGGTCGGTTAATGATCTGGTCAGGGATATTCGGAGAGGTGTATGGAGGATCAGTTGAGACCCAGTTCGGTCTGGATCTAGCTCAGGTGGCGGATTGGGTCAAGGGAGGCCCTCAACCGGTGCTGGTTGGTGAGGCAAGTTTCATACCGGAACGCCTGCTCTCGCTCCGGACCCGTAACAGCGCTGCTTATAAAGGCCTCTACGCCCTGCAGATGAAGAGCGGGGCATCAGACTGGCGCACTGGCGAGCAGCTCGCGTTTGCAACGTGGCACCAGGAAAACATAGATATCCACCACATATTCCCAGTGGCTTGGTGCAGCAAGGCGAATCCGCCGGTACCTCCCAGGCTGTATAACTCGATCATCAATAAGACTCCCATTGACGCAGCCACCAACAGGAAGATAGGAGGGAACGCTCCCTCGACGTATCTCCGCCGGTTGGAAAATGACATTAGCGAGGACGACCTGCAAAGTGTTCTGCATTCACACTGGATCTCCCCTGACCTGCTGGCAGCAGATCGGTTCGCCGACTGCTTCGTCGGACGAGGCGAGGCGATGCTGGAATTGATCGGGAAGGCGATGGGGAAGCCGGTGCAGTCTGGTAAAGAGATTTTCCAGCGCGCTCTTGGCTCCGCAGGAATGGCACAGGAGGTCGACGAATACGACGAGACCACCGATGAGCACGATGTGGTCGGTGATTGGGCATACCAGGAGAACGCGGTGGCCGCCGACTGAGCAGTCCAGATGCGTCGTTCGCTGCAGCGAAATAGCAGCCAAGGAAAGAGCCGGATGAACATCCTGGTCACTGGTTGCGGCGGGTTCATTGGGTCAAACGTATTGCGGCTCCTCGTGGAGTCGGGATACCAGGTGGCGGGTGTGGACAATGTTGGACCATCCGAATCCTCACTGGTGCGCTGGCGCCTGCGCGATCTCACGGGAAACCCGAGGTTCGTTCTCCACAGTTTCGACATACAAGACTGTGAGCGTCTTCGCCGCCTATTCCAGGACGGCAGGGCCAGCAGTCCCATTTCCGCTGTAGTTCACCTCGCGGCGAAGGCAGGGGTCCGGGCCAGTGTCGATTACCCTCGATCTATTTACGAGGCCAACGTACTCGGCACCCTCAACCTGATGGAATTGTGCCACGAGTTCAATGTTCGCCGGTTCATCCTGGCATCCACGTCCAGCATCTATGGCAGCCAAGGGACCGGTCCGATATCCGAGGACGCGCCGAGTGGTCGCCCCCTGTCTCCATACGCTGCATCAAAAAGTGCCGCGGAATCCCTCCTTCATTCCTACCATTACCTGCACGGCATCGACGCTGTCGTGCTGCGGTATTTCACCGTTTATGGACCCGCCGGCCGCCCGGACATGAGCGTGTTCAGATTCATACGCGTCGTCGCCGAGGGAGAGCCGCTCACCGTGTACGGGGACGGCACCCAGCGCCGGGACTTCACATATGTGGAAGACATTGCCCGCGGAACGGTTGCGGCTCTCGGTCTCCGGGGGCATCAGACAATTAACCTCGGCAATGACCGGCCAATCTCGGTTAACGACCTCATCCGAATCATCGAGGAAGCAGTCGGTCGACCCGCCCAGGTTCAACGCCAAGAGCGGCACGAGGCCGACCCTCTGCTGACGTGGGCAAACACAGGACATGCCCGTGAATTCCTCGGATGGGCCCCGGAAGTGCCAATCGAAGAGGGCATCCGCCGAGCCGTGGCGTGGTATCTGGAAAACCGCCAGTGGGCCAAGAACCTCGCGTGACCGCACTTAAAGCGAGGTTCAAAGGCCGGGCTACCGCAACTTCCGGTAACGAGGCTTGGCCAAGATCCGGGCGACGATGGCATCCCTCTCTCGTCTAACGTCTTCAGTCTTGGGCTCGGCGGGTTCGTACAGGTACAACGGCTCCGAAATGTAACGTGGGGTGGAAGCCATCTCGATGATGGGCACCATGAAGGCCCAGTCGGTAGCAACGTCAATCCATTGCTCGTCTATCATCAAGTCCTCGACGTCGATAGCGTCAAAAAGTCGCTTCCTGAACGTCCTCAGGTGCTGCCACACGTTGCTGTCCCACCGGCGCGGGTTATCGAAGTTCGGGACATACGAGGCCTCCTTATCGAGCCTGAGCATGGAACCCACGGTCGCGTCGGCGCCGTCTTCGTACTCGGCCCGCACCCGCTCCAGCACATGCTCTCCGATCAGGGCATCGTCTGCGTCCAGGGTGATGATCACTGACTCCGGATCGGCGCAATAGTTAGCCACGGCGTTCCAGGTGTTGTACATCCCACCGCGACGGTCTTCGTTTCGCACTAGGGTTGCCCGGTTGCCGTAGTCCGCCAGCAGCATCCGGGCATAGTCGCCGAACCCGTTGGTTGAGGCATCATCCACCACGACCGCGCCACAGTCCTCAGCACTCTGCGCTGCAAGGGACTCAATACAACGCTTGAACCTGCCGGGGGCCACGTTGCGGCCGCAGATCACAAAGGTGAAGGGCTCAGACCGCTTGGGACCAGTCCAGTCCGATGCGGAGCCAATCAGATCCACGTTCCCTATTTGTGGGGCGGGCACGTAACCACGTTCGACGGAACCAGCGATGTCCATCCATTGTCGGTGATCTGCCTTGCGGTCGTTGGAGACGTGGATGAAGGCAGTCCTGGGGTCGCCACCCCTATAGGAACGGTATTCGGTGGCAGCTATGAACCGGTCGAAAGCCCGATGCCATGCCAAGGCGAACAAGCCGCCCTCCATCTCGTTGGCGACCGGAAGCACAGAGTCGAGTCTCTCCCGGTCGAACAGGCAGCCGCGCACCTCGACGCGCCAATCGCCGTTGGGCCCCGCGTGGGTGTACGGAATCGGTTCCGAGTTGCAGATGCTCAGGGGCACGAACAGCGCCCTCGGGTCCGTGCTAAGGACATCAACCATCTCTCCCAAATAGTCATGGCCCTGGTCCTGGCGGACCACTAGGAGGTCGCTGTCCACCTGCAGCACGTAATCCCCGGAGCAGGAGTCAAAACCGTGCAGGGTAGCGAAGAGTTGCTGACCGTTGGCCGAGTGAGTCTCTTCGGACTCCGCGCCGAACCACTTCCGGTAGGTTGCCCGGATGGCTGCCGGGTCATCAGGCGCGTAGACCACGCGGTCCACGACCCCGTCCGAGAGCAGGCGCTCCATCGCCGCCCGGTGCGCCACGGAATCCGGCTCATCGTACTGCAGGGCGAACGGGCCGGCGTAGGTGTCCGCCACCACTATTCTTTCCGCGAACCGCACCGGAGTTTCCAATTGACTTACCAGATGCCGGACTTGCCGTTCGATGGTGCGCCATTCCATGACGCACGTCTTAATCAGCAGGGAGACCCGCGGGCCGTCCAGTGGTGCTGGCGTGAGCCGGAAGACCAGATGGTCTGAGGAAGGTAGGAGACTCTTGGTGTCCGTGCCATCGATCTCTGTTGCTCTGGCGATGTGAAGACCCGCGTTGATGAATTCCCGCCGGTAGGTGGCATAGCTGCGGTGCACCTCGCTTCGCGTGTTGCCGTTGACCTCCAGAACCTTGTCATAAGCGAAGGTGTCCTCATAGCTGAATTCGTCAGGCAGGAGCCTCTGCCATAACTCCGTCGACTCCGTGGACAAATGGAACGGGTTGCACACCGAAACCAGCAATGCCCCGGAATCAGCAACCAGCCGGCGAAGGTCGGACAGCACCTCTTTGAGCTCCAACTCGTCGTCTATCGTGCAGAGCACTCTGCCGCAGACCACCGTGTCAAACTGGACGCCTTCCGCCAGGAGCGTTTCCAGCAACTCCGTGCCGCCGTACGTGGCTCGACTATGGTGATCCAGGCAGCGGGAGATGCTGGCGGGGTCAGGATCGTATCCGACGACATCGACTCCCCGGTCTACAAGCGCCTCGGTCAACCTCCCGTCTCCACATCCATAGTCCAGCACGTACCCAGGGTTATCGGCGGTGATCATGTCCACCACTGGGCAGTAGTAGAGTTCTTCAAGTCCCCTTGGTTCCAATGTTCTGCGAAATTGGTCGAGACCGGCGAGTTCAGGAAGGGAGCCGGCGGCGAGCGACCTGGTCATGAGATGCTTAAGGTCCGAGCGAAACGGGAACCTGTAGGTGAGATACACCCGCTGGCACATCTGCTCAAATTCAGCGTAGTTCAAGAGAACGAGGTCTGACCCGTAGTCGATGAACTTCACCCCGGAGGCTGTTACCAGCAGGTTGTCCGGATGTATGTTCCGGCAGGCTATCCCGGCATCGCGGGTTTCCCGGAGCAGGGTCAGCAGCCCTTCCAGGTGTCCGCCCTCATATTTCGTACCCTCTTCGTAAGGATACACCGCAACCACATGGTCTTCTCGTTCACGTACTTCCAAGAGATCCGGCAACGCCTCATATCCAGCGATCCTTCCCACCAGCGAGTGCAAGAAGAACACCCGTTCCTTCCGGTCCTTTGCCTTCCAGTAGTGGAAGTACTTGTAGACCAGACGCCCGTCTGTGAGTACGACTCCCTCCTCACCAACACCTATACAGGTCAGGGGACCAGTTGAGAACTCCGCCCGGACATAGTCCTGTGCCGATCGTTGCAATGCCTTCAAGGGCAGAGGTGTGTTGGCACGGTGCCGGGCAACGATTGCTGGCAGCTTCCTCATGAAGTCCTCAACGATTGTGACATCAGTTTCGGTAACCCGGCGCTTGAACTCACCCAGGTTGCCATCCGTGTAGCCTGACTGCAGGGTGTCTACGAAATCGCGGAGTCCCGCCAACACGTCCGCATACTCTCCCTGCCCCAGCCACCAAGGATCGCGGTCCGTTTCCGGCGTTGCCTGACAGAAAGGCTTCAACGCGTAGAGCAGTCCATTGATCCTGATGTAGCAAGTTTCAAATTCGGAAACACGCTCGGCCAGTCGCTTTCGGAATAGGCCGATCGCCATTTCGATTTCGTCTTTCGTAAATTCCAGGATGTTGCTTCCGAAGGGAATCGCACCGGCCTTTTGCCCTTGCCCGGCCTTCTGTTTCAACAAGTCCCGCATGGATGAGTACAAAGCGTGGCCGAGCAGGTCCTGCTCCATTGTTGAGAAGTTGTCCTGTACCGAGTCGCCGTCGATTTTCGCATTCCTTACCTGCCGAACCGGGAGGGAAGCCTGAAGAACGTCACGTCCGCCCGCGTACTGGTTGAGGAGGCTCCAGACCATGTCGCTTCGCCGGATGTCCCTGCCGTTTATGGCCGGAACGGCATTGGGAAAATCCCGCAACGCCTGCAGGTCGAATACCAGGGTAGCCGGTCCCCGGTTGATCGAATGAGGAAGACCATCGCCGGCGCCGCTTATCTCACCGTGCACCAAGGGGCGGAACACTTGGATGCCGCTCAATATCCCGGGCAGCCGCGCCACCATCTCTCCGAACACTTCTCCTGCGACCGGGTGCTCTCCCCCTGCCTCATACCAGAAGGGTAGTTCCAGGTGGCTCGTACCGTTGCCGGAGAGATCGTAGTAGTAGTCAGGGTTCTCCATCCTGGCCAGCCGGTTCTCATCGCGCAGGTTCTGAAATGGGGATTCAGAGGACAGAGCGGAGAGGCGGTGCAGGTTGTGGTACAGATCGACCAACTGGGTCCTGACGCAGCTCAGGGCCGGCAGGGGAGGATCCCCTGTCACCTCGCACAAGGCAATGCTGACCCCGCTATCCTTCAACCTCCTGATTTCGGATACGTAATCGACGGTATGGATCTGCTGCGAACCGCTGGAATCGTACGCCAACCCCTCCAGCACCACGTCGTCGTCGAGAATCCATACTACGGCTTCCGTCAGAGGCTTGGCCTCCATGAACAGGTAGCGCTGGAGCATTGTGCGGCTCAGGGCGATGCTCTTGCGCCCGTCAAGTTGCTCCGCGCTGACGGCGAAGACACCGCCTTCTATATCGTCGGCCTGCTGTTCCAGCGTTTTCACGACAACGTCGACACCCCGCTCGATGGTCCTGTTCACCACGTCCCATAGGGACTGCCTTGAAGTCGGGACGCTGCTCCCGTTTTCCAGGAGGACGACCTTCAGCATCACTTCCTCATGGTCGCCAATCCTTTCCGCCAGGGATTGCAGCAGTCTTTCCACGAGGCTGCTATCGGGAGACGTGATGGCGCCGACCACCAGGGTCAAGGGACTCCTTTCACTGCTGGAATCAGCGACAGGCGGGCTGGGTGGTGGCAACGCAACCTCCCCCGCGGGATCGCAGTGGAAAAGCCTGCGGCTTCTGTCGATAAACGCCGTCTGCTGCTCGCTTGACATCCGCCCCCGGTGCTTGCGGTAGAAGTAGTTCAGTCCTTTCCGTTTCGCATCCCCACCCGGCCTCGACAGCCTGGGCCGGTCGTTGTCGGCGAAGTGATGCACCAGGCGCTCGTTGAGCGCCCCGTATCTGACCGTGCCGAGATCGGCCAGCCTGATGCAGATGTCGCGGTCGGTGGTGCTGGTGAGGGCCTCATCGAACCCGCCCGCTTCCAGGAGACAGCGCAGCCGGACAAACAGGTTGGAACCCTGGATGTGGGTGTTGCGAACAAGCGTATCGCTGGCGCTAAGTCTCACGGGTGGATCCAACAACTCGGCACCGTCTTGGCTGGAGTGATGCATGATCAATCCGGCGGCGACCATGTCCAGGTCCCGCTCCATCAAGGCCTTCTCACATGTCCTCAGGTATGTCGGCATCCAAGAATCGTCATCGTCCAAGATGGCGACATACACCGAGGGATCGATGCTTTGCAAATATGATAGGGCGGTGTTCCAGGCGCCCGATGCACCGGGTGTCCGGCGGTTCTCGACGTAGAAAACCTTTGTGCCAGGGATTTCGAGGGCGGCAACCATATCGGTATTGGCCTGCCTGGTGTTAGGGGCAGAGTCGTCCACCACGACCAAGTGATCAGGAAGACGGGCCTGGCCCGAAATGGAGGCCAGCGCCCGTTCGGCGAGGAACTCAGGCCTGTTGTGGGTAGCGATAACGGCGGCGATTGACAGCAAGTAGCAGGTCCGGATTTATTCGAGGCAATTCCGCGAGTGCCCCTTGAAATAACAGGGTTTCGAGCCGAAGGCCATATGGCAGGCTATGATCTGTCTCAAAAATCTTCACTAATCCCGGATTACAATATCTGGGAGGCTCATACTCCCCCACGACAGTTCCGACTGGCATTCTCTCGTTCCAGACCTTGACAGGCTCGTCGCGCCGCACCTCGTGCTGGCCGGACAATCAGCGGCAGCCAGTCGAATAGAGGGCTGCCAGACATCAACATCAGCGACCCCTTCCTACACCTCGGTACTCGAAGCCCATCGACTTCATCGCTTTATGGTCCAGCGCATTCCTTCCATCGAAAATGAACCACGGCGGAGCCATGAGCCGCTTTGCTGCGGCCCAGTCGGCTTCGACAATCTCACTCCATTCGGTCATCACCACGGCGGCCTGTGTCCCGTTTGTGGCAGTTAAAGCATCAGGGGCGACCCGCATGGCAACAGGAAGGGCCACATTCCCGCCGTTCGTAAAACTCGGATCATAGGCCGTCAGCTCCGCTCCCTCCTCCGCAAGTGCAAGTGCAAGTGCCAGCTTAACCGCTGGAGCCTCGGTCAGATCCCTGGTTTCGGGCTTGAAGGCCAGCCCGAGTACTGCGACCTTCAACCCGTTTAGTCTATCGCCGAACCTGTCCCTGAGGGCACGGAGGGGAAGTTGCCATTGGCGCTGGTTGACTCCAGCTACGGTTTGGAGTAATTCTGGACTGGTCCCGGCCTGCCGAGCCAGATTCAAGAGGGCACCGATGTCCTTGGGCAGGCATGGCCCTCCGTAACCGACTCCGGCAAATATCCTGGCTCCTGTTCTGGAATCCATGGCCAGACCCTTGCTCACGTCATCAATGGATGCCCCTACTCGGTCACAGATGGCGGCCATCTCGTTGACGAAGGAGATGCGCGTGGCAAGGAAGGCGCTGCTGGCGTACTTGACCATCTCAGCGGTGGTGATGTCGGTAGCCAGCACGGGGGAGTCGATACCGTTGTACAGGCCGTAGATGATCTCGAGGGAACGGCTGTCTCCGGGTGCGGTACCGATGACAATCCGATCGGGGAAGTCCCAGTCCCGGACCGCCTGTCCCACCCGGAGGAACTCCGGATTGGCGGCATAGCCGATACCGCTTCCACGAAGCTCTCTCTCACGAATGCGCGCTCCGGTGCCAGGCGGCACTGTACTCTTCATGGCCAGCACCAGGCCCCTGGGCGCCCTCTTTCTCACCCAGTTCACGGCCGCCTCCACCTGCCCTAGTTCGACGGAATACCCTTCGCCCGGAGGCGTGCCGACCGCAACCAGCGCTACATCTCCCAGTTCCTCCTCAACCTCACCGCAGTGCAGGAAACGTATATTACCGCCTTCCATAGCGATCTCCATTCGTTCGCGCAGTTCTGGCTCTGGTCCGCAGTACCCTCTGTCGCGAAGACCGTGGATCTTATGCAGCTCAACATCGGTTGCCAGAACCTGGTGGCCGGAGAGGGCAAATCCTGCCGCGGCGACGGTTCCCACATTCCCCAAACCGACTACCGTTACTTTCAATCAGGCTTCCCTTCCTGTTTGGATGGCTGGACTCGCAAACTGGTGTTTGACTGGTCAAGAACCGTTCTCACGTTGAGTCGGCTCAGCACCATGCGGATACCCAAGTATCAGCCTTGTCCTGCGCAGCAAGGCAACCATTGCCCAGGCACTTCCGGCAATGGCGCAAAAAGCGAAAATCCGTACAATGCTACCATATGGGTATCAACACATAGAACCATGGGAAATGCAGACCCTGAATGTGATCAGGGTGGCAGTGGACGATGAAACCCATCGTCCGGCGAGAATCCAGGCTGCTCAGAAAGGCATCTCTATGTCCTCAATGCTCAGGGGATACCTGATGCGGATTTTCCTGAAACAGGCGACAGGGTCCCCGAGGAATCCGAGCACCAGCGCGGGACGATAAAGCTCGACCAGGCAATGGCGAAGTTCGAGGCGGAAGGAGAGGGGCTCGATGCCAGCAAGAGACTGAGCCGGGATGAGTTGTACAACAGGAATGCATCTCGCTGACAACGACATCCTGATCCTTGCCGGACACCTCACGGGATGAAAGGCGGAAGAAAGCTTGGGCTGGAAAGGTGTTCAAGGGAGGGGAAACATGCCTGTCCATTCAAGCGCTATGGGAGTTCCACCGCCAGGTGACCCAACCGGTGGACAAATTCCTCATGACTTACGAGCAGATCTTGGTCTTTCCGGAGCACTTCATGGGTTTGCACAACGCGCCGGTAACTCAGGAAAAGTTCAGCAGGGGCTGCTCAGTTTGCGGACAGGTACAGGATTTCCTACTGGGGCGCGGGCGTACTGTCGGCGGCAAGGATGCAGGGATGTGCAGCTGGCTAGTCCGAAGACATCAACGGTGCGGAAGCCTACAACGGCGCCGTGGCTATAAACACGTTCTGCTAACCGCAATGGACTTGCAGTGCATCAGGGCTTCCAGCTACTTGATAGTGAGGGGGGCGGATAGGTTGTCCCCAGTTTAGCGGCACAAGTAATGGCACGAACAGAAAGCAAAGGTAGGACAGTAGAATTACTTCAACCGCTCACCGAGAATAACGAAGAGGCGGGCGTGAGGCTCCGGCAAAAACCCCGCAAATTTGCGGGGTTTTCGAGGATTGTCGATTCGGGCGGCGCGAAGGCTCCGATGCTCCCAGAGTACATTTTGACTCGTAATGGCAAGTTGGCCACGTAGGTGCTCCGGACAGGTGCAACCAAGGACCGAATCAATGCGCCACGAGGCGGGCCTTGGCAATCCCGCCGCCTTCCACCGTAAATGGAGCGGCCATCCAAACGAAAATTTGATTTGGACATGGCCAGGGCAATTTTCATTCCGCCGGGAGCTCGCCATTAACTTCCCCCCGTTTCATCCTTTTCGGGCAACGCCTTTCCTTCTCCCGGGTCCCTGGACTTCGCCTCTTCCAACTCCAACCGGTCCCGCAACGTTCTGATGAACTTGGGGTTATCCGAAGCGCCGATGAACCGGCAACCAAACCGCCTGGCAGCAATGGCGAAACCCGCATGGTTCAAAAGCAATGGCTGGCAGCCCGTGCCGCCCGGGGGGAGAAACCGCGACACAACCTGCGCCATCCCCTGTTCCAGCAGCAGAGTAGGCTGGCCGGAGCCAGTCGACCCATCATCGCGGGGCTCCTCTATGAAATTGGGGCCCGCAGGAAGCGACGCCCTCTGCTTTCCGTAGATGAGTAATGGCTGCCCCGATTGACAGTGCCACGGTGGGGATGGGGGAGCTTCGAGCTCCTGCCGGGGAAGCGGTAGTCGTACTCAAGCAGGTATCTGAGATCGTCGCGGCCCGCCCGCTTGGTTATTTCCGGCAGGAGCGTGGAATCGGCCAGCAGTGCCATCAGTCCCTCGGGACGCAGGGCGTGAACCGCGAAGGCGGCCAGGTCACAAAAGAGATCTAGATGCCGCTTTCCAACCGGCGGGTATGCGAAGATGAGGTTGACGGACTCCGCTTCGACCAAACGATGCAGATTGCTCACCGTGGAATTGACCAGGGTCACCGTCTCGCTGAGAGGCAGGGACAGAAGGGCGTTGGCCGCCTCCGCATCCGCTTTCTCACTGATTTCCTGTTCCACCTTGTCCGCCGCTGCGGCAACGGTCCTGAACTCTGCCCTAAGCCTCCGCTCAACCGCCCTGCGCTGCACTTCCGCAGGCCGGTCGATTATTCTCTCGGCGTCCGAGGCCTTGATGGAATAGTCCAATACCGCCTGGCGCAGTTCGGCAACTCCTTCCCTGGCGACCCTCCTGACCTGCTCCACCGACCTCCTCGGTACACTGAGGGCCTTCGCCGCGGCCTCTATGGTGGGATAATGTCCCCCTGGGCCCTCGGAGGGACGCCCGGGCCCGGAGCCTTCGGAGATACGAAAGGCGAGCACGACCTTTTCCCCTTTGGCGAGATTCCTCCGGTGGAGATTTTTGCTGACGACATACGCGATCTGGTTCACATCATCTATCAGATCCACGATCCAAGGTTTTTGCCAAGGTCAATGCAAGCCTGCAGGCGGTGTACGCCGTCGAGGATCAGTCCGCGGTGCCGGGCAATCGGCTCCGTCTGGCCGTAAAGCGCAATATCTCGTTTCAGCGCCTCGTAAGTTTCGTCCGAGTGGCGCGGAAACAATCGGGCCAGCGGGCTGATCTTGTGCAACCCCAAGGTCTCACTCTCCATTGGAATACCTCCTTTCCCCGTGGATGGTTCTTCAATTGTGCAGGCGCTCTCATGGAGGATTTCCCTTAAAAGTCACTCACGGGCGCTCTTCCGGTTCCGGCAGAACGAAGGGTGACAACGTGGTTGGATGGCTGCCTCCCGAATGCTCGGCAAAGGCGCCACGGGTTCGCCGGCGGCCACGCTGCGGCCGCTGCTATTGACGGTGGAGTGCATTGCGGTTTACTGGGAGGGTCTCCCTGCACACCGCGTCGGCCCCATCCAATGGCGCGTGCGGGTTGGGCTATTTCTCAGCAGAGTCTCTTTGGTGCAGGCATGGAACACTCTAGCCCGGCGGCGCTCTTGCAGTCAGCGGCAGCCAGTTCCATCTCCGTTAGATGGAGTGGCGGCAGAGGATTCGCCGTTATGCCGTGGATGTGAATGAGCTTGCGGTAATGCAATCTGCGAGGCTGCAGGATGGCGAAGCAGTGTTGTGGGGCGATGGAGATGTGTTCTCGAAAGAGACTTGTGCTCTGCCCGAGTCCCCGGAACAGCGGCGCCCCGCGCCGCCCGCAAGCGACCGTGCGGCCATAAACCAATAAGGAGGAAGACCATGTAACTGGCCCCAGGGGCCGAGGTAGCGCCATGGAACGGCGCAGCACAGGATTTCGTTGACACTCAGTATCCAGAGGCCACACCCAGCGGTGTGGCTTTTTCATTTAACCAAGCAAAAGGAGAAACAATGGGTATCAAAATGAATCCGCCTGAGTTCCCGAAACACCGGCGGAACGACCCCAAGCGCAGGGCGGAGGCCAACGTGTTCGACGCTCTGCAGGCCCTGGACCTCGACGGGTACGGCCTGTACGAATTCCGCGGCCGCCGCGGCGGCATGCAGGTTGACTTTGCCCTCTGGCTGAACGACCTCGGCCGCCTCGCCGGCTCGGTCAAAGGCGGGCACTTCCTGGTGGACAGCATAGGACAGTGGTACCGGCGCGGCCCCGACGGCGTCCTTGAGTCAATACCCTCCCCGTTGAAGGAACTGGTGGACGCTTCCATCGAGATGCGCAACGCGATATCGACGGCCACGGGCTACAGGAACTTTGTGGCCGGGGCGCTGTTCCTCCCCGACATGGAGCGGGACGAAGCCCTGGAGCGGGTTGCCCTGAATACCGAGCACCTGCACATCATCTTCGGGCTGGATAATCTGAAGGAGTACCTGGAGCGCGTAGCTGCCAGGGAGGAATTCAGAAACCCGCCAGAGCCCTGGTTTTCGGAGAACGAGTCGAGCAAGGTGAACGAACTGCAATTCCGTGGCCCTGAGGGCTCGCGGGATGACGACGAGGAAACTCCGGCAGTCGAAGCCGCCACACCTTCCCCGGTGCCGGGTCCGTTGGGCCTGGGGCTCAAGCTGGGCTCGGTCACCATCAACATCCAGCACGTGGAGACCCTGGTCATCCAGTACGGCCCGCCGGAGCGGGACGTGGAGGGGCAGACAGTAATGTGCGGCCTCTAGCCGCATACCCTTCACCACGGACGCCGGGCGAAAACCCGTCCGGCGCCCCGGAACCGGCAAGGCAAACCCGGCCGCAATGGCTGTCCAAAACCCGGCGCAAAGAACCGGAGAATAAACAGGCAAACCCGGGGCCATTTTCAATGTCACCATCCGGGAATACCACGCAGGGGAGCCCCATGGACATGGACATCGCACCCGTCATTATGCGCCTGAACCCGCCGCCGGACGCCAGCCAGATGCAGGTCATTGGCCACGGCGAGGGCCCGATGCTGGTGATCGCCGGCCCGGGGTCAGGCAAGACCCGCACTATCGAACTCCGGGCGGTCAACCTCCTGCTCAGCGGCCGGACCCTGCCCGGTGAACTGGTGCTCTGCACCTTCGGCAGGGACGCGGCCCGGCAGCTGCAGCGGCGTTTCGAATCGTCCGCGCTGGCCTGCGGGTTCACGGGCGAAATCAAGGAAGTTCAGGTCACCACCATCCACAGCCTGTGCCGCCGGCTGCTGGATTCCCGCGCCGCCATGGTCGGCCTGCGATGGGACTACCGGGTCCTGAACGAAGAGGAGCAGCTCCTGCTGCTGAGCCAGGAGTCCGATGCCGTATTCGGTCCCGAACGTGACATACTCTCAAGACGCGGTTGGCGGGACGGGGTATACGCGGTGACCGAAGCGGCACGTTATTTCGACCGCATCTGCGACGAGCTGATTGACGTCGACGTTGTCGCCGGTTCCGACAGGCCCTTCATCGCCGCCCTGGGCCGCAGCTGCCAACGATACCGCCAACTCCTGCTGCGCCACAACGCCGTGGACTTCGCCCACCTCCAGGTGTGGGCCCACCGGGTGTTGCAGGATGACGATGTTGCCGCCGTGGCCCGCGGCGCCATCAGGCACCTGATGGTGGACGAATTCCAGGACACCTCGCGCGTGCAGATGCGCATCCTGGAGAGGCTGGCCGGCGCCCACGGCAACATTGTGGCGGTGGGCGACGACGACCAGTCGATCTACCGTTTCCGGGGGGCCAGCGTCTCCAATCTGCTGGAGTTCTCCTGCAGGTTTCCGGGCTGCCGCATAGCGGAACTGACCACCAACTACCGCTCCCACCGGGATATTGTCGGCGCCGCGAATCAATGGATGGACACCGCAGCCCGGTGGTACATCGGCGACCGCTCGTTCCGCTTCACCAAGGACATCGTGCCCAACAAAATGGGCACCCATCGGGATTATCCCGCCGTCATCTCGGTCATGGGGCGGGACCCCGTGCATGAGGCGAAGCAACTGGCGGAACTGCTCCTGTTCCTGAAACACAACGGCGTCATCGGCCACAACGGGCAGGCGGCTCTGCTGCTCCACAGCGTCAAGGACGGGGTGAGCGGCCCGTACCTGGACGGCCTGGAACGGGCCGGAATTCCGGCGCGCTGCGAGCCCGCTGGGCACGTCCGGGCAAATGGGGGTGACGAGGTGCTGGTGACCACCGTCCACCAGGCCAAGGGCCGGGAGTGGGACGTTGTTGTAGTTGGGTCACTTTCCGGGCCCGACTTGGACACTGACCGTGTGGGCCGCACCCTGGCGGACTTCGGGGTGTACTCCGGCGAACCGGAGGCTTTCATCGCAGACTACGACCGGGCCCGCCAGCACTACACGGCCTTCACCAGGGCGCGCAACCTGCTGGTGCTCACCGCCGCCGACGACCCCCATGAACGGTTCGCCTCCATCTGGGCCGGGGCATCCCGCTGGCCCGGTGTGGACCGGGACGCCCTCGCCCGCCAGCGGTTCGGTGAGTCCGGGGAAGTTGCGAGCGAGGGTGTAATCGAAATCGCCCATCTTGACCGTCTGGTGCTGCGGCTTGGCCCGGAGCATGGAATGACCTGAACCGGTGAACTACCTGTAGGGTGTGCGTCTACGCCTGCGGCGTGTCCTCTGATCCGCAACTGGGGCATAGTCAAAACGCAGACTGTGCTGGTGTTCTGCGACTCGGCCGCCAGCCAACCCTTCGGCGACTGCGTTAACCCTATCGGGGATGTAACGATGAACCAGCAGGAACAGGCCATGGCGAGGTTGACCTGCGTCAAAGCCTTCTGCATGTGCTGGATATGGTGCATGGGAATCGCAATGAAATGGCTGCTGGCCTCCCACGTCGATGCCGGACGCGTTCGGGTTGGGCCGGGACAACCACGCCGGTGCCGCGCTGTTATTGCATTTACTCGTCATCACCTCTGTGATTGCCGTGTAGACGCGACGCCCGAGGGAGTCGCCAACATCCAACCATGCGTGGCAAGGCATTGCCCCTGCCGGATCGTCGTCGATGACTCCGTGGCAAGACTCCCGGACGCCCTGCATCTCCGGCCTGCGGGCAGGGCAAACGCATTCTAAATTTGCCGTCAGAATTTGGATTCAAGAAGGACCAAAACAACATCTGTTTGAAAGGTTCTTGGCATCAAACAAAGCTGAGTCCTTGCTGCTTCACTGTGCGCACCTTGCGATTGAAGGGTCCCAGTAGACATCCAAATTTAGAATGCGTTCGCCCTGGGCCTGCGGGTTCCCTGCTGGCATTCCTCGAAAATGTCTGAAACTGTGCACAGGAGCAAACCAATGCCATCGCAAAACATCCCTTCATTCTCCATCAGCGAATAGAACAGCGAGGACCGGGCCACCGCGGCCATCCTGGCCGCAGGAGGTGTCGACGGCCTGCCCGCCTTCGCCCTGCGCCAGTGGCGCTCCGGTACCCCGGGACGCAGTCCGGCGGCGCCGGTGTTCATCACCTGGCTGCCCGGCGTCGGCAGTTTCTGCCTGACGGTACAATACGGCCGCTACTCCCTGAGGGACGGCAACTGGCGCGTCGACACCAGGGCGGGACAGCGCAGCACCCAGTCGCCCCTGGACCAGGCCCCTGGAGGCCCTCAGGGTCGGCGAGGCCCTGCGGCGTCAGTTGGGCCGCAGCGTGCCCGTGGCGCCGGCCCTGGTCTTCCCGGACATGGAGCGGGACCGGCGCATGGAGCGCCTCGCCAGCTGGAGCAGCCTTCCCCTGCTCTGGACTCTGGATCGCTACACCGCCAGGCTTGCCGAAACGGCAATCGACCCCCACTTTCGCCAGTCGCTGGAGAAGTCCCTAGCCCTAGCGGAGATGTCCGCACTGGTGGAGTCCTCCGCCGCCGGCGCGGGGTCATTCCGGCTGATGTCTCCGTCGAGCTTCTTCAGCGCCAGACGTCCGGCACATCCTGGCTGACCAGCCAGACTTGGAACCCCATGCCGAGTTCCTGGAGCGGTTGATGCGGCGAAACCGCATCAGGGCCCCCGACCGGGCCGCAGGCCTGCACTCATCGCAGTTCACCCACCAGCGGCGGAGCCGGCTCGGGCAGGCCCGAGGTCCGGCGTCCGTATGATTCACATCAACCCCGGCCATCGTCATGCCACCCACCTCAACCATGGATGTATCCCGGTGCTTCGCCTTCACTCGGCAAGCAGCGCATTCACCGCGTTCCCCGACACCCAAGCATTCAGAACCACAGCGCCACAGGCGGCATCGTTGGCTCAATGGACATCATCACCGCCACCCTCACCGAGGACGGCATCGCCGTCATCCACCGCCCCGACATCCTTGCAGCCGCCCAGTTTTCCTGCAACAAAATCCCCCTCGGATTCAGGCTATGCATCAGGTGACAGCCCAGGCAATCCGCATGCTCTCCACCATTCAATGAGCCATGCCACGGCCCCAAAATCCCCTCCTCACTTGGAGGGAGAGAATGGTCTCGGGAACTGTCCTGTGCCTCCCCCCCTTTTTCCCTGTATTAAACCCGCTTTTTCTAACAGGGGGTGATTGGTCCGTTGAAGTCCGCACGCCGACCCAGGCCTGTCAAAGTGAGCGCCATTTCTGCAAGCTGTGTTACACGTTGGAAGGGGTGCTCCCGATGGAGCGCATTGCGGCTGAAACGGGAAATCCGATATTCAGTTCCATGTAACATGCACGATGGAAGCCATCAGGTGGAGCTTGACATGGAAAAGAGTGAGAGGAAGTCGCGGGCAAAATACCCCAGACGCGTCCACATTCAGGTGTCCGACGAACTGGCGGCCGTGATAGATGTCGTGGCTGAGAGAGAGTACGGTGGCAGCGTGCCGGAACTTGGCCGCCAGGCCCTTGCCGCATTTCTCGACCCGAACGGAGCGGGGAGAGCTGCCATGGCCGGCGTGCCAGAGGCCCTTGAGCGGATGGAGGCGTTGCTGCACAGCGTCTACGACACCGTGTCCCCCCACGATACCGTGCTCATCACACTGCAGGAGGAGATGGCGAAATTGAGCATGAAGATCCAGGGGCTTTCCAACGATGATGAAGTGCTGCGCGAGGTGGTCCGGGACCTGCGCCCGCTGCTTTCGGGTCTGACCGAGGCGGTGGCCGAGCTGCCCTACCGGGGTTCGTCACAGTAACGAACTTCCTGGTTGTTTTCCTGATCATCAGGGCGCCACGTCCGGGGGAAAGAGGCTGGTGGCTGTGCCATAGTGAGACCAGACGCCAGCACCGAACACGCCGCCCCCTTTCTTCAACCGACGCAGCGTCGTGGTCAACATCTTCAGTGGCGGAGAGCACTGCAAGCCGGCCTCTCGGAAATTCCGCCCGGCCCAGTCCGAAGCGCCCACGACCAGCAGGCCGTAGCCGTCCAAACGGTTCGGTGAGCCGTATCTCCCGCAGCGCCCCTCGACAGCAGTGGGACCATCGTGCGACAACTCCACCTCCAGGTAGTTCCAGCTCCTCCCCCAGGGAGCCCGGACCAGCACAACCCCGTCCGGGTTGATAGTTTCGCCGTTAGACAGGGTAATTCGAGTTCTCCACCACGGGGCGACGGAGCAGCCCCCTTCCTTTTCCTTGAACTGGGCCTGAAGCTCATATTCGATGCCCCTGTGTACATCCGGCCAGGTCTCTGCTGAGATATTCCGGATCTCAGTTCGGGATGCCAGCTGCGGCGGCGAACCCTCATGGCCAAGGGTGAAATTGCTCCTGCCTGCCCCGGTAAGGTCATAGCGAAGCCCGTAGTGGCCACGACGCGCGATCCCCAGGGGGCGGCCTTTCCCCGAGCCTTTGGCCTTGTTCCTAACGCTTTCGGCAGCCACCTTCGCCCGTCTGAGTTTCACCAGCCCCCTCAAACGGCGATTGGTGTCCTTGCCTTCGGGCGGCTCGCCTGCGAAGGCCTGCAGGTGGCTGAGAGAGATGGCGGGATACATTCCCAGAGACGTCTGCAGCCGGAAGAGGGTCTGCCCCCTGCGGCCAGCCCAGGTTTCTATCGCCTTTTTCAGCGACAGGCCCCTCAGCCTCCCCTTGCTGGCAACAGGACGCAGGGCGTTGACCGGTGGGCGGAGAGGAGGGAGTTCACTGGGTGGCTCGCCGTTCAAGACCGACTTGCCGGTGGACACGCGCCAGCCGCCGCCGGTGTAATACCACGCAGTGATACTGGCGGGAGGGACCCACCGGGACAGGATGGCGCAGGCCATGGTCAAGGCCTGCGATGCGTCCCACTCATCGTCGGCCACAAGACAGAGACCACCGGGTCTGTACTCGGTCTCAGCATCAACGGTCAGCGCCTGCATCGACTCGGGCAGCGCCTCCAGCCGCCGGTACAGTTCCAGTGGCGACTCCAGCATCGGAACCCAGCAGAACACCAGCGTTGCCGGTGATTCGTTGGAGCTACGGTACTCGGCAACGGCGCACATCGGATCCCTTCCGTACCGCTGGATCCGCGCCAGCTTCCTGTCTTCTGCGGGATACAGGATGGCGATGGAATTCACGGCCTCGACCCGCAGCAAATCCATGTAGATGAGGCGGCTGAGCCCAGCGGGGCGGTGCCAGCTCCTCTGTTCCTCGGACGCCCCGAAGTAGTCGAGGCCAAGGGCGGTCAGCCACCAGCGGTGAACCGCCGGCAGCAGACAGCTCATCTCGGCCCCGTCCACCATTTTCCTCCCTTTCAAGTGCCGCAGACCATCGCTCACCTCGTCGTCAGACAGGTACAACGCGGTGCGCAATTCCCCGGTGCTGACCGGCGCCATGTCGAGGATCATTCGTCCCACCAGTTCGGCGCTCTCCGGCAGGGTCTTTTTCGCTCTGACCATTTGAGCCACCTCCTTTGGGCTTCAGCGTACCTCTGAGCCGGAACCCGGTTACCTTTTCGCGCCGAAAGGCAACCTTCTTTTTTCCCCTGCCACGATGGGTGACAGGAGGTGCCGTATGTCAGAGAGACTGGACTACGACCGAGAGAGGCTCGACTACCAGGAATCCCAGCCCAAGTACAGCGGGGACCTTTTCCGCGACTACAGGTCGGTGATCGAGGAAGACATTGAGGAACGGGTAAGAGAAAGAGAAAGGGAAAGGGAAGCTGAGTACGCCGCCGCCGACCCGGTGGAGGAAGGCGCCGACACAGAATACGGTGATTCCCAGTTTGAAGAGGAAGCGGTAGAGACCGGGAACGACCGCGGTGGAGTGGAGCACGACACCGAGCGCGCCGCTGAGCACGACACCGAGCATGCCACCGAGCACGCTACTGAGCACATCACCGAGCATGTCACCGAGCACGCCACTAAGCATGGCGTGGACGAAGGCGGAGTGTCAGATTACGCCGTTGCCCGCTATCGATGGCGAAGCCGGGCCTCCCGCCACCAACCGGGCGAGGTGTGGATACCACCGGACACCAGGGAGTTGCACGCACCGGTTTTCGTGCCTCTGGCAGACCTCACCAGCCCAGCCAGCAGTGAGGGCCCGGAGGGGACGGATTCCAGGCCGGACGAAGAAAACCGGCCTCCTGGCCGCCAGGAGGGACCCTTTGGCGGCAGCCCCGCCATCGGGACCTCCTCCGGCAATGCCGGCGATCAGGGGTAGGCCGCGGAAACGGGATGGGGTTTACGGGGTACGTTGTGCCGCAGCAAGGGCTGCGGCGGGCCACACGCTGTCAGCGGCCACAGCCCGGCGCTGTGGGGCTGCTGGAGTTCCGCCCGCCCTGCCCGCGCCATGACCGCACCCTTTCACCATCATCTTCTCCAAAGGAGTACACCCATTGGATATCTAACCCCGAGTTTCCGGCCCACAGGCTCGCCGACCCCCAGCGCCGCGGTGACCTGGCAGTCCACCTACCGGGCGTTGGAGGCCTCCGACGCCTACGGCATCGCCCTGTACGAGGCCCGGCCCGGGACTGCCGGGAGGTGGACTTTGCCATCTGGTTCCTGGACTGCGCCCGCATCTCCATGGAGGTGAAGGCTGGCCCCTACCGCATCGTCCGAGGGCGGTGGTACCTGGACGGCCCCAACGGCGGGCTGGAAGTCAGCAGCCAGCGCGGCAGACCTGGGATGCGGCCATAGCTCCACGACTTCCTGGATGAGGGCGTTCACGACGGCCGAAACCCCTGCATCCTGCCGGTGCTCCTGTTCTGCGACATGGAGCCGGACCCCGACATCCAGGCCTGGGCGGAGCAGGCCAGGGTATACGTCGTCTTCGGCATGGAGCGGCTGGTGAAAAACCTCGTGGCCCTGGCCGCCGCCGCCTCGTTACACCACCCGCCCACGGCCGAGGAGATCGCCGAGGAGGTGAACCTGGTAATGCCTGGGGGGCTGGACCCGCCGCCGGAAGCGGACAGCCACGTGCCGGACCCCACGGTCCTGCAGGCCCGCCAGTTGATCATCCAGCACACAGAGGTGGTAAACGTCCACACCACGGGCGCGAAACTGCCGGATTAACGTCCTCCCCGGTGCTGGCCAGCAGCAACCACAGGGCGCGTCAGACTCCGCCGATGCTGGCGTTGCAGCTGCTCAACACTCCCACCACCACCAGCGCCGCCGCGGCCACGTCTCCCGCTCACCCTGTTGCCGTACCGCGGCCCGCCGAGCGGGCGAGGCGCAGCAGATACCCGCTCACCCGCCCGGCAGCATCCGGGTGGATATCAATGACGGCGACGGCCTCGTTCCCGTCTTCACCTGCCTGATCGCAAACTCCGGCTCCTCATACGCCGAGATGTACTCCGTACGTCCGGCGTCCAGGTCGGCTTGGCGCTTGCGGGCCGCCTTGGCGGCCCTGGGGAAGAGTTCTTCCGGGGACTTGGCGTTGGCCAAGTCCCCGTCGGTCCACTCCACCTCCTCGGGATTCTCCGCTATCCGGCCTGCGATTTCTGTCTCTTCTTCCGCGGTGTTGCCCACGATCCTACCGGTTTTCGCGTTCATATCGTGCAATCGCCACGTTCCGGGGACGCCGGAATCTCTCACAGCCCAGCAGGGTTACCCCCCCGCTGTTTTCCAAATATCCAGACTCAGAAGGAGCTCTAATGACGCACGACCCTGAACCTGCATCGGTCTACCAATACCAGCGCTGCATACGATGCCACATCACCACCATAGGACTCAGGCTCTCCGGCAGCACCTGCATGTTCTGGCCCATGGGAGTCGATTACCTCGACGAGCCCGAGCCTGCGAACCACAGTCTTTGGATCTGCCCGTCCTGCTGGGAGAGGAAAGGAATGGAACTGTTTTTGCCGGCTTTCGGGTTTCAAGGCCGTGAACTGCTGGTCCTGCGACACAAGTACGATGAGGACTACCGGTGCCAGCACAACGTTACTGAGAGCCGCTGGCTGAACTAGCGGCCATGCATAAACGGATTGCCGCTGAAGCCAATATGGCTCAGGGGTCGAGGTGGTGGCGAAAAATACCCGTATTCCGCCAATGTGGGTCGACCTCCGGTAGGGGGCAGAATCGTACGTCAAGGCCACCATCGGAGCTTTGGCCACCGGTGTTCTCCGGTGAGCGGGATATGAGACCAGCTAAGGGGTAAAATGTGAGCTAGGAACTCGTGCTCGACCGTGAGGCCTGCAAGCTTCCGTCGTCTGGCCGTTTCTCCGAAACGGGCGGTAGTCCAGCAAATGACAACGGTGACGATCAGGTTGAGCGCAGTCGCACGGGGCCCTCTCCGTACAATTCCCCCATGATGGTATCGCTCTCAGATTCCCACGCTTGTCCACCGGCCGGCGTGATCTGGCCCTCAGCGTCAGGCCCTCCTAGAGTTGCGCACCATTTCCACCTCACCGGTCTGAGCCGAATATCGCATCTACACCGATCACGGCCTCACCAGCACGACCCGCGCCCGCCCGGGCCTCGACCAGGTCCTCGCTGCCATGTGTGAAGGCGACACGCTGGTCGTGCCGAAAGTCGACCGCCGCTGCCCAGATCCGTCCCGGATGCGCGCGGCCTCGCCGACCAGCTTATGGAACGAGGCGTGAAACTGGCCCTCGGACGGGCGCTCTACGGCCCGGACGACCCCATGGGAAAGATGTTCTTCAATATCCTCGTCACCTTCGCCGAGTTCGAGGCTGATCTCATTCGCATGCGCACCCGCGAGGGCATGGCCATCGCCCGCGACAAAGGGAAATTACGTGGCAAGCAGCCCAAACTCTCCGACCGGCAGCAGCGGGAACTCTGCCGCATGCATGCCACCGGCGAGTATTCCATCAGCGATCTCGCCGAACTCTTCTCCGTCTCAAGACCAACCGTCTATCGCACACTCAACCGGCCTCCGACACCGCGCTGGTCGCCGTCGAGACGACCGCGGACCGTGTTCCGGGCGATGCCCAGATCATCGGCAATCCCCTGTATGGAACCGACCCTTTCATCTCGTGGATCTCTTTCCCTTGTCCCACCTTCAGCAAAGTGTGAGCACCTCCACGAAGACTTCGTGAATGAAAACCATCATGCATCCGATGAGAAGAGAAACACCCACAGACCATAGCGCTAGCGCAAGTGCCCTCTGGTGCAGAGTGTGTATATTTGTACACAATTCCCTCGGGGAAATCCCAGGCCCGCAGGAGGCGTCGCCGAGTCAAGCCGCAGAAGCCAAGTGCCCTTGAATGCTCCGTCGGCCAAACCACCGGTGGTATCAAGGGGTATACACCTGTACACACCTGCAGAGAGCGGAGCATCGCCATGGACGATGATGACCACCACCACATCTGGACCATAAGAGTCGTAGCCAGTGACAGGGTCGCGGCCTACCGGGACGACCGCCGCTTCAGGCACCGGACCCAGGCCTACCGGGTCGTCAACCGGGAAATGGGACCCGGCAGGGCGATGGTCCTCAAGTGCAACGGGTTCAGGTGCGGCGATGGTTATCGAGAGAAGGACATGGAGCTGACGCCGGCTCGCAGGGACGGTTGGCCGGAGTGGGCCACAATGCGCTCGGAGGAGATACGCAGCGATCTTCCTCCCGAGCAATGGGGGCCATGGTCACAGGGTGGGAGCTGCCGCAGGAGCTACATTTTTTCAGAGCACCCGTCTGAAGAGCCCTATTTCTTTCACTGCCGTCCGTGCCTGGAACGGCAGCGCGAACGCCACCGGCCCCCGAAGCCGGACGACCGCAGAGACCGGGGGTTGTGCATCAAGTGCGGCAATCAAGCCCTTCAGAAGGATCATGTGAAATCGGCGGGGCCGTCCGCCTGTGCCGATGCGGAAGCTCTGGGGATGACGGTGGCGCGATATTCGACCCACAGGTACTGCCAGTCCTGCAAGAGTGCGCAAGTGCACACATCCTGAGGCGCGAGGCGCCTCTGCCTGGGCCGCCCGAAACCGCGGGCGGCGCCGAACACGCCGACGTTGCCAGTGGAAGTCGCCTCCCAGCGCTACGAGCGGGGCTCCATCCTGGTGACCACCAACCTTCCCTTCGACGAGTGGACCGAGGTCTTCGGCTCGGAGCGCCTCAGCCGCGCACTACTGGACCGCCTCACCCACCACGTCCACATCATGGAGATGAATGGCGAAAGCTACAGGCTCAAGCGCAGCCGGGAGAACGCCGCGTCCCAGGCTTCAGAAGACCCCGACGAAGAATAAGCCCCACCGTCAACGCCGTCTCTTCCTGCTCCAGCAACGTCGCCACTCTGCCTGATTTACTGCCTTCAGTCATCAGGCAGGTGGTACACGATTACTCCGCCACAGTCGAGAAAGAGCAGATCCAGCTAATGGAGTGGTTGAGGAAGAATGGGGGATCGGCGTAGACTGCCGACACAGTGCATCCGCTGGCAAGATAAAAGTCAAATTACCGGAACAGTGCGGCTTGGAGGTGGCGGAGTACTTTTCTTGGGAATATAAGCTCCGCTCTGCTGGCCAAAGGCCGAGAGTGCCTATTACTTAATTCGGAATGCTGCCGCTTTGACTTGGCGAGACACCCACGGCAGCGATTGGGTAGCCGAATTAGAATCTAGAGAAGCAGCCTACTGTTCCAGCGAAACCCATATTGAATGGCCGGGTGTCGATCATGCGGAGTGTACCCTTCAGGAACTCCTCGAGCGAAACGACTTAGTTGCCAAGCAACTCCGTCGCGGCAAGGCGTATAGATTACGCGCACTTTTAAGCTGACTAACCATAACGGGCCTTTTGCGAACCGGCGTTGTGCGTGGAATTACTGACAGCCAGGGCTTTGTGGTGGAAGGGACGGAAAAAGTATCGTCAAATCCTCACTCTTCCCACGAGGGGTTAGGGAATGGCGAACGCAAAGTGCAGGACCTGCGATCATGCCGCTGCCGCCGGCGCTCACTGCAGCTCGTGCGCCGCGGGCATCATGGCCAAGGCTCTCGACCCCTTCTTCCGCGGCCGGCGGAAGAAGCTCCCTAGCCAGAGCCGCCCAAGGCCTCCAGGCCCTCCGCTCAACAACGACTTGCTCCAATAACCTCGTCCACCATTTCCGGCACTCCCAACAGCAGATCTCTGCTCAAAAACGCAGCCCTCCAGCTTTGCTTTTAGCATGCCCAATAAATACCCTTTACCAGGCCAGGGAGCTGGCCGGCAACTCACGCCTGCTAGACCTGCGCAATAACGCTGAGGACCTGCACGTAAATTATTACAAGCGCAATAGGCATCTGAACGCCATTGACATCGGCGCAGGGTTGGAGGCAGTGGCGGAGTTGCTGGAACTTCTGGTTCCACTGACTGGCTGGGACTTCAGCGACATCAAAAGCTAAGGATGTACAAGCGTTCTTCGGCAACCCGCTGCAACGAGCAGTCAATCGGTTTGCAGATAGTCCCCAGACTATCCACAAGCAGCGGTTCAACAGGCTAATCCGGTTCCCCTACCGCAATCCCCGGATCGAACTCCACGGCCTCGTCGGGGTTCACCTTGAACCAGCTTTCGCCCGGCTCCTCTTCCGGTTCGGGCTGCGGTCGCTGCACCACCCTCACCCCCAGCGTCGCCAGCATCCCGTCGATGCGCCCCACCGGCGCGCCTGCGGCCGCCGTTTCCAGGCGCAGGGCCAGCAGCTCCGAGGTCATCCGCAGGGCCAGTTGCACGCCCGACAGGTTCAGGCCCATATCGTCCACGAAGTGCTTGATCAACCGCAGCCGGGCCACGTCCTCATCGGAGTAGGTGCGGAGCGCACCCATCCGCAACGGCACGACGAACCCGGCGCGCTCGTACTTGCGCAGCGTCTGCGGATGCATATCCAGCCTCTCCGCCACCACGCTGATCAGGTAGATGCCCTGCGTCTGCTGCGTCGTCATCGTTGGGTCCTTCTCTCGGACGGGTTCCGGCATGATTGTTTTATATCCCTCGGGAAAATATATGTCAACGGTGTATACGGCCCATTATTTGGTGCTACCTAAGATTTGAGTTATTGCATTTATTAACTTGACACGTGTTATATCATATGTTATAGTCTTGGCATACAAACAAGAGGAATGAGCGATATGGCAGCGACAGAGATTCGGAACCGCCCGGCAGCGTTGGCAGAGAACAAGACACAGGAATTGAGCGAAAAGGTGGCCCAGCAGGTTTCGGAGATCGTGGAATGGGCCGGCCAGCGCGAGAAGGTTGCCCAGCCCGTGTTGGCTTATCGCGTGCCCAGTCCGGGCGTCCGCTATTACTTCTAGAGGAAATACGAATCAGCACTCCAGAGAGTGAGTGAGAACCCGGCAGTCAGCGAATTACAGAATAGAACGCGGAGGAGGACCTTCATATGATGTTGCAGCGAAGAAACCCTTCCACCCCCCTTCGGCGAACTGGGGCAGATGCAGGAGAACATGAACCGCATGCGGCGGCGTTTCGGGACGCCCAACCACGACGAAGGTCAGGTATTGGAGGCCTGGGCGGCCCCGCTTGACGTGGTGGCCGACGGCGATGACTACGTCGTCAGGGCCTCTCTCCCGGGCGTGGCCCCGGATAACATCCAGGTGGCCATTGAGGACAACGTTCTCACCATCCGGGGCGAGACGGCCGCCCACTACGAGAACACCAACGGCTCCTACCTGGTGCGCGAGCGCCGCTGCGGCTCCTTCCACCGCTCCCTGCGCCTCCCCGACACGGTGGATCAGGAGAAGGTGGAACCCTGCTACGAGCACGGCGTGCTGACCATCACCCTGCCCAAGACCGAGGCCAAGAAGGCCAAGCAGTTCGAGGTCAAGGTGGTGCACGGCCCGGTGGCCATCTCGGGCAGCTAGGCGGGCCGGGCGAATAGAGCGACCAGGATCCCGGAGCTATCTGCTCGGTATTGGGGCGCACCGGCCGGCGCGCCCCTACCTTGCGTCTGCGGAGTGGCCACCGGAGAGGGATCCCAATCGCAGCGCAGGCAGACCTGCTGTCGGCCCTGGACAGATTCGGAGCCGCGCTTTACGCGCTGCCCGAGGCGAAAGATCACGGCAGCCTGGGGCAGGCTGCAGGGGCGAATACCCTCCAGCACCGTGATCGTCGACGACGCCGTCACCACCGGGGCCTCCATCGCCCGCTGCGCCGCCCTTTACAGCCGCCGCACTCAGGGAAGAGGGCGTGGAACCCGCAGCCGCCGTTCTCCTCTGCCGCGACGCGGCCGCAGCAGCAAATCTGCAACACCACGGCATCAGGCTCCTGGCCGTGGCCACCATCACCGGATAGGAACCAGAAAAACCAAATCCCCACCACTGAGGAGAAGCACCATGCCTTACGAAGAAGAAAAGACCGACTGCGAACACCGGCGGTCCCTGAGACTGGCCCTCGACTTTCTCGACGCCTACCACCCGGTGTCCGGCGAGAGGATGAGCCTGGTCAACGGACTCAGGGACCAGCTGAGGAGCCACCCAACACAGGCTGACGTCCTCACCCTGGCAGACGCCGTGGCAACAACGCCCTTCACTCTGCGCCGGGGAGTCGTGAAGGCGCTACCCGGACTGGCAGCCAGGATCCGCCGGACCGCCGGCGTCGGCACAACCCCCTGAACGGGGGGCAACAACCAACCCGGGCACAGGAGGGGGGCGCCGCACCGTAAAGCGCCTCTTCCATTTGCCGCCAAAAGCCCGGACAACCACGCCGGTTCGTGAAACACCAGAGCTGCCGGGTCTGCCGCGGTAGTCCTGCACAGGACGAGCCGCACAGTCTCATCGCCAGGGACTTCGGCCAGTGGAACTGGCCACCGGCCCGCTGCCGTGAAAAAGAAAAGAGGGCCGATCCCAGACCGGCCCTCATGCCTTCATTCATTCTGGCCCCGGACGTTTATTCCGCGGCTGCCAATTCCTTTTCGCCTTCGTCGGCATGATGCTCATGCTCGTCGCACTCGTGGGGCTCGTGGACGTGTCCAGCGGTTTCCGGTTCGCTCATGCGGATTACCTCCCTACCCAGTTTCCAGGGCCCAATGATCAACGACAATTAGTCTTGCCGCGTGTTGCCTCACTGAGAAATGTCACCGAACCCTTGGCACCCGGGGGGCAATGCCTCAGCGGGAAACCCCACCGTTGAATCGCGGCAATCTGTCCAACGCGCCGTCGGCGTCTTCGTCAGCGAACTCCTGCAGATCAGCAGCCTGGCCGTATTGCGCCTCTGCATACCCCTCCGGGTCCATGGCCTGGTAAATGCGGTCAATGACGTCGTGATGGAGTCCGGCATCAAGGGCCGCTCCCAGCAGGGTTCTCAGGGCGCCGTAGTTTATAGACGGCGGTGTCACGCCCAACCCCTCCGCCTTGTGCCCCATGGCCGCAGCCAGGTTGGCCAGCTTCACCGAGTCCAGTCCCTGCCGCCGCGCCGTCGCAATGATGGCCCTCGCCTGCCTCTGGGTGGCGAACTCGCTGTCGAAGTCCGAGTCGCGCAACAGGTGTTCCGATACGTCCGGTTCATCTCCGGCCACCGCCGCCAGCACCTGCAGCATCACGCCGTGGCGCAGGTCCTGCCGTAGCAACATCGACACGAACTCGCTGAACCGGTCAACCGCCACGTCGTGGAGACCGGCGTCGGCCAGGTCCGACATCAAGAGGGCACGGGGCAGCAGGAGATCCGACATTGCCTTCTCCTCCGGACCCATTTTCACCAGTGCGGCAATCACCCGGTTCAACTGCTCCCGAGCCGCGTCCGCGGGAAATCCCATCGGGTAGGTGTCCAGCATCGACTGCACCACCTTGGCGCCGCGGTAGTGGTAGACGATGTAGAGTCCGCCCTCGGCGTGCGGCGGGTTGGGGTCCCACTCGTCGAAGCGTCCAACGTGGAAGTCAGCCGGTTCGACCAGCATCGCGGCCGCCTGTTCGGCCACCGCGGGCAGTCCCCGCATGGCCGGTCGGATTTCCACCGCCAGGTCCTGGTTGAATTCGCGGAAATCAGCAGCCACGGTTTCCGTCATCTCGTCGATGGCGGCGTGCGCTTCCGCCAGCAGAGTCGATCGGGCCTCGGCCAGCCCGTCGTCGATGTCCGGGACAGCGCTGTACTCAAGACGTTCCCGGTTTTCCTCGGCACTCCGCAACAGAGGGGCCAGCACCACCAGATAGGCCTCCCACATTGGGTCCAGTCGCGGCAGTTCGGCCCGCCTGCGACGGAACAGCCGCACCACCTGGAGACTGCTGGTGCAGGCAAGGCAGGCGGCGTACCAGAGGGCGGCATCATTGTCTGCACCGTCTGCACCGTCTTCACTTGTCGGCTCCGATTGCGGCCGGAGCCGGACTGCGGCAGCGTTCAAACGTCCCATCAGCCCTCTGCGCTGCTCAATCTCCGTTGCTGCTATGGGCGACTGCTCGCCCTGGTCCTGCTGACGCGCCGCCCTTCCAACCACAGCGCCGGAGAGTTCCTTTTCCTGCTCCAGCATCAGACCGGTCAACGCCAGCAGGCCCCCATTGGCCTCCGGCGAGTCGCAATGGCTGCCGTTTTCCACGGCATCCAGCGCTGCACTGACCTGCGCTGTGGTCGCCTCACGGAAGGCCGTGAGCCACGCCCGTTGGTGAGGCGCGCGCTCGCGGTCAATCTCGCACCGTTCACAGGTGCAGTTGGCCGGGTCGGCATTCATGGACTCGCCTCCAGTTTTATGGGCATGGTTGGGATAAGTTTGTCGGAAATCGGATTACCCCGGCGTGATGGCCCGACGCCGTGGTCCACCTGCCAGCCTATGATGGTTAGCCATTCAGAGACGGCGGCTTCAACGATGGACTCAGTAAGCTGGACTTCACGCAAAATCTAGGAAAAGTAATGGATGCCATCGCTTTGGCGCGGTGCCACCTGTGACTGGCGTGGGAAGGTTTTTCACTGTCCGCAGCTGACCCGGATATTCAGGAACTCCCGGCCGCTCTGTACCATCCACTTGCAGATCCCCTCGCTGATGCCGCTGGAAATGCGTAAAGTCCAGCTAAGCTACGGCTGAGTACCTGACTCCACACCGGAACACTGCCAGCGCCACCATGTGCCACATCACGGTTCACGCCGGTCGACACAACAGCACCCTGAAAAACGCTGCGCATCACCCTGGCGGGTGCATGATGCGCAGGCGCTACTCACGCTTTACGGCGCGCCTGACTGTCGCAGGCGATACGCCGAAGGACCTGGCGATGCGCCGCTGGCTGACGCCACTGGCTACCATCTCGATGACCGCGGCCTCCTGCTCCTCTGACAACCGGCGAGGAGCGCCCAGTTTCTTGCCGTCCGCCTTCGCCTTCTCCAAACCCGCCTTGGTACGGCGGCGGATGGACACCAGTTCCTGGTTGGACACCCAGGCGGCGAAGCCAGCCAGGGTATAGCCCAGGAACGACTCCGGCGAGTCGGGGTCGGCATCCAGGTACTGGGCCCAGGACTGTTCGTGACCGGCCAGGCTGCGAATCCTCACCCCGCGCCGTTGCAGGTCGTGGATGTTACCCATGGTGTCCAGCCAGCGCCGCCCGATGCGGTCGATGGACACCACAACCAAGGTGTCGCCTTACACCATTCGGGAGTCCAGAGAGTGCCAGCCCCGCCGGCTGTTGGTGCCAGAGGTTTCGGAGACGCCGACATCCTGATAGATGTGAGAAAGCGCCACGCCGGCGGCCTGCAACTGCTGGCGTTGAGTTTCCGGGTCGCTGCCAGACAGCTCGGAGACTCTGGGCCGACTGGTGCGGGCGTAGCCGTAGGTATCGGGCATCGCTCTCTCCAACTGGTCTCATTGCACTATACCTTTGTGACCCACCACTGGACAAGCTGAAGGGAGTGAATTGCAGGGCAAACGCATTCTAATCCGCGAGTATGGTCAGCAGGTATTCATTGTCCCAGCCTGCGAGTTTGCGCCGGGCTTTGATAGAGGTCTTCGAGGTCCGGTCTTTGCGCAAGAGGTTTAGGGCCATGTGCCGGACTATCGCCAGGTTTTCCGCAGAGTGTCCGGTTCTCACCCGGCTTTCGTCTTCACGGAAGGACAGGTCCAGCACCCAGTGGACTCTGTTCTCGATGCCCCAATGGCTCCGGGTTGCCTGGAGCAGTCTCTTGGCGTCCGAGTCCAGGCTGGAAATGTAGTAGCGGGATTCCAACGATTCCCGCTCTCCTATCCTTCGCTTCGACTCCACCATCCCGATGCTCCTCAACCCAGGCCAGTCCAGCCGGGTTTCCAGCCAGGACAACTGCTCCGGGTCGTCTATGGTCCAGCAACGGCGGGTTTCGATGCGTCCGTGGCCCTTGTCCACGGTCTGAAAGAAGTCGTGGTTCATGCCCTCGTATCCAGTTCTGCGCCCACAGGAAAACAGGTCTTTCACATCCTCCAGCAGCCTTCCTTGATTTTCCTTGACCGCCAGAACGTAGTCGGCCTCTCCGCTCAAAATCTGCTGGGCTATCTTCATCTGGCAGCCCATGGCATCAATGGTGACGATGCACCCCGACACATCCAGCATCTTGAGCAACCGGGGTATTGCCGTGATTTCATTGGACTTGCCGTCCACCTTGGTCTGACCCAACACCAAGGAGTTCCCGGATGCCCAGGCACTGACCAGATGAATGGCCTCCTTGCCCGAATTGCGGTCGTGGGAACGCCGCAGGGTCTTGCCGTCCAAGGCAATCACTTGGCCTTGGGTCAACCGGTTGACGCTGCGCACCCAGTCCATGAAACAATCCCGGAATTGGTCCGGAACAATCCGTGCGAACACCCGGCTGAAGGTGTCGGAGCAGGGGACCCCGTTGGGCAGTTCCAGGAATCTCCTTAACCACTCGTATTTGCTCTTGGCGAACAACTCCACATCGTTCCAACCCTCGGCTCCCCCGATAACCGCGCAGATGGTCATGGCGATTATGTCCAAGAGTTGATGCCGTTGGCCTTGCTTCCTTCTGGGATCATCCAAATTGCCAAAATGCTCACCCAATCCGCCGCCTCTCATCACGGTCATCACCACCACCCGCTCTATCCCCGCTTAGTTGATGCCCGCCACTTTAGCACTTGCACTCACCCTCTCGGAGAATGCGGTTGCCCTGACCCCCTCCTCCCGTCGCACCAATCCCTGGGTTTCCTGCCACAGCGCCTCCGTGCCGGGGGGCTGTCTCCGCAGCAGACGGGTGAATGCGTCATGGGCTGGAGCTTGCGGTGATTCCGGTTGACACCGCGCCGCTTCGCTGCAGGTAAATCTCCTCTGGGCTGCCACCAAGAACTGAATGTAGTCCACCGCATCACACTTGGCCGGGTTCATCTCCCCCACCTCCGCCTCACTCCCTCTATCTTATCCCATCCCCAGCCTTAGCTCTCTCAACTGCGTAACTCCTATGTCAGGTTCCGGAGGCGACGTTGAAAAACCCTCTGATGCCAGCCACAGGTGGCGGCGCACCAGGGCGATGGCATCTACGAAGGTGGGAGTTGGTTTGGCGTACCACGCCGCCGTGCGCTGGAGCATGGGCCGTTGTTTTTGTAGCAGGTGGGCCGCCAGGGCGGTCCAGGAAAAGAGACCCATCAATACCGGCGTGGTGCGGGCGATGGCCCGGTCAGACCACTGGCGCTGGGTTTCCACTCCCAGATGAGACCGGACCTCCTGGAAGGTGACTTCCAGTTGCCAGCGCAGCACAAACCATTCCAGGACCTGCGCCGGAGCTACTGCCGGGTCGGTGCAGAGCAACGCTTGGGATTCGAATTCCCCATTCGGGTCTCGGACCAGGACCCAGCGAATGGGCACGGGCGGTTTGCCGGTGTGCTACCAGAGCGCCGTTTGGGAGGTGAGTTCCACCGGGCGCGTCGTGTTGTCGTACCAGGCCACCAGGGCGGTGGTCCAGGACACGGTGGGCTGGTTGAGCAGCTTTTTCAGGGTGGGCAGACGTGCGCCTTTCACCCGGGGACGGCCCTGCTGGCCCGGCAGGCGCGGCGGTGCCGGAGCATAGAGACCGGCATCCAACCGCAACCGGGTTATAAAAGTAACCGGTTGCCTCAAGGATTGGCAGAGGTGGAGCAGGTCCAGGACGGCATAGCCGCTGTCGCCCACCAGCACCAGGGAGCGGTGAGGCAGCCAGCGGCGGAGTTGCAGAATCATCTGGCGGGCCCGGTCAGTGAGCTTTTTATGAGAGCGGCCCCGGTGCTGGTAATACCGTTCCGGGGCGCCAGTGCGGTCAGCACCGGCAGGGCCCAATACCGCCCGCCCCAGGGTATGCGGCCCAGCCACATGAGAGTGACCCAGCGCAGGCCGCTGGCCTTGACCATGTAGCTGTGGCTGGAGCGCACCGCGTCCCGGTAAACGCCAAGGGCGCTGATCTGCGGACCCTGACGCCGCTCCAATGTCTCGTCAATACCGAACACCAAGGGGCCGTCGCCCTGGTCAAGATGCTGAATCAGCAGCCTCAGCAATACCCGGGACACCAGAAGGGGCGACCACGCGGCGCGGTTGAGCACATGATGATAGCGGGCATAGTTGCGGTCGCCACTCAGACCCATGACACGGAGGGCCGAGGCCACCGTGCGTCGGCCTGGAGACAGTATCGCGCCAACCAGCAGGACCTGGGCTTTCTGCCAGGTCGGGCTCCGAAACAGTGTTGCGAAGGGGATGAGGACCGGTAAAATGGCACCAGGCAGGGTAAGCATAGCCGGGCCTTTTGTGAGAGATAGGTCAGGCCAGCTTACTTTGCTCTTATAATTTGTCTACGTTTTGTACAAAGTCCAGCTAAGGAACTATCTCAAAACGGCTCACCTAGATCGTCAGTGGACGGCGAACGGCCTGGTTCTCTGGATTCCCGCCCCCGATCGGGTCGAGGACAAGCTTTCGCGGGAATTGCCGATGGCCTTCCGGCCACGTTTGTGTATGAAAATGGCTGGGCGCCGGCCGGCACAGGGCGGCAGTCATTGGTGCCGGGAGCCCGTATGGCAATTTGCCCTGGTGGCCGCCAGGAACGCATGAATGTCGCCCCGCTCTGACGGGAGCACGCATAATAAAGTCTCGACTTTTGCGGCCACCGGCCGACCGGCAGTCCACCCGGGGAGACGCAAGATGGAGAGCATTATCGAGAGGTGTTGCGGACTGGACGTGCATAAGAGGTTGGTGGTGGCTTGCGCCGTCACGCCGGAGGGTCAGGAGGTCCGCACCTTTTCCACCATGACCCAAGGCCTGCTGGCCATGTCCGACTGGCTGGCTGGCCACCGGATAACCCACGTGGCCATGGAGAGCACCGGCGTCTACTGGAAACCGGTCTACAACCTGCTGGAGGACGAGTTCACCGTGATGGTGGTCAACGCCCGCCACATGAGGGCCGTGCCGGGACGCAAGACCGACGTGAAGGATGCCGAATGGATTGCAGACCTGCTCCAACACGGCCTTTTGCAAGCCAGTTTCATCCCGGACCGTCCCCAGAGGGAGTTGCGGGAACTGACCCGCTACCGGCGCAGCCTGATCGAGGAGCGCAGCCGGGAGGCCAACCGGATCCAGAAACTCCTGGAGGGGGCCAATATCAAGCTGTCCTCCGTAGCCACCGATGTGCTTGGGCGCCTCCGGCCGGGCCATGCTGGCGGCCCTGGCTGCGCCGGAGAGGAAGACCCGGAAAGGCTGGCCCAACTGGCCAAGGGCAGGCTCAGGGAGAAACGGGGTGAACTGGAACAGGCCCTCAAGGGGGCCTAGTGGGCCATCACCAGCGCTACCTGCTGACCCGGCAACTGGCCCACCTGGAATTCCTCTCCCAGGAAATCGACCAACTGGACCAGGAGGTGGCCCGGCGGGTGGACCCTTTTGAGGAGACGGTGCGGGCGGTGGATACCATCCCCGGCATTGGCCGCCGAGCTGCGGAGATCATCGTGGCCGAGGTGGGCACCGATATGGAGCAGTTTCCCCAGCTGCGGGGCACCTGGCCTCCTGGGCCGGCGTGTGTCCCGGGAACCAACCAGAGCGCGTGAGAAGCGGGCAAGCGCAGCCCGGTGCAGGAAAGGCAACAACTGGCTCAAGACGGCCCTGGTGGAGGCGGCCAAGAGCCGCCGGGCGGACCAAGACCTACTTGGGCGCCCAGTACCAAAGGCTGAGCCGCCGCATCGGAGCCAGCCGGGCCGCCGTGGCCGTGGCCCACACCATCGCAGTCATCCTTTACAAGGTCATCAAGACCGGGGAGCACTTCGTGGACCTGGGCCACAGGTACTTTGAGGAGCGCGACCGCGCCGCCATCACCCGCCAGGCCGTGCGCCGGCTGGAACGCCTCGGCCACAGAGTAACCCTGGAAACAGCCTGAACTACCTATTTTCATAATAATGACGGTGGGCGCCAGACATTTGTCACACACCCTCTAAAAATGAGGATCAGGGATTTGGCTCAGGCCAGGCGGAATATGCCGCTGTCTCCGTCACTGCAGCGCTCTGCGCACCCCGGCGATGACGTTGTCCTTGTCGGGGAGGCAGTACTGCTCCATCACGGGGCTGTAGGGGATGGGGACGTCAGGGGCGCAGACGCGGACCGGCGGCGATTTCAGGGCCCGGAAGGTCTCGGGGTCCTCGGTGATCCGGGCGCTGATCTCGGCGGCGGCGCTGCCGGTGATGCAGGCCTCGTCCACTATCACGGCGCGGCCGGTCTTTCGCACCGAGCGGCGGATGGCCGGAGTGTCCATCGGCACCAGCGTGCGCGGGTCCACCACCTCTAGGGAGATGCCCTCCGCCGCCAGCTCTTCAGCGGCCTTCAGCGCCTCCGGGACCATCTTCGAGATGGCGACGACCGTCACGTCGGACCCCTCCCGTTTCACGTCGGCCTCTCCGAGGGGGACAACGTACTCTTCCTCGGGAACCGGGAACCGGTCGGGAAGGGCCGCCAGAATCTGGTCCTCGAAGAACACGACCGGGTTGTTATCTCGGATGGCGCTCTTCATCAGGCCTTTGGCGTCGTAGGGATTGGAGGGCATGACCAGCTTCAGCCCTGCCAGGTTCATGAACATGGGATGGGGACTCTGTGAATGCTGGGCCGCCGCCGAACGCCCGCCGCCGGTCGAGGCGCGGAACACCAGCGGAAAGGGCGCCTGCCCGCCGAACATATAGTGGATTTTTGCCATCTGGTTCACGATCTGGTCCATCGCAGTGAAGGCAAAGGTCATCATGCCCGGGCTGATGATGGGCCGGAAGCCGCTGCCAGCCGCACCAATGCCCGCGCCGACATAGGCTTCCTCTGAAATGGGCGAGGCCCGCAGGCGCTCGATGCCGAACTCCCCTACCAGCCCGGCCAGCGGCCCCAGGTTGCCGGTGATGTGGAACACCCTGTCGTCCCGGCGCATTTCCTCCCGGAACGCTTCCATTATCGCCTCGGCGTAGGTTATCTCTCGCATGGTCTGCACCCACCCTAACCCTCTCCTTAGGGGAGAGGAGACTTGGAAATTTCTCCGGCGATTACCCGTGGAGAACGATCAAGGAGCGAATACCTCCGTCAGGGCGTCTTCGGGGTTGGGCAGGGGGCTTGACTTTGCGAAGTCGATGGCGGACTCGACGGCAGCGGCAATGTCCTCGTCGGTCTGCTGAAGTTGCTCCCTGGTCGCCACGCCCTGTTCCACGAGGCGATCGATGAATCCTGCGACCGGATCGTGAGACTGGCTCAGATCGATCTCGCTGGCCGGACGCGGGTCCGGCGGGTTGCCGCGGGACTCGGAGTGGGTGCGCCAGCGGTAGGTCTTGCATTCCAGCAGGGTGGGGCCGCCGCCCTCCCTGGCTCGCCGTACCGCCTCCTGCGCCGCCTCGTATACGGCCAGAACGTCAGTGCCGTCCACGGTCACGCCGGGCATACCGTAGCCTACGGCCCGCACCGATACGTCCTCTACCGAGAGCGTGGCCGCCGCCGAGTTGCCCGAGGCCCAGCGATTGTTCTCGCAGACGTAGATTACCGGCAGGTTCCAGATGGACGCCAGGTTCAGCGAGCCGTGGAACGCCCCCTCGTTGGAGGCGCCGTCTCCGAAGAAAGCCACCGCGACGCCGTCGCCGCCCTCCAGCTTGGCGGCCAAGGCTGCGCCGGTGGCGATGGGCATCCCCGCGCCCACGATGCCGTTGGCGCCCAGCATGCCCACGCTGAAGTCGGCGATGTGCATGGAGCCGCCCTTGCCGTGGCAGTAACCGTTGCTGCGGCCAAACAGCTCGGCCATCATCAGGTTGATGTCGGCGCCCTTGGCGATGGTGTGGCCGTGGCCGCGGTGGGTGCTGGCGATGCGGTCGGTGGTGCGAAGGGCGGAGCACACGCCCACGGCGACGGCCTCCTCGCCAATGTAGGCGTGGACCACTCCGGGGATGTTTCCCTCGTGAAACTCCTGGACTGCCCTGGCGTCAAAATTTCGTATGGTTACCATTTTGCGGTACATGTCCAACAACAGGCCGGAATCCATGGTCATGACGCTTACCCTCCTGCGGTTCGGAGTAGCCGAATTGTATCCCTCCGCAAGCCGCGCCGCCACGGTATGGCGGCCACGAAAGGAGTCGGAGGGCTGAAAGATGATCCCGCACTTCACACCCTTTCCGGTTATCGATGGAGTTAGGCCGCACGAGATCTTATTGTGCTCCAGTCGGAATGCGAGTTTTGTGGGCCAATCCAGACCAAGGCAAGGTGAGGATCATCCAATAAAGAGTTTCCGGTACAACCAAGAGGAGGAGGGCACCCAGGTGTCCATAGTTCGCCGAAAGACTTGCATCAGCAATTAGACCTTATACCTCTGCAGGTGCGACAGGTTCTTTCGAGGCGAGTCAGTCTTTGTTGAGGCCTCCGATTGCACAAAGATTTCAAGTTAGGCGCGGTGATATACTCCCGCTGTATGCACCTCTGCTCCGCTAACCGTCGGGCAGAAAGAATCGTCCGGCATGGCTTGGGATGGATAACCATGAGTGAACTGGAGATCTATCAGAAACAGGGTTTTGGCAATAGCAGCGGGATAGGCCAGCGCCCCGCCCTCCTGATCGTTGATTTCGTCAATGGTTTCGCCAATCCGGACCAGTTCGGTGGCGGCAACATCGGAGAAGCCATCGAGAATACCCGGGGATTGTTGGCTGAGGCCCGCACCTTGAGATTGCCCATTGCCTTCACCCGGGTGGTCTACGCCGATGACGGCTCCGACGCCGGTGTTTTCACCCTGAAGGCGCCAGCGCTGACCCAGCTCACCGAAGGGGCTTTCGGCAGCCAGGTTGTGGAACAGCTGGAGCCTTGGGACGGGGAATACATCGTGCGCAAGACCCAGCCGTCGGCCTTTTTCGGCACCAACCTGACGGCCTGGTTCGTCAGCAAGGGTGTGGACACCGTGATAGTTACCGGTTGCACCACATCCGGTTGCATCCGGGCGTCGGTGATAGACTCAATGAGCTACAACTTCAGGACCGTCGTCGCTTCTGACTGCGTCGGCGACCGCGCCCTGGGCCCCCACGAGGCCAACCTGTTCGACATGGAGCAGAAGTACGCCGATCTCATGACTTCCTCCGAGATCGTCGCAATCCTGCATGAAAGAGTTCCGGCCCATACGCCGGCCAGTTCAAGGTGACTTGCGTCGGCAAATTGCCGATGCGTCAATCAACTTAGGAGCGTTGACCAATGCCTGACTCCCTGGGGTGGCGGGCGAACTGGGGTGTCGTGGTGCCCTCCACCAACACATCGGTCCAGCCTGAATTCGACGAAATGCGCCCCAGGGGCGTGACCAACCACATCGTGCGCATCTGGATCCCCAACGCAGCGGTGGGCAGCAACGACGACTTCAACCGCCTGATGGAAAACATCCGGCTGGAGTGGGATAACGCCCTGCTCCGGGTGATGACCTCCAATCCGGACTACCTGGTGATGGGTATGTCGTCGGAGACGTTCTGGGGCGGATTGCAGCGCAGCCTGGAGCTGAAGAAACACATGATGGATCTGACCGGTGTCGGCGTGGCCATGGGGTCCGACGCCTGTCAGGCGGCTCTCCGGTGCTACGGGGATATCAAGCGCATTGGCGTGTTGACGCCCTATTGGCCGGTGGCCGATGAGAATGTGACCCGCTTCCTCGAGGACTGCGGCTTCAAGGTCGTGGTCATCAAGGGGCTTTGCTGCGGTAGTCCCACCGCCATGTCCCAGGTCTCGGAAAAAGAACTGAGGGACGCCCTCCTCGAGCTGAACGAGCACGACGTGGAGGCCCTGGTGCAGTGCGGCACCAACCTGGCGATGGCGCGGCTGGCCGGAGAGGCGGAAAAGTGGCTGAAGAAGCCGGTTATCGCCATCAACACGGCAACGTACTGGTACGCCATGCGGGCCAACGGAATGGACGATGTCATCGAGGGGTTCGGTTCGCTGTTGACCGATTTCAGGGAGCTACCCGCCAGCTACCTGAGGGTTGCCGCTGAGCAGGCTGCAGCCGCAGGCACTTAAGGATTGAACCCAACCCGCTATTAATCCGCGCCGCTTAAGAAACTACATCAAGAAGGCTCAGTTCGATTACCGGGCCGTGCAATGATTTGAGATAGTTTTCAAGAGGCACGCGCGGAACGCGGCCTCCCCGGGCTGTACCTCCCACAATTTCCCTCCGTTCACTTGCTGACGGAATTTGATCGCAGAGCGGCCTGAGGAAGGAATCGGTTGCCAGCGTCCAGGGCAGCTATTTAGTTCGGGCCCTCCATTGAGGTAGCCCGGTTTACCTGGGCCACACCCATCTTTTGGAATTTCCTCCTCTACTGGTAGAAGGTCTGATCGCTGATGGTTATCTCGCCGGTGACTACTGACACCGGCGTGCCTCCTCTGCCTGCTCCGGCGTATACCAGGATCCCTCCATGGGACCATGCTTCTGATTCGTAGGTTTAGATCCTCCCACGAAACTCGGATTCCCTCCGGACTGGATTTCGGGGGCAGGTCAGGAAGCAGTTGCATCTCAAATCCGCGTAATCGCGATAAAACGAGGCGACGAATTTCGATACGTTTTGAGATTCAAATGGCGCGATTGTGGATAGAGATAGCCACTATTGATAATTGACAGCATGTCTTTAAGTCCGTATATTCGGCGCTATCGTCGCAAAATCGGAATCATTGAATAGCATGGAGGTAGGCGGATGCACGTCAGATGGCCAAGGGTCCCCAAGTGGTTCCTGCTAGGGTTGCTGGTTACGGTCCTAGCAGTGGTCGCGGCAGCGTGCGGAGGCGATGACACCAGCGCGCCGGCAACAACCGCTGCCCCTACGGCAGCCCCTACGCCAACACCGGTAGACATAGGATCCATCACTTCGGACCTGCGCAAGTCCATTGCGGACGCGGTGTCCGGGATAGAAATCCCTGAAGGGATGTCAGAGTCCGACGTTCAGCAGATCGTCGAGAACGCGGTGGCCGCAGCGACGGCAGACTCGCCTGAGCAAATGTCGGACTCGGCGATACGAAGCATAGTCGCCGACGCCGTAGCCCAGGCGATCGCGGATTCGCCCGAGCCGCTGACGGAACAGGAAATCGCCCAGGTCGTCAGGGCAGCCATACCGACCCCGGTGCCGACGCCAACTGCCCTCAGCGCCGAGGCGATACGGGAAGAGGCTCTGGTCAACCCCGGCACGGTGACCATCATGAACGGCAGCTGGGGCACCGGACCTCGGGTGCCGAGAGACGCGGTAGGGGAGGACCACAACTACCACCGAGCCATTCACTCCACGTGGATTACCGGCAACGCCAATGTCGAGTTGCTTCCGGGCGCAGCGGAGAGCTGGGAGGTCTCCCCGGACGGCCTGACTTGGACCATTAACTTGAGGGAAGGAATCAAGTTCCACAACGGGGATGTGGCAACCGTTGACGACCTCGTCTTCAGCGCAGAGTTTGCCTGGGGTCAGGACGCCTTGGAAAATGCCCTGAGCCCGGGCGTAACCGGCCAAGCCTCGCTTACTGAGAAGATAGAACAGTCTGGGCCAATGTCAGTGGACGTAACCCACAAGCAACCCCTGGCCTTCTTCGGTTTCCGTCACATGTCGGACATGAGCGGGGGGTTTGTCGGTGTGCTAATGCCCAAGGCGTACTACGAAGGGGGAGGTGCCGACTTGGCGGCACGCCGTCAAGCCTTTTCTGATGCCCCCTTGGGCACCGGGCCCTTCAGTGTGCTCGATATCAAGCCCAACGAGCAGATTCTGGTCGAGCGCTTTGACGAGTACTACTACCATCCGGACAACGGGCTGGACGAGAACCGGCGGGCCAGGTTCCAGACCCTTGACCTGAGGCTGGTGCCGGAACCGGCCATCCGGGTGGCTGCCCTCCGGGCCGGCGAGGCGGACATTGCCGAGGTCAACCTGGCGGTGCAGAAACAGGTGGAGGACGCGGGCGGCAGAATTGTCTACACCAGGGAGGGTGTCTACATATGGAACATCGCCATGGGCTGCTGGAAGCCCGAGCTTCCCTGCCACAGCAAGGCAGTGCGTCATGCGTTCGACTACGCCGTAGATAAAGAAGCCATCATGAACGGCCTCTACGGAGGGCCGCCGACAGCGCTTATCAAGGGATACGCCCGAGTGGGAGTAAGCTCCCTGGGTTATGAGCCCGGCCTGGACCCATTCCCCTTTGATCCCGAGAAGGCTCGAGAGCTACTGGCGGAGGCAGGATACCCGAACGGAGAGGGCTTCCCGCCATTCAAGCTCTGGACCTACCCGGCGGCTGAGGCGCCCTTCATGCCGGAAGTGGCCCAACTGATGGCCGACATGTGGAAGGAACACTTGAACGTGGAAGCGACCGTTGAGATAACCGATGGCGCCCGCTCCAGGGAACTGTGGTGGGGACGCGAGATTGACGGCGACTGGCACGTTCGACCAAACGAAATCGAATATGACGGCGGTAGCGGCGCCTCCGGACTCTATGGCCAGGTGGATAACAGGGTCCGCCTATCGGAGGACCCGGAACTGAGGGCACTGGTACAGGAAACCCTGGCGATAATAGACCAGGATAAGCGGCATGAGGCCTACAACAAGATGTGGACGGCAATCCGGGAAGAGCACTATATGGCGACCTTGGGGATCCTTAACCTTCCTTGGGGCGTGGGTCCCAGGATCGCAGGCTGGGAGCCCTGGCCCATGACGCCCTACAACAGCGCCTTCCACACCATTACCCTGAAGTAAGGCGCGGAACTAAGGCGGCTATTTAATGGTTCGTGCCGCCCGGGGGTGATTGCCCCTGGGCGGCAAGAAGGTTTTTCAATTCTCCCTCCCCCTCAAGGCGGAGGCCTTTTAACAGGTTCAGGAAGCATGGGGGTGAATTCTCGCCTGCTGGTACTCGCAAGAGGCAGGTAGACATCCTCACTCTGACTCTCTCAGAGAGATAGGGGATTGGTATCAGGCCCATTATCCATTTCCCTGCGGATTTCAGCCTTGAACTAAGGCGGTTATGCAGCGTTTCATTCTCGCCCGTTTCGCCCAATCATTTATCACCCTTTGGGCCCTCAGCTTCGTCGTTTTCATAAGCGTGCACCTGACCGGGGACCCGGTCTTGGCGCTGCTGCCTCTCGAAGACGCCAACGATGAGGGTATCGAGAGGTTGAAGGAAAAAATGGGCTTGGATAAGTCCAAGGCGGAACAATACCTGATATTTATGAAGCACGCTGCCCAACTGGACTTCGGCCAGTCTGTCAGGGAGTTCCGCCCCGCCATGGATGTGTTGGTAGAGCGCATACCCGCCACTCTGCAACTTACAGTGGCTGGCATGGGGCTGGCCATAATCCTGGGTGTTCCCTTAGGCATGCTGGCGGCGGTGCGGCCCAACTCGGTTTTCGACTACCTTTCCAAACTCTTCGCCGTGGTCGGTATGGCGGCGCCCCAGTTCTGGGTGGCCATCATGGCGGTCCTGTTTTTTGGGGCCTATCTGAAGGTGCTGCCCACCTTCGGGCGGGGCGGCCCGGACCACTACATCCTACCGGCCTTCGTGCTGTCGTGGCCCATCATGGCCGGGATGATGCGCCTGACCAGGTCCAGCATGCTGGAAATTCTGGACAGCGAGTTCATCAAGTTCACCAGGGTCAAGGGTTTGCGGGAAAACCTGATCCTCTGGAAGCACGCCCTGAGAAACGCCATAATTCCCCTGCTGACCTTCAGCGGGATCAGCCTGGCGGGATTGCTGAACGGCTCCGTGATCGTCGAGGTAGTCTTCGCCTGGCCCGGGGTGGGGCGCCTGCTGCTGGAGGCGGTGATCAATCGAGACTTCCCGGTAATCCAGGCCACGGTGCTCGCATCCGCGTTGTTCTACCTTCTGACGGCCCTGATCGTGGACATCCTCTACGCATACACGGACCCCAGAATCAGGTTCGATTAGCCACCGTTCTGGAGGGAGGTTGCTACGGCCACTACCGACAACATACTGTTGACTCGCGGCGACCGATGGCGGCAGATGGGACGGCAGCTACGGGAATACCAGTTGCCCTGGGTTCCGATTGTTGTCTTCGCCGTGCTGCTGGTGTGCGCCGTTTTTGCTCCCCTTCTGGCGCCTCATGACACGGACAAGCTGAACATCCTGGGAAGCAAGATACCTCCGGGAGAAACCTCCGAACACCTCCTGGGCACCGATACCCTGGGGCGGGATCTGTTGAGCAGGCTCATATATGGCGCTCGCACTACAGTAGTCATCAGCCTGGTGGCCCTGGGAACCGGTGGAGTGATCGGTACTATGCTCGGCCTGGTTTCCGGTTACGCGGGAGGATGGACCGATACCATCATCATGCGGATTGCCGATGCCGCCCTGGGTTTTCCCACCATCCTGGTTGCGCTGGTCATCGTGGTCATCCTGGGCACGGGTATAGGCGTCATCATCCTGGCGGTGGCGTTGACGGTCTGGGCCAGGTTCGCCAGGATGATCCGGGGTGATGTATTGGCGGTGAAAACCCAGGATTACGTCACTCTAGCTCGAATAGATGGTGTTAATCCGTTAATACTTATAATGAGGCACATATTCCCTAACGTGATTAACACCCTGATGGTCATAACCAGCCTCCTGGTTGGGCAGGTGATTCTGCTGGAAGCCGCTCTCAGCTACCTGGGGCTGGGACTGCCTCCCGGGGCGTCCTCCTGGGGCATCATGGTGGCCGAGGGCAAGGAGGTCATCATTGATGTATGGTGGCTCTCCCTCTTCCCGGGCTTGGCCATCACCATAGTAGTCCTTGCTTTTAACTTCATCGGTGACTGGCTGCGGGACACCATGGACCCCAAGCTGCGGCAGTCCCGATAGCCTGGCGTATAAAGGATAGTGAGCCGTGCAGGATGAACCTGTCCTCAGGGTTGAGGATTTACAGACCTACTTCTACACCCGCACCGGTATAGTGAAGGCCGTCGACGGGATCAGTTTCCAGTTGCAAAAGGGCGAGACGCTGGGCATCGTCGGCGAGTCAGGGTCTGGAAAGAGCATGACGGCGTGGTCCATCCTGGGGCTGGTTCCCAAGCCAGCCGGCCGCATCGTGGGTGGACGCATTCTCTACCAGGGTGAAAACCTGCTGGAAAAGAGCGAAAGGGAGATGCAGCAGATTCGCGGCAGCGGCATTTGCATGGTGATGCAGGACCCACTTACCTCCCTGAACCCGGTTTTCAACATCGGCAATCAGCTCCTGGAATGCCTGCGGTTGAACCATGAACCTTCCACGACCAGCCTACGCGATCAGGCCATAAACCTTCTGAACAGGGTGCGAATTCCGGCCGCCGAGACTCGACTCGCCGCCTTTCCTCACCAGATGAGCGGCGGGATGCGGCAGCGGGTGGTAGGCGCCATCGCCATCTCCCGCTCACCAAATTTGCTGATTGCCGATGAGCCTACGACATCGCTCGATGCCACCATCCAGCTCCAGTACCTGCGAATGCTCAAGGAGATACAGGCCCAGACAGGGGCAGCGATCATATTCATAACCCATGACTTTGGAATAGTAGCCCGGATGTGCGACCGGGTTGCGGTGATGTACGCAGGGAAAATCGTTGAGCAATCCGATGTGATGCAACTGTTTGACAATCCGGGCCACCCCTACACCGAGGCCCTGCTCCGGTCGGTGCCCGACCTGGACACCAGCGTAGACGTGCTGCCGTCCATCGAAGGTCAGCCGCCCTCTCTGGACAATCTGCCCGAGGGATGCTCATTCGCCCCCCGCTGTCCTTACGTCTTCGACAAATGCAGCGAATATCCGCCTGAGTTTTCAGTGGGAGCGGACCAGGTAGCCCGCTGCTGGAGATACCATGACTCAAGCTGAGACTGGCGCCGGCACACGGGAACTGCTCCGGCTGGAAGGGATAAAGAAACACTACCCGGTAACCACCGGGTTGGTTCTGCAACGGACAATCGGGCAGGTGAAAGCGGTAGACGGCATCTCTCTGACTATCCCCGAGGGGCAGACCTACAGCCTTGTGGGAGAGTCGGGATGCGGAAAGACGACCACCTCCCGAATGGTATTGATGGTGGAACCTCCCACCGAAGGTGAAGCCTACTTCCAAGGAAAATCAATGGGGCGCCTGAACAGGGCGGAAACACAGGAGTTCCGGGCGTCCGCAAAGGCAGTATTTCAGGACCCGTGGAGCTCACTGAATCCGCGGATGCGTGTGGGTTCCATAATCTCAGAACCGCTGATTACACATCAACGGCTGAGCCGGCGGGAGGTCAAATCCCAGATCAGTGAACTACTGGAAGTAGTGGGGTTGCACCCGTTCCACGAGCAGAGATACCCCCACGAGTTCAGTGGGGGCCAGCGCCAGCGCATCGCAATCGCCAGAGCATTGTCCACCCGCCCCAAATTGATGGTATTGGACGAACCGGTATCGGCCTTGGACGTATCCATCCGGGCGCAGATACTGAACCTGCTCAAAGAATTGCAACAAACCTACGACTTGACCTATCTCCTCATAGCTCACAATCTGGCCACGGTTCGCTATATGAGCCATCAGATCGGGGTCATGTACCTCGGTAAGATCGTGGAGGAGGCCCCACCGGAGGAGCTTTTTACCAACCCCCTGCATCCCTACACCAAGGCACTGATTTCAGCATCATTGCCGGCCCACCCTCGGCAACAGCGGGATGAGATTGAGCTGGTCGGGGAGGTGCCCTCCCCCCTCAACCCACCCTCGGGCTGCGCCTTCCATCCCCGTTGTCCTTTCGCAATGGCTCACTGTTCGGAGCAGGTTCCGGTATACGATGACGTTGGCACCGGTCACAAGGTCGCTTGTCATCTGTACAGTGGCGATTAGCCTGCGCTCCAGCATACGTCCACTGACACTGCTCAGGTAGTGTCGTCAAAATGGCTTGGCCACAGGACCAGTACTGTGATCTGGCAGATGGCTAGGACTGACGCGGTCCTTTCGGCATAGAGCGTCGCCACCGCCCTCCATTGCTTGAAGTTCAGGAATGCGTTCTCCACCATATGGCGCAGCCGATAGAGGCCCCGGTCGTAATACCGGGGTCCTTTGCGGTGGCTCCTCGGCAGTATCACCGTCACCATTCCCTGTTCAACCGCCCCGACCACCATGGCGATGGTGTCGTAACCCCGGTCTGCCAACAGGTATTGGGCCGGTAGGTCTGTCGCCAGCGCCGGGGCCCGGGCGCAGTCCGCCGCTGTGCCCCCGGTCAGGACCAACCGCACCGGCCTTCCGTGGGCATCCAGGCCGGATGCAGTTTGCTGTTCAGTCCCCTTTAGTGCGCTCAATGCCCTGGTTGCCGCCACGGGCCCCTGACGATGGTGAGGCACCTTGCTGTAGCTGGCGTCAATCATCGGACACTCGAAATGAGGGTCATCCGTCAATGCCTCCAGCAGTCCGGCCCAGCCGCCGCGGTCCCGCCAGGGGGCCCCGGTGCAAAGAATCCCGAACACTGCGTTCAGAGACTGCCGGTTGTCCTGGGCTGACCGGCCCCTCTTGCTGGCCTCTCCGGGCAGAGGAGGCCGCAACCGTTGCCAAATCCTATTGGGAATATCGGGACGCCGATGAGACGCACCCACACCCTGCCCGGCGCCCTCCCGTCACCTTACTATTCTTACGAAACTCCCCAGCTCGAACAGACACTTTAGCTTTGTCCAGGTTAGAAAGCATGTAAATTACGAATAGCATACATAGTTACTAAAGTCATAAAGTATAGTTTTTAGAATTTTGAACTTTAATAGTATTTTGATTGACTTATTGGAACTTGTCATATAGCATTCCTCAAATTAACTGGCTGCCGTTGCGTTCCGGTGGTCAAATGGCGGAGGTGTCCGGGCAATGTTCGGAAGAGTAAGTTTCCGCGTATTACTAACCATCGGAGCAATCCTGGCCCTGGCTGTGCTTGCCGCTTGCGGCGGCGACTCCGCTACTGAAGAGGAAAAGGCTGCGCCCACCGAACCCCCCGCCGCCCAGGCTACGGAAGCGTCGGCGACGGTGGCGCCCACTACTGCCCCGGCTACAACGGCAGCTCCCAAACCTGATGCCAGCCCCGTGGCCGCCACTGGTGGTGATGACTCCCACTACAGCGATGCCGCCAAGACCCTGATGTCGGGCGGAGCCTTGGCATTGGCGGATGCCAACGGAGAGAAGCCCAGGTACGGAGGGACGTTCCTGACCTCCGGGCCCGAACTTATTCCGTCGGCGGATATGCACCAGACGAGCTTCGGCGGTGTGTACACCATTACCGCTCCGATCTACAACGGCCTGCTGGCCACCAGTCCTTACGATCCTCTCGCCCTGGAACTCATTCCCGACCTGGCGACTGGGTGGGAAATAGCCGATGAGGGAGCCACGATAACTTTCCACTTGGCTCAAGACGTCAAGTGGCACGATGGGACGCCCTTTTCATCTGATGACGTCAAGTACACCATCGAGCGGATCATGTTCCCGCCCGAGGGTATGGTGAGTCCCCGCAAAGAGACGCTGAAGTCTCTGATCGAAAGCGTGGATACTCCAGACGCGAACACGGTTGTGATTAACGGCAGGGGGCCGTCGCCGTTGGTGTTGTCGGTTTTCTCCAACGGATGGCAGGGCATCATACCCAAGCACATAGTGGAGCCGGACCCGGTTAACGCTCTCAAGATAGCCGCCATTGGGACCGGGCCGTTCAAACTCAGGAGCGAGCCGGACACTCTGCTGTGGGAATACGAGCGGAACCCAGACTACTTTAAAGAAGACACGCCGTACCTGGATGAGATTGACTACAACATCATCCTGGACCAGCAGGTGAGGTCAACGGCGATCCTGACGAAGCGAACCTTCTGGAACGAGTCTGCTCCCCACCCGACTCTGACGGATGAGCAGGCGCAGGCTCTTAAGAGCGAGGAAGAAGACATCATCATCTCCAACGCAACGATTCTGACCGAGTCGCACCTGGCCCTGATGACCGAGAAGGAACCCTTCGACGACATTAGGGTGCGGCAAGCCATCAGCGAGGCCATTGACCGTGCCGGGATCTCCGACCTGGCTGGCCAGAAAGGCACAGTGGGCACGGGCAACTTCCCCTTGGGCCCCTGGGCCCTGCCGCCGGAAAGGCAGGCCAAGCTGATCGGGTATGGCCCTGACATGGCGGTCCGCCAAGAGAACGCCCGTCGGCTGCTCGCCGAATACGAGGCGGAGAAGGGCCCCATAGACTGGAGCACCATGAAGCTGCAGTGCTCCACCAACATCGCCTTCAGCATCGAGTACTGCCAGATCATTCAGCCTATGCTGAAAGAGGTTGGAATAGATATTGAGCTGGACCCGGCGGATGTGTCACAGACCAGGGGCAACGAGGTCTCTGGCAACTTTAACCTGTCACTGCTAGGTGCCGGTCTGGACTTTGACGATCCCACGGACACATTCGGACAGCTGTACATCACGAACGGTGGCCGCTGGTACCAGCGCCGCTCGATACCCGAACTGGATGAGCTGTACGAGGCCCAGAAGTTCGAGCCGGACTTCGACAAGCGGCGCGAGTTGACGTGGCAGATGGACGAGATCGCAATGAACGACTCCTCGTACATGATCATGCACTGGTTCCTGATCAACCACGCCCGGTGGAATTTCGTGAAGGGCTGGACGGCCTCGGCTAATATCCGCAGCACCAATGCGAGGATGGAGTACGTCTGGCTGGACTACCCTGACCTACCCCACGCCAGGCCATAGCGGCGGTCCCAAATTCTGCGCAATGCGGTTCCTCCGGTACTGCCAGCCCGGCAATCCGGAGGAACCATCGCATTCCCAAGTCTCTGGTAAAGCATGAAACAGTACATTCTCCGGCGGCTCCTGCTGGCGATTCCGACGCTGATCGGTGTGTCGCTGATCATCTTCATCATCATGGCGGTGATCCCGGGTGACGTGGCGGTCGCCATTCTCGGGGACGCTGCCAACGAGAGGACGGTTGCGGAGCTTCGGGAGCAGCTGGGGTTAAACGCCCCTCTGTACGAGCGGTACTGGAACTGGGTATCCGGGATGTTCAGCGGCGACCTGGGGTACTCGGTGTTCCTGGGCGGCAGGCCGATAGCCGAGTTGATGATCGAGCACTTCCCGGTGACACTGAACCTGGCCGTGTACACGATGATCATTGCGGTGCTGCTGGCGGTGCCGCTGGGCACGATCAGCGCCATCCGGCACAACACCTGGATCGACTACGCGCTCCGGGTGTTCAGCATCATCGGGCTCTCGGTGCCGGTGTTCTGGCTGGGCATCATGATCGTGCTGTTCCTGGCCAAGACGTTCTCGTGGCAGCCGGAGCTGTCGTGGGTCAGCCCGTTCGAGGACCCGTGGGGCAACATCAAGCAGATGGTGTGGCCGTCGGTGACGCTTGGATACTTTCAGGTGGCGTTCATCGCCCGCATGACGCGGTCTTCGCTGCTGGAGGTGATCCAGGAGGACTACATGCGGACGGCGCGGTCCAAGGGCCTGACCGAGCGCACGGTCACGGTCCGGCACGGGCTCAGGAACGCGATCATCCCCATCGTCACCATCGGAGGCCTGCAGTTCGTAGCGCTGCTGGCCGGGGTGGTGGTCACCGAGAAGGTGTTCAACCTGGCCGGCTGGGGGACGCTGCTGGTAAACGGAGTGTCCAACCGGGACTTTCCGCTGGTGCAGACCATCATCCTGATCTTCGCGGCCATCGTGATCGTGGCCAACCTGCTGACGGACATGCTGTACGCGTGGCTGGACCCGCGGATCCGGTATCAATAGCGTCGGGCATCGGATATCTATGGCACTTGCAGACAGGACTCAAACTACTGATTTAGCGGCCGATCTAGCGACGGGGCGTTGGTCCATGCTCGTGAGGGGAGTAGGCCGCTTCTACCGGCGGTCGCCTCTGGGAGCGATCGCCATGGGGATCATCCTTTTCCTAATCATTATGGCAGTGGCCGGTCCCTTTGTGGCTCCGCACGACCCGTTGGAGCTGGCGGTGACGGACAAGTTCTCGAACCCGAGCTGGGGCGAGAACCTGCTGGGCGGCGACAACTTCGGGCGGGACGTCCTGAGCCGGATCCTGCACGGGGCGTGGCGCTCGCTGGTCGTTGGTGTGATTGCCTCGGTAGCCGGGACGCTGGTGGGCGGCCTGTTGGGGCTGGTGAGCGGCTACTATGGCGGCAAAACCGATGCGATCCTGCAGCGGTTCGTGGACATCCTGATGGCCTTTCCGGTGATCATACTGGCGCTGGCACTGTTGACGGCGCTGGACCGGTCGATGAACACTCTGATTGTGGCCATTGCTGTGCCGTTCATCCCGTACGGTGCCCGGGTGGTACGGGCCAGCACTCTGGTGCTCAAGGAGACGCAGTACGCAGAGGCGGCCCGGGCAATTGGCGCGAGTGACGTACGAATCATCCTGAGGCACATCGCCCCGGGCTGCTTTGCCCCGTACATCGTGGTTGCGACCGGGCTGGTGGGCGTGGCGATCATCACGGAGAGCGCGCTGGGGTTCCTGGGGCTGGGCATTCCCCCACCCACGCCAACGTGGGGGGAGATGCTGTCGAACGCGCTGACCAACCTGCTGTTTGCGCCGTACTTGGCGGTGACCCCTGGGGTATTCATCACGCTGGCGGTGTTCTCGTTCAGCGTGCTGGGGGACTCGCTGCGCGACGTGCTGGACCCGCGTCTGCGGGGGCGTACCTAGGGCGGAGAATAGGGACGGTGATCCTGACCATCGCGGTAACCCGCATCGCATTCGGGGGCATGGTGGTGCGGCCGGTGGCCCTGCAAAGCCGTGAGGTGGAACTCCTCTTTCTGCGGCGGCTCGAGGGCCAGGGTTGGTTCCCGAGTTACCACGCCTTCACGTGATACGTAAAAATGACCTTCCTCAACGGCTCGTCGTTCACTCCTCTTTACCCCGTCGCATCCAAGGACAAGGCCACGCGCTATTTCCACATCTACGTGAACGACCAGACCAACGAGGAACTCGTTGCCAGTTGTGTCCGCCAGGCAGCCTCCATGCCCGGCTGGCACGGTTTCTGACAATCATTGCCCGCCGTTCGTGGCCTGCGACTCTCCGCCCGCATAAAGTCCGCCCCCTGAAAGGGTGGCGATGAGCGGTCGGCTAAATAAATGCGTAGCGGTGACAATTCCGGTTCAACCGCAAGCGCCTCCGTATGACCAGTGATGGGCGTTCCAACGCTCATCTCCCAGTGTAGAATGTGGCTGCGGGACCCGGCCCTTGTCCCACCTCCCTCTACTGTAAGGGCGATAGAGGTCCTGACTGGCCCGTAGGCCGATTGGCGCCACGTCCGGAGCAAGCCCGGTACTGTATTGGCATTGACCCTTGACAACCTATTCGTCCGGAGGAGTATCGCTATGCCTCTGCATCTGGACCACACGATCGTCCCCGCCTATGACAAGGTGAAGTCCGCAGAGTTTATCGCCCGTATTTTCGGACTGAAATACGAGGGGCCCTGGGGACACTTCGCGCCTGTCAAGGTAAACGACATATTGACCCTGGACTTCGATGACTCGGACAACCCTCGTTCCAACCACTACGCGTTCCTGGCCTCGGACGAGGAGTTCGACTCGATCCTGCAGCGGATCAAGGACGAGAGGGTCATATTCGGCAGCGGACCGCGTTCGCGAACGGACGGCGAGATCAACCATCTGCACCAGGGACGCGGGTTCTACTTCGAGTGCGAGAACGGCCACGTCTGGGAGGTCATCACCCACACGTACATCACCGATTAAGGCGCATAGCCTCGAATCGGGAATGCGTCGTTTCTTGCCCCTGCGATCTGCTCATTACTCCTGGCAGCCGGTAGATCGGCGTTGCATGGCTAGGGGCAGTCTCCCATTGCCTCCCCTGATACAGCCATAGCGAACGTCAGCGGCAGTGCGCTCCCAGCGGCGTCATTACGAATGCAGCTTGCCGGTCTTGGCGCCTGTCTTCAGCGATTGCTCCTCTGACCCGAGTGCTGAAATACAGGACCATTCCCGGGAATTGTTTGCCTCGGGTCCCAAGCGACAGCTCACGGCCGACCGCGCCTCACCTCCCGGACGGGACCGGCATGCCCAAGCGCACGCCACGGTTATTGCCCACCTGAATTAATTGGCTTAAATTTGCCTTATAATTCGATGCAACTTGTGATTGGGTCGACTGAGTCGCGGGCGTAAGGACGGACTGGCGCCGCGCGGTTTCAGGACACTCCAGCAACGACACATCTGCGAGGGGAACGACAAATGAATTCAAACGGAAAGCCTGTCGCCGTCGTCATCGGCGCGACATCCAAGTGGCAGTCGGACGGCCGCAACACCCACCTGGTGCATGGCGGAGATATCGACGACAGCGCCCTGCCTGTGGGCGTGCGCTGGGGCGTGGGTGGCGCCATCTCACTCAAGTTTGCCAACGAAGGTTTCTTCACCGTGCTGACCACCCGCAACGCCGCCAACGCTGCGCCGCTGGAGGCGGCCATTCGGGAAGCGGGCGACGAAAGCATGATCGTCGAACTGGACCTGGCACACCGCGACTCCATTTCGGAAGCCTTCGCCCGGATCCGGGAAGAAGCAGGCGACCCCAGCGTCCTGGTCTACAACGCGGGCTACCTCGAGGGGCGCGACCTGCCGCCGGAAATGGAACTGATGGAAAACATCCCCTTCGAGATGTACGAGACCGCCCAGCACATCGCCAGCAGCGGCCCCTTCCTGGTAGCCAAGGAAGTGCTGCCCTCCATGCGGGAGCGCGGCGAGGGCACCATCCTGATCTCCAACAACAATTTTTCGCTGCGCGGACGCAAGCGCCACACCGGCCAGTCGCTGTACTATCCGCGAGTGCTGATGCGGGGATTTGCCCAGGCGTTGACCGAGGAGTATTCCGAGCACGGAGTCCACGTTGCCAACGTGGTGATCGACGGAATGATCGATTCCCCCGGCACCCGGGCCACGACCCGGGCCCAGGAGAATCCCGATCTGCTGATGAATCCCGTCAAGATCGCCGAGGCTTTCTACTATCTCCACACCCAGGACAGGTCCTGCTGGACTCACGAGCTGCAGCTGACCCCCTTCCCCACCATGCCCAGCTTCTGACGTCGGCCCAACGGGGCGGGCGACACAAACGAATCGAAAGGAGAACAGATACATATGGATGTCGGAATGATGATGGTCTTCTCCAGCTATGGCTGGGAAGAAGGCTCGGACGGCCAGATGTGGGAGGAGGAGTTGCGGCTGGCGGAAATCGCCGCTGAAGCGGGCTTCTCCAGCCTGTGGTCGGCGGAGCACCACTTCAACGATTATTCCTTCGTGCCGGACAATATCCAGTTGATGACCCACCTCGCGGCCAAGCATCCCGACATCGACGTCGGCACCGCCGCCGTGATCCTGCCGTGGCACAACCCGCTGCGGGTGGCGGAGAACGCCGCCGTCCTCGACATGCTAAGCGGTGGACGCCTGCGATTGGGGTTCGGGCGAGGCTTGGCACGGCGCGAGTTCGAAGCCTTCGGCATCAGCATGGACGAATCGCGGGAACGCTTCGACGAGGCCGCTCCGATGATTGTTGATGCCCTCAAGACCGGTTTCATCGAGGGCGACGGCACCTACTATAAACAGCCCCGCGTTGAGATCCGGCCCCGGCCGCAGCACTCCTTTGATGGGCGCATCTACGCCGTGGCCGCGAGCGACGAGTCGGTAATGTCAGCAGCCAAGCTGGGCGCCCACATCGTTATGTTCGCCGACCGTCCATGGGAGATGCGGATGCCGGGGATCGAACGCGGCCGTGAACTGCACCGCGAGTTTCACGGCACCGAGCCGCCAGCCCTGATGCTCAGCGAGTTCGTCGTCTGCGGCACCGACCTGGAGCAGACCGAGGAGGAGGCGCGCCAGTACCAAGGCAAGTTCGTCGAGAGCAACTTCTACCACTACGAGTTCCTCAGCGATCACTTCAGCCAAATCAAGGGCTACAACGCCTATCAGCAGAAGGCTGAAATCGCTCGCTCGGCAGGCCTCGAGGGCGCGGTCGAAGGCTTCATGAAGGCGGCAAGCTGGGGCACGCCGGACAAGATTCTGCGCGGGCTCGAGGAGCGCAGGGGACTGTTGGGCAATTTCGAGTGGAACGTCGCCTTCCGCTTCGGCGGCATACCCTACGACGTTGCGGAGCGCAGCCTGAAGCTATTCGCCGAAGAGGTCCTGCCTGTCATCAAGTCCTGGTAGCCGCAGTCGCTGCCGTCGTTGATCCCCAGCCAAGTTGTGCCTCGCCAGCACCCTCCGTGTTGGCGAGGCCTTTGTTGCCAACGATCCATCCAGGAGCACCTCAGGAGTTTCGACCATGCGCGTGATGGTCCTGGTAAAGGCGACCGCTGACAGCGAAGCGGGAGTGATGCCGTCGACCGATATGCTGGAGTCCATGGGCCGGTTCAACGAGGAACTGGTGAACGCCGCGTTTTGCAGGCGGGCGAGGGCCTGAAACCGTCGTCCGAGGGCAAGCGGGTGTCCTTCGACGGCTCGAACCGCACCGTGATCGATGGGCCGGTTTCAGCATGTTGATACCCGTCGCGGGTGGCAATCACATCCGGCGGCGCCCGACCCCCGTAACTCCAGGCCGCTGTCAACTCCACAGGCAACGACCTTGCCCTCTTTCCTGGCCCTGTGACCAGGGCTATCGCATTTGGAGGAGCAACCCTTGCTCACTGGCTGAGTGAACCGTCATTCCCGCGCAGGCGGGAATCCAGTGGACGGAAGTCGTGAGAAATCGCGTTAATCACACGCCTGATAGGCCCCTCCAACTCGATGGAGAATGCACTCCGAATGACCTGGATTCCCGCCTGCGCGGGAATGACGAGCTAGAAAAATCAAATGCGATTGCCCTGGCCCTGTGACGCTGTCCCGTTGACGTGCACCCTGTTATGCCGGTATGTTTAATGGTGTTATTGGAACATTTATTCCAATAGGATTGCTGGCCCTCTCGCGGAGACGGCCACACACCAGACTACCGACTAACGAGAGATGTAAAACCCATGCCCGTTACCTACGAGTATTCCCTGGCCGACAACGGCAGCCTGCTCTGCACCCGGGCCCAACCGGCCCACGAGCAGACCCGCGGAATGTTCATCGACGAACACGACAGCGGTTACGGCGCCTCGGGCGTCACCGGCGACTGGGTTATGCCCGCCAACGGCATCAACAGTTTCGCGTTCTTCGAGTATTACCGGGGCGACACGGAAACCTATCACCGCGTGCTGCTGCCCGACATCCAGGCCGCGATAGACGCTGGCCAAGCCATCGAGGACCCTCCCGCCCTGGACGTGCGGCACCGCGCCTGGCCGGGCATGGACAAACGGGAGATCGAGCTGCAGGTCCTGGCGCGGCGGCAGCGTGCGGTTGAGGATGCGCTGCGGCGGGGCCGCGAGAAGAAGGCCCGCGAGGAGCGCGAGCGTTTGCGTCGCGAGCAGGAGGCCCGCTGGCGCGCCGAGGTCGAGGCCGCTATCGAGCAACCGTATGGCCCGCTGGAAACACAGATAACCAAGGCACTGGAGGCCGAGTTCGGCCCTGGGTTCAGGCTGTAGGCCGTGGGCCAGCCACACGCAGGGACCGACCCATCCTACAACGCCAATTTCCGCAGGTACTGGCGGGAACACCTGGTGCACCTGGCTGTGGGAGGAACCGCAGGCCTGCTCCTGCTGTCTGGCCAGCCCTGGGCAGGGGCCGTGATAATGGCAACAGTCTGGGTACGGCAGGCCCTGGAATTCCAGAAGCGCCACGACACCCCGGGGATCGACCTGTCCTACCACCTGGCGGGGCTGATCGCAGGGGTGCTTGCCGGTCTGATCGCCGGGGTTGCCGCCGGGGCCTTCGGAATGCGCCTGCCAGCATGAGTAGTGGAGCCTCGAGATTTCGGCGGCTTTTGGTTTGCGGATGCTGCTGGGCCGATGGTGAACGCTGGCTTCTGGCACCGGCCCGGCGTTGACGCTCTCGGGTGCCGGTGCTAGATTGGGGCACATCAGGAATCGCAATAGAGAGCGCAGGAGGGGCGCTATGGATTTTGGACTGTTCAACACTTGGAACGCCCTTTACGAGAGAGACAGGGTCCCTTGGCACCCCGAATACCAGGGTGGAAAACTCCTTGAGGAAGACGCCTACGTCAAGAACTACGAGGAGATTGACGCCGTCGAGGATATGGGCTGGGACTACATCTGGCTGGGCGGCGGCCATTTCTCCAAGCAGGCCAGCATGGACCCGCAGGTGCTGATGCTGGCGGCGGTCATCGCGGAACGCACCGAGCGCATCAAGATTGGGTCGTCGATTCACCGCCCGGTGATGAAGCAGCCCGAAGAAACCTTGTCCGCGGCGGCTCTCCCCCACGAGCGATACGGTTTCGACAACCTGTTGATGGAGGACCCCATCCAGACAGCCGAGCAGGTCGCCATCGTCGACCAGGTCAGCCGCGGACGGTTCATCTACGGCGCCGGCGGCCGCACCCGCGGCTCCGCCACCCGTCGCGAGCAGTTCTTCGAATACCTGGAGGTCATGAAGCAGCTCTGGACCGAGGACCAATTCTCCGGGTTCGAGGGCAAATACTACAACTACCCGGCTTTCTACGAGTCATATTTGGCCATCCCCAAGCCCTACCAGAAGCCCTATCCGCCCATGCTGCTGCCGGTGGACAGCCAGGAGAGCTTCGTTCCCATGGGCGAGCAGGGCTACCGCATCGCCATCGGCGCCGGCAGCTCCCCCCACAACCCCAGGGGCTCCTCCGTGTTAAAGGAGGACGTAAAGGCCTACCGCCAGGCATGGATCGACGCGGGACACCCCGGCGACCCGACCACGGTGGTGCGCATACCCACCTTGGTGGCCGACACCAAGGAGGAGGCCGACCGTCAGACCGAAAATCTGATGAATCTGGCGCGCCGGTACTACTCCGGACGCATCGCCATCGGCAGCACCGACGCGGGCACCGCCAGCCCCGATGCAACCGAGGAGATCAACCTTTTCGGCACGCCCGAGGAGGTCTGCGACAAGATCGAGATCCTGCGCGACGACTTCAGCACCGACGAGATTATGTTCGAGGTCAACTGGACCTCATCGGTGCCCAGGGACGTCGTGATGACCACCATGCGGTGTCTCACCGATAAGGTGATCCCCAAGTTCAAATAATTCCTGGCAGAACCGGGGACCGGGCAGGTATGCCGGTCCAGCTCGCTGAACATGAACGCCTAAGGATGGTTATTCGCTGTCCTTGGGCGTTTTATTTGTGGGCGCCTGCGGTACAATTTCACTGCTATTGCAAACCAGGTGCCGGATACGCCCCCATCCGGCTCCGGTAAAACGGAGAGGCAGTTCTGAGCACTCCAGCTGCCAGATACCCACGTTACGAGGTGGACGAGAGCCCGCCGGTACTTTCCTCCGTAGGGTACGGCGGGCAGTTCAGCCTGATCGCCTCGGCCACCCTGCTGGTAACTCCGGTCATCGTGGCCAAGGAGTCCGGGCTGGGCGAATCCTACCTGCTCTGGGTGGTATTCGCCTCGCTGGTGGTGGTTGGTCTCTCGACCCTGATACAGGTGCGGCGCATCGGCCCGGTGGGGGCCAACGCCCTGCTGCCCATGTTCACCGCGGCCGTTTCCATCCCCTTCTGCATCACGGCGGTGGTGGACGGCGGGCCGGGGACGCTCGTGAGCCTGGTCGTCGTCACGGCGTTAATCCAGCTGGCCATCTCCAGGTGGGTTGTCGTCCTGCGCCGCATCGTCACCCCCACGGTGAGTGGCATCGTCATCATGATCCTGTCGATCACCCTTGCCTCCGTGGTGTTCGCCCTCCTGGACGGATCATCCCAAGAGGAACCGGTGGCCGCCCCTCTGACCGCTCTGATCACGCTGGCCGTGGTGGCTGGTCTCAGCCTCCGCCGGTCGGCGGTGCTGCGCCTGTGGGGGCCGGTGGTAGGCATCGTCGCCGGTTGTGTGGCCGCGGCCGGATTCGGGATATTCGATGCGTCCCTGATCATCGAGTCGCCCTGGGTGGGAATACCTACCGGCGTGCCGGACCTGACGCCGCAATTCGGCGTCCCGTTCTGGGCCCTGCTGCCGTCTTTCCTGTTCCTGGGCATAATCTTTTCCATACACTCCAACGGAGAAAACATTGCCCAGCAACGCGTTGCATGGCGCGAGGACCGGGCGGTGGACTTTCGCCAAGTACAGGCCGGAATGATGGGATCGGGGGCTAGCAACCTGTTGGCCGGGGCCAGCGGGACGGTGCCCAACATCATCAACTCCGGCATCATCTCCTTCAGCCAGACCACCGGCGTCGCCTCCCGCCGCGTGGGTTACTGCATCGCCATCATATTCATCATCGTGGCGTTCCTGCCCAAGGTGTCGGGCCTGATTGCCTCCATCCCCGCGCCGGTGATGACCGGCTACCTGATGATGGTGACCGGCACCCTGCTGGTGGACGGCACGAGGTCGGTCATCCTGAACGAGGCGAACCGGCAGAAGGTGGTGGTCGCCGGAATCTGCTTCTGGATAGGGGCGTCCTTTCATTTCAACCTTTTCTATCTGCCTTCCTTCGGCGCGGTATGGGATGGGCTGTTCAAGAGCGCCATCACCACCGGGGGGCTCGGCGCGATTTTGATGATCCTGTACCTGGAGCTGACCAGCCCCAGAAGGATGCGTTTCCAGTCTCCGCTACACATAGATTCGCTGCCCGACCTGAACGAGTTCATGGCGCGATTCGCCTCCAACAGGGGCTGGAACGACGCGATGAAGGAACGGCTCACCGCCGTTGCCGAGGAGACATTGCTGACCCTGTCCCCACTGGACCTGAGCCTGGAGGTGGAGGAGAACGGCGCATCGGAAAGTCAACGGACGTTGATAGTGCTCGCCGCAAGCGACGGCGCCGTTGCCGACCTGGAATTTATCGGCGGCGGCAACGAGGCCAACCTTGAGGACCGCATACGGCAGCTGCAGCAGCACGACACGCAGGACCCTGTCGAGGAGGAGCTGTCCTTGCGGCTGCTCCGGAGCTTCGCCCAGTCGGTGCGCCACCAGCAGTACCACGACACCGACATCATCTCCGTGCGGGTCGGCCAGCCCTAGCACGGCCGTCCGCATGCGTCCTTGCCGCGCAGTCAATGGTTGATTGCAGCGAAAACCGCCATTGGCTGTTCAGTTACGGGATTGCCCTTTGACGATTGCCTCTGGTTTTCTGCAAACCTGCGAGAGATTTGGCCGCATTGCAACCAACAATTGTGGCTCGGAGCGCGATTGACGTGCCCGCGCCGCGAAGCCTAGAATGACCCTGTTCCCATGCGACCAACCCTCCACGGGAGATATGTTATGGTGCAAACACAGACCGATATTGAATTGACAGCCCACCTATTGCGCCGGGCCGGTTTCGGCGCAACGCGCGATGAGCTTGAGCGATACTCGGCCATGGGCTACGAGGCCGCGGTCGACGAAATGCTCGCACCGAGGGAAGAGCAGCGTATCAGCGATTACCTGGTGCGGCGGTTCCATCCCGAGTTGTCTGGGATGATGGGGCCACAGGGCCCCGCCGAGAACTGGCTGTACCGGATGGCCACGACCACGGCGCCGCTGCAGGAGAAGATGACCCTTTTCTGGCACGGCATCTTCGCCACCGGGTACAACAAGGTGATCCACGGCAAGGCGCTGTCCGACCAGACCCGGATGTTCCGCCACTATGCCATGGGCAGCCTGCGTGACCTGCTGGTTGAGCTGTCCCGGGACCCGGCCATGATCATTTGGCTGGACAATCAGGACAACCACAAGGGCGCCATAAACGAGAATTTTGGCCGCGAGCTGCTGGAGCTGTTCTCAATGGGTGTGGGCAACTACACCGAGGAGGACGTCAAGGAATGCGCCCGCGCTTTTACCGGCTGGACCATCGCCAACAGGCAGTACATGGAACTGCGTTCCCAGCGCGACTCGGACTGGCCCTACGGCCGCATCTCGTGGCACTTCGAGTTCCATCCGGATGATCACGAGTTCGGCGAAAAAACCTTCCTCGGCGAGACGGGCAATTTCGACGGCGAGGACATCGTCGACATCATCTGCAAGCAGCCCGCGACCGCCCGCTTCATCGCCCGGCACCTGTACAGTTTCTTTGTAGCCGACGAGCCGCCAGTGCCGGAGTGGCCCTACACTCCGCCGCGCGACCCGGATGCCATCGAGACGCTGGTGCAAGCCTATTTCGACAACGACTACAACATGGGCGCCGTGGTGCGCGTGCTGCTCAACTCCGACTTCTTCAGGGCGGAGGGCATTCGCTATACCAAGGTCAAGAGCCCCGTGGAGTTGGTGGCTGGCGTGCTCCGGCTCACTGGCGAATTCGACCGGCCCCGCTACGAGATAATGGACCGCTACAACCAGACGTCATACATGGGCCAGATCCTCAACAACCCGCCCAGTGTCGAGGGCTGGCACCAAGGCACCGACTGGCTGGACAGCGGAACCCTGGTTGAGCGCATCAACTTCGCCAGCCAGCAGATCGGCGATTCAGACAAGCCGGGCATCCAGGCCATGATCGGCCGCATCGCCGCCGGGCTGACCGAGACCACCTCCCCGGAGCGTCTGGTGGACGCCTGCCTCGAGGAGATCGGATCCTTGGAGGTGGACGAGGACACCCGCCGGACCCTGGTGGAGTTCTCCGCCGAGGGCAGCGCGGGGAGCAACACAGACCGGCAGCACATCGGCGACGTGCTCCAGATGGTGGCCGCCACCCAGGAATTCCAGCGGTCGTAAGCGGGCTCATTCTCCCTTGGCAGGTCGATTCGGAAAGGTGTCATTTCAGTGACCACCCAGGCGGCAAAGCAACGACAGGATTCAGCACAGGCCGATGAGGCTCTGGTGAGACCCCTCGGCCCCATTGTCCTGCGGCTACATCCGGCTGTGGAACTTACAAACGACCTTCTTTCCGCGTTGAGCTCGCAGAACGATGCCTTGCGCTTGGAGCGCAACGCCAAAGGAGAGCTGGAAATCTTGCCCCCTACCCACGGCACTACAGGAAACAAGAACTTTGGCATCAATGTTGAATTGGGAATTTGGGCTAGAGCGGACGGGACTGGATTAGGTTTCGACTCCTCTACGGGCTTCGATTTGCCCAACGGTTCCAATCGTTCTCCTGACCTCTCATGGGTGCTCAAGAGCCGATTGGCGGAGCTAGACGAAGAGCAGAAGAACGGCTTCCTGCCCCTATGCCCTGACTTCGTTATCGAGCTCCGGTCCAGTTCGGACACTCTTAGGGGCGTCCGGCGCAAGATGGAGGAATATATCGCGAACGGCCTCCGTCTCGGCTGGTTGATCGACCCAGTGGACCCGGCACATCTCGTATACATCTACCGCCCCGGCGCGGAAGTCGAAACTCTCGAGGCCCCGGAGAGCATTTCCGGCAACCCGGAACTGCCCGGATTCATCCTGGACCTGAAACTCATCTGGGAGCCGGCCTTCTGACCGACTCCCGGCGAATCCACATTCCGAGGTGCAGCAGTGACCACTGCGCAGCAGACCAAAATCCTGGAATACTCCCACACCATGGGCATGACCGTAATGGAGGGCAAGGGCTTCTATTACCCGGTCGACACCGCTGTGGGCCTGAATGACCGGCTCTACGTCATCAGCCGCAGCAAGGAGGAGACCGCCCGCGGCATCCGCGTCACCCTCTGCGACGCCGAGAGCGGCTACTTCGGCAATTTCGGCGGCTACGGAGAGGACGGCGGCAGGTTCGTCTGGCCAGCATGCGGAGCGGTGGACTCCCAGGGCCGCTACTTCATCAGCGACGAGAAGCTGAACCGCATCACTGCCTATGACGGCGACGGCATCTACCTGTTCCACTGGGGCGAGACTGGCCCCGGCGACGGGCAACTCGACACGCCGTCAGGACTGGCCTTTGACAGCCAGGACAACGTCTATGTGTCAGACACGTTCAATAACCGGGTGCAGAAATTCACCGCCGACGGCCGCCACCTGCTTACCATCAGTGGCGATGGCGAGCGGGGTGTCAGCCTGCCCTGGGGCCTGGCCTGCGACTCACAGGACAACGTATACGTCGCCGACTTCGGCAACGACGCCATCAAGAAATTCTCCCCCGACGGCGAGTTCCTGGCGGCCTTCGGCTCGTCGGGCCGTGGCGAGGGACAGTTCACCCGCCCGGCCGGAGTTGCCGTCGCCCGCGACGGCTACATCTACGTCGCCGACTGGGGTAACGAGCGAGTGCAGGTGCTGGACGCCGCAGGGAACTTCGCACAGCTGCTGCGCGGCGAGGGCACGATCTCCGAATGGGCCGCCAACTTCCTCAGCATAAACAGGGAGGAGGCCGCTGCCCGAGCCACCGCCGACCTCGACATGGAGATCGATTACTTCATCGACGACCCCCACGAGGAATCGTCCCACATCGAGAAGTATTTCTGGTGCCCGTCTTCGGTCAGGCTGGACAGCCAGGGCCGCCTGTACGTGACCGAGACCAACCGGCACCGGATCCAGATTTACCGCAGGGCCCAATAGAACAAAAAGCACTCATCCCCGCCATCTCGGGACTAACGGTCAAGAGGAAACGCAACCCGGCAGGAGCAGAGCCATGGTATCCACCAAGAAAGAGCGCACCCTGGTCGTAATAGAGCTGAACGGCGGCAACGACGCCCTGAACACGATCGTCCCCTTTAACAACAGCCTGTACTACGACCACCGGCCAGGCATCGGCATTCCACAGCAGGACGTGCTGCCCCTCGGGTTCAAAGGAGAGGCGGGCGAGTTCGGCTTCAACCCCAACATGCCCGCCGTCAAGGACCTGTGGGACCGGGGTGAGCTGGCCATAATCAATGGCATCGGCTATCCGCAGCCCAACCGCTCCCATTTCCGCTCGCGGGACATCTGGTACACCGCCGAGCCGGAAACCATCGCCACCGAGGGCTGGCTGGGCGCGGCCATCCGCGACCTGGACGCCAAGGGCGAGAACGTCCTCACTGGCGTCAACTTTGGACGCGGCCTGCCCCGTGCGCTGGTCGGCAAGGGAGTGCCTGTCGCCTCGGTGGGCAACCTTGAGACCTACGGCCTGCTGCCGGACATCGACGATGAAAACGTGCGTCACCACGCCCTAGACGCCCTGGGCCGGATGTATGGCCCTGCTGGCGGCCGGGACGTCGTGGCCCAGGCGCTGAGCGATAACGGGTCCCAGGCGCTGATGGGCGCCGACATCCTGCGCACCGCGCCGGAGCTGTACTCATCCAGCGTCGAGTATGCCGACACGCCGATATCCCAGGGACTGCGCAATGCAGCCCAGGTGATGAACGCCGGCCTGGGCACCCGCGTCCTCTACGTCAACCACGGCAGCTTCGACACCCACAGCGACGAACTCCGGGCCCACGGCAAGCTGTGGCAGGATGCCTCATCGGCCATCGCCTGCTTCAACGACGACCTGAAGGAGCAGGGGCTGTGGGAAGACACGCTGGTGCTGGTGTGGTCCGAGTTCGGCCGCCGCGTCAAGGACAATGGCACTGGCTGCGACCACGGTTCAGGTGGCGTTTCCTTCGTCTTCGGCGGCTCCGTGCAGGGCGGCCTGTACGGGCAGTACCCGTCGCTGCGGGATGCCGACCTCTCTGAGGGCGACATGGCCTACACCTCCGACTTCCGCTCCACCTATGCCACCATCCTCGACCGCTGGCTGAGCCTCGACCCCGACCCCATCGTTCACGGCCAGTTCGAGCAGTACGACTTCCTCGCCCGCTGACCTTTCCCTCTGGATGCGCAAAGACCGCCGGGAGTCATAGTCTCGGCGGTTTCTTTTTGGCACGAAAAACGGAACTAACGCCTCCGGCAGCAGGTGTGGCCTAGCCGGGCAGCAGCCCCTCGCCCACGAACAACTCCTCGGCCTCCCGCAGGGTCAGGTCGGGCTCCGGCAGAATCAGGTCCGACTCGACCAGTTCGTCCACCGGCACCGGCTCCCCGTTGTCCCGCACCAGGTCCAGCATCCGCTTCAGCAGCGTTTCGTAGGAGGCTTGGTCCTCGGCCTCCACCGCCTCCACCAGTTCGTTGTCGACCTCGTTCAACTGGTCGATGTACGATCCCGGCAGGTTGTACTGGCCCTCGGAACTGATGCGGACGATCATCAGGAGCCCCCGGCGCGTCTGGCCTTGAGGGCGGCCAACTCGGTCTCGGCGCTGCTGCTGACCGACATCTTCTCCAGCTCGCGGGTTATGTCGTCCTTGCCTCCGCCGACAGGGTCGTTCAGCACACCGGCCTCGACCAGTTCGTCGATGGCGCTGGCGCGGGCCCGCATGTTCTCGGTCTTGGCCTCGGCCCGCTCCACGGCCAGGCCCACGTCGCCCATCTCCTCCGAGATGCCCGACAGGGCCGATCCGATGCGCACCTGGGCCTGGGCAGCGGTGTACTGCGCCTTGATGACCTCTTTCTTGCTGCGAAAAGCGGTGACCTTTGCGGAGAGCCTCGCCTCGGCCTGGGTCAGCTTTTCCTGCTCCTCTTCCATCCCGGCAATCTGGGCCTCAAGGCCCTCAAGCTCCAGCAGGGAGGTGCTCTTGCGCTCCAGGGCCATCAGGGCCAAGTCCTCGCGGCCTGCGTCCACCGCCTGCTCCGCCTGTCGCTCCAGCCGCGCGACGTTCTCCCTGACCTTGTCGGCCTGCTGCACGATCTGGCGCTTGGCGGCAACCATCTCGACGACGCCGCGCTTGACGTTGCGCAGCATCTCCAGCTGCTTTTCGTAGGAGTAGTCCAGCGTTTCCCTAGGGTCTTCCGCATTGTCCAGGATGCGGTTCATCTTGGACTTGACTATGGTGGACATGCGCGAGAGCATCCCCATGATGCGTCCCTCCGTTGTGGTGTCTTTACGGGGTCGGTTCAGAAACGGGACGAGTTCCCCCGGTTGCTAAACATTCCTGCAATCCCGACTACGATCCCGATAATGCCTATGATAACCAGGACCACCCCTCCAACCCTTAGCAACCAGTCAAACCAGCCTGCAATAAATGCCAAACCAAGAAGCAGTACGACTATGCCGAGAATAAGCATTATTGGAGAGCTCATTACCGCCTCAACCACCTTGGCCTTGGGCTATAACCATTTCAAGCATAATCCAATCCCTTGTCACGCCGCAACAAAACCCGGCGCGGCCCCTGGGGCCTTTCGATTATTGACAGCCCCCAAACGTCATTCCCGCGAAAGCGGGAATCCAGAAAACCCTTGGTAATGACGGTCAGCGCCGTATACCGCCTCTCTCCGTCGGATACGTCTGCGGACGCGGAGAACCGAAAGACCCCTGCGCGGCCCCCGGGGCAATCGCATTTCAAGGGTTGATGAGTTACTGTTCAGACTTGAGGGGATCTTCTCCGAAAGCAGCGTCATCGACAGGCCAACTTAGCTTTGGGCAAGGTCCTGTCCCAGCCTTTCACAGGCGTTCGTCTCATCAACTCTGAACAGTTACGTTGATGACATTTGCCCCTTGCCATCTCTATTAGTACACCTGTACCATTTATAGTATGCCTGCCAATACCGGCATTCTCCACGGTCTATTCCTTCACGGCGGTGCGACCGTCAGGTCATCCTCAGACAGTACGAAAAATGAGAGTGGGACAAAATGGGACAGATTGGAGCTGGATTTTAAAATTTCTGCCTTGCGACATTCCTGGTGCGGCAATCTAGCTTTGAATCCGGTGCGCCAGCCCCGGGAATTGGGAAAAAATGGGAATCTGCGGGAATCCATGGGAAAAATTCAGTCCCATATTTCCCATGGAATCACTGCGTCCCCTGCCCCCGTCTTCCTCATTTGGACAGCCGAATTCGTTTGGCTGAATTCCCGCGAAATGTAGACAGGCAAATACGATAGCCCTGGTCTCAACGCGGCCGCAGATTGACCGCTATCCCCGCCCTGAGTACACTCACCTAACTGTTGCAGGAAACCACCGGAGTTTGGAAAATGCTGCGCTCGCTCTTTGGACGTGGCGGGAAAAAGCGTGAACCCGTCGCCCCGGCTCCCGACGAGAGTATCCGGTCGGCTCGGGTGGGTGATGTGCTGACCATCAACGGCTACTCCGTCGAGTACGACGAGCGGCTTTTCTTCATCGAGCGCATCCACCGCTACTCCAGTCCCGCCGACACTTGGCACGAATTGCTGTGCGTCGACGACGATACCAACCTCTGGATCGACTGGACCGACGAGCGGGACCTGTCGGTCAATGTCACCGAGGACACGGGTCCCACTGGCCTGATCAGCACCGGTCTCAGCGAGGAGGACCTCGTTCAGCTGGACGAGGAACACTCCATAGACAACTATGTCGCCATCGACGGCGAAAATTATTACTATCGCAACAGTGCCGAGGTGCTGTTCTTCCGGGACGGCAAGGGATCGGGAGATGCCTTCTACCAGTGGGATTTCATCAGCGAACAGGGGAGCAGGGCCCTGACCATCACCAAGTGGGAGGGCCGGCCCTTCGAGGTCGTGTACAGCGAGGCAATCGCCCCCGAGAGCATCACCCTCTATCAGGGCGAGCGGCGGAACCAGTGAACCGGAACCACCTCAGCGCCCGGAGCAGGCGATGATTGACGCATTTCTGGATACTCTGCAGGCTTTTCCCCGCGGGCTGGTCTTCGTCGCCGAGGGGCTGATCATCCTCGCGCTGGCCAAGTTCGCCAAGGACCTCGCCACCCGCCATTACCGCGTGGACGAGGAAGTCACTACCAAAGCCAACCTTGCGGTGGCCCTCCGTCTCAGCGGCTATTTCATCGCCATTATCCTGATTTTCATTGGAGTGCTGTACCAGCCTCTTACCGGCGGCGGGTGGTCTTCCTATGCATCGCTGGACGAGACCTCAGTGGCCAGCGGGTTCGGGTTCGACCGCGCGCTGGGCGAGGAGGTACTGCGGGTATTCCTGTACTCATTGGCCGGAATCGTGGCGCTGAACCTGGTCCGGGTGCTGTTCGACCGGCTGATCCTCTACAAGTTCCAGCTGGAAAAGGAGGTCGTAGAGGACCGCAATATTGGAGCAGGCGCCGCCGAGTTCGGCATGTACGTCGCCACTGCGCTGATCATTGCCGGGGCAATTGCCGGGGATTCCAGCTCGATCATCGCAAATCCCTGGGGCGGCACTACCGGATACGGTGAGTTGGATGCGGCAATAGTCGCACTGGCATTTTTCGGCTTGGGGCTTGTCTTGCTGGTGGCCTTTGCCCTGTTCTACGAGTTCACCACTGCTTTCGATATTCATGACGAGATCGAAAAGGACAACCCCGCCGTCGGCATCTCGCTGGGAGGCAACCTGATCGCCATCGGATTGGTCACCTTCAAGGCCGTATTCGGATCGTTCCACGGGTGGGGCGAGAGCATAGCCACGTTCCTGGTGTACGCCGTGCTGGGTTTCGTGCTGCTCTACGTGATGCGTATGCTGGTTGACCTGATCCTGCTGCCCACGGTGCGGGTCTCCCAGGAACTGTCCAGCGGGCGTAATATCGGCGTGGCCTTTGTGGAGAGTGCCGCCGTCATCAGCTCCGCCCTCATCCTGTTCGTGGCGATCTAGGAGCGTTCCTCCTGGCCCTTGCCAGGATCTCCTGGTCCTGCCTGTCCCGTCGTAACTGATCCTGCCGGTCCTCCAGCCAGGCATAACCCTGCTCCAGGACCAGTTCCATCGTCTCGTGCGGGACCCCGTCGCGGTTCGCCACCGGTTCCAGCAGCGCCTCGAAGAACTCCTCGGTCTCCATTACCTCCGTCCAGTCCCGCAGGCGGGCGTCCAGGGTGCCGTCGTATAGCCGGAGCAGGAACACCGTCCGGATGGGGTCCATGCCCTCCGCCAGGAACGCCTGCACTCTCAGGTCCAGCCCCCGGCCGGTGCCGAACTCAACCTCCTCGCCGTCAGTGTCAACCAACACGTCCTGGTAATGGTCGAACTGGTCGATACAGGACTCGGTCTCGGACAGCAACTCGCTGATGAAACTCCGGCCCTCGGGCGTGATACCGTAATTGGAACAGTCTCCTTTGGGCTGGCCTTCCACCTCGGTCTGATCCATCTTCCCGAGGCCAATGATCCCCTGGGACTGCAATTCGTCCAGCGATTTCGCCAGAGCCGGTGAGGCCCCAAACCCTGGGGATGACGGCAGCTCGGCCGAGTGCTTGTCGAGGAAGTACAGCACTGTCAGGGGCCGCATCCATCCCAGCAGCTCCTTGCGGCCCTCCCCAAGCCCATGCCGCGCCGCGTATTCCAGCGCACGGTACTCCTGCTCCATGCGCAAAGTCAGCACCGGCGAGCCATCCCCGTCAATCAGTGGCCGGGACGCCAGATCGTTCAGCGCCACAGCCCCACCGCCCGTGGAGACCCGCAGGGCGCAGCGCCAGTCCCGCCATTCCTCGCAGACAGCCAAGAACACGCCGTAGATCTCCGGCAGGTCCGGGTTGGCGCGCAGGTCGAATCGTGCCAACACCTGCTCTTGATTCTCCCCGTCCGCCGGGAACACGCGATCAAGCAAGTCCGACACCGTGCCATCGAGGAAATGCGTGGGAAGCTCCACCCGCAGCCGGTCCTCCGGCCTCATGCCGGACAATGAGACCTCCAGGGTGAATGAGCCGTCCTGTCCGGCGATGCCTAGGACCTCCGCCGCACCCGGAATGCGCCGCCGCCGCCGAATCCGCCGAAGCTACGGGACGACGACCGCACCGAACTGGCACGCGAGATGCTGTTGCTGGTCTTGAACGCACCGCTCGTCCTCTGGGTGGACTGGTAGGAGCCGCGGTTGGAGCTGACGTTGCCCTTGGTCGACTGGTAGCGCGACCCGGCAAAGGAGGACTGCTTGGCGCTGTAACTGGCGTTCCGCCTCACCTGCCCCCCGTAGGAGGAGGAGTTGCGGTAGGTGGTGCGCTGGTTGCGGATCTCCGTCCCTCGGGACGGCGGCGTGGAGTAGTAGTAGCCGCGCGGCCCGGAGAGGGACGAGATTATCAGGTAGGTGAACAGGAAATCGCCAGCCCCGAAATGGCTGCGATAGTAGCCATTTCCGTGGTACCCGCGCATATCGTATTCGTTATCATCGCCCCGAACGATGGAGAAGAGCTGATCGTCGCTTGAATCGTCAATCGTGTTGTCTTTGTTCAGGTCCTCCCAGCCCTCAAGGGTGAGGACCTGCCCGTCCTGCTTGGCGCGGATCAGGATTATCCCATCTCCCTCGTAGATCTCGTTGACCCGCCGCTCGAACTCCGTGGCGTTGTCGGAGTTCCTGAAGGCCTCCTGCACGTCGTCGAGATTGATCCGTCCCGCCGCCCCGTCGGTGGCCGCCCAGTCCTCGTAGGACGGCCCTCCGCAGGCGGCGACCAGCGGCGCCGCTGCAACAATGCCGCCGAGGGACAGGGCTGTGCCGAACCTCGTCTTTCGCCATGCCATGACGATCCGCCTCCACTGGGGTGGGGATATTGTAACCGCCATTCGCCACGCCCGTCATTCAGGAGAGGGTTATGGACTCGACAGGCCCAGAAGCCGCTCCGTCTCGCTGCTGACGGCGACGGACGGTGCGGGGGGCGTCTCCTGTCCACTGACGGGCATCGTGGCCAGCCTGGACACAAACTCCTCGTCTGCCAACTCCCAGTGTGTGCCCCATATATCGGTACACCGGCGGATGTATTCGGCCACCGCCGACTTGTGGTTGCGTCCGCTCAGCATTTGCACCGCCAGCAGGTCTCTCAGGGTGGCGATGTGTCCGCCCCACAACTCGCCGCTGACTTGCAGGTAGAGCAGCCGGGCCAGCTCCGGGAACACCTGCTCCCCGGCTCGTCCCTCCTGCCAGGCCAGTTTCTCCACCAGCAAACGGGTCAGCTCCCTCGGCACGACGGCCAAGTCCTCGCCATACAACTCGGAGCAGTCAACCCCGTAGCCTCGCTGCAGTTCCTCCCGTAAACCGTCGAACCGCGCAGGGTAATCCTCGTCCACCTCACGTCCGAAATGCTTGATGGCCAAGCGGGATGCCACCTGTTCCACCGCCTCCCGGCACATTTCCCTAACCCCATCGGGATCGTCCACCAGGTTAATCACCTGCTGGCGGCGCTGGTGGTACAGGTGGGTCTGCCGGTCCAGCTCGGCGGCATAGTCCTGCATCAGCGCCCGCTGCGCCTCTCCCTCCCGGTCCGCGGCCTCCTGCAACTGCCCGACTCTGCGGGACACCTCGGGCCCGGAGTAGCAGGGTCTTCCGACTGAGTCCAGCGTATGGCATTCCCTGAGCTTTTGGATGGCCTCGGCATCCGTGTTGACCAACCGGTCCTCCAGCGACAAAAAAGTCTGCGTGAGACCATGCTGCCCCTGTCGCCCGCTGCGGCCATTGAGCTGCAGTGTTATGCGGCTGGAGTCGTGCACCTCGGTGCCGATAACGCACAGTCCCAGCCCGAAATCGAGGCTGGCCTGTCCCGTATTGCCGCGACCGCTACGGAGCGAGACACCCAGTACATACCCGCCTGCGCTCCGGGCCACATCGAACCTCCCGCCGCGTTCCAGAGCCTCCAACAGCACCGCCGCCTGCTGCGTGGCAGGGCAGTTTACGACTACGTTGCCCGTATCCTCTGCCCCATCGGTAAGCAGGCGCTCGATCTCGGCAACACAATGACCGGCGATCCGGGAATCCAGATCGGGCTCCAGCAGGATATCGGTGCCCCGGCCTGCCATGTGGGTCGCCACCGTCACCGCACCGATGAACCCGGCGCTCCGGACTACGTCCGCCTCCGCGTGAGTGGTGACCGCATTCAGCACTCGGTGAGGAATCGCCCGCTCCTCCAGCAACCGCGCCAGTTCCTCCGACTGCTCCACCGTGCGGGTTCCCACCAATACCGGCTGGCCAATCCGGTGGCGCGCCGCCACCTCGTCGGCCACCGCCGCCAGCTTGTCCTCCCGGTCCAGGTACACCACCGGCGGACGGGTCACCCGAAGGGATGGATGGACCGGCGGCACAACGGCGACGCCCAGCCCGTACTTCCTTCGAAACTCCCCCGCCGCGGATTCGGCGGTGCCGGTGATCCCCGAGAGTTTGGCGTACCGGCTCACGAAACCCGACACGGAGACCTGGGCAAGGGACTCGCTTTCGGGTCGTACGGTCGCCCCCTCCTTTGCCTCCACCGCCTGCTGCAAACCGCTCTGGTATATGTTCTCGGGCTTGGGACGCCCCGTGTGAGGATCAATCAGAATTACCTCGTCGTCGTCCACAAGGTAGTCCACGTCTCGTTGCAGAAGCAGGTGAGCGCTCAGGGCCTGCGAGACCTGGTTGGCCACAGCGTACCTGCGCATGCCGCGATCGACGCCGGACCCAGCGCCCTTCCCCCATCCCAGCCGGAGCGTTTGGTCACTGTAAGGTGAAGCGGCTTCGTCCGGCCTTTCGTAGACCGGGCCCAGCCTGTGCTCAAGGTAGTCCCGGCCCCGGTCGGTCAGGGTCACGTAGCGCTTGTCCGGCTGGACAGCATAGTACAGAGCCTCCGAAAGGCCGGTCTGTTCGTCCTCAGCCAGCGACCGTGCCTGTCGAATCTCCCTCGGCTCGGCGGCGAGGTGCCTTCGCAGCGCCGGGCTGTCCGGGTCGGCCAGCATCAGCGTGGCAAGCAACCACACCCGCCCGCGCATCGACTGGTCCCGCAGGCCCTGTTCCTCGGCGAGTCTGGCGGCCAAAGAGGCTTGCCGGTCAATCATCTCTGCAACCGCCCCGTTCACTCGCACCGCCGACCGCGTGCCGCCAACGGGATTGCCCGATATGATCAGGGGCGTGAACGCCTCGTCAATCAGGGCGTGGTCGGCCTCATCGACTATCCCGACATCCAGAGCCTGCTGCACCCCTTCCTCCGGCATATTCGTCAGGTGATCCCGCAGGTAATCGAACCCTAGTTCCCTCATCGACCCGTATACGATGCTGCGCCGGTAAATGTGGCGGCGCTCGCCCCTCTCCATGTGGCCCAGCACCGCTCCGCAACCGAGTCCCAGCGAGCGGTAGACCGGCTCCAGCAGCAAGGCGTCCCGGTCCGCCAGGTAGTCGTTGGCCGTGATTACGTGGACTCGCCGCCCCAACATGGCATGCATTGCGGCGGCGAAGGCGATGGCCACAGTCTTGCCCTCACCCGCATCCATCTGAACCACCCGGCCCCGGAACAAGATGAATGCCCGCCAGGAGCTGCTCGTCGGTGGCCAGGAACCTGAGGCTGCCATCGCCACGGTGCCGCCTGGCTGCAGCATAGAACGATGCGGGCAGCAGGATATCGCCGTCACGCATGAAGCGGCGCTGGTGTGCCACGCTGGCAGCAGTCTCGACCATGACCGGCGCATCATCGCCAGTGAGATCAGCCAGCGAGGGTTGGCCGAACAGCCGCCACGCTCCCAGCCGCCGGTCGATGGCCTCCCTGACGATGGAGAAGCACTCGGGCAGCAGAGCCTCCCCAGTCTCCTCCGTCGCTCGTTGCGCCAAGAGTCCAACGGCCTCCCGCAACTCGCCGTCCGGGTACGACGAAAAATCCCAATCGCAAATTCGAGCCAGCAGCGTCGACGGTGTGAGCGTTCGGCGTCTCATGGAGGCCAGTGTATACCCGGCCCGGTGGCAGCGACAGCGCCCCTAGTTTCGCAGCTTGATCACCGCCAGCCCGGCCTCGTGCCGGGGGCCGTCGCACAGGTCCAGGCGGTGCAGCAGGTGATCGTGGGCCGTCAGTATCTTGGCGGCGGCGTCCGGTTCAGCCTCCCCAAATGCGCGGCCCAGCGGTGTGTCCAAAGACCAGTCCTCGGTGATGGAGCATTCCAGCCGTCCCTGTTGGCACACCTCCAGGAACTGCTCGCACTCGCGCTCGTAAGCCCGCTTGCTGCGATAGGCGATGGGCGCTACGTGGTAATCGGCGGACAGGTACAGACCCAGTTCGTTGTCAAAGACCTGCATCAGATCGGAGAAGGACATCCATCCCTCCAGGGCAAAGAACAGGTCTTGCGGAATATCCTGGGGCACCCGGTGATAGTAGAAATCCTCAACGGCCTCCACCATCCTGACCGGCACGGGCCGCTTGTCCTCACCGCGCAGCAGGCGGTCGGCCTCGCTCCCTTTCAGAAACAGGAACGGCACGTTTCCGTTGGTGACGTCCACCAGCACCTCGACTCCGTCCAACCGGTACAGAAGGGCCGTGTGCTGCCAGTAACGCATGTACCGCTTGCCAAAGCTGTGGTCAAAGGTCCGCAGGATCTCCCGCAGCTTGTCCACTGGGACCGGCCCTACCGCGTCCGGGCCAGCGATCAGGTATTCCGACTCCAGGTCGTAGTGGTCCGTTAGGAATTTCAGTGCCTGCACCTTTTCCGAGCAGATCGCCCCGTCGCCGCCCAGTATGTTGTCGACGGTCTCGTCTCCCGACTTGTACACCAGTCGGCGACCCGTGAAACGCGAGTAGTTCTCGAACGGGCTGCTCCATATGCGCCTTGCCAGCGATTCCAGGAACTTCAGTTTCTGTGCCGCAGTGCCAAGCTCCAGCAGGCCATCCGCCTCCGCCTCGCCGTGGTCCGCAGCCAGGGTATCGTGGACGAAGGCGGCGTAGCGGTCCGTCGACTTTTGCCACTTGCGGGAGTGGAAGCCGCGCCAGTTGCGGTCATATTCGCAGGCAATCCGATCGATGCCGATGTCCAGCAGCCGGATCTCCCGCCCTCCGGCCTGCGTGTGGTGCGCCACCGGCACACCGCCCAAGCCGATGGGGCGCCCGCCATCGGTGAACGCTACCCCGGGAAACATGTCCCGGAGACGTCCCGAATCGTCGCTGGCGTACACAAGGTCCTGGATGGCGTAGAGCGAGTCGGCGGAGGACCGGGTCAACCGGGATTCACGCAGCAGCCGGTCAATGGGCACGTTCTTGAGGTAGCGCTCAAGCAGCGCGCCCAACGTCAGTCCAACGTCATCCGGCTCCAGGTACAGGGAGCACTCACGGGCGGAAACGGTATCTTTGAGTTGCAGTATGTGAGGCGACGATTCGCTGCCCATGCCGTGTTCTCTTCCCGTATTGGAGGGTTTGAAACTTTGCGCTACCCCAGCGTCGAGGAAACCGGAAGCCCCCAGCGGGCAGCGAATTCCTCGTAGGACGGCTGGCTTTGCAGCACCAACTCACCCTTGGAGGTCAGGGCGTATACCGACGGCAGGGCGACACCGTTGAACATGCTGGCCTTGGTCAGCGTGTAGGAACCCGAGTTGCGGAACACCACCTTGTCCCCAACAGTCAGCGGTTGCTCGAACCGATAGCTCCCGAACAGGTCTCCGGCAAGGCAGGTGCAGCCGGCCAGCAGGTACTCGTACGCGCCGTCATCCTCCCCCGCATCCTCTGTCGCGCCAAGGGCTCCCACCACTTCGGGCTGGAACCCGTACTCGAACACCTCCGGCATGTGGTTCACCGAAGTGTCCAGCACTGCCACCGTCGCGCCACCGCTCTGGAACATGTCCAGCACCGTCGCTACAAAATACCCGGCGGCCCTGATGAGACCGGAGCCCGGCTCGATAAAAACCTCAACGCCATACTCCGATCGAAGGCCATCTATCGTCCGGCACAGCTCGTCCAGATTCTGGCAAGGCTCACCCTCATCGTCCTCGAACAGGTACCCACCACCCAGGTTGACCCATTCCACCCGTCGCAACAGCTCGGGGACGTTCTCCCGCAGCCGCTCGACCGTGGCCCTCAACTCCCCAAAATCCGGCGAGTCGCAGTTGGAGTGCAGCAACACTCCGCGAATCCCCTCCAGCCGGTCAGGGCCCTCGCGCAGCACGGTTGCTAGCTCATCCAGCGGTACGCCCAGCTTGGAATGCGGACGGCAGGGGTCGTAACGGAAGTCGTCGGCAAAGGAAATCTGTGGGTTCACCCGGATCCCGCAGTTGGCGCGGCCCTGCAGCCCCGGTGCGTGCCTCCGCCATTGGCCCAGCGAGTTTAGGGACACGTAATCGCACAGTGAACCGGTCTCGCCGACTTCATCAGGCCGCATCCCGGGCGTGGTGATGTGGACCGACCCGTGTTCACCGAGCACACTGCGGGCCAGCCGGGCCTCGAACAACGAGCTGACCGCAAAGCCGTCCAACCGGGGGGCCATAACCCGCAGCGCCGGAGCGAAGGAGAAGGACTTGATGGCGAAAAGCAGGCTGCACCGCCCATCGCTCCGCAACGGCTCAGCGTAATCGATGAGGCGGTGTATGGCTCGCTCATCGTAGACAAAGGCCGGGGTGCATATCGCGTCCAGGCCGTCGGGAAACGATGCGGAGCGGTCCAGGCTGGCAGTCATCATTGGGCGATTCTAGCACAGGCCCGGCCTTTCCCGATCACGTAGTAACCTGCCGTACAGGCCCGTCCCTCTTGACTCGTGCGGCGTTGCCAGCCCCCCATGGGCTGCTAGCCTGAAATTAATGGTGATTTCAATGCCAGTTGCTATTTCGAGACCCAGGCCCTTCGATCCGCGAACATTGTTCCAGCTCAACTCGCACCGGCGGGAGGCCATTTTTGGACCGGAGGTCCCATCCCGTCCATTTCTTGAAGGCAGGGAACAGGGAGGGCATGGATCAGGGTGAAATCCTCTCCGTCCTCACCGGAGAGGGCGTCGCGATGCAGGGTTGACCCCGGCCTTCACCGCCGCCATCACCCCGCCGCCTCCCAGTAGTTGGACACCCGGTGGAATTGGCCCTGCCGCCACGGGAGCGCCGACAGATCGTTGCGCATCCGGTTGGCGTTCTCCTCCACCTCAATCACGGGGATGCCCTGCTCCAGCGCCGCCAGCGTCGGCAGCCCCAGGCACCCCTCCGGCAGCACCAGGCAGGAAACGTCGCGGGCTGTAATGACTCCCGGCTCCCGCATTCCGTCGTGGCCGGTAACGATTCGCGGGCTCCTTTGCAGTCCCTTCAGCACCGACTGGAAGAAGGTCATGGAGACTGCCTCGGCAGCCATGCGCGGGTCGACCACCCCCACATCCAGGTCCAGCACCTCCTGCGACTCCAGCATGGGCGAGTGGGCCGACGGAACGTCGTAACGGCTGGAGATGGCATGGGTCAGCATCGCCTCCACCCCACCCCAGGGATTGACCATGTCCCCGTCGCTGCCGAAGTACTCGGCGTGGTACTGGAAGGGCACGGATATCACCGAAGACAGGGCCACGGCGTCGTATTCGCCCCGTCGCGCGTCCAGCACGGATAACAGCCGCTCAACGTTCTCCACGCGGCCAGCGGCACGGGACGACCCCGTGTACTCGGAACGCATCACCAGCGGCGGATCCAGCGCAACCACGCCGGGGCACAGCAGACCGTAGGAGGCATGGGCCGCGTTCACGGCGTTTACCGCCAGATCGGTGAACAGGGGGTTGGCGTGGGCGTCAATCACCGCCAGCACCCGGTTGGCCCGCACGGGCTGCAGCCCTGCCGTCCCCATCAGCAAACGGCAGACCACGCTGCCCTCAACATACAGTGCGTTGGGGGGCATCTCGTTGATGTCCGAGGCGTTGACCACGTTGGGGTGGGTGATCAGCGTGTCGCACATCGATGCCAGCAACCGGGCCACCGGAGTGGCGTCTCCGGCGTGGCCGCCGATGGCCGCTCCGATGCCCGTCGGCACCAGCAGCACGGCATTGAACTGAGCCGTGTTTTCGGTCAATCGTCGCCTGAACTCGGCGATGCCCTCGCCCCGGAGTCCGTTGCGCGATCCCCCGGGTTGGCTGCCCTCGCCCGCCAGCGTGGTCACCTCGCAGCGATAACCCTGCCCGTGGGACTCCGTTACCACCAGCCGCAGGGGAGTCTGGTTGGCAGGCAGCCGCTCGCGCATCCGCTGCGTCAGCCATGCCATCAGGCCGACGCCAGCCGGAGCAGCGGGTATGTGCAGTTCAGTCTCGGTCAGATGCACTGGGTTGGCTTCCTTGGTAGAAGAGTCCAATTTGCAAGTTCTGTTGAATCGTGACCGGCACTTGATTCGGCAAGGGCACCGTTACATATTAGCCGAGAAACGGCGGGCCTGGGGATGTAGAATACTTACGTAAATCGCTGATAGGACGGAAGGTTGAAATGCCCGAACACCGGTTGCTGGCCTGTTTTGCCCACCCTGACGACGAGGCGTTCCCGGTCGGAGGGGCCCTCGCCTCCCACACCCGGCGCGGCGTGGACGTGCGGCTCATCACCACGACGCTTGGCGAAGAGGGCGAGATCCGGCAGGAGGGCTCGGCGACCCGGGATACGCTGGGACAGATCCGCGAGGTGGAGCTTTCCTGCGCCGTCCAGGCCCTGCGGCTGAGCAGCAACGACGTCTGGGGCTACCGCGACTCGGGAATGCAGGGCTGGGACTCAAACAACCACCCCAAGGCTTTTATCAACGCCGGTGCCGACGAGGTCGTGGAGCGCCTGGTACTGGAGATACGCCGGTTCCGTCCCCAAGTGCTGCTCTCCTTCGGTCCGGACGGCTTGTATGGACACCCCGACCATATCGCCATCAGCGACCACACCACCACCGCCTTCCACCTGTCCGCTGACCCGTCGGCCTTTCCGGAGCAACTGGCCGCTGGCCTGGAGCCACACCAGCCGCAGAGGCTGTTCTACAGCGTCCGGCCCCGAGGCTTTCGCCGCCAGTGGGCCGAGGCATTGCGGGGCGAAGGCATAGCCTGGCCCTGGCCCTCCCCCGAGCAGGAGCTACAGGGCGTCCCCGAGGATGAAGTGCACCTGGAGCTCGACGTGGCCGGGAACGGCGACATGGAGGCCAAGATCGCCTGCATCCTCTGCCATCGCACCCAGGTGGCCCCCGACTGGCCATACCACCGTGTGCCTCGCCACGTCACCGCTCGCATCCTCGGCCGCGAGTTCTACGTCCGCGCCCACCCTCCGGTACCCAAGGGCGAGACCGTCAGTGCCGATTTTTTCGAGGGCCTGTGACCACGAAAGAGGGGTGCACGCTGGTGCACCCCCTGTATATTCCCGGATATTCAGGGCAATTCTGAAACTTAGGCCAGAACGACCTTCTCCTCGCCAGCGGCGGGGCGCTGGATGATTTCCACGCTGACCTCGTCGGGAGCGACGATGAAGGCCACCGCTGAGCCGGAGGGCATGACCCAGGGATCGCAGTTGAAGTGGACGTCATTGGACTTCAGCGTTGCCGCCAGCGTCATGATGTCGTCGGTCTGGAATCCCAGGTGGTCCAGGCCGTAGCGAGGCTCGGTGGAGCCTGCCACCGGGTCCTCACCCTGGGCGCGCCCTGAGATGGTCATCAGGTAGCTGCCGTTCAGCGACAGCTCGATGGACTTGGTGTTGGACAGCGGCCGCTCGGCCACGATCTCGGCCCCGAAATTGTCGCAGTAGAACTTGGCCGCGTCATCGGGGTCGGCGCTGCGGAAGTGCAGGTGGTTGTAAGAAACGTTCACGTGTTCCCTCCTGTACGGACTCAAATGCGGCAACAGTTTAACCCAAAAGGCCGTACCGGGGAATTTAACCACAGAGAACACGGAGAGCACAGAGAAAACTCAGGGGATACCTCGAAAACTCCGTGTACTCTGTGCCCTCTGTGGTTAATCGGTTCGCGTTAGTTCAGAAACTCCGCCGTCCAGCGGTTGTAGCTGGAGCGCCGGGTGAACTGCGACATCTGCTCGTCTGTGGCCAAGCTGTCCCTCAACTCCGCAGGCGGCACCCCGTCGCGCAGGGCCTTCAGTGTGTCATAGACCGCCTTTACCGCCGCCGAGAACGGCAGGTGTCCCTGCAGGGCCACGCGAACGCCGTTGGCCCCCAGCCATTCCTTGTCCTGCAGTTCGCCCGTGGTCCCGCCCAGCAGCAGGGGCACCGACAGCTCGGATGCCACCGCCGACACCTCGTCGCGGGTGTTGGCCCCTGCCAGGAAGATGGCATCGACTCCCGCGGCCTCGTAGGCCTTGACCCGCTTGATGGTGTCCTCCAGGCCGGAGACGCGCAGGGAGCTGGTGCGCCCGGCAATGCAGAGAGCCGGGTCGGTGCGGGCGGACAGGGCGGCCTGCATCTTGCCGATGCCCTCCTCCACCGACAACAGCTGCACCCCGTCGGCGCCGAATCTTATGGGCAGAACCGTGTCCTCGATGGTCAGGGCCGAAACGCCAGCGGTCTCCAGCTCCTCCACCGTGCGCATCACGCTGAGCGCGTTGCCGTAGCCGTGGTCGGCGTCCACCATCAGCGACAGGTCGCCAGCCCGGCAGATCCTGTGTATCTGCTGGGCGAACTCGGTCAGCGTCAGCACCACCAGGTCCGGCGCCCCCAGCACGGTGAAGGAGGCGATGGACCCGGCGAACATCCCCACCTCGAACCCCAGGTCCTCGGCGATGCGCGCCGAGATGGGGTCGAACACCGATCCTGGGTGCACGCAGACGTCACCCTCCAGTATCCCGCGGTATCTCGCCCGGCGCGTCGTGAAGTCCATAAACAGCCTCCAGCCACAATTTGCTGTATTCTAACCCAATGATTGTGGGCGTGGACTTCAGCGGGGCCAAGGCCGACAACGCCACCTGGGTTACCCTGGCCCGGCTGGACGGGCTCAGCCTTCGTATCCTCTCCTCCCGGTCGTCCACGAGAGCCGAACTTGCCGACTTGCTCGCCTCACTGCCTGACGAAACAGTGGCGGCCCTGGATTTTCCGTATTCGGTCCCCCAGCAGTTCGCCGAATTCTGGGCGCCGCTGGCCACGGAAATGCCAGCACTGTGGCAGGAAGCTGCGAACATGGACTTTGAGGACTTCCTGGAGCTGCGGGACGAGTTCTGCTCACAAAACGGCGAGCCCCTGCGGCGCGGAGACCTGTATTTCCCCGAATGCTACTCCTGCCTGCACAAATTCAACCCCAACATGGTCCCAATGACCTTCCGCGGCATGCAGATGCTCCACCGGCTCTGGGGCGAGGGTTGCCGTGTGCCGCCGCTGCAGGACCAAGGGCGCTCCGGTCCGGTACTGCTGGAATCCATGCCCGGCGCGGTGATCAACTCGTTCGGCCTGCCCCACAAGGGCTACAAGAATGGAGCACGACGGCAGGAACTGCGTCAGCAAATCCTGGACAACCTGTCCCCCCGTTCGGGACTTGTCCTGGAGAACCTCGAAGATTTCAGGCTCCAATACCTCGAAAGCCACGACTGCCTGGACTCTCTGGTTGCCGCCGTCGCGGCCGCCCTGTGGTCCAGCGATCCGGTCCGTTTTAGGCGTCCAGGGGACAAGGACGGCAATCCCGCACCCCACTCAAGACGCAGCGCTTCTCCCGAGGTCATGGCAATGAGCGAGCTTGGCGCTGCCCGCCTCGAGGGCTGGATCTATGCCCCAAAAAAATGATCTCTGCGCCCTCCGTGTGCCCTCCGCGGCCTCTGCGTTGATTTCACCGTCATCCGCCGGTTGCCACCCGCCGCGCCGGGGATTAAGCTACGGCGCAGGACATACCAAGTATGGAGCAAGAACCCGCATGGTAGCCACCGACCGCGTGTCCGCCATCTTCGCCGACGCCAGTGCTATGCAGGCCGAGGCGTTGCGGCTGCTGGCGTCGGGAGACATCCGCGACGCCGCTGAGAAAGCTTGGTGTGCCACCAAGCGGGCTACAGACGCGCTGATACTGGCTCGGACGGGTACTGAGCCCGAACAGTCGCCGGATACTTCAAGAGGTCTGGTCAGACTGGCAAGGGAGGATGGCGCGGTCAGTCCATTGATCGGGCGGTATTACTCAAGACAGGGCCACCTGCACGGGACCTGCTTCTACCTGGGGGAGTGTGAGCCGGTCGACGAGGTCGAACGCCGCATCCGCGAGACGACCGGTTACCTAAGTGAAACTGCCAGGCTGGCAGGATTCTAGACATACAACTGCCAGAGGAGCGCGTCATGGGCATCTACCGCCTCTACTCCGGCGATGACGGCCAGAGCCACCTCGAGGAGCTCCGGATCGCCGATCACCCCGGCCTCTCCGAGGCAATGGCCGTCTCGACCATCACCTTCCGCGAGTGGCAGCCTGGGCATTTCATCGACTGGCACCCTGCGCCCCGGCGGCAGTACATCATTTCCCTGTCGGGCAACATCGAGATCGAGCTGGGGGACGGCACAAAGCACACCTTCAACCCCGGCGACGCCCGCTTGGTTGAGGACCTGACCGGCAAGGGCCACATCACCAGGGTTCCGGGCGACACCCCCAGCATCAGCGCGGTCATCCCGCTGGCCTGATTCCAGACTATCAACACCAACAAGGAGCCGACCATGGGAATCTACCGCATGTACACCGGCGACGACGGCCAGACCCACATCGAAGAGCAGAGTCTGGCCGACCACCCCGAGCTGTCCAACCCCAGGAACGTCACCACCATCTCTTTCAGCGAACGCGACTCGGGTCACTTCATCGACTGGCACCCTGCGCCGCGCCGCCAGTACGTGATCTGCGTACAGGGTGGCATAGAAATCGGCATTGGCGACGGCTCGGTGCACCAGTTTGGTCCCGGCGACGCCCGCCTGGTTGAGGACACCACCGGACAGGGCCACACCACCCGCAGCATCGGGGGCGGCAAGTGCATCACGGCCACCGTCCCCCTGGCCGACCAGTAGCCTAATTACACCCCTCATGGAGAATGCGAGATGAACATAGTCCGTGTTTATTCCGGCGATGACGGTGAGTCCCACTTCCAGGTCGTGTCCCTCGAAGAGTTCGGCGAGATCGCCAGGCACAAGGGCAGCGGCGACGTGCAGCTGAACAATCGGCCATCGCCGTCCTTTTCCGACTACCACACCGCACCGCGCCGCCAGTACGTGGTGGGGCTCAGCGGGCTTTCGGAGTTCGAGTGCGCCGACGGAACCAAGTACCAGATGGGCGTCGGCGACATCCTGGTTGCCGAGGACCTGGCCGGACATGGCCACATAGCCCGCGGCTTGGGCGACGAGCCCCGCGTCCTGCTGGCCGTTCCCTTGGCCGACTAGGGGTTATCACCACAGAGGACACGGAGACCACTGAGCAAATGGGGTAGAGCCTCTGTGCCCTCCGTGCGCTCTGTGGTTAATCTGACCCTGGAGGATTGAGATGAAAATCATTCGAGTTTTCGCTGGCGATGACGGCGAGTCCCACTTCGAGGAAGTTCCCTTCGAGGAGATGCAGGGTATCGTGGATCGCGTCGGCCCCGGCCATGTGAACATCAACCGGCGCGAGGCGCCCAACTTCTCCGACTATCACCAGGCCCCGCGTCGCCAGTACGTGGTCAACCTGGAGGGCATCGCCGAGTTCGAGTGCGCCGATGGCTCCAAGGTGCAGCTGGAGCCGGGCGACATACTGGTGGCCGAGGACCTTTCCGGCCACGGCCACATAGCCCGCTCCCCCTTCGCTGGCATGCGCACATCCCTGGCCATCCCCCTCGCCGAGCCGGACTAGTTCCGACAAGTACAGGGCCCTTTACGCACGTAGGGGCGGGTTTGAAACCCGCCCCTTCACGAGGTACCCCCCTCGCTGGCCACGTTCACCCGGCACCCCGCAGCAGTGCCGCCAGGTGCAGCAGCCCCTGCTGCCGACGGCCGCTGTTGACCTGCGCCATCCATTCCTCGGGCAACAGTTGCTCGGCCATTTCCCGGACAACCTCGTTTCCCTGCAGCTTGGGAAAGCGGCGGTACACGTCAAGGAACGTGGACTCGCCGGTGCCTGTCAATGAGTGCAGCAACGGCAGTACCGCGTTTACTGCCATATCCCTGGCCCGGCTGGTCCCGATGGGAGCCGTTCCGCCGTCCCGCCCCTCGACAGACAGGGCGCCGGTCAGCAGTTTCGGAGATCCCGATGCTCTGGCCAGTCCCGCAACCAGTCCCCGGTCAATGAATCGCGCCACCAGCTCCGCCGCGCCCTCAATCCGCGCCGCCGGGTGATTGGACGGCCGCACCCGGAAGAGGTGCCACTCCCTGCGCTCCATCGGGGGACCAAGCCCGTCCGGCAATGTACCGGCCCCGCCATCATTCAGACCTGCCACGGAAAGCAGCCAGTGCCGTAGTACCATTGCCCTCTGCTGGGCCAGCACCGGCAGGACAGCGCGCCGCAGTGCGGCCATGGGAGCGGCCTGCGCCAGCCTGACGAATGGCTGCTGGTTGTGCCGGTAGCCGAGGCCCTCCAGCAGCGCCTCGTAGAGCGTCTGTTCCGGCCACTGTTGCGACGCGAACCTGCCCAGGGTGTCCGCCTTGCGCCGGAACCTGTCGTCTCCCGCCCGGTCCAAGAGGTCCGCTGCCTCCTCCGCGCTGCCCGGTCGGGAATAACCCCGTTGCGCCAGCAACTCCCAGAGTTCGCCTGTTGCTAGTTTGTCGCCGGCGTCGGCTTCCTCATCCCCGGCTTCGTCCAGCAGGGCGGCGAGGGGAACCACCGGAGCGAATGCACCGCTGTGCAACTCGGTCTCAGGGAAATCGACGTTCAGGACGCCGTGGACCACCACCCCGCTGTAGTTGGGATCATCCCCATGGCCGTGGGCGTCCCAGTCCCTCTGGCGAAGGTGGATCTCCACATCGCCGCGGACAAGGCCAACCCCCTCCACATCAAGCAGGGCGTCCCGGAAGTCGGGACCGGCAGAGGTCCCCGTACGGCCGGGATACAGCACCCGGATGCGCGAACCGGAACCGGTACGGAAGTTGGCCTGCCGGGAGGCACGCCGCTTCCAGAGCTTCCACAGCAGCCGTTCCGGTATCTCGCGGCCCTGGTCTTTGCCGGTTTCGCCGATACCGCGAAATGCCGCTGCTATCGACCCGCTGTTGGCGTAAGTTAGCACGCTTTTTGCACCTTGTAGGCAGGACGATTATAAAGCCGCTCAATCACCCACACCGCTAGTTCTGAGCTTGTCGAAGGACGGGTCGCCGGAATCCGTCGATGGTTCGATAGACTCACCACGTTGGACTGGGGAGGACTTTGCAATCGTCCTGACCCTGTAGGGGCGGGATATCGACCCCGCCCCTACGTTACCAGACCCTGACGACCGAAAATATTGATTTACCCGGGTATTTCGTCGTAGTAGTGTTCCTCGGAGATGACGCGGCCCTCCCGGAACTGCTCGATCTGCTCCTCGCTGTAGCCCAGCATCCCCGACAGCACGTCCTCGTTGTGCTCCCCGACCTGCGGCGTGCTACCGATGTTCACCGGCGTCCGCGAGAAATGCCAGTAGTCCCCAGACACCGCGATCTCCCCCGCCAGGAAGTCAGGCACCTCCACCATCGCCCGCCGCTCCCACGGGTGCGGGTCCTCCGCCGCCTGCGGTATCGTGTTCACCGGCGCCGCCACCACGTCATAGTCCGTGAAATGCGCTATCGCCTGCTCCATTGACTTGTCCGACAGCACCTCCCGCACTGCCGCGTCCACCAGCTCCCGGTTGGCCGCCCGCTCGTGCCGCGTGCTGAAACGCGGGTCCTCCAGCCACTCCGGCCTGCCCAGGGCGTTGCACACCCGGTGCCAGTGGTGCTGGTCCCCGGCCGATATCAAGACCCACCCCTCCTTGCAGGGGTAGATGCCCGAGGGAGGCGCCGTGGTTTCCCCCCGCCGGGGCGGAATCTTGGTGCCGTGATACGCGGTGATGGGTATCTCGGTCATCGAGTAGCCCGTATCGGCCAGGCACACGTCCATCGACTGCCCCTCGCCCGAGGTCTCCCGCTCATGGAGGGCCGCCAGGGTGCCGATGGCCGCGTGCAGCGCCGTGATCCGGTCGATGATGGGCACCCCGGTCCGGATCGGAGGCATCCCCTCCTCGCCGGTTACCATGGTGATGCCCGACATGGTCTGGCCGATGGGGTCGTAGCCGATGTTGTCCCGGTAGGGACCGAACTGCCCGTAGGCCGAGACGTTGACCATGATGATGCGGGGGTTCAGCTCCTTCAGGGCCTCGTAGCCGAAACCCATATTCTCGATGGTGCCGGGCCGGAAATTCTGCACCACCACGTCGGAGACCTTGACCAGTTCCCGGAGCACCTCCTTGCCCTCCTCCTTGCGCAGGTCGATGGAGAGGGACTTCTTGCCCGAGTTGTACTGGACCCAGTAGGAGGACTGCTTCCTGACCCAGGGGCCGTGGTAGCGGGTCTCCTCGCCGCCCAGGCGTTCGATCTTGATGACCTCGGCGCCCATTCGCGCCAGCACCTGGGCGCAGCGGGGTCCTGCCTGGTGGCGGCCCAGGTCGATGACTCTCACGTTCTCCAGCGGATGGTTCAGTCCTGCCATTGCGTTCTCCTTAACCGGCCCTCGTCCCGGGGATGCTGTCGGCTTTGGGGCATTCTACGGCGCACAGCCTCGATCGGCAAGGCAAAGACAACATACACTCATTTCGTAACACAATGGTAAGATTCCGTGACATATTATGGTTCATCGCCAACCGAAATTACCGCCACATAGCGGGGTCAGGAGGACTGTAAATGTTCAAGTTGCGCGGTTGCCCGAAGTGCCACGGAGACCTGTTCCTCGGTGAGGACATCTACGGGGCTTATCTGAGTTGCGTGCAGTGCGGCCGATATTTTGCCGTGTTTGCGGAGACCACCCGGGGCGAGGTCGAGGAACCCGCCGCTCCCGCTGCGGGCCCTCCGGAGGAGGTGCCACTCAAGCTGGCCGCGTAGGTGGGTCATAGGTATCTAGTGACCACTTTTCAAAAATAATTCCAAACAACAACCAATATTGTTGACTGCCGCCTCCGGTAGCAGATAGCGTTAGTTGGACGGGGTATCTCACAGTTATTGGGAACCCCGTTCAGCATTATTTTTCTATTCTGCGACGTGTGAATGAGGAGGTGAAGCAATGGTCTTGGAACAGACTCAGGGCGCTGTGGCGTTGGAGCAGGCCCCGGCTTGCCGTCACCATTGGGTGATCGAGCCGGCTAATGGCCGCTACAGCCAGGGCGAGTGCCGGAACTGCCACGAGGTTCGCGTTTTCGAGAACTCGATCTACGACGGACCCGAGAAAGACAGCGAGTAGGGCCAGCGCCCGGCAGTAATCTACGTCGTAGGGGCGGGTTTCAAACCCGCCCCTACGACATTACGGATGTTCAGCCCCATAAGGGCCCCTAAAGGATGGCGACGGGGTTGACCGGGGAGCCGGTTCCGCCCACAACCCGCAGCGGGTTCACTGTCAGCATGAACTCGTAGCGGCCCTCCTCAGCGCACGCCTCCGCCAGTGGCTGCAGCAGCGCGTTGTCCAGCAGCCCTATGCCGTAGGCAAAGATGGAGCCGTGCACCGCCCACGAGAGCTCATAGCCGTTGGGCGTGTGGTCCATCATGTCCCATCCCAGCAGACAGATGTCTGATTCCCGGATGAAGCGCAGGCAGCTCATGTGCAGCCCAGGGCGCTCCAGGGGGTTGCTGCCCCAGATGGCGTTGCCGCCGGAGTTCCAGGACTCCCGGCCGCCGTAGACCAGCAACGCGTCGCCGGGACGCATCTCGACCCCCTGCTCCTTGGCGATGTCCTCCAGTTCCCATCCGTGAATCGGGGTGTCCATGGTGACATACGGGGTGCCCCGGTGCTTGGGTACGTCCAGCAGCACCCCCCTGGTGATCAGGCCCTCCTTCCAGTGGTGCACCGCCCCCCACTGGGCACCGTCCATGGTGATCTGCTCCTCGGGGTTGCGCCCGTTCCACATCCCGTTCTCGTCCCACACGTGGCACAGCGCGTCCAGGTGCGTGGTGGCCGTCCCGTGGTAGGAGATGCCGTAGTAGTCGGCCGAGAACCCGGCGGTTGGGCTGCGGTAGACCTTTTTCATGTAGTGGATGGCAGGGGTCGGGTTGTTGGGCGCGGGAATCGACGGAAACTCGCGGCTCAGCGATATGGCCTGCCCCGTCTTGACCATTCCGGCCGCCTGGATGCGCTTTTCCGGCGTGATCATGTTGACCGCGCCGACCTGGTCGTCATCGCCCCAGCGGCCCCAGTTGCGGTCGTCCTTCAGGTAGGACAGCACCTCATCCTTGGTGGGAATCCTGCGTTCCATGGGGTTCCTCCTCGGTGGTCTCTGTATCCTGCTGGATCAGCCCTTCGTCGCAGCCTCGGCCAAACAGCCGAAGAAACGGTCCATCATGTTGCGCGCGACACTCTCCATCATGCGCTGACCCACCCGCGCCAGCAGCCCCCCGGCCTGGCCGTCGCCGTCGACGCTGACGGTGGTGACACCGCCCTCCTCGGTCAGCGTGATGAAGGACTCCCCGTTCACGAACCCCGGCGTGCCGTTTGCCGACACGATCATGCGATAGGACTCGTACGGATTCCAGTCCTTGATGGAGACCTTGGCGTTGAAGTTGCCCCGCACCGGGCCCAGCGACGCGCTGATGGTGGCCTCGTAGTCGCCGTCGCCCACGTCATCAAGTCGCTGGCACCCCGGGATGCAGCCTTTCAGAGACTCAGGGCTCGTGATTGCGCCCCAAACCGTTTGCCGCGGGGCGTTTATCAGGTAGCTGCCGGTAAGTTTCACGATGGCCGTTCCTTGCACTCTTTATTGACGGAGCCGACGGAAAAAACGCCCTTACTCCGTGCTCCTCGGGATTTTGATGGGATGCCAGTGCGATTACAGCCGCTCGTCGGCCAGCAGCAGCAGCTCCAGCAGGACCTGGGCCCCGTTGGCGCAGTCCTCGGGCGACGAATACTCCTCGATGGCATGGCTGATCCCGCCCACGCTGGGCACGAAGACCATGGCCATGGGCGCGATCCTCGCAATGGCCTGCGCGTCGTGGCCCGCGCCGCTGGGCACCCGCTCCCAAGAGAACCCGGCCCGCTCGGCTGCCTCCCCCACCCAGTCCTGCATCCCCTGCGTGATGGGCACGGCATCCGTGAAGCGGTGGCGGTTGATGGTGATCTGCACGCCGTCCTGCTCCTCCGACTCCCGGGCCATCCGCACCAGCTCCTGTTCAGCGGCCTCCAGGGCGGCCATGTCCAGGTCCCGGATCTCGACGCCCACGGTGGCTCTTCCCGGCACCACATTGACCGCGTTGGGCAGCACGTCAAGGGCTCCGGCGGTGGCCACGCGGCAGATCTCGTCCTCGGCAGCCATCCGCTGCACCTGGACCACCAGCTTGGACGCCGCCACCAGCGCATCCCGGCGTTCGGCCATGGGCGTGGTGCCCGCGTGGTTCGACATCCCGTTGATGTCCAGCTCGAACACGCCGCGCCCCGTGATTCCCGTGACAACCCCGATGGGGCTACCGGAGCGGTAAAGGTACGGCCCCTGTTCGATGTGCAGCTCGAAGTAGGCGGCCAAGTCGCCGCTCTTGCGCGCCGCCTCGTTCACCCGGGACAGGTCGCCCCCGATGTCGCCCATTCGCTGCGCCAGGGTCACGCCCTCGGCGTCCACCGCCACCAGGTCCTCGGGTTCCAGCATCCCGGCCATGGCACGGCTGCCGATGAGCCAGCGATGGAACCGTGTCCCCTCCTCGTTGGTGAACACGATGGCCTCCAGGGGATGACGGGTGACGTGTCCGTTTTCAGCCAGCGCTTTCACCACCTCGATGGCCCCCATCACGCCTAGGGCGCCGTCGTACTTTCCGCCCAGCGGCACGGTGTCGGTGTGGGAACCCATGGCTATGGCGGGCAGGGAGTCGTCGGACCCGGCCCTTCGGCCGATGATGTTCCCGCCGGTGTCGATGCGCACCTCCAGCCCCGCCTCGCGCATCAGGCCCATGGTGTATTCACGGCTCTCGACGTCGGCAGGCGAGAAGGCCAAGCGGTCCATGCCATCGGGCGTCTCGCCAAACTTGCCCAGCTCATCGAGGGTCTGGTTCAGCCGCGCTGCGTTAATGTTCATGCCGGCCATGGTGGTTCGTCTCCGCTTTGGATTTGAAAAAATGGTCAGGGTGCGTGTATGTCACCGAGACTCTTCCCCCCTTAGTCGGCGTAATTCTTCTTCCATCTCTCTGACTTGTGCCTCTGCCAGCTTCGCCCTGGTCTCAGCCTGCTCTGCCCTAGCCTGCTGGTCTTCGTAGGTGAGGATCGGCGCCTCGGTAGCCGGATCAATCCACGCCAAGTGGCCGTGGTCCCATCGGATGATCAGGTTCAGCACCGGGCTGTAGCCCTGAAGCACATCCGGCATCACCTCTTGTATAGGCATCGGCTGGTAGGCGTCTCCTTCCAGCCTGTCACCCGCCAGCCTGGCGCCGTGGTCGTTTCCAGTCTCGTCGAACCGCCAGTACTCGGGGATGCCGAGGGTGGCGTAGTCATCCCGCTTGGCACCGGTGTCAACTTCCGCGGTGCTGGGAGACGCCACCTCCATGATGAAGTCGGGCGGCTTTCCCTGCTCCGAGACGATGTAGCCCCTGCTGGCGTGGTAGTCCTCGGGGCTCACGCCAAAAGCGATGAGCAGGTCGGGTCTCCGGGCCCTGGCCCTGTTGAATTCAGGTCTCGCGACGATCCAACGGTCTGCGACAACCAGCGTTGTGTCAGGTTTGCCAAAGTGCATCAAGAGGTGGTGGTTGTTGCCGTGCTGGTATATGTGGTCGAAAGCAGTCACTTCGTCCGGTTCTCTTTCCGGCGGTTCGGGCAGCCGGAACCTGACAGTATCCTGGCCCGCAGTCTGGGGAGTCTGTTTGGTGGTCATCTCGCGCCTTGCCCTCCATGTGGAGTCATGTCGCGTCGTATGTCCGGACGGGTGCCCGGTGGTGGGGGTCTTATAGGCCGACAGGAGGCCCGGCCTGTCATATTCCGGTCGTTCTCAAATTCTGCAGTCGCCCTCAGGGCCACGGCTGAGGGGCACGGTTGGCCTGAGGCCTGCCACGTCCAGTGGCCTGGCGTTTTCGGTGCTGACTCGGACCGGCATTTTGAGGCACAGAGATTATCCCCAACCGCTACCCGGCATCCCTTTTCCGTCGCCTCCGGCGCTGGGGCCGCACCTCCCCGAGCATCTCCTCCAGTGCCCTCCGGTCCACCCCCAGGGCCACTGCCACGTTGACGTCCCGCTTGACCTGGTCATCGCGCCCCATCATGGCATTGGCGGTGGCCCGGTTCACGTAGGCCACGGCAAAGTTGGGGTCCAGCTTGAGCGCCTCGTTCAGGTCCTTGACTGCCCAGTCCAGGGCGCCGGTCGCGATGTAGGCGTCTGCCCGATTGTTGTAGGGCACGGGGAAGCGCTTTTCCAGCCGGATGGCCTGCGAAAAGTCGTCAATTGCCCTGCCCAGCCTGCCCGCATCTTTGTGTGCCGCTCCCCGGTCGCTGAAGAATCCGGCGAAGCGCGGGTTGATGCTGATCGCCCGCGACAGATCCATCACCGCCTTGTCGTGCTCGCCCAGGGTGTTGAGGGCGTTGCCTCTTACGCTGTATGCCACGGGGCTGCGGGGCTTCAGGCGGATGGCTGCGTCCGCATCCCTGATGGCCTCCTCGGGTTTGCCCAGGTTCAGGTTGGCCGAGCCGCGATTGCTGTACGCCGTGTCCAGCATGGGGTTCCGGTTGACGGCCTCCGTGTAGGCCCGCACCGCTTCCTCCAGGTTGCCTCGCCGCTGCTGGGTCACGCCGTAGTCATACCAGCGTTCGGCTTCGGGCTTCCCGACGCCGCCCGGCAGGATACGGCCGATTATTTCAAATACTCCCGGCAACTCCCCGTTTTCTCCTGTTCCGGTGGGATGGCGCGACGCTGCAATGGTCGGCCCTAAGTGCCAGCCCTTGCCCTGGTGACCATCAGATGGTACTCCAGCTCGTCCCGGTCAGCCCCCATTTCCACCGCCTGTTCCAAGTCCACCAAGGCCTGTTCGTGCCTGCCGGTCAGAGTATACACAATGCTCCGGGTGATCCGTGCGTCGATGTGGTCGGGCTTGTTCCGGATGGCGGCGCTGAGGTCCCCGATAGCCCGCTCCGGGGTGCCGATGGCAAGCAAGAGCAGCCCGCGATTGTAGTGGGCCTTGAACCCGTCGGGGTTCATGGTCACCGCGCGGTTGAAGTACCACAGGGCCCGGGTGGGGTGCCCCCAGCGAGCGTAGATCATACCCCACTGGTAATAGAAGTCGCTGATCAGCAGCCGCAGAATCGTGAAGGCCTGTCCCAGCATTCGAAGCACTGTCATAACTGTCACATTTAACCATAACGGGCGGGGGATGGGGACAGGCCAACAATATCTTTCCGGAACCATGACGACGAGTGACGCATCAAAGATCCTCTATCTGGATATGTCCGTGCCGTCACCAGGAGATTATTTCAAACCCCACTCCCCCTGGACGGGACTGGGCTAAGCCTCCCCTGAGCTTGTCGAATGGGAAGGGGGTGAAAAGGCGGTGCTGGATGTTCTTTGGGAAACGAGCCATCGCTTTTGAGGTGGTTTCCGGGATGATATCCGGGAATCTGAATTTGCTAAAATGCGGATTGCAATCTGTTCATTCCGACCTTGGGTTCAAACGCTCTTGTTGGATCTCAACGAACTCGCCACTGGGCGAATCCCGGCAATCTCACCTGCATTGGGAATTTCATTGGCCGAAGCCGCCGGTGTTTGTCTTGAATCTCAAGGCCACTCCAGTGATGTTGAATTGCAGGTCTTGGGCTTTATCAACGGAACTTTCAGTTTGTCTTGGCCGCAAATTACGGAACAGGCTCGCAGAGCTTGGAACGACGACCGCACTGCCACAGAATGGGGAGCAGCTGGCGTTGCCGCCTTGCTGGTCGACAGAAATCTTCCCCACACTCCGATTGAGGTATCAAGGCAGGGCACTGGGTTTGATTTTTGGCTTGGGTCTGAGTCGGACTCGCCCTTCGAGGCAACGGCCATTCTGGAAGTTTCCGGTGTACGCCGAGGCAATAGTTCGGTTGTCGGAAGAAGGGTCCGAGAGAAATTGAGACAGGTCGAAAAATCGCTTAACTTGGGACTTGCCACGTACATCGTGGTCATCGAATTCGGCACGCCACTGGCGGAGGTCCACCAGTCATGAGCCAATTGAAAGAATGCCACCACAAAGCCATGGATCTCGCTGCCAGTGCCTTCAAAGAGCACAGGTACGGCAACAAGGAACAAGCCCTCTCTCTGTTCCAGCAGGCCCTTCAGTTTGAACTGGCCGCCATTGACGCCTTGAAAGAATACAGCGAACCAACCTATTCCGTGCTCCACCGCAGCGCCGCGACGCTGGCCTTGGACTGCAACGATCTGCGCCAGGCCGAGCAACTGGCGGCCAAGGCGTTGGCCAAGGAGCCGCCGGATCATGTTGCCGATCAGCTTCGCGAAGTCCTGGAGCAGATCTACGCGATGTGGAAAAATACGGCGGCGGGGACAGGAACAGGCGAATAAGCCCGCCCCCGGTCCAAGGCCAGGACGATTGCAAAGTCTCTCTGTCATTATTATGAAAATAGGTAGTTCAGGCTGTTTCCAGGGTTACTCTGTGGCCGAGGCGTTCCAGCCGGCGCACGGCCTGGCGGGTGATGGCGGCGCGGTCGCGCTCCTCAAAGTACCTGTGGCCCAGGTCCACGAAGTGCTCCCCGGTCTTGATGACCTTGTAAAGGATGACTGCGATGGTGTGGGCCACGGCCACGGCGGCCCGGCTGGCTCCGATGCGGCGGCTCAGCCTTTGGTACTGGGCGCCCAAGTAGGTCTTGGTCCGCCCGGCGGACTTGGCCGCCTCCACCAGGGCCGTCTTGAGCCAATTGTTGCCTTTCCTGGTGGGGCTGCGCTTGCGCTTGTCCGCACTCCGGTTGTTCCCCGGACACACCCCGGCCCACGAGGAGAGGTGGCCCGCGCTGGGAAACTGCTCCATGCCGGTGCCCATCTCCGCCACGATGATTTCCGCCGTGCGCCGTCCGATGCCCGGGATGGTGTCTACCGCCTGCACCGTCTCCTCAAAAGGGTCCACCCGCCGGGCCACCTCCTGGTCCAGCTGGTCAATCTCCTGGGAGAGGAATTCCAGGTGGGCCAATTGCCGGGTCAGCAGGTAGCGCTGGTGATGACCCACCAGGCCTCTGAGGGCTTGTTCCAGTTCGGCCCGTTTCTCCCTGAGCCGGCCCTTGGCCAGTTGGGCCAGCCTTTCCGGGTCCTCCTCCCCGGCAGCCAGGGCCGCCAGCATGGCCCGGCCGGAGACTCCCAGCACATCGGTGGCCACGGAGGACAGCTTGATATTGGCCCCCTCCAGGAGTTTCTGGATCCGGTTGGCCTCCCGGCTGCGCTCCTCGATCAGGCTGCGCCGGTAGCGGGTCAGTTCCCGCAAGTCCCGTTGCGGCCGGTCCGGGATGAAACTGGCTTGCAAAAGGCCGTGTTGGAGCAGGTCTGCAATCCATTCGGCATCCTTCACGTCGGTCTTGCGTCCCGGCACGGCCCTCATGTGGCGGGCGTTGACCACCATCACGGTGAATTCCTCCTCCAGGAGGTTGTAGACCGGTTTCCAGTAGACGCCGGTGCTCTCCATGGCCACGTGGGTTATCCGGTGGCCAGCCAGCCAGTCGGACATGGCCAGCAGGCCTTGGGTCATGGTGGAAAAGGTGCGGACCTCCTGACCCTCCGGCGTGACGGCGGGCAAGGTGGCCAAAACATTGGTGACATTCATGCGTGACCCCTGGGCGGGGCGACATTCATGCGTCAACTGCCGCCCTGTGCCGGCCGGCGCCCACCAACATACGAGGCAACACCTCTCATCCATCCGTCTCCCCGGACTGCCCGAGACTTTATTATGCGTGCTCCCGTCAGAGCGGGGCGACATTCATGCGTTCCTGGCGGCCACCAGGGCAAATTGCCATACGGGCTCCCGGCACCAATGACTGCCGCCCTGTGCCGGCCGGCGCCCAGCCATTTTCATTCCTCATGCCTGGCCCCGGCAAGGCCATCGGCAATTGCCATGAAAATAGCCCATTTTCATACACAAACGTGGCCGGAAGGCCATCGGCAATTCCCGCGCAGGCGGGAATCTAGCCCCTCGTGAGACCATTACACCCTGACTCCCGCTTTCGCGGGAGTGACGGTTAGTCCTTGCCTACGGTGAGTGAGAGGACTTTGCAATCTTCCTGGGTCCAAGGCAGGCCCGCTTGCTGCCGGGCGCCAACCCGATATAATGCGCCCAAAGCAGCGGAACGCCGCCACAGAGCAAAAGGGAGGGAATCGCCATGGGCGCTACCGAGACCATCGCAAGGTGGGTCGTCAACACCAACTACGAGGACATACCGCCGGACGCTATTCGGGTCGCAAACGAGTCCTGCTTCGACCTGCTGGGCGTGATCCTGGCCGGGTCGGTGCAACCGGTGGGCCAGATCATCCAGAAGTATGTGTCCGATCAGGGCGCCAGGGGCGAGGCCACTGTCCTCTCCGGCGGTGAACAGACCACCCTGCCCAATGCCGCCCTCGCCAACGGCACCATGGGCCACGCCCTCGACTACGACGATTTCGGCGGCTTCGGCCACCCCACCGTCGCCATCTTCCCGGCCCTGCTGGCCATCGGCGAGCAGGCCGGCGCCACTGGCCGCGACCTGCTGGAGGCCTACGTCGTCGGCTGCGAGGTGGGCTTGGCCCTGCAGCACACCACCAAGTACAAGCAGATGGACCGCGGCTTCCACAGCACCGCTGTCATCGGACGCTTGGCCTGCGCCGCCGCCTGCGCCAAGCTGCTGAATCTGGACGAAGAGGAGACGGTCACCGCACTGGGCATCGCCGGCTCCATGGCCTCGGGCCTGATCCACAACTTCGGCACCATGACCAAGCCCCTGCACGCCGGCCTCACCGGACGCGACGGAGTCACCGCCGTCCAGCTGGCCCAGGCCGGGCTGACCGCTGGCGACCAGGTGGTGGAGCACCCCTTTGGCTTTGCCAACACCGTCCTCGGCCCAGGCATCTACGACCTGGACGAGATGGCCGACAACCTCGGCCAGCCCTTCCGCACCCAGGACGCCCTGATCATCAAGAAGTACCCCTGCTGTGGCGGCAACCACGCCATGCTGGACAGCCTGTTCAGCTTGATGCGCGACAACGACTTCACCGTCGACGACGTGGCCAACGCAGAGGTCGACCAGTCCTACTTCTCGGTGGTCATGCTCTACCAGGAGCCCGAGGACGACCTCAAGGGCAAGTTCAGCGCCAAGTACAACGTCGCCGCCGCACTGGTTGACGGCGAGGTCAACATAGACACATTCACCCAAGAGAAGATCGACGACCCCACCATGGGCGAGATCATGGATAAGGTCAACCTGCGGGTCATGGCCAAGTCCGAGGAGCTGCTGACCAACTCCGAAAACGGCCTGAAGGTGAAGATCACGCTCAAGGACGGACGCGTTTTCGAACACGCAACCGCCCGCGCCGACATCCTGGGCGCCCAGGGCAACCCCTGGGGCTTCGACAACATCAAGGCCAAGTTCGAGGAGAACGTCGCCCTGGTGCTCAACGACGACGACGTGAACCGCGCCGTGCAGGCATGGTCCGACATCCCTGAGGTGACCGACGTGGCCGACCTGGTGCGCAGCACCCTGGTTGCCACCAGGGGATAAACCGCTTACAAGCCAGTTCCACCGACGGGGCCGCTACCTCAACCAGGGAGCGGCCCTCTTTGTCTCCTTTAGAAATTGACAAAATCAGTCATTCAAACTAGAATCGCGCATCCTTTCGAAACATCGGCCCTCTGTATTAGCTGAAATGTGGATACTGCCCGTGATATATGGCTGTGTTTGGATGGGTATAAACTAAACGGTCTGGAGGTACTCGATATGTCTGGCATCAGAAGTGACAGATTTCGTTTTTTCACCTTACTTGTTGTGCTGGTGGCAGTGCTGGCATTGACGCCCGTGTTGCTGGCTCAGCAGGGCAACATCCAATGCGCCGACGGCCGCCTGGTGAACTCCATCGACGAGTGTCTGCCGACTGCGGACGACAGCAACGGCGGGACAACAGAGAACGGTAACGGCCAGTCAACGGAAAACGGTGACGGGGATGGGATGGAAAACGGCGACGGGATGATGATGACCGACGCAGCGGACTTCTGGCCATCCCAGTGGGGCGCCGACGACCAGGCCGGGGCCTCCAACTGGATGACTCCCGAGAAGGTGATGGCGGCCGTCAGCCTGATCGAAACCGGTGAGATCTACGAGCTGGGCCGACCGTACAGGCACGGCATGCCCCTGTTCGGCAACCGGACCTACTCGCTGACCATACCCGGCGCGCCCACCGGCGGGCCCTTCCCCGGTGGCCTGATCTTTCACGACGAGTTCATCGTAGGCGAGCTCGGCCAGGTCGGAACCCAGTTCGACGGCCTGGGACACGTTGGCTACATCCACAACGGTGTGGAGACGTTCTACAACGGATTCACCGAAGACGAGATTAAGGGAGCCTACGGCCTGCAGAATCTCGGGATCGAGAGCATCAAGCCCATCTTCACCCGCGGAATCCTGATCGACATTGCAGGTTACAAGGGTGAAATGCTGGATTGCAAGCCCGATGACTGCTACGTAATCACTCTAGCCGACGTTCAAGGGGCGCTGGAACGCCAGGGCATGTCGGAGGACGACATAGGGGAAGGCGACGTTGTCCTGTTCAACACCGGATGGGGCAGCCTCTGGGGAGTCGATGACGATCGCTACAACAGCGGAGCCCCTGGGATTGGCATCGAAGTAGGCCGTTGGCTCTCTGCCCGGAACATCACGATGGCCGGCGCCGACACCTGGCCGATTGAAGTCACAGTTGCGGAAGACCCGGCGAACGCCTTCCCGGTACACAAGCACCTGCTCACCGAGAACGGCATATTAATCCACGAGAACCTGAACCTGGCCGCGCTGGCCGACGACGAAGTGTACAAATTCGCCTACATCTTCGTTCGCGTGCCCTTCAAGGGCGGCACCGGCTCGCCGGGCAGCCCCATAGCGGTCAAGTAGCAACAACCGCGGTCGCTGGCTCACCCAAGGGAACCGAAGAGGCCCCGGACGAACATCCGGGGCCTCAACTGTCAGGCGGTCACGTCCCTGCAGCTTGCCTACTCGCCGCCAAATATGTCCAGGATTCGCAGCAGGATCAGGAATATGTTCAGGAACGCAACATAGAGGCCCACGGCTCCCATGATCGCCACCTAGCTGGCGGCCCGCTCGTCGCCCTGCGTGGCCGCCTCCCTTGCCAGATCCTTGACCCGTTTGGTCTGGTAGACCGTGAGGCCCAGGAATATCGGCAGCGCCACCAGCGTGACAATCCACGACAGCATGCTCGAGCCGATGAACCAGTTGGCCACCCCCGCGATGATCACGCCGAACAGCCCGATCATGCACATGGTCCCCAATCCGGACAGGTCGCGCTTGGTGGTGTAGCCGATGACGCTCATTACCGAAAACACGGCGGTGGTCAGCACAAACGCCAGGACGATGGTGTTGCCGGTGTAGGCCCAAAAGATATACGAGATCATCACCCCGGTGATGGCGGTGAACACGAGGTAGGCGCCCCCAGCCACCGCAGGCGGAACGCGGCTGGCCAGGAAGCTGAGTCCAAAGATGCAGGCCAGCCATACTCCCAGCACCACGAAATACCCGATCATCCCGAAGTTTTCGAGGATGCTCTCCAGGATGCCGGCCTGGTGGCTGATCCAGCCAACCGCGCCGGTGGTAACCACCCCCAGGGCGATCCACCCGTACAAGCGGGTCATCGCCCCGGTGAAAATGGCGTCGGCGGCCTCCTGCGAATAGAGCCCGCCCCGCGAGCCGTCGTAATACAGGTTTGCCACAGGCACCTCCATGCGGTGCAGAGGCATTAGCCCCTTCCGGGCCGACAGCAAGAATGCCGGGGATGAATTGATCCCCGGCATCTCATTTTACTGAAGGGAAACGAGCGACGCAGTCCCTTGGCGAGACCGATATCAGGCCAATCAGGTCTACGTTAGGCTACTGGCGTCCGAATACACTCACAGCCCTGATGGTGAGCGTACTAATACACTCGGGAATTTCGCTGCGCTACGGCTCGACGCGTATGTTGTCTCCCACCTTGATGTCGCCACCGTTGATAACCGTGCACAGCATGCCGCGGCGGTGGTTCAGCTCGGCCTGCAGGCCCTGGCGTATGGCGTCCATCTTGCCGCAGGGCTCACACTCGCCCACTATCTCCATGGTCACGTCGCCGATGAAGACCACGTTCCCGGCCACGGTTTGCGACAGGTCCAGACCGGTCACCGTAATGTTCTCCTTGATCTGTCCCGGTACCAGCCCGAATACGCCCAGGGTCTCGTTGTCCATGATCAACACCTGGCGCATGTTGCCCTGTCGGCAGCTTCGGTCTCCTTCCAGTCCCAGGCCCGCGAGGGCGGTGGCCTCCTGGACCGGGTCGGAGGGCGTTTCCTTGACGCGTGCGATGTGCAGATTGGTGATGGTTCCCTGCTGCATGGCGGTTCTCCTTTCGACTGCGCCAGCCCGTATCGGCCGGCCTGCAATTGTGTTGTTGGAATCTCGGGACCTGTGCTAACCTAAAATGTGGGGTTGCTCGATGGAGCATCCCCATTTGTGATGGCGATTATATGGGCTGTCGCGCGGTCACGCCACCTTGCGGGGGCCGCTGGGCAACCCGGTTCCGGCATCACCACTCGAATACCCGTGGAGAGATGGCAGATGGCCTACGAATACATCAAGACGGAAAACCGCGACGGCGTGCTGGTGCTGACCATGCACGATCCGCCTACGCGCAACGCCCTTGGCCCCGAGATGGCGGCCGAGGTCCGCGCCGAGCTGGACCGTTTCGAGGACGACCCCGCGTGCCGCGTTCTTCTGATAACCGGCACCGAGCCGTCCTTTAGCTCCGGCGCCAATGTCCGAAACTTCAACCGGAACATCGAGGATGCCGAGGCCGCTGGCCCCGAGCCGGAAGCCCGGCCCTGGGGCAAGATGGAGACCCGTTTCTCCAGGCGCGATGACCGCGTGGAGTACGCCGGCGGTGCGCCTCTGGTTCCACTGCGCATCCACAAGCTGCAGAAGCCGTCCATCGCCGCCGTGAACGGCCACGCAATGGGCGTGGGAATGGGAGTCGCCTTGGCCTGCGACATCCGCATCGCCTCCGAGGGGGCCATATTCTCCGAGGCCTTCTCTCGCATGGGACTGATCCCGGGCGACGGCTCCTGTTGGCAGCTGCCCCGGCTCATCGGCATGAGCAACACACTGCTGCTCCAGTACACCGGGGACCGCATCGACGGCAACGAGGCCTTTCGCTTGGGCATAGCCAGCAAGGTTGTGCCGGACGATCAGCTTATGGAGGCGTCGATGGACCTGGCCACGCGGTTGGCCAAGGGTCCGACCCAGTCCCACTCTCTCATCAAGTACCTAGTCCATCGCAGCCTGGACTTGAACTTCGAGGAGAGCCTCGACCTTGCTCACGTTGCCCAGACCCAGGCCCGCAAGACCGAGGATCACAAGGAGGCGGTGCAGGCCTTCCTCGAAAAGCGCCCGGCGGTGTTCAAGGGCCGCTAGCAGTCCCTATCGGCCACACAAATCCGGCACAGAGCGGGAGGCAGGGATGAGCACGAATATGGCCCACCTGGACGCGGCAACCTCTCGCGACCTGCTGGCAGTGGCCGAGGCCATGCTGCCGGAAATCCGCGCCGCCGCCGACAGCATCGACGAGGCGCGCAGCGTGCCCGACTGGCTGGCCAGCAAATTGGCTGCCGCCGGTTTCTTCCATCTTCTGACCGGAAAGGAACACGGCGGCCTCGGCACCGACCCGGTTACCGCCGCCAGGGTCATCGAGACGCTGTCCACCGCCAGTCCGTCCGTTGGCTGGGTCACCATGATCATCGCCACCGCGTCGTTCTGGACGGTGCGCGTCGTTCCCGGCGAGGTCAGGCGCGAGATCTTTGCCGAGGTATCCCCGGGTGAGATCCAGCCCACGGTTATCGCCGGAACGCTGGTGCCCCACGGGCGCGCCGTCCGGGTCGACGGCGGCTGGCGGCTCAGCGGCCAGTGGCCCTTCGGCAGCGGCTGCCACCACGCCACCTGGCTGCCCACGGCTGCTTGGCTCTATGACGGCAACGGAGCGGTTGTGGACGAAAACGGCGTGCCCCAATGGCGCGCCTTCCACCTGCCCGCCTCAGAGTGCGTCATCCTCGATACCTGGTACACCTCGGGCCTGCGGGGTACGGGCAGCACCGACTACACGATGGATGGCGCCTTCGTCGCCGACAACTACGTCAAGCGTCATTCACTGCTGGAACCGTCCCTCCTGCCCGGCCGCCGCTACGCCTACCCGGCTTTCAACGTTCCCATGCTCTCGGCGGTGGCGTTGGGTGCCGCCCGTGGAGCTGTCGACTCGCTGGTCGAACTGTTCGGAGGAAAGGTCGACCGCCGCAACCAGCGGCCTGTTGCCAGCGCGTTCGACAAGCAGGCCGACCTGGGAACCGCCGAGGCGCTGGCAGGCTCGGCACGGGCCTATCTCTACGACACCACGTCCCGTGCCTGGGAGCTGATCATGGCAGGAGAGGAACTGCCCCGAGAGCTGCGGGCGAGCATGCGCCTTGCCTCCACCCACGCGGTCACAACGTCCGTCCAGGCCGTCGACAAGGCCCACTCCGCCGCCGGTGCCAGTTCCATTTACTCCGCATCGGCCCTCGACCGCTACTTCCGTGACGTTCACAGCGTCGCCGCCCACGCCTTCGTGCGGCAGACCACCATGGCCGACGGTGGCCAGATCCTGCTGGGGCAGGAACCGGCATTCCGCGTCTTCTGATCCACGTCTCTGAATCGGAACGCGCCCAACCGGTCCCACCATGCGGATACACTCGCCTCAATCGCGGTCAGTGGAGCTGCTTGCGATCCGAATAGGCGGCAGTGAAACGGGATCAAGGTATCGAAGTATCGGGCAGTGGCATTGGAGCGTTGGTGACATTCGCTACTTGCCAAGGCTAGTGGCAACACAAAAATTCGTTCATGTGTTTGATAAAAGTCTCTGGGTACTTTCGCATCCTGACCTCCGTCCTTGATTCGATTCGGAGCCGCAGGGACACGTCCTGCGAGCAAGCAGAAAAACACAAATGGGACTAAATGGGGCAGGAATCCGAAAATTTCCGGCCCGCTGCGGCAAAGTAGATACGACGGAACGCAAATTTTGGCCCCAAATGGGACGAGATGGGGGAAAATGGGGCGGCGTGGGAAACAATCAGTCCCATTTTCCCCACCCGCACGCCGGATCTCCCTTTCTCCGGCCCACCCCATCCTTGTCCCGCCGTTGTGGATCTCCATTCAGCCAGGCGATCCGGCCGTGATAGGGCCAGGACACGGCCCGGCGGATGCCACTACCGTGAATTGAAGTACAGGGCAATCGCATTTGACTTTTCTAGCTCGTCATTCCCGCGCAGGCGGGAATCCAGGTCATTCGGAGTGCATTCTCCATCGAGTTGGAAGGGCCTATCAGGCGTGTGATTAACGCGATTTCTCCCGACTTCCGTCCACTGGATTCCCGCCTGCGCGGGAATGACGGTTCACTCAGCCAGTGAGCAAGGGTTGCTCCTCCAAATGCGATAGCCCCGAATTGAAGCAAATTGCCCCTTGACGGGGTGGTGAGAGGTCTCTATAATCGAGGTTCGCAAGAGGAGAGGAATCCATATTGATGGTAACCAACGCCTAACATAGGCAAGCATCCTCAAAGGGATACCTGAACGGCGGTTTGGGGTGAGCCCGGACCGTTTTTTCTTGCCCGCACCTTAAAAAGAGAATACGCAACCTGAAATAAATCCTGCAAACTTCAAGTGTGTCCGGGCGTTACCGTAGCGTTCCGGGCGCAGGAAACATCCGGGGAACCGGCCACGGAGGCTGGCGACCCGGAAGGTTTGAAGTTCCTTGCGTGGGTCAAGTTATTAAGAGCTTACGGTGGATGCCTTGGGACCAAGGGCCGATGAAGGGCGCGGCAAGGCTGCGTTAAGCCTCGGTGAGCCGTCTAGCGGGCATAGCCGGGGATACCCGAATGGGGAAACCTTGGCCGGTGTTGAGTCGGCCAACCCGTCCGTATTTAAACCCGGGCGGGAGGTAAGCGGGGGAACTGAAACATCTAAGTACCCCGAGGAAAATAAATCAACCGAGATTCCCCTAGTAGTGGCGAACGAACGGGGATCAGCCCAAACCGGTGCGACCTAACGGCATGAGGGCCTATGTCGCATCGGGGTTGTAGGAGTCGCCTGGGACCGCCTCATAAGGTCCGCAGGAGTTACAAATCCGTTCTCTAGTCGAAGGAACCTGGGATGGACCGCCATAGAGGGTGAAAGCCCCGTAGGCGAAAGGGAACGGACTCTTGGCGAATTTCCTGAGTACCACGGGGCACGGGAAACCTTGTGGGAATCCGGGGGGACCACCCTCCAAGGCTAAATACCCTTGGTCACCGATAGCGTACCAGTACCGTGAGGGAAAGGTGAAAAGAACCCCTAGCGGGGAGTGAAATAGATCTGAAACCGTAAGCTTACAGAAGGTCGTAGCCCCGGTTCGCCGGGGTGGCGGCGTGCCTATTGAAGAATGATCCGGGGACTTAATGTATGGAGCGAGGTTAAGGAACTGTAGTTCCGGAGCCGCAGCGAAAGCGAGTCTGAATAGGGCGACTAGTTCCATGTATTAGACCCGAAACCGGGTGAGCTACCCATGGCCAGGTTGAAGGTTCGATAACACGGACTGAAGGACCGAACTCGTGGCTAGTACAAAAGCTTGGGATGAGCTGTGGGTAGAGGTGAAATGCCAACCGAACCCGGATATAGCTGGTTCTCCCCGAAATGCATTTAGGTGCAGCCTCGGGTTAGGTGGACGGAGGTAGGGCACTGGATGGGCTAGGGGGCGTGAGCTTACCAAACCCAACCAAACCACCAATGCCGTTTATCCGATGCCCGGGAGTGAGACAGTCACAGATAAGTGCGATTGTCGAAAGGGAAACAGCCCAGACCACCGGTTAAGGCCCCCAAGTGCAGACTAAGTGGGAAAGGAAGTTGGGTTCCCCAGACAACCAGGAGGTTGGCTTAGAAGCAGCCACCCTTTAAAGAGTGCGTAATAGCTCACTGGTCGAGGGGTCCGGCGCCGAAAATGTAACGGGGCTCAAGTCTGCCGCCGAAGCCGTGGATGTTCAGGTTCAACGATGAAAAGATGCGCGACCAACGGCTGTCGCCTATAGGCGCGTCCCTTTAGTGGGATTCGACTGGCGGAGTTCAGCTTGCGGAAGCCCGTCCGGGATTCGTTGATGACGCCTGGGCGTGGTAGGGGAGCGTTCCTCGGGCAATGAAGGTGAGTCGTGAGGCTTGCTGGAGCGCGGGGAAGTGAGAATCCCGGAATGAGTAGCGTAAATCAGGGTGAAAATCCCTGACGCCGAAAGCCCAAGGTTTCCTACGCAACGTTTATCGGCGTAGGGTTAGTCGGTCCTAAGCCGTAGGCAAGCGCCGAAGGCGATGGACAGCAGGTTAATATTCCTGCACCGCCATTTTTTCGCTTTAAAACCAAGGAGGGATGCGGGAGGCTAGGCAGGGCATGCCCATTGGACATGGTGTGTCCTTTTCCGTAGGCGAGCCGGGGCAGGCAAATCCACTCCGGCGCTAAGCTGAGGGTTGAGGAGATCGGACCTAAGGGTTACGAAATCCTGTTGAAGCCATACCGACCAGAAAAGCTTCGTGGTTATGGAACTGTGGCGACCGTACCGCAAACCGCCACTGGTGGGCTGGGATAAAAGTCCCGAGGCGTTCGAGATAACCTCCGTTAAGGAACTAGACAAAAGAGCCCTGTAACTTTGGGAGAAAGGGCCCCCCGGTGGGTGAAGCCACTAGCTGGTGGAGCGCTCTGGGGGCGCAGATAAGAAGGCCGGGCGACTGTTTAACAAAAACACAGGTCTGTGCTAAGGGGAAACCCTACGTATACAGGCTGACGCCTGCCCAGTGCCGGAAGGTTAAGGGGAGCGGTGCAAGCTGCGAACTGAAGCCCCGGTGAACGGCGGCCGTAACTCTAACGGTCCTAAGGTAGCGAAGTCCCTTGTCGGGTAAGTTCCGACCCGCATGAATGGTTGAACGACTTGGCCATTGTCTCGACGGAGGGCTCGGTGAAATTACGGTGCCCGTGAAGACGCGGGCGACCTGCGGCAGGACAAAAAGACCCCGTGGAGCTTTACTGTAGCCTGGTATTGGGCTGGGAGCTGTCATGTGTAGGATAGGTGGGAGGCTGAGAAGCCCCGACGCCAGTCGGGGTGGAGCCATCGTTGAAATACCACCCTTGTCAGTTTTTGGTTCTAACCTGCATTGCGGGGACAATGCCTGGTGGGCAGTTTAACTGGGGCGGTTGCCTCCTAAAATGTAACGGAGGCGCCCAAAGGTCCCCTCAGGACGGATGGAAATCGTCCACAGAACGCATTGGCATAAGGGGGCTTGACTGCAAGACCTACAAGTCGAGCAGGGACGAAAGTCGGGCAAAGTGATCCTACGGCACCGTGTGGAAGGGCCGTGGCTTATCGGATAAAAGCTACCCCGGGGATAACAGGCTTATCTCGCCCAAGAGTTCACATCGACGGCGAGGTTTGGCACCTCGATGTCGGCTCGTCCCATCCTGGGGCTGAAGGCGGTCCCAAGGGTCCGGCTGTTCGCCGGTTAAAGGGGTACGTGAGTTGGGTTCAGAACGTCGTGAGACAGTTCGGTCTCTATCCGCCGCGGGCGCAGGAGGCTTGAGGGAACCTCTTCCTAGTACGAGAGGACCGGAAGGGACAGACCTATGGTGTTCCGGTTGTTCCGCCAGGAGCAGCGCCGGGTAGCCATGTCTGGTATTGATAAGCGCTGAAGGCATCTAAGCGCGAAGCTACCCCCAAGATGAGGCCTCCCTCCCCTATTGAGTTAGGGGGTAAGACTGCAGAGAGACTATCTGCTTGATAGGCCGGATGTGTAAGGATGGTAACATCTTCAGCAAACCGGTACTAACCAGTCGAGTGGCTTGACCTGCGCAATGAGCTTCAAACCTTGTTGAAGGAAACAGGATCCAGGCAATCATTCAGGTTCGCGCATTCTCGCTTTTCAACGCGGGGTGGAGCAGTGGCAGCTCGTCGGGCTCATAACCCGAAGGTCGTTGGTTCGAGTCCAACCCCCGCTACCAATAAGAATCAGAAAGGCCCCGGTGTTATAGCCGGGGCCTTTGTCGTGGACGCAAGGCCGGGAACGGAGATTTACAGGCTACGCAGAGTGAGCAACCTCTCGCGGCGGCTGCCCACGATGGAGAAACGGCCGTAACTGCCCGGCGGCTTGCTCCAGCGTAATCCCGACCGCCTCACCTTCCGCGTCGAACTCGGCCATCAAGGTGTCTGCCACCACCTGCTCCTTGTAAGCCGGGCGTCCGTTCCAAAGATGCAGGGTGTCGGAAACGGTATTGTATTCGATGAGAAGGGGTACATCCTCCAAGTATCCTTGCTGTTCAACCTTGCGATTTACCATACCGCTGCCACATGGCGGCCCGAACAATATTGGAGCAAGATAATGCACCGCCCCCTGGATGGTAAAAGAAACTACGGAGTCATCCGAATCGTCGAAAAAAGCGGTAAGGCCAGCCGATACGTCCTCTCCGCCATCCGTCAGTCGCCCATTCCATAATGTCAGGAAATCAACGTCATCAGAATACTGGATTATCAGTTTCACCAGGTTGCCTCTCTTCGTTCCCGTATCATTCTTCGCAGTTCCCCACGGTCAAAGTGAACCGTTACTACGAATCCCTCTGGGTTAACGATTACTTTTAGAACTTTCCCGAGTTCAGGAACCTCTCCCCAGCAGGCAGCGGACGGGCCTCTCTGCGCGGTCTGCAATTGATGGGCATAGTGATACTCCAGAACCGTACCAATCCATTCCGGCCGGACATCCCGATGTTGGCCCTCGGTGATTTGGAACAAGGCATACGAGTCAGATTTTGACCGCTGGTTGCCCGCCAAAGCTCCAGTGCGAGTTCTACGAATTCTTGGGCTAGTAAGTCTGATTGTAACACTCGGTCTTTCGCCTACCGCCTGCCGCGTACGACCCGCCTTCGCCGCTGTAGCTGCGACAGCACCAGCGAGCCCACCACCAGCACGGCCGCGGCGACCACAATGACGAACATCAGGTTGAACCCGCCCTCTTCCCTGGCCCGGACGTTAAAGGCGTGCGTCGCAGGCCCGGCGGGACTGTCGATGTTCAGCGTTACCTCCCAAACACCCAGGGCATCCAGCCACAGGTTGCCCTCATACAACTCGGGGCTCTGCGGCGAGTTCACCGCCTCCGTCTCCCCTGGCGTACCAGGCCCGACGACGGTCACCCCCACCGTGGCGTCCTCCACTGCCGACTTGTCCTCGAAGTTCAGGAGCAGGATGCTGACGTGCAGTGGCCCGGCGATGGGATCGGCAGGCAGCACCCCGACTCGCAGCAGGTAGGGGCCAGCCACCTCGTCGATCACCACCAACCTCACCGCGCCATTGGCCGAGGCGGTGGCCACAGCCAGAGCAGCCGTCAGCGCGCAGACTAGGATCAGGACAGGCAGCCTCCACCCCAACCCTGAGAGGGAGGGAATTGCGCCGAAGAGAAACATAAAACTCGGCGTTCTCTGCGCTCTCGGCGTTTGACTAGACCGGCGGTTGCCCGTTGTCGCGGCGAACGTCGTTGATGATACTCCGCACCCAAGTCTCCAGCGCAGGGTATTCCAACTCGAATTCTCCCAGCAGGCGGCTGTTGTCCACCATGTAGTTGCCCGAGTCCTCCCGACCGCCGTCGGCCTCGAAGGAGATATCGGCGGCCGGCAGGAAGCCCCGCACGATATCGGCCAGGTCTCCCATGCTGACGGGGATGCCCCCCGTGTTGTACACGGAGTGATGAGGGTTGTCGGCCAGGGTCACCCGCACGAATGCCTCGGCCACGTCATCCACGTGCACCGGCAGGCGCATGAAGCCGCTCTTGGGAAAGCTGACAGGCTCTCCCGAGGCTGGCAGGGTGACGCACATCACGTGGTCGGTGGAGCCGCGCACCTTGTCCGGGCCGGTGACGTTGGCGGGCCGGATGCCGGTGATGTTCATCCCGTAGACACTGTTGAACTGTTGGGCCTGGAACTCGTTGAACCGTTTGTGCATGGCATACTGGCTGGTGCCATGCATTGCGTCGTCCTCGTTCACCAGCCGGTCACCAAAGGAGCTCTGCTGCCCGCTGACGGCCACCGAGCTGGCATAGACCACCCTTCCCACGCCGCAGACCCGCGCAGCCTCGAAACAGTTGTCCATCCCCAGCACGTTCAGCTTCATGGTGAAGTGGGGGGTGTCATCGCCACTGCCCAGCAGGTAGGCAAGATTCATGATCCGGTCAGGCTCGGAGGCCAGCACTGCCTTTACCACATCCTCGAATTCAATGATATCTCCTCGCATCAACGACACGAGGTCCCCAAATTCGTCAAACGACGCCGCAGCGGGATTGATGTCCATGACGGCCACCCTCTCGCCTCGCTCCGCCAGCCGACGTACGGCGCGCCGCCCGATGAATCCGGTTCCGCCCAGTATCAGCGTGGTCATTGCTGCCTCCTGCGGTCTATTCCGGCATCTCAGTGCGCTCTCGATAATCGAGTTTGACCGCTGGTTTGTCAAGGTTGCCACAAGAGGCACCGGGGACTTTACCTCTCCACCGCCTTCTGACAGAATCCCAAGGCAATTCGCAAGCAAGTGGGACGGTCAATGCCAGAGACATCGCTGCAGGAAAAGGTAGCAATAGTAACCGGCGCCAGCCGTGGGATCGGGAAGGCCATGGCTCTTGCGTTGGCCGGGGCCGGGGCCACCGTGGTAGTGGCAGCGCGCACCGCCGAGCCACGCGCCGGCCTGCCGGGTACAATTCACGACACTGTCTCCGAGATCGAGAACGTTGGCGGCAGGGCCTTGGCCGTGCCCTGCAACGTCCGTGAGGAAGAGAGCATCCGCGAGATGGTCAATACCACGCTGGGCGAATTCGGCGCCGTGGACGTGCTGGTAAACAACGCCGGTATAGGCGGCTACACGCCGTTCCTGCAGATGACGCTGCGGGAATGGGACCTGAACATGGCCATCAACCTGCGCGCACCATTCATCGCTAGCCAGTCCTGCGTTCCCATCATGATCGAGCAGGGAGGCGGCAGCATCATCAACGTCTCGTCCCATGCGGCCACCAACATCTTTTCGTCCACCCTCGGCGAGGACCACGAAGCGGGCATAGCGCTGGTCGGACAGGCCTACGGGTCGGCCAAGGCAGGACTGGAGCGGTTCACTTGGGGTCTGGCCGCGGAGTTGGGTCCCCATAACATTGCGGTCAACGCTCTGAAACCCCTGCGGCCGGTGGCCACGGAGGGATTCCGCGTACAGCGGCCGGACGCCGACTTCTCCACCTGGGCAACGCCGGAGGACATGGCCAAGGCCACCGTCTACTTGGCCGGCCAAGACTCCCGGGGCCTAACGGGCGCCATCATCACCGCCGAGGAACTGGTCCGCCGCCTGGGGTTGTAAACTAAGGAAATACGTCCGATGCGGAGTGAAGACTGATGAATTCCTCATACACTGCGGTGATCCAACAGGCAGATGGCTGGTGGATTGGGTGGATACAGGAAGTCCGGGGTGTGAATGCCCAAGGTGCCACTAGGGAGGAACTTATGGAGAATCTCCGAGCTGCGTTGGTGGATATTCTCGAACTTAATTACGCATACGCGGTCAGCGCAGCGGAAGGCGACTACGAGGTGGTAAGCGTACAGCTGTGAGGTGTTACCAGTCGGCAGGTTTGGTGATGGTACCGACGGAATCCTGCAACTGCGGCTGGAATTGGCAGTTTTGCAGCGTGGCCGATTGGAGGCGTCTCACAAAAGTTGCCGCACTAGTGAGATCATTCGGGGTAATTCCTTTGGGGTTCGGATTTGGGTTTACGATTCCAATTGGTAACTTTAGCTGATCTCGAATCTTTTCAATTGGTAGGGCCAAATCGGAGTCATTCGAAATTACGAAAGCCTGTTCGTATTCATTCTGAAAGCCGTCCAAGAGCAAATACGAGGCCAGATTGACATCCGTTCCTTTTTCTTCCGTGTTCCATACCTCGACAGTGTGCGGATAGCCTGGAATAGGGGTAACGAGACGCCTGAATTTCTTACGGTCCCGAAAATGTCCGTAATGGATCGTGAGGACTGAGATAGTTTCCAGTGCTCGAAGATATATTGCCTGGCGAGTAGCTTGTTGAGGGTCATTTGGCCTAGGTTTTACTCGAGCGGTGAAGTACCTAATGCGGTTGACCTGATGCGTTGGGGCTAAATCTTGGCAAACTTGGTAGAGGTCAAGCCATTTGAACTGGGTTCCCTTTAGAGCCAAATAGTAGAGATTAAAACCATCTATGTAAAAGTTGGTCCTCAAGACTATCTCTCACAAAAAACAGGAGCCGCCCAGAAAGGCGGCCCCGACCCTACCGTCGAAACGAATAGGGGAATTACACTGTCAATATATGCCTTTACGGGCTAGACTGTCAACCCTCACCCAGGAGCGCCCAGGGTCTTTTAATTGTTCCCTCTCCCCACGGGGGAGGGTCAGAGTGGGGACGTTCTTTGGTGGTTCACAAGGATGCCGGTGGCCAGAATTTCACCCTCACCCCAGCCCTCTCCCTCAAGGGAGAGGGAGAATTAAAAGACCCTGCAGGAGCACCCCATGGACTTTGCATTTTCCCAGGAGCAGCAGGCGCTGAAGGACAGCACGCGGCGGCTGGCCGAGGAACGCATCGCGCCCATCGCCGAGGAGGCCGATGAGTCGCCTTTTGTGCATCGCGGCCTGATGGCCATCCTTGCCGAGTCGGAGCTGCTGCGCCACACCGCACCCCTGGAATACGGCGGCCTCGGCGTTCGGGTCATGAACCTGTGTATCATCCGCGAGGAGCTTTCCAGGGTCTCGGCTCAGGCCGACACCAATTTCATCATGCAAGGCCTGGGCAGCTACCCCATCACCCTCGGCGGCACCCACGAGCAGAAGTCCCGTTTTCTGCCGCCGGTTGTCCGGGGTGAGTCCATTGCCGCCTTTGCCCTTACCGAGCCTCAGGCCGGTTCCGACGTCCTCAGCATGACCACCGAGGCAACGCCGGACGGCGACGACTGGGTGCTGAACGGCCGCAAGAAGTTCATCAGCCAGGCCGGAGATGCCTCCACCTACACCGTGTTCGCCAAGACCGACCCAGGCCAGGGCAGCCGCAGCCTGTCCGCTTTCATCGTAGAGCGCGGCACGCCGGGATTCGACGACTCAAAGCGGCTGGACCTGATGGCCGCTCATCCCATCGGTGAGCCGGTTTTCGAGGAATGCCGGATCCCTCAGGGCAACCTCATCGGAGAGCGCGGCCAGGGCCTGCGCCTGGCCCTGGGCACCCTCGACACGTTCCGTACCACCGTGGCCGCCGCCGCCATCGGCATGGGCCTGGCCGCCTACGAGGCTGCCCTCGACTACGCCAGGAACCGCCCGATGTTCGGCCAGCAGCTCAGCGACTTCCAGGCCACCCAGTTCAAGCTGGCCGATATGGCCGTCTCGCTGGACGCCGCCCGACTGCTGGCCCACCGGGCAGCCTGGCTGAAAGACTCGGGCCGGGAAACAATAATCAAGGAGGCCTCGTTCGCCAAGCTGTTCGCCACCGAGGCCGCCTCCCGCATCGTCAATGAGGCCGTGCAAATCCACGGCGGCGCCGGACTCGAAAAAGGGAACCGCGTCGAGCGTCTGTACCGCGAGGTCCGGGCCCTGACCATCTACGAGGGTACATCGGAAATCCAGCGCCAGACCATCGCCCGCCAGCTGCTGCGAGAGTAGGACCATCTCTCACCCTAGCGGTGTCCCTCTTGAGCCCGGGGAAAGAGCAGCATGGACGAATTTAGGTATGAACGCAGACGGAGCGGAAAGCGGGCCACTGGCTGCTTTGGGATTCCTTTCTCCGCCATTTGGCTGTTTTTCACTCTGATGTATTTCTTCACCGAATCCGGCACTCTCCCTGTGGGAAAGTGGGAGTTCGCTTGGCGCTTTCTGGCCGGGCCCTTCAACTTCCTGTTTTGACGCCGCATACAGGCGGCTGGAGCAAAAATGAAGCTCACCTACTTCGGTCACTGCGCTTTCCGCTGGGAGACCCCTGGCGGCGTAACCGTAATGGCTGATCCGTACCGGAATCAGGCTGGCCGCTACTGGTTCTCCCGGCTGTTTCCAGATGTGCATTGCGACCTGGGACTGATCAGCCACGCCCATTTCGACCACGATGCCGCCGAACGCCTGCCGGAAGCAGCGTCCGTCCTGCGTATGCCCGGAGAGTTTGCTTCCGGCGACCTCCACATCAAAGGCGTCGGGGACTTTCATTCCGGTCCGCCCCGCTTGAGCAATTTCCCCAACGTGATGTTCCGGCTGGAGGTGGACGGCGTCAGCTTCCTCCACATAGGCGACAACCGCGTCGACTGGCCGCCCGAGGTGGCCCGCGCCATTGGAGACGTGGATGTACTGATGGTAACTGTCGACGACTCCATACACCTGCTGACCTACGACGAGGTCGACGGGTTGGTGCGGAGGCTGGAACCCCGGGTGGTCATACCGATGCACTACGCCATTCCCGGTATCACCTCTCCCGAATGTGAGCTGCTGCCGCCTGAGCGCTGGCTGGACCGGCAAGAGACAGTGCGCCGCCTCGATTCTCACCAGGCCCATTTCTGCGCGGATGCTCTGCCTCGCGATACGGATATATGGCTTTTCCAACCCGCCCCGCAATCTCTCACCGCCCCTGAAACCGGCCCGATTACGGGTTAAATCTCCCCTGTTTGTTGGACCTCAAATCGTCGGCCGAGAGCGAGAGCCAGTCCCGTTCCTTGCCGTAAGGCCCCTTGGGCCGTAGAATGCCGGAAAGCTACGGGAGCCCGGCCTGGACCCTTGGCATGGGGCAAGGGCCGGTTAAGGAGAACGCAATGGCAGGACTGAACCATCCGCTGGAGAACGTCAGAGTCATCGACCTGGGCCGCCACCAGGCAGGACCCCGCTGCGCCCAGGTGCTGGCGCGAATGGGCGCCGAGGTCATCAAGATCGAACGCCTGGGCGGCGAGGAGACCCGCTACCACGGCCCTTGGGTCAGGAAGCAGTCCTCCTACTGGGTCCAGTACAACTCGGGCAAGAAATCCCTCTCCATCGACCTGCGCAAAGAGGAGGGCAAGGAGGTGCTCCGGGAACTGGTCAAGGTCTCCGACGTGGTGGTGCAGAATTTCCGGCCCGGCACCATCGAGAATATGGGTTTCGGCTACGAGGCCCTGAAGGAGCTGAACCCCCGCATCATCATGGTCAACGTCTCGGCCTACGGGCAGTTCGGTCCCTACCGGGACAACATCGGCTACGACCCCATCGGCCAGACCATGTCGGGCATCACGATGGTTACCGGCGAGGAGGGGATGCCTCCGATCCGGACCGGGGTGCCCATCATCGACCGGATCACGGCGCTGCACGCGGCCATCGGCACCCTGGCGGCCCTCCATGAGCGGGAGACCTCGGGCGAGGGGCAGTCGATGGACGTCTGCCTGGCCGATACGGGCTACTCGATGACCGAGATACCCATCACCGCGTATCACGGCACCAAGATTCCGCCCCGGCGGGGGGAAACCACGGCGCCTCCCTCGGGCATCTACCCCTGCAAGGAGGGGTGGGTCTTGATATCGGCCGGGGACCAGCACCACTGGCACCGGGTGTGCAACGCCCTGGGCAGGCCGGAGTGGCTGGAGGACCCGCGTTTCAGCACGCGGCACGAGCGGGCGGCCAACCGGGAGCTGGTGGACGCGGCAGTGCGGGAGGTGCTGTCGGACAAGTCAATGGAGCAGGCGATAGCGCATTTCACGGACTATGACGTGGTGGCGGCGCCGGTGAACACGATACCGCAGGCGGCGGAGGACCCGCACCCGTGGGAGCGTAGGGCGATGGTGGAGGTGCCTGACTTCCTGGCGGGGGAGATCGCGGTGTCTGGGGACTACTGGCATTTCTCGCGGACGCCGGTGAACATCGGGAGCACGCCGCAGGTCGGGGAGCACAACGAGGACGTGCTGTCGGGGATGCTGGGCTACAGCGAGGAGCAGATCGAGCAGTTCCGGGAGGGCCGCGTCATCTCCGAGGAACACTACTACGACGAAATACCGGGGTAAGGCATCGCTCATTCCCGAAGAGGCAGCATGGCGACGGTACAGGGGCGCACGGCGGTGCGCCCCTGTAAACGTTCAAAATGAATGGCCCTAGCAAACTCCCATACAAACTATGGATACGGTTTGACCTTAGAGACTTGTTGTGCTAATCTCTGACTCGCTCGGGTGAGATTACCTTAGATTTACACAGATTTTTATAGCTTTTCAGCGTCTGAAAGTGGTAGAAATCGGTCCTACGAACAGGATTCCCAACGGCAGCGGAGACTGGCTCTCGCTCCGCGATGCCTGCCGCCTGCTGGACGTAAGCGACACGACGCTGCGCCAGTGGGCCGATGCCGGTCACCTCCGGGTATATCGCACACCGGGGGGGCACCGCCGCTTTCTCCGCCAGGACGTTGAGGCGCTTACCCAGGGCCCACCCCCTTCGCCCGAGCCGGTCCGTGAGGACTCCCTCGAGGCCCCTGCCCTTCGCCGGATTCGTCGGCGCCTCAGCCAGGACAGCGTGACCCAGCAGCCGTGGTTTCAGGCCGTGGAACCGGAGGGACACGACAGGATGCGCCTGTTCGGCCGCCGACTGCTGTCGCTGCTTTTGCAGGAGTCTGGGCCGCGCCGCCGCAGGCAGGAGCTGCTTGAAGAGGCCCGCATGCTGGGCCAGGAATACGGTTCCGAGATGCTGGAGCGAAACGTGGCCCTCACCGACTCGGTGGGGGCGTTCGTATTCTTCCGCTCCATGGTCCTGGAGAGCGCCCCGCCAGCGTCCTGGTCGCGCATCCTCGAGACCTCAGACCGGGTGCTGACCGGTCTCTGCGCTTCCTACGAGCAATCCCTGGTTTCCCGATAATCACTCTATTATTCTGTATAAAGTGAACGCACGATTAGCCGAGGGTATGACCATGGATATGACCGACCGCAAGCTGCTCAACCTGATACAGGCCCCGTTCCCCATGGTGGAGCAGCCCTACCTAGACCTTGCCAACCAGTTGGACACCACAAAGGAAGACGTTCTGGCCCGTCTCACTGAGCTGAAGCGCCAGAACGTCCTGCGGCAGATCAGCGCGATCTTCGACACCCGCAGGCTTGGCTACAAGACCACGCTGGTGGCCATGGCATACGATCCGGACAAGCTGCACCGCGCGGCCATGGAGATCAACCGCCATCCCGGCGTCAGCCACAACTACGCGCGTGAGGGCTCCTACTACAACCTGTGGTTCACCCTCGCCGTTCCTCCTGAGCACGACCTGGAGGCAACGGCGAACCACATGGGCCGGAAGACGGGAGCAATTGAATCGCGCATCATGCCCACCATCCGGTTCTTCAAGATCGGGGTGAACTTCGACATGGTGAACCAGCAGGGCTCCTCCTATAACTTCAGGCCCGACGGATTCAACCCTGGGGGCGGGCCGGCAAGAGGCTCAAACCCGGAGGAGGCCGACAGCTGGAACAAGCCCCAGCCGGTCACCGAGTGGGAGAAAGACGCCATACGGGGAATGCAGGAGGACCTGGCCCTGGTCCCCCGTCCGTTTGACCCAATCGCCGAGCGCCTGGGAATCACCACCGCCGAACTGTTCGCCCTGGCGGAGAATTTCCAGGAACGCCGCATCATGCGCCGCTACAGCGCGGTCCTGCACCACCGCCGCTCCGGGTTCCGCTCCAACGCCATGATCGTCTGGAAAGTCCCCCCGGAACGCTCGGAGGAGGTGGGCCTGATTATGGCCGGCCACAAGGCGGTCACCCATTGCTACGAGCGCCCCACCTTCCCGGACTGGCCCTACACGCACTTCACCATGGTGCACGCCACCACGCCGGAAGGATGCGAACAGTACAGCCAGGAGATCTCCGAGGCCACCGGAATCACCGACCGCCTCGCGCTCTACAGTACGCGGGAGTACAAAAAGACCCGGGTGCGCTACTTTGTACCCGACTACGACGAATACCTGTCTTCGGAGTTACTGGTCGACCTCGATTCGGTGGAAGTGGAGGAGGAGGAATTCGAGGAAATGGCTCCCCTGACCTCTTCCGATGACTAGGTCAGCCGACCGGTGCGCAAACCCTCAGCATCTACCAGAGCGATAAGGAGTCCGGGGCAGAGGCGAATGACCACGTATTACCCCGTATACCTGAACCTGCGCGGACGCCGCTGCGTGATCGTCGGCGGCGGCACCGTGGCCGAGGGCAAGATCAGCCGCCTGCTGGACTCCGGCGCGGACATCTGCGTCGTCAGCCCGGATGCCACACCCGGCATCCGCCAGTTCGTCGCGGACGGCAACGTGCGCTGGGAGCGACGGCCGTACCGGGACGGCGACCTGGAGGGCGCGTTCATCGCCATCGCCGCCACCAACATTCGCGAGGTCAACCGCCGCATTTTCCAGGAAGCAGAAGAGCGGGGGGTGATGCTGAACGCTGTCGACGACCCGCCGAACTGCAGTTTCATCACTCCCTCCATAGTGCAGCGCGGACCGGTCACTTTGGCCATCTCAACCGGCGGGGTTTCGCCCGCACTGGCCCGCAAGTTGAGAGAGTCGCTGCAGAAATCGGATGCGCTCGCCTGGGCCGACCTTTCCAACATCATGTCCGTCGCCCGGTCGCACCTGCGGGAGTCGGGACAGCTCGCCAGCATCGACCCGCAGCGCTGGCAGTGCTGCATCACCCCCCAGCTGCTGGCGACGGTGCAGGAGGGGCGACAGGCGGAGGCTACCGAGACGCTCCTGAACGGCCTGACCGGCGACGACGAGCAGGGACTGTGTAGCAATATTTCACAGTGCGCGCCGGGAGGATGCCGGTTGGCCCGCGACAGGGCACACTCATGACCTCGAACCGCGCCATACGCGTCGGCAGCCGTGGCAGCCCGCTGGCCCTGATCCAGGATGATGAGGCTATCAGCCAGCTCAAGGCCTACCATCCGGATCTGGAATTCGAGGTCGTCGTGGTCCGCACCAGCGGCGACGCCAACCAGACCGCGCCGCTAGCTGGAATGGGATTGGGCGTGTTCGTCAGCGAACTGGAGGAGCGCCTCCTGTCCGGCGACTTGGACATGGCCGTCCACAGCCTTAAGGACCTGCCGACCAAGTTGCCCGCCGGCCTGACGCTGGGCGCGATCCTGGAGCGCCGCGACCCCCGCGACGTGCTGGTCAACCGGTGGAACTGCCCGGCCACCGAGCTGCCGGACGGAGCCCGCATAGGCACCAGCAGTCCCCGTCGTGCCGCCCAGTTGCGCCGCTACGTGCCCAACATCGAGGTTGTTCCCATACGGGGCAACGTCGAGACGCGCCTGCGCAAGGCCGAGGGAGATGAGGCCGACGGCGCTGTTCTGGCCGCCGCCGGACTGGCCCGCCTCGGAATGGAAGAACGGGTCGCAGACTACCTCTCGCCCCAGCGTTTCGTGCCGCCGCCCGGCCAGGGCGCCCTGGCCATCGAGGTCCGCGAGGACGACCGCAGGATGCTGGATATACTCAAAGCTGTGGAGCATCCTGCCACCCGTTTCGAGGTTACCGCCGAGAGGGCCTTCCTCGAGACCCTCGGTGGGGGCTGCTCCATCCCCGTTGGCGCCTACGCCCGCTGCATGGGCCACGAGCTGCTGATGACCGTGTTCCTCAGCAACCCGGAGGGCTCACGCACTTTCACCGCCAAGGTCGACGGCCTCAAGCACGACCCGAAGCAGCTGGCCGGCGATGCCTACCTGGCCGTAGCGGAGCGAGGCGGCGCCGACCTCCTCGAGGGCGCCCGTCAACCCCAGGGCCCGCCCGCGACGGAGAACCTGTGATGACAACCGCATCTTCTACGCACGATCCTAAAGCGTTGGCCATTGCCCGGGCCGTTCAGCGCGAAACGGGAGCGGAAGACGTCATACTGTTCGGCTCCCGCGCCCGTGGCGACTACCGCGAGGACTCAGACATTGACCTGCTGGTCATTCTTCCCGCGCTGGACTTCGGTGATCGGGGCAACTGGGAAACTCTTGAACAATTCGAGAGAACCGCCAATTCAAAGGCAAGCAGCATTTATGGAAAGCCGGTCAGCGTCCGGCCTGTGTGGTACACCGCGAAGGAATTTCAGCAATTCAGACGCAGCCTCAACCACGTGACGGCCGTCGCGGCGGCGGAAGGACTGAACATGGATGGCGGGCCGGCCAGCGAACAGTACCCCAACGATGGCGACTATTCTGAGGAATGGAGCGTAACCCTCGATCGCTGCTACCACTCCCGAACGCACCTGCGGGGCTTGGAAGGTGGCGTACAACTGGGACATCCGGATCTGTTATTGGGACAACAGGCCCAGCAGACCTTGGAACACGCAATCAAGGGGTTGATTTCGGCCTCTGGACGCCAGTATCGCCACCTGCACGACTTGTTGGAACTGGAACAAGACATGCGACGAGCCGATCGGGGATTCTCCTACCAACTGCTTGCGCCACTTGAATTGCTGACCAGATACGCAGGTGGAGACATTTATCGTCGCGGCAGAGAGGATAATCCCCTGGGAGACAGCAATGCCTTGCTACGCCAAGTCCAGGAGGACGTCCAGCAAATCTTCCAGCGTGTCGCGGAACTCACTGGCCGAGACCCGTGGCAGGAATACCCCTGAATGAACCCTCAAACCGGAAAGGTTTACCTCATCGGCGCGGGCCCGGGTGATCCCGGGCTGCTGACTGTCAAGGGCCGCCAAGCGCTGGAGCGGGCCGACGTCGTCGTCTACGACCGGCTGGCCCACCCGTCGCTGCTGGACTACGCGCCCGCCTCCGCCGAGCGCATCTTCGCCGGCAAGGCGCGAGGACAGCAGGAGTTGACCCAGGACGGCATCAACGCCCTGCTTGTCGAGAAAGCGAAGGCTGGCCTGCGCGTGGCGCGCCTCAAGGGCGGCGACCCCTTCGTCTTTGGCCGCGGCGGCGAGGAGGCCCTTGCCCTTGCCCGTAACGGCATTCCCTTCGAGGTGGTACCCGGCGTGTCCTCGGCCATCGCTGCCCCAGCCTACGCCGGCATCCCGGTCACCCACCGCGGCATCGCCACGGGGTTCACCGTGGTCAGCGGCAGCGAAGACCCGTCCAAGCCCGAGTCCACCGTGCGCTGGGAGGAATTGGCCCGGTCCCTGGCCGCCCACGGCGGCACCCTGATGACGCTGATGGGATGGGCCTCCATCGAGAAGATACTGGAAGCCCTGCAACGGGCCGGGCTGTCCGCCGACACGCCGGTGGCCCTGGTGCAGTGGGGCACCTGGAGCCGCCAGAGGACCGTTACCGGAACGCTGGCCACCGCCGCCGATAATGGGCGGGCCGCCGGTCTCGCTGCCCCAGTCGTTGCCGTTATAGGCGAGGTCGTGAACCTGCGCGATGAGCTGGCCTGGTTTGACAACCGCCCTCTCTTCGGCAAGAGGGTGCTGGTCACTCGCTCCCGCACACAGGCCTCGCGGATGTGCGACCTGCTGGAGGACGCAGGGGCCGTCGCGGTCGAGCTGCCGGCCATCGCCATAGCCCCGCCCGCAGACTTTTCGACTTTGGACGATGCCGTTGACCGCCTGTCCTCCTACGGCTGGGTGATTTTCGCCAGCGTCAACGCCGTTGACTCGGTATTCGAGCGGGTGGACCGGCTGGGCAAGGATGCCCGCGCCTTCGGCTCGGCCCGCGTCGGAGCCATTGGCCCGGCCACATGCGCCGCCCTGGAGCGGCGTGGCATCCGACCAGACTTCACGCCGTCGCGCTCGATTTCGTCGGCGGCCCTGGAGGAGCTGGCGGCCTACGACTGGAACGGCGTTTCAGTGCTGCTCCCTGCTGCCGACATTGGCCGCGACGAGCTGGACGACGGTCTCTCCCGCCTAGGTGCCAGTGTCCAGCGAGTCACTGCCTACCGTACAATTACGCCGACGGACGCGGCCCAGCGGGCACGGGACGCCTTCACAGAGGGTGTAGACATCGTAACTTTCACCAGCTCATCCACCGTTCGCAACCTGCTGGCTTTGCTGGAGGAGGACGGCGGTCCGGGCAGGGAAGCCCTGGCAGACAGTGTCATTGCCTGCATCGGCCCGGTTACTTCCGGCACCGCCCGGGAACTCGGCCTGCGAGTCGACATTGAGGCCGGGGAGCACACCGTCGACGGGCTTTCAGACGCACTGATCAAGCACTTTTCAACATACACCGCTGTAGAGGCTGCTGTTTAAGCAGACACCATCACAACCCCCGTTCAATGGCCTATTGGAGGAGCTCGCCATGACCGGCTACAACGCCTATCCGGAAACCCGACTTCGCCGCCTGCGCGGCACCGACCCTCTGCGGAACCTGGCCCGCGAGACCCGCCTCTCGCCCAAGGAGTTCATCTACCCCATGTTCGTGATGCACGGCCACGGGGTGCGGGAACCCATCGAACCCATGCCCGGCTGCCACCAGGTGTCGCTGGACGTGATGTCGGAGGAAGTCGGTGAGGCCGCCGAGCTGGGCATCGGCGGCGTGCTGCTCTTCGGCCTGCCCGCCGAAAAGGACGCGCTGGGCACGGAGGGCTACGACCCCGAGGGCATTGTCCAGGAGGCGGTGCGCACCATCAAGCGCGACCATCCTGATATGATGGTATGCACCGACATCTGCATGTGCGAATACACCGACCACGGCCATTGCGGTGTCATCGACAAGGGCCGGATCGACAACGACCAGACCCTCGAGCTGCTTGCCCGCACCGCGGTGACCCACGTGCAGGCTGGCGCCGACCTGCCCGCTCCCTCTGCCATGATGGACGGCCAGGTGTGGGCCATCCGCCAGGCCCTGAACGCCGAGGGCTACGAGGATACGCCCATAATGGGCTACGCAGCCAAGTTCGCCTCTGGCTTTTATGGCCCCTTCCGGGTGGCCGCGGGCTCTACTCCCCAGTTCGGCGACCGCAAGTCCTACCAGATGGACCCGGCCAACTCGCGAATGGCCATGCGCGAGATCGAGAGCGACATCGCCGAGGGCGCGGACATCGTCATGGTCAAGCCCGCCATGGCCTACATGGACGTCATCCGCGAGGCCCGCGAACGCTTCAGTCATCCGCTGGCCGCCTACAACGTCAGCGGTGAGTACTCGATGGTCAAGGCGGCCGCCCAGCAGGGCTGGATCGACGAGCGGACCGTGACCACCGAGCTCTTGACCGGCATCAAGCGGGCCGGCGCCGACATCATCATCAGCTACTTCGCCAAAGACGTCGCGCGCTGGCTCCAGGAGTGATAACTTGCTCAGCGGATATTCCCAAGCCTCTCCCCCTGGGAGAGGCTTAGGGATTGGGGCGCCCCCTTGGCGGAGACGGCGGCATGAACAACGAGCTTAACAACAGGCCGGTTGAGGAAAGACGGGCGGAGCAACGCGTCTTCTCGGAACTACTGAAACGCGGACTGCTGCCCTACCGTGATACCGGAGGCAGCATCCGGGCCAACACACCCTCGGGCAACCAGCTGGAGTTTCGAGTGGCGGTGTCGGCGGAAAGGGAACGCGGTTTCTTTTCCGTGACCGATCTATGGCCGCGCCCGGAACTCTTCCTCATCTGCGTCGAATACGACGGGGAGGAGATCAGCGAGGTCTGGGTGTTCCCCTCAACGTCGTTCTTTGTGTACTCCGTACTGGACGAGGAACAGGGTGAGCTCAGTTTGGATTTGGACAACATGGAGCCGGGCTCCTCTGACAGACCGTTGCGGGATTACGTCTCTTTTTTCTGCGACCGCTGGGACCCCGTTGTCCAGTTCGATGACCTCCGGGAGTATATGTCGCCTATGGACGCGCCAGGCTTTCAACGCGCATGGGAAGACTTCGAGGACATAATGATGTTGATGGAGTTTTCCGAGTCCCGCGACCGCGACCGGCATGCGGGCGAACCAGTCGAGCCGCCGGACCCCTCTGACGAATACGGACGGGCCTTGATCGAGTTAAGTCCCGAAGCACGGAGAAATCTCGACGGCATCCCTCCGGATGACCGCGATGAAGTCCATAAGGCCCTCCGAACCCTCGCTGACGACCCGCACCCATCAGGCTCGATCGGCCTGAAGGGCACACCAGGCAACTATCGCTTTCGCAAGATGCCATAAAACCTCGCTTTAACAAGAGGAATTACCATGCAGCTCACCAAGTCCGAAGCCCTGTTCGCCGAAGCCCAGCGCCTCATGCCCGGTGGCGTGAACAGCCCGGTACGGTCCTTCCGCGCCGTCACCGGCACGCCGCCGTTCATCGCCTCCGGACGCGGCGCCCGTGTCGTGGACGTAGACGGAAACGAGTACATCGACTACCTCGGCTCCTGGGGTCCGCTGGTGCTGGGCCACGCCCACCCGGCAGTCGTAACTGTTCTTGAAAGGGCTGCCAGGGGTGGGTCCAGCTTTGGAGCTCCGGTGGAACAGGAAGTGGAACTGGCGCGGCTCATCACTGGCGCCATACCCAGCATTGAGTCGCTGCGGCTGGTCAACTCGGGCACCGAGGCCTGCATGAGCGCCATTCGGCTGGCCAGGGCCTTCACCGGGCGCGACAAGATCATCAAGTTCGCCGGCAACTACCACGGCCACGCCGATGGCCTGCTGGTCCGCGCCGGGTCCGGAGCCCTGACCCACGGCATACCCACCAGCGCCGGTGTCCCCGAGTCCTACGCCAGCGAAACGCTGGTCGCCGATTTCAACGACCTGGACTCCGTGGAGAGGCTATTTGACAGCTACCCAAACGGCATCGCCGGAGTAATCGTCGAGCCTGTCGCTGGCAACATGGGCGTGGTGCCGCCCGCGCCCGGATTCCTCGAGGGGCTGCGGCGCGTCACTGCCCACGACGGAGCGATGTTGATATTCGACGAGGTGATCACCGGGTTCCGAGTTGGCTCGGGAGGCGCGCAGGGTCTGTACGGGGTGATGCCCGACATCACCACGCTGGGTAAGATCATCGGAGGCGGCCTGCCGGTGGGTTGCTATGGCGGAAGGCGCGAGATCATGGAGCGCGTGGCGCCCCTGGGCGACATGTACCAGGCCGGCACGCTGTCGGGGAACCCGCTGGCCATGAGCGCCGGCGTCGCCACCCTGACTGAGTTGCGGAAGCCGGGCGTCTACGAGCAGATCGACCGCCTCGCCGCCCGCCTGACCGATGGCGTCAGCGCCGCCTTCCGGGACGCCGAGGTGCCGGGCACAATCAACCGCGTCGGTTCGATGTTCACTGGCTTTTTCAATCCCGGTCCGGTGGAGTCCCTGACCCAGGTGGAGCAGTCAGACGCAGGGCGTTACGGGCAGTACTTCCACGGCCTGCTGGAACGAGGGGTATACATCGCGCCGTCGCAGTTCGAGGCGGGATTCGTCTCCACCGCCCATACCGAGGCCGACATCGACACCACCATCGAGCGGGTCAGGGAGGCGCTCGCAACGCTGGAGTGACTGCTGGCTGTTGGCTATAATGGAACGCGAAGTAGTCATGTATGGACGGTAAAGGAGGGATCTCCAGTGGGTTATCCGATGAATGAAGTACCTGCCCAAAAATCTCTCGACCGCCCTAGGGGAAGCGTTAAGCATCCGTTTGTTGCGTGGCTTCTGGCGTCAACCAGGATGATCGCCTTCTCGTTCCGGCATTTCGGCAAACCAATGCGTGTCGACTACAGCACAGGCGACGTTTGGAAAGCTGGTGAGTAGAGAATCGGAATTCCGTGGCCTATATTCAAGAGCACTAACCGCACATCGTTACCGCACTATCCGTTACCGCACTATCCGTTTTGTGCTTGTTTTCAGCTGTCGGCCTGTCAATATACTCCGATTCTCTTGATAGATCCGGCAGCGCGGTAGGGTCCTCCATAGAACAACTCTGGAGAGCCTTCTACGTATTGATTGGCGCCGTGGTTGGCTTCCTCACTGGCCCAAGACTTACCACAAATAAAAACCCGGGGAACTAGTCCGCACGGTCGCCCGCGCCCGTATCGAACTCCACGGCCTCACCCGGGTTCACCTTGAACCAGCTGGCTCCTGGCTCCTGCTCCCGCGCCGGTTCAGGCCGCCGCCGCCGCACCACCCGCACGCCCAGCGTCGCCAGCATCCCGTCGATGCGCTCCACCGGCGCTCCTGCCGCAGCCGTCTCCTGCCGCAGCGCCAATAGCTCTGAGGTCATCCTCAGCGCCAGCTGCACCCCCGCCAGGTTCAGGCCCATGTCGTCAACAAAGTGCTTGATCAGCCTCAGCCGGGCCACGTCCTCGTCGGAGTAGGTGCGAAGCGCGCCCATCCTGAGCGGCGCCACGAACCCCGCCCGCTCGTATTTGCGCAGCGTCTGAGGGTGCATGTCCAGCGTCTCGGCCACCACGCTTATCAGGTATATGCCCCGCGTCTGCTGCATTGACATTGTCCCTGCCCTCCCGCAATGCCGCGGCTCCTTTCCGGCAGCTTACCGGTAGCGCCGCAACACCCTTGTCTTATACCCCGTGGGCAAATCTCTGTCAAATTTCATATACGATCATTAATACGCTTTGAGTCATATATAAATGTAATATATATATAAGCTTGACACAACTCATATCAACTGATAAAGTCTAGTCATAAAGCTTGAATGGAGGAACGAGATGGCAGCGACAGAGTTGAGGAACCGCCCCGATGCGGCGGCCGTCGAGGTCCGGAAGCTGAACGAAACGGCGACCCGGCAGGTCTCGGAGATCCTGGAGGAGTCCGACCAGCAGAAGAGGGCCGGTAAGCCCGCGTTGGTCTATCGCGTGCCCAGCCCGGGAGTCCGCTACTACTTCTAGGCAAGTCGGTTCCCCTTTCAGGCGGGGAAAAGGCAGGGCCAGCAAAATCAAGTACACCTCGGAAATCTGGAAATGAAAGAGGATAGGAGAATCTCGATGTTGATGCAGCGTAGACACCCCTTAGGCGAAATGCGGCACATGAACGACGCCATGGATCGCATGTGGCGGCGCTTTGGCGCGTGGCCCCACTGGGACCATGCCGGTTCCAACCGGTTCAACGGCCACGACGGCTGGGCGGCCCCGCTGGACGTGTTCACCGACGGCGACAGCTTCTTCGTACGCGCCTCTCTCCCCGGTGTGACTCCTGAAGACATCAAGGTGTCCCTCGAGGACAACGTCCTGACCATCAGCGGGCATACCGCGTCCCAGTTCGAGAACGCTGAGGGCTCCTATTTCATGCGCGAACGCCGCAGCGGCAGCTTCCAGCGCTCGGTGCGACTGCCCGACACCATCAACCCGGAATTGCTCGAGCCCCGCTACGAGCACGGCGTCCTGACCATCACCCTGCCCAGGGCCGAAGCCACCAAGTCCAGGGAGTTCCCGGTGCAGGTCGTCGAGGGCCCGGCACTGCCCGACGCCAGCTAGACCCCAACAGCGCAAACGACCGTAGGGGCGGGTTTCAAACCCGCCCCTACTTTTCTGTCCGGGAATTGTCCGGCCGCTGGAGCCTACGTCCCGTAGCGCGCGGCGGCCAAGGGGTCACTGTATTCCTGGTTCTTGGTGCCCCAGAAGGCGGCTGCGATGTCGTCGCAGGCGGCCACCAGGTTCTCGGCGTTCTCCATGCTCACGGTCTGCTTGCACTGGCCGGCCAGCTTGATGGCCGCGTTGAACTTGGCGGCGATCTCTCCGGCGTCGGTGCCGGGCCAGGCGTAGTCCGCCCAGAGGATGCGCAGCTCTTCCTTGCACTTCTCGGCGTGCTCTTCCTTGACCTGCACGTAGCGGTTGAAGGTATTGGCGAAGGCCTGGTGCGCGGACATTTCGGACCCGGGCGCCGGATGCTCCAGGTTCTGCATACGCAGCACCATCTTCTGCACCGTCTGCGCCGCGATCTTGGCCGAGATGGGGTCATAAATACCACAGGGAATGTCGCAATGCGCCTTGGCTACCGTAGGCTTGAACCACCCGATCGGGTTGAACATCACGCCCCTCCATTTCAGAAATTCTTAGGTTGATTCGCGTCAATTCGAGCCGCCCAAAAGGTTAAAGGAAATCGCCCATCGGCGCAACCCGTCGCCCCTTTACGAAACCCACCATGGACGCGTGTTAGACTGGAATTATGAGCGCGACGAAATCCACCACCATCCGGCGAGAACATCCCGGCACAGCGGAGGCCTCTTTGCTCATCGCCGAGTTGGACGGCTACCTCGACCCGCTGTACCCCAAGGAGAGCCAGCACGGGTACAGAGCCAAGAAACTTGTCGAGCAGAAAGTAGAGTTCTACGTCATCTACTACGAGGGCGAACCTGCGGCTTGCGGTGGAGTGCAGTTCATCGGCAACCCGGATGACCCGGCAGAGAGTTTTGGCGAGCTCAAGCGAATGTACGTCCGCGACCGGTTCCGCGGCCTCGGCCTGGCCAAGCGAATGCTGGCCCACCTCGAACAGATCGCCGCCGACCGGGGCGCGTCAGCGATGCGCCTGGAGACCGGCATCCACCAGCCCAAGGCCATCGGCCTCTACGAAAAATGCGGCTACTACCGCATCCCGCCCTTCGGCAACTACCCGCCCAACGACCCCCTCAGCCTCTGCTACGAAAAACGGCTGGACTATCCCTATAGAATGAGAACTGGCCTCGACAATGCGGAACTGCTGGTAGATGTCCAGCAACCTCCGCCGGAGCCTGCGCAGGAGGCGGAGCGGTGATGAACTACCCTCTATTACCAAGGGATATTTGGGCCGACGCACTTGCTGCCGCCCCACCGCCCCAGAGGCATTCAGGAGGCACGGAATGCTCTCTACGAACGCTTCGCGTCTCGAATACAAGTGGGGGAACATCTGAACCGTAAGTTGGTTTCTTACCAAGGAAACAAGAGAGCGCCGGGGCTGCGCTGGCTAAAGTACAAAGAGGGGTACTCGGCAGGCCTAGTAAGAGGACTGCTGCAGCAAGCGTCCGCAGTAAACGTTCTTGACCCATTCTCAGGGACAGGAACCACCGCATTGACCGCGGCAGGAATGGGTATACCAGGAACGGGAATTGAGATCATGCCCATCGGCAATCTGGCAGCAAGGGCTATCGCCGCTGCCTCCATTGGGATAGATTCCGGCCAACTCTCTAAAGTCTCCATTGAGATGGCGGAGGCGATTTCGAAAAAGGACTACAGCGAGCGGTTCGTGTTTCCACACATACAGATCACCGATCGTGCCTTCCCGCAAGAGACTGAAAGAGATCTGGCGAAGGCCAGGGAATTTGTTGCCGGAGTCGAGGAACAATCACTGTCGTTGATTCTCACCCTAGCCTGCGTCAGTGTCCTCGAAGAAGTCAGCTATACTCGGAAAGATGGCCAATTTCTGCGATGGGATCCTCAGTCGGGGCGCGATGTTAGCCGGAAATTGCACAAGTCATCCATACCCACACTGAGCGAAGCTCTGCATCGCCGCCTGACGGAAATTGCCACCGATATTCCATCGCTAAAGCGTATGTATAGCGGGCCTGCCCCCGAATTCATTGAAGGTTCAAGTCTCACAGAACTTCGAAGTCTGCCGTCGGAATCCTTTGATACTGTCATAACCTCACCTCCCTATGCCAACCGCTATGACTACACTCGCACCTACGCTCTCGAACTTGCATACCTCGGCAGCTGGACCAAGACCAGTTCAAAATGCTACGTCAATCGCTATTGTCCGCGACTGTCGAGAATCGCTCGAAACGGCAGTCTCTGGCTAGGGAATACGAGGGGAATGGGCTTTTCTTGAAGGCCATGGCAATGGTGGATTCCCATTCGGCCTTGCAGGAAGCCCTGAATGCTCTCAAGGCAAGCGTTAGACAATTGAGCAACCGCAACGTTATCAGTCTGATTGAAAACTACTTTACCGAAATGGCACTGATAGTCAGCGAGCTTGGGCGCTTGGTCACCCCGGACGGCAACGTATTCATGGTGAATGACAACGTCCGCTATCACGGCGAGGAAGTTCCAGTGGATTTGATACTTTCCGATTTCGCCGAGCAATGCGGATTCAGGTGCGACACCATCTGGATTCTCAAGCAGGGTAAGGGCAACTCAAGCCAGCAGATGGGGCGTTTTGGACGGCAGGAAATCCGCAAATGTGTTTACCACTGGAGAAAAATAGATGGTTGAGCAGGAGATGCAACTTGAGGAAGCCCGGCAACGCGCTCTGATAATCTCTGGAAGAATACACAGGCGAGCCGATTTGGGGGCGCGACGCATGATCGAGCGCTTTGAGAACCTGCTTGACTATGAAGACCGACTGGAAGACCTCGCCATCGCCCCAGATGCGTGGACGCAAGTGGTCAATACAGGAATTGATCCCAAAATGGTATTTGCTCACCCCGACTTGCTACGCGCCCATCCTGAAGTCTCCCTTCATTACCGGGGTGTTGCCACGCTGTCCCTGAAACGCGTTCAGGCCATGGCTACTCAAGTCAAGACTTGGGAAGAGGGTAGTTACCGGCGTCAACCCACAGTGGATAGATGCCGCAACGTCGCTCGCACCTATAACGCCGTAATCTCGGTCATCATTACCGGAACCGACGGATGGACGCTGGAAAATGGATACCGTAACGTTCTGGCGACCATCGGAATTACCGAAGACGGTTCCTTACGGAACATAGTTGGCCAAGAAGGCGAGGAAGCAGTCAAGAACCGCATTTCCGAATGGCTGGAGCAGAACGAGGCTATAGCCATAAGAATTGAGGGAGCCGTCACGTATCTTGGAGTCGATTTAAGGATGGCTTACGGCGCTGAACCGGATATCAGCTTTGAGAACCGCGACGAAAATAACGAATGGCACATCGTAGCAACAATAGAAGTGAAGAGTGGCACTGATCCGGCGGGGGCCCTTGAGCGCCTCGGCGCAATGCAGAGGAGCTTCGTCGCTACTCCGGTCAGGGCTCAGAATTTCGCGGTGCTCGGAGTGGTGACACCGGAAATGAGACGGCGGTTAAACGAGATGCCGGTTGCGCGTGATTTCTCGCTTTACCGCATCTTGCACGATGCAGATGCGTGGAATGACTTCGTACAGGAGATTTTCCACCATACGCTTCGAATCATCTAGATTCACGCCCGCATTTCGACCTGCTCTCCCCAAATCCACTCGCGATGATGCCGCCTTGTGCCTCATCATGCCGCAACATATAATTGCGCGATAGATTTCTGACGACATGTATGCTTCCAGGCAGCATTCGGTTCCCCCGCACCGGACCCGAAATTCCCCCAACGGAGATGACCCTGTGGCCACCATCAACGCAGCACCACCTACAATCGGAACCCCCGCCAAGTCAAAGCACCGCAGCGCCGAGATCACCCACGACCCGCAGCGCGCGCCCGCCCGCGCCATGCTGATGGCCATGGGCATCACCCACGAGGACATGGAAAAGCCCTTCGTCGCCATCGCCAACCTGGCCAGCGACGTCACTCCCTGCAACGTCCACCTCAGCCGGTTCGCCAACGGCGCCAAGGAGGGCGTCCGCGCGGCCGACGGCGTCCCCTTCGAGTTCGGCACCATCACCGTCAGCGACGGCATCTCCATGGGCACCGAGGGGATGAAGACCTCGCTGGTCAGCCGCGAGGTCATCGCCGACTCCATCGAGCTCGTCACCTTCGGGGAGCGCATGGACGGCCTGATCACCATCGGCGGCTGCGACAAGAACATGCCCGGCTGCATGATGGCCCTGGCCCGTCTCAACGTCCCCGGAATATTCATGTACGGCGGCCCCATCATGCCCGGCCAGCACAACGGCCGCGACGTGAACATCCAGGACGTGTTCGAAGCCGTCGGCGCATACGCCAAGGGCGACGTCACCTTCGAAGAACTGCGCGACCTGGAATGCCGTGCCTGCCCCGGTGAGGGTTCCTGCGCCGGTCTGTTCACCGCCAACACCATGTCCACTGCCATCGAGGTGATGGGCATGTCCCTGCCCGGCGACGCCTCCATACCCGCCATCGACCCGCGCAAGCTGGGCGAGTCCCGCGACGTCGGCCGCACCCTGATGCGCCTGCTGGAGGAGGACGTCCGCCCCCGCGACATCATGACCAAGCAGGCATTCGAAAACGCCATCACCGTGGGCGTCTCCATGGGCGGCTCCACCAACCTCGTGCTGCACCTCCTGGCCATCGCCAATGAGGCCGGTGTGCCCCTGGGCCTGGAGGACTTCGAGCGCCTAAGCGCCAGCACCCCCTACATCGCCGACATGAAACCCGCTGGCCGCTACGTGATGGCCGACCTCTCCCGCTACGGCGGCATCGCCCTGGTTATGAAGCGTCTGCTGAACGCGGGCCTGCTCCACGGCGACGCCATGACCGTCACCGGCAAGACCGTGGCCCAGAACCTCGAGGGCGTCAGCGTTGTTGATGACCAGCCCATCATCACGCAGGTCGACGCTCCGCGCAGCCCCACCGGCGGCCTGGCCATCCTGCGCGGAAACCTCGCCCCGGAGGGGGCGGTCATCAAGGTCGCCGGACACCAGGAAAGGGTCTACCGCGGCCCGGCCCGCGTCTTCAACCAGGAACCCGCCGCCTTCCAGGCAATCCAGCGCGGCGAGATCAAGGCCGGCGACATCGTCATCATCCGCTACGAGGGACCCAAGGGCGGCCCCGGCATGCAGGAAATGCTGGGGTAACCGCCGCCATAGTCGGCCAGGGCCTCGGCGACGATGTTGCCCTGGTAACCGACGGCCGCTTCTCCGGCGCCAGCCACGGCCCCATGGTGGGCCACGTGGCTCCCGAGGCCGCGGTTGGCGGCCCCATTGCATTGCTGCAGGAAGGCGACGAGATCACCCTCGACATCCCCTGCCCGCCAGCTCAACGTCAGGCTGACCGAGGAGGAGATGACCGACCGCCGCGCCAAATGGCAGGCACTCCCTCCCAACTACACCACCGGCGCGCTCGCCAAGTACGCCAAGCTGGCATCCTCGGCCTCCGAGGGCGCGGTGACGCGATAGGTGATGATAAGGTTCTCGTGCGTATTATTTCCCAATCCATAGCGGTGTAATACCGTGCTATGATTGCCCCGCAAAGGAAGGGAGCAACGACATGGCTAAGATTGCAATCAGCCTCCCCGATGAAGTGTTGGAGGCAGTAGAAAAGGAACGTCTCGGCCGCACCAGGGTCGTGAGCCGCAGTGAATTTATCAAGAGGGCCGTTCAGCAATATCTCGAAACCGAATCAGAAAGGAGCTTGGAGGAACAGTACATTCGAGGTTATCTGGATCAGCCCGAAACCGAAGACGAATCCAAATGGCTGGATGGGGCTGCCGCTGAAGTATTTGCCAGGAACCCTTGGAGACAAGAAGGCCAGGATTGAGGCGCGGAGAAGTATGGTGGGCTCAATTCCCCGGCCTGGCAGGCCATCGACCCGCAGTGCTCTTGTCGCGCGACTCCGCATACGCAGTCAGGTTATCCGTGACCGTAGCCCCGGTCACCTCTCGTATCAGGGGGATTCCCGTTGAGGTTGAAATGGGCCCGGATGATGGGTTGCCCATGGAAAGCGTAGCAAACCTGGATGATATAACCACAATTGCCAAATCCAGGCTCCAAAGCAGAATCACAACCCTTGGCAATGAGAAACTACAGGCCGTGGAACGGGCTTTGCGATTCGCATTGGGTCTGGCCACCTAGAGGTATTTTTGCCGCCAGAGCCGGCCTCGCCGGTTCAACCAAGATTCCGAACAGGAGAAAGGCGCCATGACAACCGACTACGGACCAGAGGCCATCCGGCAGCACCGGGCGAGCCGCGGCAAGGTCAGCATCGCATCCAAGATGACGGTGGAGACCCTGGAGCAGCTGTCCATCGCCTACACCCCTGGCGTGGCGTCGGTGTGCATGGCAATCCACGCTGACCCCTCGGAGTCCTACAACCTCACCAATCGCGGCAACACCATCGCCGTGGTAACCGACGGCTCGGCCGTGCTGGGATTGGGCAATATCGGCGCAGAGGCAGCCATGCCGGTGATGGAAGGCAAGTCCATCTTGTTCAAGGCCCTCGGCGGCGTCGACGCCTATCCCATATGCGTCGCTTCACAGGACCCGGAGACCATCGTCAACACGGTGCGGGCCATCGCTCCCAGTCTCGGTGGCGTCAACCTGGAGGATATCGCCGCACCCAAGTGTTTTGACATCGAGGAAGCGTTGCAGGATCTCGGCATTCCCGTGTTCCACGACGACCAGCACGGCACCGCCATCGCCGTGCTCGCCGCGGTCATAAACGGGCTGGCCGTCACCGGGCGCAAGATCGAGGATTCGAGGTTCGTGTTTGCCGGAGCGGGAGCGGGAGGAATCGCCTCTGCCAAGCTGCTGCTCGACTACGGCGCCACCAACATCACCTTGGTCGACAGCGTCGGCATCATTCACCGTGGTCGCACCGACCTCACCCCAATCAAGCAGTCCATGCTCGAAACGACCAACCCTGAGAATCGCACCGGCGGCATCGCTGAGGGCATGCGCGGGGCCGACGTGTTCATCGGTCTGGCCGTGGCCGACATGGTGACGCCGGAAATGGTGTCATCCATGGCCAAGGACTCCGTAGTTTTCGCAATGGCCAACCCTGTCCCCGAGATCATGCCCGACCTGGCAGAAGCGGCAGGAGCCGCCGTTGTGGGAACGGGCCGCAGCGATTTCCCCAACCAGATCAACAACAGCCTGGTCTTCCCCGGCGTGTTCCGGGGCGCCCTGGATGCAAAGGCCTCCCGCATCACCACCACCATGAAGCTTGCGGCCGGGGAGTCCCTGGCGGCCCTGATTCCCGAACCCACGGCCGGACGCGTCATCCCCTGGTCCCTCGACCCGGCCGTACCGGAGGCGGTTTCCCGCGCCTGCGCCGAGGCTTGGGCTACCCACGGCGCCGAAGGCTAGCCAAGCGCTGGCCCTAGTCAGCATCGCAACGGTAGACACTCTCCGTTCCGGCTTACGTACTATATCGGGGAGCGAGGGACAACGCTCCCCGACTTGCCCAACGACCGCCTGCGAATTGAAGTCCGAAAGGGCGAGCAGCCACGAACCATTCCCCCTGCTCTCTCCCAACGAATTGGGGCGGTGTAAGGGCTACATCGCCGTATCAACCCCCGATTTCCTTAGCGTCGCATCATGGAGCGGGGGTCCGGCTGCAAATGTCCGGAATTATCCGACGGACGCAACTTTTCCCAGCGTCTATTGTTCAGGCGTACCAACCGGATTACGTCGTATGAGAATCTTCCCTCCAGCTCCTCCCACACAGGCCGCAGGGGGTTTTCTCCCATAGTCTCCAGCACGGCCTCTATTTCAGAACGGTCTTGAGACGGAGGCAGCAAATGCGCCAGCTCCACCGGTATGCTCTCCTCAACCAGCCTCTCAAGATGTCCGAGAATTGTCCCCACGGTCAGGTTTCTGGCCTCCGCCACCTGCTCCAGTGATGCGCCCTCCGAAATTAGCTGCCCCGTCTCCCGGTACGACTGGTTGACGACTCTTTGTGGACGCTGGCTTGACGCTGCCGCACCGGTTGCGGCAGGGGTGTCCGCCCAGCCTCTTTCACGGGCATAGGCGTTGATTAGTTCCAGGAACGCTCCCCCCAGGTCCCCCAGCTTGGCCCGGCCCACCCCTGATACTCGCGAGAATTGCGCCGGTGTTCGCGGCACCTTGCGTGCCATGTCCTGCAGGGTGTGGTTGCCGAAAATCATGAACGCGGGCAAACCCCTGTCGTCGGCGATCTGACGCCGTAAGGCCGACAGTTCGTTGTAAAGTCCCGCGTCATAATCCCCCTCGCTGTCCCGGCTCGCCCGGCGGCCTGATTCTGCTGCCGTCTTGCGCTCCACTGCCCGTGATAGCGACAGCCTTTCGCGGCTTCTCAGAAAATCCCTTCCGCGTTCCGGAACCGACAGCGTTGGGAATTCGCCCTCAGAAACCGACAGCAACCCCTCGCGCTTTATGTCCTCAACCAGGTCTCGCAGTTCGTCTCTGGACCAGTCAGCCGCAATGCCATAAACGGACAGTTGGTCGTGGCCTTGGTCGAGTACCCTTTCGCCCTTGCTCCCGCGGAGCACGGCTATAACGTGTGCCGCCCCAAAACGCTCGCCCGTACGTATAACGGCTGACAGCACCTTCTGCGCGATTTCAGTGGCATCAAACTCTTCCCGCGGGCCTTTGCAGTTATCGCACGCGTCGCAGTTCTCCTCCGGCCATTCCTCTCCCAGGTATTGCAGGACGAAACGACGTCGGCAGGACTTGATGGTGCAGAGTGAAACAACCTGGTTCAGCCGTTGTCCCGCCCTTTCCCTCTCTTCCGGGTCCTCCATCTGGTTTATGAAGTATTCTTGGCGCGATCTGTCTCCATAGGAGTAGTACAGGACGCATTCGCCGGGTAGGCCATCCCGTCCGGCTCGACCCGTCTCCTGGTAGTAGCTCTCGATGCTCTTTGGCAGATCGTAATGCACTACCAGGCGGACATCTGGCTTGTTGATCCCCATTCCAAAGGCGATGGTAGCGGTCACGATTGGCGTCTGGTCTCGAATGAAGCGCTCCTGGGTCGCTTTCCGCGCCTCGGGGCCCAGCCCTGCGTGATACGGCTCTGCTACGAAGCCCTGTTCCTTGAGCGTGAGCGCCATGCCTTCCGTGTCTTTTCGCGAACCGCAATAGATGATGGCCGATTCCCCTCGATACCTTTCCAGAAGGTGCAGCAGGCGTGAGAGGTCTCGCTCCTTGGGCACGATTGAATAGATCAAGTTGGGGCGGTTGAAGCTGGATATGAAAACCGCAGGCTCCCGCAGCCCCAGTTGCGACAGAATGTCAGCACGGACCTGCTGCGTGGCCGTGGCGGTCAGGGCGATGACCGGCGCGTCAGGACAGGATCGTCGCAGGTTGCGTAGTTCCCGATATGCCGGCCGGAAATCATGACCCCACTCCGAAACACAGTGAGCCTCATCGATGGCAACGAGGCTGACGTCAAGCGAAGAGAGGAACTCACCGAACCGTGGCTCGATTGCCCGTTCCGGGGCCACGTACAGGAGCTTGATCTCTCCAGACCGAACGAGTCGCACCACCTGCGACAACTCAGAGGTCGTTTGCGTGCTGTTGATAAACCCGGCTGGAACGCCATTGGCCTCCAGCGCATCCACTTGGTCTTTCATCAGGGCGATCAGCGGAGATACCACCAACGTCAACCCAGCCAGGGCCATCGCCGGCAACTGGTAGCACAGCGACTTTCCCCCACCCGTGGGCATTAGCGCGAAGGTGTCCCGACCCGCCATCACCGACCCAACGATGTCCTCCTGCAAAGGCAAGAAATCATCGTAGCCGAAGTGAGTCTTCAGCAATTCCAACACGCCCCCATTTTCCCCGCTCCCTGCATTCCCCGCAACCACTGGGTGTTCCAGACTTGCCGCCATGCCCTCCCCTGAAGACCACCCAAACCGCAACCCTGTCCACGGGCATGAACGCCTTGCCAAGCCCCGATGCGTTCACCTCTCACGTTTCTGGGAACGAAATGCCATCAGGCAGCGGCCTTGTCCTGCCTCAAGCCGTTCGCTGCGGTCGCGGTTGCAACCTCACTGCCCTCTACATAGAATGCCCTCGTCCCTGCCGGACCACATATTTACCCCAGTATCCTGCAGATGACCTCTGATTCCCGCTATCGCCCGAACGACGGGAATCCAGGAAAGGAGAGCCCACCAATGCCGGAACAGTCTGTCAAGTTCACCACGTCGGGAGCCGTGGGAATCATTACCCTCGACAGCCCGGAGACCCGCAACGCCCTCACCCCCGAGATGATTGCCGATTTGGGCGGTACCGTTGAACAGTGCGCCTCTCCCAACATCCGTGCCGTACTGCTGACCGGGGCCGGAGGCGCCTTCTGCGCCGGAGCCAACGTCCGGCAGTTGGTCGCGACTCTGGAGGAAAAGGGAACGGACGGCATCGCGCAGGCCATCCGAGAGCTGGCTGACGCCCTTCACACTCGGGTAGTAATCCCCCTGCGGCGGCTGCCAAAGCCCGTGGTCGCTGGCATCAACGGTGCGGCGGCTGGTGCCGGATTCAGCCTGTCTCTCGCAGCGGACCTGCGGGTGGCCGCCCAGAGCGCCCGGTTCCTGATGGCCTATGCCAACATCGGCGCCCCTGCCGACGGCGGGTCAACATGGCTGCTACCCCGTCTGCTGGGAGTCGGGCAGGCCATGGAGCTCTACCTGGCCAGCCAGCCCATCAGCGCCCAACGCGCCCTGGAGCTGGGCCTTGTCTCGCAGGTCTGCGCCGACGAAGAACTGGACCGCCACGCCCTGGAGACCGCCACTCGCCTCGCCAGCGGCCCCACCATCGCCTACGGCCGGGTCAAGGAGCTGTACGAACGCTCCTGGGGCTCCACTCTCGAGGACCAGCTGGACGCCGAGACCGAGGCCTTCGTCCGCACCGCCCGCACACGGGACTTTCAGGAGGGCATCAAGGCCTTCGCCGAACGCCGCCAACCCTGGTTCCAGGGCATCTAAGCCTCAATTTCTATCCGCACGGTTTGAGCTTGCGCCGTTCGTCCATAAGCAATAGGGGTAATATGCGCTCTGACGCCTTTTCCAGCGTGAACCCCACCGGATCACCCTCGGCGTCAAGGTGGGCTATGCAGTGTTCGATTACGGTCTCGCTGTAGCTCACCGTACTGCTGTTCCAAAAAGAAAGCGTGTCCGTATCTGCGCAATAGGCGATTGTCAAGTCCTCTCCGTCTATGTCCGGCTTTGGATATTCATCCGGACACAAGAAAGGGAGAAACAAGTCTGCGGCATCCAAAAACTCAAACCCTATGCATTGGCCCTTGATGTCAAAATCGGCCATCAACAGAGCAGCTATCGCGGCAGACTCCTCGTAGTCTCCTCCAGTTGACAGAGATAGGATGTCAAGACCGCTGTCGTATGCGTAAGCGGCTTCGCTTTTCATGACGACCTCCCTCTGCGTCTGCGTTCGGATCTGTCCGGGGATGCCGAAACGACCATTTGAGGTTCGCTGTCGGGGTCAACTATGACTCGCAGGTAATTTCCCCGGCTACCCATTTCTGGGAACCATTTCCAGTGTATAACGCGGTCAAACATGCCTTGACCTGTACGTTCCGGAAATTCGAGGGTTTCTCGGATACGGTCAATGGTGACCAGACCGACTCGATTGGGGTGGTCTCGCCAGACGTGTTCGGCCAGCACGTAAGACAGTGAACCGATGTTGAATGTCATTCTACCGCAGGTGCGCCACCGTCACCCCGTCGCCGCCCGGACCCTCGCCGTCGCCCGCGCTGGAGACCAGCGGGTGGTCCGCCAGGTACTCGCGGATTCCGCGCCGCAGGGCCCCCGTACCCTTGCCGTGGATGATGCGGACCAGCGACACCCCGTCCAACGCCGCATCGTTCAACGCCGTTTCCACTCGGGCCAGCGCCTCATCCACCCGCAGGCCACGCAGGTCCATTTCAGGATCGGGAACGCGCGGAGCAGCGGGACGGCTCTCGGCTCGGTCGAGGTAAACGCCGTGCCGCGACGCCGCCGGGTGTCCCTCGGCCAGGCTCTGCAACTGGTAGACCGGGATTCTCGCCCGCATTGTCCCCAGCAGCACCTCAACCCGTTGCGCTTGGCTTGATCCGGAGCCCTGCTCGGGAGGCGTGATTATCTCCACTGGCTGGCTGATCCCCCGCACGTAGACCCGGTCGCCGCTCTTCAGCCGCTCGTGCCAAGGCGTCCGCTTGACCTCGATGGGCTGCCAGCTGGTCGCGTCCAGCTCTCTCTGAACCTCTCGCAACTCACCCTGGTGGTCGCGTAACTCGCCCTGCGGTTCCGGAGCCAGGGACACACTCCCCATCGCTCCAACAGGACTCGCGGGAAGCCGGGCTGCCAATTCCATAGACCGCTCGGCGCGCTGCAGCCGGTCGAGAATGTCGCTGGTGCGAAGCTGCAGCTCGCGCCTGGCCTCCTCGACCAGTTCGGTCTTGGTGGCCTCCACCGACCCCAGTTGCTCCTCCAGTTCCCGTCGCATCCGTACGGCGGCGAGGCGAGACGACTCCGCCTCCTCCTTGAGCTCCTCCACCGTGCGGCGCTCCTGCTGCAACTCCCGGAGCAGCGTTTCCGTCGCCTGCTCCACCGGCGAGATACCCGCGCTGGCGTCGTCGATAATCTCCTGCGGCATGCCAAGCCGCGCCGCGATGGTCAGGGCATAGCTGCGGCCAGGCAGACCCACCGTAAGCTGATAGGTGGGCGCCAGGGTCACCGGATCCAAGTCAACGCTGGCATTCGACATTCCCGGGTGCTCCTGCACTGTCCGCGCCACACCTCTCTGGTGCGTGGTACCAACAAGGAACACTCCCATCCCCTGAAAGTGCCGCAGCACCGCGCTGGCCAGCGCCGCCCCCTCCTCCGGATCCGTGCTGGTGCCCAGCTCGTCCACCAGCACCAGGGAACGCCCCGTGGCCCGGCGCATGATTCCCAGAAGGTTTGTGATGTGCGAGCTGAATGTAGACAGCGACTCGAGAATGCTCTGCTGATCGCCGATGTCAGCGTAGATACCATCAAATCCGGGGAACCGCGCCTCCTCAGCTGGCACGTGCAGCCCCGCGTGGGCCATCATCGCCAGCAGCCCGACGGTCTTGAGAGCAACCGTCTTGCCCCCGGCGTTGGGCCCTGTTATTAGCAGGACTCCCCTGTCCGAATTCATGCTCAGGCTGATGGGCACCACAGTCCCGCCGGACCCTTCGGCTCCGGCCAGCAACGGATGCCGGGCGCGGCTCAGCAACAGTCGCCGGAGGCCGCCCTCGTCTCCGTCCCCTGCGGACTCCTCCACCACATCCTCGATGAGAGGCTGTGTCGCCCGCAGGGTCGAGGAATAACGGGCCTTGGCCACGTCCAGGTCCAGCCGCGCCACGATGTCCAGCGCCAGCAGCAGGTCCTCCGCCGTTTCACCGACCCGGATCGACAACTGCCGGAGCACCCGTTCCACCTCGCGCTCCTCGGCCAGCCGCGCCTCCCGCCAGCGGTTGCCCATGTCCACCGCAGCCATTGGCTCAACGAACACCGTCGCCCCGCTGTCCGAGACGTCGTGCACGATGCCCGCCACCCGGTATCGCATCTCCGTCTTGATCAGCAGCACCATCCGCCCGTTGCGCTGCGTGATGATCGGCTCCTGCACCACCTCTGCCCGCTGGAATCGACGCAGGTTCCGCTCCATTATGTCGTTCAGGCGGCTCTGCGCCTGCCGAGACTCGGATCTCAATCGCCCCAGCAGCGGGCTGGCGTAATCCAGCACCTCCCCAGCCGGGCTGATGGCCGCGCCGATTGCCCGGTCCAGGTGCCCCAGCTCCGGTATATTGCTGGCCAGGCTGGACAGCAGGGGCAGGCTCTCCTGCTCGTTCAGCTCGTCGTGATCGAAGCGCGCGGCCCGGGCAAACGCCCGAACGGCGTACAACTCCGGCCCCCGCAACAGCCCTCCCAGCAGGGCCCGGTGTATCAGCTCGCTGATATCCTCCTCCGGCCCGAACTCCAGCAATCCGCCGCTGTCGTGATACCGGCGAGCCTCGGTTGTCTCCTGCTGCCGTGTCGCCACCTCCAGCAGGTCTTCCGACGGCTCCAGCGCGGCCACCCTCTCCCGACCGAGCGCCGTGCGAGCGTAGGACGAAAGCTGCCCAAGTACCTGGTCAAATTCCAGCAACCGCCCCGCAGACTCAAACCCGCCTAGAGCCATCCAACATCTCCCTCTTTAAGCGTTCCTAACTACTGAAAAACCACGGCCGCCGAAAGCCGTTCCTCCCCACCCCTCTCCATCACACCTGCGGCCTACTGCCATCACAACTGGTCCAAGTCACCCCGACCACACCCCGTCATCCCCGCGAAAGCGTGGATCCAGTGGACCAATATCTGGCAGACCCCATCCTCGTATGTCGGCTCGGGATTTCCACTCTGCGTCAACCGCTGGAATACTGAACTACCGCTTTCTGCAGGCAAATCAGTCGCCGAAGTCCAGTTCCCACACCCGGCTCTCGGTCAGCATCCCCGCAACCTGCGGCAGAGTATCACGTTTAGGGTCGCGGATGTTCAGCCGCCGTTTCAGCGTTTTTGGCCCGAGCGCCGCCAGCGCAGGACAGTCCTTCACCAGTCCGTTCAGCGTGAATCGTTCGCCGCCCAGCACAACGTAGTCCAACCCCGCCCCTGGCACTGCCAGCCGGCCGCGCACCTCCTCGCACACCTTGTCGTACAGCCGCCGGATCTGTCCGTCGCGCACCCGCGTGTACCTCAGTTGCGACGTCCCACCGGCATGGTGCTTGCCCTTGACGTACCGCGAATCGGTCTTCGCCTCCACCAGCTCCCCACCACGGAACACCGCCACCGAGAATCTCCCCAGCCGCACCAGCACAACACCCACGGTGTAGTCTCCGTGCAGGATGCGGCGCAGCGGCTCATCCTCCCAGTCCGTGGATACGTAGGTCTCCTCCACCGGGAACGGCGGCGCCACCAGCAGCCCCTGCCCTCCCGCGCGAAGCCCCACCAACCCACAGCCATCCCGCAGTACCGCATCACCCAGTTCCGACACGTGCTTCGCCCATCCCGTCGCAGCCAGTGCCGCCGCATCGTGGGTGTCCCCGGGCGCCAGGTACAGCGACGACGAGTCCTCGAACTTGGTCTCCGCCGCCAGCGAGTCCAGCATCCTCCGCAGCCGGGACGCGGGCACCGCCGCGCCTTTCAGGAGGTCTCTGTTTCCGGTTCTGGAAGCCATACCGTTCGATTGTAGCATCGCCGCCCGGCGGCACCACGGTTATAATCTCCCGCGATGTTCTTGTTCCAGCGGCTCGCCGCCAGAAAAAAGCCGCAGGCAAACGGAGGCGCAATTGACTCCTGAAGAGAGAGAATCCATCGTCCAGCGTCGCAACGCCGCAGTGCAACGCCTCGACGAGGGCCACGAAATCCTGCTCAAGTCGCTGGAGGGCCTTGGGACCGAGGAGGCGTTCCTCGGCGCCCGCTGGTCGGTGCGCGACGTTCTGCTCCACCTGGACTCCGAGCGCTACGTCGATGCCCTCGAGAGGATCGCCATTGGCGAGATGGACATGCTGCCGCCCTTTTCCTCCCGTGACGAGCATTTCCGGCAGGAGCTCGAGCACCAGGAGTCCACCCACCGTCGGCTCCGCGCCCTGCTCACCGAGCTCACCCCTGAGCAGCTGGCCCGTCCGGCCACGCCGCCGAACCCGGATAACTCCTACCCCGGCCTCTCCCTGCTGGAACTGCTGGAGCGCTCGGCAGGCCACGAAGCCACCCACGCCCGTCAGATCGACCTCACCCGCAAGTTCGTCGCCGCCTTCCGCTCTCAGGAGCGGGCCCTGAACATCGCCGCTCTCGGCAACGGCGACCCGTCCCGCCTTTCCACCGAAGTCAGGGACATGTTGAATATGGCCGATTACGTGGTGGCCGAGCCCGATGCCCTCGCCGCCGTAGGCCACCTTATCCGAAACGTCACGCTCACTATGCACCCTGGCAACCGCGAGGAGTTGGTCAACCGCGCCGCCCGCGAGTCCCGCGAGGGCCTCTGGGCCATTGTCTGCGTCATGGGCGATGCCTCCGAGGACGACCCCACGGTGGCAACCGCCCGCCAGTTCGCCGAGAGCATCTCCATCCATCGCCCCCTTTCCTGAAATCACGTCCGACTTGATCCTCCCTCTCCCTTGAGGGAGAGGGTTGGGGTGAGGGTGAAATCCTGCCCTGAGCTTACGGTGAGCTTGTCGAACTACGAAGGGGTGAGGGCGTCCCCCTCCGCGTCCTCTACGCGACCTCCGCGTCCTCTGCGTTGAATCCTCCTTCGCGCCTTACCCCAAAGCCCCTCCTGTAATACAATCCCCCAAGCCAAGGTTGCTATAACGCACCAAACCCCGGAGGCCTACGGCATGGTCATCGCCAACGTCAACACCCTGGTCGACCTCGACAAGGGCCTGATCAGCCCCCGTATCTTCAGCGAGGAATCCATTTACCAAGAGGAGCTGCACCAGATCTTCGCCCGCTGCTGGCTCTTCCTCTGTCACGAGACCCAGATCCCCAACCCCGGCGACTTCTTCACCACCTACATGGGCGAGGACCCGGTGCTCGTCACCCGCGACCGGCAGGGCAACGTCAACGCCTTCCTGAACATCTGCCGCCACCGCGGCAACCGCCTCTGCCGAGCCGACGACGGCAACGCCGCCACCTTCATCTGCGCCTACCACGGCTGGGCCTACGGCGCCGACGGCAAACTGGCCGCCGTGCCCAATCTCCAGGACGCCTATTACAACGAGCTGGACCAGTCGAAGTGGGGCCTCATCCCCGTGGCCCAACTCGACAGCTACAAGGGTCTGATCTTCGCCACCTTCGACCCGACTGCGCCGCCGCTGCTCGACTACCTCGGCCCCATGGCCTGGTACCTGGACACGCTCTTTGACCGGCGCGAGGGCGGGGCCGAGGTGCTCAGTGGCGTCCACAAGTGGGTCGTCCCCTGCAACTGGAAGTTCCCGGCCGAGAACTTCATCGGCGACGCCTACCACGTCCAGTGGTCCCACCTGGCCACCCTCCGCACCGGGTTCGGCATCACCCGCGGCACCACTCCCTGGCGGTGGCAATGTCTCCCCCGGTAACGGCCACGGCATGATCAGCTATGCCGGCCACCACACCGCCGAGCCCCTGCAGCTCCTTGTAGACTACGAGGAGGACACCCGTGAGGAGTTTGAGGCACGCCTCGGCCCCCGCGCCCGGATGCTCAACCCGATCGTAGGAACCGTGTTCCCCAACTTCTCGGTGATAAAGACCAACTCCCACTCCCTCCGCGTCTGGCACCCCAAGGGTCCCAACAGCATCGAGATCTGGGCCTGGGCCTTCACCGACCGGGCCGCTCCCCCCGAGGTGAAGGACACCATCCGCAAGATCGCCGCCTATGGTTTCAGCCCCTCGGGCACCTTCGAGCAGGATGATATGGATAACTGGCAGAACTGCACCCTCACCAGCCGGGGCGTGGTGGCCCGCCGCCAGATGCTCAACTACCAGATGGGCCTCGGCCACGAGAGCTACAGCGAGGAGAACGAGGCCCTCACCAGCGAGTACCGCTTCAGCGACAGCAACCAGCGCCAGTTCTACAAGCGCTGGAGCCAGCTGATGGCCGCCCAATCCTGGTCCGACCTCTGAATCCGGCCCGGCAATGCCCATAGGGGCGCCCAGCCAAGCGCAACAGGACCTCTCCATCCGGAGAGCCCTGGCAGAGCCCAGGTAGCCGATGGTGGTGAGCCCGTCGAACTACCTTGCGCCTCGGCAACGGCTGGTGGTCAGCCTGTCGAACCACCAAAAGTGCTGATAACCGTTGGTGGTGAGCCTGTCGAACCATCGACGGATTCTGTTCGATCCCTCCATCGCCAAGCCCGGCCCTGACACACTGACACCACGATGGCCCTTGAAATCACGTCGCTCCATTCGCAGGGCTATCGCATTTGGAGGAGCAACCCTTGCTCACTGGCTGAGTGAACCGTCATTCCCGCGCAGGCGGGAATCCAGTGGACGGAAGTCGGGAGAAATCGCGTTAATCACACGCCTGATGGGCCCTTCCAACTCGATGGAGAATGCACTCCGAATGACCTGGATTCCCGCCTGCGCGGGAATGACGAGCTAGAAAAGTCAAATGCGATTGCCCTGGCTCCATTCGGTTCGTGCCTTATCTTCCAGCACCACTTGTAATACAATCCATCAAATGCACTGATTGGTTCTGGACGCCTACTCATACGGAGGAGCACAGCATGGTCCTAGCAGAAGTTAACAACCTGGTTGACCTCGACAAGGGTCTGATCAGTCCCCGCATCTTCAGCGAGGACTCCATCTACCAGGAAGAGCTGGAGCAGATCTTTGCCCGCTGTTGGCTCTTCCTCTGCCACGAGACCCAGATCCCCAACCCCGGCGACTTTTTCACCACCTACATGGGCGAGGACCCCGTCCTGGTCACCCGCGACCGCCAAGGCAAGGTCAACGCGTTCCTGAACATCTGCCGCCACCGCGGCAACCGCCTATGCCGCGCCGACGACGGCAACGCGGGCACGTTTATCTGTGCCTACCACGGCTGGGCTTACGGCGCCGACGGCAAGCTGGCGGCCGTGCCCAATCTGCAGGATGCCTACTACAACGAGCTTGACCAGTCCAAGTGGGGCCTCATCCCCGTTGCCCAGCTCGACAGCTACAAGGGCCTTATCTTTGCCACCTTCGACTCCAACGCTCCCCCGCTGCTCGATTATCTCGGTCCAATGACCTGGTACCTCGACACCCTGTTCGACCGCAGGGAGGGCGGCGTTGAAGTCATTGGCGGCGTCCACAAGTGGGTCGTGCCCTGCAACTGGAAGATGCCCGCCGAGAACTTTATCGGCGACGCCTACCACGTCCAGTGGTCCCACCTGTCCCCCATCAAAGCGGGTTTCAGCGTCGGCGTCACGGCGTCTCCCGTTCCGGGCGGTGGCCCCGTCTCCCCGGGCAACGGCCACGGCATGATCACCGTAGCAGGAGACCAGACCGGCGCGCCCCTGCAGGTCATGAAAGAATACGAGGACGACACCCGCGCCGAGCTGGAGGCTCGCCTGGGCCCCCGCGCCAAGGAGCTGAATCCCGTCGTGGGCACCGTGTTCCCCAATTTCTCCCTCCTGCGGGGCAGCTCTCATTCATTCCGCGTCTGGCACCCCAAGGGCCCGCACAGCATCGAGATCTGGTCCTGGGCCTTCGCCGACAAGGCCGCGACGCCCGAGATGAAGGAGGCCATTCGCAAGACCGCAGTCTGGGGATTCAGCCCCTCCGGCACCTTCGAGCAGGACGACATGGACAACTGGCAGGAGTGCACTCAGACCAGCCGTGGCGTGGTCGCCCGACGCCAGATGCTCAACTACCAGATGGGCCTCGGCCACGAGCACTACAACGAGTCCTACGAGGCCCTGACCAGCCAGTACCGCTACAGCGACAGCAACCAGCGCCAGTTCTACAAACGCTGGAGCGAACTCATGGCCGCCCGCACCTGGTCCGACCTGTAGTTGGAAAACCCAAAAATCGCCTCGCCCTGGCGGCCCATAGCAGGGAAATCACACGCCGACAAGTGTAATCGTGCTCCGCAAAAACAGAGAGAGTGATCAATGGATGCCGACAACGAGCTTTTAAGCCGAATTACCGTCCGGGCAGATGTCTTCGGCGGGAAGCCAATCATCCGCGATATGCGCATCGCCGTGGAGCACATTCTGGCAATGTTGGCCGCAGGTGATACCCTTGAAACCATCCTCCAGGAGTATCCAGTCCTAGAACCTGAGGACGTCCTGGCCTGCTTGGACTACGCTCACCGCTCGGTCGCCGGCGAAATTATCTACGACCGTGCTACTTGCTAATCCCCATGTTCCATCGGAGTATTCACCTTGACCCCTGAAACAACCGAAATCTCCGACTATGAAGCACAGGCCCGCGAGTTTCTCGCCAAGAGCCGCGAATACCTGGCCCAGGGTGATCTGCACCAGGCCTCTGAGAAAGGCTGGGGTGCGGCCGCGCACATGGCAAAAGCTGTCGCCTTGGCCCAAGGCTGGAAATACGACAACCACCCAGACTTCTCCGAGGTCATGTATAAGGCGCGACAACTGAGTGGCAATTCTGGGTTGAACGGCTTGCGAGCAATCGCTAACGATCTCCACGGAAACTACTACAAGCGCAAAAGGCACCTCGATTCCGACTCGATCCAAGAGGACCTGGATCGCGTGGCCGAATTACTGGACATTCTGCAGCCGCTCACGGGCCTAGAGTAGTCAAATATCCAACCCGTCATTCCCGCTCCCTGACCGTCATTATTATGAAAATAGGCCATCAGAGACTGATCCCCTCTCCCTCCGGGAGAGGGTTAGGGTGAGGGCGTACCCCCATTTTCATACTCAAACGTGGCCGAAGGGCCATCGGCAATTCCCGCGCAGGCGGGAATCCAGAAGCCAACAAGGCACCAACAACCATAAGGACACACCCCCACCAGGCGAGGAGGCCCCATGGTTGCCCAGATGTCCACCTTGGTCGACACCAACAACGGCGTCATCAACCCCAGCATCTTCAGCGACGAGGAAATCTACCAGCAGGAGCTGGAGCAGATCTTTGCCCGCTGCTGGCTGTTCCTCTGCCACGAGACGCAGATCCCCAACCCCGGCGACTTCCTCACCACCTACATGGGCGAGGACCCGGTGCTCGTGGTCCGCGACCGCTCCGGCAAGGTCGGCGCCTTCCTGAACATCTGCCGCCACCGGGGCAACCGCCTATGCCGCGCCGACACCGGCAACGCCGCCGCCTTCATCTGCGCCTACCACGGCTGGGCCTACGGCAACGACGGCAATCTCCAGGCCGTCCCCAACCTGCAGGACGCCTACTACGGCGAGCTCGACCAGTCCCAGTGGGGCCTCACCCCGGTCGCCCAGCTCGAAACTTACAAGGGCCTCGTCTTCGCCACTTTTGATCGCAACGCGCCGCCCCTGCTCGATTATCTGGGCGACGCCGCCTGGTACCTAGACGTCTTCTTCGACCGTCGAGAGGGCGGCGTGGAGGTCATCGGCGGCATTCACAAGTGGACCATCCCGGCCAACTGGAAGATGCCCGCCGAGAACTTCTGCGGCGACGGCTACCACACGGGCTGGAGCCACCTCTCCGCCGTGACCACCGGGTTCGGCGGCGACTTCCGTTCCCGTCCTTCCCGCGAGGGCGCCGTTGTCTCCCCGGGCAACGGCCACTGCATCGTTGGCCTCGGCCCCGACGACCCCTCAGACCCTGCGGTGCCGGAGATCCTGGCCTATGAGGACGAGATTCGCGACGAGGTAGCCAAGCGACTGGGAGAACGCCTGCGGCTGATCCGCCCCCACGCCGGTACCATCTTCCCCAACCTGTCCCTCCTGCGCAGCGTGGCCCGCACTTTCCGTGTCTGGCAGCCCAAGGGGCCCGGCCAGACCGAGATCCAGGCAGCGGTATACGTCGACAAGGCCGCGCCTCCCGAAATCAAGGAGGCCTTCCGAATCACCGCCATCCGCGCCTTCGGACCGTCCGGCGCCTTCGAGCAGGACGACATGGACAACTGGCAAGGATGCAGCATGTCCGGGCGCGGAGTGGTCTCCCGCCGCCACCAGCTCAACATCAGCATGGGCATCGGCCACGCCCGCTATGACGAGGACCTCCTCGGTGTGGCCAGCGACTACCGGCTCAGCGAAAACAACCACCGCGCCTTCTACGGCCGCTGGAGCCAGCTGATGGACTCCCAGCGCTGGCCCGACTGACCGCACTTACCCGTCATTCCCGCGAAAGCGGGAATCCAGTGACCCTCGTCTATGGGAAAGGGCCCTGGAGGGGTCAACCACCGCAAATTAGTTCCTTGCTAACGGAGAAACACCAAATGCGTGACGAAACCATCCGCGAAGTCGAACAGTTCCTGTACCGGGAGGCCAGGATACTTGACTCACGCCGGTTCGATGACTGGCTGGACACACTTACCGACGACGTGAAGTACTGGATGCCCCTCAGGTCCAACCGCTACCCAGCGAACAGCAAGGCCATCTCCATCCTCGACGGCTCCCGCTACGAGGATGGAGAGCTGTCCCGCGAGGACGAGCTCGCCATAATGGATGAGGACAAGGATTCCCTGACCCGCCGCATCCGCCGCCTCGATTCCGGCATGGCCTGGGCCGAGGACCCGCCATCCCGCACCCGCCACTTCGTCTCCAACATTGAGGTCGAGGCGGGCCAGCGCGACTCCGAGCTGCACGTCTACTCCAATTTCATCATGTACCGCACCCGCGGCGAGACCGAGGAGGACTTCTACGTCGGCAGCCGCGAGGACATCCTCCGCCGGGAGAACGGCCAGCTCAAAGTTGCCTATCGCAAGATAGTCCTTGACCAGACCGTCCTCCTCGCCAAGAACGTCAGCAACTTTTTCTGACCGACCAATGCCGCATCACTTCTGGCCGCGTGGTTGACTCCCGGTAGGGGCGGGTTTGAAACCCGCCCCGGTTTATCGTCGCCAGGTTCCCGGATTCGACCACTCCTAACTTTACGCTGGTTGTTGCCGCCAAATTGCCCCTGTACCCTGCATTTGCTACACTAGCCAACGACTGACCCCACCCTGTCTGTACCCATCCTTGCAGGAGAACGCCGCGATGATCTACGAAGTCCGCACCTACACCCTCAAACCCGGTAGTGTGCCCACTTTCGAGGAAAACTTCGGCAGGGCGCTGCCCCACCGGCAGAAGTATTCGCCCCTCGCCGCCTTCTGGCACACGGAGATCGGGCCCCTCAATCAGGTCATCCACGTCTGGCCCTACGAGAGCCTTGACGAGCGCACCCGCATTCGCGCCGAGGCCGCCCAGGACCCCAACTGGCCGCCCGCCAACGACCCGGACATGTACGTCAAGATGGAGTCCGAGATCTTCATCCCCGCGCCGTTCATGCGACCGCTGGGCGGGGACCAGGAGCTGGGCAACGTCTACGAGATGCGCTCCTACACCTACAAGACCGGCTCCATGGGCGAGGTCCTGAAGCGCTGGGAGGCCGCCGTCCCCCACCGCGAGGAGTATTCACCCCTCGCCGCCGCGTGGCATACCGAGCTGGGCGGGCTGAACAAGTGGGTCCACATCTGGCCCTACAAGGACCTCGAGGAGCGCAATCGCATCCGCGAGGAGGCCATCAAGTCCCCTCACTGGCCGCCGCCAACCCGCGAATTCCTGCAGAGTCAGGAGACCAAGATCATGGTTCCCGCCGCCTTCTCCCCCGCTCACTAGCCGCTACGGTTTTCAACGCAGAGTACGCTGAGTGGACGCAGAGGTCTGAGAGAATCAAAGAAGCCTCTGCGTCCTCTGCGTAACCTTTGCGACCTCTGCGTTAAAAGCCCTGGAACACCCTACGATGACCGACCTCGACCGCCAGTTGCACGACTTGGTAACCGCCAACCGCATCCTCGCCCGCGAGGATGTGGTCGACGCCTACGGCCACGTCAGCATCCGTCATCCGGACAACCCCGGACGCTACTGGCTGTCCTGCTCCCGCGCCCCCGAACTGGTCGACCTCGACGACCTGATGGAGTACAACCTCGAGAACGAACCCATCGACCAGCAGGGCCGTGAGATGTACTCCGAGCGGCCCATCCACGGCGGCGTCTACGCGGCCCGCCCCGACGTCATGGCCGTGGTGCACAACCACTCCCAGCCCGTCGTTCCCTTCGGCGTCACCGGCGTCCCCCTGCGCCCGATGTTCCACCTCGCCGCCCTCATCGGCGACGACATCCCGGTCTGGGACATACGCGACAATTTCGGCGACACCAATCTGCTGGTGACCACCAACGCACAGGGACGCGACCTCGCCGCCACCCTCGGCCCCCGCCGCGTGTCCCTGATGCGCGGCCATGGGTGCGTCGTTGCCGGCGGCTCCCTCAAGGAGGCGGTCATGGCCTCCGTATACCTGCAGGTCAACGCCCGCCTGCTCCTCGAGTCCCTCAAGCTCGGCGACATCACCTATCTCTCTCCCGGTGAAATCGCCGCCATGTCCGCAGGCCAGGTCCAGCCCCGCACCATGGCCCGCGCCTGGGAATACTGGGCCACCCGCGCTGGCCGCGAGCCGTGACTGGAACAGCATGCTCAACGACGAACCCGAAATCCTCGAGGAAATCCGCGCCGCCAACCAGCGGTTCTACGACGCCTTCAACGAGCTCAGCATCGAGCGGATGGACGAGGTCTGGGAGAACTCAGAGCGCGCCATGTGCGTCCACCCCGGCTGGACCCCCATCGTGGGCTGGCAGCACATCCGCGAGAGCTGGGTCCGCATCTTTGATAACGCCAACCTCATGCAGTTCAGCGTCCGCTACCTGAACGTCGTCGTGCAGGGTGAGTTCGGCTGCGTTACCTGCGTCGAGGGCATCACCAGCGTGGTGCAGGGCCGCGCCGCCAATTTCTCCACCTACGCCACCAATTTCTTCGCCCGCCACGCCGATGGCTGGAGGATGATCGGCCACCACGCCTCCCCCGGCGGCTAGCCCTCACGCCATCCGCAGCCTCCATTCTGACCTGAGAATCTCCCACCTGAGCAGGGCCCGTCCGCCACGGCCACATCCGCATCCCAACCCGTCCTGCCCGCCTGCGACTCCGTCCTGCCTCGCCAGACCAGAATCCTCGCCTCAAACCATCATTCCCGCCCCACCTGCACCTGCCGCAAAAAGACCGTTCTTGGGTCTCTAATAGTTCCCTGGAGCGGTACGTTGACCGTGTTACCGTCATTCCCGCGAAAGCGGGAATCCAGTGCTTCCCCACGCTGTCCGCCTGCTGGGTGCTCAGAACCCTCTACGAATTTCGTATTTTCACTCAGAAAGTTCCCCGCATACCCCCGGGCCTTGATACAATATATTCAATAATTAATTGTGAAATGCACCTCTGCAAGGGACTCGCCATGGCCACTGGAACCCATCACTCTCACCCGGACCGAAAAGAACCTTTGGAACGCCATCGTCTCCGAGGCCCTCGCCAACCTCAAATACAACGCATACTCCCAGCGCGCCATGCTGGAGGGCCACCCTGAGGTCGCCCAGATCTTCCAGGAGGTAGCTGGCGCCGAGACCATCCACGGCATCAACCACCTGCGCGTCTCCGGCGACATGGCCACCACCGCAGAAAACCTCCGCAGCATCATCGAGGGCGAGGCCCAGGAGGCCGCCACCATCTACCCCATGATGATCCGTGAGGCCCTCGAGGAAGGACACCAAGAGGCCGCCGACTCCTTCACCCTCGCCATGGAGAGGGAACGCCGCCACCTCGAGGCCTTCACCGAGGCCCTCAACGGCCTGGAGGCCAAACTCTCCGGCCGGCCAGCCGGAGAGGTGCGGCCCGCACCGGTCCCCGAAATCCCGGTCATGCCCGCCAGTATCGGTGCAGTGTCCTACGCTCCCGTGCCCGACGGCTCCACCGAGGCCGCGGCAGCCGCGGGACGGGCCTTCGACCGCGATACGTACAACACCGCCGCCGCAGAGGTGGACCGCGAAATCTGGCGTGTCGCCCGCATGGGCCGACTCCGCGAGGTGGTATTCGGCGCCCAAGATGGCCTGCTCAGCACCGTCGCCCTGGTCACCAGCCTCGCAGTCGCCTTCGAGAGCCAGACCACCGTCGTCGTCGCCGGACTGGCCGGCGCCCTCCCCGGCATGATCTCCATGGCCACCGGCGCCCTCCTCGGCTCCCGCGCCGAGCGCGACGTACAGCGCGCCGAGATAGAACGCGAGGCCCGCGAGCTGGACACCAACCCCGCCGAGGAGTTGGCCGAGCTGGTCATCCTCTTCCAGCGCGAGGGCATGACCTACCACGAGGCGCGGCAGTTGGCCGACGAGATCTCCCAGGATCGCGACCTGTGGCTGAAGACGCTGGTGGAAAAGGAACTCGGCATCAGCACCGAGGAGACCGCCAATCCGGTCAAGGACGCCGTGGTCATGGGGCTCGCATTCATCACCGGCGCCGCAATCCCCCTCGTGCCGCACTTTTTCCTCACCGGCGGCACCGCTATCGGCGTCTCCGTGGGGGCAACCCTCGCCGGCCTGTTCTCCCTGGGCATCCTCAAGGGCCGCCTCGTCGAGCGCTCGCCGCTCCTGCAGGGTCTCGAGATCCTGGGCATCGGCACCCTCTCCGCAGGAATAGGCTACGCCCTCGGAGCACTCATCCCCCGCCTGTTCACGTAGGATTCATCGACGCTATCAAGTTCCACGAGGCCAAGACCAAAAGAGTAGGGCGCACAGCCGTGCGCCCCTGTCGTTTTCAAATTCAATGCTCATTGTGTCCGCCAGAACTAGCTCAATTAAATCCCAAGCTCGCTGTGTGAGCCCAAGCGTAACAGTTCAAGATCAGCGGCATTGAGTTTCCGGTAGATCAGGACGAGGTCCGGGTGAATATGGCAGTTGCGCTCGTGTCCTCTGTCGCCACGCATGGTATGGTCTTGAAAATGCTCTGGAATTGCTTCGTCGTTGAGCAGCAGCCCGACAATTAGTTCCAGATCCTGATCCAGCGTTAGTCGATACTGACCGCGTTTTTCCCTTTTGAAATCCCGCTTGAATCCCCGGGTACGTCTAATCGTCCTCATTGAGGTCTGCCATTAGATCGGCTAACGTGCCTACAGTGATCAGGTCTCCCCTCTCTGCCTCTGCAATCGCCGCAAGGGTCTCCTCGTTGGGTTCGATACAATGAAAATGCGGCATTCGACCTTCGACGACGATGTAGTTCATCATCCGTCGCAGGGCTTCGGAGAGGGTAATCCCCTCTTTCGCCAGAAGCGATGTCGCTTGAGCCAGGGTGTCTGCATCAACGTCTGCAGTGAAGATGGTCGTACTCATCCCTGACCTCCTGTAGATCCCCTCAATTCCAACTGTACTCGATGGTAGTTTACGTCAGCTTTGGGCGCATGCTATCCAATAATCGAGGGGAAATGGTTCATTGCTTGCCGCCCTGAGCGAACTCATCCCCCGCCTGTTCACGTAGAATGTTAGCTGGACTATGACAGGATGGGTCTCCAGCTACTTGCTCTGGGGATCGAGGCTTGGTCGACACGGCGGAGAGTGGATGGCGCTGATTTGGCAGCTGGCTGGCCTGGCTATACTGCCCCTGGCAGCATACATCGGGCTAAAGCTTCCCGATATCGACCAGCACGTCGGATTTCTCCTCCACCGCTCGATCATCACCCATGGCCCGCTGTTTCCACTAGTCGCGTTCCTTGTTGCGCAGGTCGACAATCCTTTGCCGCGACGATTCGCGTTGGGCACCAATTGTGGCTTGGCTGTCCATTTCGCATTCGACCTGTTTCCAAAGGCTTGGCAAGGCTATGCGCTGGTTAGCGTCCCAGTCTACGGATGGATGCCCCCTGTCATTTCGTGGGTAATTCTTGGAGGCACATTGCTATTATCAATGTGCCTAGCCATTAGAGGCACGAGGAGCGGCATCGATACCGGGATGCTCTTGCTCGTGGTGGGGGCCTCTTTCTGGTTCGCCGTCAGAAACGAGAACTCCGTATGGTTGCCTATGGCTGTCCTGCTCGGCTCCTTCGTGGCCGCCTATTGGCTCATTGGTCCGGACAAAGGTGATAAGCGTCCGCAGGCAAGTCCCATTTCCCCGTAGGAAAACAGGTTTGGCGCTCTTGGGTCTCTGTGCCCGGCTGTAATATCAGCAGCAGCTCGTCAGCCGCCCTCCCGCAGGCGACGCAGTTCCTCCTCCAGGCGGCGGATAGTGGAGGCTTGCTCGCTGAGCTCGTTCTCAGCGGCAACCCGCCTTTCCTCCTCCGCAACCCGCATCTCCCGCTCGGCCTGCAATTCCGCCTGCGCCTCCATTTTGACTCTTTCCTGTTCCGCGAATTCGGCGACGAAATCATCCAGCTCGTGGTCGTACACCACCAGCCGGTTCTCCTTGACTGCCAGGCTGACCCCCAGCGCCGGGCTGTACCCCATGATGCCGCTTTCCGGGCCCGGAGTGATTTCTATGGGTTGGTATATCCCGTTCACCAGTATTTCGCCCACCAGCGGCACCGCGTACAGAGGTCGTTGCTCCGGGTCATTGCGGTCAGTCGCGTCAAAGCGCCAGTACTCCGGCACTCCCATGCTGGCGTATATGTCTCGCTTGCGTGTTTCGTCATTCCTCGCCGTCGACGGCGACGCCACTTCCAGCACGAAGTCCGGCGGCTTCCCCTGCACCCATGTCCGGTATATGCCCCTGGGGATCACAGTGGCCGGGTCCACGCCCACCGCGAAATAGTAGTCAGGGGCCACCCGGACGTTCAGGTTGGTCCGGTCGTAACAGACGATCGTATTGCTGCCGTCGAAGACGGGCTGCCCCGGATTCCTCGCCTCGGCGCGGCTGTACAGCACAGCCAAGAGGCCCTTGAGCACTGGGTACTGAAGCATGGCGTCGGGCATCGGGTCCGGATTGAACGGGTCGTAATCCAGACTCTCGTAATCAATCGGTTCGTCTTGTACTTGGTGAGCGGGCTTGGCGGTGGTCATTTGCGGTCTCCCGCCGCGCGCTTTCAGGTGGCGTCGGCCTTACGGAACGGTAGCCCGATTATATAGCACCGGCGCTATCCGCCGGTCCCCTCCGCCCGGTCCAGGTGCGCCCGCGCCTCCGCCAGGAAGTCCGGCGGATTGTCCCCCTGCACCAGGTGCCCCGCGTTCGCGATCGTTACCGTCACGCAGTCCGCAATCTCCTGCCCCATCCGCTGCAGCGTCTCGTCCGAGAACACGTCACTCCGGTCGCCCCGCGTCACCAGCGTCGGGCAGTCGATGCGCCTCCAGCACTCCCAGAGCTGCTCCGGCGACCAGGGGCCGTCCTGCCTCCCCCGTTCGCGAATCACCCGGTCGTACTTCCAGGTCCACTTGCCGTCGGCGCCCTCCCGGATGCTGTATTTCAGCGCCCCCAGGACCTGCTCGCGCGTCCGCCCGGTGTATTCCTGGATGCGGTCGGCGAACTCGTCCAGGGTGTCCAGGTTGTCGGGCAGTTTCTGGAACCGCTGGATGCGCTGCCGTCCCCGCGTGACCGTCTCTGGCCCCGTGTCCACGATGGTCAGCGACCGCAGCGTGCCCGGATGCCGGGACGCCCACACGAAGCTGTTCCGCCCGCCCATCGAATGCCCCATCAGGTGGAACTTGCCGCCGTCCAGCCCCAGCGCCGGAATGATCGCGTCAAGGTCCCCGACCATCGCGTCCAGCGAATAGTCGCTATCCGGTGCCCAATCGCTGTCGCCGTGCCCCCGTTGGTCTAGGGCCAACACATGGTAGTCAGGCGAAAGGGGCAGGCTGATGAAGTCCCAGCTATGCGCCTGCTGCGAAACGCCGTGCAGCATCAGCACCGTCGGATTGGCCGCGTTCCCCCATTCCAGGTAGTGGAAGCGAAGACCATCGGCGTCCACGAACCGGTCCACCGGCTCGTTCTCATCGACAAATGGCACACCCATCCGCCGCGCCGCCTCATGCAGCGAAAGCCCTAGAGAATGCGACGCCATTTCGGTCCTCCGTACCCTGTTCAGCCTCAGAAAAATCAGCCCTTATGATAAACCTGCTGTCAATTTATCACGCAGGGATTCGTGGGCATCACCGCCTCGCATACCGTTGGATCGGCCGCACTGTTCACACGTTCCCGGCCCCCGCATTTCCCCATTCCTGCCATTACCCACTCACCGTCGTGCCTCGCCATACCCTCGCACGCCATACCCCGCCATACCCCTTTCGCTGGGATCCAGTGCTCATTTGGAGCACTGATGCCGGCTGGTAACTAGTGACCAGAAATGGCCGCTCTTGTCCGCGAAATCAAGACCCGGCGCCTGTCGACCGCCAACGACTCAGTCCCAACCGGCAGGACTCACGACCACCAAACTACGGGAAAATCAGATACCTCACGACGCAAACAACCAGGATGGTAATCCCTCCAATAAATGGAGCGAGGCCCCAGCCATCTCCTTTCCCTTCGGGGCAGGCTGGTGTTATCATTCGTGATTGTCGAAACCCAACCGGAGAATGACTGAAAATGACGACCAGCGCGGTGCAATTGGAACTCCAGCCCCGAGAATTGATGGGCAAAAAAGTCGGCCGTCTGCGCCGCGCCGGCATCATACCCGTGCATCTCTACGGCCCATCCATCGAGTCCAGGTCGCTGCAGTGCACCGCGCCCCGCCTCATCCAGGTGCTGGCCGCCGCCGGTGCCAGCTCCCCCATCAACGTGTCCATCGAGGGCGAATCGGGCAGCCACACGGCCTTCGCCCGTGAGATACAGTGGGACCCCAGGCGCGACACCGTCCTCCACGTCGACCTGCTGGCCGCCGACGTCTCCCGCCCCGTAACCGCCCTGGTGCCGGTCACGCTGGAAGGCATGGCCCCCGGCGCCGCCCGCAGCAGCGGCGGCTACGTCAGCCAGCTCCTCTTCGACGTGCAGGTCTCCGCGCTGCCCCTCGAAATGCCCGCAGGCTTCGACGTTGACCTATCTGTTCTGGCAGACGCGAACGGCGTCCTCAGGGTCGGCGACATCTCACTCCCCGCCGGGGTGACCATCCTCACCGACTCCGAGGAAATGGTGGCCCGGATTGACGTTCCCCGTGGCGCCTTCGGCGATGAAGCCGAAGGGGCCGGGGAAGGTTCAGGAGAGAACGTCCAAGGCGATGCAGGGACGGCATAGTCGGACTAGCCACTGGACTGGTCTCAGCACAGGCGGCTTGACAGCTGCCAGCCACAACAAAGGAGTGCGACGGAATGCACCTGGTATATTTGGGACAGACAGGCCTGCCCGGAACCGGCGCCGCGGACTCTTCTCAGAGCCACGAGGTCGTCGTCGGCCTGATGCTCCACGAGACCCAGATTACCTCGATCAACGGCGAGTTCGACGCCCTCTGCCGTCGCTATTTCGGTTCGCCCCTGGGTGAGGACGAAGCCCCCGGAATGATCGATCCCGTGGACCTGTTCGATGGAATGAACCAGTACTCCTCCTGGGATCCGGAAAGGCGCTCCGAGATGATCCAGGACTGCCTCAATGTCCTCATCCGCCGCGAAACTCCGGTTCTTTCCGCCTTTATCAATAAGCAGACCCTCGATGAGGCCCGTTCCAGCGCCTCGTCGCCCGCCGCCCTGCTCTGGAACGAGCCCATCGGCCCTGTGATGAGCCGCTTCCTCTTCGCCTTGAGCATGTATCTCGACGAGATGAATATGGCGAACCTGAATCACGACCAGATCATGTCAGGCGCCTTTCCGGTCACCCAGTTCGCCATGGTGCTCGCCCAGGACGGTAGCAACATCCAGTCGCGAATGATGACCGACTTCCGCCGTTCCGAGGATGGAGAGGACGCCACCGGGCTCCATGAAAGCATCTGCTTCGTTGACGCCCATGACTCGCCCGCCATGCAGTTGGCCAACCTCTGCGCCTTCTTCACCAACCGCTGGCTGGAGACACCCGACTATCCCAATCCGTTCTTTGAGGTCCTGCGCGACAACAAGGTGATCCAGGTCCTGTACCCCGTCTCCCTCTGACGCCCGGGGCACGGCCCCCTGCAACGGTTGAAACAGCCCACCCGGCATCCTTTACTTCCGTTCGCCCCCTTTGCTAGAATCCGAGCATCTTCAGGAGGGTCGCGCTCCGGGCGGGCTCTCTTGTGCTTTTTCTTCCAGCCAGAGGATTTGGACATGACTCAGCCTACCTACCTGACCCGTGAAGGGCTGGAGAAGCTGCAGGCCGAGTTGACCGAGCTGCGTATCAACCGCCGCCGCGAGGTCGCCGACCGCATCCAGCAGTCTCGCGAGCGCGGCGGCACCGTCAGCAACGCCGAGTACGAGGAGGCCATCAACGAGCGCTCCTTCGTCGAGAGCCGCATCCAGACGCTGGGCGAAATGGTCGGCAACGCCGTCATCATCGACCAAAAACGTGGCGACCGGGACGCCGTTGACGTCGGCTCCCGCGTAACGGTCAAGAACCAGCAGGGCAAACCCGCCACCTATACCATTACCGGCAGCGCCGAGTCCGACCCCGCCCAGGGAAAGATCTCCAACGTCTCCCCCATCGGCAAGAGCCTCTTGGGCAAGAGGGTCGGCGAAGTCGCCGAGGTCAATGTCCCCTCCGGCAAGATTGAGCTGGAAATCATCTCCATAGAGTAGCCGTAGCCTTCTATGCAGGATCGTCACGAGTCAGAGACTGAACCGATATCTGAAGCCGCCGCATCGGAAGCCTCTGTCCATATTGCCAGCCGTCAGGCCAAGCTCGAACGGCTACGAGAAAGAGGCATCGACCCCTATCCGCCGCGCTACTCGCGCACCTGCGACAACGCCACCGCCGTCGCCACCTTCACCGCCATTGAGTCCGGAGAACGCCCTGATTCTGAAGGCGAGGGCCTGTCCCTTGCCGGCCGCATAGTCTCCATCAGGCAGATGGGCCGCGCCGCCTTTCTCGACCTGCAGGACGACTCCGGTAACATCCAGGTCCTGTTCCGCCGCAACAACGTCGGAGACGACTTCGAGCTCCTGCGGGACCTCGACATCGGCGACCACCTCGGCGTCGAGGGCAACCTCATCCGCACCCGGACCGGCGAGATCACCATAGACGCCTCCGGTGCCGTCATCATCACCAAGGGAATGCGGCCGTTGCCCGAGAAGTACCACGGCCTGCGCGATACCGAGACCCGCTACCGCCAGCGCTACCTCGACCTCATCGCCAACCGCGAGGTAATGGACGTCTTCCGCTTGCGCAGCAAGGTCATCACCGGCATCCGCCGTTTCCTCGACGAGCGCGGCTTCCTCGAGGTCGATACCCCAGTTCTGGTCCCGGTGGCTGCAGGCGCCCATGCCCGTCCCTTCATCACCCACCACAACGCCCTCGACGAACAACTCTATCTCCGCATCGCCACTGAACTGTACCTCAAGCGGCTGATCGTCGGCGGCTTCGACAAGGTCTATGAGATTGGCAGGGTGTTCCGCAACGAGGGCATCGACCAGGACCACAATCCCGAGTTCACCCTGCTGGAGAGCTACGAGGCTTACGCCGACTACAACCACGTGATGGAGATGGTCGAGCAGTTGATCTCCCGTCTCGCCCTGGAGGCGACGGGTGCAATGCAGGTCACCGTCCGCGACCAGGTCATCGACTTCACCCCGCCTTGGCGCCGCACCTCACTCCTTGAGGAGTTGCAACGGCGCGGCGGTGTCGACCTCAACACCTGCGACGACAATGAGCTGCAGCAGCGGGCTCGGGCCCTCGGCGTGGACACTGGCATCCGTGAGAGCCGCGGCCGCATCATAGACAAGCTGCTCTCAGACTTGGTGGAGCCGCATCTCGTGCAACCGACCTTCCTGCTCGACTACCCCGAAGAGATGTCGCCTTTGGCCAAGGCCAAGCCCGGCGCGCCCGGCTACGTGGAGCGGTTCGAGGCCTTCGCCTGCGGAATGGAGATCGCCAACTCCTACACCGAGCTCAACGACCCGCAGGTCCAGCGCGAACGGTTCGAGGGGCAGGAGGAGATCCGCCTGCTCTACCAGGACGAGGAGGTGGACCGCCTCGACGAAGACTTCCTGACCGCCATGGAGTACGGCATGCCCCCCACTGGCGGCCTCGGCATCGGCATTGACCGCCTCGTCATGCTCCTTTCAGGCCAGCCCTCCATACGCGACGTGTTACTGTTCCCCCAGATGCGGCAAGTGGTTAAGTTGGATGGCGGAGTGCGCTCAGGCGAGCCCGAACTACGGGCAGACCTTTCAAACAGCTAGGTTCAATCCAACGAACAGCTACAACCGGTGTGGTGAAGCTTTATTGAACCCCGTTTAATCCTTTTGGGTAGCCACGCCAGCAACGAGATTACTCAGTGTCTCTGAGACGCTCAAGCGTCTGAATTCACTAAGAATGAGTTTCGTCAATGCGAACGATGTCTGCCTGAATGACCGCCACGGCCTGCAACAATTGCTGGAGCATTTCATCCCGTCGCCGTTGGGATTCCTCGATCACTCGCTGGGATTCCTCTAGCCGCCTGAGCGATCGTTCCATTTCTATGGCAAGCTGGGTCGCGATTTGGGAAAAGTCCTCGAGGTTCCTGATACGTTCTTCCATTTCCCCACATACACCGAATGAGTTAGCACAGCCTAACGGAGATCAGCTCAGTTCAGTTTTTTGCCGTCCAGTCTTCGATTAGCCATATAATATAATACCTCGCCAGTGCTACGGCACTTGATGCGAAACAAGAAACCCAAGGGCCAAAACGAATGATAGCCATAGAGCAAATACGTCGCGATCCGGAAACCGTGCGTCGAGCCATGAAATCCCGCCACGAACCCGATCCAGTGGACGAGATCCTGGAACTTGACGCCTCCTGGCGTCGCGACAGGACGGCAGCAGACGAGATCCGCAACCGCCGCAACCAGGTCAACCGCGACATTGGACACGCCCGCTCAACCGGGCAGCCTCCCTCGCCGGAAGTAATTGAGGAAATGCGCTCCCTCGGCAGAAAGGTCGACGACCTGGAGGCCAGCGCCCAGCATGCCGAGGAGCAGGTGCGGGAGATGCTGCTGAACATCCCCAACCTGCCGCTGACTGATGTCCCTGTAGGCTCCGACGCCGACGATAACCGGATCAGCCGCACGGAAGGGACTCCCATTGAGCTGGGATTCGAGGGGCTCCCCCACTGGGATCTCGCCGAACGACTGGGCATCATCGACTTCCAGCGGGGCGCCAAACTCTCCGGCAGCCGGTTCTATACCACCATCGGGGCCGGCGCCCGCCTCGAACGGGCCCTCATCTCCTGGATGCTGGATCTGCATACCACCAGGCACGGCTACACCGAGATCGCCCTGCCAGCCGTCGTGCGCCGCGATGTGATGGAGGGCTCCGGCAACCTTCCCAAGTTTGCTGACAACCTCTACCACGACGACGAGGACGATCTCTGGCTGATACCTACAGCCGAAGTGCCAATCACCAACCTGTACCGCGACGAAATCATCCCCCCGGGCCAGTTGCCTTACCAATACGTGGCTCAGACCCCCTGCTTCCGACGCGAAAGAGCTGCCGCCGGCCGCGACACCCGGGGCATCAAGCGCGTCCATCAGTTCAATAAGGTTGAGATGTATCAGTTCGTCGAGCCGGAGTCCTCCGAGGCCGCACTGGAGCGACTCTTGGGCCATGCTGAGGAGGTCTGCCGTCAACTCGGCTTCTCCTGGCGGGTGCTGGAGCTGTGCACCGGCGATATGGGATTCGCCGCCGCGAGGACCTACGACATCGAGGTCTGGGCCGCTGGCTGCCAGGAGTGGCTGGAGGTCAGCTCCTGCTCCAACTGCACTGACTTTCAAGCGCGGCGCGCCAACATCCGCTATCGTCCCGAGCAGGGTGCCCGCCCGCAATTTCCCCATACCCTGAACGGCTCCGGCCTCGCCCTGCCTCGCGTGATGATCGCCATCATGGAAAACTACCAGCAGCCAGACGGCTCCATAGTCATCCCGGAAGTCCTGCGTCCCTACACCGGATTCGACCGAATCAGCCCTCACGGGAACTGAGCCCAACGGCGCCGGTGGCCAGCCTCGGACCTCGCAACCATACCTCCATACCGAGACCTCCATACCGAGCTGAAGGAGAAAAGCAATGGCAGGAATATGGCCCGATGAGATTCAATGCGTGGCAATGCTGGGGTTCGACGTGGACGGCGTCTCTTCCTGGCTGAACCGCGACCCCAATTTCAAGAACCACCCCAGCCTCATGTCCATGGCCGAATACGGCCCCAGCGTCGCCACTCCCCGCATCCTGAACCTGCTGGACGCCCAGGAAGTGCCGGCCAGCTTCTACATCCCCGGTTACGTCGCCGAGACCCACCCTCGCCTGGTCAGGGAAATCGCCGCCCGCGGCCACGAGGTCGCGCACCACGGCTACATGCACGAGCCGCCCTCCACACTGACCCGCGAGGAGGAGGACGAAGTCCTCCGCCGGGGCATCGACATCCTCAGCAACCTAACCGGAGAACGTCCCCTCGGCTACCGCTCGCCCAGCTGGGAACTCAGCGAGCACTCCCTGGACCTGCTGGCATCCCACGGCTTCGTCTACGACAGCAGCCTCATGGGCGACGACGCTCCCTACTTGGAAACCGCTCCCCAGACAGGCCAGAAGCTGGTGGAAATCCCTATACATTGGTTACTGGACGACGCTCCCAACTTCGTCTATGCCCCCGTCGCCAACCGCCTCGGCCCTATGCGCAACCCCGACGAGGTCTACGGCACCTGGGCCGCCGAGTTCGAGGGCCTATACCGCTACGGCCGCGCCTTCGTGCTCACCATGCACCCGCAGTACATCGGCCGGCCCGGCCGCCTGCTGATGCTGGAGAAGCTGATCGAGTTCATCAAGAGCCACCGCAACGTCGAGTTCATGCGGGCCATAGACGCGGCCAAGCTCTTCGCCCCTGCCGGGTGAGCATCGCAGCGTCTAAGCCTGGGCTTATTTCAGATTTACTCCCAATATGAAATAAGCCTGTTCCTTATTTCGTTTTATGCAATAAGGGTAACCACCGTCGACTCTTATTGCATATTCAACACGAATATGAAATAGTGTTCTTGCTTATTTCATTTGGCGAAATAAGGACATGGTGGCGTGAGACGGGACAAGACCGGAGAATACGAAACCACCAATGCTGGCGGCGAGCTAGTCCAGGCATTTTTGCCGAAGCCGCTGCCACCCGATCCACCTCTCCACATGACCGGGTTGCAGAAACCTCTGGCTAGAGCACACTTGGCTCTGGGACGATTAGACGGTCTGTCTCGGCTCTTGCCAGATGCCAGCCTGTTCCTCTATTCATATATTCGCAAAGAAGCTGTGCTTTCGTCTCAAATAGAGGGAACACAATCCTCTATTGCTGAGTTGATGCTGTTCGAGGCTGCGGACGCGCCCGGAATCCCTGTAGACGGCGACGTGGTCGAAGTTTCTAATTACGTCCGTGCCATGACCCTTGGACTCCATCGGCTACGGGAGGATGATTTCCCGTTATCAAATCGACTGCTAAGGGAGATTCACGAAACGCTCCTGTCCCGAGGACGCGGAAGCGACAAACGACCTGGAGAGTTTCGGCAGTCCCAAGTTTGGATCGGTGGAAGCCGACCAGGGAATGCCCACTTTGTACCTCCACCCCCTTATGCGGTGCAAGACTGCATGGGAGACTTGGAACAATTTCTGCACGCCTCTGGAGACGACATCCCACCTTTAATTCGTGCGGGAATCTCCCACGTCCAGTTTGAGACCATTCACCCATTTCTGGACGGCAACGGGCGAGTAGGACGGTTGCTCATTACCTTTATGCTTCTCGAATCTGGAGTACTAAGCGAACCACTGCTCTATCTCAGTCTCTTCTTCAAACAGCATCGGCAGACTTACTATGAGTTACTGGACGGCGTGCGACTGAACGGAGATTGGGAAGCATGGCTTGATTTCTTTCTCCAAGGGGTAGCGGAAACTGCTGAGGGGGCCGAGTCAACTGCACAAAGACTGCTCCAAATATTCAAAACTAATGAGGCACGCATACAGCAAGAGGTCCATGCTCCAGCCTCAGCTCTTAGAGTACATCAGGCACTTAAGGAAGATCCGATTGCTTCCATCCAGGACGTAATGGAACGTACAAGTCTTTCGTTCAACGCAGCGTCATCTGGCATGAAAATCCTAGAACAAGTGGAAATCGCAGAGGAAGTAACTGGCCAGAGACGCTACCGCCTGTTCGCATATCAAAAATACATCGACATTCTCTCCGAAAGCACCGAGCCTCTTTAGCAGACTCCTTGCCAACGACCCTGCGCCCGATTAGCATTACGCCAACCTACACGGAGCTTGCGACATGGCCAAGGTTCACGACATGGGCGGCCGGCCCAACGACGACCCCATTGAACAGGGCGAACACGTCCTCATGGACTGGGAGCGCCGCATCGACTCCATCCGCGGCGTTCTGGGCAACAAGGGATACCTGGGCGTCGACGAACTGCGCCGCGCCATCGAGGCGCTGTCCCCCGACCGCTACGAGTCCCTCAGCTACTACGAGCGCTGGACCGAGGCGGTGGAGGCCCTGCTGATCGAAAAAGGCGTCGTCACCGCCACCGAGTTGGACGAAGTTATGGCCCGGCAGGAAAGCGCAGGGGGCTGAACATGAGCTCAGCAGGACAGGTCGCCTTCCGCAACGGCGACGTGGTTACCGTGAGAACAGGCAACCCTCCCACGCACTACCGCACCCCCGTATATGTGCAGGGCAAGACCGGTCGGGTCGTCGCCCTTTGCGGCGTTTTCCCAGACCCCGAATCCCTTGCCCACGGCGGAGACGGCACTCCCCACAAGCCCTTGTACCGCGTGGAATTCCCCCAAGCCGATCTCTGGGACAGCTATAACGGGCCATCAAACGATAAATTGCAGGTAGACATCTACGAGCAATGGCTGGAGCGAACAGCCTGACAGGAGGCGTCGACATGAGCGCCGATCACGGAAACGACATCGACCATGGCGACCACACCCATCCCGGCATGGACACCGAGGAACTCTCGTATCACGCGCGCCGCGTTCGGGCCATGGAGACGCTGCTGGCCGAAAAGGGCGTACTGACCATTGATGAGGTGCAGCGCAATGTGGACGCGGTCGAATCGCGTTCCCCATCCGATGGAGCCCGCGTCGTCGCCCATGCCTGGTCTCACGCCGAATACAAGCAGAAACTGCTGGCCGATCCCGAGGCAGCACTGGCCGAAATGGGCTATGAACTGCCGGACCCAACGCCCAAGCTTGGCGTGGTGGAAAACTCTGATGACGTGCATCACCTGATTGTCTGCACCCTGTGCTCCTGCTACCCACGGGCTCTGCTGGGCCGCCCGCCCGACTGGTACAAGAGCTTCGCCTACCGCTCGCGATCCGTGGTCGACCCTCGCGGAGTCCTGCAGGAGTTTGGCACCGGGGTCAGCGAGGACACCGAGGTGATCGTGCTGGACAGTACCGCCGATCTGCGCTACCTCGTTCTGCCCCAGCGTCCCGCTGGCACCGACGGGATGAGCGAGGAGGAGTTGGCTGCGCTGGTCACCCGCGACTCGATGATCGGCGTTTCCCACGCACTGGCCCCGGAACCCGTCGCCGCAGACGACTAAGGTATTATCTCAAAACGCCCGCAGCCTGGTACCGTCATTACCGCTCTCGCGGGAATCCAGAGACTCAAGGTATTGGGGCAATTGCGGCGAATCACCATCGTTTCGATATCGCTTCTAAATCTCCCTCCCCCATTGGGATAGGGTCAGGGTAGGGGCGTATTCGCGCCTAGTCCATCAGTCCGTCCAGCAGGGACTCGATGGTGCCTACTGCCGCATCGTCGCCCATGCCCAGTTTGAGCGGCGTGATGGACACGTAGTTGTTCCTGAGCGCCACGATGTCCGAGTCCTCTGCCTGGGTTTGATTACCAGGCCGGTTCCTTGCGATCCAGTACCGTTTCGCATCGCCGTCGGTGCCGTCCAGCCTCACAGACTCGCGATAGGACAGCCTGCCCAGTTTCGTCGCTCGGATCCCCTTGACCAGTTCTGGCGCCACGCTGGGAACATTGACGTTCAGAAACAGCTGCTCTCCCTCCCGTTCCTGGAGGCGCCGTGCCAGCCCTTCCAGCAACCGCCCTGCCACCTCGTACCGGGGCGACGTGACCGATCCCACCGATATGGCGATGGTGGACCGGCCTCGGTTGTAGCCCTGAACCGCGCCGCCAACCGTCCCCGACACCATCACGTCCCAGCCCATGTTCGACCCGGAGTTGATCCCCGACACCACCAGGTCCACACCCGCCGTCAATATCTCCAGGGCAAGTATGCAGCAGTCGCCTGGGGTTCCCTCGGCCGCGTATGCCGTAACTGGATGTTGGTCTCCGTCCGACCCCTGGAATTCATCATCGGGAGTCCAGGGAGTGACGTTCACCGGGGAATGCAGGGTTAACGACGCGCCGACTCCACTCTGCTCCTTGGCTGGCGCTACGACGAACACCTCGCCGACACGCCTCACTGCCCTCACTGCCGCCCACAAGCCAGCCGATTTTATCCCGTCATCGTTGATAACCAGTATTTTCATTCATTACCCGTTGAGGATTTTTCGGAGTTGCCGGAAATCCGGCCCAACTAAGTGAACCAGCCCAGCCACTTATGTGCAAGCAGCCTCGCATACGCCAAGATGATAATTGCCCCAAACGCGACGGAGAGCCACTGGTCAAACAGGCGCCGCTCTGTATCAGGAAATAGCAGAGGATAACTCTCATCCCCTGTTTCCGTCACCCTGCTCCAGCTTGTGGGCATCTTTCTCACGGTCCAGGTCAATCGAATAGATCATCAGGAATATGATGCCCAACAAGACCAGCATCGCGAATATCTCCCCCAGCACCGGGGAGACTTGCCTGGAGCGGACCAGCATGTCCAGCTATGCCTCCGCCTGGTTCTGGGTCTGGCGATCCGCGTCATCCTGGGGTATTGCTCTGGCGATATACTCCCTGGTCTTGAGGTAATGCTCCTTCAGAGCAGCCTGGTTGTTGGACTCATCGACCACCATTAGGCACCGGCGGACCTCGCTGTTTACCACATCCCGCCTTACCAGGAAGTCCAGTTTACGCAAAACGCTGAACGTGCGGTTTTCCTCGTCGCCGGTACGGTGACCAGCCTTGCTACGCGAAATGCGAGCAGCAGCGTGAACACTGTTGCGCCCAAGGCAACCGAGCCGAAATACCCGTCCCCCGACCAGGTCCAACCGGGAACTCCCAACCATTCGAAAATATCTACCCTGGAATACGCCAGGGTTCCACAGACTCCCAGGGCGAGAACCAGAGCTTCAAAGCTCCGCCTCGCCTCGGCCTCGAAGTTGATGAGCATATTGGCCACAACGACGGCCATAGCGCCCTGGATCAGGTAGTCGACACGGGTTATATCGGCCTGGCTGAAGATGAAGAGTGCCACCGGCGCCAGTATCGGAATGATATAGCCAGGGGCGTTGAAGCTGATGTCATCATCCGCCATGTTGGCCTTTCGCCACATCAGGCCGGCCGTTGTGTTCACCACCAGTCCGGCGACAAAGGCCAGGCTCAGCATCTCGAAGTCGAGCGTCTCCCTCCGCCCAGTCCCACGATCAGTCCCAACACGGCGGCGCCCAAGCTGCTCAAGAGAAAAGAGATGATTACAAAGAATATGGCGGGTCGCTGCCCAGTCCTCTCAAGCTCTCCGAAAGCTGGTTTCCCAGGTCCCTTGCCCAATCGATGCCGAAGGCTTTGAGGTTGCTCAGGGCCATGGCGCCTAGCGCCAACGCCAGTCCAAGGATCGTCAGCAGGATGCGCCAGTCAATGAAATCACCGGCGGTTTTCCATTTGACCAGCGGGATGCGCAGTTCATCCACCCGCAGGTGTAGCCTGATCAGCGGGAGCCGCCAGCCTATGGCCTTCGCATCCGAGGTGATCAGGTGTTGCCTGAATCTGCCCCAGTTGTACCTGTTGAACCACAGCGGCAGATACAGGGTGATCAGGATTGCAACGCACCCGATGGCAACACCGCCCGCCAGGCTGCCAGGAAAGAGAAGGGGATGCGGGCACCACCGACTTGACCGATCAGTGTGGCGATAGCCCGTAGTAAACGGCCGCGATGAATATGTAACCCAACGCAATCCGGCTGTGCCTTGAGCGGCTTGCCTCCGCAGGGGTTGTCATTTCAGCAGACACGACAAGCGACCTCCCGGCGAATAGCTGGGCCGATTTACGCGGTCAAAAGTTTCCTCCAGAGCCGGTTAATAGTTTCCGGCTGGGAATTAATCCCAAAAAAGCCAAAGGAGCGAAGACTTTGCCCCACGCCGTGGCAGGGCGCCTTCGCTCCGTCGTCGCAAGATGCTTTCCTAGTGGTGGGCTAGGCCCACGGCGTGGTAAAGGGCGTGCTTCAACTCCACGCCGGCCATATTGCGGCGATAGTCCGCCGACGCATAGACGTCACCCAGCAGATCACTGCCCAGGTCGCCGCTGACTAACTCGGTCGCCCCAGCGATGGAATCCAGGGTGAGTTCCTGTCCGGCCAGAGCGGCCTCGACCGTCGGCGACCGGGTCGGTTTGGGGGTCAGTCCACCCACTGCGACACGAGCGGCGGTGCATCGAGGCGCGTGATCGTGACCGTGGTCATGGTCGTGACCATGATCATGTCCGTGGCCGTCGCCCTCCAGCGTCACCACTGCCGCTGCTCCAACCACGGCAAAGGAAGTCGCCGGATGGGCCATTTTGGCGTATTCAGCCACTTGGTTGGCCGCCAGCACCGGGACACTGACGCTGGTTACCACCTCGTTGGCCCCCACCGCGGTTTCAAAGGGCCCGGTGAAGAAGTCGTCCGCAGCCACCGTGCGTGAGCCCGACGGCCCCTGCAGGTTGAAGCTCGCTCCCAACGCCATCAGCACCGTTGGATAGTCTGACGCCGGATCGGCGTGGGAGACGTTGCCGCCAATGGTCCCGCGGTTGCGCACCGCCGGATCCCCAATGCCGCCGGCTGCCTCGGCCAATATGCCGCAGTTGGCTCGGACGTCCGCCGAGCTTACCACTTCCTGGTGCGTTGTAAGCGCACCGATGCGGATGGAACCGTCCTCGACGCTGATGCCACGCAAATCGTCAATTCCGCCAATATCCACTACACGAGACGGACGTGCGAGCCGCAACTTCATCAGCGGGAGGAGGCTGTGGCCCCCAGCGATAATCTTGGCGTCAGGGTCGCCCTGCAGGATCTGGATGGCCTCGGCCACCGATCCTGCCTTGCTGTATTCAAATCGCGCCGGATACATCTCTTATCTCCTGTGCCCTTTCCTTTCAACGAATAGTCCGCTAAGAATCACGCAGAGGCCGCTGACCATTCAGCCGTCGACCAAATTCTCTCTGCGACCTCCGCGCCCTCTCTCCGTTCTCTGCGTTGAAATTCCTTTATCCCTTGGCGTCCTGAATTGCCTGCCACACCCGCTCGGGGGTTAGCGGCATGTCCAGCCGGGTCACGCCCAGCGGCCTCAGCGCGTCGATGACCGCGTTGTAGATGGTGACCGTTGAGGCAATCGTTCCGGTCTCGCCGATTCCCTTGACTCCCAAGGGGTTGTGGGGCGACGGCGTCTCCGACGACAGCGTCTCGATGTCAGGCACCATGTGTGCCTTGGGCAGCGCGTAGTCCTGCATTGTACCGGTGAGCAATTGCCCGTCGTCGCTGTAAACCGCGCCCTCCCAGAGAGCCTGTCCGGCACCCTGCACCACGCCGCCGTGCACCTGTCCCTCAACGATCATCGGATTGATCTGCGGGCCACAGTCGTCCACTGCCACGTAGCGCCTCAGTGAGATGTGGCCATTGTCGGTATCGACGTCCACCACTGCGACATGCGCCCCGAAGGGGTAGACGAAGTTGGGCGGATCGTAGAAAGCCGACGCCTCCAGCCCTGGCTCCATACCCTCCGGCATGTTCCAGGCCACGTTGGCCATCAGCGCAATTTCCTGGATCGACTTGGCCTGATCGGGAGCCCCTCGAACGAAGAACTGCCCGTCGGCGTACTCGATGTCCGCCTCGGCGGCCTCCAGAAGGTGGGCCGCCAGTGCTCGCGCCTTGTCCTTGATCTTGTTCAGACCCAGCAGCAGGGCCCCAGCGCCAACTGCCGTGGTGCGGCTGCCGTAAGTGCCCCAGCCCATCGGCGTGTTGTCGGTGTCGCCATGGACGATCTCGACGTCCTCCACGGGTACGCCCAGCGTGTCGGACACGACCTGCGCGAACGTGGTCTCCTCGCCCTGACCGTGGGGTGAGACGCCAACGTATGCGTTGACCTTGCCCGATGGGTGGAAGCGCACCACCGCGCTCTCCCACAGCCCACCGCCGAAGCCGACGGCACCGGCTACCTGGGACGGGCCGAGGCCGCAGATCTCGCAGTAGGTGGAGACGCCGATGCCGACGTAGTTACCATGTTCCCGCTCGTGGGCTTGCTCCTCGCGCATACCGGCGTAGCCGACGTGATCGAGCGCCATGTCCAGCGCGCCCGCGTAGTCCCCGCTGTCGTAGGTCAGCCCGGGAACAACGTCGTGACCATTCTCAAACTTGGGGATCAGGTTCAGTCGCCGCACCTCGACGGGATCCTTGCCCACCTCGACGGCCACCAAATCCACCAACCGTTCAAGCAGGAAGGTGGCCTCCGGACGTCCCGCACCCCGGTAGGCGTCAACGGGGGTTGCGTTGGTGAAGACTCCGTAAATGTCGGCCCGTGTCCCTTGCAGGTCGTAGGGGCCGCTGTACATCAGCCCGTGCAGAATGGTAGGCACCCCGGGCGCTGCGGTGGACAGGTACGCTCCCATCCCCGCGTGCACCACCGAGCGCACCCCGGTGATCTTGCCATCCCTGGTGGCCGACATCTCCACGCGTTCCACGTGGTCGCGCCCGTGGATGGTAGCCTGGAAGTTCTCTGACCGCGTCTCGGTCCACTTGACGGGCCGGCCCAGCTTCATTGCGCAGAAAGCCGCGATCATCTCGTCTGCATAGACCGGGATCTTGCTGCCGAATCCGCCGCCAACCTCGGTGGCTATGATCCGGATCTTGTGTTCGGGCACGCCGGTGATCAGCGAGCCCAGGAACCGTGCGATGTGCGGGTTCTGGCTGGTACTCCAGATTGTCAGCTCGCCCATCGAACCCAGCCAACTGGCCAGCGCCGAGCGCGGCTCCATGGCGTTGGGTACCAGGCGTTGCTGAATGATCGTGTCGCTGACGACCACGTCAGCCTCCGCAAAGGCCGTGTCGGGGTCGCCGCCCACGGCCACCCAGTGAAAGGCCTGGTTGTTGGGGGCGTCCTCGTGCAGTTGGGGCGCTCCCTCCTCCATCGCCGCCACCGGACTCACCACCGCGGGCAACCGCTCATAGCTGACGTTGATCAGTTCCAGAGCGTCCTCGGCCTGGTAGCGCGTCTCCGCCACCACCACGGCAACCGCGTCCCCTTGGTATCGAACCACGTCCTTGGCCACGGCAGGATGCGCCACCGCTTTGACGTCGGATTCCGGCGGAATCCACGCGCAGGGAATCGGAGCCAGTGCGCCCTCGGTGTCGGCGCCGGTGTATACCGCGATGACTCCCGCAGCGGCGGCAGCGCCAGATGTGTCGATGCCAGTGATGCGGGCGTGGGCATGCGGACTGCGCAGGATGGCGGCATGCACCATCCCGGGCAGAGTTACGTCGTCAGTGTAGGTAGCGCCGCCAGTGATGAGACGCGGGTCCTCACGTCGGCGAATGCCTGATCCAAATATCCTGGTGGTCATCGCCTAGCCTCCCTTGGCCTCGGCGGCCGCGAGGACCGCCTGGACGATGTTATGGTACCCGGTGCAACGGCAGATATTGCCCTCCAACCCGTCGCGCACCTCCTGGGACGTTGGGTTGGGATTGCGCTCCAGCAACTCGACGGCCGTCATGATCATGCCGGCAGTGCAGAAACCGCACTGCAGACCGTGCTTGTTCCAGAAGGCCTCCTGCATGGCGTGCAGTTCTCCGTCCACCGCCAAGCCCTCGATGGTCGCGATCTCCGCACCGTCGGCCTGGACTGCCAGGGTCGTGCAGGACTTGGCCGTAACCCCGTTCATCCTGACGACGCAGGAGCCGCACTGGCTGGTATCGCAACCGATCTTTGTTCCGGTCAGCCCCAGGTTCTCCCGGAGAAAATGCACCAGGAGCAGTCGGGGCTCAACGTCCCCCTCCCGGGACTGCCCGTTGACAGTCATCCGAATATTCAATCCAGCACCCCCTCAGGTGTAGGGTTCTGCAGGTTCGGCTGCCTGTGCCGAACGTGCCCGCAGTATAATGACACCCCTATACCCCGTCAACGAAAACCCCGCCCGCGCGTATCAACTCCAATGCGCCTTCACTTTTGCTACAAATGCTTCATATCGCATTAATTTGAACGACGGACCTCTGGAATCTCCCATATTTGGTAACGTTATCTAGCTTTCAGGGTCCCACAGAGTACATTATAATGAATAATGACGCATAAATTTAACTCGCTAGGACACTATGCTGACCATCTCCCAAATCAGCAATTTGCTCAACCGATTAGATGGCGAGCCTGCCGATTCCCTCGAGTCGGACACCCTCGAGTTCAAGTCCTGGAACCCTCACAGACCAGCCCACAAGAGCCAGCTTCGTGAAATTCGAGAGGAAGTTGTCGCATTTGCTAATTCACAAGGCGGAGTGATCGTCTTAGGCGTAACCGACAGGAAGCGCACTCGATCCGAGGCAATTCATGGCGTAGAGCATATTGATGCTACCTCTGTGCGCCGAGACATCTATGACGGCACCGAACCTCACATCTTGGTTGAAATTGATGAATTGTTCGAGCCGGAGGGACGACTATTAGCAATCCGGGTTCCCCGTGGTTTACCGCCGCATACCACAACCGAAGGGGTCGCAAAAATTCGGATTGGGAAGGACTCAAAACCACTCACGGGATCGGCTCTAGTGCAGCTGCTGGTTACAAGGGGGCACCACGACCCTACGGCAGAAATCCTTCCCTCCGTGTCTTTGGCGGACTTGGATAGCTCTCAGATTGACAGAATTCGCCAATTCTCTGCCCAGGGAGCTAGACACGAACTATCTACACTCGGAGATCGTCAGCTTTTGGAGGCACTCGGCCTTATCAGGGATGGAGAGGTAACTTTGGCAGCCGTCTTGCTAACTGGGGAAACCTCTACTATACGAAGACACGTCCCTCGGCACGAATTGATTTTTTCTCGGCAGCATGGTTCCGCAACTTATGATTTCAGACACGACGTGCACGGACCGCTCTTCTTGCTACTAGATGAACTCCAACAAATGCTGACGGCAAATCTGAAAATAGAGACCATTGCTCTCGAGGGATTCCGTCAGCTGGAATTGCCGGACATTTCTTGGTGGGTCGCACGCGAAGCGGTCTTGAATGCCGTAGTTCACCGGGACTACTTTTTAAATCAGTCAATACATTTCACAATTTTTGATGGCAGGATAGAAATAGAGAGTCCTGGCGGTCTCATCGGTGGCATAACCGTAAACAACATCATTCGCCATCCTCCTGTTCGCCGCAATCCCCTTCTTGCCGACGTACTGCAGGCAGTTGGATTCGTGAACCGGGCCGGGCTGGGTGTAGATCGTATCTACCAAGAATCTATTTCGCTTGGCAAAGACCTTCCGCGATACGAAGCAGACGAGTCCCACGTCAAATTGCTGTTGCCAACATCCACTCGCCAAGGGTTCGCTCGCTTCGTGCACGATATTCGGAGCCAAGGCGGAGACCTCAGCCTCGAAGACTTGATCATCTTGCGTGCTTTGACAACCCGCACATCCATCGACCGATGGACTGCGACAGACCTGCTCCAAAGTACGGAAGGTGACGCTGCAGACTCCCTTGCGTCGCTTAGAGCGCGAGGCTTCCTGATAGCTCACGGAAGGGGCAGAGGTACCTCATATACACTTGCGCGCAGCTATGCGGATTCCTTTGGTCAGCAGACTCTAGGTACGGACGAGGTATGGGTCGACCAAGAATCTGTCCGTTTGCGAACTCTGCAAATACTATCAGACCGCGGACGTATCACAAACTCAGAGGTACGTCGAATCTCGGGATATTCTAGGGCTCAAGTGCTACGGCTGATGCGTTCGTTACGCTCGGAAGGGCTCATCGAGGTGAAAGGTAACGGCAAAGGCGCGCATTACATTTTGACCGACAATGCACGGTAAAATAGAGTGGTTGTGCACCATTAAGAATTCGTTTCGGATGGTTGATGACGGCGCGCTGTCCGCACTACACTGAATTGAATTCGTGAATCTTGAAATACCTACCCGAAACTGCTGGAGAAAACCCCATGTTCCCTAAATCGGTTTTCCCTGACACCGCCGAGATAAACTCCTCCGGGCAACTCGTCGTCGGCGGCTGCACTGCCCAGGACTTGGCAGAGGAATACGGTACGCCCGTCTACGTGCTGGACGAGGCCACCATTCGCGCCCGGTGCCGCTCCTTTGTCAACGAATTCCGGCAGCGAGCCCCCGGCGCCAAAGTCGCCTATGCCTGCAAGGCGTTCATCAACCCGGCTCTGGCCCGTGTCCTCACAGAAGAGGGCCTCGGTTTCGACGTCGTCTCCGGCGGGGAGCTGGCCACCATCGTTAATTCCGGGGCGTCCCTTGAGGACGTGTATTTCCACGGCAACAACAAGACCCCCCAGGAGCTGGAAGAGGCCATAGACCAGTCCATCGGCTGGGTCGTGGTGGACAGCTTTCACGAATTGGAACTCCTGGACCACATCGCCCGCGAGGCAGGCAGGATTCAGGACATCCTCCTTCGCGTTTCACCGGGCATCGACCCCCACACTCACGTCTACACCACCACGGGCATCCTCGATTCCAAGTTCGGCTTTTCCATCCAGACTGGCCACGCCGCCCAGGCGGTGCGCCAGGCCCTCGCGGCAAAGAACCTGAACCTCCGCGGCCTGCATTTCCACCTCGGCTCGCCGGTGTTCGAGCTGGAGCCCTACGCCGTCGCCACCGATCTGGTGCTGCGTTTCGCCGCAGAGTTCCGCGAGGAGGGCCTGCAGATGCAGCAGTTCAGTCCGGGCGGCGGCTTCGCCGTGGCCTACACCCGCGACCAGCAGCCCCCGTCGGTGGCCGAATACGCCGAGACCATCTGCTCCGCCATGACCGCCACCTGCCAGGCCCTCAGCATGGAAATGCCCACCCTCGTAGTCGAGCCGGGCCGCTCCATAATCGGCCCCTCCGGCGTTGCCATCTACCGCGTCGGCGCCATCAAGGACATCCCCGGAGTCCGCAAATTCGTCAGCGTCGATGGCGGCATGGGCGACAATATTCGCCCCGCGCTGTACCAGGCCGAGTACGAAGTCGTGGTTGCCAACAAGGCCGATCGCGACCCCTACGAGACGGTCACCATCGCCGGCAAGTACTGCGAGTCCGGAGACATCCTGGCATCCGATGTGATGCTACCGGAAATCGAGTCGGGCGATCTCCTGGCCATACCGGTCGCTGGCGCCTACTGCCCATCCATGGCCAGCAACTACAACCTCAACCCGCGACCGCCCATGGTGCTGGCCGCCGACGGCACCAGCCGGCTCATCCGTCGGCGCGAGAGCTACCAGGACCTGATGTACTGCGACGTCATTTAAGACGGCATCAAAGCAAATCCCCTCCCCCTTGACGGGGGAGGGTTAGGGTGGGGGTGAAAAGGTACAGCAGGATAGCGGCTGGGAATGCTACTAACGGTCTTGAAAGAGTCTCCAAGCGTGAAAACCGCAGATATCGCCGAGCACTTTCTCACCAACCCCAAAAATCTCTGCGTCCTCCGCGCCCTCGGCGTTTAAACTAACCCAATGACCTGGAAAACCCTCGGCCAAAACCACCTGCTGGCGCGGTTGCAGCCCGCGCTGGAGCAGGCCCGCGAGTCCCACGCCTACCTCCTCGTCGGCCCTCCCCAGGTCGGCAAGATGACTCTCGCCCGCGAGATTGCCCAGGCCGTCAACTGCCTGCAGGGCCCCGGCATGCCCTGCGGCCAATGCTCCCAGTGTCAGCGTATCGCCAACGGACTGCACGCCGACGTACGGGTGGTCGACATCGAGTTCAGCCGCAAGGTGGAGGACCGAAGCACCGTCACCACGATCACCATTGGTGCCATCCGCGAGCTCGAGCGTACCGTCAACTTGAACCCTTTTGAAGGTTCGCGCACGGTCATCATCATCGACGGCGCGGGTTCCATGACCGTGGACGCCGCCAACGCCCTGCTGAAAACACTGGAGGAGCCGCCGCCGTCGGTGCTGTTTCTGCTCTTGGCCGACGACGAGGAGGCCCTGCTCCCCACCATCCGCTCCCGCTGCCAGGCCATGCAATTGCTCCCCATGGCTCGCCAGCAGATGATGGCGTCCTGGGCGAACGGCACAGCGTTCCCGAGGCGGAAGCCGACCGCCTCTACCGCCTGTCCCGCGGCTGCCTGGGCTGGGCGCTCCGGGCACTGTCAGACCCCCAGGTCCTAGACCAGCGCCAGGCCGACCTCGACCGGCTACGGGAGGCCGCTGGGGCCGGTCTCGACGCACGTTTCACCTACGCAAACGAAGTCGCCTCGCTGTTCAGCTCTAACCGCCCGGCGGCCCGGGAGTTGCTGGCCCTCTGGCTCCGATGGTGGCGCGATCTCCTGCTGGTCAAAGAGGGGGCCGACCAGTACCTCCACAACGCTGATCAGGCCGACGCCCTCCGCGCCCACGCCGAGACACTAACTGTCCCGCAGATCGCCGCTTTTATCCGTCGCATTCACGACACAATGACCGCCCTCGACGCAAACGCCAGCCCCCGTCTCGCCCTCGAAACCCTCATGCTCCACGTCGATTGACTTCCAGCATCCCTCCACACCCAACCACTCCACCTTCATGCTCCTTTCGAGGGGATCCAGTACGCTAGCAACCCGGAGTAACAAAAGTCAGGCAGCATCCGTTGGATGGCGAGCCTTAAGTCCGTTAGTAGGTGAGCCCGAGCCCGTGGGTGGTAAGCCTGTCGAACCACCCGTCGTTCCTCCCAGCCGCTCCGATCTCCGCCCGCCATCGCCCCTCCCTGCCCCTGACACACGCTTTGATTCGTCATCTCCGCTTTCGCGGTGATCCAGTTCCTCAACCTCAACCCAAGGCGCAGAACCTTATTTCATAGACTTATTATGCGAGCCTTGTATGGGCTGCCCTTGCTTGCTGCTCGAACCACCCACCGTTCCCGACAAGCCGTAGGGCGGTTTGAAACCCGCCCCTACCGTTCGCAATGACATTGCTGCCTGACTCAGGTACCGGGTACTCAACCCGCCCATTGACACCACGCTGCCCCGTGCCCGCAAGCTGGGCCTCATCTACGAGTGCTTCCGCTGGGATTGTCCCCTGCCGCCCAACCCGGTCCTGCGCGCTTCCTGACGTTTTTGGTAGCGAGGACGCAGCGCCAATGGCGGTGTTCCTGTTTGAACTCTGGACATCCGTGTTGGTGGTTCGCCCTGGAACCAGTGGACAGGCGAAGGGTTGGTGCCCGAGCGCTGTGATATGATTTTTAGTTGCTATGTCCGAGGCCGTTGGGATTGAAGATCTGGTCAAGGCTTACGGCGAAGTTCTGGCCGTCGACCGCCTTTCTTTTTCCGTAGAGAGAGGCGAGATATTCGGTCTCTTGGGACCCAACGGCGCGGGGAAAACCACCACGCTGGAAATCATTGAGGGTCTGCAGGGCGCCGACTCCGGCAAGGTAAGCGTGCTGGGGATGGACGCTGCCATCCAGGCCCGCGACATAAAGGCCCGCACCGGTGTGCAACTGCAGGCCTCCTCATACTACGAGTATCTGGCCCTCAGAGAGATTCTGTCGCTACTGGGCAGCTTCTACCCACGGCGGCTGTCTCCTTCCGAATTACTTGAGCAGGTAGGACTTGCGGACAAGGGAAAACGGAGAGTACGCCAGCTTTCCGGCGGTGAGCAGCAACGGTTCGCGCTGGCCGCAAGCTTGGTCAACGACCCTGATTTGGTAATCCTTGACGAACCGACAACCGGCCTGGACCCTGTATCCCGCCGCGACCTGTGGGCCCTCGTGCGTCAAGTACGAGGTAAAGGCGCCACCGTTATTGTGACCACCCACTATATGGAGGAGGCCGAGGAACACTGCGACCGCGTGGCCATCATCAATCACGGTCGTTTGTTGGCATCGGGGACACCCCACAAGCTAATTGGCGACATCGAAGCAACCTATGCCGTCAAGCTGGTGACCGCCGCGCCCCTGAGCGAGGGTCAGCGGGTGGCGCTGGGCCACCGCGTCGAAGCCGACCCGGTCGTCGAAGGTAATACCTGCCTGTTGCGGATCCACAACGATCCCGCCGACCTCCGGGACTTGCTGGAAGAGGTCGGACGCGACGACATCGTTCTGGAGCAACTGGAGATCACCCCGGTAACCCTGGAAGACGTTTTCATCGAGCTCACACAAAACTGACGGGAGTAGGTCCTCGTTGCTGGCAATCATCCTAGCCAACCTCAAGATGATGGCCCGGAACCGCCAGGGTCTGTTCTGGGCCTTGCTGTTCCCCTTGCTGCTGGTCGTCGTCTTCGGCCTGTTCGACTTTCGCGGCGTCACTCCCACCGGCCTGGCTGTGGCCGACCACTCCGGTGGACCCAAGGCGGATCTCCTGCGTGAGCGGCTGGAAGGAATTGCCCTCCTTGAGCCTGAGGCTCTGGACCCCGACGCCCCCGGCGCGCTGGCCGACGCCCGCCAGAGACTGGAAGACGGGGACTTGGGCTATTTGTTGCTCATACCCCAAGGCCTGGACACTCCTGCGGCCGAGAACAGCGCTGGCGCTCCCGAGCCTGTGGTCCTCATCTACTCGACCCGCAACCCCGAGCGTAACCAGCTGGTCGAGGGCGCGGTGCACAGCCTGGTCATCGAGATGCGTTCCGAGGGCCGGCCGGTCCTGCCGGAGCACCTTGTGGAGTCGCAGGTCATCGAGACCCCCGAGGTGGATTACTTTGACACCGTGTTGCTGGGTTTGCTGGGCTTGGGCATTATGACCAACTCCATCATCTCCATCGCCGTGCGCATCAGCACCTACCGCAACCAGGCGGTGCTCAAGCGGCTGCTGGCCACGCCCTTGCCGGTTTGGAAGTTCTTTGCGGGCGAGATCATCGCCCACCTCCTGCTGGCCATTGTTCAGGCCCTTATCATCCTCGCCGTAGGGGTGTTCGTGTTCGGCGGCGACATCCATGGCAGCCCCGTCCTCATTCAGGTGGCATGGGTGCTGCTGATCGTCCTGCTGGGGTCGGTGGTGTTCCTCAACATCGGCTTCATACTGTCCGCGTGGGCGCGCAGTCCGGCAGCGGCCTCGGGCATGGGGAACGCGGTGGCCCTGCCAATGATGTTCCTGGCCGGTACGTTCTTCTCCACCGCGTCGCTGCCCTGGTTGCTGCCCTATGCCGCACTGGCCCTGCCGCTGACCCCCATGCTCGATGCGCTCCGTCAGGTGGCCATCAACAGTGCCCCCCTCTGGGAGACTTGGCCCCAGCTTGCCGCTCTTGGCGCTTGGGCCGCCGTCACTGCGCTTGTGGCTGTGCGGGTGTTCCGGTTCACCTGATTCGCGATTACTGTCCGGTCAGTCCCTCAAGCCGGTAGCGATCAGCAGGCCATCTCGCTCCTCGTAGACCACCTCTATCGTCTGCCCCAGGACCTGGTGAAGCCGCAAGTGCGCTCCGTCCTTCTCCAGCGCCCCCTCGGTGGCAAAAGTCCACAACCGGCCATCGTCGTCGCGGATGGTCAGAGACTCGATCTCCGTCAGGTTGCGATCGGTGATCTCTACAATGACGCCCCGCGTCGCACCAGGCTCATCGCTACAGGCCACGAGGCAGAGGCCGAGAACGCCAAGTACGCAGACGGCTCCCAGGACTGCAACGTGTAGCGGCACTCCCAACATGCCACGGCGTACCTGGCAGGGCAGGGGCTTAATTCAGCACCGCCAGCAGCGATTCCTCGATGGACGAAGCGGGAGTATACGCTTCGAACTTGGCGCGGATGATGCCTTCGGAGTCCACTACGAAGGTCCATGGCTCGGTGGGCAGACCCCATTCCAGCACCGCCTCGACAACGTCCTCTTTGCCAGGGCGTTCGCCGTCCTCGAACAGGTGAGGATCCTTGTAGATCTCTACATGGATGACGTTGGCCCGCTCGCCATACCGCTGCCGCAGATCTGACAGCTGCTCAACTTGCGGGCCACAGGTGCCTGTGGTGCAGTAACGCGGCGTGGAAAAGCCCACCACGAAAGGTTTCCCAGCCGCGATGGCGTCATCTATCGAGATCGCGTAGAGCGCCGCGTCCGGAGTCTGGGCAGTGGAGAGGTATGAGAGGTCGGGAACGTCTCCCGCAATGAGCGTGTCGCTCGCTGGCGCCGGGTCGCCAGCGGATGGGGTGTCGCTGGACTCTTTCACGGTAAAGGCTGACTTGGCCGTGACTGGCAAGCCGTCCTCCGAAATGAACTCCGTCTCGAGTTCCCATGACCCGGAGACATCGAACTCGGGGTAAACGACGAACACCCCGCCCGAGAAGGGCCACTCCTCGAACCTTGCAGTTAGAGTCTCCCTGGGATCCCTGTCGTCCGTTGCGGGCGGCAAGAAGTAAGTGCGAACCTTGGCGCTCTCCGCTCTCAGAGGAGGACCGTCCCGGCGAACAACACCGAAGGCGAGCCGCTCCCTGCCTATGCCAAGATCGCTGGCCAATACCACTGCGGCGAACTCGGGCCCCCCGAACTCCTCTGTGGGCGGCACGATCACGTCAGGGCTACCACACGCCCCCAAGAGTACTAACACCAGCAGGATGCAGGGGATGGCAAGGCGCCTGAGACCCCTTCCCTTTCCCGTCAAACAGGCATCCGGTATGAAGAGCCGGTCAGTAATTGATGGCACGGACAGCGCCGCCCTCTACCCCTACGGTCTGGCCGGTTATGGCCCCGGCGCGGTCCGATACCAGGAAGAGAATCAGGTCGGCGATGTCGTGGGGCTCGACCATGCGGCCGATGGGTATGCCGGCGACGGCGCGGGCAGCGGCTTCGGCGACGCTAATGCCGGCATCGCGGGCCTGGCGCTCCAGTATCATGTCCTGTCGCGGCGTGCGAGTGGTTCCGGGATGAATGCAATTGACCAGGATTCCGTCGGAGGCGACCTGGTCTGCCAGGTTCTTGGCCATATTGGAGACTGAGGCGTTGGTGACGCCGTTGCTGTTGGTGATCGGGTTGGACTGCCGGGCGGCCATGCCCCCTATGTTGATGATGCGGCCGCCACCCCGCTGACGCATGTGAGGTATGCACTCGCGAGCGCAGCGCACATAGCCCATGACCTTGACATTGATGTGGTTCAGCCAGTCCTCGTCGGCCAGCTCCATGAAGGGCGCGGCGGTGGAGTTGACAGCGTTGTTGATCAGGATGTCGACGCCACCCAGCTCGGCAACGGTGGTGGCGATGAGGTTCTTGATATCATCGGGGTCGCCGGTGTCAGCACGGACGGCGAGGGCGCGGCGTCCGGTCTGGGCGCGGATGTCGGCGGCGGCATCCTCCAGTTCTTCGACTCCGCGGGCGCATATTGCGACGTCGACACCCTCCTGTGCCAAGGCCAGCGCAGTAGCCCGGCCGATGCCTTTGCTGCCGCCGGTAACAATGGCGATCTTGCCTTCCAGTCCGAGGTCCATTTGATGCTCCTCAGGTCAGTTAAGTGCAGGGATTTTAGCGCAAGGGAATGCCGCTGTGGCTAACCGGGAACGCAGGCAGCGACGAGGGCGCCGACGTCCGGGGCGGATCCGATGGCGGAGGCGGCGGAGACGAGGCCGTTGAGCTTGGCGGCGGGCCATTCCATCTGGGGGAACAGCTCGCCGAGACGGGCGGTTACGGTGGCGAGGTCCCACTTCAGCTCGTTGCCGTCTAACTCGTCCGTGATCTCATTGCCGGAGCGGGTGCGGACGGTTATGCGTGGGGCGAATGAGCCGCGAGTGCGCTGGCCGGTGACCTCGACAAGTTCCTGGAGGGCCATGACCTGGCGGTCGAAATCGGCGGAGTCGATGCCGGGGTCGAGGCGCTGGCGCAGGGGCGGGTAGCTGCCGTGGACCCAGGTGTAGGCAGTGAAATAGTGGGTGCTGCCCACTCCCGGCATCCGGCGGTCGGTGTTGGGAAATGCCGGGGACGGGTAGGTGGTCTCGAGCCAGTTCATCTCGACGGTGATGCTCTCGATGTCGTCGGGTGCGACGTCGTGTGTGGCGCGCATGCGGGTGGTGAGCTCGATGACCGGGCAGTTGTAGCCAGCGGTGGGGTAGATCTTGGGCGTGATGTGGAGCAGCTCCCAACGATCGCCGAGGCCCTCGACGGTCTGGGCTAGGTCGGTGGTGCCGGGGCCGCCGTCGCCGGGCGGGTTGGCTGAGAACGTGTAGGAGAGTTCGCCGCGGTTGTTGCCGACGAAACCGTTGTAGAACCCTGCGTCGCCCTCGAGGCATGTCTCCGAGCCGCGGAGGTTCTCCCTAGCGAGCAGGGCGGCCATGATGCCGCTGCGGGTGGCGTTTGGCTCGTGGTAGAGCATCTCCCGGCCACTGACGCGGGGTCCCTCGGTGGTGCCGCCGGCGAAGGTGCAAGCGAGGGCCAAGGCTGTGACGGTCTGGTCCTCGTCCAGGCCGAGCAGCTTGGCGGTGGTTACCGCCGCGCCCAGGGTGCCGTAGACGGGGCTGCAGCGGAACCCTCGGGCCTGGGTGCTGGGGATGAAATCGCCAGCGATACGGGCCTCGACCTCGTAGCCGGCGGCCATTGCGGTGAGCAGCTGCCGGCCGCTGGCTCCGGAGATCTCCGCTGTGGCGAGAGCCGCAGGGATGATGCACGGGCCGGGGTGGATCAGCATTCGGTAGGAGTCGGTCTGGTTGGTGGCGTGCATGAGCTTGCTGTTGGCGAAGGCTGCGCCGCTGCGGGTGGCGCGAGCGCCGTCGGCGAGGACGGTGGCGCCGTTGGGGCTGGCCTCTTCCTCCTTGACGAGCTCGATGGCGGCCTTGCCATGGGCGGTCTGGGCACCTATGAGGGAGACGAAGGTGGCGTGGAGCAGGGATGCTTTGAGCTTGTCGACCGCGGCGGCGGGCAGGTGGGAGTAGTCGAGACCGGCGACGAACCGGGCGTAGGTGCGGGCAAGGGCTTCAGGCATGGAGCGGCTCCTTGGAGGAGGGGTTTTTGCTTGCCGGATTACCGGCGGCCGGGTCGGATGCAGGGACTGGCGCGCCGGGTTTGTCGAGCTGCTGCGAGGGCGTGTGCAGGCCTGACGTTTAGGAGGGTTTGGTTTTCATGTCAAGTCGCGAAGGTGGGGGCGGAGGACGAGCTTTAGTATGGCGAGCAGGACCACCGCGCCGATTATGCTCAGGAATATAAGGATATCAAACTCGCGGGTGGCCATGCCGATGGCGGTGCCCGCTGCCGGCGGATGCTCGGTGTTGGTGATGGCCATGAGCAGCATGGCAAGCCCGACCGCAGTGGCCAGGGCGAGGTTCATAAAGAGTGCGCGATCGGTCAGGTAGATTTCAACGGGCGCCAAGAACAGTATGGCAGAGAATGCCGCGCCCAGCACCAAGGCTACGAAATGGCCGCCAACCACGGAGCGGATTTTTGCGGTGGGGTTGGAGGGGTTGATGAAAATGCCAACGACGCTGGACGCAAGACCCGCCGCGATGGCTGCGGATGACAGGGAGTGGACGAAGGTCAGGATTGCCAGCATGACGAGGGCTGCGACAACGGCCTGAACGGCAAAGCGGAGGGGGGCTCCGGAGAATCCGGGATCCAGCCATACCCAGCGGTCGCCTGTCTCGGGGTCCCGGCCCGAGAGGAGGCGGAGGAAAATCAGGTTGTAGTCAAGTTCTCTACGTCGCCGGCGCAACCAAATTCCCGCCAGCAGTACCGCAGCCATCCTGCGGCGGCGGCGGGACCGCCGTCTCCTGCGGACCCAGAAAGCCACAGGTTACAGAGACCGCACCCAGTCGAGCCAGACGCGAGCGCAGGCCGTCGGCAGAATGTGCTGGACAAATCCGGTGATGCCGGGGAACACGACACGCTTGCCGTTGGGGAACAGGTCGGCTGCGCCCCGGAAATCGCCCAAGACTTCTTCGCGCAGGCTGGCAGCCGCCAACACCAGCACCGGGGTCTGGACGTTGCGGAGGGCCGGGCCCAGGTCGCCGCCGGCGTTGGACTGGAAGCCTTGTACCACACGGGCGGGGGTGGCTTTCATCTGGTCGGCGTACCAGCGGATGTATTCCTGAGGCACGAGGTCGGGGTCGAGGCGGCGCCCGATGGAGTCTTCGACCCAGGCGTCGATTCCCTCTCGCTCGATGAGCGCGGCACTCTCCTGGTGGTGGGAGTCAAAACTGGTGGGAGAGGTGCAGACGGTGAGGGAGAGGAGCTGATCCTGGTGGCGGGTGGAGTAGTTCATGGAGATGGAGCCGCCCACCGTTTCGCCGATGAGGTGGAACTTTTCCAGCTCCAGCTTGCCGACGACTTCCTCGAGGTCGTTGGTGAAATTGTCCAGCGACCAGTGGTACCCCGGCTCCGGCACTTCCGATTGCCCCATCCCTCGCATGTCGAACCGGATGACACGGTAGTGGCGGGCGATGGTGGGGACCCAGCCGAACCACATGCGGTGGTTCTTGGCCATGCCGTGGTGCATGAGGACGGTTTCGGGTTCCGTCCACGGGTCGGTGAAGTCATCCACTGTATAGAACAGTTCGGTGCCGTCTTCCAAACGCAGTTTCATCATCCCTCCGGCGCCATAAGGGCTGGGCCCTCAATTCGAATGGGGTGGATTCTGCCTCCGCGGTCCGTGTCAGTCTGCGGGAGTTGGCATCAAGCCTTGCTCGATGAACACCGAGCGGGCCACCCGCATAGCCGTCCGCGAGTTGGTGTAACTGCCGTAAAAGATCAACTGGAAAAAGACCTCGTTGATTTCCTGAGGCGATGCCCCCACATGCAAAGCTCCCTCGATGAGCCGACGAATCTGACGGTCGTACTGGCCCTGAACGGTCATGGCGGAGAGGCTGCACAGCGCGCGGGTCTTGGGATCCAGGCCGGGGCGGTCGTGGATGGCGCCCCAATGGTACTGCTCAATGAACTTCTGCATTTCCATTTCGAGGGAATTGGGGTCGTCCACCGGGTAGAGGGGCGGCACACCCATTTGCTCATCATAGATGCGCAGGCCGTTCTGGTGGAGTTCCTCGACCGTACGGTTGGTGTCGTAGACCCGGGTTGGGAAGTATTCGATTCCCTGTTCCTCAAATATATCCTTGGCTAATTTCATGGCGCCCTCCACCGACGGAATGCCGACCAGAAAAGTCATCTGGATGACGACCTCCACGATCTTGTCCGGAACAACGCCCAGGTTAAGGGCGCGCTCGATGTTGCGGCGGAGCAGGGGCATCTGCCCCAGGGCGGTTAGGGCCGACACGGTGCACAGACAGCGATTCTCCATGTCGAGTCCGGGCCGGGTCCAGACGGAGCCCCACAAGGCCTCGTCGACTATGCGCTTCAAATCTGGAGCGAGCTGGTCAATGCCCGGTAGCGCATAGTGACTCTGGTTGCCACCAGCCAACCTCCTGCGCATTTCCTGTCCACGATTAAAGCGATCGTCCAATGTCTCCAAGGTTTTTCACCCCTTTCTTGTTTGGGACTGTTCCCTCTTCGCTGGGAGATGGGTTGATCAAGCTGCGGCCATCACCTGTTCAGAGAACCGGGACATTCTCTCCTCGGTCTCCGCGTGGTGGGGGCTACGAAAGTCAAAAATCAGGTGGGTCACGCCGACGTCGGAATAGGCCTGGATGTCCTGCAGGACGGCGTCGGGCGATCCGGAAAAGCGCCGACGGCTCCCGGCCGAGTCTGTGGAGGCATCGTAAAGCGGGGCCTTCATCGAGACCTGGATTTCCGACGGGTCGCGGCCAGCACGCTCGGCGTGGCGATGGAGGTAGACCAGGTTCTCGGCAAGTTCTTCCGGCTCCAGCGGCGCGGCGGGGATGGCACCCACGGGATGCCAGGCGTTGCCGATACGAGCGGCGCGGCGCAGGGCGGCCCTGCTCTGTCCGCCAATCCAGATGGGCGGATGGGGCTGCTGGACGGGCTTGGGCAGGAAAATGATGTCGGAAAACTGGACATGCTTGCCGTCGAAACTGGGATTGTCGGCAGTCCAGAGCTCAATGAACGCCTGGAGATATTCGTCGGTGGCAGCTCCTCGTTCGGCAAAGGGCGGCGCGTCGAGCAGCTCGAACTCCTCCTCCATCCAACCCACGCCTGCGCCGACGATGAGGCGCCCCTTGGACAGCATGTCGACGGTGGCCAGCATCTTGGCGCACAGCAGCGGATGACGGTAAGGGACAATCATCACGCTGGTGACGAGGCGGATTTGCTCGGTGACTCCCGCCAGATAGGCCAGGGTGGTGATCTGCTCAGGCCACTCCCCTGCGCCCGAGTTTCCGCCAGCCAGAATACTGCCCGTAACGCTGTATGGATAGACCGAACTAACTTGGCGAGGCATCAGGATATGGTCGGGGGCGACCATGCAGTAGAAGCCGAGCCGATCGCCGAGCCTGGCGATGCTGGAGAGGGCGTCCGGCTGAGCACCCTCACCGCTGTTTGGTAGGTAAAAGCCGAACTGCAAATTGCTCCTCCAGCGCGCTATTTTCCGCTTTGATTTTAGCATATGGCGGGAAGCAGACAGCGGTTCGTTGTAGATGCAAGACAGCCTCGGTTGTTGCTTGGGAGAAGGATGAAATGGACAAGGAGATATGCCCCTGCAACGGCCTTGCCGGTAGAATAGCGTGATATCCGGACAACGGGTGCTGAATAAGAAACGGGTGTTGAATAAGAGCGGAGGTGCTGATCATGGCGTTGCAAGAGTTTATCCGGGAGTCGATCCAGATCAACTGGGACTGGCTGGAGCGCTACATAGACGGGCTGACCCAGGAGGAGATCGAGTTCCGGCCCAACGACCAGTGTCATTCCATCGGGTTCATCCTCTGGCACTACGGACGGGCACTGGACATGTGGACCCAGACCCTGGCTCGCAAACAACCGCAACTCTACGAAGGGGAGTGGGCTGAAAAACTGGGTTTCAAACCGGAGGCCATGGATGTCGGGTTCGGCTACAGTGCCGACGACCTGGCCAACTGGCAATGCCCGGACAAGGCCCTGCTGGTGGAGTATGCGACGGCCGCCCGCGACAATTTTGTTGGTTTCCTGGGGCAACACGACGATGACTCGCTGACCACCACCACGATGACTAACCGGCAGGGGAATGAGATAACGCTGGCGACGATGTTCCGGATGCTGATCTGGGAGGTCAACCAGCACGGGGGGCAGGCGGGATACCTGCGCGGAATGCAGCGGGGACTGAACGCGTAGCACGGCTGGAAAAGGGAGTTTCCGAGATTCCGAATCGTCGAAATCCACGGCATGGGTAGTCGGAACGCGAACAAGACAATGGCGAATAATATTTGCGGTTCGCCTGATTCTGATGGTTATTCGGCACCATCAGCGCAGTGCTATGGTCGGTTTTGTTCTTGACACCCCAACAGCCCGCCGATAGACTCGCAGGTTGTTAACAGATTGTTAGCAGACTGGGACAGGCCCTTGATTTCGTGACAAATGGTATACCGACGAGGGGGTAACCCGTGTCCACCGCGTCATCGTTTTTGACCGAGAAAATGCGCCAGCAAGCCATTGGCCAAGAGAGTGAGCCAAGGGTGCTCGAGGTGGAGAAAGGCGCAATCATCAAGTTCGCCCAAGCGATCGGCGACGATAATCCGGTATACAACGACGAGGCCGCAGCGCGAGCCTCTCGCTACGGCGGACTGGTGGCTCCACCCACGTTCCTGCGGGCTGCGGTGGCCGCCCGTCCCGACCTGCCTTTTGACGTCCCGTTCGACCGGGTGCTGGACGGCGGGAGCGACTGGGAATACTTTGAGCCGGTGCGGCCCGGAGACCGGATTACCGCCGTGTCCCGCATCGACGACATCAACGAACGCAACGGCAGCATCGGCCTGATGTTGATACAGACCATCGTCATCACCTACTCCAACCAGTTCGGGCAAGTGGTGGCGACTCAGACCAACACCTCTATAAGGTACTGAACAGAGCGACCTCCAGGAGTTATGAATCCTGGGAGTTATGAATCCTGGTGGTGTCCCGCGGGTACAAACACCGCAACAGAAGCGAGGCCGGAGGATCAGGACATGGCAGCACAGATAGTCTGGGACGATGTGACCGAGGGCCTTGAAATCGGCCCCGTCATGCGACATCCGACCAGCCAGCAACTGGTGATGTACGCTGGAGCTTCGGGCGACTACTATCAGATCCACTACGACAAGGACTATGCCCAAGGCACGGGACTGCAGGACATCATCATTCACGGTGCGCTCAAGAACGCGTTCCTGGGCTCCCTCGTAACCGACTGGATGGGGCCGCACGGGAACCTGCGCAGGCTGTCGTGCCAGTACCGGGGAATGGACATTCCGGGGCACCCCATCGCCGCAAAGGGCGTGGTAACCAGCAAGTACGAGGACGACGGGGTGTACTTGGTGGAATGCGAAATCTGGCTGGAGAACGAGGAAGGCCAGCGCACCACGCCAGGCAGGGCCACGGTCTCACTGCCGAAGAGCCTGGCCTAGAGGGCCGGGCATCCGAAGTCGATTCGAAAATTCTCAAATCCCAGGGGTAGGACGTTGGTTGATTCACTGTTGGACAAGGTAGCCATTGTCACCGGCTCGGGCCGGGGCATTGGACGTGGCATCGCGCTGGAAATGGCGGCTGAAGGCGCCAAGGTCGTGGTGGTGGACCCGGGCGTGAACGTGGACGGGAGCGGCCAGGACCACTCGGTCGCGGTGCAGGTCTGCGAGGAGATCAAGGCGGCGGGCGGAGAGGCCGTGCCCTGCATGGAGTCCGTGACGTCAATGGAGGGCGGGGAGCGGATCATTCAGACCGCCGTTGATAACTTTGGCAAGCTGGACATCGTCGTGACCTGTGCGGGAATCCTGCGCGACCGCATGGTGTTCAACATGACCGAGCAGGAATGGGACGATGTCATTGCCGTACACCTGAAGGGCACTTTTACGGTGGTGAAGCACGCCTGCATCCTGTTCCGTCAGCAGCGATCCGGGAGGGTAATAACCTTCTCGTCGGAATCCGGGTTGATCGGCAACTCGGGGCAGGCCAACTACGGCGCTGCGAAATCGGGCATCGCGGGATTCACCAAGGTAGTAGCCAAGGACATGGGACGGTATGGAGTAACGGTAAACTCCATCGCGCCGAGGGCCAATACCAGGATGATTGGGGACATTCCAGACAGCGCCGCCGAAATCAGGGCCCGCAGCGGCGTCACGGCGATACCTGGCGAGGACTTGCTCACGGAGTTGGACCCGACCCATATCGCGCCTTTTATCTGCTACTTGGCCAGCGACTACGCAGCCAACGTAAACGGGCAGACCTTCCTGGTCTACGGGGACACCATATCCCTGATGTCGCAGCCTCGCCCGGCGCGCTCCATCTACGAGCCGTCGGGGCACTGGGACCTGGAGAAGTTGGCGCCCCTGGCGCGGGACGTGCTGACCGCGGGAATCACCAATCCCGCCCCACCAACGCCGCCTCGCGAATAGGATCCTGCTGGGACATACCCCAACGGTGCAGGCTGATGGCAAGCGCAGCGGAAAAATTTACGGGCACGTGGAGGCTCTTGGCCTGTGAAGGCCGTTGGTCGGACGGCCGCATCTCGCATCCCTACGGTGAGGAACCGGGAGGCATGTTGGTATATGACGGCCGAGGTAGCTTTTCGGGACAGATAATGGCCAGAGGGAGACCCTCATTTGGCACGGGCAATCTGCTGAAGGGCAGCGACGGCGAGGTGCGGGCTGCTTTTGAGGGCTACGTGGCCTATTACGGAAGTTATATGGTGGACGAGGCCGATGAGGTGATGGTCCATCAGGTTGAGGGGAGCTTTTTCCCTAACTGGATAGGAGAGCAACAGGTAAGAAAATTCCAGTTCTCCGACGACGGGCAGCTGGAGCTCCGGACGTTGCCGATCAAGGGATCAAGGGCTGAACTGACAGTGGTCCTGCTCTGGCAGCGAGCCGACTGAATAATCTCCCCGGATTGGGGTACGCCGCGTACATGATGGTCCCGCCAAGCGAGCGAGGATTCAACGTGTCAGAACCAAGGCGGGACGTCCCCGCTGGATGATAAAGGGGCAATTGAATGGCAGACCTGCTGAAAGATAAGGTGGCGATCGTAACCGGGGCCGGGCGAGGAATCGGGCGCGGCGTGGCCGGCCTGATGGCCAAGGAGGGCGCCAGGGTCGTGGTGTGCGATCTGGGCGTTAACGTCGACGGTTCAGGAACTGATATGTCCGTGGCCGAGGTCGCGGTCTCAGAGATCCGCGAGGCTGGCGGAGAAGCGGTGGCGTGCACCGAGAACGTGGCATCAATGGACGGCGGCGAGAAAATCGTTCAGACCGCCCTGGACAATTACGGCAAGTTGGACATCGTGGTGACGGTGGCAGGGATCCTGCGGGATCGAATGGTGTTCAACATGAGCGAGCAGGAGTGGGATGACGTCATCGCCGTCCACCTGAAGGGCACCTTTTCGGTGGTCAAGCACGCATCGGTCCTTTTTCGCCAGCAGCGCTCGGGGCGGATCATCACATTCAGCTCCACCTCTGGGTTGTATGGCAACTCCGGGCAGGCGAACTACGGGGCAGCCAAGGACGGCATAGCGGGCTTCACGCGGGTCGTTGCCCGGGACATGGGCCGGTACGGTGTGACCGCGAACTCCATCTCTCCCAGCGCCGCCACTAGGATGATCACAAGCATCCCGGACGAGGCACGCGAGTTGCGCGCGGCGAGGGGAATCAGCACTGGCGCCAGTATCACCCTCCGGGGACAGGCTGAGCATATCGCGCCGATGGTCACTTGGCTGGCATCCGACGACGCCCAGCACGTTAACGGCCAAGTCTTCCACGTGACTGAAGGCTTGGTAAATTTGCTGAATCACCCCGAGCCCGTAAAGACGATCCAAAAAGACGGAAAGTGGACTGTCGAGGAAATCGCCCGCGTCTTTCCGGCGACCATCGGCCTGGAGCTTTACAACCCTGCGCCGAGCCAGGTGCGGGAGTAGGAAGCGTCGCCAAAGCGATGTTTCCACTTAAATTCAGTATCGGGAGCAACTATGTTCAAGAACTTTTCCGCCTCATACGCGGGGCACGTGGTGGACGACAACCTGGGATTCAACGGGACGCCAGCCAATGATCGCTGGTATCCCAACGAGAAGCTGGCCGAGACCTACGAATGGGCCCTGGACATCGCCAAGCATCTCGAGGCCAACGGTTACGACGAGTTCTGGATGGCCGAGCACCACTTCCAGCCAGAGGGGTATGAGGGCATACCGAACCTGCTGATGCTGGGTCTCTACCTCGCTACGCAGACCGAGCGGCTGAAGTACGGCTGCGGATTCAATATCACCCCCATGTGGCACCCGCTGCGGCTGGCCGAAGACTTTGCTATGGCCGATATCCTGACCAAGGGACGCATAATTTTCGGCGTGGGCCGGGGCTACCACACTCGCGAGGTCGAGACTTTCGGCGCGCCGATGCGAGACTCCGACGCCAATCGGGAGTTGTTCGAAGAACAGGTGGAGGTGATGGTCAAGGCGTTCAACGAGGACTCGTTCTCTCACCAAGGCAAACACTTCCAGATACCGGCAAGAGTGCCGTATCGTGGCTACGAGCTCGAAAAGCTGACCTTGGTGCCGCGGCCGCTGAATCGTCCCGTCGAGATCTGGCAACCTCTGGTCAGCGGAAACCCGAGAGGGGTCGAATTCATGGCCAGGGTGGGCATCAAGCCGCTGTTGGCCAACACGCCAGAACCCACACTTGGCGAGCGCATGCGGATGTACCAGCAGGCGCAGCTGGATCTCGGACGAGAGACGCAGATGGGCGAAAACGCTGCTCTGGGATTCCGGTTGTTCCTCGCGGAGTCGAAAGAGAAGGCTATCGAGAAGGCAAAGCCCTATTTCGAAGAGGCGATGAAGTTCGCTGCACCGCTGGGCTTGATGGCACTCAGCCAAGAGCAGATTGACTCCGTGGCCGGCGGCGGAAGGGGTGGCGTCAAGCTGCCAACGCTGGAAGAGGCTGTGGAGGGCGGCGGATGGATCTGTGGCACGCCCGATGTGGCGATTGAAGCCCTGAAGAGGGCGGAGGAATCCTACCCCGGAGTGGAACGGGTGAACATCGGCTCCGTGATGGGGATGCCCCTGGAGGTATTCAAGGACCAGCTCAGCATCTTCGCTGAGGAGGTAATGCCAGCCTTCAAGGGCTAGCTGGTAAGAGAGGCGGAGGACTCCCTGCTACGGTTCATCGTCACCCCCGTGAGGAGGCTGACCTTCGGACACCGACCATGCCTCAGCTTCAGGTTAGTCCAGCTTTCACGACCTGGGTACAGAAATCCCCGGGGCAACTGCCTCGGGGATTTGCTATTCCTCGCGCATCGGGATGGTTCCCCAGGTGATAGCGTCGGCGTCGCCGCTCAGACCCTGTTCACGGGCAAGATCGCGGATGCTTAGCAGGGTGGCGTTGACCTCCGGGGTCAGTAACACCCAATCCGGCTCCTCGGGGAACCAATAGGGGGAGTTGATGCGGACCACTTTCTTCTCCCCATCATTCAGGTAAATGCCAAACCTGGATGCCTGCTGCATTTAGTTGCTCCAAATTTCCTGATTGGCCGCTGGCTGTCCGGCGGCGGGGTCGTAGACACCTCGGAACTCGGGGGGCAACTGCATTGCCACCCGCTCCATAATCATTCGCAGCATGCTCTGCATGACCGGCCTCGGTATACGGCCCTCGACCTGGGGGAGTGTGAAAGGCGGACCAATGCTGGCGGTAAGGGTGCACAATGGCGCTGGCATACGCCATCCCCTGACCTTCTGGGTACCGTTCACTCCGACAGGAAGGATCGGCGCCTGCGACTTGAGGGCCAAGTACACAATGCCCAGTTGCGCCTCTTGCAGTGAGTGAGTGGGACTCCGTGTTCCCTCAGGGAAAATGACCACGGCGCGGTCATGATCCAACAGGCGCAGCAGCGTTCGCATGGTTTCGGTGCTTGCGGTTTCGCGGTCGTAGGGGAATACGTGAAATCCGTGCATCAAGTATCTGCCCAAGGGATTGGCGAACAATTCCCGCTTGCCAAGGAAATGCAGGCGCCTCGGGATGGCCGCCACCAATAGCGGCGGATCAGTGAACGCCAAGTGATTACAGGCCAGGATCACCGGACCGTGAGGCGGGACGTTCTCCTCGCCTATCACTCGCATGCGGCCGAAGGTTCCGAAACAGAACCTGGCCAGGGGACGGCCCAACCGGTAGAGCAGCGTGGAACTCTCTTCAGCCATCACCGGCCCTCGACCCTGGAAATGATCGCATCCACGACCTCATCGATGGAGAGATCGCTGGTGTCCAGTTGCCAGGCGTCCTGGGCTGGACGCAGGGGCGAGTCATCCCGGGAGGAGTCGATAGCGTCGCGAGCTTCGATCTCCCCCAGAACGGCGGCCAGGTCGGCAGACTGGCCCCTGGCCAGGATCTCCTGGCAGCGGCGGCGTGCCCGTTCCGCTGCAGAGGCAGTGAGATAGACCTTCAACTCTGCGGAGGGCAGCACCACCGTACCGATGTCGCGGCCGATCATCACGATTCCCCCGCCGCTGGAGGTCCGACCGTTGCCGCTGTCCAGCACTGACTCGGCGTAGGCCCGCTGCTGTTCCACCAAGGCCCGGCGAACAACGGGATGCTTCGAGACGTTGGACACGTTGCCGTCAACCCTGGGTTCGCGCAACTCCGTTCCGACGCGGCGGCCCGAGACCTCCACCGAACTGCCCTCCATTGAAACCGGCTGCACTCGAACGGCTTCCGTAAGTCGGCCCAGGCCAGCGGGATCATCAGGTGAAACACCGTGCTCAAGAGCCAGCCAGGTCACCGCTCGGTACATGATGCCGGTGTCGAGGAACCAGAAACCCAAGCTCTGAGCCACCCTCTTTCCCACGACCGTCTTGCCGGAGGCGGCAGGTCCATCAATGGCGATAGTTCGTAGCATAACCGGCAAATTATACCATCGGACGTGCTTGGCCCAAGCGCGCCGAAGGGGTTGAGGTTATGCTTGACGGGTGGCCAACCATCCATCAATGGCACCATCGCCGCCCTTGCTGCCCCGGCTCCTTACAGCGCTGGTAGGGCTGGGCCTGGTCGTCATTGTGCTCTCCCTCGGCCGGGTATTCGCCACGTTTCCCGGCGATGAATGGGTCCTGTCGCAGTTGCGGGGACTGCAGACCGGTTGGCTGGATGGGCCAGCCAGGGTTGCATCGGCCATTGGGATTGGGGGCATAGGCTGGGGGGGCGTGGTGCCCTGGATTCCGCTGGCGGCTTTTACAGGGCCGTTGCTCCTGAGGCGGTGGGCGGATGCGGCGTTCCTGGCTGCCGCGACGCTGGCACCGGTGGTCAACCTGGGACTGAAGGAACTGGTGGCGCGGCCAAGGCCGGATCCGGCCCTGGCCATGGTACAGGAGACGGGTTATTCCTACCCCAGCGGCCACGCCGTCTTTGCCGCGGCGTTCTTTGGGGCCCTGATGCTGGTCGTGTACCAGTCCAGCTACCTGGCGGGCCGTCGTCGGCTGCGGTGGGCGGTGCAACTGTTCCTTCCGGCGCTGATACTGGCGGTAGGGCTTTCCCGGGTGTACCTGGGCGTACACTGGGCCAGTGACGTAGTTGCCGGATTCCTGGTGGGTGCCGCATACCTCGCCGCGCTTGATGCCGTGCGGCGCCACCTCAACGCCAGGCTTGTCGGAGGCACGCGCCCACTCAAGCTCTCACACCGCCGGGAAGACCCGGCTGACCGTGTTAGACTGAGGCCGTGAACTGGGTTGACTTTGCCTTCCTCATCGCCGTGGGTTCGGGAGCCCTCTGGGGGTTGGGGTACGGGCTCATCAGGGTCGGGTTCGCGTGTGGGCTGCTGGTTGCCAGCATTGGGATAGCCTGCACCGCCGCCTTTGCCATAGGTCCCAGCCTGTCGTGGTTTGGCGACACTGAAAGCGAGCAGACGGCGGCCGCCTTCCTCATCGTGTTCGCGTTAATGATGGTGGCGGGGGCATTCGTCAACTTTCTGATCCGGATTCCCCTGACAATGGCGACCACCCTGGTGTCCCGGATACCCGTGGCGTCCAGGCTGAACCGCGGTGGCGGCCTGATTGCGGGCCTACTGTTCGGATGGGTGTTGCTGTCGGTGAGCCTGATCGGACTGCAGCAGGTGCCGGTCGGCAATGTAGGCGAAGGAATCGATGAGTCCACTATCGCCTCGGCTCCGATAGGGTGGGTCGACCGCCACGTCGCTTCCATCGAAATCTCCACCGAGCGGAACGACTACTGATGGAAACGGCACGGTTGGCGTAACGCGACAAACGTTACGCTATAATGGATTCTGATATCTTCGCCACAAGAGGGGCAGACAAGGACACACGACAACAACCGGGCGCTTTGGAACAGCACAGTTGCCTTCAGTCAGACCGGGAGGCTCGTTTATTGGCCAGAGTGGTTGAGAAAGCTCAAAATGCCCCGGTAAACGGCGCGGTCGCATCCCCGAAAGAATACGGGGAGCGTCCCGACCCCCGCGTACTGATTCGAGCCCCGGTGCTGGTACTGAACCTGAACTACGTTCCGGTCAACGTGTGCTCTGTCCGGCGCGCCATCGTGATGGTGGACAAGGGCAAGGCGGAGCTGCTGGAGCAACACGAGGGCAGCCTGCACACCGTTTCAGGAGAGATTGAGGCCCCTGCGATCATTCGGCTGGTCTACTTGGTTAAGCGTCCATTCCTGCCCCGCAAGCTGTCCAAAAAAGAGGTCTTCCTCCGCGACCGTTTCACCTGCCAATACTGCGGCAAGAAGGCGCAGGACCTGACCCTGGACCACGTCATACCCCGGCGGCAGAACGGAGCGCACACCTGGGAGAACGTGGTGACCGCCTGCAACCGGTGCAATCTGCACAAGGCGGGCCACACGCCGAGCGAGGCGAGGATGAAATTGCGCACCGTGCCGAGGGCCCCCGACCCCAACCCCTACCTGATCCTCCAGAACCGGACGATCCTCGAGGTCTGGAAGCCCTACATTCCCTGGAACCTGGAGTGACCGTCCGACAGGATTCCGTCTCACCCGCGGGCCATTCACTTTGCGAGACCGACCATTCCGGAAACACTGGCAGGGTCGTCATCTCAGGGAATTTCCTCCCCCTTTTCCCGCTCCGTCCCAAGCAACGGTCGCATAACATGAACCCGTGCGCCCTGGACCCGGTGCCGGGGAGGCCGGGCTGGTAACCGGCCCTACGGCTCACCGTCCTGCGACGGGCGGTAACTGCAGGTAGTCTCGGGCGAACCGACCTCTCCGGGTAGAAAAGATCGCGATTTTTCCCAAACCCGGTACGGAAGCTCGTGCCGACGATGAACCGCACCCATACCACAACCTCTCAAACTCACACGCTGCTTCGCGCTCTACCATCACCTCAATATTCCGACGACACTCCCTAACGCGTTGCAGGGTTGGGCTTTATACCCGGCCGTACGGCCTGCCGGGAACGGTGGGTGGTTCGACAGGCTCACCACCAACGGGGTCAGGGATTGCCACCTACGGTTCGGGCCTGGCTTTTGATCCTCCATAGCGCTGGGGCTGTGGTTCCCCGCCCACGATTGGGTCGAGGACAAGCTTTCGCGAGGATGACGGTTGGGGGCCGAAAGCTTGTTTTGAGATAGTTTGCAAGTCCAGCAGGGTCCACCCAATCCCCGGGCAGGCGGCCCCGTCATTGGGTTGAGGTCCCCTTCCCTGAAAGATCGAAAGCATTCTGCAGTTCCTTCATCTGTGCGCTGAAATTGTCCGTCTCTCCGGATCTGGTGGCAAAGTCGATGGGGTACCGGGCCGCCCGCAGCCGGAGGGCGGGGTCCGGCCCTCGAGAGCCATTTGGGCGACCACGGAAACGCGGGCAGGCAGGACTGCCTGGGGCCTGCTGGCGGGCGATACGGGCCGAAACGTCTGGCTGGGAGAGAGCGAGCGGCTGGAGTTCCGAAAAGGTGAGAAGTACGAGACGGCCGAGGGCCACTGGGGAGAGATTCGCTCGTGCGTACCGGGGGAGCGAATCCGGTTGACGTGGAATCATCCCGACCTGGCCCGGACCTCGACTGTGCAGATATACCTGGCCCCGTCGGGAGAGAAGACGTCCATCCGGTTTCAACAGGAGCAGCTTTCCAGCCTGGAGGAGAGGGAGCTGATGCGGGATCACTGGCGCAGGGTGCTGACCGAGCTGTCCAAGCTGGCGTGAGCCGTAAGTAAGGAGGGTGGCGCCGCTGGTTGGTTCCAAAGCCGGTGATTAAGGACAAGATACCGGGCTGCCACAAGGGCAGCCCCCACAGGTAGAGAGAATCGTACCACCCGGATTGGCACGGTGACGCCGGTGTTCGACGCGTTCACCACCAGCGGGTTCGCATCCAACTTGCGATCGGCCTGGACGGTGACGCCGGACGATTGCAAAGTCCTCCCCAGCCCCAACGTGGTGAGTCTATCGAACCATCGACGGATTCCAGCGACCCGTCTTTCGACAAGCTCAAGACTAACAGTGTGGGTGATTGAGCGACTTTGCGACCGGCCTGGAAGGTGACGCCGGGCGCTTGACACTCGTCGGGGGGATGGGGCACTATGCAAACAGGCGACGGTGAGCGTTGCCGGTTAACAAACGAATAGCCCGACGATGGGAGTGCCCCTCAAAGGGGTTGAACGAGGAAGCTGGTCAAAGTCCAGCGCTGTCCCGCAACGGTAGGTCCCGGTCTGTCAGCAGATTGGGGCGAGCCCGGTCCACGGCTCCCAAAGATGTTTCGGCCTTCGAGGAAAGGCGCCGGCATGGTTTGAAATGTTTGCGCTCTGCTCCCTTGGGGGCAGGGCTTTTTTGTTGGCTGATTGACAGTTCAATCTTGGAGCGGCCATGCAGGCGACACTGCCCATCATCCGGGACCTGACCAGCATCGGAGAAACGATGATGTGGATCGTCGGGCCGGGCGACATGGTAAGTGAGAACTATTCGCGGGGCATCCAGGAGCCATGGGTGCACGACGGGTACGTCACGGTGCGCGCCGACAACTGGCTCTTCCATATCCAGCCGGAGCTGGTGGGCGGGATCGAATTCGTGGAGACATACGGCGATCTCACTTCCTACTACGTGCGGTTTCGCGACCACGAGGGGGAGACGCTGCTCCGGGCCTATGTGCCGCGGCCCCGTGGCGACGGGGCTGAAGGCACGCAGACGGGGAATCCGGCATTCGACGAGCTGCGAGCGCGGTATGCGGCCATTGAGGGCGTGGAGGAGGTAAGGAGAGAGGTGCGTTCCCAGACGGGGCGGTGAACGGCTCGGCTATCCGGTGGCCGAGAATCTTCCCTGGAATGACCGGGTTTGGGGGACACTGCATTATCGATTTCGCGGGATTGACGGTCCAATCAGCAGGGCATTCCGGGTGGACAGATACAAATCCGTAGCCTCCCCGGTTAACTGGCCAAGAACGACGGGATGAGGGGATCGCGGGGGATTTCCCTCATTCCATCCCATCACTCCCGGCGGGCGGGTTGCCGAGGCTCCTCCTCTCGGCGGCCCGCCTTCTGTTTAGAGAGCTGACACATTCTTAGGACATTCTTAGGGGGTCAAGGGCCGTGCGCCCAGTGCCGTCAGGGTCCAGGGCTATCGCATTTGGAGGAGCAACCCTTGCTCACTGGCTGAGTGAACCGTCATTCCCGCGCAGGCGGGAATCCAGTGGACGGAAGTCGGGAGAAATCGCGTTAATCACACGCCTGATAGGCCCTTCCAACTCGATGGAGAATGCACTCCGAATGACCTGGATTCCCGCCTGCGCGGGAATGACGAGCTAGAAAAGTCAAATGCGATTGCCCTGATGACGATTAGCATCTCTATCGTTCATTGACAATGCGGCTCTCGCGATGATACGTTTTTCGTCGCCCCGCTTACTGAATGAGACAACGATTGCCCCAGTCCGCGGTCATCTGATTCGCTCCGCCGGGTGAATATGGCGCCTCGTTTTTCCAGTCCACAGATTTCCTCAGGGTCTCACTCCGCATTTCCCCCCTGCCATTCGCCAAATCCTCAACGTGGGCTTCACACGCCCAGCCTGCAGAGGGGCACATGGCGGTAGCCGTCGGAGGCCGGTTGAGGGCCGGCAGCGTGGTTACGGCGGGATGGTTCCAGGGACTGTCCTGGGCCACCGCAATATGTGTGTTTGCCATGATCGTGCTGGGGGGAGTGGTCAGGGTTACGGAGTCGGGCCTAGGGTGCGGCGACGACTGGCCGTTGTGCTCGGGGCAGTGGCTGCCTCCTCTGGAATCGAAGGCCATCATTGAGTACGCCCACCGGGTGGCAGCGTCGTTCCTAGTGGGGCCGCTGGTGGCCGCGACGTTCATCGCGGCGTGGCTGTGCTACCGCAGGGAGGCGTGGATCGTGTGGCCGGCGACGGCAGCGATCCTGCTGGTCATCGTTCAGGCACTGCTGGGCGCGGCGGCAGTGGTAACGGAACTTTCGGCCCACACGGTGATGACCCACCTGGCGGTGGCCGAGTTGACGATGGCCTGTTGCGTGCTTGTGCTGGTGATGTCGTACCGCGGAGGCATGCGGGGAGGCCCGCAGCCGTGGGCCACGGGCAAGGCGCGGCTGTTCCCGCCTCTTTCGCTGGTGGCGGCCGGGATGCTGTTCGTCCTGCTGCTTTCCGGTTCGTATCTGACCAACACTGCGTCAGCGACATGGGCATGCCCCACCTGGCCGCTATGCACCAACGAGTGGAGCGGGTTATTCCCGGGCGGCAAGCTGGCGATGATCCACATGGCGCACCGATGGGTGGCCCTGATAGCCGGACTGGTGGTAATGTATTCGCTGCATCTTGGTTTCCGGGGCCGGACGCAGCCGCCGCTCATACGGCTGCTGTCGATGGCGGCAGTAGCGCTGTTTGTAGCGCAGGCTCTGGCCGGGGCCGGAGTTATCTGGGCGGGATTCGGCCGGGACGTGGAACTGAGGGCGCTGCACCTCGCGCTGGCATCGGGCATGTGGGCTATTGTGGCCGCGCTGGCGGTGCTGTGCTACGCGCGGGAGCCGGGACCAACAACGACGGCGAGATGAGATGGCAGACCAGGCACGACACATAGAGACGGTGGACGTGGAGCAGGTGGCAACGGACGTAGGCGCCGGATCCCCCACGGAGGCGGAGAGCCGAGTGCGCTCGGGGCCGCTTGGTCTTCTACAGGACTACCTGACGCTGACCAAGCCTCCGATCATCTCCCTGCTACTGGTTACCGCCATCGGGGGGATGTTCCTGGCGTCGCGGCACATCGGCGGCACGGGGATACCCGACCTGCTGACGATGCTGCTTGTGTGCGTGGGCGGGGCACTGGGAGCGGGCGGAGCCAATGCCATCAACCACTATATGGACCAGGACATCGACTCGCTTATGTCGCGAACGGCGCAGCGCCCTGTGCCGGGGCACCGGGTGCGTCCACTGGCGGCGCTGGCCTTCGGGATCGGGCTCAACGTGCTGGCCTTCGGCGTGCTGGCCTACTGGGTCAACCTGCTGGCTGCCGGGCTGACGCTGTCTGCCACGCTCTTCTACGTGCTGGTTTACACAGGCTGGCTGAAGCGGAGTACGCCGCAGAACATTGTGATCGGCGGAGCCGCGGGGAGCATCCCCCCGGTGGTCGGCTGGGTGGCGGTCACCGGAAGCTTCGACCTGCCAGCGCTGTACCTGTTCTCCATCGTCTTCTTCTGGACGCCGCCTCATTTCTGGGCTCTGTCGCTGCTGATCCAGCGAGACTACGAGCGGGCCGGGGTGCCCATGCTGCCGGTGGTGGCCGGGCCGGAGAGGACGGTGGGCAGCATTTTCATGTACTCGCTGGTGCTGGTGGCGCTTACGCTGGTGTTCGCTGCCACGGGCGCCGTGGGGCTCCTGTACCTGGGGGCGGCAACGGCGCTCGGCGGGGCGTTCGTGTGGGTAGCCTGGCGGCTGCGGCAGGACCTGAGCAGGCCGAAGGCGCGGAACCTGTACCTGTACTCGCTGCTGTACCTGGCGCTGCTATTCGGAGCGATGATGGCGGACGGGGTCTACCGCTGGTGGGTGTAGGGCGCTGCCAGGGCAGTCGCCGAAATAGCGAGAGACGGCGAGACCGGCCTCAATACGGGCCGCAGGGCCTTTTCATTCTTGGAAATTTCAGGAAACCCCGTTCGTGGTGAGCTTGTCGAACCACCAGTGGGCGGCCCTTCGACAAGCTCAGGGTGAGCGGTAATTGACACCCACGGCGGCCTGTGATACTGTTTCGCGCGGTACGTGAAAAAAAGCACACACTCCAGTCGGCGAACGCCCTGGGGGAGTCCATCATGGGGTTGTTGCCCAGGAAGCGGGCGACCGGGTCTGACCCCTGCGGGGCCGGCCCGACGGAACCCATACCCACGAGTCCTGAAATGTCCTCTGGCGACCACGAACGTTTCGCCCCACGCTGGTTCAGGCCACGACGCCTCGCCGTTTTCGGCGTTTTTGCGTTTCTCTTCCTACTGACGGCGGCCTGTAGCCAGGGCATCCAGTCCACGTGGGACCCCGTAGGTCCGGTGGCCGAAAAGCAATTGCAGCTTTTCAATGTGCTGCTATGGACCATGGTAGCAGTCTTCGTGCTGGTCGAAGGGGCCCTTCTCTACATTATCATCCGTTACCGGCGCCGACCCGGGCAGCCAAGGCCTCCGCAGATTCACGGCCACACGGCGCTGGAGGTTACGTGGACGATCATCCCGACGGCGCTGATCCTGGGGCTTGGCATCTGGTCCGTGTTCACCCTGTTTGAGCTGGACCAGCCCCCCACAGACCAGGGCGAGATACTGGAGGTCACGGTCACCGGTCACCAGTGGTACTTCGAGTTCGAGTACCCCGACGCCGATGGCAACGGCAAGCTGATCAGCACCGCCAATGACCTGCGCATCCCGGTCGACCGCCCGGTCTCCCTGATCCTGGAGAGCGACGACGTGCTGCACAGCTTCTGGGTGCCGAAACTGGGCGGCAAGGTGGACGTGGTACCGACGAGGCAAAACACCCTGTGGCTGATGGCTGATTCGGACCTGATCGAGCAACAGCTGCCGGCGGTCTACTACGGTCAGTGCGCCGAGCTCTGCGGCTTGGCCCACGCGCAAATGAGGTTCCGGGTCACGGTGATGGACGAGGAGGACTACCAGGACTGGGTGCGGGAATACAGCCCGCCGCCAGCACTGACACCCCGGGCCCAGCAGGGCCAGACACTGTTCGCGATTCACTGCTCGCTGTGCCACACGGTAAACGGGCCGGAGATCGAAACGGTAGCACAGACGAGGCTGAACAGCTTCCTGACCGGTGAGGAGAACGCAGCAGTGCCGGGACCGAATCTCACGGACCTTCGGACGCGCCGGACCCTGGCTGCGGGAATCATCGACCTGTCGACTGAGAACCTGCGGGCGTGGATCAAGAACCCTCAGTCGATAAAGCCGGGAAACCATATGTACACAAACGCGGCGCTGTATGACGACGGCGGGGACGCCAGCCTGTCGGACGCCGAGATAGATGCGATAATCGACTACCTGCTGAACCTGACCCAGTAGAATGGTTTTAAGCTAGAATGTGTTGCGTGCCGGACGGTAAGACCCGGCACGAATCTGGTCGCTGGAAAGTCAAGCGATGGCTACGATAACTGAAGTACTGCCCCGCCCAACTTCCGCCACCTACGGGTTGTGGAGCTGGATAACTACGGTCGACCACAAGCGTATCGGAGTCTTGTACGGCTCGACGGCGCTGGTCTTCATGCTGCTTTCGGGCATTGAGGCCGGACTGATCCGGATGCAGCTGGCAACGCCGGACTCCGACATCCTGGGGCCGAGCCGCTACAACCAGATGTTCACCATGCACGCGACGGTGATGATCTTTATGGTCATAATGCCGATGGGTGTCGCGTTCTTCAATTTCGTGGTGCCCCTGGCCATCGGCGCACGGGACGTGGCGTTCCCGCGACTCAACGCGCTCTCATACTGGATATTCCTGTTCGGCTCCCTCCTGATGCATTTCAGTTTCATCGTGAACCAGGTGCCGGACGCAGGGTGGTTCTCCTACGCCAACCTGACGGAGCAGCCCTTCAGCCGGAACATGGGGCTGGACTTCTGGGCCATCGGACTGCTGATCCTGGGAACCTCGTCGGTGGCGGGCGGTCTCAACTTCGTGGTGACCATCATCAACCTGCGAGCGCCGGGGATGTCGCTGATGCGCATGCCGGTGTTCGTCTGGATGACGCTGTTGACCTCCATCCTGCTCATCCTGGCCATGCCGGTCATCACCGTGGGCCTGATCGAGCTGATCATGGACCGCAACTTCGGCACGCACTTCTTCGTCCCGAGCGAGGGCGGAGACCCGATCCTGTGGCAGCACCTGTTCTGGGTGTTTGGGCACCCCGAGGTGTACATCCTGATCCTGCCGCCCATGGGCATCGTGTCGGAGATCCTGCCTACCTTCTCCAGGAAGCCGCTGTTCGGCTATCCCTTCGTCATCTTCTCAGGCATCGTCATCGCCATCATGGGCTGGGCGGTGTGGAGCCACCACATGTTCACCGTGGGGCTGGGCCCCATCGCCAACTCGGTGTTCACCATCACCACCATGCTCATTGCTGTGCCCACCGGCGTTAAGATATTCAACTGGATGGGGACTCTCTGGAAGGGAAGCATTGAGTTAACCACACCCATGCTATACGCCCTGGGCTTCATATTCCTGTTCATCATCGGCGGGCTGAGCGGGGTGTCCCACGCAGTCTCCCCGTCGGACTTCCAGCAGCAGGACACCTACTACATCGTCGCCCACCTGCACTACGTGCTGTTCGGCGGCTCCATCATGGGCATTTTCGCCGGCATCTACTACTGGTGGCCGAAGCTGACCGGCAAGATGCTGAACGAGACGCTGGGCAAGCTGAATTTCTGGCTGATATTCATCGGCATGAACGTGACCTTCTTCCCCATGCACTTCGTGGGGATGAACGGAATGCCACGCCGAATCTACACCTATTCCAGCGAGTTCGGCTGGGGCGACCTGAATATGCTGGCCAGCCTCGGCTACATCATCCTGTTCGTCGGCTTCCTGGTGTTCCTGTACAACATCCTGCAGAATCGCAACGCCCGCCGGGTCAGCCACGACCCGTGGGACGCCCCCGGAGTGGAGTGGAGCATCTCGTCGCCTCCGCCGGCCTACAACTTCGCAGAGGTCCCGGCCATTCGGGGACGCGACCACTACTGGATCATCAAAGACGAGGCCCGGGAGGCCGGCAACCCAATCACCGAACCAGAGCCTGCCGTGGATCCCAGCACGATCCACATGCCCAGCCCGTCCTACTGGCCAATAATCACCGCCATAGGAGTGGGACTGATCGGCGGCGGACTGCTCTCGCACTATGGAGTAAGCTTCCTTGGCGGACTGATAGCATTCATCGGCGTGATTGGGTGGAGCAACGAGCCGCCTGCCGCCGAGGAAGGACACTAGGAAGCCGGGTAGGAGACAGGGACTTTGGCCCACGCACCTGAAACGGCCCATCACCAGGAAACGACCCACGCCGCCCACGGCGAGGAAGCAACACGCCACGGCGGTACCGGGCACGGAGAACACTCCGGTTCGGTCGGACACGACTACACCACCACCGGCCTCAGCCACCGGAAGATGCTGATGTGGGTGTTCCTGGGTTCCGACTGCCTGTTCTTCGGTTCCCTGATCGCCACCTACATGGTCTACCGCGGGCAGAGCCTGCAGGGGCCATACCCGGCAGACATCATCGACATCCCGATAACGACCATCAGCACCTTCGTGCTGCTGTGTTCCAGCTTCGCGATGGTGCGGGCCCTGGCGGCAACCAACGAGAACAACCAGACAGGAATCAAGCTCTGGCTGCTGGCTACGGCCGTTCTGGGCGGCATTTTCATTGGCTTCCAGGTCTTCGAGTTCAACCTGTTCAAGAACGAGGGGCTGACCCTGGGCCAGAACCTGTTCGGCGCCACCTTCTTCACGTTGACGGGGTTCCACGGCGCGCACGTAACGCTGGGAATCATCTGGCTGCTGGCCCTATTCGTGATTTCCTTCAAGGGACGGATACACCCCGGGACGGCCCTCGACGTGGAAATCTGCGGACTCTACTGGCACTTTGTAGACATCGTCTGGATCGTGATCTTTACCCTGCTGTACCTCGTGGGCGGCTTTGACGTCGGCCCGGCGGCTCCCGGTCACTAGCAGCCGGGACTACCTGCGGATATGAAAGGCTTTTCAATACCGGCTTCGCTATACCTGGAGAGCTCGCCAGATGGCCACATCTCACGAAACTGAACACAGCGGCGGAGGGCACCCTACCCTCAAGCAGTATATCGTCATAGCCATACTGCTTTTCGCGATCACCATCGTCGAGTTCGTGATTATCATGGACTTCCCTGGTGAAGCGGAGAAGATAATCAGCCAAGGCTTGGGACAGCCATCCACCACCATCCTGCTGTTCCTGCTGTCTGCCATCAAGTTTGCCATCGTCATCCTGTTCTACATGCACCTGAAGTTCGACAACAAGTTCTTCTTCTGGACGTTCGTGGCAGGGATGACACTGGCATTGATGGTGGGGCTATCGCTAATCGGCCTGTTCACGGCGATCAAGGGCGGAGAACTGCGGGCCGACGATGCACCGTATGCTGCCTGCGCCTTCGACCATTCGATCGGGAAACACGGGGACAACGTTTGCCCCACGCCCGAGCCGCAGCCAACGTCGACGCCGCATCCGGTGGTTCCGGCGATCGCCTATTCCGCACCCGCCGTGGCCGCTGCCAGCGCAGCGCGGGCGGACGTCAGCGGACCGCCCAACGCGGACATAGGCGCCGACCTGGTGCTTGCCTACGGCTGCCTGGCCTGCCACTCCACAGACGGCAGCGACCTTGTGGGGCCGACGTGGCAGGGACTGTATGGCACGCAGGAGTCGATTGACGACGGGACCTCGGTCGAAGTCAACGACGAATACATTACGGAATCGATACAGAACCCCAACCAGAAAGTCACGGCGGGATTCACTGCCGGGCTGATGCCCCAGACGCTGGGTGTCAAGGATGAGGAGATCCCGCACATTATCGAGTACATCAAGTCGCTCAAATAGGGTGAGGCCGCCCTTGGCTTCACCCTTAGCGGCATTCCTCGCTACCGTTCTCCTTTTCCTGGCCATCGCCTGCGGTTCTGAACCTTCGCCCTCGGCCACTCCCTCGCAGGCAACCACCGCTCCCATACCCACGGTCACCGCAGACCCCACTCTACTTGCGTCGCTCACGAACGTCACCAGCGGCGAGCCCTCTGCGGACATCGGCGCGGACCTGGTGCTCGCCTACGGCTGCCTGGCATGCCACTCCACGGACGGCAGCGCGCTGGTGGGGCCGACGTGGCAGGGCCTGTACGGAACGGAAGAGGCGCTGGACGACGGCAGTTCGGTCGCGATAGACGACGAATACATTACGGAATCGATACAAGACCCCAACGCAAAGATAACAGCGGGATTCACCGGTGGCCTGATGCCCCCTACGCTGGGCGTGAAGGACGAGGAGATTCCGCACATCATCGAGTACATCAAATCGCTGAGGTAAGTTCGGTACGGCAAGGTTGACCGGCTTGAAACGAAAAAGGGGCGCACAGACGCGCGCCCCTGCTGTTCCGGAGACCAAGAGGTTTGACAACATTCATGCCCCGCCAGGGCGGTAGGCCTCCAAGAAACCGTCGCGCAGCGGCGGGATTATGCCCTGGCCGAGGCGCTGACCGGCGATGGACAGGCCCTGTTGTGCGAACTTGAGGTCGCGGGACAGTATGTCCTCGCGGCTGGCCTGGGCCATCTGCCTCCCGTACTCTCTCAGGAAATCGTTCATCTCGGTCCGGTCATCCGCAATGCCGGCGAATATTCGGTACATCGGCAGGGTGCGGGCGAAATTGCGGACTTCCTCTCTGGTGTAATCGGGGTGGCGGTCCAGCAACAGGGAGACGCCAAAGTCGATAAGGGTGCAGGCACCGTCGCCAGCGACGATGATGTGGGAGCGGCCCTCCGGGTCAGCCAGGGTAGCGTCGTTGTAGTAGATACCCACGTCGTGGAGGCGGCGCAGCATTCCGCCGAGCTGGAGGCCGACGGCGCGCATGGTGTCGGGGTCGCGCCGGTCCGGGGGCAGGTCGGTAAAGAACTTGCCATCAGCGTACTGCTCGGTCAGGTAGCCAGGCAGAGAGGGGAATTGGGCCGGGCCGACAGCCACCGATGCAGCGATGGCTGCGATCTCATCTTCCCGGGAGTTCTGGAACGGCTTTACGGCCAGCAGGTCGTCACCTGACTGGAGTATGGCCACCGGGCCCCGGGTGCGGCCGGTCATGCGAATTCCAGGGATGGCCCGGCCCTGAGCGCGCCAGTCCAGCACCTGGGGGAAGACGCTGTATTGGGACAGGGCCACCACCCACGGGTCCACGGCCAACTGGACGAACAGCTCCGGTTCGAGATCGATCAGTTTCCAGAATGGCCGCATCCATTCGGGGACAGGGGCCGGCATGGTTGCGAGAACCTCCGACGGCGCTGGCGGCGGCGGTGGGGCAATGGCCCGGTGTATGGCTGCAAGGTCGTTTTCCGAGTATCCAGGCATAGAATCGATCATCTCTCGTGAATCACTCCCACACGTTCCCTGTACCCACCTGACCTACCCCGGGGGCAGCTGGTGGGTTCCTTTGTCGCCGAGCGTCAGATCGCGCACGCGGACGACAGCATCGAGGTTTATCACTCCATAGATATGAGGATAGATCTCGCCCGACCGGCTGGGCTCGCGTTTAACCTCAGCCAGCAACCTGCTGGTATCGACGTCGAGCACCTGTAGACCGGTCGCCCCGGAGTAGAGTCGCTCCGCGACCCGGAGCAGCTGGGCCTCGTCAGCCGAGCAATGGATAAAACCCTCTTCAACGAGGCTGGGCACCTCGTATTCTCCAGACACTTGCGCAGCCGCCCACACGTCCTGCGAGGTGAGGTGATAGATAATGGTCATCGAGAGTCTCCATCTCAGGAAACAGTACTGTTTATGTCAACTTAAGAATAATAGCCTGTTTGCAAGGCACGTTCCACATATCATTTTGGTACCGTGTTACCATGAAGCCAGACGCTCAAGCGCGGGAGACCGGAATGAAAGGCGAGGTACACCAGGGGACCGGATTGCAGTATCTGACGGTGTTGCCCGACGACTACGACCCCGAGGCATCCTATCCACTGGTGATCATGCTCCACGGGTTCGGGGCGAACATGCACGATCTGGCCGGGCTGGCTCCCACCATCAACCCCGCAGGGTACGTCTATGCGTGCCCCAACGCGCCAATCCCGTTCAATCTCGGCCTTGGCCATGCCGGTTTCGGCTGGATGACGCCGCGGGGCGGCTCGACGCCGGACGAGGTGGCCAACTCGGAGTCGCTGCTGGCCGATTTCTTCGACAAGGTCCTGGCGCAGTTCAGGGTGGAGCCGGGAAACTGCCTGCTGCTGGGCTTTTCTCAGGGCGGAGGAATGACCTACCGTTGCGGACTGGGCCGGGCGGAGACGTTCGCAGGGCTGGCGGCCCTGAGCGCCACGTTGCCGGTCGCCGATGAACTGGACCACCGCCTTCCGGCGGAGCGCACGCAGCCGATATTCGTAGCGCACGGACGCCACGACCAGATGATCGCGGAGTCCACCGCCCACGCGGCCAAGAACTACCTGGAGAAGGCCGGGTATAGTCCCGAGTTCCACGTTTACGAAATGGGGCACGAGATCAGCGGCGAGGTTATACGCGACCTGGTGGTCTGGATGACCGATGTGCTGCCCCCAAAGCAGCAGTCGTAGCCCTCACCGGGCCGGTTGCCTTCCTTTCGCTATTAGTCGTCTTCCTTCCATGAGATGAACCGGTCAGGCGTAATCGCTATCAAGGTCAGCCGCCCGTCTCCCAGCAATTCGGCGGCAAACTCGGTGCCTCGCTCCTCGCCCTCATAGAGGACACAGGTCCGCCGCACCATGTCCTCCAGCCCGCTGTCGGCAATGTTGGCCGTACCTTCGACGGTCACGAACACGTAGGGGTGGCCGGGCGTCGATACGCACAGGGCCACGGCCGGGTTGCGGCGGATGTTCCCCACCTTGACGGCCATACCGTCGGCCATGACCAGGGCCTGGCCGTTATCCCACAGGAACCACACCGGCGCCACGTGGGGGGTCCCTGCGGCCCGCAGTGTGACCAGTTGCGCCGTTCGGGGCTGGGACAGGAATTCGTCCACCTCTGCTCTCGTCAGCGTTGCCACTTTTATCTCTCCTGCGCACGTATCCCCTCCGTATAGGGATACGTAAACTGTCCAAGCCCATGATAGCCGAATTGCCGCCGCAGGCGGAGGAGGTTGGATTGATAGCAGTATCGAAGTTAGAATGACCGCCAGCAGTTGACAAGACGCCCACAGCAGGAGGATTACGATGGCCGAGACAATTCGCGAGGCGTACATTCGGAGAAATCCCAAGTCTGCGGCACTTTTCCCCCGATTCCAGCAGCATTTCCCATCGGGCGGCGCAGGCCACGACGGGTACGTTGCCGATCCGTTCCCCGTCACCATCGAGCGGGGGCAAGGCCCGCGAAAGTGGGACGTAGATGGAAACGAGTACATCGACTACGGCCTGGGCTCGGCGTCCCTCTTGCTGGGGCACTCGCACCCCGAAGTGGTGGAGGCCCTGGTGCGGGCGGCACCCCTAGGGTCTCACTATGGGGCGCCGGTTGAGGCGGTGCTGGAGTGGGGCGAGAGGGTATGCAACCTGATGCCGTGCGCCGACAAGGTGCGGTTCGTCGGTTCCGGCGCCGAGGCGACCTCGCTGGCGATGCGGGTTGCCCGGGCCTACTCCGGCAAGGAAAAGATCGTGCGCTGGCAGTCCCACTACCACGGTTGGCACGACTACGTAATGCCGGGCAACCTGGCGCCGTTCGACGTCCCGTCGTCAACGGGAATACCGCAGGGAACGGTGGACTCGGTCATAGTGCTGCCGCCGGACCTGAACGCCCTGGAGGACGTGCTGTCCACCGACAACAACATCGCCGGCGTGATCACCGAGGGATCCGGCGCCTCGTACGGCACGGTGCCGAGGATCCCAGGATTCGTCGAGGGTGTCCGGGAGCTGACGGAGAAATATGGCGTCGTCATGATCCTTGACGAGGTGATAACCGGCTTCCGGTGGAGTCCGGGTGGACTGCAGGAGGTGCTGAACATCAGGCCGGACCTGTGCACCATGGCCAAGATCCTCACCGGCGGACTGCCAGGCGGCGCGGTCGCGGGACGGGGCGACGTGATGTCGGTGATGGAACAGACTGGCGATTCGCACCACGACAGGTTCGAGAGGGTGTCCCACGGCGGCACTTTCAACGCCAACCCCTACTGCGCTGCCACGGGCAACGCCGCGCTGCGGATCGCCGCGACCGGCGAGATGCAGGCACAGGCTGACGCGATGGCGGCGCGGCTGCGGACGGGGTTGCAGGAAGTGGTCAACCGCTACGAGGTGGCGGCCGCCGTATACGGCGAGTCCTCCACGTTCCACATCTACTTCGGCGGAACCTCGGTGGAGGGGCTGGACGCAAATGTGCTGAAGGGCGTTTCCTCTGAGATTCAGAGCAACTTCCGGCAAGCGCTCCAAGTGCGGGGCGTGGACCTGATGTCGCGGACAAGCGGGGTCCTGTCGGGCGTTCATACGGAGGCGGACATCGACCAGAGCGTCGAGGCTTTCGATGGGGCCATCAAAGCGCTGATGGACGAGGGCCTGATCACTCACCGCTAGCGTCAGAGGAGCTCAAGTTCGCGGGCGGCGAGTTCCATTACACCATATGGAGGCGAGGAAAATTCCCGAACGGGAATCCCTCGCCTTTACATGTCCGCCGCCCGGCTTTGAAGTTATCGTACAGAATCCAAGTCCCTCGCATCGGGCAGGCGGGCTTATAATTGTACTAATCCCCTGCTACAGGAATTGGCTCGCTGCCTCAATGTTCTTGTTCACCCATTACCTTCCTGCCCGTGGCCCGGCAACCGTCCGGTTGTTGCTGACAGTGGCCTTCACGGCGGCTCTGGCATTCACAAGCATCGCCTGCGGAGCGGAACCGGCAGCCACTCCCACGCAATCGCCGCCGACCTCAGCGCCTGCGGCCACAAGTCCGAATCCCACTGCTACCGCCACTGCCACCAGACCTCCCGATACTCCCGCTCCGACAGCCACGAGCACACCAGAGCCAATTGCCACACCATCACCGTCGCCTACCCAGCGTGCGGAGGGGCCGCTGGTGTCGCTGCCGGAGGACGAGGCGCCGCACGAAACCCCAGTAGAATGGTGGTACTTCAACGGGTTCCTGTGGGACGGACAGGGAAACGAATACAGCTTCCACTTCGTGACCTTTCAGTCTCCGACGCTGGCCGTGGGGACGCCGCACCTGTTGCACGCGACCCTGGGAAATCACGGCGCGGGGACGCACGACTCGGAGGAGCGGGGAACGCTTGTGTGGCTGGACCCGAACGCTCCAAGTGTTGCTGTCGGCGCTGAGGGGTGGCTGATGCGCGGCGACGGGGAGGGATACGAACTGGCGCTGAAACTGAAAGGCGGAACGCTGGCATTGCAGGCTGTCTCGAAACGGGAACCGGTGCTGCACGATTCCACCGGACTGGTGGACTTGGGCGAAGCCGGAGACACCTACTACTACTCACGTACCCGCATGGGTTATGAGGGCTGGGTCGAGGACAGCGGCGAGCGAAGGCAGGTCTCCGGCTCCGGATGGATGGACCACCAGTGGGGCAGCATCTCGCGGGTGGATGTAGGCTGGGACTGGGTCAACCTGCAACTGGACGACGGCTCGGACCTGATGGTGGCGGTGGTGTGGCGTCCGCCGGACCAGGCACGGGAGGCGGCGTATGCGACGTTCGTGTCCCCCAACGGCGACGTGATCCACGTGCCCAGCGAGGACGTGGAGTTGGAGGCAACCGGAACGTGGGTGAGTCCCGAGACCGGCATCGAGTATCCGATGGGCTGGCGGCTGGCAATCCCGCCCCTGGAGGTGGACCTGGTGCTGGAACCAGTGCTGGAGCACGCCGAGTTTGCCGCAGGGGTCATCTTGCCGGTCGTCTACTGGGAGGGGGCCGTGACCGCCTCTGGGCAGCGTAGCGGCGCAATGGTCAAGGGCAGAGGTTTCGTGGAACTGGTGGGATACGACCCCGAACAGGCCACAGCCGACATACCTGCTCCATAGAGCGAGGTCTACAAGTACTCATATGACTCCAGGCGCGCCCGTTATACAATGAGAGTTTAAATTTCCTCGCACGCCAGACACAGCGAACCGGTCCCAAGGGAATGAACGGGAAACTACCGATGGCCTCTAGCGACAACCTCACCACGAAAACGCCAGCTTTCCTCTCGGCCAGCAACCTGCGCAAGTCCTTTGGCGGTCTGGCCGCGGTGGATGGCCTGTCCTTCGACATACACAAGCAGGAAATCTTCGGGCTCCTGGGACCCAACGGGGCCGGCAAGACCACCACCATCCGCATGCTGTCGACGGTGCTTTCCCCGGATGAGGGGGACGTGGTAATCGGCGGACACTCGGTGACACGAGAGAGTGATGCAGTGCGCAGGCTGGTGGGCGTCTGTCCGCAGGAGCTGGCGCTCTACCCAGAGCTTTCGGCCACCGACAACCTCGTTTTCTTCGGGCGCATGGCTGGGCTGGGTGGCCGGGAGGCCAAGCAGGCGGCTGCCGAGTACCTGGAGGTGGTGGGGTTGACCGAGCGGGCCCGCGACAAGATCGACAAATTCTCGGGCGGAATGAAACGGCGGGTTAACCTGGCCGTGGCACTCATGAGCCGCCCGCAACTGCTTTTCCTCGACGAACCGACGGTGGGAATCGATCCACAGTCGCGGAGCCACATCTTCGAGACGGTGGAGAGACTCCGCGACGAGGGCATGACCGTGCTGTACACCACCCACTACATGGAGGAGGCCGACCGCCTCTGCGACCGGCTGGGCATAATGGACCACGGCCAACTGATGCGCCTGGGGCGGCCGGACGAGCTGAAAGCGGAGATCGGGGATCCTGCCGAGGTTACCCTGGAGAAGGTCTTCCTCGAACTGACCGGCCACAGCCTGCGGGACTAGTTCCATCCTCTTTCTGTTTTCTTCGATGCTGCGTCCTTTCCATATCGCGCTCCTCGAGCTCAAGCTTTTCCTGAACAACCGGGCCGAGCTGGCCTTCAGCATCGCACTGCCCATACTGCTGTTCGCGCTGATGTACGGAGCACTGAGCAGCGAAAGCGAGGTATTCACGCCCGCCAGCGTGGTGGACCTGGACGGCGGACCCCACGCACGGGAACTGGTGGCGCGGCTGGACTCGCTGGCCGCGGTTGAGGTGGAAGAACGCACGGAGGCCGACGCGGACGCCGCCCTGGACCGTTCGGCCATCCTGTTCGTGGTGATCATTCCAGCCGGTTTCAGCGACGCGCTGGAGGCCGGAGAGCCTGCGCCGCTGGTGTTCCGGCAACGTGGGAACGGCGGCGATACCGGGCAGATCGTCAGGGCCATCGTCCGGGGCGTCGCACGGGACATGGCCACCGAGTCCCGCGTGCGCCGACATATCAGCGATGCGCTCTCGGAGTCCAATGTTGCGCCGGAACGTGTCCAGTCGGAGATACGGTCCCAGCTGGAAAAGCTGCGAACAGACCCGCCGGTGGTGGTTGAGGTGCGGCGTCCCGGACAGGAGACGGACGAGGAATCCAGCGACAGCCTGTTCTCCCGTCTGCTGCCAGGGCTGATTGTTATGTTCGTGATGTTCTCAGTGACCCTGGCGGCGCAGGCGATGGTGGAGGACCGGCGCACCGGGACCCTGGAACGGCTGATGACCACACGGCTGGGGGTGAACCAGCTATTTGCGGGCAAGCTTCTGTCGGGCGTATCGCGGGCGATGTTCCAGACGGTGGTGATGCTGTCCCTGGCCTTCGTCGTGTTCAGGCCCGGCGGAGCGCTGGCCTTCGTGGAGCTGCTGGCCTTTGCGTTGCTGGCGGCCGCCGCATTCACGGGCGTTTCGCTGGTCATAGGCGCCGTGGCCCGCACCCGCAACCAAGCGGCCTGGGCCGCGGTGTTCTTTACGCTGGTGATGGTGGTGTTCAGCGGCACGTTTTTCGAGATTACCGAAGGCAGCCTGATGCACACCATCTCCAGGGCCACCATAAATGCCTACGCCATAGACGCGATGCAGCGCATCATCGGCAGCGGCGAACACTTGGGACAACAGTGGCTGGAAATGGCTGTGATGGCCAGCGTGGCGGTCGTGGGCCTGACCGTTGCGCGATTACTGTTCAGCATCACTCCGGAGGGACGGTAGCCGCCGATGAATACCATCATTCGACAGGCACTGCTGCTGGCCTCCAAGGACACGCGCATCTTTTTCAGGGACCGGGCCGCAATGGCTTTCGCCTTCCTGCTGCCATTCGTTTTCGTCATCGGATTTTCGCTCGCGCTGAGGGACGTGGGGCCGGAAACCGAGGAGTTGCAGTTCTACATCGCCACCCAGGAGACGGTCGGCATCAGCATCCCGGCAGTCGAGGCCATAAGCTCTGCCGCAGACGGGCCAGTCAAGGCCATGGAGCACAGTGAGGCACTCGCTGCCGTGAATTCCGGAGAAATCTCCGGGTTCGTGTCTTTCCCTCCGAACTTCACCCAGCGTTTCCTGTCCGGCGAACCGGCTCAGCTGGACGCTTATGTGGGGGATATTCCGGTCGCAGACGAGGCCGCGCTCCGAGGATTCGCCCGAGAGATTGCGGCCCGCTTTTCCGAGGCCCACGCAACGCTATCCGCAGTGATCGCGCTCGGCAGTTCGCAGGATACCGCGCGGACAATGGAGGAACTGCTTGCCGGGGCCAGCAGCGCGGCCATCGAGATACGAGTGGAGCAGGTGGGTGAGATTGCGCCGTTCAATACCTCGAACTTCGTCCTGCCCGGCTACCTGACGATGTTCGTGTTCTTCACCGCGGCCATGGGCGCCGAAGCGCTGGCCCGCGAGCGCCAGACGCACACGCTGGAGCGGCTGATGGCCAACGGCGTTCGCCGGGAATCGCTGATCGTGGGCAAATTTCTGGCCGGGGCGTTTATCGGCGTGGTGCAGGTGGCAGTGATGTGGGTAGTAGGGGCGCTGGCGTTCAACATAGATCTCGGGGCTTCCCCGGTAGCCGTGGTATTGCTGTCGCTGCTGATGGTGGTAGCCTCCGCCTCCTTCGGGGTGCTGCTGGCCAGTTTCGTCGGCAACGTGCGGACCGCCTCCGCGGCCGGTGTGCTGACCTCGCTGGTGCTGGCGCCCATTGGCGGGAGCTGGTGGCCGCTGTTCATCACGCCGCCGTTCATGCAGTCGCTGGCCCGCCTGACGCCCCACGGCTGGGCCAATGACGGGTTGAACAAGCTGATGCTGTTCGGCGCCGAGTTCGTTGACGTGGTGCCGTCGATGGCCGCCCTGGTGGTGTTCGCTGCGGTCTTCATGTCCGTCGCCCTGTGGCGCTTCCGCCTGGCGCCGGGAGGTTAGGAAGGAGTCTTCACCTATCGGTGTCATTGCGCATTTGCTAAAACCATGGGCCATTAGTATCTTTGCAGACGAAAGCCGAAAGAGAACATGAACGGTAGGTCATCTGTGCAAGTAAAACAGAATATCGCGCCATGGCGTCGGCGTCTTTATCTGCCCGCCTATCGCGTTAGCGACGCTGGCCGATACGCGGGCGTAACTACTCGAACTGTCAGTTATTGGCACTTTGGGAAGGGTAGAACGAGCGTGGCTTTGCCGGGGCGTTCCCGAAGAGAAGATTTGTCTTATTACCAGCTGGTCGAGGTTGCCTTCGTTGCCACCTTTCGCGGACTTGGCGTTTCACTGCAACGCATTCGCAAAGCCAGAGACTATGTTGCCCAAGTGCTAAAGTCGGAGTATCCCTTTGCCGACCAGTCATGGCTGACGGAAGGTCACCACGTCCTGCTAGAACTACGGAACATTGAGGGTCAGGCGTTCGTCGGGCATCTGGTAGTTGCAGACGAGCATGGCCAGATGGGTTGGCAGGACTTGATCAGCGACAGATTCCATCAGTTCGACTATGAGGATGGGACTGCGTTGGTGTGGCATTTACGGGGGAGAGATAACCCTGTGTCCATAGACCCCCGAGTCTCTTTCGGAGCACCTACAGTCAAGGGCATTCCCACTTGGGCGCTTAAAGGGCGGTGGGATGCAGGTGAAAGTATTCTAGATATGCAAGAGGATTTCGACCTGCGAGAAGATGACGTTCGGCAAGGACTACAGTTTGAAGGCGTCGATTTCGACGATGGCCGGCAGGTCGCGTGAATGGTTGTCGCTTCCAACAACGCGATTACGGAGACGGACAATCCCGTCTTATTTTTTGACCGCGACGTTGGAACATCTCTCCCTCAGGCTTTGGAAGTTCTAAAACTGCCTACAAGAATAGAGTACCTCCAGAATCACTTCCCTACTAATTCTCAAGATGACGTATGGATGGCGGACGTTGGGTCGAAGGGTTGGATAGTAATAGGCCACGATAGTCAGCACCATCGAAACCCTGTTGAACTCTCGGCTATTCAGCATTACGACATCGGATGCTTTTATTTGTGGGGACGTCATGCCCAGCGGTGGGAAAAGATGCGTTGCTTTCTCAATGCCTACCGGAGAATTCTGGAGGCGATAGACACCACCCCAAAGCCATTCGTATACCGCATCACTCAAGTTAGCAGGCTCGAACCTGTACCCATTCGCTAAGGGCACTCTCACGGACTCCCATCCTGCTTCGTGGACGAACGGTCTCACGAGACTAATCCGCGAAAGTTGCGGTGGCCCTGCGGGTTGTTTATCATTTTTGTGACGGATTCTTTCAGAAATCTTCGGCCGATTAATCCGGCCAGTGTTGAGGTCCCTTAAATTGGACGTCGTCAACCTGCAGACCTCTCTATATGACACACACGTTGCCGCCGGGGCACGGATGGTGCCATTTGGCGGGTGGGATATGCCGGTGCAGTACCCGTCGGGAATACTCGCCGAGGTGCGAGCGGTACGGATTGGTGCGGGGATATTCGACGTTTCCCACATGGGGCGGGTGTATATTTCCGGGCCGTCGGCTACTGAATTCCTCGACTTGGCGGTGACCGGATCAGCGGAGACACTGGGGGTGGGGCGGGCGCGATATTGCATGATCTGCAATGATCGCGGAGGCGTCATCGACGACACCATCTTCTACCGGCTGGCCGAGGCTAGGTACCTGCTGATACCCAATGCGGGGAACCGGCACCGGGTGCTGGACTGGTTCGGAGAAGTGATCGGACAACGGTTCGCCAAGGGAGTGGCCCCGGGGGGGAATTCCGGCGTAACCCTGGACGACCAGACGTTGCAGACCTCTCTGCTGGCATGCCAGGGCCCTGCGGCGCTGGGGCTGGCCGCCGGACTGGCCGAGGGTGGCCTTGCTGGCCTTCGGCCGTTCGCGTGGACCGAGTCGCGAATGTGCGGCGCGGACGTCCTGGTCGGGCGCACCGGTTACACAGGCGAGGATGGCGTGGAGATCCTGGCCCCGGCAACCGCGGCCCCAGCGGTCTGGAACGCCCTGACCGACGCCGGGGCCGTCCCCTGCGGCTTGGGTGCACGTGACGTGCTGAGGACCGAGGCAGGTTTGCCGCTGCACGGTCACGAACTCGACGAGTCCACGACACCCGTCGAGGCGCAACTGGAACGGTTCGTTGATTTCAACAAGGACTTCATTGGGCGCGATGCGCTGGAGAAACAGCGTGAACACGGTACCAGGTTCACGCTGGTAGGGCTGCAACTGCCCGGCCGGTCGGCTCCGCGAGCGACGTATGCATTGTCGGTGCTGGGCTTTCCAGCGGGACAGGTGACCAGCGGCTGCTATTCACCAACGCTTGACACGAGTCTGGGCATGGGCTACGTTTTCCCCGAATTCTCGCGGCCGGGAACCGTCCTCGAAATGGACAAGCGGGGTCTCATCGAGGAGATCACCGTCACCACCCTTCCCCACTACCGACGTCCCCGAACAGCCAAAGCCGGGCGGCGCGACTAGCCTGCACTGTACGTCCCGGCCCTGGCGCAAGGAGCAGTCAACCCCCATGAATCCCAATGACCGTAACTACACGCGCGAGCACGAATGGATCATCATCGAGGACGCCGACAGCCATCGCGCGCTGGTGGGCATCACTCATTACGCGCAGGACCAGCTGGGAGACATCGTCTACTTCGAACTGCCCAAGGCCGGCGATACGGTGTCGCACCTGGGCAAGATGGGAGAGGTGGAATCGGTCAAGGCCGTGTCAGACCTCTACTCGCCGGTGAGTGGCGAGGTCATCGAGGTGAACCCTGCCCTGGTGGACCGGCCTGAACTGACCAACGAGGACCCCTTCGGCGAGGGGTGGCTGATTCGCGTGACCATGAGCGACACAACGGAGCTGGACTCGCTGCTCTCCGCCGAGGAATACAACGCCTACCTGGCAGAGCAACACTGATGGCCACCGACAGCGCTGTCAACGGCAGCGGGAACGGGCATTTTCAGTCTCACTACATCCCGAACACCCCCGAGGAGCAGGCGGGGATGCTGGCCTCCCTGGGGGTCTCCTCCATCGACGACCTGTTCGCCGACATCCCGGCAGAGCACCGGAATCCTCCTCTCAGGCTCCCCGATCCGCTCCCGGAACTCGAGATCCAGCGAGAGCTGGGCGCCCTAGCGGCGCGCAACCGGGCACTGGGCAGCGGTCCGTCGTTTTTAGGCGCAGGGTTCCTACCACCACTTCATCCCGTCAATAGTGAAGTCGCTGGTCACCCGCGGCGAGTTCATCACCGCCTACACGCCCTACCAGGCCGAGGCCAGTCAAGGCACTCTGCAGGTCATCTATGAGTTCCAGACGCTGATCTGCAATCTGTACGGGATGGAGGTGGCCAACGCCGGGATGTACGACGGCGCCACCAGCCTGGCCGAGGCGGCCCTGATGGCGTGCCGGGTAACCCGGAGGGAACGGGTTGCGGTGCTGGACACCGTGTCGCCGGCCTACCGGGCGGTGATCGAGGCCTACTGCCGCCCTCAGAACCTCGAGGTGGCAACAGTCAGCGACGCTGCTTCAGGCGTCAATGACACAACTGCCTGTCTGGTCATGCAGTACCCCAACTTTTTCGGCAGCATCGAGGACCTCGGCGGGCTGGTGGACACGGCCCACAACGCGGGAGCGCTGGCCGTGGTGTCGTGCGACCCCGTCGCCGTGGGGATGTTCCAGCCGCCGGGCCACTACGGGGCCGACATCGTGACCGGCGAAGGGCAGCCGCTGGGGATTCCGCCCAGCTACGGCGGACCATACGTGGGGCTTTTCGCCACCAAGCAGGAGTACATCCGCCAGATGCCCAGCCGCCTGTCTGGCCGTACGGTGGACAAGAACGGCGAGACGGGCTACGTGCTCACCCTGCAGACCCGGGAGCAGCACATTCGCCGGGAGAGGGCGACGTCAAACATCTGCACCAACGAGGCGTTGTACGCCCTGGCATCGACCATTTACCTGGCCGCGCTGGGCAAGTCGGGACTGCGGCAGGTGGCGGAGCTCTGCTACCAGAAATCGCAATACGCTGCATCACAGATCGCCGCGCTGCCAGGATATTCGATCGCCAACGACGGGCCGTTCTTCCGCGAGTTCGTGGCTCAGTGTCCGGCCCCGCCGACCGAGATCAACCGGCGGCTGATGGAGCAGAACATCCTCGGCGGGTTGGACGTCAGCGACCGCTACCCCAACGGGATGTTGCTCTGCGTAACCGAGATGAACACCAGGGACGAGATCGACCAGCTGGCGGCGTCCCTTTCGACCGTGTAGGAGAGAACGCGCTATGCGTCAAGGCGGAAATCGGGACACATCGAAACTGCTGATGGAGCGCAGCGTGCCGGGACGGGCCGGGGCGGTGCTTCCGGCTTCGGACGTGCCTCCACAGGCTCTCCCAGACGCATCGCTGCTAAGGGATGAGCTGCCACTGCCGGAGATCTCGGAGCCGGAGGTGGTGCAATATTTCACTGGCCTGAGCCAGCGCAACTTCTCCATCGACACGCATTTCTACCCTCTGGGCAGTTGTACGATGAAGTACAACCCCAAGATCAACGACGAGACGGCATTCCTGCCCGGGTTTGCGGGCATTCACCCGATGCAGCCCGCCGAGCAGTCGCAGGGGGCGCTGGACCTGCTGTTCCGGCTGCAGGGATTCCTGGGCGAGATCACAGGCCTGCCCGCGGTGAGCCTCGCGACGCTGGCCGGGGCCCACGGCGAGCTGGCGGGCATGCTGATGGTCAAGGCCTACCTGCAGGCGCAGGGCCAGACAGGACGGACCAAGGTCGCCATCCCCGACAGTGCCCACGGCACCAACCCCGCCTCGGCGGCCATGGCCGGGTTCCAGGTGGTGGAGTTGGCATCTGACAGCCAAGGCAACGTTGACCTCGAGGCGCTGCACGACGTGGCCGACGACAGCCTGGCCGGGGTGATGATCACTCTGCCCAGCACGCTGGGGCTGTTCGACACCAACATCGTCGAGGTGTGCCGCATCGTTCACGAGGCCGGCGGACTGGTCTACGGCGACGGCGCCAACATGAACGCGCTGCTGGGCCGGGTCAAGCTGGGCGATTTGGGCTTCGACGTGTGCCACCTGAACCTGCACAAGACGTTCAGCACCCCCCACGGCGGCGGCGGGCCGGGAGCCGGGCCGGTATGCGCCACTGAGCGACTGGCGCCCTACTTGGCCGCGCCGGTGGTTACCGCGCACACCTTCGCACCCATGAACGGCGGCGACCCTGACCAAGAGCCGGTCGATGGCCACTCCTTCTACCACTTGCACACGCCGGAGCAAAGCATCGGCAAGCTGGCGGGGTTTCACGGCAATTTCGGCGTGCTGGTGCGGGCCTACACTTACATCCGCACCCTGGGCGCGGCGGGCGTCCGTTCGATCAGCGGCAACGCGGTTTTAAACGCCAATTACATGATGAACGGGCTGAGGGACGTGTACCGCCTGCCCTACGACCGCACCTGCATGCACGAGGCGGTGTTCTCGGCCGACTGGCAGAAGGCCAGGGGCGCCAGTGGTCTGGAGATTGCCAAGCGCCTGCTGGACTACGGGTTCCACGCGCCGACGATGTATTTCCCCCTGATCGTGCCCGAGTGCCTGATGATCGAGCCCACGGAGTCAGAGACGCGGGAGACGATTGACGACTTCGTTGCGGCGCTGAAGCAGATAAACGCGGAGATCGACGACGACCCGGACCTGGTCCGCAACGCCCCGCACACCACGCCGGTGGCCCGCCTCGACGAGGCCCGAGCCGCCCGCCGCCCCAACCTCCGCTGGACGCCGGAGGGTTAGGGGGCCGCAAGTTCGCCGATGCGAGTGATGGCTCGATCCAGGCTGGGGGAGTTGTAACGGGCGGCTTCGGGGTTCCATTGGAGGGCTACGAATTCGCTGACCATTTCGTTGTAGCCCGGGCCTGTGCGGCTCGTTCCAAGTACACTCAGCGGGGCAATTGCCTCTCTCAAACACCGATGAGCGCTACGGCTGGCCAGTTGGACCATTGATCTCTTGGGATCGTTCAGTTCCTCAGGCGCACGGGACACTATATTGGAGGGTACCGCCAACCATTCCGCTATCCCCTCTCGGTCCGCCAATATCCACGATTCTATTTCTAGCACTGCTATCCGGATGAGCATGTTGGGTGCAATCCTCAGCCCCCGGACATATTGTTCAACCAAGGCAGCTGGACAACTCATCGGCCGATCCAGATCCGCAAGAGCCAGCACTGGTCCTATGTATAGCGCTCTCTGGTTCAGTCCGTGGATACGACTTTCAATAGATCCACCTGCCACGACTTCCTCGAAGACATTAGCAAGTGGTAAATAGTCATCTATAAGTCGCCTAGCGACCGCCCTTGACGGAGCGTCCTCGACCGCCAGAGTGACCTGCATAAATCTAGGCAGAAAGCCCTAAATGCAGAGGCAGTTGGACGGCCTGATTGCGGAACGGTGCAATTTCACCAGGTATAACCCCTGCCCTAAGAACCTCTCGTATACGCGGGTCCGCTGCAAGAGGTTCCACAGTTGAACCATCCTTGCCGGGAGTAATGCAAAGTACCTCCCAACCATCGATGCCCTGGTCGCTAAGCAGATCCGGACTGTGAGTAGTCAGAATAACTTGGCGTCGTTCGCTATGCCGTTCATCGCCCCGGCGTCTACGCACCGGTACGCTCAATCTGTAAATCAACCCCGCCAACCGCAACACGATGTCTCTATTCAGTGATATCTCCGGTTCTTCTAGCAGCAGAGGGCCACTGCGCTCCAAAAGAGACCAAAACAACCCAATGAGCCTGAGCGTCCCATCGGAAAGCTGATCTTCTCTCTGAGAAACGTCGTGGGCCCGCCAGTTCTCGAAACGGACTTTCAGGTGCGGTCGTCCGGTCGCAGCGTCACGTTCAAAGGTAATTTCCTCCAACTGAGGCACAATGTGAGAGAGAGATGCCGCGATTTTTTTCAGTCTGCTTTGCTGAGTCTTGCTGTTTGTGGCGGCAATTCTTTCCAGAAAACCCTGACCGAAGGGGTCATTTTCCAATCGGTTTCCGCCAATCTCCGCACCAAAACGCACAAGCTGTGGCACCAAGTGCAAGTAAGTAATCTCATCGAAGAATTCGGCCACGGCACGGAATTCGCGATTGGCGTTAACTTGTTCCAGGGCCGTTTCCGTTAGACGATCGGCATCGATCATGTCTTCAAAGTCGGGGCGTTGAAGTAGTGTTTCACCGTTGTGTTCAACAACCTCTTGTTGCACCACGATCCGATGATGGCCGCGTGGTTCGACTGCAAAGACCAGTCGGTACAACCACTCAACGGGTTCGCGGGAGTCGTGACTGAGATGAGCTTCAATACCCACTCCGCCACCGGAGTGCGCTGAAAGGCTACGTATCTGTGGCACCCCTCCTCGTCTGCGAACCGCTGCCTGCAGACCGCCTCCTTCTCGCTTGCCCACATCTCGCAGGAACCGGATGGCGTCGAGCAAGTTAGACTTGCCCGACGCATTAGGGCCGATGATAAACGCCCGGTCCAACAGGGGCACATCAACGTCAGTGAAGTTGCGCCAGTTTGTGAGTTTCAAGCGTGTAATAATCACGGGCCCCTCCGTTCGGGCGAGTGCGGGGTCTCCACAAGCAACAATAGTACCCTACCCCGACTGGCGTTCCTCCTCCAGGACGGCGTTGAGGATGGCCTCCTCGACGCGGACCTCGACGCCGGCGCGTTCCTCCTGTAGCAGCATGGCTACGCGGGAGTCGCGGTGTCCCCAGCCGCGGTTGAGGGCCTCGGTCATCTCCTGCAGCGTGAGCTGGGCCAGTCGCATCGGGACGTCGTATTCCCGCCCCACGCCGACGGCCAGATCCACATCCTTGCGGGCCAGGCGAAGGGCGAAATCGGGAGGATCGAACTTGCCGGGAAGCAGGTGCTCCGCCAGCCCCTCGAACGTGCCCCGGCGTCCCTGGGCGCCCTTGCGAACGGCCTGCCACAGCGCCAGCGGCTCCACGCCGGCCTTGACGCCCATGGTGAACACCTCGGCCAGGGCGGCCTGCACAATGTAGCCGGTGCAGTTGTGAACCAGCTTGGCGATGGCGCCGCAGCCGACGGGCCCCACGTAGTAAGCTTTGTCTCCGATGCTGTCGAGCACGGGCTTGCAGCGGTCAAAGACGTCCTTGTCGCCGCCGACCCAGATAGCCAGGTTGCGGGAGGCCGCGCCGCGAGGGCCGCCGCTGACGGGCGCGTCAAGGACCTGTATGCCGCGAGCTGCTGCCTGCTCGTGGATGCGGCGGATAAGCGTGGGCGTGCTGGTGCTGAGGTCGAAGTAGACCTTGCCCTCGCTCATGCCCTCCAGGATGCCGTCCTCACCCAGACCGACGGCTTCGACCTCGACGGGTCCAGGCAGCGAGGTGAACACGATCTCCGTCGTCTCGGCCACCTCTCTCGGGGAATCTGCCCATACCGCGCCTGCCTCCAGGTGCCGCGTCGCCGCCTCCCGGCGGATGTCATGGACCACCATTTCGTTGCCGCCCTGCAGGCAGTTGTATGCCATGCTGGCCCCCATTGTTCCCAGTCCAATGAACCCTACTTTCATTTCCGAGCCTCCGCTGGAGTTTGGCTCACATCATACCGTAGCCGTTGTAGCGACCGTTTTCCCGTCGGATGAATCGACACATTGAGTGCGCTGCATAACACTCTGACAGTATTTACAATATTAATACTACGGGTCATATATTCATATCTGACTATATATAACTCCAGATATTATCACGCTTTATTCATCTAAACCACTGGAACTCCGCCCTCAACCGAGACTAGAATAAATCATATCCTGCTTGGGGGTGGAATCATGGGTTGGACATTCGAGAGAAATCTAACGGTATCATCAATCTGGAGGACTCTGACCGCGGGGGGCTTCGTAATAGCTGCAGTTGTGTTGCTCTTATGGTTTGGCAGTTTCCGCGGTACAGCCATAGTGTCAGCAGACAAGCCTGCATCCCTTTCCGAATGCCAGCAGACCGGATTGGCGAGTTGCAACGAAGCACCTCGTGTTGGAGGCTCCTTGACCCAAGAGACCATTTCAAGCTGTTTCCCGGGCATCCCTTGCTTGATGACCGACACCAATCAAAACGGTGAGCAAGGGACAGGTACTGACGGGCTCTCGAATGGTCAGACACACGCAGCCATCCCCGACCTCGACGGCCAGGGAACCTTGCAGCGCTGCCTTACCCCCGGCATCCCCTGCTACGATACAGGCGGGACCACTGAAATCGCGGGACTGGAAACCCAGTAATCAATGAGGAGCTCGTCAACTTTCAACAACACCGGATTTGCTTAAGAACAGGGCGCGAACCGCGGGTTTCGCGCTCTTTGTCTTTGCATCTGCCCTTACCCGAGAAGGTACGTGGCCCTCACGAAATCGGCGGATGGAATCTGGGAATTATGACAGCAGGCTGGAAATGTCATACGGCAACCTGATATGAACCTCTGCCCGACGACGCTGCCCCGTACGGAAGAACGGACATCCACCTGGCTTGAAACACCATCCACTACGCTCCCTCCGTAGCAGTTTTGTTTGCACCGAAGGGGCGGCTCCAGTCATTTGACACGCAGTCGTAATATGAAGGCATTGCACATCGAGGGATCTACGAAAGCAGGAGACGTTGCCGAAATGCCCGGCGAACCTGGGGAAAACTCCCTCGGCCCACAAGACAGCCCCGTCCTCCATGAGGACGAACGGCAGTCCATAACAGGCTACGCCGTTTCCCTGCCTGAGCGTCTCGTACGCACGACGGCGGCCAGTGGCGGTGGCCTGCTCCTGGAGGCGGCCGACCACATACTGCCTCCACCCGTTGGCAGCGCCAGGATCTACCAGTGCCTGATAGCCCGGCCACTGCGGATCACCGTGGAGGCGATCGGAGGAGTCTCAGGGCGTTTCCCGGAGGACTCTGCATCAGGTCTGGAACTCATCAAGCGCAAGGTGGCAGGCAATGTCATGGAGGCGGCAAGCGTCTTTACCGTGGGCTTTTCGCCCCTCTGGTTCCTCGCTGTTGCCTCAGACATCACCGGCGGTACTCGGGTCTACCTGGACACTTTTGTCAAAGAACTCAAACGGGCTGGCGTGCTGCCCCGGGATACCGATATTTCCTCGATCGATGACCTCATCGCCGTCATGGACAGGACTGTGAGCCAGACGGCGGACGCCATCGACATACCGCCAACCGCAATAGCGGATATGAGGGATTCCGTGAACCTGCTCAGGGAAAACGCAGGCCTGATCCCGGGGCCGCAGCGTCTTGCGGAGGTATTTTCCCAAACTGAAAGCCGCAGCGGCGGAACAGAAACGTTCCCCCCTTGTCGTATCGACGCTGGTGGCAGCCGGTGCGATTCAGGCTGGCCTGCACCTGGGGAACGCGCACATCATCGCCTTCTATGCGGAGGCGTTGACCGCCATTCGCAACGACGGAGTATCGCAATACCTGGGCCACATCAGCCAACCATATGTTGAAGCAGCCACCAGACATCTGGACCCCGGAAACAGCTCCCACACACAGCGAGTGATGCGCAGAATTCTCCACAATGTCCCCACATCGGGACCAGAGCCCGACAACTGGACCAACCTCGGGTAGCAACTGGCATCTTTTCGGAGTTGACGACAATGGTAGAGCAGGCGGAAAGGCTCTGGACATACGATGCGGTGGAGCCTGGGCAGTACGGAGCGGAAACGGTGGTGGAGATAACCGCCGAGAACATCTGTGGGTACGCCCAAGCGGCGCTGAACGAAGACCAGAAATACCGGGGCGCTGAGGGCGTGCTGGCAATGCCGACGATGGTACTGGCCTACGCGCCGCTGCTACGGGAGGAGATTGCCGAGGCCAATGGCTACGTGGCCCAGGAACAGTCCAGGACCGCCCGTAAGCAGACTCCCTTCGCCAAGTGCGAGATCCGCTGGCACCTGCCCGTCGTCGCCGGGGACGTGATCACCGGTAGGCGTGGCACGCTTGAAAAGTACGAGCGAAGGGGCAGCCGGTTCGTGACCTTCCGCGTCGAGGGCATCAATCAGCGCGGAGAACTGGCGGTTCAGTACGATTACTCCTGCATCTTCGAATATGCCAAGGGCCAGCGCGAGGTTCCTGGCCGACAGGCGGGCTCCGAGTCTGCACCGGCGGGCTCAGGGCGTACCGAGGATCAACGCTTGCTGGACTTTGCTACCGCTGTCGAAGGGACGGCGCTCGCTGAGCTGAGCATCACCGAGAGCCAGGAGATCATCAACAACCGCAGCGAATTCCGGCTGGCAGGGCGGCCCAACGAAAGCAACATCCACACGGACGAGGAGTTTGCGAGACAGAACATCTTCGGCGGAACGGTGAACTCGGGGCCTGCGACCATGTCCTACGTGGACCAGATGCTACAGCTATCGTTCCCTCCCGTGGCGTTCTACAACAGCGGCAGTCTGCTGATGCGGGCGATCACGCCGTTTCGCAGCGGCGACACGGTGACCTTTGGCGGCGAGGTTACGGCGCGGCGGCGAGAGGGAGACCGGGGAATTGTGGAGTGCCGGGTGCGGGGTATCAACCAGAGGGGCGATCTTGTGTGCCTGGCCGATGCGTCGCTGGGAATCGACTAGGCATCACTCGAAGTATGCGCCCCCGTCCCCCTGAGCGTGTCGGGAAATGAACGGGGGCGCCGCTCGGCTCACCTTGGAATGACAGCAACGGCTAGCCCCGGGCAAAGCCATAGACCCGGTCGGGCTCCACGAGAACGATCACGGCGTCCTGCTGGACCATGGCCTGGTCGTATTCCTCCCAGTCAGGGTGGTCGCCGTGGGCGCTGCAGGCGCGGTAGACCTCGCGCAGCTCGACGCGCATGGTCTCGGCGTCGGTGTCGTGATAGGACATCGTCGTGGACGTGCCCTCGACGGAGATGCAGCTGCGCCAGCCCTCGCTCACAGCCGTTACGGTGCAGCGATTGTCATTCTGCAGGTTTCGCACCTTCACGGAGTTGCCATGCACGATGACGTAGGCTGCCTTGCCCTTGTATGCCCCCACGACCACGATGCTGATATGGCCCGCGCCGTTGCGCCGGTAGGTCGTGATGATTCCGCGCTTGTTATTGTTGTTCACAAAGTTTTCGTAGTCCTGGAATTCCATTTCGATACCTCCGGGTTCATCTGGTACGAGCCTTGGCCCGCAGTGATTGCTCCCACTGGTATAACATAGCCGTGGACATCCTGCATCCTCCACAATGAGGCCATCCATGGAATACCGGGAACTGGGACGCACAGGCGAGATGATCCCGGAGGTGGGTCTGGGAACGTGGAAATACCGCGGGGGCCCGGAACCGCTGCGGCGGGGCATCGAACTGGGGGCGAACCTGATAGACACCGCCGAGATGTACCGCAACGAGGACGAGGTAGGCAGTGCGATCCGCGGCATACGGGACAGGGTATTTCTCGCGACCAAGGTGCTGGGCAGCAATCTGCGCTACGACCAGGTGCTGCGGGCAGCGGAAAAGAGCCTTCAGCTACTGGATGTCGACGTTATCGACCTGTACCAGGTCCACTGGCCCAGCCACAGCGTGCCCCTCTCCGAGACAATGCAGGTCATGGAGGAACTGGTGGACAGAGGGGTGGTGCGGTACATCGGAGTGAGCAACTTCTCGGTCGGCCAGTTGCAGGACGCGCAGGCAGCAATGTCGAAATACCCCATCGTGTGCAACCAAGTACTGTACAACCTGAAACGACGTGGCATAGAACGGGACTTGATACCATATTGCGAAGAGCGCGGTATCACGGTGATGGCATACACGCCGCTCGCCGACGGGTCCCTGGCTGCCCGTCCCCGGATCCGGGCCGGCCGCGACTGGGAGGCACTGGAGCGCGTTGCGCGCGAGGTAGGGAGGACTCCGGCGCAGGTGGCACTGAACTGGTGCCTGACGCGGTCGCCGGTGGTTGTGATTCCCAAGACCAACAGCGTGGCGCGCACGGAGGAGAACTGCGGTGCATCGGGATGGCGGCTGACGCCCGAGCAGGCAAAGGGGCTGGAAACGGCGTTCCCGGTCTGAGCCAGCGGTTTCCAAACTGAATCGACCGCTTCCTGTCGGCCTGATCAATGAAAGCGAATGCCTTTCCTCCTGATCTGCTGGGCCTGTTCGACAGATTGTCCGAATGCCATCAGAGCATTGCCGGAAACGATCAGTAAAAGGCCGCCAACCAGGAGAAGCAGCCAGGCCACGGCGCTCAGACCAAACACAAAAAGCCACAACTGGGACTGCGCCGAGCGACGAGGACAAATGCGGGGCCGTTGAGAAAGAGCCTCCGGTGCCAGTACAGAAAGTAACCAACACAACGGATCACGACGCCAATTCGCCAGACGCCGTTGAACAGAAAAGGACTGTCCGCCCCTCGGCCAAAGGCAATGGTGAGGGGAATGAATGAAAACCCCAGCACAGACACCATCATCCATGCCGCTGCCCGGCCCTTCGCAGAAACCGGAGACACTTCGAACTACAGAGAACTACAGACTCCGGCCGCTTTCGCCTCGCGTCCTCAGAAGGGCGAAGGGAATGGCGACCAGGGCGATTATGGCAGCGGTTCGGAAGAACGCACGAAATACCGACAGGCCAGCCTCGTTGACATCCGAGGTGTACTGTTGGACACGGGCGTTCAGCGCCTCGCTGGTCTCACCAGCCTGCGGCAGGGGCAGCTCCAGGCCGGAGGTAAGGACTTGAAAGTGCTCCACGCCCCAAGCGGACATCGCCGCAAGTCCCAGCGTCATTCCCATCATTCGTGCGACAGTGACCAAGGACGCCGCGGTCGCGCGGTAGTCCTCGTCGACGGCCTGCAGTGCACGGTGCAGGATGGGAGCGATGACCAGTCCGAACCCGGCACCCGCCAGCAGGAGTTGCAGCGTCAACTCGGGATCGTCAACGCCTATCTCCCATCCGGAGCACAGAAACAGGCCTGCCGCCACCATCAGAAGGCCGACGATAGTCAACGTTCGTCCTCCGGCCCAGGGCAACAGCCAGCCGCCCACCACGGCGGCCAAGGGGATCACGCCGGTCATCCTCAAAAGCCAGAGGGCGCCTGTGAAAGGGTCTTTCAGCATGACCGTATCGGCGGTCAAGGGCACGGTGATCATTGCTAGAATCAGCGATACGCCCACCAGGGCCTGAGTCACGTTGGCAAGTACGAATTGCCACGAGCGCAGGAATACGTTGGCCAGAAGCGGCTGCCAGATTCGTCTCTCTATGACAACAAGCATCCCTCCCAGGCCCAGACCGGAGGCAGCAAGGATGAAAGGCACGGGGGACGATAGTGTGAACAGGTCTTTCCTCGACAGGGCGAGAGACAGGAGCAACAGCGCGGCAACCATCAGCGCACCGCCCAGGTAGTCCACCCGCTCCCCGGAGGCCCTGCGGTTGGGAAGACGCATCAGGGCCACGAAGACGATAGCGCTCTGGGGCACGTTGAGCCAGAATATCCAGCGCCAGCTGGACAGTTCCACAATGGCGCCGCCGTAGGCCGGGCCCAGCATCGAGCCGGCCTCAGCGGCACCGCCAACCACTCCGAGAGCAAGGGCGCGCTTTTCCGGAGGCACGAGGGTCGTCGCCAATGCCATCCCCAGAGGAACAGTGGCACCACCCCCGATGGCCTGGATCACCCGGGCACCGATCATGAACTCAAAGGTGTGGGAAATGGCAACGAGGCTGGTGCCGATGCAGAACACAATCAGGGAGGCCTGGTACACCCGTGGGTAGCCGTAAACATCGCCAATGCGCCCGATGAGCGGCATGGCCACCGTGTAGCCCAACAGGTAGGCGGTGATGATCCAGGAGACCCGGTCCAGTTCAGTTATAGGGATCTTGAGGTCCAGCATCACGCTGGGAAGCGCGGTCACCACCACCGTCTGGTCGAGGGCAGTGATAAAGGCGCCCAGACCGGTGATGCTCAGGATGGCCCAAGTAGACAGTCCGGGGGAGGAGAGAGAATTGTCGGCCTGAGGTTCAGCCGCCAAGAACACCCCAACAAATTCCCCCGTGCCAGAAAAGGGGGAGACTTATCGGAACGAGTATCTCACAGGTCAGGAGGCTCGACGGTTATGGACTCGTTCACACTATCCAGAGTCAGTTGCCGTTGCGTTTCCTCGACATCCGTGAGTACCACCTGTCCGGTAATAAGCGCCTGCCGCAACATACCCGTGCTCCGTTCCGTCCACATCTCCAAAGCTACAGGAAAGCCGGTTCCGGCGGTGGGGACAAGCTGCTTCAGTACCTCGGAGGTAATGCTGCCGCTGATGTGATACACGTCGACTCCATCGACGCGGTCGTTGCCCAAGAGGACCGGCTCCTGGACCATTACTACAATGTCGGCCAGAGTGACCCCGATGTTGCTCAAGTTGATCGGAAGCGCGTCCGACGAAACCTGCTCCCATTCGCCATTGATCAGATTGGTCATGTACGACTTGCCGTCAACGCTGATCATCCCTATTTCCACGTAGGACCTGGGAAAGAGCAGCTCTCCCTCTATGGTAACGTCGAACTGCCCAGGGACAATCGCCTTGCCGTAAGCGCGGTCCATCAAGACTCCCGGCAGGATGCTCGTTGAACCTACAAGGTGGTGGAGGTCGAAGGCAACGGAGTGCAGCGCCATGAGACTCTCCACCGTTCGCTGCAACTCCATCCTTGGATCAACCGGCTCTGCCGTCGGTGCAGCATCCGGTGTCGGGCTGCCCGCATTGCAGGCGGCCAAGGACAGGCCAAGCAGGAGGGCAACGGCAGCCATCGCATACCTGCATGCAGAGGATATGAGATGAGTTGGAGACAAGGCGCAGGAACCAGTCAGTTCCAGGACCATATCGCCAACTTGCCCGAGGCGATGCGTCGAGCTTCCCCGCTGCTAGCATCTACCACATACACCTGCCCGCCGTGGGGCCCGCTGCCATTACTCCTGGCGGACTCAACCCCATCGGTACCAGTAATGACAAGAGCGGATCCGTCGGGCGACCAGATAGAATGGGAATAAGCGTACTGGTCGAAGAAAGAAAGCATGGTGAACAGCTCACCGGTGGGGCTGAACCGGAAGAGGTGGCGCGGCTCGCCAGCGGGCTTGCCGGACTCCACAGGAGACACGGCGAGGTCCATGGTACGGCTGAGAGGCTCAATGCCAATCCAGGCTATCTGATCACCATCAGGGGACCAGAAAAAAGCCAGCAACTGTTCGTCTACCAATACTGAACTCTCTGAGCCATCGGCGGAAACGAGACTCAGACGATCGAAGACGGGAGTACCACGCCGCAACTGCTCGGCGACAGCGAGCGTAGAACCGTCCGGGGACCAGGTAAAAGCCGCAAGACCCTGGGTCTCCATAAGAATCCTCGGTGAGCCGCTGTCCGACCCCACTGGCACCAGAAAGACCCCGTGAACACCGGCGCCGAACCCCGCATAGGCCAGCTGCGCACCGTCAGGAGAGAGCGCGGGAGCCCGAAACGCAATCGCATCCACTGCGACACGGCTTTCTTTTCCCCCAGGTACGGGTTCCTCGACAGTCACCCGGTCACCGTTATGCACTGCTAGCAGTCGTGAATCAGCGGCCCAGTGGTAGTAGAGGGGAGCTCCTACCGCTACCTCGCCAGGATCCTCAGCACGTCCTACATTTTTCACGAGTAGGGTCAGACCCTCGGGCCTTGCCGTGAGGAAGCTCAACTGCCGGTCATCGGGAGACCAATAGATGTAATGAGGAGTACCGTCCGCGACTGGCGAATTCAATTCATTCCTGTAAACAGAGGTCATACTTCCCGATGCCAAGTCAAACACTTGGACTGAGAGGCCGGTATCCTCACCCCCAACAGACACCCGGGAGGCAGCGATTTTCGTTCCGTCCCGGGACCAGGTGGGCCAGCTGTAGGAGTCGCCGCGTTGCAGCACTTGCGAAAGCAGCCCTGCCCGAACGTCGCCAGTCAGCCTTTCCTCCCCGGTGGAATCAGGGTTAACCACCAGCAAATCACCGGTGTTGTCTATGTAGACTATTCGGTCAACCATAGAAATTTGCCTTCCACCAGCCGGAACCCTATCCAGCTTGTCTTCTGTCGCCGGTCCCGCATGACCGCATGCCAGCAGCAAGGCCACCACCGCGGGCATGAGTATCGCAACCAGCCAAGGCCGCAGAGCGAGCATCACCTGCTCCAGTCAAATAGAGGGCAGCATCCAGCGACCCGGCTATGATAACAAACAAACCCAGTGGACAATTATTGCCAACAAGTGGACTCACTGCCATCCCTTTGTAGACGAATCGAAAACTGTTGCGAATATCTCTCGCAACGTGCATCACGACAGCAGGGCTCTATGCCCAAGGTAAGAGGTCCTGACCACTAGTCGGAACCAAGTAACCACCAATTCAAGACCACCACCGTGATAAGATGCACAAGACTGACTCAAGACAAGGCGTAGTGACAATAGCCTACCCAGGTAGTGAAAACCTCAAGTTTCCCACGGTATCAACGGCATTATTATAATTATTCTAGAATGTTACCTAAAGAATTTATCTGTTTTTGGATTGTAATAGCAAAAATCCTGGAAAACTTTTAGCGAGTGCTGACCTGACAACGACATGATCGATACAGTAAGGCTGAATATAAAAGCTGGTAATGGTGGCAATGGGTGTGCCAGTTTTCTGAGAGAAAAGTATCGGCCAAAGGGCGGCCCGAACGGTGGGGACGGCGGCGACGGCGGGAGTGTTTACCTGGCCGGCGATTCGTCCTATAACACCCTGCTCCACATCAAGTTTAACAGCACTGTGTACTGCGACGCCGGAGCCCACGGCAAGGGGAAAAACCGCCGGGGATCGAACGGCGATGATACGGTAATTCCCGTTCCCCTCGGCACTGTAGTGTGGCGGATGAACCGGGATGGTTCCCGGGATTTTCTCACCGATATTTATGATCAGTCGCAGTTCCTGGTCGGAAGTGGTGGTAAAGGCGGTTGGGGGAATGCCAGGTTTGCGACTTCGACAAATCAGGAACCTGTTCTGGCCGAACGAGGGGAAAGAGGCGAATCGGCTATTCTTTTCCTTGAGCTAAAGCTCCTGGCAGACGTGGGTCTGCTGGCCCGTCCGAACGCCGGGAAATCCACACTGATTTCGCGCTGTACCGCGGCCAAGGCGAGGGTCGCTGACTATCCGTTCACCACCGTAGAACCGGTGCTGGGTGTCGTTCGTGCCGGGGCGCGCGACTTTGTGATGATGGAGATCCCGGGCCTGCTGGAGGGAGCGCATAAGGGTATAGGCTTGGGCCACCAGTTCCTTCGGCACGCTGAGCGAGCCAGGCTCTATATTCACTTGGTTGATGGTCTCGCCGAGGATCCAGCGGACGATTACCTGATGGTGCGGGACGAGTTGTTGCGGTTCAACCCTGAACTGAGCGACAAGAAGCAACTGGTGGTGGTGAACAAGCTGGACGTAACCGAAGTCCGAGAGCAGCGAAGTGCCATTGCGGACAAATTGAGACAGGCTATGCGCAGCCAAGGGGACACTAATGGGGAGGTGCTGTTCATTTCCGCCGTTGCAGGCGAGGGCGTGGATGTGATGCTCATGCGCATCGCGAGTATTCTGGAGGAACTTCCGAAGGAGGAACCTACGAGTCAGCAGACCGTCTCCGATCGCCCATTCGGGAGGCAGCGTCGGGAACCGGAGGCGGTGCGCGTTGAGAACGGCGTCTACATCGTCGAGTCCGAAAGACTGGAAAGGTTGAGCGCCTTGGCTGATACCCGGGACCAAAGGGTATTGCTGCAGCTTTGGCGGGAGATGCGACGGACTGGCATGGCGGAGAAGCTGATCGACGAGGGTATCGAGGTAGGGGATACAATCCGGATCGGCAAAGTGGAAGTGGAATGGTTCTGACCCAGGTGGGAATCCTGGGCGGAACGTTCGATCCAGTGCATCGGGGCCACCTTGAGATTGCGCATCGGGCCAGGGAGGAGATGGGACTCGAGCGGATCGTGTTCATTCCCGCCGGCAACCCTCGTCTGAAGAGCGCAGCACCTTCGGCCAGTGCCGGACATCGCCTGGAGATGCTCCTTCTTGCCGTAGATGGTATATCGGGCTTTGAGGTATCGGACCTTGAGTTGCGACGTTCTGGTCCCACTCTCACGGTGGAGACATTGCGGGAGCTCACGGGCGATTTGGTGGAGGACAGTGAGCTGGTATTCATCCTGGGTCTCGACGCCCTATCCAAGTTCGATGAATGGGTCGATCCTGGGGGTGTGGTTGAGCTGGCGAGGTTGCTGGCAGTAAGCCGACCAGGCTATGCGGGTTTCGACTGGGACGGGTTCTACAAACGCTGCCCTTACGCCTCGGGGCGGGTGGAGTGCATCGACTCAGCCGCGATCGACATCGCCGCCAGTGAGTTGCGGCGTCGTCTGGCGGCCGGGATGTCAGTAGAGGGGCTGTTGCCCGAGGCGGTGGAGCGGTATATTCGAGAGAATGGACTGTATGGAACCTGAAGGGAGTCGCAAATGACCCTAGAGTCTTCCCCCGAAAAGATTGTGCAAGCCGAAACGGACCCTATTCGTCTGCTGGAAGATTCTGGTGCGTTGCTGTTTGGGGAGTTCATTCTTTCGTCCGGCAAGACTTCAGACTATTACTTTGATTCCAAGAAATTGACTATGGAGCCTTACGGGGCACGGTTTGTTGCACGCAACCTGGTTGATCGTCTTGATGCTGAGGGAATCAGGTACGTTGGCGGGGTAGCGTATGGTGCAATCCCCATTGTCTCCCACGTCGTCATGCTGACCGGCCTCCGCGATGACAAGCCGATACGGGCCTTCTACCACCGTAAGGATTCCAAGGAGCACGGAACGGGTGCAACTGCAGAGGGTCAATTTCCGCCGGGCGGTGAGCCAGTCGCCATCATAGAGGATGTCGTGACCACCGGTAGCTCGCTTATGACCTCTATTCGGGATGCGGAGGGAAAGGGATTCAACGTTACTCACGCGTTGAGCCTCATAGACCGAGACGAGGGAGGGCGCGAGGTGATCGAGGCGGCGGGCTACAAGTTCTGGGCGTTATTTACTGTGGAGCGATCCGGTGATGAGGTAACGTTCGTTTACAACGGCAATTAGCGACCACGGGTCTGTCGAAAGGGTCATGAGAAAGCTGAGCAAGGGATCCTCTGGATGGGGGTCCCTTTTTCGTTGGCTGGAAATTCCGCTAGGGCGGAGTGCCTTAACTGAAGTCTTGGCCCGGGCCGAAGAGTTTGGGCGTGTCCTCTACTGTGGCAGTGCCCGAGGCCGGTGGTTGCAGTTCCAGCGTCTGGCCGGGAGTGGCGGATGCGGTGCGGACGAAGCCCAGCCCTCGCAGTTCGCCGCCCGGGGTGCGGTAGACCGAGGTAACGGTGCCTGCCTGCCTGCCCTCCACGTAGAGAGGAGTCCCGGCTGCGGCGTCGCTGCCTTCGGAGAACCGGAGGACCGAAAGGTATTTCTGGACGCGCTCGTAGCTGTCGAGGCGGGCGATGACCTCCTGGCCTATGTAGCAGCCCTTGGTAAAGTCGATGGCCCCGATGAGGCCCACCTCCAGCGGGTTGTAGGGCTCGCCCATCTCGCTGCCGAACGCAGGCGCGCCGTTGGCAACCCGGAGGGCCTCCCAAGTACCTGCGTCCAGTTCCAAGGCGCCGGAGGCTGCCAAGGCTGCCAAGATGTCAGGAGCAGACTCGCTGCTGGCCACCAGCAGGCAAGCAGGCAGATCGCCCAGGGGGATGCTGATCGCAAGCGCCTCTCGACCTCCAACACTAACGACAGGTGCAGGGTACTGTATTCCAGGGAGGCGCTCGGTCGGGTCCGGCTCGTGGCCCGCCGCAACCTCGGCTCCCTTGCCGACCACGGCTATGATAGCGGTGGAGGCTGAGACGTCCTCGACCTCCAAGTCCTCCATGATGGTGTATTTATCCAGCCAGTCGATGACCGTCTGCTGTTGACCCGGACTGGTAAGGAGATAGACACAGTCCTCTGTGTGGATGACGCTGAGGAGGTCGACAATGCGGCCTCGATCACTGGTCAGTATGGTGGGCGCCCAGTGGCCGGGCTGGAGGTGGTCGATCTTGTTGGTTGACAGGCGGTTTATCAAGTCCAAGGTGTCCTCGCCGGTGGCCTTCAGGCAGCCGATCGACGGGTCGTGGTGGACGTAAAGATTCGTTGAATCGACGAGGCCGAGGCTGGGGACCTGGGCGGCAGATTGATGCAAGGCCATTGTGCCTCCCGGCGAGGGACGGATTAAGGTTTCTGACGAGGAAAAGCCGCCTTCTTTGCGAGAAGACGGCGAATTTTACCGATGAGCTATGTACCGGCAGCGCCGGTCTGATAGGACGGGCTAAACGCTGAAGGAGGTGCCGCAGCCGCAAGCCTTCTTTGCGTTGGGATTGTCAAAGGTGAAGCCCTTTCCGTTGAGGCCGTCGGAAAAGTCGAGCTGGGTGCCAACCAAATAGATGTAGCTCTTCTTGTCTACGATGACCTTCACGCCGTATTGCTCGACCACTTTGTCGGTGTCGGTGTATTCGCCGGAAATTTTCAGATCGTAAGTGAGGCCGGAGCAACCGCCGCCCTTGACGGCGACGCGCACGCCCACACCGTCCTCCCGGCCATCTTTCTCAGCAAAGTACCTGATCTTCTCGGCGGCCTTTTCCGTGATTTCAACCGTCAGTTCGACGCCGTCTCTGGTGATTGGCATAGCTACCTCCGAGGCTGAAGCAGTAACTCAAAACATCATTACCGCCAAAAGGGGCGGACAGAGCTATTTTATGCAAAGGTAAGGCTAGCGTCAAGGCGGTTACTGTCAAACACCAGGGTCTTTTCAAAGTCCGGCCGTCATTCCCGCGCAGGCGGGAATCCAGCACCCCCGCTACCAATACCTCTGGACTCCCGCTTTCGCGGGAGTGACGATTTCCCCTCACCAACAACGCTCAATGACACTTTGAAAAGGCGGTTACTGTCAAACACCAGGGCTATTTCCTTCCAGCGGGTTGATTCCGTGGGTCCCGATCGGTTAGGGCAGCCTGGGCCTGGGGGCAGCAAATTCCGCAGGTCGGGTTGCGGCGCTCTGCTGTAAAGACTCGTGGGGCGTCGGTCGCTGGTTGGATTACTGCACCTGTGGGCTGGCTACGTTTGATGATGTGAGTGAGCTTTGAGAGCCGACAAGGGGCGAGCATTGCCGCGCTCCGGGCGACAGACCCCGACGCCAGGCAATCGGTCCAGCGATTCAGAGGCCTTGCAAATCAGGTAGCCGGGGGCGGGACAGGGAATATTAAGGGCACCGCGAGCGCTAGAGCTCGATGTTCTCCGCCTCCGCGACTATTCCAATGTCCTTGTCGCCGCGGCCGCTGAGGCAGACGAGGATGATGCTGTCCGGCGGAAGGGTGGAGGCCAGCTCGGCAGCCCCATAGACGGCGTGGGCAGATTCCAGGGCCGGGATGATGCCCTCGGTGCGGCAGAGGAGATGGAAACCCTCGAGGGCCTGAGGGTCTGTGACCTCCCTGTATTCGGCGCGGCCAGAGTCCTTCAGGTAACTGTGCTCGGGGCCCACACCGGGGTAGTCCAGACCAGCCGAGATGCTGTGAGCCGGACTGACCTGGCCGTGCTCGTCCTGCAGCAGGTAGGACATGGCTCCGTGGAGCACGCCGGGACGTCCGGCAGTAAGGGTAGCGGAGTGCTCGCCGCTTTCCAGGCCCTTCCCGCCGGCTTCCAGGCCGATCATCCGAACGTCCTCGTCTTGCAAGAAGGAGTGGAATGTGCCCATGGCGTTGCTGCCACCACCGACGCAGGCCATCAAATAGTCGGGCAGACGGCCCTCAGCCTGCAATATCTGTGCCCGGGCCTCACGGCCAATGACGGACTGGAAGTCGCGCACCATCAGCGGGTAGGGATGGGGCCGACCACACTGCCGATGAGGTAATGCGTGGTCTCGACGTTGGTGACCCAGTCGCGGATGGCCTCGTTGATGGCGTCCTTCAGGGTTTTAGTCCCGGACTCGACGCGGATGACCTCTGCTTCCAGCAGGCGCATGCGGTAGACGTTGAGGGATTGGCGCCGGATGTCCTCCTCGCCCATGTAGACGATGCATTGCATTCCCAGCATAGCGCAGGCGGTTGCGGCAGCTACGCCGTGCTGTCCGGCGCCTGTCTCGGCTATGATGCGCTGCTTGCCCATATGCTGGGCCAGGAGGGCCTGGCCGAGGGCGTTGTTGATCTTGTGGGCGCCGGTGTGGGCCAGATCCTCGCGCTTCAGATAAATCCTGGCGCCGCCGAGATGGCGGGTCAGGTTTTCGGCGTAATAGAGCGGCGTGGGACGGCCTACGTAGGTGTTCAGCAGGCCGGCGAGACGGCTCTGAAAGTCCTCATCCGCTTTAACCTGGTTGTAAGTTTCTTCCAGTTCGGCCACTGCCGCCATCAGGGTTTCGGGAATGAACTTGCCGCCGAAGTCGCCGAAGCGGCCTCGCTCGTCGGGGAAGACTGCTGCCGGTTGAGTCGCCATCGTTCTCCGTCCGTTTAAGTGCTGGGAGTGAGTTAGCCAGAATATCGGGAGCGGTGTTGCGCATTGCGACGCCGCAGTACCTCCGCCTGGGAGGCAGCCATCCTAGACCAAACCGGTCAGGGCGGCGTCCGTGTCCCGGGCGTTGCTAATGAATCGTTGGATCTTGCGGCGGTCCTTTTTGCCGAGGGTTTCGATACCGGTGGAGACGTCGACGCCCCAAGGCCGGACTGCGCTGATGACGCGGCCCACGTTGGCAGGGGTGAGACCGCCTGCCAGCAGGAATTCACGGCCGCGATGGGCCAGGGAGGCTGCCACGTCCAGGCTGAAACCCTGACCGGTACCACCCTGGATACCCTCAACGAGGCGGTCCAGAGTCACGAGGCAACCAGCGTCAGTATATCCCTGGACGCTGGCGGCGAGTTGAGGAACATCGTTGGGGGCCCGGTACGAGGCCGGCACGTGGACGACCTTGATGACCTCGCAGTTGATGCCCGCGATATAGTCGAGGGTCTCCTTGCCGCAGAGCTGCACAGCGTCCAGTTCGCAACAGGCTACGGTCTCGTTGACCTCCTCCGAGGGCTGGTCGGCGAACAGGCCCACCATGCGGGGCGATGGGCTGTCCAGAACCCGCACGGCGTCCACGATTTCCTTTGCTGCATCAGGGGTGATGCGCCGCCGACGCTCCGGTACGAAGACCAGTCCGATGAAATCAGCGCCGGCCTCTGCCGCCACGCAGGCGTCATCGGGAGTGCCGATGCCGCAGATCTTGACCCGGATCATGCCTGGGCTCCAGTCCGGGCGACCGGTTCGCGCTGGCCGGAGAGTTCGCGTACCTTGGCGGCGACGTCAGGGGCGGTAACCAGAGCCTCACCCACCAGCACTGCGTTGACCCGGGAACGGCCGAGGGTGCGGAGATCGTCGCGGGTGAATATGCCGCTCTCGCTGACCAAGACCTTGCCCCGGGGAACCAGGGGGGCCAGACGCTGGGTGACTGCCAGGTCGGTGGTGAAAGTGTGCAGGTCCCGGTTGTTGACGCCTATGATCTCCGCGCCGACCTTCACCGCCGTTTCCAGTTCAGATTCGTCGTGGACTTCGACCAAGCACTGCATCCAGAGGGATTGGGACGTTTCCAGGAGTTCCTTCAACTGGGATGGTTCCAGGATGGCGACGATGAGCAGAATGCCGTCGGCGCCGGCAGCGCGGGCTTCGTAGACCTGGTATGGGTCGAAGATAAAGTCCTTGCGCAGGACGGGAGCGCGGGCGGAGGCTCCGGCCTGTTTTATGGCTGAAAGGTGGGCCAACTCTCCCTGGAAACGCGGGTCGGTCAGGCAGGACACCGCTGCCGCTCCGTTGGCAACGTATGTCTCTGCCAGTTGCACCGGGTCGAAGTTGGGAGACAACAGTCCCCGGGAGGGGGAGGCCTTCTTCACCTCGGCGATGAGGCGAATGCCGCTGGCGACCAGGGTACCGTACAGGTCCAGCGGTGCGGTCTGTTCCGCTGCTGCGTGTTCCACCTCGGCCAAAGGGGCTGCCCGCTTGGCCTCGGCAAGCTCCGAACGCTTGGCTGCTACGATTTCCTCCAGGATGCTGGGCATGTCAGGCAACCCTCACCTCTTCTTTGAGCAAGACGCTCTTGATGGACCCCAACACGAATTGTCGGGCGTTCGCTATCTCCAGACCCGTCGGCAGTTCGTTCTTGCCGTAGTAAACCAACATCCCCTGGCTGTTCCGGATGGAATCGAAATTCCCGTCGCCAAACTTCACTATGAGGGTGTCACGGTCGGGAAGGTGCTTGAATCGCAGATCAGCGTCGCCTTTGGGAACCGCTCGTGCTGGCGCATCGGGTTCCCCTGAGTAGCGAACCTGCCGGACGTTTGGATTGGTAATTTCCTGTCCCGACACCACACTGGCATTGGCGAACATCACGAACTGGCTGGCGTCCAGTATTTCCAAAGCCACGGGGGTACCGTCCTCCTTGTGATGGACGATAACTCCCTCGTTGTCCTCTCCGTAACGGATAGGCTCCTGCGACATGAACACCATCAAGATGTCCACGTCAGAGCTATATCTAAATCTCATATTGACGCCTGGCGCCTACGTATACGGTAATTATAACCAAACCGTCTGCCTCTTCCTCGAACAGGACGCGCAGGAAATGCTGTTCGTCGATTGGTGTCTGAGCGAATATGCGCCCGTGCCGTGCAGGCACAACCTGGTACGGACGCAGCGCAATCTCGATCGCGAGATCCTCATCGACGTCAAATCCTCTCTCCTTTTCCTCTCGTAGTTTGTCGAGGGCATGACCGGTAATCCTGACTGCTGGGCCGTTCACTTTGGTCCGGCGTTGCTGAGCTCTATAAGGGCGTCCAGGCGCTGCCGGGCGGCCCCGCTGTCTATGGCCTGGGCGGCGGTTTGGAGGCCACCGGGAATGCTGTCGGAGGCACCGGCGGCCAGCAGCACACCGGCGGTGTTGAGGAGGACTGCGTCGCGGATGGGTCCGCCATCACCGGCCAACAGGCGGAGCATGGTTCCGGCGTTGGCTTCCCGGTCTCCACCACGGAGGTCTTGGATACTCCAGTGGCCCAGGCCTGTGTCAACTGGGTTGAAGGACCAGCTTTTCACTTTGCCGTCCAGGAGTTCCCAGACGCTGGTTTCGCCGTCCAGGGCGATTTCGTCCAGACCTCCGGCGCCGTGTACCACGAGGGTGCGCTCCGACCCGAGAACCCGCATCACCTCGGCAATCTGCTCCCCCAGCTGTGGGAACGCCACTCCGATGAGCTGGCGCTGGGCGGCTGCTGGGTTGGTCAGCGGACCGAGGATGTTGAAGACGGTGCGGATACCGATCTCGCGGCGAACGGGTCCGGCGTGCCGCATGGACGGGTGGAAGGCCTGGGCGAACATGAATCCAATGCCACCCTCGTTGATACAGCGTTCGACGCCCTCCGGAGGCAGTTCGATGCGTACTCCCAGAGCCTCCAGGACGTCGGCGGCGCCGCAGCTTCCAGAGGCGGCACGATTGCCGTGCTTGGCGATGCGGACACCTGCGCCTGCGGCCACCAGTGCGGCTGCGGTGGAGATGTTGAAGGAATCAGAGCCGTCCCCGCCCGTACCGACGGAGTCTACGACGGTCCCATCGACGCGCACCTTGAGGGAGAACTCCCGCATGACCGTGGCCATGCCCGCGATTTCCTCAGTGGACTCTCCCTTCAGGCGCAGCGCGGTCAGGAACGACCCGAGCTGGGCGGGCGTGGCCTCACCCTGCATAATCTGCCGCATCACTGCCGCGGCCTGCTCCATTGCCAGCGATTGGCCCGAAACGACGACGTCAATTGCCTCACGAATGTCCAAGGTATGATGCTCCCCAAAAGGATTGATTGCGTCCGACGATATGGAGGTCGCAACAGTTCAGATTAATCTGGACGACGATGCCTGTTTTCCGGGCTATTGCCGCCAACCGGCTATCAGCTGCCGTACCTCCTCCCGGTGTATTCCTTTTTCAAACGCGATTTGCTGGCTGGCCTTGTCAACAATGTAAGACTGGACCAGCTTGTACATGGCTTCGTCCACAGTTACCGCCGGGGTTGCATCAGCCGGCAGCAGAAACATCACGTCGAGCAGTTCGCACTTGCTGGTTCTTACAAACTTTTGCTCTTCGCCCTCGGCCTCCCCCGTGATATCGCGCCTCCACTGTCCCTGGGGCCGAGGCGGTTCGCCGTACTGGGCGATGATGGGTGCTACGTCGCGGTTGTACAGGGGACGCAGCTGGTCGAAGGCGTCAGCATAGGTCGGGACGTCTGGCAGCCGCTCGAGCCGCTCCAGTATCTCGTCTCTTACTGACATCAGGCCTCCGGCTTGCCGTATTCGGCAACCTGGTTGAGGTAGTTCTGGAGCAACGCCTTCCCGTCGGGGGTCATTATGGACTCGGGATGGAACTGGATGCCTTCGACCGGGTGTTCCTTGTGGCGGATGCCCATGATGAGGCCGTTTTCCGAACGGGCAGTAACTTCCAGCGAGTCCGGCACCGTCTCGGGGTAGACCACCAGCGAGTGGTAGCGGATGGCCTCGAAGGGATTGGGGAGGCCACTGAGGACCCCTGCGCCGTTGTGGTGGATCATGGACGTCTTGCCGTGGCGAATTTCCGCGGCGCGGTCGACCCTGGCGCCGTAGACATAACCGACGCACTGATGGCCGAGACAGACGCCGAGGGTGGGCACGGTGGGGCCGAAACGGCGGATGACGTCGTTGGAAATGCCAGCCTCCATCGGGGTGCAGGGGCCGGGCGAGATCACGATGCCGTCGGGGGCCATTTCCTCGATCTCCTCGAGGGTGATCTTGTCGTTGCGGTGGGTGTCCACCTCGGCCCCCAGCTCCGTGAGGTACTGGTAGAGGTTGTATGTAAAGCTGTCGTAGTTGTCAATAAGTAGCAGCATGGTGTCCTCGCGGCATTCTGGCTTTCGCAGGATTTCGGTTCGCCTCAGAACAGTTCGACGAACTCCAACCAGTTGCCGTCGGGGTCGCGGGCGTAGCAGGCCTTGCGGGACAGGTTGCCGGATTCGTCGAGCATTGCGGCAGGCGGGTTGTTGTAGCGGAGTCCCTTCTCGCTGGTGTCGGTGTAGAACTTGTCGAGGTCCTCGACGAAAAAGGCCAGATGGGCGGCACCAAGGTCGTTGCGTTCGACGGTGTTGGGGCCGCTGTTCGGGGAGAGGTACTGGATGAGCTCGAGCTGGTGGCCCTCGCCCATGTCGACGAACCCTCCCTTGATATGGGCGCCAGGGAAGGCCAGCACCTGCTCGACGAATTCGCCCTGGCGCTCGGTGCGGCCGGCTATACGCATTCCCAGGATTTCAGAGTAGAACCGCACCGACTCCTCGATGTCGCGAACCACAAAACCGGTATGGAAGAATGACTTCAGCATGATTTCCCTCCGGAGAAAGTTGAACTGGTTTCAGAATCCAGTTTCGGCCATGTCAATGGCCCGCATCAGGGCGTTGGACTTGTGGCGCGTCTCCTGGTATTCATCCTCGGCGACGCTGTCCGCCACGATGCCGCCGCCAGCCTGCACGTACATGGTTCCGTCCTTGTAGATGCCGGTGCGCAGGACGAGGGCGGTGTCCATATTGCCCGAAAAGCTGAAATAGCCGACGGCACCACCGTAGGGTCCGCGCTTTTCACCCTCGATCTCGGCAATGATTTCCATGGCCCGTATCTTGGGCGCCCCGGAGACGGTGCCGGCGGGAAAGCATGAGCGAAGGGCATCGTAGGGCGTGAGGTCCTTGCGGAGCCGTCCCTCCACATGGGAGACGAGATGCATTACGTGGGAAAAGCGCTCGACCTCCATCATTTTGGTGACTTCCACCGTTCCCGGGTCACTGACCCGGCCGATGTCGTTGCGACCCAGGTCCAGCAGCATCACGTGCTCGGCGCGCTGCTTTTCACTGCCTTTCAGTTCGGTCACATTGGCCTCATCCTCCCCGGGCGTGGCGCCACGGGGGCGGGTGCCGGCAATGGGATGGGTGGAGGCGATACCGTCTTCCACTTTGACCACTGACTCGATGGCCGCACCAACAATCTGGAATCCGTCCAGGTCGAGGTAGTACATATAGGGGGACGGGTTCACGCTGCGGAGGGCCCGGTATATCTGGAAAGGATGGGCGCCGGTCTGACGGGAGAACCGCTGGGAGTTTACGACCTGGATAATGTCGCCGGCGTAGACGTACTCGACGCACTTCTCGATGGCGTCGGCATAGCGGTCGGGGGTGAAATTGGACTCGATCGGGCTGGGCGGAGCGGAGACACCGCGTTGCAGCTCGTCTGGCAGTGTCAGCGGCTGGGACAGCAGGGAGACCATCTCTTCGATGCGAGCCACAGCATCGGCGTAGGCCCGGTCAACGTCGCCCTCCAGCCGGGCGTGAGAGACGACCTTGATGTCGTGTCGCAAGTGGTCGAAGATCAGAATGGTCTCGCCGAACATGAAGATCGATTCGGGGACTCCCTGGGGGTCGGCAGGCATCGCGGGCACCCGCGGTTCGAAGTAGCGGATGGCGTCGTATGCCACATACCCCACCGCGCCGCCGTGAAAGCCCGGCAGGCCGTCGACCGGGATGAGCTTGTGCCGCGACATCTCCTCTTCCACCAGCGTCAGCGGGTCCACCTCTCCGTATTGCTGTCCGGGTCCGGTGGTAATAATCCTGTATGGGTTGGCACCGATAAAGCTGTATCGACCCAAACGCTCGCCGCCCTCCACGCTTTCCAAAAGGTAGGAGTAGGGGCCGCGGGCGACTTTCAGATAGGCCGATACCGGCGTTTCGAGGTCGGCGTGGATCGAGCGGTAAACAGGGACGATGTTGCCCTCCCGGGCCCTTGCCCTTACCTGCTCCAATGTCGGGTAGTACATATCGTGCTCCAAACAAAAAGACCCGTCCATCAAGGGACGAGTCTGCATCGTGTTGCCACCCTTATTTTCCGGCGCTGGCCCACATGTCGACAGCCATAACCGAAATCTCAACCGGCGGGGGGACCTGTAGTCTTGTCAGTCCCATGCCGCGGACCTTTAACGGTGCCCTAACCGGCTCAGCCTAGCTCCGCACAGGAAGATCGGCCTGCGGCTCCGGGGTCCATTCGCACTCCTGCACTGGGCACCGGCTTTCACCAAACCCGGCTCGCTTTTTGCCCCGCTGGAAGCCTACTACTCCCCTTCACAGCCTTTCTAATTATTCACTTTTCTTCGGTGAGGATAGGGTACGCCTGGATGGTGTGTCAAGCGGGTGGGAACGGATTGCTGCAAGAAAGGCTTCGCTTGCCTAGTGTCTGGGTAGGGGCTATCATCCGAAGCACTATTTGGACGGATACGCGACTGCCCCGGCATTTACCGGCGTCTGAGGCCGGGTGCCAGTTCCAAGTGCCTGTCTACCAGCCCTGTTCAGATACTTGGCGGTAGTGGTTTGACGACTGTCGGCAACATAAACCCCAGGCCTGGCGGCGGGTTGGCTGCATTTGGAGTGCAGGAATTCGTTGCCCGACTGCAGCAGATCGTTGGATCGGCAAATGTGGTGTATCACCCTGATGATCTGCTGGTATTTGAATACGACGGTTCCATAGACCGGGGGATGCCCAGCGCCGTCGTGTTCCCGCTGAATACACATGAGGTCAGCCGGGTGATGGCCTTGGCATGGGATGCCGGGGTTCCGGTAGTCGGGCGAGGTTCCGGTACGGGGCTGAGCGGCGGCGCCATTTCGCAACCCAACGGGATCCAGATAGCGTTCACGCGCATGAACCGGGTCCTCGAAGTGAACAGGGAGAACCGGCACGCTGTTGTTGAGCCAGGGGTTATCAACCTGGACCTGGATACGTTCGTGCGCAAATTCGGGATGCGCTATGCTCCGGATCCCTCGAGCCAGCGGGCATGCAGTCTCGGAGGGAACATCGCAGAGAACGCCGGAGGGCCGCACTGCCTGGCCTACGGGACTACTACGAATCACGTACTAGGGATGGAGGTGGTCCTGGAGGAAGGGAGCGTGGTGAACTTGGGGAGCATGGCGCGAGAGACACCGGGCTACGACCTTCGCGGTGTGTTCACGGGTTCGGAGGGAACGTTCGGAATCGCTACGCGCATCTTGGTGCGGCTGCTCCCGGTACCGGAGGCGGTCAAGACGTACCTCGGAATCTTTCCCGATGTAGAGTCGGCGTGCACTGCCGTATCCGCAGTGATCGGCCACGGGATAGTGCCTGCGGCGCTGGAAATGATCGATGCCCTGAGCATTCGGGCGGTGCAGAACGTGTCCGACGCCGGGTATCCGGAGGATGCTGGCGCGGTGTTGCTGATCGAGCTGGAGGGGCTCAACGAAGAGGTCGACGAAATCGGGCTGGAAGTGGAGGCGGCACTCTGGGACACGGGCGCCAGCCAGGTGCGCTTCGCCGCCGAGGCTGCCGAGCGCGAGCAGCTGTGGAAGGGGCGCAAGGGCGCGCTTGGAGCCCTAGGGAGCCTGGCACCCAACTACTACCTGGTTGACGGTGTAGTGCCGAGAACCCAATTGGCGCCGGTGCTGCAGCAGGTCGCGGAGGTGGGCCGCAAGCACGGCGTTGCCATTGCGAACGTGTTCCACGCAGGTGACGGAAACCTGCACCCGTGCCTGCTGTTCGACGAAAGGGAGCCCGGGGCGCTGGAAAGGATCACAGTGGCGGGAGCAGAGGTTCTGGAGGTGTGCGTGGCAGCCGGTGGGACCCTCACCGGCGAGCATGGAGTGGGGCTGGAGAAGAAGGAGCAGATGCCGCTGGTTTTCACCCAGGAGGACATGGCGGTTATGAGGCGAGTACGGGAGGCCTTTGCGCCACGCAACAACATCAACCCGGGCAAGATATTCCCCGATGGTCACCGCCATGCCGCTGCCGCCCATCGTCCTACGCCGGGAATGTACGCCTAGTGCTCGGAACGCCGGCCGACGTTACCGTCAGGAGAACCGGCCGATCTGTCCAATCCGTGATATCCATTCGTTGCCGGAGCGTTCGTTGACCACACCCTATGCCGATGAGCTGAGCCGGATTGTGCCGCAGGGGTCTTTACCGCCCGCCTACGTGCATTCCGAGTATGCCATCGACGGGCTGAGCCCGATGGCAGTGGTGGTCCCGGAGGACCGCGAGCAGGTGGCCAGCCTGATGAGCTGGGCCGCGGAGACGGGGGTGACCGTCTTTCCCCGGGGTGGAGGAACCAAGACGGCACTGGGCAACCCCCCCGGCAGCGTGGGCCTGGTCCTGGACCTTTCCCGCCTGAATCGGGTGATCGACTATCAACCGGCCGATATGACCGCCACGGTAGAGGCCGGGATCACCCTGGATGCGCTGCAGCGGGAACTGGGGACCGCTCGGCAGTTCGTTCCCCTGGAATCGCCGTTGCCGGGACGGGCCACGGTCGGCGGAACCCTGGCCACGGCATATTCGGGGCCAATGGCCCACGCGTACGGGCCGCCTCGGGACTGGTTGATAGGCATCGGCGTTGTGGGAGCAGACGGGTTGGCAACAAAAGCCGGGGGCCGGGTGGTCAAGAACGTGACCGGCTATGACCTGAACAGGCTGTACACGGGATCTCTGGGCACTCTCGCAGTGATAGTGGAGGCCTCGTTCAAGGTATCGCCGATACAGCCCGAGGAATACGCGCTGGCGGCGCCGTTCGATACGATGGAGGAGGCGGTGCAGGCCGGTTGGGAGGCTCTTAACCTGCCGTCGGGTCCGATGAGCTACCTGTCGGTGACCGGAGGGCTGGCCCGGCATTTCCTCGCCGGTCATCCTGGGTCGCCGCTGGGTCAGGCGATGGGCGAGCGAATGGGAGGGTTGGGGCTCTGCTTCTTTGCGGGCCGGTCGGCGGCGGTGCAAAGACGGGTGGAGGACACAACGGCGGCACTGCTGAACGCCGGAGCCATAGACGCCGTGGCAGTGGAGGGCGAGGGGCCGAGGGCGGCTCGTCAATGGGCCGCAGACCTGGGATGGCAGGAGGACTCGCAGCCGGTACTGGCATTCCGCCTGACGGCGCCCCGTCGAATCATTCCCGCCTTGGCAGAGGTATGCCTGCGGATCGGCCTGCTGGAGACGCCGTCGGAGATGCTGGCGGATCCGGGCTTTGGAACGATAAGGCTTTTGTTCTGGGGAGAGTCGGACGAGGAGGGGATCTGGAACGCCATCCGGGACGTCAAGATGGCAGCCAGGCAGCACGGCGCGTCTGTAGTGATCGAGATTTGCCACCCTTCCATCAAGGTGAATCTTGATGTTTGGGGGGAAGAGCCGGGAAGCATGGAGCTGATGCGGCGAATCAAGGACCAGCTGGACCCGCAGCACCTGCTGAACCGCGGGCGGTTCCTGGGGCGGATCTGATGACCATGCATCAACCGGACAACTCCCTGCCTGAAGCAACCGCCGCGGTTGATTCCAGCGAGGGTGACGCGGACCGCGCCGGTGGGGCGGCCGTCCGCTCTGACGGGCAACGGTCGCTGGCCGCGCTGTTCGCGGGGTTCTCCGAGATTGATGCTCCGGCCGAGGCCGATATGTACCGCTGCGTGCATTGCGGGCTGTGCCTGAGCGCCTGCCCCACGTATGGCGTTACCGGGCTGGAGACGGAGTCGCCGCGTGGCCGCATCGCCCTGATGAAAGCGGTCAACGAGGGGCGAGCGGGGATCAGCGACCGCATAGTCTCCCACTGGGAGGCCTGTCTGAACTGCCGGGCCTGTGAGGCGGTATGTCCGTCCGGCGTGCCGTATGGGCGGATGATGGAGCGGACGAGGGCGCAGGTGAGGTTCAGGGGTCGGCAGTCTGACGGCATCAAGCGGATGACACGGTGGTTCCTGCGAGGTCTGCTGCCGAGGCCGGGCCTGATGCGGCTGGGAGCGACCATGCTGCGGCTTTACCAGCACCTGGGGGTGCAGAGCCTGGCCCGCAAGACCCGGCTGGTCCGTCTGCTTCCCGGCAACCTGGTCGAGCTGGAGTCGCAAATGCCGCGGATGAGCGGGAGGTTCTTCGGCCCCTCTCGTCGCAGCCACCTGCCCAAGGAGGAGCCGCGCCTCAAGGTCGCGCTGCTGTCGGGGTGCGTAATGCCCCTGATGCAGGCGGAGACGATGAATGCCACGGTCCGGGTACTGACCCGAAACGGGTGCGAGGTGGCGGTGCCTCGGCGACAGGGATGCTGCGGGGCGCTGAACCTGCACGCGGGCGACCTGGAGACGGGGCGCAAGATGGCGCGGCGCAACATCGACGCCTTCCTGGCAACGGGCGCGGACCGGATCGTCACTTGCTCGGCAGGATGTGGCTCCAGCATGAAGGAGTATCACGACCTGCTGAAGGACGACCCCGATTACGCCGAGAAAGCCCGCCAGGCCAGCGAGATGACCAGGGACATCACAGAGCTCCTGCTGGAGCTGCCGTTCCGCCGACCGACGGCGCACCTCGAGCGTCAGATTACCTACCAGGACCCGTGCCACCTGGCCCATGCGCAACGGATATCGGCGGCTCCCCGTACCATCCTGCAGTCCATCGTGGGGGTGCGGCTGCAGGAGATGGAGAACCCGGCGATGTGCTGCGGAGGCGCCGGGGTCTACTCGGCAGTGCAGCCTCTGCTCTCCCGCCGCATACTGAGCCGCAAGGTGGAGGAGATCGCCGAGACGGGGGCCGAGGAAACCATCACAGCCAATCCGGGCTGCATGTTACAGCTGCAACAGGGCCTGGCCGCGGCGGGTCACGACGTGGCGGTGAGGCACGTCGTGGACATCCTGGACGAGGCCTACCGACTGGAGGACCCGACGCCTTCCCGGGGAGAGCGGGTTGCGACGCAGCTCTACCAGAGCCGGGGGGCGGCGCCCCTGCAGATGGACATGGAGGAGGCCCGGGCTAGCCAGATGCCTGGTTCGAGGCGGCGAGGGCCTTTTGGGCGGCGGCCAGACTCGAACCGAAGGCAACCTCGTAACCGTTAGCGTTAAGGGTCTCTTCGAGCGGGATGAGCAGTCAGGGGAGAGTTCTCCGTCTCCCGGAGGATCCGGGAGAGCAAAAAGAAAATCTCCCTCGCCGTATTGGTGGTCTCAAGGATGTTCCCCTGAAATGCCTCGTCCATGTCACTGGAATCGTCTTGGGATATGTAATTGGTCCTGATCTGCCGCAGCACCTCTGAGCGGTCGTCGGTGAGTTGTTTCGCGGTTGCCCAATCCGTTGGATTATTGCTGTTCAGACAATCAATGATGGTCAGGACAACCACGTCTATTCCTTCGACCATCACGTTCCTCAACCGCTCTCCCGACTCGCTGCCGCGCAGTTGATTCAGCGTACCGCACAATTCAGCGAACTGTTCCTCCAGCCAGACGATTAGCCTCTGGCAACTCAGTATGCTGTTTACGTCCTCTATGGAGTAGCCGGAATGACGCACTCTCACCTCGATGAGGAACTCGTCTATATCGCTCATTATGGTCCTAACAGCGCTTCTCAATGAGTTAATTTCGTCCCCCTGACGTACGGCACGTAAGTACAACGAGAAGGCAGAAAGCAAACGCCGTTGCTCCAGGGCGATAAGGTGCAATGCCGTTGCATTATCGCTGTGCCCCCGGGGGTGAATATATGCAGCCCGTGACATCACCTCAGTAGTCGTAGCGGGCCATAGACTGGCTAAGCGAGGCACCATCGTGGGCAGAACCAGAATAATTGGTATTGCAAGCAAAAGATCGGAGAGCAAGCCCAAGGCAGCCAATGGCTGTGCCAAAGGCACAGCCAGGGTAAGAGCCTTTATAAGGGGCGCGCCGAACCACAATTCGACGTAGAGAAGTGGAACAAACACCGCAATCACCAAAGTGTTGTAGAACACTTGTAACATGACGATTCGGCGCGCCTCCCCAGTCTGTTTGAGCGATATTCCCAAGAGGGTAAAGTTGCTTCCGAGGTACGAGCCGTAGATTGCCATAATCGCTTGGTCCGCAGTCAGTATGCCAACTGCGGACATACCGATGACGAACACCACCACCGCTGCGCCTGATTGGACGACGAAGGTCAATATGGCAGCTCCCAGGAAGGTTACCCACAAGGACTTTCCAGCCAATTCCACGAATACATCGAACACTCCTTGCCCTGTGAGCGAAGCTGCGGACTCCTTGATAAGACCGAAGCCGACAAACAGCAGCGCAAGCCCAAATGCGGCCCCACCAACGTTCCGAAACCTGATGGCTCTTTCGGTCACGAACAGTACGCTGGCCACGCCAAGGACGAAGAGGGCAGCCACCTTAATATCCAGCGACACCAATATCACCAGCAGGCCGACGCCCAGGTTTCCGCCAAGCACAAAGGCGAATACCCGGGCGTCGGAAACAATGTTGGCCCGGACCAGACCGATGGCAATGAATGTCATAGCCGCCATACTCTGGACGATCGTCCCGCAGAGCACTCCCCAAACCCAGGCGGCATAACGGTTGGGGACCCAACTGACGGCAATCCTCCGAACTCGGCGAGTGGTCAGGGCCTTGAGGTTGTCGGTGAGCAGCCACATCCCCACAAAGAACAGGCCAAGTCCCCCAAAGAGTCCGCCAAGAGCTTCGATCATCTAGAGCCGGCCGGTATGGGAGACGTCAACTTCCGGAAGTCGCCAGGGCACGCTGGGCTGCTGCGAGACTCGAACCGTAGGCAACCTCGTAGCCGTTAGCGTTCAGGATCAGCTCCAGGGCCGATAGCAGCGCCAGGACGTTGCGGTCGCGGGCGGAGTCGCCCATCAGTCCGATGCGCCAGGCCCTGCCGCGGAACTCTCCGAGACCTCCGCCTATCTCGATGCCGTAGTCGTTGAGCAGCGTTGACCGGACCTGGGCGTCGTCGATGCCTTCGGGGATGCCGACGGTGGTCAGGGGATTGAGGCGGTATTCGGGGTCGGCCAGCAGCTCCAGGCCCAGCGCCTCGAGGCCTGCCCGCAGTGCCGCAGCCACGCGGTCATGGCGGTCGATGCGGTTCTCAATGCCCTCCTCCATCATCATCCGCAGCGCCTCGCGCAGGGCGTAGGTCATGGAGATAGGCGCGGTGTGGTGGTAACTGCGGCTCTGGCCCCAGTAACTCTCCAGGTCTTGCAGGTTGAAATAGAAGCTCTGCACCAGGGTCTCGCGCGTCCTCACCACCTGCATTGCGGTCTCGTTCAGGGTGATGGGCGCGAGGCCCGGAGGGGCGCCGAGGCACTTCTGCGTGCCGCTGTAACACACATCGATGCCCCATTCGTCGATCTGCATATCGTGGCCGCCGAGGGAGGTCACGGCGTCAACTATGGCGAGCGCGCCGTGGCGGTGAATGACATCGATGATCTCCGGCAGCGGGGTGAGAACGCCGGTGGAGGTCTCGGCGTGGACCACGCCCACGGCCTTGACCCTGGGGTGTTTGGCCAATTCGTCGCTCAGGGCCTGGGGGTCGACGGGCCGGCCCCAGGGTGAGTCGACTTCGTGGACGATGGCGCCGCACCGTTCGGCGATGTTGCCGAGGCGGATGCCGAAGTAGCCATTGCGGCATACGACGAAGGTGTCGCCGGGTTCAAGGATGTTGGCGCAGGCCGTCTCCATGGCCCCGGTGCCGGTGGCGGAAACGGGCATGGTCATCACGTTGTTGGTGTGATAGACCTCCCTCAGCATGTCCCCGATGTCGTTCATGACCTGGAAGAAATCGGGGTCAAGGTGTCCCATCACGGGCAGTGTCATGGCCTGGAGCACGCGGGGGTGCACTGAGCTGGGGCCGGGGCCGAGAAGGAGACGCGGGCTGGGCTGGAGCTCGTTAAGGTATGAAGCGCTCACGATTGCCTCCGGATTTCAGACCAATGTCCCAAGGGACTCTGGGTGGATTGAACCTGTTCTTTTGCTCGCAACACAAGGGCGCACAGTCGTGCGCCCCTCTACTTGTTGTCGCGCCCCTCTGAATTCGGGGGCGCCCGTTCACTCAGAGAGTTGCCATTTACACGACGGCAGAGACTCCGCCGTCGAGGTTGACGGCAATGCCGGTGAGGTAGCTGGCCCGTTCCGAGGCGAGGAAGGCGATGACGTCGCCGGCTTCCTCCGGTTCGCCGACGCGGCCAAGCGGAACCCGTCCGGAGGCCAACTGGTCGTAGAATGCGTCGACGGAGAGGCCGGGTTCGGACTGGACGCGGGCATCGTATCGCCGCTGGTGCTGGCCGGACTTGATGAGCCCGATGCAGACCGTCGAGACCAGGATGTTGTCGCTGGCGAGGTCCTTGGACAGGCCCTTGGTGATGGCGATACCTGCGGCGCGGGAGATTGAGGTGGGCATGGACGCCGGGCCCGGGGTGCGGCCGCCGAGGTTGGTCACGTTGATGATGCGGCCGCCGCCAACCTTGCGCATCTCGGGTATGGACTCCTGGATGAGGCGGACAGCGCCCCAGACCTTGAGTTCAAAGTCGTACTCCCAGTCGTCCTGGGAGACGTCCTCGAAGGCCTTGGCCATAGACTGGCCGGCGTTGTTGACCAGAATGTCGACCCGCCCGTACTTGTCGAGAGTAGCCTGCACGATGTTCTTCGCGGAGTCCGGTTCCATCACGTCGGCAGAAATGGGCAGCACCCGGCCCTCGGTGGCGGTCATTATTTCCTGCGCGGCCTGTTCAAGGACGTCAGGCCGTCGGGCGACGATGACGACCGCTGCGCCTTCCTTGGCCATACTCAGGCCTGCAGCCTTGCCGATGCCATCGCTGCCACCGGTAATGATGGCAACTTTATCCTGGAGTCCCAAGTCCATGAGGTGCTCTCCCACGGGTGTGAATACGAATAATCTGGGCTGGAGTATATCACAGGGGTGACGGATGGCTGAGGCTGGCGGGGGTCTCCTGAGTGGCCGTGGTTCCACGAGGCCATTTTCAACGCCGAGGGCGCAGAGGTAGCGCGGAGGACGCCGAGTTCTTTGGGGGAAGGCCTTACGGCTTCCCTCTTCCGGAGGAGGAGAGGACTTGTCCGGCGCCTTTTAAGAGAGCCAGTTGTTGAGGGTCTCTGCGCTAACGTGCTGCTTGAGCAAAGCGGCAAAGTGGCGGGCCTTGGCGCTGCTGTGGGGTGTAGAGGAGTCTATGAGGTGGTCGAGGGCGTCGGCGGTGTCGATGGTGGAGGTGGAAACCTGCAGGAGGGGAATGTCCCGCTCGAGGGCCTCGGCCCGGACGTAGTTGGTGGCCTCGCCGGGTCCGGTGAGGACGACGCAGCGTGTCTCGGCCAGCATGCTGGCGAGCTGGATGTCGGGGCGCTGGGCGCGAGTGATGACGGCCTGGTTGGTGTAGCGGCCGTAGTAGGTGGGGCCGTTGTCCATGATGTTGCCGCCGATGAGGAACCGCTCGATGGGAGCGTCGGCGTTTACGGGGTCCTGCACCCAGGAGGCGCCGAGGTGATCGGCGATCTGGGCCACCGTGGGGGCGATCATGACGCGGCTTTCGGGGATGACCACGGCCTCGACGTCGGCTGAGGACTCGGCGGCCGATGCGGTAACTGCGTCCCGCCGGTAGGGCGGCACGGCGTTGACCACCAGTGCGGCCAGGCGATTGCCCCAGCGAACGGCGGCAGCGTCGACGGCTTGGGCCCAGTCCTGAGCAGGCGAGTAGGTATGGATTTCCAGCACGTGGGCGTCGATAGCGGAGGCGAGATCCTCGGCGGGGGAACCCTCGGCTGCTTCGATGATGACCGTGTGAGCCTGGTCGCCGAGCTGTGCGATGTTGCTGGCCGTTTCGTTCGCGCTGGCTGTCTGCGGTCCCGGCGCCGGGCCGACGGCGATACAGAGGGTGGTGGCCAGCACGTCCGCGGCGAACGCGTGGTCTGGGTCATCGGCGGCGGCGGGCGAGAACGGCTTTGCGTAGGCGGCGGTGCGGCCGGTTTCGCGGGCGCAGGCCAGCAGACCGGCGGCGAGGCTGGTCTTGCCGGAGCGGGCAGGGCCGGCTATGAGGATGGTGGGCATGTCAGAGCTGCATCATGAGCATTGCCAGCCTAAACGCCGACGTCGAGGAATTCGATGTTGTAGGGGTCGAATCCCTTGGGGAATGTGGTGGTGTGGTCCCACTTGGCGAGGGTGAAATCAGCGCGGTGGAGGCTGGCCTGGTCGAAATTGGCGCCGGTCATGTTGGCGGCGATCCACATGGAGTCGCGGATCATCGCGCGGGTGAAATCGGCGCCCGCCATGGTGCAGCGGGACAGGTCCGCACCGTTCATGTTGGTGGAGACGAACAGGGCATCGGTGAGGTCGGCATTTCGCAGGTCGGCCTCAATCATGTTTGACTGGCTGAAATCAGTGCGGTTCAGGTTGGCGCCAATAAGGGAGACGCGGTTCATGCGGCAATGACGGACGACGGCGTCCTGCATGTTTGCACCCTTGAGATCGGCCCAGAACAGGTTCACGTTGGTCAGGTTGGCACCGGTCAGGTTGGCGCCGGAGAGCGAGGCGCGGCCCAGATCGGCCTTTTCGAGGTTGGCGCCGGACAGGTTGACACCAGGGAACCCGGCCTGGGTGAGGCGGGCCTCGGTCAGGTCTGCGCCCGAGAGGTTGGCGTTGTCGAGGCGGGCACCCTGGAGGTTAATGCCGCCGAGTTCCGCGCCGCTGAGGTTGAGGTTGGTGCCGGGGTTTTCAGCGCGCCACTGGGCGACGGCCCCGGTGCCCTGCCGGACGAGGGCGACGTGCTGGGGGTCAGCCATGTTGGCCTCCCACGGGCAGCCGCCTGATTGCTGCCTGCGAGCGGCGCGGGCTAAGCATCTTCGAGGTCGAAAAGCTTCTCGGCAATGGCCATCTTGAGCTCCATTACCTTGCCGAGGTCAGGGAAACCGCCGTCGCTCTTGCGGTCGAATATCACGTCGCCGTCGAGATAGACCTCGAGGCGGCCGCGATCGGAGGGAGTCATCTTGATGGCGATATCTCCCGGAGCGTCGGACTTGAAAAACTCCATCGCCAGCCACGTGGCGACTGGAAAGTAGCCTCAAGAAACGCAGTAGATGATTTCAGCTTCGACCTTGCCGTGTTCAGAACCTGGCATATTTCTCTTCTCTCGCTTGGAAATTTTCCCAAAGGACTATACGGATAAGCAATAGCTAGCGTTTTTTGATTGTGCCGGAGGTTAGTTCGTGAGGCGTTCTACCAGCACTGCGAGGGCCGTTGCGGCCGCAACAGACCCGATCATCAAGCCCACCATCCATTTGACCAAGCGGGCTTCCAAATTCGCTATGTCGGCCTTGGTTGCGTAGTGAGTGCGCAACTCATCCCGCAACTCATCCCGCAACTCTACTAAATCCCCTTTAGTTGCAGGACCATTAGTCTGGGTTGTCATTATCGGTGCTCGATTATATGGGATGTCGGGGTGCCGTGGCATTCGCCAAGTCCAGAATGTCCGTGGCGGAGGTACGTCTCTATTACTTTAACACTGCGGTGCCGATGCCGACGGCGGTGCGGTCGCCGCTCTGGTTCTCGCAGAAGAGGTTTACGATGATGCGGGAGCCGTCGCCGGTGTCCTCCTGGCTGGCAACCTCGCCGGTTACGGTGATGGTGTCGCCGCCCTTGACGGGGCGCAGGAACTTCAGGTTGACGGTTCCGGTGTGGTTGAACACCTCGGGGCCGAAGAATCGGCGCAGGCTCTCGGAGGCGAAGGCGACGGACATCCGGCCTGAGGCGATGGGGTAGGTGGTGCCGAGGCGCTGCTGGGCCAGCTCCGGGTCGTTGTGGATGTTCTGACGGTCCAGGATGCCGCAGTTTTCGAACTGGTTGATGGTGTCCTGGGTCACGCTCTTGGTGACCGACGGAATCTGCTGGCCGGTCTGCATGTCCTCTAACCTTGCGGATGCCATTTCTTGCCCACCTCGTCGGGTTTCTTCATCTGATAGGTGCGGAGCTTTTCGAGGAGGCGACCGTCTTCGTCGATGGCGGTGGCCTCGATGACCATATAGGGCTTGTCGCGGCGGAGGTACTTGTCGGCGATGCGGCCGGTGACGCGGATCTTCTTACCCAGGACGGGCGGGTTGTAGAACTCGACCTCGTTGCCGGCGTTGACGCCGCCGGTGTTGTCCTCGTAGACCATGGCGAAGGCGGTGGCGTCGTGCTTGACAGCAAGGGTGGGAAAGACGGCATCGGGGTCGTTAATGGACTGCCGGAAATTGTCCAGCATTTCCTGGGTCAGGGTGTATTCGTAGGACCCCAGTTCCTCGCCGATTTCAATCTTGTCGTAGTCGAAAATCCTGACTTCGGGATCAGCCATATCCCGCTCCTTGGCGAACAGAGAGACGTTACGTATTCGGACTGGCTATACGATACTTTTTTTGACTCATACCGTCAACGAAGGGGGAATGTTTTCCAGTTTGGGAATGCGGTGGCGGTGATATAATCGATTGTTGGCTGATGGTCGAAAAGGCAGCGCGGAAGCACGGTGGGCGAACGTAAACGGGCAGGGGACGGTGAGCCATGGACCTTTATTTCGAACGAGGGGACCGCGACAATCCGGTGGGGCATGCGCTGGTGTACTTCAAGGTGGACACGGAGCCGGACAAAGTGTACGCCAGCTACGTTGTTACCCTGCCGATCAAGTCGGACCTGACCAAGTTCCTGCCGCCGTTTCTTGCCTCGCACCTGGGGGCGTTGCCGCTGAACGACCTGTCGTCCTTCGCCATGCCGCCCGTGCCGGAGCCGGTTGACGGATTCGACGAGCTGGAACGTCTCAGCCGCCAGCGGGGGGACGACCTGGTGTATGCGGGCAGCATGTTCTCGTACGACCTGCCGCGGATGATGGAGTCAGTCACGGAGGCCGTATCGGGCTACGGGGAGTTGTACGCAGCGGCAGGCAAGAGCGCGACGGTGGTCGGAGGCGAGGCGACTACCGGGGAACCCGAGGTGCTGCCCTCCGCGGAGGAGCCAGCAGAGGAACTGGATTCGTCGTTCAACGTCAACGACGTGCTGTTCAGTTTCATGAGCGAGAGCGACAAGCTGAGCGAGTTGTCGCGGCTGCTGGGCCGCCTGCGATTCGCCGTTGAGGGGGCTGACCAGTCGGCCGCGACCGAGGTGGGCGAGGAGATAGCGGCGCTGGCTAGGCATCTGCCGGAGGAGTTCCAGGTGGCGAACCTGCTGGCGGTGGCGCAGGACACATCGGAGCGCAGCTCGCAACTGGCAAAGCTGTACCTGGACCGGTGCTTCCGGCTTTCGGCGGGCGACGCCGGGCAGGCCGCGGAGCTGGAGGCGGAGATACGGCGCCTCCAGGGAGAGTAAGCGTGGTGCCCGTGGATTTCGCGTTGGTTCTCCTGGACATACCGCAAGGGGCGATAACCGTTGCGTCAGCGATCCTGGTGGTTTTCGTCGGGGCGCTGTTGACGCTGACGATATGGATTTTCCGTCTCCTTTACTCCATCCAAGGACGACTAACCTCGCTGGAGACCAAGCTTGGGCCTTATGACGAGCGGTGGCTTTCGACGACGGACGCCAGAACGGAAATCCTGTGGGGATGGTACCGTGAGAGGGCTCCATATTTGCAGACAATGAACCCGCCGGAGAACCCTATGAAACAAGAACGCTGGAATGAACTGGCCAATAAGCTCCATAAGGATGAGCTCACGGACGAGGAGGCAGAGGAGCTTCTTTCGGCTCTATTGAAGCGAGAGGAACAAGCACTTCAGGAGAAAGACACAGCGGCACTAGCCATTCTCGGCCCTGGCATCATTCTCACCAAGTGGCAGCTGAAAGAAAGGGAACTCCGGGAACAATTCGCGGAAGTAGTTGACAACCGGAACAAGTAGGTGCGGCTCTCGCGGTTGCGGCTGAGCAACTTTCGGAACCTGGTCGAGGTGGACCTGGAAATACCGGGGGGTGTCTCGGTGTACTTCGGCGAGAACGCGCAGGGCAAGACGGCGCTGATGGAGGCGGCCTACATCCTGGCCATCGCGCGGTCATTCCGGGCGGAGAACGAACGCGAGTTGGTCAATTTCGGCGCCGCCCACCATGGGGAGTTGGCGATCGTCGAGGGGTTGGTGGAGGATGAGGATGATCCGCCCGGCCGACAACGGGTCATCGTAGGCTACCGGGTTTTCCGGTCCGGAGCGCAAAGCGGTCCCGGATACCGGGTGAATAAGGACATCCGGGTCGACCGGTTGCGCCGAACTGCAGGTGAGCTGGTGGGGCTGGTGCATGCGGTGCTCTTCAGCGCGCTGGATATTGAGCTGGTGCAGGGGCCACCCTCCGGACGCAGGCGATTCCTGGACATCCTGATCTCCCAAGCCGACCCGGCGTACCTCAAATCGTTGCAGCGCTACCAGCAGGTACTGAGGCAGCGGAACAGGCTGCTCCGACTGCGGCGGGAGGGCAGGGCGGCAGCGGACGAGATGGAGTACTGGGACGGGGAGCTGATGACGGAGGGGTCACTGCTGACGTGGCGTCGGCACGAGGTGATGGAGGCCCTGAGGCGTTCATGCGTGGAGCACCATCGAGACCTCAGCGGGCCGAGCGAGGAGTTGGAGGTTCGTTACCGGCCAAGCGTTCCCTTGGCGGATGGCGCCGATGGAATGGCAACCAACTACCGGGAGGCGCTGGAGGCAGCGGCGGGTCGAGAGCAGGCAACCGCGGCCACAGCGGTTGGTCCGCACCGGGATGACTTTGACATTGTCGTCGACGGCGTGGATATGGGGACATTCTCATCGCGGGGGCAGGCGCGTACGCTGGCGCTGGCGCTGCGCCTGGCGGAGGCGGAGACGCTTACTTCTGCACGGGGGACGGGGCCGCTGCTTCTGCTGGACGACGCACTGTCGGAGATTGACGCCACCAGGCGGCAGCGAGTGCTGGAGAAGGCCTGCCAATACCCACAAGTGCTGATTACAACCACTGACCCGGACCAGGTGTCAGGATTCTTTGGGGCTGGGGCATCATACTTTCACGTCGATGCGGGGCAGGTAACGCCCCTAAGTGCCTATCCTAATAACTGGTAGAAACTCGTAGCCCCGTTCCGGGAAGCCAAGCTAGGGTTGCGTCTAGACTTGGGCAATGACCAAAGCGAAAGAGCCCAAGCCCCCGCGTCCCAAGCGTGCTGGCCCAGCGACCAGGACCAATGCCACCACCGGCAGTTTCCAGATCTCCGATGAGCTCTGGGACGTGCTGGAGCCCCTGATCCCAGAGCATGTGAACACCCACCGGTTCGGCGGCGGCCGTCCCCGGGTTCCCGACCGCACCTGCGCCAATGGCATCTTCTACGTGCTGCGCACCGGTTGCCAGTGGAAAGCGTTGGACGCCACGGGCATCTGTTCCGGCTCCACCGCCCACCTGCGCTTTCAGGAGTGGGTTGCCGCTGGGGTGTTCCTGGAGTTGTGGCGGGTGGGACTGGAACGCTACGACGAACTGAAGGGGCTGGACTGGAGTTGGGTGAGTATGGACGGGGCCATGACCAAGTCGCCCCTGGGCGGGGGGAAAAACCGGCGCCAACCCCACCGACCGGGGCAAGAGGGGCGTCAAGCGTAGCCTGTTGACCGAAGCCCAGGGCGTTCCTGTAGGTCTGGCAGTGGACGGGGCCAACCGCCACGACATGAAGCTGGTGCGGGCCACGGTGGACAACGTGCTGGCAGACCGTCCTGCGCCCAGCCCAGAGCAGCCCCAGGGGATGTGCCTGGACAAAGGCTACGATTTCGCCGAGGTGCGCCGCACCTTGGACGAGTTCGGCTTCACCGCCCACATCCGCAGCCGAGGCGAGGAGGCTCAAGCCATCAAACGGGAGGCTGGATTCAAAGCCAGGCGCTGGGTGGTGGAACGCACTCATAGTTGGTTGAACCGTTTCCGGCGCATCCTGGTTCGTTGGGACAAGTCCCCCGAGAACTACATCGCCTTTCTTCATTTCGCCTGCGCCCTCATCACCCTCAGAGCCGCCGGGTTATTAGGATAGGCACTAATACTACAGTCGCAGATAGCAGTTGGTAGAATGGAGCTACTTTTGGGAGTGGGTGAGGTGAGGGGATGGCAACGGATAGTGGCGAGGTCTTGGAGGTGGCCCGGTGGGCCGAGGGTATTGAGAGGATTCATGGGTGTATTGCGGGGAGGTTTCACCGTTCGGAACCCCGCCGGCGGGCTCTGGAGTATCTGAAGGGACTGCTCAGCCCGGTGGAACGCAAGAACGGCTGGCAGTTGGCGGAGCGGGCGGGCGATGCCACTCCCGACGGGGTACAGCGCCTTTTGTACAATTACCGGTGGGACGCCGACCTCGTCCGCGACGATCTGGGGGACTACGTGGTGGAGCATCTGGGCGATGGCGACGCCGTAGTGGTGGTGGACGAGACAGGATTCCTCAAGAAGGGGAATAAGTCCGTTGGGGTGCAGCGTCAGTACAGCGGTACGGCGGGCCGGATCGAAAACTGCCAGGTTGGGGTGTTCCTGGCCTATGCCTCGGCCAAGGGCAGGACGCTGCTGGACCGGGAACTTTACCTGCCCCGGGTGTGGGCGGAGGATGGGGAGAGACGGCGGGAGGCTGGAGTGCCGGAGGACGCGGTATTCCGGACCAAGGGGCAACTGGCGCAGGCCATGCTGGAGCGGGCGGTTGAGTCAGACGTGCCCTTTGGCTGGTTCACCGGGGACGAGGTCTACGGCAGCGACCGCAAGTTGCGGTTGTGGCTGGAGCGTCAGGGGGTGGCCCACGTGCTGGCAATCAAGACCAATGAGAGGCTGTGGGCTTGGGCGGAAAAGGGCCCCCTCCAGGTGAGAGCGGACCGGCTGACGTCGCAGGTTGAGGAATCGGGATGGGTCCGGCGCAGTGCCGGCGACGGAGCCAAAGGGCCCAGGGTATACGACTGGACTGCCGTGGATATACGGCCCCTGCGGGAGCCGGGCAAGGGGCACTGGCTGCTGGTCAGGCGCAGCATCGCCAACCCGGGGGAGTTGGCCTACTACGTCTGCTTCGGCCCGGCGGAGACGGCCTTGGAGGAACTGGTCAGGGTCGCGGGAACCCGCTGGGCCATAGAGGAGTGCTTTGAGGAGGCCAAGGGACAGGTGGGTCTGGACCAGTACGAGGTGCGCAGATGGGATGGCTGGTACCGGCACATCACCTTGGCAATGCTGGCCCACGCCTATCTGGCGGTGGTCCGGCATGGGGCGAATGCGCTTTGCAGCGGCAAAAAGGGGGAGAATCGGAGTGGGATGAAACCCTGATACCGCTGACAGTTCCCGAGGTGCGCCGTTTGCTATACCACCTGATCTGGGAGTCCACGCCCACGGCGAAATCGGTACTGGAGTGGTCCCGCTGGAGGAGGCGCCATCAGGCCAGAGCGCGCATCTGCCATTACAAACGACGCCTCACCCTGCATCTGCGACTGTAGTACTAAGTGGCCCGCCGTCCCCCTAGTACTCAGTCACGCTGGGAATAGAGGGATATAGTCGATGGAGTTTGGTCCTGGCATCTTGGCTGGTGAACTGCCAGTTGATGATTGCCTGGGCCTCATTGCGTTCTTGCTCCAGGGCATGTATATCCCGGCAGAGGCTGTCCTCGTGCGGGTGCCGCTGCCCGAGACAGCGGCGGGATATGACGCTGAATTCAATCTCCGCCATATTCAGCCAACTCCCATGCTTGGGCGTGTGGTGAAACTCCAGCCTCCGGGCTATGCGCCGGGCCTCTGCCGCCGGGAATGCCTCGTACAACGACGCCTTGCGGTGGGTGTTCAGATTGTCCAATACCACCCGGATCACCTCGGCCTCCGGGTAGGCCTCCACGACCAGCCAGCGCATCTGATGGGCGAAGTCCACCTTGGTGCGCCGCTCCGTTACCGCCACATGACGCCAGCCGGCCAGCGGCTCGCAGGTCAGGAACAGGTTGCGAGTGCCTCCCCTTACGTACTCGTAGTCCTCCCGCCTCGGACGCCCCGGCTTCGCCGGGATGGGCGGGCGAGCATCGGCCAGCAACTGCGTGGAGGTCTCGTCGAAGCAGACCACTGGCCTTGCGGGGTCATAGGGTTCGGCGTACAGGTCCAGCACGTCCTCCATGTGGGCCACGAAGTCGGCGCTCACCTCGGGAATGCACCACTGCTTCCTCTGCCACGGCTTGAGGGTGTTTTTTTTAGATGCCGACGCACGCTCTCGTGGGACAGCGACTCCACCAGTCCCAACTCCACCGCCCTGCCCGCAAGGGCCCGCAGCGTCCAGTGGTCATACCCCTCGGGACCCGGGGTGCAGGCCAGAGCGATGAGATGGGCCCCGGCCCGGTCATCCAGCTTGCGGTACCGGTTGGCTTGGGGCCGGTCCTGGAGCACGCCGTCCAGCCCGTCCTCGGCGAAACGCCGCTTGATGCGGTATACGCTGGACTCGGCCACGTCCAACGCCTGGGCCACCTTGGGAGCGGACCAGCCCTCGTTGGTCTTGAGCAGTATGCGGGCCCGTGTCGCAACCCGTGCCGGGCTCCTGCCAGCCCGCACCAAGTGCTCCAACCGGTCGCGCTCCTCGGGGGTGAGCCTGACCGCAAACCTCTCTCGCACCATACCGCCACCTCACAACAACACAATCTGGCGCCAGCATAGCATCTGAATGGGTAACCCTGAATCACCCCCTAAAACAGGTTTGACTGAGTACTAGATATCGCCCCACGAAATGGGAGAATCGTCCTTTGCACGAAACCAAACTCGAAACGGGCGAGCGAGATGTGTAGTTCCAAGAAACTATCTCAAAACGGCTCAGTTCGATTACCGAGGGACGCCGAACGGCCTGGTTCTCTGGATTCCCGCCCCCATCGGGTCGAGGCCAAGCTTTCCCATGAATGACGTTTACCGGGTCGTGTAATGTTTTGAGGTCGTGTAATGTTTTGAGATAGTTACTAAGTTGATGGTGCTACCTATGTGTTCGGCATTTCGCGGGAATGGGTGATTGAGCGGCGGGAATCGAGGGTGCGTTAATGGGGCAAGGATTGAGACGGATTCCAATTCCCCACGCGGGGTTGCGGTGGTAGTATTTCCTTAAGACCTCCAACTCGTCTCCGTGGTGAACCATGCCCGTCAATCAGGAAGTTCTGGACGAGATTGCCCTGACCCGCGCCGAGTACGATCTGATCGTAGAGCGGCTGAACCGCGAGCCGAACGCAGTGGAGCTTGGTATGTTCGGCGCGCTGTGGAGCGAGCACTGCGGCTACAAGCACTCGCGGCCGCTGCTGAGAATGTTCAGCCACACCTCGCCCGTGGTGCTCTCGGAGACTGGCGCAGAGAACGCCGGGGCCGTGGACATCGGCGACGGGCTGGCCGTGGTGTTCAAGGTGGAGTCGCACAACCACCCCTCGGCGGTGGAGCCGTTCCAGGGAGCGGCGACGGGGGTTGGCGGTATCGTGCGGGACATACTGGCCATGGGCGCTCGTCCCATAGCGCTGCTCAACTCGCTGCGATTCGGGCCGCTGCATGACACCCAACAGGGCGCGGTTAACCAGCACCTGTTCGGTGGAGTGGTGCGTGGCATCTCGTGGTACGGCAACTGCATTGGAGTGCCGGACGTGGGTGGGGAGATCTACTTTGACCCTTCATACTCGCATAACCCGCTGGTCAACGCCATGTGCGTCGGCCTGATCCGCAAGGACCGGCTGGCGTCGGCGGCAGCAAGGGTTCCGGGGAGCGTGCTGCTGCTGGCAGGGGCGGACACCGGGCGCGACGGCATACACGGGGCGTCCGGCCTCGCCTCGCGGACGTTCGAGGAAGAGGCGGAGCTCAGGCCCACGGTGCAGGTGGGCAATCCGTTCCTGGAGAAAGTGCTGATCGAGGCGTGCCTGGAGGCACTGGACACAGGGGCGGTGCTGGCGATACAGGACCTGGGTGCCGCGGGACTCACCAGTGCGTCAATTGAGTCGGCGGCGCGGGCCGGCCGCGGGATTCGCTTGGACCTGTCGCAGGTGCACCGGCGAGAGACGGGCATGAACGCCTACGAGGTGATGCTGTCGGAGTCGCAGGAGAGGATGCTGCTGGTCGCGCTGCCAGAACGCGTGGCAGAGGTCAAGGCGGTTTTCGAGCGGTGGGATGTGGACTGCCGCGAGATAGGCAGCGTAATTGCCGAACCCGAGGCGCGGATATTTGATGCAGCCGAGCCGGTGGCACACCTGCCCATTCAGCCGCTGTCGGAGGCTCCAGCGTACCGCCTTGGGGGCAAGGCGTCAGCGGATGACGTGGCGCGGCGGGAGATGGCACTGAGCGATCTGCGCCTGCCGGACTGCGGCCCCGAGGAGACGCTGTTGCGTTTGCTGGCTTCGCCAAACATCGCCAGCAAGCGATCGGTGTACCGGCAGTATGATCACCAAGTCCAGACCAACACGATGATCGGACCGGGGGCCAGCGACGCTGCGGTGCTGCGGGTCAAGGGGACGAACAAGGCAATTGCGGTGGCCGTGGACGGCAATGGGCGGAAATGCTTTCTCGACCCGTACGTGGGGGGCCAGATAGCGGTAGCCGAGGCTTGCCGCAACCTGAGTTGCACTGGCGCCAGACCGCTGGCATTGACCGATTGCCTGAACTTTGGAAACCCGCTGCGCCCGGACATCTATTACCAACTGGAGGAGTGCATCCGCGGAATGGCCTTGGCCAGCGAGACGCTGGACGCGCCAGTGGTCAGCGGAAACGTAAGCCTGTTCAATGAAACGCAGGGGCAGGCGGTCCATCCCACGCCAGTAGTCGGAGCGCTGGGGCTGCTGGAGGACGCCAGCAAGGCCGTGGGAGCGGGCTTTCCGTCTGAGGGACTGCCGGTGATGCTGCTGGGCCCGGGGCTTGGGAGCGCCGGGCCGCAGGACCTGGCGGGCAGCGAGTACCTGAGCGTCATGCACGCTCTGACAGCCGGACAGCCGGACATTGACCTCGAGCTGGAGCGGCGAGTGCAGGAGACGTGCCGGGAAGGGGTAAAGCAGGGGTTGGTACTCTCGGCCCACGACTGCTCTGACGGCGGGCTGGCGGTGGCGCTGGCAGAGTGCTGCATCCTGGGCGGCGTGGGTTTTCGTATGCAGGGACGGCTGCAATCGCTCTCTCGCTGGGACGCCGCGCTGTTCGGGGAAAAGCAGTCGCGGATCATCGTGGCAGTGGAGCGGGAGCGGATGCATCTGCTGGAGGACTTGGCCCATGCCAATGGAGCTCCCGTGTCGCTGCTGGGGTACACCGGTGGGGACGTCCTGCTCATAGGCAGCATAGATGAGGACGGTACGGACACAGGCGACGGAGTCAACGCCGGGATAGCAAGACTGGCGGCGATCTGGATGAACGCACTGGAGGATGCCAGTGGCTAGCGCGCCGCTGCGCGTGCTGTACCTGACCCCCTACTACCGCCCCTACCTGGGCGGCATCGAACGTGCGATTGAGGAGCTTTCCCACCAGATCCAGCAGTCTCCCTTGGTGGAGGCGGTGGGTGTGCTCACCACCAAGTATTCTTTTCCCCGCGTTGCTCAACCGGACTGGGCCGACCGTGAGACGCTGCCCGACGGCGTGGAGGTGTTCCGCCTGCCTGGATTTCCGCGCTGGTCGGTACCGCTGTACTCGGTGCCGCTGGTCTGGTTTTCGCCGCGTCGTGTGCGGCAGTATCTCGACGAGTTTCGCCCCAATGTGATCCACTTCGTGGGTGACGGCTGGTTCTGGGGGCACTACTGGGCCAGGATGCGATGGGGCAGGCGAGCGCGGTTCGTGTTCACGCCGTCGTTCCACACGCTGCCGCTCACCCGATGGTGGCTGGCGCCGTTGAACGCGGCGCTGTGCCGGGTGGTGGACGATATCGTGCCGCTCACGCAGCAGGAGGCCAGGGGGTTGCGTCGCGCCTACCTGGCGCCGGACCGCAAGCAGACCATCATCGGCTGGGGTGCGCCGCCACCGGACCCGGTGGTTATCGAGTCGGTGCGTGGGGAGGGCGATTGGACAGGGATGGGAGACGGTGCGTCCCAGGTTACGGGAGATACCGTTACCATCCTGTGCGTGGGACGGCTGGGGCGGCACAAGGCGCAGATGTGGTTCCTGGAGGCGTATCTTGAGGCCAGGGGCCGGTTCAACAAGCCGGTGCGGCTGGTGCTGGTGGGACGGGACGAGGGTGACGCCGACGCCATCGCCGGATTCGTGGAGACGCACGAGCTGGGCGGCGAGGTGGTTGTCACCGGCGAGGTGTCGGACGAGGAACTGGCGCGGTGGTACGCCCGGGCGGACCTGTTTGTGCTGTTCTCCCACTACGAGGCGTTCGGGCTGGTGTATTTCGAGGCGATGGCCTACGGGGCGCCGGTGCTGACCCACGATGTTGGCTCCAACCGGGAGTTGCTGCACAGGGGTGCAGTGGTGACGCCGCGGTTCGATCGCCAGGCCGCAGTGGCCGCCCTGATCAATCTGGTCAACGACGATGGAGCCCGGCGGGCGATTGGTGACGACGCCCGTGAGTATGCGCTGGCGGAGTTCACATGGCCGGCGGTAGCTGAGAAGTACCTCGCACTGTACCAGGGTGGGGGGTGTTAGGACTTGAGCACCGACGTTGAAGGACCGGTTAATGGTAAATTGCCAATGGTGGCCTGCGAATATAGAATCCGAATGAATACTGTGAATCTGTGAGGCCATGAAGAACATCACTGTGTCGGTCGACGACGAGACGTATCGTCTTGCCCGAATCAGGGCGGCTGAAAGAGGCACGTCTGTCTCCGCGATGGTCAGGGAGTATCTCAAAGGCCTGACCAAGACCAATTTGAACCCCTCCAAGAGAACGCTAAGAGAAATCGTTGCAGACATACATGCCAGGGGAGGGGGAATCGATCCGGCACAGAATTTGAGCCGAGAGGAACTCTATGACCGCAATGCGCTTCGTTGATACCAATGTCGCGCTGTATGCTGTCAGTGCCCGGCCCATTGAGGCTGCCAAGAGGCAGGTATCTCTGGACCTTCTCTCGGAATCATACGGGAGCCTCGCCCTTTCTGTTCAAGTAATAGGGGAGTTTTATTACCAGGCAACTTGGCCATCGAGAACTGATGCATTGAGCCATGAGGAGGCTGCGGAGGTAGTTGAGGATCTCAACCGGCTTCACGTGGAACCCCTCACCATTGAAACCGTCGGTAGGGCGCTCGCATACCGGCAGAGATACAGACTCAATTACTGGGACTGCCTTATACTCGCGGCGGCCAAGCAGAGCGGATGCGAGGCTGTTTTTTCCGAGGACATGGGTGCAGGCCAAGATTACGACGGTATTAGGGTCATCAATCCTTTTGAGTCGTAATACTGAAAGTTGGTGGCATCTGTCCGATTACCACCGCAATTGACACTCCAGGAGGCTTGGAAATGACAAGCGCCATATCGAGGGAGCAGCTGGAGGAGGGGGCGCGCCGGATCCTGCTGTCCAACCTGCGTGAGGGGGTGGCAGACTGGAACGGCAAGGAGTTCAGCTTCGTCTGCCCCTCCCTGACGGGCTATCCCTTCCAGTGGTTCTGGGATTCTTGCTTCCACGCGCTGGCGCTGCTGCACCTTGACCCGGAGCAGGCCAAAAAGGAGATGCGCTCGCTGATGAGCGGAGCGCAGCCCAGCGGCTTTATTCCCTCACATCATATTCTGGGAGATGGATAAGCAGCCGGACTTCCTGGGCCGCAACATCGTGGGGATGACGGAGCCGTACTACAGCGCGACGATACAGCCGCCGATCATCGCTTACGCCGCGGCGCGGGTGTACCGGGTGACGGGAGACGAGGAGTTCCTGCGGGAGGCTCTGCCCATCCTTACCCGCTATTACCGTTACCTGCGGGAGGCCCGCGATCCCGACAATGACGGGCTGATTGCGGTGATCCAGCCGGAGGAGGCGGGGACGGACTGCTCTCCCAAGTATGACGAGATCCTGGGTCTGGAGGAGTTGAGCAACCGGGGCTTCATCACGGCGCTGAGGAAAGTGTACGAGGCCTACGAGCCGCTGCGGCACGATGACCACGCGGTGCTGGCGGCGGACATATTCCACGTGGAGGACGTGCTGGTCAACTCCATCTACTGCTTCTCCCTGCGGGCGCTGGCCCGGCTCCATACCGAGGTTGGAGGGGAGGACTCGCCAGAGGCCGCCGAGTTCAACCGGGAGGCGGACAGGACGCTGAACGCGCTAGTGGAGAAATGCTGGGACGAGGAGGCCGGGGCGTTTTTCGATCTGTCCGGGGTGGACGAGAAACCGCTGAAGACGGTAACCATCAGCTCGCTGATGCCGCTTATATTGGCGGACCTGCCCCGGCACCAAGTGGAGACCCTGGTCGAGAGGTGGGTGAGGCCACCGGAGCACTTCTGGACTCCGTACCCGCTGCCCTCGGTGCCGGCGTCGGACCCCAAGTTCATGCCGGGCAACCCGGGCGGGTTCATCTGGCGGGGGCCGTCCTGGATGAACACCAACTATTTCCTGTCGCACTCGCTGCGGGGGCACGGCTACACTGAGCTGAGCGAGCCGCTGGTGGAAAAGAGCCGGGAGTGCATCGCCAAGTCGGGTTTCCGGGAGTACTACCATCCCTACACCGCAGAAGGACTGGGGGCGAGGGACTTCGGCTGGTCGACGCTGATCCTAGACTTCTGACGGGCCGACAGGCATACAGGGCAGCGCGGGCAGGGGCGCACAATTGTGCGCCCCGATTCTTTTGCCTCGACTCAGCTACGAAGGAGGCGGCTGGTGAAAGGGCGACGGCGACGGGTGCTGCGGGGTTGCGGCTCGTCGTAAACATCGTCGTCCTCGACGGGGGGCGTGGGCGATTGGTCTTCGACGGGAGGTTCGGTCGCCTCGGCTTCGACGGTGGGCGCGGGCGATTCGTCCTCGACGGGAGGTGTGGTCGCCTCGGCTTCGACAGTTTCGGTGGTCTCGGCGGGGGCGTCGCCGTTGGCGACGGAGGCCTGCTCGACCGTTGCCTGCACTTCCTCGGGTACGGCAGGCTCCGGCTCGGGGGCTTCCACGGCTACCGGCTCCGCGGGGTCGGCGGGTGGGGTCGTGTTGGAGTCTGGGCCCAAGCGAACGGTGAGCATGCGCCCCACAAGATCGTTGTCGCGGACCAGATTGATGATCCGGCGCTGGCGGCGCTGGCCGTCCTGGCGCCAAGCGATGATGGAGCGCTTGAAGATGCCGCTATCGGAGAGCCCGCGCAGCGCCTTGCTGACGTAGTCTCTAGTGCCGACACCGGTCCAGCGGTGGGCGATCTGCGGATTGCCCGCCTCCAGTCCCTGTTCCAGGGCACTGCAGACCTCGTCGACTAGGTAGGTGAAAGCCACGTGCCTTGCGCCCTGGCGGTGCTCCAAGTGGTCGGCCATGACGACCAGGTCAGAGATACGCTCCGGGTTCTGGCTGTCTTCGGGATCGGACGGCAGGGAAATGGACGCAACGACCTCCTGGACAGCGGCGACCAGTTCGGCATCCTCCCCGAAAACCTCCTCGGGCTGAACGCCCTCGGGCACGTCGTCCTGATCCCCGGTGGCGTCAGGGTCAGGAGTAGCGGCGACCTCCGGCTCACCGGCGGCGCCATCGTCCGTCGCGGTTACGGCGACCGGCTCCTCGTCCGGATCGAACCAGGGTACCTGCTCCTCTGCATCCTCCGCTGTCGTGGCCTCGGGTTCGACCGGGCTGGGCAGGTCAAAGTCGGTGGCGGCGGTCTCTTCCAGGTCCCCGACCATGGGAGCCGGGCCGACCTCCTCAGCAGCGGGGCTGTCGTCCTCCTCCTCGTCGCCGTCGGCATCTACATCGGTGTCGGTATCCTCCGTATCGCCATCGCCATCGCCATCGTCGCGCTGGCCACCGTGGCGTCGGCGCCCGCCTCGGCGGCGGGTGGGCTTGGCGGCCACACCGGAGGGGCTCTCCTCGGTGGTACCCTCGGGAGTTTCCTCGTCGGCCATAATGGCCCAGTCTACGAGTCCGGCGTGAATTAATTTGATGTTGCCGTCCTCTGCGGCGCGGGCCATGAGCTTCTTGAAACCGGAGAATCCGAGCTTCTTCTCGTCGAAACTGGGGTAGCGGCGCATCAGCCGCTGCTTGATGGAGGTAAGCAGAGGGTTCCCGCCGACGGCGCGTTCCTCGCGGATGATGTCCTCGATGGCGGTAATAACGGCGGGCAGTTCGGGGGCGTCGGCGCTGGCGGTAGCCTGTTGAGGCGCGACATGCTGGGGCAAGACTGCCGGCTGAGGAGCCAGCGGGTCTATGTCTTTGTCGTAGAGCAACAGCGAGTCAACCTGGTCGGCCAAGCGGCGGGAGGTGCTCCAGGACACGCCGACGACGACTACGCGCTTGCCCATGGTGCGCAGGGCGTTGACCACGTGCAGGAAGTCGGAGTCGCCGGACACCAGCACGAAGGTGCCGATGTTGGGGTAGGAGTGGGCGCACTCGATGCAGTCGGCGGTCATCTTGACGTCGACGCTGTTCTTGACCCGGTAGGTGCGCATCCCGTTGGCGGTGGAGGCTTGGGTGGACGGGATGCGGGTGGGGACGAAGACGGGCTCGATCCCTGCGGCGTAGAGGGAGGGAGGGTCGTTGAAAAACTGGCTGGCGCCGCGGAGCTCGGGGGCCCGGGTCACCCAGTCGGCGTAAGCCTTGGCGACGACCACGCGGCCATGGTTGGAGACTTCCTCTTTCAGGGACGAGAGGTTTGGGGAGCGGTTGCCGGCGGCGAGGCTGATCTTGAAGTTTTCCCAGTCGATGAAAAGGGCGACGTCGCCGCTGCGAATTGTTGGTTCAACCATCTACTTGATACTTCCGGCCTGGATGTTTCCGGCCCCGTTGGTTACGACCAACCGGCCGGTGGAGATGTTCGGGAGTGCAATTGTTGCCAGAATGCACTGGGTTCAGTCTAGGGGATTGGCGGATTGGGCGTCAAGGAAGGGGGCGTCGCGTTTTGGGGGAACAGCTGGCGTGGGGGCTGGACGCCCAGGGGCACGGGACTCATTTGTGTAACGTTCTGGAACATTGTGTCGTCCCATTTGGGCTATGCCGCCGGGTCCGGGCCGGGTTGGGGCGGACTGGTCAGGGCGAGGTGCTGGCGTGGGAGAAACAGGACGGAATTTTTCCCGTCGACTCCCAAGATTTCCCATATTTTCCCATATTTTCCCATTTTGCCTGCCCTGCAGCTTTGGGAATTACCGCGCAGCGGGGAAATTTTCGATTTCGGTACCAAAGGTCCCATTTTGTCCCATCGGCGTTTGGGGTGCGGGGGTTGGTGGAGCCTGAGAGCTGCCGTAAGCGAGCAAATGTTCGAAATAACCGTAGGGTTATGTTACGGGGTGAAACGGGGTTTGGCAAGGGGGTGGGTGTCAGTGGTGCCGATCGAGCATTACAGCGTAAGGTTCTATCAGTCGAGCTTGAAAGCCGATGGGCACTATCTTTGGTTGAACATTGGATCCCGCTTCTGTGGAATCGCTAGAGACGAAGCAGCCCTTATCGACCCTCCCTTTAAGGTACTGGGCTGCATTTCTGCCGCGGCTAGGCCCAATGCCAACCTCGAAATCTCCGAGATTGAAGTCCAATTGACCAGGGGTGATCTCGTCAAGCACGATCGCATACCTAGACCCGGTAACCTCAATGCCGGTAGGGATTGGCTCCCAGTTCACGCCATCAACTGAGTATTCGTTGGCAGGGAGAACATCAGGATCTGCCTTTGAATCGATAGCCTGCATTACGATGCGAATGGAGCCCTCTTTAGGCAACCACATTTTTGCAAATGGTTGTACGTGCTTGATCGGGTGGAGAGTTGTTCCACCATAGCCCCAAAATATTCTTCCAGCTTCCTCAAGTTCCTGTTGCTTTCTTTCCAATATTGATTCAAATGTTTCACCGGCGTGATTACCGACCCGCATAAAAACAAATGCTTCAGGCAACTGATTGCTCATTTTCCCTCCGCTAAAATGGCTGTAATTTATAATCGAAAGAGGGTAAGGCTCCTCCCTTCCTAAGGTCAATAACATACCTTACTTTCAAGGGAGAATAGGCACCGTAAAAGTTATCTAAATCCTCTGGTGGTAACGGTTGACTTATAGATATCACTTTGTCCGCGTCTTGTCTAACCGCAATTAAACTGCAAGAGGTGAGCTCAGGGTCATCATCCAAATGGTAGTGGTGGAATTGAGGCAATATCTCTGAGATAGTATATCCACTTTCGAGCAGTTGATGTTGTAGTTGTTTCATTACAAGCCTTGTCCACGGTAGAGTGGGATCGTCAGCGACAACAATGCAGGCAACCCCGTCCGGTAGGACCCAAAGCTTCGTCCCCTCTTCTCAGGAAAGCATCTACGCTTCGGCCTCCGTTGCTAGCTCCGAAAGGCGGGTTGGTGTAGAAGGCTTCGAAATTTTCTATGTGATAGCCCGGAAGAGGATCAGCTACGTTATAGAGCTCGGCAATAATGTTTTCCTCGAGTTGAAAGACTTTCGTAAAAGAATTAATTGAGTTGACGATACGTTCGTCGAAGTCGAGAACGTGTACGTGTTCAGGACCACGATCAAAAGTCCCTGGGCTTTTTGGTGCATCAAAGTAAGCCCAATGGCATCGCCATCACCCACACATACTACTGACTTCCCGTCAAGCCATCGGCTTAATAGTTCTGCCTGAAGGAGCATGTCAGAGATCTTCATATAAATTTGATCGAATTCACGAATTGGAGGAGGCCGATTTACAACCACGTCTGACAAGGCATTAAAGGCTTGGCGCAAATCTAATGAGGTCATATTCATTCGCTGTGTCTATCTGCAGGAAACAAATACCGAACCACAAAAAATGCCATTGCGGACACCTCACCTAAAGTGCCACCGATAAAAGTTGTCGTTACCCATCGATCTATGTTAACTAGGCCGAATCCAATTAAGAATGAAAACACAGTTACAGCTGCTATTTGAAGGGTGAGAAGGACCAAGAGAGTCCACCCGTAGACTAGCCTTAGTATGTGGTCGCTTCGTTCACCCTTTTCCCTACTTTGGATGCGTGAAAGTCTTTCATAAGTGTCAATGTCCTCGTGAGAGGTTACTGGGCTGCCAATAGAAGAAATGTATCTATTGATGAGCGTGTCGGAGTCACGGTTCATATGAATGTATCCCAAGGTCTAGGGCGTCTAGTCTGTATCCTATAGCCTCCCGTGACACGTTAAAAACCTTCGCCAGATGAGTAGCGTTGGGATTGCGTTCCCATTCCGAACGCACAAAGGCCTCAGGCATCAAAAGGGAAGCGGCAAACCAATTGGCATGAACCTCCCTAAGCCTGCGGTCGGAAATGGGCCCCTCAGCAGGTTCTTTATCACGGAACATATCAGTGTGCGTGTCGAGGATTTCCCCATCATCGCGAGGTGGAGAAAATGGTGCCCGAGTTCGTGAGCTATAGAAAATCGTTTTCTATAAGGTGGGTCAGATTGCTCAACGAATATTCGAGTTGAATCGCCACGCTTAGCTATTAATGCAGCACTGCGATTCATTGGAAAATTTGGCGTTGCTAACCGTAATGCCAAGGCTATTCGCAAGCAGGACCGGGTCTACCGGCAGTGAATAAAGCCCATGTCGTGACAAAACCTCGTTGGCTTCGCGTTCAACCGAATATCTGCTCGTGGATTGCATGGAACTTCTCTGCCTTAGCGATCCTACACTCGTTGAAAGACTGTCGTTGCTTTGGGTGCCATCATTTGGTCTCATTATATTGGCGCCTGTGACATTGGGCAACGCTATATTGTCATCAAATGCATGCCCGCGCTTGACAAGGCCGCGCCGTATCCCCGATTGTACCCATGCGGCCTGCCGTCAATTGACGGCGTCGTCGCAATCGCGAGTGTAACTGACAGGAGAGGTATCCCTATGGTGGAGCGTGCTCCTAGGCTTGAGGGCAAGGTGGCGATCATCACGGGGGCCGGGTCCAGTGGTGAGGGGATTGGGAACGGGAAGGCGGCGGCAATACTGATGGCCCGGGAGGGTGCAAAGGTACTGCTGGTGGACCAGATGGAGGAACGGGCCAAGGAATCGCTTCGGATCATTGAGTCGGAAGGCGGTGTGGCGTCGACGCTCGCGGGGGACATGACCAAGCTGGACGACTGTGAGCGCATGGCGCAGACGGCCATGGACCGCTATGGCCGCATCGATATCCTGGACAACAACGTGGGGATCTCGCAGCGGGGCACGGTGGTGGAGGTCAGCGAGGAGGACTGGGACCGGGTGATGAACGTGAACCTCAAGACCATGGTGTTGGCGGCCAAGGCGGTGATTCCCCGGATGATCGAGACCGGCGGCGGCTCGATCATCAACATCTCGTCGATTGCCGGCTTGCGGGCGCATATGAGCACGCCCTACACGGCGTCAAAGGCCGGGGTCATCGGGCTCACCATCTCTATGGCGGCGGACCACGCCCTGGACAACATACGGGTGAACGCCATCGCGCCGGGCCTGGTGTACACGCCGATGGTGGCGCCCCGGATGGACGACGACCTGCGGCAGTACCGGCGGAACTCGGCGCCGATGCAGGTGGAGGGCACTGGCTGGGACATCGGGTACGCGGCGCTGTTCTTGGCCAGCGACGAGGCGCGGTGGATCACGGGGATCGTGCTGCCGGTGGACGCCGGGCTATGCGCGGTGCACCCGGGGACGTATTCGCCGATGAGCCAGCAGACGCGGTACTGAGGGTGGCACCCCATCATCGTACTACTCCGTCCGTTACGGTTGCTGCATAAGTTACCCTTTGATGCGAACGCGAACAGCGGGACAGAACATGCCGAAAAAGAGTCAGGTCGATACCACACCTCGCTATTGTTCTTGTGGAACTGTGTTTTCTATGGCGGACTACCCTAAGGGGTATTTCCGCTACAAGAAACAAGTACGTAAAGGTTCGATAGTGAATGTTTGCCCAAAATGCGAAGCTGGCATTTTGCAGAGGACGTTAGAGGCCAAGGCGTCCAAGATACGAGAGGAAGTTGATAGGATTCTGAAAGGCAATCAGTGCTTTTGGTCGGTAGCAAAGGAGCCTTGGCAATCATCCATGATTCGATTGCGGCAAGATATTGAGTTACTTTGCATTGGTAAGCCTGCGAATGACGGTCATCTCAGGAATATCATCAGAGTCTATGGAGAGTGATGGTCTGCTAAGTCCCAATGCTTCGCAACGTTGCTGGATAGTTAGATTCTACTCGGACCGTCTCTCGTTCCTCTTTAAGGTGGGCACTCAAAGAGCAGGAACACAACTCCTCTCCTAATGGGGAGGGAATTGAATGTTTGGCATCCAAACTGACGATGTCCCATGAGAGTAAAAGGATGACAGGTGAATGGCCATGCGTTTGGAAGGAAAGGTTGCGCTGATCAGCGGCGGGGCGCGGGGGATGGGAGCCGAGGAGGCTCTGCTGTTTGCCCAGGAGGGGGCGAAGGTCGTCATCGGCGACGTGCTGGAAGGCGAGGGGCGGGACATTGCCGCACAGATTCCGGGGGGACAAGCGATTTTCGTGCGGCTGGACGTTACCAAGGAGGCGGACTGGCAGCGGGCGGTGTCCATGGCCGAGGAGGTCTACAAGCGCCTGGACATCCTGGTCAACAACGCCGGGGTGAGCGCGGTGGGCGGCATCGAGGACACCACGGTGGAGGAGTGGGACCGGGTGATGGAGGTGAATGCCAAGGGAGTGTTCCTGGGCACGAAATACGCCATCCCGGCCATGCAGCGAACCGGAGGCGGGTCGATCATCAACATCTCGTCGCAGCTGGGCATCGTGGCGATGAACGAGTCGAGCCCGCAGTACATCGCGTCGAAGGGCGCGGTGCGGCTGCTGACAAAGTCGACGGCCCTGCAGTACGCAGAGGACGGCATACGCTGCAACTCGGTGCATCCTGGGCCGATCGTGACGCCGATGACCCAGGGGCGGCGGTCGGACGAGGCGGTGCGGGAGCTGATGGAGTCGCGGATACCGCTGGGGCGCTACGGCGAGGCGATCGACGTGGCGTACGGGGTGCTGTACCTGGCGTCGGACGAGGCGTCGTTTGTTACGGGCAGCGAGCTGGTGATCGACGGCGGCTGGGTGGCGCAGTAGGGGATACGGAGACAGGGCCTATTAGCTTTTGATATCCACCAGGTCAGTCCGTCCAAGGTGAGCTTGTCGAACCACGGGCGGACGGCCCTTCGACGGGCTCGGGGCCAACGGAAATGAAAACAATCAAGGGCCCTGGGGAGAGAGACGTCGGCAGGGGAAAGGCCACCGCGGTGCCCTAAAATGGGGCATTCGACCGGTGACTCATTGACCGCGAGGAAAGCAATGACCAGCAAGCCAAAGCCAAGGAGCGTGGATATTGGGGCGCTGGAAATATTTCCGGATTTTCCGCCGAGAGACGACTTGCAGAATTCCCTTTTCCTTGACCGCCCTGCGCACCAGGCGGCACTGGAGCAATTTTTCGGCGAGACCGACTCTACGATCGTCCTGAGCGGGATCCCGGTACGGTGGACGCCGAGTCAGCAGCGAGGGCATCGCATCCCAGACCTGCTGGTGGCTTTCGGAGTGGACCGTGAGCAGGCGGAGGCTCAGAATGGCTACTCCATCAGGGACCTGGGCAAGCCGCCCGACTTCGTGCTGGAGGTGGCCTCGGTACGGACCGCCGACAATGACGTAACGGGAAAGCGGCGGGATTACGCCGACTTCGGGATACCCGAGTACTGGCGGTTCGACCCAACGGGCGGGGAGAGGTACGACGCCCCGCTTGCCGGCGACCGGCTGGCGCAAGGATCGTACCAGCCGGTGGAGGTCATTGAACTCGAACCCGGACACCTGCACGGACACAGTGAGGTGCTGAACCTGGACCCCTGCTGGGACCACGGTCAGTTGCGCTGGTATGACCCGGTGGCACACCAGCACTTGTTGACGTTCGTTGAGGAGAGAGAGGGCAGGATCTCCGCTGAGTCCAGGGCCAACAGCGCTGAGGCTCGCGTCCGGGAGCTGGAGGAAGAGTTGCAAAGGCGTCAGCAGGGTTGATCTGGTCTGGTGTGTCTTGCAAACGAATATTGGGGCTGGCTTAATTCAGCCAGCCCCTGTCGTTTTTGTCAGTGAGACATGGGCTCGGTTTGGACGTCGAGTGACTGACTTGCCCGGCTGGTTCCGGTTATGGGGTGAGGAGAATTTTGCCGGTGGTCTCGCGGCCTTCCATCTGGCGATGGGCCTCGTGGGCCTCGGAGAGGGGGAGCTCCAGGCCGACGTAGAGCTTGACCTCGCCGGACTGGACCCAGCCCAGGACATCGTTGGCGCGTTGTAGGAGCTCGTCGCGGGTGGCGGTGTAGTCGCCGAGGCTGGGGCGGGTGAGGGACAGCGATCCGTTACGCAAAACGGCGGTATCGACCTGTCCGACAGGGCCGCCGGCCGCGCCGTACAGGGCCATGTAGCCTCGGCGGCCGAGGAGTCGCATGCCTTGGTCGAAGGTGGTGGCGCCGACGGCGTCCATGACCATCTTGAGGCCCTCGCCGTTGGCGTCCTTGCGGACTTCCTGCTCGAAATCCTGCTTGGTGTAGATGATGGTGTGGTCGGCACCGGCGCCGCGGGCCAGCTCGGCCTTCTCCTCGGTGGAGACGGTGGTGTGGACGTAGACGCCGATGTTCTTGAGCATCTGGATGAGCCATAGGCCCATGCCTCCGGCGCCGGCGTGGACGAGGACGCGGTCGTCGGTGTTCAGGTGGGCGATGCCGTAGACGAGGAAATGGGCGGTCATGCCCTGGAGCATGGTGGCGGCGGCGGTGGCGAAGTCCATGCCGTCGGGGATGCTTCACCAACAGCCACGAGGGTACGGAGTGGATCTGCGAGTAGGTCCCGGTGTGCATGGCGTAGGCGACGCGGTCGCCGACCGAGACCTCGGTGACGCCGTCGCCGATGGCAGTGACCACGCCTGCGGCCTCGCGGCCGGGGGTCCAGGGGAACGAGTCGGGCGGATTGGTGCCCTTGCGGCTGGAGACGTCGGTGTAGTTGACGCCGATGGACTTGATCTCGACGACGGCCTGGCCGGGAGCGGGAGACGGCTCGGGGGCGTCCTCATAGTTCAGGACCTCGGGCCCGCCGGTCTGGTAGATGCGGACGGTCTTCATGAGTGTGGCTCCTTGGATGTTGTCTGAACTGTGATTTGTGTGATTAAGGGATTAATGGGATTTTACAGTGTCTTACGGCACTTCATTTATTTCCTTGGAGAGGACGCCCTCACCCTAACCCGCTCCCTTCGGGAGAGGGGATTTGTCACACACTCTAAAAAATATCTGATAAAAGGTGAGCTGCTCATCAACGATATTCCTATGCCACCTTTTCACCCCCACCCTAACCCTCCCCCGTCAAGGGGGAGGGGACTCTTCGAGTGTCCCGGCCGACGTGCGTTTCGGGGGCTATGCGGGCGGGTAGTGCTGCTTCCACCAGCGGGCGATGTCCAGGCGGCGGGCGAACCAGACGCCCTCTTTCTCCGAGGCGTAATTGAGGAACTGGTCGAGGGCGTGGGCGCGGCTGGGCTTGCCGATGATGCGGCAATGCAGGCCGACGGACATCATCCTGGGATGGGTGGATCCCTCCTCGTAGAGCTGGTCGAAGGATGCCTTGGCCACCTGGAAAAAGTGCTCCGGGGTCAGCAGGTCGCCGCGCCAATACTTGTAGTCGTTGACCTCGAGGGAGTAGGGGACGACCAGCCAGGGGTTGCCGTGGACCTGGGTCCAGTAGGGCAGGTCGTCGTTGTAGGCGTTGCAGTCGTACTCGAAGCCGCCCTCCTCGACGACCAGCTCGCGGGTGTTGACGCTGGGACCGTAGCGGGTGTACCAGCCGAGGGGCCGCTGGCCGCAGATGCGCTCGATGGTGTCGACGGCCTCGCGGATGGCCTCGCGCTCGGCGTCGCGGTCCATCCGGTAGTACTCCTCCCAGCGGTTGCCGTGGCCCATGACCTCGTGGCCGCGGCGGATGGCCTCGGGGCCGACCTCGGGGTTGCGCTCGAGGGCGAGGGCGCAGGCGTAAAACGTGCTGGGGACGTTGTTGCGCTGGAGGATGTCCATGATGCGCCAGATGCCGACGCGGCTGCCGTACTCGAAAAAGGACTCGTTGGCCAGGTCGCGCTCGCCGGGGCCGAGGGGCGAGGGCGACTCGCCGGAGGTCTCGCCTGCGGGGTCGCCGTCGAGGGTGGAGTACTCGGAGCCCTCCTCGTAGTTGACGACCACCGAGACGGCGATGCGTGCGTCGTTGGGCCAGCGGACGGCGGGCGGGTTGGGGCCGTAGCCGACGAAGTCGCGTTGCTGCATGGGGGGCCTCCCTTTCGTGAGCTAATGGACATATCATGCCCGGCACTCATTACGGATGTACATTGATACGCCCCATTGGTGTTGGTAGGCTTGATTCGAAGCGCTATGGCTGAATCAAGCAAACTAGGGACGCCGCAGTGGGATAATATGGATGATGGTTTGTGCGGCCGGTTTTAGCACCGGACATTCATGGAATTCGGCAAGAGACCCACGACACCGCAGGAACTCATCGAGAAGGTCGAAGACTTAGTCAGGAAGGACCTGGAAGGACGATTCAATGACGAGTTCGTATTCGACCCCATAATCGTCAACCCTGAGCTGGACCACTACGGCGATGAGTTCTTGCACATCTACATCATTTTCGAATTTGGCGACCAGAAAAAGCTAGACCCCAGGTGGACCATCGGAATAGAGGAACGCCTGCAGGCGCAGTTGCCGGATGTGGTGCTGCCCTACGCTTCTGGCCACGCGTTCATTGAAAAATCCGAATGGAAGGAAGTCCATCGCGAGCAGATACCGTGAACCCACGAGACCTGATTCGCATAGCCAGACAACTGGCGTCGGGGGCAGTTGGAGGAAGGCGAGGACGCCCGCGCCAGACGGAACTGCGCCGCGCGGTAAGCGCCGGTAGTATACGCGCTGGCACTGAGTTGTGCTAATTTGCTATCTGGCTCAGACCGCAGCCGCCCGTCTTGGGAACAGACCTACCGTGGGCTGGATCATGGGCACGCGAGAAACCAATGCAACGACCAGTCTGGCATGACGGCCCTCCCTGCGGATATCCGGAATTTCGGTCGAAGATTCGTTTACGCGCAGAGCCAACGTCAACAGGCCGATTACTCTCCAACCTCAACCTATTCCCGGCGCTGGGTCATGCAGCTGATTGACGAAAACGAGACAGCGCTATCCGCATTCGAGAATGCTACCTCCCCGGACCGGCGTGCGTTCGCAATTCACGTTCTGATGCGCCGCCGCAGGGAGTAATGGGACAGTGCTTATCCGTTTCCGCCCGGCGTTTGCATTGCGCCCATCGTTGTGCTTTATTTAGGGGGTTGTCTGCGCCTTGGGGGCAGGCGGCGCGGTTGAGCAGATTATGTTCCGCCGATTTGGGCGGGCGGCTGAGGAGTCATTGCTGATATGGCCTTTGAGGTTATCTCCACCGAGCAGGTGGACCGGGTTGCCATCGTTACCCTGAACCGGCCGGAGGTGCTGAACGCGCTGAACCTCAAGCTGGTGCGTGAGGTGGACGAGTTCCTGACCGAGGCGGAGGCCGATGACGGCATCGGCGCGGTGATCATCACCGGCGCCGGCGAGCGGGCGTTTTCCGCCGGGGCCGACATCCACGAGAACCGTGAGTTCACGCAGGAACAGCGGGACGAGGGTGCGGCCGAGCGGTCCAATTACACTTGGCACATGGCCGCCTGCACCAAGCCGGTCATCGGTGCCATCAACGGCCTGTGCTACGGCGGCGGTACGGTGATGGCCACAAGCATGGACTTCCTGATCGGGTGCGAGAAGAGCAGCTTCCGGTTCCTGGCGGTCAACTACGGCCAGCTGAACGCGACCTGGAGCCTGCCGACGCTGGTGGGATGGGGCAAGGCCAAGGAGCTGCTGTACAGCGGGCGCGAGGTGTTCGCCGAGGAGGCGTACCACATCGGGTTGCTCAACCACCTGGTGCCTTCGGAGCAATTGATGGATAAAACCATCGAGGTGGCGGCGGGCATCGCCAAAAACCGGCCCGACGGCGTGAACAACATCAAGCAGCTGCTCATCGAGCACACCGGCAACTCGCTGGAGGAGCAATTCTGGACGGAAATAGAGGGACGGCAGGGTCGCTTCCGGGGCCTGACGGTGGAGGAGGGCTTCGCCGACTTCCTGGAGCGAAAGGGACGCAAGCCCGCGGCAACCTGACCAGAAATTCACACACTGACACAGCAGGACCCCCGGGGGTGCACTCCGGGGGTCTTTGCTTTAGTGTGGAGCAATCGACTTGTGGCTGGGCTGGAAAGAACTGGGTTTTCCGGGATATAGGAACTGTGGAATTCGATCGTTCTCTATGCCAGGACGACGGCGAAGCAATTGTCCCGCAGACAGTAGGGGGGTCTGTTGTTGGGATTTCACCCCCACCCTAACCCTCCCCCTCAGGGGGAGGGGATTTTGGGTCAGGCGGGGCGTTGCTGATGGTGTGCAAGGCCGTTGGTGGGCTTGAATTCACCCTCACCCCGACCCTCTTCCTCAAGGGAGAGGGGGTTTGTCACGCACCCTCTGAGGGGGAGGGGATTTTGGGTCAGCCTAGGCGTTGCTGATGGTGTGCAAGCGCCGTTGGTGGGCATGAATTCACCCTCACCCCGACCCTCTCCCTTAAGGGAGAGGGTGAATTTGGGGGCTGGAATTGTGAAAATCAGGGCGTAGTTGTGTTGGGACTCTGATTTGACGGTATTTAAGCAGACAGGCTGGGAGAAAATCATCGGCGACAGGCCGGGCGTGGCGGCGGTCAAGTTTGGCGTACCACTGCTGGCCTTTGTCGTGGTGCTGTTGGCGGCGACGCCGGAGGGACTGTCCACGGAGGGGCAAAGGTCGTTGGCGGTGATGGCGCTGGCCGTGGGGTTCTGGGCCACCGGTGCGCTGCCCCTGGCGGTCACGGGGTTCGTGGGAGTCATCATGCTGTCGCTGCTGGGGGCAGTCCCGGACGTTGAGGCGGCGCTGTACGGCTTTTCCCAGCCGGTGCCTTACTTTCTGATCGGCATACTCACCCTTGGTCTCGGGGTGCAGCAGTCCGGGCTGGCGAGCAGAATGGCAGGTTACCTGATCCACCTGTCCGGAGGCAGCCCGCGTGCCCTCTACGTTCAGATGCTGGTTTCCTTCGCCGCCCTGACCTTCGCGCTGCCGTCGGCATCGACGCGGGGGGCGATCCTGGTGCACGTTTACGAGCAGGTCATGGGGAGATGGAACATCCCCAGCCACCACTCGCTGAACAAAGGCGTCATGATGGCCATGGGTTCCCTGAACCGGCTGGGATCCACCGCCCTGCTGGCTGGAGGAATCACGCCGATCGTGGCTTCGTCGCTTATCGGAGACTTCTCGTGGACGAGCTGGTTTGTGCTGATGGCCCTGCCCTTCTGGATCATCCTGGTGGTTGGAGGGCTGGCCATCTTCCTGCTCTACCGTTCCGGGTTCTCCGGGTTCTCAGCCGCCATGGACGACGCAGACGGCGATCAAAGGCCAGCAGCGTTCACTCCTCCCGAGGTTAAAGCCGGTTTGATCGCGGCTGGAGTCGCGCTGCTGTGGTTCACGGACTTTGCCCATGGCCTGTCGCCCGCGGTTCCCGCGCTGATTGCGATGGTGGTGATCCTGCTGCCGGGAGTCGGGCTGCTGTCGTGGCGGGAATTCGAGCAGAACCTGGGCTGGAGCAATTTCTTCGTCATCGCGACGTCGCTTTCGCTGTCGAGCGCACTGGTGGAGAGCGGCGCGGCGGAGTGGTTCGCCAGCACGCTGGTGTCGGCCGTGGGTGGCATTGGAGAGATGCCTTGGCTGCTGCTGTTGGCGATGTCGGGAGCGGCGGCGGCGGTCAGGTTCGTGATGCCCAACATCGCCGGATACCTGGCGTTCATAATTCCGGTGGCGATGTCGACGGGGGCATCGCTGGGGCTGAACCCCATGGTCTGCGGGCTGGCGGTGGTAATCATCGGGGATTCGGTGGTGTACTACCCAGCGGCGTCGGCGGGGAGCGTGTTCATCTACCAGCGGGCGGAGATCACCGCCCCGGAGGTGCTGCGCACGGGAGTGATAATGACGCTGGTGGCCGTGGCGGTGCTGTTTGCCTTCGCCGTCCCGTACTGGGGCGCCATCGGTGAGGGGCTGACCATCTCTGCAGGCGGCTGAGGCCCAGACTGCGTTAGGGGACGGGAATGAAAGAGAACGACGTCGCAGCCGAATCTGGAGGCGGAACGGTGCATGCTGCACTGCTCCCATTGTCGCGGCGGTCTGAGGAGCCGGACGTCCACGCTCCCGACGGGTCGGAGATACGACTGCTGACGGACGGGCGACATGGGGCCAGCAAGAGCAGCGTGGTGGAGGTGACGCTGGCGGCGGGGCAGGTGTCGCGGCCGGTGTACCACCGGACTGTCGAGGAGACCTGGTACATCCTGGAGGGCCAGGGTTGGGTCTGGCGCTGCCCGCCGGATGCCGAGGCCACATCGGTGCCGCCGCAGGAGGTGTCGCCGGGCGATGCGCTGGTGATACCGACGGGGTGGCGCTTCCAGTTCGCTGCGGGACCGGAGGGGCAGCTGCGGTTCCTGTGCCACACGACACCGCCATGGCCGGGCGAGGACGAGGCGGTGGCGGCGGCGGAGCGTGGCGGTCTGGGAGCGCCCACGGTGTAGCTCGCCAATTCTGTTATTTTCCGAATTCTGAGCAGCCACCGCATCCCCGGCGAGGCTGCCCTTGGGTTCCACACCTGATTCTGCGGGTACTGGCTGATCCCGGTCGCCTGACTACGGCCACGTGTTTTCCCATCTCGCTGCTGCGTACTGGCATTGCGTTGTCAGTATTACCAACACTCATACTTTTTATATGAATCCATCTTGAAAGGGCTTTGCGTAAAACAATATAGTAGAGATAGATAAATAGTATTTAGATCATATGAATTCTAAAGGGGGCGCAACCATGGACTGGACAATCACTGACCAAGACATTCTGCTACGGGACTTCAGCGGCGTCGAGGGGCTGATCGGGCGCATGGATAGGGAGCTTCGGGCAGGGGGGACGCCGATCGAGGGGTTCCGATTTCTAAGGGATTCCTCGGAGATGCTGGATTTCAGCCGCGATATTGAGGCGGAGGTGCGGGGCAGCCCGAATGGCGCAGACCTGTACGTGGGGTTCCAGAACTCCGACCGGTTGATCGCCGAGGCAAGCCAGTATCGCGAGCTGATGCGCTCAGGGGTGAAGCTGGCTGCCTTCGGTCAGTGTCCTCAAAGGGAGAGGCCCGAGGGCCTGGAGGGAGTCTGGACGCCGCTATCCAAGGACACCCGCGCGCTGCAGAACCAGTGGTTCCTGATTTCCACGCATCCGACGCCCATCGCCTTTGTCGGATGGGAGACGTCGCCGGAAAAGATATTCGGTGTGGGCAGCATATCTTGTCCGGGCAAGCAGTTCCGTGGGTTCATCACCAACGACTGCCGGGTGGTGCACGACGTGATCGCGCACCTGGAGTCGGTGCGGGCCAGGGCGGCGAGGCATTCCTTGGCAGAGGGCACGGTGCGCCGGGTGATGGCTGTGACGAGCCTCGACGACTCGCCCGAGTACTCGGTGGTGCGCTCTTGCGCCGCCGGGATGGCCGGTGCCGACGGTGGTGAGGTGGTGCTGTTCGAGATCACAGCGGCATCGTACCTGGTCAGCCCGTACCCGGAGGAGAACCGGAGGCAGTGGATTCGGACCCTGGGCGAGCCGGAACTCAGGCGTCTGGGACGGTCGCCGGTGGCCAGGCAGATGGAGGTCATCAAGGCACGGGGAGTGGGGGCGCAGGCAATCTTGCCGACGTCGCACGGGTTCAAGCACCTGGCGGAGTGGGCGGAACGGGAGGACGCAGACCTGATCATGATCCCGGTGTCGCTGGTTAACCCGGGGCTGTTCGAACGGCTGAGGGGCTACAGCCTAAAGACGCTGCTGGAGCACACGACGCGGCCGGTGCTGGTGGTTTACCCCGACGGGTCGACGCGGCGCGCCAACCCGGACAATCCGCCGTCAGCGAAAGAGCAGACGACCGTGGCGCTGGCGGCATAGCTGCGCCGTCGGCGCATCAAGTCGCGCAGGAGGGCCGCCCTTGGGAGGCTGCCTGCCAACTCCCTCTCTCATCCCCCGGGAGAGGGAGCTTTTGCGTGTGTGGGGTTATTCGGACTCCATGTAGCGTTCCGGGATCTGGTACCAGTAAACGGCTCCTGTATCAATAAGGGCGGTTACTTCGTTGACGTTGCGAACGCTGGCGAGGACTGGGATGGCCCGATGGCCTGTGAATTCGGTTAGCATCCGAGCGTTGCGTTGCGAGCGGTCTGAATCGCGGAGATCGCCGGTGTAGGAGGCCTCCATGCAGATGTAGACGGTTCCCAAGTCATCACTTGCTTCCACCACCAGGTCCGCGGTCCTGAAGCTGAACAACTCGCCGCGGGTCATGTTGGGGTCGCCGGTTTTGGCCATGCGGACCAGGTCGGCTTCCGAGAGCGTCTTCACATATTCGATGTCCATGTCGATGGTGATGCTCTCAGCGCCCCGCAAAGCGGACCAGCGGGCGTGCGCGGCCTTGACGGTAGACATGTCGTTTTCCTGCCGTGTCATGCGTGCTTCGATCCTCCTTTGTCCCGCCTCAAGCCTGTCTTGGCCTTCCTCCAAGCGAGTTTGCCCGGCTTTAAGGTCGGAGATGTCCGCTTCCACGCGCTTGTTGAACTGGCGCTGTTCGTCGGCGAACGCGTCGAACCGCACCGGCAGCCGCAGCAGCTCTTCGCCGAGGATCAGGGCGCGGACGGCGTCTTTCCACTCCGGGTTCTCCCGGAGGGCGCGGAGGAAGTCTTCCTGGCTGTTGATGGTGGTCATGTGTGGGCACCTTAGTTGCATTCTATGCGTGAGCAGGTGAAGGTGGCAATTAGCCTGGTACGGCGTTGATTTCCGCCAGTAATGTCGAAATCTTTCCTTCCCTAACTCGCGAGGATGGAATTCAAGGCCACAGTAAGCTAAGAAAAGGTGCTCAAAGTAAAACTGGCTCAAATCGTGGAGAAAGGCCAACGGCTGTCGATTGCCGTGAAGGAATTCGTGAATCTCCGGCTTGATTTCAGCATCAGTCTTGGGCTTCAATGGGTGAGGCACATAATTGCGAATTTCGTTCAGAAGGTAAACGCCTTTATAAGCCCCCAATCCTAGCTTGTCGCATGTGTCTGAGAAATAGGAGGTCTTTAGCGAGTTCATATTGACCAGCCGTAGAGGCACCTGTTTGTTTTCAAGTGCTTGATCAATATTCATATGGCTGTTGCCGGCTATCGTCTGACTTAAAGTCAGGCTCGCCAAGGTTTCCAGCGCTGAGTAGCTCTCCGCCAACGCGCCCATTGGATTGGCACTCTGGCGTGTGTGGGTACTACGCACATGCAGATCCACGGCTTCACTGATCTCTCTGCCTTTATCAGACCATCGGCCCCCAATACTTTGGGAATAGCCTTTCGAGAAAATGGCCCGTGAATGGGATGTAGTCGTTTTCGAACCAGTTCATACGAGGGCCCAAGGTAGCCCAAATTCTCCCTATCTGACCCCAAGATGCATTCTTGTCTTTTGAATTACCAATAGATGACAGTTGGATGTCGATAGTCACCTGCAACAAAGGCAAAAAAGCATTTCAGACCCTCCAAGAGGGCTTCCAAATCATCTAGTTCATATTCGGTGTCATCCAGCCTTGTGATCGTGCCGAGATGATTTACACTTTCTCTGAGTGGGTTCGGTTGTCGGCAAATATCGATATGCCAGCCGTCATAGGTCCTAAGAACAATTCTTTGGATGGTGGCCGGAGCGAAACTGTCCAGCCCTCAGGCAATTGATTTTTCACTGGCTGAAGAAGGCTGTCGACGTAAGCGTAGTCGTGAAAATTTTGATGGACCTCAAAATCAGGAAAGCCAACAAGATTAAAGCGGGCTTCCGCTAATGGTCCGTCGTCGAGAGAAATTTGGTTTTCCCAGAGTGCAATCCGCCCGGTATGGCCTTGCCTAGCTGAAATTACTTTAGCTTTCACTGAAACGTCGGTGCGATAGGGGAGGGGAATAGGAGCCTGAGGAGAAATTTTCAATTGTAGCGTAACCGGGTCGCCTGACAGCCAGACTTTCTCCAGAAGAGGATGTATGCCGAACATCGAGCTGCATGAACGTAAACACGCCCCCCTCAGGCTCCGGAACGAACGGAGACGCATTGGAATAGTCCATTACGAAATGACCGTGTTGGTCTATCCTCGGGAGCACGACCATTTCGAGGGTTTCGTCCCGGCATGTCAGCGAGGCGTGCACCGGAACATCCAACTCCACGGGGATGAAATTCTGGAAAAAAGACTTCTCCAATGCATTTAGTTCAATGGCCGTTTCCATCACATCTCTCTTTCCACTGACCGACCGAAATTGCTTGAACACTATTGTAGTCTTGTGCGATGCAAATTCCGAAGGACCTTCTGTCAGCAAATCCCACCCCTCGCTCGTACTTGGTATACTGTTGCCGGTTTTTGGCTTTGGGAGGGATTGGCCTTGGAGTTCAAGATCGCAGTCATGGGTGGCGACGGGATTGGGCCGGAGGTTACGGACCAGGGCGTCCGGGCTCTGGAGGCTGTCGGCGCCGCTTTTGGGCACTCGTTCAACCTGTCGTACGGGGACATCGGCGGAATATCCATCGACAAGCATGGCATCCCCTTCACCGACGAGGTGCGGGCGATGTCGGGCGACAACGACGCGGTGCTGTTCGGCGCCGTGGGCGGGCCGAAGTGGGATGACCCGAACGCCACCGTGCGTCCGGAGCAGGGTCTGCTGGACATTCGGGCCCACATGGGCGTCTTCGCCAACATCCGGCCGGTGAAGGTCTACCCTTGGCTGGCCGACGCCAGTCCGCTCAAAGCCTCGGTGCTGGAAGGCGTGGACATGGTGGTGGTGCGGGAGCTGACCGGGGGTCTCTATTACGCCGAGCCGCGGGGCCGGCGGGAGACGCCGGGCGGCATTATCGCCGAGGACACCATGCGCTACACCGAGGGCGAGATCGAGCGGGTGCTGCGCGTGGGGTTCGAGCTGGCGCGGGGACGGCGGAAGAGGCTGACCTCGGTGGACAAGGCCAACGTGCTGGAATGCTCGCGGCTGTGGCGCACGGTGGCGACGCGACTGGGCGAGGAGTATCCGGATGTGGAGCTGGAGCACGCCTACGTGGACGCCTGCGCCATGCAGCTCATCTTGCAGCCGGCGCGGTTCGACGTGATCGTGGCCGAGAACACCTTCGGGGACATCCTGACCGATGAGGCATCGGTGCTTGGGGCGTCAATGGGGATGCTGCCCTCGGCCAGCCTGGCGGGCGTGCCGGTGGAGGGGCAGCCGTCGGTGGGGATGTACGAGCCGATCCACGGGACAGCGCCGGACATTGCGGGCAGGGGCATCGCCAACCCCATCGGCTCCATCCTGAGCATGGCCATGATGCTGCGCTACTCGCTGGGGCTGACCGAGGAGGCCGCAGCGGTGGAGCGGGCCGTTGAGACGACGCTGGAATCCGGTCTGCGCACCGCCGACATCGCTGGCGGAGGCAGCTCCGTGAGTACCGTTGAAATTGGCGACCGCATCGTCGCGGCCATCGGCGGTGGTGCGTAACGTCCGTGAACCTCACTGCCACCGCCCTCAACGAGACCATGCCGCCTTCTGGCGGAGTTAAGCAGGACTTGTAATGCACCTCGCCATCCTGTGGCTCCAGCTAGCCGGAGCAGCCATCGTCATCCTGGGAGCCTCGAACTTCCTGGCCAAGTCGGCGGACGTCATCGCATTCAAGACGGGGCTGGGCCGGGCGTTCATCGGGGTTGTCCTGCTGGCCACGGCAACGTCGCTGCCTGAGCTGGGCACCGGGGTGAGCTCCATCGCGCTGGTGGACAAGCCGGACCTGGCGGTGGGGGACGCCTTTGGCAGCAACCTGTTCAACCTGCTGATCATTGGCCTCCTGGACCTGTTCTGGCGCAACGGCCCGATCCTGGGCAGCGTGAGCATCGCCGCTGTGCTCATTGGCTCACTGGGTATCGTGGTCATCGGCCTGGGCGCCACGGCCTTGCTGATCCACAGCGAAACGACCGCCATGGGGAACTGGACCCTGAGCCCAGTCAGCGTGGTGATACTGGTTGTATTCCTGGCTGCCATGTTCCTGATCTACAAGTTCGAGCAGCGGGAGCGAAACGACGGAGACTTTGCGGCCGCGGGTCTGACGGACGAGAATGAGGATGACAAGGAGCAGTACGCTGACGAGAGCACGGCCAGGACCGTCGTCATCTATGCGCTGTCTGCGGGTTTCGTGGTGGGAGCGGCGATCTGGCTTTCGATCATCGGCGAGAAGATCACCGAGGAGATGGGCTGGGAGGCCAGCTTTGTAGGAACCCAGTTCCTGGCTTTTAGCACGTCGCTGCCCGAGCTGGCGGCATCCTTCGCGGCCATTCGCATCAACGCCCCCGAGCTGGCGATCACAGGCGTGCTGGGCAGCAACCTGTTCAACATGGGGTTCATCCTGTTCATGGATGACGTGGCCCTGGTGGGTGCGCCGCTGTGGGACCACGTGTCCAGCATTCACACGCTGACGGCGGCGGTTGCGATCCTCATGACGGCAGTGGTGATTGGATCCGTGATCACCCGTGGCCGCGGCAGGCCCAACAAGTTCTTTACCCTGGAGGCCCTGCTGCTCATCGGCCTCTACATCGGGGCAAGCGTGCTTGTGTTCTTACTGGGGGACTGACTCGGCTCTGGGGATTGTTGAGCTGCGCCGAATGGTCGCTGGGCAACATGTGGGAAGGGATAGATCTCCAAACCGGCTCAACGGGCAAGGGTATATAATCCGCATATACAGGGTTTCTCAGTGGGTCGAGGTCCTCTCAGATGGTGGCAATTGACGAGGTAAACGGAATATTCGCTGACGCCCGCGCGATGTACGGGGCTGCGTTGGAACGATGGGACGCGGGCGATGTCCGTGATGCCGCAGAGAAGGCTTGGTGCGCTACCAAGCGGGCCACTGACGCCCTGATCCTTGCGCGGACCGGTGAGTTACCGGAGACGACCGGAATGACCTCTTCACAGATCCGGTTACTGGGAGATAGGGAAAGGGCGATCGAGAATCTAGTGGGACGGTATTACACCAGGATAGGGCACCTGCATGGGGAGTGCTTCTATGAGGACAAATGTGCGTCTCAAGACACCGAGCGCCGCATCCGTGAGACCTTCGACTACATTTCCGACGCGGAAACTCTGGCTCTGGCTGGCGATGGCCCGTAACCCCTAGACTGTCTCGCCCGCGTAGGTTGCTATCTGGACGAACCCCTCCTCATCGTCTGACTAGGCAAACGGCGCCGCCTCCTCCACCCGCGTTTCCGTTATTCCCACCACAAGCTGCTGCACTGGATAGGCAGGACCGTCACCCCAAGGGCTGGTGGCAACCTCCCGGTCGGTGGGGGAGAAGTAGGCCCGGCCATTGGGGTGGGAGTGAAAGATGACCTTGGCGGGCGTCTCGCTATCCAGGCTGTGGTTCAAGGAGAGCAGGTCGTCGCCGGTGATGACGTAGGCAGTTTCTGCTCCCCGGGCCGATTGGGTGGGGTGGGTACCAGAATCCTGGGCGTTTTCGCAGCTCCTGACAACGCGTCGGCCACTGGTTGGTCGGCGGGGCCGGCGAGCCAACCGCAGCACTCAAAGGGGAAGGCCCTGCGGGCCTCAAAGACAGAGCTGCGCCGAATGGCCGCTGGGCAACATTTGGGATAGGGATAGATCTCTGAATCGGCTCAACAGGCAAGGGTATATAATCCGGATATACAGGGTTTCTCAGTGGGTCGAGGTCCTCTCAGATGGTGGCAATTGACGAGGTAAACGGAATATTCGCTGACGCCCGCACGATGTACGAAAGCTCCCTGGAGCGGTTGGCTGAGGGAGACATCCGTGATGCCGCTGAAAAAGCTTGGTGCGCCACCTTGCGGGCAACAAACGCGTTGTTGTTGGCACGGACCGGCGAAGAGCCAGAAAAGACCCGAGAGACCTCGGGACGATTAGACCAGTTAGCTCGACGGGAGCCTGGTGCCAGGACTTTGGTGGGACGCTACTATTCCCGCCAGCAACGTCTTCACGGAGATTGTTTCTATTCCGGGATCATGGAATACCCAGAGGAAATTGAACGCCGCATCCGTGAGACCTTCGACTACATTTCCGACGCGGAAACTCTGGCTCTGGCTGGCCATGGCCGGTAACCCCTAGACTGTCTCGCCCGCGTAGGTGCTATCTGGACGAACCCTTCCTCATCGTCTGACCAGGCAAACAGCGCCCGTTTCCGTTATTCCCACCCAAGGGCTGGTGGCAACCTCCCGGTTGGTGGGGGAGAAGTAGGCCCGGCCATTGGGGTGGGAGTGAAAGATGACCTTGGCGGGCATCTCGCTATCCAGGCTGTGATTCAAGGAGAGCAGGTCGTCGCCGGTGATAACGTAGGCAGTTTCTGCGCCCCGGGCCGATTGAGTGGGGTGGGTACCTGAATCCTGGGCGTTTTCGCAGCTCCTGACAACGCGTCGCCCACTGGCTGGTCGGCGGGGCCGGCAAGCCAACCGCAGCACTCAAAGGGGAAGGCCCTGCGGGCCTCAAAGACAGAGCTGCGCGGATTGGTCGCTGGGCAACATTTGGGATAGGGATAGATCTCTGAATCGGCTCAACAGGCAAGGGTATATAATCCGGATATACAGGGTTTCTCAGTGGGTCGAGGTCCTCTCAGATGGTGGCAATTGACGAGGTAAACGGAATATTCGCTGACGCCCGCGCGATGTACGAAAGCTCCCTGGAGCGGTTGGCTGAGGGAGACATCCGTGATGCCGCTGAAAAAGCTTGGTGCGCCACCTTGCTGGCAACAAACGCGTTGTTGTTGGCACGGACCGGCCCAGAAAAGACCCCAGAGACCTCGGGACGATTAGACCAGTTAGCTCGACGGGAGCCTGGTGCCAGGACTTTGGTGGGACGCTATTATTCCCGCCAGCAACGTCTTCACGGAGATTGTTTCTATTCCGGGATCATGGAATACCCAAGGAAATTGAACGCCGCATCCGTGAGACCTTCGACTACATTTCCGACGCGGAAACCCTGGCTCTGGCTGGCCATGGCCGGTAACCCCTAGACTGTCTCGCCCGCGTAGGTTGCTATCTGGACGAACCCTTCCTCATCGTCTGACCAGGCAAACAGCGCCGCCTCCTCCACCCGCGTTTCCGTTATTCCCACCACAAGCTGCTGCACTGGATAGGCAGGACCGTCACCCCAAGGGCTGGTGGCAACCTCCCGGTCGGTGGGGGAGAAGTAGGCCCGGCCATTGGGGTGGGAGTGAAAGATGACCTTGGCGGGCATCTCGCTATCCAGGCTGTGATTCAAGGAGAGCAGGTCGTCGCCGGTGATGACGTAGGCAGTTTCTGCGCCCCGGGCCGATTGAGTGGGGTGGGTACCAGAATCCTGGGCGTTTTCGCAGCTCCTGACAACGTCGGCCACTGGTTGGTCGGCGGGGCCGGCGAGCCAACCGCAGCACTCAAAGGGGAAGGCCCTGCGGGCTTCGCGGTAAACCTCCGCGATAACCTCGGCTGGTATGTTCAATGGGGTTGGGATTTCGGCCATGGCGGGGCTCCTCTTGGGGCGAGTGGCGCGGCGGGCGTAGAGTCTTGCCAGGATTTAGGCAGGCGGGAGGGTTTTGGACTGAACGGGTCTGGATTCCCGCCTGCGCGGGAATGACGGATGTCATCCAGGGGAGTCGTCTCCCGCGGCGCGGCGCTGGGCGAACTCGTGGACGGCGGCTTCCTGCTCCGGCGTCTGGATGGAACCGGGGCGCAGGCGCCGCACTTCCGAGATAGCGTCGGCGGGCTCCGCGCCGCGCTTCACCAGGTAGCACGCCAGCACGGTGCCGGTGCGCCCGATTCCTGCGTAGCAGCTGACGACCACCGGCCGCTGGTCCTGCAGTTGCTGGTCGATGAACTGCAGCATCCGGTCGATCTGGTCCTGGTTTGGGGGTGTGAAATCCCGCACCGGTACGAACAAGTCGACGATGTCGACGTAACCACCCGTATCGGCGGGTATGGTGCGCTCCTCCATTCTGATGACGGCGCGGACACCATGCTGGTGCAGGAAGAACAGGTCCTGCATGCTGACCGGGCCCTGGGACCCGGCGAGCTCGTTCTCCAGCACCCAACCGAAGTTCATATAACGGTTTTGCATGTGTTACGACCCCGGAAATTGACTTGCATCCCGCCGGAATATTACATGGAACCGACGCGCCGTTCCACCTCGGCCTGCGTGAGACCCGCGACGGTCACGACCTTGTCGCGGGAGGAGTGGCCACGCACGATGTGCAGGCGCGATTTGCCTACTTTCAACGTCTCTGACAACAACTCCAGCAGCGCCGCGTTGGCCTGCCCGTCGTGCGGTGGAGCCGTTACGCTCACTCTCAGTGTGCCGTCCCGAAACCCTGCCACGCTGTTGCGGGACGCCCGGGGCTGGACTCGCACGTCAATGGTGCAGCCGTCGGTCAAGTGGTCCCCGTTCAGCGCGAAGGGTATCGAGTCGAGTATAGTATAAGGCAAATCACGATCACACCGGAGTCTGCTTTGGATTACCAGAACGTCAAGCTTTCGAAAGAACAGGGAATCGCCACCATCCTCCTCAACCGTCCGGACGCGATGAACGCGCTGGGACGCGAACTGGTCACCGACCTTTCGTCGGCGCTGTCGGATGTGGCTGGGGACGATTCCATCAAGGCGATGGTACTGCGAGGCGAGGGGCGTTGTTTCTGCGCCGGTGCCGACCTCAAGTACTTCCAGGACGCGTTCCAGAGCCCGGAGTCTTTGCGCGGCTACCTCACGGAAATCAACGAGGTGATATTCCAGGTTGAGGACATGCCGATTCCGGTCATTGCGGTGGTGCATGGTTTTGCGCTGGCTGGCGGGCTGGAGCTGATGATGGCCTGCGACATGTCGCTGGTGGCTGACAATGCGCGGATCGGGGACCAGCATGTCAACTTCGGCCTGATGCCGGGCGGCGGCTCGACCATCCGGCTCCCGCGGCTGGTCGGCCCGCAACGGGCGATGGAGCTGTTGACCACGGGCCGGTGGCTGAACGGGCCCGAGGCCGTCGAGTGGGGCCTGGCGCTGCGGTCTGCGCCGCTGGAGAAGCTGGACGAGGAACTGGAAAAGCTGGTGGAGCCACTGCGGGGAAAGAGCCGCCGGGACTGGGATGGATCAAGCAGGTGACGCACCAAGGCCGCGACCTGACGGTGCGGGATGGCTCGGCCGTCGAGCAAATGGCCTTCGCGCAGTACGTCGCAACGTCCGGTCACCCTGCGGAGGGTGTGCAGGCGTTCGTGGAGAAGCGCACGCCACAGTTCTGACTGGAGGCGTTGTCAGGGTTACCACCATAACTTTGTGAGAGTGGATGGGGGTGAAGAGAATAACACGGAGGAACTAACTACAGGTTTTGAAGATACGCGAGATGCTCCACAAGGGGCGCACTATATCCTTTGAATTTTTCCCGCCGCGGAATGCTGACGGCATTCCCGGTGTGCTGGACACGGTGGCGGAACTGACCGCCTACTCTCCCGACTTTATTTCGGTCACCTACGGCGCTGGCGGGTCGACGCGGCAGTTCACCGAGGAGATCACCATCAGCGCCAAGGAGTCAACAGGCGTCGAGGTGATGGCCCACCTGACATGCGCAGGGCAGACCGTCGATGAGCTGGACGAGGTTCTGCATCGCCTTGAGGGCGCAGGGATCGAAAACGTGATTGCACTGCGGGGCGACCCGCCGCGAGGTGAGCAGCAGTTCACGGTGACCGAAGGCGGTTTCAGCCACGCATCCGAGTTGGTAAGCCACATCAGGGCCAACTACGAATTCGGCATCGGTGCTGCCTGCTACCCCGAGGGTCACACGGAGGCGGTAAACTTGGAGCGGGACCTTGAGTACGCCAAGCTCAAGGTGGACAACGGCGCCGATTTCCTGATCACGCAACTGTTCTTTGATAATGACGACTATTTCGATTTCGCTGACCGGTCCTTGGCCGCTGGCATTGATGCGCCCGTGATTCCGGGAATCCTGCCGGTGCTGAGCGGCCCGCAGATCCGGCGATTTACCTCGCTGTGCGGCTCGAAGATCCCGGCGGACCTGGACGCGGAACTGGACCGGCTGGGTGACGACGACGAAAGTGTTCGCGAGCTGGGCGTGGAGTACGCGGCCCAGCAGGTGCAGGGGCTGTGGGAGGCGGGTGTGCCGGGGGTACACTTCTACGTGCTGAACCGCAGTTATTCGGTCTCGAAAATTCTCGATCGCCTGGGCCTGCCAGGTCACGTGCCGGACTAGGAACCAACAGGAAATTCTCTTTTCTTCGGGGTGAGGGCATCTGTCGCCATGCTTACCACCGGAGTCGACATCATTGAGATCGACCGCATTGCCCGAGTGCTGGAGCACTACGGCGACCGATTCCTTCGCCGCATCTACACCCCCGGCGAGCTGGAATACTGTCGCGGGCGGCCCTCCAAGCTGGCGTCGCGCTTCGCGGCCAAGGAGGCGACGATGAAGGCGCTGGGCACCGGCGTCCGGGGTGTTGGCTGGAAGGACATCGAGGTCGTGCGGGCCTCGAGCGGGGCGCCGAGCATCCTGCTGCACGGCCGCGCCAAGAGCCGTGCCGAGCGGCTGGGCGTGCTGGAGATCTCGGTCAGCATGTCGGACTCTCGGGACAACGCTGTCGCGTTTGTGGTGACCCGGCGCGAGGAGGTCGCGTAGACCCGGAGTATAATGAGAGAAACACATACCCAGGTGCCGGAGGCCTTCGTAAATCGCGGCGTGGGATGGCAGGCCGCCGGGTTCGCGCTGACTGGAATTGCCTGTCTTGTAATCCTGAGGAGTTTCGACGGAAGCAATTACTGACTTTACCAGTGGTTTGAGACTTTAGCGGTTGACCTTTATTGGTCAACCATAGTCCCGTTGGCATTTCTGTTTGATTGGTGCAGAAAAATGTTTGAGAGTGCCAAGGCAATCCGAGAGGCGCAGAAAGCGCGGATGGTCAAACGCGCGCGAGAAAAGGAACAGGAACGGATCAAGAAAGAGCTGCAACGGCGGGGCGTAACCCTTTCCCCCGAGGTAATCAACGCGGTATTCGGAAATAGGTCGGAGGACGACTCCTGAACCCGGCATGAAAGTTGTTACTGCTTGGCAGATGACGGCCATTGAGCAGGCGTCTGAGCGGGCGGGGGTGAGCACCGACGCGCTGATGGAGAACGCTGGCCTGGCGGTGGCGCGAGCGGTGCGGTGGTTTTGGGACTGCTACTGTCGACCTCTATTGGTCCACTACTGTCCCCTTGGCATTTCTGTTCGACTTGTAGAGAAAGATGTTTGAGAGTGCCAAGGCAATCAGGGAGGCGAAAAGGGCAGAGATGCTGCAAAAGGAACGAAGGCACATACTGAAAGTGCTAGAAAAGCACGGCGTAGCCCTTCCTCCAGAGGTCGTTGAGGCCGTTTTCGGAATCAAGATGGAAGACACTGGATAGCCTCTCCTTGAAAGTCGTAACTGCGGGGCAGATGGCGGCCATTGAGCAGGCGTCGGAGCGGGCGGGGGTGAGCACCGACGCGCTGATGGAGAACGCCGGTCTGGCCGTGGCGCGCGCGGCGCGGGACGAGTTGGGTGGCGCTGCTGGCGTTCGCGTCGTGGTGCTGGTGGGACCGGGCAACAACGGCGCAGACGGTCTGGTGGCAGCGCGGCACCTGAGGCGCTGGGGCGCAGAGGTAGCCTGTTGCCTGCTCACGGAGCGGCCGGAAACAGACCCCAAGCTGGATTTGGCACTGGAGTATGGGGTCGAGATTGTTTCCGAGCCCGACGTCGACACGCTTGACCGGCTATTGCTACGGTCCAGGCTGGTCATAGACGCCGTTCTGGGAACAGGACGGTCGAGGCCTTTGACCGGACCAGTTGGCGATGCAATGGGAAGGTTGCAGCGAGTCCGGCTGTCTGCGCGCTCACCAATACTCTTGGCACTGGACCTGCCCACCGGGCTGAACGCCAACACCGGAGAGGTGGACCCCGCCTGTCCGCGCTTCGACGTGACGCTGGCTCTCGGATACCCCAAATCAGGGCTGTTGCGGTTTCCGGGTGCGGGACGGGCAGGCAGGTTGCGGGTGCTGGACATAGGCGTCCCTGTCGGTCTGCCCGAGGAGCGAGGGATAAACGTCGAAATTGTGACGCCGCAGTGGTCCGCCTCTCACCTGCCTCCCCGGCCGCTGGACTCCCACAAGGGCACCTATGGCCACTCGCTGGTAGTTGCCGGATCGCGGCAATACGTCGGCGCGGCGTGGCTGGCCTCGCAGGCCTCGGTGCGCGTGGGTGCAGGTCTCACCACGTTGGCGAGCCCTGAGGGTGTTTACCCCTTGGCGGCGACCAAGGGGGCTGAGGCGATTCACCTGCCGTTGCCGGAAGATAACGAAGGGCGGATTGCCGCCGCCTCCGCGGGCGTTATCGCGCGGTCGGAGCGACGGTTTACGGCGGTCCTGGCCGGGTGCGGCATGGGGTGGTCGGATGGCACCGCAGAGTTTCTGCGTGGTCTGTTCCATCTGAGCCAGAACAGCCTGGCAGGGCGGCCGTTTCTCATAGACGCGGACGGACTGAACAATCTCTCGGGCATAAGGGAGTGGCGTCAGCGGATCAATAGCCCGGTGGTGCTAACTCCGCACCCAGGCGAGATGTCGACGTTGACCGGTGTTCCTGCGGGCCATATCCAAGCCGACCGGTGGAACGTGGCACGGGAATGGGCAGAGCGCTGGGAGGTGACGCTGGTGCTTAAGGGCGCCTACACGGTAATCGCGAGCCCCGGTGAACCCATGCGGATTGCTCCGTTCGCCAATCCGGGCCTGGCCACAGGAGGAACCGGCGACGTGTTGAGCGGAGTGATCGTGTCATTGCTGGCGCAGGGAGTTCCCGTGCCGGAGGCCGCCTCGATTGGAGTGCATTTGCACGCGACGGCAGCGGAGTCTGTGACCGGCCGCATCGGACGGGCGGGCCTCGCAGCCTCGGACCTGCTGGACGCCCTGCCCCTCGCTATGGCCGAGTTACGCCGTGCTACACTGTCGTAGCCATGGCCATTGAGGTATTCATAAGAGCCGTCGCCGATGAGTCTGAACCACTCACGGAGGCTCCTTTTCACGAGGCCTCCGACCCCTCTCCTACCGAGGTGGTGGAATTCGACCGCTTTCTCTCCACCCTGGAGAGTGAGGAGAGACGAGAGGTGCTCACCGCGATGGTGGAGCAGGCAGAGGATAACCTGGAGCTGGACTTCACCTCCATCTTCCGCCATTGCCTCAAGGACGACGACGACCGGCTGGCGCAGCTCGGGATCGAGGGTCTGTGGGAGCAGGAGGAGCGATGGCTGGTCTCAGAGCTGGCGGAGCTTCTGCGCTCGGAACGCGGTCCGCGGGTGCGTGCAGCCGCTGCGCTGGCGTTGGGAAAGTTCCCCCTCCTGGCCCTTGAGGGCAAAATACAGCCGCAGGACGGTGCGCTGGTCTACCGGGTCCTGATGGACTTCCTGGAGGACGACATCGAGGACCTTGAGGTGCGCCGACGGTGCCTGGAGGCCGTAGCTCCCTTCAATACCGACGAGGTACGGGACTATATTCGCTGGGCCTTCGACGATGAAGACCAGGACCTGCGCTCCAGTTCGATCTACGCCATGGGCCGCACCGGGGAGACCAGGTGGCTGCCCACCCTGCTACAGGAACTGGAGAGCTCCGACGCCGCAGTGCGTTACGAGACTGCCCACGCCTGCGGAGAGCTGGGGGAGCAGCAGGCCGCGCCGCAGTTGATCGCGCTGCTGATGGACGAGGACCCCGAGGTCCGGCTGGCGGGCATTGCGGCGCTGGGCAAGCTCGGCGGGGTCGAAGCACGGCGGGCGCTGATCGACTGCGTCCGGGACGGAGACGCGGCGATGTCGGAGGCCGCCCACGCCGAGCTGGAGAGCCTGGAGTTTCTGGACGACCCCATGCGGCTGCTACCGGGCGATACGTAACCGGCGAAAGCGCAGTGCCGCCGCTGACCGAATCGCAAGCCCGCTTCCTGGCCGACGCCCGTGTCGCCCGGCTGGCGACGGCAGACGCGGAGGGCCGCCCCCATGCCATCCCCGTGTGCTTTGCTTTCGATGGTGAGGCGATCTACGTCGTCCTTGACCAGAAACCCAAGACGGTTGAGTTGACGCGCCTGCGTCGTGTACGCAACATCCTCGCCAACCCCCAAGCCGCCCTCGTTGTGGACCACTGGGACGAGGACTGGCAAGCCCTGCGCTACATTCTGGCCTCTTGCCGTGCTGAGTTGCTGGATGGCGGAGAGAATGAGGCGGCGGATGCCGTGGCCCTGCTGCGCGAGAAGTACCGGCAATACCGGGAAATGGACCTGGACGGCAATCCGGTGATCAAGCTCACACCCACACGCTTCACCGCCTGGAGCTTCAGCGGCGAGTAGGGGTGGCGGATCGTCGTTTCGATGCCAGCGAATAATTACGGGTATCTGACTGCTGAGCGGTTGAGAAACTATCACAAAAGGACTCTTGGCAGCACCCTACGGACCTGATAATCCCTTGATCCTCTGGATTCCCGCCTGCGCGGGAATGACGGTTCGGTGGCGGATGCCTGTTTTGGGATAGTTTTTAAGTGGTGGTCACCTGCACGCTGGATAGGCAGGGCCTTTTCATTCTTGGAAATTTCAGGAAACCCCGTTCGTGGTGAGCTTGTCGAACCACCAGTGGGCGGCCCTTCGACAAGCTCAGGGTGAGCGGAAATCCGCGTAGTTGGGAAAATGAAAAGGCCCTGTCCAGATAGGGCGTCCGCCTTGACAGGTTGAGCATTTCTATCCCGACAACTTGGTCGGCTGCGTTGTAATCCAGGATGATTCCAGGGGCCACCTCCTGGGATTCAGTGATTTTAGAGTCATCCAGACGCAGATAGAGTGCATCTGCCTCTTTGTCGATGTCTATTTTCATAGTCGTCCTCTCATGTCTCTGTCAAAGAACGCCGTCACTACTCTCCAGGGTGAAGCATTAGTATTGACTGCGACACGCAAGATCCGATTGTCTCTCTCCAGAACCGCTCCATAGAACCGTTCTACCAGTGGATCATCTGGATCCGGAATGCGCAGGGCTGGCTGGTCAACTGTGCGTTCTACCCACTCCAGTTCGATTCCTCTCTCAGCAATTGCCTTTTCCGCGTGTATTGTATATTCCAGATACAAGGTGTGGCTGGCTCCACTTCTTGGGTTAGGTTGTAGATATAGAAACAAGGTAATTAAGATTTTACATGCAGAGGAAAGCCTATAGGACTTCGCCAATGGTACGAGGCCGACAGCCTCGCTTGACACCCTTTGGGGCCGCTGCCTAGACTTGCCGACAGTTTGACGAATTCGTAGCCAGGGAGCATACAGATGGACGGAGTTACCGCAATCGCCAACATTCTGCGGATGGAGGGCGTGGAATTCATCGGGTGTGTGCCGTACCAGCCGTTGCTGGAGGCTGCCGCCATCGCCGGAATCCGCCCGATAATATTTCGGCAGGAGGTTACCGGGGTCCACATGGTGGACGGTTACTCCAGAGCCACCAACGGCAAGAAAGTCGGCGTCTTCATGATGCAGAACGGGCCGGGGGCGGAGAACGGGTTCGGGGGGTTGCGCAGGCATTTTCGGAGTCGGTGCCCATCCTGCTGCTGCCGGCCGGAATGTCCCGGGACAAGCGCGGGGTGCATCCCAATTTCTACCCCGCACGCAGCTATGAGACCATCACCAAATGGTCAGACGAGTTCAACATGGTGGAGCGGATACCGTCGATGATGCGGAGGGCGTTCACCAAGCTGCGCAGCGGCCGGCCCGGCCCTGTGCTGCTGGAGATTCCCGCTGACGTGGCCACTGCCGAACTGCCCGAGGAGCTGTTCGACTACGAATCGCCCCGGGCCGTGCTGCAGCAGGCCGATCCGTCGGACGTGAGCCGCGCTGCGGCGGCGCTGCTGGCAGCGGAGCGGCCGGTGATCCAGGCCGGACAGGGGGTGCTGTACGCGGAGGCAACCGACGAGCTGGTGGAACTGGCCGAGTTCCTGCAGGCGCCGGTGATGACCACGCTTCCGGGCAAGAGCGCCTTCCCGGAGAACCACCCGCTGGCCCTGGGTGCTGGCGGGCCGAGCACGACGGCGATGGTCAACAAGTACCTGCACGGCGCCGACACGGTGTTCGGAGTGGGCGCGAGCCTGACCAAGACCTTCTTCGCGGTGCCGATTGAGGACAACAAGACCTTCGTTCATCTCACCAATGACGAGGATGCGATCGGGCGGGAGTACCGCTGCAACTATCCGCTGCTGGGTGACGCCAAGCTGGTGCTGCGGCAGCTGCTGGAGGAACTCAAGGAGCGGGCGGGAGCGCCTCGCCCGGTGAACCGTGCGTTGCAGAACGACATCCGTTCGGTCAAGGAGGCGTGGCTGGCGCAGTGGATGCCGAAGCTCACCTCCAACGACAAGCCCATGAACCCCTACCGCGTAATCTGGGACATGATGCACACCGTCGACCTGGACAACACCATCGTGACCCACGAGTCTGGCAGCGCGCGGGAGTATATGTCGCCGTTCTGGGAGGCCAGGAATCCGCGCAGTTTCATTGGATGGGGCAAGTCGACGCAGCTGGGGTACAGCCTTGGCCTGGCCATGGGCGCCAAGATGGCCCACCCAGACAAGCAGGTCATCAACGTGATGGGCGACCTGGCGTTCAGCACCGTCGGCCTGGATATCGAGACGGCCGTGCGCTGCAACATTCCGATCCTGACGGTGATCAACAACAACGCATACATGTCGATATATGACGACAGCCGTTTCCCGGTGGCGATCCAGAAGTACAACGTGAAGACCCTTGGCGGGCAGTTCTCCGAGGTGGCCGCGGCCATGGGCGCCTATGCGGAGAAGATCACGGAGCCGGACGAGATCATTCCCGCCATCAAGCGCGGCCTGACGGCCACCGCGTCGGGAGAGCCGGCGGTGCTGGAGTTCATCACCTGCGACGAGGGCCATTTCTCCAAGTACTGACGGGCTACCGCTTGCAAGATCATTCCGGTAGGGGCGCACAATCGTGCGCCCCTAGATTTTTGCGGTTGGTGGGACCCGGGAGCGATGCAGTTTTTGATGACAGTTGCCAGTTGCGCTCGCCCGTTCTATTACGATGAAATGGTAGCAATTCCCAGAGGCGGCACGGAGCGACTGCATGGCAACGGTGACAACGGCTAATGGACAGGAATACCGGAACAGCGCGGGGCCAACGGTTCGGGAGATGCCCAGCGAGGAGCGCCCTCGCGAGCGACTTGTGGCGTATGGTGCGCGCCACCTGAGCAATACCGAGCTGGTCGCCATCCTGCTACGGACCGGGTCGGCAGGAGAGAACGTGATTTCCCAGTCGTCGCGGCTGCTGTCGCGGTTTGACGGGTTGCGCGGGTTGGGCAAGGCCACCTACGCCGAGCTGTGCGCCGAGCGTGGGCTGAGTGAGGCCAAGACGTGCCAGATACTGGCGGCGCTGGAACTGGGACGGCGTTTCGTGTCGCTGGCGCCAGAGGAGCGGGCCATGGTCAACTGCCCCGAGGACGTGGTCAATCTGCTTTCAGCGGAGATGTCGTCCCTGGACCAGGAACACCTTCGGGTGCTGCTGCTGAACACCCGCAACGAGGTCACGGGCATCGAGGAGATTTACGTCGGCAACGTAAACAGCTCCGTGGTGCGGCCTGCCGAGGTGGTACGCCCCGGGATCCGAGCCAACGCGACCTCGATCCTGGTAGTCCACAACCACCCGTCGGGCGACCCCACTCCGAGCGGCGCGGACGTTTCGATTACCCGCGAACTGGTGGAGGCCGGCAAGCTCCTGGGCATGGAACTGCTGGACCACATAGTGATCGGCAGCGGGCAACGCTACGTGAGCATGAAGGAGGCGCGGCTGGGGTTTGGGTAGGACGAGATGATGCGCAGGTGCAAGCGGTACCAGAGGAGTAAGGGAGTGACAGAACGGTCGCCAAGGCAACGACAATGAGGTTGGGAGACTACTAGTGCCGGGGGCCACGCGCGTTCTTGCATTCCTACTGGTATTCGCGGCGCTGTTGCTTCTTGCGCTGGCGGCAACAGTGGTTTCAGAGTTCCAGATGTAGAATGGCTTAAAGTCACAATCAGGATTGGAGAGGGGTTGGGACGGCTGACCCTGGTTTCAATCGCGATCGCATTCATTCTGGTGGAGGGAGTCCCTATGCTGGCCGCTTGGCTGAAAAGGGAGATGGTAAGAGAGGCCGAGGAAAAGGGACGCGCAGAGGTTTGGGGGATTTGGCAGAGGTGGCAGATCGATCTGGAAGCGTGGGAAGAACGCAGAGCGGCCGCAGTAAGTGAGGGTAGCGAATTCGGTGAACCGCGACCAGAACCTCCGCAGCCGAAGGCGTAGTGTACGGAGGGCATTCTGATGCTGGCCGCTTGGCTGAAAAGGGAGATGATAAGAGAGGCCGAGGAAAGGGGCGCGCGTCGGAGCGGAAGGCATGGGAAGCCTGGCTTAGAGAGACGGAGGAATGGGAAAGCCGTAAGTCAGAGGCGGAGCGGTCAGGATACGCCTTCACCGAACCACGTCCTGATGTTCCAGGCTCAGGGCAGGAAAGCAAGGTGTAGGAGTGTCCCCATGCTGGCCGCTTGGCTGAAAAGGGAGTTGGCAAAAGAGGCTCGCGAGCGGGGCTGTATAGAGGGGCGCGCCGAAGTGCGAGGGCTTGGCTGTACTGGTGCAGGTTGATGCAGCTGTGGGATCAGTGAAGGAGGGACGCCATAAGGGAGGCCAGGACATTCACTGAACCGGGATCTCACACGCCAGACGAAATATAGGACGGTCCAATTGTGGTCCAAGAGGCGATTAGTAAAAAGGCGGTGAGACAACTCACCGCCATTTTGGTCTTTGACTCTCGCCGGGGTCAGCTGGTCTGCTGGGCGACCCAACGCTCGTTGGCCTCGGCGAAGGCGCGCATTGCGCCCTCGACGCTGTAGGGCATCTCCGGCGATGACTCGTCGGCCCACTCGCTGCGTGGTTTGGCGAAGAAATCGCCGCCGTAGATGTGGATGGCGCCGGTGTACATCTGGCGGGGGTTGTGGACGGCGTGAATGGCATCCCGGCCGAGATTGATGGCGTCCTGCGACTGCAGCTCGCGGAACCCGGCCCGCTCCAGTCCCTGACCCTCGCGGTTGCGGCGGAAGAAAGTGTTGTCCTCCTGTCCGCCATACAGCCCAATGACGGCCCAAAGCTGGTGGTCGTGAGGATAGATGGCCATTCCCGGCGGCCAAATGACGTTGATAATGGTCAATTCGTCCGAGCGGTGCAGGGTAGCAATTCCGCCGTCCTCGGGGGTTCCGAGGGCGGCCTCAATCTCTCCCGGCTTGTCGATGGCAGCGCCCAGCAATTCCTTGACTGCAAGCTCGGGGGTGTGTTCCTCAAGGGCGCCACGACAGGCGGCGACGAATTCTTCGACATCGAACATGTTCAGGATTTCCTTGTTCCAGACTGGGTTCCAGACTGGGTTTCAGGCTAGATAATGTCGGCCAGGCGTTCCAGCTGGTCCATTTCTGCCACGCTGGGGAGGAAGACGACCTCGTCCATCCCAATTCCTTCCATGTCCCGAATGGTGTCCTTGACGGCCTCGGGGGTGGAAATGGCGTTGCGGGCCATTGCTTCCGCCGTCTCTCCCAGGAAAGAGTAGTAGTGGCGGATGTAGCCACCCACCTTGTCGGCTGCGTTGGGCCCCAGGGCGTAGGAGGCTACTCCAGCCAGGCGAGGCTTCCCGGACCGGCCCTCTGCATTCCAGGACTCGACCGCCACCTGGTACAGTTCATCCACGCCATGGGGATTGGACGCGGCCGCGATGAAACCGTCGGCGTACCGGCCGACCCGGCGGACGGCGTTCGGTGTTCCTGCGCCGATCAGAATCTCGGGACCACCGGGCTGCACCACAGCGGGACCCATCGTGCCCAGTCCTTCGGAGACCACCTCGCCGTTCCAGATGCTGCGCATAGTAGCCAGGGACCGGTTCATCTGACGGCCCCGCTGGCTGTACTGTGCCGGTGCGGCCTCGTAATCGTCGGGGCGTCGGCCCACACCTACGCCGAGGGTGAGGCGGCCGCTGGAAATGGCGTCGAGGCTGGCGGCCTGCTTGGCGAGAATGCCCGGGTTGTGCAGCGGCGCGAGCAGCACACAGGTGAGCAGGCGTACCCGGCTGGTGGCGCCGGCGGCAGCCGACAGCACCACAAGGGGGTCATAGTTGTCGTAGACCAGCCGGTCGATGGTGCCAAGGCTGGAGAAAGGGCCGTCGTCAGCGCGCCGGGCCCATTCCAGGATGACGTCACCCTTGGTGCCCGGTACGTTGCCGGGCAATCCGATGCCAACTTTCACGTCCCTCTCCCGACGGGTCGATTGGAGGTCAAGCGCATTATGGGCACTGGAGTTTGCTGGTCCCCGGTCTTCCTGTCGGCTGGCTCCAGGTACGCCGCAGCGCTAGAGGATTTCCAGTTTCTCGTAGTTGCCGCCGACGATGGGCTGTGCGTCCAGTCCCAGCCACCCTTCGACGAGGGTGGAGTAGACACTGCGGAAGTCGACCTGGAAATGCAGGTCTCCGTCGAGCAGGTCCCCCTCTTTCAGCGACGGATAGACGCCATGCATCCCGCCCGAGACAGCGTCGCCGATGACAAAGGCGGCGCCGCCGGAACCGTGGTCGGTGCCCGAGCCGTTGTCCTTTACCCTGCGACCGAACTCGGTGAACACCAGCATGACCGCCTCCCGGGAGGCGTCGTGCTCGCGGAGGTCGGCGAAGAAATCGTTGATCCCTTGCGCCAACTCACTCAGCAACTGGGTCTGCACCGGCATCTGACCGGAGTGAGTGTCGTAGCCCGCTTGCATAGTGTAAAAGACGCGGGTGCCCAGCCCGGCCAGGTGGGTTTTGGCAATACCCTTCAGGTTCTGGGCGATGGGGGTCTCGGCGTATTCAACCGTTGAGGAGTAACCGGCGGTTTGAGTGCGCAGAATGTCAGCGCCCCTGAGAGCGTCGGTGCCGGTGCGGCCGAGATAGTCCAAAGCCGCCCCGGATCCTATGGCGGGAGAGTACATTCGGGAAAAGACGTCCAAGGCCCGTGAGCGGCGCTCCTCGTCGGTGATGCCTGTGAGAAAGCCGTGGTTCTCCAGCGAGCCGACAGAGGCTACCGGTACTCCAGGCAGAGCCATTGCACGGGGCAGGCCGCGACCGAAGTTCACGCCAGTCAATACGTTCTCCGCGGTGGGGTCGATGTCTCGAATGACCCTGCCCAGCCAGCCCTCGGTGGCGACGCGTTCCGGCTCGCAGGTGTGCCAGATATCCATGGCGCGAAAGTGGGACCGGTTGGGGTTCGGGTACCCGATGCCGTTAATGACCGCAACGCGACCATCGTCGTACAGCTCCTTGAGCGGGGCAAGAACGGGGTTGAACCCGTAGTGTCCATCGATGGACAGGATGTCTTCCCCGGCCACACTCACTGTGGGGCGGTTATCCCGGTAGAGGGGGTCGCCAAAGGGAACGACGGTGTTCATGTAGTCGTTGCCCCCCGTCAGCTGTAAGACGATCAGGACCGGGTCGCGCTGCACGCTGGTCATAGTACCCTCCGTAAGAGCACATTCCATCATGGATACAATTGGTGCAATTGTATGCGGTCAGGGTGAAGGATTCAAACGTGGCCGAGGCCGTTTGGTAGAAATAGAACAGCCCCGGATTGTCCGGGGCCCACTGAAAGCGAGGGTTGGCAGGAGCGGCAGGATTCGAACCCGCGACCACTGGTTTTGGAGACCAGCGCTCTGGCCAAACTGAGCTACGCTCCTGCGTAACATACTGATTTTAGCGAAACCTCCCCGAGTTTTCAACGCAACTCGAGGCCGTTCAGGGCAATCGCATTTGACTTTTCTAGCTCGTCATTCCCGCGCAGGCGGGAATCCAGGTCATTCGGAGTGCATTCTCCATCGAGTTGGAAGGGCCTATCAGGCGTGTGATTAACGCGATTTCTCCCGACTTCCGTCCACTGGATTCCCGCCGGCGCGGGAATGACGGTTCACTCAGCCAGTGAGCAAGGGTTGCTCCTCCAAATGCGATAGCCCTGGAGGCCGTGAACAGGGGTGTTGCAAAGTCCCCTTCCAACCTTTCTTGGTGAGCTTGTCGAACCCGCCCCGTGTCAAAGCCATCCTTCGACAGGCTCAGGATCAGCGGGGAGGGGCGCCCGCAGTCACTTTGCAATCCTCCTGGAGGCCGTGAACAGGGCTATCGCAGTTTCTTTCCTTTCGCCAGCGCAGGCGGGCACTGGAGCGCGATCAGCGATCCTGAAAGCGGGAGGAAGGGCGCTCCTGCACGGGATACTCGAAGTATGCGGCGGTGACGAGGAGGTGCAATTCGCTGGCGTACTCATCCACCTCCCGCAGGAGGGCGGTGCGGTCCTCGCTGTCGGGCCATTCGTTGTTGACCAGGGAAGAAAGGCGTCCGGTAAGACGCTGCACGGCGCGACTGGAGTGGCGGCGCGGCCCCCGGCCGATGATGTCGATTTCCGAGGTAGCGAGGGTGACGGAGCGGGATAGTGATTCGGGCAGCAGAGGGTCACTGACCAGGAGATCCAATACCCGGTCAGGGACCACGTCGGCCTTGTGGGTGTGGTGATATACCTCGACCGCGTGGAATATGCGAAGCAGCGAGGTCCAGTCCGCCTCATAATACTCCCCGTCCTCTTCGAGGCCGCTCCTGTCTATCTGGGAGAGCAGCAGGTTGCAAACCCCCAGGGTGCGCTCCACGTAGCGGCCCAGCTGCAGGAAACTCCAGCCCTCATCGTGGTACATGGTGGACTCAGTCAATCCGCCAAAGGTGTTTATCTCGGAACCTGTCTCCTCGTAAAAGATCCTTGGTTCGCCTCGCCAGACGCTGACCATATCCTGCTGCTGCAACCTCAGGAAGGATGTGTTGAGGGTGGTCCAGACCTCCGGGCTGATGCACTGGCGGTTGTGCCTGGCGTTTTCGCGCCCCAAGGCAAAGCAGGTGTATACCGAGCTGGGATTGGAGCGCTCGAAGGTCAGGTCCTCGGCGAGGATATAGGAATCGGCCAGGGCGAACTCCTCGTCACCGAACAGCTCGACACCTCCGCCCGGCGGTTCGCGCTTGACGTTGGAATAGATCCGGTTCCAACCGAAATGGATCTCGCGGACTGGCCGGTCCACCAGGACCTCGGACTGTAAGCGGAGGAGGCGGCAGAGGTGCCCGGCCCGTTCGAGGTAACGACCTATCCAGTAAAGGCTCTGCGCGCTGCGGGAAAGCATAAGCTGCTCCTGCCGTGGGCTGGGAGATGCCCGCGCCTAACTTCTGATAGGAATACTTAGTCTATTGCGGAGGACGCATCGTCTTCGTCGCGGAGGACCCAGACATCCTTGCCGCCCCCACCCTGACTGGAGTTGACGACCAGGCTGCCGCGGCGAAGCGCCACGCGGCAAAAGGCTCCAGGAACAATGCGCGTCTGGCGGCCGGTCAATATGAACGGCCGCAGGTCGACGTGGCGCGGCTCAAAGTTGCCGTCAACCAGGCAGGGAGCGCGCGACAGGGCGAGGACAGGCTGGGCTATGAATCCAGCAGGGTCGGTACGGAGCACTCGGGCGTAATCGTCCCGCTCCGCCTGGGTGGCGTGAGGGCCGATGATCATGCCGTAGCCGCCGGATTCCCCCACCCTCTTGACGACGAGGTCGGCGAGGTTGTCCAGGGTGTATTCCAAGTCCTCGGGGCGCCGGCAGAGGTAGGTCTCCACGTTCTCCAGCAGTGGCTCCTGCCCCAGGTAGTAGCGGATCATATCGGGCACGTAGGCGTAGACGCTCTTGTCGTCGGCCACCCCGGTGCCTGGGGCGTTGGCCAGAGTGACATTGCCCAGCTGGGCTGCGTCAATCAGGCCGCGCACTCCCAGCAGCGAATCGGGACGGAACACCAGGGGGTCGAGAAAGTCGTCGTCCACACGGCGGTAGATCACGTCTACCTGCTCGAGCCCGCCGGTGGTGCGCATATAGACCACGCCGTTGCGGACGACCAGGTCATGGCCCTCAACCAGCTCAGCGTCAATCTCCCTGGCTAAGAACATGTGCTCATAGTAGGCGGAGTTGTAGACGCCCGGCGTCAATAGCGCGATGACCGGGTCAGGCTTTCCGCCGGGAGCCAGCTCCATCAGGGTGGACTGCAGCACGGCGCCGTATTGCTCCACCTCCTGGACCCGGTGGCTGCGGTAGAGCCGCGGCAGGCTGGCCTTGGCGGACTTGCGGTTGGCGATCATGTAGGAGACGCCGGAGGGAACCCGCAGGTTGTCCTCCAGTACCCGGAAACCGTCGTTGGTCCGCACCACGTCGCTGCCGCAGACGGCGACCCATGTGCCGTTGGGGGGCGAGAAGTCCTGCATTTCCGGGCGGTAATGAGGACAGCCCTTGACCATGTCCTCGGGGATGACGCCGTCGTCAATGATGCGGCCTTCGCTGTAAACGTCCTGGAGGAAAAAGTTGAGAGCCCTAATCCTCTGGGTGAGACCGTCGGACACCCCCTGCCAGTCGGTGGCGGTGAGGACACGGGGGATGGGGTCGACAGGAATGATGCGTTCCTCGGCCTCGGCATCGCCGTAGACGGTGAAGGAAATGCTTTCCCTGGAAAAGGTCTGGTTGACCCGGCCCTGGACGCCTGCAAGTTCCTCGGCGGACATCCTGCTCAGCGCCTCGAACAGGGGCCGGGCGTGTTCCCGAGGGGTGCCGTCGGTCAGGAACATCTCGTCGTAAACGTCGGGATCAAGCTGGTAACCGTTAAAGGCCACTGCATCAACTCATCGTTAGCAGGATCGACTGGTCCCTATCACGCCAGCGGTGATGCCCCTTGGCAGGGCCTCATTATACAGACACTCCGAACGCGCAACACCGGACGAAAGAACAGGCGGGCAGGTCCTGCCCGCCCATTTTCAAGCACCGGTGTAAATTGCCCGTATTGAAGGGCGTAAGGCTCGCTAGATTGATGCAGGGGCCGGGGCGTCTGCCTCCTCGGCCGTTTCGTCGTCCTTTACTTCCTGCACCACCTCAGACGAAGGAGTCCTGGGAATGACCATGATCATCTGGGTGTATTCGCCCGGTTCCGATTCAACCTCGATGGTGCCTCCGTGCTGCCGGATGATGTCGCTGGTGATTGCCAGTCCCAGGCCGGTGCCCTGGTTGGTGGGCTTGGTCGTAAAGAACGGGTTAAATATCTTGTCTATGATTTCCTGGGGAATTCCCGGGCCGTTGTCCCTGATGCGGATTTCGACGTCGTCGTGCCTGCCACTGGTGGCGAGCCAGACAGTAGGAGCGTAGCCCTCGAATCCTATGCCTTCCTCTGCCTTCTGGCGGCGCTTTTCGTCGGTGGCCTGGCAGGCGTTGCCGACGATGTTCAGGAAGGTACGGCCCAGGTCCTGGGGGATGGCCTCGACGTTGCCAACGTCCTCGTCCAGTTCCTGCTCCACCGTTAACTGGAATTCGGTGTCGGTGGCCCGGGCGCTGTGGTAAGCCAGCATGGCGTGTTCAACGAGCAGGGTGTTGAGATCGATGGGCTGCCAGTTGCTGGAGCCACGGCCCATGAGGAGCATGTCGTTGACGATGCGGTTGGCCCGGTCGCCGTGGTGTCTGATGCGATCAAGATTGTCAATCAGGTCGGTTGAGATCTCGGAAATCAAGGATACGTCAGGGGTGTCTCCGCCCTCGTCGATGGCCTCCTTCATCTCGGTGAGGAGTTCTTGAGAAAGCTCCGAGAAGTTCTTGACGAAGTTAAGGGGGTTTCGGATCTCGTGGGCAACACCGGCGGTTACCTCACCCAAAGCAGCCAGTTTCTCCCGCATTACTATCTGGTCCTGAGCGGTCTGTAAGTCTGCGAGTACCGTTTCCAGTTCCGTGTTCTTGCCCTCCAGCTCCTCGTTCAATACATCGACGAGGTTCAGGCGCAGCGCCTCCTGGGAATTGTGGCGGAAAACCTCGAGGGCAGCAGCCATTTCCGCCAACTCATCGTGACCGACAACCTCGACTTCCTCCTCCAGTTGACCGCCTGCCATGCGCCTCATGCGTGCGGAGAGCATATTGATGCGGTGCAACAATACACGGCCAACGAACAGCCAGCTGATGAGGAGGGCGGTGAGGACGCTGACGATGCTAATAACGAGCAGAAGGGTGGTCCCGGTAGCTATCGCCTGGTCGGAGGACTCGGTGGCCAGTTGCGCTGAAGCCGCGGCGTCCTGCACCAACTCGTCCACCACGGAGGAAAGGCTGGCGGTCTGCTGCCGGCTGAGGTCGAGGAGAACGCTGAGCTCCTCGTCGAGCAGCAACCTTGAACGCAGGACAACGAAGATGCCTTCACGAGACAGGCCCAGTTCCTCCAGGGTTTCGAACAGAGGGGTTAGCTGAGCTTCTACTCTCTCGTCGTTCAAAGAGGCAAGATTGCGGTCTATGGAGGCGATAGAGGACTCGAAACGCTCCTCCTGGGCCTCAACCAATGTAGGGTCAAAGATGCTGAAGACGGAGGAAAGTTGCTGCAAGGCTATGCTCGTGTCAGCCAGCAACGATGACAGATAGCGGTAAGTGCCGAATTGATCTTCGGAAAAGTGCACGGAGGGATGAACCGGTGCTTTGCCGAGTTCCGTTCTTCCGGTACGAATGAAGAACAGCTCGTCGTCTACGGACGAGATCAGTGCCAGCTCGAGTTGATTGCCCAGGCCTTCCATTTCCAAGAGCAGGTTGTCGGCCTTTTCGTTCAGTTCAAATGCAACGGTCTTGGTCTCGCGGATGGTCTCGATGTAGGTCTCAAGGGCTGCAGAATAGATGCGCACCCGCTGGGAACTGTCGCGGTTTACTTCTTCCAGATTGTCCAGGTGCACCCTGAAGTGTTCGTTGGCTGTGTTGATCCGGTCCCATATTGCGCTTACCTCGTCGGGGGAAGTGGCAGTGGCGAGCTGAGGCGCAGCGGCACCGAGGGAGGTGCTATATTCGGCGACGCCAAAGGCCGCCTTCATTCCGGGGAGGCTGGCCTCGTTCACCTCAGCCTGGGCAGAGCCCACGCGGGCGAAACTGAACCAGCCAATCAGACTGGCAGCCACGGTCAGGGCAACAGCCACACCGAAAGCCGCATAAAGCTGCGTTGAGATGCGGTAGCGCAACGATGGCAGCTGCTTCCACGTGTCCACCTTCGTCAACGCCACGCAAGCGCCTTGGATGACGGCCAGCAGGCGAATCCACGCGTCTCTTGTCAGCAACGACCGGCAGTTCTGGAAACTGAGTTCGAGCACGCGTTTTATAGCGTCCATTATCGTCAACATCCCGCAGTTGTTGGATGGAAGTTCCCGTTTGTTCCGCTAGTTGACGTTATCCCGCAAAGTCTGAATAGGGTGATAGCTTCCATCCGGGCCAATCACGGTGAGGAACACGGTGTCCGATCCCTGGTTGTCCGTGGACCTGTCGGCATAGCGCAATGGAAAGCCGTCGATTTCGAATTCTCCGCCATTCAGGAGCTTGTCCAGGAAGCAGACCCGGGTCACGTCTCTGCCACATCGCTCCAGTCCGGCAATAGCCAGGCGACCTGCCAGGTATCCCTCCAGGGAGACGAAACCAGGGGCTATATCGCTGTCGAACTCGGAAAGGGCGTTCAGGTAGGAGGAAACAATGGGCAGGGACTCATCTGTGGGGAATGGAACGACCTGGGTGACAAAGACGCCCTCGCCGTCCGGACCGAGTTCCTTGGCCAGCGCGTTGGAGCCGACGAATGAGATGGTGACGAATTCGGCGTCAACAAGGCCGGTTTCCCGGGCCCAGAGGATAAAGGTGGCGATGGGCTCATACGCCCCGACCATGATGATCCCCTCCGGGTCGCCTTTGCTGATATCCAGCAGCGCCGTCTTTACGGCAGTGGAATTGCGAGGGTAGAGGCCCACCGCTACCGGTTCCATATCGCGCCGCTCCAGGGCGGCCAAGGCCCCGCTATAGCCGGCTCGACCGAAGGAATCGTCCTGGTACAGCACTGCGATCCGCTCGATGCCCAGATCCGTGGTGAATCTCTCCACCATCTCCTCAGTTTCCTGGTTATAGGAGGCGCGGAGGTTGATGATGTTCGTCCAGCGGCGCTCCCGGAGAAAGGCGGCCCCCGTAAATGGCGCAAGGAATGGCACCTGGGCGTCCTGCGCCACGGGGGTGGCGGAACGGGAGGTGGGGGTGCCGACCTCGCCGATCAGGGCGAAAACATCCTCCTCGTCGATCAGCCTCTGGGTGTTCTTGGCTGCGGCCTCCGGCTCATATGTGTCGTCCAATGAGGCCAATTTCAGTTGCCGACCGTGTACTCCGCCGCTACGGTTGGCCTCCTCGAAGGCTACCTGAATTCCCAGACGCATGTTGAGTCCCAATTCCTGAGCAGGGCCGCTAAAGGCTGCAGACTGGCCGAACAGGATCTGGTCCTCTGTGATTCCGTGCACCTTGACCTGGGCCGGGGTGGTGGGAGTAGGCGTGGCATCGTCTGGGGGCAGGGTCGCCACGGTCTGGGTGGGGGAGTTGCACGCGAGTGCCGCGAGCAGGACGGCAATAGCGCTTACACAACACACCAGCCGACACTTGCGGAGCATTGCCCACAGGCTGAGCGAGTTCTTCGGCAGGCCCATCCTACGCCAATCTCCTGCTAATTGCGCTTTTTGTTGGCATTGCAAGCATGCTTGGAAAAAGAAAGGAAACGGCCCCAGCCAGCGCTTTTCAAAACGCGGTTCTGAAGACGTTTCCTAAAGAATCGTGCTGTCGGACCCGAGGTTCACTCTCGCTTGGCGACCATCTTGGTGTGATTCTTGCCTGCGGTCCTCCGATAGGAGAGTTCGTCCATCAGAGTCCGGACCAAGTGGACGCCGAGTCCGCCAATGGACCTTTCTTCCAGCAGGCCGTCAATGTTGGGATCTTTGGAATCCTCGAGGGGATTGAACGGGTGGCCGTCGTCCGAGACCTCTATGGTAAGTGAGTCTTCCTTGGAGGTGAGGATGATTTTGATTTCCGGACCGTGTACCTTGTCCTCTGCTCCATAGGTGAGTATGTTGAGTCCCAACTCCTCCAGAACCAAGTTCACCTTGAAGGTCAGGCTGTCCGGCCAGGCCTCACGCTGCCCCAATTCCTCCACCGTTCCCTGGATGTACAGCAAGTTGTCGGAGTTGCTGGCCTCTGAATCTGGCCCGATTTTCAGGACAACTGTCTCGCTCAAACTTTATACTCCAACCCGTCGGAGAACCAGGCATGTGACGTCGTCTGACTGCGGATGGCCGTCGGCGAAGTGTTTCACGGCCTCCAGGATCGCCTCGTTGGCTTCCCTGGCGGAGGAAGGAGGACGGTCAATGAAAATCTGCCGCAACCGTTCTACCCCGAATTCCTCCTCCTCGGAATTCATGGCCTCGGAAACGCCGTCGGTGTAGAGAACCAGGGAGTCACCCGGCGCCATTGTGGCACTGGTCTCGGCGTAGTCGAGCCCCGGCATCACGCCCAAGGCGATGCCGCCGGTCAAGGGCAATTCTTCGGAGGAGCCGTCGGTATGCACCAGGAGGGGATTGCAGTGGCCGCCGTTGGCGTAGTTCAGCAAGCCGGACAAAGGATCGAACACCGCGTAAATCAGGGTGACGAACATAAAGGTCTCGTTGTTTTCGGTCAACAATTCATTGACCTCGGACAACACCGCTCCGGGGTCTCCCATACCGATGGCGGAGCCCTTGAGCAAAGTGCGGCTGGACATCATGAACAGGGCCGCCGGTACTCCCTTGTCGGACACGTCGGCGACGGCCAGCCCCAAACGCCCGTTTTCCAAGTTGATCACGTCGAAGAAGTCCCCGCCTACGTTGCGCGCCGGATCCATGTTGCCGTAAACCTCGAAGCCATCTCCTTCGGGGAAACTGGCCGGAAGGATGGCCTGCTGGATCTTGCTGGCAACGTCCAGCTCGTTCTGGAGGGAGACCAGCTTGTCCCGCGAGAGGAGCGCCTCCTTCCATTCGGCCATGTGAGTCAGGGTGCGCTCAATGGTGATCTGCAGGTCCTCGAAGTCCAGTGGCTTGGTGACAAAATCGAAAGCGCCACGGTTCATGGCGGTGCGGATGTTACGCATGTCGCCATAGGCCGAGACGATGACCGAGCGGATGTTTGGGTCTACTTTAGGGATCTGCTCGAGCAGGGTGAGGCCGTCCATCTGAGGCATATTGATGTCTGAGACAACCATATCGATGCTGGAGTCGCTATTGAGAACCTCCAACGCTTCGATTCCGTTGTGAGCGAAAACAAATGCGTAGCGTCCGGACCTGATGTTTCGCCGCATCCTCTGCAGGATCAGCGGCTCCAGGTCGGGTTCGTCGTCCACGACAAGAATTTTGTAGGATTCGCTGGGCGTATCATGAGGCGGCGTCGCCATTTATTCCGGCCCTCTTCCGAGATTTCTTCCCCACAAAGGCTGAAAAGGCGGGAATAACCCCGCCAGGGCCAGGGCCTAGTTGCCGACGGCGCTCAGAGCGGTCTGCTGGTCGTCGTGGATGTCGATAATCTGATCGAAGCCACTGATGGTGAAGACGTCGCGAACCGACTGGGACAGCGAGCATACGGCGAACTTCACGTTGGCCGTCCGCATATCCTTCGCGGTCAGCAGAATAACCCGTAGTCCTGCGCTGCTGATGTAGGAGAGTTCTTCGAAATCGAGGATCACTGCCTGGTCATCGGATGCGATAACGTCCTTTAGCGCATCCTGGAATTCGGTGGCGTTTGTGCCGTCCACTCGCCCACCGGTCTTGGCGATGAGAGTTGCACCAGCTCTTTCCGCGTTAACTTCCATGTTCCCCCCATACTTATCAGTATCAGGCAATTATTCCGTAATCCAATTTCAAGGCACCCATTCGCTTCCTCCAAGCGGCTCGCCGACTCGGGGCGGTCAGCTACGGGCGCAACTCTAAATACCGGAAGTATAATACAAACTAACCATTTCCAGAAACTTTGACAGCACGTTTTACAGAGCAGATAGAGGCGTGGCCGGTCTGAGGCCACCCGAAAATAGCAGCGCAACTTGGCATCGCGAAAGGCCGGTCAGGGCAAGTGGGGGACTACGCGGTCCACCAGCAGCCCGAGGGACTTAATCTGCTTGTCATAGGGAATACGGCGCCCCAGGTTGTTCTCGAAGACGATGCAGGAGAGTTGCAGTTCCTCGGTGAGTTCCAGCAGGCGGTCCAGTACGGACTCGGGCGTTCCAAAGATGACCTTGTCTCGCAGCCAGTCGTCGTAGTTCATGCTCAGGATATGATCGGACTCGGCCTGCCAGTTGCCAGTGGTGCCCTGGCGGGAGGCGCTGGCCGCGACCCGCTGTCCAATGCCCTGCATTGAGGTCATCGTGCTTTCCCGTGGCTCCTCGTAGGCCTGCTCCTTGGTTTCGGCGAGATACACCGGCAGGCGGATGCCCACGTTGCCCTTGCCGGGATGGCCGGCGTCCTTCCAAGCCCGCTGATATGCCTCGACGTGTTCCTTGAGGTCCGAAAGGGCGAAGACGCGGGAGGGGTTGACGAATACCGGATAGCCCATCCTGCCGATGATCGGAAAGGTCTCCGCCGAGGTGATTCCCACCCTGATCGGCGGGTGAGGCTTCTGGTAAGGCTTGGGCCGTACGGCGAGGTCGTAGCACTGGTAATGCTCTCCCTCAAAGGAGAACTGCTCCGTGCTCCAGGCCTTGAGGATGATCTCGAGGTATTCCTCGAACCGCCCCCGGCTCTCCGGGTACGGAGAGAGAAACGCATCGTGGTGCTCCGGGAACGTGCCGCGGCCGATACCCAAATCCAGCCGTCCCTGGCTGATGTGGTCGAGGGTGGCAATCTCCTCGGCGATGCGGATGGGATTGCCGAGCGGCAGCAGCAGCACTCCCAGACCTATGCGGACCCGCTGGGTACGGCTGGCGATGGCGGTGGCGACCATCACCGGGGCAGACAGAACGCTGAAGGGGATGAAATGGTACTCGGCCAGCCACACCGACTCCACGCCCATCCGGTCCGCCTCTTCCGCAATCCGGAAGCCGTCCTGAAAGGCCTGCTGGTCGGTCACTTCTTCAAGGGCCGGGAACTCAAGGAACAGTCCGGTCTGCACGATGCCTCCTGTTGCCTGGGTGAGGCTGCCAATCGGCCTGGGATATGTGGCTGCGCAGGGCTGAATATAACAGATTGCGAAGGGCGATAGTGAAGGCGCAAGAGACGGCCGGAATGGCAGAGCTTGGCCCGGCGACTGATGAGCGAAGGCGAGACCGCTATCTGTCCCTGAACCGGGGAATCACCTTTGTGGCAAATGCTTCCAGGTTCTTGAGCGTCTTGCTGAGCGGCAGGCCCGGGTGGGTGAACTCGACGAGGAGGTAGTCCAGGTGGCAGACCTCCTGCAGTTCCTGCACCTTCTCTGCGACGTTTTCGGGAGAGCCGACCAGCAACGTCCGGGGTTCCAGGAAGTCCCAGTCCAGCTTGACGCCAGGGTCCAGCTCCTCGCCGGGGTTGGTGAACACCTGTCGGCCACGAAACGGGTCGTTGTAGGTGAACGACGACATGATGGCGGCCTCAGCGTCCCTCTTGGCCTCCTCCATTGAGGAAGCGATGTAGGTTGACCGCATGACAGCCTGACCCTCGCCCAGAGCGAACGGCCTGCCCTCCAGCTCGGACCTGACCTCGGCGTACAGCTCCATACGCTGGCGGATGCGGGCCGGCGGGGGCTGCCAATAGCAGGCGTTGAGTCCCATCCGGGCAGCGGTGCTTACCGAATTGTCAGTGGATACGGTCATCCACAGCGGAGGATGGGGCTGCTGGAAGGGCCTGGGCGTGACCCTGAGCCGCGTGACCCGCTCGCCGTCCTGCCAGTCCGGGTCCGGCGGCAGCGACGGGTGGGAGAACACGGTGCCATCGGCGGGAAAGCGGTAGTTGGGGCCCTCGTGGGAGAAGTAGGGCTCGGCCCATATCTTCCGGACGATGTCCACGGTCTCGTGGAACAGTTCGCGGTTTTCCGTGTCCTTTCTCGGGTCGGCGTTGGGATGGAACTGGGGCCCCTCGTAAGGCCAGATACCTCTGCCGAAGCCTACTTCGATCCTTCCCCTGGTCATGTTGTCGAGGATGGCGAGGTCCTCCGCCAGCCTCACCGGATGCCACCAAGGTGCGATGTTTGCCATCTGGCCGATGCGTATTCGCGAGGTTCGCGCTGCCAGGTCGGCGCCCAGCAGGATGGGGTTGGGCAGGTCACCCACGCCGTAGGGTCCGAAGTGGTGCTCGCCCAGCCAAATGGCCTCGTAACCCAGTTCCTCGGCCAGTATGGTCTGCTGCCTGAGGTTGTCCAGCATATCGGCGGAGTTGGTGGCCTCGCAGGCGGAGGCCGCCACCGTGGTGAACGCCGCGAACCTCAAATGCTCACCTCCTTGTTCTCGGGCCGCTCAAGCAGGCCATTGACGGAACGGAGGGTATCACACCGTGGGCGGGGCTTTTCCGGCACAGCATCGGGGGCACGAAAAGGCCCGGCCGGAACCGGGCTGTTGCGCCGTCCCATGAAAGCGCGGGGAACGCGAAACGACGGACTCACTGCCAAGACTGAGATGGTACCCCTGGAGGGACTCGAACCCCCGACGCGCAACTTAGGACGCTGCCGCTCTATCCTCTGAGCTACAGGGGCGTGGTACGGTGAACCTTAGTGGTGGAGACAGGGGGGGTCGAACCCCCAACCTCGGCATTGCGAACGCCGCGCTCTCCCAATTGAGCTATGTCCCCACGGACGACCTCGAGGCCCTGCCTGAGCTACGAGGCTACCTAGAATCGTAGGGCCGTGCGGCGTGGGCTGTCAAGGGAGCGGGCGGCGCGCCGGTTGCGTTTCGAATCGGGAGTCGGGGTCTCACAATTCCAATCTGAAACGGATGGCCCCTGATTTCCGGCTTCGTGCGAATCGCACATAGCCTCCAGGCGAACTGCGACAATGGAAGCGGGCTGTATTTATAGGAGTGTCACTTTTGGCTGGGCCGGTTTGGACATAGTTAACAGGAGATGGTCACCAGAGGGAGGCTGGGCGAGATTGGCCGATTCCGGTGCTACAATTGCGCCGGCTGGCAAGTCTACTGCTGGAGGCTTGGATATGGCAACGCTGGTAACGGGAGGCACCGGGTTCGTCGGGGCCAACATTGTGCGGGAACTGGCGCGGGCCGGGCACGAGGTGGTGAGCTACGATGTCTCACCTGCCGACGACCTGGTCCGGCAGTTCATGGCCGACTGGAATTGGCAGATAACTTTCGTGCAGGGCGACATCCGTGACCAGGATGCGGTTACGGGCCTGGCGAACTCCCATAACATCGACAAGATCATCCATGCGGCCACCTACACGGTGAACCAGCATGCCCTGGAGGTTGAGCGGGGGCGCGACGTGGTGGGCATCAACGTGGAGGGGCTGGCCAACGTGCTGGAGCTGGCGCGGATTGCGTCGGTGCAGCGCTTCCTGTACGTCAGCTCGGGAGCGGCCTACGGAATCGCGGCGGGGACCGACCAGACCTACAGTGAGGAAATGCCGGTTTCGCCGGACTCGATGTACGGCATCACCAAGTACGCCGGGGAGCTGATCACGCGGCGTTACGGGGAGCTTCACGGCTTCTCGACTGTCGGCGTGCGGCTGAGCACTCCCTACGGCCCGATGGAGCGAGTCACGGGCCACCGCGCCGTGATGTCGGCGCTTTACCAGTGGACCGGGCAGGTGGCGCGGGGCGAGCCGCTGCAGGTACAGACGGACTCGTTCGACCCCGAGGAGGGGCGTGACTACACCTACTCGGTGGACACCGCCCGAGGCCTGCAGGCGATCCTGGACGCGGCGGAACTGCCGCACGACCTGTACAACCTGACGGCCGGGCCCTGGATCACCTACCGCGAGATACTGGCAGCGCTGGCGGAGCTGGCACCGGGCAGTCCGGCCCCGGCGGCAGTGGCCGATGGGGCGGCGGCCAGGGCGCGGGCGTCGGTGCCATCGAGGGGGCCGCTGTCGGGCCACAGGCTGCGGCAGGACTTGGGTTGGCAGCCGGATTTCGATCTGCGGGGTGCGCTCGTCGACTACCTGCAGTGGCGGCGGGAGTCGGGGTTTACACGGTGAGTTAAACGCCGAGTGCGCCGAGGACGCAGAGGTTAAACGCCGAGTGCGCCGAGGACGCAGAGGTTGTCTTGGTGGAAATCGAGCAATTCAAGATTGATGTGCCCCAGGCAGTGCTGGACGACTTGGCGGCGCGGCTGGAGAACACCCGCTGGCCGGATGAGATCCCCGGCGCGGGCTGGGACTACGGCACGGACCCGGCTTACCTGCGGGAGCTGGTGGAGTACTGGCGGACGGGGTACGGCTGGCGGGCGCATGAGCGGGCACTCAACGAATTCGAGCACTTCCGAACCACGGTCAACGGGCTCGGGATCCATTTCATCCACGAGCGCGGCACCGGGCCGGACCCGTTGCCGTTGATCATCTCCCACGGCTGGCCGGGTTCGGTGGTGGAGATGCTGCGCATCATCCCGATGCTGGCCGACCCGGCTTCGCACGGTGGCGATCCCGCCGATTCCTTCGACGTCGTGGTGCCGTCGCTGCCAGGCTATGGGTTCTCCGACAAGCCCGTCAACCGGGGTATGAGCAACAGGCGCATAGCAGCAATGTGGCACACCCTTATGACCGAGGGACTGGGCTATGCGCGGTTCGGAGCGCAGGGCGGCGACTGGGGCGGGATGATCAGTTCACGGCTGGGGTTCGACTTTCCGCAGTCGCTGGCCGGGGTGCACCTGAACCTGATGACCGGCGTGCCCGCATTCCGTGGCGAACCCGACCCGCCGCTGACCGAGGCGGAGCAGGAGTTCCTGCGGCAGGCGCGTCGGCTGGTTTGATGACGAGGGCGGCTACTTTCACATCCAGCGCACCAAGCCGCAGACGCTGGGGTTCGGACTCAACGATTCGCCGGTGGGGCTGGCGGCGTGGATCATCGAAAAGTTTCGCACGTGGTCGGACTGCGGCGGCAACCCGGAGAACAGCTACACGCGGGACGAGCTGCTGACCAACATCATGGTCTATTGGGTGACGCAGAGCGGCCCGTCATCGGTCCGGCACTATTTCGAGAACCGGGTGGACAACTGGCGCTTCCGGCCCGGCGAACGGGTGGAGGTGCCCTGCGCGGTGGCCCTGTTTCCGGTGGAGATCAACCGACCACCCCGCGAATGGGCCGAGCGCACACACAATGTGCAGCGCTGGACCGAGATGCCGAGGGGAGGCCACTTCGCGGCCATGGAGCAGCCGGAACTGCTGGCGGAGGACATACGCGCGTTCTTTCGCCCGCTCCGGTAGACACAGAGTTCTGCCGCTGGCGATGACCACCGCTGCGCTTCCCTTATAATGCTCTTGTCAACGATTTCAGGAGACAAGAGGCCATGGTATCTCCCTACAGGTTCGCGGTTGACCAGCGCGTCCAGATTCGAATGCGGGGAGGCGGCAATCACCGGCCGCCCGCGGAGAGCTCTCGGGGCATGCTGGGCGTCATCGCTCCGCAGATGACTGACGACTGGACCGGAACCAAGCTGGAACTGGACCAGGGCATACCCAACGTTTACTACGTGGCCCTCGACAGCGGCACCACGGAAATCATCGCGGAGGACTGGCTGGAGTACGCTCCAGCGGATGCGCCGCCGCCTCCCGCCCCTCAATCCCATTTCCCCAACTGAAAAGAGGTGAGACTATGGATTTCGGACTTGCAGAAAAGAAGGCATTCGTAGGCGGTGCCAGCCGGGGCATAGGCAAGGCCATAGCGCTGGAGCTGGCGCGGGAGGGCTGCGACGTGGCCGTTGCGTCCCGCACGATGGCGGACCTGGAAAAGGCGGCGCAGGAAATTGCCGAGGAAACAGGACGCAACATCATTCCCATCGCCATGGACGCCACCAAGCGCCACCAGGTGGACGCGGCGATGGCTGAGGCGGCAGAGCGGCTGGGCGGGCTGCACATCCTGGTAAACAGCGCGTCATTGCCCGGCGGGTCGGCCAGCGCCGTGGGCCCCATCGAGACGGTGGACGAGGACGCGCTGATCAGCGACTTTGACGTCAAGTACGCCGGAGCCCTCCGATCCGCGCGAGCCGCGATCCCCTACCTAAAAGAGCAGGGCTGGGGCCGCATCGTTAATATTAGCGGCGGTAACGGACGCACTGCCGGCAACCTGAGTGGCGGGGCGCGCAACGTGTCGATGGTGCACCTGACCAAGACACTGGCCATCCAGTTGGGTCGCTTCGGCATCACGGTGAACTGCATCCACCCGGGCACGACGCGGACCGAGCGCACGCCGGGGCTGCTGGAGGCCCGCGCCGCGCAGCTTGGTATCCCTGTCGAAGAGGTGGAGGCGCACGACTTTGCCCCCGACTCGCCGCGCGGGAACCACATCTGCCGGATGGTGGACGGGTCGGAGATCGGCTTCCTCACCTGCTACCTGGCGTCGGACAAGGCATGGGCCGTTACCGGCGAGGTCATAGCAGCGGGCGGCGGCACCGGCGCCGCGGTGTATTACTAGGGCAGCCGCCATGAACGAGCCCGACAACAATGGAAACGCAACGCCCTCTCCCGAGGCCGGAGAGGGCACGCCCGAGGCCGCCATGCTGGATACGGTGGAGCGGCTGGGTTCGTGGCGCACCGGTGGCAGGTACACCGCGAGCAATGCCCATAGATTGACAGGCATTTCTCGCTCGACGTTGGCGCGGTGGATGCGAGGGTATCCGGACGATGTCAAGGCGCTGAAGCCCGACTGGAAGGATATGTCTGGCAACGTTCGGGTTCAGAGCGATCGGCTCTCATTTCTTGAACTTATTGAGGTAATGATCGCAAGCAACATCAGGGTCGCATCCGGAGGTAGTTACGAAAAGGTCCGCAAGCATCACAGCAACTTGGCTGCAGAATGGGAAACGCTATTCCCATTCGCGCATAAGAATATGTCCGGGAGCGCGGCGAACCTCCATTCACCGGTGGCCGAGGTGTTGCAGCAATTGGACTACGAGGACGATTTCGCGTCTCTGTGGAGCCCAATGGGGAAAGGGCAAGTCATTGTGGTCGATCCACGTCGTGGTTCGGGCGCACCGACGGTGAGAGGGAGAAGGCTGAGGGTAGAAGACATCAGAGATTATTTCGCTGCCGGTGAATCCATCGAAGCTTTGTCGCAGGATTTCGATTTGAAGGCAATTGATGTTGAAACGGTGCTGCGGTATGCGATTCTAATCGAGAGATGATCCTTCTTTGCGACGAAAACATCAGCCCCAGGGTGGCGGACATCCTCACAGCTAACGGTTTCGACGCACGCTCGTTCAGGAGTATGGGATGGTTGGGAAGGTCGGATGCGGATTGGTTGCCCTTGGCTGGGCAAATTATGGATTCCTTGATACTAACCTGCGACAGAATGATTCTGGACGACCCCGATGAATACGCAGCGATCTTCAGCAGCAATGTGGGGGCAATATTTCTGACGACCGGACAGATGTTAGCAGAAGCTATGGTAGAAATGCTTATCTCCGTGTGGCCGGATTTGGAAGTGCTGAACAATACTGTGTCACGGCCCTTCATCAGATTTCTTACTTCCAATGGACTGCTCTTGACCGAGTTCAACAGGTAGATCGAAAAATCCTATTCGAATGATGCTTCAAGCAGAATGTTAGGCCAAGTACGCACACGCTTTTACCAAGAGGAAACGACCTGCATATGAACACTGTCCAATTCATCTCTGACTGCCTGGAGCAGACGCACCTCCGCCTGATGGAAACCTGCTACGGGCTGACGGTGGAGCAAATGGCGTGGCGGCCCGTGCCCACAGCCAACAACATCGGCTTCATCCTGTGGCACGTCGCCCGCAACGAGGACGGCCGGATCAGCCGCACCGCGGGTCGGCAGGGCGACTTTGAGCGTGACCTGTGGGTGTCGGGCGGCTGGTTCGAGCGATTCGGGCAGCCGGAGACGGCACCCGACCCCGGCGACCGGCTGGGACTGCGCAGCCTGGCAATCCCGGGGCCGGAGGTGCTGGTCTCGTATGCAAAGGACGTGAACGCCCGGACTGTGCGATTCCTCGAGTCGCTGAGCGACTCGCGGCTGGGGCAGCCCATGGTACACGGTGACCGGCAGGAGACCGTGGCAGACTCACTGCGTCACGTGATCGTCCACAAGAACAACCACCACGGCCAGATCGACTACCTGCGCGGCCTGCAGGAGGAGAACTGGGACTTGGCGCCCGGCACCGGAAGGGTACTGCCTGGGCGGTCCGGTTAAACAGAGACAGCGGATCTGGGGGAGAAATGACCACCACTACACGCGCCATCGGCCAGTCCGTCGTTCGCGGCGAGGGGCCGGACAAGGTTACGGGGAGGTCCATCTACGCCGCCGATGTCTCGTTGCCGGGGATGCTTTGGGGCAAGGTGCTGCGCTCGCCGTTCCCCCACGCCCGCATCGTCCGCATCGACACCGGGCAGGCCAAGGCCGTGCCCGGTGTGCGCGCGGTGATCACCGCGGCTGACCTGCCCGAGTCGCTGGTCGGCCGCAGGCTGCGGGACATGCCGGTGCTGGCGCGGGACGTTGTGCGCTTTGTGGGCGAGAAGGTGGCTGCGGTGGCCGCCGAGACTGAAGCGGCGGCCGAGGAAGCGTTGCTGCTTATAGATGTGGAGTACGAGGAGTTGCCCGCGGTCTTCGATGCCCACGAGGCGATGGAGCGGGACTCGCCGACGCTCCACCCGGAGATGTCGGGCTACGAGGGGCTGCCGCAGCCCGAGTCGGATATCAACAACGTGTTCGCCCACATCACCTGGGGCCAGGGCGACGTTGAGCAGGGGTTCGCTGAGGCCGACCTGGTTTTCGAGCACACCTTCAATGCCCAGCTGATGCACCAGGCCTACATCGAGCCCCACGCCTGCGTGGTGAGCGCCAGTCCCCCCTTGCATTCCCCCCCTGAGGGTGTGAGTACAGGACACGTGGACGTGTGGGTGAACAACAAGGACCCCTATGCCCTGCGGGAACAGCTGGCCGCCGTTTGGGGCGTTAGCGAGGAGTCCATCGTGCTGCACCCGTGCAGCATCGGCGGTGACTTCGGCGGCAAGGGCTCGTTCATGGACGTTCCGCTTTGCTACTACCTGTCGCTGCAGTCGGGCCGTCCGGTCAAGATGGTGATGGACTACATCCAGGAGCTGATGGCGGCCAACCCGCGCCATCCGGCGACAATGACCATCAGGAGCGGCGTCAAGCGCGACGGCACGCTGGTGGCCCGGCAAGCGCGGGTGGTGTTCGACAGCGGCGGCTACGGCGCGTTCAAGCCGACAGTGTACCTGCGGGGTGCGGACCACCTGTGCGGTGTCTACCGCATCCCTAATGCTCGAATCGACAGCTACATGGTCTACACCAACAACGTCCCCAAGGGCCACATGCGCAGCCCGGCCAAGCCGCAGGTGGTGTTCGCGGTGGAGGCGCACACCGACCTCATCGCCCGCGAGCTGGGGATGGACCCCCACGAGTTCCGGCAGAAAAACCTGCTGCAAAACGGCGACGCCTCGCCCGTCGGCCACGTCTGGCAGGACATCCGCGCCGAGGAGACGCTGCGCCGGGCCGCAGACGCGGTGGGCTGGGAAACGCCGAAACCGGATAAGGCAGGAGTGCTGACCGGGCGCGGCCTGGCGATAACCGACCTGTCGCAGGGCGTCGGACGGTTTGCCGCCAAGATAAGCATGAACTCGTCGGGGCATCCAACGCTGCACATGGCCTTCTGGGACACCGGCACCGGCTCGCATACGGTGTTGCGGCAGATGGTGGCGCAGGAGCTGTCGGTGCCCGTGGACGAGGTGGACATAGAGTTGCTGGACACCTCTGAGATGCCGTTCAGCTCCGGCTCCGGCGGCACGCGAGTAACCTACACCGCCGGGCAAGCCGTGGTGGGCGCGGCCCGCGAGCTCAAGCGCAAGCTTATCCGCGAGGCCGCGCCGTTGCTGGACTCGCCGGAAGAGGATGTGTCGCTGCAAAGCGGGCGGGTGGTCGTTGGTCCGTCAGAGCTGCGTCCCGCCTACTACCGCACCATAAACATCGGCGAGGTAGTGGCCCACGTGGGCGAGGGCACCCTGGAGGCCGAGTATGAGTTCGCCTCGGAGCCGCCGGACATGACGTCGTTTTGCGCCCAGGCCGCTGAGGTGGAGGTCGACCCCGAGACCGGCGCAGTAACCGTCAAGCGGCTGGTGTCCGCCCACGACGTTGGCGCCATCCTGAACCCGCTGATGCACCAGGGGCAGGTGGAGGGCGGCGTCATCCAGGGCTTGGGCTACGCGCTGATGGAAGAGTTGCAGACCGAGGACGGCCACATCTCCACCGTCAGCTTCGGCGACTACAAGATACCCACCATCGCCGACGTGCCCGAGTTGGTCACCGTGTTGGTGGAGGGCAACAACGGCCCGGCGCCCTACCGCAGCAAGGGCATCGGCGAGAGCGCCAACATCCCGGTGGCCGCAGCCATCGCCAACGCCGTAGCCGACGCCATCGGCGCACCCGTCCCCAGCCTGCCGCTGACGTCAGAGAAAGTGCTGCGGGCGATGCGGGGCGTATAATCGAATTCAGGATGCGAGGACTGCTGAGGTACGAAAATGGGTGACATACTCGTAAACCTGCCTGAGGACCTGGTGCAGGAGGCAAGCGAATTGGCTTGGGACTCGGATCTCGAAAAGTTCATAGAGGATGCGGTTCGGGTCGGAATCCGCGAAAGGACAAGAATCAAGAAACGGATTGAAGAATCTCTGGAAACACCGCGAAAGCAAGGCCCCCCCGACTGGGATAAGCTTAAGCGCGAATATCGCAAAGTTCCTGTAAATTTGCCCGGATATTTGGTGGACGGCGTAGACGAATTGGTGGGCGAAAGGGGACGCTCTCATTACATTGTCCACGTCGTGCTGAAAGAGTTGGGGGAAACGGAAGAAATACGAAAAGAGAAGGATGAATCGGGCGGGGAATTCCATCCATACTGGGAAACTTCGGCAATGGTATACGCCTGGGTAAGGGCATCGCGCGACTTGGATGGCGAGCGATTGGCGGAGAAGTTGGGTGGCGAAGTACCTTCTTGATACCACAGCGCCCATCAGCTATACGCGCCATAGGCAAGACGTGGTCGCCATGGTAGAGAGGCTGTTGAATGGGAGTAATCAGGTGGGGATTTGTGCAATCGGGGTGGCCGAGTTCTATAGTTTCGTCAGGCCTCACGAAAAGGAGTCCGCGGACCGTCTGATAGCGCGCCTGGATTACTTTGACACAACCGCAGCAATGGCGGCCGAGGCTGGCCGGTATCGGTATGAATTTGCCCGGATAGGCGTCACACTGCATGCCACTGATACCATAACTGCCGCAGTAGCAATTGCCAATGACGCGACGTTGGTGACAGCCAACGTACGGCACTTCCCGATGCCAGAAATCCGGCTCCTGTCCCATAATCCCTAACACTCCGAGGTGGCCATGATTGATCTGCTGATTGCCAACGGTCTTGTCATAGACGGGACCGGCAGCCCCGGGTTCTTTGCCGCGGTGGCGGTGGAGGGCGACCGGGTTACCATCCACCGCGGCGACGTATCAGGGCTGGAGGCGGCGCGGACCATCGACGCCACCGGCTACGTGGTCTGTCCCGGGTTCGTCGACCTGCACTCGCACGCCGGGCTGACCATCCTGGGGGAGCCGCACCACGACCCCAAGGTGCGGCAGGGCGTCACCACCGAGCTGGTGGGCATTGACGGCATTTCCCACGCGCCGTTCAAGACCCGCGAGGAGCTGGAGCGGTACATCTGGCTGGATTCAGGGCTGAACGGCTACCCGCCCCTGCCCGCCGACTGGCTGACCGTGGCGCAGCTGCTGGACAAGTACGACGACTCTGTCGCCATCAACATGGCCTACATCCTGGGCAACTCGCCCGTCCGCATCTGGAGTGTTGGCTGGAACGACCGTCCGGCGACGCCCGCCGAGATGGAGGATATGAAGGCCGTTACGCGCGAGGCCATGGAGGAGGGCGCCTGGGGCCTGTCGACGGGCCTGGACTACCCGCCCGGCTCCTACGCTTCCACCGAGGAGCTGGGCGCGCTGGCCGGAGTGGCGGCGCGCATGGGCGGACACTACCACACCCACACCCGCGCCAGCCTCCGCTCACAGGGGCTGATGGCGCCGTGGGAGGAGGCCCTTGAGATAGGGCGGCTGGGCGACTGCCCGGTGCACCTGACCCATTACCGGCAGGGCGCGTCCATGGTGGGCAGCCACCTTGATTACCTGGGGCTGGTGGAGCGGGGCCGCGACGAGGGCATGGACGTCACATTCGACTGCTATACCTATCCCTACTCCGGCACCACGGTGACCATCGGGCTGCCCCACTGGGCCAAGGATGGCGGCCCGGAGCGGCTGATGGAGGCCCTGCGCGACCAGGACGATCGCCAGCGCATGAAGCGCGAGCTTACCCGCGACCGCCTGGAGAACAACTGGCTGACCAACTTCACCCAGCCGCAGAACCAGCAGTACGACGGCCGCCTGATCACCGACATCGCGGAGATGCGGGACCAGGACCCGGAGGATGCGCTGTTCGATCTGCTGCTGGAGGAGAATCTCGGCATCTCCACCGTGGGGCTGGGCACCAACGCGCAGACACTCTACGCCTTCGTGTCGCACCCGGCGGGGATGATCGCCAGCGACGCGATCCTGTTCGGCGAGTACCCCAACCCGCGGAGCTACGGCTGTTTCCCCATCGTGCTTGCCGAGTTCGTGAGAGCAGAACAGCACCTGAAACTGCCCGAGGCAATACGCAAGATGACGTCGTTCCCGGCCCAGCGGCTGGGCCTGCCCGACCGGGGCATCCTGCGCGACGGGTTCAAGGCCGACATCGTCGTTTTCGACCCCAACACCGTCAAGGCGCTGGCCACCAAGGAGGACCCCAAGCAGTACCCTGTCGGCATCGACTACGTGATCGTCAACGGTAAGGTGGTCATCGACAACGGCGCGAACACCGGCGTCCTGCCGGGCCGTGCCCTGCGTCGCGGGCGGCCCAGCACGTAGGGCGGAGAGTGAGCGGGCGGGCAGCCTGAGATGGGTGCAGCTACTGGAAAGAGGTTGGCCAGGTTCTGCTTTCTGGTACTCGCATTGGCCGCGGCAATGATAGTGGCGTGCGCAGGTGGCGATTCGGACGCCGGTTCAGTGGCGGATGGTGCAGACGAGGCGTTCGAGCGAGGGGGGGCGATATTCAAGGCTCAATGCGCGATTTGCCACGGCGGAATCGGCGAAGGAACGCAGACAGGACCACCGCTGGTGCACGCGATCTACAACCCTAACCATCACCCCGATTTTGCCTTCCACAACGCCGTGAACAACGGTGTCCCGCAGCATCACTGGGCCTTCGGCGACATGCCGCCCCAGCCGGGCCTGTCAGAGAGCAGCGTGAACAACATCATCTGCTACATACGCCAGTTGCAGGTGAACGAGGGCATCTACGAGGGCGAGGTGCCCTGCGGGTGACGGGCTAGGGGTCGAAGATCTCGCTGAGCGGCAGGCTGAATCCGGGGAGGATGTCTCCGATCTCGAGGATGTCGTCGCCGGTGAGGGTTACCGCTGGAGCGCCTGGGCGGTGGACCATCACTGCGCGCTCGGCCGGGTAGACCTCCACGACCATCAGGACGCCGCGGGAAAACCACATCTCCGTCTTGTCATTCACGGCCTGCTGCGTGTCGCTGGGAGAGACGATTTCCACCACGAGTTCCGGAGCTACTTCCAGGTAACCCCGGACTCTGATGTTCAATGGCAGTCTTTCCGTCGACACGTAATAGACGTCGGGTTCTCGAACCATGGCAGGGTCCCTCTGTATCAGGACGCCAACATCAGTGCCGCCGGCACGCCCCAGTCTTTGAGGCCTGATGTGTACATTCAGGTACGTTATAAAGATTCCGGCAATATGGCCGTGCTCCTCTCCTACCGACACAGTCTCACACAGCACTCCCCGTATTAATTCGCCCTTTACCCCTTGACTGTTGAGCCGGAGCAGGTCTTCGGCAGTTAGGAGTTTTGTCGTAGCTGTAGCCATTTCGCTCACCTGAGGCCTACGAGGGGTTGCGCTCTGAAAGTTGATGAATTGATGGGATGGGCAGGCTTTTTCTGCGACAAAGTCCCACTGAAACGCTAGGAGTCGAAGATCTCGGCGAGGGGCAGGCTGAATCCGGGGAGGATGCCTTCGATCTCGAGGACGTCGTCGCCGGTGAGGGTCACAAAGGGCACATTTCGGCGATGGAGCATGACAGCTCTTTCAGCTGGATATACCTCCACAACCAACTGCACGCCGTGGCCGAGCCACATCTCCGTCTTGTCGTTTACGGACTGCTGCGTGTCGCTGGGAGAGACGATTTCCACAACGAGTTCAGGGGCTACTTCCAGGTAACCATCAGGGCGGTCGTCCAAAGACAGTCGCTCCGATGACACAAAAAATATGTCTGGTTCTCGGACCGTAACCGGGTCGCGCTGTATCAGAACGCCGCCGTCAGTTCCACCGACGCGACCTAGCCGCCGCTGTCTAACATGGTGATGAAGCGGGGCCAATAGATTCCCAGCAATAAATGTATGCCGCTTACCTACTGCCACCTTCTCGTGCAACACTCCTCTGATAAGCTCGCCCTTCACACCCTGGCTGTGGAGACGTAGCAGGTCCTCGGCGGTAAGCAGTTTGTTCTTTGCGGTGGCCATGCTTTTCACCCGGTGGCCATTGGATGTCTTGATTCTACTACACCGCGTTCAACGTAGGGCTACGGCGAAAGCGCAGCCTGCAGGGTTTCCAGGGCGGCGCAGTCGCGGCAGCCGTTGCGGGATTTAGGCGGTGTGGTTAGGGCGTGCAGGCGCGCGGCCCGGCGCAGCAGGGGCGGGATGAGACGCTCCGGATCCAGGTCCACGTCGACCACCCTGGGCCGGAAACCCATGGCAAATCCTGCGTCATCTACCAACTCCGGGGTGCCGACGGCGCTGTCGTCGGTGGCAGGTTCCATATAGATCAGGGCCAGCCCGGAAACGGGAGGGAGGTCCAGGCGCTGGCCGATCCAGGCATAGCTGTTGAGCTGGGCCCGGTAGATGCGGTGCTGGCCACGGTTGTCCGGGTTGTAGCGGGAGGTCTTGTAGTCGATGATGGCGCATGTGCCGTCGGAGAGTTGAAAGATGGCGTCGGCCTCTCCGCGAAGGGTGGCGCCGGTGTTTTCGTCCATGGCCTTGAACCGGGACCAGTGGGGTGGGTCGATGTGGCCGACCGCATCACCGATGGGCGACATCCACGGCGGCAGATGCCCCTCTCGCTGGAGGTGGGCCAGGATTACCTGCTTGGTGTAGCGGTCGATGCTGCTGAAGATGCCTGGGAACCCCTGCCAGGGCAGGGTCCTGACGTGCATGCGAATCCAGGCGCAGCGGGCGCAGAAACGGAATCCGGCGTAGCTGCCCAGTTCGGTCGCCGAGATGGTCAGCCCCGTCGAGGGACCCTCATCATCCGGGGGCTGTGAGTCGGGCGGTGTCGAATTCAGCGGCTAGTCTCCGTCGCCATCACCGTCGCCGGTTGCGCCTGCGGCGGTCGCTGGCTGGGCAGGTGCGGAGGGCTGGGCGGATGCGCTAGCGGCGGCAATGCCCGTGCGGGCCTCCGGAGGCAGGGCCTCCTCCCAGTCCGGCAACTGGAGGCGCCTGGTATTCGGCAGGAACATTATGGCGATCACCGCCAGGGTGCTGAGGCCGAAGGACAGCCACAGGGATGAGACATAGGAGCCGGTGAGGTCGCGCAGGAAGCCGGCGGCCACCGGGCCGAGGGCCATGCCGAATCCCGCGCCCATCATCTGCCACCCGTAGGCGGTGCCGGTTGGGGCATCGGCGTAGTACTGGCGGTTGATGATGGGGAAGGCGGTCATTTCGCCCCCCATTCCGATGCCGAACAGCACGGCGAACAGGAAGTATAGGCCAACACTGTCGCCCGCCACGAACAGGAGCAGGATGGGCAGCGTCTGCAGGCCGAAGCAGACGCCCATCACCCACTTGCTCCCGATGAGGTCGGCTACGATCGGAGTGGCGAACCGGGTGGCGGTGCTCACCAGGGTGAGGACCAGGTAGACCGTGGCTGCAATGCCCTTGGAAATGCCGTCGTCTATGGCGATGGCGACCAGCAGGATCAGGATGATGTTGTGCCCGGCGCATCCCAGGCCGTGAATCGTGGCCAGATTCCAGAACGCGCCGGTGCGCTGCACCTGCTGAAAAAAGACATTTGTCCGCAGCTTTGCAACCGCGTTGTTCTGCAAACGCCGCACCGGCTCGTCGGCGGGCGCCCCATACTGGGTGATTCCCCTGTCCGCCGGCTCGTTGAAGAACCACCTGGTGAGGATCAGGAGTATGATTCCGCCGCCGATTCCAGGAATCCAGAAGGTGAGCCGCCACCCCCAATGCTCGAACATCAGGTATACCAGGCCGATCAGGAATGCTGTGGCAAGTCCCTGCAGGCCCTGCAGGATGCCCATGGCCAGTCCCAGGTTCTTGCGAAACCACAGGGTGACTCCGGAGACCAGGGTAACCTGGAAGGACGCCATGCCAGCGGCCAGCAGCAGGCCGAAGTACAGATAGTACTCCCACCAAGTGGTCATGATGCCAGTCATCACCATGCCGAGCGTGAACAGGACCGCGCCGCCCCACATCACCCGGCGCACGCCGTAACGGTCGCTCAGCCAACCGCAGACGGGACTCATGGCCGCCGACATCAGCCACTGGATGGTGAACCCGGCGGTGATGACGGTGAGGCTCCAGCCGAACAGGTTCTCGAACTCCGGAACGAGCACGGCTATGGCGAAGCGCATGCTGGAACTGACCATCCACATCACCGTGGCGACGGCCACGATGACCCAGGCGTAGTGGATGCGCCTGCTCCCGATTACCAGGCCCTCGGGCCGCATACCGAGACCGAACATCAAGTACCAATGCCGAGCAGGATTACAGGGAGATGGCCCATTCTACTGCCGTGCCCCATTTGTTTCAACGAAGTTACGCGGGTGGGCTGGGTCTTTTAGTTCTCCCTCTCCCTTGAGGGAGTGGGTAGGGGTGAGCGTGAAATCCCGGTCACCGGCAGCTTTGTGGACCAGCAGAGAACGCCCCCACCCTAACCCTCCCCCGGAGGGAGAGGAAACTTTGAAAGGGGCCCTGACGAGGGCGGTCAAGGTTCCAGATGAGGTTATAAAGTTGATTCTTCGTCCTACGGGTGCAAAGCCCTGGATTCCCGCCTGCGAGGGAATGACGGTCGGGGCGTCAGCAAACCACGAAAATTGGAACCATAGCAGGGGGATGGACGCCCGGTATGGTCAGGGCTTCAACCCGAGCCTCCCAGGTATCTCCCCCAGTATGGCCTCGGCCCCTTCGCAGATCTCTCGTATGACGTCGGCGGCGGGGCGAATGGCGTTGATGTGGCCTGCGCCCTGGCCCATGTATACGGCGGATGCGTCGGTATCAGCTTGAGCGCGGGCAGCGGCGACGTCGGAGGCGAGTTCCTCGCGGTGGGCCAGGATATCGGCGTCGCGACCGTCCCACTCGCGGACCAGGCGGTTGCGGTAGACGCGGCCGGCGATGCCTTCCGGCCAAGGGCGGGTGCCCAGCAGGTCGTAGAGGCGAGTGAAAGTGGTGTCCTGACCGTCGGAGAGTATGACTCTCTCCTTAAAGGTGTCCGGCACTTCCACTGCCTCCGGAGTGGCCAGCATCGCTGTGCCCAGGGAGGCGCCCTCTGCCCCGGCAGCCAGCACTCCGGCCAGAGCGCGCCCATTGGTGATTCCGCCGGCTGCCAGCACCGGCACGCCGGGATAGCGTTCCACCAAGTCGACCAGCAGGGGCAGCAGGTTTATTTCGCCAGTATGGCCACCTGCTTCGTTCCCTTGGGCCAGCAGCACGTCGGCCCCGGCATCAACCGCCTGCCTTGCCAGCTCCAGCGACTGCACCTGGCAGATGGTGACGGCACCGGTGTCCTTGGCACGGCTCAGCCATGGCTCAGGGTCGGCGAAGGAGAAGATGAACACCGGGACGCGTTCCCCGAGGGCGATCTCAATGTTGGTGGTGTCGTATTCGATTAGTTGACTGATGAATCCCACGCCGAATGGTCGGTCGGTCTGGCTGCGGACGTGGGATATCTGTTGCCGCAGCCACTCGGGGCCGAGCTCGTTCGTGCCGCCGAAAGTGCCGAGGCCACCGGCCAGCGACACCGAAGCGGCCAATCGACTTCCAGAATGGCCACTCATGGGGGCAGACATCACTGCGTAGTCCAGGCCGAGCAGTTCTGTATATCGCGTGTACAGCATTTGGGACTCCAATTATCAGTTGGGGACGGCAGGACCCCCGTGTTTGTCAAGGAATTCTGCGCCTAACATTGTGCATTTAGGGTGCATTTTCAAAAACGGACACATACAGAGTAGATTGTGCGCAATAAAATCGCCATCTCCGCGAATATGAGTGGCATTCTCCTCCAGAAGAGCATAAACAATAGGGCGGCACGAGAGGAAATGACCAGATAGCCGATTCGCTGAGTAGGGTCGAAACTGAATCGGAATACGTCAAGAAGCTCTTAACAATTTGTAGCTATTGGAACAAAACATCGAGTTAATTGGGAAGAAATTGGTCACGAATTGCCTAGCGAGTTTGGTGATAAGTTGTTATATGGAGGCCATAAAACGGTTACCACTTAGCCGTCGGCACCAGGAAGTCTACACCCTCGGTGCGGACGGGTTAGGCAAGGGAACCGGTTAATTATGGCACAGAGGGAGGCGCCGCCCGCTCAATGGGCGTTAAACGGTTGGCTGAGTTATCACTTGGCAATCGTTCCCATAGGAACGGTATTGGCCACGTGGCTTCTGTTAGGATTCACGGCAAAAGCGTGGCTTTGGTGGAGCAGCCAGAATGACCTGTTGCTAGCGGGGCAAGTGGCCCCGTTTGCTGCCGTGGTCTACGGCACAGCGGCGTTTTTGGTCGAAAGAACAGGCAGATTGAGTTGGACCCTAATTCAGTTTATTTCCCGGATGATCGGTCGGACTGATGAAATAGCCAGGGAAGCCCACGACAAGGGATTTGATAGCGGCCAACAAGTGGGATTCCAGATGGGCCGCGAGCAAGGATTAGAGGAGGGAATCCTCTTGGGTCAACAACAATCCAGACCGAATGGATAGGAGGAATATGCCCATGAATCACTACACGGGGGAGTTTGACGAATGTTCTGGGCATTGATGAAACGCAGGGAGGATATTGAGAAGGAATATCAGAGGGGATATCAAAAGGCATATCAGGAGGCGTATCAAGAGGGTCTAAAGGAGGGTTTGGAGGAAGGCCTCAGGGAGAGTCGGGAGAAAAGACGCAAGGCGACGGCAAGCGTTGCGGCAGCAACGGCAACCGGCGGAACTCGTTCAAGACCAGCATATGGATCTGCGGGGTTGAGTACGATCACTGCGGCAGCCGTCCCAGAACAAACGGAGGCCGGAGAGAAGTTGACCGTTACTGAAGAAGGCGTTTTCAGTGCCAGCACGGGAAAACGGATAGCCTATTTCCTGCGGGACAGCCACGGAAACATCAAGTCGATTATGTTGGGGTCGGACGACTCCGACGAATTCACGGACTGACGAAGGAGAATTAAGACCCGTTCTTTGTTTTTGAGACTTTCACTGATTAGATGCTTTTGCCTGCGGTTTTTCGAGAGGGGTTACCTCGGGCATCAAGAAGCTATCTCGAACCGAACGCCTTCCGATCGCGTCGATCAGATTCAGATAACGGACAGATACCCTGGATTCCCGCATTTGGAGACCAAAGCCTAAACTGCCCCACTCGTCGACATCGTGACAATTCGGGCCCCGTCCAAAGAAAATTCTTATTCCCTGGATCCGACTTTCGCAGGGTGAGAGTTACGCAAAAGTCTCCATTTGCGGGGACGACGACGTGGGGCCCCTTGCGGGTTAGGAGATATTCTCTCAATCTCAACCGCAGGCAAGCGGAACAAACCTTTCCGTAGAAAAACTTGGCGCTTAGTCGAGATCGATCAGCAGCCCTGGGTTCAGGACGCCATTCGGGTCCAGGGATCGCTTGGCGGCGCGGAGAACCCCGGCGAAAAGCTCCGGGCGCTGCTGGTCGTACCACGGGCGGTGCAGCCGTCCGACCGCATGGTGATGAGTAATCGTCCCACCCGCGGCCATGATTGCGTCGGACGCCGCCTGCTTGATTTCGGCGTACATCTCCAGTTCAGCGCCGCGCCGCCCCATTCCCTCCCAAGTGTAGTAGGGCGCCGGCCCGTCGGGATAGACGTGGGTGAACCGGCAGGACACTGATCCCCCTCCGCAGACCCTGTCCAGTGCCTCCTGCAGTGCGCCACGCACCATCTCGTCCATAGCCGGCCAGCGCTCCCAGGTGATTGCCGTCTCCAGCGTCTCGGCCACCAGCCCCAGGCCGGTTGTGATGTTGCGCTGGTAGGGGGCGCCCAGGAAAGCATTGCGCCAGGCCCCCACCGCTCCCTGTCGGCCTGTGTCGGCGTCTGATGATTCCCTGCTGCGGGTGTCTGGCGAAGAGATGCGAATGTCGGCCTCGTCTATGGTGCCACCGGCGTCGCGAGCGATGGCCACGGCCTGGCGGATAAACTCATCCTGGGGCATTTGGTCGGACTCGAATCCAAGGATCAGCAGGGCGCGGCTGCCGTCCATACCGGCTGCTGCCCGTGCCTCGCCCGGATCGAGCAGGCGGCAGTTGGCGGGCCAGAGCTTGGCCTGCACCACGCGGCGGGCACCCTCGGACCCGGCCATCAGGCTGGGGAAAGTCACCCCCGCTGAGGCGCGGTACTGGGGGCGCGCCTGGATGCGCATCCAGGCCTCGGTGATGATACCCAGAATGCCCTCGCTGCCGATGGCCATGCGGTCGGGGCTGGGACCGGCGCCGCTGCCGGGCAGCCTGCGCGACTCCCAGACGCCCGTCGGGGTGACCATTCTGACCGACTCGACGAAATCGTCGATGTGTGTGTGATTGGTAGCGTAGTGTCCGCCGGAGCGGGTGGCGATCCAGCCGCCCAGGGAGGAATACTCGAAACTCTGCGGGTAGTGGCGCAGGGTGAACCCGTGGGGCCGTAGCTGGGCCTCCAGGCCTGGGCCGTAGGCGCCCGCCTGGATTCGTGCGGACCGGGAGACGTCGTCCACTTCCAGCACTTGATCAAGGGCCGACAGGTCAATGGTTACGATTCCGTCGTATCCTTCAGGCGGCTCGAACCCTGCCACGGTGGAGCTGCCGCCGCCGTAGGGTATGGCGGCATAGCCCGACGAGGAGCACCAGTCCAGTACTGCGACAACCTCGTCCTCGGTGGTTGGGCGGGCCACGACGTCCGGGGGGTTGGGGAACTGGAGGTTGTAGGCGCGGATGCGGTCGCGGAAGCTGCGGCCATAGGTGTGCACCGCGCGGTCGTGGTCGTCGGTGGCGCAGATGGCGGCGAGGGCCGACGGCGGGCTGATGCGGGGAGGGCGCAATCGAAGCTCCTCGGCGCGGGGAGGCATCACCGGCTCTACGTCCACGCCGTAGCGCTGCGAAAGGCGGGCGGCGGCCTCGCGGACCTGCTGTTCAGTGGGTTCGTCCTGCTCCAGCCCCCATGCCCAGAAACTTCTGCGGCTGCACCGGTCGATACGCTCCTGTGTGGCCGCCTATGAGTCTGGGCGCAGGCGGCGCAGTTCTTCTTCCAGTTGGCGTATCCTTTCCTGGTCTGCGGCTCGCGCCACCCGCTCAGCCTGTAGGGCTTCCCGTTCCGCCTCTCGCTCGGCTTGCAGGGCGCGGCGATCGTCGCGCCATTCCTCCAGGTATGCGCCAGTGGCAGGGTCGTAAAAGCGAGGCCAGCCCTCGTCCCAGGCGAGGCTCAGTTGAAGTGCTTCGCTGTAGCCCTTGAGTATGCCGTCGGGCTCCGTGGTCAATTCGATGGGCTGGTACTCGCCCTGCAACAGCTTGAGACCGTTCAATGCGAATCCGTAATACCGGCCGCCGGAGGGATCGAACCGCCAGAATTCAGGAACACCCACGCGGGTGTAGATGGCAGGCTTCCTGTTCAGGTCCACCCGCCTCGTGCTTTCCGATGCGATTTCCAGCGCCCAGTCGGGGACCTTGCCCACCTCCCACGGCAGGTAAATCCTGCGGGGGCGGATGGACAGCTCGTCTACTCCGAATGCGACGTAGACGTCTGGCGCGATTCTTACGTTCAGGTTGGTGGGGTCGTAGCAGATGTTGGTGCCCATGTCGACAAATACGTCGTGGCGGGCGTGAAAGTCAGTGAACCTGGCGCTCAACAGGGTGAATACGGCAGCAATTTCCTTGCTCTGTTCCATGTGATCAGGTGGCCACTCCCAAACGTCAGGCTCGAAGTCAAGGCTGGCGTAGTCGATCGGCCCACCCTTGCGGTAAGGAAGCATCTGGTACGCTTTTGGAGTCTTCTGGAGAGCCATCGGACAGTCTCGAAAAATTGCCTCGCCGATTCAGGGGACTTTCGGAATCGATTCTAACACGACGGCCCTGTGCATCTCCTGACCCGCTCCACCCTGAGTCAGCGTCTACGCTAGTCGACCATGTCGAATCGCTCGGACTGTGGTGCCTGGGCCCACAGTTCCTCGGCGCCGGCCATGGCCACGGCGCGCTCGGGGCTGGCCCGCCATGCGTCGTAGATCTCGTTGCTGTCCCAGGTCACCAGCGTGGAAATCTTTGTGGGGTCTGACAGTGAGATAAGGGTCTGGCGGCTGCCGAATCCGGGTGCCCTGCTCTGGGCGAGGCCGTTACCGTCCAGCAGTGTCTTGGCCTCTTCGACCTTGTCGGGCTTGGCCCAGTGGTGCGTCAATACGCCTATCATCTTTCCATCTCCCGAATTTAAACCACAGAGTACTCAGAGGCCACAGAGAATTTCACATAATCAACCCCCAGAACTCTCGGTGTTCTCCGTGCTCTCTGTGGTTTGTCTTTGGTCTATCTTTGGTCTAGTCCCGCTGGCTGCGGATGCCGACGAAGCGGGCGAAGGCGAAGGCCAGCGCAGCAACGATAACGCTGAAGACCGCGCCCATCTTGCCGGGGTCCAGGAAGTCTGTCCCGTAGTACGCTTTGTTGGCCACGAACAGGGCCACCGTCAGGCCCAGCCCGGCGATCATGCCCGCCACCATCAGGTGCCGGATTCCCATGCCCTCGGGCAGCGGGAAGCCGAGGCGGGAGACTACGAATGAGAACAACGATACGCCCACCGTCTTGCCCACAATCAGCGACAGCAGGATCATCAGCGTGACCTGGTTTATGTTGCCGAAGGCCACGCCCGCGTTGGCCCAGGCGAAGAAGAACAGGCCGAAGTCCACCGGCAGCTTGAGGTGATGCTCAAACCGTTCCAGGACCCCTGCTTGATGCCCGTGGTGGCCCGCCGTGTGGGCCTGAGCCAGTTCCTCGCCCTCGTGTCCGGCGTGCTCCTCTATGGCTTCGTCCCCGTGGGGGGCGGCATGCAACGCTGGCAGGAAGGGCACGATTACCACCAGCGCCAGCGCCGGTTCAACACCTGTCTTGACCAGCCCCACCCAGCTCATGCCGCCCGCGATCAGGATATACACCGGCCACCAGGTGATGCCGATTCTCCGGAAGACGTAGGCCGCGACCATGCCGCCCAGTGTCAACAGTAGCCAGAGGGGCTGCACGTTCTCCGAGTAGAACACGGCGATGATAACGAGGCCGATGGCGTCGTCGGCCACCGCCAGCAGCAGCAGGAAGTTCACCGCCGCGTGCCGGGCCCCGAAGATCACGCGGGCCACCAGCCAGGCCAGGGCGATGTCGGTGGCGGTAGGAATGGCCCAACCGCCGAGGACGCCCTCGGCTGGGAACATCATTCTACCGAGGTCGTCGGTTCCGCCGTAGAAAATGATCGCCAGTAGTATGAACAGCCCCACCGGGCCGAACACGCCGCCCAGGGTGCCCATGATCGGGTTTATCGCCTTGGGCAACGGATTCAGCGCCCCGCCGGGCAGGATCGATTCGGTGATCTCCTTGGCCGCGATGCCGAAGAAGAACACCATGAAGATTTCATTGACGAGGAAATGAACGGTGATGTGCTTGCCGAGGATGTAGAAGTCGTTCAGGTCGTGGTGTTCGCCGTCGTCCAGAAACGGACCCTTGCCGAAGTTCCAGAAGTCGAACTCCACCACATCGTGGTAGGAGGAGAAGTCGATGTTCGCCCACACAAGCCCGGCGATCACGCCGAGAATGAGCGGGATGGAGTATTCCTGCAGGAAGGTTATGTACCGGCGTATCTGGTCCACAGACGACTCGTCTAATCGAAACCTGGGCCCGTATCAGTACCGACACGGGACGGGGCGGTAAGCGCCGCCGATTATACCATCGGATTGAAGCCTGCCCAACTTTGGGGTTGAGCGGTGGTAGGGGGATCGTGAATTCAAGCGGGGGTTTTGCCGTCCCCTTGGAGTACTATGTATTGGGCCTTGATCTGAGGATGAAAGGACGGTGGCGTTTCCAGCCAGGAAAACAGGTCGACTCGAAAGGGCAGGTCGCTTTCCTCAAATGCTTCCCGGAGTACATTCAGTTGAGCCGAGTGGCGCGGCTCGGTAAAGGCAACGAGGTCCAGGTCAGAATACGGCCGGGCGTTGCCCTTTACCCTGGAGCCGTAGGCCCACACTGCAACGCCGGCCAGGTGGGATTCCAGCAACTGTTGTACCAGGCGCAGGTGATCAGGGGACAGGTCGATTGAGGCATTGCCTTCGGAGCTGTAATTTACTCCCATTCCTCCCCCGTGATGACCTCATACAAGTCGATTGCGTCCGCTATGAAGTCGTCCACTCGCTCGAGCGCGGCCCTGGCCTTTTCGCCACTGTAATCATGGGCGGTTCCGATGCGAAGATTGATGTATTCCATCCAGCGCTCTACCGGCGAATCCAACAATTCGTTTTGGCCCGCGATTCTGATGATGGCCCTCGGAGAGCCTGAGACGGTGGCAAATCCCATCTCTTCAATGAGATAAAGACGCAGTGTTTTCCAAAGGCTATCGTAGCAATTCTCAAACCGATGTATAACAGATTCGTCTATTCCCTCGTGTATCAATTGAGGGAGATCCAAGGGCAGTTGCCTGCGATTGGCGTTCTGCAATTCCAGGTTCTTCAGCGACCGCCTGAAATTGTCGTAGTCGATCATCAACCTCTCCCCTGAACCCCGATTGCCCTAGCTATGCGAGGATACCCAGCTACGCCCGCGGTGGCAATTTGGTTGACATGGCAGGGGGCCTTTGCTACCATCGCAACAGCCTGGGGCGGATTGTGTCAGGCGTTTTTTTCGCCTGCCGTGGTGGGGCGGAGCCTTATCTCGGGGGCTTAATCCGGTTTCCCGCCGGAGGGGAGGAACCTAGGGCAGTGGCTTTCGTTAACGGACTCAAATGCCGCGAATGCGGGCGCGAACAGCCCGCTGATCCCCTGAATGTCTGTGATTTCTGTTTCGGCCCGCTGGAAGTGGTTTACGACTATGCCACCATATCCGAGGTGGTGAGCCGGGACCGGATCGAAGCCGGCCCGTTGAGCATCTGGCGGTACGCCGACCTGCTTCCCGCCGACGGCGACCACCCGGTGGATATCATGGCGGGCTACACGCCGTTGCTCAAGGCGGACAACCTCGGCAAGCGACTGGGCCTCAACAACCTGTATATCAAGAACGACACCGTCAATCCGTCGTTCTCCTTCAAGGACCGTGTCGTCTCCGTGGCGGCAACGAAGGCCCAGGAGTTCGGCTTCGAGACCATCTCCTGCGCCTCCACCGGCAACCTGGCCTGCAGTGTTGCCGCCCACGCCGCCCGCGCCGGAATGCGGGCCGTGGTGTTCATCCCGTCCGACCTGGAACGGGGCAAGATCATCGGCGCCGCGATCTACGGCCCCACGCTGGTGGCGGTGGATGGCACGTACGACCAGGTGAACCGCCTCTGCAGCGAGCTGGCCGACAACGATGACTACCGCTGGGCTTTCGTCAACATCAATATGCGCCCCTACTACGCAGAGGGCAGCAAGACACTGGGCTACGAGGTCGCCGAGCAGCTGGGCTGGCGCGTGCCTGACCACGTGGTGGTGCCTTCCGCATCAGGTGCGATGTTCACCAAGATCTGGAAAGGATTCAACGAGCTGGCCTGCCTCGGCCTGCTGGACGGCGTCGAGGGCAGTTCATTCGGTCCCGACCAGAACACCGTGCATCACCCGGCCGTCACCACGCAAATGCACATGGCCCAGGCCGAGGGCTGCTCGCCTATCGTGAGCGCGTGGGACAACGACGAGGCGCGCATAACGCCGGTGCGCCCCGCCAGCCTGGCCAAGTCACTGGCTATCGGCAATCCGGCCGACGGCATCTACTCGTTGCGTGTGATCAACAACTCCGGCGGTTCCGCGTATGCGGTGCCCGAGGACCAGATAGTCAATGGCATCCGCCTGCTGGCAGAGACGGAGGGCATCTTCACGGAGACTGCTGGGGGCGTGACCGTCTCTGCCCTCGCTCATCTGGCGGAGAAGGGCGCCATAGGTGCGGACGAGCTGACGGTCGTATACATCACCGGCAATGGTCTGAAGACCCAGGAGGCGGTAGAGGACGAGGTGGTCAAGCCTCTGTCCATCAAGCCCTCGATAACGTCATTCGAGGCCGCGCTGCATGGCTAGTAGAAGGTAGAGTAGAAGTAATGACTACTAATGCTGAGCCAACGCAGGCGCAAACTGAGCTTTCCACGTCGGACTATGGTGAACTGTGGAGAGCTATCGGGCGTTTAGAAGGGACGGCTGCGGCGCTCTTGGAGGGTCAGCGAGAGCTGCGGTCAGATCTGGATTTGGGTCTTCGTGAAGTAAACCGGCGAATAGATAGATTGTTTTATACGATCCTGGCATTCGGTGGAGCCATTATTGTTGCCGTCTTTGCCAGTCGGTTTGTTGGGAGCTAGGTCACTGCCAAGCTTACTACCCTGGTTGGCAACCCCACAGAAACAAGACTCCAAATATTGCATTCATAACTCATTGGCAGGAGATTCCCTGATGAGCGTCGTGGTTCGCATTCCCACCCCGCTGCGGCGGATGACCGGCGGCAAGGACAAGGTGGAGGTCGAGTCCGCCAACTTGGCTGCAATGGTCGAGGACCTCGAGGGCAGCTACCCCGGCATGAAGGACCGGTTGCTGGACGAGGAGGGCGAACTGCGCTACTTCGTCAACATCTACCTCAACGGCGAGGACGTGCGGTTCCTCGACGGGCTGGACACAGCCACCAGCTCGGGCGACGAGGTCAGCATCGTGCCTGCCGTCGCCGGCGGCCGCTAACCCGGCCCCCACATCTCGAAAAGAACAGAGACCACAGGGGCTCTCCAAAGACATTAGCTCCTGTGGTCTCTTTGTGCGTTTCTACCCTTGCCCTACGAACGCTCCTGCAGCCAGCGGAGTTTCTGCTCTTGCCGGGCTGCCTCGTCGGTGGGCTTGTAGCGCCCCAGGAATTCTCGGTTGAAGCTGCTGAAACGGTCCTCAATGATTGCCTCGCGAATGCGCTCCATGAGCCGAAGCACGAATCGCAAGTTGTGCATCGACGCCAGCCGCAGCCCCAGGATCTCCTTGGCGCGGAACAGGTGGTGGACATAGGCGGCGGAGTAGTTGGCGCAGGCGTAGCAGTCGCATTCCTCGTCCACCGGCCCGTGCTGCCCGGCGTAGCGCCGCTTGGTGACGTCGATGCGGCCATCCGGAGTGAACATGGCGCCGTTGCGCGCCACGCGGGTGGGCAGGGCGCAGTCGAACATGTCGATTCCCCGGGCCACTCCCTCCACCAGGTCCTCCGGAGAGCCGACGCCCATCAGGTAGCGGGGCTTGTCCGCCGGAAGCTGGGCGGCAACCTGCCCGGTAAACCCGTATAGCTGCTCCTTGTCCTCTCCCACTGCAAGCCCGCCCACGGCGTATCCGTCGAACGGTATGGTCGTAATAGCGTCGGTTGACTCGTCCCTCAAGCCCGAGAACGTGCCGCCCTGCACGATGCCGAACAGCGCCTGCCCCGGCCATGCCCCCGAGTCGCGGTGTACCCGGTGGCACTCGGCAGCCCAGCGGTGGGTGCGCTCCATTGCCTGCCGAACCTGCTTCTCGCTGGCCCCGTAAGCAATGCATTGGTCAAAGCACATTGTGATGTCGGCGCCCAGGCCCACCTGGTTCTTGGTCGCCAGTTCCGGGGTGAAGTGGTGCTCGCTGCCGTCGAGATGCGACCGGAACCGTATGCCCTCGTCGTTGACCTTGCGCAGCGACCCCATGCTGAAGGCCTGGAAACCCCCGCTGTCGGTAAGGATGGGGCCGGGCCAGCGCATGAACCCGTGTAGGCCGCCCAGCGAGTTGACGGTCTGCACACCGGGCCGCAGGTACAGGTGGTAGGCGTTGCTGAGCACGACCTGACCACCGACCTCCGCCACCTCCTGGGGCGTCAGCCCCTTGACCGTGGCCTGGGTCGCCACCGGCATGAACAGCGGCGTGGGGGCTGAACCGTGGGGTGTGTGAATCTCCCCGGCGCGGGCCGGCCCATCGGTGTGCTGAAGCTGGAAGGAGAACGCGGAGTCGGGCATATCTGCTATCCGGTGGCCTGGTTTTGCTTTATCATCCCCCAATCCCATTGAAGTATAGCCCAGTGAATCTATGAGCGAGTTTCTGACGGGCCTCAGTTCCGGTAATACGTTACTGTGGGCCCTGTTTGTGCTGGGGGTGATGGCCGTTGCAGCGGTCTCTCTCAGCGTATTCTGGGGAGGTGTCTTCCGGGCCCTCGACCTGGTCCGGGGAGGACGGAGTCGGGCGGACGGGGACGATGTACTTTCCTAATGCCGACGTCGTCATCCACCCGGCGCTGCTGGTGTTGCTGGGACTGATTGTGGGTATGCTGGGCGGGTTCTTTGGCGTAGGGGGCGGCTTTCTCATAACCGGCGGGCTGCTGGTGTTTGGCGTGCCGCCGGTGTACGCGGTGGGTACCGGCCTGACGCTGGTGATGGGCACTTCCATCATCAACACCCTCAAGCACCGGAACCTCGGGAACGTCGATTTCAAGCTCGGCGCTCTTATGGTCACCGGCACCATTCCGGCCATTTTCCTGGCGGAGTGGACAAACGCGTCGCTGGAGGCCGCTGGCATCGCCGGGCCGGTGATCCGCTACATCTACGTGGGGTTCCTGGCGTCGCTGGGGCTGTTTATCCTCTACGATTTCTGGCGCACGAGGTTGCGACAGGACACCCGGAGCGGTGGGGGAGAGGACATTACCACCGCCGGACTCACCCAGAGGGTCCGTTCCCTGCGCATACCGCCGCACCGGATCGGGATACCGGGCGTTGGTGGTGTCTCGACCTCCGTGGCGCTGCCCGTCTCCGGAATCGAGCGCATTTCGGTGTTCGTGCCCGTGGTGATTGGGTTCGGCATCGGTTTCATTGCGGGACTGCTGGGAGCAGGCGGAGGGTTCATCCTGATGCCGGTGCTGATCTTTGTCCTGGGCATCCCCACCACCATCGCCATTGGCACCGACCTGTTCCAGATAATCATCACCGGGTCGGTGGGGTCGTTTGCCTACGCACTGTCCGACCGGGTGGACCCGCTCATGGCGGTGCTGATGCTGGCGGCGGCGTCCATCGGGTCGCAGTTGGGCGCCAGCGCCACGCAGAGGGTGGATCCTTCGCGCATCCGTTTCCTCTACGGCCTGCTGATCATGACGGGAGCAGTGGCGGTGGCGTTGGAGGAGGTTTCGCAAGTTGTTCAGGGGGCAGGTGTGCTGTCCGACGTCGCGTCGGTGGTGCTGCTGGGCAGCGGCGGCGGGATGTGCATCGCGCTGCTGGTGATGATGGCGCGGTCCCGCGAGCGCCAAGGGAGCGGCGGCGGGCACTGAGTCTGAACTGTGATTTATTTGATTTACGGATTCCGCTGATTTCTTTGCTTGAATTTTCTGTTGGCAACTCGCTTGAAATTGAAAGTTCTAGCCCTGGTTTCTGAACTGTGATTTATCTGATTTCTGGATTGCCCTGATTTTTTTGTCTGAATATCCGGTTGGCCACTCGCCTAAATTCGAGGCTTTTCGCACCGAAATTTATGAGTAATCCCACTTCAAGGTCGTATGCCTCCAGGTAATTTATTGCCTGGGCCAAGTGCACTTCCTCCAACTTGGAAATGGCCTTCAGTTCCACGGAGACAGCATTATCCATTAGAAAGTCCACTCGCCTTGATCCAATCTGCCGCCCTTTGTAGTAGACCGGCATTTCCTGCTCACGCGCAAAAGACAGGCGGTGGTCTGTCATTTCGATTTTCAGCGCCCTCTGGTAAATCACCTCTTGGAAGCCGTTACCCAAAGCAGAATGGACTGCCATCGCGCATCCTATGACTCTGCTGGTCAATTCGGAGTAGCGGTACTCTGGCTTAATCAAATCAATCAACTACTCACACGAATCACAGTTCACACCTACCCCGTCAGGTCGCGGACGGTGCGCTCCACCAGCTCCCATGGCACGTCCTGCCGTACCACCGACCGGCCCACGTCCTCCAGCATCACCCAGCGATTGGTGCCGGACTGCACCTTCTTGTCCAGCGACATCGCCGTAAGCACGTCCTCCGCTGGAACGCCCGGCGCGCTGATGGGCAGGTTGAACCGCTCCAGCAGCCGCTGCTGGCGGTCGACGACGGCGGGCGAGAGCAGTCCCATCTCTGAGGCCATTCGCGCCGCTCCCATCATGCCCACCGACACGCCCTCGCCGTGCAGGAACCGGCCGTACTCGGTGGACGCCTCCAGCGCGTGGCCGATGGTATGGCCGTAGTTCAGCAGGATGCGGACGCCCAGCGTCTCGCGCTCGTCCTGGCTGACCACCTCGGCCTTGATGGCCATGCTGCGGCGGATAACGTCGGCAGAGATCTCGGGGTCCACGTCCATTAGCGCCTCGGCGTGCTCCTCAAACACGTCCACCAGCTCGGCGTCGAGGATGAACCCGTGTTTGATGGCCTCGGCCCAGCCCTCGGCCAGCTCCCGCTTGCCCAGCGTCGACAGCGCGGACGCGTCGGCATAGACGCCCTTGGGCTGGTAGAACGCCCCCACCAGGTTCTTGGCGGCAGGCAGGTTGATGGCCACCTTGCCCCCGATGGACGCATCGACCATGGCCGCCATGCTGGTGGGAACCTGCACGAAGGCCATTCCGCGAAGATACGTTGCGGCCACGAACCCGCCCAGGTCGCCGGGCACGCCGCCGCCGACGCTGACGATGGTGTGGCCCCGCTCCGCCCTGCGCTCGGCCAGCCAGTGGTAGATGGCCTGGGCTAGCTCAAAGCTCTTGCTGGTCTCACCCGCCGGTATGATGAAGCAGTGGGCAGGGATGCCCGCCGCCTGCAGCGACCGCTGCACCCGCCGCCCGTAGGGGTTCATCACGTTGTCGTCGGTGATGATGTAGGCCGTGCCCTTCACGCCAACGTCCACCAGACGCTCGCCCAGGTCGTCGAGGATGTTCCACCCAGCGAAGACGGGATAGGAGCCGCCGGAGTGATGCACCGTAGCGGCCAGGTCGGGGTCGGTCATGTTCTGCCTCCTAGATATTGTGCGGGCCGAAAGTCGTTGGATTTGTGTGTCTGCTACGAAATGAATTCGCTCCAGTAGCGCAGTGCGATGCTCAAACGTTCCTCAACCCAAACAGCGAATCTTGACGATACAACTTCAGCATCATCCTGCCAAGTGAACGTGAATGGGTCTACAGTACAGTTCCTGAAATACAGCTCAGAGGATTCTTGAAAATCCTCTGCGTCGGTTTCCCGTGAATCTCTTATTTGGGCAAAGGCGGTTGCTGCCATCACCCCTGTTAGCTGCCTTCCGACGTGATGCAATGATATAACGAACACAAAACGGGGTACCGATTCACGAATCTCCGGCCTTAAAGTAAGTTCTGCAAAAAATATCGATTCATTCAGGTTGGCTTGGTATTGGGCCTCCCTAGCGACTTTGTCTGTTTCTGCTCGATACCAGTGCTCTCTCTGCCCTGGTCCTCCTAGCCGTATCTCTCGTTCAACAGCAAATCCGGCGTCGTTCAAGCGCTGGGAAATCTGGTTGGCCCAGGTCTCAAGCTTTTGCGAAGCTACAGTTCGAAGAACACTAGCAACATCATTTACGGAACGCATTTGGCCCTGACGTTCCAAATTGTGGCCCCTGATTTGGTCGACGAGGCGGTCAATGGCATGTTGGACGCTGGCCTCAGCGGCAACTGATTCGGGTTCGTCGATCGCCTCCAATATGGTCCACTTTTCCAATCGCACCAAAAGATCCACGAAAGTTTCCAAGTTGCCGCGATCGGCAGATTCTAGCGCTTCAATGTAGGAGGGACGGTCATCCCTGGAGACTACTATGGAAAGATAACCCTCTCTAACCAAGTGCCAAGTGAGCAAAGCCCGCGCGACCCGCCCATTGCCATCTTGGAATGGATGAATCTGGGTGAATGCGTGATGCAGCCACGCTGCGACCAGCAGAGGGTGATAACCGTCTGAACGATGCCGTGTGTGCCATTCCACAAGGTTGTCGATTTCGCTATCCACCTGTACGGGTGGGCAATACTCGTGCACTCTGCCGCCGGGCCTGGTGGGGTTATTGGGTAGGGTCTTGAACCCCCCTCGGTCTAGCAGAGTCTCGAACCTGTTGCCAAACTGGTCGTAGGCCGTATAAGTGGGTTGGTGTTGCGTCAACGTAACATGAAGGGAACGAATCAGAGTCTTTGATAACGGCCTACCTTCTCGTATGTAGTGATACACGCCCTCGGCAGCCTGCTGATGGTCTTCGAGAACTCTGACCAGGTCCTCTGGATCCTTGTTGGTGGCGCTTCGGTCAATCAGCTCCGCGTTGAAGCCCCGCTGAACCAACGTTTCGGTTACTCCCCTATCCAGAGTGTACAGACCTTCAATGATTCCCGTTTCAATCGCCCAGCTTCGATCAAGTCGCTCTAGGAAGGCATTGTACGCCTGCGGGTTGGACTCCTCACGACGCCCTCTGATACTCAGCCACTGCCGTTGCAGGGAGTCTATCTCGCTGAAGTCGTACGAACTGACTATGACGTCCAGCGGCTGTATAGGGATCCACCTATATGCGATTCCGGGGGTCGTTTCGCCCATCCCTAACCCTCCGAACCTTTTACGCTAACCCAGCAAATCGCACGGATCCGCTCCGCCACGCCCTCGGCCGACAGCGCGTCGGTTTCGACGGTGTGGTGGGCCTGTGCGTAGGCGGGAGTGCGCTCTGCCAGCAGCTCGGCTATGCGGGCCTCCGGGTCGTCTACCGCCAGCAGCGGACGTATCGGGCCGCCCGCGTCCTCCTGCAGCACTCGGCGCAGGATGGTCGCGGGGCTGGCCGACAGGAAGAACACTCGCCCTCCTGCCAGCATCACGTCGCGGTTTCGCTCGCTGACGAAGGAGCCGCCGCCCGAGGCGATGACCTGCCGATCACCGGCGCACAGGTCGGCGATGACTCGGCTCTCCAGTTCGCGGAAGGCTGGTTCGCCGTCCTCGGCGAAGATGCGGTGTATCGGCTTGCCGGCGCGGGCCACGATAACATCGTCGGCATCCACCAAGGTCCAGCCCCCAACGGAGCCTGACGCATTGTTGCTGGACAACGACTCGGCCAGCGCGCGGCCCACGCTGGTCTTGCCCGAGACCATGAATCCCACGAGGATGATGTTTCGAGGTGGCGCAGCCATCTTGTTGCCTGGGGCCCCGCCGTCAGTCGGGCAGGCGGGTGAGGTGCATGCGCGAGCCGAGGCTGGTGTCGGTGTCGAAGTACAGCACCTGCTGGCCGATGGAGTTGGTGGCGGGCGCGTCGGCGATGAACTGCAGGCCGCGGTGCTGACACTCGGGCATGCAGGTCGGGATGTCGCCCACCACGTAGCCGACGTGGTCCATCTCGTGGACGTCGTCGGCCATGGTCGAGGGGTCGCCCGGCTCGATTAGCTCCACCTGCACCTGCCCGAAGTTGACGAAGGCGTTGCGGCCGCCGCGACGGGAAGCGCCGCCGCCCACGTGCGTCCCCGAAAACCGCTGTACGTACCAGTCGATGGCCGCGTCCAGGTCCTTGACCATATAGCCCGCGTGGATGATGCGCTCCACGTCCAGTCCGGTTCCGTCCGTCCCGGACGCTGGCATCGCCAGCTGCGTCAGGTGTACCAGCGTTCCCTTAGTCGTCTCGGCGTCAAGGTAAAACACCTGGTGGCCGAAAACGTTGACGAAGGGCTGATCGCTGCCGAAGGCAAACCCACGGGCCCTCAAATCCTCGGCCGCCTGCTCGATGCTCTCCACCACGTAGCCCACATGGTGCATGTCCAGGATCTTGCTGCCGACGCCGGATTTGTCTTCAGGCTCGATGATCTCGGCCTCGGCCTGCCCGAATCTCACGTAGGCGTTGCGTCCCCCGCTGGGCACCGCATAGCTGGGTGACAGCGGCCCGCCGCCAGCATTGACCGCCCCGAAGGACTGCTCGAACCACGAGACGGCCGCCTCCAGGTCCGAGGTCAGGTACCCGATGTGCTGAATCTTGTCGAACATGGTGACCCTCTAGCTACTTAGAATATTTCAGAGCTCTTCAAACATATGGGCGCACACCCGTGCATTCAGTATAAAAACCCCTGCGTAATTCTAGTTTTCCGAGACCGATTGACCTCGGAACTGTTCCCATTCAGCGTGAACAGTGCAAACTTCGAGATTAATCTGTCGGACAGTTATCTTGGCATCGGACCTGTCCAGCGAAACTTGTGCGGCACGATCATTGCCCCGGAACGAACAGGGTACTCCCGGCCCCTCGCTGCTGAAGTCACTTACTTTGGTGTTCTTTAGGGAATCAAATATTTCGGTAGGAATTTCCACAAGATGATACCGGTCTGGTATCTGATTTTTCATTCTGAAAGCCCTAAGCAAAATGATCGAGTCGACCGCTTCCGTGTAATCCCGAAAAAGCTCCAAAGTTAGCTCTCGGCGTGCGCGGGCAGTCCGCGTATCTTGAATCCAGGCCGCTTCTGTCAGCTTTGAGATATGCGCAGTCTTCGCTGAAATTTTCTGGGCTGCCGTGGACTTTAGCGACAGTCTCCTGATTCTGCTCAGATCGTCGGTCACGGTAAGGTCGCTGAATCGATGTGTCATAGATTCAGCCCATTCAACCTTCCATCCTACTGATTCGCACGCATTACCGAACGCCGTCTCGAACCCGTTTAACCCAAGTGCGTCCATGGTGGTGCCGTGATGGACCGAAAGTGCCAATCCGAAATACTCTATCCACCCCGACGATCTGGAGATCTAGGCATCCGGTTCCCTGATGGTTGAAGTCGGGGGTGAGGACAGCGAGTCTACCATCCGATTTACGAACCTAATCGCCGCCTCAGACAACCCGTCAATTCTTGCCTTTAGATCCTCCCTGCCATTCATTCGTTGATTCGTCTCTCAATGATGTCAATAAAGGCGGAATTCAATTCAACGCCGACCCACATTCGATCCAGGTCGCGAGCCGCCACAAGCGTTGTACCAGATCCAGCGTAGGGATCGAGCACTAAATCACCTGGACGGCTGGTTATTTGTATGCACCTTTCGGCCAACTCTTTTGGCATGATCGCCGGGTGAGTCTCTTGGCTACCGTTTGTAGGCCTTTGCGGGTCAGTCGAAATCGTCCAGGTTGTCCTCAACCGCCTCCCATTGGGTCCTTGAACAGCATGAATGTCGTAATAGTAGTTTTGACTTTTCGAAAGCAGAAAGATGGTCTCGTGGTCCAAGGTAGGACGATCCTGCACTGATTCCGGATAGGCGTTAGGTTCTACCCAAATCACTTCCGAACGGATCCACCACCCAGCATCCTGCAGCGCGAATGCTACCCTCCAAGGAATTCCAATCAGGTCCTTCGGCTTCAATCCCTCTGGGGTCTGGGGACGAACCGACATGGCACGGGCTCGGCTTTTCCGATCTGGGGCTCTATATCTGCGGTTTCCGGAAGTATATGCGTCCCCAATATTCAACCAGACGGTGCCATTGTCCTTGAGTACTTTTCGCAAGCGGTCGAATGTCCTGACAATTGATTCTACATAATCAGGCAGTGATTCATCCCTGCCAATCTGAGAATCTACGTCGTAGTCTCGTAGCGACCAGTAAGGCGGTGATGTCACCACCGTTTGCATAGTACCGGGGGGCAGTCGTTCCAACGCGTCATCAGCCGGGCCACGTATCAGCAACGGTTGTGTAATGGCCAGTAATTGAAAGTTGTCCGAAGTGTCAAGCCTTGCGTATCCAGCGTTGGAGCAGTTCTTACCTAACGGATGAGTCAGAATTTTATTGGCAGACTCGGGTTCTGCACCCAACGACGGCCCCTCAAGTCCACGAGCCGAACCTTGGACAGAGTCGAGGCCGTTGGTTGACGGAATGGGGAGAGGTTTCTGGGTCATTTGAGTGATCCCTTCGACATTCACCTTGCAAGATACCGTTGGGCAATGCCTGGTACTCGGAAATTCAGTGGAGCAGACACCGCCCGATTTCGCGATCACATTACGCGTGAATTAGTTGTGGCACCCTGTACCGCGGACCAATCCATCAGATTTCCGTTATTTACCCTGGATGCCGCCGAACACGATGATGTACCAATTTTCTCCGGCGTCATCGGCAAGCGCGAACAGCCAAATGCAGCCTGGACCTTATTTAGCAGGTGGACGGGCGCGGGGGAGCGGGGGAGTAGCCGGAGGCGGTGCAGAATTCTACGCGGTTGCCGTCGGGGTCGTGGATGAACAGGAACGCCTGCCCGTCGTAGCGCACGCCCTCCCGCTCGATCTCGAAGCCGTTCTGCTCCAGGGTGGAGCGGGTCCCCTCAAAGTCCTCCACCTCAAAGGCGTGGTGGATGCGGTCGGGCTTGGCCGGCGCCTCCTGCGTCTCGATCAGGTGCACCATGATACCGCTTTCCAGCTGCAGCCACGTGATCTCGGGGTTGTCCACCTGGCTCTCGATCTGCTTGATGCCCAGCAGGTTGTTGTAGAACTCCATGGCTACGGCGGTGTCCTTGACCATGGTGGTCACGTGGTTGATCTTGTTGGTAGTAATCAGTCCGGGCATGGGGCCTCCTCGCTTAGCTCGATTTGTGCCCCACGATTATGCCATGGGCGTAGGGGGCGGGCTACCGGCCGCCGTCACAGCTGGCTGCCCAGCACCACCAGCGCTACGCCGCCCACGGTGATCAGGGTGCCAAGGACCAGCCAGCGGTTGACGTTCTCCTGCGCCGACAGGAAGAGGGAGGCGAGGATCAGCGTGAACAGCGGGTTGGCCGACACGATGGGGGCGACCACCACGACCTCCGCTTTCTGCAGGGCGAAGTAGGTGCAGTTCACCCCCATCGCCGCCGCCAGTCCCGAGAGCCCGCCGTACACCAGGAACCCCGGCGAGCGGCGCACATCGGGAATCGCCTCCACCGCCGGCTTTGCCGCCACCGGCGCCACCAGCGCTATGCCGAACAGCAGGCTGATGGTGGATATTACCAGCGGCGAGGTGTATTCCAGGGTCAGCGCCCTCACCACCACGTTGGTGGTGCCATAGCAGCAGGCGGCCCCGAAGGCCAGCAGGTAGCCGATGAAGGCCGTACGGCTGGTAGCTCCGCCTTTCCCCGCGGTCTCCAGGACGTTCCGGCCAAGGGCTGTGGCCAAGCCCCCCACAACCACCAGCGTCCCGGCCAGCACGACCCAGTGGGGACGCTCTCCTGTGATGGTGATGGCCAGGATGGATGCGAACACCGCCGACGTTCCCACAATGGCTCCGGCGCGGGAGGCGCCGATTCGCCCCACGGCCAGGTACGACAGGTTGCGGCCGCCCAGGAAGTTGAAGGCCCCCAGCATTACGCACCAGGCCAGCACGATGAGCGGCATTGTTATGAAGTCGCCGGCGGCGAAGATGGCCGCCAGGAGTCCCGAAGCGGCGAAGCTGAAGACAAGGGAAATGAACACCACCGGCATGGGTCCGACCCGGCCCATGCCCATCCGGGCGAAGATGGTGGCGCTGCCGAAGCCCATGATGGCCAGGAAGGAAAGGCCGATTGCCGTCATGGCGCGGCCTCGAAGGGGCCCGTATGCCCGTATCGCACTCCGTGGGTACCGGCAGGGACCCGTGGGGTCACAGCCGTCCGCCCAGGACCACCGCCACCACACCTCCCACGGTCACGAAAGCGCCGATGGTCAGCCGCAGTGTTATCTGCTCCAGTCGCGCGATGAAGATGTGCGACAGCAGCAGCGTCCAAAGCGGGAAGGTGGCCAGTATGGGCGCCACGATCAGCACGTCGGCCCGCTGTACTGCGAATAGCTGGGCGACGATCGACACCGTTGTGCTCAGCCCCGAAAGCCCCACGAAGAACATGGACCTCCGGTCGAACGTTCTTATCGACGCATTACGCGCCGCAAGGATGCTGACTGCGGGTATGACGATGAACATGGCTGCCAGCATCCCCAGCGCTGTGATCGTCAGAGGCTCCCCATACACGCTCACCGTCTGCTTGGCCAGCACCGTGCTCCCGCCCGTTGCCGCCCCGGCCATCAGCCCCGACAGGCACCCGAGGAGGTAGCGCCGGTCCGCCCGCCAGCCCTGCGTCAGCGAATCTCCGCTGGCCAGCAGCAGCCCGAACATCACAGCCAACGTGCCCACTGCTACCAGCGGCCCAAGGGTCTCCCCGGTGAAGGAGATGGCGAAGAAGGCTGCGAATGGAACTTGGGTGGATATGAAGAGAGCGACGCGGGACGCGCCGATGGTGCCCAGGCTCAAGTAGGCCGTGGTGCGCCCGATGCCGAACTGCACCAGCCCCAGCGCCACTATCCAGGGCAGCGCGGCCTGGGGTGCACGGAACAGGCTGGCGGGGTCGAGGACCAGGTCGACAATGGTGACGCCGATGAACCCCACCACCAGTGCGATGCCGATCACCGCGATGGGATGGACTCCCTGCATCCCGGCGCGGCCCGCAACGGCGCCGCTGCCAAGACTGCTCGCCGACAACAGGGACAGGGCGACAGCCACCATCGGCTGGGTTAGGTCCGGCCCACGCTGTCAACGATCGACTGGAAGATCAGCGCTCCGTCGGTTCCGCCCAGCAGCGCCTCGCAGCAGCGCTCCGGGTGCGGCATCATGCCCAGCACGTTGCCCGCCTCGTTGATGATGCCCGCGATGTTGTTGGCCGAGCCGTTGGGGTTGGCCTCGTCGCTGGCCTCCCCCGTCTCGTCGCAGTAGCGGAACAGCACCCGTCCCTCGCGCTCCAGCATTGCCAGCGTCCCGGCGTCGGCGTAGTAGTTGCCCTCGCCGTGAGAGATGGGCACCTGCAGTATCTGACCGCCAGAGCAGGTAGATGAAAAGCGCGTGTCCGTGCGCTCCACCCGGAGGTTGGTCCACTGGCAACGGAACTCCAGTTGCCGGTTGGCCCGCAGAGCCCCGGGCAGCAATCCCGACTCGCACAGGATCTGGAAGCCGTTGCAGATGCCGATGACCGTGCCGCCTGCCCCGGCAAATGCATGTATCGAGTCCATGACCGGCGAGAAACAAGCCATCGCGCCTGGGCGCAGATAGTCGCCGTAGGAGAATCCGCCGGGCAGTATCACGCAGTCCAGGCCCTCGAGGCCGGTATCCTTGTGCCAGACGTAGTCCGCATCCTGTCCCAGGACAGCGCTGACGGCATGGTGGCAGTCGGTGTCGCTCCAGGTGCCGGGGAACTGCAGAATTCCGAATCGCATGGACGATTAAGCGAGCGAGTCCAGTATCTCGCCGGTCAGGCGGTTCACCTCGGCGCCGTCTGCCTTGCCGCGCACCTGGGGCATCAGTCGGCCCATCACCTTGCCCCGGTCACGGGGGCCGCTGGCGCCGATCTCGGCTACGATCTCCCGGATCAGGGCCAAGATCTCGTCCTCTCTGAGTTGCGGTGGCAGGTACTCCTCCAGCACGGTGAGATCGAAGGCTTCTTTGTCCGCCAGCTCAGTTCGCCCTCCGTCGCGGAAGGCCTTGACGCTCTCGCGGCGGTCGTTGACCTGCTTGGACACCACCTCGATCATGGCCTGGTCGTCCAGCGTCTCGCGCCGCTCCTTTTCCACGGCCTGGACCGCGAACTTGAGGAACCGCAGGGCGTCGACGCGCTGCTGCGCCCGCTGCCGCATGGAGTCCTTGATGTCGTCCTCGAGCCTGTTTCTCAGCGTCATGATCGTCATCCGCCCGCGGCAGGATGGGGTCTGCCGAATTGCCGTCCGTCCATTCTAACCCCTGCACGCCCACGGCGCTAACCGCCTGAATCGTGGCCTAATACCCTTGCGGCATCTCAAGCTGTCGCAGGGCCGATTGTTAGAGACCTGCAATGGAGAGACACCCGCCTCACTGGCTTTCACAGAGAGGGGTATTTTGGTATACTCACAGCGCCGCGCCTCGAACGGGGGACGGCTTCGCTTTGCGCATCGCTCTGGCTATTATGTAGCTGGCTATTTCGGTTTAATTGAAAGGCGGTTTAAGGATGCCGGCATACGCCGTAATCGGAGGACAGTGGGGCGACGAAGGCAAGGGTAAGGTCATCGACTACCTTGCGGGGGAGGTGGACAGCGTCGTGCGTTTTGCCGGCGGCAACAACGCTGGTCATACGGTGGTCAACGACGACGGAGTCTTCCAGTTGCACCTGGTCCCATCCGGCATCTGCTGGCCTGACGTAGACGGCATTATCGGCAACGGGGTGGTCGTTGACCCCGACGTGCTGAGCGACGAGATGGAGATGCTGCGGGGACGCGGCATCGACACCAGCAAATTGCACGTCAGCGAGCGGGCCCACGTCATCATGCCCTACCACGTGATGCTGGACGCCCTGGAGGAGAGGGCCCGCGGCGCCAGCGCCATTGGCACCACCGGACGCGGCATTGGCCCCGCCTACGTCGACAAGACCGGACGGGCCGGCATTCGCGTTGGGGACCTGCTGGACTGGGAAGCCCTGGCACCCAAGCTGAAGAGCGTCCTGGAGCAGAAGAACGCGATCATCACCAAGATTCACGGCGCAGACCCGCTGGTCTACGAGGATGTCAAGGCCAAGTGTCGCAAATGGGCCGAGCAACTGAGGCCGTACGCGCACCCGACGGAGCAGATCGTGCAGGACCGCCTGGCGTTGGGCAAGCGGGTGTTGCTGGAAGGCGCTCAGGGAACGCTGCTGGACTTGGATCACGGGTCGTATCCATATGTGACATCGTCGTCGCCCTCCATCGGGGGAGCATGCACCGGCCTCGGCCTCAGCCCCCAGTCGATTAAGGGAGTACTGGGTGTGTTCAAGGCCTACTCCACGCGGGTGGGCGGCGGCCCGATGCCCTCAGAGATTCACGACGAATTCGCTGAAAAAATCCGTGAGATCGCCCAGGAGTATGGCACCACCACCGGCCGCGCCCGCCGCATCGGGTGGTTCGACGGCGTGGCGGCCAAGTACAGCCAGCTCGTCAACGGATTCACCGGCCTGGTTTTGACCCGCCTGGACATTCTGGACGGCTTCGAATCGGTCAAGATCTGCGTCGGCTATCGGGTCGATGGGCAGGGCGTTGAACGATTCCCCGCCAACACGTCGCTGCTCGCCCGCTGCGAGCCGGTCTACGAGGAGATGCCGGGCTGGAACGAGCCCACGGCCAGTGCCACCAAGCTGTGCCAGCTCCCCGGCAACGCCGTGCGCTACATCCACCGAATCGAGGAACTGGTCGGTTGCCAGGTGCAGATCGTCTCCACCGGCCCCAGCCGCGCCGAGACGATCCAGGTCAGCCCGGTCTTCTGACCCTGAGAGCGGTGCCATGACCGCATTCTCCAACACCGCTGACTTTCTCAGGCTTCTGCGGGAGGACCCGGACTTCCGCGACGAGGCCCGACGTCTCTTGCTGACCCAGGAGCTCATCGATCTCCCCGAGCGGTTAGCGCGGTTCGAGGCCAACATGGAGCGGCGATTTGATGGTTTCGAAAGACGATTCGACGAGTTGGAAGGTGGTACGGAACGGCAGTTCACCGAAGTTCGGAGTGATATTACCGAAATGAAGGGAGATATCGCCAAGAACACGAGCGACATTGGTGGATTGAGGGGAGCGGAATACGAACGCAGGGTGGGGCGCAGCTTCGCCAGTTACGCCAGTATGGCTTATCGACAGCGCAGTGGACGAGCTCTGCGCCGGAACCGGTTGCTATCAGGCGGCATCTCCGAGGTCAGCTCCGCTTTCCTGGACCTGATTGCGGATGCCCTTGATGCCGGTTTGATCAGCCGAGGACCAATGGAGAGACCTTCAGCAGGCGGACGCGGTGATGAGCGGACAGAACGAGGGTGACACTGTGTATTTCGTCGGTGAATTCTCCGTAACTGTCAACAATAGCGACATTGACCGTGCTATTGCCCGAGCTGCCACGTTGGGCAGGGCAACCGGCTCCGATGCTTGGCCGATGGTAATAGGGGATAACATACCCGAGCCGCAACGTGCCAGGGCTGAGGCTGAAGGAGTTGCCGTGAGGCAGGTGGCAGAACAGTGGGGACTGAGCGATGGCTAGCCTTAATTCTTTGAACTGCAACGGCCCCGCTGCGACGCAGGGCCGTTGACTTTGGCAGGGTTTCCCAAGCCGGAGACTACACCGGCAGGTCGATGGTGTATTGGGACATCACCTTGTCGATCTCGGCCGCAGCTCTTTCGGAAGCGGGTATCAGCGGCAGGCGCGGGCTGCCCACGTTGAAGCCCGCCTTGTTGACGCCGTACTTGACCGGAATGGGGTTGGACTCGACGAACAGCACCTTGAACATCGGCAGCATCCGGCGGTGCTCCGCGGCAGCGGCCTCAACGTCGCCCTCCAGCAGCAGCCCCATCATCTGCTTTATCTGGGTGCCAATGAGGTGCGATGCGACACTGACCACGCCGAATCCGCCCGTGGCCATAATGTAGTAGGTCTCGTTGTCGTTGCCGCTCCACACCAGGAACCCTGGCTTGGCCCCGTCGATGATGCGGGTGATCTGGTCCATGTCGCTGCCGGCTTCCTTGATCCCGATGATCCTTTCCAACTCGCTGAGCCTGATGGTGGTCTCGTGGCTCATGTTCAGGCTTGTGCGGCTGGTCACGTTGTACAGGATGGCTGGCAGGTTGGTGCTTTCGGAGATGGCCTTGAAGTGCTGGTACAGGCCTTCCTGCGGGGGTTTGTTGTAGTAGGGCACCACCAGCAGCATGCCGTCCACACCGGCTTTCTCGGCCTCCTGGCTCAGCTCGATGCTCTCGGCGGTGCTGTAGTTGCCGGTGCCGGCGACGACCGCGCCACGGTCACCGACGGCGTCCTTGACCTCGCCGAACAGCCGGATCTTTTCCTCGATAGTCAGGGTGGGCGACTCGCCGGTAGTGCCTGAAACTATGACGGCGTCGCTGCCCGAGTCGAGAAGGGCGTTGGCAAGCCGCTTGGCCTGTTCGTAGTCCACATTCCCTTCGGCGTCGAACGGTGTGACCATAGCGGTAATCAGCCTGCCTATTTCAGCCATGGTTGCCCTCCATCAATTGCGAATGCGAAAACTCTTGCTTTCTCTTTTGGCGCCCATTATACCTGCGGCTGTGACACTCGCAACCCTGCCTGAAGTCGGGGTTGCGACCCTTTTGGAGCGGAGCCGAGTGGAAAAGTGGCGCAGCCTAAGCGGAGGCCTTGGCGGCGCCGGGCTTCAGGCGGCCCCGGGCCACCAGCTCTTCGGCGATCTGCAGGCTGTTGAGGGCCGCGCCCTTGCGGAGGTTGTCGGAGACAATCCACATGGCGAGGCCGTTGGGGTTGGACAGGTCCTTCCGGATGCGGCCAACGAAAACGTCGTCCTCGCCGGAGACGTCCCAAGGCATTGGATAGGCCGCGTTGGCCGGGTCGTCCAGCACGGTCAGTCCCGGCATCCCCGCCAGCGCCTCGCGGGCCTCGCCCACCGACACCGGGCGGTCGAACTCCAGGTGCACCGCCGCGCTGTGCGACACGTAGACCGGTACGCGGACGCAGGTCGCGGAGATCTGCAGGTCAGGGTGGTGGAGTATCTTTCGCGATTCCTGTCGCATCTTCTGCTCTTCGTAGGTGTAGCCCGTGTCCATGAACCGGTCGATCTGCGGGATCAGGTTGTAGGCGATCTGTCCCGTCTCGCTGGCCGTGGAGGCGTGATCTGCATTGATCAGTCGTCCCGACTGTTCGCGCAGGTCAGCCACCAGTGAGGCCCCCGCCCCTGATACCGACTGGTAGGTATCGGCGATGACGCGGCGAATGGGGCTAATTTCGCGCAGAGGATGGGCGGCCATCACCAGCGGCGTGGTAGCGCAGTTGGGGATGGAGATGATGCCCTCGTGCCACTCCACATCCTCTCCGTTGACCTCTGGCACCACCAGCGGCACGTTGGGTTCCATGCGGAAGGCCGAGCCGTCGTCGATGACCACCGCGCCTGCGCCCACGGCGTGGGGAGCCAGTTCGCGGCTGACCGCGGAGCTGGCCGAGATGAACGCGACGTCCACGCCTTCGAAGGACTCCTCCGTGGCTTCCTCGACCACCAGTTCCTTGCCGCCAACCGTGATGCGCTTGCCGGCCGAGCGCTTGGACGCCATCAGCCGCAGGCGGGGCGGCTTGGCGTAGCGCTGCTCGACGATGCGCAGGAACTCTGCGCCCACGGCTCCGGTTGCGCCAACTACGGCAATGGTCAAGTCTTCCACGGAAATCTGTTCCTCCTCGTTATTCATTGAAAAGGCCACAAATTAATGTATCAAACGCGAAAGGGTGAAACTCTGCGTTTTGGTGTGGCAGGCGAGCGATCCTACAGGCCGAGGACGTTCTCCAGGCCCACAACCAGGCCGGGGCGGGCGTTGGCCTCGCGAATGCAACGGACCACGCCGGGCATGTAGCAGTCGCGGCCCAGCGTGTCGTGGCGCAGGGTGACGGTCTGGCCCGCCGCGCCGAAGACCACTTCGTGATGGGCGCTGCGTCCGGGCAGGCGGACGCTATGGACGGTGACGCCGTCGACATTGCCGCCGCGCGTCTCGGGCAGGTTCTCTTTCTCGGTGACGTTGCGCGAGAACTGCTTCTGCCCGGCCAAGCTGTTGGCCAGCGCAAGGGAAAAGCCGGATGGCGCGTCGATCTTCATCTCGTGGTGTGACTCGACGATGTCCACGTAGTCGAAGAAGGGCGCGGCCTGTTCTGCCAGCTTTTTCAGCACAATGGCGCCCAAGGCGAAGTTGGGGGCGACGATGATGCCCACGCCGTTGTCGTTGGCCAGCGCGTCCAACTGGGCGTGATGGTCGGCGCTCAAGCCGCTGGAGCCCAGCACCAGGTTGACCTTGCGAGCGGCGGCTATGTGGGACGCCTCCATGCAGACGGCGGAGTTGGTGAAATCCACCATCATGTCTGGGCGCGTGTCGTCGAGGATCTGTGACAGGTCGGTGGACAAGGGGACGTCACCCGAGGGGGTGGACAGCACGCCGCCCCTGTCGGTGCGGCAGACTGCACCCACCAGTTCCATGTCACTCTCGCGGCAGACGGCGGCGACAGTTTCGACCCCCATCTTGCCGGTTGCGCCATGTATCACTACTCGAATCGCTGCCATGTCAGCCTCCAAGCGGGGTGGTTGGTTCAAGGATAGGGGAGCTATAAGGGATTAAAAGCCAAGAGCGCAGAGAAATTCAAGCACTCTGCGCTCCTTGTCGCCTGAACCGGTCTGGATGCTAGGCGCTGGGGCCGCTGGGGCCACGGCCGCCGCCGTCGAAGCGCCGGTCGCCACCAGCGCCGGGGCCTGCGCCTGCGCCGGGGCCGCGTCCGCCTCCCATGGGGCGTCCACCACCACCTCCGCCACCGTTGCGGCGCGGTCCGCCGCCGCGGTTGCCGCCCCCGAAGCCGCCGGGCCTGCCTCCGCGGTCTCCACCGGGCCGACCGCCACGGTCGAATCCGGGCCGCGCTCCTTCAGGACGGGGAGCAGGCGGGCTGTCGTCTCCGAACAGGGCGCGGCGCGAAAGGTTCACCCGGCCCTGCGAGTCGATTTCGTGGATCATCACCGTGATTTCCTGTCCCTCGACCAGGTCCTCCTCTAGGTCGCCGAGGTCGCCATTGCGAATGAGGCCGTCGCGGCCCGGCACCAGCTCGATAAAGGCGCCGAAACTGGTCAGGCGCACCACCTTGCCGGTAAAGATGTCTCCGATGGTCAACTCGCGGGTCAGGCTGTCGACCTTGGAATGGGCCATCTCCAGCATGGTCTGGTCGACGCCACCGATGGTCACCGTGCCGTCGTCCTGGACGTCGATGGACGTACCGGTCTCCTCCTGGATTCCGCGGATGACACGCCCGCCGGGGCCAATGAGGGCACCGATCTTGTCGGGGTTGATCTTGAGCCGGACCATCTTGGGAGCGTGGGGGCTCATCTGAGGCTTGGAGGTGGTGATGACCTGGGCCATCCGGTCCATGATGTAGAGGCGCCCCACGCGGGCCTGCTCCAGTGCCTCGGCCAGGATCTCCTGGGTCAGGCCGGTCCACTTGATATCCATCTGCAGTGCGTTGACGCCATCGGCGGTGCCAGCGACTTTAAAGTCCATGTCGCCGAGGAAGTCCTCGATGCCCTGGATGTCGCTGAGAATAGCGTACTGCCCGTCGTCGCCGGTCACCAGTCCCATGGCGATGCCGGCCACCGGGGACTTGATGGGAATGCCGGCGTCCATCAGCCCCAGGGACGTACCGCATACGCTGCCCATGGACGTGCTGCCGTTGGAGCTGAGCACCTCCGACACCACGCGAATGGCGTAGGGGAATTCGTCCTCTGTGGGCAAGGAGGGAAGGATGGCGCGCTCGGCCAACGCTCCGTGCCCGATTTCGCGGCGGCCCGGGGAGCCAACGCGGCGGGCCTCGCCGGTGGAGAAGGACGGGAAGTTGTAGTGGTGCATGAACCGCTTGGTGTTGTCGGGGCCAACTGTGTCGAGGGTCTGCTTCATCGCCATCGAGCCGACGGTGACAGTGGACAGCACCTGTGTCATGCCGCGGGTGAACAGGCCGGAGCCATGGGTGCGAGGCAGGATGCCCACCTCGCAGGAGATGGGGCGGATTTCCTCGAGGGCACGACCGTCGGGGCGGATGTGCTGCTCCAGGATGCGGCGTCGCACCTCGTCACGCATCACGCTCTTGAAGCCCTCGGATAGGGCCTTGCTGCCGAATTCCTCGGAAAGTTTCTCGGAGACCTCATCGCGCAAGGCGTTCTCCTGGGCCTCCAGGGACACCTTGTCCGGATTCTCTGCCAAGACGTCAGCCAAGCGGGAGCCGACGACCTCGCGGATGCTCTTGTCCATCCGCTCGGCGGTCTCCTTGTCGGTCTTGACCTCCAGCTTGGGCTGACCCACCTGGGCTACCAGTTCCTCGATGAGCCCGATAATCTCGGAGTTGGCCTCCTGAGCTTGGCGGATGGCCTCCAGGATGACCTCCTCGGACACTTCGTTGGAGCCGGCTTCCACCATGAGGATGGCTTCGCGGGTGCCGCCGATAACCATGCTCAAGGTGCTCTCGTCGCTCTCCTGGTAGGTGGGGTTAATGGTGTACTGCCCGTCGCGGTAGGCGATGCGGCAGGCGGCCATGGGCCCGTCGAAGGGAATCTGCGAGATGGCCAAGGCCGCCGATGCGCCGATCATCGCCATGATTTCCGGCGGGTTCTCCTGGTCGGCGGAAAGCACCGTCAGCGTAACCTGGATGTCGTTGTGCAGGCTCTTGGGGAACAGGGGGCGGATGCAGCGGTCAGTGAGCCGGGAGGCAAGTATGCCTTCCTGGCCAGGCCGGCCCTCCCGCCGGAAGAAGCTGCCGGGAATGCGCCCGGCGGCGTAGAGCCTTTCTTCGTAGTCCACGGTCAAGGGCAGAAAGTCGATGTCCTCGGCACGGGGGCGGTCGGACATCACCGCCGTGGCCAGCACGATGGACTCGCCGTAGCGGACGGTAACTGCGCCGTGGGCCTGGAAAGCCAGCCTTCCCGTTTCGAGGACCAAGGTTTCGCCGCCGATCTCTCGGTGGACGACGGTTGGGGATGCAATTTCAGTAGCCATAATAAAGAGCACGACCTCACGCAAAGGTGAGTTAGGCGGGAAGACAGCAGGTGGGTGGGACGATGGCTAGACGAAAAACAGCCCCGACACGGTCGGGGCTGTCGGCGACGCTTTTAGCGGCGGAGGCCGAGCCTAGAAATGAGTGTCTGGTAGCGGTTGACGTCCTCATTGCTCAGGTAGTTCAGGAGCCGCCGCCGTCTGGACACCATCATCTGCAGGCCTCGACGTGAATGCACGTCCTTGCGGTGGGTCCGCAGGTGGTCGGTAAGCCGCTTGATGTTCTCGGTGAGCACCGCCACCTGGACTTCGGCGGAGCCGGTGTCCTTGTCGTTGATGCGGTACTCGCGGATGATGTTCGTTTTCGTTTCGCCGTCTAGCATCTGGGCGTCTTTGCTCTTGCTCTTCTTCTTTTTCTAACTTCATCGTGAATCTTATCACGAGCGCCCCGCAGATGGCAATGGGGTTACGGGCCCTGCAATGAAAGGAGCCGTCGATTCTGAGGCCTTACGCGTTCCTCCAAAATCTCGCTTTCGAGACCTCTACGTGTCGCCACCATATCTCGCCAAGCTATCCCTGCGTCTCCTAAGATTTCATCTGCTGATATATCCAAGAATTCGGACCGTTCAGAGGCATTTCCATAATCATAGACCTTATACGGCAATTCTCCGCTGTGATGCCTCAGAAACCTTGCCGCTTCAGTAGCTGCGACGTTGTCTTCTGGAGCTTCCAGCACTACGCGAATTATGTCGTCGCGATGATGCGTAGCGGCGTCGAGAGAAAAAGCGGTAATGCCTTGCGCTCGCTGGAGTGGTTCAGCTATGTTCAAGTCCGTGGCAACGACATATACGTTTGCGGAAATCTCCTCGTCATTGTTCACAGACCAGTGGAAGTCGGCATGCCAATAGGGTATCGTTTGCCCACTTACTTGAAAATCAGGCTCAATGAAATCAAAGATTCCGAGGGACCGATACTCCTCACGTATTCTAGACTTGAGGCGTCTCCCACCCAGCGATCTCATCCTTCTTGGCGCGACCCTGATGTGTGGAGTGGAACAGCTTGGATGGCGAGGATAACCTTTACGAATTCCACCACCCCTCGGTATATGTCATTGTAAGAGACCCTTAGTTTCACTAAGCCCTCGTTAAAGTCAAGCTCTAACCCATGAGCATGCTCCAAGTTTCGTAAGAGCCTGTATGGAGGTGTATCAGGGGTATGCTGCCCTAACGAAAAGAGCAGACCGGAGATAGCCCCACCATCATCGATTATTGCATGACTTTCATGGCTTGCGACGCTGATTTCAATTGGGTCTCCGATAGTTGTCCCAAAAAGGCAGACGAATTAGGCTTTCGTTGCCGTTGGTATCCCTTAGGAGAGTCCCATCTTCAAGATTCTTCCGGATCAGATCGACTATTCTTACGGGTTCCATCTATTTCACCGTCTGCCACCGGATTCCAACTGGAGTTGTAGAGCGTCAATCTCAATGTTCACGACTGTCCCGAAGAACTGAACACTATCGGTAAGTCGGTCCATGAATGGAAAATCTACCGCGTAGGCATATTGGCTTTTCTTTTCAACGAGGGGGTAATTCTGGGACGGGAAATGCATGTGGCCATTTCCTATTTCAATGCCGTACTCTGGATTGCTGTGACCTGAATGAGAATGCAGGGATCGGATCTTTAGGTCTCCTCGATACAGTTCAACGTAAGATTTAGACCACTTCTCCATATATGCCACCAATGTCAAATTATGCCCTTCCTCACTCACCACTGACATTTCCATTCTGCTCTTAGGGACAAACGAACTACCTCTTCCTTGTCTTCTCCTGCTGTTACGAGGGAAAGCTCCTTTTGGCAAGTGGACCAACCGTTCGACTTCCTGAATAGGCTTGTCGTCAGGTAGTAAGTATTGACCGACATCGCAGGACATAAAGGCTCGTTGCCGATTTACACCGGCTGCTCCTTCCTGTTACTAGGGTTACCCCGCCTCAATTAATGTTTTGTTTGTTGGAATAGGGAGTATGCTCTATGCCTTAGAGAGACGTCAATGGCCATGTGTCACGATGGGGCTATGTCGCGGTAACTGTTCAGAGTTGATGAGACGAACGCCTGTGAAAGGCTGGGACAGGACCTTGCCCAAAGCTAAGTTGGCCTGTCGATGACGCTGCTTTCGGAGAACCTCGTGCTGCACTCAAGAATCTGGAACAGTAGACGATGTCGCTTTCCGAGCTTGCACTTCCCAGAACAGGTTCGTCCGCGACATGCTATAATTCAAACCAGCGTCGGGGCGTGGCCCAGCCAGGTAGGGCACCTGCATGGGGTGTAGGGGGTCGTCAGTTCAAATCTGACCGCCCCGACCAAACTCAGGGCTCCGAGAGTCGACCGCCGGTGGTAGTTTGCCACGGCGGTTTTTTTGTTGGCCCGCTCCTGTTCCCCGCTCAAATGAACGGCGCAGCGCCTACTCGATGCCCAACGGGATTGAGCGCTGGTCGTCGGGGTGTTCCCAGTCAACCACCGCGCCTGCGTCTTCAATCATCACTCCCTGGACCACTCGCCGGATGTTCTGGATGGAAGCCGGGGTCTGGGGGCGTTCGCCTGCGGAAACTGTGTCCCCGGCATACCACAGCAGCGACGCAGAATCCACAATGGTCGTGGTCATCAGAAACCAGATGGTACCGTGCCAATGCGGCGTTTCCGCGACCAGCGCCATTGTCGACGAGACAAACGCTATCGATTCCCCAATTACCAGGATCCGCTCATTCCACCGCCACACACCGGGATGCCAGAGTCTCCGGCGCCCCACTTGATGGGTGAATCTCATTAAACGGCGACGCAAGAACGCGTTTAATTGTGCTACTCCCGGAGCATTGTGGATAAATTGGTACCTCCGGATGTTAGCGCAGGAGATGCCATCCATACCGATACCGTTTCTCGGGACGTATCTCCGAATTTCAGACAAAGAGAAGACCCCCGCGGGCCTGGCCGTTTCGCTGCCAGTGGTCCCGCAGGGGCCTCTCGGTGTCAGTCGCCGATTGCGCTGAAGCTGTTTGCGCTGATGCGGTGTATCGGCCTAGTGGCCGCCGCAGCCACATCCCCCGCCGCCGCCGCCACAGCCGCCGGCTCCGCAGCCGCAGCCTGAGCCGCATCCGCCCGCTTGGGCGAACATCGGGTTGTTGATCACGAAGCCCACCTGGCCGCCGAAGTTCTCGACGTAGTCGATGGTTGCCTCTTCCAGGAAGGGGGCACTGTCGGAGTCCATCAGGAACTTGACGCCTTCCAGGTTCATTTCGGTATCGTCAGTCTGGGTCTCGTTCTCCATGGTCAGCATGTACTGCAGTCCGCCGGTCTCCGCCGGGATGGCGATGACCCGCAGCGCGCTGTCCTGCTCACCCTGTTCTACCATTACTTCCCTGAGCTTTTCGATGGCGAGCGTCGTTACTTCCATAATCCTCGATGCGCTCCTTTCTATCGGGCGGCCTGTTCCGCCCCCTTTTGTGGTCGACGAATGGGTTAACCTGATAAAGCTAACATATCACCACCAATTTTGCCAGTCTGCCCCGCGCTTTTTCACAATTGATAGCCGCCAGTCCTGTCATTCTGAGCGTAGCGAAGAATCCCACCAACAAGGGAGGCGGATTCGCTATGAGCGACAATTAAAAGACCCTGGCGCTGCAGGGCCCATTTTCCCAACAACGCGGGCTGAGCTTGTCGAAGGGCCGCCCACTGGTGGTTCGACAAGCTCACCACGAACGGGGTTTCCTGAAATTTCCAAGAATGAAAAGGCCCCGCGCTTTTTCAATCACCAGTAGCAGGGTGACGATCCAACCGGGGCGGTTTGCTATGCGCAGTCTGCAGGGCCGCATTTTGGGCAACTGTGCTCAACGCATTCGGGTACTAAAAACTGGATCGGGAATCGAAACCCCAACGCCAGTGACGCTTCCCCGTTGACAGGTGTTTGGAGGCCGTCGTAACCTCGATAGTACGTTGAAACTGAACTGAGTCGTACGCCCTCTCCGAGTTGGCGAACGGTCAGGCATAGAATGATTTTGAGGGACGCACCCCGCCGGGTGCGTCCCTTCTTTTTTGCGCACCGGCGGGCGATGGAGGACTGAATGCAGCCAGACCCTGGAACCATGGCCCCGGTGCTCAAGTGGAGCGAGGCAGGCGTGGCGGCGGACGCCTTCGCCCAGCGCTCCCACGGGCCGGTAACCTTCGTGCTCTCAACCGACGACGTCGACCGCCACGGCGATGTGGTGGCCGCCGACGGGTGGCGGCTCGAGGCGTATCTGCGCAACCCGGTGCTGCTCTGGGCCCACGACTACCGCCACCCCGCCATCGGGCGGGCCGCGTCGGTCTGGACCGAGCCCCACCGGCTGCTGGCCAGGATCGAGTTCGCCCCCACCGGCTTTGCCCAGGAGGTCGCGGCCCTGTACTCCCAGGGGTTCCAGTGGGGCGTGTCCGTCGGGTTCCGCCCCATCCGCTGGGAGGAGCGGCGCGACCCTCGCACCGGCGCGCTCCTGGGTCTGCGCTACCTGGAGCAGGAGCTGCTGGAAGTCAGCGCCGTCCCCGTCCCCGCCAACCGCAGCGCCCTCAGGCGGGATGCGGAGGCGGACGGCAACGGGTCGGACGCTAAAGGCAGCGTCGATCACCTGGCGCGATGTGGCCCTAGGTGCCCTGCTGTCGGCCCTCGAGGCGGCGCGGGGGTGACGGCCGCGTCAAAACCCTTGGAAATGCTCGGAATAAAAAAGATTTTGGAGGACCTATGACCACTGACAACGGAGCCTTTTCCACGGCCGGCCTGGAGCTGGTCAAGCGCGAGCTGGGCGGCATCCGCGAGTTCTACGAGACGCGGATGAACGCAGAGATTCCGCCGCTTCGCGAGGAGATGGAGCGGTTGGGATCGCAGTTGGCCAAGCTGCAGGATGCCCGGCGGCAGGGTGAGAAACTGGCGCTGCTGAACCATCACGTCGGCGACCGTCCGCGCGCGCTGTTCGGCAAGTACGCTGGCATGGACCACCTCGACCTCGCCTGTGCCCGCAGCCTGCTGTCGGCGCAGCTCCGCGAGCCCTCCGGCGCCAGCCCGCGGATGCTGGAGGACTGGCAGTCCAACCTCAAGGCCGCCATGGACTCCACCACCGCCGGATCGGGCGACGAGCTGGTCGACACCCAGGAGGCCCGCGCCCTGTGGGACGACGTGAACCTGGAGACCGCGATCGCGCCGCTGTTCAACACGGTGCAGATGCCCAGCAACCCGTTTCAGATCCCACTCCAGCTTGGCGACGTCAACTGGTTCCCCGGGACCGAGAACACCGCCGTCACCGGCAGTGCCCCGGCCACGGCGCGCCAGACGCTGACGGCCCACGAGCTGGTGGCCGAGGTGCCCTGGTCCTACGACCTGGACGAGGACGCCGTCATCGCCATGATGGACGAGCTGCGCCGCAGCCTGCTGCGCAACGCCCACGAGGTGATTGACGACGTCATCCTCAACGCCGACACCACCGCCCAGAACAACATCAATGCCGACGGCGCGACCATCTCCGCCGCCACCGCTGGCACGGGCCACTTTCTCGTCGGATTCGACGGCCTGCTCCACCAGCCGCTGGTGGACAACACCGCCATGGCCAACAATCACAACGCGGCGGTCAGCGTGGACATGTTCAACGAGATTCGCGGCAAGATGGGCAAGTATGGCGTGCGCCCGTCGGAGCTGGCCTACATCACCGACGTCAACACGTTCATCAAGTCTCTGAGCATCTCCTCCTTCCGCACGCTGGAGAAGTTCGGCCCGCAGGCCACGCTGCTCACCGGACAGCTCGGCGCCGTCGAGGGCATCCCGGTCATCGTCTCGGAGCAGATGCGCCTCGCCGACGCCGACGGCAAGGTCACCAGCGGCGGCAACGCCAACAACAAGGGCCGCCTGCTCATCGTCAACCGCTCCCAGTGGCGCGTCGGTTTCAAGCGCGAGCTGACCATCGAGACCGTTCGCGACGCCCAGAAACGCCAGAACATCATGGTCGTCAGCTTCCGCATCGCATTGCAGGAGCGCAGCGGCAGCCGGTCGTCAGCCACCCACACGGCACTGCAGCACAACATCACCGGCGTCTAGTTCGGCGCCCAAACCTCAAAAACTCCCTCCCCCTCAGGGGGAGGGCAGGGGTGGGGGTGAAATCTGTCGCAAAAGCCAATGTCATTGACCAGAAGACGCCCCCACCCAAATCCTCCCCCGGAGGGAGAGGGAACCATTGTCTAGGAGGCACGAACTTGATCCATCGCAAGGACGAACGTGAAGTCCGTTTCTCACGCCCGTGGGCCATGGTGGCCGGGCTGGGCATCGTCGCGGTCTCTGCCGTTGAGACCTACGCTCTGTCCCAGGGCATCAACGGCACAGCCCTGACCGCCTCGCTGGCGGCCATCGCCGGCCTTGGCGGCGCCGGTCTCGGGCGGATGCTCCGGTGACCACCCGCCGCACCCGCCGCGTGCAGCCCCGCCCCAGGGTCTATCAGCCGAAACTCCGCGCCCACGATTCCAACACGGCCAGCTTCCGCGAGCCCCTGGTCCGGCCCGGCAAGGGCAAGCGGCTGCGCATTCTTCGCGTGCGCGCCATCCAGGAGCTGGCCGACGGGCGGCGGCTCTACGAGGTCTATTTCGGCACCGGCGAAAGCATTGCCGCCGAGCCGGGCAAGGCCGTGGATACGCTGGACATCCCGGAACTGGGCGAGGCCTCCACCCGCGTGTTCCCACGGGGCGAGGGACCGCGCGGCCTGCGCGACGAACCGCTCAGCGGCCGTTGGGCCGGCGAGGCCCCGGTCTCCTCCCACAAGATCATCATCGAGTACACCGAGGAGAGTTAGCTCCGCCGTTCTCGCATCCACCTGCGGACGCCCCTCCGTAGGGGCAACCCTTGTGGTTGCCATGCCCGCAGTATCTCCACAATCAGCAACCCCGCAAATAAGGAAACGACTATGACCACGCGACCTTCGCACCGGGCGCCCCTCCGGCGCCGCCCTTTCGTCCTCAACACCACCGAGGTCAGCGTCCCCGGCCGCCGCGGCCGACAGACGGTGCTGGAGCCGTCCAAGGGCTACCGCATACGCCTGCAGCGGGTGAAGGTCGTGCAGCCGGAGTCCGATGGCCGCCACCTGTGCGAGCTCTTCTTCGGCACCGCTGGCAACCTCGCCACAGACCCATCCCGCGCCGTCGACATACTGGCGGTCCCCGACAACGGTACGGCCTCCACCCGCGCTTACCGGCGTGAGCAGGGGCCCCGCGGCCTGCGTGGTGAGCCCCTCAGCCTGCGCTGGCGCGGCCGGGCACCCTCCACCTCCCACAAGGTGATAATCGAGTACACCGAGGAAGCCTGACCCGCCAGCGACAGCGCAAGTAATTCCACGGCCTCCTTTAATTCCCCCTCTCCCTTGAGGGAGAGGGCTGGGGTGAGGGTGAAATCCCGGCTACCAGCAGCTGTGGAAGAAACAAGGGGACGCCGCCACCCTGAATGACCAAACAACATTAGATTAAAGGAAGATTATGGCCCGTGAAGCATACCGCTCTGTTTATGGCGACCTGACCAAGCTGAAGGATGACAGCGTCCTGAAGGACCCCGCCGCCGGTGCCGACGACGACGATGAGCTGTTCGAGTTGCTCCTGGCCGTGTCCGACTGGGTTGACCGCTACTGCAATCGCCATTTCTATCCCCGGGTGGAAACCCTGCTGTTCGACGGCCCCGGCGGCGACCGCCTGCTGGTTCCCGACCTAGTCGCGGTTACCGAGTTGGCGCAGGCAGATTCCCAGGGCCATTCCTTCGTCGGCGCCTGGGAGACGGACGGCTTTCGCCTCCTGCCGCACAACGCCGCGCCCCTCCGGCCTTGGGGCCACCCGTACGGCGCCATCCGCGCCCGCAGGAGCCGCAGCGAAGGGTTCGAGCCTGGAGAGGCCAACTTCCGCATACGGGGCGTCTGGGGCTACCGCTATTTTGTGGAGCACTCCAGCGCGACGCTCACCGCCCAGCTTGCTGCGGAGGCAACGACCATCCCGGTGAGCGACGGCAGCCAGTTCCGGGTGGCCCAGACCATCGCGCTGGGTGCCGTGGACAGCGCAGACTCCTCGTCGGCTGAGCAGGCCCTCATCACCGCCATCGGCGGCAACACCCTCAGTGTGGCCCGGGCGCTGAATGGTACCGCTGCCTATTCCCACGAATCGGGGGCCGGCGTCGGCATCCTGCGCTGGCCTCCGTCGGTGGAACGGGCGGCGCTGATCCAGGCGGCTCGGATCTGGACCCGCGCCGCTGACTTTGAACCCTTCTACGTCGATGCCGATGTGGACACCGATGTGCGCCTGCTGTTGGAACCGTACCGAAGATCCTCGGGCGCCTGATACACTTCTGCCGGTTCCCCCTGGCAACGAAATTCCCCTCCTGGAAAATGAGGGTAATTTCCCGTTTCCGGGCACAGGGCTATCGCATTTGGAGGAGCAACCCTTGCTCACTGGCTGAGTGAACCGTCATTCCCGCGCAGGCGGAATCCAGTGGACGGAAGTCGGGAGAAATCGCGTTAATCACACGCCTGATAGACCCTTCCAACTCGATGGAGAATGCACTCCGAATGACCTGGATTCCCGCCTGCGCGGGAATGACGAGCTAGAAAAGTCAAATGCGATTGCCCCGTTTCCGGGCCAGGGCCTTTTCATTCTTGGAAATTTCAGGAAACCCCATTCGTGGTGAGCTTGTCGAACCACCAGTGGGCGGCCCTTCGACAAGCTCAGGGTGAGCGGTATTTTCCGCGTTGTTTGGAAAATGAAAAGGCCCTGGTTTCCGGGCATCCCTCGCTTGACGGGGTACTGTCATTGGGCTACTATCTATCAGTTTGAAATCACAGGCATTTGCCGCACTGATGGATGCGAAATCACCCGATTATGGTCTCAATTCGTACAATCTCCTACGCATTCAGTTCAAATGCGGCGCTCAATTCCCTGCGATAGATTCAATCAATCAAAATCCAATCAAAATCCGTTAGCAACAAGACCGGAGGAGGCATATGGGAATTCAGCGGTTTCTCAATCTTAAGGTGCTGCTGCCGCTGGCAGTGATCATGGCGTTGACCGTGATCGTTGCCTGTGGCGGGTCTGAGGAGGCCACCAAAGCGCCTGCCGCAGCGCCCACACAGGACACCAGTGCGTCCGGTCCGGCGCCTACCGATGCGCCTGAGGCCACGGCAAAGCCCGCGGCTCCGGCGGACACTCCCGTTCCCGGCGCCACGACCCGCCCGACCAACACTCCGCCCGTTGTTGCGACCCAGGTGGTATCGCGGCCCACGCCGGAAGCTGCCACCACCGGCACGTACGGAGGGACCGTGTATATGTCGGCCTACGCCGACAGCCGGGACTGGGACCCCAAAGGTTCATCATCGCTTTCCAGCATCCAGGCGGTCAGCCAACTCTACAACCAGATCGTGCAGTACGACACGGTTGACACCAGCCAGATAGTCTGCGACCTCTGCGACGACTGGGAGATCTCCAACGGCGGACAGACGATGACGTTCAAGATTCGCGACGGCATCCAGTGGCTCGACGGCAACCCCCTCACCGCTGACGACGTCCACAACTCCATGCTTCGCTACGGCGACTTGGACTCCAAGATGGGACGCTCCGGTCTCTGGCGCCAGTATACCGAGGAGGCCAAGAACGGAGGCGTCAACCTGATCGACAACAGCACCGTGGAGTTCAACCTGAAGTTCGCCTCCGGCGCCTTCATCAAATTCTTGGCCGTTGACTACGTCAAGGTCCTGCCCAAGCATCTGCTGGACCAGGGCATCGACCTCAACCTGGCGGAAAACGTCATCGAGCACAGGTCCGGCTCCGGTCCCTTCGCGCTGGATGACTACCAGAGGGGCAGCTTCTATCACGTGTCGAAGAACCCCAACTACTTCAAGGAAGGCCGACCCTACTTCGAATTCATCGAGCACAACATCATCGTCGACCCCAGCGTGCTGATCGCCCAGTTGAGTGGCGGCCAGATCGACATGTCCAACGGCGGCTTCACCAACATGACCCCGACCCAGGTGTTCGAGCTTGAGCGGGACTCCGACGGCGCGTACCGGGGCGTGGCGGTCCAGCCCACGGCGGACTGGGGCCTGATGCTGAACGTCAAGAAGGAGCCGTTCAACGACGCCCGCGTCCGGCAGGCCATTCAGTTGGCCATCGACTACCAGCAGTGGAACGACCTCGTCTTCGACAACACCTCCGGCGTGGGATGCCCGCTGATGGGCCTGGCCCACTCCTTCGAGGAATGCTTAACCTGGCCCGGCCTGCGCCCCAAGGACACGCCCGATGGCGAGGCTGACGTAGCCAAGGCCAAGGATCTCATGGCTGCGGCCGGGTTGGCCGACGGCTTCGAGACCCGCATGGACGTGCGCCAGGTGGGTACCTACCCCGAGCAGTGCTCCGTGGTCAAGGACCAGCTTGAGAAGACTCTGAACATCAGGGTCACCGATTTCCAGACCTACCCCAGCGCTGCCGGCTACGACCTGTTCGCCACCTCCCGCCCGGCGGACCAGCCTGGCGACTGGGAACTGGCCTGCCAGGGTGAGGGTCAAGTGGTGCTGGACGTGGACGGAATCATGGGCGGCGTGTACCTGAAGGGCGCCACCCGCAACTACACCGACTGGCAGAACGACTGGGTCAACCAGAAGTTCGAGGAGCAGAAGGTGGAGCTGGATCCCGAAAAGCGCCGCGAGATCAACAAGGAGCTGGAGGCCTTCCTGTTCACGCAGGAGGACAACCACTGGATCACCCTCGGTTGGGGTGTGCTGCAGTGGGTGATCGGCGAGCAGATCAAGAATTTCCACGCTCCCCAGACCGTGCAGACCCACTTCAAGCACGAAGACATCTGGCTCGAGCGGTAAACGGCTGCCACAGGTTTGCGGGGGCGGGTTTCAAATCCGCCCCCGTGTCCATTTCGTATGGGCTGTTACCGCAGCCTGCCCTATTACGCCCTGACTCGGGACTGGATAGATGAGACAGTACATCATCAAGCGATTGGGGCTCTTCATCCCCACCATAGTCCTCATCACCATCATTGTTTTCGTGGTGATGCGTCTGATCCCCGGGGATGTGTGCCTGGCAATTCTCAGCGACGGCGAGGCGACGTTCACGCAGGAGGAATTGATCGACTGCCGTATCGAACTCGACCTGAACAAGCCGCTGGTCAGCCAGTACTTCGACTGGATCGGTGGCGTCCTGCAGGGAGATTTCGGGGACTCCTACTGGTTCAAGGCCCCGGTGATGGAGGAACTGGCCGACCGGATCCCGGTCACCGTCGAGTTAACCATCATTGCCATGTTCATCTCGGTGATCGTGGCAGTACCCCTCGGTATCCTGTCCGCGCTCCGCCCCGAAAGCCCTATGGACTATGCAGCGCGCGTGTTCACCATGGCCGGCATCGCCATGCCGACCTTCCTCATCGCCATCCTGCTGTTACTGCTGCTGGTGCATGTGGGCGGGCTGGCCCCGTTGAGCTATGCGCATCTATGGGACGACCCGATTACCAACCTGCACCAGATGATCTGGCCCGCACTGGCGCTGGGCTTCTACGAAATGGGCTTCGTGGCCCGCGTTACACGGTCCGCGATGATGGAAATCATCCGCGAAGACTATATGCGCACCGCCCGGTCCAAGGGCCTGAGCGAAAACTCCGTGGTGTATGGCCACGGCCTGAAGAACGCCCTCCTGCCGGTCCTAACTACCTCCGGGTGGATTTTCGCCCGGCTGTTCGGCGGGACGGTGATCATCGAGACGATCTTCCTGGTTCCCGGCATGGGACGGATCCTCATCGAGTCCATCTTCCAGCGGGACTACACGATGATTCAGGCGGAGATCGTTATCATCGCCGCGTTCATTGTGAGCATCAACTTGGTGATCGATCTGCTCTATGGCTGGCTGGATCCTCGCATCAGGTACGCCTGATGCCAGGAGTGAGGGAGTCAGCTTGTCTCTCCCACGCCCGCTCCGCGACCCTCTCTCCTAGACGGAGGTATGGCTGAAAATGGCAGTATTCCGCACCAACACTGCGGCCGAGGAAGCAGTCCTTGAGGGCGACGTTCGGCAAAAGCCTACGGGGCTTGCCGGGCTCTGGGCCACTTCCTGGAGCTTCTCGAGGCGCAAACCCCTGGGTGCCATCGGGGCCGTGATAATTCTGCTGGTGCTCTTTCTGGCGGTGCTTGCGCCCTGGATCTCTCCCCACGATCCCGAGAGCGTGGGTGTGGCGAAAAAGTTCTCGCCTCCCGCCACGGCAAACGCCCCTCTTGGTACAGACCACATAGGCCGGGATGTACTCAGCCGCCTGTTGTACGGCGCTCGCATCTCCATGTATGTCGGCGTGATGACCGTCATAATTGGCATCACCATAGGCACAATGGTCGGGATTTCCAGCGCCTATGTAGGAGGGTTGTTCGACATGGTCATTCAAAGACTTGTCGACGCCCTGATGGGATTTCCGCCAATAATATTGGCGCTGGGGCTGATGGCGGCCCTGGGCGCCGATATCAATAACGTGATCATCGCACTGGTGGTGATCCTGGTTCCCGGCGCCACCCGGGTGGTCCGCTCCGAGGCGCTGCGGATCAAGGAGCTGGACTACATCCTGGCTTCCAAGGCCATCGGCGCAAACCCCATCCGTGTGATGGCGCGCCATATCATGCCCAACGTGGCGGCCACCTACATCGTGCTGATGACCATCACGCTGGGCTTCGCCATCGTGGTGGAGGCATCGCTGAGCTTCCTCGGTGTGGGCGTGCCCGAGGGCACCGCAACCTGGGGCAGCATGCTGGAGATCGGCCGCGAGCATATCCAGACCCAGAGCTGGCTGGTGGTTTTCCCCGGCATCATCATCGCCTCCGTGGTCTTCGCCGTGAATTTCCTTGGCGACGGCCTGCGCGACGTCCTAGACCCGCGGCTCAGGGGTCGTTAGCGGCATCGTTTGAGGAAAGTGACCGAAAGCAGACCCGCCCAGCTGAACTCGTAACGATTGAACGCTTCAGGTTTGCATAGTATGGCAAGCCTGTACGAAATGCGGGTATAATGTGCAACGCTCGGCCCCGATGATTATCGGGGCCGAAAATCTGGTATACCGAATCTGGTATACCGAGGATTGAGGAGGAGACTTGAAGACTAGAGTTTTTGTACCGTTGGCTATATTGTCAGCGATATTGCTGATTCTTGTGTCCGCCTGCGGAGGTGAGGTCGAGGTGACCCGCATCGTCGAGGTCACTCCTGTGGGAGGCGCCCAGGGAGAACCGGTGGAAGTCACCAGGGTGGTCACGGCCACTCCGGATCCCAACGCCGCTGCAGCGCCGGTGGTTGTGGCCAATCGCCTGCAGGCCATCAAAGATCGCGGTTCTCTGATCTGCGCCAGCCGCAACGACGTTCCGGGATACGGGTTCATTGACGATGCCGGCAACAACGTTGGCTTCGACATCGATCTGTGCCGCGCCGTCGCCACCGCGGTTCTCGGCGACCCCAACGCGATTGAAATCCGCCTGATTACCGCCGCCGAGCGCGGCCCCGTCATCCAGTCCGGCGAAGTCGACTTGCTGGTCCGCACCGTGACCTGGACCTCCTCCCGCGACGCGGGCTGGGGCAACTACGCCCAGACCATGTTCTATGACGGGCAGGGATTCCTGGCGAACAAGGATCTTGGCCTTACCAGCGCGCTGGAGCTGCAGGACGCCACCGTGTGTGTGACCCAGGGCACCACCACCGAGCTCAACCTGCAGGACTTCTCCAACCAGTATGGCCTGAACATCTCCCCGCTGACCTTCGAAGACACCGACGCGGTGAGCGCGGCCTACCAGGAAGGCCAGTGCGATGCCTTTACCAATGACCGCTCGCAGCTCGCTGCCATCGGTTCCGGTTTCGACGATCCGGGCGCCCACTCTATTCTTCCGGAGACAATCTCTGAGGAGCCTCTTGGCCCCGTCGTGCCGCACGGCGATGACAAGTGGTTCGACGTGGTAAAGACTGTCATGGCTATCCTCATCTATGGCGAGGCCTACGGCATCGATACCAGTAACATTCCCACCTCTGTTACCGGAGAGACGGTCGTCGACCGGCTGCTCGGGATCGGGGGGTCATTCGGCCAGGAGAGCCTGGGACTGGACCAGGATGTGGCCCAGAAGGTGCTTGGGGCCGTGGGCCACTACGGCGACATCTACGACCGCAACCTTGGCCCCAACGGCATCAACCTGCCCCGTGAGGGCGGACGGAACGCCCTCTGGGCCGACGCTCCGTGCCAGGACTGCCCCAAGGGCGGACAGATCTACGCTGCTCCGTTGCGCTAACCACACCTGTACGGCTGCCAGCCGCGAAGCCTTTCCGGGGCGGGTCATTGACCCGCCCCTTTTCTGATAATTCCTATATGGAATCTCATTGCTTGTCCCGTGGTATTTGCCCTTATCATGGATGCTCACTGGTGCATTCGTAACGTAAGGGGACAAGTATGAGTCGCATGCCATTGATTGCAGTAGCCCTTGTACTGGCGTTGCTGGTATTCGCTCTGGCTTGCGCCACGGAGGATAGCACCTCAACGCCAGATTCCCCGGACGATGCAGGAGGGGAATCCTCGCGCCTTGAGAGGGTGCGCGAGCACGGTACGCTGCAATGTGCCACCGGCAACGATACGCCTGGATTCGGCTACGTGGACGAGGGCGGTAACAACGTCGGGTTCGACCTCGACCTGTGCCGGGCTGTTGCCGCAGCCGTGCTGGGAGACCCGTCTGCCGTGGAGTTCCGCATAGTCGATGCGGCAGAACGCGGCCCGATCCTACAGGCCGGCGAAGTGGACATGCTGTCTACGGTAACCACCTGGACGTCGTCCCGGGATTCCCAATGGGGCAACTTCACGCAGACCATGTTCTACGATGGGCAGGGATTCATGACGCCCCTCAGCCTGGGCATAAGCAACGCAATCGAGCTCAAGGACGCCAGCGTCTGCGTGACCCAGGGAACCACCACCGAGCTGAACCTCCAGGACTTCTCAAACGAGGCGAACCTCAATGCTTCGGTGGTTACCTTTGAGGACTCAGAGGCCGCCCTAGAGGCCTATCGCAACGGCCAATGCGATGCTTTCACCACCGATCGCTCTGCGCTATCCGGCCTGATAGAAACGTTCCCCAATCCCGGTGATCATATGATCCTGCCCGACACCATCTCCGAGGAACCGCTGGGCCCGGTTGTGCCCCACGGCGACGAGCAGTGGTTCGACATCACCAAGACGGTTATGGCCATTCTCATCTACGCCGAGGCCTTCGGCATCGGGATGGACAATGTGCCCACGGAAGTAACCGGCGACACGAAGGTTGACCGGCTGTTCGGTCTGGAGGGCTCTTTCTCCCAGGAAACCATGGGCCTGAAACAGACTGTTGCCCAGGATGTGATCCGGGGAGTGGGCAATTACGGCGAGATCTACGACCGCAACCTGGGAACGCAGGGGATCCAGCTACCTCGCGAGGGAGGCCGCAACGCCCTCTGGACCGATGCTCCCTGTCAGGACTGTCCCAAGGGCGGCCAGATCTACGCCGCACCGTTGCGGTAGCGTCGGGTCCCGCGGGCGCTCTGAGGAGGCTACGCCCCTTCAGTTGCCCCTTGAGGGACCACCTCGCTCTCCTCGGCGGGCCTGACCGGGCGGCGTGTCAGCAGCATCAGGGCGGCCGATGAAAACAGCAGTATGGAGGAGACCAGGATCAGCAGGGTGTAGCTGCCCGTCAGGTCGTAGATCAGGGGTCCCACCAGTTGCCCCACGCCCAGGCCGCCCGCCTCGAACGGCCTCATAGTCCCGGCGATGGCTCCGTAGGAGTCGCGGCCGAAATAGTCGGCCATAAAGATGTACCTCAGGACTTCCAGGCCGCTGTGGAACAGGCCCCACAGCACCCCGAACACATAGGCCGCCAAAAGCGAGTCCACCCGCAGCAGCGCCAGGGCTGCCGCCGCCGACAGGGCCAACGCCCCCACGATGCACCAGCGGGCCGTCAGCCGACCCGCCAGCTGTCCCCATACCAGGCTGCTCAGCGCGAGGAAGGTGCTGATGCTCAATACCCCCGCGGCCTGTGGCGTCGTCATCCCGGCGAATTCCCGAAGGTAGGGCACAAGGCTGAATCCAAGGCCGGATGTGGCGCCAACCTCGAGGAAAGTGACGACCGCCAATACCCAGAAGGCCTGCGTTCGAAGAGCTTCTTTCGTGGTCGAGCTGATCTCTGACGTCGCATGGGAAACGCTGCGGCTCGTCGCGGAGGTCCCGCTGCCTCCCGAGGATGACCCCGCGCCCGGCGCATTCCCCTCTGCGCCATCGGGGAGCAGGCCGATGTCTTCGGGACGCCGACGCATGATCACGATCATCGGCACGGCAAGGGCCAGGCTGAAGAACCCCAGGTAGCGAAACGCCGTCCGCCAGTCGGCGAATACGGCTATGACCGAGAAGGCCTGGATGATGAGTGCCCCGCTGATGGGCCGGTAGATTCCGGTCAATGCCAGGGCAATGTTCCGACGGCGATTGAAGAAGTTGACGGCCATGGTCCGGGGGACCACGCCGATGAGGAACGGCTGGCTGATTGCCCTTCCAATGACCGCTGCCAGGAAGAACTGCCACGCGGCATGGACTCCGCCGATGGCAATCATCGACAGGCCGAGGACAATGACGCCCACAGGCATCAGCCACCGGGGGCCGTACCGGTCCGCCAGCCGGCCGGCAAAGGGAGCGAACAACCCCGACATCCAGACCCCGCAGCCGGCTGCCAGCCCGATGCTGGTGCGGGACCAGTTGGTGTCCTCCAGGATATAGGTCTGCACTCCTCCCAGGACCACGCCCGCAATGGCTGTCGCAACGAACGCCCCAGCGCCCGACAGGCCAAGGACCAGCCAGCCGTAGTAGAAGGGCGTGTTGGGACGCCAGTTCAGCAGGGCAGAGAAGGAGGACGCCATAGGACTGCTTCTTATATCAGACCGGCTGAAATCGTACAACACCACGGGACGAGGATTGGGGCAACGATGGGGGCTGGGGCAGCTCTGACATTACACTTCCCTGCGGGTCAGCGGGCTGGAGGGCATTGCGTAGGAGACCGGAAAATGGCCGCCAACGATCATCTATAGACAGATTACAAGCCTATCCGGGTATGGTAGATTTGGGGCAACTTTCCAATCGGTCGAGTGCGGCGTCGAATGGCACAGTTGCGGGGACTCCTCACATACCAGGGCGTCGAGCTCTGGCGGCACACCAAGGTCCTCCAATGGACCTTGCAGATCGTGTCGGGCATTGTCGTGGTCGTGCTGGTGGCCTGGTTCTTCACCAACATCGCCACCGCCGTCCAGGACCGCGAGATTCCCCACGGATGGAGCTTTCTTGACCGGGAATACCAGACCCCCATAGGCCAGCACTTTCTCCCCTACGAGTCGTCAGACCCCTTCGGGTATGCCATCGGGGTGGCTGCGGTCAACACCGCCATCGTTTCCGTGGTCGGCGTCATCCTGGCCACCACGCTGGGAATCCTGGTTGGCGTAGCGCGTCTCTCCAGCAACTGGCTGGTTTCCAAGCTGGCCCTGGTCTACGTCGAATTCTTCCGAAACGTGCCCCTCCTGGTGCAGCTTTTCTTCTGGTTTTATATCATCCTTGCCCTGCCTCCGGTCCGCGACAGCTACATCCTCGGGGGCGGGCTGTTCGTCAACAACCGCGGTATTTCCATACCCTTCCCGGAGGCGACCGCCGTTGGCCCAGCCTTTGTATGGGCCCTGCTGGCCGCTGGCAGTACCGCCGCCGGATGGGCCGTGTATCGCCTGCTGCTCGTCCAGGAGGCCCACCGGGGCCAGCCAATGTACCCATTGTGGGGCGGGCTGGCCACCGCCGTAGTCATCGGGGCCATAACCTGGGTCGTGGTCAGCCTCGCAGCAGGTAACTCTCCTTACGAGGTGACCACGCCGGTTGCCGAGGGCCGATTCGGCAACCTAGCTGGGGGGTTCACCGCTCCGGCCGGCCTGGTTGTGCTACTGGTGGGTCTGGTGACCTATACTGCGTCGTTCATTGCCGAGATTGTCCGCGCCGGCATCCAGTCCGTCCGCCGGGGACAGACCGAGGCGTCCCGCGCGCTGGGGCTCTCCCCAATGGAGACCCTTCGATTCGTGACATTCCCTCAGGCGTTGCGGGTCATAATCCCGCCGCTGATCAGCCAGTTCCTGAACCTGACCAAGAACAGCAGTCTTGCCGGGGCCATCGGATATGCCGACCTGACCAACGTGGCAAAGACCATGACACAGACGGCGCCAGCGGTCTCCATATTCCTGTTGATCATGGCGGCCTACCTCGCCATGAGCCTGACCTACTCGCTCATCGGTAACCTCTACAACCGCCACATCCGGTTCACGGGAGGCTGACGGTGGCTGCTGCTCCCCAGGCCGCCCCAGGCCAGAGCCTGCCGCCTCCCCGGTCAGAGGTGGGCGTCATCGGCTGGATGCGTGAGAACCTGTTCAGCTCCTGGTACAACTCCCTGCTGACAGTCAGCGCCTCCGCAATCATTGTGCTAGCCCTGGTCTACGGTCTGCGCTGGATCATCGCCGGGGCCGACTGGACCGTCATCGGCGTTCTGGGCGGCCAGATGGTCATCGGGCAGTTCAACACCGAGTCCGCATGCCCCGGACAGAACTGCTTCTGGCGTCCCCAGGTGGCGCTCATGCTGGTTTCCGCAATGCTGGGAATGGGATGGGCCATGGCTGGAGGCGGAGTCGCCAGGCGCCTGGGCATTGGGGTTGTGGCCGTTATCACTCTCTTTGCCTTCCTGCCCTACAGCTTCGAGCGAATGGGGATGGACGTCCGGCTGCTGCTGGCGGCGAACATTCCCGCACTGGGAATTGGCTGGGTCGTAGCCCGATATTCCAATATGACCGGCCGGGATATAGTAATTTACGGCGTGACCGTGTTCATCATCACGGTCATACTGCTGCGCGGTATCGAGGGCGTGCCCGGAATGCAGCGGGTGTCGGTGCCCCACTGGGGCGGCATCATGCTGAACCTGCTACTGGCGGTGGTGGGCATCGCGATCAGCCTGCCCATCGGCATCGCGCTGGCCTTGGGGCGGCGCAGCAACCTGCCCGTGGTCAAGCTGCTGTGCGTGGTTTTCATCGAGGTGTTCCGCGGCGTTCCGCTCATCACCCTGCTGTTCATGTCACAGGTGCTGGTGCCGCTGGCCTTTCCCGAGGACCTACATACCAGTTCGCTGCTCCGCGCAGGCATCGTCATAACCCTGTTCAGTTCTGCCTACATGGCCGAGAACATAAGGGGCGGATTGCAGGCGCTGCATCCGGGACAGGCCGAGGCGGCGCGGGCGCTTGGACTGCCCGGGTGGCAGACCACGCTGCTCATCTCGTTGCCCCAGGCCATCCGCAACGTCATTCCCGCCATCGTGGGGCAGTTCATCGCTCTGTTCAAGGACACCAGCCTGGTCTACATCATCGGGATGCTGGACGTGGTGGAGATCAGCCGTGCCTTCATCCAGGGCAATGCCGAATACCTGTCCAGCGCCAAAGAGGTGTTCATCTTCCTCGCCCTGGTGTTCTGGGTGTTCACCTACACCATGTCCTACGTCAGCCAGAAGGTCGAGGAACACCTGGGCGTGGGCCAGCGATAGCGGATCGCCCATCACGAGGGGAGGTCGGAGTTTAGAGGATGATTGAAGAAAGCACCAACGGCTCAACCAGCGAGCCCATTATCATCTGCCGAGACGTTCACAAGTGGTTCGGTAATTTCCACGTGCTGCGCGGCGTAACGACTGACGTCGACCGCAGCGAAAAGCTAGTGGTGGTGGGCCCCTCCGGGTCCGGAAAGTCCACCTTCATCCGCACGATAAACCGCCTCGAGGAGCACCAGCGCGGCGACATCGTCGTGGACGGCGTTCCCATGTCTCAGGACGTGCGAAACATCGACGCCATCCGCCGCGAGGTGGGCATGGTGTTCCAGCAATTCAACCTGTTCCCCCATCTCTCGGTGTTGCAGAACGTTACCCTCGCGCCGGTCAAGGTGCGCAAGTGGAAGCGCAATGAGGCCGAAGAGGTGGCGATGGAGCTGCTCGAACGGGTGGGCATCCCGGAACAGGCCTACAAGTTCCCTGGGGAACTTTCCGGCGGTCAGCAGCAGCGCGTCGCCATTGCCCGCGCCCTGGCCATGCAGCCCAAGATCATGCTGTTCGACGAGCCAACCTCGGCCCTCGACCCGGAGATGATCCGCGAGGTGCTGGACGTCATGCGGGAGCTGGCTGAGTCCGGGATGACCATGATCATCGTTACCCACGAGATCGGATTTGCCACCGAGGTCGCGGACCGCATTCTGATGTTCGATGAGGGTGTGATCATCGAGGACGCGCCGCCCCGCGAGTTCTTCAACAACCCTCAGCAGGAGCGGACACAGACGTTCCTGAGCCAGATCCTCAGCTGAACTCAGGACGCATCAAGAGTCCAAGGACTCCGCCGCTCTTGAGCGTATCGAACCGGCAACGTGAGCCACTTTTCTGCCGCTCGATTATCGCCCGTCAAGCGGTTCCTTTTCCCGTATAGCGAGGGAGCCTCAGGCGGGCTGCCGGGTTCGGGGACTCACGCCAGCCCGTCCCAAGGCCAAGACTGCTTTGTTACAGGACGGTGCCGAGAAGGTCGAGGGCGGCCTGCGCCGCGCCCCGCTTGGTATCGTCCCGGTCGCCGTCGATATGCACCTCGATGGCGCTGTCCTCCCCATCCTTGACCGACAACCCCACCCAGAAGGTGCCGATGGGCAGACCGGAGCGTCCCGCCGCAGGCCCGGTGACCCCGGTGGTGGAGATGGCGTAGTCGGTGCCGGTCAACTCCCGCACGCCGCGGGCCATGCCAACGGCCATTTCGTGGCTGACCGTGCCGTGATTGGGGGCCACCTCGTCGGGCACGTTCAGCACCGACTCCTTGAGGCCGCCGGTGTAGGCTATGACTCCTCCGGGGAAGTAGCGCGAGCTGCCGGGAACGGTCCCCAGCATGTAGCCAACCAATCCACAGGTGCAGGCCTCCGCGACAGATACGGTCTTGCCCGCTTCGGTCAGCTTGGCAGCGATTTCTTCAACTTGCATCTTTCAGTCCTCTTGGTGTTGGGCCAGATCTTGAGCGGCCCGTATGTATTCGGCGGTTCCGTAGATCAGGTCCGGTATGTCCTCGTTATCGCAGACCCCATAGTAGCAAGCACCGTTGTGCAGGTACTGGGCCCGCTGGGCGTATCCGGCGGACAGATTGGGCAGGTCGTATTTGCGGGCCAGAAAACGGAGCCCGCTGGAAATGTTAATGGTGGTAGCGATATTGCCCCGGTGGGCCAGCACTGCGGCTTCAGAGGCCGCCCGCAGTTGCATTCCAGGCTTTGCCACAGGCGTCGCGGACATCTCCCGCATTGAGCCGCTCTATGGCGGAACGGTACCGCTCCCAGGCGTCGTCCAGCAACGTCTGCACCGATGTACCCGCGGGGTCCGTATGCCCAAGAGTCAAATGCGCGCCTCTTTAAGGAACCGGGTGAAAAAGAAACCGGGTGGAAAAGAAACCAGGTGGAACGTAATGCCATCTTGCCGGAAATGTCCCCAGTTCCAGCCCTAGATGTCCAGCATCTTGTCGGGGGTCATGAGCTCCATAATCTCGATGCGGTTGCCCTCGGTGAGCTCGCGGACCTGGGCGCCAACGGCCAGGGCTGCCTGTGGCAACTGGTTGCCGCCACGCATGGGCGACATCAGGGCCTCGTCGGTCCATTCCAGCACCACGGTGTCAGGGTCAGTCGGTGTGGTGTAGCCGTTGAAATAGACTCGGAACTCGCTCCGCTGGCCCGCTTCGTGATAGATCTGCCCCTGTTGCTGCACGAGACTGGCCACTCTTCGAGCCTCGCCTGGCTTGCACTTCCAGATTCTCCTCAGCAGGTACATCCAATCCTCTCCAGTCCTGAAAAATTGCTGGCGTGCCTGCCAGCTTCCGTCGATTCAAGCGTTTCCCGGTGTCCAGCGACTAGACGTCCAGCATCTTGTCGGGGGTCATGAGCTCCATGATCTCGATGCGGTTGTCGTCGGTGAGTTCCTGCACTTGGGCGCGGATCGGCGCCGCCGATTGGGGCAGCAGGTTGCCGCCACGGTAGGGGGACATCAGGGCCTCGTCCGTCCATTCCAGTACCACGGTGTCAGGCTCGGAAGGGGCGGTGTAGCCGTTGAAATAGACCCTGAATTCGCCGCGAAGCCCCGCGTCATGGTAGATCTGTGCCTGGGTATGTACCAGGCTGGCCACCCTTCGTGCCTCTCCGGGCCTGCACCTCCAGATTCGCCTGAGCAAGTACATTGAACCCCCTGAGGCCCCAGCCTCGCGCCGTAAGTGCGCTGGCCCAGGCAGAAGCGGAACGTTTCCGGTCGCCAGGCATCCTTATACGTCCAGCATCTTGTCCGGAGTCATCAGCTCCATGATTTCGATGCGATTGCTCTCGGTGAGCTCGTTGACCTGTGCGCCGATTTGCCTTACGACGGGGGGCAGCTGGATGCCAGCCCGCATGGTCGACCTGATGGCCTCATCGGTCCACTCCAGCACCACGGTGTCAGGCTCGGAGGGGGTGGTTGCTCCGTTGAAATAGACCCTGCATTCGCTGCGCTGCCCCGCCTCTTCGAAGGCTTCAGCCTGCCTTTGTACGAGGCTGGCGACCCGCCGGGCCTCGCCGGGTTTGCAATTAAATATACGCCTGAGCAGGTACATAGCATATTCCCCAGATGTAAATTGCCGCCGATGTTTCGTCGACGGCATTCATCATACATGATTTTGCAGGCACTGGAGCGGCCCGAGCCGACCTTACATTTTGCGCAACAGGGCAAGGAACTCGTGGTTGCCCGCATCCCCGGTGATCGGGGACGGAATGGTGTTCAGCAGCTCAACGTCCTCGCGATCCGACAGCCACTGCTCCACTCGCATCAGGATGTCTTCGCGCAGGTCGTCGTTGCGAACGATGCCTCCCCTGCCGACCTCGCCGCGCCGGGCCTCGAATTGCGGTTTAACGAGGGCGACGGCGGTGCCGCCGGATCGCAGGTGGGTCAGAGGCTGGGGCAGGGCCAGCGTCAGCGAGATGAACGATACGTCGATGACCAGCAGGTCTACCGGCTCGGGCAGCTGGAAGGGAAGGCGGGCGTTCACCTTCTCGTAGCAGACAACGCGGGGGTCCCGGCGCAGGGTGTAGGCCAGCTGCCCGTGGCCCACGTCGACGGCGTGGACTCGGGTTGCGCCCCGTTGCAGCAGGCAGTCGGTAAATCCTCCGGTGGAGGCTCCGACGTCCAGGGCCACGAGGCCGGAGGGGTCTACGCCGAACCGGTCCAGCGCATGGGCCAGCTTGATGCCGCCCCGGCTGACGTAGGGCAGGCGCCCCCGCACCTCCACCTCGACATCGTTGGCCAGCAGGGCGCCCGACTTGGCGACCCGTCCCGCGGGGGTGAACACCACGCCCTCCATGATCAGGGCCTGCGCCCTTTCACGGGACCCTGCCAGCCCTCGCTCCACGAGCAGGACGTCGGCGCGGGTCCTTCGCCTGGTCGACAATCGATGCCGCCCAGGTTACCGGCCCACGAAGTTCGGGCGGCGCTTTTCGAGGAAGGAGCGGTAACCTTCCTGGTAGTCCTCGGTGTCGAAATGGGCCAGAGGCAGCGCATTCTCCTCATCGGTCAGGTCGGCCAGTACCGGTTGGGCCTGCACCTGCCGCAGCGTGAGCTTGTTGACCGAGTGCGAGAGCGGAGCCAGGGCAGCGATATCGTTGGCCAGCTTGTAAGTGGCCTCGTGCAGATCCTGCGGCGGCACGACCTGGTTGACGAGGCCGATGCGAAGGGCCTCCCGGGCGTCCAGCAGACGACCCGATAGCAGGATGTAGAGCGCGTTCCCCTTACCCACCAGGTCGACCAGGCCGCGCATCTCCCGGTGGCCGATGGTGATGCCGAGGCGGGCAACGGGGATGCCCATGCGGCTGCCCTCGGCGGCGATGCGCAGGTCGGTGGCAACGGCCGTCTCGCAGCCACCGCCGGCGGCAAAACCCTGAATCATGGAGATGGTGGGTGTCCCCATCTCGGTCAGGGTTTCCAACAGGCCGTTCACTGCGTCGTTGTAGCCCCTGCCCTTTACCGAATCCGAGCGGTGCTGGTAGAAATCCGCGATGTCGGCCCCGGCGGAGAATGCCTCGCCCCCCGCGCCGGTGATGATCACGCAGCGCACCTCGTTGTCGGCGTCCAGCTTCCGCATCAGTGCGGCAAGCTCGTGCCACATATCGAAGCTGATGGCGTTGTGCTGGGAAGGACGGTTGAGGGTGACAGTGGCCACAGGGGGCTGCCGGTCCAGGAGAATATGGTCTTTCAACGTGGTTTCCTTTAGTCAGATACTTTCTTAAGGGCTTCGTTTCGTTCTGCATTGCCTGGATCCAGAAAGTCTTTCAGCTTGTCGAGGGCAGACCTGGTCAGCACAACTCCGACTGCGTGACCTGCGCTGTGGTACTCTAGGATTAGGCCCTGCGCCATGGTCTCACCTTCGCTAAAGGAGGATGCTCCAGACGCGCCTATCCATAAAACATTTTTGTCGAAATACTGAATCTCGAGCTCCGGCTCGATCGATTTCCTGTGGTCAGTCATTTTCTGGAACTCCAAACAACCGAAGCGGGCGCCGGTCAATGAAAGCGGTGGCGATTCGATCTCGCTCCACAACTACCTTGAGCCACCTGCTCCGTTCCGGGATCCAGCTATAGTATATATCCGTGCTGTGCCACTCTTCATTGTCGGGTTTAGTACTACAGTCGCAGTTACTCTGTTGAGGCATGGTCAGCCTTGGCTGCCGCTGCGTCCAGCTACGGGGAACGTCTTTAGCTCTAACGAAATTGGGCAAAATCCAAGCTCGAAATTACCGAGTCTGCTTTAGTGCGACTGTAGTATTAGAGGCGTTGCATCAAAAGTCGCCCCTGAATCAAAGGTAAGATTCAGGGGCGACTTATGTGATTTAGCAGGCGCTTTTGGTTCACAAACCCACAGTTTCAGGATCAAAATGCGGATCGGACGGATCGGACGGGTCGAATCGTAGGATAGATTGATCTGTATCCATATCTAAACCAGTATCCGATTCGCAAAATTCATTATTTGGAGCCTCAATGTCCAGCTTGAGCAGATATGCGTCAATATAGCGACTTGGGCGACCCATTGGATGAGTAGGCTGGATTGGATCGATTATCGGGCGCCATTCCGATATTTCCCATCCCTCACTGATTAATTTCTCAAATACATCCCTCATATTTAGTCGTCCACGCATTACCGAAGGTTCCGCGCGAGGCACCCAAATGCTTTGGTATCGTGCAGGCATAATTATCCCCCAAGTATTTGACGTTGACTCAAGACAAACAACAAGCTATACTAGCCCTAACGGGCGTTTAAACGTTCGTGTGGTGCCGAGGGTGGGGATTGAACCCACATTTCCGACTTAGCAGGTCGTCACTCTGTCCACTGAGTTACCTCGGCACTAGATAGGCCAGGATGTCGCAAGCATCCTGGCCTATATTGTAGATAGGCAATTCCGAAGAAGTCAAGCTGCCAGTGTTCTGAAATTGTTCTAATCGAAGAACATGTCAACCATCAAGGACGGATCTAGCGTCGGGCTTATCCCAAGTTCTTTCATTTCCTTAATCAGCACACAGATGTTGTTGCACAGGAACTTAAGCAGAATTTCGTTCACCTGACCTTCCTCAGACTGACAGCGCAGAGAGTCCCCATATTTCATCTTAACCATCGAAAATGTCGTCTCTACGCTGGACCGCCGATGATAATTGACATTGAATTCATCATTAAGTATTAAGTAGGCGTACAGTTGTCACCAAAGTGCGGACCCCTTTCCGGTCGTGTTCGACTTCAACGGAATGTACGGCGCGGCTCTGGCGTTGACTACGTGTCGCTATCCATCCACCAGCAGCGCCGCCAACCCGCGCTGCACGATGTTCCGTGCCATCAGAAGCTTGTATCCGTTCTGGGGCAGCGGCGTGGCGTTGGGCAGGACGAGGGATGCAGCCTGTGTTGCATCAACTTCGGCGGCGCGGCGTCCCGTAAGGTATTCCTCCACCTCAGCGGCGCGGTATGGGACCGGGGCGACTCCGCCGAGGGCGATCCTGACCTTGACTATCGTGCCGACGTCGTTCAGCGTCAGGGCGACCGCTACGCTGACCAGCGCAAAGTCGCCCGACTCCCGCTCGCGGACCTTGAGGTAGACGCTGCGATCCGGAGGGTCGGCTGGCAGCACGATGCGGGCGATGACCTCATCCGGCTCCAGCACATTCTCCCGAAGCAGGTCTTTGCCCGGCCCCGCGAAGAACTCGCTGATAACCACTTCCCGCCTTCCGTTGGGACCAATGATTTCTATTCTCGCATCCAACGCGCTGAGGGCCACCGCGGTGTCGGATGGATGCACGATATAGCACCGGTCTCCGCCGGTTACGCACAGGAGTCGGGTGTTGCCGGCCAGGGCATAGCAGCGATCGCCGCCCTTCTTGAGGCAGGGAATCAGAGGGCTGCGGTAGTACCAGCAGCGGGGACGCTGCGCCAGATTGCCCCCGATGGTGCCCTCGTTGCGGATCTGGGGCGTCGCCAGGCCTCCCGCCGCCTCGGCCAGCGCGGCGTGGCGGCGAACAAGCGGATGCGAGGCAACGTCGGCGATGGTGGCCGCCGCCCCGATGCTCAGGCCGCCGTCGGCCGTCTCCTCGATGGCGGCCAGTTCGGGAATGGCAGCCAGGCCCACCAACCGCCCTGCGGCGACGACGCCGTCGCGTACCTGCGGCAGCAGGTCCGTCCCACCGCCCATTGCCACGGTGCCCGGCTCGCCCAGCAGCGCTACGGCCTTCTGGATGGAATGGGCTTCGATGTAGTCGAATGGGACGGTCATATGGCTGCACCTCGCTGATCTGCCGCCAGCGCCGCCAGCACCCTGTCGGGCGTGAAAGGCGTGCGTCGCAGGCGGACACCGGTGGCGTTGTAGATGGCGTTGACGATGGCCGGGGCCACGCCCACCGTGGGGACCTCGCCCAGGCCCTTGGCTCCCAGGGGGCCAACGGGGTCGACGATGTCGGCAAAGATGACCTGGATGTCGGGGTAATCGAGGATGGTGGGCGACTTGTGCTCCAGGTAACCGGCGTTCAGGGTGACGCCGGTGGCGGCATCCGTTACCAACTCCTCCGAAAGGGCGAATCCCAGCATCTGGCTGATGGCGCCCTCGGCCTGGTTCAGCGCGGTACGTGGGTTGATGATGCGCCCTGAGTCGTGGGCCGCCACGTACCGCAGGACACGCACCCGGCCAGTAGCGGTGTCCACCTCCACCTCGACGAAATGGGCGCCAAAAGAGTTGACGATGTGGCCCGTGCTGCCGGGAATCACCGATGCTGTTGCCGAGAGCTCATCGCCGTCCATTCGCCCCGCGACCTCGGCCAGCGCCATGCGTCGCGACGGGTCGGACCTGACGAACACCCAGCCTTGTGCGGTGTCGAGGTCGTGGACCGGCGCCTCCAGCCCAGACGAGGCGATTTCCAGCAGCGACTCGCGTACCTCCGTAGCAGCCTGCACCACCGCTGTGCCGGTGGAGAAAGTGGCCGTGGAACCAGCGGTTATGGGCGCATCAGGCGTGCCCTTTGTGTCGGCGAACACCGCTTCCACCTGATCGTACTCTGCTCCCAGTACCTCTGCGGCGATCTGGGGGAGCACGGTGGTGGCCCCCTCGCCCACGTCCATCAGCCCGGTTACCAGCTTGATCGCGCCTGACCTTTCCATGCGCACCTCGGCGGCGGACGGGGAGCCGGGGCCGCCTCTGTAAATCATGATCGACATGCCGCGTCCCCGTTTCAGCGCAGGGTCGGCGGGCGGCTCTGGACGGTACTGTCGCCAGCCGAAGGCCTCGGAGCCCAGTTCCAGGCACTCCCGCAGGCCGTTGCTGGAGAAGGGGATGCCACCCTCCAGCGGCTGGCTGTCCACGACCTGGTCAGGCGGAGACAGGCGTTGGCCAGGCTGCCCCTCCGGCCGGACGTGGTTCATTTGACGAAACTCCAGCGGGTCCATGCCAAAGTGTTCAGCGGCGCGATCCATCAGGCTCTCCAGGGCGAAGTGGCCCTGGGGCGCGCCAAGGGCCCGGTACGAGCCGGCGGTTGGCCGGTTGGTATAGGCCAGGTGGGCTTCGTACTTGACGTTGGCGCAGTGGTAGAGATACAGGATGCCCTGGCCGGTGCGCCGGGCCACCCCAGCGCCCGATGCCAGGTAGGCGCCGGTGTCCAGGACCGCACTGGCCTCGATGGCGGTGATGCTGCCGTCGGACTTGAACCCGGCCCGGATCTGGATTTTGGCAGCGTGGCGCACCCTCCCCGCGATGAACTCGTCCTCCCGCGAGAACTCGATGCGCACCGGGCGGCCTGCCCGCTGGGACAGAACTGCTGCCAAGGCGGCCAGTCGCGACTCGTCCTTGTTGCCGTAACCGGCGCCTAGGTGGGGGCCGACGACGCGCACCCGGTGGGACGGCAGTCCCAGCGCGGATGCAAGGGCGTCGCGGTCGACGTGGACGCCGCGCGTGGTCTTCCAGACGGTCAGGTCGGCGTAGACATGCGGTCGCCCTTCGACAGGCTCAGGATGAACGGATGGCTGCATTGGGTCCACAGGGATGTCGCCCCACGATGCCAGCGCCGCGCGGGGCTCCAGTGGCGCGGCCGAATGGGTCGGTATCTCGAATTCGTCCTCCAGCACCACGTCGGCTTCGGCGAAACCCTCTGCTACGCTGCCCCGCTCCAAGGACAGCACATCGCCCAACGCCAGATTGCCGCCTGGGTGTATCGGGAGGGCATCAGGGGCCAGTGCCGCTTCAGGCGAGTTGTATTGAGGCAGGGACAGAATATTCGACGTGGATTAGTTCCAGTGCTGTTCGCGGGCGGTTTCGAGGTCATCGGCAGCGACGGCCGCCACTTCGTCGCCAACGAACCGGACGCGGTTGTCGAGGATGGACAGGTCGGGGGCCAGCTTCCCCCACCCTGACCCTCCCCCAGAGGGAGAGGGAAGGTCCGATGTGAAGGGCGTGACCACGGCGCGAACACCGGGCAGGCCCAGGGCCTCGGTCGCGTCTACGCTGATCACCTCGGCGTGGGGGTGTGGGCTGCGGAGTATGGCGCCATGCAGCATTCCCGGCAGCTTGAGGTCCGCTGTGTACCGGGCCTCGCCGGTCAGCTTAACCTCGAGGTCGCGGCGGACGACGCTGGTCCCGGCAACATTGAGCGTCATGGAAACTTCCCTGTGCGGAATTAGGTCAGCAAATGACAAGGACGCGGAGAAATTGAAAACAAACTCCCTGCGTCCCTTTTGAATTCCGCTTTAGTTTTTATTCGCTAGATTACGTGGAACAGCCTGAGGTGTTCGCGCAGGACATCCGCCGCGAAATCGTTTTCAACGTCGCGCCATACCGAGTGGATGTGGTTTGCACCGTCCTGCCGGTTGTCGAACTCCACCACGAAATTGCCGCCGTGAATGCGGTAGTAGTGGGGGTCGTTCTTGGATACCGGTCCGGCCCACGCCAAGTGAAAGTGGTCCAGGCCCTCCTCCCGGATGGCGGCCAGCTTCTGCTCAGCCAAGTCGGTGCGGACCTGCCCCACGTACAGGGCGACGAGGTTGAGCAGCGTCTCCTTTTGAGCGCCGGACATCTGCGATGCGGGAAGGCCCTCCGCCCGGAATGGGAAGGATACCTTGGTGCTGTTGTAGGTCAGGATATCCAGCGGCGCCTCGTCGTAGATCGTTGCCTTGCCCTGCTGACCGGCATCAAGGCTCTCCATCAGCTGGAAGGCGAGGTCCTCACGGTCGCCGAGGATGCGCAGGCCCTGCTTGGGACCCTTGCGAACCTCCGCCGGATTCGCGCCTAAGAAAAAGGGCGTCACCGATATGACGTTGTCCCCCCAAACGCTGAAGTGCAGCGAGACGTGATGCCCTTCGCAGCGCCAGCCCCAAGGCTCCTTGGAACCGGGCTCGCCGAAGATTGTGAAGTAGTACAACTCGATGTCGCGCACGAAAGTGATCATGCCCATCTCTTTTTCGAGAGGGCCCAGTACGTCCTCGTGCTCAATGATCTGCCGCGCCTGCGCGTAGGAACGCTGGGTCAGGCCCGAGGCCAGCAGGGCAAAAGCCAGCTCACGCTGGTTGGCGTCCATGTCGCGCAGGGCCAGGCCGTGGCGGTTGATAGGCGGGTAGTACCAGTACATGCGCTCGCCGTCCATGTACTCAAAGGTTGCCCGTGCTTTCTGCTCGGTGGTAAGGCTGTCTAGAAATTTGCGGGCGGCGGCGCCCATCTGCGCGGCGGCCTGCGCACCGGGTTGACTGGGCGCTCCGCTGCTCTGGGATTGCACTGTTGCCATGCTGGAAACCTCCTGGGCAGGTGCGGATTCGGACATTTGGTTGCGAGTTTATGGACGGGACCGCCATGCGTCAATCGCAACTGCGACGCGGGGACTATTCTCCCCGCAGGCGCCGCAGTTCCTCCTGTAGTTCCCTGACGCGAGCGGCTTCTGCTTCGGCCCGGGCCTCCGCAGCGATGCGGGCTTCGCGTTCCTCTGGAATGGAAACGAGGTATAGCCCCCCAACCGGGTCGTACCAGCGGAGGTGGCCGCCCTCCCAGCACAGGTCGAGGTTCAGCACGTCGCTGCGTCCTCGAAAGAGGCCCTCTGCTGTTTGGGCAACCTCGATGGGCTGGTACTCCTCACCCACCAGGCGATCGCCAGCCAGGTGCGTGCTGTGAAAGCGTCCCCCTGATGGATCAAAACGCCAGTATTCGGGAACGCGAAAACGGGCATAGTCCCGGCGTTTCCGGTCCTCGTCAATGCGCCCTGTTGTTTCGGAGCCCACCTCGAGCACGAAGTCAGGCGGCTTGCCCTGTTCCGGGATGAGGTATCCATTGCGCGGAATAATCAGGTCCGGCCGGGCGTCGAAAGCTATCAGCAGGTCCGGAAATCGGATCCCCTCGCGATTCGCGGTCGGGAACAGGCCCGCCGCTATTTCGCTTAGGATTACAGTGCTCTCCGGGCTGCCGAAATGCAGGGCCAGAAAGCCGGGGTATCCAGGAAAATTGACGTAGTGGTAAGCAGTCATCTCTTCCGGTGGTGCGTCGGGGAACCGTATGATTCTTCCAGCGCTCGGTTGCGGCGTAACAGGCTTGGTAGTCATTGCGGGACTCGCAGGGTGCTGAATTGCATTGGCTACATTATATCGGTGAATTACAGGGATCTGGGTTGGGTACCGGATGTCACCCGCGCTCGGCGGCGGTGCGGACGGACTGCAGGATGCGGCCGTAGGCGTTGCAGCGGCACAGGTTGCCCGATAGCGCCTCGCGGATTTCTGACTCGCTGGGGTCCGGGTTGACGTCCAGAAGCGCTCGCGCCGACATCAGGAAACCGGGCGTACAGTACCCGCACTGACCGCCGTCTTCGTCCAGGAATGCCTGCTGCACCGTGTCAAGCCGCCCGTCGCTGGCCAGCCCCTCTACCGTCAATATGCTGCGGCCTCTCACCTGTTCCACCAGCGTGATGCAGGCGTAGACCGGCTTGCCGTCCAGCAGCACGGTGCATGCGCCGCATTCCCCCCGATCGCATCCCCTCTTTGCACCCGTCAGGTCCAGTTCGTCGCGCAGTACGTCCAGCAGGGAGTGGTGGACGGGAACGGTCAGGTCGTAGGCCCGTCCGTTTACATTCAGTCGAACATCAGCATCTGGCATAGGCCAATTAAAGCACAGAAGGCGCAGTAGCAACAAAGCCAACCGCGGCTCGTGGTTGCCTGCGCCTCCCCGGCGGATATCGATTTGGAGTCTAATTCAGCGTTGCCTGGAGCGACTCCTCCAACTCGGTCAGCGTGGCAAATCCCTCGAACCGGCCTTGAATCCTGCCGTCGCCATCCAGGACGAACGTCCAGGACTCGTTGAACCAGTGGGGTAGCTGGGTAAGGCCCCACTCGTCCACGGTGGGTGCTATGCGGGCCTGGGTCAGGTCTCCCTGGATTTCCTCCGGATTGTCGTAGATTTCCACGTGAATGAAGTTGGCCTGCCCGTCGTAAAGGGCCCTCAGCTCCGAGACAGTGTCCACCTGCGGCCCGCAGGTCGCGGTGGTGCAGAATGCGGGAGAGGCGAAGACCACCACTGCCGGTAATGAGCTCTCCACCGCCTCGCGGATGGTCACTTGGTACAGTGCCTCGTCGGGACTGTAGTCAGTGGTGATCAGCGCCAGGTCGCCGAAGGCTGAAAGCGTCTTGTTTTCGCTGAGTGGACTAGCTGCGCCCAACGCAGGTACTGGCGTTTCCTCCAGGACTTCGAACTCCTGCGTGGCCCAACCGGTGGCGTCGGGACCTTCGGCAACGATGTCCAGGCGCCAGGACCCGGCCCGGTCGAAGTCCACGGCTGCAGCGAAGGTGCCGCGGGTACCGTAGGGCCATTCGTTGAACCGGGTGGTGATTTCCTCTCCCGGTTCATTGTCCGGCACGTAGACTGCTGTGAAAACCACAGTGGAGTCCTTTACCAGCCCGCTCTGGGTCGTCAGCAGGAACGCCACCCGCTGCGGCCCCGTCTCCAGCACGGTTGTGGCCAGGATGACATTGAGCTCGTCGCCCTCCCGGTTCGGGTACGTAGCCGGAGCCGGCAGCCGCGGACTGCGTGGCAGGTTCAGTGGTTGCCGCCGGAGGAGGAGTGGGCTGATGCCCCTCCACCGGCTCATCCGGCGTTGGTGGGACAGCAATCGTCGGGGCCTCGGTCGCAGGCGGAGGCGGCGGAGGCGGCGTGGCAGTGGGAGCGGGCTCCGAGCCGCAAGCCGCCACCAGGACAGTGAACAGGCCCCCTACGAGCGCCAACGCCAATATTCTCATTGCTTGGTGAGGGTAGTGCAGCATCAGTAACCGTCCTCGTACACTCCGAATGTGAAGGAGAACAGACCGAAGTCGTCCGACATCGAGGCGAGCCTAAGCACTTGTCCGCCCTCCCACGTGGGGTGCTCCACGATCTTGTACAGCCTGGGATCGGTCACTTCAAGGTATGATACGCCGTTCTCGTCAATCATTATGTCCGCGCCCTTGCTTTCCTCGGTCAGGTACTCGCCGTTGATCGTTACCTGGACCTGGTATGGCTCGCCGGAATCGGAGGTGAGCACCGCGTTCACCGACCGGGCGGAGTATTTCAGTTCCAGGTAATGGTCGAGGTGGTCTGTTTCCTCGGCGTGGCGGGCGCTCTCCGGACCGATGGCCCATGGGCCGTGGAAATAGATCAGGTTGCGGTCCAGCGAGTCCGGGGCCTCGAACTCAACCACCACGGGAGGATAGCCATCCTGGGTCAGCGAGGCGGTCGCGGCGTCGAGGTACTCCTCTTCCTGACCGAAGCCTCCCCGCCTCTGGGCCGCAGTGAATTTCCACCCGGCAAACAGCTCACGGGTCAGGTCGCTGCCCTTCTGCATGAACGTCTCGTCGCGACCCTGGTCCTCGGGCAGCGGCATTTCCTGGGAGGCGGTTGTGCCGCCCTCCTCGAGCAGCTTGCGGATCATCTCCTCCGTTTCCCCGTATTTGCCCTCGCCGAAGTGGGTGTATCGGACAACCCCGGCTTGGTCAATCAGGTACTTGGCTGGCCAGTACCGGTTTGAGTAACTGCGCCAGACGCTGAACTCGTTGTCCTGCACCACGGGCCATGCCACAGCCTCGTCCCTGGTGGCCTGAACCACGTTGTCGTAGATCTTTTCGAACTCGAACTCGGGCGTATGCACCCCGACGATAACCAGCCCCTCATCGGCATACCGGTCATGCCACTCGCGCAGGAAGGGCAGGGTCCGAATGCAGTTGACGCAGGTGTAGGTCCAGAAATCAATCAGCACCACGTTTCCGCGCAGACCAGCCAGGGTCAGCGGCTCGCTGTTGATCCATTCCTGGGTGCCCATGAACTCGGGAGCGCAGTCGCCGACGGTGCCGCCTGTTGAACCCTCGCAGGGAGGTATGTCGGCCGCTGTCATCCGCGCCGGAGCAGCCTCCGTGGGCGCCTCAGTCTCGGCCGCAGGCTCGCTCGTTGCCTGCTCCGTTTCCGCAGGGGCCGTGGTGGCCGTTGGACCGGGGTCCACCGCCGGTTTTGGTGTCGCGGTCGGGTCGGAGCCGCAGGCGATGAGTATCGCAAGGGCCACGGCTGCCAGTATGAACGGGAGTCGGACCATCAGAAACCGTCCTCATAGGTGCCGAATGTGAAGGAAAAGAGGCCGAAATCGTCGGACGTTGAAAACAGCTGCAGGTACTGGTTCTCCTGCCAGCTGGGGTGCTCCACCAGGTAGTAGGCCTTGGGGGAGGTGACCATCACGTAGGAGACACCGTTTTCGTCGATCACCACATCCTCCCCCTTGTTTTCCTCCGTCAGGAACTGGTTGTTGCCTTGACCACCACCTTGTATGGTTCTCCGGACTCAGAGGTCAGCACGGCGTTGACCGAACGCGAGGAATAGGCAAGCAGCATGAAGTCCTCATCGTAGCTGTCCGTTTCCCTGGCGTGTCGGGCGCTCTCCGGTCCGATGGCCCAGGGCCCCTGGAAGTACATGTTGTCAACCACCACCTGGGTCGGTGTCTCGAAGTCCGCGACCTCGCTCGACTGGTTTGCCCTTCTGTACGAGACCTGGGCTGCCTCCTTGTAGATTGGCTTCTGGCCAATCCCCACCCGTTCCCCCAGGTTGGTGAACCGCCAACCGGCGAAGAGCTCCGGTGTGCGCCGCAGGCTGGCCTCGGTCCTGTATGTGGAATCCACCTGCTGGTCCTCGGGCAGGGGCAACGCCAGCGCGTCCGTTTCGGCTCCGGTCTCTGCCAGCAACTGGCGGATTGCCTCCTCGGTCTCGGGGTAACGCCCCTCGCCGAAATGGCGGTACCGTATCACGCCGTCCTTGTCGATCAGGTACTTTGCCGGCCAGAACCGGTTGGCGTAGCTGCGCCATACCGTGAACTCGTTGTCCTGTACCACCGGCCATGACACGCCCATCTCCTCGCTGTGCTCCACCACGTTGTCGTAGACCTTTTCGAACTCGAACTCCGGGGTGTGTACGCCGAGAATCACCAGCCCCTCGTCGGCGTAGCGCTCGTGCCAGGTCTGCAGGAATGGCAGAGTGCGGATACAGTTGATGCAGGAGTAGGTCCAGAAGTCGATCAGCACGACCTTGCCCAGCTGGCTCTCCATGGTGAAGGGCTCGCTGTTGATCCATTCCTGCGTTCCGGCCAGTTCGGGCGCGCAGTCCCCGACGGCGCCGCCCCGGTTGCCCTCGCAGGGTTCCGCTGCCGCGACTGGCTCAGTGGCCGGCTCTGCGTCTGGCGGCTCCGTCGAAGGGGGCGCGGTCGGCGTCTCGGTCGATTCGGCAGCCTCTGTCGCAGGGGGTACGGGCGTGTCTGGCGCCTCTGTCGCCTCCGGCGTTGGGGCGGCCACCACTTTTATTGGGGCGGACGTGGGCTCCTCGGTGGCATCGGCATCCGTAGCCTCCGTTGGCTCCGAGACGGCTGTCGCCTCAGGCGCTGCTGCCTGCGTTCCTGCGGGTGGCTCTGTTGCCGGAGGGGATGATGACTCGCTGCCTCCACAGGCGATGAATAGCATGAGAGGCAGGAGCACGACAGCGCACAGCGCCAGGAATTTTGCGACAGGGTATCGGGGCTTGGACAGCATCAACTCACGCTTTCCTTCTTGCTGGGAATAATACGCACAGGCAGGCGGGGTGGATTTGTTGGACGCGGGACGTAGGCCTGCGGTATGAGCAGGGTCCTGGTTCCGGTGCCGGGGTCGGCAGCCGCTACCGGACGGCGCCCGGGATGGGCACGGACTCCAGGAGCCGGTCTATGACCTCGCGGGGTTGCATGCGGCGCATCCGTGCGGCAGGTGAAAGGATGACCCGGTGGCCGATCACTCCGTAGGCCAGGGACTGAACGTCGTCGGGTATCACGTAGTCCCGGTCCTGCACCAGGGCGTAGCCCCGCGCCATCCGGAACATACCCAGCGACGCCCGGGGCGACGCGCCGAGGGCCACGTCCTCGTGGCTTCGGGTCGCCTCCGCCAGCCCGACAATGTATTCGCGGACGGTGCGGTCCACGTAAATCTCCCGGGCGGCGGCCTGGAGCCGAATCACGTCATCCGGGGTGGCAACGGCCTTGAGGGTCTCTATGGGGTGAATGCGCTCCTGACCCTCGATGACCGCCAGTTCCTCTTCAAAGTTGGGATAACCCAGGCTGACCCGTACCAGGAAGCGGTCAAGCTGGGCCTCGGGCAAGGGGAAGGTTCCCTCGTATTCGATGGGGTTCTGGGTGGCCAGCACTATGAACGGGAAACCCAGGTAATGTGTCTCGCCGTCCACCGACACCTGCCACTCCTCCATGGCCTCCAGCAGGGCCGACTGGGTCTTGGGAGTGGCGCGGTTGATCTCGTCGGCCAGCACCACCTGCGCCATGACCGGTCCTGGGCGGAACTCGAACTCCCGGTTGCTCTGGTTGTAAATGGATACGCCGGTGATGTCGCTGGGGAGCAGGTCCGGCGTGAACTGGATGCGCTTGAACTGGCAACCCAGGGAGGCGGCCAGGCTCTTGGCCAGCATCGTCTTCCCCACGCCGGGGACGTCCTCGACCAGCACGTGACCCTGGGCGATCAACGCGGCGAGGGTCTGCTCGATAACCGGGGTCTTCCCAACGATCACCCGGGATACGTTTTCCACGATGGCCCGCGCCATGGCGGGAGCGGATTCTGTCTGCTCCACCACAACCTCTGTTTGCTAACGGAATTGGTAAGACCTGAATTGTTATGTCTCTGAGGCCGATTGAGTGTATCATAACGAGGATTCGCCAAGTGCCTCCTGCCAATCGGGAGAATCCAACGGCTCCGGTAGAGACGTGTTTAAGGTCAATAGACGCGCCCTGATACTGCTGGCTCTGTTGGTGGTGCCCCTGTTTTACGCCATCGGGACCGGCTTCGATTTTCTCTACACCCTTCTCTACGCTGTGCTCCTGCTGCTGGCAGTGGGGGCGGGGTGGGCGCGCCTCAACCTGCGGGGCCTCGAAATTCGCGTTTCCCGCTCTGGAGACCGCGGCCAGGTGGGCGGCTTTCTCGAGGGACGGGTCAGCATCACGAACCGGACCATGGTCCCCAAGTCGTGGCTCGAGGTCACTGAACTGGTGAACGGGATTCCCGAGCCGGACGGGCGTGGACTTTCCCTGGACCGTCGGCAGACGCGCAGCTGGCGCATCGAGACCCACCTGTCCCGCCGGGGGTTGTTCGAGGGCGGGAATGTCCGCGTGGTCAGCCAGGACCCGTTCGGCCTCTTCCGGATGGCGAGGGACTTCTCCGACCCCCATAACTACATCGTTTACCCAGCCGTTTTTCCGCTGCCCAACCTGGACGCCCGCTTTGCCGGACTGCCATCCGACAGCCGTCTCACCCAGTTCTACGACCAGGTCACAACCGACGTTGCCTCGCTACGTTCGTGGCGGCCCGGCGATGCCTACCGTCGCATCCACTGGCCCTACACCGCACGGATGAACACCCCGATGGTGAAGGAGTTCGACGTGGGACAGGCGGCGCAGTTCTGGGTCCTGCTGGACCTGCAACGATCTTCTCACCACTATGGCGATGCGCAGGTTCGGACCGAAAACCGCAATGGAGGCGGGAACGGTGAGCCTTTCCAGTTCCAGCCCGATAACACCGAGGAGCTTGCCGTGAGCCTCGCCGCCTCCTTGGCCCAGCGGCTCATGGAAATCTCGCTGCCGGTGGGGATGGCCGTCAATGCCGAGAATGGAAGGCTGCTGCGGCCCGACAACGGGCCGGACCACCTCAGCCGCATGATGGAGACGCTGGCGGCGGCGCAGGCATCGGAGGCCGCTCCGTTGCCCGAGTTCCTGCAATCCACACGAACGCACCTGAACCATTTCCACTCGGTCACGGTGGTGACCGCCAACACGGATCCCCAATGGCTGCCCGCCCTCCTCGACTTGAAGCGTGGCAACGTTACCGTCTCCATAGCGCTGGTGGATCCTTCGTCCTTCGGCAGCACCAGGACTGTGGGTCCCCTGGTCGAGATGGCGGCGGCAAACCTCGTGCCCGTATACTCGGCAAGCCAGGACTGGAGTCTTGACGCCGCTCTCTCCCAACCCTTGAACCGTGAGATCATCGAGGCGCTGGACCCTGTGGCGACGGCTGAAATCACCCACGCCGGAAATGTTCAGGACCGGGAGACGGTCGAATGATCGGCGCCCAGACCGCACGGCGGGCCATTGGCCTGCGCTGGGAGGGTGAAGAGCTGAGCGGGGCCGCTGGCGGCCTGCTGCGGCACATGCGCCCGGCAGACGGGTGGGTGGCCCTGATCCTGCTGGCGCTCAACCTGTGCGTTGTCGTGCTGGCGGTGGAGCAGGCCGACTGGGCTCCCACGCCCAGCCTGGTTGGTGTCCTGCTGCTGGGCATGCTCACGGCCTTCGTGTTCTACCGGCTGCCGGTCTTCTGGTTCCAGGCCATCATCCCCGGTCTGGTACTCGGCGGCCTGACCGTCGTCTGGCTGATTTCAGGTTCCACCTTCGACGGAGAACCCCTTGGCGGCGCAGGCGCTCTCTGGGACCGCCTGACCCTCTGGGCCGACGCGGCGAAGGAGCGGTCCATAAACATCGACAAGGTGCCCTTCGCCTTCGGCCTTGTGACCGCGGCTTGGCTGACCGGCTACGTGGGGGCCTGGGTGTTCCTGCGGCACCGCAATTTCTGGGGCGTTTTCGTTCTGGGCGGGCTGGGCCTGTTCTCCAATCTGACCTTCCTGCCGCCCAATACCAACTTCCACCTGTCGATCTACCTCTTCACTGCGCTGCTTCTCGTGGCGCGCGTGCAGGCCGTTCGACGGCAGAGTCATTGGGACCGGCAGGGTATCCGATACGACGAGGGGCTGCGGGCGCTGAGCCTGTCCGACAGTTTCTTTTTGGCAGTGGCCGTAATAGTAATTGCGCTACTGCTACCGGGAGCCGGACGGTGGTCCACCGCGACCGACGCCTACGAGGGCATGAGACGGCCCTTCGTCAGCCTGGAGGATGACTTCAACCGCCTGTTCGCCGGGTTGCCCGCCCGCCGCGACATCGGCTTCCGGGTTTGGGACGACGTGATGGCTTTCCAGGGTACGATCAGCCCGGCACCGACCCACACCCTGCTGATAGATTCTCCCGTGCCCATGTACTGGAAGGCCCGTACCTACGACACCTATACCGGCAAAGGCTGGATATCCGAACACACGGAGTACAAACCCGTCGACTACACTCCGGAGTTTGTCAGAACGGAACCGCCGCAGGAGCGAGTCAGCATCACCTATGCGGTCACGCCCCTGTACCGTTCGAAATACCTGTTCGCGGGGCCGCGGGTTAGCGCCGTTGACCGTGCTGCGGAAATAGAAACCCCCTCTGCCCCGCTGTACCGGGTCGACGTGTCGCTGGAGGACCCGCTATACGCCCATCCACCGGCCCTCAGGGAGTCTGCGCGAGCTATATCGGAGAGGTTGAGGCTCAACGCCGCGACCAGCGACGCGGAACTCACAGGGCTCCTGCCTCCCCATTTCCGCCTCCACGAAATTGAACGGCGGGAGGGGCGCATCACTGCGGTCACCATGGAGGAGGCGCTCCCCAACCCTCCGGATGTGCTCGCCGTTCGCAGCCGCAACGGGGTATTTGCCTCCCACGACCCATACGTCATAACTTCCTCCGTCGCCGTGGTAAAGCCCGAGCAGTTGCATGCCTCGGGTACGGATTACCCCATTCACATCCTTGACCGCTACACTCAGTTGCCCCCGGACCTGCCCGGTCGCATCAGGGGATTGGCCCACGAGATTACCGTTGACGCCGAGTCGCCGTTCGAAAAGGCGGTGAAAGTGGAGCACAATTTGCAGAGGCTGGCGTACAGCTTTGAGATAGACCCTCCGCCCTTCAACGCCGATGGCGTGGACCATTTCCTCTTCGTGCAGCGACAGGGCTACAGTGAGTACTTCTCCTCTGCCATGGCTGTCCTCCTTCGGTCGGTGGGCGTTCCCGCCCGGGTTGCGGTGGGATATACGACCGGTGACGCCACGGATGTGCCCGGAATCTACGCGGTTACCGACCAGAACAGCCACGCATGGGTGGAGGTGTACTTCCCCGGATACTCGTGGATCCCCTTTGAGCCCACCCCCGGAGCGGAACTGCCGGCGGCGATGGTGCCCGGAGAACCTGTTGCTTCCGAGACAACCGGCGGATTTTTCTCCGATTTTGACGTCGATTGTCTGGACGATTTCATAGAGGACTGTCTTGACTATGCCGAGCCGTTCCCGGAGCTGGGGGGGTTCTCTGGTGATACAGTGGAGACTGAGGGCACGCCGGGCTGGGTATGGGTGATCGTGGTGCTCGGCGGCGTGTCCGGAGCCTTGGTGGCGGCCTGGTGGGGATTCCGCCGCTACATGTTCGCCTCCTATGATCCGGAGGGCGTATACGGGCGGGTTCAGGCGATGGCCGCTCTGGGCGGCCTGTCCGGCACGACGCAGCGAACGCCGTACCAGTTCGGCGAGCGCCTAGGCAGGATTCTGCCGTTGCATCGCGGCCGGGTGGAGCTGATCGTCGATGCCTACGTGCAGTCGCGCTACGGCGGGAGAACGCTCCCGGACGAACGGCGAGGACAGCTGGCAGACGCCTGGCTGAATCTGCGTTTCCCGCTGCTGATCGCCGCCGTGGGCCACCGAATCTATCCGAGGATTGAATCGTGAGCGCAACCAAATACCACATACAGCAACTGCCCTCGGGATGGATCGGGCTGGTGGCTGGCGACAAGGGTCTCAGGCGGGCAACGCTCAAGCCGACCCTCCAAGAGGTCATGGAGGACCTGGGAGGCGATGCCGACAACGCTGAGCTCGATGAGGAATTTTTCGCCGACGTTGTGTCCTGTCTCGTGCGGTACAGCGAGGGAGACCTGACGGCCCTGGAGGGGATCGAGCTGGACCTGGAGGGCACGCCGCCCTTCTTCCGTGCCGCCTGGGATGCCTGCCGCCGCATTCCTCCCGGCGAAACTCGCAGCTACCGTTGGCTGGCTGCCGAGGCCGGCAGTCCCCAGGCCATGCGCGCCGCCGGGCAGGCCATGGCCCGCAACCGGTTCTCGCTGATCATCCCCTGCCACCGTGTCATCTCCAGCGACGGCGGTCTCGGTGGCTACGGCGGCGGCGGTCTGGGCGTCAAGGCCCGCCTACTGCAAATGGAGCTGGAGCGCGCTACGGGGAACGAATCCAACCAGGGTAATAGCACGGGAGTAATTGCACAGGAGTAATTGCATTGGCAGAGAACATCCCTCGCCCGCAGGAGAAGTGGGCCCACGTCAATGGGCTGGATATGCGCTACCTGGACTGGGGCGGCGACGGAGAACCGTTGCTGGCCCTGCACGGGCTGGCCTCATCGGCCCACTGGTACGACATCGTCGCGCGGCTGCTCCGGCACCGGTGCCGCATCATCGCTCCGGACCAGCGGGGCCACGGCCAGACCACCCAGGCCGGTTCCGGCTACGACTGGCACACGCTTTCCGACGATCTGTCCGCGCTGCTGGACCACGTCAGCGAGGAGATACCGGGGTTCAAAGGACCGGTAGCCGCGCTGGGCCACTCGTGGGGCGGCCACGTCGTCAGCAACTTCGCCTACCATCACCCAGACCGCGTCCGTCGCATCGTCATGATCGACGGCGGATTCCTCGATGGCAGGCTGTTTCCCGAGCCCACGTGGGAGGCCTTCTCGGACCGTCTCCGCCCACGGAACGTGACCGGTGACCGCGATGAGTTCCTCACCCGCCTGCGAGAGCAGATGGCAGGATTCTGGGACACCGAGATCGAGCGCATCGTCCAGACCATGGTCTACGAAGACGAAAATGGTCAGATACAGGACATTCTGCGCCCCGAGAACCAGGCCCAGGTCATACGCGCCATGTGGGATGATCCCTGCTCCCACACCCTGACACAGGTGCAGTGTCCGGCGCTGATGATCGCCGCCGGTCCCCTGCCGGAGCGTGCCAACAGCGACTTCTCCCAGTTGCGACGCCGCATGGTCGGGGCCGCCGAGGCCGCCCTGCCAAACGGCCGCGCGCACTGGATCCCTGAGACCGTTCACGACATCGGCTACCACAAGCCCGAAGAACTGGCGAGAGTCATCCTTGAGTTCCTGGATGGGTAGGGCAACGATATAGTATCATATGCGATACCATTATGGCTGGAGACCAGATTTCAGAGGACATCTCGGAGCTGCGCAGAAATCCCAGGGGAATCCGGTTCAGGGACCTGGTAGCGATTTGCGACCGGCACTTTGGAAATCCTCGACAGGGAGGATCAAGCCACAGGGTCTACAGGGTGCCTTGGCCAGGCGATCCGCGAGTCAACATTCAAGATCGTGGCGGTATGGCAAAACCGTTTCAAGTTCGACAGGTCATTCGAGCCCTCGAAAGACTGCGGGAGATGGAATGAATCCCGATCACTATGCTTATCGCGTCCTTTGGTCTGTCGAGGACGAGGAATTTGTGGGTCTTTGCGCGGAATTTCCCTCTCTGAGTTGGCTGGAGGGCTCGCCTGAGGATGCGTTCTCGGGTATTCGTCGACTTGTCGCTGAGGTCTTGAGAGACATGAGTGAGACTGGAGAGACTCCGCCCGGCCCAATTGCCGAACGCCATTTCAGCGGAAAATTCATGGTTCGTGTGACTCCCGAGACCCATCGTGCATTGGCGCTTCGAGCTGCCGAGGAAGGTGTGAGCCTTAACCGGCTGGTAAGTGCGAAGCTGGCAGGCCGGTGAGCAATTCCCTGATCGTTACGTCACCGGCAACGGCGGCTGCCAGAACTTGCTGGTGTCGTTGACCGTAATCTCGTCCACCCACTTGACCCAGTCGTAGCCCCGCTTGTGCGGCTCAACCATCCGCGCCGGGAAGCCGTGGCCCGGCGACAGCGGCGCTCCGTCCACGCGGCTCGAAAGCAGCGCCCGGTCGGCCTCGCCCATCGAGTACCTGCGGAAGTATCCGGTGCGCGACCGGATGGTAATGCTGCCAGCCCCGTCCTTGGGCCGCGCCCTCCCCAGCAACTCAGGCACCGGGATCCCCGTCCACTCCCGCGTCGTGAACCACCCGCCCGTACAATCAAGGGTAGCCGTCAGCCTATTGTTCCAGGACAGCAGTTCGTCGTAGTCCATCTCGTACGGCTGTTCAACGTGCCCGTTAATTCGCAGCCGCCACCTTGCGGCGTCGATGTGCTGGGTGCGATCGTCCAGCCACATGGTTACCGGAAAGTCGGGGCCGTCTTCCGGGTGCGAACCGGTGAAGCGCCGGTCAGCGGCGGGAGCGCCCGTCAACAGCAGCAGCCGTTCCGATGCCTGCCACGCCGCCAGCCCGGCCACCGCCACGCCGGCAAAGCGCAGGAAGTTGCGCCGCCCAGCCACATACCGGGTCCGGAAGCTGATCTTGTGCCGGAACGAGTGCCAGATAAGCAGGGGCAGCAGGAGCAGCGCCAGGTTCAGGTGGATGGTCGTCCCCGAGAAACCGAGGAAGCTGTATGGTCCGATATGGCTCCATGCCAGGCCCAGCCCCAGTACCGTCAGCAGCCCCGCCAGCAGCGCGGTCGAGGCCAGCATTGTCTCCGGCGACCTGCGCCAGTTGGTGGCGGTGCGGAAGGAGCCGAGGATGTTGCGCGATTTCCAGGTGAAGAGCGCCAGGATGGCGAATCCGGCGATGCGGTGCAGGTGCATGGCGGCGACCCACTCCGGGTTTGAGTGGGTCAGGCCCAGGTACCCGGTCACCAGTTCGAACGTGAACAGCGCGATCAGCGCAATGTTGGCCCAGGGAAATCGCACTTTCCCAACTCTCCGGCCCCGTGGCGTGAAAAAGCGAAGAGCGCAGGGGCATTTTACGCTCCCCTGCGCTCCATACGCTGGGCCAAACTGTTTGGACTCGGGCTACACCATACCTAGCTATGACCCGACTATGCCACCTGATACGCCCAGATCTGGTGGAATACCTCGGGCTCGCCCTTGGGCATGGGCTGGAACGGGTCCGTTACCTGGGCCAGTTTCCACTGCCCGGCGGCCTCCAGCTTGCTGAAGTAGTCCTGGTAGCCATCCTCGACCATGTCGGTGCGAAGGCTGAACACGATGTACCCGCCTGGCTTGGTGACGCGCACGAGTTCATCGAAGGAGTGAATCGGAGCGTGGCCCAATGTGAATACCCCCACGCTGATTACCGCGTCGAATTCATCGCTGGCAAACCCCAGGGTCTCGCCCATCACCATCTGGTGGAAGGCGTTGTAGACATTCTTGCTCTGCGCGACGTCCAGCATACCCTGGGAGATGTCCATGGCAGCCATGTTGGTGAACCCGGCGACCGCGAGCCGTTCCCCGGCGAGGCCGGTCCCGGCCCCTGCGTCAAGGACGGCAGCGTTTACGGGAACCAGGCCAGCCAGCACTCGGGCTGCGTTGTCCGGCGCGTGCCAAACGAAGTCTTCCGTAAGGTCCCGGTCGTATTCCGAGGCCCACTGGTCGTAGCGTTCTTCCAGTTCCTGATTGCTGGTCGAACCGTAAACCCACTGGACTCGCCGGTGGCTCTCTTCCATTGCCATAATGTCCTCCATTTCAAATTCCCTCTCCCCGGTCAGGGAGAGGGAATCGCCGTGTGATTATTCCTGATGTGGGGCCGTCACGGGTCTATTTGCGGCAGATGTACAGACCCCAGCCGAGTTCATCATTCTCAACGGCGCGTGCCGTGCCGAGATAGGCCTCGGTAAGCCACTCGTAGTGCTCGGCATGCTCGCCAGTGTCGCCCTTGGGTGTGCGGTCGGCCAGGCACAGGTAGCTCTGGCGCAGGTGGCTGGAGATGTCCTGGGCCTCGAGAATCTCGAATCCCTGGGCCTTGAGCGCATCCTGGTACGACTCGAAGCTGAACTCCGTGTCGTAGAGCAAACGGTCGTACACGAACCGCTGTGCTTCCGGGCTGACTTCCTGCCTCGGCTTGACCAGATCGTCGAAGACGAAGATCCCGCCTTTTTCCAGCACCCGGTACACTTCCTTGAGCACCGTGCGCTTGTCCGGCACGTGGTAGATGACCGCCTGGCTCCATACCCGGCTAAACGTGTTGTCGGAGAATGGCAACTCGGTGGCGGATGCCTTCTCAAAGGTCAGCCTGTCCCGCAGTTCGGGCTCCTGCCGCTCGCGGGACACCTTGGCATTGTCAATGCGAACGCCGCTCAGGTCGATTCCTGTGACCCGGCAACCGGTGTGCGTGGCCAGCCAGATCGCCGTGGTGCCGTTGCCGCAACCCAGGTCCAACGCGCGTGCGTCCGAGCCGATGCTCCCTCTCTCCACCATGATCTGGTCGAGGTTGGCGCATCCTTTCAGGAAATCCGTACCGGTCGTCTCGTCGAAGTAGCCCCAGTGAACGCTGCCATCCTCGTCCCAGACGGTGCGATAGATGGCATCTTCTGCGTCGTAGTACGACTCGGTTTCCTGCTCAGTGAACCTGCTCGACATGCTTGGCACCCTCCAGGTACTCGACGAACCCGTTCTTCTCGTCGACCAGAATCATCTGGGGGTCGATGGGGGTCTCGGTGACCTCAAAAGACATGATGATCAGGCAGTTGCCCGGGGCGGTGAGACGGGCAGCGGCGCCCTGCACAGCGATTTCGCCGCGGCCGCGGACGCCGGGGATCACGTAGGTCTCGAACCGGCTGCCGTTGGTGACGTCGCAGACCAGGACCTTCTCGAAGTCCCACATGTCTACCTTTTCCATCAGCGCCTCGTCGATCACGATGCTGCCGACGTAGTCGGGGTTCGCCTCGGTCACCCAAGCCCGGTGAATCTTGGAGCGTAGTACTTCACGCATGTTTCCCTCCTTGATAATCCTGAAAAGCCCTTGGCGGCTCAACTTGGTTGCCGCCTATCGTTTGAAAAAGTTTAAAATTGCTTAAAACCCGTTATCTAATCCGTTGACAAATCTCTGCGGCTGGGACCCCTGCTCCGGATTGCCCCCTGTTAAGGGACAAAAATTTACGCAAACTTTCCCGCTGTCAAAATTTGGTGGATCGGCAAGGCTGCCGCAGGCAAAACGATGTGCCGGATTAAGCGGCGGTGGTCGGGGCGAGAGGCGGGAAGGCCGGTGGGAGAGGCCCCTTTCGCTATCGATTGGGGTGGGGTGCTATGGCTCGCAGGGAAGCTGGTACCTTTCGCGACTACTGATCTGACGCTGCTCCGGTCCAATTGCCGGTACCGGAGGCCTCGTAGAGTAGTGATACGTCATTTTCAAATCCATTGTGGGTCGTATTTGGGCCTGGCTTGCCTTCTCGTCAGGGAGCGTTAGGCTCAACCTGAGGAAGCGCCGGGCGTCGGCGGCGTTGGAATTTCCTTCCAAGCAGTTCGTGGGCAGTCTAGCATCGGCTTCGGAGGTGGTCAAATTTCTGCCAACCCTCCAATGCCGGATAATTGTATAGTGCAATGAAATTTACGAGGTATTTCGTTAAGATTCCCAAAAGCATTGTAGTTTAGCGCTATTATTGGAATTGAATTGACCGAGTTGCCACAAGCGGACTGCATTTCATGGCAACTCGGCCAATTCGTTGCAGGGAACCGGCCTGCCCAGGCAGAGACCTTGCTGTGCCTCTCCTGGCGACCTGCAGGGGTGTCAAACCCCCAGCGGCATCTCTTGGTGGACGGCCACCGTGTCGGGGCCCAGCAGGTCTTCCAGCCGCTCACGCAGCGGGTCACAGTAGCCGGTGCTCACCACAGGCAACTCCATTACCACCCGCTTGCCCGCGGTGCGGATGTCCAGGTTTACCCGGTCGCGGCCAGGGTACTCCAGGATGACACCGATGACCTCACGGAGCAGCATCGCGTCGTGCTGGTTATCGTCGGACTCGGTGACTACCAGCTGCACCAGACGGTTGCTGGATTGGAACGTCGCGCCACTGCCTGAGTCCTCCGCTGCGGGCTTGTGGCCGTTTCCGTTTCCGTTAGCATTCCCATTGGCATTTGTTCTCTGGTAGTTTCCACCGCCGTTGCCGTTAGGGTGGCCATTGCCGTTTCCGCTCCTGTGATGGCCGTTGCCGTTGCTGCTGGCCTTGGCAGTGACGTTGGTCCCGTTGGTCGGCAGCGTCGACGGCTGGTCCGGCACGAACCCCTCGGCCTCGTCGCACGATAATTCCAATTGCTCGCCTCTCAGCCGTACCCTGCCTCGGACGCGGACGGTGCGTCCCGCCAGCCAGATCTCCTCCGTGCGTTGCAGGGCCTCGGGCCAGACGGTAACCTCCACCACGCCGCCCAGCAGTTCCAGGCCGACGATGATGAAACGCTGCCCGTCCCGGCGGGCCCGCTCGGTTACCGTGTTCACGATGCCAACCACGCCAACCTGCTGTCCCTGCATCTCCTCGCTGAGCTGGTCCAGCGACACCACTGCGCCGTCCGTATTGGCCGCCGTCAGCGCCATCAGTGGGTTGTGTGACAGCGCCACACCCAGCAGCTCCCTCTCCCAGGAGGCTTTTTCCTCGGGCGAGGCGTCGTTGGTGCCCAGGATGATGCCCGGCTCTTCCGGGGCGGATGCGCCCGACTCCCCGCCGAACAGGCTGCTCTGGCCGCTGCTCCGCATCTGCGCCTCACGCTGCGCCGTCGCCACGATGCGGTCCAGCGCCGACAATACGGCCCCCCTGGTGGCGATGCTGTCGAAGGCGCCCGCCTTTACCATGCTCTCCAGTGTGCGGCGGTTGAGGTTGGCCGCCCCTGACCGGCGACAGAAATCGTCGACCGATTCGTACGGGCCGTTCTCTTTCCGCTCTTCCACCAGTGGCTTGACTGCGCCCTCGCCGACAGTCTTGACGGCTGCGAGGCCGATGCGCAGCCCCGGCTTTCCCTCCTCGTCGTGGTCAATGGCGAAAAACTCGCCCGAACGGTTGACGTCGGGCAGCCAGACAGGTATGCCCAGCCGGAAGCACTCGTTGATCGAGCTTATGGTCTTGTCGGTGTTATCCAGCCGGGCGTTCAGCACCGCCGCCATGTATTCCACCGGGTAGTGCGCCTTGAAGTAGCCCGTCCAGTACGAGATCAGGGCGTAACTGACACTGTGTGCCTTGTTGAATGCATAGCCGGCGAAGGGCTCGATCAGGTTGAAAATCTCCACCGCCAGAGCCTGGTCGAACCCCTTGCCCGTTGCTCCGGCCACAAAGTTGTCCCGTTCCTGCGCCATCAGTGCCGCGATCTTTTTCCCCATCGCCTTGCGCACGATGTCGGCGCCTCCCAGCGTGTACCCGGCGAACTGCTGCAGAATCAGCAGCACCTGGTCCTGGTAGACGATGATGCCATAGGTCTCGTCCAGCAGATCCTTGAAGCTCGGGTGCGGGTAAGTCACGGCCGCACGACCGTGCTTGGCGTCGATGAACCGGTCGATGTTCTCCATGGGCCCTGGCCGGTACAGCGCGATCATCGCGGCGATGTCGCCGATATTCGACGGCTTCAGCTTCTCGATGTACCGCTGCATCCCCGCGCTCTCCAGTTGGAACACATCGGTCGTGTTCCCCGAGGAAAGCAGCTCGTACGTCTCGGTGTCGTCCAGCGGCAGGGTCTGCAGGTCGATCTCGACACCCCGGCTTTCTCGCACCAGCTTGACCGCCTGGTCCAGGATGGTCAGGCTGGTCAGCCCGAGGAAGTCCATCTTGAGCAGGCCCAGGTGCGCCACCGGGTCCATGCTGAACTGCGTCATCAGCACCGGGCTGGACTCGTCGCCCCGCGCGGGACGCTGCAGCGGAACCGTCTCCGTCAGCGGCTCGTCGGCGATCAACACGCCTGCGGCGTGGGTGCTGACGTGGTGTACGATGCCCTCCAGCCCCTGTGCCTTGTCCACCAGGTTCTTGACGGCCTCGTTGCCATCCACGGCGCCCTGGAGCTCGGGGCTGACGCGCAGCGCCTCCTCTAGGTTGCGTGCCTTGAAAGGCACCATCCGCGCGATGCGGTCCACATCGCCGTAGCTCATTCCCAGTGCGCGCCCAACGTCCCGGAGCGCCGCCTTGGCCCCCAGCGTCCCGAAGGTTATGATCTGCGCCACCCGGTCGTTGCCGTACTTGTCGATTACGTAGTGCAGCACCTCGTCCCGCCGGTCATCCTGGAAGTCCATGTCGATGTCCGGCATCTCCTTGCGTTCCATATTCAGGAAACGCTCGAAGACCAGCCGGTATTCCAGCGGGTCGACGTCGGTGATACCCAGACAGTAGAGCACGACGCTGGCCGCAGCGCTGCCCCGCACGCCGAACAGGATGCTCCGCTCTCGCACGAACTTGATGATGTCCCACACAACGAGGAAGTAGTTGGCGAAACGGGTATACCGGATCACCTCCAGCTCATAGCGCAACCGCTCGACCGCCTCTGGTGAGGCGTTCGGATAGCGGCGCCGGAATCCCTCCTCGCAGACCTGCGCCAGGTAGTCGTCAGCGTCCATGCCGCCGGGAGTCTCGTACCTAGGCAGGTGCGTCTGCCCGAATTCCAGCGAGACGTCGCACATGTCCGCTATCACACCGGTGTTGGCCATCGCCTGCCCGTGGATGGCTGTCGGCAGGTCGCCGAACAGCTCCTCCATCTCGCGAGGACTCTTGATGTAGTACGAGTCGTCCTCCATCAACAGCCGCTTTTCGTCGCGGACGTTCGTATTCGTCTGGATACAGATGTAGATGTCCTGTAGGTTCGATTGGTGCTGGTGGACGTAGTGGGCGTCGTTGGTCGCCACCAGCGGCAGCCTGGTGTCCTGCGCCAGCCGCAGCAGCCCCTCGTTTATCTGGTCCAGGTTGTCCACATGCTGGTGCCGTTGCAATTCAAGGAAGTATCCGTCCCCGAACAGCTCCCGGTACCATCCGGCCGCCTTGACCGCCCCGTCGTAGTTGCCGTCGGCCAGCAGTCGCGGCACCTCCGCTGATGGACAGCCCGACAGGCAGACCAGCCCGGAGCTGAACTCTTCCAACAGCCCCTTGTCAATGCGGGGGCGGTTGTAAAACCCCTCCACGTGGGCCTTGGTGACCAGTTGCATCAGGTTCCGGTAGCCGGTGTTGTCGCGGGCCAGCAACACCAGGTGCGCAGGGCTACGCTCCGACGGGTTCTTTTCGTGCCTGCTGTTGTGCGCAACGTAGACCTCGCACCCTATGATGGGCTTGATGCCCGCTTCGCGGCAGGCCGAATAAAAGTCGACCACCCCGTAGAAGGTCCCGTGGTCCGTTATGGCCAGCGAGTCCATTCCCAGCTCGCCGGTGCGTTCTACCAGCTCGGGAATGCGGCTGATGCCGTCCAGCATGCTGTATTCGGTATGGACGTGGAGGTGGGTAAATGACAAGGAAATGAGTCCTCCGGGATAGATACCAAGCCAACAAAAGAGGTGATGGCTGGTCTGTTTCCCCTGCCGTGGCTGATGAACCCGGATGATGGGCGCCCGGCAGACTTGAGTCTAGCGCAGACGGCCCAGGCGGGGAAACGGTCTCGATGCAAGGCCGTGTTAGCGGGAGAATGAGACCTGTCCAGCTTACAGCCCTTCAACCACCACATATTGGGCAGAGCCTCAATACAAGACACAATATGACACACCATTCGGGGCTGTGGCAAGGGGGGGAAGTTCCTGATTGCCAAACAAAAGGCCGGGGTTCGGCCCCTCATTTCCGGGGGATCCGGACCCCGGCGTATTGCCGGAGACGTTATTCGAAGCTTACCGGATTCTACCGGTTAAAAAGGTTTCAGCACCCGACGATAGTCGGTTACTCGTCCTCCCAGGGTTCCATTTTCGCCGCCATGATGGCGCTGACGGGCACCGGGTCCTGCCGGTTGATCAGGCGGGTATCTCCCCAGGTAGCCGTTTCTACATAGTTCTTGAAGTCCTTGATCTCTCCGCAGACCCGGCAGACTCCGGCGCTGGTGGGACCGTCGGCCGCGTTGATCAGCCAGTGGTGCTGGCAGATAACGGCCACCTCGGGAACTTCTTGAACGGCTGTATGCTCCGCTTGCTGTACCATCTTGCTCACCTTACTCAGATCGTTTCTCTCGTTTACGAAATTCTACCATGCCATGTTTGTAATCGTCAAATGTTTTGCGGACAATGGTTTGTAAAAGGGCCTTGATGTGAACGGTATTAGTGCATTAGGCCGTTCCAGATTACGAATTCCTGTGATCCCACGATTGCCAGCGCCGTGGAGCCTCGAAAACGAGCCAATTCAGACGCTTTTTCAGCCAGTTACCCTTAGCGTTGGACCCCTTTCGTCATTCCCGGTCAACACCGTTGACTCTCGCCAAAGCCCCGTCCATAACCCGCTCTTGGGCCCCTCTCGTCCGCAGCAGCGGAGGCGAGAATGCCCTGGCTCTGCGGCTCTGGCTGGGAACAGTGCTTGGCCCGTCGGCTGGAACCGTCCTCCCGGAGCCTGATTTTCGTTGACTTTTGGTTCCCATAACTGATTAAATCGAATGCTAACCAAGTGCACTCTTCGATACCCAAACACACTCTGCATTGAAGGGGGTCAGTGATGGGCAGGAGGCTTTTCAAGGAACTGGAGCGTTCGTACGGTTTCGACGAAGTGGCCATCGTCCCTGGCCAGGTCACCATCAACCCGGAACTCACCTCCACCAAGATGACGATCGGCGACCTGGAGTTCGAGATCCCTATCATGGCCTCGGCCATGGATGGCGCCGTCTCCCCAAGGTTCGCTGCCCGTATGCACGAACTCGGCGGCTTGGGTGTGCTAAACGGCGAGGGTCTCTATTCCCGTTACGACGACCCCTATTCGGTACTGGAGGACATCATCGCGACACCCCAGACCGAGGTCACCGAGTTCCTGCAGCAGGTTTACTCCGAGCCGGTCAAGGAGCGCCTCCTGGCCGCGCAGGTCGAGGAGATCAAGAGCTCCGGCGCTACCTGTGCTATATCTTTTACGCCCCAGAGCACCAAGCGGATGTCTCCCATTGCCGTTGAGGCTGGTGCCGACATGGTCGTGGTCCAGTCCACAGTAACCACGGCCCGCCACATGTCCAACAGCTACCGCGGCCTCATCTTCTCCGAGCTCATCGATTCCCTCAGGGTGCCCGTGATGGTTGGCAACTGCGTCACATACGATGTTGCCTTGGAGCTCATGGAGACAGGCATCGATGGTGTCCTCGTGGGCGTCGGGCCCGGGGCCGCCTGCACCACCCGCGAGGTGGTCGGCGTGGGTGTCCCCCAGGTCACCGCCACCCTCGAGTGCGCCGCCGCCCGCCAGGACTACTTCGAACGCACCGGCCGCTACGTCGCCGTCATCACCGATGGCGGTATCCGCACCGGCGGCGATATCTGCAAGTCCATCGTCAGCGGTGCCGACGGAGTGATGCTCGGCACCCCCTTCGCCCAGGCCGAGGAAGCCCCCGGCCGCGGCTACAACTGGGGCATGGCCAATCCCCATCCCGAGTTGCCCCGCGGCACCCGCGTCAAGGTCGGCACCAGGGGCAGCCTGAACCAGATCCTCTACGGCCCCACCTCGGTTACCGACGGCACGCAGAACTTCGTCGGCGCCCTCCGCGTTGGCATGGGCATGTGCGGCGCTTACTCAGTCCAGGACCTCCACGACGCCGCGATGGTTGTCGCCCCCGCCATCAAGACCGAGGGCAAGTTCTTCCAGCTCGGCGGCTAGGAGAGGCGCTCAGGAATGTCCCCCGAGTTTTACGCGATCCTCGGCGTTGGTCTTTCGAATATCGGTCTCCTTTCGGGGCTGATGATATTCCTGTTTAACATGCTCAACCGTCGAATAGACCGGCTTGAGGTCCGAATTGACCGGTTGGAAGACCGGATGGAGAGGATCGAGGGACGGATTGAGCGGCTCGCCGAGGAGGTACATTCCCTTGATCTGCGGGTATCCAAGCTGGAATGGATGCTGGACGCCGCCTTATATGGCAAGCCCGTGACATTCCCACCGGAAACCGAAGCGCCCGACGGCCTATCCGCCGACAAGGAGTAACCAACATGACCACCGCAGAACGAACGGTTGAAATCCTGGTTCCTGTCGCCGAGGACGTTCCCGAGGAGGTGGGCCTGAGCGCCTCTCTTTCCGGCCTTGAGGGCAAGGTTGTCGGCCTGCTGGAGAACCGCAAATTCCACGCCGACACCTTCATGCAGGAGCTTGAGCAGACCCTCCTGAACGACTACGGCGTGAAGAAGGTAATCTACAACCGCAAGTCCACATACAGCGCGGCCCATCCCGACGACAAGCTCGAAGCGCTGCTAAGGGAGTGCGACGCCATCATCCACGCCATTGCCGATTGAGGCAGCTGCACGGCGTGGGGTCTCCACGACACAGTGGTAACCGAGTCCAAAGGCGTTCCTTCGGTCAGCGTAATCACCAGCAGCTTCACCCGCGCGGCCAACCTCCGCGCCGCCTCGCTGGGCATGCCCGGCGCCCGCATCGTAGTCCTCCCCAGTCCCCTCGCCAGCCGCCCCGCCGACGATGTAAAACAGATGGCCCACGACCACGCCCCCGAAATCGTCTCCCTGCTGACGGGAGTCTAGGTACCAGGGTCCACTCAAGACCCGGCGATTGGTTTGCGCCAGATTGCAATGAGGATCATTTTTCTGCTTCCGCCATTGTTAGCGGGAGTTCTTTCTTTAACTGGGTGCCTGGCTGATCCCGGGGCTTCGCCACAGCCTTTAGCCAAATCAGCGGCTGTTTCCGGGGCGACTCCCCCTCCCGCTGGAATGGCTTCCCCTACCACTTCAATTTCGACGTCAACGCCGCCCCCCACCTCCCAACGCACTGCATCGAATATCAGGTCCGCAACCCCTACCATCGTCGCGAACCCCGTTCGTACTTTGGTGCCGGTGAATTTGGCAGCCAAGCGCGCTGAGACTATCACTACATCTCTGGGGCAGCAGGTCGACGCAACCGTTGAGAAATTCAGGGACAGTTCGCTGCGTTTCGACCAATTGGTTACCGCCATTAACGAAGCCGAACTATTGTTGGGCGTTCCATTTCCCTCACCTGAGGTAACGATGACCCATGTGGAACACCTGCCTGGCGGGTTTTGCGGGTACAACCAGGTAAGCTACGCCCCAGGTTTCGCCGGTGATCCCTACGTCGTGGAGGGTTCTCTAATCTCCGTTAGATCTGACGAATATTGCGACGATACTTTTGCCGTCATCGCCCATGAGGTGGCCCACACGTGGTTCCACAACAGCCTGGAAAAGTCGAATTGGATCGATGAGGGACTGGCCAACGCTGTCGAATTGCAGGTTGTGAAGGCAAACCGACCACATGAAACTATCTATCCGCCTGTCACTTACTGCGAAGACTACAGAAACATCCTGGAGCTGGAGTTGGCCGCGCCTGCAAGGGCCAATAGCGACCAAAACACTGGTTTCATCTGCAACTACACAATTGGCGACGGAATCTTTGGCGCCTTGAGGCAGCACTACGGGCAGCGTGCATTTAACGAGCGAATCGCTCTATTGGCCAGGCGTTCTGTGAACCGGACAGGCAGGGAGCACTCAATCGAGGACGTCCGCAGAATTCTCGGAGGAGATCCAATCTCCGTCGCAATCATTGACACCTGGTACGAGGGATCGCCCCAGATGCGCAAATTCCAGCACCTCGACGCCGTCGAATGGACTATACCGCCGATTATCGACGGTGAGTTGCTCTATTTCGCCGGTATCATCGATGAAAGTGGGGCTGTGCATGATTTCGTAATGGGCGATCATCCCTATTGCTCTCAGTTTTCTCTCTATCAGGGAATTGGCGACGTAGACTGGGTAGACAGTGTCTCCGGCCCTTTGCCCGCTGGCTGGACTCACGACGAAGACACATCGCTCGTAACCTTAAATCACCAGATTAACCCCCGAACCGGCGAGTTCCGGGTTACCGCTAAATTTCTCGATACTCCTCCCATTAGTATTCCCGATCTCTCGTTAGCAGTTGAAAGTAGGGTCACCACTGGGGTAGACGGCTTTTGTAGCGATAGCACCACCTTCTCTCAAGTGCTGGTCCATTTCGGGCGGATACCTGCGGAATTCAAACCCTCCAGGTTCTATCACTTGGACGTAGTCAAGTGGACCTTCCCTCCCACGACCGATGGCGAATACCTGTACTTCGCCGGCAGGACCATCGAGCCCGGATTGGTTCATACTTTCGTTCTCGGAAAAGACCCATTCTGTTCCCAGTTCACCCTGTACCGTAATGTGATAAACCAAGAATGGGTAGCCAGCATTAGAGATCCGCTACCTGTGGGCTGGAAACATAACGAAGTCCCGGAAATCGTCGTTGTAAATGACCGAATAAATCCTGCTACGGGGGAATTTGCTGTGACCGCTAGGTTCAACAATCCGTACCTTGCAACCATCCCTGAACTATCGCTCTTGGTAAGAGGCCGCGCCGAGGCTGACTCAACCAATACTTGTCCCTACAGCGACACCTATTCCCAGGCCTTGGTTGTGAGAGGCCAGATTCCGAGCCTAGTCAAGGTTGCTAGGCACTACCACTCGGATGCTATTCAATGGATTAACCCTCCCTCGGTGACGGGGAATTTACTGAGGTTCTCGGGCAGGGCAGAGCCAGGAGCAATTGACCTCGAATGGAGAGAGGATTACTGCAGCCAGTTCGTCTTTTACGAGCAAGACGAGAGGGGCTACCATTACATTGACTCACTGAATCCGTTCTTGCCGGGAGACAGTTACTGGACCGGACCAATTACTGGAGAGGTCACCAACTACCGGATCGGCGGCGATGGCACCTTCGAAGCTACTGCTCGACTCAGCGACAACGCTCTGTTTGGCTACAACAACCCGGTATTGATGGTCAGATCCAAGACCGCTGTCGACCAGAAAACCAACTTATGTGGGGAATCCGACGTTTTGTCAGCTTTAGACTTGCGCTGATTTTAAGCTGATTTCAATAGGATTCCTGACGTCCCGCGATCGTCCCGCGATTTTCAATAGAACTCCACCCCAGGAGCAATCATGACCACCCCCAACCTCGCCTCCAGCCGCGTGCGCGTCCCCGAGTCCTTTTCCGCCATGCAGGACTACTTCTGGGAGCAGGGCTGGACCGACGGGCTGCCCGTACTCCCGCCCACCGAGGACGCCGTCCGCGACATGCTGGCCGCCATGGACGCCGACCCCCAGCACTCCCTGGGCGTCATGCAGCCCCGCAACTCCCGCGCCACCCTGGAGAAGCTGGCCATCAACGCCGTCATGGCCGGCTGCAAGCCGGAGCACTTCCCGGTCGTGGTTGCTGGCGTCCGGGCGGCGATGCGCGAGGGGTTCAACCTCGCCGGCACCGCCGCCACCACCGGCGGCGCGATGCAGGTCGTGATCGTCAACGGCCCCGTGGCACCGGAGCTGGGCATCCAGGCCGACGCCGCCTGCTTCGGTCCCGGTTTCCGCGCCAACGCCGCCATCGGCCGGGCGCTGCGGCTCATCATCCGCAATGTCGCCGGGCTCATCCCCGGCGATATGGACAAGGCCACCCTCAGCTCCCCCGGTCGCTACAGTTTCTGTTTCGCCGAGAACGAGGCCCGCAGCCCGTGGGAGCCGCTCCATGTCGAGCGGGGATATGCCCCGGAGAGCAGCACGGTCACTATGGCCGGCATTCTTGGCCTCCACCGCATCATGGAGAGCACCTCCGGCACGGGCTTCGGAGTCCTTGGCACCATCGTCGCCAACATGACAAATGTCGGCATCGCCAACTACTACCAGCAGGCCACCGGCGGGCAGGTTTACCTCGTCCTCTGCCCCGAGCACGCCGCCGAGATCGCGTCTTCCGGACTGTCCAAGGCCGACGTGAAGGAGTACGTGTTCCACAACGCCCGGATGCCCATCGGTCGGCTCAAGGGCATCGCCCACTACGGCAACCGCACCTGGCCTGCCTGGGTCGACGAATCCCGCGATGACGTCATGGTCCCCATCGTCCGCTCGACCAGCGACGTCGTGGTGCTGGTGGCCGGGGGCGACGGCCGCCACTCCTGCTGGATGGCCGGCTGGGGCGTCACCCTCGTCTCCACCGAGCAGATCGTTTACTCCCTGCCTTAATAACTAGCTCAATACTCCCTGCAGCCTCTAACCCGTCATTCCCGCGCAGGCGGGAATCCAGACGGCCAAGTGGTCATCAAGGCCCTACGATGTTCACAGGGTCGTTTTGAGATAATTTCTGATTTGTAGAAAGATTCGTTGGCCCTGAGCTTGTCGAAAGGCCGTGCGTTGGCGGTTCGAAAGGTTCATCACAGCCGGTTCGAGAGTCTCCTGACTAAACTAAAGCCAAGGTGGGATGTACATTCGGTGGGCGATGAAGATTGGCTTGGTTGCGCCAGTGGGGCCCTCTCATCCGTTCTTGGAGAATGATCCGGCGCCCCTGCTTGACCTCCACTATCTGCGCATTTCACCTTGGCTTTAGTTTAGAATTGGAAAAGCTGGCGTTACCGGGGGTTCGTGTCGCTCAGTTACTGAGAGTAGCCCTCCAGCCGAATCCCTGGTCTCAAAGTCTCTGCCTCAAACCCCTTGCGCGATTGTGAAAAATGGTGCATACTTTTCCACTGAATGCTTCCTGGTGGTTCTAGCGAGGCGGCCCCACCCGTTCCCATCCCGAACACGGTAGTGAAACGCCTCAGCGCCGACGATACTGCTCGGGCGACTGGGTGGGAAAATAGGTCACCGCCGGGAGGCTATTCCCAACAATTCCTTCCTTAAAGGAATCAAAGGAATCCAAAACCGGTGAGTATGGCGCGGGGCACCCCGCGGCCCGGATCGACCGGACTGTCATCCCCGCCCTTCCCCCCGGCTAGGACTGGCCGGTTACTGCCCCCTACACGCCTTTACACCCTGTAACGTGCCTAATAAAATGGAGCCGTTACCGGAGGGTGATCCGTGCGGGCAGCTATTGAGCCCCCGATGATAAAGGAAGGCAACCTTACGCCTCCCCAAGGTCAGGAGCGGTATTATGGGCAGCAGATTCGAAAAGTTTTCGGAGCGAGCGCGGCGTGTTCTGTCGCTGGCCCAGGAAGAGGCCCAGCGCTTCAACCACAACTATATCGGGACTGAGCACATTCTTCTCGGTCTTGTCCGCGAGACGGAGGGTGTGGCGGCCCGCGTGCTCTCCAGCCTCTCCGTCGACCTCACCAAGGTACGTTCCGCAGTCGAGTTCATCATCGGCCGCGGCGAAAAGCCCGCCCAGGGCGAGATTGGCCTCACTCCCCGCGCCAAGAAGGTGGTGGAGCTGGCGGTCGATGAAGCCCGGCGCATGAACCACACATATATCGGCACCGAGCACCTGCTCATCGGCCTCCTCCGCGAGGGCGAGGGCGTGGCAGCCGGTGTGCTGGAGAGCCTCGGCGTGACCCTCGATAAGGTCCGCACCGAGACCCACCGCATCCTGAGCCACACCTCAGGCCAGGGCCAGCAGGCCAGCCGCGCCACCACCAAGACCCCCACGCTGGACAACCTGGGCGTCGACCTGACCCAGGCCGCCCGGTCTGATAAGCTGGATCCGGTGCACGGCCGCGATCAGGAATTGCAGCGGGTCATCCAGATTCTCAGCCGACGCACCAAGAACAACCCAGTGCTTGTGGGAGAGCCCGGTGTTGGCAAGACCGCCATCGTCGAGGCTATGGCCCAGAAGATCGCCAGCGGCGATGTTCCGGACACCCTGCAGAACAAGCGACTCGTTACCCTCGATATGGGATCCCTAGTCGCCGGCACCAAGTACCGCGGCGAGTTCGAGGAGCGTCTCAAAAAAGTAATTGAAGAGATCAAGGGCTCCGGCAACTGTGTCCTGTTCATTGACGAGATTCATACCCTCGTCGGGGCGGGCGCTGCCGAGGGCGCCGTGGACGCTTCCAACATCCTGAAGCCGTCCTTGGCGCGTGGCGAGTTGCAGTGCATCGGCGCCACAACCCTTGATGATTACCGCAAGTACGTTGAGCGCGACCCCGCTCTGGAGCGACGCCTCCAGCCGGTGCGGGTTGAAGAACCCACCACCGACGAGACCGTGGGCATCCTCAATGCGGTCAAGGAGCGCTACGAGGAACACCACAACGTAACCTACACCGAAGACGCCATACAGAGCGCCGCCAGCTTGGCCGCCCGGTTCATCTCTGACCGGTTCCTGCCCGACAAAGCTATCGACCTCATTGATGAGGCCGGTTCCCGGGTCCGCCTGCGCGGCAGTGTTACCCCCACCTCCGTTACCGACGCGATGCAGGTCCTGGAAGAGGTCAGCCGCGAAAAGGATGAGGCCATTGCCGATCAGCGCTACGAGCAGGCTGCGGAACTCCGCGACCAGGAGCTCCAGCAGCGCCAGGACCTCGACGACCTGCGCAGCGAATGGCAGGAAGGCAAGGGTCGCGAGCGCACCGTCGTGACCGAGGACGACATCGCTGAAGTTGTCAGCATGTGGACCGGCGTACCGGTCGCCCGCTTGGCCAAGGAAGAGACCGAGCGGTTGCTCCAGATGGAGAACGAGCTCCACAAGCGCATCATCGGTCAGGACGAGGCCATCGTTAACATCTCCAAGTCCGTCCGCCGGGCCCGCGCCGGCCTCAAGGACCCGCGCCGTCCCATCGGTGTGTTCATGTTCCTTGGCCCCACCGGCGTAGGAAAGACCGAGCTCGTCCGGGCCTTGGCCGAGTTCATGTTTGGCCACGAGGACAATATGCTCCGCTTGGATATGTCCGAGTTCCAGGAGCGGCACACCGTCGCCCGGCTCATCGGTGCCCCTCCCGGATACGTGGGCTACGACGAGGGCGGCCAGCTCACCGAGGGTGTGCGCCGCAAGAACTACTGCGCCGTGCTGCTGGACGAGATTGAGAAGGCCCACCCCGAGGTCTTCAACATCCTGCTCCAAATTTTCGACGCCGGCACGTTGACCGACGCGCGGGGCCGCAAGGTGGACTTCCGCAATTCCATCCTGGTAATGACCAGCAACCTCGGCTCCGACCTGATTAAGCGCGAGACCTCCGTGGGTTTCGCCGTCAAGGCAGAGGGAGCCCGCACGGATATGAGCGCCTACGAGCGCATGAAGGACAAGGTGATGGATGAGGTCCGCCGGTTCTTCAAGCCGGAGTTCCTGAACCGCATCGACTCCACGGTCGTGTTCCACCAGTTGGACCGGACCGAAATCCTGTCCATCGTCGACCTGATGATGAACCAGGTCCGCGGAGAGTTGGACGACAAGCAGGTTGGCTTGGATCTCAGCCAAGCCGCAAAGGAATACTTGGGAGAGAAGGGATTCGACCCGGTGTTGGGCGCCCGCCCGCTGCGCCGCCTGATACAGAATGAGGTCGAGGACCAGCTCTCCGAGGAGCTCCTCGCTGGCCGCTTGGGAACTGGCGACGTCGCCTACATCGACATCGAGGAAGGCAAAGTCAAGATCACGGCCATACCCCCCAACGAACTAGTGCTCGAGGAGGAACCGGAGGAGGAACCGGCCCCCGCCGATTAACCTCCGAAAGGCATTCACCACAGTCCAAAAAGCAAGGCCCCCGATCAGCGGGGGCCTTGTTGTTTCTCCAATTCATTTCAGCGGAGACCAGATGAGGGCCTTTATCCGGGAGGCGTTCGTCTTCCTCGGCGTGCTGGCGATTATCCCTTCCCTTGCGACGATCGTCGTGTTAGTTGCGGGCGCAATGGGATTCGCCGGTCTGGAATCCTTGGCCCTGATTTCCATCGTCGGCATATTCGCATTGATCGGAATATTTGCTGGCGCCTTTTCGGTATGGGTCAAACTCTTCGGCCCACGCGGCTAGACAGGCGGATCAACCGCTGCCACGGCCCCGAGGCTGCTGGGATTTTGATGACAGTTGCCTGCCGACAGACGTCAACCCCCCTCGTATAATCGATGAAGTAAAGGCCAAGGGCGAGGAGTAGGCGAACATGGCGAAGGCGGCTGAACGGCGCAGGACGGTGTTTTACTGCCGTGAGTGCGGGCACGAGAGCGCCCGGTGGATGGGATTCTGCCCCAGCCCCCATTGCGATTCAACGGCCCCCCTTGTTGAGGGTCCCATCGTCCTTCCGGCGCAATCGTGCGGCGCATCCCGCCGCTCCGGATGGGTCCCCCAGTCCGTCAGCGAGGCGGTTTCGCTCGCCGAAGTTTCCGTCAATTCGCAGACCCGCATCCCGCTGCCATCCGAGGAAGTGAACCGCGTCCTCGGTGGAGGCATCGTCCCCGGCTCCGTGTCGCTGCTGACCGGCGAACCGGGAGTTGGCAAGTCGACCCTGCTGCTGCAACTGGCCCAGTCGCTGGCCAGCACCCCGTCCGGCAGCACCCCTGCGTCGGGGCCGGTGATGTACGTCTCTGGCGAGGAATCTCCGGTGCAGGTCAAGCTGCGCGCTGAGCGTATGGGCATCGGCGGTCAGGGGATCCTCCTGCTGTCAGAAACCGACGTCGACACCATTCTCGAACGCCTGGAGCAGGCTCAGCCGGGCCTCGTGATCGTCGACTCCATTCAAACCCTGCAATGCGATGGCGAGTCGTCCGGCCCGGGCAGCGTGGGACAGGTCCGGGAGTCTGCGCTCCGTCTGCTCCGCTGGGCCAAGACCAAGGGACAGCCCGTGTTCCTTTCCGGCCATATGACCAAGGACGGCTCCCTGGCCGGGCCTCGTGTCCTTGAGCATATGGTGGACGTGGTGCTCCACCTCGAATCCCAGGATTCGGGCGGGTTTCGCATTTTGCGTGCCGCCAAGAACCGCTTTGGCTCTACGGACGAGGTCGGCGTGTTCCTCATGGGCGAACGTGGTCTTGATGATATCTCGGACCCCTCACGGGCCATGCTCTCCCAGCGTACGGGCCCCCAGCTCGGGGCCATTGCAACGCCGTCGTTGGAGGGCAGCCGGGCCTTGCTCCTCGAGGTGCAGGCCCTCACCAATCTCTCTCAGCTACCGGCGCCGCGCCGCGTGTCCAACGGCGTTGACCACAACCGCCTGCTGATGCTGACCGCTGTCGCCACCCGGCGCACCGGCCTCGAGTTGGGGGGCCAGGACGTGATCGTCAGCGTCGTCGGCGGCTTTCGCGCCACCGAACCCTCCGCCGACCTGGCCATCATCCTGGCCATCGCCTCCTGCTACCGCAACGCTCCCCTGCCTGCCGCCGCAGCCTTCGGCGAGGTTGGCCTGAGCGCCGAGATCCGTGCCGTCCCCCAAGCCCAGCGCCGCGTAAACGAGGCCGCCCGCCTCGGTCTGACCCGCTGCATCCTCCCTCAGGCCTCCCTCCGGGAAATTGAAGCCCCGCGGGGAATGCAACTCATCCCCGCCGAAACCATATCGGCCAAGCCATCCGCTCCGCCCTCACCCAGCCCGCCGACGAGATGGACAGGCCGTTTGAAGGGTGAAAGATTAATCTGTGTCAGCGCAGCCAATAGCCAATTACCAACCCTATCCATCCAGTGGCCGCAGCTGCGAACTCAGGATTGTGTTGCCAATCGGTAGTGGCCAGGACGTAAATACCGAACCCCAACATGGTCAGGCTGATGAATATACGCACTGCCAATTTGATGGCGGTGTAATTATCCTCACTATCAGCCACCATCTTGCGACGGATGCTGCTTCCTGGCTCTGGCGTCTCTGATCAGTTGGCGGAATACATCAATGGTGTAGTGTATCTGGCTTCCGAACCAGGGATGTTTCGTGTCGTAGTACTCTCTGGACATCAGCACCCTTTGACCGGTCCGGGCTGCCCCTGGGTTGCGCTCTTTGCGGATATTGGTGTCGTCGCTTTGTTTAGGAGAGTGGGTTTTAATGGCCATCAGATTCTCTCCAACGCCCCCTCATGCTCGTGGGTGAACTCGTGGTCCTCGCAAGCCACCCAGCGAGAGCCGTCCTCGTACACTTCCTTTTTCCAGATGGGGACGACCTCTTTGATCCGGTCGACTGCTTTGTGGCAGGCATAGAACCCCTCCTTGCGATGGGGCGATCCCACTGCCACCACCAGGCTGATCTCGCCGATGGCCACTGTCCCGGTTCGGTGCCCGATGGCGACGTCGTCCAGACCGAACTCCGCCATCAGCTCCTGCCGCACCTCTTCCAGTTTCTTGACCGCCATCTCGTCGAAGGACTCGTACTCCAGCGTCAGCACGCCCTTGCCCTCGAAGTTGTCGCGGGTCGTGCCCAGGAAGGTCACCACGGCACCGTTGGTGCCGCTTCGCACGGCCGAAGTGAACTTGTCGGGATCAAGAGTCTGGGAGGTCAGTTCGATCATCATTCCCTCGCGATCGGTCCAGGCTATCCGCCGCTCACCGGCGGTATCAGGCAGACATCGTCTCCGGGCTCAGCACCTCATCGGGTTCCGCGTAATCAGCATTGACGGCCACCACGATCTTCACATCCGGCGGTGCCAGCCGCGGGTATCGCACCCGCACCGCATCCGTCAGGTCGGACACCGTTGCGCCTGTGGGCAGCTCCAGCGCAAAATCCCGCACCCCGGCACGTTCCCGGTAGAGAGCAAATAGCCGTACTTTTAGTTCCATACCTTGATTGTAGCCTGTGTGGTCAACCGGGCCTAGTGCATCACCAGCCCGCCGTCTACGTTGAAGGCCTGGCCGGTAATGTTGCGGGCGCCCGGTCCGGACAGGAATCGCGCCATTGCTGCGATGTCTTCCGGTGTGTTGGGACGTCCGATGGGAATACGCGCGTCGCGCGCCTGCTCCAGTTCGGCGATGCTCATTCCGGAGCTCTCGGCCCGGCCCTGCATGGTCTCGGCGGCCATCTCGGTCAGCGTGGAGCCGGGACAGATGGCGTTGACGTTGATGTTGTGCTCCCCCAGTTGGTGGGCGGCCACCATGGTCATGGCCAGCACCGCCCCCTTGCTGGCCGCATACGCAGCGTTGGAAGTGCCGGAGTATCCCTTGCCCGCGATGGAGGCGATGTTGATGATTCGTCCTCCCTCGCCCTGCTCAATCATCTCCCGCGCTGCCCGCTGCATGCCGAAGAACACGCCCTTGGCGTTCACGCGGTGGATGCGGTCCCAATCCCCCTCCTCCACGTCCATGATGTAGATGTGGCGGGTGACGCCCGCGTTGTTGACGATAATGTCGATGCGGCCAAAGGCGTCCTTGGCCTGGCTGATCATCCGGTCGATGTCGCCGAGATTGCCCATGTCGGCGTGGATGGGCAGGCACTCCCGGCCCATCGCCTTGACCGCCACGCTGGTCTCCTCGACGTTCTCGGCGTTGATGTCGGCCACGGCCACGTGGGCCCCGGCGTCGGCCAGCTGCAGCGAGATGGACCGGCCCATGCCGCGCCCCGCGCCGGTCACCACCGCAATCTTGTCCTCGATTTCCATAAGGGCGCGCCCTCCTGATGGCAATGTGAGGCGAGTGTAGATTAGCCGCCAGGGAATTTCAACGAAGGGTCGAAGCTGAAGTCATTAACGGGCCAAGAATTACGGTAGCAAGTGCTAGAATAAACCCACGGCGATGTACTTGTAGGAGACCACAAATGGTGGAAGAGGCTAAAGGTTACATACTCCTCACCGGGTATGCCGAGGATGAAGACGGCCTTTTCGCTTCATATTGCCCGGAATTGGGGACTGCCAGTTGTGGGGATACACTCATAGAAGCGCTGGACAACCTGGGAGAGGCCATCGATGTCCACCTTCAGGGACTCGCTGATGTGGGTGAACTGGAGCAAACCCTGCGGGCGCGCCAAATACGAGTCGAAAGCCAACCACCGGATACTAACGGCGTTGAGGTGAAGGTCCTTCCGGGTAGAATAATCAAGACCTACCTGGGCACGATTCCCCTCGCTCCCAATGCAGTATAGCCGTATTCCGCTTTGTTCCAGTGATCAGATTGTAAACGCACTCAGTCGATTGGGATGCTATACGAGAAGGTCCTCCAGTGGCAGCCACCAGGCGTTTCACCGGGATGTTGAGGACCGCACCCTGACAGGTGTGGTTGTCTTGGGCCGAGGAGAGGTCCCGAGAGGTACGTTGAGGGCTACGCTAAATCAGTTGGAAATCCCGATTGACGACTTCTTGGCAGCCCTTAGATGATTCTGCCAAATACCATTTAATCCACAGATTTACACCTACGGAGGTCCACCATGGCATCACAGGCGAGAGTCGACACCATCGTTCGCGGCGGACAGGTCGTAACGTCGTCCCAGGTCCTTGACGCCGCCGTGGCGATCCAGGGCGACAAGATCGTGGCCGTGGCCCCCGAGCACCTGCTCCCACCCGCCGACCGCGTCATCGACGCCGAGGGCAAGTTCGTCCTCCCCGGCCTCATCGACGCCCATGTTCACCTCGACGGCCACGACGACTACGCCCTCGGCGCCCGGGCCGCGGCACACGCAGGCATGACCACGCTCATCCCCTTCGCCAACTACACCCTCGACGGCGATGAGACACTGGTGCAGGCCGGCAATCGCATCCGCGAGGAGATCAACGCCTCGGCGGTCGTGGACTTCGGCTTCCATTTCATCCTGCAGAACCGCCCCTCCATCCTGCGCTCCCTGCCCGAGGCCATGGACATGGGGTTCAAGTCCTTCAAGATGTTCATGACCTACAAGAAGCGCCCCGGCCGGATGTGCGACGACGACTACATCTGCGAGGCCATGGAGATGGTCGCCCGCGCGGGCGGCGTGCTGCAGCTCCACTGCGAGAGCGGCAACATCATCGAGTACCTCGAGAACAAGCTCATCGCCGACGGCCACACCCACCCCGAGTTCTTCCCCGTCGCCTGCCCCGACTGGGCCGAGGAAGAGGCCATCAACCGCGCCATCGCCATGGCCGGAGCCACCCGCTGCCCCACCTACGTCGTCCACCTCAGCACCCTACTCGGTCTCGAGCGCATCAAGCAGGCCCAGGCGCAGGGCCAGCGCATCTGGACCGAGACCTGCCCCCAGTACCTGCTGCTCTCCGACGCCCAGATGAGCAAGGTCGGCCCCCTGGCCAAGATCGGCCCACCCCTGCGACCCGAGGACGGCCCCGACCGCGACGCCCTGTGGGCCGGCCTGCAGCAGGGACACATCTCCATCGTGGCCAGCGACCACTCGCCCCACCCGGAGGAACTCAAGAAGCCCGGCTGGGACAACATATTCGTTACGCCCGACGGCGCGTCGGTCCCCTTTGGCTCTCCGGGTATCGAGACGCTGGCCCCGCTGATGTACAGCGAGGGCGTGGTCAAGCGCGGCATGCCCATCACCTGGCTGGCCCGCATCATGGCGGAGAACCCGGCCCGCGTCTTCGGCCTCTACCCCCGCAAGGGCGTGATCCAGCCCGGCGCCGACGCCGACCTGCTGATCCTGGACCCCGGCGTCGACCGCGTCATCACCGCCGGAGAGCACCTCAGCAACGCCGGCTACTCCCTGTTCGAGGGCTGGGAGATCACCGGACGCCCCTGGATGACCCTCCTCCGCGGCCAGGTCCTCCTCAACGACGGCAAGCTCGAACAGCAACCCGGCTACGGCCAGTTCATGCAATGCGAGGGCCCCACCACCCCGCTAGGCGGCGCGGTGAGCTAAGGGGAGAATGGGAAGCCGCGATCGAAGGCACCCTAGGGAAGAGGACTGCGATGCCAATTTACAAGTGGATTTGTCCAAATTGCAGAGGTGCATACATCCTTCCCAGACGATCGAAACACCAGCACAACCATTGGAGATGCTATTCTTGCGAAAAGGTGTTTCACCATCCCAAAGAGATTGGGACTATGGGAATGGATGATTCCTTTTACGTTCCATTAAGAATGGCTCGCAGGCCGCAAGCCTGGCCAGATATCGTAGCTGGCTATCGTGGCCCCTACGAATTTCCTGACGCTTTGATGATGTACCCGGAGCGACCCAAAAGAGTATCTTCAGCCGGTTCTCATGGGAAAAAGCGCCGTCGCGCCACGGTCATAGCTGAACAGGACGGCAAGATTTTGTTGGTAAGGGAAAAAGATGCCAATCGTTTCAGTTTGCCGGGTGGCGGCATAGAAAGAGGTGAATCTGTCATGGAGGCCGCCATTAGAGAACTCAGAGAAGAAACTGGTCTATCTGCCGTCAAATCGGAGTACTTGTTTGACCACGAGGGTCAGACTCAGAACCACAAGGTCGTATGGGCATTGGTAAGAGGACAAATCGCATTGCAGAAGAAAGAACTGAGCGAGTTCAAATGGTGGGATAGCAGAGAGAACGCTTCCCTACTGGACTCGGCCAAAACAATCCTCGATAAATTTGGAAATATGGCCTTTAGATGACAATCGGCCAATTCATGGAATGGGTGGGCCCAATGACGCCGCTGGGCGGTCCAGTGAGCTAGGCTCGGTTGATGGCCTCATTGTCTGGCCGCTCACCTCTCTCGAAGCAATACAAGCGTCGCCAATGGTCTCCGCATCGTGGGAGCAGTGCTCATTAGTCCTTCAGTTGCGGCTTCGGCGACACCTATCAGATTGATAACTTGCCGCCGCGAATACCTGGAGTGCGGATCGTAGTCTGCCAATCGTCTCTGTTGCTGCAGTAGAGCGAATGCGGTTGCGAACTGCTGCACGGTTGGTTCCATCAGTCCCCTATCCCGTGCCATCCTGTCTCTGGCAGGGCCATGATCAAGGCTCCTGTAGGTTCTCGTCCAGGACTCCCGAGTTTGCGCGTCTGTCGATAGTCCGGCGATGGAGTTGGCGTTGCTACTGCACAAGGCGTGGAACATTGCGTAGTAAGCGGTGCTGATTGCCCGTTTCAGCATGGCTTGTCTTGGCCTGCCTTGCCTCTGCTGCGCAATTGAAGCCCCCGCCAAAATACGGGCAGCATCAATAAGGTGCCTCCAGTTCAATCCTCGTCCTCATCCCAGGGCATCTGCTGCCTGAGGCGCTCAAGTTCAGGATATTCCTCTTTGCTGACGTAGGACTCGATGAGCACCGGTGGAAGTCCCAGTGCCTCGAAATCCCACGTAAGTGACGTCATTACGGAAATTACTTTCTTCGGTTCAGGGTGTTCGCCGTGCCCTTCGTAGACAATCGTTACTTGAAAGGTGTCCTTCCCCTCACTGTCCCGTGTCGGTTCCAGCACGATGGGATCGAACTTGAACCGCCCCTCAAAGTGCGCCTCCAGCCGCTCCCGGTACAATTCCTCCACTCTCTCAGCCGTTTCGGTTGAGAGCGCCATCTCCATCCTCCATATCGCTTGCTCAGACCGACAACCCTGCAGACGTCAGTGCTGATTGATTACGCCCGTTCCAGCACCGCTGTTACAGCAATAACATGATTTCAGAAAGTTCCCGTGCAGCAATATCCCGTCCATCTTGTCTATCCATGTAGGTATATCACTCTAATAGGAGCCCAACCGCTCCTGCATTTCACCCCTTGAAGTGCGGCATCACCTCGTCGCTCATCAGCCGTAGCGAGTTGACGACGCGATCGGCGGGAATTTGGCCGCCGTAGTTGACCTCCATCACCACGCCGGTCACACCGAAGTCCTCCTGGTAGCCCTTGATCGTGTCCACGATCTCGGCCGGAGTCCCGAACACCACCCGCTCCTCCAGCACCTGCTCGTAGGGCGCGGCGGCGATGCGCCGCATCCGCTCGGCGGTCTCCGGGTTGGCGGCGGTCTGGATCAGTTCCGTGACCGCGTACTGGATGGCCCCCAAAGCGCTCACCCGTGGCTCCTCGTGCGCCCTCTCCCTCGACTCGGCGCAGTAGACCGGCACCCGGATGGCTATGTCGGGCGTTCCTGTAGCCCCCGATTCCGCCAGTTTCTCGCGATAGGCCGACAGCCGCTCTTTCAGCGCCTCCCGCCCGGTGTTGGCGCTGATGAAGATGGGATGCCCCATGGCGCCGACCAGCGGGAACGTGTCCTCGCCAGCCACGGCCACGCGCACTGGTGGGTATGGCTGCTGGAAAGGCTTGGGCGTCACGGTCACGTCGTGGAAGCTGTGATACTCGCCCTCGTGAGAGAGGCTGTCCTCCCGCCACGCCTTCATGATGATCTCCAGCGCCTCCAGGAAGCGGGAACGGCTCTCGGAGTAGGGCACGTTGTAGCCCTGGTAATACTTGGTCAGCCCGCTGCGCCCGATGCCGAAGTCGAAGCGGCCCTTGCTGATGTGGTCCACGGTGGCCGCCTCCTCGGCGACCCGCAGCGGGTTGGTCAGCGGCAGCACCTGCACCGCCAGGCCGGTGCGGATGCGCTCCGTCCGCGCAGCGATGGCGCTGGCTATGACCATGGGCGAGGCCAGCAGGGCCCGCTCCGGGCTGAAGTGATGTTCGGCCAGCCAGACGGTGTCGAATCCCATCTGCTCGGCCTCGGTGATCTGGGTGAATGACTCATCGAAGGCCTCTGCCTGAGAGGCCCCCTTGCGTACGTGGAAGTCGGTGAACATTCCGAAATTCATCGGTAATCTCCGGAAAAACAGTCAACTCAAATTCTGGACATCACAGGCGAGTTTATTCGCGGGCAGCCCAGTGCGTCAATTGGCGTCCCGCGCCGTCGGCGCTTTAGGTCATTTATTTTCGGTGGTTTCCCGCCGGTACATCAGTCAATCCTCGGAAAATCACGGCCCGAGACGGCGGAGGCGTAAATCAGAACCATTTTGCCCCGCACCCGCCGGTTCTCCCGTCTGACTGAAGTGCCAGACCCGTCATTCCTGCGAAAGCAGGAATCCAGGGCATTCGCTAATAGCCTGGAAATCTCCCTCGACCGCCTCAACCGGCAAGCCATCTGGTGACGCTGGGCCTTGACCCCCTCGACTCCCCGCACTATGGAATACAGCAGACCCGCGCACCTGCGAATCCAACCCGCGACCGGGGGCCGCAAGGCTCGATGTCCCCACGCGAGGAGGGCATCCCGACCTCTTCCCTCCAGGCCGACGCCAGGGCGAAACCCGGAACGGGAGGGAGCCGGGCCGTCTGGCGGAAAGCCGTTGCGTTCGCCGCTCGTGGGCTAGGACGAGATGAGAACGAAAGCAGCTCTGAAGTTCCCGCCCTACACCGGCGGACGCTGCGTATGCCACTCCGTCGCCTGCTCGTAGGCGTGTCCGGCCCGGAGCACCGTCGCCTCCTCGAACGGCCGGCCAGTGATCTGCAGGCTAAACGGCAGACCCTCCTCGCTGAAGCCGCACGGTACCGACAGCGCCGGCAGGTTGGCAAGGCTGGACGCTGTGGTGAACATCCAGGGCGTCCGGCTGACCTCCCCTTTGCTGGTGATCGTGGGGTCGGGCGTGCGCAACTGTGCCGGTACTCCCGTGGTCGGAGAAATCAGCAGGTCGTATTTCCCCAGCGCCTCAAGCATCTCTGCTCGCAGCAACGTTCGAAGCCGGATGGCCTTGTAGTAGTACGGCGCGGGCATGATCGCGTTCACCATGTATCCGACGCGGTTGTCGTGTCCGAGGTCCTGTGGCCGGTTGTATAGCAGGTCGCGATAGGTGGTCGGCGCCTCTACGCGTATCCCGCTGCTGATTGTCCCGGCGTGGGCCGCTATCGGCACCGATACCTCTTCCACCTCCGCGCCCATCTTGGATAGCACGTTTCCGGCATCGAGAATGGACTGCTTCACCGCCGGCTCCACCGCGTCGGCGTATAGCGCCTCGCGAAGTACGCCTATGCGCAGCCCGTCAACGTTGCCCGTCAACGCCGCCCGGTAGTCCGGTGGCGCCTCTTGGCGGGTCAGGCGGTCGTTGGGGTCGTGCCCCGCGATCACCTGCAGCACGATGGCGCAGTCCTCGACGGTGTGAGCCAAGGGGCCCACGGTGTCCATGGAACGCACCCCCGGAGCCACCCCGTACCGGCTTACCAGCCCCCAGGTCGGACGTATCCCGGCCACGCCGGACCACGCCGCCGGGAAACGCACCGAGCCGCCCGTGTCCTCACCCAGGGTCGCTGCCGCCATGAACGCCGCTGTTGCGGCTCCGCTACCGCTGCTGGAGCCGCCGCAGGAGCGATCACGGTCCCACGGGTTGCGTGGTGGGTCGAACTGGTGCGACAGCCCCGTGGTGGCGAACTCCGTCATGTTCAGCTTGCCCAGCAGGATCGCACCGGCCTCCTTGAGGCGGGCGATTACTGTGGCGTCATATTCCGGCACGAACTCGTCGAAGACCGGCGTGCCGATGGTGGTCCGCACACCCTCCGTGTATATCTGGTCTTTGACCGACAGCGGCACTCCGTGCAGAGGGCCGCGATAGTTGCCGCCCTCGATTTCCTCGGCGGCCTCCCGCGCCGCCTGCCTCGCCAGCTCGGGCGTTACGGTCAGGTAGGCGCGGATGTCGTTGTTCAGGGCCTCCACGCGATTGAGGTACGCCTCGGTGACGTCCACCGGCGATACCTCGCCGCTACGGATCAGCTCGCTCAGTTCCGCGACGGTCAGAAAGGGAATCTCGCTCCGTTCCATCAGGTTCACCCCCATCTGGGATGACTGCATCATAGGCGCGCACTTACCCACGGTCAAGGCGAGAAGGTGAGTGGATCGGGCCAGTTGGGGACCGTTGTTGGAGGTCGATGGGCGGGAACTACGGCTGAGACTGCACGGTGCCGCCGTTCTGCTGTTCAGCAAGGCGTTCCATCAGGTTCTCGATGGTGGCGAGAAGCTGCCGTCGCTCCTCGGCGGCGCGCTCTCGCTCCTCGGCGGCGCGCTCTCGCTCCTCGGCGGCGCGGTGGCGCGCTCCCGTTCCTCGGTGGCACGCTCTCGCTCCTCGGCGAGCAGCTTTTCCAAGGCTTCCCGTGCTTTCCTCTCTCTGGTAATCATCGCGTAGCTCCAGAGGCCTCCGCCGCCACCAGCGATGACAGCGTGGGTTACGATCTTGTTCAGGACTTCAACGTTAATGTATCGTGCTGTGAGCGACGCATTACAGCCGGTAGAAGCCGCCAAATCGGTGGTGCATGATGTGCTTGTAAGATACCAAACCACCCAGGTTCCGGCAATTGCGATTAACGCGAACAGAATCGGAATACGAAGGATTTCGTAAAGATCCTGTAATGTGGGCGGACCCAGATAAGGGGCCAGCATAGCCTGGGTCATTCAATTCTGCTCCAATTTCTCACTGCAGCAAGAGCCGCTTCAACCGCCTTTCATTCGGGACGAGAACCTCACCAAACGGGCCATCTCGGGGTCAAGGCTTTACCGAACAGGAAACCTAGCCTACGGTCTTGTCCTCTTTCAGCCGGTCGACCTGCTCCGGTGTGTAGCCCAGCCATCCCAGTATCTCCGACGTGTGCTCCCCCAGCGCAGGCGACGGCGGAGCGTGGGGTAGCTGCGTGCCGCTGAACGTGGCGTAGTGGCCCACCATCCTGACCGCGCCCTCCTGCGAGTGCACGAACTCGTCAACCAGGCCGTTGGCGACCACCTGGGGATCGTCGAACATCTCCTCGATGAACCGCACCGGTCCGGCCGGGATGTTGCGTTCCTCCAGGATGCGCAGCCACTCGCCGCTGGACTTGCCCCGGAACAGTTCTTCCGCCTGCCGCTCCAGGTTGCGGCTGTACTCCTGAGATTCCGGCTTGGTGGGGTCCCAGTCCGGTGACAGGCCCTCGTCCGTCAGTCCCAGCGTGTCCAGCAGGCGCAGGCGCAGCGGCTGGCTGAGGCAGCCCACCCCGATCGGCCCGTCAGCCGTCATGTACACCCGGTAGTAGATGTTGCCGTGGTGTTCCCGCCGTCGGCTGCCCGGCGACAGCGCCACCAGCTCGTCGTAGGATGCGCCGGCCTCGCGTTGCTCCTCGATGGTTTTAAGTGTCTTTTCCCGCGTCTCCCGGTCCAGCTTTTCCACGTGCAGAAACCTGGCGCCCATCAGGTTCAGCGCCTGGCCCAGCAGCGTGGTCTCGATCTTCTGCCCCACGCCCGTGCGCTCCCTCGCGAACAGGGCCGCCGACACTGACCCGGCCATGGCCACCCCCGACGCCGTGTCGATCAGCGGGCTGGACCACACCCACGATGGCACGTCGTCGACGGTCTTGGTCTCCGAGGCGATCATGCCCGTCATCGCCTGGATGATCATGTCATACCCCGGACGATGGGCGTCCGGCCCCTGCCGTCCGTACGCGGTGAGCTCACAGTACACCAGCCGCGGGTTGATGTCCGACAGCCTCTCGTAGTCCACTCCCAGCTTTACTGCCACGTCGGGACGGAAGTTGACCAGCACCACGTCAATGTGCTTGACCAGCCTGGACAGAATCTCCTGCGCCTCCGGTTGGGTCAGGTCAAGAGGCAGGCTGCGCTTGCCCCGGTTGTAGACCATGAACGTGCGGCTCTCCGGCTTCGACGAGTCCGGTGGCGTGAACCGCTGCGTCAGGCGCCACGGTTCACCACCGAGAGGCTCGATCTTGATGACGTCGGCCCCCATCTCGGCCAGTATCCGGCCGGAAAGCGGGCCGGCAATAATCTGCGTAAAGTCGGCCACTCTCACGCCTTCAAGTGGACCGGGCATCGCTATCTACCTCCAGGGACGGCTGGTCGAGTACTCGCCGCACGCAATCTTGTGTATGCCATCTGTCGTTCCGTGGGTGGAGGGGATCCAGGACTCACCAACCCCTTGGCTCTACTCCCCCAGCAGCGCGGCCAACTCGGCGTTTACGTCATCCGGCCGTTCGCAATGCGGGAAGTGTCCGGCCCGTTCCAGTTTGATGTACCGCGAGCCAGGAACGGCCTCGTGGATCTCAAGCTCGTACTCGTCCGGCTTAATCGGGTCATCGACCCCTCGCACCAGCGTCAACGGCGCCTTCAGCCGGTGGATTCGGTCGCGGGCGTCGAACCGGTCTATGGTCAACAGGTCATTGTGCTGCGAGATCGGCCCCACCTGCTTGTGGCACTCCATCAGGTCCGCCGTGAGGTCAGGCTCCACGAACATCAGCATGTGCTCCATGGAGTCCAGCCACCTCTGCATCGCCTCCCCACCCTTGGCGGCGTTCAGCCGGAACTCCAAACTGTCCGGCGCCCGTTCTTTGGGGCGCATGGCTACTGTCATCAAGAGCAGGCCGTCCACCTCGTCCGGCCAGTTCAGCGCGTAGTCCAGCGCCACGCAGGCCCCCAGCGTGAACCCTGCCAGTACCAGCCCACTCGTCTGTCCTCGCTCGTGTAGCCAGTCCCTGAGCCAGCGGGTGTAGCCCGCCACGTCATCGAACGATTCCCCCTCCAGGTGCCCAGGAAGGTCGGGAGCAAATGCTCCCGGAAAGCGCTCCATCTGGTAGCGATAGGATGCCGCGCATCCACCGGCGCCGGGGCCGTGGATCAGGACCAATTGCGACATAGATCACTCCTTATATGATCGGCCAGGGCGGTGGGAACGACAGTCCCGTGCGCTCCAGCATGCTCTCCCCCACGGCCTGCACCTCCGCGATCAGCGCCTCTTCGTCCACAAACAGCGCCTCATGGTTCTCCACCACCACCCGCCCGTCGACGATCACGGTATGCACGCTGCGCCCGTCGGCATTGTAAACCAGGCTGTTGACCGGGTTGAAGAGCGTTGCCCACTCCGCTCGTCGCGTGTCATAGAGCGCCAGATCAGCTTTCTTGCCCGTCTCGATGGAACCAATCTCGTTGCCCAGCCCCAGCGCCTTCGCGCCGCTGATGGTTGCAAGCTCCAGCGCCGTCTCGGCAGTGATGGTCGTGGTGCTCCGGCGGGCGTCCTTGTACAGCACCGCGATCAGGTACATGGCCCGGTTGGTCTCAATCAGGTTGGAGTTGTTCCCGGCATCGGTGCCGATGGCGACGGTGATTCCTGCCTCCAGCATCTCGGGCAACAGTCCCTCCGATGTCATCCCGAAGCCGGACTTGACCGCTGCCGTGGGGACGGCCACCACCTTGGTACCGGTACGGGCAAAGGTCTCAACCTCTGACTGGTCCACCCCCAGGCAGTGGGACATCACCACGTTGTCGCCCAGCACCCCGAGGCTTTCTAGGTATTGAGTTGGCCGCATACCGTGGTCCCGAAGGCAGGACTCCACGTAGGAGGCGCTGTTGTTGAAGTGCAGCGTCAGCGAGACGCCATGCTCGTCCGCCAGCCGCTTGGACTCCTGCAGCAGCCTCGGCGTCATGAAGTTCGGGCCGAAAGGCATCGCCCAAGCCCGCACCCGCCCGTCCAGCGCCCCGTCGTATTCCCGGATGACCCGGTCCACGATAGCGATGGCCTCGTCCGTTTCGTAGACCGGCAGGTTGACCGGATTCGGAATATCTGTAACGTGCGCCCCCACGATGATGCGGCACCCCGACTGCTCGTAGGCCCGCAGTCCGGCGTCGAGGAACTTGGTGCTTCCCGGGTCGACGAAGGTTGTGGTGCCGTATTTCAGCAGTTCTGTTATCCCCAGCAGCGAGGTCAGGTACTCTTCATCCGCAGTCATCTCGCCCTGAAGACGGAACACGTTGGGCAGGTAGTTGGACCCCAGGCTGTCCGGGAAAATGCCGCGGGTGGCGTGGGCGTAGCTGATGTGCATGTGTCCGTTGACCAGGCCCGGCGCCACTACCATCCCTTCCGCGCTGATGACCCGGTCCGCGCTCACATCCGAAAGTTCGGCGGACTTGCCAACCTGCGTGATGCGATTGCCCTCGATCACCACTGCCCCGTCGCGAATGATGCGCCGCTCCTCGTCCATCGTGATGACGTAGCGCGCGCCCTCGATCTTCAGAGATGCGTCCGGCATCAGTGCCTCCGGTCAGGGTGCGTTCCGGCGTATTTTATAAAAATTCCCTCTCCTTGAGCGGAGAGGGAAATCAAGTACCTGGGGAAGGAGATTACTGACGGGCTACAGCCGGTCAAGGAAAGCCGTTACCAACCCGTTGAACTCGTCGGGTTTTTCCATCTGCGGGCTGTGACCACACTCGTTGATGATCGATAGCTGGGAGCCGGGGATCGACCCGCGGAAAATCTCTCCGCATTCCAGCGGGATGATGGCGTCATTGGCGCCCCAGATGATCAGCGTCCGGGCCTGTACCTTGGACAGGTAATGAGGCAGGCTGGGGTTGTGCAGGTACGGCTTCCAGCCCAGGCGCGACAGCATCTCGCGGTTGGAGTGGTCGATCGCTGCCTCCGCTGGGGTGGGCTCGCGGGTGAAGTAGTCATAGTTTGGTACCTGCTCGGGGTTATGGAAGGCCAGCTGTCGCCGGACATCCCCGCCGACCATGAACACCTCGGCAATTTCCGAATTCTGGGGGCGTATGCCCGCGGCGTTGATGAGAATCAGGCCCTCTAGGTCGCTGCCGCCCATGGCCGCCATCTCGGACGCGATCCAGCCGCCAATGGAATGTCCCGCCAGCACATATTCGTCCAGGCCCAGTTCGTTGGCGAGTTCGAGAACAAAGTGGGCGACGTCGGTGATGCTGTAGATCCAGCCGGGACGGGGTGTACCGAAGAACCCGGGGAGAGAAGGAGCGTAGACCGTGCGCCGTTGCGCGATGGGGCCACTCGTGGGATCGAATGTTCCGAACCCTCCACCGCCGTGGAGGAAAAGCAGGGGAGGCCCAGACCCGCCGGAGAATACCTCCACCGGAGTACCGGCGACCTGTACCGATAGTTTGTTGCCCACTGCTGCCAGCGTCATGCACTATACCTCGCTTTCGGTGTTTGGCGCGCTTTGCCCGCGTTTGGGGCAAAGGAGGATTATTGCCGTGAGCGCCGTTTGGGAAAGGCCAAAAAGCAACCCGATTTTGTTCCATGCGGACCGCCTTGTCAAGCTGAATCAGGCTTGACACCATACCCGGCCCTCAATACCATAGAAGTACCAGTCCTCCGTTTCGGGACGGAGGACGTTCTTTTTGGGGATTAGTCTAGCGGTAGGACGCCTGACTCTGGATCAGGTAGCGGAGGTTCGAATCCTCCATCCCCAGCCACTCCCCAAGGCTTTCCCCTCCATTGTTGTTTGCCTGGTTGTTTGCCTGTTAGGTACTTGGCCTCGGTTAACAACCAGCCCGCACTGGCCCGTCCGGATCCGCCGTTAGCTGGAAGACGAGGAAGGGGCCCCTGAAATCAGGAGCCCCATCGAAACTGCCAGGATCAAGGCTGTGGTTAGCGGTTGACCATGTCGTAGCTGCGCAGCAGCTTGCCCGGGGTCGCCCCCGTGCATACGGTGCCCTCGGTGAAGGTGACCTCACCGTTGACGATGGTGAACCGGATGCCCTTGGCCTTCTGGATGATGCGCCGCTCGCCGCCCGGGAAGTCGGTGTCGTAGACCGGGCTGTCGAACTGCAGACCCAGATCGTCCAGGTTGTAGACCATGATGTCGGCCGCGAATCCCTCCTTGAGGATGCCGCGGTCGGTGAAACCGGCAATGGAGGCCGGGAGGCTGCTCATCTTGTAGTGGGCTTTCTCCAGGCTCATCATGCCCTGGTCCCTGACCCGGTCCGCAATCATGTTCACCGGCCAGCAGCCGAGGGTCTGGTACCGGGTATGGGCGCCGCCGTCCGACACGCAGGGATGGGTGTAGGGATGGTTCAGAATCTCTGACACCGCCTTCCTGTCGGTGCCCTGGGCCGAGTCGAAAGTGAACTCGGTGCGCAGCCCCTCGTCGATGGCCAGGTCGAGCATGGCGTCCATGGGGTGCTTGCCCATCATTTCGGCCAGCTCGGCGATGTTCTTCCCCTCGTATTGCAGGTTGCGGTCTTCCCGGACTTCCACCACACGCATCTTGGACCACTCGGAGGCCGCGTCAGCAGCGCCGCCCTGACCGGCATAAGCGCCCACGTCCTGCCGCATCTTGTCCCGGTTTTCCGGGATGTTCAACTTGGCGATCCGCTCTTCGGGGGTGCCGACGAACGGGTCGATCCAGTTGGGCATGGCGTCGAAGCCGTTGTATTCGGCCAGCTCGAACACCGGGGAGGGAGAATAGGCCGTGGTCTGGGCGAACATCGGCGCGCCCTCTTGCCGGGCCCTCTCGAGGAAAGCCAATTGCTCCCTGTAGCGCCCGGGGGCGTTTTCGTTGAAGGACACCGCGCCCCACTGGATGGGACGGCCGGAGGCCAGACACATCTCAATGAGGAAGTCCTCGCGGCCCCTGCCCGGAGCGTCGCCTTCCACCGCGTCCATCAGGATTGCGGACTGCCCGGTAATCGCGGCCACGGCTGCGCCGGGATCCCCGCCGCCAATCAGGTCCGGCTCACCGGGCGGCAACGGCCGTTCCGCCGGGCCGCGGGTCCAGCCGATGTGACCGACGCCAAACTCGTTCAAGACCTTTGCCAGCGCCAGGAACTCGTCGTTGGAGGCCACCTGGCTCGGAATGAAACGCCCGTCGTCGGGGCGGTTGGCCAGGGTCTTCATCGCCGACCAGCCGAAGGCGCCGGCGCGCATGGCCTCGCGCTGCAGTTCCTCCATCTGCCGGATCTGCTCATCGGATGCTCGTATCGTAGTGCGGGATTCCTCCAGCCCCATCACGTACATGCGAAGGGTGTTGAAGGGCACCAGAGCGCCTACGTTGATACCGAGGGGATGGCTGTCCAGGCTGTCCATCCACTGGGGGAAGGTCTCCCAGTCCCAGCGCAGTCCCAGTTCCATCGTCCTCAGGGGGATTGCCTCGATCCTGGTCATGAGTCGCATCGCCGCGTCCCGGTCTTCCGGCTTGCACGGTGCGAAACCGAAGCCGCACTGTCCGATGGTCACCGAGGTTACCCCGTGCCAGCCGGACATGGTGGCATAGGGTTCCCAGTTGAGTTGGAGATCGTAGTGAGTGTGCAGGTCAATGGCTCCGGGAGCGACTATGCAGTCCGTGGCGTCCAGTTCCTCTGTTGCGGAGCCCTTGATATTGCCGCTGATCATGGCGATCTTGCCGTTTTTGATGGCAACGTCGCCACGGAATGCCGGTGTTCCACCTGTGCCGTCGACAATCGTACCGTTACGAATAATCTTGTCGAAATCCGCCATTACTCTCCTTCAGCTTTGTAGTCTTTAGCAACTCGTCTCACAGTACCGAATAGCATTCCTGCCGTCAAGTGTTCAGGACTCGTTTTCGAGGGGACGGTCGTGGGGTGAAGTGAACCCCGAAAGTCCCTGTTCGGACGGGAAGCCCGATGGCAGAGCGTCCGGTGGGGTCGAAAATACCCGGTCGGGATCGTGAATCGGGAACACGTACAACAACCGGGCCGGCGTATCCGAGAGGTTGATGAAACCGTGCACCGTGCCGGAGGGAGCGAGCACCACGTCGCCGGGTTCGATGTCGATTCGCTGCGAACCCACCAACGCCTGCAACTCGCCTTCCAACAGGACCATTGCCTCTTCGGTGTTTGTATGGGTGTGACGCGGCACCCTGGACTTGGCGGCGATGGTCACCTCACCGACCCTCAGCGAGTCGCTGCCATGGGCAGCGTCCACGATACTGAAGGACTCCAGGCCTGCGTTGACTGCCTGCTCATTCCTGCTGCGGTCACTGTTCCTGATGATGGGCATGACGCCTCCTTTCCGTGTTGGATGGGTTTGAAGTGCAACCGAAATCGCTCGCGGAGACACTCTCTGCGAGAATCGGGAAAGGCGACAGGTAATGGCCATGGGAAAAGGCCGGATTAATCCAGCCAGCGAACGAAGTTGGAGACGGGAGTTCGTTCTGAACGGGGGTTTTCGGCCGGGTAGCCGACGGAAAGCATGGTGGCGAGGGTCCAGTCGCCCTCGGCTCCCAGGGTTTGGGCCAGGTCGGGGTGACGCGTTGGGCCGCCGGTCTCCCAGGTCACGGCCAGGCCCTCGGCCACTCCGGCCAGGGCCATGTTTTGGGCGGCACAACACACCGAGGCGTAATTCTCTTTCGTTCCCTCTTCATCCCGCCCGGGTGTGGAGTATGCGTAGATCAGAACCGGCGTCTTGAGCAGCGAATCGCGGGTGGCAGCGGCCCGTTGTTCGTTCCCGCTGCGCTGGAGGGCGAAGTCGTGGGCCAGTCCGGCAACCTTCTCCGCCGCCGCGCTTCCTTTTTCGAGGATAAAAAACCGCCACGGCTCGGTCAGGCGATGGTTCGGCGCCCAGACGGCTGTGGCAAGCATCCGGTCCAGGGCATCCCTGGGGACCGGCTGTTCGCGAAAGTCCCACACCATGCGCCTGCGGTAAAGGGCCTCATAGACACTGGTGCTGGTCTGGGGCACTTCGCAATCGTCGAAGTTCAGTTTCCCGGCGCTTTCAGAATCGCTGGACATATCGGCCTCCTTCCGGCTATCCCGGATTCGGGTTAGTTTTGTCTTCTTTCCTGAGGGCGTTGTATGCAATGTCCCTGTGGCGATGTCCTTTCACATTGCGGGAACCGTTTGAATGACTAGACCTGGGCAAGGATACCGTACGGTTCGATTCGCAATTGAGTGAATACCGGGGATCGTCGCCGCGACAGACAACGCGACCTGATTCTGCGTGTGCCGGGAATTGTGCCACGCAGGGCCGCGTTAAAGCAACGCGGTCTTCCTCTCTACGCCATTTTATATCCCGGTTGGCCACGCCAATGCGGGGAGCAGAGACACTTGGCAGGCCTTCTGCCGCTCAAAATTGCGCCATCATCTCGAGGGCTCTGCGTGCAGCTTTCATCAGCCAGCAACTGCCATTCTCCCCAAGAATATTGCTGGACGTGAGCGTCCGCCGCACGAATGTCGTTCCGTCCCTTCCACCCCCTTGGGGCTTTGCGTACTCGTAAGTGCCAGCCGTTGCTGTCCTTGAAGGCTCACCCCCAGTCGCAGCCGACCCGTTCTCACCCTTCCTACTGGAGCGAGCTGGAGCGAGACGTTTCGCACCGGAATTTCTCCTCCGGTTGCCTCAACACATCAAATGCTAAACGGGAATGTTCTGTTGAGTCAGACCCAACGGGTGCTGATCTTAAGCTTTGTATCGGTTCTTCCACTGGTTCCCCATTCACCGGTTCCCCAATCGATAAGACGACGATTGACCATGTACATAGCTCTGGATTGGCGTGGACTTTTGGTTGTCCTTGTGTACTTCCTCTAATTCCCGAACATAGCTAATGCTGGTTGTGCGTTTTCGGAACCAAACAGACTTGTCGAATTCCTCATCGTAACCTTGAGGCGGTGGGCAAGCACGGTGGCGCCTTTGGGCGGAGTGGAAGGGAGCACAAGCTTAGTGATGATTCCGTTTCTGCGCTTGCCTGCATCTCCAGCGGATTCGCACAAATAATCTGAGCTAATGTTGCACCCCTCTTGTGGCAGCGGTCGAATTGGCAGAGACACTCTGATATATTCCTATGCCGCCCAACAGGGGTTAATTCGAAGAGAGTATAGCCGAGACGCCGGCGGCATCTGGGGGCAGGTCGCTTTTCTGATTGTTCCCTTGGCCAATAATATCGCCCGAGCCCCTTAATGCATCTCCCCGTTTTCGCGCGCCTGTTGTTGCCTGCGGCGGTTACCGTTGCCTTAGCGGCTCTCCTGTCGTCAGCCGCCCTGGCCCTCTACTCTCCGGTCTGGGCCAGCCTGCACGACCGCTCTGAGGACAGCACAATAGTCTCCGGCCAGGGGGATCCTCCCGTCTCATTGTTCGCAATCGCCGAGGATGCTGATGTCAGACGTGGGATCAATCCTCAGTCGTCAACGTGCACGGACGGATTTGCTGTCGAAGCTGTAGAGGTCCCGGGAGAGGTAGAGGTCCGCTGGACATGCGATCACCCGGCCCACATGCGGGGCAAGAGACTGGACAGGTCGAGTCCTGGGGGCGCTGCCCCTCCCGCTGGGCTGAGCGGCCACTGGGATCCCGATTACGAAGGTCCGATTCCGAAACACTACGGGGACTTCGATAAACTCTGGCTGATAAATGGCATCAGCTACCATTATCAGATTCAGCTCCTGGATGGGAATGGGAATGTAATCGCCACATCCGGCATAGCAACAATCATCTACACGGGCTCGCCGGGCCACCACCAGCTCGACCCCACCGAAGAGACCAGCGACGAATCGAATACCGAGGACTCAGACAACAGTGGGACCGGCACCGACGGTTCAAATGGTTCCGGCAACGGCGGCTCTGGATCAGGCGGGTCCGGATCTAACGGCTCCAGCTCAAGTGGCGGGAGCTCCGGTGGCTCCGGCTCTGGCAGTTCCGACTCAGGCCAACAGCGAAGGCCCAACAGCAGGGGGCCGGGGTTTTCCTCCGCTCCCGCCTTTGTGCCGACCCGCACTCCGACCCCTGAGCCGACCCTGAAGGCCGCTCCGACTCATACGCCGACTCCCACATCTACGGCAACGCCAACTGCAACCGCGTCTCCCTCCCCGACACCCTTGCCGACGCATACGCCCACCGCCACCGCCACGCTGCCGCCGACTCCCACCCCCACGGCCACGGCGACGCAGACTCCCACCGCCACCGCCACCGCCGTGGCGACGCCGACCCACACCCCCGCCGCAACTCCCACCCCCGAACCCAGGTCAATTGCGGCCCGCGCACCGGCGCCATCCGTATCTCCTACCCGGACCCCAACGTTGACACCGACGTTGTTGCCCTCCCCGGAGCCCACGGCAACGCCAACGCTTCTGCCGACTGTCGTGCATCCGGAGGAGCCGGGAGAGCCATCAGTCGGTGGTCCCGCAACCCGTGACCGAAGTGCCCTCGAAAGCGCGGCGTTCGAGACACGCAAGCGCCTTTCGCTGATCGTGCCGCTGCTGGCCGTGTTGATCGCCGCCCTGTTCTTCTACGCCTACCTGATCCGTCGCCGCATCAATCGTCGGCGCTCGCAGCCCGGCCCAATGGAATCTGTCAGTGAGTAGTCTTTGTTGACCTCCGGTCCCTTTTTGAACCGGTAACGGTACAGGGCACGGTCGATTACTGTCCACCCTACCGGTACTCTTGGAACGGTCTTTTTGAACTGGCCGATTATGGTAACTGGGGAATATAATCGCCGCCGTCCACCACGATCAGGAGAGCCGCCGGCGAGTGACGGAGGACGGGTCGATGCAACAGTCCTCGGATGATCGCCGGGGCCAAGTGGGCGTTGCAAGTGATGTACCGGCGGCGCTTCTCCCCGCCGTGAAAACAGGGATTCCGCTCGCGCCCGTTCCGGCTTATCCCGCCTAGTCGAACGGAAAGACCCCTCGGGCAACCATGACACCCCGCCAACTCACCGGCCTAAACACTCAGGCCCTCTTCCTAGCCGCCCTCTTCATTGCCCTAACCGTCGCCGCCCTCTCCCTGCTGCTGCAGCACCAGTGGGGAGGTTGCAGGGCAGTCCGAGGAGCAGGACGACAGGCCGTTTGTGAGTTTAATGGACGATTTACCGAGCTCTATAAATGAGGGCGAGGCGCTGAACATTACAGTGAAAATAGATCTCCCGTTGCACCCGAGCCCAACCCCGGAACCTCGCGGTGAGGCACGATGTTATATGGAATGAGGTGAGATTTGCATAGAGGGCGGCATCTTTGTATACGAAACATTTAACGATTCCGAAGAGGGAGTGCTGGTTGAAGAGCTAATCGCGTTCGTATCTCGAGGTGGACACAAAACCCGGAATATGAGTCATACGGTAGTTACTGACTGCTCTACTAACCTAGGACGCACTATCACAATCGAGGTTAACCCGGTGTTCGATGGTTACAGAGTAGGCCGTCCGTCATCAAAAACCATACGAGTGAACGATATTGCCTGCGGCATAAGGGTCGAACTCGACAAGCTGACAATGCCTAAAGGAGGGTCAACCGACTACGACGTTTGGCTGAAAGGCAGGCCTACGGTCGATGTAACTGTCAATATCTCCGTTTCGGGAGACAATGACGTAACGGTGGATAAGACAAAATTGACTTTCGATTCCGGCAACTGGGACCAGCCGCAGACGGTTACGGTGTCAGCCGATGAAGATGATGACCACGTCGACGACAAGGCCACCATCATTCATATGGCCTAAAGTTCATATTCCGGCTACAGCGGAATGAAAGTCGAAATCGACGTGACAGTGGATGACGACGAAGCCCCGCCAAACCACCCTGCAACGGGACTCCCCACCATTAGCGGAACGCTCCGAGTAGGCCGGTCTCTCACTGCCAACACCAGCATGATCATGGATGACGATGGCCTCGACGATGTCTCGTTCAATTATCAATGGCGGCGAGATGGCGTTGATATCCCTGACGCAGACCAAAGACCGTATAGGCTCGATGATGAAGACAAAGACAAAGACATCACGGTTGAGGTGACCTTTACCGACGACGGCGGAAACAGGGAGATGTTGGAGAGCTACCCCACGGACGCCATATCCGGACTTCCACCCCCGAATACCCCCACCAACACCGCAACTCCCACCAACACACCAACCCCGACGCAGTCCAACTCCGGCGGCGGCGGAGGTGGTGGCGGCTTTCGGCCACCACCTATCCAACAACAACCACCTCCGCCCCAGCCTCCCCCTCAACACCCGCAGCAACCGGAAAACGGGGGCGGCGGCAACGGGGGTGGCGGCAACTCGGGCGGCGGCTCCGGCTCCTCTGGCGGCGGTACCAGTGCGGCGGACTTCACCAGGTCGGCGAGCTATTTCCAGTTCCAGCTCGGAATACTCGCCCCAGCAGGCGCAGACCTGCCACGGAGGTCTCGGTGTTGGCGGGTATCGCTGCCATGCGTTGCCGCAGGCCGGCCACCGCCGCATCGGCCTCCAGCATCGCGGACCTGTTCAGCCTGAGGGCGTCAATGGTGTTGGCGACTCCATAGGCGGCATCCTGCACGTTTGCTGTGTCCTCGGTCAGCGCAGGGACTCCGTTCGGTTGGACCAGGGCGTTCTCCAGGCTGGTAATGGAATCGCTGACGTCATCCTCCCGGACCTCGGTGGTTCCGGACAGCAGTTCCAGCCCCAGTCCCCGCAGCCTCTCGGCCTCGCGGGTGACCTCCCAGGACGATTCGAGCACTGGCACGGACTCAAACTCGGCCGCGTGGTTCAGGTCTCGGCTGCGTTCGAAGTAGTAGACTCCCACGGCGCTGGACACCAGCGTCAGCAACACCGCAAACGCCAGGGCCAGATACAAACGCGTTCCGATGCCGCGCCATCTGCTCAATAGAAAACGCATAGCGACACCAACTCCCGAAGCCCCTGGAAACTATCTTAAAACAAGCCAAACCCCCCGAATGTCATTCCCGCGAAAGCAGGAATCCAGGGGGGCCAAGCCGCAATCCCGGCTGATGCTCTCGGAACAAAGTCGATTTCAGATAGTTTCTTGGCGAAGCTCAAGCGATTGGTAGGGTGATACCATCAGGGTATCAGCGAGTGAGTATCTGGCTACGGCTTTTCCTCCCGGTCCACTAGATGGATTAGCAGGCCGCCCAGGCTGGCGGGATGGATGAAACCGATTTGCGCCTGGCGGCTGCCGGGGCGGCCCTGGGTGTCGATCAGCGTGTATCCCGCTGATTCCAGGCGCCCCAGTTGCTGGTCGATGTCCCGCACTTTCAGGGCGAGGTGGTGCAGGCCCGGGCCCCGGCTCTGGATGAAGCGGCTGATGACGTTGCGGTCTTGGCGCGTGCTGCCGGGACCCCGCTCCACCTGTTCCGGGTTCCTCGCGGTGAGATCCTGCAGGAACTCCAGGTCGCAGTCGCCGATCGTGATGAACGCTACCCTCACGCCTCCCACCAGCTCGGCGCCCTTGGGACGGTAGGTAACCCCATATTTGTCTGAGGTGAACGTCTCCACAATCTGGGCGATCTCGGCATCGGTCTGGGTGCTCTCCAGTGTCCAGCCAAGCCGTCTGTTGAATATATCCTGGGCCAGGTCGTTGTCCTCGCTGGCCACGCCTATGTGGTCGATGCGCTCCACCACCTCAGAGTCGTGCCTTTGGATTGACAGCGGTTCAGACAGGTAGGTGACCACGCCACCCGTTGACTTGGGGTCGAGGAGCAGTCGCTGTGTGCCTCCGATCCCCCATTCCAGTGCGTCCGACAGTACTGGCATACCCAGTTCCGATGTGTCCAGGCTGGTGCTCACGGGGCCGAAAACCTCAACTGCCAAGTGATGCACCCCGGTGCGCTCGGCGCCACCGACGAATGGGTCCCCCACCTCGAACAGCGCCACCGCCGTTTCGCCGATCGGGAAGACGGGCGCGCGCGTCCCGCTGGACCCGACGGTCAACATGGACGCCTCCAGCTTGAAGTCACGGGACAGCATCTCCGCCACCGCCGCCACGTCCCGCACCACTACACTCAGGTATGCCAGACCATTGCCTATCATCACCGTCCTCCCACGTCGCACCTGTCTGATTGACTCTAGTGTCGGACTAATCGCGTTCCAATATCACCAGCGGAATGTCCCTTTCCGTGGATCGCTGGTATTCCTCATATTTGGGCCAGATGGCCGTCATTACCGGCCACAGGTCCCCTTTCTCCTCCGGTGTTGCCGTCCTTGCCGTCGCCGTAAACTTGTCGGCTGCCACCTGCAGTTCTACAACGGGGTTGGCTCGCAGGTTCAGGTACCAGTGCGGGTGCAGGGCAGCCCCGCCCCGGGATGCCACCAGCAAGTAGAGGTTGCCGCTCCGGCCGTATATCAGCGGCGTGGTGATCTGCTCCCCCGATTGCCGCCCCGTTGTGGTGAGCAGCAACGTGGGCACCCCCCGCCAGATGTGGCCGTCCTCGCCGTCGGACGCCCTGTAGCGTTCAATGTGGTCCTGCACCCATTCGGGGCGCTGACGGCCGGGTATTGTCATAAATAGAGGGCCAATGCTTTTACTGAGCCGGTTTTATTGAAACCGGAGGGCTGAAGCAAAGTAATTGCAGGATCACCACCGGGTACTAGTGACTATTATAGACAGAGTTAATGCTTACGGAGAATTAACCACAATGCACGTTAACGGGTGTATTATCGGGCCAATCCAACCGAGTCAGGAGGAATCAAATGCGCGTCATAAGGATCGCAGAGGTGGAAACGGTGCCGATCGATACGGCCACGCCGGTGCCGGGCTGGACCGGTGGCGAAGTGCGGCGTACCCGCCAGCCGCTTATCCCGGAGGGTTCCAGCGAGAATTTCAACAGCAGTGTGGTCAATTTTGAACGCGGCGCCACCACTGGCTGGCACACCCACGAAAGCGACCAGATCCTGGTGGTGACCTCCGGGGTGGGCATAGTGGCCAACGAGGCCGATGAGCAGGAGATCACCATCGGCGATGTTGTCCACATCAACAAGGGCGAAAACCACTGGCACGGCGCCCGCGCCGAGTCCTACATGTCCCACATCACCATAACTGCGGTGTAGTGGGGCGGGGCCAGTCGACTGCGGCGGTTTGCCCCTCATAGCTGGTATACCGCCGGTTTGCTTGCCGGAACCGGCGGTTTAACGTATCGCGTAGCCACCTTCAACAACCCCGGTCAACCCGGCGGCCACTGACAGGGTGCCGCAGCGCACGGGTCAAGGCCATTTGTCGCTAAGCCGTGTATGCGCTTTCCTTTGGTATTCGGGGTGTATCCTGTGACATATGCGCCCTTTCCGGAGGAGGTAGTAATTGCCGCCGGACACAACATAGACCCTTGAAAATTTAATGGGGATGACTCATAAAGCCTCCCCAATTTCCGGTTTTTGTGAGTGAGCTAAGCGGTGGTACGCAACTGCATACCCAAGGCGCGTGCAATCTCCAGCGCGGTAGCGTGGCTGAGATGGCCTGTATCAACCAGCGCCTTCAACAGTTCCTCATCACTGTTGCCAATGCCCAGCTCGAATTTACCCATTCCATGAGCGCGCGCCACATCGCTCAAGGCAAGGCGTAGAAAATCAATATCATCGGGGGCCTCTTCCCAACACGCTTCCAAGTAACCGCCAGCGTCCCTTACGGAATCCCAATAATTCACTACGTCCCATTTGGTAAATTGTTCAGCCATTTTCAACTCTCCAATCTGACGCAACTCGCTTTGCCAGTTCGATATCACGTGATTGCGTATCCTTGTCTCCCCCACAAAGCAACACGATAACGGTCATTCCTCGGCGGATAAAATAGATTCTATACCCAGGCCCATAGTCGATGCGCAACTCCGATACACCCTCTCCCACTGGCCGGACGTCACCGAAATTCCCGTTCGATACCCTTCTCAGACGAGTGCTGATTCTATCAAAAGCTTCTCTATCTCGAAGATTGAGCATCCATAGTCGGAAAGTTTCGCTTTGGATTACCTCAAGCATTTGTACAGTGTGAAACGAAGCTGACCTGCTTTCAATGTGTCAGCGAGGGACCGACACCTCACCCCAGCGCGTCGGCCAGCACCTCGGCCAGGTGGCGGGCCCTGCGGCCGGTGCCGTGCTCGATCTGTTGACGGCATGACACGCCCATCACCGCTACTTCCCAGTCAGGTCCCTTGGCGTTGACCGCCGGGAACAGGGCCTGTTCACCGATGGCCATCGAGATGTCGTAGTGTTCTTTCTCGTAGCCGAAGGAGCCCGCCATGCCACAGCATCCCGCATTAGTCAGCTCCACCTTGTAGCCGGATGCCAGGCGCAGTGCGTTCAGCGACGACGCGGTGCCGGCCAGCGAGCGCTGATGGCAGTGGGCGTGGAACAGAACCTGCTTGGCCGTGTCCCGGAACTCAAGGTCCAGTTTTCCCTCGGCCTTCAGTTTGGCCAGAAACTCATCAATCAGGTATGCCTGGCTGGCCACCGTGCGCGACTGTTCGCCGGGCACCAGTTGCGGGTACTCGTCGCGCAGGGTCAGCAGGCAGCTCGGTTCACAGCCGATGATTGGCACGCCGTTGCCCGCGTAGGCATGGAGCAGGCTCACGTTGTGCTGCGCATTGGCCTTGGCGGCGTCCATCATGCCCTTGGAGATCATGGGCCTCCCACAGCATGGAGCGTCGGCCAGTTCCACTTTGAATCCGGCCGCCTCCAGCAGCTTCACAGCCGCTTGGCCGATCTCCGGGTAGTTGTAGTTCATGTAGGTGTCGTTGAGCAGCACCACCGTTCCGGCGGTGGCGGGACGCTGTTGGGAGCGGGACCGGAACCACTGCGGGAATGACTGCCGCGCGAAAGACGGAGCGCGCCGGTTCGGGTGAATTCCCAGCAGGGAACTGGAGAACAGCCTGCCTATCGGGCTGGACGCCGCCCAGTTGGAGAACGGGGCGAACCGGCTGCCCCATTTGCTCAGTTTCGCGATGTTGCCGAAAATCCTGTTGCGTCGAGGAAGGCCGTTGGTCTTGTAGTAGTTGTCGAGAAATTCGTACTTCAGCTTGGCCATGTCCACGCCGGATTCGCACTCGGCGCGGCATCCCTTGCATTCCAAGCACAGGTCCAGTGCGTCGTGGAGCCGCTGGCTGGTGATGGTGCCCTCGGGCAGCTTGCCCGACATGGCCGCCCGCAGCAGGTTGGCCCGGCCTCGCGTCGAGTGCTCCTCCTCCCGGGTCGCCATGAACGACGGGCACATGGTGCCCTCCAGCTTGCGGCAGGCCCCCATGCCGTTGCACATCTCGACTGCACCGGCGAAGTTGGTGTCGATGGAAAAGTCGAGGCTGCTGGATAGCGAATCCGCCTGGTAGCTGGGCCCGTAGCGCAGATTCTCGGTCATGGGCGGGCAGTCGATGATCTTGCCGGGGTTCATGATGCCGTCGGGGTCCCAGGTCGACTTCAATTCGCGGAAAAGCTGGTAGACTTCGGAGCCGAACATCTTCTCGGTCCAAACGCCGCGCACGATGCCGTCGCCGTGTTCACCGCTGAGAACGCCGCCGAACTCCTTGGTGAGATCGCTGATCTCGTCGGCGATGGCATACATCCGGTTCACGCCTTCCTGGTTCTTCAGGCTGACGACCGGACGGATGTGCAGGCAGCCGACGCTGGCGTGGCCGTAGTAGGCGGCCTCGGTGCCGTGGTTGCGGACGATTTCGTCGAAGCGCCGCACGAAATCCCCCATGGTCTCCGGGTCGACGGCGGTGTCCTCCACGAAGGGCAGGGGCTTGGCGTCACCGTGCATGCTCATCAGCAGGCCGAGGCCGTTCTTGCGGACGGCCCAGATGTTGGCCTGGGCGGCCCGGTCCAGCAGGTTGACGCAGGCGTAGCCCATGCGCCGCCGCTCCAGGTCGCTCTTGAGCCCTTCCATCTTGGAGTTCAGCTCGTCCTCAGACTCGCCGTAGAACTCGATGGCCAGGATCGCTCCGGGGTCGCCCTCGATGATCGACATGGCGTTGCCCAGCCCCAGCGACTGCCGCGAGCGGTCCAGCACGTTTTTGTCCATGATCTCGATGGAAGACGGGCCGTGGTTGAGAATCTCCTTAACCGCCTCACTGGCTTGAAAGATGTCGTGGAAATGGGCCACTGACAGCGCGGTCATGGTGGGACGCGGCACGAGGTTCACCTTGGCCTCGGTGGCGACGCACAGAGTGCCCTCCGAGCCGACCACCATGCGGGTCAGGTTGAAGCCGTCGTGTCCGCGCGGGCGCCCCGCAGGCCCGCGAGTGGCCGACCCGGCGTAGGGGCCGATGGATTCGGTCAGAAACTCGTCGAGGTTGTAGCCGCTGACCCGCCGCATGATATTGGGGTAGCGGGCACGGATTTCCGCATCGTTGTCCTGCGCCAGCCGCCGCACTCCCCGGTAAATCTCCGACTCCAGGCCGGCGCCGCTCAGCTTTGCCTCGAGCTCGGCGCTGCCCAGGGGGCGGAAATGGGTGGTGCTGGCGTCGGACAGGATGACGTCCAACTCCATGATGTGGTCCAGGGACTTGCCGTAGATCACCGAATGGGCGCCGCAGGTGTTGTTGCCGATGCCGCCGCCGACGCAGGCGCGGTTCGAGGTGGTCGGATCCGGGGCGTACATCAGGCCGTGGGGCAGCAGATCCCGGTTCAGCTGGTCCAGGACTATGCCCGGCTGCACCCTCGCCCAGCTTTCCTCCCGGTTGACCTCCACAACCTGGTTCAGGTACTTGCTGAAGTCCATCACGATGGCGTGGTTGACCGTCTGGCCGGCGAGGCTGGTGCCGCCGGCCCGCGGCAACACCGGCACGCCGTTCTCGCGCGCCACCTCGATGGTCGCCTGCACGTCGGCTGCGGTGCGGGGGATCACCACGCCCACCGGCTCCATCTGGTAGATGCTGGCGTCGGTGCTGTACAGCACCCGCGAGAACGGGTCGAAGCGCACCTCGCCCGACACCCGCCGTCGCAATTCCTGCTCCAGTTCGCGCCGCTCCGTTGCCCGTATCCGGCTGGCGCCCGGGTTTGATAAGCGCTGTCGCTGCTCCGGGACGGCCATGGGACGCCTCCTCACTCTATCGGCTGCGGATACCGTTTCGCGCAAGATTACTACCGGTTGCCGCGTGAAACAACTGCGGTGGAGGCTCTGACATCATCCGGTTCCGGGTGGCCGGATTATCGATCTGCTTGAGGACCAGGCTACCGGCCGACGTCGCCCCAGGGGGCCGGATTCCTAAACCGTGTGTCCAGGTTCGGGACCAGTCTGAGGGCATGGCACGCGCCGATCAGACCGGGGAGGGGTGTCTCAATAGGAGCTGTTATCGGAGCGTATACCGGATCACATATGTCCAATTCTGTCCAATTGCGTCCAATTTCCCAGGAAACTAGTCTCAATTAGCGATCCCCCGCGGCACAACACGCCAGAGGGCAAGATGATTCCACTGCGCAGGCCACGATGGAAATACATGCTTTCCCGCCCACTTCCGTTCAATTCCGGTCTTTTGCGCCAAGTCTTTTATGGCGGCACTTGCAGAATCCTCCGGATGATGGGTCCTCAAGGCCAAGCCATGACTCGTCGGGAACATATGTTTTATTGTATTGAAGGACAACAAAGCTTGCCAGGCGTGTGTGTCAGAACTCAAAGGATCATTGCAAAGCCTCTCTTGTTGTCACATGGGGAGGAACGAAAGGTCTTTCCGGCGTGGGTGAGATTCCTCGCTGCGCTCAGAATGACAGGGGACCACACGGACTTTGCAATCGTCCTGCTAGAACGCAGGGTGTTTCGGTCGTACGGGTCCGGCAGGGTTTTCCGTGCAGTGGAAACAGTATCCGGCACTGACCGTCATTGCCAGGGATTTCCCGGATTCCTGCTTTCGCCGGAATGACAGGTAAGAGGCCGCCAAGCTACGGCCCGGCGGCCCCTCAGTGGCCCTGTGGTTGATGTGGTCCGGTTACTCGGAGGACGAGGGCGTTTCCTGTGAGCGGTTCCCGGCCCGCGATGCGGTGGTTCGCATCGAGGCCTCTATCTGGGTCCGCAACCTGCGGTTCTCATCCTCCGGGTCGTCTATGCGGTCTTCGAGGCCGATCACTCGCTCAAACATCCGGTCGATCTGGCCACGGGACGGCAGATGGAAGGCCCTGAGCATTGAGTCCATTTGAGGCTCGGAGGAATTGGACATCCGCTGTTGCCAGACCAGGGTCTGTTTCATGTACCGGCCCATGATGCTTGCGAAGGCCTCGGTGCCCATTGTCTCGGCGAACATCCTGGCCATGGCCTCCAGCTGCTCCGACCATTGCTTCTGGGCGTTGATAAGAGCGTCGGGGCCGGGAGTACCGGCTGCCATGGCTTTTTGCGCCTGCTCCGCCCACCCATTGAAGAATTGCTGCCACATCTGCTGCAGGTCATTGGTAAACGGCGGAGTGAACTGACCGAAAGGGTTGGGGCTGGCCGTCGTGCCGAAGCCGGGCGCCATTCCTACGGGCGCCATTCCTCCGGGCGCAGCGTTGAAAAAAGGCGCCCAGAATGCGTTGCCCGTGTTGTAAGGTACGGAGTGGCATGGGCGATGGGAGTCTCTGTCGAGTGGTAGCGAAACAGGCGGGCCTTGCCCCGCTTCCAGATGACCTCGCGGTGAGTGAGGGCCATCGGAGGATCCGCGGGGTTGACCACGAAGGAGTCCACCAATGCCTGCATCCGTTCCAGGTTTTTCTGCGTTTCATCTCGAAACTTGGAGGCGAATTCTGACGATGTGACCACAGGGCACTCCTAGCTTTTGGTTGCGTTGACGGATTCCAGTGACCAGTCGATGATCGTCTCTCCAAACTTTACCGTATTCTTCAAGGCCGCCTGGCTTGAGGCGATTGCCTTGGCATTGCTTTCCAGCACTTCCAGGGCCGCGGCGCTGCGCCGTATTTCCATACCCGAAAGATAGTCCATCCAGGTCTTGGTCCACGCCTGGTAGAACGCCATCTCGCTCTCAATAATCTTGTTGACCGACTCTTTGGCCTCGGCACTGATTGTCGGCATGCTGGCCGCTGTTTGGGCAGCGCCCATTCCATCGAAAGCCTTGGGGAACATTGCGGTGATATTTTCGTTGCGCTTTCGCGCCATGCTGGACGCCCGTTCCCACACCTTGCCATATTCGGTTCTTTCCGTCTCCATCGAGTCCGTCGCGTGCTTGACCGCAGCCGTGGTCTGCGCCATTCCTGCGTCTATCGCTGCGATGCCGCTGGAGACTGCCTCTTTGTACGCCTCCACCAGTTCCTCGACCTTTGGGGTATTCTTGTCTGCCATTGTATGTTTCTCCTGTGCCGTTGAAATTCTATCCGGGACTAAAAGCCGGGACTAAAAGCCTGGACGAAAAGTTAGCGGAGGCAGTCCTCCTGCCTCCGCTGTGTGGTTAGTTTGAGGGCGAGCCGCCATTTTCGGATTCGTCCGAATAATCACCTGTGGCTGGGTCGTTATTCTCCTCTGTTGATGTTTGGGGAGGCGCAAAGCCGAATACCTGCGCGTAGAGATCAAAGAAGCCGCTGATCATCCGCTGATATCCCGACACCACGTCTGTCCAGCCGCGGAGCATCTCCTCGCCGGTCGCGGTGATACAGTACACTCGGCGGGCTGGGCCGCTGCCGCCCGTTTCCCACTCCGACGCCACGAATCCTTCCTTTTCCAGCCGTCGCAGTTCGCGGTAGAGTGTTGCGTGGTCCACGTCGGGGAAGCCCATCTGGTTGAGTTGCTGCAGTATCAGGTAGCCATGCAGGTTCCACTGCTTCAGGACCAAGAGAACCCACGGGGTCATGAAATTCTTGGGCAGCCTTGCGCCACCCGGCACGCTGAATTTTTCCATATATGTACATTTACCACATATATGAATATAATGCAACAGGTTCGTCTATATTCCTTTCAAAGTGGCAGGTTTGGGTGACCAGGGCAATCGCATTTGATTTTTCTAGCTCGTCATTCCCGCGCAGGCGGGAATCCAGGTCATTCGGAGTGCATTCTCCATCGAGTTGGAAGGGCCTATCAGGCGTGTGATTAACGCGATTTCTCCCGACTTCCGTCCACTGGATTCCCGCCTGCGCGGGAATGACGGTTCACTCAGCCAGTGAGCAAGGGTTGCTCCTCCAAATGCGATAGCCCTGTTTGGGTGACAGCAAGCCATTGTTCAGGCATAGCTGAAGCCATAGACTGGGGTGTTGCGGCGCGACCGATAAATCGGAACTAACTGAAAATGAAACAAGGAGCTGGATAGCCTTATGCCCGTAGTAACCTCACATGCACCCGGAACTCCATCCTGGTCGGAACTGTCCACCACCGACGAAGCGGGAGCCCTGTCCTTTTACAGCGCATTGTTTGGCTGGGAGGACGAGGCCAACGAAATGGGGCCCAACTGGTATTACCACATGCAGAAGGTGCAGGATCAATATGCATGCTCCATCTACCAGCAGGGAGAGGAGGAGCGCAGCCAGAACGTTCCGCCCCACTGGAACATCTACTTCACCGTCGAGAACGTCGACAACACCATGGCCACCATCACCCGGAACGGCGGCAACGTGGTGTTCGGGCCCCACGACGTATTCGAAGCAGGTCGCATGGCAATGTGCCAAGACCCGCAGGACGCCTTTTTCGCCATCTGGCAGCCCAAGATGCACATCGGGGCTGGCATCAAGGGCGAGGCCGGCGCGACGTGCTGGCACGAGCTGCTGACCACTGATCAGAACGCAGCCCTGGACTTTTACGTTGCCACCCTGGGCGTGGAGCGCGGCCCCTTTATGGAGTCCAGCCAATACGCCATGCTGAACGCCGGTGGCACCGAGGTTGCCGGAGTGATGCAGATGACGCCGGAAATGGGTGTATTCCCGCCCCACTGGGCCGTCTACTTCGGCGTCGAGAACGTGGACGAGATGGTGGCCAGGGCCCAGTCTCTCGGCGCGACGGTCTATGTCCCAGGCACTGACATCGTACCTTTCGAGGGCCAGCCCGCCATCGGACGCTTCGCCGCTCTCGGCGATCCCCAGGGCGCTGCCTTCAGCATCTTCCAGCCCCTCGGCTAACCACTGCTGGACGTCCACTGGCCGCGCTTTTGTGCCGCCGGGCCACCGGCCAGCCCTGTCTCGGCGGCCAGCCCTCCCCGCCAACTAAAGGGGAGGGCATTTTTGTTTTCAGTCTGCAAAGGGTAAAATTAATTGGTAACGCGAGCTTAAATCAACCACCAACGGGAGGCAGCATGACCAGCGCCACCACCCTCAAGGAACTCCAGGATTCCGCCCTAGAGCATCTCTGGGTTTACCTGCGGGAACCCAGCGACATGGCGGAAAAGGGCGAGCCCACCGTATACGTTTCCGGCGAGGGGGTGCGGGTCACCGACTCCGAGGGCAACACCTCCATAGACGCAATGTCCGGCCTGTGGCTGAAGAACGTCGGCTACGGCCGCAAGGAAATCGCCGACGCCGCCTACGAGCAGATGCTCAAGCTGACCTACATGCCCATGGGGACCACCACCGAGCCGACCATCCGCTTGGCCGAAAAGGTGGCGGAAATCACCCCCGGCGACCTGTCTCGCTCGTTTTTCACCAGCGGCGGTTCCGAGTCTATAGAGACCGCCATCAAGCTGTCTCGCGCCTATTTCAAGCGTGTGGGCGAACCCGGCCGCATCAAGTTCATCAGCCGCAAAGACTCCTACCACGGAGCTACGGCCGGAGCCATGGCCCTTGGCGGCAACCACCTCTACCCCCGCGCCGACTACGAACCGCTGATGCCCGGCACCTTCCACGCGCCTCAGCCCAACTTCTACCGCTGCGAGTTCAACAGCCAGACCCCCGAAGAATGCGGCGAGCGCAACGTCAAGGCCATCGAGGACACCATCAAGTTCCAGGGCCCGGAGACCGTCGCCGCCGTGTTTGCCGAGCCAGTATCCAGCCCCATGGGTGCGGTGGTCCCGCCCGACAACTACTGGCCGCTGCTGCGCGAGCTCTGCGACAAGTATGGCGTACTGCTCATAGCCGACGAGGTCATCACCGGGTTTGGGCGCACCGGCAAGATGTTCGCCTGCGAGCACTGGGGCGTCACCCCCGACATGATGACCGTGGCCAAGGGCATCACCAGCGGCTACATCCCCATGGGCGGTTGCATCACCCGCAAGGAAATCGCAGACGCCTTTGTGGGCAGCCAGCGGGTCAGCTTCCGCCACGTCATCACCTTCGGCGGCCATCCCGTCGCGGCGGCGGCGGCCCTGCGCAACATCCAGATTATGGAGGACGAGGACATGGTGGGGAACTCGGCCCGCCAGGGAGCCTATCTCCTCGACGGCCTGAAGGAGCTGCAGGGAAAGCACCCGATGATCGGCGATGTCCGCGGCCTCGGCCTGATGTGCGGCCTCGAGCTGGTGAAGGACCGCCAGACCAAGGAGACCTATCCCGCCGACGCCGAACTGTCCAGCCGCCTGACATCCGCTTTCAAGGCCAACGGCCTCCACCTCCGCGGAAGCGACAACATGAACGTCGCCCCGCCCCTGTGTGTTACCTCCGGCGAGATCGACGAGATCGTCTCCGGAATGGACAATGCGTTCACCCAGGTGGGCCGCGAACTCGCCTAGCCCCCTCTGACCCCGGGAAAACGACTACGTGGTTATCTCAACAGGCCACCGCCCCCTAATACCTGAAACGCCCTCTCAATCATCGAGAGGGCGTCTTTAATCTTTCACCATGCCGTCATTCCCGCGCAGGCGGGAATCCAGAGGATCAAGCGAATACCAGGCCTGTACGACGTTACCAGATACCTTTTGAGATAGTTTCAGGGCCCCCTCTCTAGCAGAAGTGGGCCTGTTCTTTTACTCCAGTGGCGGGCTTAACCCATCGATTCCAGTATCCCGGCCAGCCGGGTCACCCGGTCCGGGTCGATCGGTTTCGTGACTATCCCATCGGTCTTGAGGCTGGTGCCCACGATGGCTCCGTCGGCGTGTTCCAGGATGCGATAGACGTTGTTCTCGTTGATGCCGCTGCCCACCAGCACGAAGCCCTCCGGCACCGCCCGGCGCACCACCGACACGTCGAAGCTGTTGGTGGGCTGCCCCGTCGCCGGCCCCGATACGATCAGCCCGTCGGCCAGCGCTCGCCGCGTCGTCTCCTGGGCCACCAGGCCGATGTCGCTCTGGCCCATGGGCTCGGCGTGTTTTACCAGCACGTCGGCCAGGATCTGCACGTCCGAGTTCAGCGACCGGCGGCGGCGCGTTGTCTCGTAGGCCTCGCCCTCGACGATGCCCTCGTCCGTCGCCATCACGCCGTAGTGCACATTGACCCGGATGAACTCGCAGCCCGTCGCCACCGCCACTGCCAAGGCCGAGATCGCGTCGTTGCGCAGCATGTTGATGCCGACGGGGATCGACACCGTCGCTCGCACATGCTCCACGGCCAGCGTCATGGCCGCCACCGTCTCCGGCTCGACCCGGCCGGTGCGAAAGGGGGCATCTCCGAAGTTCTCTACAATTACGCCTTGGGCTCCGCCGTCTTGGAGGATCCCCGCCTCCACCTTGGCCCGGTTCATTACCGATTTGAGGTTGCCGTTCCATCTGGGTGATCCGGGTAGAGGAAGCAGGTGGACCACGCCGATCAGTATCTTTCCCTTCCCAAACAATTCCCGCGCCATATACCAATCCGCCCGTCAAAAAATGCGCCCCCGGCTCGCTGAGAGGCAACCTGGGGCCCCTGCGTTAGCGCGCCGCCACCACTGGTACATTTGCAATATGTAAAACACAGGTTAATCCCCGGAAGCCTCTGTTTCAATAGAAAAAATACGGCATCATGGCCCACTCTGTCAGGGCAGCAAAAAGCGTGCGGCCTGCAGGAACATCACGTTTGCTTGCTCCGGTAACCCGGCAGCGTTCCGGCTTAAGCGTTTCCCTGCCGCACTATTGCGTGCCCCGCGGAAGGAGGCGTTCCTGTACCGGTTATTCCCGCGAAAGCTTGGCCTCGACCCGATAGAGGGCGGGAATCCAAAGAACCAGCCCGTTCGCCGTCCCTCGGTAAGCGAACAGAGCAGCCTTGAGATAATTTCTTAATCCGGAACTTTGCAGCAAGTGATCAGAGCCTTTCGGTTTTCGATGGCGACCTTTCCAGTCCGTTCCTTTCCAGTCCGTTCCTTTCCAGTCCGTTCAAGGTGAGCTTGTCGAACCACCGACGGACCGACCTTCGACAAGCCCGGGGCGAACGGAAGAGTCGGTATCGCGCAGATAATCGAATGACCCTGAACAAGTGACCAGGGCCTTTTCAAAGTGTCATCGAGCGTTGTTGGTGAGGAGAAATCGTCACTCCCGCGAAAGCGGGAGTCCAGAGGTATTGGTAGCGGGGGCGCTGGATTCCCGCCTGCGCGGGAATGACGGCCGGACTTTGAAAAGGCCCATGACATGGTGACGCCTTTCCCTTGCCAGTTCGACTCGCTCACGCAGTACTATCAACCGTAATGGTGCCGTTAAGAACATTTGCTCCGATCCTCGACCCTGACCGGAAATGGCGGGAAGTAAAGGCTCACCGGCCCCGAACGATCAGCCCCATTGGAAACTGGATGAAACAAAATGGGACGATTTTGTGCGGGACATCGAATTTTCCGCCCCCGGGGGCCTGATTCTTATCTGACAGCTCTGGAAAATAGGACAAAATGGGACTTTCAGGGCCTGGAATGGGAAATTTGGGGACAATAATGCCCATCGGGCCATCCCTGGCATCAGCGCGGCACCCCATACTCGGTCGTCAATACGTTCGTCCAAGGGCTATGTAACTGCGAAGCCTCTCCCAAATCGGGTCAGCCCCCAATTGCCCCGCTCCAATAGTGTCCCTCCACGGGCGAACGTCAGCCGACGGTGCTAAAATTATGTTCGACGACAGGGAGGGAGGAACACCCGCGAATGCCGCAGGATTTCATACACGTCAAGGGCGCACGGGAACATAATCTCAAGAACATCGAGATCACCGTGCCCCGCGATAAGCTGGTGGTCATCACCGGTGTTTCCGGCTCCGGCAAGAGCTCGCTGGCCTTCGACACCATCTACGCCGAAGGGCAGCGCCGCTACGTGGAGTCGCTCTCCGCGTACGCCCGCCAGTTCCTGGGCCGCATGGACAAGCCCGACGTGGATTACATCGAGGGCCTTTCCCCGGCCATATCCATCGACCAGAAGGGCGTTTCCCACAACCCACGTTCCACCGTCGGCACCGTCACCGAGATCTATGACTACCTGCGCCTGCTGTTCGCCCGCGTCGGCATCCCCCACTGCCCCAAGTGCGGCAGCCCGGTGTCTCGCCAGACCGTGTCCCAGATCGTTGACGCCATCATGACCCTCGAGGAGGGTAGCCGCATCACGCTCCTGGCGCCCAAGATTCGGCGCAAGAAGGGCGAGCATAAGGACGTGTTCGAGGCCGCCCGGAGGGCCGGCTTTGTCCGCATTCGCGTAAACGGCGAAATCCGGATGCTGGAGGAGACCGACAACCTCGATCTGAACAAGAACAAGTGGCACTACATCGAGCTGGTGGTGGACCGCATCATCGTTCGCCCCGAGACCGAGCTGGCGCGGGTGGCCGAGTCTGTGGAGACCTGCCTCCGCGAGGGCGAGGGTGTGGTCGAGGTGCTGCGGGAGTCCTCCGAGGGTGGCGACAGCGAGACCCTCGTATTCTCCGAGCAGTTCGCCTGCGCCAAGTGCAACGTCAGCCTGCCCGAGATCGAACCCCGCACCTTCAGTTTCAACAGCCCCCACGGCGCCTGCTCCGAGTGTACCGGCCTCGGCTACAAGCTGGCCGTTGACCCGGAGTTGGTCATCCCCAACAAGAACCTGACGCTGTCCCAGGGCGCGATCACTCCTTGGGTGCGCGTCGGCGCCTCCGGTGCCTGGTACATCAGCCTGATGGAGGCCGTCGCCGAGGCCAACGGATTCTCCTCCAAGGTCCCCGTGCGGGAGATGGACCCCGAGCACGTCGATCTGATCCTTTACGGCAACGGCTCGCAGAAGGTCACGGTCAGCCACCGCACCCACCGCGGCCGTACCTATAGCTGGGACACCAACTTTGAGGGCGTCATACCCAACCTCGAGCGCCGTTACCGCACCACCGAGTCGGACTACGCCCGCTCCCAGATTGAACGCTACATGTCTGCCCGCCCCTGCCGCTCCTGCGGCGGCAAGCGGTTGCGGCCCGAAGCCCTGGCTGTAAGGGTCTGCGGTCTGGGCATCATGGACGTCTGCGCCAAGAACATCGGCGCCGCCGCCGAGTGGGTCGAGCAGATCGACCCGGACTCCGAGTACAACCGGAATGGCGGTACCGCTGCCCACGTCAACGGTGCCGAATCCGCTGCCGCCAACGGACACAGGAACGGCAGGCGCAACGGATCGAAGAATGGACGAAAGTCCTCCAAAAATGGAAAAGCAGCGGAACCTCAGGTCCTGTCAGCCCGCGACAAGACCATCGCCAACCAGGTGCTGAAGGAGATTGACGGGCGCGTGAAGTTCCTCGTCGGCATCGGCTTGGACTATGTGACCATGGACCGCACGGCCCAGACCCTGTCTGGCGGCGAGGCCCAGCGCGTGCGTCTCGCGACGCAGATTGGTTCCGGACTGACCGGTGTGCTCTATGTCTGCGATGAACCCACCGTCGGCCTGCATCCCCACGACGATCAGCGCCTCATCAATACCCTCACGCGCCTCCGCGATATGGGCAACACGGTGCTGGTGGTGGAGCACGACGAGGCCATGATGCGCTCCGCCGACTTCATTGCCGATCTCGGGCCCCGCGCCGGCGAACATGGCGGTCAGGTCGTGGCCGTCGGCACCGTGGAGGAAATCGAGAACGCCCCCGACTCGATCACCGGCCAGTATCTCAGCGGGCGCAAGCAGGTGCCGATTCCCGAAACACGCCGGGAGGGCAACGGCCTCTTCCTGACCGTAACCGGCGCCCGCGAGAACAACCTGCAGGGCATCGACGTGGAGTTTCCGCTGGGCCGGCTGGTGTGTATCACTGGCGTTTCCGGCTCCGGCAAGAGCAGCCTGGTCTATGAGATCCTGTACAAGAAGCTGAACCAGAGGATCAACAACGGCCGGGATCTACCCGGCAAGCACGATGATTTGCTGGGTATCGAGGGCGTGGACAAGGTCGTCAAGATTGATCAGTCGCCCATAGGCCGCACCCCGCGCAGCAACCCGGCCACCTACACTGGGGCGTTCACTCCCATGCGCGAGCTGTTCGCCAACCTGCCGGAGTCGCGGGTTCGCGGCTACAAACCCGGCCGGTTCTCATTCAACGTCAAGGGCGGGCGGTGCGAGGCCTGCCAGGGCGAGGGCTACAACCAGATCGAGATGCAGTTCCTCCCCGACGTGACCGTTCCCTGCGAGATCTGCCACGGCCTCCGCTACAACCGCGAGGCCCTGGAAGTGACCATGCGGGGCAAGCACATCGCCGATGTGCTGAACATGACCGTCGACACTGCGTTCGAGTTTTTCGTCAACTTCCCGCGCATCCGCCCGAAGCTGGAGACCCTGCGCGATGTGGGCCTCGGTTACATCCGCCTTGGCCAGCCCGCCACCACGCTGTCCGGCGGCGAAGCCCAGAGGGTCAAGCTGGCCACGGAGCTGTCGAAGCGGGCCACGGGCAAGACCGTCTACCTGCTGGACGAGCCGACCACTGGGCTTTCGTTCGAGGACTGCGCGGCCCTGCTTGGGGTGCTGCACCGCCTGGTCGACTCGGGCAACACGGTGATCCTGATCGAACACAACATCGACGTGATCAAGAACGCCGACTGGCTGATCGACCTCGGTCCTGGCGCTGGCGACAAGGGCGGCGAACTCATAGCCACAGGCACCCCCGAGGAGTTGGCCGAGCACCCTGCCAGCTATACCGCCCCCTACCTCAAGGCCGCGCTGGAACAGTTCCGCGCATTTGCGGCGCAGCACCCGCCGGCTGAGGCGGAGGAGTTGGCCGGAGTCGTGTAGCGGGTGGGCAACTCCTGCAGGTGCGATAGGGCGAAGCCACCAAGCAGGTGACGCTACTCTTTATTCGTAGTAGCTCTGGTTTGGGAAGGCCTGCATGGCAACTGAACCAGCGGAAGATTCATTTAGGCGTTGGCCATTGACCATTTTCCGAAATACGGTAAAATGGTAATTGACATCATGCCACTGTCGAGGTAGCCTAGCACCGAGAGCCTATGAAAATTGAATTCAATGATGACCGCCTCGACACCTTGGAGACAGATCCATCCTTTACCGGAGGTTACTCCCAAGGCGTCGTAAGGGCTTACAGAAAGAGGGTCGCCCAAATACGCGCAGCTAAGGATGAGAGGGATCTTTATGCGATTAAGTCTTTGCATTTTGAGAAGCTGAAGGGCCGTAGAGAGGACCAACACTCAGTCCGTCTTAATAACCAATATCGTCTTATTCTGACATTGGACGGTCAACATTTAGCGAAAGTGGTTAGAATCATAAGAATAGAAGACTATCACTGAGTATGAATGAGGAACAATGATGGAGACGCGAATACCTGCCGAAGTATTTGTGCCCGGGGAATTTATAAAGGAAGAATTAGAGTATCGTGAATGGACTCAAAATGATTTGGCAGACATCCTTGGAAAAACTGGTCGCTTTGTCAGCGACATAATCAATGGAAAGAATTCTATCACGCCTACGACAGCAATTAGCTTGGGACAGGTATTTGGCACGAGTGCTGAATACTGGTTAAATCTGGAATCGGTTTATCAATTGGCTAAGGCCGCAAAGCCTGACGATACTTTGATCCGTCGATCCAAATTGTACAGCAAAGTGCCCGTCAAGGACATGATAAAACGAGGCTGGATTGAACGATCAGAGAACATTGCGGTACTTGAGAAGCGCATATTGGATTTCCTCCAGATAGACACGGTGGACGACGAACCTCAATTGATAGCTTACGCTGCTAGGAAATCTACGTCTTATGCCGATGCCACACCAGCACAAATAGCTTGGTTTTTTCGAGCAAGACATCTTGCTGAACTTGTCACTGCGGAGAGGTTTTCTTTCGACCGATTTGATCAAGTTGTTGCGCAGCTCAAGTTGCTTCGCGGAGAACCCGCAAAGGCACAATACGTGTCGAAGGTTCTTTCGGAGGGTGGAATTCGTTTCCTAGTTATAGAGGCGCTGCCGCGCACCAAAATTGATGGCGCTTGTTTTTGGCTGGATGATAACTCTCCGGTGATAGCTCTGTCCATGAGGTACGACCGGATAGACTACTTTTGGCACACAGTTATGCACGAACTTGGGCATATAAAGAACGAAGATGGCCTTTCGATCGACAAGGACATTTTTTCAGATTCTGATGATACTATGTGCAAGCCCCTATCAGAGGAAAAGGCAGGCGAGTTTGCAGTGAGTAATCTGGTCCCTCAAGATGATCTCGAGGACTACATTATGAGAGTGAGCCCAATTTACCCCAAAACAGGATTAATAGGGTTTGCGAGTCTAATGAATGTGCACCCGGGGATTGTGCTTGGTCAACTCCAACATCGCAAAGAAATTAGCTATGCAAGAAATCGGGAATTGCTCGTCAAGGTCAGGGGAGATGTCACTTCGTCGACATTGACGGATGGATTTGGCAGCACTTTGCCAGCGTATCCTTAGACAGCGCGGGGAATGGTGACATGCCCAAGACATACACCGAACAGTTGCAGGGCTTGGTAAGTGATTACAGGAATTCAGGACAACCGTGGCCAGCGTCTTCGCGCCAGATAGCAGCATGGGCCGTCCATGAAGGCAAGTGGCGGCCGCAACCTTCTGCCTTAGTCGGACAATGCGCACAACACATAGCAAGGGCGATGCGTGCGGAGTGCATTACTGATCCCCAAGGACGAATTGTTAGATCAAAGCACGCTGCCAAAATGTTTAAGGGAGGAGAGCAGACAGTGCTTTGGGCCGATATACGTACTGCCTCCTCTGAACACATGCAGATCGCGCTACAGCAGCGCAGACAACAGATTGTGGGAGATTGTAGGCAACTAAAGGCGGATGCCGACAGCTATAATGAAAATCAAAATACAGGCTTGCCAATCCAACTCAGTTTTGATTTCACTAGGGATATAATGGAAATGGAAGCTGGTTTGCCTTTAGTTGCGTAGGGAAAGTTTCCGAGATCTTCTCGCCTCAGATTACATTTGATTTCGCACATCGACGTGGCTCTAGACTATCGTACCAACCTCCTATAAGTAAATTTGGTGCGGCTTTTACAGCTTCAGCAACCCCGTCAGCGTTTTCTGACCGCCCCGTGGTCCCACAACGGCCAGCCGCAACTGCTCCTGCTGGAAGAGCCGGGTGGCCAGGTCGGAGATATCAGCAGGCGTTACGGCCTGCAGCCGCCCGACGATATCCTCCACCGTGCAGAGCTGGTCCTGGAGCAGCTCCTGCGATCCCATCCACGAGGCCACGGCCCTGCTGTCTTCCATACGCAGCAGCAGTCGGCCTGTGGCGTATTCCCGGGCCTTGTTCAGCTCTCGCTCCTCTGCCTCCACCCGCATACCGTCCAGTTGCCGCATCACGGCCCTGACGGCATCATTGGTCTTTCGTGGCTCCACGCCGCAGTAGACCACCATTGACCCACAGTCCCTGAAGTGGTTGATGGAGCTGCTGACGTCATACGCCAGCCCCTGCGTCTCACGCAGGTCCATGAACAGCCTGCTGCTCATCCCGTCGCCAAGTATTACGTTGAGAAGGCTCAGCGCATAGCGGTCAGGGTCGTTCAGCGACAGTCCGGGCAGTGCCAGGCACAGGTGGGACTGGTCAGACCGGCGCCGCTCTATCTTTACCAGCGGTCCGTCCGCCCCGGTCTCCGATACCGGCTCCCAGTCCATCGGCGTCTGTGGCCGCCAGTCCTGGGTGGTGTCCTCCAGCAGGTCCATCACCTCCTCGTGCGTGATGTTCCCGGCCACCGCTATAACGGTGTTGGCGGGATTGTACTGCCGCACCATGTACTCCCGGATGGTCGCTTGGTCGATGGCGGCAACCGTCTCGGGCGTGCCGCCGACGTCCCGGCCCATCGCCTGGTCGGGCCACAGCGCCTCGTCGATGAGCAGGTCCACCCGGTAGGACGGGTTGTCGTAGGTCATCCGCAATTCCTCCTGGATGACCTCCCGCTCCTTTTCCACCTCCTCCGGGTCCAGCAGCGGGTTTATCAGCATGTCCAGCAGCACGGCGAAGGCCGTTCGGAAGTGGGGCCGTGCCACCTTGCACCAGAAAACGGTCACCTCCCGGTCGGTACTGGCGTTCATGATCCCGCCCACGCCCTCGATGGCCTCGCTCACCGCCCCCGCCGTCGGCCACTGCTCGCTGCCCTTGAACGGCAGGTGCTCAATGAAATGCGACACCCCTGCCAGTTCGGGCGACTCATACCGCGACCCTGCTCCGACAAAGATGGTAATGGAAACGGACTGGGTGTGCTCCATCAAGGAAGTGACCACGCGAAGCTGATTGCCGAGAACTGAGCGCTGGAACATCCTGACTCCATATGCCGAAAGTGATGACTGGTCAATCATAACGCAGGGGCGCACGTCTGTGCGCCCCTGCACTGGGAACGGGTTGATGTCGGCGTCTAGCTTTCCAGCCAGTCGATATCGCCGAACTGGTCGGACGGATGCGACTTCGAGGCGTACACCGAGTGTCGCCGCTTTGCCTCGGCGATGGTGGTGTCGTCGCCGTGGCCTGGGTAGACCTGGGTGTCGTCGGGCAGGGTGAGCAGCTTGGAACTGATACTCTCCAGGATCGTTGCCAGGGCCTCAGGGCTGCGGCTCTTGCCCGGTCCGCCCGGGAACAGCGTGTCGCCTGAGAACAGGTGATTGCCCACAAGGAAGCAGCTCGCGCCGTCGGTGTGGCCCGGTGTGACCAGCACCTTGAGCTCCTGGTTGCCGAAGCTGATGACCTCACCGTCGGACAGTTCCATCTCGGGCGCCTTGGGCAGCGGGCCCTTGTCGGCGGTGGTGATGCCCACGGGGGCGTCCAGGCTGCCGGTGATCTCGTCGAACCCCAGCAGGTGATCCTGGTGGTTGTGGGTGATCAGGATGGCCTTGATGTTGACGTCGCCCACTTCGTTAAGCAGCAGCTCCGGCTCCGCGGGCGTGTCGATCAGGATGCCCTCATTGGTCTGGGGGCACGAGACAATGTAGCCGTTGTTCATGAAGGGGCCCATGTTTACCTTGACGATGCGAACTTCGCCGTCGTAATGCAACGCCATGTTTTCTCCTCCACTGGGGAAAGTGCGTAAATTTCGGGGCTGTTCCGTAGTTTCGTATTCTAGCAGAGCGATGCGGAATCCGCCGACCTGCTGATTGGCCGCCGCCTGCGTCGGCGTCGGCGCCTCGGGGCGGGGTCGGTGGCCGGGGCCTGCGATGTCTCATCATTGTCAGCGCCCTTGTCGCCATCCTCGCCACGAGTGGCAATCACTGGCGCCGGTGATTCCATCTCCTCCGGCTCATCCGTCGGCGGCGAACCGTACTGGGCACGGTGCGCGGTCCATTGCACCTGGGTCAGCAGGGTCAGCAGTATCCCAGGCACGAATATGAACAGGTTGCGCTCTCCGCCCTCTTGCACCCAGCGCACCGAGAGTACCACCGACGCGATAATGAAGAACCAGGCGATCCCGCCAACCATGATTCCCCGGAAGCCCTCCGCGTTGTGCCAGGGAGACCGGAGTGTCAATACCGACCAGACCGGCGGAAAGATGAAGAGACCGTAGTAGATCTCCGGCCGGTAGAACCAGGGCCGGGGATATTCGGAGAGGTCGGGTTTGGGACGGGAAGCCATAAGTGCTCGGTGTCCTCAAGTCAGTTGTAGTTCAGTTCCGCGCCAGCAGCATCTGGAATTCGATTTCGGGGATCTCCCTCTGTTCCCGGATAGAGGCGACCGCGTATTCAGTGCACAGCCGTGCGAAGCCCGAGTACTCGAAGATGTTTCTGCCCATCACCACCACTGGCACGTCCCGGTCGAAATCAACGCCAAGCTGACTGCCGTCATCTTCGTCGATGCGCAACTCGATGTCCCGGCCCGTGAGGCGCTCGATCTTCTCCTGAATTCGGTCGATAAACTGCTGGTCGTTCAATGGACACTCCTGTGGTCTAGCGGCGGGCCTTTGTGCGGCGGACGCGGAAGTTGGCTCCGTCTTTCTGCCTGCTGGCCCATCTCAGGTATCCGGCAAACTCTGGGTCTGCCCGAAGTCTCTCGACGGAATTCAGTTCGCTAGCGAGGGTTTTCTCGGAAAACATCGCGTGAAGTTGCCTGTGGCAGGTGGGACACAGCCGAGCCTTTGGCCCGAATTTTCCGCCCCGCGAGCGCGGCACCAAGTGGTGCTCAGTGAACCTCACCGACTCCCGAAGGCAGAGCTCGCACACCGGCGATTCCTCGTATGGCCTCGGCCGGTCCGCCGCCAACGCTGCTCCTCGCCCGCGAGCCGGCATTCTTCCGGCCTACGCCTGCTGCTCGCTGCTGGGGTTATCTGCATTGGGGTTTTCCATGAAACGCCAGCCCGGCAGGTCGACCTTCCACTCGCCCTCCTCCAGCAGCATGGGCAGGATGAGGCCGTTCATTGCCCGGCCTCGCCGCACCTCGGTGTTGTCCTCCTTGATGCCGAAGGGCAAAAACGCGAAGGCGTGCTCGTCGTCAACGTAGCTGGTGGGCGAAATGCCCAGGTCCGTCAGGTCCTCCAGCGGCCACAGGCTCAGTACCGTGGTGCGAAAGTCCTCCAGCATCGCCTCCCGCATGGGGTGGCCGGAATTGTACCCCGCACGGTATGCCACTTGCATATCGATCCGGTATCTGGTGGCCCACACTCCCATCCGCATCCCCCTCGTTTCCTTGGAGAGCATGGACCATGCCACGTCCATGTCCCCGTCCCGCACGGCCTCGGCAAATGTTCCTGCCTGGTTGCCGCATTCATCCGGGAATGGGCTGCGCCTCTCACCGGGTATGGGCATTAACCACCTCACGGACGAGCGGATCAAGTGTCAGAAAAGTCCGTCCAGAGCCTGTCTTGCGGATGAACGGATTTCGCCCGGTTACGGCAGTCCACCCATGACCCAACCGTCCATCTGTCGTGGGGGTGCGACGACCGGTTGGCACTCTTTTGCCTAGTCTACCAGCCGATGGCGTAGCCGTCTCGCCTCGGGTCCGCTGCCCCGTGCAGTGCGCCGGTTTCCTCGTCCACCTGTATCATCATCTCGCTCCCGGACGCTCCCCAGCCGTGCATCACGTCCAGCGTGTGCCCGCGACGGCGAAGATCGTCCAGCGTCTCGGTGGGGAACCGCGACTCCACGTACAGCAGGTTGTCGCACTCATGGGGAATGTTCGACTCCGTCGGGCTGTGCGCGTTCCGCCAGCGCGGAGCCTCCACCGCCTCGGCAACGGTCATGCCAAAGTCCAGCATGTGCGTGATGACCTGCATGTTCGTCTGCACCTGCGTGTCCGCCCCGGGAGTCCCGCAGACCAGCGCCAGGCTGCCGTGGCCCGTCCCGCCGTTGCGCGACCCGCCGTTCTGGTAAGCGTGCTGCGACTCACCGGCGTTGCGGAAGACCATGATCGGGTTCATGGTGTGGCGCACCCGCTTGCCCGGCTGCAGGCAGTCCACGTGGTCCGGGTGAGGTGCCAGTAGGTCATGCGGTTGTTCAGCAGGATCCCGGTGTCGCCTGCCACAATGCTGGAGCCCATTGAGCTCTGGATGCTCTGGAGCTGGCAGACCGCATTGCCCCACCGGTCGACCACCACGAAGCAGGTGGTGTCCTCCTCTTGCATCGCGCCAGCCGTGGCCACGGCCCTGGGGCGCCGCCCGTAGTTGGCCGGCTGGTAGCTCCACGGGTCGCCTTGGCGAACCTCAGCAGCGGCCCGCTCCGGATCAATGAGCCGCGCCCGCTCCGCCGCGTACTGTTTGGACAGCATGCCGCCTATGGGAACGGCCACCCAGTCCGGGTCGGCCATGTAGGCCTCCCTGTCGGCGAAGGCCAGTTTCTTGGCCTCCACCATCAGGTGGATGCTCTCCGGCGTGTTGCAGCCAAGCGACTTCAGGTCGAACTGCTCGATGATGTTCAATTCCTGCAGCAGCACGTGGCCGCTGGAGTTGGGCGGTGCCTCGTAGACCGAGTGGCCGTGATAGGTCGTGGAGATGGGCGACTCCCAGCGGGAGCGGCAGTCGGCCAGGTCCCTGAGCGAGAGCAGGCCGCCCTGCTCCTCGCTGAATTTGACCATGGCCCGGGCCGTCTCGCCCTCATAGAAAGCGTCGCGACCCCCGTCGGCGATCGCCTGGAAGGTGCGGGCCAGCCCCGGCTGCCTGAGGATCTGCCCCGGCCTCATGGGCACGCCCCCGGGGGCGAAGATGGCCTGCGAGTCCGGGAACTCGCACAGCAGCCGGTCGCCCGCGATCACTCCAGACAGCACGTGGGTAACCGGGAAGCCGTTCTCCGACAGGTCGATGGCCGCCTCGAACACCTCGGCTCTCGACAGCGTCCCGTACCGTTCGTGAGCCGCCATCCAGGCGTCCACCAGTCCCGGTACCGACACCGACAGGATGCCCTTGGCCGGGATGCCGTTCTTGCGGTACCAGTCCACGTCGGTGGCGTACGGCGCGGCGCCGGTGCCGTTGCACACCTCGATGGTTCCGGCCTGCCGGTTGTAAATCATGATGAACCCGTCGCCGCCTACCCCCGACATGTTGGGCTCGACGACGTTCAGGGCGGCGGCGGTGGCGATGGCGGCATCGACGGCGTTGCCGCCCCGTTGCAGCGCGGCCATCCCGGCCTGCGCCGCCAGCGGATGCCCGGCGCATACCATACCGTTGCGCCCCATGACCACCGGCCGGTTGGACTCGAATTTGACGCCGTGCGGCGTTTGCGGCATCGGGGTGCCTCCTTTTAGGTTGCTTGTCTCTCGATATCTATTGCTGATTCAAGTAGTTGAACAGGCTGGAACCACAATCCAAGCGGTCGATCAGTTTCATCTTACCGCCGTACGAAACTGTTCTCTGTCTGAATACATCGAAGGTCATTTCCCCGCATTCTGCCTCTAAAGAACAGCAGCGGATACCATTTATCGAATTACGGATTTCAGGAGGATGCCCTCGCCAGATCCAGCCCTCCCTGGATCTGCCTGATGGCCTTAGGATACTTCCGGGTTCTTGCCTCCCTTGAGTTCAACGTAGCGCAGATGAAATTCTCGTTCAGTCGCCCGAAGATCAGGCGGTCGCAAAGCCGGGTGGCAACCCGTGATTCGGCAGCGTTGGTTGAGTCTCCGTGAACAGTGGTGAGGTTGGCTTGGCCAACCCGGATACATCAATCCTGCAACTGGGGTTCCTGAGTAAGAATCTGTCAGACAGCAACAGCCTATACGTGCCGCGGATGCTTCCGCCAGTTGCGGAGTAAGCCATCAGTTTCGGTCGCGCTGCAATGCTATGGATTCGTCGTAATGGACTCAAAGACAGCCGCGAAATCATCCTCATCAATTCCAGTGTCAGGATCGATTTCCGAGCGGAACGGTCTCACAGCCCGCCCAGTTCCTGGCTATACCGGAACAGATATGCGCCGACCTGCTCCGGCTGCAGGAAATCCTCGGCTCAAAGCCACCCTGCTCAATCTCCGGGCTGGCCTGCCGCAGCTGCCAGCAGGTTGTTGACCTGGCTGATGATGATATCGCTGTGGGTCGTGATCAGCACCTGCACCCCCGCGTTTACCAGCCGCACGATGCCCCGCGCCAACTGCCGCTGCGCCGCCGGGTGCAGGTGCGACTCCGGCTCCTCGAGGATGAGCAGGTCGCCGGGGCGGACCAGGTACTTGAGGAACAGGATTAGCGGGGCCAGGTCGGAGACCATTGATGAGGTCTGGTCGATAGTAAATTTCCCTTCCGTGGTCTCGTAAGCAATGTTCGGAAATGGCAAACCTGCAGATTCGTCAAGGTCAATCTTGCCATGCAATACCTGCGTTTCAATAAAGTGAGTGGCTAGATCCAAGGCTCCCTTGCTTTCCAAGACAAGCATCCGCCGGTCCAAGACTTATCAGGTTGCTCAAGAACTCGGTGGTTAATTGCAGGCATAGTAGGAACACTAAATTCCCGTATTCCAACTAGTGAGGACTGCCGCACCACTGCTGAGGATAGTACTTTATGCCCTTGAACCATCCCTGAGCGAGCAGCAGGGAGGTAGTAGCTATGCCTGTAAGGGAACTTTCCCAGTACGCCTTTGGTAGCCACACCCGTGAGATAATCGGCGATTTCTATCCAAAGCCATCTATTATTGCTCGTTTCGTGTAATACGGAAGCCGAGTTAAAAGGGAAATCCGGCAAATATGAATTGGAGATGTCAATTTCGGAGCTAGGCCCAGAAGTATCAGGACCACGAATTTCAATGCCAACGGTAGGGTAGTCTTGGTCGACTAGTAAATTAAACTTGTCCGGGTCGCTTCCCAGCTTAAGGAAAGACGCTGAGCCGCCGTGAATATCACCGAGTATGTCGAAAATATCTCTTCGCAAATAATCCAATTGCTGAACGCTCGATTCTTGTAACCAGCGAAAGATATCGTTGGGGAGGGACGACAATTGCGTGTGGGCAATACTCGAGGAATTGCCGATTTGCTGCCGCACCCATTTTTTCAGAGACGCTAGAGCCTCCCCCGATATCTGGCCCTCATACCATGAGGCAGCGCGGACCCACGGGTTTGCTTGGCGAGAGTCAAGGCCCCATTTGCCGTCAAAGTCACGAGAAGCAGCCCGCATCACCGCGTACACCGCCGTGGCCATGTAGGACTTGCCGGTGTTGCTGGGGCCGACGAAGATCGTCAGGGGCTTCAGGTCTACTGATCCCTCTGCGATGGGGCCGAAGTTTTTGACCGAGATCGTCAGCATCTGCTCTCTACCGGATGGCGACTGCGCTACCTCCCATGATAAGCCATACCCGCGAGGCTGCGCTGTGCAATCCCGCGGGTATGAACGGTACAGGTTCCGAAGCTAGTCCGGGATCTCCTTGTCCATGCCCTCGCCCAGCTCCACGTCGAAGGCCGTCAGCACCTGGGCCACCAGCAGGTAATGGCCGCACAGCACGGTGAAGTGCAACGTGTCCTGCTCGCCGAACCGGTCTGTCATGGCCTTGAAGGTGGCGTCGCTCACCTGGTGATTGCGCAGCAACTCATGCACGTAGCCCACCAGCAGCGCCTCGTCGCCCTCCAGCCCCGTCGGCGCGGTTCCGTTGGCGATGGCCGATATCGTGGACTCCGACACACCGGCCTGTCTGGCCAGCCGGGCATGGGCCGAAAACTCGTACTGCTGCCTCATCTCCCGCGCCGTGGCGATGATCAACGTCTCTTTGAGCGACTCGGGCTGCTCGAACTCGAAGCGCACGAAGGCCCCGGTATCGGCTACCCGGGCCGCCAGCTTTGGGCTGTTCAGCAAGACGCCAAACGGGCCGCGAACGCTCCCGCGGGTACCCACGATGGCGTCGTGGTACTGCTTGTCCTCATCCGATAGTTGTTCCCTGGAAACCGGGGAAATACGTGGCATAAGTCAATCCTCCGATTATAATTGGGCCGTATATTAAATGCCGAGAACGCCGAGACTGTCGGGATCCCCAACTTGATACTCGGCGCCCTCTGCGTGCGCGGCATTTAATATTACTTGACAGGCACGGGTATGCCGGCGATGTTGGTCTGCACCGAGCCCAGATGGTTGCGGCTGGTGAAGTAGAGCGTCTTCCAGTCGTCGCCCCCGAAGCACAGGTTGGTCGTGGCCGAAGCGCCGTGCACCACGCAGCCCAGCTTCTTGCCCGTTGGGTCCATCACCCACAGACCGCCCGGTCCGCCGCAGTAGACGTTGCCCTCCACGTCCAACTTCATGCCGTCGGGCACTCCCGGCTCCGACCCGGTCAGGTCGACGAACACCCGGTCGGTCTGGCGGGCCAGCGAGCCATTCGGGTTCAGATCGAAGGCCCGGATGTGCCCCCGCCGCGAGTCGTTGATGTACAGCACGCTCTCGTCGGTCGAGAAGGCCAGGCCGTTTGGAATCACGAAGTCGTCCACCAGCAGCGTAATGCTGCCTAGGTCCGGGGTGACGCGGTAGACGCCGGAGTATTGATGATCCCACTGCTCCGGAGGCGTGGGGAGCGTCCAAGGATCGGTGAAGTAGATGCAGCCGTCGGACTTCACCACCACGTCGTTGGGGCGGTTCAGGCGGCGTCCCTGGAAGCTCGATGCCACCACGGTGATGCTGCCGTCCGGCTCTGTCCGGGTTACGCGCCGACTGTCGTGTTCGCAGGCAATCAGGCGGCCCTGCGGGTCGCGGGTCAGGCCGTTGGCCCGGTTGGTCGGCTCGTGGTCGACGCTGGCGCCTTGGCCCGGCACGTACTTGATGCGGCGGTTATTGTGGATGTCGCTGAACAGCAAGTACCCGCCATCGGACCACCAGACCGGCCCCTCGGCCGGGCCGTTGTCGCCGCCGTAATCGTCCGGCGTGTGCCGCGCGATCTCGGCGTCGGCAGCAATGATTCGCGAAAATTCCGGGGCGTGTTGCTCTATGGGCATGGTCCCCTCCTCGCAAGCATTCAAATTGGCATCCGCATTATAGCTGAAGCCTTCGACGTTGACGGTAGGCAGACGCCGTGCCGGTGCGGTACGTGGCCGCCTGGCGCAGCTTCATTTCTGCTTGACTGCCCTGCACGGGTAAACTATTCTGCGGAAACACGTCGACCATAGCTGAATTGCAACAAGGCAGACCAAATTCACCCGAGTAAGGAGGCCCAACATGGCCCTCAGCCTGAATCACGTTCACCTCAAGTCGCCCGACCCCTTCGCCACGGCGCAGTTCTACATCGACACCCTGGGCGCGACCAAGATCGCCGAAGTCGGCCAGAACGGCGTCCGCCTCGACCTGCACGGCCTGACCCTCAACGTCACCAAGCACATCGAGACGCAGACCCGCGAGCAGAAGTACGGCATTGAGCACATCGCCATTGACGCCGACGACATCCAGGGCATGATCGACATGCTCAAGGCCAACGGCGCCACGATCCTGGAAGAAGCCTCTGTATCCGGCGACCGCCGCGTCGTCTTCTTCGAGGGCCCCGACGGCGTGCAGTTGGAGTTCATCGAGAAAAAGTAGGGATACGGAATTACTTAAAGGAGGGCATAAAATGATTTACGAGTCCCGAATTTACAAGGCCGTCCCCGGCCGGCTTCCCGACATCAACGCCCGCTTTGCCAATCACACCGTGGGCTTCTTCAAGCAGTACGAGATCGGGATGCTGGGCTTCTGGACCGACGAGATCGGCACCAGCAACCAGATGACCTACATCCTGAGCTTCGACAGCGTGACCGACCGCGCCGAGAAGTGGGCCGCCTTCCAGGCCGACAAGGCCTGGGCCGAGGTCCGCGCCGAAACCGAGTCCAACGGCCCCCTCGTGGCCCAAGTGCTCAACTCCTTGATGTCGCCCACACCGTATTCGCCCGAACCCAAGTTCAAGACGGCGGTGCAGGAACTTCGCATCTACGACGCCATGCCCGGCAAGCTGCCCGACCTGCACAACCGATTCAAGAACCACACCATGGGTCTGTTCGAAAAGCACGGCATCGAGAACGTGGCCTACTGGACCGAGGACGTAGGCACCAGCAACCGCCTGGTCTACATGCTGGGTTACCCCGACCTTGGCGGCCGCGAGAAGAGCTGGACCGCCTTCCAGAACGACCCCGACTGGCAGAAGGCCCGCGCCGCCTCCGAGGAAAACGGCTCCCTGGTGCGCGTCTCCACTCACTCCATCCTGCGCCCCACTCCCTACTCCCCTCGCTAGCGTAGAGCCGTTTTCGGACTAACAGAATCCGCTCCCTCCGTTTGGTAGAGGGGGCGGATTGACTTACCGGTAGGATACAATGAGGGAGGAGGAACCGGGTAACGGGGGGATCCAACAGCAGCAGGAAGACCGCGATTCCATCTGGAGCATACCTCTCGCTCGTCGAGCGATGTACTTCGGTCTGTTCACCGCCTACGCGCTGGCAGGCATCGGCTTCTTGGTCTGGTACGAAATCGAGTCCGCGATTCCATCTGGAGCATACCTCTCGCTCGTCGAGCGATGTACTTCGGTCTGTTCACCGCCTACGCGCTGGCAGGCATCGGCTTCTTGGTCTGGTACGAAATCCTCGAGCACACGGCAGATACTTGGCCGCAAACCATTCTGGCCATAACGCAGGGTGTCGGCATCGCCACCGTAGGCTCTGCCGGGTTGGCTCTGCTGACAATAGAGGGGCCGAGAACTCTTATGGTTGTAGCAGATTACATCACTGAAAGGTGGCTCAATCCATTGAAGAAGCGCCTCAGGGAGGAGGCCTTGGCGAAAGGTCGTGCCGAGGGCCGTGCCGAGGGCCGTGTCGAGGGCCGCGCCGAGGGCCGTGCCGAGGGCCGCGCCGAGTGGGCAGCCTGGAACGAGCGACGCCTTGCTGCCGAGGCTAATGGTGAACCCTTCGACGAGCCGCCGCCGGGCACATCCTCCACCAAAAGGGAGTGATTGGCCGATATGGAGGTCCAGAAACTTCGCGACGAAATCCGCAGAACCTGACCTATATGAACACTGGCTGGTCGGGTGCCGAGGGCCGTCCTGCAGAACCTGACCTATATGAACACTGGCTGGTCGGGCCCGCCGCCACGCCGCGCTGCTCAGGCCATGCAGGAACGGGTCGCACTGGAGATGGAACAGGGTCCGACCACCCCCGGCGTCTATGAGAGCGGTCGCGAGATTCAGGAGGAAGCCCGCCGCGCCGCGGCCCGCCTGCTGGGCGCCGACGTAGACGAGACCCTGGTCACCCGCAACACCACCGAGGGCCTGAACATCGTCCTCAGCGGCCTGGACTGGAAAGAGGGCGACGAGATCCTGACCTGCAACCTGGAGCACGGGTCGGTGCTGGCGCCAAGCTGGCACATCGCCCATCGCTACGGCGCCAACGTGCGCGTGCTGGATATCGACCCCCGCGACTCCCACGACGCCATCGTCAGCAAGTTCGAGGCAGCCCTTACCGACCGTACACGCCTGATATTCGTCAGCCATATCGAGTACTCCACCGGACTGCGCATGCCGGCCGCTGATCTCAGCCGCATAGCCCACGAGGGGGGAGCGGAGATCATGCTTGACGGCGCCCAGACCGGAGGCCATATCGCGCTGGACGTCCATGGAGACGGATTCGACTACTACTCCATCCCCGGCCAGAAGTGGGTGCTGGGCTATGAGGGGGTTGGCGCCCTCTACATCCGCCGTGAGCTCATTGATCACGTGCACCCGGCCCACACCGGGGGCCGCGGGGTCATCCAGGAAGGCGAGCCGGGCGAACCCGGCAGCTACCGTCTGAACACCTCCAGCATGGACAAGTTCCTTGGGGGCTCGGGCAGCGTTCCCCTGCAGGCAGCCTTCGTTGAGGCCGCAAAGTTCATTGAGAGCGTGGGAGTGGCCGAAATCGAGGCCCGGAACGTGTCTCTGGCCAACCGGTTCAAGGCGCAGCTTGCCGAGATATCCGCCGTTAGCGTCCTGTCTCCGATGAACGATGCTCAATCCGCTGGGCTGGTATCTTTCCGGGTGGCCGGCCAGTCCGCTGATTCCGTGGTGGCCCGCATCTGGCAGGACCACCGCATCGTGGTGCGCCAAGTGCATTATCCCGAGTCCATCCGCGCCTCCCTCCACTTCTTCAATACCGAGGAGGAGGTGGACACCCTAGCCAGAGCGGTGGCTGAACTGGCCTAACCTCGTTCCGATTGCAAGCAGCATCAGGAGCAAGGCAACCTGTCTTGGGGTCTCATCAGGGGGATTTTGTCGGCGTTCAAGGGCACCTTGGGCGTGGCGGCAGTCGTTACTTTGTCAATTATTGCTGGCCTGCTGTGTGCCGTCTCAGGAGATGCCTCTCCCGAACTGGATGGGACCGAAGGGATGGTGGAGACAGTCGGTGAGGTAGAAACTGGCCTCCGGGGAACCATCAAATACAGGATTTTCCGTCACCCGGAATCGGAGCCCGAACCCTCCACTGCGTCCCTCTTAAGACGGGCTGTCGCCAGGACGGAAAGGTACATGGGCGAAGCATTTCCTGCCAAGACCGCGGTATTGGTGTTCGACGATTCACATATATCCCAGGATATGTTGGGACAGTTCCGATACCTTCCTGGAGCCAGCTTTTTCGGATCCATAAGTCACAGTCTGGCATCACAGTGGATGCGTATGGAGATCCGGCCCGACCAGGAAAAGGATTTAGAATCTCTTAAATCGGTGTTGGCACACGAGGTCGCCCATTACTATTGGCACCACCAGGCACCCTCTGCGGGTCAGCAGGATTTCCTTCTCGATGAGGGCGCGGCTCATTTCCTCGAATACAAGCTTGGGGGAAACGGAGCCATCGCAACTTCTGCCCAACTGGCTGGGGTCTGCAAGGAGATCAGGTCGAGGGAATTACTCACCAGATCCCAGCTGCGGGATGTGGTTAACGCTCTCGACATTAAGACCACCACCGCCGAGAGGAGGTTGCTCCAGGCCAGCTCTGAGTTCTCAGCCCTGGTTTCTTGGCTATGCTCACAACCCGAGTTTGTCTCTCGCTATTCCACTGCGGGAATATTCATTCAGGCTGATAGGACTATGGGGCCCTCGGACTTTCAAAATGCGTTCCAGGACATTTGGGAGGCATCGAAAAGCGGAGCTCTAGACCATTCCGATGTACTCGACACACTCTGTGCTCACACTTCCAGGCTGAAATGTGGCGAGATAAAATCCGCATTCTTGGAGTACGGGTTCGTTCCTTGAGAGTTTGTACTTTCTCTTGGTGTCACCTAACTGCAGCAGACAACGTCTAACCCGTGGCCCCCGGCGGATACTTCTCCAGCCACCAGCGGGCGATTTCGTCCCGGCGGGCAAACCACACGCCGGGCATCTGCCGTGCGTACTGGAGGAAGCTTTCAACAGCGCGGTAGCGAGCGGGACGTCCGGCGATGCGGCAGTGCAGCCCCACCGTCATCATCTTGGGGTGGGTGCGCCCCTCCTCGTACAACACGTCGAAGGTGTCCTTCAGGTACTCGTAGAACGCTCCCACGCTGGATAGACCGCCGCGCCAGAACCGGGCGTCGTTGGTCTCCATGCTGTACGGCACCACCAGCCAGGGCTGGTCGCTTCCGTCCGCTCCTTTGACCGTAGTGTAGTAGGGCAGGTCGTCGTTCATGCTCATGCTGTCGTAGATGAATCCGCCGTGGTCCACCACCAGCTGGCGTGTGTTGAGGCTGGGGCCGTAGCGGGTGAACCACCCCAAAGTACGCTCCCCCGTCGTGCGCTCCAGGGACTCCACGGTCCGGGCGATCGAATCCTTTTCCTCCCCGCGCTCCATCAGGTGATACTCCTCCCAGCGGTAGCCGTGGCCGCAGACCTCGTGGCCGTCGGCAGGAATCTCGCGAGCCACCTCCGGGTTGCGCTCCAAGGCCAATGCGCAACAGTAGAAGGTCGACTTGACGTCATACCTCCGGAACATATCCATCAACCGCCACACACCGACTCGGCTGCCATATTCAAAGAACGACTCGTTGTTCAGGTCGCGGTCTCCGGCAGGCACTGGGGAGGGGACCTCATTGTTGGTTTCGTGGTGTGGGTCACCATCCAGTGTGCTGCGTTCTGCCCCCTCCTCGTAGTTCACCACCATCGACACCGCTATTCGCGCCCTGCCGGGCCACTCGATTCGTGGCGTGTTCTTGCCGTAACCGATCAAATCCCGCTGCATCATGTTCCTCCAGACCTGAATCCTTCAGGGCATTCACACTATAATAGCGGACATCTATGTAGCGAATTGCCCCCAATGGTGAGCCGTATGAGTCTTGCTGCCGACCTCGTCTACCAACTCAAGTCCGTTGCTGACCCAGCGCTTTCGCCCGACGGGACGCGAATCGTATATGCCCAGTCGTGGGTGCAGGGAACGGGCTCTACCGCAGAGTCCCGGTCTCGCCTTATGATGGCCGATCTAGCCTTGGGGGGTTCCAGTGACCATCGGGTCGGGACAGCTTGGGAATACACTCAGGGCTATGTTGACGGCGCGCCCCGATTCTCGCCTGACGGCACTCTGTTGGCCTTCTTGCGTGCGAGCCAATCCGGAATGCCGCGCCAGATCTGGGTGATGGGTGCAGGTGGTGGCGAGGCCAGACAGGTTTCCAGTGCCCCCAAGGGGGTATTCGACTTTGCCTGGGCACCGGACAGTCGGCGCATTGTTTACTGCGCCGATACCGAGCCTGCGGCGGGGGCGGCGGCGGGTACTCAAATAGATGGCCCGCGAGTGGTGGAGGTCAATCGAATCCGCTTTCGACACGACCTGCAGGGCTGGCGAGGTGATGCCCACTATCATCTGTTCGTCGCGGACCTGTACTCAGAAGAGGTTACCCAGATCACACGGGGCGACTGGGATGACTACGGCCCTGTATGGTCCCCCGACGGCAGAAGAGTCGCTTTCGTATCCGGCCGACGCGGGGACCGAGACTTTCGTTCCCTTACGGAAGCCTACGTGGTAGAGGCCGATGGGGGAGTGGCCGAGTGTTGGTCTGGCAGTCTGAGCAGCGTCGGCGCAGTCTCATGGTCCCCAGACTCCAGGCATCTTGTGGCGGTAGCCTCCGACGATCCGGCGGGTATGGTCCTCTGGCAGGGATGGCTGTATATTCTTGACCCGGAAATCGGGCCGCGCCGCCTTAGTGACGACTCTCAGCGTCCCGTTTTGGGAGGAGGGCCGGGCGCGGCTCGTCAGGCTGATATCCGATGGACGGACGACGGCCACATCGCTTTCCTTGGCGAGCGACACGGTGAGAGTCATGTGTACCAGGCATCTGCCAAAGAGGAGGCCGTCCACCGGCTTTGGGGAGGAGGCTGCTTGGTAGCAGGTCTGTCTCTCTCCGGAGACGCCCGATTCGCGGCTGTGGCGTCCAGCACTCCAACCTCGCCCTCGCAAGTCAACGTGGTCGACCTCTCGACCGGAGAAACGACTGTCGTAGCCGAACCCAACTACTCGTTTCTCAAGAAACAACCCGCGAATGCGCTGGAAAAGTTCTGCATCGAGCGCGGAGGATTCGACATCGAATGCCGCCTGTGGTTTCCGCCGTTCTTCGATCCCTCGAGCACCTATCCGCTGGTTCTGGACATCCACGGCGGACCCAACGGCGCTTTTTACGACTCCTATGTACATTTGCAGCAGGTGTTGGCTGGCTCCGGGTACTTGGTCTTGGCCGTCAACCCTCGCGGCTCCTCCACTTACGGCGATGAATTCATGCGCGCTGTGCTGGACGACTGGGGTGGCGAGGACTATCTCGACTTGATTGCTGCCTTGGACCACGTTTGCCAGCGCGACTACGTGGACGACGAGCGCCTGGGCATCCACGGTTACAGCTACGGCGGGTTTATGACCAGCTGGGCCATCGGCCATACCAACCGGTTTGGCGCTGCAGTGATCGGCGCTCCCTGCACCAATCTGTACACGATGTACGGCACCTCTGATATTGGCGTGAGCTTTGGTGAGCCGCAGTGGGGTGGCTCGGTGATGGACACACCGGAGAAACTGCTGGCACGTTCGCCTATCTCCTTTGCAAAGCATGTGGCTACTCCGGCCCTTTTGCTGCATGGCGAATCCGATGCGCGGTGCCCGGTGGCCCAGAGCGAGGAGTATTTCGTTGCCCTGAAGCGGCTGGACAAAACCGTGGAGTTTGTACGCTTTCCCAACAGTAATCACCAGTTCCCGCGCACCGGGCACCCTCGCATGCGAGAGGAGTACCTCTCCCGCATGCTCGCCTGGTTCGATGACTGGCTGGGGTGACGCCTCATTGAAGCCAAGATTTGCGCTATCCGTCTACAATTCACGATATCTTGTACTGATCAGGGAAGGAATAAGGCTTTCTGGTCCTGTTAGTTCAGGACGATTGCAAAGTCGCCATAAAGCCGTTTGTGGTGAGCCTGTCGAACCATCAACGGCTTCTGAACACCCGTCCTTCGGCGAGCTCGGGACTAAGGGATTGAATGCTTGGAATGACTTTGCAATCGTCCTGTCTGTTAGTTGACTACGCTTGAAAATGTAATGTAGGACTCGCCAAATCTCGTTTGCCGGCCCGCCGAGTTGGGTGAGCCGGGATATCGACGATCGCAGGATAGGGAGGGAAGCATAGTGCTTGCAAGATTAGAAGTCAGTCTGATCCTGGTGCTGGTTCTCGCCATCAGCCTCTCAATGTTGGCTGCCTGCGGCTAGTCGGCAGAGCAAGAGGAAGAGACATCAGAGTCAACCTCTCAGACCTCTACAACGGCGCAGACGTCTGCTCCCGCACTCACTGAGGCACCCCGCACCCACGGAGGACGGCGGTTCCGCGGCCGCCGCGCCTACGACGGAGCCACAAACATCCTCCGGCACGACGACCACCACCAGCGGAGATCCCACTCCCACTCCATATGCCTTCGCGGCAAGGTCGGAACTACTGACCGAATTGGACGACAGGTATCCCTGGCCTCCTGCTGCTCCGCCGTGGCCCCCAAAGCGTGGTGGCGTAATTCACTTGACCATGAGCCCGATTCCTGATCTGGATCCGACCCGGGCTCGAAACAATGAAAATCTGGCGCAGTATGACGCCCTGATGGAATGGGAATCGACCTGGTGGTTCCCTGAAATCCACACCACCCCCACCATTCGACCCAACATTGCGATGAGCTGGGAGGCATTGGACCCGAGTACCTGGGACTTCCACATCAATCCCGCCGCAAAATTCCATAATGTCGAGCCTATGAACGGGAGGAAGGTCACTGCAGAGGACCTGAAGTACTCCTTTGACCTGCTCAGCCCGGTTCCCCAGTACACCGCTACGGCCTCGGTGGACCGCGTAGAGGTTGTGGACGAGGATACCGCGCGGTTCCATCTCCATCTGCCATTGGCCAACTTCCCTCCCCTTTACACCAACGGCTCAACTCCCCCGGTCGTAGCCAAGGAGGCCCAAGAGTCAGAGGGAGGGCTGCATGAGAACCCGGGAGGAACTGGCGCCTTCCTGCTTAAGGAATTCGCCACCGGCGAGGGTATGCTGTTCGAGGCTACCGACGACTATCACCTGCAGCTTATGGGCGAGCAGTTGCCGTTCCTTGACGCTGTGAGGTACGTGTTCACCAGGGATCCAGCCACTCAAATAGCGCTATATCGGACGGAACAAATCGACCTCCTGCGTATCAGCTCCTTCGACATTCTTGAGCAGGTGCTGAATTCGGTTCCCGATACCCAGTTGTACCGGATCCCCTCCTTCGGTTGGGGCGACCATGGCGTGTTCCTGAACCTGGAAAAGGAACCCTTTAACGACGTCAGGGTCCGGCGGGCCATGTCCATGGCCATCAACCGCGACGTGATCGCCAATGTTATTAACGCCGGCGATGCCACGCCGTACGGACCGATTCCCTGGGCGGTGGGAGGGTTCACCAATATTTCCGACTATAACGTCGACAACCTGGGCGAGTGGTACCAGTACAACCCCGAGAGGGCCAAAGAGCTTCTGGTTGAGGCCGGTTATCCTGATGGCTTCAAGGTGGAGATCGAATGGGGCGAGCTGTCCGGCTTCACTTTCGGAGACACCGCCGTGTTGCTCGAGCAGATGTGGGGAGCAATTGGTCTCGACGCCAAGATCACGCAGACCGAATACGCGACCTGGTGGTCCAAGACGAAGTGCGGCGAACCTTTCAACGACAGCCTGATTGGTCTCAGCCCTTACGGCTCCGGGCCCACCGCCTATGACTGGCTGTACCTGCCCTACCACTCCAGTTCAAGCGTTAACTGTCCTCACGTGGACGACCCCCATATCGATGCCCTCCTGGATGAGTGGATCTCGGCAGATGAACTCCGTCAAACGGCGATTCAGTCGGAGCTCTGGGATTACCTGACTGACCAGGTCTACCGTCTGACCACCATAGTGCCTCCGCACTACCGGCTCACGCAGGCTTACCTGCATGCGGGCGATAACCCATACTGCTGGTTCACGGGCTACTGTTCCTACGAGGTTAAGTCTGCCTGGCTTACCGGCGCTGCCCCCGAGCGGACCTTCGACAAGTTCGCCGAATAGTGGTCCCGCTGAGTTAAGTCCCCAGGCGCACGGCCAGACGTCCCAACGCATTGGGGTGCCGGGCCGTGCGCCTGCACCTTCCGCCATGAGATTAATCTCCCCCATCGGAAAGGGCTGGGGGGCGGAACGCGAGCCCTCCAATCAGTAACTTTGGCCGTTAAGGTCCCTCCGTCTTATGCGGTATTACGTCCTGCAAAGAGTTCTAATGGCGGTCCTGGTGCTGTGGCTTGTGCACCTGCTGATATTCTCCATGGTTCGGATGTTCCCTGGAGACGTGGTCATGATGCGCCTGGCTCAAGACGCCACCATGACCAAAGAGACGTACGAGAGGGCGCGGCAGGAACTGGGCATAGATCGCCCCTTCCTGGTCCAGTATGGCGAGACCATGCGGGACCTATTCCGCGGCGACCTGGGAGATTCTCTCCTCAGTGGCAGGCCGGTCAAGGACGAGCTGGGCGACCGGGTGTGGCTCACTTTGCATCTGGCGGTAATGTCGCTGTTTATCGCCATGCTCATAGCCATCCCCATCGGGATAATGTCTGCCATCAGGCAGGACACCTTTGCTGACTACGGAGGCAGGCTCTTCTCGATAATGGGCTTGTCACTGCCCGATTTCTGGACCGGGGTGGTGGCAGTTCTGGTTCTTTCGCTGTGGTTCCACTGGCTGCCCCCACGTGGATTCGAGGAGATCTGGATCGACCCGGTAAAGGTGTTCCAGCAGCTGGGCATCCCCGCGTTGATCATCGGGTTCAGGTTTTCGGCCATCATTATGCGCATGACCCGCTCGTCGATGCTGGAGGTGCTGCGCGAGGACTACATCCGCACGGCCTGGTCCAAGGGGCTGTCGGAGCAGCGGGTGATCGTAGGCCACGCGCTCAAGAACTCGTTCATTCCCGTGATTACCCTGGTAGGTCAGCAGTTCTCCATTCTGCTGGGCGGAACGGTGATCATCGAGACTATCTTCCTGCTGCCGGGCGTGGGGAACATGACCCTGGATGCGGTCATATTCAGGGACTACACCCTTGTACAGGGCGCCGTCATCTTTTTTGGCGGAATCATGGTTATTATGAATCTCCTTGTGGACATATCCTACGCGTGGTTCGATCCACGGATACGCTATGGCTAGCAGCTCGGATCCCGGTCGGCTGACCACGGCGCCCTCCAGCCCTATGGAGGCAGTTTCCGTTGGTCTCAGACGGCGGGCGACGTCCCTGAAGAGGTTTGCCGTCTCCAAGCCCATGGGGGCTGCGGGCGCTTTTATCGTGGTGGTGATTGTACTGGCGGCGGCCTTCGCGCCAGTAGTCTCACCCTATGACCCTTACCAGTCCAACCTCAACGAAAACGGGCTGCCAGTCCGGTTGGAGGGGCCCGGCGCATCCTTCCCGCTGGGGACCGATGCTCTTGGGCGGGACGTGTTCAGCCGCATCATATACGGTGCGCGCGTCTCCTTGGTCGTAGGCTTGGGAGCCGTGGCGTTGGGTACCCTGTTCGGCACGGTCGTCGGGCTGGTGTCCGGCTACTTTGTCGGCAAGGTCGACCAGGTCCTGCAACGCATCGTCGACACGCTGATGGCGATCCCTGCCATCGTGCTTGCCCTGGCGGTGATCACCATGCTGGAGCCAGGACTGTTCAACATCATCCTGGTTATCGCCATCGTGATTGCGCCTGGAACGTCCCGCGTCGTGCGTGGCACGGTGCTGGCCATCAAGGAGAACGTGTATATCGAGGCGGCCCGGTCCATCGGGGCGGGCGGCTCTCGCATTGTGTTCCGGCACATCCTGCCCAACGTGGTGGCGCCCATCATCGTCATAGCGTCCATCTGGGTAGGAAACGCCATCGTCATAGAGGCGGCCCTGAGCTACCTGGGCCTGGGGACGCCACCGCCAACTCCTACGTGGGGCGGGATGCTGGCACTGGAAGGTCGCCGCCATCTGGAGAACGCACCATGGCTGGCATTGGCCCCGGGAGCGGCAATCAGCATCGCGGTGCTGGCGGTAAACATGCTGGGTGACGCCCTCCGCGACATCCTCGACCCGCGACTGCGCAACCGGTAATCGTCTCCCCTGTTAAGGCTTCACCAGCCTGTGGACCGTTGGTTTGCACGGGGACCTGTGGGTCCTTGATTGGGCCGACTGAGGCACGAAACCCTTCTCGACTCTAATGCGGCTGGGGAGAATTTCCTCGAACTTGTGCCGGGTCGGGTTGACTGGCTGCTGGCGAATTAGCCACTTGAGTTACGAATTGCGTAGAAAACGGAAGCAACCGCGGGGTAATTGTTTAAGGGTAATTGCCCACAGTTTAAGGGTGTGGGCAGCCCACACATGTATGATTGACTATTCGGGGACTGTCATATAGCATTCCTGAAATTCAACCTGCCGCCGTCGTGCTTCGACGGGCAGGAGTGGGAGGTGCCCAGGCGATGTTCGCCAAACTCCAGTTTCGCCTAATTCTCACCATTGGAGCGATCCTTGCCTTGGCAGCTCTCGCCGCCTGCGGCGGCGAGGAAAGGCAGTCCACAGGTGGGACGCCCATTGGTCCTACAAACACTCCAATCGTCGCCCCGGCCACGTCCACCTCGGCACCGGCTCCGACAGAGGCCCCGGCCGCCGCGGATGAGCAAGATGCAACGGAGGCGCCCTCTGCCGGTGCGGCTCCTTCCGCCGGGGTCGGCAGGTTCCCATCGCCTGCCTTCGGGTTGCTGACAGCACCTGAAGGTAGTCCTCAGAGTGGTGGCATATTGCGATTTGGGTTCGTAATCAAGCCTGCCCACTTCGATGTTCACCAGTCTGGTACCGCCCTGAACAACAATACCCAGGGACCAATGTACGACAACCTCTTGCGGTTCCATCCGTTGAGCGCGGCCCGGGAGGTCATCCCCGACCTGGCTCACTCCTGGGACATCTCTGAGGACGGGAAGACGTACACCTTCTACCTGCGGGAGGGCGTCAAGTTCCATGATGGAGCAGACCTGACCTCTGAGGACATCAAGGCGACCTTTGAACGTATCGTCGACCCGCCGGACGGCGTGGTGATTCCTCGTGAGTCCGTCTTCAAGGCGGCGGCGCTTTCCGAGATTCGCGCTGTAGATCCCCTTACGGTTGAGTTCGTTCTTTCCGAGGGGCGCCCCAGTGATTTCGTACTGAGTGCCATCGCCAGCGGCTGGAACATCATTGTCCGGAAACAGACGCTGGAAGAGAATGATTTCAACTTGAAGCGAGTGAAGGACTACCCCGGCACCGGGCCCTTCATGTTCGACGAATTCAGCGACCAGGAGTTCCTGAAGCTGAAGAAGAACCCGAATTACTGGAATCCCGATCTTCCTTATCTCGACGGCATTCACATGTTGCACCTGAACGCGTGGGTTCCCGAGATGGGTGCAGCGCTGCTGGCTGGCCGCGTAGATTACGCCCGCGCCATCGAGCCCGGCAGCTTCAAGAAGGCCATCGAGCACCCGGAGATCGAGACTGCCCAGTACCCGCAGCACGTGATCTTCGCGATGTGGATGAACAACGCCCGGGAGCCCATGAACGACGCCAGGGTGCGTCGGGCGATGCACCTGGTCCTGGACCGGGAGGCCATCAAGCAGGCCACGAAGGACACCTTCCCCGCAGCCTTCGGTGCTGGCTTTACTTTCCGGTTCAGCCCGCACGCGACACCTGAGGAGGAACTGCTGCAAAGGCCTGCCTACCGCTATCCCAAGGACGAGGACATTGCGGAGGCGCAGCGTCTGCTGACTGAGGCAGGATACCCCGGCGGTGAGGGCATCCCTGAACTGGACTTCCTGGTCAGGCAGATTGCTCACCTGGACCTGCAGGCTGCGGCCATCCAGGAGATGCTCAGGGCTCACCTGAATATCAAGGCCAATATCCGCTCCATCCACATCTCGCAGTGGTTCGAGGACGCGGAGAAGGGCAACTTCGACATCACGCTGTCGGCGGTGGTGCTGGCCATCAGGGACCCATCCGACTACTACCGGGCGTGGTACGGCAAGGACGGCCCGCAGAACTACTCCCTGTGGGAAAATGAAGAATTCGAGGCAATGCTGAACGAAATCGACCGGGAGCTCGATCCCGACAAGCGCCTTGAGCTGATCCGCGAAGCGGAGCTGCTGATGGAGCGGGAAGTGCCCCTGGCTCCGGTGGCGTGGGAGGAAATCACCGACGGCTGGTGGAACTACGTGAAGGGTATTGATCCCCCTCACAACATCGGCATCTACGACGTGATCCGCTGGGATACCGCCTGGCTGGACAATCCCAAGAACCGGTAACTTGGACTGAGAGCCTCGATATCCAGTGTCGCAGCGGGGCAGGACATCCCAATGATTGTGGAGATAGCTCGCCTTCCCGAGGCGGGCTATCTTTCTAATGGCTCATCTTTTTCCCTGGAGGCCCCTTGCGCCGATACATAGTTACCAGGGTTTTGTTGGCGATCCCGACAATCTTCCTTATCACCCTGCTGATCTTCCTGGCCATGAATGTGCTGCCCGGGGATCCCCTGGTGGCCATGTTCGGCTTTGAGGGCTTCGCCAAGCTGAGCCCTCATGACCGCCAGCGGATCATGGAGCAGCTGGGATTTGCAGATCCTCTCTGGAAGCAGTACACCGGCTGGATGAAGGACGTCTTTACGGGTAACCTCGGCGAGTCCTTCTTCAAGGGGGAGCCGGTGATGAAGAAGATCACCCGCCACGGTCCTCTGACTGCTGAAATTGCAATACTCTCGGTCATTGTCTCCTGGGCGGTTGGACTCCCGGTGGGAGCGATTGGCGCGCTTAAGCGAAACAGCGTGCTCGACTACTTCGGGCGGCTCGTGACCACGCTGTTCCTGGCGGTGCCCAGCTTCTGGCTCGGCCTGCTGGTGGTGCTGGCCATGCTGCTGTTGTTCGACTGGAAGGCGCCGATCCAGGTAGTCCACATCTGGGATGATCCCAGGCAGAACCTGGAAATCGTCTGGGGGCCGGTCATTGTGCTGGGAATGGCCCAGGCCGCCTATATCTCCCGTCTGGCGCGGTCCACCTTCCTGGAGGTGATGTACGAGGACTACATCAGGACCGCGCGGGCCAAGGGACTGCATGAGAGAGTGGTCCTGTTCCGGCACACCTTCCGGAACGCCATTCTGCCCCTGGTCACCCTGTCCGGCATCCTGCTGGGCTTTGCCCTCGCTGGGTCGGTGGTGATTGAGGCGGTCTTCGGAGTCAAGGGCCTGGGCGCGGTGCTCATTGGGGCCATCAGTGAACGGGACCACATCGTGATTCAGAACCTGGTCCTGTTCTACGGCTTGGTGTTCATAATACTGAACGTGCTGGTTGACCTGTCCTATGGTTGGCTGGATCCCAGGATTAGATATGGTTAGTCTGGAACAAAGCGAAGTGCTGGCTGTCGGCCAGGACCAGAAATTGCGGAGGTATCTCCGCCCCATAACTATCTTCTCCAAGCAAAGTCCCATCGGCGCAGTGGCCGGGGTGTTCTTGGTGATCGTGGCCATCATGGCGGCAGCGGCTCCACTGGCGGCCCCCTTTCACCCGCTGGAGGCCGACTTCGCGGTGATGACGGCTTCTCCTGACGGAGCCCATCCCTTGGGGACTGACCCTCTCGGTAGGGACACCCTCAGCCGGATCATTTACGGGGCCCGGTACACGCTGATGGTGGCGTTCTCGGCCGTGCTGCTGGGAACCACATTCGGCGCGGTCCTCGGGGTGGCCAGCGCCTACCTGGGCGGCAAGTTTGACCTGGGCGTCCAGCGCGTCCTCGAGGTACTGCAGGCCTTCCCCGACCTGATCCTGGCCCTGCTACTGATGGTCGCACTGGGACCGGGACTTGGAACAGTGATCATCGCGATAGCAGTTACGCGGATTCCCTTTGGAGGCAGAGTCGTGCGGTCAGTGGCCCTGCAAATTCGGGAAATGGACTACGTGACCGCGGCGAGGGCTGTGGGGGTCTCAAGCTTGCGGATCATGCGCCTGCACGTGGCGCCGCAGTGCATTGCGCCGTACCTGGTGCTGGCCACGGCGCACCTGGGCGTTGCCATCATCATCGAGGCATCGCTGGGCTACCTTGGGGTCGGCATTCCGCCGCCCACTCCGACGTGGGGAAACATGCTGGCCATGCAGGGCAACAACCTGATCCCGCCGTGGTGGCTGGTGGTCTACCCCGGTGTGGCAATCACGCTGATCGTGCTCGCGTTCAGCCTGTTCGGCGACGGCCTGCGGGACTACCTGGACCCGAGGCTGCGGGGTCGGCTGTAAGCCCCTTTGACCCGCATCGCACGGTTCCTTAAACAGACAGACGCCCGGCCTCCCGGGCGTCTATTCTTTCGCCAAACCTGGCAGAGGCCGGGCTTACGAGGATATCTGCTCGAATGAGAACTCGGGAATTGCCATGCGGTCACGGGCGTGTTCAATGGTGATGGCGCAGAGGCGCCCGTCAGCGTCCATATCAAGCAAGGTGTTCTCGTCCAAGTCGCGGGTTTCGTCCACATCGGCAGGATAGAGTTCAATGTACAAGGTATCGGTGCTTTCAAAATATTTGATCTTCATGGGCGAAACGACCGGTCGAAGAAAGCGTTGTGTACCGTTTGTCTGTCGGGCAAGAGAATGACCCTCAGGTATCTGCCTTCGTGCTCGGGAACCGATCTCCAAAGACGGAAGCGGCCATCGCTTTGGATTTCCTCACGAGCCGGACTTGCTATCACCCGCTCGACCCAATCCAGCTGAATGATGGAACGGCCGGGACGCTGCCTCATAAACCAGAAGTAGTCGGTGTACTTCACCCGCCGGAATCCTGATGGCAACTATTAGGGCAACCCCCGTTCCTGCAATTGTAACTTCTCAGACTTACTCAACGTATTTGGCGCTCACGGGCCGGGCCTTGCCGCCGTGGACGGAGGGTTCGGCGCACCATTTCTGGGCGAGGCGGGGAGGACACAGTGCCAATAATGGACATCAATTCAGAAATTCCAGAGCCTCGCCTTCGTCCTGTACTGCGAGGATGATGTCGACATTGCGTGGGTTCAATAGGCGCCAACGCTGCCCAATCTGTTCCAAGTCACCCTCTATCGAAATTGGCACCTGTTCCACATTTGCGAGACTAGCACGATTGTAATCAGACTCACTGAGAATTACAGACACGGATTGAACTCTGCCTTCGACATTTGCGTGTAGTGTGACGGTGCCGTCGGTCTCGCTATAGTTTCGCCTTAGCATACGAACAGAGCCGAACAGCTTGGTGTCCAATCGGGGTTCTCGTCTACGGTATGTCCGTGCTGCCTCCCGAAGGATTGGAGCATCGACGTTGGAAAATTGGACGGAATGCCTTGCAGAGTGTGTCGGAAGAGTTCTCGCCCAAGTGGTGCTAACGTCCACAGATGTGAATGGCTCAATCACCTCAACCAGCGCTTCACAAAGATTGGCACTAGTTCCTTCTGATACCGCTTCCAGGAATACGCCGGTTTCTCCACCCATAGTCCTAGATGTTGCTGAGCGTGCTGCGGACAAAGCCTGCGCCAATCGACGAGATATCTGCCGGTCCACCGGTTCGTCGTGAGAATCCCCATCCGGGAGCAGAGGTGGCTGCATCTGGGGCGGGATTACGGGTGAGAGTAAGGTCAAAACGAAACTGCCGGCCTCGGTCTGCCCTAGACGCGACCGACGAAGGAACTCATTAGCTTCTCTGTTGGCGCCCGCTCGGTAGACGGGCCGCGGAGCCTCAAGGGAACAAGCTGCTGCTAGGAGCATATCGCGGGCGCCATTGACCAAGGTAACTCCCTGACTTAGGTCGACTGTTCCGTCATTGTCTCCGTTGTTGACCCTCACACGGAATACATCGCGGTCGGCCACAACCAAGTTGTAGTACAGTTCAACCTCACTAACTTCGGCCGCTTGCGAGAAGATGGCAAGGAGCCGGGCAACCACGTGAGCATAATCTCCCAGCCGTTGGGTCCGGGGTACTATGATCTCCGGCAATTGGGGCCCAACATAAACGTCCGAAAATTCCCCGAACTCTTCGGACTTTGACCAGCCTTCTGAACGGGCGTAAGCAGACAATGCTAATGGAGAAACAGCGCGCAGCACTTTGGGGTCTCGCAAGTTTGTAGTCACTGTATCCTCCCACTCCTGGATTCCTCCATAAGGGCTCGGAGGGCGGGGACGTCGAACAGGTTCTGCTCCGGAATCGGAACGGTGATTGAATCAACATTCTCGGTCTCGTCGCGACCAGACAGATTAGCCCAGAACGCGCGATGCCTGAGAACAAGCTCATTGGTAGTGACAGTCATCCATTGCTCTTGATCCCGGGGCAAGTCTAGGACTACAAGCAGTCGTGGCGTTTGCGTTGGAATGCAAAGCAGATTGTGGTTCCTAACGGCCAAGAGATATCGGTACTCCCCATCCCTTGGAGCTCCCAAATTAATGGTAGCCTTGAGTTGCAGTTCGAGCGCCGGACGCATCTCGCCTCCTGCCTGGATGCGCAAATCAATGCCGTCTCTATCTAAATCATATACCGCGGTGGTATAGCCTGCCCGGGCCGCTACCGCATGAGCATAGGACATAGAGAGACGTTCTTCCTGGTCCCTGGGACCCAACAATGACTCAGTCAAAATGCCAATACGGCCATACAACGAATAGGTTCGTGGACGAGAATTTAGCAGATAGGAGGCCCTACAACAACGGGCAAGCTCAATTTGGTTCGGCACCTATCCTCTAGCCCGCGCACGCCCCCACGTGTCCCCCCACGGCACGTCCGGGAGGTTGCGGGAGCGGCGGACTTCGTTGATGGTCAGGACGCCGCGGTCGAGGAGCTGAGCCTCTCGGGTTGTTCGGGCGTTTTCGTCCTCGGCGAGGGCCTCGATGGTTGAGAGGTCGAACTCCATCTCGAGGTTGTCGTAGCCGAGGAGAGGGAAGAGCTTGCGGGTGATCTGTCCGGCGAGGAAGGTCATCTCGGGGACCATGGTGTTGCGCCAGAAGAAACGCTCGGCGGCGTTGACGTTGGAGAAAGTGGCGCGCTCCAGGTCGGAGAGCAGCGGGCGAGGCACCCCAAAAGCGCGGCTGACCTCCTCCAGGCTCCAGCGCAGGCCCTGGATGAAATCCATCTCGCGGTGGCTGAGGCCGAGAGTCTTGATGTCGCGGACGAAGCTGGCGACGGCAGGACGCCGGGCATTGGCCGGGCCGCGGTAGCGGGACTCCCAGCGGCGGTAGAAATCGTCGACCTCGCTGTCGTTCATGTACTCGTTGGTGAGCATGACGAAATCGGGCTGGGCCGAATTGCGGAGGAAGTTGCGGTTGAAACGCAGTCCGTCGCGGCCCATGTCGACGGCCATGCGGGCCGGGGCGACGGGGGACATGCCAGCGTACTCCTCCAGCGGATTGAAATAGCGGAACCAGACCACCTCATCGGGAGTGAGGGCGATCATGCGGCTGCGTCCGTGATAGACAAAGCCTCGGATGTACTCGTCGCGGTCGGGAACGATGGACACGCGGTCGGGGCGCAGGGGCCACAGCTCGCGGTTTCCGTCGGCGTCGCGGTCGAGCATCCAGTAGGCCGAGCCCCAGAGGTTGAGATAGATCTCGGTGGCGCGCCAGAGGTCGGCGCGGGTGTACCAGCGGTTGACGCGCTCCAGAAGTTGCTGGGCCGGGTGGTCCGGGCCGACGGGCAGGCGCTGGACGCCGGACTCCGTCTGCGTGCGGCGGTAGACCACGACCGGCGGGCGGGTCAGGGCATCGGCGCGGATGCGGATGGCGGAGTAGACGGGGGTGCTGGTGGCGTAGTACTCGCCGTACTCGGCGCGGTTCCAGCCGCCGTCAACGCCGGTGAACAGCGAGAGGCCGTCGACGTCGGCCACGGCGGGGCCGCCGGCCTTGGTGCGCGGTGACGCCGGGGACGGTCCGGAGGTCCTGCCCCAAGGGAGGCGGAGGGTGAGTCTTGGCAGCATATTTGCATCCTCATTTTGATTCATGGGGTCGTAGGTGGACATTTCGGGCCATCGGGTGCCTGGGCGGGCACAAGGCCCGCCACTACGGGGTGGGTTCCCGCCTCGGCGGGAGTGATGGGCAGGAACCTGGGGATGTTTGATTTTGCATACAGATGCGGACAATTGCGGTCATTGTGTGCCCCGGCGGGCATCCCTCGACAGGCCCGGAACCCCGCCGCTATTGGTGGCGGCGAGGCCGGGCAGTCATACCCAAAGCTGGAGCTTGGCGGCGGGCGGAAGAAAGGCGAGCATGAGGGCGTCGGCCTTGTCCGGGGAGGGAAGCCGACGCTTGCGAATGTCGTCCTTGCTTTCGATCTTGAGGCGGTCCAGGCGGTCGAATTCGTAACGCAGACAGGCGAGCTGACTAATCAGGTCCCGGTCGTTGGGAATGGTGATGCGCCCGGCCTTGAACCGCTCGGCCAAGCCGTGGTAACCCTCGGCGCGCAGGTTTGCGTGGCCCTTTGGGTCCCTGGCCCTCTCAGCGACGTTGACGCCCCGTACGGTGTGACCGAGCTGGCGGAGCCGGTCGACAACGCCGGAGCCGACGCCAATCTCGTCGACGTGTACGTGAGCCGGGTTGTACTGACGGATGGCGTCGGCTACCTTGGCGGCGAGTCGCATGGTGTCTTGCTGATGGAGTACCTGGATGTCCTCGACGCAATCGCCCCGGCGCCGGAGGATGACGCTGCTGTCGGAGCCGTAGCGGGCGACGTCGACGGCTATGACGACCTCTTCGCTGGTGCGCCGGTTGGGGCCGAGCACGGTCTCGCCGTCGATGGACCATGACTCGGCGTCGACGATGACGCGCTTTGCCGCAGACTCGATGTCGCTGAGGCTCATGAGGGAATTTTCGCCCTGATGGGGAAACTCGCCCAGGACGCGGGCGCGGTACACGTTGCTATCCTCCTTCCAGACCAGTTTCCGCTCCTCGACCCATGCGGAGGAGGTGACGCCGGGGAAGACGATGCGGCCAGCCACAACGTTGGGGCTTTCCAGGGCCGAGATGGTGATCGTGTGGTAGATGGCGCGCTCCTCGTGAAAGGCGCGGCGGAAGGCCCCGTCCATGGAGGTGGGGTTGCCGATGAGCAGCAGGAGCGGGTAGGCCGAGGTCATCACCGACTCTATCGCCTCGTAGATGTGCTCCCCGACGCCCTCGGCCTCGTCGACCACGATAAACATGTTGGGGCTGTGGAAGCCCTGGAACTGGTCGGCGCCATCGGCGGAGAGGCCGAGGGCGTAGCGGCCGTCGGACAGTTCCCAGCGGGTGTCGAGCATGGTGCCGCCGAGGGCTCCGGAGGCTGGACGGTAGAGGTTTCTGATCTGCCGCCAGAGGATGTAGCGAACCTGGCGGAAGGTGGGCGCGGTGGTCAGGACGATGGCGGAATCCTGGTGGGCGTGCAGGTACCACAGCACGGCCACGGCGGCGCAGAACCCCTTGCCAAGTCCATTGCCGGCCTTGACGGCGACGCGCCGGTGGGTGGCGAGGGCGGTCAGTACCTCCTCCTGCTTGTCCCAGAGCTTGACGCCGAGCACCTCGCGGGCGAAGGCCACCGGCGGCGAGGGAGGCGCCGCTGCGGGGAGGGCTGCCGGCCCGCCGTGGCCGTGCGGGGGTGTTGGAGGGGGAGGATCGCCGGGGTGCCAGGCATCGCCTACCCACTTCCGCCGGGAGAGCCCGTTGCCTAGGCTGCAGGTCGCGCCTGGGACGCGGAGGGCTTGGCCGGGCTGAAGAGGTACCCGCAATCGCGGCAGCGAAAGATGTAGTTGTCGTCCTTTCGTTTCTTGGCTAGCAACAGGACTCTTGTTGATTCGCAGCGTCTGCATTCAGGTCTACTCAACTCTCGTACATCCATTGTTCAGTGATTTTGTTACCCTGACCGTGGCACCGGTGTACCGGGGCGTGGGTATATTAGAACTTATGTACTTATCATACGGCGGCCTCACAGCTTTGGCAAGGGGCAGGTGTCAGGGGATTGGTGCGAAAGGACTTGTTGACCGCTCTGCGAGGGCGACGGGATAATGTGGATACAAGATTGGAACCAGCGAGGATGAAGGGTGGCGACATGGAGTCCTTTGCGCCTGCCTTGGGAATGTCGATGATGATATTCGGATTGGTGTTGCTGCTGTTCAGTGCAGGCGGACTGGGGTACACGTTCTGGCGCCGTTCCGGAGCAGCCTTGGAAAAGGCCCGACAACAAGCTATAGAGCAGGCTCGGCAAGACGCTATAAACGATATCCTGCAGACTCAAGCAGTCATAGCTGAAAATCCCCAGGGAATGACAGCCCGTGAGGGTTGACTTGTACGCGGGTTGGATATTCGGTGGACTATTTGCGCTGATTTTCCTGAGCGGTGGCGCACTGGTGTGGCTATCCCCCGTTGCGTCAGAGTCTCTTACTCCGGCCCAAGACACGTTGATTGATACGGCTGACTGGATGATCAAATCCTGCGCAGGCGTGATTGTGGGTTTCGCCGGAGGCATGCGCTTGGCAGGCAGGGGAGAGGCCGGAGCGGCCTCGGTATAAAGGAACGCATTCTGTTGACGAAACGGGGGGGCTGGGGTAGGCTTTTGCCGATACGACGGTTGGTTCAGGCACCCTTTTTCGCATCAAGAGGAGACGGCCATGACCCAGGAGGCCCAGCATGACACCGAATCGGCGCTCACGCCGGAGGTCCGTGCCATGATCGGCGTGGAAGGCGAGGTGGTCGAATCGTGGGGCTTCGTTGACCAGGAATACCTGCGGCGGTTCACCCAGGCGGTGATGGACCCCGACCCGCGGTACTGGGACAAGGAGTTCGCCGAGGGAACCAAGTTCGGCGGCGTCATCGCACCGCCCATAATGGTCAGCTACATGGTGGGGCGGCACCGGCCGGAGCAGGAGGACCCGATAACGCGGGCCTTCAAGGAGAACCCCGAGTCCGACGGCATCGGCAGTGTGGAACGCCCGGGCGCCCTGCCGCATGTGCCAACGAACCTGGTGCGGGTGCTGAACGCCGGGAATGAGCTGGAAATCTACAAGTACCCGAGCATCGGGGACAAGATTTTCTTCCAGAACCGGTACTCGGACATACGGGAGCGGTCGGGGCGCGACGGGCGGGCGTTCCTGATCATCAGCGTGGAGACCAGCTACAAGAACCAGGACGGCGACCTGCTCTGCATCACGCGCCAGTCCTCCATCCGGCGCTAGGGAAAATCTATCCCCTCTCCCTCAGGGGGAGGGTCAGGGTGGGGGTGAGCCCCCGGCAACACCTCACGTTAAAGAGGGCACGACCATGAGCGCGAGCCTGGAAGATCTGCTGCAGATGCCGGCGGAGAGGATTCTCGAGCACAACGAGAAGCTCTCGGCCGAACAGCTGCGCAACAAGACACAGACGTATTTCGAGGACGTGGATGTGGGCGAGGAGCTGCCCAAGTACATCTACGCCCCCACGCCCACGCACCTGTTCCGGTGGAGCGCGGCCATAGAGAACTTCCACCGGATCCACTACGATCTGGACTTCGGCCTGAACCACGACAGGAACCCGAGCCTGCTGGTGCACGGTTCGTGGAAGCAGAGCGTGGTGCCGCAGTACCTCAAGGACTGGACGCTGCCCAACGGCTGGCCGTGGAAGGCGCAGTTCGAGCACCGGGCGATGCTGGTGCCGGGCGATGTGCTGATCATGTGGGGCCGCATCACGGGCAAGCAGGAAAAGGGCGGCATGGGCCTGGTCGACCTAGAGATCGGGATGAAGACGCAGGACGGCATAGAGAGCATGCCGGGGACTGCGACGGTGGCGTTGCCGCTGCGCGACGGCCCCCCGATCCCATACCCGTTCGTGCCTCCGCAAGACTAAGCGCCGCAGCTCCGAATTCCTCCCATCTGTCGGGCCGGGGGGCAGGCTTTACGGGGGGCGCTCGTTTGCGCCCCGCATGGACAATAAAGGTGGCGAACCTTGGGATGGAGCAAATGACGCCTGACTGATGCAGGTATCCCGCAGGCCACTGGATCCCCGCTTTCGCGGGGATGACAGCAGGGCGCGGAGGTGGCGGGCGACGCCAAGGGTTGGGCTACGCCAAAGAAACAGCAAAAGAGGTGACACCGGCATGGCCAGGTTTCTAGCCACGCATACCATCGAGGGTCTGACCGAGGAACAGCTCAGGGATAAGCTGGGTGCTTACACCGGCGGGGTGAGCAAGTGGCGGCCGGACCGGCGCACCACGATCCTCAAGGTCTACGCCGATACTTCGCAGGGCAAGGTGTTCACCGAGTGCGAGGCGGTGGAGCAGTCGCACTTCGAGGACTGGATGAAGATGGCAGGATGGCCAGCGGACCAGGTGTGTCAGATCGACCTGATCTTCCAGACGGGGGATATGTGGCGGGTGTGAGCGCTTTGGTCCGTCGCTGACGGGTGCGGAGAACCTAACGCAGAGCGGGCGCCCGAAAATCGGGTGCCCGCTTCTCTTCGGACGACTAATCAGCACGGGGTGCCCCCCCAAATGGGTTTGGGAAAGGCTGTTTGGTGGTATGGGTAAAAGCAGAGCGGGCGCTCGTGATGGAGGGCCCGCATTTATTTTGGGGGTGCGGTGTCACCCTAGGGCTCGGGGTGGCGTTCCAGCAGCTCAAGGTCGAGCTGGGCCTGCGCGACGCGGCCTCGTTCCCGTTCCCGCTGTCGCTGGCGGAGGGCCTCCAGCATGGCGCTCTGCTCCTCGGTCTGCCACGGTGGATTCTCGACGACCGTGACCCGCTTGCTCCAGGGAAGGCCGATGCCCTCGGAGCGCTTTTCGACGTAGACGGGACCCAGACGGTCGATGACCAGCCGGAGGCCGGTGGCGGGCTGGCGGTTCTCCTCCTCGAGGTAGCCGTTGACGGACTGTCGCTCCAGCACCACGCCGTCGGGGTCGGTGATGGTCAGTTCGTACTCCTGTGGATTGTCCCTTTCCTGGTCAAGCCAGGGAGACTCGAACTGCTCAGCGGGTTTGAAACTGTCGACGAAATGCTGGTGGGGCCGGTATTCGACCCTGTCTTCCTCGCGCCCCGTGGTCGTGTTCTCGAGGACCACGCGGTAGGGAAGGCGGGTAGGCACCTGGTGAAAGTTGTCCCCTGCGGGGAAGTAGCAGGCACCCATGCTGACAGCGGTCAACTCGGGGTCAGCAACTCCGCCGATCAGGTCTTCGGCCCGCATCACCCTGGTATTGCCGAACCAGCGGTCCAGGTTCTGCTTGAAATAGGGCGAGCGAGTGGGGCCGCCGAACATTATGATGCCGTCCAGGTCACGGGCCATATCGGAGTAGTCGCGCTGCCAGACGAAGCGCACCTCGCCGGTCTCCTCGTTCTCCTCCATCACCGACCCGAACACCACGGACCGGGCGCTGATGTAGGCGTCCCGCATGGCGATGAGGGACCGCTGGATGAAGCTGCAGGCCTTCAGCTGCTTCTCCACGTCTTCCCAACTCAGGGTGACGTTGCCACTGACGGCGACGCTGGGGTTGTCCGGCGTGACCTGCTCCTTGGCCAGACGCAGCAGGTTCTGGGGGCCGCTGTACTGCATTGAGGCGGCCAGCTCGGCGTCGACATTGGAGCCACCCAGCAGGGGGTCGCCGTCGGCGCCGAAAACGATCATTTCACCGTCGTCGCGGACGTCCACCAGGGCACAGTCAAAGGAGCCACCCCCCAGGTCGTAGACCAGGTAGGCACCCTGCAGCTTCTGCTGGGAGTCGGGGTCGATGTTGCGCTGGGCAGCGGCCAGGAACAGAACCGGCTCGTCGATAACCCATTCCACGCGGCCCTGTCCGGCCAGTTCCGCGAGTGCCTCGGCCAGCATGGAGCGGTAGTCGTAACCGGACTGTACAGGGCAGCCGGCCTTCCATTCGAACAGCGCGGGTAAACCGGCCCGGCTAATGGCCTCCCGTAGGATTGCTGCCACGAGATCCTTGACCTGGAAATGCTGTCCCCACGCCTCGACGCATCCGTGGTCGGGGTTCCACCACACGGGCCAGCCAGTCTCGCCGATTTCCAGCCGCCACTTCACATAGGGGTCCTTGGACAGCGCCCATCGCTTGATGTTGCGGATGACCAGGGTACTGTCGCCATCCTCGAGAGCGTCGGCGTCTTCGCCGACGACAATGGATACGTCCCCCTCGCCCTGTCTCTGCAGCGCGACTACCACCGGCATGACCGTGGTGTCGCCCCTGCCGATGAGGCGGGACTGGGGAAGACCGGCATTGGGATCATCGGGATCCCAGGTGGAGATGCGCACGTTGGTAGTGCCAAAGTCTATGCCTACGATTTCCATTAACTTGCCTCGTGTTTGACCTGAGCTTTGAGCAGCACACTTTCGCCGTGGGTACCGCCGCGGTAAACGACCCCCGGCGCGATTACCCGCACCGCGCCGCGAGCTGGCACGTTTCCCTCAGTGTCGTGCAACTCGGGGTCAAAGGCGACGATTTCTCCGGGGGTTTCCAGTGGCTCCGCCCCACCGGCCCGCAGCGCGAGAGTGAGCCCGGCCTCTACGTCGCCAGCCAATGCTCCGGAGTCCCGACTGCGGGACACGGACTGCAGAACCTCGCCGACGACCAGCAACATATCACGGCGAACCTCCAGCCTCGACTCCTCGCGGTTGGCGGCCAACTCGGCGTTCCGTTCGCGAACCTGCTGGCGGAGGCGCTCCTGTTCCTGGCGCCCCACTTCTATTTTCGATTGCGCTTCTGCCGACCGGTTTTGCACCTCCTCTCTGAAGCTGGATTTGGCCTTGTCTATTCCTTTTGCCGCCTCGCCAAAAAGGGCCTTAATCTCCGGGGGCAGCCTTTCAGGCGACGCGAGAGCATCCGCCAACTCCCGGGATGTCCGGGCCGTGAATTCGTCGTGCGGGTTGGACACTGTCAACACACCCTTGAGACGAATACCCAGTTGTCCAGCACCCGAGAAATGACGACTATCGGCCAAGTAGTCTCGCACCTCTGCCCTTTGGGCGGAGACGGCCCGAGCCATCACCTCCTCAAGGAGAGGGCCACGGTCACTCTCGGGTAAAGCATCGAGCAGGCGGTCGAGTTCTCCGTAGCGACGCTCTGGGATTTCGGGGCCGAAAGCGGCCAAGGTAATCTGTCTTGCCAAATCTCCACGGGCCTGGCGTCCCAGCAATGAGGCAGACCCGAGATACATGTCGCGGGCTTCCTCTCCCTCAAAGGACTCCCACATACCGGCCAGGAAGCCACGGCGCCACGCGTCTGCCTCGCCGTCCATGGCTCCGGCCTGGAGCAGCAGGTCGTAGGGGGTGCGGTCTCCGGCAATACGGGCCAGCCGGGCCAGCGCCTCACCTACGCGGGCAGCGGTGTACCCACGGGGGTCGCTGCCCCCGACTTCGCGCCAGCGCAGGGCCGCCTGGGCCACCGCCCTCAGCCAGCCCTCGGCGGCTTGAGGCGAGGCACTGTCGGAGGCCAGCGCTTCTTCGGCGCTTACAATCAGCCGCAGGAGGGCCGGTTCGATGGCCTCGGCGTGCCATCTTGCCAGGGAACTGGCGAACTGCCGGGTCGGGAACCGTCCCGGAGGGGGGCCGTGGGTGGTGGCCTCCAGCCACACCTTCCAGTCTGCAGGAGTGGCCCCTTCTTTCCTTGCGGCACCGACTGCCTTCAGTTCTGTCGCGGCGGGAACGGAGTCATACCAGATGAGGAGGTTGTATTCGATGTCCCTGCCGGTCTTGACGATCTTGAAGCAGGCGGGCAGCTTGCGCATCTGTTGCTGCTGTTTCTTCCACCAGTTCTCCCACTTCCCTGCCTCCAGCACCCGCCCGTCCAGCTTCGCACGGATGTCAGCCATCTTGCCTTCGCCGCCTCCGACGGACAGGGCGAGGGCGACCAGTTTCAGCGGCGCCTCGTCCGCCCAGGATGCCAGCGTTTCCGGCCGTTCCAGCAAGAGGGCCTCGGGGCTTTCGGGGGCCAGCAAGGTCAACCAGTTGTTGGGCCTCTTCACCTCATTGCCCCAAAAGTCAACACTGAAGACTTCCACAGGGTTGCCGTCAAGTTCGACGAGTGTCGAGTTACCGACAATCTTCCCCACCCTGGCGTGATTGTCGCGGACCAACACCCCAGGCTGGAATTTCGAATCAGTCACGAACACCACTCACAAATCGGGCAGTTGGAAAGCACAACTTACTATCATATTACATTTCGGGTTCCATGTTAAAGACCCCTATCGAACCGGGCCCCAGGCGTTCAGCGGCCAGACGCGGAGCCAGACGCGTCCGATGATGTTGTCGCCGGGCACCGGCCCGAAGGCGCGGCTGTCGCGGCTGTCCGAGGGGTTGTCGCCCAGGACAAAGTACTCATCCGGCCCGTTCCACCACTCCCGCCTTTCCGCGTCCGCTTTGCCCGACGGTTTGGCGCCTTGGGAGGGCAACTCGGCCAGCAGAACGTCGTCGGCGTAGAGGCGCTGACCGGTTAGAACGATTTCCTCGTCGGGCATCCCGGCGATCCGCTTGATAAACCAGGTGCCGTCGGGCAGGCCCGGGGTCCGGCTGGGGGGAGTGAGCACCAAGACGTCGCTGCGCCGCAGCCGGTTCCACGGGAACATGGGGCGAACGATCAGCACCACCTGCCTGTCGAGCAGCGTGGGCGTCATGCTGTCGCCCTCCACCTTTACCGGGGAGGAAAATAGCAGATTGAGGAATCCCCGGAACGGGGAAAATATGACGTTGAACAGTCCCATTTTCCACCTGCACAATATTGCAGAGCACGAACAATTATAAAGCGGCGGGGCCCCGTACTTCCCGCTGCCACACCTCTCCCTGTGGCGAGAATGCACCGTGATAGAATCTACGCCAAACCACCCTCCAAGGAGTCATTCTTATGATGAACGGAATAATCCGCGTCGGCCTGATCGGGGCCGGAGCCAACACTCGCCTGCGCCACATTCCGGGTTTCCGTGAACAGCGGGACGTGGACATCGTAGCGGTGGCCAACCGCAGCCGGGAGTCCGGGGAACGCATCGCCGGGGAGTACGAGATTCCCACCGTGTATGACAACTGGGTCGACCTGTTGCACGACGACACCATCGACGCGGTCTGCATCGGAACGTGGCCGTACATGCACCGGAACCTGGTGTTGGCCTCGCTGGAGTCGGGCAAGCACGTGCTGACCGAGGCCCGCATGGCGATGAATGCAGAGGAGGCACACGACATGCTGGACGCCAGTCGGCTGACCCCCGAGCTGGTGACTCAGATCGTGCCGGCGCCGCAGACGCTGCAGGTCGATAACACGGTGATCGATCTGGTGGCCAACGGGTATGTCGGGGACATCCTGGCAGTGCGGCTCCGGGTCTGCGACAACCACGCGCGGGCCAACCGGTCCGATACCTTCATAGACTATGACGCTCCATTGCACTGGCGCCAGGACCGCAACCTCAGCGGCTACAACATTCTGGGCATGGGCATCTGGTACGAGACGATCATGCGATACGTCGGTCCGGCCACCAAGGTGACGGCCATGACTCGGACGTTCGCGAACCGGCGGCAGGACGAGGACGGGGTGATGCGGGCGGTAACGGTGCCCGACCACGTGAACGTGCTGTGCGAGATGGGCTGCGGGGCCGCCGCCGATTTCAGCTGGAGCACGGTTACCGGCCTGCAGATGGGAATGGAATTCTGGATTTTTGGCAACGAGGGGACCATCAGCCTGCAGGGGCCGCCGTTTGACAAGGTGCTGGGCGGAAAGCGCGGGGACGGTGTGCTGTCGGAGATACCCGTGGTGAACCGGGGCAAGTGGCGGGTGGAGGAGGAGTTCATCAACGCCATCCGGGGCGAGGAGAAGATCACGCATACGCCGTTTGACATCGGTGTTCAGTACATGGAGTTCACCGAGGCGGTCACGCGCAGCGCACAGACGGGGCAGGCGGTGGCGCTGCCGTTGTAGGGGGGATATCAGGTGGGAGAATTCTACTGGCCCGTCGGCGTCTGGAGCGCCGATCGGGAACGAATGGAAACGGTGGATGCGCTGGTGGATACCGGTGCGTCCTACTCGATGTTCCCCAGCAGGATGCTGGAACAGCTGGGAATAGAAAGACGTTTCGCACTGCCCTTTCAGCAGGCTGATGGAAGCATAATTGAACGCGACGTAGGTCAGGCCGTGCTGGTCATCAACGACTCAGAGAGTTCAATGCGAGTTATCTTCGGCGAAGATGATAACGAAGCCCTTCTTGGTGCCAACGCGCTGCAGGAATTCCTGCTGCTGATTGACCCGGTTGGGGAGCAGTTGGTTTCGAGGAGGGGCAGGATATAGCACTCGCAGGGAGACGAAACCACCATGGGAACGTTTTTCTGTCCGATGGAGGATGTGAGCCTTGAGGGTTTCAAGTTGGGAGACAGTGGATGCGCTGGTGGATACTGGCGCGTCCTACTCCATGTTCCCTAAGAGCATGCTGGAGCGGCTGGGGATTGCCCCTATTGGGCATCGGGGGTTCGAGCAGGCGGATGGCAGTGTGATTCAACGCGACATTGGGCGAGCGCTGTTGAGGATCAACGATGACGAGGACATTCAGCGAGTGATTTTCGGTGACGACGACGTGGAGCCGCTCATAGGGGCGGGAACTTTGCAAGGCTTTCTGCTGTTGGTTGATACTGTGGCGGAGGAGTTGGTTCCCCGGACGGGCCGGTTGAAATCAATTGGATTTGTCCAGCGAAATGGAAACCTTTGAATGCGAGGTTACGCTCGGTAACGAAAGCGGGGATAAGTTCGAAACAGTAGGAGTCCAAGTGGGAACTGGCTGCACGTTTTCGCACTTTCCCAGATCGCTTCTGCACAGGCTTGGTATTTCCCCCAGAGGGACCGCAAGACTAAGTGACGGGGATGGAACTGTCGTTGAGATGGAAATCGGCGATTCTCGAATTCGGATTGATGACCGGCAAGGCCCAGCGACCGTTGTGTTCGACAATGATGGCACCAAGGCGCGGCTCGGGAAAGTGACTCTTTCGGGATTGTGCATGAGAATTGACTCTGAGCAAAAGCAGCTGGTCAAGTATCTCCCAAGGGTGAAGCCGTCAGGGTGGTACGAACACCAGCGCAAACTGAAAGAGGCGATAGAGCGAATCGAGGCGGAACGCAAAGGCAGTTCGGCCCAAACTGACACTTCCACAGCAAAAGGAGAATGACGATGGCTGACGAGGGTATTCGAATCGGGCTGATCGGGGCGGGGCGCAACACCCGCGACCGTCACATTCCGGGGTTTCACCAGGTGGACGGCTTGGAGATCGCCGCGGTGGCCAACCGCTCACGCGCGTCCGGGCAGGTGGTCGCCGACCAGTTCAACATCCCGACGGTATACGACAGCTGGCAGGAGCTGCTGGAGGATGAGTCCATCAATGCCATCTGCATCGGCACCTGGCCCTATATGCACCGCACGCTGACCATAGCCGCCCTGGAGGCGGGCAAGCACGTGCTATGCGAGGCCCGCATGGCTGCCTCGGCGGCGGAAGCGCGAGAGATGCTGGCAGCGTCGAGAGCGCACCCTGGCCTGGTGACCCAGATCGTTCCCTCCCCTTTGACTTTCAAGGTGGACAACCTGCTGGCCCAGAAGATTGCCGAGGGGTATGTGGGAGAAGTGTTGGCGGTTTCGGTGCAGTCGTATGCCCCCGGTTTCGCAGACATCGGCGGGCCCATGCACTGGCGCAACGACCGCGATCTGAGCGGCTACAACATCCTGAACATGGGCATCTGGTACGAGGCGATGATCCGCTGGGTGGGGCCCGCCACCCGCGTTATGGCCAACACCAGCGTCAACGTCAGGCAGCGCCGGGACGAGGACGGGAGCCTGGTGCCGGTGACCATCCCCGACCACGTGGACATACTGGCCGACTTAGCCAGCGGGGCCCAGGCCAACATGCGTTTCAGCGCCGTTGCGGGGTTCGGCTCGGGCAACGAGGTCTGGATCTATGGCAGCGAGGGCACCCTGCGGTTGGACTCGGCCCTGAACGTTTACGGCGGCCAGCGGGGCGACAGCGCCATGGCCGAGATCCCCAACCCGGCGGAAAGCCAGGGCCACTGGCGCGTGGAGGAGGAGTTCTGTAGCGCCATTCGGGGGCAGGAGCGCATCACCCGCACGCCGTTCGACGTGGGCGTTCACTACATGGAGTTCACCGAGGCCGTTACCCGCAGCTCCCAGACCCGGCAGGTGGTGTCGCTGCCGCTGTAGGTCGCCTGATGATTATTTAGCCACCACCGAGGCAGATTTCGGAGAGGACAGAATGGGACTGTTTGCTTGGCCATTTGAGATTGGAAATCTGAATGGCGACAGTTTCGAATGGGTAGAGGGGCTGGTTGACACCGGAGCGACATATAGCTCGTTGCCGGCCTCTACCCTGCGGCGCTTGGGAATCGAAGCAACAGAAAGCGTCGAGTTTGACTTAGCCGACGGAAGCGTGATTGCGCGGCAGTTGGGAAACGCCAAGATGCGAATTGAAGGAAGGGAAGTGCTGACGGTAGTTATTTTCGGGATGGAAGATGACAGCGTACTCCTGGGGGCTTATGCTCTTGAGGGCGTGCGACTGGCCGTAGATTCATACGGCCGGCGGCTGGTTCCGGTGCGCGCGTCCCTCAGGTAAGGCGCTCGTCGAGGAGCGGAACCAAGGTGAGTTCTTGGTCCGTTTCTAGGGGCTGAGCCTCAAGCTCTAGTTTCGGCCGAGGTGGATGGGGAATTCCAAACGCGGAAAATCGTCACGCGCGACGTCGACCTTCAGGGTGATGATGGCGTCGTCAGTGATGATTTCGGTCAGCCGCATCAGTTCGTTGGTACCGATGGACCTTTCGATGGTAGCCGCCGCGCCCTGAGCTGCGGTCGCATCCCGGAACAGCAATGCCGCTGAGCCCTCAATCACGTTACGGCGCTCCTCGCCCCGCGAGAACGACCAGGCCACCGCGCGGCAACCCACGTTGGTCTCCAACTGGCAGTTCTTGCCGGTGCTTACGACGAGTCCATCGCCAGCCAGGTCCGAGGCCAGCTTCAACTCCCCTTCATCGTCGTCCCACAGCAGGCCCGACTCGCGCCTTTTGTCGCGCAAGACATCTATCACGGCCACAAGATCCCCGCTGATCAGGAATCCCTCTTCTTCCAGCAGGGCATGGGCCTCAGCGCCGTCGGCTGATTCCAAGAAACTGAATTCGCGGTAACTTGAGGTGGTAAAGCCTTTTCCCCTCAGGCTGGCGCGAATGTCGTCGAAATCAAAGTCTCCCTCCGTTATCGACAGTTCACCTGAGGGAAGGGACAATTCGGCCAATCGGATGACGTCCCCGAAATTCTCCAGCTCGGCAACGTCGCGCTCCAGCTTGGAGGGGAGGTCGGTGCGACTGAGAGCCGCCTCTCCAACATCGACAACCAGCAGCTCCTGGACGCCGTCCGGCACCATCTGCTGAGGCCCCTCTGGCGGTGACCCTCCGATGAGGCCGCAGGCCAATGACCCCGAAAGGGCCGCCATCAGCAGAATGAGCAGGGAGAATCTTCTCATCGGGAAAGTCTCCTAATCGCCCTGTACCTTAACGGGCCAGTGCTCAGGCGAGACCCTTGGCGGCTGGCCGACCAACACCTGCGTGAACGTCCGCGTCCGTCCGCTAGAGCTCCAGCGGAGTGTCGTCTCGGTTGGCCCATTCCCCCATGGAGGCGTCGTAATTCCTGGTCTGGCCATAACCCACCAGTTGCATGACAAGCACGCCGTGCGCCGCACGGATGCCGCCCTGTCAATAGGTGTAGACATTCTTGTCGGGAGTGATGCCGTGCTCGGCCAAGAGCTGGCGGATTTCGTTGGCGGGCCTGAAGCGTTGAGTCTGGCGGTCCATCACGTTGAACCACTCGAGGTGGACGGCTCCGGGGATGTGGCCGGCGCGCTTGTTGCCGCGCATTTCAGAGCCGTCCCATTCGCCGTCGCTGCGCACGTCCCAGATCACCGCGCTGTCCAGGTTACAGGCCTCCTTGAGCTCGTCCACCTTGACCAGCAGGGATTCGTCACGGTTTGGCGTGAACGACACGCCCTGCGCCGGTCCCGGACGTTCCAGGCCCACGCTGTTGCTGGCGTCGATCCAGCCCCGCCAGCCTCCGTTCAGCACCTTTACGTTGGAATGTCCGTAGGTGTTCAGTGCCCACCACAACCGGGCGGCATAGAGGCTCTGTGAGTTGTCGTAGCTGACGACCAGGGTGTCATCGCCTATGCCCAGCCGCTCGCACATCGACTTGAACTGTTCGGCGTTCATCAGGTGGACGCGGCCGGTGTCGGGATCTTTTTCGAAATTGTCGGGCACAACCACAGACCCGGGTATGTGGCCGCGGTTGTATGCGGCGTCCACATCGCAGTCCACCACTACCACGTTGGCGTCGTCCATGTGGGCCGCCAGCCAGTCGAGTTCGACCAGGTATTCAGGGTGCGCGTAGTCTTCCTGTGCCATCGTTCCCTCCGTGCCGTACACCCTCGGAAAGGGGACGGCCGTTCGTTACACAGTCGCTGCTATGACAAATGCCGCGTGAATTGTAGGCCACTGGTACAAGGAGGGTCAACGAAGGCGGCCACCGGTGCAGGGCTATCGCAAGGTCGCTCAATCACCCACACCGCTAGTCCCGAGCTTGTCGAAGTACGGGTCGCCGGAATCCGTAGATGGTTCGATAGACTCACCACGTTGGGGCTGGGGAGGACTTTGGAATCGCCCTGACCTGGAACGGGTGCAATTGATAACCATTAAGGCGAAACGTATAATGGGGGGGCAGCAGTATTCTCGTGATGTCCAGGTCTGCGGGGATAGCAGAAGCTCAGAGGTAACACCGAAACCGGTGCGGGCCAGCCTTCCGGCCAAACCCGACTGGAGGATAGCAGAATGGCAATAGACGTTTTGACCGGCACCTTTACCGTCAAGGCAGGGCATGCCCAGATGCTCAAGGGGGGAGTGATCATGGATGTGGTCACCCCGGAGCAGGCTCTAATTGCCGCCGAAGCCGGGGCGGTCGCCGTGATGGCCCTGGAGCGAGTTCCGGCCGACATTCGCGCCGATGGCGGTGTGGCCCGGATGACCGACCCCGCCATTATCACTCGCATCATGGACGCCGTTACCATTCCGGTAATGGCCAAGGTACGCATCGGCCATTTCGTAGAGGCCCAGATCCTCGAGGCCCTTGGCGTCGATTATGTCGACGAGTCAGAGGTGCTGACTCCCGCCGACGAGACCCACCACGTCTGGAAGCATGACTTCAAGGTGCCCTTCGTCTGTGGATGCCGCGACCTGGGCGAGGCCCTCCGACGCATCTCTGAGGGTGCGGCGATGATCCGCACCAAGGGCGAGGCCGGTACAGGCGACGTGGTTGAGGCCGTGCGACACATGCGTGCCGTTCAGGACGAAATTCGAAAGCTGAGGACCATGCCTGACGACGAACTTGTCGTGGAGGCCCGGGATCTACGCGTCTCCCTGGACCTGCTTCAGGAAACACGCGAGCAGGGCCGGCTGCCGGTGGTCAATTTTGCCGCCGGTGGCGTCGCCACTCCCGCCGACGCGGCACTAATGATGCAGTTGGGCGCCGATGGCGTGTTCGTAGGCTCAGGCATCTTCAAATCCGGCGATCCCGCCTCGCGGGCTTATGCAATCGTTCAGGCGGTGACGCACTACAACGACCCGAAGATCCTGGCCGACGTGTCGAAGGACCTGGGCGAGCCGATGGTCGGCCGCAATGTGAGGGAGATCCCGGAAAGCGAACTGCTTGCGCCGCGGAGTATTTAGTTTCCAAAGCTTCTCACGATTCCAGGGTTAGGGCCGGGGTTTGCCTCGGCCTCCCAAAACAGCGGTGATCGGTCAGCACAAAGAGTTGAATATAGGCGTCTTAGCGGTACAGGGAGACTTCGCCGAGCATATCGCTATTCTCCGCAGCATTGGTGTGGAGGCTCGGGAGGTCAGGTTACCGGAGCAGTTGGAGGCTCTGGACGGATTGATCATTCCCGGTGGGGAAAGCACGACCCTCAGCCGTTTAATGTCGATTTACGACCTGAGAGAGCCCATTGCCCAAATGGTGTCGGAGGGTCGTCCGGTATGGGGCACCTGCGCCGGAATGATCATGCTGGCAAACGAGATCACTGAGCAGGACCCCGTCCCCCTGGGTCTGATGGACATCGGCGTTCGAAGAAACGCCTTTGGGCGCCAGGTGGACAGTTTCGAGCAGGAACTCCAGATCTCCCATCTTTCCACCGAACCGTACCACTGTATTTTCATCCGTGCCCCCGTGGTCATCCGTGTTGGGGAGGCCGTGAACGTGCTGGCCAGCCTCGACGATGGCCGCCCCGTGGCAGTGCAGCAAGGCAACCTGCTGGCAACGTCATTTCACCCCGAACTTACCCGCGATGCCCGTGTTCACGAGTATTTCGTGAGCCTCGTGAGGTGAATTTCCCTGGCGCCGTCCAAACAATCGAAGTGTGGTCAACTGGAGTCGTGAGTTTCCGATTCGGGTCCAAATCACCCTGGGTGGAGGAGTGATATTGGCGACTGTGCAAGACGCTGTGCGGGATGAACTGGATTTGGTGCTGGATGTTCTGCCGGAACGTGTGGCCTACTCGCTGCGGCAAAGAGACGACCTGGCAGAACTGCTGGAAGTTGTACTGGACCTTGGGCGGGAACCGGAGGCGCGGTTCGTCAGCGGCGATGCCCCGCTCAGTTCCGAGGAGGTCAGTGAGGAGGATCTGCAGGGCGTCATTCAGCGTCTGGGCGAGTTTGGGGATGACAACCGGGCCGGCATCGAACGCACATTGCACCGGATATCGGCGATCCGCAACCGCCGGGGTCGTGTCATTGGACTCACATGCCGAATAGGAAGGGCGGTCTTCGGCACCATCAAGATGATCGAAGACCTGGCATTTTCCGGCAAGAACATCCTTCTGCTGGGGAGGCCCGGCGTGGGCAAGACCACCATGCTGCGGGAAATGGCCCGGGTGCTTTCCGTGTCGGCCAACAAGCGCGTGGTAATCGTCGACACCTCCAACGAAATCGCCGGTGACGGGGACGTGCCCCACCCGGCTATCGGGCGCGCTCGCCGCATGCAGGTACGCACACCGTCCCAGCAGCACGGCGTGATGATCGAGGCGGTGGAGAACCACATGCCGGAGACCATCGTCATCGACGAAATGGGGGCCGAACAGGAAGCCGCCGCCGCTCGCACCATTGCAGAGCGGGGAGTGCAACTCATCGCCACGGCTCACGGTAACACCCTTGATAACCTGATCATGAATCCCACCCTTTCCGATTTGGTGGGAGGAATACAGACCGTAACTCTCGGGGACCAGGAGGCGCGGTACCGGGGAACCCAGAAGACTGTGCTGGAGCGCAAAGCGCCGCCGACGTTTGACGTCGTGGTGGAAATCCACAGCTGGGAACGGCTGGCGGTCCACAGCGACGTGGCGCAGGTTATAGACCAGTGGCTCCGCGGCTACCCCATTGTTCCGGAAATCCGCTGGACCGACGAGGACGGAGAGGTGCAGCACGCGGAGGAGGAGTACCGGCCCAACGAGGACGCTCCCGCTCCCTGGAAACCAGAGGGTCGCCGCAATGGTCGGGAGCCAGGCACCGAGCGTCGTCGAGACCACAACCGTGGGGAGGACCGAAGCGCGCCGACTCCACGGCTGCCTCGAAACATGGGAGAGATGTCGGCGGAAGAGGCGGCGATGGTCTCGGAGGTTCGCGTGTTCCTGTTCGGCGTGGGACGGGACAAGCTTGAGGCCGCCATGGTGGAGTCGGGCGTGCCTGCCCAGATCGTCAATGAACTACGCCGGGCCGACTTGGTGCTCACCACCAAGACCCACTACCGCCGGGGCTCGCAACTGGTGCGCATCGCCGAGGCCAACGGCAAGCCGGTTTTCGTGCTGCGAAAGAACTCACTGCCACAGCTACAGGACTTCCTGCGCACGGTGGTGGGCCAGTGGAACCGCAACGGCAGGCGTTCTGCCCCTGAACCGGAGGATAGGCCGCAGGGGCCCAACATCGAACAGGCCATGGAGGAGGCGGAGGAGGCAGTCAACCGGGTGCTGAGCGGGGAGACGACGGTCAAGCTCGCTCCGCAGCGCTCGCACATCCGACGACTGCAACACATGCTGGGGCAGCGGTACAACGTGGCTTCGGTGAGCCAGGGCCGGGAGCCCGACCGGGCGGTGATGTTCTACCGCGTGTAAGAGCCCAGAACCTTCCCGGAGGGGATTGGGCGACCGATAGTGCAATATTTCACTTGCGCCGCAACGCCGGGAACGCTAAACTGGCGCTATCCTGAATCGCCCGGAGGACATCCGATGGAAGGCAAAGTCCAGATAGAGATTACCTACTGCGTCAGTTGACAGCATCTCGGAACTGCCACGTGGATGGCAAACGAGTTTTTCCGGCATTTCGGTCCCGACGCAGCAGTGGCGATCTCCCCTCGCGGCCAGAGCATAATGGAAGTGTTCGTGGACGGCGAGCGCATTTTTGACAAGAAAGGCGAAGGCAACATCTTCCCTGATTTGGGCCGCGTCCGCAAGATGCTGGCTTTTGTAAGGGAGAGGATCGAGCAGGCCAACCTGGTTGCCGCAGACGACTAGAAAAGTCGTCACGCGGCTCGCGTTATGAGCCTCGAACAAACCCGCTAGCCCCTCCCGCCACGGAGGGGCTTATTCGTTGTTGGCGACCAACGCAGCGGTGTCCGCAGCTGCCTCATCGGGTCCCGCTTCAGCAGCAGCGGCGAAATTATCGTCCAGATCTGATCAGCCAATTCGTCTATGGAGAGGCGGGCGTCAATGATATGCCAACCGGGGTTGGCCCCGGCCAATTCAAGGTAGCCCCGTCGCACCCTCCGATGGAAGGAAATGGCCTGATCTTCAAATCGCCGATGCCCGGCGACATCCTCTCTGCCTACGACCGCGGCGTCCTCCGGCAGCAGCGCCATTTGCAACTGAGGAGAACCAACGCGTTCCAATCCCTCCGCGGGTTCGCTGTCCAGCAGAAGGGTGACATCGGGGATGAGACCGCCGGTGACGAAGTCATTGACATAATCGATCACCTCGCGATTGAGTCCGCGTCCGGCGCCCTGGTAGGCGACAGTAGAGCCGGTGTAGCGGTCGGCGATTACAGTGATGCCTTTTTCGAGGGCAGGCCTGATCTCTTCAGTTACCAACTGCGCCCTGGCCGCAGCGAAAAGGAGCAGTTCGGATTCAAGGGTCAGTGGCCGCTTGCTCTTCAAGTAATCGCGGAGATAGCTGCCCAGGGTGGTTGTACCCGGCTCCCTGACCATGACAGACGGATACCCCGCCTGGGCGAGACGCTGGAGAAGGCACTCAGCCTGCGTGCTCTTGCCAGAGCCCTCACCGCCTTCGAACACTATGAACAGTCCCGTAGACACGCAAGCCTCAGCTATGCCGACTCTTCCAACCCCCGGATGCTGAACGGGCGAATGATAACACGTAGCAGAGGATGGCTCGCCTACTCCGTGCGCATAGGGGCAATGACCTCTTCGCCAAAACGGCGGATTATGGTTTCGGGGGAGGGGCCAATGGCGGTTATGAGGAGTGCGTCGACGCCCGCCTCGAAGATAGTGCGGGTCTTGGCACGGCATTCCTCGGGCGTTCCAACAATGGCGAACCGGTCTGCGAAATAGTCGGTCAGGCCAAGCTCGTCGGTCAGGGTAGCGTTGCGAGTCTGGCCCACCTGCTCATGCTCGGCAGCCTCATACTCGTGGTGCAGGATTGACACTGCCTCGCGATATTCTTCGGGGACATTCTTGCCCTCAAGGGTGAACCGGAAGGCGTGATGGCCGGACGCGGCCAGCGCCATCTTGATCTCCTCGACGGCTTCGTCGCGGTCATCGGCGATGTTGCATTTCGCGAAGGCCCAGACGCCGGTTGAACCCTCCACGCGACCAGCGGCGCGTTCACCCTCGCGGATACGGGCGACGGTGTCGTGCAGCACCTCGGTGGTGAGGCCGGTATGGATGATTGCGGCGTCGGCAACCGATCCTGCCATGGCAAGGGTGCGCGGTCCCTCGGCGGACATGGCTACGGGAATCGAGGTGTTGGACCAACGGACGTGGGCGCGGTCGCCGCGGTATTCGGTGGTCTCTCCAGCCAGCATCTCGCGAACGGACTGGATGTAGTGGTGCAAATCGGCGAGACGCGCCGGGCGCAGCCCCAGGTTGAGCACGGCGCTGTCGCCGCTGCCAAGGCCCAAAAACGCCCTGCCTCTTGAGAGTTCGTTGATGGACGCTATGGCGGAGGCGGCAACTGCCGGGTGACGAGTGAGGGGGTTGCTGACTGTAGGGCCGAGCATAACCCGCTCGGTGGAGGCTGCCACAACGCCGAGGGTGACGTACAGCTCGCGGGCAAGGGACTGGGAGTCGGCAATGCCCACGTGGTCGAATCCCAGGTCCTCGGCCAAACGCGCGCCGCGGGCCACATCCTCAAGATTATTGGGGAACATGGTGACGCCGAATTTCATTGCGGGCGACCTCCGGTGGTAAAGGGAACCGTGATTCTGTAAGCCGTCGAATTCATCAGGCGGATATTATTGTAGTTACTTGGGGTCATCAGAACCAATGTGCCAGATATGGCGTTCGTCTTGTTGTTAGGAGTCTCCTTGGCAATGTATCAGTCAGATTGGCGCGTGAAATCGCATCGCGCTACTCAATGGTTATTTCGGCCATGTCTCCGTGTATTTGCTCACCACACCAGTTGCAGTAGAGTGCCAGAAGTCCCGTGACAGGAAATTCAGAACGCAAGTGAACAAGTTTGTCATCTTCAGCACGAAAGACCTGATAGGAATCAAATTGGCTCCTTACCTCGTCGCTTCCGCATTCCTTGCAGGAGTACTTTGGGCTGTTTGATGTGCTGTCAGAGGTCATTTCACAACCTGCCTCGGGTGTACTTGTCTTCCAGTTCACCGATGCTGACGAATTTCACGCGGCTACGAATCTCGTGAAGCGTGTCCATTCCGATACGATCCTCAAAATGGGGTTTGCGATGCGCCGGCGCGACGATCCTGAGTTGGGTGTAGAAATCCCGAAGTTCGTTGAACTTGGCCAGCGAGTTCAACATGTCCGTGGACAATTCGACCTCAAACATGGCTGCCGGCATTTCACGCCGGTTGAACCAGATGACGTCCACGGTCCTCGCCCGGCGCATAAATTCTGAGTAGCCAAAGCTAGGCAGACTGGTTATGGCGCAGACGTCCCTGAGTTTTTGGCTGCCGAAGCTGCGGTTACCATCCTGAGACGGTACGTAGGTCTTGTATTTTCGTGAGTTGCCAATCTCAAGCAACAGTCCCTGATAGTACCAGTGATTGCGGTCTTCCACGCCGGGAGGAACGTCTCCCTCCTGTGGCAGGGCGTAGTCTTTTTCCAAGGTTGTCGCGCGGTCCTGCAAGCAATACAGGCCGGGCTTGAGAACGTGGATCTGTTCGGGTGTATTACGCACGATGCGGCGTATCGTGGCCTCAGGGGTCTTGGTGGCCCATTTCGTCGCGTCACCGCCTGGAGCGAGGAGATGGCGACTCAGCTGCGACAGCGTAGCGACCCCGCCCAATTCGTCGAGCGCAGACACGACTTGCTTCCACTGAGTTGTCCGGGCCCGTACGGTCATGTTAGGTCATTTGCTCGTTCTTGCGGCGCCTCTCTGGTCGTGGACGCCTGGTTCCGGCAACGGGCCAGCATCTTAAGCTGGATCTGAAAGGACGACATCAGCACATCGCCCGTCCACGTCTGAATTCGCGTCGCCACGCGGTTACTGGTACACGAGGCGCGGTCCGACGGTCTTGATGTAGCCCTCGTAGTTGCGGCGGGTCTCGGAGATGGAGTCGCCGCCGAACTTTTCCGCCGAGGGCAATGGGGGCGATTATCAGTGCAACTTGTCGAGGGCGATTATCAGTGCGACTCCCGCGGCAATCAGGCCGCCCATGCGCAGCGTGATGCGCAGTTCCATTGCATGCATCTCGGAACGCAGGTTGCTTACCTCCTGTTTGGTCGCGACGTTGGCTCGTATCTCGGAGCTAATGTCATTTACGTCCTGCTTAGTGGCGACGTTGCCGATGATGGCCGTGCCCACTGTAGCGACCACTGCTTCGGCCTGAGCCTCCTCGAAACCGGCTTCCTGCAGGTCTTTGACGGCTTTATGAGTATCGAAAAGCAGGGCGGACATATTACGTCGTCCAGCGCGACATTGCCGCGCTCACAAGGCAGAGTCCCATCGGAAATATACTTTACACCACTGCCAACCGTAAAGGCCACGGCGCACTGTGACGATCAACCCCACATAGTCGGGGAACAGAAAGTGCGCGGGAATCGCCACAATTCCGGCGCCAGGCAGCATGCCGTCACTCCCACTTAATGCGCGGTCCAACGGTCTTGATATAGCCCTCGTAGTTGCGACGGGTCTCGGAGATGGAGTCGCCGCCAAATTTTTCCATAAACGCCTCGGCCAGTACCAAGGCAACCATTGCTTCGCCTACGACGCAGGCCGGCGGAGCCTGGCAGATGTCGGAGCGCTCGTAGTGGGCCTGCACCTCATCCCCAGTGTCCAAGTCAACTGAGGGCAATGGGTGCATCAGCGTTGCAATGGGCTTGATGGCGAACTGGGCAGTCAGGGGCATGCCATTGGTCATGCCGCCCTCGGTGCCACCCAGGTTGTTGGTGCTGCGCTGCCAGGGACGGTCAGGGTCGGTAACCGGCTCGATAACGTCCTGCACCTCCGAACCGCGCCTGTTAGCGATGTCCCAGCCTGGGCCAATGGAAACGGCCTTGACGGCATTGATGGACATGAGCGCCTGGGAAACACGACCATCGATCTTGCGGTCCCATGACACGTGAGAGCCAAGGCCGATGGGCACGTTCTCGGCGATGATCTCGACAATCCCACCCACGGTATCGCCTGCGTCCTTTGTTGCATCAATCTCGGCGGTCATGCGCTCAGCGGCCGCGGGATCAGCGCAACGTACCGGTGAATCCTCCACGGCCCGCCAGTCGATCTTCGCAGGGGGTTCGGCACGGACGCTGCCGATAGAGAGGACGTGGCTGTGGACAGTAATGCCGAACTCCTCCAGGAACCGGACGGCGATAGCTCCAGCCGCCACGCGGGCGGCGGTCTCGCGGGCACTGGCCCGCTCGAGAACGTTCCGTACGTCGTTGAAGCCATACTTCATTGCACCGGGCAGGTCGGCGTGACCGGGCCGCAGACGGGTGACTCGCTGGCTGCGAGGGCTCTGCGGCTCGCCCTCGATGGGGCGCACCGACATGGCCTCCTCCCAGTTGGCCCAGTCGCGGTTCTCGACAGTCATGCCGATGGGACTGCCCAAGGTTAGCCCATGCCGTACGCCGGATATAATGTGGGCCCAGTCCTGCTCTATGAGCATGCGGCCGCCCCGTCCGTAGCCCTTCTGGCGGCGGGCGAGATGCACGCCGATATAGTCCTCGTCGAGGGCCAGCCCAGCGGGAACACCCTCCACAATGATCACCAGACCCTGTCCGTGGGACTCGCCAGCAGTTACAAAGCGAACCATTTTCATCCAGTCTTAACTGATTTATACGTTACTCAAAAAACCCTCTCCCGAACGGAGAGGGGTTTGGTACGGAATCCGCGGGCGCCGTTTGACTATCCTCTCGCTCGCATGGCGGCGGTAGCGGCGTCGAGCATCACTTCAACGGGAGCGTCCTGTCCGGTCCACATTTCGAAGGACGCAGCGCCCTGGTAAACCAGCATCTGGATGCCGCCCAATGTAGCGGCTCCAGCTTTGGCTGCCTCGCGCAGCAACGGCGTTTCCAGAGGATTATACACCAGGTCATTGACCATGGCCGAGGCCGGGATGTCCGCGGCATAGAGGGCAGCGCCGTGCTCGTCGGGACCGTGTACCATCCCTACCGACGTGCAGTTGACAATCAGGGCGACCTCGCGAGCGGCACCGGGCGCGTCGGACAGCGTCAATGCCTCGGCGGCAGCGCCGCTGTCGACGGAGAGGGCGGCCAAGCGCTCAGCCCGCTCCAGGGTGCGGTTGGCAATGAACAGCTGGGCCACTCCCACTCGTGCGAGGGCGTACACCACGCCTCTGGCCGAGCCTCCAGCCCCCAGCACCAGCACGTTACGACCGCGAGGCTCGAAGTCGGCACCCTCGCGCAGGGCCCGGAGAAAACCGATTCCGTCGGTGTTATGGCCAGTGAGATGCCCATCACGGTTGACGATAGTGTTGACCGCGCCGGCGGTGGAGGCCCAGTCGTCGACCTGGTCGAGGAAAGGGATGACCGACTCCTTGTGGGGAACGGTCACATTGATGCCGAGGGTGCCGGGAGCACGCAAACCGTTGACGAACCCGCCCACGTCTTCAGGAGCGACGTCCCACGCCTCATAGGTCCCGTCGAATCCGATGGCGTCCAGCGCCGCCTGCTGGAACACGGGCGAGATGGAGTGACTGATCGGGTGACCGATTATTCCCAGTCGCTGCGGCATGGCTTAGCTCGCTCCAAGGGGTGGGTAAAGGGTGCTAACGCTCCAGCTGCTGCAGTATCTCTTCGAGGCGCTGCTTGCGTTCGCGGAGATCGGCCAAGCGGGCCTCTTCATTCTCCACCACGTCGGGCCGGGCTTTTTCGCGGAAGTTTGGGTTGGAGACGAGCTTTTCGACCCGCTCCAGGTTGCGGTCGCAGTCTGCCAACTCTGAACGCAGGCGCTCCCCCTCGGCGTCCAGGTCCACCACGCCCTCCAGCGGGAGGCGGACGACCAGGGGGCTGACAACCAGGGTGATGCCGCGCACTCCCACATCGCCCTCAGATGAACCGGACACAATGCGGAGGGGCTCGACGCGGGACAGGGCGCGAATGACGTCGGCTTCGGCTTCGATGGCTACGCGCTGGCCGTTGGCCTCAACCAGCGCCTCCAGGTGCTGGGCGGCGGGGATGCGCAGCTGGGCGCGGGTGTTGCGGACAGCGCGCACCGTCTGCTGCACAAGAGCAATCTCTTCCTCGGCATCCTGGTCAAACCGCCCGTCGCTGGCGGGATAGGGGGCCACCATTATCGACTCAGCCTGGGCATCCCCTTCCTCGGGCAGCTCCGATTTAAGTGTCTGCCAGACTTCCTCGGTGATAAATGGCATGAACGGGTGCAGGAGACGCAGGATCCGTTCGAGCACATGGGCCAGGGTGGGCAACGGCGATGGCCCGGTGCCGTTGCGTACCCGGATCTTCGCCATCTCGATGTACCAGTCGCAGTAGTCGTTCCAGATGAAGTCGTGGAGACGCTGCTGCGCGTCGCCCAGCTCGAAACTCTCCAGCGCCCGGTTGACATCGGCTGCCACCCGGTCAAGGCGGCTGACGATCCAGCGGTCCTCGCGGTGTTCGGGGGTTACGTTGCTCCAGCCCTCAAGGCCCTGCCTCCCTTCGAGCTGGCTGATGACAAACCGGGAGGCGTTCCAGATCTTGTTGGCGTAGTTACGGCCCGCTTCCAGCCGGTTCTCGGTAAAGCGCAGGTCATTGCCGGGCGCGGTGCCGGTGGTGAGGGCGAAACGCAAGGCGTCGGTGCCGTATTTCTCCAGGAGATCAAGGGGGTCCATGGTGTTGCCCCGGGTCTTGCTCATCTTGGCGCCGGAGCCGTCGCGGATCAGGCCGTGGAGGTAGACGGTGTTGAAGGGAGGCTTGCCGGTGTTCTCGATGCCCAGCATGATCATGCGGGCGACCCAGAAAAACAGGATATCGTAGCCGGTCTCGAGCACCGTTGTCGGGTAAAAGTAGCCCAGGTCGTCGGTGTCTCCCGGCCAGCCCAGGGTGGAGTGAGGCCAAAGGCCGGAGCTGAACCAGGTGTCGAGAACGTCGGGGTCCTGGCGGATGTCCAAGGAGCCGCAGGACTCACAGGCCTCGGGATCATCCAGTGCTGCGGTCATGTGGCCGCAGGGGCCGCAGTACCAGACGGGTATACGATGCCCCCACCAGAGCTGTCGGCTGATGCACCAGTCGCGTATGTTCTCCAGCCAGTTCAGGTATACCCGGGTGAAGCGCTCGGGAACGATGCGGATGTCGCCCTCGGTGACGGCGCGATAGGCCTTGCCAGCGATGCTGTCTGGCTGCTCGTGGCTGCCGATGTTGACGAACCACTGCATGCTGATGAGCGGCTCGACCACGGTGGCGCAGCGTTGGCAGTGGCCGACGGAGTGGCTGTGAGGTTCGACCTTTTCGAGGACGCCCAGCGACTCGAGCTCCTCGATTACCCGGCGGCGGCACTCGAAGCGCTCCACGCCAGCGTACTTTCCGGTGACCCCGGTCATGTTGCCATCTTCACCAATGACGTTGGGAGCGTCGAGGCGGTGGCGCTGGCCTACCTCGAAGTCGACCGGGTCATGGGCAGGGGTGACCTTGAGGGCACCGGTGCCGAACTCGGGATCGATGGCCTCATCGCCCACCACGGGGATGACGCGGCCCATGATTGGCAGGACAACGTTGCGGCCCCGGATGCCGTTGTAGCGCGGATCGTCCGGATGAACCGCAACGCCGGTGTCGCCCAGCATGGTCTCGGGGCGCGTGGTGGCGACGGTTACATATCGATCAGGGTCTTCCTCAAGCGGGTAGCGTATGTGGTAAAGCTGCCCATCGACGTCCTGGTAGTCCACTTCCAGGTCGGAGAGGGCAGTGGCGCAGCGGACGCAGCGGTTGATGATGCGTTCGTGACGGTAGATGAGGCCCTTTTCATACAGACTAACGAAAGTGGTGCGGACAGCATTGCTGGGGCCCGAGTCCAAGGTGAACTTGTGCCGTTCCCAGTCGGCAGAAATGCCAAGGCGGCGGGACTGCTCGTGGATGATGCCGCCAGACTTTTCGACATGCTCCCAGACCCGTTGGATGAAGGCCTCGCGACCGATGTCGTGTCGGCTCGTGCCCTCCTCGATGAGTTGCCGTTCAACGACCCACTGGGTGGCGATGCCCGCGTGGTCGGTGCCGGGGAGCCACAGTGTCGGGATACCGGTCATGCGGCGATAACGTATGAGCGCATCCTCGAGGGCCTTTTCCAGAGCGTGGCCCAGATGCAGCTCACCGGTCACGTTGGGCGGGGGCATGATGATGACGTAAGGCTGGCGGCCCGCCTGCTGGACGGCGTGAAAATAGTCCTTGTCGAGCCAGTCCTGGTAGATGCGTTGCTCAACGTCAGCGGCGTTGTAGGCCCTTGGCATCCGGCTGGAGGCACTTGGCGTTTGGGCGGAAGTCATCGGCGAAAGCTAGCTCCGCTGCCGGCAGTCCCGGCGTGGGATGGGGAAACCGTCGTGGTATCTCTACACCTTGATCAAGGCATAGGGCCGAAAGCGTTTCGAAAATCGCCATTGGCAATTGAACGAAATATACCACCGGCGCGCGAATAACGTCTATTGGGACAGAGTTGCAGTGTAGGCGGTTTCGCGGAGGGCTTCGAGGCGGAGGATGGCGAGGCGAGTGTCGTAGGCTACGCGAGCAGGGTCCCAATAGTTGACGCGACGCTTGTGCAGCCAGTAGGTGAATTCCTTGAGGTCCGACAAGTTGAGGCCCTGCCGCTTTCCCAGGCGCTCCTCCGTTCGGAACTCTGCCAGCAGATCTGCGCGAGTCTGGGTGTACAGGTGGCGGAAGGCCTCCTCCACGAGTTCCTCGCTGTCGGAGTAGCCGCGGGCCAAGTGGCACTTGCGGACATATTCCTCGCTGGCCAATTGCAGGGCCTCCTCCAGCACCACGCCGTAATGGAAGTTGAGGTAGGCACGATACTTGCTGGCGCCAAGCAGGTTGCGCAAGTCCTCATCGGCGACTGGCTCAGGCAGGAGACCATGAAACAAGAGCCTCTCGATATCTCGCTCGGGAATATTTCCTTCGGCCTCATCGCAGAGACGCTCGGCGAGGAGCAGCCAGTCGAATGCCTCCCCGCCAACCATGTATTTGTAACGCCGGTCCTTGTGCCACTCCTCGGCAGGGATCCACCTGCCCATAGCGTCCAGTAAGGCGAGGTGCCAGGGTGCACCGGCCGCGAGCTGGGCACGAAAGGTGTGAATGACGATATCGGGAGAAAGCCCGTCGCGTTCTTCCGCTTTGCCTTCTCCCTCGGAAAAGTTTGCCGATCGTGAGCCGAAGCCATCTGCGACGGCGCTACCGACGGCTCCTGCGGAACCCGCTGTCCTGGCGCGAGGCATCAGGCGTTGGGCCCTGAGGGCGTGTGGCCATTGGAGGCTGGTGCAGTGGCGGCGGCCACAAAGTCGTCAAATACCTCTATACGCTGAGGCTTGGGAGTGGTTATGAACCGGAGGAACTCCTCCCGGGGCATGGTGTTCAGGATATGGTGAGGCTCGCACCAGGCCCGCCGGGCGACGGCCACGCCGAACCGGCCTCCGGACAGGTTGGAGTGGTGATGGGAGTCCGTGCTGATGACCAGGGGAACCCCGAGTTCGCGAGCGCGGTATGCGTGCGTGTCCTTAAGATCGAGGCGTTCAGGGGAGGCATTAATCTCCAGCGCCGTCCCGGTGTCCCTGGCCGCCTGCAGCACCGCCTCGAGGTCGAAGTCGGTGGGAGGGCGCTGTCCCAGCAGACGAGTGGATAGGTGGCCGATGATGGTCACCGACGGGTGTTCCATGGCCCGGATGATGCGCTGGGTCATGGTGTCGCGATCCTGGGACATGGCGTTATGCACCGAGGCCACGACAACATCTAGCCCGGCCAAGACTTCGTCGGGGAAGTCCATGCGGCCGTCGGAGCGTATGTCCACCTCGGAGCCAGCCAGGATGCGGATGTCGTACCGCTCCTGGAGTTGGCGGAGCACCTCACGCTGGGCCGCCAGCCTGTCCGGGGTAAGTCCATTGGCGACGCCGAGGCCCTGTGAATGGTCGGTGAGGGCCATGTACTCGTATCCCAGGGATGCAACCGTTGCCACCATGGTCTCGATGGTGTCGTGGCCGTCGCTCCAATCGCTGTGGAGATGCAGGTCGCCCCGAAGATGCCTCGCCTCCACCAATTCGGGGAGGCGTCCGTTCTGGGCCGCATCCAGCTCCCACATACCGGCGCGCAATTCCGGCGGAATCCACGGCAGTCCCAGCCGGGCGTAGAAGGACTCCTCGTCGGGGAATACTTCCACCTTGCCGGACTCGACGTTGGTAATGCCGTACTCGTTGAGGGACAGGCCCATGCGGTTGGCGAAGTCGCGCAGGCGGATATTGTGCTGCTGGCTACCGGTGAAGTACTGGAGCATAGCGCCAATGGACTCGGTCTCGCCGGTTCGCAGGTCAATCTGCAGCCCCGGCTCGACAATGACGCTGGTCTTGCGGGGACCGTTGACCAGCACTTCCTGCACTTGGGGCAGGGCGGCAAGACAGCGGCCGAGCTCCTCGGGCTGAGGCGTAATGGCCACGAGGTCGACGTCGCCGATGGTCTCCTCCCAGCGGCGCAGGCTGCCAGCCGGGGTGAGCAGGCCGATGCCGTGGTCGCGTTCCCGCAGGGCCGCCATAACGGCCTCGGCGGTGGGCAGAGCATCGCCGATGGGTGTGCGTCCGGTGCTCATAGATCGGGAAGCACGGATGTGACGGAGGATGCTGTCGGCGGCCTTCTTTCCCATACGGGGCAACTTGGCCAGCCGGCCGTCCTGTGCGGCCTGTTCCACGCCCTCCACTGTGCCGATGCCCAGCTCGGTGCCGATCAGCACGGCGGTCTTGGGGCCGATACCGGGAATCGCCAACAGGTCGAGAGCGCCCTCGGGCAACTCGGCCTTGACCCGCTCGTAGGTCTGCACCTGGCCGGTGGAAACGAACTCGTGGATCTTTTCGCTGATGGCCTTGCCAATGCCTGGGACACCGGTGATCTTCTGCCCGTCGACTACGGCCTGAGCGAGGGGGAATGGCAGTCCCTCGATGGCGCGGGCGGCTCGCTGGTAGGCGCGAATCTTGAAAACAGTGTCGCCCTGCATCTCCAGCATCATGCCGAGTTGTTCGAACAGCTCGGCGATTTCTTCGTTGGTAGGCTGGCTGGCCGGCATAACGCCACCTTCTCCTGCGGACCCCGGTCTAAAGAATGCCATCCTTGCCACTATAAGGTTTAGCCCATCACTTGTCGAACAAAAGCCGGAGCAGAAATGACTGAGAATTTAAGGCGCTCAAGGCGTGATATAGTGGGCCACCACGAAGTCGATACGACACTCCGGGGGTTGCACAATGACGGTGAGAATGGCCAGCAGGGTGTCTCGGTTATCGCCCTCTGCTGCGACCTTGAGGCGGTGGCCAGATTACCTTACAGGCAACGTTGAGAGAGTGTTGCATTTGGCGGTCTCGGATGGGTTGTGTTCAGGCCCGCCAGCTACGGCGAGGGAATGATCGCAGGCGCTGGGGACACTGGAGAGTGTTGCATTTTGTCGCCTGCCTAAGCTGAAACATTAGTATGGGTGCTGAACAGTGTTGAAGTCTGTTGCATCTCAGGGTGGCAAGTGGTGCGTGTTGCGGCAAGCTTTCCAGGCTCAACGTAAGCACCGTGAACGGTGGTGGGGCCGTCGTGTTGTTCGAGTCATGAGGCCTCGCTGGCCGTCGTCGTAGGTTGGGCTGCCGGACGCACGTGCCAACCATATTCCGAGGTACCGGGGAGACCATGGGACTGGCACGGCCCGGCGGTAAACTACTCAATTTGCAACGCTACCGCGTTGCCAAGGGGAGGGCGAGTCCCTGCGCCACGTTCCGGACGACAATTCCAGGGATATGAACGAAACGGAAGAGCCCAGGAGTGGCTGATGCTCACTGGCATGGAACTGGCAATCGCGATTGCCATCGTTACCGTGGGAGGTGTGGTGCTGGGTACCGTCAGTTTCGGACTGGGGTCGGTGGCATCTCCCGTGCTACTGCTGCTTATAGGAGCGAAGCCGACGGTGGTAATTATCAACACCTTCATCGTTATCCAGCTGTCCTTGGTGCTCTCCAGCACATGGCGGCACATCGACCTCCGGTTGACCAAGTGGCTGATCCTTGGAGGTATTGCCGCTGCACCGCTGGGAGTGTTCGTGCTCAACATCACGGCTCCCGGCGCGCTGCGAATCGCCATCGGGGTGGTCATAGTGGCGGTGGGATTGCTGAATCTCCGTGAGACGAAGCTCCCTGTGGCCACCTTCCCAGGGTCGGGAATCTTTTATGGCTTCGCCACCTGCCTGGCAACCACCGCATTCAGCATCGGCGGGCCACTGGGAGGTATTTACACGGTGGCGCAACACTGGCCGACGCAAACGGCGCGAGCGGCACTGGCGCTCATGTTCAGCGTATCCAGCCTACTCGCGGTGGTGCTGTTTGCCTTTACAGGTCTATACACCCGGGACACGCTCATCAATGCCGGATTGCTGCTTCCAGGTCTGCTGGTGGGGTTCGGCATTGCCAACCTGCTGGTGGGGCGGCTCAACCAGCAGGCGTTCCGGAGCGTGGTAATAGTGCTGGTGGTACTGGCCGGCAGCGTGCTGCTGGTGCGGGAACTGCTGGGGTAGGTGGAGTGTGTCAGCCGCATTCCTGCGGAATTCAAACAGGCCGCGTCTTGATTCAGTTGACACAAAATGCGGGCGATGGCTATATTCCATTCAACATCTGAGTAAGGAGACAGGACGCCATGATGCAGACAGGACGTTTTCGGGTTGAGGCAGGCAATGTTACCCTCCTTGTCCAGCACGAGCTATGGGACGGCAACATCCAGGACCACTCCGACCAAGGCGTGGCCATATTGGTGGAGGTCGGCGATGCGACCGCGCTGCGGTTCAACTGCTTCGACCGCGAAAGGAGCTACGTCTACGGGCCGGGAAGCAAGAACGTCAAGTTCCGAATGGATGAAACAGTGGACGGCAACCCCATAGGCTGGTCGGTGAAGACCCTGCGGAACAGCATCGGCATCATGCTGACCGAGGCAGGATATGGCGAAGCTGCCGGTGCAGTGGACATGGCCGCAGTGAACAAGGCGCTTGACGAGGTGGACGAGGTGGCGCGCTACAAGTTCGCCGCAGAGCGCAACACCGTCAAGCACAACCGGGGCACCGACGTGTTCGAGGCGGGCAACATTCGCTTCGGGCTGGAGAATCGGAAGCAGGGGTCCGGCGATGGCGGGGTGGCCATTCACGTGTTGGCCGACCTGGCCGGCAACACGGGCCGGGTGTTCACGGAGGAGACCGAGCTGCTGGCCTTCGACTGCTTCTGGGACGGCCCGCACTACCACTATGGCCCGCGCAACAAGAACCACCGGATCTACTGGGACAAGACGCTGGTCCCCGATCCCCTGGGATGGTGCCTGGACCAGTTCAAGAACAAGAGGCTGGGCGTCATGCTGCAGCGTGCCGGCTACCCCGGTGTGGCCGCTGACCTGGACGAGGACGTTATTGCCTCGGTGTTGCCGGCGGTGGAAGCCCGGGCGAGGGAAATGGAGGACCGGGGCATTCCGGCTGAGGTAACGCCGAACCTAGTGCAGTAGGCCTTCCCGCACAGCACGGACAACATCACATTGGCAGACCGCCGTGCTAACCCGCTACGGCGGTCTTTCCTTTGACCGTCCAACTGGCACCATGCACTACGCATTTCGTAAAATGAATCGCGTTGCGAGTTTTGCAAAAAAGGATTGACACGATGCGAAGGTTAATGTAAATTCTGCTTCACCAAGCGGGTACGCGCGTTGAGAGCGGGGGCAGATACTGTGTACGTTTGCGTGTGCAAGGGAGTCAGGCTTTCGGAAGCCGTCGAGTCCGCCAAGCGTCGGGGGTGTTCTCCGAGGAGCTTACGGAGACTTGGGGGTTCAACGACGGAGACGCCTGTGGCCGCTGTCTCAACAATGTGGAACGCATATCCGAGTTGGTTGAGTTGAAACTGGAAGGGTTGCTGATCAAGGCAAGATAAAACGCGTTCTGGATAGCGCTCCCAGAAATTCTCGGCTATAATTGAAGCCAGCCCGCCAGGCTGGTCATATTTGCTTGTCTGGAATGCAGAAGAGCCCAATTCCAAGGAGCGTACCCGAAATGAAAGCAAAGGAAGGCGTGGTTGAACGCCTCAACAACCTCCTCACTATCGAACTTACGGCCATCAACCAGTACTTCATCCACTCCGAAATGGCCAACAACTGGGGCTTCCCCGGCGTGGGCAAACTCTTCCGGTCGAACAGCATGTCTGAGATGGAGGACGCTCAGCACCTCATCCGGCACATCCTCTACCTCGAGGGCCTGCCCAACCTGCAAAGGCTGAACCAGCTTCAGGTCGGGGAGTCGATCAAGGAGGACATTGAGTTGAACCTGGATGCGGAGAGGAATGCTGTGGACGTGCTGGCGGAGGCAATCACTCACTGCGCCTCGGTGGGCGACTACACCACCCGCAGCATCCTGGAAGGGATGATCCGGGAGGAGGAGGAGCACATCGACACGCTGGAGACCCATCTGGAGGTCATCAACACCATCGGCGTCGATCTGTACCTGAACCGGCAGATCCACGGCGAAGGTTAACCGTCGCCGAAATGTTGCGGCAATGCATAGCCGGGCCTGCGAAATTGCAGGCCCGGCTCTTTTTGTGCGCCTTGGCGTCACTGTCAACAGTGTCCGTATTTATTCCGCGGTATGTTGCCGACGCCGACTCCGTTCAGTGTGCCGGTCTCCGGAGCGTCATGCTCCCATATCCGGGGACGATCGTCCGAGCGGATTCAACCCGGCAGCAGGGTCTGGTGGGTCTCGCTATTAGCGATGATGGTGTCCCAGTTCCAGCGCATGGGGTGCATCTCGACTTTGCGCCAGGCCTCGGACTGGTCGTAGTAGTGGGGGCTGCCGGGATGGCCGGAACTGCCGAGGGGCACGACCCATAGCGAGTTGTCCCAGTTCGACGTGTCGTAGGAATAGCGGGCTACGGAGAGGCTGGTTACCGTCGCGAATGTAGCCGGCGAGTAGCCGCCCTGCAGCGGCGTGTCGCCGTCGCCGTTGTGGGGGATGGATGGTGGGTCCAGCAGGTCATTCAGTTCAGGATGGGCGGCGGAAAGAGTATGGCGAGGAACAGCACGGTGCACGCGGTCCCAGGCCCAGGCTTCAGGATCATCCCCGAGGCGGGCGAAAAGTGTGCCCACACCCTCGGCCAGAGCCCGGGAGATGGCGGCTGGCCAGGTGTCGCCCTCAGCGAGCAGGGAACGGTCATCGTTCCTCAACATCTCGACCATACGGGCCTTCAGGCGGTTGCCGAAGGAGCCGAGACCACGGTCAGCAGGGTGCCAAGCGTCGTAGGCGAGGTTTTCGGGCAGGTTGCGTTCGAATATCTCCTTGAGCAGGGCGTCTCGCATCGCCGAGTAGATGGCGGGCTGTACCAGGTGAGCGTCCATGGAGCCGTCCCACGACAGGAGCCGCTCCCGGGCGATGGCTGACAGGGAGTTCTGAGGTTCGACGCTGGGGAGGACCGCAAGGTAGGCCAGCGCGGGTTGGGATACCTTGTAAGCATGCACCTTTGCCATGTCGGCGGCAGAAGGATTAGTCAAGGACTTCAGGCCCTTGGTTACGCCATTTACCCGGAACTCCGGGGTGAAGTCCACCGCGATGTAGTGGGGGTAGTCATCGCCGACGGGCTTGTTGTTGGCTGTGGCGATGTAGCCTTCGGGCGGGTTGATGGAACGCGGCAGTTCCTCGAAGGGGATATCGCCCTGCCATTCGTGGTCGCCGGTCCAGCCGGGGACGGGCAGCCAACCGTTCACGCGAGAGCGGATGGGAATGCGGCCACGGCAGAGGTAGCCGTATTTTCCGTCCACATCGGCGAAAAGGAAATTGTTGCAGGGATCTACCCAGCCGCGCTGCGACTCGACCAGCTCGTCTGCGCTGCGGGCCCGGAGCATCTGCCAGAGGATCGCTGGCCACTGGGATGCTGACTCTGTGGCAGTGTACTTTAGGGCCATACCGGAACCCTCTTCCGGACCGCCGGAGATGACTGGGCCGTGGTTGGTGACGACGACCCGGAACGACTCCTCGCGGCCGGAACTGCTGCGGACGGTCTCCTCGTGTACCTCGGCGTCCCGCCATACGTCCCTGTGGAGGTATTGGGGTGTATCGCCATCGCGTAGCTGCTCGATGTACAGGTCCTGGTAGTCGGCGGCGGTGTGGGTTACGCACCAGCAGACCCAGGGGTTGTGGCCGAAGTGAGGGAATGCAGGAACCCCGGGGAATGACAGGCCTGTCGCATCGAACTCAGGGCAGGATATGCGGTTCTGGTAATAGGCGTTGGGGGTGTCGAGGGCGCGGTGAGAGTCCCCCGCAACCAGGGGTTTACCTGTGGCAGTGGAGTCGCCCCCGATGGCCCAGCTGTTGCTGCCGCTGTCCATCTCGGAGAGATAGTTGAGGGCAGCGGCCCCTTCGGAAAGTTCCTCAAGACCCTGGTCCAGTGTGCCTGCTGCAATTGCGCCGGGGGGCAGGATGAGCAGGTGGCCGGGCTCGTAACCCGGAAAGAGCCGGCCAGCCTTCTCGGGGCCCATGTCCCGAACCATACGGGCGCGCCAGACCTTGGATTCGAATACGCCCATCAGGATGTGGCGCACCTTGTAGGCAACGAGACTGTGCCACGGCTGCCACTTTTCGGGGTCGATGCCGACGATCCCGTACTCAGCGGGGAGCGGATCGTCTCCTTCGATGAACGCGTTGACACCAGCGGCGTAGGCGTCGAACACCATCCTGGTGTGGTCGTCCATCGCAGCGTAGTCTGCCTTGGCGCTGGCGACCAGGCGAAAGCGGCGCATCAGCTTGTCCTGCTCCAGGGCGCTGTCTCCGACAGCCTCGGCCCACCGGCCGCTGCCGCGCATACGGTCATACTCCATATGCCAGAGCCGGTCCTGGGCGGTGACGTATCCCTGGGCGAAGAAGGCGTCGTGCTCGTTCCCAGCCCGGACGTGAGGGATGCCCAACCCATCGCGGTAGACTTCGACGCTGTCCTTCAGGCCATCCAGCCGGAGTGTTCCAGATAACCGGGGAATAGACGCAGTCAATTCGGCCCCGCCGATCGCACTGGTGCCGACCATGACATCCACCTCAGAGGGAGTTTGCCCGATGATACCACGGGGCTAAGTTTGGCCGGACGACATTGCCCCATTGCCGTAAACCAGGCTGCCTGCAAACCTCATCCGAAATGTGTGTGGTTTATAAAAATGTGTGCGGTTTATAAATTAGTGGTTTGATTTGACCTGCAAAATACGGGTTTCCTTAGCGACACGGTCGTTGACAGGATTTGGGTTTATGGAAAAGATCTGGTTGCCCCATCCTCGATCTAAACTGATGGGACAGGGAAATTCAGCATCCAGGCTTCCGCGCCCAATCTGCCGCCGGGCACGCGCGTTATCAGGGCCACTGTTAACAACAGCACGGTGGAGGTTACTTTCCAGGCTTATCCCAGGTAGACAAAAGAAAGCACAACGACAGAACAAAGCGGTGATGCCTGAATTGCCCTTGTTCGAACTGATGAGGCGATGCCCCGATACGCTCTCACCAAGATGGACGAGCCCAGGGCAATCGCATTTGACTTTTCTAGCTCGTCATTCCCGCGCAGGCGGGAATCCAGGTCATTCGGAGTGCATTCTCCATCGAGTTGGCAGGGCCTATCAGGCGTGTGATTAACGCGATTTCTCCCGACTTCCGTCCACTGGATTCCCGCCTGCGCGGGAATGACGGTTCACTCAGCCAGTGAGCAAGGGTTGCTCCTCCAAATGCGATAGCCCTGGGACGAGCCCCGGTTTACATTTCCAAATCCCAATTTGCACGCATATAATTGTATCCAACGATTCCTGCGGGAGATCCCACAAGGCTGGGTGGCCACCCGCAATTCAGGGGACTCAAGTGGCTCTATTGACCATACGGCTGGTGCCAGACCCTATCCTTTTCCGGAAGGCGAGAAAGGTCGCAAAGATCACCGCGCTGCACAGGAAGCTGGCCAGCGACATGATCGAGACCATGAACGAGCACCACGGCGTGGGGCTGGCAGCCAACCAGGTGGGTGTTCTGGAGCGAGTCTGCGTGATCCAGACCCCTGACATGGAAGAGGCGATGGTGCTGGTTAACCCGGAGATCGTTGAGGCAGAGGGAGAGCGGGAAGTCGAGGAGGGCTGCCTGAGCGTGCCCGGGTACCGGGGAATGGTGATCCGGTCAGAAAGGGTTCAAGCGCGGGCGCTGAACCTGGACTCAAAGCGATTCAAAGTGGACGCGGAGGACTTGCTGGCGCAGGCTCTGGAGCATGAGATCGATCACCTGAACGGCATAATGTACATGGACCACCTGGTGGCACACACAACGGTGTACAAGATCGTTGAGCAATCCGACGGCAGCGAAGAGGATGCCAAGTACGAGACCGAGGACGACGGCCACAATCACAACCACGAGCACGGTCACGACAATACGCACAACGGCGAGTTCGACGCTTTGCACCAGCGGCTTCACGAAATGCGGGGCGACGTTGTCGAGACCGGCCCAGTGGAAACTGCCGGCCAGCAAGAACCTTCAGCCTGAGGCCACACCCACACTTTCCTTTGGTCCGCCACTTTGCTTAACTCCGCGGGATCTCTTTACCTAATGACATTCGCCCCAAACATCCAATCGATAATCATCGACCGGCTCACGGCGTTCTTTGACGGCCGCGACGTGGAGACCTACATCGTGGGCGGTATGGTCCGCGACCGCCTGATGAGGCGGCCGGCCGGGAGAGACGTCGACCTGGCCGTCAAGGGCGACGCAGTCGCGCTTGGCCGGGAACTGGCGGACGAATTGGGCGGATCGCCAGCCCCGCTCAGTGTGCCACGGGGAATGATGAGAGTGGTGCTGCCGCCCACTGCTGCCGGAGAGGCGGGTTACGGAAACCACGGCTGGACGATCGACCTGTCCGGATACTCCGAGGACATCCACAGGGACCTGGCGCGACGGGACTTCACCATCAACGCGATGGCGGTCGGTCTGGCCGAATGGGACGTTGACTTCGACGGAATGGTGCTGGACCCGTTTGAAGGGCGCGAGGACCTGCTGCGCAAAGCAATCCGCGCGCTCAACCCCGACGTATTTGAGGATGACCCGGGCCGGCTGCTTAGAGCGGTGCGGTTGTCGGGGGAACTGGGGATGCGGATCGAGCCCGGCACGGTCCGCCTCTTGATATCCAATGGAGAGCTGGTGGGCCTGGTGTCTCCCGACCGGGTGCGGGACGAGTTCCTCAAGATACTGGCCCCCGACGGAGCGAGGGCCCGCCTGGAGGCGCTGGACCAGCTTGGGATGCTGAAGCACATAATTCCGGAGCTGATGGCTGCCAAGGGAGTGGACCAGCCGCGAATGCATTACTGGGACGTGTGGGGGCACAGCCTCCACACCGTAAAGGCCGCGGAGGGAGTAACGGGAGGACACCAGAACTCCCCGGTGTTTTCCTGCGTGCCGTGGACTCCGGAGAGCGAGTCATATTTTGCCGAGGTGGTGAGCGACGGCCATACACGCCGCACCATCCTGAAATTGGCGGCGCTTTTCCACGACATCGCCAAGCCGCAAACCAAGACGCTGGAACCGGACGGCCGGACCCGCTTTTTCGGCCATTCAGAGCAGGGTGCGGAGGTGGCAGCGCACAGGCTGGCGGAAATGAGGCTGAGCAACCGGGGCGCAAATATGGTTTCCGGTATGGTGCTGCATCACCTACGTCCCACCGGAATGTCGAACGACGGGGAATGGCCCACAAACCGGGCAATTTACCGCTACTTTCGCGACACCGGGGACGTGGCGATTGACACCCTGTACCTCTGCCTGGCCGATTATCTGGGAGCAAAAGGGCCGGAGTTGTCGCATCCCGAATGGCTGGAACATGCTAAAATGATTTCTCACGTGCTTTACACAGGCGCGAGGGAGCCGGTCGCCGTAAAGACGGCGCGTCTAGTCAGCGGACACGACCTGATGTCCCGGTTCCAGCTCCAGCCCGGACCCCACATCGGCTTGCTTCTGGATACCATCGAAGAGGCGCGAGCGGCTGGCGAAATCGATACTCAGGAGCAGGCGCTGGAATTGGCTGCCGCGACAATTGAAATCCAGGGGTACTCCCGCGACTAATCGCGGGCCTGTTCTGTATAACCGATGCGTTCCCGCAGCGTCCGGCTCACACTAGTAATTCTCCTCATCCTGGGGCTTGCCTTGGCGGCTCTGGGTTTCCGGTCCATCAGCATCGACCTGCCGGGGCTGCCCGCGCTGGAGCGGGATGGTGCCGGGCCTCTCGGCCTCAAGCTGGGTCTTGACCTGAGCGGCGGCGGCCACCTGGTCTACCAAGCCGACACCGGATCCCGATTCGACGTCACTCTGCTTGAGCCTGCAGACCTGGAGGACATAGCAGAGGCCCTAAACGGCTTCCGGTTCGGCGATGAAGAACTTCCATTAGAGGACTTCCAGGTCTTTCCTCGTAACGTCGATTTCGTCCAACGAGAGGTCGAGGCAACCTCGGCAATAGTTGTGGAGGATGAGGAAACGGCCGCGGAGGGGGAGGAGGCAACCGCGACGGCTTCCGAGGATGGAGGAGTCCAGGTAGAGGAACCGGGCGAGGAACCGGATGAGCCGCAAATGGAGACCATTGCGGTGGCCAGCACATTCCAGATCAGGACGCCACTGCTGGCGGCGGACGATCCGCGTCGCACCGGTCTGCGGGACTCGATCGAGGATGCACTGGGACAGGTGGACCTGTTCCAGGTGACCGATATAGGTCATCCTGACGTAAGCCAGATGCAGGGGGTGCTGGACAACATCACCCGCCGCGTCAACCGGTTCGGCACGGAGGAGCCAATCATCCAGATCTTCGGCGAAGACCGAATCATAGTACAGCTCCCCGGAGCGAGCGGCTCCACCACCGAATTGGCGTTCGCCGAACCGGTGGATGACATGGGCTTGATCACCAGCACGCTGACCGAAGCGGGCTACCTGGACATCAAGATTGAGCGAATAGACGACCAATCGTTCCGCGTCCTGTCGGGTACGGTCAGCACCGAGGTGCAGGCCGCCGCGAGACTGGCCTTGACCGAGGCCATCGGCGCACCGGGGCTTACGGTCAACAGCGCCATCGACGAGGCCAAGGCGCTAATCGGCCAGACAGCGCTACTGGAGTTCAAGGAACGCACCTGCGAGGACATCCGCTGCGCCCAGTTCACCGACGCGGATCTTGGCCTGACCGGCGACGACCTGGAACGGGGCGAAGCCTCCGCCGATCCGGTGGGTATCGGATGGGTGGTCAACCTGCAATTCGACGGGCGCGGCTCGGACATTTTCTCGGACCTGACCCGACGCATTGCCGGTGTGGAGACCAAGCGAATCGCGGTATTCATGGACGACCAGGAAATCATCGCCCCCGTGGCGCGAGCCTGGATCCGGGACGGTAGCACACAGATCAGCGGCGACTTCACCCGTGAAGAGGCCCGTACGCTGGCCATCCAACTGGAGTCGGGCCGCCTACAGGTACCTCTTAAGCTGATCCAGGAAAGCGACGTTGACGCTCACCTTGGCGCCGAGTCCCTCAGGAATAGCCTCAGGGCAGGGCTCGTGGGCCTCGGGCTGGTCCTGTTATTCATGATCGCGTACTACCGAATGGCCGGGGTGGTAGCGGCCTGCGCGCTCTTGTTCTACGCAGTCATGGTGCTGGCGGTATTCAAGCTGATCCCGGTCACGCTGGAGCTGGCGCACATCGGTGGGTTCATCCTCTCGGTTGGTATGGCGGTGGACGCAAACATCCTGATCTTCGAGCGAATGAAAGAGGAGGTCCGCATCGGACGGACACTGGCCTCTTCGATGGAGGTTGGTTTCAGTCGCGCGTGGCCGGCCATTCGAGATTCGAACATATCCACAATGATCACGTGTCTGGTGCTGCTCTGGTTCGGCGACCGGCTGGGCGGCGGCCTGGTAACGGGCGTTGCCATCAGCCTGTTCATCGGCGTGGCGGCCAGCATGTTCACTGCGGTCGTCGTGAGCCGCAACCTGCTGCAGCTACTGGCATTCGCCGGGCTGGGAGGGCGTATCAACCTGTTCACTCCTGAGAAGGTGGGAGCTGAATCGACGGCCGCCAGAGGAGGAGGGCGGTAGTGCTGGACATCGTAGGCAAGCGAGGATGGTACTTCCTGTTCTCCGCGCTGATCATCATTCCGGGCATCCTGTCCATGGTGCTGCCGCCGGGATGGTCGACGCTGAACTCAGGGCTCAAGCCAGGCATCGACTTCACCAGCGGGTCGGTATTCAACGTCACTTTCACCCAGGACGTTGACCAGCAGGAAATCCTGGACCGAATGTCGGCGCTGGGGCATCCCGATGCCCTGGTGCAACGGGTGGGGGTCAACAACTACTTCATCCGCACCGAGGTCTTGGAAGAGGCCACGGCGGGAGAACTCTCCGAGCGGGAGGTCATCGAGCGGGATCTAGAGGAGACGCTGGGCCTGGACGTCCAACGGGTGGAGTTCGAGAGCGTCTCACCCATTGTGGCCTCGGAGACGGTGAACATCGCGTTCTATGCCCTGGCCGCGGCGTCGGTGTTTATCCTGCTGTATGTGTGGTATGCCTTCCGGCGGGTTCCGAAAGCTTATCGCTATGGGATCAGCGCAGTGCTGGCCCTGGCGCACGACTTGCTGATTATCCTTGGCGTGTTTTCGATTCTGGGCCGGGTCATCGGGTTCGAGGTGAACTCAATGTTCATCGTAGGTCTGCTGATCGTCGCCGGATACAGCGTCAACGACACCATAGTGGTGTTTGACCGGATCAGGGAGAACGTTTCGCGACACCCTGACAGGGATCTGGGTGGATTGGTGAATCTGAGCATTATGGAGACCATTGGGCGTTCGCTGAACACCAGCTTGACAACGCTCTTCGTACTGGTCGCCATGCTCCTGATTGGAGGTCCGAGCATCCGCGAGCTGCTGCTGGTGCTGGCCATTGGCGCGGTGGTCGGGACGTACAGCAGCATCTTCATCGCCAGCCAGTTCCTGGTGATGTGGGACCGGGGAGAGATCCGCCGCTTCGGTCGAGCTCGGCAATCCGCTACTACCGTTGCCTCGATACTGATGAGCCTGATCGGGAGGTAGCTCCCGGCATTTCTCCCGTACTTGCCGTCGAGGCGGTTCGGGGAAGGTCAGCGGGCTGGCACCAGGGCCATGCGGCCCAGGACCGAGCGCTCCGTCAGCATTTCAAGCACCCGACTCGTGTCTTCCAGTGCCAACAGCCCTTGCAAGACCGGCTGCAGTCTGCCCTCGGCTGCCAGTGCGATAGCCTGCTCGAGAGTCTGGCGGGCCACGCCTGAGACGCCGGTGATGCGGGCATCTCGGAATACGATCTCGGGGACCAATCCGCGAAGGTTTCCCACCCCTCCCACCTCGCCCAGCAAGGCCAACCGTCCGTACTGTCCAAGGGACCGTACGGAGGAACGCAGGGTGGGTGTGCCTACAGTGTCGATTGCGACATCGGCTCCCAGATCGCCGGTCAGGGCCATTACTACTCCCGAGAACTCCAGGCCCGAGTCCGGGGCACTCATCTCGACGACATCGGCGGCACCGTGGTGGTAGAGGACGGTGGCTTTTCCGGAGGTGGATGTGACCGCGATGGTTCGAGCGCCCAAGGCCGCTGAGAGCTGCACGGCGTGAATGCCGAGTCCGCCACCAGCGCCCGTGATCAGCACCGTCTCGTCGGCAGACACCTCCACAGCATTTAACGCCTGCAATGAAACGCCCGCCGGACAAGCGAGCAGGCAAGCCGTGCTCAGGTCGAGAACGTCCGGCAACGGCACCAGGCTATGCTGGGAGAGTACGACGTACTCGGCAAAACCGCCGTTTCGCCAGTGACCAATTCCCTCGCCGTCGCGGCAGCGGTGCTCTCGGCCCGACAAGCAACGGTCGCACTGCCCGCAGACGTTGGTCAGCAGGGACACGACACGATCTCCCTCGCTAACGAGGTCTACTCCTTCTCCAACCTCCTCAACGACGCCCGATATCTCGTGACCCAGCACAACGCCGGGGGCCACACCGCGGCGGAGAGTGCCGTTCATCACCAGCAGGTCGTGGTGGCAGAAACCGCAGGCCGCCACCCGCACGAGGGCTTCGCCGGTGCCCGGTTGGGGCACAGGCAAGTCCACCACCGAGAGTACGGGAGGAGTTCCAGGTTCTTCCAGCATCAAGGCTCGCATGGCCCGCCATTGTAAGGCTCCTGCGATGCGCCGCCAACGGCTGTCACGTATAATCGGCCACAGTTCTGGAGCACATTCGGCCTGAGAGAGGGTTGGAATTGAAGATCGGAGCACACGTTTCTACTGCGGGCGGGATCAGCAAGGCCGTGGGGCGCGGGCAAGAGATTGGTTGCGAGGCACTGCAGATATTCGGCTCTTCGCCCCAGTCCTGGGCCTTTCGGGAGATCCCGGACGCGGAGGTCGAGGCGTTCCGGAAGAACATGAACGACGCGGAGATAGGACCGGTATTCCTGCATGCAATCTACCTGGTCAATCTTGGTACGGAACGGCCGGACGTGCTACAGAAGGGCATCGACTCTCTCGCGGCGCACCTGACCCTGGCAGGACGGCTGGGGGCCGAGGGACTGATATTTCATCCGGGCAGTCACGGCGGGGCAGGGTTCGAGGCCGTGCTGCCGCAGGTGGCGGACGGCATCCGTCAGGCGCTGGACAAGGCCCCCGACGGGCCGTGCCTGGCCGTGGAGAATATGGCCGGAATGGGCAAACACATCGGCGCCCGGTTCGAGGAGTTAGGCGCCATCCTGGAGGCGGTGGACGACGAAAGGCTCAAGGTGTGCCTGGACACGCAGCACAGTTTCGCCGCGGGCTATGACCTGACCACCGGCGAGGGGATAGAGGACATGCTGGCGCAACTGGACGCGGGTCCGGGTTCGGGGAATGTGGTTGCGATCCACGCCAACGACTCCAAGCGTGTGTGCGGGTCGGGTGTCGACCGGCACGACAACATCGGCGAGGGCTTTATCGGCGAGAACGGGTTCGCAGTGTTCATGGGCCACCCCGCCTTCAACCACGTGCCTTTCCTGCTGGAGGTGCCAGGTTTCGAGGGCAAAGGGCCGGACCAGCGTAACGTGGACATCCTGAAAGAGATCCGTCAGCGAGTTGGCGCGCCAACGTGATCCAGATGACCTACAGGGAGTTCGTGCGACACGTCCGGCGGGCGTACTCAGGGCTGCCGCACGATATTCACCGTCGGCTGGACAATGTTGATATCGTGGTGGAAGAGTGGCCCGGACCGGAGGAGGCGGAACTTCTGCAAGAACACGATACATTGTTCGGCCTTTATCAAGGCTGGCCCCTTACCGAGCGGGAGGGCATTGGCGGGCCACTGCCGGATCGCATCGTAATATACCGTCAGCCCATCCTTCGGGCCTCCGAGACGAAAGAGGAGGCGGCGCGGGAAATCCGCATCACTCTCTGGCACGAAATCGGGCACTTCCTCGGAATGAACGAGGAAGACCTGCACCGTCTGGGCTACGGATGAGTCCCCTTAGCCTGTCTCTGACCTCGCGGTATGTCCTGTTTTTCACTCGCATTTCCGGTATCCGATGTCATTACGTTGCATGCATTCCCTGGACCGGCTAATACCCGGACTGGGATGGTTGTTCGGCACCGCGCTGGGGTTGGGGCTGTTCCCGGTGGCGCCGGCCACGCTGGCAAGCCTCGCGGCGGTCGTGGTGTACTGGGCCGTTCCCCTGGAAGGAGATTCGCCCGGATTCCTCGTTCTGGTGGCGGCATCACTGGTCGTCGGTCCCTGGGCGTGCGGCAGCCTGATTGACGACGACGATCCTGATCCCAAGCGGGCGGTGTGGGACGAAGTAGCAGGTATGTGGCTCACCTGCCTGTTTCTGCCAAAGACCCTGCCATGGCTGGTAGCCGCTTTCCTGTTGTTCAGGGTGCTCGACGTGCTAAAGCCGTGGCCCATCAGGGAGTATGAGCGACTGCCCAGGGGGTTCGGAATCATGGCTGACGACGTGGCGGCGGGAGTGATCGGGGCAGCCGTATTGAACCTGGTATACCGCTTGGTGTGGTAGGGAAAAACCCGATTTCGGCCAATTTAGACCCGTCTACCGGGCTGTACGAGATTTTCCCCTGGGCTAACCGGACATTTCGGATCGATTTCCGCACCAAGGTGTTCACCGCCGGAACGCTAGAAATGAGCCATACCTGAGAACCTGAGAAAGTCGTCTCCAGAGCGAAGGAAGGGCTATCGCATTTGGAGGAGCAACCCTTGCTCACTGGCTGAGTGAACCGTCATTCCCGCGCAGGCGGGAATCCAGTGGACGGAAGTCGGGAGAAATCGCGTTAATCACACGCCTGATAGGCCCTTCCAACTCGATGGAGAATGCACTCCGAATGACCTGGATTCCCGCCTGCGCGGGAATGACGAGCTAGAAAAGTCAAATGCGATTGCCCTGAGGGCGAAGGAAGATTCAATTGCCCGCATATTTGGGGCCGTGCTATACTCGTACCGTTGCGAAATGCGCCATTTGGCAGGGCAGGTCGCGGTCGACCGGCCTATCTCTGGCCCAGCCAGTAATGATGAATTGAGGTAAAGGATGGTACAACCCCAGGAACAGCCCATCGAGGAAGTAGCGCAGACACCTCCGGCAGAGGCGCCCGCACAACCGGCGCCCGCCGCTGAGCCAGCCGCAGTTGCGGTGGCCGAGCCTCCAGTTGCCGCAGCGGCAGAGGCCCCGGCAGCTGCCCCTGAACGGCCACCCCGGCCGGCACCGGAACGACCACCCCAGCCAACGGGCCGCGAGCCGATCAACATGAAAGCTCTGCTCGAGGCAGGCGTGCACTTTGGTCACCAGACCCGCCGGTGGAACCCCACCATGCGGCGCTACATCTTCACCCAGCGTAACGGCATCCACATCATCGATCTGCAGCAGACCCTGGGCATGATCAACGAGGCCTACAAGGACATGGTCGAGTTGGTAGCCAACGGGGGCAAGGTCCTGTTCGTTGGGACCAAGCGCCAGGCCCAGGATGTGATCCAATCCGAGGCCGAGCGATGCGGGATGTGGTATGTAAACCAGCGCTGGCTGGGCGGGACACTGACCAATTTCCAGACCATCCGAACGCGAATCAACTATATGCTGGAGTTGCAGCAACGGCGCGACCAAGGCTACTTCCGGCTCCTCCCCAAGAAAGAGGGAGTGAAGATGCGGGACACGCTGAACCGGCTGGAGAAATACTTCACCGGCATGCGTGATATGACGGCCCTGCCGCAGGCCATCTTCGTCATCGACATCGGTCGTGAGAACATCTGCGTGGCCGAGGCGCGCCGACTGGGCATTGACGTCTTCGCCATAGTTGACTCCGACTGCAACCCGGACCTGGTGGACCACATCGTCCCCGGCAACGACGACGCCGTCCGCTCGATCCGCTTGGTCACCAACCGCATGGCCTCGGCAGTCCTCGAGGGACTGGCCCAGCGCGAGGCCGCGCTGCAAGCCGAAATGGAGGAGATGCAAGCCCTGGTAGCGGACGCTGTGGACGCCGGTGAGCCGGAGGGGCTCTCGGAGAGGGAGGATGCTGCACTGACGGACGCCGTCACGCTGGATGAGGGCACCCTGGCAGAGCTGGCAGCGGGCATGGGGGCGCGAGTGGCAGGCGCCAGGGAGGAAACAGACGGCGAGGCCCAGTGATTCCATCCGGAAACCGGTATGACCATATCGTCTCCTGAATCCGGCGAGCTGAGCGTTGACAATCACGCGCAAATCAGCCGCCGGTTTCTTGAACACGCCCGGTTTCTTGAACACGCTAGGAAGGAACGAGCCGGGCAGAGGGGCCGCAGGCCGGGAGGAATTTCTGAGGGACCGCAGACCACGAACCGAATTTCCCAGGTGAGCAACGGTGGTCGACACACGACGAACATCCCGAACTCGCCTGGAATGGCCGCTCGCGGACCGGGGTCACGACGAACGGAGTAGGCTGGGGCTGCCGCCGGGACTGGAGCCAGCCAACCGGCCGCCAATTGGGGAATTCTCACCGGTTGGATATAGTCAGACACATTCAGTAAATTGAGGAGTAGGCCGTGGCTGTAAGCACGGAACTGATTCGAACCCTGCGCGACCAGACCGGCGCAGGGATCATGGACTGCAAACAAGCCCTGGAGGGCAGCGACGGCGACCTCGAGAAGGCGACGGAGGCGTTGCGTGCCAAGGGCTTGGCGGATACCGCAAAGAGAGTTGGCCGGGCCACCAACGAGGGCATAATAGAGTCTTACATTCACACCGGTGGACGCGTAGGAGCGATCGTCGAGTTAGGGTGCGAGAGCGACTTCGTAGCACGTATGGAAGAGTTCAAGCAGATGGCGCACGACATCGCCATGCAGGTGGCGGCAATGGCGCCCATCTACCTTGACCAGGAGGACATTGAGGACGGCGAAGAAAGGCCCGCAGCCCAGGTAGCCCTACTGGCCCAGCCGTTCATCAAGAACGGTTCGGCCTCAGTGGGAGAAATGGTGAGGGAACTCGCCGCCAAGACCGGTGAGAATGTCAAGGTGATCCGGTTCCAGCGGCTCGCGGTAGGCGAGTAGTTACATTATCGATATGGCTGACTCCCCAAGCTCATCAAAAGCCCGGCCTGCCTATAGCCGGGCATTGCTTAAAATCAGCGGAGAGTCTCTCAAGGGTGCCACCAGCGGTGGGATTGACCAAGACACGGTCAGATATCTGGCCGGACAGATTGGGGACGCTCACAATTTGGGAGTCGAGGTTGCCGTGGTGATTGGCGGCGGCAACATATGGCGTGGGCAAGACGCCGAGAAGTGGGGCATGGAGAGGGCAACGGCAGATTATGCCGGGATGCTGGCGACCGTCATCAACGCCCTGTCGCTACAAGTGGCCCTTGAGGACCAGGGTATCGACACCCGCACCCAGAGCGCCTTGCAAATGCAGGCCATAGCGGAGCCGTATATTCGCCGTCGGGCAGTTCGGCACCTGGAAAAGGGCCGGGTTGTCATTTTTGCCGCCGGTACGGGTAACCCCTACATGAGCACCGACACAGCATCGGCCCTGCGAGCGCTGGAAATAGAGGCCGACGTTCTGCTCATGGCCAAATTCATGGTCGACGGAGTCTATGACGACGACCCGAGGGAAAACCCGGCGGCGAAACGGTTTGACTGCCTGGAATTTGATGAGATTCTGGATCGCAGGCTGGGCGTCATGGACACAACTGCGCTGACACTATGCCAGGAAAACGACATGCCGATCATTGTCTTCGACATGTTCAAACCGGGCAACGTGAGATGTATACTCAGCGGTGAAAACGTAGGTACAACCATAGGTGGAGGGAGCAACCATGCCCGCGACGGACGATGATGCGCAATTGACCGCGGAGCAGGTACTTGACGACATAGACTCCAGGATGGACCGCACGCTGGTTGCATTCAGGCGAGACCTGAGCCAGTTACGCACCGGCCGGGCAACTCCCTCGCTCATTGAGAATATCAATGTCGACTACTATGGTTCGGCCACTCCCCTCAAGCAGATTGCGTCCATCACGGCTCCCGACGCCCGCGCCATACAGGTGCAGCCGTGGGACAAGGGCTCGTTGCGGGAAATCGAAAAGAGCCTCCAACGGTCCGAGATGGGGTTCAACCCATCCAACGACGGAAACATCATCACGGTGCCAATCCCTCCCCTGACCAACGAACGGCGGCAGGAAATGGTCAAGCTGCTGCGGCGCAAGTCAGAGGACGGCAAGGTATCGCTCCGCAATGTCCGGCGGGACGGCTTGGAATCCCTGCGCAAGATGGAGCGGGACAAGGCCATTTCGCAAGACGAGAACCGCCGGGCGCAGGACCAGCTGCAGAAGGTTACGGACGGCCATACCAAGCAGATAGACGAGACCGCATCCGCCAAAGAGGCGGAGATTCTTCAGGTCTAGCCCGAACCGGTGTCTGCTTCAGCACAGAGGAGCGAAGCGGGACGTAACGGATTGAGTCCAGTGGGGGAGGGCGGGCCGCAGTCCCTGACCCGGGGCGGAGCCGGGCCGCTCCACGTTGCGTTCATAATGGACGGGAATGGTCGCTGGGCCCAGAGGCAGGGCCTCCCGCGAGTGGAGGGGCACCGCGCTGGCGTCGAGCGCATCCAGATTCTGCTGGAAACCCTCACCTCCTTCGGCGTCAAGTTCGCCACGATCTACGCTTTTTCCACCGAGAACTGGGGTCGACCCCAGGACGAGGTGGACGGGCTGATTGAGATTTTCACTGACGCAATTGACGTGCAGACCCGCCAGCTCCACGAACGCAACGTTCGCATCGTGCACCTGGGCAAGACAGCCAACCTGGGCCCTGAGTTGCGCCGGGCAGTGGACAGCGCTCAAGAGCTGACCAGCGGGAACACAGGCATTACTCTCAATGTGGCCTTTGACTACGGTGGCCGGGACGAGATCCTCAGGGCCGTTCGCAGGATTGTACGCGACGGCCTCACGCCCGAGCAGGTCGACGAGACGACGTTTTGCCGCTACCTCTTCACTGCCAACTGCCCCGACCCAGACCTGATCATCCGCACGGGGGGCGAACAGCGCATCAGCAACTTTCTGCTATGGCAGTCGGCGTACAGCGAGTTTTACCACACCTTCACACTCTGGCCCGATCTTGAACCTGCCGAACTGGAGCAGGCGCTCAACACTTATCGCTCCCGGCAACGGCGTTACGGCAAGGTAGCCGAAACCGAGAGTTGATCATGCCGCGCCAGCTGGCTATCCGGGTGGTGTCGGGTGCAGGAGTGGCGGTCGTCGCGGTTGCTGCCATCTGGTTCGGCCCGCCGTATCTGACTATCCTGGGGTTGGTGGGCGGTGGGATCGCCATCTTCGAAGCATATCGCCTCACCGCTGAGGGAATGGGGCGCATGCCATTGGCCCTCGGACTGTTGGCGGTGCTGGTGCTGCTGCTGGCGGCGGAGGCTGCCTCCGGGACTGTGGACTATCTCACGGCCTCGGGGATCGCACTGGCGGTCTGGGCGCTGGCCGCTGTCCTGTGGTTTATCGCCGCCTACCAGGGCCAGCGGCCTGTAGCGGCCCTGCTGCTGTTATTGGCGGGGCCGGTTTATGCCGGATTTCTCCTGGGCCATGGGCTCGCGATCTACGACCACGGGATGGGGCTGGACGGACTTGAAAACGCGGGTCGAAACTGGCTGCTGTTCACGTTGGCCGGAACGTCTGCCAGCGACACGGGAGCCTATGCGGCCGGGAGACTGATTGGCCGACACCAGATGACACCTGTGCTCAGCCCCAACAAGACCTGGGAGGGAGCGGCCGGGGGGCTTATTGCATCGGTTGCGGCAATGATGGCGGCAGGCGCACTGTTGGAGCTTGGGGTGGAGCCTTGGCAGTACGCTGTGGTCGCGGTGGTGGTGGCCGTGCTGGCGCAGGTTGGGGACCTTTTCGAGTCCTTCCTGAAAAGGCAAGCGGAGGTCAAGGATTCTGGTAGTATAATGCCCGGACACGGCGGGCTGCTGGACCGAATCGACAGCATCCTTTTCGCCTTTCCCGCCGTATATTATTTGCCGGCAGTGGTATTCGGACTATGAGAAAGATCGTAGTTCTTGGCTCGACGGGCTCCATCGGCCGCCAGACGCTGGACATAGTCCGCGCGTTCCCGGACGAGTTCCAGGTGATTGGCTTGGCCGCGGGAACGAACACCGTCCTTCTCAAGGAGCAGGTCGCTGAGTTCAGGCCAAGTCACGTCTGGAGCTCCAGGGCCGGGCCAAGCGAGTTTCCCGGCTTGCAATTCACTCCGATGGAGGAGATGGTCGCGCTGACCAGGGTGGACCAGGTGATGGTGGCGCTGATGGGCAGCGTGGGGCTGACCCCCACTCTGAACGCCCTGGAGGCAGGGAAACAGGTGGCGCTGTCCAACAAGGAACCCATCGTGATGGCGGGCAGGCTGATCAAGGACTACGAGGGTCGCTACGGCGGCAAGGTGCTGCCTGTGGATAGCGAGCCCAGTGCCATCTGGCAATGCCTGCAGGGGGAGGACAACGAGATCCTTCGGCTATTGATCACGGCGTCCGGCGGACCGTTCCGCACCACGCCGCTGGAGGAGATGGAAAACGTCACCCCGGAGCAGGCTCTGCGCCATCCAACCTGGAGGATGGGGCAAAAGATCACCATCGACTCGGCTACGCTGATGAACAAGGCCTTCGAGGTGATAGAGTCGCGCTGGCTGTTCGGAGTTCCGTGGGAACGGATAGAGGTTGTGGTGCATCCGCAGAGCACAATCCACTCGATGGTGGAGTTCGCAGACGGGTCGGTAAAGGCGCAGCTGGGCCCGCCCGACATGCGGCTCCCAATTCAATACGCGCTGTTCTATCCGCAAAGGCTGTCGAACTCAATGATCCCGCGGTTGGACACGTCGATTTCCCACAGCCTGAACTTCGACCCGCTGGAACCCAAGCGCTACCCGTGCTTTTCCCTGGCGGTCGAATCCGGAAAGAGAGGCGGCACCTATCCCGCCGTGCTGAGCGCCGCAGACGAGGTGGCTGTGCAGGCATTTCTGGACGGGAAGATCAGCTATGGCGGGATTCACCGGCTCGTAGAGCAGACCCTGTCTGAGCATGACTCACTGCCTGGGGAGACTGCGGAGGAGGTGCTGCAGGCGGATGCGTGGGCCTCAGCCAGGGCAATGGAGCTGACGGGCGTCTAATTACCAAACCGGGATCAAAGTAGCTGCACAGCCGGGACGAGTTGTCCACAATGGCAATGGATTTCGTCGCAATAGACTTGGAGACTGCCAACCCCAACCCGTGGTCGATTTGCCAGATAGGCATTGCCGAGTTCAGCAACGGGGCGTTTACGGGGAGCTGGATGTCATACATCGACCCTGGGGAGCGCTTCAACAGGGACAACGTGGCGATCCACGGCATCACGGAGGCGGCGATGCAGGGCTGGCCCAAGCTCCCCGAGGTGGCGGAACATTTGGCGCAGTCCCTGTGCGGTAAAGTGGTGGTGAGCCATAGCCAGTTTGACCGAATAGCGCTGGAACAGGCCTTTGACCGGCTGGGAATCCCGAGGTTGAACTGCTCGTGGCTGGACTCGACGTTGGTGGCACGCCGGGCGTGGGAAGGACTATCAAAGCGGGGCTTCGGTCTGGAAAACCTCTGCCGACTGCTGGGCTACCGATACCAGAGGCATGATGCGCTGGGAGACGCCAAGGCCGCTGGGGTCGTGGTGCTGGCGGCCATCGAGCAGACCGGCATAGGGCTGCGTCAGTGGCTGGACCAGGTGGAACTTCCCATTGGCGACGGGCCACGCAGACCGATCCAGGCCCTGTCCAAGTTACCCCCCGGCACGGAGGACTCCACGTCGAGGGAGGTGACTCTGCCAGCTAACCAAGTAATCAGTGCCGAGCTACAGCGCCTGCTGGCCGTTCAAAGGGCGAGCGACTCGGTCCAAAACTAGCTGGACTTTCTGCTAAGGAAAGGCATCCTGAAATGCTAAACACCAGGCGCCGCTAATGGATGCCGTACTTTTCGCAATAGCTACCCTCGTGCCTTTACTACTAATCCTCGTGGTTATCCATGAGATAGGGCACTTCGCTACGGCACGCGCCTTCGGCGTCAAGGTGCTGGAGTTCGGCGTGGGTTTCCCGCCCCGCGCCTTCGGCCTGTACACCGGACGCACCTCCGTGTTGTTGCACCCGCAGACGCGTTTCGTGGGACTGGACGGCCCACAGGACCTGCGCCCCGGGCAGCGGGTCAAGGTAGGCTCGCTGGGGGATGCAGAGAGCGGCCTCGTGGCTTTCGAGGTGGAGTTGCATCGCAAACGCGAGGATGACGAGCCGGAGAGCCACTTCAACCACCCGGTGGACAACCTGCTGTGGCATGAGGGTAAGATCCGTTCGGTGGGTGATGGGTCGTTCGAACTGGCCGATATGCTGTACTCGGTCAACGTTATCCCGTTGGGTGGCTTCGTCCGGCTGGCCGGGGAGTCCAACCACACCGTCCCACTCAGCCTCGCGGCGCGCCGTCCGTGGGAGCGCATCGTGGTGCTGGCAGCAGGCGCCCTGATGAACGCGCTGCTGCCGCTGCTGATCTTCACCATCATGTTCATGCTCCCCCAGGAGACCGAGTCGGGCCGACTGACCATCACCAATGTGGCACCGGGCAGCGCGGCCGCCGAGGCCGGAATACTTCCGGATGACGTGCTTCTGGAGGCCAACGGAAAGCCGGTTGAAAGCAGGCTGGCCCTGACACGCGAAATAAATCTGAACGGCGGCTCGGCGATGAGCGTCCTGCTGGAGCGGGCGGGACAGCGCGAGACAGTAACGTTGCGTCCTCGCTTCGATACCGACAGCAGCCGCTGGCTGGCCGGCGTTGCCGTGGACCTGGCTGACAGGAGAGTGGTAAGACGGTCGCGTCCGATCTGGGAGGCAGTGCCGGCGAGCTTCGTGAGCACCTGGGAGCTGATGGTGCTGCTCAAGCAGAGCATCGGCGGCATGATCTCAGCAGGGGCGGCGCCAGAATTATCAGGCCCAATCGGAATCGCGCAGATGACGGGAGAGGTCAGCCGTGACGGTGGGTTGTCAGGTTGGCTGAGCGTGGGCATATTGCTGAGCATCAATCTGGCGATCATCAACATACTGCCTTTCCCGATGCTGGACGGGGGACGGATCGTATTCGTTGTGATTGAGTGGGTGCGCCGGGGCAAGAGGATTTCGCCAGAGAAAGAGGGGCTGATTCACCTTGTGGGCTTGGCGGTAATCATCGCCGGGGTGGTGGCCATCAGCGCCAATGACATCGCCCGCCTGATCCAAGGCGGGACGTTCCTCGGAGGGTAGCCGGGGCTGGATTTGCCCCGGCCACGGATAGTCCTGCAAGTTGCGTTTTTCTCATCACAACGAGCCGAGCCCGATCTAGGAATCGGATGTATCCCCTTCCTCCTGAACCTGAAGCAGGGACACGGTGTACAGGCCGGTGTTTCCGGCACTCCGCCAGGGGGTCCCTATCTCCACCAAGTAGGTTCCGGGTTCATAGTAGTTAATGGTGGCCTCGACAGGATCAGGCTCTGCTTCCTGCCTGATGTGGCCGTCGCCAAACCAAGTGGCCCAGATGCCTACGGAGTGGGGCGCATCGCTAACCAGGAGCGCATAGTCCCCTGCCTCAGCGATTTCGAACCGGAAGAAATCCCGGTCATCCAGGGACTCCAGACCCCGCAGGGGTTGGGCGTGGTCGCCGCTGGTCTGCCACCAGTCCCAGGGGCTGAGGCCGGGATCATTCGGTGAGACGTCCGAGTCGATACGGGCGGTAATGGAATCTCCGGGGCGGAGCGTCACATCCCGTACTGTCCGGGTATCGTCGGCGTAGTCATCGGCGCGCACGGAGAGTGTGTACCGGCCGAGCAGACTGCGGTCCTGGCTGCCGGCGCCGACAGCGATGTAATAGGTGCCATCGTTCAGGGGAGTGAAATGGGCTCGGCCCCAGTTGTTGATGAACCCACCTTGATCGACTTCACCCATAACCTGGGCGCCCTGCTCGTCCACAATCTCGAGGATGCTCGGGTCCACCAGGTGGTTTTCTACATATAGCGTCGAGAACCCTTCCTCATGGGTATTGCCACGGAGGTCCATCGCGCTCCAAAGCTCGATGAAGTAGTCCTCACCGGCCACGGCCTCGAAGCCGTACCAGTCGCGACCCTCGTCCTCCTCGGTGAGCTCGCCCTCCACCCTGCCAAGGAGGTTCGGCTCGAGGTTTACCGACCTCTCCACCCACTCGCCGAGAATCGGGATATCGATCGGGGTCTCCCCGTCGGTGGGTGGCTCGACTGGAGTAATGGTCGGTTCCTCGACATCGACCTGCGCGACGGGATGGTCCGGGTCGTCGGACAGTCCGTGGAAAATGCGGTTCAGTCTCCCGTCACCGGGGTTGACGGGCCAGAGCCCGCTGTCGCTGGTTTCTTCGTTGTAATAGAACCCGGTGCCAGCCCAGCCGTCCTCGACACTGATGCCATTGGCGTCTACATCTTCGGCCTGCACGGTGTAGCCGAAGATGAGGGTGTCGGTGCCGTCGCCACGCACCACGTTGGCGACCCGTCGATTCTCGCCGATGTTCAGGTGCAGGCCGGCGTAGTCGGTCCCCTCACCCGTGTCGGGATTGACAGTGGTCACCGGATGGTTGAAATGGGTGGTAACCAGGATCACATCGCCTGCGGTGTAGGCAGTCTGGAATTGCTGTCCGTCCTGGTCTACGCGAATTTCTCCCGGGACCGATCTGATTTCGAGGTCGTAGATTCCAACCCCGTCGTCGTCCTTGATGGTGATCAAGCACTCGCCGTCGCTGCCGTGGTCGACGGAGTTATTGAACCGGACCAAATAGGTTTCGTCGATTTCGGGGTACAGGTCTTCCAGCGTGTGGAAGGTTCGACCCATCTTGCCCGATTCGGACTGGTGCCGGTTGCTGGCCTGCCGAACGGCGTACATGTACTCGTAGTCCGTATCGTCTGCGGTTATGGCCTCGGTGTACCAGAATACCCGCATGGTCTCATGAGGCGAGTGGGACTTGTACTTCTTGCGGACTACGAGCCGGAAGTCGTCGCCTTCTTTGACTACGCCCTCCTCACATTCAATATATAGCCACGGCTCGCTACTTGCGGCGTGGGCGGTCCTTGGGGGCGGTATGAGGGTGCCGAAAGCTATGGCGAATGCCAGAACTGCAACAAGGGACAAGAGACCCATTTTGCGTGTCCTTGCAACACCTGGTATCCGGATATTTATCAATGCAGTTGACATGATTCACTCCTCCTAGTTTATTGATGCCTACAGAATCCCTATGTGGAATATTTAATATTGGCCGACGTGATGTCCTTTTGAGGGTTAGTTCGTTGTTGAACTGAGCGGCCTCGGTAGAGCAGAAAGTACCCTTCAATACGGGAATAGGGCGGAAATTGCGAGCCCTGCCACGGAATTCATGCGTGAAGATTTAGGACTGTACGGTTTTTGCAACGGCTATGCTGAGCGCCAGTAGTATTTATCTCACCCATAATTATTATTCTCAATGCCGGTATAACAGTAATACGGGAAGCCACTGAGTTCGGATTTCCGAAGCCGGTAGGGCAGGAAATCGATCTTGCCTCGCGGGAGAGAGGCCTGCGACCCCGGACCTCTGCGAATCGGAGAAGAGGTGGGTTAATTCGCGCTGGTACACTCCACTGCTTTCGTGTAACATGGCGCCTGTTTTACATTGGCTGGCTAGGTAGTTTGGGCTGGCCGTTCCGACACTGCTGGAGCGTGTTTGAGATGATCAAGAGACGGCCAACGAAACCGGTCTACGTCGGAGGCGTGAAAGTCGGTGGAGACGCCGAAATCACTGTCCAGTCCATGACCAAGACGGACACCCGCGACGTGGCAGCCACGGTGCGGCAGATCCATGAGTTGGAGGAGGCTGGTTGCGAAATCATACGCTCAGCCGTTCCGGACATGGACGCCGCCATCGCCATGGGGGAGATCAAGAAACAGATCAACATCCCGCTCATCGCCGACATTCATTTCCACTACCAACTGGCGCTGAAATGCCTGGAGGGCGGGGTGGACTGCCTGCGGCTGAACCCCGGCAACCTGCGCAACGAGGACCAGGTACGCGAGGTTGCAACGGCGGCCAAGGCCCAGAACGTGCCCATCCGCATCGGCGTCAACTTCGGCAGCCTGCCACCAGTCGGCGGCATTGGGCGCACAAGGGGCTTTTCACGCCACATGGACCTGGTCAACAAGCTGCCGAAGGCCGGAGAGGCCAGCGAGGGCGACTACAGCGTGGTCGACCACATGGTGGCAACGGCACTGTGGGAGATCAGCCTGCTGGAGGAGCAGGACTTCGACCAGATCAAGATTTCCATGAAGGCCTTCGACGTGCCGACGACCGTCGAGGCCTACCAGCGGCTGGCTGAGGTGGTGCCGTATCCGCTGCACCTGGGCATCACCGAGGCGGGGACGAAGACCTCAGGTTCCATCCGCACGTCCGTTGGCCTGGGTGTTCTGCTGTACCAGGGAATCGGCGACACCATCCGCGTCTCGCTGAGCGACGACTCTGTGGACGAGGTTATTGCGGGCTTCGAGATCCTCAAGTCGCTGAATCTCCGGATCAAGGGCGCAGTGCTGGTGGCCTGCCCCAGCTGCGGCAGGGCCGACGTGGACGTTCGCAAGCTGGCCAATGACGTGGACGCGCTGCTCCGCAAGAGCAACCGGAACATCAAGGTTGCAGTCATGGGATGCGAGGTCAACGGGCCGGGAGAGGCCAAGGATGCCGACGTTGGCATCGCCGCCGGGGCGGGCCGCGCCGTAATCTTCCGCAAGGGCGAGAAGGTGCGGGTGGTGCCGGAGGCGGAGATGCTGACCGCGCTCATGGAAGAGGTGGAGGCCGGAGCCGGAGCCCGCCGACTAGACCGATTCTCCAGCACCAGCGGAACCCACAGGCCACAGGGCCGATTTTGGTTTATCCTTAATCCCTGTGGCCTCTTTCTTTGCCATATATCTTTAGCCGGGCGGTTGCTGTTATGAAATTCACGCGAATGGTCAGCAAGACATTGCGGTTCGACCCGCCGGAGGCGGAGACGGCCAGCCACCGGCTGATGCTGCGGGCCGGGCTGATCCAGCAGGTGGCGGCCGGGGTGTACTCGTACCTGCCGCTGGCGTGGCGGTCCCTGCGCAAGATCGAGAACATCATCCGTGAAGAGATGGACGCGGCGGGCGGGCAGGAACTGATGCTGCCAGCTCTGCAGCCGCTGGAGCTGTGGGAGCAGACCGGGCGCCGGGCGGCCTTTGGCGACAACCTGTTCTCGCTGCAGGACCGGCGTGGGCGGCCCATGGTGATGGCGCCAACCCACGAGGAGGTCATCACCAACGTGGTGAAGAGCAACGTGCAGAGCTACCGGGACCTGCCCCAGCTCCTGTATCAGATTCAGACCAAGTTCCGCGACGAACCTCGCCCCCGCGCCGGGCTGATCCGGGTGCGGGAGTTCGACATGAAGGACGCCTACAGCTTCAACGCCGATGACGCCAGCCTGGACGACACCTACCAGGACATGGCGCAGGCCTACCGCAACGTGTTCCGTCGCTGCGGGCTGCCGGTGCTGATGGCCGAGGCCGACAGCGGGGCCATCGGCGGCAAGGACTCCCACGAGTTCCTGCTGCCGACCGAGACGGGCGAGGACACCGTCATCACCTGCTCAGGTTGCGACTACGTGGCCAACGCCGAAAAAGCGGAGTCGGTCTATCCGGCCGTGGAGCGGGAGCCGGAACAGTCATTGAGTGAGGTGACCACCCCGGGCATCAAGACCATCGCAGGGTTGGCAGAGTTCATCGGCGTGCCGGAGTCGAAAACGCTGAAGGCCGTATTCTATATGGCCGATGGGGAGCCGGTATTCGTAACCATCCGCGGCGACCTGGAGGTCAACGAGATCAAGCTGAAGAACGCGCTCCATTGCGACGACCTGAGGTTTGCCGAGGACGAGGAGGTTCGGGCCGCCGGGCTGGTGGCTGGGAGCGCTTCGGCGGTGGGCATCACCGGCATCCGCAAGGTGGCCGACCCGTCCGTCGAGAGCGGCAGCAACTTTGTGGTGGGAGCCAACAAGCCGGACACCCATATGACCGGCGCCAACTATCCCCGGGACTTTGAGGTGGACATACTTACCGACATCGCGCTGGCGCAGCCGGGGCAGCTCTGCGCCCAATGCGGAAGCACTCTGGAAGCCACACGGGGCGTAGAGGTTGGGCACATCTTCAAGCTGGGGACGTTCTTCAGCGAGACACTGGGGGCGAATTTCCTGGACGCCGAGGGACGCAACCTGCCCATCACAATGGGCTGCTACGGCATCGGGGTGGGGCGTCTGCTGGCGGCGGCCATCGAGCAGAACAACGACGAACGCGGCATCGTGTTTCCACATCCTATCGCGCCCTACCAGGCGCACCTGGTGGGCCTGAACCTGTCCAACGAGGAGGTCGCCGAGGCTGGGGAGAGGCTGTACGACGAGCTGAACAAGGCGGGCATCGAGACGCTATACGACGACCGTCCCGACGCGGCTGCTGGCGTCAAGTTCAACGACGCCGACCTCATCGGGCTGCCGGTGCGCCTGGTTATCAGCCCCCGCAACCTGAACAACGGCGTAATCGAAGTGCGGGGCAGGGAGGAAGGCGAGGCTCAGACCGTACCCCTGGCGGAGGTGGTGGAGGCCGTGCAGTCGCGGCTGGCGGTGGGCGAATAGCCAGAGGGGTCGTAGGGACCCAACGGGGAGAGACGTGTTGAGATTTGTCGGTCTTTTGTGCTTGCTGGCCCTAGTGACTTCGGCAGTGGCTTGCGGCGCCGAGGCTACTCCGAGTCCTCAACCGGCGGCTGAGGCTACCTTGGTACCTACCGCTGCGGCCAAGGCAACCTCCAAGCCTGAGGAGCGGCCTGCCACGGCACCCCCACCCACTGGGATGGCAACGGAGCCCCGTCCAACTCCAACCGAGACACCACCACGGGTAACGGCTGCGGTTGCGCCGACGGTCACACCTGGGCCAACGGCAATGCGGGGTGCAGCGCCGAGGGGGCAAAGTAGCACGTCGGCACCGGCGCCCACGGAACTATGGCCCACGGAACCACCGCCACCACCGCCGACCGAGAGTCCGCAGCTGCCAATGGTCGAAGTTCCCGCCGGACCATCCGGCGGCATCGCTGTCGCTGTTGCCGGACTCAATGATGTATGCCTACATCAATCTTGAGAGGGTGTCCCAGAGACCGGAACTGCAGGAGCACGTGGAGTTCCAGCTCTCGCATTTCGTGTCGCTAGATGAGGTGCCATTTGCCGAGGAACTGCTCACGTCCATTGGCGCCGATGCCCTGCTGTTCTCGTCCCCGTTTATGACGTTCGAGTGGGCCATTGTGCTGCTGGGCGATCTGGCGGGAGTGGCCAATGCGCTGGCTATGTCCGCACAGCCAGGGGGCGGCCTCTCCGTAAGCGTTGTCGACACGTATCGCGACATCGACGTATACGCGCTCAAGAGTTCGGGGCGGGTGTCGGAGATCTACCTGACCGTGCTGGACCCGGGGAGGCTGGCGGCCAGTCCTGACCTGGACATTGTCCGGGAGGTTATAGACCGGCAAATGGATGGAGGTCGACTCCCCAAGGGAATGGCCGCCCTGGTGGAGGACTGGGGGCTGGGTGATTTTTTGGAAGCCTTCCCCATCGAGGCCTCCGCCGGACAGGGCAAACCCACTGATGGAGCAGGGTCTACGCCTTTCACACCGAGTTGGGGGATGGCTCGTTCTCAGTCTTTCGAGCCCTGCGACAGTTCGATGATGCGGACCAAGCTTCAGCCGCGGCGGCCTGGCTGAACGAACAGGAGGAGCCACGATACCGAAATATCGGCTGGGGCAGCAGCGTTACGGTCGATCAGTGGCTCCACAAGGGCGCGACCGTATACGCCGAGACTGTGGTGCCGGATGCAGACTTGCCTGCGCTGGTCCAGGGCAACTAGCAGCGGCGGTCAGTCGCGGCGGGGCTCGAGGAGCTCGCTCAGCATGAGGAGGTTTTCCTCGAGCGGAGGGGCGAGTTGGTGCTGCCGGGAGGAGCGCAGCATCATGAGCAGGCGGAACTGGGCAGCGAGATCTGTCGCCAGGGCGCGCTTGGCCTCCTCCACAGTGTCAGCCTCGACTGGGACGCGGACGCCGTTCAGTGGAAGGTGCTGCTTGGCCTCACCGGCCCAGTATTTGTCCAGGCTGTCCAGCACCAGGATCGGTATGTGGTCCTTGATGACCACGTTGGCGTCTGAAGCGCAGTCCTCCGGGCGGAGGGTGTCGACCAGAACGCGAGTGACCTCTGAGTGGCTGATGTGAAAAACCGCGGAGTTTGGCTGGCTGGAGTCGACGTCGCGCCAGTTCCAGTCAGGCGGCTGAGCGTAGTCGACGCCGGGCTGGACAACGACAGGCAGGGCCAGGTCCTCGGCCAGCGGGCGGTCTTCCGGCTGGCCGACGGTTTCAGGGGACTCGCTGTCAGGCATGGCTGTGATTCCCTTCGCCTTCCAGCTCCCACGCGGCGTATACCTGCTCAGGCAGAGTGATGGGGCCAACGGCGTCCTCGTACTCACGGACGTGCTTGGCCGTAAGCAGCGCGATGGCCTTCAGCATCTGGGGGCTGACCTTGATGCGAGCCCGTAGGATAGGCTCCCGTTCTTCCATCTGCTCGCCAAAGAACAGCACGGCAGAGTAGAGGCTGCTGAATATGTGCATGGAATCAGCGTAGAAGGTTATGGGTTCAAGGGAACTGCTCTCGTTGGCCTGGGTGTCGCCGGGGCGTGCGTAGGTCTCCTCATTGGGAGTCTGGTCTTCGGGCGGAACATAGGGTCGCTGAACAACTGGCATAGCGCCTCTCCTGGGCCTGGCAAAAGATGGCGGGAATGATTGCAGCCATTATACACGGCCTGAAATATGGAGCGGCCGGGATCCAGGTTCCTTGAGACTGGAAGCGGTTGTTTGGTTTCTTACGGGATACTATGACGGCCGATTAGGCCCTACTCCTCGGACTCGCCGGCCAGAAAGCGCTCAACCTCGGGACTGCGCGGGAGCATGATGACACCATTGACCTCGACGCCGAACCTGGCGTAGGCCTCCTCCTCCCGCTCGCGCTGTCTCTTCCGCTCCTCCTTGCGGCCCTCCTCACGGCCCTGTTCTTTCCATTCCTTTATTTTCATGGCAGCGAGAACCATAAACCAAACCGCCTCCTTGAAAATAGTTGCCAGCAGGGCGATGCCTGCGGACACTGTAATGACATCGCCCAGCTGGGGCAACAGATTGTCCTGCTGCCAATCGTTCCAGAAAAGCCACAGGGCCAGGGAACCAGCGGCCAGCGAGACCAAGTACACCGCACAATAGAATACTCCAAGATCACGCAGGGCCCTGTTACCTGAGTTGTCCATTCCAGTTTATCCTAGTGAAGTAGTCGAAGGGCAGCCTGCGGCCCGGGCCGGAGTCGTTGATTCCCTGGATTTCGTCCACAGCCTGCAGGGTTCCATTCAGCGCTCCAGCGGCGAGGTAGCGGGCACGGTCTTGGATGACCATCAAGCCGCTGGCCACAGGGGCTCGGCGCAGCTGCCGCTTTCAGGGTCGGGCCTTATGCGGCCAACCCGGAGGACACCGTCTTTCTTGAGGTCCGGATCTCCAGACAGGCCGGTGTAGTAGTAGACCCCGCACTGAAGACAGAGCCAATCGCCTTCGTCATAAACCAGGTCTCCGCAGCATTTCAGGCATGCTCCCAATCGGAAGATTCTCACGTTGATATCCGTGGTTTGTCATAGTCAGTTTTCGCGTTACGCGATATGGAATGACGCCATTGCGACAGCAGGGGCAAACCCGGGGTGCAGGAATTCCAACACCGCCCCGGTTCGGCTCCCTGAGAAAAAGGGGGCCTCGGGGAAAATTCTCTTATATCCGGGCATTTCAGAGCGTTTGGACACTATGGCTGTTTCAGGGAAAGGGCTGACTTTGGGACGTCATTAAATAGAGTATTTGTTCTATTGTTACTTTTAAAGGTAACTGAGAGCCCGTGTAGCGTCAAGGGACAACCGTCACTGTTGCCGGGTCCAGGACCAAGTGGCCGGGTTAACGCTCCAGCCCACGAGAGCATTGTCCGGATTTCCGTTCTCGTAGCGGTCAAAGTAGGCAGGGCCGGTCACGGCCTTCCTCGCCCAAGTGAGGGCTTAACTGAGGATCGCACGGTGACACATTCGGAAGGGCCGGTGGGTTATCCGTAGTAGACGGGCGCACCGACCCACCAAGGGCTGCGTCGGAGCTACCATCGTTTGATTGGCGCACGTGCCATTTGGGGCGCGCGGTCCCGTATTATTTTGTTGTGCGGTGGTGTTACAGGGGTTCGCAGTGGGTGAGCGTCACCAAGTGGTGAAGGATGCCATCCGCCGCGCTGAAGATGAGACCATTGGAACCTCGCGGCACGTTTTCATATGGTTGTTGGGCGGCGAGAGGGCGTGATATTCTTTTAAGGCACAGTGCCCCTGTAGCTCAGCGGATAGAGTGCCGGCCTCCGGAGCCGGAGACGAGAGTTCGATCCTCTCCGGGGGTACCACCACCCGACCGTTCTTTCCGCAGTTCCGCATGCTTCGGGGCGTGGCCCAGCGGCAGGGCGCCTGGTTTGGGACCAGGAGGTCGGCAGTTCAAATCTGCCCGCCCCGACCATCCATTCCCGCTTTCATCTCTCCTGTATTCCGTGCTGCTTGTTTCGACCCACGCTGCCATCTCCTGTGCGTTAAAATGACGTGCGTCCAACAGATCAGGAGGGTTGAAATGAGACTGGAGGGAAAGGTCGCCATCATCAGTGGCGGCGCTCGCGGCATGGGAGCCGAGGAGGCGCGCCTGTTCTCCCGGGAGGGAGCCAAGGTAGTGATCGGAGACGTGCTGGAGGCGGACGGCCGGCAGGTGGAGGCGGAGATCAACGAGGGTGGCGGCGACTGCGTATTCGTCAGGCTGGACGTCACCAGCGAGGACTCGTGGGCAGAGGCCATGGCAACGGCGGTGGAGCGCTTCGGCAAGGTCGACGTGGTGGTCAACAACGCCGGCGTGGTGGCCCGCGGCGTGCTGGAGGACACCACCGTGGCAGAGTGGGACCGGGTGATGGACGTGAACGCCAAGGGTGTTTTCCTGGGCACGAGGGCGGCGATCCCCGAGATGCGAAAAGCGGGGGGAGGCTCGATCATCAACATCTCGTCGATGTCGGGCATGGTCGGCCAGAGCTACATTCAGCCGGTCTACAACGCCTCCAAGGGCGCAGTGCGCATCTTCACCAAGTCGGCGGCAATCCAGTATGCCCAGGAGAACATTCGGGTGAACTCGGTGCATCCGGGCCCAATCGACACGCCGATGGCCGGAGACCGCCTGACCGACCCTGATCTGCAACGCGAGGCGGAGGAACGCAATCCGCTGGGGCGGACGGCGCATCCCATCGAGGTGGCCTACGGGGTGCTGTACCTGGCGTCGGACGAGTCGTCGTTTGTGACGGGAGCGGAACTGGTGATTGACGGAGGGGCTACGGCGCAGTAGGGGCGGAGGAGCGAAAGTCAGCGCAGCTCGATGATGCCGCGGTCGGGGTCTTGGTCGAAGGCGAGGATTTCGTCGTAGTGGCGGCGGAGGAGGGCGTCCACCACTGCAACCGAAGTATTGCCTGTGCGGATCCAGATGACTTTGGGCGGATGGCCCCTCTCATTGCTCAAGCGGCGAAAGTCAGAGTCCTTGGTGGCTATGATGAAGCCATTATCTCCAGCGTAAGACCAGATGTTAGGGTCCCTTGCCCGGCGCGCCAGTACCTCACTTATGTGAAGGGAGCCCGGAAACTGATCCTGCAATCTGCTGCCGAGTCTGTCGGAGAGGTTCTGGTCGAACAGCAGCTTCACTCGGAGACGTCAATCCAGGGCTCGTCGACCACTTTACTTGTCTCCTCGGTCCAAGCGACTGAGCCAAGGGGCACCAGCGCGAAGCGGCGCTTGCGGTCGGCGACGAAGGCTATGCTGGCGAGGATGTCCTCGATGGTGAGTTCCGGGAAATCGTCCAGAATCTCCTCATAGGACATGCCTCCGGCCAGATACTCGAGAATGTCATAAACAGTGATGCGCATCCCCCGGATGCAGGGCTGGCCGCTGCGCTTCCCCGGCTCTATGGTTATGATGTGGGAGTAGTCGTTGACCGATGGCATATCCGGAGGGCTCGTCAGGCCGCGACGCTCCCGGGCGGCGGCAAAGGCCAGGCAGGCCCTCACGTCTTCTTTGGTCAAGCCTGGGAAACTATCCAAGATTTCCTCTTCGGGCATGCCGCCAGCGAGATAACCGAGGACATCTCCCACGGTCACCTGGAGGTCACGGATGCAATGCTTTCCGTATCGCTTGCCGGGTTCGACGGTGATAATGTCTGTGTAGTCGATTGGGGTGTTGTCGGCCATAGCTGGCGTTCTCCTGCGATGCGATGATTTCATCTTAACATTGCCATGCCGGGCAAAGGCATCTGAGACATTCTCTGTGGAGGAGCAGACCGTATGCAGGAGCGACCGCTCGCCGGTAAGGTGGCGATAGTAACGGGTGCGGCGAGCCCCATGGGGCTGGGGAGGAACATGACCGAGGCGCTGGTGCGGGCCGGGGCGCGGGTGTCGATGCTGGACATCAACCCCGACTGGCTGGGGCAGTCGTCCAACGACCTGAGGGAAATTGGCGGGGACGGCTGCGTGATGACTCAGGTGGTGGACGTGACCTCACCGCGCGAGGCGGAGGAGGCGGTGACGCGCACCATCGCCGAGATGGGCGGGCTGCATATTCTGATCAACAATGCGGGAATCGCGCCGCGCAACATGCTGATGGGCGGGGATACCAAGAACAACTTCTGGGAGGTACCGGCCGCCGAGTGGGACCGGGTGATGGCAGTGAACGCGGGCGGTCCCTTCTACATGTGCCGTGCGGTGGTGCCGCATTTCCTGGCCCAGGGGTGGGGACGCATCATCGGCGTCACCACCAGCATGAACACCATGTACAACCCCGGCGGGACGCCCTACGGACCGTCAAAGGCGGCCCACGAGGCCATGATCGCCATGGCGTCGCGCGAATTGGAGGGGACAGGAGTGACCGTGAACGTCCTGGTGCCGGGCGGGATGTCCAATACCAACCTGATCCCGGACGACGCCGCGCACAGCCGCGATGCCATGATCCAGCCGGATGTGATGCGGGCGCCGGTGGTGTGGCTGGCGTCGGAGGCATCCGACGGGATCAACGGCCAGCGCTTCATCGGGTATTTCTGGGACGAATCGCTGCCGCTGGAGGAGCGCATCGAGCGGGCCGGGGCGCCGGCGGCTTGGCCGCAGCTTGGGGCCCAGTCGGTGCGGCCGGGGCAGTAGGCGGCAGGGACATCGAGAGGGCGACGACCTCATGCGAAGTCTCCGCAATATTGTGCTCGCCGTACCATTCCCTTTGTCGGAGGATATAGACTGGCTAATCTGAATTTGGGTTGCAAACGCTTACAACATATCGAGATTCGGTCAGCATCATAATCCGCCATCATGATGTTATGGGGCGTTCATTATTATACTTGAATCAGTATTGACAAGGGTGGGCCCAACGGCTTAAATGTTAAGAGGGCTAGTGGGCAAGCAGACCGTTAGCATTGTGTTGCCCGTTGTTGAATTCCGGTGACCATCCGGGACGGGTTTCCAGGAGGGAGTTCCCGGAGGACCGGTGCAAATACTGACAAGACCAAAGTAACCAGTGAAAGGAGGGATAGATGTCCGACCAAGCTGTGTCCCAGCACGATATTGCTCTGATGGCCCACTTGCTGCGGCGCGCCGGGTTCGGCGCCAGCCGCGACGAAATTGAAGCCCGGGCGCGCCAGGGCTACGACAGCGTCGTTGAAGAGCTTCTCAACCCAGCCGATGATCCCGGTATTGAAGAAGACCTGATGTATCGCGCCTATCCGTCGTATTTCGACAAGGCCGCTATCGAGACGGGTCAGACGGAAATCGTCTACCGGATGATCAACAACAAGCACCAGCTGAAGGAGAAGATGGCGCTGTTCTGGCACACCATCCTCTGCGCTGGAGACAACAAGGTAGACAACGCCCGCACCACGTCCATGCAGTACGACGCCTTCCGCGAGAAGGGCATGGGCAACTTCAAGGAACTGCTGTTATGGCTGTCCACCGACCCGGCGATGCTGTACTACCTGGACAACATCGAGAGCCACAAGACCGCGGTCAACGAGAACTACGGCCGTGAGTTACTGGAGCTGTTCTCCCTCGGCGTCGGGATGGACAACGAGTTCAACTACAGCGAGGACGACGTCAAGGCCTGCGCCCGCGCTTTCACGGGCTGGAACCTGGCACCGACGATCCCGGTGTTCCCCTACGGCCGCACTCCCTTCGAGTTCCGCTTCGACCCAGCCGACCACGATTACACCGAGAAGACCTTCCTGGGCGAGACCGGCAACTGGAACGGCGATGACGTCGTGGACATCATCTGCAAGCAGCCCGCCGCCGCCCGGTTCGTGGCCCGCAAACTCTACGACTTCTTCGTGGCCGACGAGCCGCCCGTTCCCTCTTGGCGCCTGTCGGAGCCGCGCGACATGGCAGCCATCGAAGCGTTGGAAAAGGCCTATTTTGATTCCGGCTATGAGATCGGCGCAATGTTGCAGGTGCTGTTCACCAGCGATTTCTTCAAGGGCGAGGCGGTCCGCTACGCCAAGGTGAAGAGCCCGGCCGACGTGGTCATCGGCACCATGCGCATGGCACAGGACCACACCGAGCCGAAGCCCGGCCTGTTCTTCGTGGCCATGGAGCCCAAGTACATGGGCTTGGACCTGCTCAACCCGCCGACGGTCGAGGGCTGGCATATGGGCCGCGAGTGGATCAACAGCGGCAGCCTCATTGACCGCATCAACTTCGCGTCCAAGATTCTGGGCGACACCAGCCTGCCCGGCGTCCAGTCGATGGTGGGCCGCCTGATGGCCCAGGGCGAAAGCATTTCCGCAGAGCAGATGGTGGACGGCTGCCTGGACTTGGTTGGCCCGCTGACCATCTCGGATGAGACCCGCGATGAACTCGTGGGGCACGTGGCCCAGGGCGGCGCCCTGCGCCATAGCTCAGAAGCGGAACGGGCCGACTTCGCCCGCCGGGCCGGTGAGACCTTCCAGATGATTGCCACCACCTCGGAGTTCCAGTTCGGCTAAACGAGAACCCGGGAAACCAGGGTTGAGGGCGAATGAAGAGCACGGCGCATTCGCTCCTCGATCCCACAGTGACTGAATACGCTCACAACGAATACGGAGGAATGACGATGGTATCCACCAGCAAGGACCCGGTGCTGGCTGTAGTCTCTCTGTCCGGCGGGAATGACGGGATGAACGCGGTTATCCCCTATAACAACCCGCGCTACCGGGACTATCGGCCAACCTTGGGCATCCCCGAAGAGATGATCGTACCCCTGAACGGCACCCTGGGCCTGCATCCCTCCTTGGCTCCCCTGAAGAGGTATTGGGACGAGGGCAAGCTGGCCATCATCCAGGGAATCGGCTACCCCAACGGCAGCCTGTCGCACTTCCGCTCCATGGACATCTGGGCCACCTGTGAGCCCGAGACTCTGGGCGTGGAAGGCTGGCTGGGCCGCGTGGTCAAGCAGCTTGACCCGAATAAGGAAAACGTGCTGACCGGCGTCAACTTCGGTCGCGGCCTGCCTCGAGCCTTGGCCATGGAAGGCGTCCCCATCGCCTCTGTAGGCGACTTGAGCAGCTACGGCCTGCTCACCGAGTTTGAGAAGGAGGAACAGCGCGCCGAGGCTCTCGATCTCTTTGGCCGGATGTACGGCCCGGCCATCGGACGCGGCGCGGTGGAAGACTTCATCCGCAGCACCGGCGTCGAAGCAATGATGGGCGCCGACATCCTGGGCACCGCTCCGGGCATGTATCACGGCGAGGAAGAGTACCTGCTGGGCAACATCGGCGGGTACATGCGCGATATGGTCCAGGTGCACAACGCCAACCTGGGCACCCGCGTGTTCTTCACCACGGCTCCCTACAACATTTTCGACACTCACGCCAACCAGGCCGTCGGGCAGTCCAACCTGCTCAACGACGTGGCCAGGAACGTCGACTCCTTCATGGCCGACATGCGCCACCACAACATCGGCGACAACGTCGTAACGCTGCTCTACTCCGAGTTCGGCCGCCGCGCCATGGACAACGGCTCCGGCACCGACCACGGCACCGGCGGCGTGGCCTTCGTCATCGGCGAGAACGTCAAGGGAGGCCTGTACGGCGAGTACCCGTCCCTTGAGCCGGGTGAACTGGAAGACGGCGGCAACCTGCAGCACAACAACGACTTCCGTTCCACCTACGCCACCCTGCTGGAGAACTGGATGGGCCTGGACTCCAAGGAGATCATCGGCAGCGCCTGGGAGAAGCTCGACTTCATCTAGGCGACTGCCATTAGCGGCCCGGACGGTTCCCGGGAAGAGGAAACGTTGCCGGAGCGCGGGACCTGAACCGCCTGTGTTCCGGCTGTCTGAAAAGTGAGATCTAATATGACGGAAGAAAACGACGTCGCCCAGACTGAAGAGGGAAGAGGCTTATTCCGGTTTATCCTGGACCTGATCAGGTCGGTGGTCACCGCTGTCGTCGACATGGGAAAGAATCTGGTGAATTCGCTGATTGAATGGGTCATCGGTACCATCAGCGCATTGGTGCAACGGGTTATCACCCGGATAGCCACAGAAGTCTAGGGCACGCGTGGCCCGCAACCGAAACAATAAGGAGGCAAGCCGTGGCAAGTGTATTTCTCGGCATCAACGACCGGACGTATACCTATAGTTACGTCGCCGGTCGATCCGAGTTCCAGGGCACCGGATTCCGCAACCCGATGGATTTCGCCTTCGGGCCGGAGAACTCTATCTTCGTCGTGAACCGCTCCTACGAGTCCCGTTCCGACGGCACCCGCATCAACCTGTTCACCCTGGATGAAGATGGGACCGAACACTATGTGACCGAGTTCGGTGGCTATGGCGAAGGCCCCGGCCAGTTCATGTGGCCCATGTCCCTCGCCCTGGACACCGAGACCAACGTCTACGTGTCAGATGAGTATCTGCATCGCATTACCATATTCGACAAGGACGGCAACTACGTCAGCCACTGGGGTACGCACGGCTCCGGCGACGGCGAACTGGACCGGCCAGCGGGCTTGGCCATTCGCGACGGCGTGCTATATGTGGTGGACAGCCGCAATCACCGCGTCCAGAAGTTCACCCTGGACGGCCAGTACATCTCCCAGTTCGGCAGCTTCGGCAGCGGCCCAGGCGAGTTGAACACTCCCTGGGGCATCGGCCTGGACCAGGAAGGCAACGTCTTCATCGCGGACTGGCGCAACGACCGGGTCCAGTCCTTCACCGCCGACGGACAGTGGCTGGCCAGCTTCGGACAGCCCGGCACCGGCGGCGATGCTTCCGTCGCCCGTGAGCACGGAGGCTTCCACTTGGTCAACCGCCCGGTGGGTCTCTTCAACCGGCCGACGGGCGTGTGCGTTGACAAGGACGGCGACATCTATGTGGCCGACTGGCTCAACAACCGGGTGCAGGTGCTGACCCCCGAAGGGCGGTTCATCACCGAGTTCACCGGCGACGCCGCCCTGTCCAAGCTGGGCGAGCAGAAGATTGCGTCCAACCCGGATATGATCCGACAGCGCAACGGAGTCCGCGACTTCACCCCCGAAAAGGTCCTCTGGGCCCCCGTGGCGGTGAAGGTGGACGACGACGGCCGTGTCGTCATCGCCGACACCATGCGGCACCGCTTCCAGGTCTACCAGAAGAACGCGGAGCCGGTGCTGGTCTAGTCCTGAAAACTGCCCGGCTCCAACGACCGGGCAAGAGAAACCTGGGGGCAGGCGCTACGCCTGCCCCTTTTCTTGGAGTGCGCATGACTCAAAACCCGGAACAGCCAGACGGCACGCTGGCGCAGCAGATGTTCGGCCCGCAGGCTGGCGTGTACGCTGCCAGCAAGGTGCACATCAGCGACGACAGCCTGGAGTCGGTACGGAAACTGACGGGCCCGGAGTTCCGGCGGGGCACCACGCCCTACGGTTGGGCCGTCGATATTGGCACCGGCGCGGGCTTTACGGCCTTCGCCATGGCCGAGGTATCGGACCGCGTGGTGGCCAGCGACATCACCCAGCCCATGCTGCGGCAAGCTGGGCGCATCAGCGGCGAACGTGGGCTGCCCAACGTGCGGCTGGCGCAGAACGCTGCCGAGTCGCTGCCCTTCGCCAGCGGCAGCCTGGACCTGATCACCTGCCGCAAGGCCGCGCACCACTTCCGGGACTTTGAGGCCTCTCTCGACGAGGCCCAGCGTACGCTCAGGCCGGGAGGCTCGCTGGTGATGGCCGACACCGTCGCGCCCGAGGACAGCGCGCTAGCCGAGTGGCAGAACGCAATCGAGCTGCGGCGGGACTACAGCCACGTGGAGGACCGCAAGATCTCGGTGATCAGCCGGATGCTGGCAGACCGGGGATTAGAGGTAATCGGGAGCGAGGACGAGCGGGTCTACCTGTGGTTCAACGACTGGGTGATGCGTACCAAGGTCCCGGAGGCCGAGGTTCACGCCCTGCGGCGGGAGTTCCAGGCGGCGTCGCAGGCCATCAGGGAGGCGTTCCAGGTGGGAGAGCTTGAGGAGGACGGAGACTTCCTGTTCTCGTTTCCTGTCTGGGTGTTTCGGGCAGCGAGAAGGTAGGGCGAAACGTCAGCTTACCCCAGATATTTGAGGATAAGGGTCAGCGCCGCCAGACCAACGCCAACGCCGCTCATCAGCCAGCGCAAGGCGCGCATCTCACCACGCAACTCTGCAATGTCCTCTTTGGTAGCCCAATACTGGCTAGCGCCTTCAATGTGGCTGACGCGTTCTTCTACGGTGGTCATGAGTATCTCACTGTTCCATCTGAGAAAAGTGAATGGCTACGCCTGTAACCCTTAGACGATTGTAGCAGAGCCACGCCATACAGGTGAACACCCAAGAATTACACCGGCCATTGCTCGAGGTTCCAGGCCATGTCCCAGAACTGGTGCTCGAGGCGCAGGCTGGTTACGTAGGCGGTCTCCATGGCATCCTGCTCCTCAGGGCTGGCGCCGCCGCCGATGCGGTTGGTCAGGGTCCGCAGGTAGGTGGCAAGGTCGCGAAACTCGCTTGATGAGTACATGCCAACCCACTCGGCGTAGAGCGGCGCGCGGGTGGGCGGTCCCTGCCGGTCGAGATGCTCGCCGATCTCCCAATATCCCCACTGGCACGGCAACAGGGATGCGGCGAGCTCGCCGAAGCTTCCCTGCGACGCTACCCGCAGCAGGTAGCTGGTATAGGCCACGGTGGTAGGGACGGGCCTGGTCGCCTCCAGTTCCTCGCGGGTGATGCCGAACTGGCCGCAGTAGCCCCGGTGTAGCTCCATCTCCGTGTTGAGCGTCTCGTCCAGCAGACCGGCGAACCAGGACATGACCTCCAGTTCCGGCGCTCTCGCCGCTCCCAGGGCCAGGACCCGCGAATAGTCAACCAGGTAGACGTAGTCCTGGGCGACGTAGAATTTGAACCGCTCGACGTCGAGGTCGCCGCGGCCGATTCCCTGAACGAAGGGGTGGTCCAGGATGGCCTGCCGGATGGGGAGGGCACGTTCCTCAACGCCTTCGATGAAGCTCATCAGTACTCCTTTATCCACGCTTTCAACACATTATAGGGATACTGATATGCGAATTATCTGACAGTTGCCGCTTTCGCCCTTCCGTCCAACACCCGTATAATTGTCCCAACCCCCAAATTGTGACCACGGATGTGATTCCAATGGAAGTTGTATTCACCCAGGATGTTCCCAACAAGGCCCGCGCTGGCGAAGTCCGGAAGGTGCCCGACGGCTACGCGCGCAACTACCTGCTGCCGCAGGGTCTGGCCGTCATGGCTTCTCCCGAGGTGCTGAAGCGGCTGCACAAGATCAAGACGGCGGGCGATGAGGTCCGTCTGCGCGAGACCAACGTGCTGGAGGAGCTGAAGGAGGCCCTGCATGACACCGAAATCACGGTGCATGCCCGGGTCACACCCACGGGCCGCTACTACGGAGCCATCACCAGCACGCACATCTCGATGGCGCTGGCCGAGGTCACGGGCCGTGAGGTGGAGCGCCGCTGGATCGAGGTGGCCGAGCCCATTCGCGAACCCGGCGAGTACGACATCAACCTGCGCTTCTCGACCGAGATCGCGGCGACCATTCACGTGATCGCCGAGGCCGAAGAGTAGCCGTGACGTTGTACGCGGAAAAGCTTCTCCCGCACAACATCGAGGCGGAGGAGTCGCTGATTGGCTCGCTGCTGATCGACGGCGAGTGCATCGCTCGGATCGCGCCGATGCTGCAGACCGGGGATTTCTACCGGGACCGCAACCAGTTCTGCTACGACGCGGCGCTGGCGCTGTTCCAGCGGCACCAGGCGATCGACCAGACCACGCTCGCCGGCGAGCTGGCGCGGACGGAAAAGCTGGATGCGGTGGGCGGAATGGCCTACCTGTCTCACCTGGTCTCGATTACTCCCACATCGGTGCACTCCGAGGATTACGCGGAGATCGTGTCCCGCACCGCGACGATGCGGAAGCTGATCGCGGCGGCCTCACGGATATCGGAGCTGGGCTACAACGACACCGACGACGTAGACGGGACGCTGCGGCAGGCTGAGGATGCGCTGTTCGCGGTGCGCGGTTCGGGGCAAGCGCGGGGATTCGTGCCGCTGCGGCAAATCTACGACCAGTACCTGCAGGACCGCGCAGGGGTCGTGGACCCGCTGTCCGATGCGACGAGCCCAGTTGTGTCCGGCTACGGTGAACTGGACGAATTGCTGGGCGGAATCCAGCGGTCCGATCTGGTGATCCTGGGGGCACGACCTTCGCTGGGCAAGAGCACGCTGGCACTGAACATGTGCATAAACGCCGCCAAGAACGGCTCGACTGCAGGATTTTTCAGCCTTGAGATGAGCAGTGAGCAGTTGGCTATGCGCATCCTGTCGGCGGAGGCAGGGATCGACTCGCACCGGTTGCGGCTAGGGCTGTACACGATGGCGGAGGAGCAGCGAATGATCGACTCCATCGGTCAGCTGTCGGACCTGCCGGTGTACATCGACGACACTCCCTACCAGAGCATGGTGGAGATTCGCAGCAAGTCGCGTCGGCTTTCGTTGGAGCACGGGCTGGACCTGCTGGTGGTGGACTACCTGCAGCTGGTAGCCGGGCAGGGGCGAGGCTTCAACGCCAACCGGGTGCAGGAGATCAGCGAGATTTCGCGTTCGCTGAAGGCGCTGGCACGGGACCTGAACATCGCCCTGATCTCGTGTTCGCAGCTGAGCCGCCTGGTGGAAAACCGGCCCAGCCACAGGCCACTGCTCTCGGACCTGCGAGACAGCGGCAGCATCGAGCAGGACGCGGACGTGGTGATGTTCATTCACCGGGAGGACCTTTACACCACCGAGGAGGAGTGGGAGCAGCAGCGGCCCGGACAGCCTTACCCGCGCAACATCGCCGACATCATTGTGGCCAAGCACCGCAATGGCCCCACTGGCAGCATACAGCTGGAGTTCCGCGACAACGTCGTGCGCTTCGACTCCTTCGCCCGTATGCCTGCCTTCTAGGCAACTCGCGCAGCCCCGGCAGGGGCACGGCTCAGACACAGGTCGGATGGACGAACGATTCGGCTGAAACCATGGTGGATTCCTGCTTCGTCGGGAATGAAGGGACAGAGGAAGTATGGTCTTCAGCGGTTTTCCACGAGAGACACTGTACACGCCCACACCCGACCCGGTCTTTGGGCCGCTCCTGGAGGACATACAGGACCTGGCTGAGCTGAAAGTGGCGCTGCGGGGCATCTGGCTGCTGCACCACAAACGCCAGGGAACCCGCACGGTTTCGCTGGACGAGTTCCTGACCGACACGGTGCTGCTGCGGGGCTTGGAGCCCGAGGGCAGCGCGGACGGTGCGGTTGAGGAAATCCGGCGCGGCTTGAGGCTGGCGGTTCGCCGGGGCGTGTTCCTGGTGCATGGCAGCAACCCCGAGGAAGCGGTTTTCGTGCTCAATAACGACGCTGGCCGCAGGGCCTTGGCTCGCTTGGGTGAGACGGGCGCCAGCGGAGCTGCCAATCCCGTTGCTGACGAGGCGCCTGCGAGGCCCCGGGAAAAGCTGAACATTTTCGCACTGTACGAGGACACCATCGGGATGCTGTCGCCGATAGTGGCGGAGCGGCTCAAGGAGGCGGAGCAGCGCTACCCTCCGGGCTGGATTCGCGAGGCCTTCGAGATCGCAGCGCTGGAAAACAAGAGGAGCTGGCAGTACGTCGCCGCCATCCTGGCCCGGTGGGGGTCGGAGGGCAAGGGCAACTGGGCAGGCGGGAGCAAGGATGATGGAAAACCTGGGCGACATTCTCCGCAGAATCAGCGCGGCAAGTACAGCAAAGACTACGAACGGTACCGGGGCCGCTCCGGCTCCCGAACCGGAGCGCGCTGACGACTGTCCCCACTGCCATGGCAGCGGCTGGGTGACGCAGCGCGTCCACGTGGGGCACCCGGACTTCGGGCAGGCAACGCCCTGCCGTTGCCGCGAGGCGGAGGGCTCTTTGCCGTCGCGGATGGAGGCACTGCGCCGGTACAGCAACCTGGGCGCCCTGTCGCGGCTGACGTTCGGGGCGACGCGTCCTGACGGGTCGATGCCGGACGTTGCGGCGCGCCGGATGTTCGCAGATGCCCTGCCACAGGCCGCCGCATACGCCGAGAACCCCGAAGGCTGGCTGGTGCTGACCGGCCCCTCGGGCAGCGGCAAGACACACCTGGCCGCCGCCATCGCCAACCGCTGCATCGAGCGGCAGCAGACCGTTTTCTTCATCATGGTGGCGGACCTGCTGGACCACCTTCGGGCGGCCTATTCGCCCTCCAGCGAGATCGGCTATGACGAGTTGTTCGAGCAGGTACGCAACGCGCCGGTTCTGGTGCTGGACGACCTGGGGGCGCACAGCTCGACGCCGTGGGCTCAGGAAAAGCTGTTCCAGGTGATCTACCACCGGTACAACAACGCGCTGCCCACGGTGGTGACGATCCGTGGGCCCATGACGCGCCTGGACGAGGCCCTCCGCACCCGGCTGGAGGCCGAGGGACTGTCGACCGTGCTGCAACTGGGGCACCTGAACAGCCGACTAGCTTTGGGTATCGGCGAGGTGCGGTCGGAGATGCTGTCCCGAATGACCTTTGCCAACTTCGACGTCGGAGGCGGTATCCGGGCGAACAAGAGGGAGCAGGAGGAGCTGGCCCGGGCGCTCAACTCCGCACAGACCTTTGCCAGTTTCCCCGAGGGCTGGCTGCTGTTCACGGGGAGCCGGGGATCGGGCAAGACTCACTTGGCGGTGGCCATCGCGGGCGAGAGCCTCCGGCAGGGGCGGCAGGTGTTCTTCGCCTTCGTGCCCACGTTGCTGGACCATCTGCGCATGACCTTCAGCCCAGACAGCCCGGTGGGGTTCGACGATCTGTTTGAGCAGGTGCTGAATTCTCAGCTGCTGATTCTCGACGACCTTGGTGCGGAGAACAGCACTCCCTGGGCCGAGGAGAAGCTGTACCAGATAGTGGTGCACCGGCACGAGGCGAGGTTGGCAACAGTGATCACCACCGCTTCGAGCATGGAGGAACTGGAGCACGGCAAGCCCCGAATTGCCTCTCGGATGGTGGACAGCATGGTCGTCGACTGGGTGCCCATCGACGCGCCCAACTACCGCGACCAGCGCCGCTAGGGCTTCGGTGGGCGTTGTGCTAGACTAGGGCCGCTATTGAAAGGGGGCCTGAAATGGCGCAGGGAGAGCAGTACCGGGTCGTCCGCGAGCGCAACGTCATGGTGCCGATGCGCGATGGTGTGCGCCTGGCGACCGACATCTACCGACCCGATTCGCCGGGGCGATTCCCGGCCCTGGTCACGAGGGGGCCATACGGCAAGGACGGCTACGCGGACAACCAGGAGCACTCCATCTGGTTCTTTCCGCAGCGCGGCTACGTCGTCGTGAGCCAGGACTGCCGCGCCCGCTTCGACTCGGAGGGCGACCACTTCGACCCTCTGTTCCAAGAGGGGCAGGACGGCTACGACACGGTGGAATGGGCCGCCCGCCAGCCTTGGTGCAACGGGCGGGTGGCCACCACCGGGCAGTCGTACCTGGGTGCGACGCAGTACACGCTGGCCGCAGGGCCCCGACCGCCGCACCTGGCGTGCATGGCACCGGTGTCGGCCTCGGCGGACTTCCACCAGAGCTGGGTGTATCACACCGGCGGAGCGATGGAATGGGGCTGGATGGTAGCTTACGCCATCCACATGGGCCGCAACACGCTGCTGCGGGCGGGCCGCGAGGACCTGCTGGCCCAGATGGACGAGTACGTACTGCCCCCGGACAATTTCGCGCAGCCGCTCACCGACGCGTGGTTCCGCCACCTGCCCCTGCGGGACTGGATCGGCCGGCTCAAGGAGACTGCTCCCTATTTCCATGAGTACTTCGACCAGGAGAATGACGGGCCATACTGGACGCCCATCAACCTGATGCGGAACGCGCACAAGATCTCGCTGCCCATGTTCCATGTCAGCTCGTGGTACGACATCTTCCTCGAAGGCGCACTCAACGGCTACCAGGAACTGCGGGACCGCGCTGCGACCGCAGAGGCGCGCCGCAGCCAGCGGCTGCTTATCGGGCCATGGGCTCACATCCGGCCCTACACCGCGCCAACGTCCGGCGACACCGGCGACATCGACTTCGGGCCGGAGGCTCGCATCGAGCTGCACGAGCACCTGCTGCGCTGGTTCGATTACTGGCTCAAGGACATCCAGACGGGCCTCTTGGACGAGCCTCCGGTGAGCATCTTTGTGATGGGCGAGAACCGGTGGCGGCAGGAGAGCGACTGGCCCCTGGCTCGCACCCACTACACCAGGTGGTACCTGCACTCGGGCGGCGATGCCAACACCCTCAACGGCGACGGCACCCTGTCCACGGCACCACCGGGGGAGGAGCCCCTCGACGTCTATACCTACGACCCCGCCGACCCCGTGCCCACGCGGGGCGGCTCCACGCTGATCATCCCGCAGGGAGTGGCCGACCAGCGGGAGGTCGAGGACAGGGACGACGTGCTGGTCTACACCTCGGAACCGCTGGAGCGGGACACGGAACTGACCGGCCCCATCACCGTAACGCTCTACGCCGCCAGCACCGCGACGGACACCGACTTCACGGCCAAGCTGGTGGATGTGCGGCCCGACGGGTATGCCCACAATCTGCAGGACGGCATCGTGCGTGCGCGATTCCGCACCTCGGCGGGGGAGCCATCGCTTATCCGGCCGGGGCGAATCTACAAGTATGAGATCGATCTGTGGTCGACCAGCCACCTGCTGTTCGCCGGCCACCGGCTGAGGCTGGAAATCTCCAGCAGCAACTTCCCGCGTTTCGATCGCAACCCCAACACCGGGGCGGCAATCGGCGTTGACGACCGGCTGGAGACGGCGTTGCAGACGGTGTTGCACACGGCGGACTACCCATCGCACGCGACGCTGCCGGTTATCCCGCGGTAGGGCAGTCCGATAGTCGAAACGGTCGCGCTGACCAGGCTCGGTGGATCGATAGAATTTTCAAAGGAACCAAGGAAGAATGAGCACATCCCGCCAGGTATTTTCACCAGCGCAGCGGCAGATATTGGACGCGGTGCTGGACCGCATCATCCCGGCGCAGGAAAACCGGCCGGGAGCCGGATCGCTGGGCATCGGGGAATTCGTTGAGGGCGTGGCGGTGGGCGAACCGGGGCTGACCCGTATTTTCGTACAGGGCCTGGCAGCCATTGAGATCGCCGCCGCTGAGCGAGGACCGGACGGATTTGCCGCCCTGCCCGAGGAGGCCAAGGACGAGGCACTGCGAGCCGTTGAGCGATTACACGGAGATTTCTTCGACCAGCTCGTGCTGCAAGTCTACAACGGGTACTACACGAATTTGACAGTGTTCGAATCAATAGGATATATTCTGCCTTCTACCCCCAAGCCGGGGGTAAAACTCGAACTTCTGGACGAGACATTGCTGGAGGCGCAGCGCCAGCGGCCCCCCTTCTGGACTCGGGTCTAACCGATATAGTGGGCGGGCAACCGGCATGTGTGCCGGGGAGGATGCCATGCCCGCACGCACTCGCAGGGAAGAATTCGACCTGAAACTGGTCGGTCTGGAAGCTGAAGTCGAAGCCCTCGCTTACTACGTCGGGGAGGCGGTCCACCGGTCCGTCGAGGCGCTCAAGGCGCGGGATCTCGAAACCTCCCGGCAAGTCATCAAGGACGATGACTACATTGACCGCAAGCAGGCCGAGATTGAGGCCCGCTGCATCAACCTCATCGCCACCCAGCAGCCCGTCGCCCGTGATCTGCGTGCGATTATTGCCTTGTTGCATATCGGCGTGGAGCTGGAGCGGATGGGCGACTACGCCGAGGGGATAGGCAAAATCAGCTTGTCCATCGGCGATGAGCAGACGCTCAAGCCCCTGATCGACATCCCTCTCATGGCACAGAAAGCGACGGACATGCTGACCGACAGCATTGGCGCTTTGCTCACCCGCGACACGGAGAAGGCGCAGGCGGTGCGGGATGCCGATGACGAGGTGGACGACCTCTACGACAAGGTCTATCACGACCTCCTGGAGTATATGATCAACGATCCGGAGACCATCCAGCGGGCGACCTACCTGCTCTGGGTGGCCCACGATCTGGAGCGGATCGCCGACCGCGCCACCAACATCGCGGAGCAGGTGGAGTTCCTGGTCAACGGCAGCAGCCTGGACATCTCAATGTCCCCATCGAGGGACACGCAGCGCGAGCGAGTGCTCGTGCCCTTCCGCTAGACCCGCAGTCCGGCGCCTCAGACGAGGCGCCGGTTCTTTTCCTCCCCGGCCTCATACCTCCCCCATCCCAGCCCTGGCGCCGGCTTATTCAAAGCCACCGGGAATCCCTCTCCTACAGCCCCGTGCCTATCGAAAAACGCTTGAATATCCGTTTCTGGCGTTCGTTCGTCTTGAACCATCAACGGATTGTTTCGCCCCATCCATCGGCAATCACGGGGCGGAACGAGTGCCGATTACCCGAGCTGCAATCCGCCCTGTTTCAGCTGTCCATGGCTTGACGAAGTATTTCGAACAACGATGCTATTTGATTGTCTCGCATGCGGGGTCTATACAACGAATGTAACAAACCAACTGCGCCAGTGAGGCGCTGCTCAATCTAATGATTGAAGCCTGCACCCGGAGAAATCTCAGTGTCTTCGGTCGCAGTCCAGTGGCCCATCCCAACTCCTCTGCACCCAGGACCCACCCGATTTGTCCGCACAAACTTGACATGCCAGCTTATGCCGCCTATTATTAGAACAAATATTTCGCACATCATTTCTCAGAGGTAGTAGCATGGCTGGCGCACAGGTTACTGAAATCCACTGCAAGACACTATTGAACCGGCTGGACATACCGTCGTTCCCGTTCCGCTGGACACTGAATCCCTATCGGGGGTGCCGCCACGCCTGCACCTACTGCTATGCACGACCGACCCACGAGTTCTGGGGCATGGACGCGGGCCGTGACTTCGAGCAGCGGGTGTTCGCCAAGGTCAATGCGCCCGAGGTGCTGCGAAAGGAGCTGAGGCGCCCCAACTGGCGGGGTGAGTCCATCGCCATTGGCACCGCCTCGGACCCATACGAGCCGGCGGAAGCGGAGTACCAGCTCACGCGCGGTGTGCTGCAGGTGCTGGTGGATTTTGCCAACCCCTGCTCCATCACCACCAAGGGCGTGCTGGTGCGGCGCGACGTGGACGTGCTGCGGGAGTTGAGCGAGATCGCGGAAGTAAGCGTGAACTTCAGTATCGGCACAGTGGACGACGAAATCTGGAAGCAGATGGAGCCTGGCGCACCCCGCCCGCAGTTGCGCATGGAGGCCATGCAGGACCTCGTCGAGAACGGTATCAACGCAGGGGTTATGATGGCGCCCCTGCTGCCAGGAATCAGCGACCACGAGGAGAACATCGCGGCTGTGGCCGAGGCGGCCCACAACCACGGTGCCCAATTCCTTGGATCCAACGTCCTGTTCCTGAAGCCTGGGTCCAAGGAATGGTTCATGCCCATGCTGCGTGAGACCTATCCGCACCTGGAACAGGCCTACGCCAAGCTGTACCGCAAGACCTATGCGCCGGAGGAGTACACCAGGAGCGTGCTGTCGATCGTCGACCGGGAGCGGCACAGGTGGGGGCTTAACCGGCGGGAGCGAGACCCTGCGCCCAAGCCGGTCAGAGGCCAGCTGCAGTTCAGCCTGGCGGAGGAAGCGCCAAGGCGGCGACGCAAGGCCACTCCAGTCGCGACTGCACCTCAAGCGGGCCAACTGGAGTTGGCCCTGACCGCTTAGGGCCGGGGGGCTCCGGCCCCTGCAAGTGTCAGCAATGGACGCCTAGCGACTGTAGCGGAAGCCGTCGCCCGAGCGATCGCAGTTGAGGCGGCGGCTTAGGTGCAATCCCTCGAGGACGAACTCGGCCGCAGCAGCGACCACCTCTGGACGCCGGTCGCCTTCGGTGAGCTTGGTTACTGCCGCAGTCATACCGTCAATGGCCGAGACCATATCCGGGTATTCGGCGGCGGGATGCTCGCTGCCGGTTACTGCGACACCGCCAAGGTCGAAGGCCATGATCACGTCTTCGAGTTCGTCCAGCTCGAACATGGCACCGAATACCCGCAGTATGGACCGGCGGGTAATCTCGTCGGTTACGCGGGACTCCCGTCCCTCCTCGAACGTTTCCAGCTCGATCTTGCCAGCGAAGGACGCGACGATGTACGACAGGTCGCTGACCCGTGGACAGGCCCATTCCTCACCGTTCATGATCCCACGGCGGACTGCGTTGGACAGCGCGGTTTCGAAGTTCGAGATGGAGACCCGCACGCTGACGCCGGAACGCTGGTTGATCTCGCTGCTGAGGCGAGCCTGGGCGGTGATCTCGGCGAGTATCCGCTTCATGTAGTCGGGCACGACCAGCTTGTCCTCATTCGGAAAGCGGTTGCGTTCCTGCTCCATGATGGCGATCTCATCGCGGGGATTGCGAGGGTAATGGGTGTGAATCTGTGAGCCGTACCGGTCCTTGAGCGGCGTGACAATACGGCCGCGGTTGGTGTAGTCCTCGGGGTTTGCGGTGGACACCACGTAAACGTCCAGGGGCAAGCGGATGCGGTAGCCTTTGATCTGGACGTCCCGCTCCTCCATCAGGTTGAAAAGGCCGACCTGGATGCGTTCGGCGAGGTCTGGCAGCTCGTTGATGCAGAAGATCCCCCGGTTGGTGCGTGGCACCAGGCCGTAGTGGATAACGAGCTCGTCGGAGAGGTAGTGCCCCTCTGCCACCTTGATGGGATCGATCTCGCCGATCAGGTCGGCGATGGAAATGTCGGGGGTGGCCAGCTTCTCCGAGTAGCGTTCCTCGCGGGGCATCCACTCGATTGGGGTGGCGTCACCCTGCTCCGCTACGCGGTTGCGGCAGGCCTGGCAGATGGGACGGTAGGGATCGTCGTTGATCTCGCAACCCGCTATGACGGGGATGTACTCGTCCAGCAGATTGACCAGGCCGCGAATCAGCCGGGACTTGGCTTGGCCCCGCTCGCCCAGGAGGATCACGTCCTGGCCCGCCAGGATGGCGTTCTCCAGCTGCGGTATGACCGAGTCCTCGAACCCGATGATGCCGGGGAAGACGATCTCCTCGGAACGAATCCGGTTGATCAGGTTATCGCGTATCTCCTCGCGGACTGGGCGAACCACGTACCCACTGTTGCGCAGGTCATCAATGGTTCGCAACGAAGCGTAATCAATCATCAATAGACTCCTGTCCGGCTCAGGTCAACCTGCAGGCCGATCGCGGCCGGGAGTTGTACAAACTTAACACAACTTCCCTTATAATTGAACGCACCGGCAGAACGCGGAGGAATGCGACATGTTTATGCGAATAGCGGTCCCATTGCTGCTGTTCCTTGCGCCCCGGTTCATGCCTCACATACTGCGATTTGCGCGGCTGGTGTGGCGGCTAACGTTCGACAAGCGGGTGCCGCTGATGCTGCGGCTGCTCTTGCCAGTCGCCATCCTGTATGGCATTTCGCCAGTGGACCTCGTCAAGGACACCGTGCCTGTCCTGGGGCGGTTCGACGACCTGATCTTCATCGCCCTGTCCCTGCTGCTCCTGGTCAAGCTGTCGCCCAAGGAAGTGGTTGACGAACACAACGGGGTCATACCGCCGTCCGACCGGCCGGAGGATAAGGACCCCGACAAGGTTGTGGACGGAACCGGCCGGGTAATCGACGACGACTAGCCCCCTGCACTCCTGCGGCAGCCAACAGGCAGGCCCGCCTGCTGCGATATCCCATCCTCCACTTCGGAGCCCGCCTATCTCCTCGTCCCACACTGCACGCCAGCCTGCCAGCAGCGGGATCGTCCCCGATGCGGGCATTGGGCTGTACATCCATGTTCCCTTCTGCAAGACCAAGTGCCCGTACTGCGACTTCAACACCTACCAGGGTATCGAGGGGCAGATGGGCAGCTACCTGAAGGCGGTGACCACCGAGTTGCGTCTTTGGGGCGAGGCGCTGGGGCATCCCACAGTGCGGACAGTGTTCTTCGGCGGCGGAACACCATCGTATTTGCCGGACGGGGACATCGCAGAGATCCTTGGCGCGGCCTCCCTCGCCTTCCACATCGAAACAAGCGCTGAGATTACGATTGAGGCCAATCCCGGCGACCTGGATCACGCCGCCTGTCGCGGCCTCCTGCGGCAGGGTGTTAACCGCCTGAGCGTCGGGGTGCAGAGCCTTGACAACAACCTGCTGCAACTGCTGGGCCGACGCCACAGCGCGGAAGGAGCCGTGGCAGCCTTCGAGACCGCCAGGGACGCCGGGTTCGAGAACGTCAACCTCGACCTGATGTACGGGCTGCCCCGCCAGGACATCGCCCAGTGGGGAGACACCGTTACCAGGCTCGCCGCGCTGTCGCCCGAGCACATCTCCCTCTACGCGCTGACGCTGGAGGAGGGCACACCCATGCGGCTGTGGGCCGACCAGGGCAAGATACCGGAGCCTGATCCCGACCTCGCAGCGGATATGTACGCGATGGCACGGGAAGTGCTCGCGTCCTCGGGCTATCACCACTACGAGATTTCCAACTGGGCCAGGCCGGGACTGCATTCGCAGCACAACCTGATCTACTGGCGGAACCAGCCTTATCTGGGCGTGGGGCCCGGGGCTCACTCGCGTCTGGGGGACTACCGGTTCTGGACGGTGCTGGCGCCACGGGAGTACACGAACAGGGCTGCCGAGTGGTCGACGGCCCAGACCCGCGATTGGACGGCGTTGGGCGATGGCGAGCTGGGCCAGGCCCGCACGGTGGACGGGTGGGAGCGAATCGACGCCGACACGGCCTGCGCCGAGACCATGTTCCTCGGACTGCGGCTGCTGGACGGGCTGGACCTGGCCGATGCCTCAAAAGCTGTGGGCCAGGACCTTTCCGCCCGCTACGATGGTGAGATCAGTGAGTTGCTGGCCCTGGGACTGCTGCTACAGGAGAGCGACGTCATTCGCCTTGATCCGTCGGCCTACTTGATCGCCAACCAGGTGTTCACGCGGTTCCTGTGATACCTTCTACCGGGGTAGTATTGTCTTAGGCGGCAGCTATGTACGTAATCGGAACTGCCGGGCACGTTGACCACGGCAAGTCCACGTTGGTCAAGGCGCTGACCAGCATCGATCCCGACCGGCTCCCCGAGGAGAAGGAGCGGGAGATGACGGTCGACCTGGGCTTCGCGTGGATGACGCTGCCCAGTGGGCGCGAGGTCAGCATCGTGGACGTTCCCGGCCACGAGCGGTTCATCAAGAACATGCTGGCCGGAGTCGGCGGGATCGACCTGGCGCTGCTCATCGTCGCAGCGGACGAGAGCGTGATGCCCCAGACCCGCGAGCACCTGGCCATCCTCGACATCCTCCAGGTGACGCGAGGGCTGGTGGTGGTCACCAAGACCGACCTAGTCGACGAGGAGCTGGTCGAGCTGGTCAAGGCAGAGGTGGAGGATACGCTACAGGGAACCTCATTCGAGGGCTGCCCAATGGTCGGAGTGTCGGCGTACACCGGAGACGGACTGGACGAGCTGCGGGGAATGATCGACAGCATACTCGACGACACCGAGATGAGACGGGACCTGGGCCGTCCCCGGCTGCCCATCGACCGCTGCTTCACCATCTCGGGGTTTGGCACGGTGGTCACCGGGACACTCATTGACGGTTCGCTGGCAGTGGGGCAGGAGATCGAGCTGGCCGGATCACAGCAGCGGGCGAGAATTCGCGGGCTGCAGAGCCACAAGACCATGGTGACCAGCGCGAAGCCCGGCGTTCGGCTGGCTGTGAACCTGTCGGGCATCTCCCGCGACGACATTGAACGAGGCGAGATACTCACCTCCCCCGGCTGGCTCCGTCCGGCACGCCGGGTGGACGCTCGCATCCGGATGGTCAGCGACTCGCCCCACCCGATGAAGCACAACGAGGGAGTCACGTTCCACCTGTTCACCAGCGAGTCACCGGCCCGGGTTCGTCTGCTGGACGCCGAGCAACTGGAGGCCGGCGATGAGGGCTGGGTTCAACTGCTGTTGTCGGACCCGCTGCCCGTGGTCAAGGGCGACTACTTCGTGGTGCGCTCCTCCGAGAACACGCTGGGGGGCGGACAGGTCGTGGACCCCAACCCCCGACGACGGCACCGGCGTTTCGATGTCGATGTATCGGAACGGCTGATGCTGTTGGACGAGGGCGCCGACGAGGACGTGATCGTCAGCGTTGCCGAGCAGTGGGGGCCCTGCGGCCTCACCGAGCTGTCCCGCCGCGCCAACCTTCCGCGGGAGGAGGCTCTAGAGCGTGCTGTGGAGCTGGCAGAGGAGGGCGACCTGATAGCTCTGGGCGACCTCGCCTCTGACGGCGACGCTGTGGTCTATTCGGCGCCTGGCTGGGGGACGCTCAAGGGCCGGCTTACCGGCGTATTGCGTTCATACCACGACCAGTATCCCCTGAGGAAAGGTGCCCCGGCCCAGGAGGTGCGCAGCAGGCTGGGAATGTCGCAGCCCGTATACCTACGGGCACTGGCCCGCCTGTGTGAAGAGGGGTTTGTGGTCGAGGACAGCCAGGCGGTGCGGCTGCCCGGACACGAGGTGGAGTTCACGCCGCGAATGGAACAGCAGGTGGCGCAATACCTGCTGTCACTGGAGCGAGAGCCTTATTCGCCGCCCACCGATCAACCCCTGGAGACGGAGCTGTTGGGCGCGCTGGTGGAGCAGGGGAAGGTGGTGCGAGTCGGCGACGGTGTTGTCTTCAGGGCAGAGGCGTACCGGCAAATGACGGAGCGAATCGTGGAGCACCTGCGGGAGCACGGCACCATCACCGTGGCCGAGGCGCGGACTCTGTTCGACACCAGCCGCAAGTACATCCTGCCGCTGCTGGAGCGCATGGACCAGGAGCAGATCACCCGCCGCAGCGGCGACGAGCGAGTGCTGCGGTAGCCTGCTCCCGAAAGCCCTGCCCCAAATCCGGTAACTCACTCTCCAATGTAGTCCAGGAACTCCTGGTAGGAGGAGAACCGGGCAACCGTCCTGAGGAACTCACCGAGGGACTCGCTTTCCGCCCTCAGCCCTCGCAACTGTCCCTCGATGGGGCTGTCGGCAGCGGCGCTGGTGGCGTAAGAGCCATAGAAGGCGAAAAACGCCTGGTTAATCTTCCGGATGCGGTAGCCCCGCTCCAGCAACTCCAGGCGCCGCTCCTCCATGTAGTTCTCCGCCTCATCGATGCTGCCGTCGGCCAGCATCTGCTCAGCCGTCTGCCGGGTCTCCCGCATCTCGGCGTTGAGGTCGAAGGTGTCTGGGTCCCTTTCGGACAGGGGCTGTGGCGGCTGGCGCTCGAAAGCGATACCCGTCATGGCCTCGTAGGCGCGATCACCCAGTTCCCACCCGCCCAACGTCGCTGCGGTCTCGTTGAGCGTGGTCATTTCCGGGTTGTCCCAGAAATGCTGGCCGAGGGGCTGGAAGAAGAACCAGTTGTGCAGCCACTCGTGGGCCACGGTGTTGAGGGCGAAATGCAGGCCGCTTGACGAGGACACCACCGTTGGGAAAGTGCCGACTCCCCCGGTGTTCACCACGATGGCAGAGAGATTGCGCTCCTGAGTGGTCAGGTCCTCCAGCATGGTCCGCTCGTCGGGACGGACCCCGTGCCTCAAAAGCACGTTGTCGAGACGGAAAATCCGGTCGCGGGGAGACGTGACCAGCAGGGCGGGGGAGTGGCCGAGCACTGTGTCGACCGGCGGCAGGATGGCCCCTATGCGGGAGGAGAATCCCTCCTCGTGCAGGATATCGCTGATCTCCCGCTCCACGGTTTGCTCGACGGCGGGACGGATGTTGCCCTCGCGGCCGTGGACCTCATCCAGGCGGGCCCTGATTTCTCTGGTTCTCGGGGATGACTCTGAAATGGTCAACAGTTCGCTCTCAAGCCGACGCTCCTCCTCACCCAGTTGGAAGAACTCCTCTGCCAAGGCAATTCGTTGCTCACGGGGCTGCAGGGAGTTCCAGGGCAACAGAGCCGCCAACTCGTGATACCACTTGTCAAAAACGTTGCCCGCTTCCCAAGCCAGGAGGTTAAAGCGGTACGATGCTACTGTAGACTCGGCCACAGTGGGCCGGTAGTCATTCCCCGACCACAATAGCAGGGCGATCAAGGCGCACGCCGAAATTCCCTGCATGAATCCCCGGAGAAAGGAGCGGAGAAATTGCGGCGACATCACTGCCTCGGCCTCGCGAGGAATGTGAGCACTCATGGTCGTCCTTCCGCGAACCGTCGCCCGATTCACTCAGCGGACACGGACAATGGGTTCGCGGCCCACCGCTCTAGGCGAGCACCCGGTAGCGATAGCTGGACTCGATGAAGTCACCCTCGTCAAAGCGGCTGAAGCGCAGGGGAGAGATGTCGATACTGGTGGCCTCGCCCTGCGCAACCAACTCGGCCATGGTCAGTCCTATCATCGGGGACAACTTGAACCCGTGTCCGCTGAAACCGACGGCACAGTACAGGCCATCGACGCCCGGCGCGCGGTCCAGTATGGGATGCCAGTCGGGCGTGGTGGTAAACAGGCCAGCCCAGCCGCCCCGGAAGTAAGCGTCGGACATTGCCGGGATGCGCGTCACGAGCTTCTCCTTGGCCAAGGCCATGTCGTCGAGACCCGATAGCTGGTTGTAGGTCTCAACGTCCGCCTCCTCGTCATCGCCAAAGCCCATAAGGGTCATGCGTGGGCCGTCGGGACGGAATGAGAAGGACTGCGCGATGTCACCCACAGCGGGATGCAGCGGCAACCGGTCCACTGGCCGGGCCAGGGACGCCACCTGGTGACGCACGGTTACCAGGGGAACGTCGATACCCACCTTCGCCAGCTCACCCTTTGACCACGGGCCAGTGGCGACCACCACGGCGGGCGTCTCGATACTTCCCTGCAGCGTGTTGACTGCCTGTACTCGTCCGTCCACGACTTCGATGCCAGTGGACGGAACGCCGAGGTTGATCTCTGCCCCAAGGGTTCGGGCCGCGTTGGCATAGGACGAGGTAACGAGGTAGGGGTCAGCGTAACCCGACTGTGGCTCCCAGCCCATGGCCTCATCCTCCGTCACGGCGACCATGGGCGCTATGTCGGCCAGGTCGGCGGCGGTCACCACCATGGTATCGATGCCCAGGCCGACCTGCATTGCGCAGTTGTGTTCCAGCCCTGGACGGTCTTCCTCTTTGACCACCACCAGGTAGCCGGTCTCCGTGAAGCCGGACGGCCCTCCGACCACGTCCTCAAAGTTGGTGAACACCTTGAGGCTCTCCCACGCCATGGTCGCCGTCACCGGGTTCGAGTAGTGCATCCGGCAGATGGACTGGCTGCGCCCGGTGGAGCCGCCGTTGAGGATGTCCTTCTCCAACAGCACGGTGTTGGTAATTCCCAGCCTTGCGAGGTTGAAAAGGATGCTGCACCCCATTACCCCACCGCCGATGACCACCACGTCCGCAGTAGACCTCATGCCCGTGCCTCCTGTCGTTCCGGTCCCGGCCTGTAGCCGAGTCGAATTAGTGCCATTTTAACGTTACCTGCCGTCTTGGACGCTGACAAGTATGTGCTCCGGCTCTCTGGAAATCCCAATCGTTCCAGGGACAGAATTTCCCCACCCCTGACTGAAAGCGTCTCTCGCAAACACCGTAAGTCCCCAGAGTGGAAATGGAAACGCGCCCCATTTTCAATTTCGCACCTATATGCAAACTGTCGTTGTTGGGAAAATTGTTCCGCGCTGCTGGTGTGATTGTTCTGCTGGTGTGATAGGTTTTTAAAGACGAAAGGGAGGGGTCTTGTGCAAAAAGAAGCACGTCCAACCATCCTAATCGTAGTTCTCGGGATTCTGGTTGTCTTCGCTCTGGGGTATCTCTTCTATCAATCCGACCAGATGGAAATGCCGGAGTCTTATGCAACCGCGACGGCCGTGCTTTCTTCTCCCACTGGTAAGACCGTTGGAAAGATAACTTTCCAACAATCCGAAAACGGCGTTCTGATCAAGGCGGAGGCGCATAGCCTCTCGCCGGGCGGACACGCCCTCAGCATCCACCCCGTCGGTTCCTGTTCACCCGACATCCGGACCGCCGGACGCCAAATCAACTCCACCGGTGACGAGCAAGGACTCGTAAGCGACCCGGCTACGAACAACCCCCAGGGCGACGACCTGCCGAACATCTACGCCGGGGCGGACGGTATCGCGAGAGCCGACTTTTTCAGCAGCGGTATTACGATGGAGCAGGATGCAGAGGGTTCCGTATTCGACGCTGATGGCTCGGCGGTTATTGTCCACGAAAGGCCGGACCCCTACGTCGAGCCCGAACCGGATATGGGAAGCCGGGTGGCCTGCGGGATAATTGAGCCGGGCAAGATGAAGATATCGCAAATGTGATCCGCCCCTCCCGCCACTGCCCCTGAAAAACCGGCGTAGAATCACACTGAGACTCAATTGACTGATGCTTATTGCTGGAGTATATTGGCGATGTGAATATTAGCTGGCCTGCAGCCGCTCTTTGTTGCACCTGTCCGCCCACATAGGTGGGTGAAACATGCTGCGTCAGCAAGCCGACGCAACCAGGGACCTTATAACCCGCCGATGATTTGAAAGTCGGCGGGTTTTTCTTTTGTGAAAAATTTATCGGAATAGACACGGAGGAAGACTTGAGTACGCACACCTCTAGCCAGCAACGGACCCAGGAGGACATCCACCAAGATAGCCTGGAACTTGCCAGGTCGTCAGAGGCGATCATCCCGTTCATGGACGAAGAGGTTGTGCGGCTTGAGGAGGAATCCGCAAGATTCGAGTCCGGGGAGCAGGACAACGCCACTTTCACGCCCTTCCGGCTGAAGCAGGGAGTGTACGGCCAGAGGCAGGCCGACGTGCAGATGATCCGCGTGAAAATCCCGGGTGGCATTTTGACGCCCGAGGCTATGGAGGGTCTGGGCGAGGTGTCCGACCGTTTCGCCCCGCTGGGCAAGGGACACATCACGACCCGCGAGAACGTGCAGTTCCACCACATACCGCTGGCAGAGTGCCCAGACGTTCTGCGCTTGCTGGGCGGTGCCGGCCTGACGACACGCGAAGCCTGCGGTAACACGGTGCGCAATGTGGTCGGTTCACCGTACGCGGGCGTCGACCCCGAGGAGGTATTCGATCCCACGCCCTACCTGGCGGCTTATGTACGCTTTGGGGTGCGGCATCCCATCACCCAGGGTTTCCCCCGCAAGTTCAAGTCAGCCTTTACCGGCACTGATGCCCGCGACCACGTGTCGGCAGCGATCCAGGACCTGACCTACGTCTCGCAGATTCGCGTGGTGGACGGCGTGGAACAGCGAGGGTTCAAAGTGTTCTGCGGCGGAGGCACCTCCATCATGCCCCGGCTGGCCAAACCACTCTACGAGTTCGTCTCAGTGGACGACTACCTGCGCGTGGCCCTGGCCATCTGGACGGTCTTCAACAACGCTGACACGCTACGCAAGAACCGGATGATGGCCCGGCTCAAGGTGCTGATTGACCGCATCGGCCTGGACGAGTTCAGGACCTTGGTGGATGCGGAGCTGGAGAAGATCGGCCCCATCGACCCCACACCATACATCGAAGTGGATGAACTGCTGCGGGAGACTCCGCCACCGGCCGTCAGCGGCAACGGCGCCGGTGCCTCCGAGGAATTCCACAAGTGGCGGGAGACCAACGTTGAGGCCCAACGGCAGGAGGGCTACTACTCCATAATGGTAAAGCCGGAACGTGGAAATCTGGACGGCTCCCAGTTCCGCGCCCTGGCCGACATGATGCGCCGCTACACTGGTGGCCGGGCCCGCGCCACGCAGGAACAGAACCTCGTGCTGCGCTACGTGCCCGAGGGATCGCTGCATGCAGTCTGGGAGGAGCTCGACAGGATCGGCCTCGCCGAGCCGGACTCTCGGGCCATCACCAACGTGGTGTCGTGCCCTGGTACCGATAGCTGCAAGCTGGGCATCACCGCCTCAATGGGCCTGGCCAAGGCCCTGCGGGACGAGATGGACGACTGGACCGGAGACCTTATGGACGACCAGGGAGTAAAGGACATCCGGATCAAGATGTCGGGCTGCCCCAACGGGTGCGGCCTGCACCACATTGCCAACATCGGCTTCCATGGCGCGGCGCTCAAGGGCCCCGACGGCCAGCAGCTGCCGGCCTACGAGCTGTTCCTGGGCGGCAACTACGGCGACAACCGGGTCGAGGACTCTCGCGTTGGCACGCGGATTCCCAGGGTAAAGGTGCCCGCCAAGGCCGCCCCCAGCGTGCTGAAGACCATCGTCACCTACTACAAGGACAACCGGGCCGATGAATCGGAAAGGTTCAACCAGTTCCTGGACCGCGTTGGCCTGGAGGAGTTGACCGAGGTGGCCCTCGCCGCCGAGGAGTCGGCCAAGGTGGCGGCACCCGGCTCCGATATGTACGTCGACTGGGAGCGCACCAACCAGTACAAGCTGGAACGCGGCGAAGGCGAGTGCGCCGTCTAGCCTGCAGGCCTTGATTCAAACGGGCATCCGTTACAGGTGACCCAATTCAGTCCGTTCGCCCTGTCGATTGCACAGGACGAGCGGATTGCTTTTCAGTATCTTTCGTGGTTCTAGGGAGGAGGCTTGGCAGCGTCGCTTGATGGCAGGGTCGTGGCCTACGTCGAGGCGCGAATGCAGTCGGAAATGGGGGCGCTCATCGAACGCCACGGCGGTGTGCCGTTCGCGGCCCCGGTACTGCAGGAGGTCTACAACACCGACACGCCCGAGGTAACCGGCCTGATCAACGACCTGTGTGGCGGGCGAGTGGACATCGCTGTCCTGCAGACCGGCGTGGGCACCCGTGCGCTGTTCGGCGCCGCCGAAGCGTTGGGACGGCGTGATGAACTGCTGGCCGCGCTGGACACTGTAACCGTCATCGCCCGCAGCCCAAAGCCCGCGGCGGTGCTGCGGCGCAACAAGGTGCGCATCGACCTGATGCCGCCGGAGCCTTTTACCTCTGAGGACCTGATCGCCTCTATTTCCGGAATGGGTTTAGAAGGCCGAGAGGTGGCGGTACAGGCGTATGGAGGCCCCAACAACCTGCTCACCCGAACGCTGAGGGAGCGGGGCGCCAGTGTCCGCGAGGTCTCGCTTTACACCTGGGGCACGCCCGACGACCTGTCCCCCGTTCTGGAGATGGTCCGCCGGATGGAGGCGGGCGGGATTCACGCGGTGGCGTTTACCAGCCAGCCCCAGGTGCCCAACCTGCTGGCCATCGCAGCGCAGTCAGGGCTGGAGGAAACCCTGCGCCGTTGCCTCAACTCGGACTCGGTCGCCGTCGCGTCGGTCGGACCGGTCAGCACCCGGCGTCTGCTGCAGAACGACCTGAAGGTCGACGTGGAGCCGGAGCACCCGCACATGGGCAACCTGGTACTGGCACTCGCGGAGCACTTTCAACGGCAGGCGCAGCCACTGACCGGGCGCTGACCTCTCGGCACTCGGGACGCTATTTTCCCTGCGAACGGCCGGGAGGATCATCCGGATCGATGGGGCGCCCACGCCACATCTGCCTGGTCCCGTTCGTGCTATCGCCACCGCCACCGCCACGTCGGGGGGCCCGGTAGTAGATCACATAGCCCGCCACCAGAAGCACCAGGCCAGCGAGGAAAAAGTAGAGCCAGTGCAGGATTCCGCCGATGACTATCAGTGCAATCCCGGCGATCAGGGCGTACTGGTACTTCAGACCGAACTGGCGAACGGCCGGTCCTCGCCGCGGCGGGGGTGAGGAGCGCTGGCGCTGCGGAAGCCGACCCCCGCTCTGACGGGGTTCATCGTGGGGTTCGTCCCCGGCCCTCTCCAGGATCTCCTCTATTTCTTTTTCGTAACGCTGCCGGCTCATACCTTTCGCCGCGGGGTTGAATCACCGACCCGGGGAATCTCATCTCTTTTCTGAATTCTACCCTATGTTTCCCGGCATTTGGGGTATGAAATAGACCCAAAATAGACCCTCCCTCGGAATCCGAGGCATGGTCGCATCTCGAAACAGGGAATGTTGGAACCGGTCAGCCGAAGCGTCCCGAGATGTAGGCCTCAGTACGCTCGTCCTCGGGATTAGTGAAGATCTTGCTGCTTTCGTCGAACTCCACCAGGAGCCCGCCGATGTTGCGCTCATCGCTGAGCAGGAACGCGGTCTTGTGCGAGACCCGGGCCGCCTGCTGCATATTGTGGGTGACGATGATGATGGAGTACTGCTCGCACAGCTCGTTCATCAGCTGTTCAATGGCCAGTGTGGCGATGGGGTCGAGGGCCGAACACGGCTCATCCATCAGGATCACGCTGGGCTCCACCGCCAGCGCCCGGGCGATGCAGAGGCGCTGCTGCTGGCCGCCCGACAGGGCCAACGCGCTGGAGTTCAGGCGGTCTTTCACCTCGTCCCACAGGGCGGCATCGACCAGCGACCGTTCCACCAGCTCGTTCATGTTGCCGCGGAAGCCGTTGATGCGAGGGCCAAAAGCAACATTGTCATAGATCGACTTGGGGAAGGGGTTGGGACGCTGGAAAACCATGCCCACCAGGTACCGGATCTCCGTTGGGTCAACCTCTGGGTCGTAAATGTTCCGTCCCTCGAATATGACCCGCCCGGTAACCGACGCCGTCGGCACCAGGTCGTTCATGCGATTGAAGCTCCGCAGCAGGGTGCTCTTGCCGCAACCGGAGGGGCCGATGATGGCTGTGATCTGGTTGCGCGGCACGTCTATGCTTACATTGCTGACAGCGGGCTTGGAACTGTAAAAGACGCTCAGGTCGTCGGCCTTGATGATAGTATCGGTGGCTGCTTGCACAGCACTATCCCTCCAGTCGATTTTGGAACTTGTTGCGCAGGAAAACCGCCAGGCCGTTCATCAGGAGCAGGACCACCAGCAGCACTATGATTCCCGCGGCGGCAGCTTCGTGGAACCCCTCCTGGGGGCGGCGCACCCAGTTGAATATCTGGATCGGCAGCACGGTGAATTCACTTAGAGGCCCGTCGGGAGCAAAGGGAACGAATGCGACCGCTCCCATGGCGATCAGCGGCGCGGTCTCTCCGATGGCCCGGCTCACCGCGAGGATAACGCCCGTCAGTATGCCGGGAAAGGCCTGGGGCAGGACCAGGTGGCGCACCACCTGCCAGCGGGTGGCGCCGAGGGCGAACCCTCCTTCGCGCAACGAGCCGGGCACGGCCCGGATGGCCTCGCTGGAGGCCACGATGATGATGGGGAGCACCAGCAATGCCAGCGTGAACCCCCCAGCCAGGACGCTGCGACCAAGCTCCATCATCCGCACGAAAATCTCCAGGCCCAGAAGACCGTACACAATGGAGGGGACGCCCGCAAGGTTGGCGATGTTGATCCTCGCCATCTGGGCGAACCTGCTGCGCTGGGCGTACTCCTCGAGGTAGATCGACGCCGCAACGCCAAGCACGAAGGACACTATTCCTGCCACACCCACAACGTATATGCTGCCCAGGATTGCGGCGTGGATGCCCGCCTGCTCGGGACGCCGTGAGGCGAACGAGGTCAGGAAGCTCCAGTTCACGCGGTTGTATCCGTCGGACCCCACCTTGAACAGCAGTACGCCCAGCATGGCCAAGGAGATCAGCACCGCCCCCAGGCACAGGGCATAGAAGACCCGGCCCATAATGACTCGCCGACGCTTGACCCGGGCGAATTCCCTCTGCGACAGCAGCGCCACTAGTCGTATTCCTCCCGGAACCGGCGCACCACGTATTGGCTGAGCAGATTCATCATCAAGGTCAAAGCGAAGAGCAACAGCGCGACAGCAAATATCGTCCTGTATTCTGGAGTTCCGGTTGGAATGTCTCCTTTGCTCACCTGCACGATGAAGGCCGTCATAGTCTCAATGGGAACGAAGGGGTTGATGGTGAAGTCCGGCTTCGTGCCGGCCGCTATGGTGACGATCATGGTCTCGCCGATGGCCCGGGATATGGCCAGGATGAAAGCCGACACTATACCCGAGAGGGCCGCGGGCACCACCACCCGGGTGGATACCTCCAGTTTGGTGGCGCCCAGGCCATAGGCCGCCTCCCGCAGGGATCGTGGTACCGCCCGCATGGCATCCTCGCTGAGGCTGGCCACCATGGGGAGGATCATTATGCCCATTACAATGGAGGCGCTCAGCGCGTTGAAGACGAATATGTCCTCGGAGATGCTCCGGAGAATGGGGGTCACGAACAGCAGCGCGAAGTAACCGTAGACTACTGTGGGTATGCCCGCCAAAATCTCGAGCACCGGCTTCACAATACGCCGTATCGTTTCCGGCGCGTATTCGCTCAGGAATATGGCGCTGAGCAGCCCAAGGGGCAGGGCCACGAACATCGAAAGTACGGCGGTCAGGAACGTAGCGCTGACCAGGGCAAGTACGCCGAAGTGCTTGGACTGAAAGAGGGGGGTCCAGCGGGTGCCGGTGATGAACTCGATAAAGGAGACTTCGCCAAAGAACTGCAGGGCCTGGAACAGGAGAACGAAAACGATGCCAGCGGTGGTGAGGATGGACATCATGGTGCATAACACCATGATCAGCGTGATCACTCTTTCGGGGAGGACCTTCCGCCAACTGGCCCGGAGAGCCCTCCCCTGATCTTGCGACCTAGCGCCTTCCAATGGATAGTCTCTACCCACTCTCAACCGTCTCCGGCTCGGGGTGGTAGCTGATTGAGTAGTGGCAATGCATGAATAAGGGCAAAAAAAATCGCCCCCCGGAAGCGGCGTCCGGCGAGCGGGCTAACTACACCATCTAGGCTTTGTTTTCATACCGTCAAAAAGTATATCCGTGGGTGGGATGCCGCGCAACCTGTCTCGGAGGCTATTTTCTGTTCCGGCAAAATTTCAGGTGGAATTCCTCACGAACTCTGACGGCTATTGATTGGGGAGCGCGTCGGCAAAGCATCATAGCCTTAACCTGGAAATTGTATACTTGGCCCAAACCATTTTCCTTGGACTGAACTCCACGTAATCCGAATGCACGGAGGCCCCAGTTGAGCCAGCAACTGTTGTTGAGCGTAGTCGACCAATCGCCGGTCAGGTCGGGGGACACTGCCGGCGATGCGCTGCGGGAGACCATCGAGCTGGCGGCGGCAGTGGAGGAGATGGGCTACCACCGCTACTGGGTGGCCGAGCATCACAGCCTGCCCAATTTCGCGGGCACCAGCCCAGAGGTGCTCATCGGGCACATTGCGGCCCGCACCAACACCATCCGCGTCGGCAGCGGCGGGGTGATGCTTTCGCACTACAGCGCGTTCAAGGTGGCGGAGAACTTCCGGATGCTGGAGTCCCTGCACCCCGGCCGCATCGATCTTGGTATCGGGCGGGCGCCCGGCAGCGATCAGATTACCGCGGCTGCCCTGTCGTTTCCCAACCACCCAAGGGAGATACGCCACTTCCCGCGCCAGGTGGTGGACCTGCTTGGTTACCTGCGCGGCGATCTGGAGGACGGCCATATCTTCTCGCAGATACAGGCGGGGCCGGAACGGGAGCCTTCCAACGCCCCAGAGGTATGGCTGCTGGGCTCACGCTACGAGAGCGCCTACATGGCGGCGCAGCTCGGGTTGCCCTTCGCCTACGCCCACTTCTTCGGCATCGCGGTGGAGGAGGGCCCGGCCATTGCCGCCAACTACCGCGAGCACTTCAAGCCGTCCCAGTACCTGTCGGAGCCGAAAATCAACGTGGGCGTCCATGTGATCTGCGCCGAGACCGAGGAGGACGCGCAGCGGCTGGCCGGACCGCGCAACCTGGCCCGCCTCCAGAACATCACTGGCCGGGCCAAGGGCATCCCCACGATGGAGGAGGCGCTGTCCTATCAGTACACTCCCGACGAATACCGGTTCGTCCAGCAATATGCCCAGGTCTGTGTCGACGGAGATCCCCAGCAGGTGAAGGAGCAGCTGGGGGACATCGCTGAAATGTACCAGACCAACGACCTCAGCATCGTCACCATCACCCACGACTACGCCGACCGCAAGCGCAGCTACGAACTGGTGGCCGATGCCTGCGGGTACCTGGGAGACGGCGGAGAGTGATAGGGAAACGGTGGGACGTTCAACCCTTGAGTCTCAGTCCCTCATACTCCGTTAGCTGCCCGGTGCCAGCGCCTCTATGGTATTGATGTGGGATGCCTTGTTGTCTCCGATGGCGAACGGGGCAACGACCGGGAGCTGCAGTCCCGCAGCACGGCGCCGTTCCAGGGCCTCCCGGCACTGCTCCGGTGTACCAACAACGGCCAACTGGTCCTGCATTTCCGGGGTGATGGCTTCCGAAGCACGGGCCACGTCTCCGGCGGCAAGGGCCTCGGCGGCCTCGGTCATCTCGTCCCCGAACCCTGTCTCCGCGAAGAAATTCCGGTAGTAGGCGATGCTGGCGTACCGGGCGACCTGGTCGCTCAGCGAGGCGCGCACCGCGTCCTCGTCTCCGCCAGCGGCCACTCGCACGTACCCTGCGATGTCTATCTCCGAGATGTCGCGGCCAGCCATTCGGGCACCGCGCTTTATGTGCTCCACCGCCTGTGGGATGAAGCTCTCGGCGGTCCAATTCATCAGGACGCCGTCGGCCATTTCACCGGCCAGTTCCAGCATCTGCGGACCCAGGGCAGCTATGTAGATGGGCACCCGTTTCCGGGGAGCAGCAGGTCCCAGTGAGGCCGATGCAATCTTGAAATGCCAACCATCGGTGGCCACCGTCTCGCCGGACAGCAGTCCGCGCACGATCCTGATGGTCTCCCGCAGCCTTCCGATGGGACGGCGGAAGGCTACTCCGTCTCGTCCCTCGACGGTGGGACGGTGCCCCACACCCAGGCCGAGGATGAATCGGTCCCCGGACACTGCGGCCATGCCCGCAGCGCCCATGGCGGTGTTGGTGGCCGTACGCGCGTAGACCGGCAGAATGCCGGTGCCCAACCGTACCGTGTCGGTCTTCATCGCGATGGTGGCCAGGGCGGTCAGCGAGTCGCGCCCGGCGCCCTCGGGAACCCAGACGGTCTCATAGCCCCGGTCCTCGGCCAGCTTGCCCAGCTCCTGGAAGTCCTGCGGTGTCAACGTTGGGTCGTTCTCGAATCGCACTCCGTATCGGGCCATGGAACACCATCCTATTGTCTAACAGTAGGGTCTATACGATTTCAACTGAATTACAACTGCAACTGAATGCTGGAAAGAAAAAGGTAGGGAGTACGCTTTAAAGGGTTCGGCATTTCGATCCCTACCCTTTGCTCCGCCTCGATATAGCCTTGCACTATACCCGGTGCGACCTCCTCCGAATCGACGGCGGGAGATCCGCTCGGTGGCAGGTTAGCGCATCCGCGTCCGTGTTGCTGAGCCACATACCCTGATCGCAAGCTTCGCTTACACTCCCATTTGCGAGGCCAGATCGCGGAAGTCGGTGGCGACAATATCGAAGGACGGATCGGGGGTCGGGTCAGGCTTGCGGTCGGGACCGAACTCCATGGGCCGGGGGACGAATGCGGTTTTCAGTCCCTGCGCTCCCGCGGCCAGCAGATCGTTCTGGTGGGCCGCCACCATCATCACCTGCTCCGGCTCGAGGCCCAGCAACTCCGCGCCGGTGAGGTAGGTCTTCGGGTCGGGCTTGTACGCCTTGGCCAGCTCTGCGCCCAGGATCACGTCCCACGGCAAGGCGGCGTACTTGGCCATGTTGGTCATAAGCGCGATGTTGCCGTTGGACATGGTGCCAATAATGTACTTGGCCTTGAGGCGCGACAGACCCGACGGAGAGTCAGGCCACGGGTCGAGGTGGTGCCACGCCAGCGTCAGCTCATCGATGTCCTCATCGCTGATGCCCTCGATGCCGAAATCAGCCAGTAACTCCACCAGCCCCATGCGGTGGAGGACGTCCAGCTTGGTCCAGGACAACTCTCCGGTACGTACCTTGTTCATGTACGGCTGGTACTTGCCGCGCCACCCATCGGCGAAAGCCGCCCAGTCGGCCTCAATCCCGTGTGCCGTACCAAAGGCGGCAGCGTGCTTCGTTATCGAACTGCGCCAGTCCACGACCGTTCCGAAAACGTCAAAGACCAGTGCCTTGACTCCCTCCATTGCCTCGCTCCTCAACAACTGCTTCCAGTTAGAATGACGCGCCAATGCCCAACAGAATCTCAGCCAGCTCGCGGGGGTGGCTGACCATGGGATCGTGTCCGGAATCCAGGTGGTACATTCCCCAACCGGCCTCACGGGCGCGGTCGGCCACAGGCTGGAACCCCGCCTCCTCACCGCCGATGAAGCTGCGGGGTATGTCCTGCGCGGCGGGGTTGCCAATTCGTACCGGCCCGGCCATGGCCGCCGCGGGCTGAGGCGTCACTTTACCGTACATCCACTCCCGGTCGGCGGCGTCGGGAATGCCCCAGCGGCGCCCGATTTCTTCCGGAGAGGCCGGAGCGGCCAGGTAGCCCTCCCCCCGGTCGATGTGGCCGCGAACCCATGCGGCGAACTCCTCCCCGCGCACCGGAATGAGCTGGTCCGCCATGCATTCACCGTCAGCGGGGATAACCCCGTTGACGTATACCAGGTGCTGGAGCCGCTCGGGGCAGACCTCCGCGACGCCGGTGATGACCATGCCTGCATAGGCGTGCCCGACCAGGACCACGTTGTCCAGCGATTCATACTCCAGCAGCCGCGTTACGTCACGGATGTGGAGATCTAAATCGACCTGGACCGGATCCAGCAACTCCGCGAGGTGGGCCCGGTCGCCCAGGCCACTGAGGGTAGGAGTGTAGACTGTCCCGCCCGTTTTTCGCAGTAGCGGCGCGACCTTATTCCAGCACCATCCGCCGTGCCAGGCCCCGTGCACCAGTACAAACGTCGCCAAGCCTGTCCTCCGTTGCGGGAAGAGAGATCCCCGAATATTGACATGGATTCACAAGATATACAGGATTTCGATGACATTTTAACTTAGACTCAAATCCTGTACATCCTGTACATCCTGTATATCCATGTCGAACTTGGCTGAGGTCACAAAAAATGAGGCGAGTAATAGTTGACACCGACCCCGGCATCGACGATGCGGCAGCGATTTTCCTTGCACTGGCCAGCCCGGAAGTGGAGGTGGTGGCCGTCACCACCACATTCGGCAACGCTTCGGTGGAGGCCTGCACGACCAATGCACGTGCAGTGCTATCCGCGGCAGGCCGCGGCGACATCCCGTTGTTCATGGGCGCGGGCAAACCCTTGCTGCGTCCGGCCAACGAGGGTTGGGCCTCACATATCCATGGAGGCGACGGACTGGGCGGAGTGATCGCCGCCGCTGGTGATAGCGATGACTCCTTACCGCCCGAGGACACGGGAAAGCATGCGGCGCTGGCGATTCTGGAGGCGGTTATGGCCGAGCCGGGCGAGCTGATGATCCTGGCCTTGGGACGCCTCACCAACGTGGCCCTTGCGCTTTCGTTGGAACCACGGGTTGCGGATTCGGTTCGCGAGGTCGTCGTGATGGGTGGCGCGGTGACCGTGCCCGGCAACGTCTCGGGAGTGGCGACGGCCAACCTGCACGAGGATCCCGAGGCGGCATTCATCGTCTACCGCTCCGGCGCTCGAATCACGCAGGTCGGGCTGGACGTTTGCAACCGCGTGACAGTCAGCCCGGCGCAGTTGGAGGCGATTGCTGGCGCAGGTTCACCGCCGACGAGGCTGCTGTCGGAGGCCACCGGCTATCTGCGGGAGGCCTATATACGCACTGGCCGTATCGCGCCCGACGAGGGTGTGCGCTACAACGACATGCCGGCCATCGGCTATGCCATCGACCCCGACCTGTTCACGACCCGCCCAGCCTACGTGGAGATTGAGACGCACAGCGAGCTCACCAAGGGCCAGACGGTGGCCGACTGGAATGCGGCGAAGCCCAACGCCCGCATCTGCCTCGAGGTGGACGCGGAGGCGCTGACGGCGATGTTCACCGAGCGGTTGTGTCAGGGCTACTCGTAGTGAGAGCAGCGATGCTCAATCAAAAAGTGCAGGGGCGCACAGCTGTGCGCCCCATTGTTGTCGATCTGAACCGTCGCTATTTGGGTTTTACTAGCCGCTGATCGCCGCCGCCTGCTGTTGCACCTCGTCGTAGTCCGGTTCGTTTAGGGGGGACTCGCCCACCCACTTGTAGCGGATGACGCCCTCGCCATCGACGATGAACACGGCCCGCTGGGAGGCGACATAGCCCTCCATGCCAGCCAGTCCGGGCAGGGTTACGCCGTAAGCGTTGACCGCCGTGCGGTTGAAGTCGCTGAGCAGCGGGAAGTTCAGGCTGTTCTGATCGGCCCAGGCCTTCAGAGAAAAGGGTCCGTCGACGCTGATGCCGTAAACCGTGGCGTTGATATTGTTAAAGGCGTCTGCGCGGTCGCGGAAGCTGCACATCTCGGTGGTGCAGACGCCGGTGAAGGCGCCGGGAAAGAATGCAAGCACCACGGTCTGGCCGCGATGGTCCGCCAGGTTGCGAACCTGCCGGTCAAAGTCATAGAGGCCTAGTTCCGGGGCAGGCTGTCCAACATCGGCTGGCATCGGAATTCCCTCCAGTAGGTTTGATTTCGGCGTCATCTTAACACACGAAACGGCCTCGCCCTTGCGGGAATATCCAGCCTCAACAGTCCCCAATCGGCTCCCAGGGTCTTCCAAGGTTTCCTCGGAAGAGGGCCTATCCCTTGTTTATTGATGTTGATGTTCGGAAGGCTTTAGCGCTAAAGCCCTGTGTTAGACTTTCCCCAAGAAAGAGTGATAAGAATAGATTCGCTGTCCCAAGAAACCTTTCCACAGAGAGTCTGACCATGACCAGCCGAAGCGCATCGGCAAAGAAATACCTGGTCGGCCTGCCCGAGGACTGGGCCCTGCCCGACCCTCCGCGTGAGCCTGATATGGAACAGTGGCAGAGCACAACCTCCTTCGACGCAATGCTGGAGGCCTATTTCGCCCGCCGCAACGATGTGCTGATTTCCGGGGGCGGCTATCTGCGACATGACCCCAGAAACGACGAGGAGCAGTTTGCCCCCGACTGCGTGGTTGCATTCGGCGTCGAGCCCGATGCCATCGTTTCCCGCAACGGGTACGTTATAGAGCATGCCGGCAAGCCCCCCGACTTCGTCTTGGAAGTGGCTTCCTACAGTACAGGAAGGCGGGACTACACCGTGAAGCGGGAGGGTTACGCGAGCTATGGAGTGCGTGAGTATTGGCGGTTCGACCACACCGGCGGAAGTTACCACGATGCTCCTCTGGCAGGCGACACCCTGACCGGCGAGGCCTACGCGGCAATCCCCGTCAATCGCGACGCCGACGGCCTGATCTGGGGCCACAGCGAGGTGCTGGGCTTGGACCTGTGCTGGGATAACGGAACGCTGCGCTTGCGCGACCCGTCAACAGGTAAGTTCCTGCCCAATCCACGGGAATTGCGCTCCGAGTTGGATGCGTCACAAACCCGAGTGGCAGAACTCGAAGCGGAGTTGCGGCGGCTCCGGGGGGACTAACCGCCCATCTGCTGACGATACTTGCCAGCATTTGACAGGCAAGGTTCTGCGACTCTCCTGTGCTACAATCGGCGGGTTGCAGGGCGTGTCGCCCAAGGCTACGGGGAAAGGCTTCGTGTATGTATTTTGACTCCCGACGCAGCACCGTTCTGGCCACCAACGGAATGGTGGCCACCAGCCAGCCGCTGGCCGCAATGTCAGGTCTGCAGGTCCTGATGGATGGCGGCAACGCCACCGACGCTGCGATCACGGCGGCCGCTACGCTTAACGTGGTCGAGCCCAACTCCACCGGTGTCGGCGGCGACCTGTTCGCCCTGGTCTGGAACGAGAAAGAGAAGTCGGTGCGGGCCATCAACGGCAGCGGCCGTGCCGCAGCAGCCTCCAACATCGAGGAGCTGACGTCGCAGGGATATCGCTCCATGCCCGGAGCCGGGCCGTACTCCGTTTGCGTGCCGGGCACGGTTCACGGCTGGGAGACGCTGCGGGCCGAATGCGGCAGCATGCCCCTGTCACGGCTGCTGGAGCCAGCCATCCGCTACGCCGAGGACGGCTTTCCTGTCTCCGAGGTCATCGCGTTCCAGTGGGAGAACTTCCTGCCCAAGTTGCGTACCTACCCGTCGGGGCAGGAGATGCTGGTGGACGGGAACGCCCCGAGGAAGGGCGACCGGGTGAGGTTTCCGACACTGGCCAGGACGTTGCGGGCCATCGCCGAGGGTGGATGCGAGGCTTTCTATCACGGCCCCATCGCCGAGAAAATGGCGTCGTTCGTCCAGGAACACGGCGGATGGCTGACCGTAGAGGACCTCGCCGCGCACACCTCCGACTGGGACGAGCCGATCACCACCGATTACCGGGGAGTCACCTGCTGGGAGTGTCCACCCAACGGCCAGGGCATCGCGGCGTTGGAGGCCCTGAACATCGCCGAGGGCTTTGACATCGGGGGCATGGGAGCGCAGTCCCCGGACGCCTATCACCACCTGATAGAGGCCATGCGCCTCGCCTTCGCCGACGCCTACCGCTATGTCGCCGACCCGCGCGTGGTGGACGTCCCGACGGAGCAACTGGTCTCGAAAGAATACGCGGCCCAGCGGCGGGAACTGATGGACCGCCGCAAGGCGATGGCGACGGTTCCCTACGGTCAACCCATCCCCGGCGGCAACACGGTGTACGTGAGCGCGGTGGACGGGCAGGGCAACGCCTGCTCGCTGATCAACAGCATCTTTTCCGACTTCGGCTCCGGCATGGTGGCGCCGGGAACCGGCATCGTGCTGCACAACCGCGCCGGGCTGTTCTCGTTGGACGCTTCGCATCCCAACGCCCTGGCGCCGGGGAAGCGGCCCTACCACACCATCATTCCCGGCCTGGCGACCAAGGATGGCGAGTTGCTGTACTGCTACGGGATGATGGGGGCGTTCATGCAGCCGCAGGGCCACCTCCAGCTCATCAGCAACATGGTCGACCACGGCATGGACCCGCAACAGGCCATCAACGCCCTGCGGTTCATGGTGGGCAACGACCAGGCATTGCTGGAGGAAGGCGTCAGCCCGGACACTGCCCGCGAGCTGCAGCTGCGCGGCCACAAGCTGGGCCTGATGGCCGGGCGTTCCAGGGTGTCCATCGGCGGCGCCCAGGTGATCTCACGGGACCACCAGACCGGCGTGCTGCAGGGCGGCACCGAACCCCGCAAAGACGGCGCAGTGGTGGGCTGGTAGGCCCGCCGCGCACATGAGGAGACGGACATGGCCGACGCGAAGAGCGACCGCAGCTTCTACCGCAACTACTACCGCGAGATCGACGTGCTGCACGGGTTGCAGTCGACGCCCGAGGAGCGCGACTGGCTGTTGACCACGCCCAAGGGCGACGTCAAGCAGTCGGACATCGTGCTGTACCTCGGCTGCAACGTGATGCGCACCACGCACCTGGTGCGGACGGTCATGGACGTCTTCAAGCTGCTGGACGTGAAGTTCGCTGCCGTCGGCGGGGCGGCCTACTGCTGCGGCATCCAGCACCACCAGCGCGGCGACGAGGCGTCGGCCAAGTCCGTCGCGCAGACCACGGCCTCCAATTTCCGGAAGTTCGAGCCGGAGCAGGTGGTGATGTGGTGCCCGTCGTGCATCTTCTTCTACGACGACATCATGGACATGCGGGAGGATTTCTCCTTCCAGCACGTAACCGAGTACCTGGTGCAGAACCTGGACAAGCTGGATTTTCGGCCGCAGCCGGAGACCACGGTGTCGCTGCACTACCACGCCGGCCGTCCGCAGTCGGACGCCGAGGCCCAGAGCGCGTTGACGCTGCTGCGGGCACTGCCGGGTGTAACGGTCAAGGACATCGGCGGCGACGAGCGTTTCGGCCGCCACTGCACCCCGGCGGTGCGGCAACAGATGGGTCCAGAGGCGTGGGACGAGATGTCCGGCCAGTGGGTGCAGAAGGCCGTCGATGCCGACGCCGACACCTACGCCACGCTGTACCACGGCTGCCAGCGCCACATGTGTGGCCTGGAGGCGGAGTACCCGGTGCGGGTCGAGCACTACCTGACGCTGGTGGGCCGCGCCCTGGGCATCGAGTACGAAGACGTGTACAAGAAGCACACGCTATCGGGCAACCTCGACGCGATCATGGCCGAGACCGCCCCCTGCGCCGTGGCCAACAACATCCCGCTGGAGGAGGCCCGCGAGGTCATCGGCCGCGTCTTCCCCGCCCGGTAGGGCTTATAGGAGCGACAAGGCCCCTTGTGGTGTCACTACCTGGAGTTTATATTGCTCTTGTATTCCAGATGTAGTTAGGTGTTCTCGCAGCGGGCCGTCGGTCGTCACAAGAGTGGCTCCGGTAAGGACTGCCAACCGCACTGAGACCGGCACGTCGTCTTGGCTACCTTGTGGAATGGTTTCTTCGCCATCGAAAGGCGGTGCGCTGGCTCTATCGAATCGATCGTACTTTCCGGTGATCCGAGTTGCATCTAGTAGTTCGCCGCTATTGTATTGAGGGGTATAGGGACTTGAGCTTGATGCGGGCGTCCTGGGTAGTGAAGCGCCAGTCCACTCGAATCGCCGCCCGGTTGCGTTGCTCCTGCCATGCTCCGGTTTCCTGTGCCAGAACTCTCTGGCTGGGTATCCGGCGATCAAGGCATTGCCGCGCCAGCACCCCCAGTTCTATCTCCGCTATATTCAGCCAACTCCCGTGCTTCGGCGTGTAGTGTATCTCCAGCCGTTCGGCGATCCGCCGTGCCTCCGCCGGCTCGAAGGCCTGGTACAAGGACGACGGATGGTGGGTGTTCAGGTTGTCCATCACCAGCACTATCCGCTCCTTGTCGGCATAGTCCTCATCCACCAGTTTCCGCACCACCTCCGCCCAGTCGGTCCTGGTGCGCCGGTCCGTAACCTCCACCCGGCGCCATCCCTCCAGAGGCGCGAACAGCATGAACAGGTTGCTCACCCCGTTGCGCTGGTACTCGTAATCGTAGGCCCTGGCTGCCCCGGGCCGCGGCGGGAGGGGCGTACGGGTCTCCTGCACCAGTTGCTTGCTGGTCTCGTCCAGACACACCAGGACCTCATTGTCCTGGTATTCACGATGATAGACCTCCAGCACGTCCTCCATGGCGCACACGAATTCGGCGCTGCCCTGGGGCGGGAGGCACCAGCACTCCTTCAGCCAAGGCTTGAGTTCGTTTTTTTCAGAGTCCGGCGCACCGTCTCCGGGCTGATGCTGTCCACCATCTCCCGCTCCACCAATCCATCGGCCAGCATCTGCATGGTCCAACTGACCCGTCCCTCCGGCGGCTGGGATATGGCCATGGCTATCAGGTGGGCCTCACCCTGGCCATCGAGCTTCCTCTGACGGCGGCGCAGTTGCTCCCTGCGCCCCAGGGCCGCGTCAACCCCCTCCTCCACGCACCGGCGGCGCACCCGCTCCACCGTGGCGGTGCCCACCTTGAGGGCCCGGGATATCTCCTGGTCCATCATTGGCTCGCCAGACTGGTTCTCATCGCTGAGCAGGAGAATGCGCGCGTGAGTCTGTTTATAGGCCGCAGCCCGGCCTTTGGACACCAGTGCCCTCAGTTCCTCCTGTTCCTCCCCAGTCAGTCCCACACGGTATTTCTTGACCATCACTTCCACCCCGCTGCACAGTCTTCTTCCTTGGGCCTCGCTTCCCTGCATCTTACCAGCCATCACTTCAATGATGGTCGTCTACTAGCAGGACTGGCAACATGGCGGACCCTCGAGTTGCCGGGCGATGCCTAGCTTGGTTCAACTGATGCTGGTACTTGCCGTACAGCGCCAGGTCGATAACGATAGTGTGGCAAATCCTGATGATGCCATTTACCAGGTTGGAACAAGTGGCGTCCGGTTCTCCTTGGTCATTGATCCCAGTTTGGGCGAGTATGAGCACATTTTCGTCGAGGATGAATTGTTTCTTGGGTGTCACGATCTGCCTTGTAATGCCTTTACATACCGGTCCATTTCGGACAGATTGTTGTCAAAGAACCCTGTGAGCCCGCCTTCCGTCTGCCCAAGTTCCGTTATCCCGATTTCGCAGGCTGAGCATTCTCCCTTTTCGTCCTTTTCAAACGAGTAGATCGCCAACTCATCCGTCGTCAACTTTCCCTCAGCAACCAGCGTAAGCAGCCGCCCGGCGATATGCTCGCTGTGGGTGGTCATGATGATTTGCTTGCCCTCCTCTTTGGCGACGTCGGCCATCACCTCCGCAAGGTCTGCCTGCGCCATGGGGTGCAGGTGGATTTCCGGCTCCTCCACCAGCACAGTAGCCCCTTTCTTCGCGGTAATAAGCTGCAGGAGTACTTGGACTAACGCATTAGTACCAAATCCTTCGGCAACGATGTTAACCGCACCAGTTGAAGTCAAGGATTTAATTTCAACTTTGCGACCCGGAACCATTTTGGTACTGAGTCCTGTCCCAGTCACTTTTTTCACAAGGGTGGAAAGTCGTTCCGTTGGAACGCTATAGACAAGATTGGTGGCAAGTTGTTCCTCTAGGTCGCTTAGTCCTACGTCTAACGAAATTTCCTCAGATGAATCATTCCGTAGTGAATAATTTGGTCGAACGAAACCCCGGGCAGCCTGCACGAATTGCAGTTTTTTCAGCGGAACAGCGTTTGCCGAAAATGAAGGTGGCAAGATGCTTTGAGGCATGGGTTCAAGCAGGGTGGACAATCGAGCGTCACATCCAACGCTACTCCCATTCTCCGTACCCTCGAACGCAAGGCGCACTACAGGTTCTTCTTTAAGAAAACTAGGAAGTAACTCGGTAGGATCCCCGAGATTGATGAAGTCGCCCTGGCATTTAATTTTTTGTTCCCCCACCGACTGCTTGAGCAGCAGCAGCGCCTGCAGGATGCTGGACTTACCCGTCCCGTTTGGCCCGATCAGCACGGTCAGCAGCTTGGGGTTGATGCTGACCTGGCGGAAGCACTTGAAGTTTTCGAGGGTGATATTCGTGATCATGGCGGTGCCCTCCCGGACTCCATTGTATCAGCGGCAACCTTAAGGTAACGCGCGGGCGTATCAGCCGCGCGGGAAGGGTCAGCCCGCATCGTCGGCGGCCAGCACAGGCTCGGTGGCGATGAATGCGCCGTCGGTGAGGATTACGCCGCCGGCGCAGTAGGCCTCCACCCGGCCCTCGCTGTACTGCTCGGCGTACAGCCGAGTATAGATGCCTCAACGCCCCAGCAGGTCCTCGTGGCGACCGTAGTCGTTGACCCGGCCTGCGTTGATCACGAATATCACGTCGGCGGCCAGGATGGTGGACAGCCGGTGCGCGATGACCAGCGTTGTGCGGCCCTGCACCAGCGGCGTCAGCGCCGATTTCAGCATCCGCTCGCTCCTCGCGTCCAGCGCCGAGGTCGCCTCGTCGAGGATCAGGATTCGCGGCTCGTGAAGCAGCGTCCTCGCGATGGACAATCGTTGGCGTTCGCCGATGGAGAGGCCGAACCCCCGCTCGCCGACCATGGTGGCATAGCCGGCTGGTAGTTCCATAATGCGGTCGTGGATGTAGGCCGCCTTTGCCGCCGCCACGATTTCCCCCTGGGTGGCGTCGGGTTTGCCGTAGCGCAGGTTGTCCTCGATGGTGGTCTGGAGCAGGAAGCTCTCCTGGGTGACGAAGCCCACGGTGGCGGCCAGGTCGGCGAGCCGTATCTGCCGGACGTCGATGCCGTCGATGGACACGCACCCCTCGGTGACGTCGTAGAGCCGGGGCACCAGGGCGGCAATGGACGTCTTGCCGGCACCGCTGGGGCCTACGAAAGCCGCCAGTTGACCCGGTTCGATGCGGAAGGTGACCCCATCCAGCGTCCACTGCCGCACCTCGCCACCCTGGCGGAGGTCGCTGTCGCGGCCGTGATAGCTGCGGCTGCTCACCCGCACCGAGTCGAACGCGACAGCTCCCTCTACATCGTCCCTCTCCAGGCTCCGGGCATCGGGGGCATCTGTAATCTCCTGTTCCAGGTCCAGGTAGCCGAATATACGCTCGAACAGCGCCATCGACGTCTGCAGCTCCACCGACACCTGCAGCAGCCGTTCCACGGGCTGGTAGAGCCGTGCCTGCAGGGCCGTGAACGCAATGACGGTGCCTGCCGTGGCCACTCCGGTGTCGCCTATGAATATCAGGTATCCGGCCGCCAGGTAGACCAGCGCCGGAGACAGCGTCAGGAAGGCGGTGGCGGCGGTATAAAAGCTCTGGGCGATCATCCGCTGCCGCACCGCGTACCGCGCCAGCTCCTCGTTGTGGCGCCGGAAGTGGTGCAGTTCGTCATGCTGCCGCCCGAACAGCTTGGCCAGCAGGATGCCGGGCAGTGACAGGGTCTCCTCTGTCACTGCGGTCACCTGGGCCATGGAGCTCTGGGCGCTGGCCATAACATCACGACGCCTGCGCCCCACCCAGCGGGTAAGCAGGAAAAAGACCGGCAGGATTGCCATGGCCACCACGGTGAGTTCCCACGACAGGAACAGCATGGCCACCAACACCGCGATCAGCCCAACCACGCTGGCGACAAAATCGGCGAAGGTGCTGGTTACCACCGGTTCGATGCCGTTGATGTCATGGGACACCCGGGACTGCATCTCGCCGGTTCGGGTGCGGGCCAAAAAGTTCAGCGACATCCCCAGCAGGTGGTCGTAGACTGCCTCCTGCAGGTCCCCGGTTACCTCCTGCCCGACCTTGCTGGTCAGGAAAAGCTGTACGATGCTCAGCACCGCCCCCACCACCACTATGGCCGCAATCAGGGCCGCCAGCAGCCACAGGAGCATCAGGTTCAGCGTGCCGTCGGGCGGAAACAGGGCCGAGTCGAATATCTCCTTGACCAGCACGGGGCTAATCACGCCCAGCCCGGCGTTGACCACGATGACCAGGCCCACGATGGCTACGGGCAGCTTGTACGGGCCAAACAGCCCCACGATCCGGCGCGCCAGCCCAAGGTTGCTGCGGCCGTCCAGTCGCCGGTGGTGGTGCGGGTCGCGTTGCTGCGCCATGGGGGCTCTCCGGTCCCTTGGCCGTTTCAGCGGGGGCGGCCTGCCAGGACAGGTTCGGACGATTCGACCGGCACGATGCTGCCGTCGCTGTACACCACGCCGTCCTCGCAGTAGGCCTCGACGAGACCGCCGCGATACTGCTCCCGGTATAGGCGGGAGTACAGACCGCCGGTGGACAGCAGTTCGTCGTGGGTGCCGTGCTCCAGGATCCGGCCCCGGTCGATGACGTATATCACGTCCGCCGTAAGTATTGTAGAGAGACGGTGGGCGACCACTATGGTGGTGCGGCCCTCCATCAGCGGCTCCAGCGCGGCTTGCACATAGCGCTCGCTGGCGGTGTCCAGGGAAGACGTGGCCTCGTCCAGGATGAGAATGCGCGGCTGGTGTAGGATGACGCGGGCGATGGAGAGCCGCTGCCTCTCACCGCCGGAGAGCCGGAAGCCCCGCTCCCCCACGACGGTGTCGTATCCGTCGGGCAGGTCCATGATGCGGTCGTGGATGTATGCCGCACGGCACGCCGCAATCATCTCCTCCCGGGTGGCGTCGGGGCGGGCGTAGAGCAGGTTGCGCTCCATGCTGGCGTGGAAAAGGTAGCTTTCCTGTGTTACGTAGCCAATGATCTCCGACAGGTCGGCCAAGCGTATCTCGCGAACGTCGTTGCCGTCGATGCGCACCGCGCCCTCGGTAACGTCGTACAGGCGGGGCACCAGCGAGGCGATGGTGGTCTTGCCCGCGCCGCTGGGGCCGACGATGGCCGCCATCTGTCCGGGCGGGATGGTCATGCTGACGCCGTCCAGTGCCCACTGGCGGTTCCCGGCGTCCGCGGTGTCGGGTTCCTCATCGTGGCCGCCGGGGCCGCGCTGGTAGTTGACCCGCACCGCGTCGAAGGTGATTTCCCCTGCCACGCCGTGCTTGGGCAGCGGCCGGGCGTTGGCCGAGTCGGTGATTTCCTGCTTCAGGTCCAAGTAGCCGAAGATGCGCTCGAACATTGCCAGCGAGGATTGCAGCTCGACCGAGACCTGCAGCAGGCGTCCCACGGGGAAGTACAGTCGGTTCTGCAGCGTGGTGAACGCGATGATGGTACCGGCGGTTATCAACGAGGGCCCGCCTCCTGACAGGGCGTAACCGGCCATCAGGTATATTGCCGCCGGGCTGACGGACAGGAAGGCCATCACCACGGCGAAGAAGGCATGGCCGATCATCTGTTGCCGCACCGTCAGGTCCGACAGTTCCTGATTGTGATGCCGGAAGTTGGCCATCTCCTCGTTCTGTCGCCCGAACAGCTTGGCCAGCATTATCCCCGACACCGAAAGCGTTTCCTGGGTGATGGAGGTCATCTCGGCCATGGACTTCTGGGCCATGGAAGTAACCTCTCGTCTCTTCCGGCCCACCCACTGGGCCATAAAGAAATAGAAAGGCACGGTAATCACGGCGACGACGGTCAGCTGCCAAGACAGGATAAGCATGGCGACCAGGGTGCTGGCCAGGATGACGATGTTGGAAAGGGTGTCGCTCAGGGTGGAAGTCACCACCTGCTGAACACCACCCACGTCGTTGGATACGCGGGACTGAATTTCCCCTGTCCTCGTGCCAGTGAAGAAACGGAGCGACATCCCCTGCAGGTGGGCGTACACGTCGTCACGCAGGTCGCGCATCACGTACTGCCCGACCTTGTTGGTCATGTAGGTCTGGCAGACTCCCAATGCGGCGTTGCTGACTGCTATGCTCCCCATGACGCCGGCCAGTATCCACAGCAGCCTGACGTTGGGCCCTCCCTCAGGGAACAGGCCGTTGTCGAACACATACTTGATGAGGACAGGGTTGACCACACCCAGGCAGGCCGTCGTCACAACGAGCGCAACGACAATGGCCACCTGCATCTTGTAGGGCCGGAACAGCCGTATCACGCGCGACACCATAGGGCCCCGGGAGCATGGGCCCGGGTCGTCAGGGGGCAGCGTTCCTCCCATCAGCCGGAGGGGACGATGTGAGTACCGGTTGGCCATCGCTGCAAACCTGTCGCGCTTGTAGGCTGAAGTTCTACTCTGGAGCATGCCGGTAACGGGCGGTCTACCAATATTTTATATCAAGGGACAAGAGCGGCGAGAAAAAGCAAGTCCCTCTCCGCAGAGGGAGAGGGAATGCGCAGGTCCCCGGTTGTTATTGGGTAGCGTTTCGCTTTGGGCGGCCGAGCCACGAAACATCGCCGTATCGAAGGGGCGGGTTGAAGCCCGCCCTCAACAGGGACTACCAGTCCTTTATGACGGGCAGTATTTCCTTGCCGAACAGGCCGATGTTGGACATGGTGGCGTCGTGGGACATCTTCGATTCCTGGCCGTACATGATCAGGTGCTCCATGCCCAGGCGCTTGTGAATGTGCTCCAGCTTCTCGAGGACCTGGTCCGGAGTGCCGCATACGATGTGGTAGTTCTCCTTCAGCTCCTCGTAGGTCTGGTTCGCCAAGGGCTTGACCGTGCGGCGGGCCGCCACGGCTGCGCTGGCCTGGGAGCGGTAGCCCACCGGGTTCATGTACTCGCGGGGCGCCCTGGTGGTGGGGCCCATGCGCCAGACGAAGTGCTTGGCCTCCTCGTTCGCCTTCTCCTCCGTCTCCGCCACGTAGCAGCAGAGCAGGTAGCCGAAGTTGTCGGGGATGGTATCCCGGCCCTCCTCGGCGGCGGCCTGTCCATACATGCCGAACAGCTCCTCGGTCACGTCCAAATCCGTCAGGAAGGCGACGTAGGTATAGCCGTGGCGGCCGGCCCACTCGGCGGTCTCCGGGCTGGACGTGCCGGGCACCCAGACCGGTGGATGCGGCTTCTGGATCGGCACCATCCACGGGTTGACCGCCCGGTAATTGAAATGTTTGCCCTCCCAGCGGAAGGGGCCGGGGGTGGTCCAGGTCTTGATCAGCAGGTCGTGGCACTCCTCGAACCGCTCCCGGTTCTCCACCGGGTTCATGTTGGTGGAGACGGTCTCGACGCCGGTGCCGCGCACCATGCCGGAGATCACGCGCCCGCCCGAGATCACATCAATCATGGCGATCTCCTCGGCGAGGCGCACCGGGTTCTCGTGGATGGGCAGAATGTTGCCCAGCAACAGGATCTTGGCGTTCTGCGTGGTGCGGGCCAGCACGGCCGCCGTCAGGTTGCACGACGCGTTCATGCACGAGGGCGTGCTGTGGTGCTCGTTGACCATGATGCCGTCGTAGCCCAGCTCGTCCACATACTGGCACTCGTCGAAGTACCGCTTGAAAAGCTGGTTGGCCGTATTGGGATCAAAGTAGCTGTTGGGGAAAGTCAGCCGTATCGACGGATGCTTCTCCGCCTCATCGTCCGGGTACTCGTGATAAGGAAACTCGCTGAAGTAGTAGACCTTCATGGGGTTGAATGCTCCTTACAAGCCTTGGATTGCGCCGGGACGTCATACTCGCCATCCGCCGGAAAGGAATGGCGAGACAGTCGTATTGCCCAAATACAGTGTTCCCGACGATAGTCACTTTAGCAGAGCCGGGAGAGGTATCAAACGCTGGTTTATCGGGTCGGCGCCAAATCCGAAGATCTCTAGGGCGGTCACGCCGAGAAGCGGATCGGCGTCTTCCGGAGCGAAAACCGCTAATACCACCAGTTCCTGCCCTACTAGCCGCATCCTTACTTGCCCCACCGGATACTCCACCAAACTATTGTCGGCCAGTTCAAAGCGGCGGCGCCCTTCCACTGTCACCCCCAGTTGAACCAGCGTATTGGCCGGGATAGTTGTGTACGTTGATCCGGTGTCCACCAGGGCGGTAATTTCAACAAACCGCTCTCCGGCCAGATTGCCGATCTCGAACGTAGCACTGAACGCTCCCATAGTTGATACCTCCCTGGAAATTCGGCCCGCCGAATCCTCGCTGCCGGCGGATAAGAGGGCGGCGCCGTCACTCGAACAGCAACTCGACGGACTGGGGATTGACGCCGAAGTGTTGGAGCAGCCGCTTGCTGTAGCTAACTACTGCCTTAGCGCTAAGGTGAGTTTCCATGTATATGCCGTTTGAAACCTGTTTGGGTGTTATGAAATTTCGCCCATTGGGGGAATGCGGGCCAGAATTTATGAAGCGCCAACCTCTGCCAGCGTCAATTGGACAATGTTCGACCGTCAAGAGTCCACTCCGGCCAAGGAACTCGGCTGACTCTGTTAGCAACTGCCACCAAGCCCTTAAGGGACGTGTTTCACCATCACCGAAATTAATCGCTACTGGGGCTTTTCTGCCCGTAACGTTGTCAATCCGGCTTAGTGGAATCCAATCACCGGAATCTAATGCTGCGGTCGGTGTATTGACATCAGCGGTCATGGAATTCGGGGCCTGAGAAACCGGTCTGGAGGGTTGCCCGGTAGGCTCAATCAAAACCGGCGCCTTGGCCGCCACTGGCTGTCCGGATACCAGATTGGGCCTCCAGAGCAGGAGAAATTTCAGAGCGGCTTCGTGGGTGGGAGTGTCGCCTATCGAAACTTGTAACAGACGACGTTCACCGCCGGAGAATACGGAAACGTCGTCAAGAAGCCATCGGTTACCGTCGGTCAAAGCAGCAAATTTGACCTGTTGCCTTAGCGCGTAGGTAAACAATTGGTCCTCGTGTTGAGGTCTTTCTAAAACCTCTCCCAGATGTTTGGCTTCTATAAAAGCTACAGGGTTCATAGCTACATCTAATAGCGCGTAGTCCGCCCTACCGTTACCTGCGCTATATTCCGGTGCCACCATCGCCGGGTTGGACGTATCCCAGCCGAGGGATTGCAACAGTGGATCAATTAGCGCCATACGCGTGCGGGTCTCGCTGGTGCGCAAGGAATCTCCGTGAGTAGCAATACGCTCTTTAAGTGTCTCGATTACGCCAACCAAATCATCCAAAAGCATCAGCAACACCCCATAGGTCGGCGTTTTAGCTATTGTAGCAGTTCGTCCACCGTCAGCCGGACATCGGGCAGTTCCTGTATGCCCAGCGTGTCGCCCCGTCGGTAGGTCTGCACGTCGGCGTAACCCTCGGGCGTGGGCTGGCGTGATACCTCGATTTCATCGGTTTCGAGGACGAAAATCCAGAGTTCGGGGATGCCGCTCTGGGCGTAACGCAAGGCTTTCTCAGTCCTATCCGTTCGCAGGCTTGAACCCGCTACCTCAACTACGAGAAGCAACTCATCCGCCCTTGGAACATGGTCCGATTCGAAAGATGCTTCGGGACGCAAAAGCGCCATATCCGGTTGTGGCCCAGTATCATCGCTCAGCCTCACCGTACAGCCCAAGTAAACCTGGACGTTCCTAGGGCACTTTTCCCAGAAGGCCCTTGCTATGTTGCTCACCCCATTCCCGTGGGGCCTGCCGGTTGGCGCCATTTCAATTAACACCCCGTCGATGAGCTCCACCCGTACGTCAGGGTCAAGTGCGCCCAACTCCGCCATTTGCACCAGTTCGTCGACGGTAAACTTGCGCGAAGCCGCAACCAGCGATTTCGCCGTTGACCCTGAAGGCACCAGGCCTGCCCCAGCCAACAAGCGATGCTGGCTTTCGCTGAACTTGTACTGTCCTATTGCTTTACGCATAAGATTCCTCGATCAGGATTGCTGATAGTTCCCCTCACGCCGCCAGGTCCTCCACCACCGGTTTGCAGCCCAGCAGTTCCAGGGCTTCCACCACCTCGTTTATGGAGGTTCGGTAGTCCAGGCTGAGCAGCCTCTTGACCACAGCCTCCGGCAGGTCCAGACGCTGCGCCAAGTCGGCGGTTGTAACGGCCTGTTCACGCATTGCCACGTACAGATCAAGTTGGGCAGCGATGAGGGGCTGGACGGTTAGGAGCTCCTGGCCCTTTGCCCATGCACTGGGTGTCGGCAGTTCCTCTTGACGGTCCACGTACGACGCCAAGGATACGACCAAGCAGTCCTCCGCCATTATGATGGCCTCTTTGAAAGTAAAGCCGCCGGTGACGGCGCCTTCCAGGTCAGGAAAAGTAGCTACGAATCCGTCTCCATCCTGCTCATTGCCCTCGATGTTGCAGGGGTACGTATATCGCATAGTCAGAACTCCCTACTGTCGATTCCCAACTGGCGTAGCATTACGAAAAATGTCCTCCTGGGAATTTCGCCGTGCTGCACTCGCGTTATGCGGTTCCCAATAGTTAGTGTCCCATGGCTGCCCTTGCCATGCCTTGGGTCGAAGTCGAACTCAAGCCCGTGGCGCCGGGCATATCGTCGCGCCCTGCGGACAAACTCTTGCCCATTCATTCTCGGTCAATCGTACGCCGGGCGCGACACCCTGTGCTTTCCCTACTCCTCCAGTGTCGTGATGTCCCCCGGATCCAGCCCCAGCTCCTGGGCCTTCAGCAGGCGGCGCATGATCTTGCCGCTGCGGGTCTTGGGCAGGGTGGGCGTGAAGTCGATCTCCGCGGGCACGGCTATGGGGCCCAGCTCGTTGCGGACGTGCAGCTTGAGGGCAGCCACCATGTCCTCCGACGGGTCGTTGCCAACGCGCAGGGTCACGAAGCCCTTAATGCTCTCGCCCCGCAGTTCGTCGGGCTTGCCGATGACCGCCGCCTCGGCCACCGACGGGTGCGACACCAGCGCGCTCTCCACCTCCGCCGATCCGATTCGGTGTCCGGCCACGTTCAGCACGTCGTCGGCGCGGCCCACCACCATGTAGTACCCGTCGGCGTCGCGCAGGGCCACGTCGCCGGTGAAGTACACGCCGGGGATGGTGTTCCAGTCCTGGGCGTAACGGTCGGGGTCGCCGAACACGGTGCGGAAGAAGTGGGGGAAGGGACGCTTGATCACCAGCAGCCCGCCCTTGTCCGGCTCGGTGATGGGCTGGCCCTCGCGGTCGACGATGTCCATCTCGGCGCCAGGCAACGGACGCCCGACACGTCCGGGTTTCACCGGCATGGCGGCCGTGGTGCCCAGGCAGGGGCCGCCGGTCTCGGTCTGCCACCAGTTGTCCACGATGTGGCCCCACTCACCGCTGCCGCAGATATGCTCGTAGCTCCAGCGCAACGCCTCGGGGTTCAGTGGTTCCCCGGCGCAGGTCAGGAAGCGCAGCGAGCGCAGTTCGTAGCCCTGCGGATACTCCTCGCCGTAGCGCATCAGCATGCGCAGGGCAGTGGGCGCCGTAAAAATGACGTTGACGCCATACTTCTCGATAATCTCGTAGAACGTTCCAGGGTGCGGGTAGTCGATGGCGCCCTCGCGGAACACGGTGGTTGCCCCGGCGACCAGTGGTGCGTATACGATGTAGCTGTGGCCGACAACCCAGCCGATGTCCGAGGTGCACCAGAAGACGTCGTCGTCCTTCACGTCCCAGAAGGTCTTGAAGTGGTAGTAGGTGCCCACCATGTATCCGCCGTGGACGTGCTGCACGCCCTTGGGTTTGCCGGTGGTGCCGCTGGTGTAGAGGATGTACAGCGGGTCTTCCGAGTCCATCTCCTCGGCGTCGCAGTCCACGTTGCCTGATGCCATCAGCGCGTCAAAGTCCACCTCCCGCGCGCCCAGCGTTGACGGAGTGTCAGCCGCCCCCTTGCGTCGCCAGACCACGACCTTTTCCACCACGTCCAGATCGGCGACTGCCCGCTCGGTGATGCCCAGCAGGTCCACCTCGTTGCCGCGGCGATAACCCACGTCCGCGGTGATGACCACCTTGGCCTGCGCGTCAGTAATGCGGTCACCCAGCGAGCCCGAGCTGAACCCGGCATAGACCACGCTGTGCACCGCGCCGATGCGGGCACAGGCCAGCATGGCGATGGCTCCCTCCGGCGTCAGCGGCATGTAGATGACCACGCGGTCTCCCTTGCCCACGCCCAGCGAACGCAGCCCGTTGGCGAAACGGTTGACCAGTTGCGCCAGCCTCCCGTAGGTGAAGACCCGCTCGGTGCCGTCCTCACCCAGCCATATGAACGCTGCCTTGTTGCGGTTGCCGTTGGTCAGGTGCCGGTCCAGTGCGTTCTGCGTGATGTTGCACTTCCCCCCCAGGAACCAGCGAAAGGTGGGATAGTCCCACTGGAACACGCTGTCCCATCGTCGCGTCCATTCCAGTTCCGAGGCAACGTCCTCCCAGAACCCCTCGGACGATGCCAAGGAGTCCCGGTAGGCTCCTTCGAAGTCCTGCAGGAATGCTTGCCGAACCAGGGACTCCGGCGGCTCGATCTGCCCGGTCTCCTGGAGCAGGTGATCAATCTGTCCTTGCTGCACCATGTTGGTCCTCCTAACCTGATTCGGTAGGTGTCTCTCAATGTAGGGGCGCACAGCCGTGCGCCCTATCTTAGTTGACGCAGATTCTTAGGGTTCTCAATATCCGCGGCCCATTCGGCCGGATTGTCGACGATATATTGCCTGATGTCGTGCAATTCACGATCGTTGCGAATCACTCGCTCGTAATAGTAGCGCTGCCAGACGGGCACGCCCGGGGTCTGCCGCAGTTCGTTGATGCGTCGAGACGAGAATGTCTTGAAGGCGCGAACAATTTCAGATAGTGGGTGGCCCCTACGTTTTCGGCTATTGGATTCATCCTTTGCTGATCGGTTAGAACAATGATGCCATGCACATGATTAGGCATTACTACAAACTCGTCTGTTTCAACGTGTGAGTAATGGTTCGCCAGATCGTTCCAACATTTCAAAACAACTTGGCCAGCACTGGTCAACGCCATATCGCAGCAAAGAATCTCCCCCAACAGGCTATCACGATTATAGGTACCTATAGTTACGAAATACGCTCCCGTCTGTGCATAGTCATAGTTTGGTAACCTGATAGACCGACGATTATTCTGTCGTTCTTTGTATTCCACGGTATAGGCTCCTTCCACCCGGGCAGTTACGTTTCACTAGACTACTATGACCTCACAAAATGCTTCGTCGGGAATTCTGCGAAAGGTAACTGTTCAGACTTGAGGGGAAACGAGGAGTTCGCGGCAGGCCAGGAGGGGGTTTAGTCCCTGGGCGCGCCAGGTGCCGAAGAGGGAAGCCAGGGCCATCTTGGTCTCGGTGCCCTGTTCCGACCGGGTACCGCCGCTGATCTTGCGGCTGATCACCAAGGGCCGCAGGCTTCTTTCTGCAGGGTTGTTGTCCGAAGGCGCCGCTAGCTCAGTCACGAAGACGAACAGTTCCTTGATAAAGCCCTTGATGCGCCGGCAGAGTTTGTTTTGCACCGCCGCCGGGTCCTCCAGGAAGGGCTGGCATCGGGCCAGCAGTGCTCGCTCAAACTTGCCTTGGGCCAGCCGGCGTTGCTGCGCCTTAGGGTGGCTGAAGTCCTTGGCCAGTTCCCACAGCCGGTGGACGTCCGCCGCCCACCGGGCCAGCTTTTGGTTCTTAGCCCAAATCCACCGATGGGGAGCCATATGGTCTCTTGAGTGGGAGATTAGTGGGATGGGAGGGCCAACGGTGGAATCATTGGCCGGGAGAGTGGGGCAATGGTGGCCTGGAGTGGCCCTGGGTAATACAGACCGTGGGACGACAGTCAGCAGAGGACCCTCGCTGACCTGGTTGGTGCGAGTTGGTGGGGACCTTCAATTTGGTTGGTGGGCGAGTTGGTTGCAGCCAGCGGCGTCAGTAGGGGAGTGGCATGGCCCGCAACCGCGCCAGGGCGGAGAGGAACTGGGTTTCCCAAGGCCAGCGCCTGGGCAGATGCAGTATGAGGCGCCGGGCCTTGCGGGTGATGCGTCCGGCCAGGGAAAAGAGGCGCCGCCGGAGGGTCTTGGTGGTCGCCACCGCCTCTCCCAGGGCGATGCGCCCGGTCCAGCGGGCCAGGTTGTGGGCCATGACCTGCACAGCCAGCCAAGCGGCGTTGGCGGCGAAACGGCCTGACGGGAGATGGTTGAGCCCCACGCCGTACTTCAGGTCGCGGATGGCATTCTCGATCTCGGCGTGGCGGCGGTGGTCGGCCTCCAGTTCCAGGGTATCCCCCTGACGGTCGGTGATGAAGGCGTGATAGCTGTAGGTGGCGAATAGCGCCAACTGGGAGCCGGGGGTGGGCCTCACCCGGCGGACGATGAGCCGCACCGGCGCGGCGCCGGGCTGACTGGCGAAGGGGGTGTAGGTGATTTCGGCCACGTCGGCGGCGCCGTCCATCCAGTAGGGGATGGGCCGCCAGTCCGCCTCGGGTATGGCCTCTATCAGGTCCCGCAGGTTCTGGCGCAGGCGGACGGTGATGGAGAAGCGCACACTCATCTTGCGGCAGACCTGGACCACGGCGTGGGTGTAGAAGCCGCTGTCGGCCCGCACCGTGAGTTGACCCTTGGCCCCGGCGTAGCGCACCCGGCTCACCGTCTCCCTCAGGAAATGAGCCGCTCCCCGGGCGGTATTGGCCCGGCCCTCCCGGAGACGGGCCATCAGCACCTCACCGGTGCCGGCCGCGACGGCCAGCAGCGGGTGATAGCCCCGCTGGCCGGTGTAGCCGTGATGGCGGGCGCCCTCCTTGCTCAGACCATAAGTCTCGCAGATAGTGGAATCAATATCGATGGTCAGGGGCCCGTCGCCGGGTCCGGCCCCAGCGGCCCAGGCCCGGGCCAGCAGTTCCGGCTTACCCGGTCCAGCTGCCTCACGTGCCCCCAGCGGAAGCTGCGCAGAAAGGTGCCCAGGGTGGAGGGCGCCTTGACCACACACCCCAGGACGCTGGCCGTACCGCCGCTTCGCAAGGCGTCGGCGTCATCAATGCAGTCGCCGCCGGCCAGAGCAGAGGCCACCAGGGTCATCAGTTTGTCGCCGGTGTTGGCCCGGCCAGGGGTGTCGCCCAAGTCGAGGTGCCGGTCAACCAGTTCACCCAGACCCAGGTGGAGGGCCAGGGTGGCGGGCAGCATTAGCCCGGCGTTGGCTACCAAACGGGGATCGTCGAAGGCAATCCGTATGCGGTCGGGATGATTACGTGCTAGCATCCAAAAGGTGCTCCTTCTCTGGGGTCGGTTTTCCGATCAAAAACCATTATCCCAGATTCAGAGGAGCACCCCTTCACGCTCTCAGCACACCTTTAGTCCCCACTCCATCGGTGGATTCGGGCTTAGGGTAGAGGGCCTTCAGGTCATGAACCTCCCGCAGCAGGTGGGCCCAACACCGTTGCTTGAGGCCGGGGTAGTGGTTGTAGGCGGCGTAGAAATCACTGACCAACACCCCGCTGAAGGACTCGTCCAGCACCTCGTCCACCACCTCCTTGTTCCGCCCCCGCCGCAGGAAATACCGGTCGGTGGGGGTGCTGAAGGTCCAGACGTACCCGTTGGCCCCGTCCTGGCGCCAGCCGGTTTCGTCGGCATGAACTACCGGGCTGGCCCGGATACGGTCCACAATCCCGGCCAGCCCCGGTTGGGATTTTCGGGCCACCTGGTGAACGGCTCCGACGATGGCGCCTAGGCTTAGCCGCAGTTGATGGACGGTGTGCAGATACCACTGGATGGTGCGGAAGGGCAGCCGGCCGTCCTCCCGCAAGGCCGCCATCAGGCTGAGCAGGTTGACCCCCAACCGCTGCTTCCCCAGCGCCACACCCGCCAGGTCCGCTGGAGGCGTCCGGCGTTGCTCACATACCGGGCAGACCCGGGTGATATAGACGTGCTCGGTAACTTGCGCCGGAACCGGCGGCAGGTCGATGACCTCCCGGGTGCGCTGGGTCCAGCCGCCCGACAGCCCGGTGCCGCAACCGGGACACTCCTCCAGCACATGCTCCACCCGCTGGGTGGGCGTCATGCGCTGGCGGGCGAAGCCGTGGGGCCTTGGATTCCTGTTCTGTTTCTCCCTGGGGGGCCGCTGGCCCGATTGGGGCTTGACCCCAGGCATTCCCCGGGGGCCGCCAGGCTTGGCCTTTCCTTCCAGAGTCTCAATCCGCCGCTGCAACTGGACGATGACCGCCTGCTGTGTCGTAACTGTAGCCTGCAACTCCAAAATAGCAGCCTGCTGTTGGGCGATGGCCGCCAGCAGGACTTCACGGGGAGCGGCCGTAAGATCAAGGCTCGTGTCCATGCTGCAGGTTTAACATAACCGCAAAACTGTCCACCTTTGCTCTTTCGGCGACTTTCGACCAATTCGACCCACCAAGTCTGAACAGTTACCGCGAAAGCTGTCATTGCGAGAATCTTCGAGCATCATCAGTATTGCGCCAGCCAGACTCTGCTTGGCTTCCTCTCGGGTTTTGCCTTGTCCGTTAGCGGCAGGTATTTCGGGGCAGAAGGCGATGTACCAGTCTTCATCCCAGTCAATGACCGCTGTAAATTCGTTACGCAACGACTGTACGACTACTGTTTCGCTGGCAGCATCGGGCGAAACATCTGTCTGGATGTCGTCCATATTTTTCGCCCGACGGACTTTCAGTTCGGCCTTGATCTCTTCTATCAGCCTCTCCCGAGCTTCATCAACCGTTTTGCCCTCCGCACTGACTCCGATGATTTCTGGGCAGCGAGCAACATACCGGGGCTTGTCGCCGCTATTGTCGAATTCGAATATAGCAGTGAATTGGTTTCGCATCGCTCTGACCCCTCTTTGGCTGGCAACTTGAATGAGACACAGGCCGGCAGTCGGAAAAGTGCGGTTAAACAACGAGGCCCGCCCCGGTTTCAAGTCTGGGGCGGGCCGTGGGCTTGAGGGCATTTTAGCTTTCAGCCATATGGGCGGCAAGGAATATAGGCACCGGTGGCCAGGGCAATCGCATTTGACTTTTCTAGCTCGTCATTCCCGCGCAGGCGGGAATCCAGGTCATTCGGAGTGCATCCTCCATCGAGTTGGAAGGGCCTATCAGGTGTGTGATTAGCGCGATTTCTCCCGACTTCCGTCCACTGGATTCCCGCCTGCGCGGGAATGACGGTTCACTCAGCCAGTGAGCAAGGGTTGCTCCTCCAAATGCGATAGCCCTGGCACCGGTGGCCAGGGTCTTTCGATTATTGGGGAGACGCTTCTACAAGGGTGAGAGGTAAGGGGGGTTTGGCAGAGCAGCGGCGCATTGCGGCGGCTATGTTGGGTTCTTGACGCAATCTGGCCATTACCTGGGGCGCGGCTCCCGTCCTCACCTGACTGCGGTCCTCGTCCATAGTTACGTCCCGCACCCCGTGGACCCGGTTCACTATCCCCCATTGGCCCCGCCACAGTTTCAGCAGTCCGGCGGGCGGCCTCCTCCGGCAGACTGGTTACGGCGTAAGACGTTTCCCGGCGGGTCTCTCCCTTCCTGTGGGTGATGCGTTCCAAACGGCATACCTGCGCCAGATGTGGCCAGTTGCTGTAGCCTGCCACCCGGCTCCCGTGCCGATCGGTCTGGACCGCCTGCGGCGGCGTTTCATCCTCCCGGATATCGGACCAGATACCGGCGATGTCCTGCCTCAAGGCAGGCTGATTGTCCTTTATGGCAAAGAAATAGTGCCCCCTGGGACACGATATGCTGGCAGACCCTCCTCTGGGTGAACTGGGCGGCGGCGGTTACCACCCGGCCCCGCAACTCCAGTTGCTCCAGTAGTCCCGGCACGGCATCCAGTTCATTCCTCTTGGCCCTCACCGCCTGCTGCCCCACCAAAATACCCGGCTGATGGGCGTAGGCTGCCACCAGATGCATTCCGGGCAGTTGCTCCCCGTGGATTCCCCGCAACCGCTTGCCGTCTATGGCCAACGCCTCTCCCTCCTCCAGCCCCTGGTACTTCAGCCACTGCCCAAGGCGGATTTGAAAGCATCCCGGTCGGCTGAACACCGGCTGAACACCGGCTGAACACCGGCTGAACACCTGTTGCAGGGTGGAGACGCAGGGAGTGGGGTTCCGGGTGAACCCCAGTGTCTGAGAAACCTCCAGCCCCTGGTCCCGGCCCCATTGGCTGATGGCGTAGAGACTGCGGGCACCGCACAGCATGGCGCATACCGCACAGCATGGCGCATACCGCCAGCCCCGGTATGGCTCCCAGCGGGTGCCTCCTCCCATGGACGCTGCGAGGGTCAGGCAGAGCATCCAGCACCTCCAGCAAAGTCGCAACTGCATGGTTCGAACCCCTCTCAGTCATACGCCACCCCACAAACCTCACTGCTTCAACCAGACTGCTACCCGCTACCATTTACCGGCAAAAACCCAAATCATCACGTTGACCGCAATAATCGAATGACCCTGGTTCCAGGAACCGAGGGGTTGCGTTGCCGCAGTCCTAGGTACCACATTCTTGAGTTCAGGCGGAATGGGAGAATCCGATCAGGTTCGAAAACGAGTGAAAGAGATGTGGGTGGCTGTAGGAATTGCCGTTTCACGAAGAGTGTCGGGGAATAAATGTGGAACAGAAAGTGGGGAAGCGAGGGTCGTGGACACGGGAAAGCCGTTTTCCCTTTGCGGCCATCTTATGCCGGAAGAACAAAACAGTTTCCTGATATTGATATGTATGGTTGAAAGCCCCCTCTGTGGTCTGCAACCCCAGAGTAACTTCCACTTGCATCGAGACAACGCAGCGTTACTTTTCGGCGACCTGACCAGTCTCCAGCGTTCGTACCATGCGATTCATAAGTGCCGAGAGATGGCGAGGGCCAGCGATGGCCACTTGGTAGCTCATTCTGGTTGGGCCCACTACACAAATTGAGCCTCCTACACCGCCGGGGCGGCCGTAGCGGCATACAATGACCGCGAATGGCCGCAGGGATTCATCGTGGTTTTCGGCACCGATGATCACGCGGGATCCGGACTCGCGTGCAGTGGCGACAATGCGCTCCAGCATCACCCGTTCCTCCATTAGCTGAATCAATAGCCGGGCCCGCTACCCTGCGGCAAACTCGGGCTGATTGAGCAGACGGCCCAAGCCCTCAACATGGTGCTCAGGCAGTTCGGCCTTTTCGGTCTCCTGCATCAATTCCAACGAGTTCAGCAACACGCACTGTTCAAGCTCGTCCAAACCAAGGTGCGTGGATTCGATCTGTTGATAGTTTAGCCCTGCCAGTGAATTGGTTAGCCTTTCTGCGGCCCTGTCCAGCTGGTGCTGGGTCATTGAGTCTTCCAGCGGCAGAATTCGTTTAAGCAGCTCCTGCTTCTCCCAGCACTATCACCAAGAGTGCCACGGTTTCCTGGAGAAACACCAGTTGGAGGCGCTTCAGGCGTGGAGAAGTTGAGCGTGGCTCGGTAACTATGGCCAGATTAGCTGTCACCTGCGAAAGGGCAGCGGCGTAGCGTCGGGCCCAGCCGCCGGCGTCTGGCTCCGCTTGGTCCAGCCAGTGGTCGACCCGCCTGCGCAGACGGCCAGGCAGTTCTGGAGGCTTTTACAGCGTTTCGACGTAGTGGCGATATCCCAGGTCAGAGGGGACACCTCCAGCGGAGGCGTGGGGGCGCAATATAGCCCGCCTCGGTGAACTGGGACATGGCGCTGCGAAACGTCGCCGGGCTTACGCGAAGGGTCGGGCTGCGGGCGATTCCATCCGATGCCACCGGGGTGGCAGTCTGGACGTATCCGTCTACCGGCAGATTGAGGATGGTTGATGCGCGGTGGGATATCATCGGAGGTGCCCCCAATGCGGGCAGTACCGGGCCGGCACCGGCAGGCCTTTTCTCGAAATTGGCACAGCGTTCGCAGGAGTGTCAAACTGGTTATACACCTTAATCCCGGCGAGGACATGGACCCCTATAAGAATTCGAATTGCGACTTCCATTCTCAATGTTCAACAAGTCCGTAAGAGGCACTATCGGGGGCTGGTGTCCCGTTCGATCGCCCCTTGAATCCGGGATATATCTATACGTTAGGGCTGGCACGGCAATACGGACGGCTACCGGAGCAGTGCTGACTTTACCTGTGGGATTGTTCATGAACTGTCCGGGAAAGAAAAGATTCACTGGAGTTATGGCCCTGATCAACTGGGTGCGTTTTGGTTCGGGTCTTTTAAGCTTTGTAATTCCGGACGATGACTGGTACAACAGCCATGCTAAATATGCTGGCTGATGCGGCAATCATCACTTCCAATGCTAAGCCTTCGGCGTAAAGTGCTAACCCGTATTATGGTGCCTGCTCTGTCGGTTCAAGCAAAGAGGTACCCGGGCGTTTGGAGACGTGTAAGTACGGCCTTTCAGAGCGCGGGATGAGTGGGATTTCCATCAAGACTTCAGGAACGGGCCTCCGATGGGATTGAGGCTGTCCGCGGGATCGCATGGACAACGGGCCAACGATACCGGGCAGCTTGTATGGAAGTAGCGTCAGGTACGGGAACCCCTGGTCCGTTTTGCATACGGCCGATAAGCTTGTGCTTGCAGGATTTGGGGCCGACGCATGGCTAAGAAACGATCTCAAAACATTGCACCCCCCGGTAATCGTCATTCCCGCGGAAGCGGGAATCCAGAGAATAAGGCCGCTGGCCGTCCCTCGGTAATCGAACTGAGCCGTTTTGAGATAGTTTCTAAAGGCGTCAGGAACGGCGAATTTCGTTGACCGGCCTTTTGACTAGTTTTATACTCGTGTGACGGCCACTATTTGTGGAAGGCCGTCAGCTTCTCGGGTGGGTGTGCTGTGTATTACCAGACCAGCGTAACGGCCTTGGCGGATGTGGTGCTCCCTGTCGAGGAGTTTCGGGCGCGAGTGGCCAGGGACGCGCTCCTCATTGTTGGCTTCACTCTCTTTGTGGTCCTCTTGGCCCGATTATCCGTCCATCTGCCTTTTACGCCGGTGCCGGTAACCGGACAGACTTTTGCGGTGCTCGTCACCGGCGCGGCTCTCGGCAGCTGGCGGGGAGCATCCTCGCTGACCCTGTACCTGCTGATTGGAATGTTCCTGCCGGTATACGTTGGCGCGTCGGACGGCTACCTGTGGCAGGCTACGGCTGGCGACTATGGGCTCGGGTTCAGCTCCGGCAGCTCAGGGTTCTTCTGGCAGATGGCCTCCGGCGGATACATCATCGGATACGTGGCGGCGCGTGGCTGGTCGGGTTCCTGGGCGAGCGGGGCGTGGGCAATACCGTCTGGATCCTGCCGGTGCTGCTGGCAGGCACCGCGCTGGTGTACGTGCCCGGCCTGATCCAGCTGTCGCTGTTCGCGCCCGACGGCAAGACTCTGGCCTGGGGACTGTACCCGTTCATCGCCGGTGACCTGATCAAGCTGTGCGTGGCGGCCATGCTGGTGCCTGCGGCCTGGAGCCTGGCCATCTGGCTGCGGGGCGACGATGACGACTATGGCGGTCGCGGCTCCTACCGCGAACGCTGGCTGTAGAGACAGAAGGGAGGCGCGGCATGGACATGGTCTGGCTGGGGCACGCATCGTTCCGCCTGCACTCGCAGGGCATGGTGGTCGTGACCGATCCGTATCCGGAGTCGCTGGGGCTGCGGTTGGACGGGCGGGCGGCTGCCATCGTGACCGTGAGCAACACGCATCCGAACCACTCGGCAGACGACACGGTGGGGGGTGAGCCCCGGGTGTTCCGTTCGCCCGGCGAGTACGAGTTCAACCACGTGATGGTCCGGGGCGTGATGACGCCGCTGCCGGAGGGTGTGCCCCACGAGCACCGCAACGTGGCCTACACCATCGAGATGGACGGCATCAGCGTCTGCCACCTCGGAGACCTGTCCCGGACGCTGACCACCCGGCAGCTGGAGGAGCTGAAGCCCGTCGACGTGGCGCTGGTACCGGCGGGCGGGCACTGCACGCTGACGCTGGACCAGGCGCTCCAGACGATCCAGGACCTCGACCCTAGAGTCGTTGTGCCGATGCACTTCGGCCACGGCCAGGAGGGCGTCGCGCTGGACGGCGTGGAGCCGTTCCTGCGGCGGCTGGGGCTGGAGGACGAGACGCAGCCGCAGCCCCGCCTGGTGGTTACGGAGGGCAACCTGCCCGCCGATCTGCGGGTCACCCTGATGGCGCCCCGGCCGGCGGGGTAGCCGCCGCTCCGGACGGCAGAGACACCGGGGGCGCAGGGTTCCGGTCCCTGCGCCCTCTCTGCGTTTCCGGGGTGCCGGTCCGGGTCAGTTGCGGCGGAAGAGGCTGCTGTTGCGGGCCCGGCGGGCGGCGGCGTAGAGCAGCAGCAGGCCGGCCACGGCCAGCGCGGCACCGCCGACGATGGCCAGCGGCGGGATGCGGGTGACCACGGTGTCGCCGGCGACGGGGAGGATCGCCGTCGGCGTGGGCTGCGGCACTGGCGTCGGTTCGGGGGTGGGCGTTGGTTCGGGGGTGGCCGTCGGCTCTGGGGTGGCGGTCGGCTCTGGGGTGGCCGTTGGCTCGGGCGCCGGGGTAGGCTCGGGCGTAGCGGTCGGCTCGGGCGTCGGCTGCTGCACCGGCAGCGGGTCCGAGAACGTCAGCCCCGCCGTGTAGAGGTCGTAGACGCCGAAGAACTCAAAGGTCTGGTCGGCCTGGATGCTCCCGAAGCTGTTGATCAGGTGGAAGGTAACGTCCCGGCCGATCATGCGGCGGTCCGTCGGGGCCAGCACTATCCCGGTGAACCGGCCGTTGAGCTCCACCGACACCGGCTTCGTCTGGTACGTCTCGCACGCGTCCACGCACGCCACCACCGCCGTCCCCATCGGCGCCCACGCCCCCAGCAGCTTCACCGTGCCCGAATAGTAGTCCTGGAGCAGCGGCTGGGAGGGGCGCTTGTCCTCCCCCTGCGCCGACACGGCGGTGGTCGCCATCGCCAGCATCAACATCGCCGCCACCAACGCCAGCGGCCACACCGCCCATTTCGACCTCACGTCCGCACCTCCGCTCATCGTGCCCGATTCTGCTACAGCCTTTATGTTGGCTTATTTTAATAAATATTTCAATATTATTTCAAACTAGTTAGAGGGGTGTCTGAACCGTGATTTGTTTGATCCTGGGATTTCCCTGATTTCGGGGGTGGTTCGACAGGCTCACCACCAACGGATGGGGGGCTGGATTCCCGCCTGCGCGGGAATGACGGTGGGGGCGGGAATGACGGTGGAGGCGGGAATGACGGTGGGGGCGGGAATGACGGTGGAGGCGGTTCGACAGGCTCACCACCAGCGGAGCCAGGGGCTCACCGCCCCGTCATTCCCGCGCAGGCGGGAATCCAGAAGCCCTCGCCACCGGCCTCGTCTGCTGGCCATCACCCAATCCTGCCCATCCTCTAATTCTGTGAATTCTGATTCAGACACAATTGGGGGGCTGGATTCCCGCCTGCGCGGGAATGACGGTGGGGGCGGGAATGACGGTGGAGGCGGGAATGACGGTGGAGGCGGGAATGACGGTGGAGGCGGGAATGACGGTGGAGGCGGGAATGACGGTGGCTGGGGGAAAGGGGAGGGGCGCTCCTGGTTGGAGCGCCCCTGGGGGTTGCGTGGTTCTGGTTGCCTGGGTCGGTGCGGTTAGCTGCTCTGGCGTCCTGCTATGAAGGCGCCGCCTGCGGCGAGCACGCCGACGATGGCGATGACCAGCGCGATGATGGCGAGGATTCCGCCTCCGCCGCCCTCGCCCTGGGGGCCGGCGGAACCGGCGTCGCCCGGAGGTCCGGCAGGACCGGCGGGGCCAGCGTCGCCCTTGGAGCCGTCGGACCCGTCCTGGCCGTCGGACCCGTCAGCGCCGGCCGATCCGCCGGAACCGGCGGCACCGCGAGCGCCGGCGTCGCCCTTGGCGCCGTCAGCGCCGTCAGCGCCGTCCTTGCCGTTGCGTCCGGCGCGGCCCGGCGGGCCAGCCTTGGGCTCCGGCATCATGGCCATCGCCTCCATCATGGCCGCGGCGATCGCCGCGTCGACGATCTGCTCGACGGTCTTGACCGGCACAACCGGCCTTACGGGCATCGCCGTCGGCTTGGCTGGCTCATCCGGCTTCGGCATCATCATCATGCCGTCGCCCTGGGCCATGAGGCTGGCGATCTTGGGCACGCCGGCCATGCCGACCATGACCTCGCCGGGCTCCGACATGACCTTGTACATCATGGCCTCGTCGCCCTCGCCGGTCATGAACTCGAACATGATCATGGCGCCCATTTCGCCCATGACATCGACGCTGAACTTGCCGTCCATCACCGAGCCGGTGCCGGCCTTCTCGCCGTCGATCATGGCGACGACCATGGTGCCGTCCATGGCGGGCTCGCCGTCGATGGTGGCGTTGCCGACCACTTGGAAGGGCGGGATCGGGGGCGCGTCGCCTCCGCCGCCCTGGCCCAGTGCCACCGTCACCGGCAGCGAGGCCAGCAGAGCCACGACGCTCAGCAGGGCCAGTATTCTGGTTATGGTCATTCCTTCCTCCCGTTAATCCATTGATTCACGGTATTGGTCTGCGCCCGTGGCGGGACGGGGCCCCGCCCCGTGCGCTGGTGGGAAGCCGCCCCGGGGACCGGGACGGCTTCCGCTGGGTTCCCTGGTTAGACCTTGCTGCTGAGTCGCGGCCTTACTCGATGGATATCGGGTTAGAGCCGACGAACAGGGTGGTTCCCTGGAAGGTGTCCTGAGCATTCATGATGATGGTCACGATCTGCCCGCTGGAGACCTGGTTCAGGGTGTTGAAGTCGGCGAACTCAGGGGCCGGGTCGAAGAACGACCAAGTCTGGGTCTGCCGGTCCAGGTTCCATACGCGGGTCAGCGTTCCGTTCTCGATGAGGGCCTCGAAGGCCTCCTCCGAGTCGCGGGTGACGATGTCCACGATCTGGATCACCTCGCGCACCCTCGCCAGGTTGTCACTCGCCCTGGGTCTGCACTACTAGGGCCTCGACAGTGTGGCTGCCGGGCTTGAGCTGCGGTATCAAGACATTCTCGATCACGAAAGAGCCGAGGCCGTCCGTCTCCACGCCCTGGCCGGACAGGTTGATGTTGGCGATATCGATGTGCACCAGGGTGAAGAGGGGCATGTTATGGCCCTCGATCCTGACGCGTCCGCCTGCCGAGACCGCCTGTGGGGTTACGATGAGTTCCTGCTCCGGCAGGGCATGGGTCGCCTTGGCCTTGTAATGGAACACGTTAGCCTGGGACTTCGCGATGATGTCCTGCTCGTCGCCGATCTCAGCATTGCTGGGAACGGTAAAGTTCATCCGGAGTTTGCCCGACGAATCGGCCAGGACGGCGCCCAGCAGGTTCTCTTCGTCATCGTCATCGTCGTAGTAGACATGCACGACGCGACCGGCCGGGAAGTTCTTTCCGGTGAGGGTAACCTGGGTGCCGCGCCGGCTCACCGGCGGGTCAACCAGAATCTCGGGTTCGGGGTAGGTGATATGTCCGATGGCCACCCGGCCGCTCCAGTCCTTCACCCGGACCCGGTAGGTCCCCGGCTTCAGCTTGGCGGCGTTCGCGTTCGTCGCGTCCACCTGGAACGTGTTGGTGAAGTCGCCGTTGGTGTCGATGGTCAGCGCGCCGATCCTTTCGCCGCCGGTGGTCTTTTCCATCGGGAGGTCACCGACTTCGACCTCTACAATATCTTGATCACCGTCACCAGACCCTCGAGGTTCGTCGATGAACCCGCTGATGTTGACCGTGAACTGCTGACCCAGGACTACGGTGGCGGGCTCCAACTCGATGTCCAGTGCCGCGATGACTACCCTGCCCCTGGCTGCGTCGGTGAAGAGGAACGACAGAGTGCCCTGGTGGTCCCTGGTATCACCAGTGACCTTCAGTTCCTGGTCGCCCAGGCGGGCAGAGTTGGGCACTATGATCTTGAACTCGCCATCCCCGGTGTCGCGGTCTACGTCAACTTCGAACGCTCCGATCTCGACCCCTGCGTTATCCTCGGCCGATTCGGCACCAATAGTGATCGTCGCGTCTGCGATGTCTCCGTAGTACCAGTCTTCCACGAGGATGGTGAGCTCATCGCCCTGCTGCACGCCCTCATCCTCCGGCACAATCGTCGGCGTGATGGTGAAGTGGGCGGACACGTTGGCGGTCCTGCCAGAACCGTCGACCGTGGTGATCTGGTTTCGCCCGCGCTGCGAGTCCGAGGGCACATAGGGTTCCGTCAGTGGCCTGCGATCCCCATGGCGGAAGGTGCCTCCGGCAAGGGAACTACCGGAACTACCGTCCCAATCTGCCCAGATATTGTTTCCGAGCTTGTCGTACGGTTCGTTGCCGGTCACGAAATCGGAGGACGAGGTGTCGATGTCAACCGAGATCTTGCCGCCGGAGGCGGTGCCGGTGCCCAGGCTGATATCGTCTTCCTCGGTACAGTCGGTGTTGTCTGCCTCAGCTGCTACCAGCTCCGGGTCTTTACCCTGGTCGGGACATTCACCCTGAACCAAGTAGACCGTGGCACCGCCTCCGAGGAGGCCTACGGCGGAGACGGTCACTGCCGTGCCGCGGGGGCCCGCACTCTTGCTGAGCGACACCTTGCTATTGATGACGACTCTATCATCTGTATGGTCGATGTCGTCGGCATCCTTGATCACGACTGTGGCACGCCCGGTTCCCGTGATCGGGTTGGTGATGCCTGCCGACTGCTTGAAGGTGATGGTGTACATGCCTATGATGTTCCCTGCGTCAGCTTCCTGCCCAGGGAACCGGCTGTACAGAGCCATCGTGATCTTGGTCCCGTCGACGGTTACCGAATTCGGCTCTCCGCTGTAACCCCTGACGGGTTTCCCCGTGCTGTCCGTGCCATACCCCAGACTGTTTGCGTCATTGATGTTGACAGCGCTTTCCGGGATGGTGGCCGGCACGCCGAACTTCTTCAAGTCGACGGTGATATCCGTGGCGCTGGTGATGGTCGTGCCCGCGTTGGAGTTGATGGTAATCTGCACCGCGGCCCCGGCCGTCTTTGAACTCAACTTCACCGCAGGAGGGAGGACAATAGCCGTAGTGGCGAATGTGCCTTCGATTGTGCCGGCTCTACCTGATACTGAGAATATCACTTTGAAATTGCCGGCATCCTTCGGGTTGATGAAGCCAGTACGGATTGTCGGCGGGGTAGCATCAGGAACATCCGCGGCAGGCCCTATGGTTAATACATGCTTTGTGTCTGCCGTGAGAGCGCCTCCGCCGATTGTTATGGTGTCACCCACCGTAACAGGTGCAGATGCTTTATCAGTGGCAGCTGTTGGTGTTAATGCGGCAGCTGCCGTAGTACCAACAGCCAACATAAGAGCAAACCCATCTCTGACCGATGTTTCATCAGTCGCAACCAGATCGTAATCTGCAGGTAGTGTGATTGTGGTCGCCGTTGCTTCGCTTGGTGTGAATTCGATGGTCATGGTTACGAGTGTAGCTCCAGGGTTGTCTGGTGCTACTTTAACCAAATCTACACTGATGGCCTCGAAGATAGCGACAGCTGCCGGCTGGTTAGAGAGGTCTATGTAGGCAGGTGTGCCCTCTTGCTCAGCAATTACGATACTATAGGAGCCTGGGGTTACGGGGTTTTTTAGACCAGTTACGGTCACTGTAACTTCCCGATTGGTCTGCCCCTCGATATTCTTGAGCGGGTCGTCGCTGGGGCCTATTATGATCACACCAGGGCTACTAGCCGATACAGTGGCTTTTCCGACCGGCAAAGTTCGCTGCGTGACCGATACGTCGGGAACGGTCTTTCCAGTCTGTAGCGAGAATTGGCTGTCAACATCACCGACTGGAATCGTAATTCTGACGTTTTCATTGGCGACGTTGATATCGTCATCAACTCTGAACGTAATGGTTATTACGACATCGGCCTCAGGGTCCGGGGTGCTCAATTCGACCGTGGAATCGCCGGCCTCATCATCTACTACAGCAGCGCTCACGCCGGTGGAGGAGAAGACGCCCATGGCGAAGAGGGCGGCGAGGAGGCCTGCCGCCAGTAGAAGGGCAATCCCGGTGGATTTGCCTGTTATTGAATTCATGTTCCTTTATTCTCCTTTTGTCAGGCCTTTCGTGGAGGTGGGGCCACTTGGGTCCCCTGTTCCCTGGGGCCTGGTTCGCCCCCGAGATCATCGGGGTGCGTTCCCGACAGAATCGGGATGATGTTAAGGTGCCGGGCTGCGGCGGAGGCGGGGCCTCATGGGCCCTCATAACCGCCGCGCCTGGCGTCCCGCTCCTGTGCGGGGGTTTGCGATTGGCCTTGCACCAGTCCGCTGCGGCGGCGGGGCCACTTGGACCCTCATTACCGCTGGTCCTGGGTCAGCCTCTCGGAGTTGTTAAGGGACCGTTGTTTCCGCTCCCTGCGGGGCCGGATTCCCGCCCCGCGGGAATGAGGGTTGAAAGCCGAATTGGCGGTCCCGCCCTTGGCGGGAGCCCTTTTCACATGGGCCCGTCCTCCTCGCGAACTATGGATAGCCGGACGCCACCGGCGGTTTTCACCTATCCGGAGGTAATAATAGCCATAGCAGTATTACTTGCCCGTTACGGCCAGTCAATACTTTACTCACGGCTTTTGCTGATTTTCGATATTTGTTTGAGAATTGACATGGATGGACAGGATTTGGCGGTGGGGTGCCCTTCTGGATTCCCGCCTGCGCGGGAATGACGGGTGGGGGCGGGAATGACGGGTGGGCGGGAATGACGGGTGGGGGCGGGAACCCAGAACCCCCGTCTCGCTCCCCTAGCCAGCGTCGCAATTGTGCAGTACGCTTGTTCTATCACCTGGAGCCATCGCCTCTGGATTCCCGCCTGCGCGGGCACGACGGGTGTGGCGGGAATGACGGGTGTGGCGGGAATGACGCAAAGGGCGGCGGGAATCCAGAACCCCCCCGGTCATTCCCGCGCAGGCGGGAATCCAGAACCCCCCCGTCATTCCCGCGCAGGCGGGAATCCAGAACCCCCCCGTCATTCCCGCGCAGGCGGGAATCCAGAACCCCCCGGTCATTCGCGCGCAGGCGGGAATCCAGAACCCCCCCCCCGTCATTCCCGCGCAGGCGGGAATCCAGAACCCCCCCCCCGTCATTCCCGCGCAGGCGGGAATCCAGAACCCCTCGAGAGGGAGCCAGCGCAATGAACGGAAACGCTCGGAAATGAGCGGAAATGAGCGGATATACAGAAAATTTGCCGCCCTCTGGATTCCCGCCTGCGCGGGAATGACGGAGGGAGAGCCAGCGCAATGCAAACCAAGATTCCCTGCGTATACATACTGGCCAGCCAGCGGAACGGCACGCTCTACGTGGGCGTGACCTCTGACCTGGTCCAGCGTGTATGGCAACACAGGGAGGGCTTCTGCCAGGGCTTTACCCGGAAGTACGGGGCCCACAGGCTGGTCTGGTACGAAGTCCACGACAGCATGGAAACTGCCATTAACCGGGAGAAAGCACTGAAAAAATGGAACCGGCCCTGGAAGCTCCGGCTGATCGAAGAATCCAATCCGCAATGGGCCGACCTGTACGACCAGCTGGCCTGAGTCCCCGGCCTCTGGATTCCCGCCCCCCCCGTCATTCCCGCCGCCCCCGTCATTCCCGCGTGCCCCCGTCACTCCCGCGTGCCCCCGTCACTCCCGCGTGCCCCCGTTACTACCGGCGCCCACCCGTCATTCCCGCGCAGGCGGGAATCCAGAACCCCCGGGGAGAGCCAGCGCAATGAACGGAAACGCTCGGAAAAACTCACAAAAATCCCCCCCTCTGGATTCCCGCGTGCCCCCGTTACTACCGGCGCCCACCCGTCATTCCCGCGCAGGCGGGAATCCAGAACCCCCGGGGAGAGCCAGCGCAATGAACGGAAACGCTCGGAAAAACTCACAAAAATCCCCCCCTCTGGATTCCCGCGTGCCCCCGTTACTACCGGCGCCCACCCGTCATTCCCGCGCAGGCGGGAATCCAGAACCCCCGGGGAGAGCCGGCGCAATGAACGGAAACGCTCGGAAATGCTCGGAAAAATCCCGCCCTCTGGATTCCCGCCTGCGCGGGAATGACGGAAAGGGGGCGGGAATGACGGAAAGGGCGGGAATCCAGAACCCCCGGGAAGAGCCAGCGCAATGAACGGAAACGCTCGGAAATGCTCGGAAATACACAAAAATCCCGCCGTCTGGATTCCCGCCTGCGCGGGAATGACGGATAGGGCGGGAATGACGGAAAGGGGGCGGGAATCCAGAACCTCCCGGAAAGCAGAACCCCCCCGTCATTCCCGCGCAGGCGGGAATCCAGAACCCCCGGGAAAGCAGACGACCCTAGATCTCCCGGAAGGCTGGCTCGATGTCCTCGAGGTAGAACTTGTTCTGCCAGAGCTCGTCGAGGTAGGCCTGCTCCTCGTCGGTGATGGGCGGCGTCTCGACGGCGGCGGTGTACTCGCGGAGCTCGTCGAGGGAGGTGAAATTGGGCAGCACGGAGACGATCTGGGGCTTCCTGAGGACGAACTGGAGGGCGGACTGGGCCATGGTGCGGGAGTCCTCCTGGGCCAGGAACCGGACGCGCTCGACCTTGGCGAGGGCCTCGCGCATCCACTCGGCGCGGCGGAAGGCGCGGTGGTCGTTCTCGTCGAAGGCGGGGACCTCGGTGAACTCGCCGGTGAGGGTGTTGGAGGCGTGGGGGACGCGGGAGAGCAGGCCGACCTGGCACTCCTCGGCGATGGGGAAAAAGTCGATGGCGGGCTCCATCTCGAGGATGCTGTAGATGATCTGGAGGCTGTCGACCTGGCGCTGGCGCATGGCCATCTCGCCCTCCTCGAACCAGCCGATGTCGGGGCCGAGGGCGACGCCGAAGTGGCGGATCTTGCCCTCGAACTGGAGCTGCTCGAGGGTCTCGAAGAGCTCGTCGCGCTCCAGGGCACCGACGCGGGGGTTGTGGACCTGGTAGAGGTCGATGTAGTCGGTGTCGAGGCGGCGGAGGCTCTGCTCGCAGGCGAACTTGACGAACTCGCGGTCGAACTTCTGGGGGCGCTCGCGGTGGCCGTCGCGGGGAGTCGGGTCGTAGATGTCGTAGCCGAACTTGGTGGCGATGACCAGGTCGTTGCGCCGGTGGCCGAGGACGCTGGCCAGGATCTCCTCGCCGAACCCGTCGCCGTAGGTGTCGGCGGTGTCGAAGAAGTTGATGCCGAGCTCCACCGCGTTTTCCAGCAGGGCGGCGCGCTCGGCGTCCTCCAGCCGCCCCCACCAGTTGGTGGCGACGGTCCAGACGCCGAAGCCCACCTCGGACAGGACCAGATCGGTGCGCGGCAACTGTCTGAATCTCATAACGCCTGCTTCCTTATGTTTTAAGTACCAGTCCCGGACCAGGCCACTGACCCCTGGCCGTCATTCCCGCGCAGGCGGGAATCCAGAGGGTCAAGCCATCATCCGGCCCGCACGATCATGGCGATGAGGGCGGCGATGACCCCGCCCCCGATGCCGATGGTGGCGTAGAACAGCTTGTCGATCTTGCCGTTGGTCTGGTCGATCCGTGCGTTGGTCTGATCGATGCGAGCGTTGATCTGCTGCAATTCCAGCCTGATCTGTTGTATTTCCAGCCTCAGGTCGGCCACGCTGGTCTGGAGGTTCTCGACGTTGGCCTCCAGCCGGCCCAATGCTCGCTCGTCTGTCTGCGCTTGTGTTGTCATGCCGCGTTACCCTGGATCGGGAGTTTAAGTCGAGTCGCCCAGCCAGCGGCCGAGGCCCTCGATGAAATCGTCCCTCGTCTGGCTGCTCTGGCCGCAGAACCGGGCAATCACCTGCTCCTTGAACTGCTGGGGGTCCTGCCCGGCGGGCACCGGCAGCGACTCGATGGGATCGCAGGCCAGGGCCATGTCGGCGCCGGGGCGGAAGTGGTGGTTGACGGGCATCCCCAGCGGGCCGGCGCTGCTGGGCCAGGTGGCGTCCACCAGCGTCCAGCCGGCGGGGGTGCTGACGCTGAGGTAGGTGTGGACGTCGGGCACGGGCCCGTGGGCCACCAGCTCCCGGAGCTCCGCCGGGAAGTGGCCGGTGTTCTCCGCCGTGAACCGGTGGGTGGCCATGAACACGCGGGTCTCCAGGCCGAGCTCGCGGAAGATGTCGGCCAGCAGGTAGTGCTTGCCCGAGCAGGTACCCTGCCACTCCTCGACGATGGCCTCGGGCCGCCGCGAGGACGCCCGGCGGTAGGGCATGTCGCGCACCAGGGCGAAGGCCCGCTCTGCCGTCAGCGGCTCGCCGCCGGACAGCAGGCCGCGCTCGCGGCTCATCTCCTCGAGCAGGGACACCAGGCTGGTCGTCGTCATAACCCGGCCGGGCTAGCTGGCTGCCACGGCGAGGCCGAGGCTGCCCTTGATGGCGTCCACCTGCGCCTGGAACTGGGTGTCGGTGAGCACCGGTTCGAGGCGGCCCAGCGGCACGTCGGTCAGGACCTCGACCCACGACGTGCAGCCGCTGTACTCCGGGATCCACGGCACCGTCACCGGCGCCTCCAGCCGGTAGGCACGCAGCAGCATCACCGACAGCGGCAGCATCGGCTTCCAGCGGAGACGCGACTGGGCGTAGCCGGTGGTCCAGATGTAGTGCGGTGCCAGGTCGTCCACCTTGCCTTGGTCCTCGACCTCCAGCACCTCCTCTGACCTGGCGAAGTGCGTGAAGGTGATCTGCTTGTCGTCGCGGGGTCGCTCAAGGAGCGCCTCCAAGGCTGGCTGGTGCTCCGTCGTGAGCAGTTCGGCCTTCTGGTGCTCGTAGGTCGGATACAGCAGGAACTCGCGGTGTACCACCCGGAAGTCCTTGCCGTCCTCGTGGATGCCGCCCTTGCGCAGCAGCAGGACCTGCTCGCCCCGGCCGATGGCCTCGCAGGTAATGGCCCATTCCTTGAGGGCCATCTGGCACTTGTCGGGAGTAGTCATGACCATCTCCTCTGAACCGCCTCGCCAAGGCGCGGATCGCCCTGGTGCGAGTGATGGAATGGTACCACAGCCTGCCCGGAGCGTTTACTTGCCGCGGCTGCAGAACTCCGAGTAGTCGGGCACATCCTCGCCCAGCACGTAGAACCAGAAGTAGGTGCCGGTGTCGCCCATGAACTTGAACTGCTTGCGCACGTCCTTGAGCGCGGCGTAGAAGTCCGGGTGGGAGCGCAGGTAGTTTCGAATGCCGTCGTACTCCTCGTCAAGCTCGATGAGCCGCTGCGCGTTGTGCACCGTGGCCGCGATCTTGCGGCGGTTCCGCACGATGGCCGTGTCGGCGGCCAGCTCATCGATCTCCGGTTCGCCCATGGCAGCCATCGCAGCTACATCAAAGCCTTGGAATCCCGCCTGAAACCCGGGCCACTTGTTGGTAACCACCGACCACGACAGCCCGCTCTGGAACACGGCCTTGGTCATCACTTCCAAGTAGTCATTCAGGCTCTGCGGGACGATCTGATCCAGGGCTTCCGGGTGTGCGTGTTCGGTCGTCATATGAACGTCTCTCTCCGGTTCAGCATCTTCCTGAGGTTGGCCGTGGTCACCTTGGCCACCTCTTCAATTGGAACGCCCTTGACCTCGGCCAGGCACCGGGCGACCTCTGCCACGTGTCTTGGCTCAGTCCAGTTGTGGCGGTACTTCTTGAACGGCTGCGGAAAGGCGTCCGTCTCCAGCACAATGTTCTCCAACGGGATGGCCCGCGCCGCTTCCTGCACCTCCGGCAGCCGGGTCAGCGGACGCGCCAGGGAGATGTAGAAGCCGCAGTCGATGGCTTCCCGCGCCGTGGCTTCGTCGGCCTGGAAGTAGTGCATCGCGCCACCAACGTCGCCCGCCTGTTCCTCCCGCAGCACGTTGAAGCAGGCGGAGTGCGCCTCCCGCGAGTGAAAGATGATCGGCATTCCCAGGCTCTTCGCCATGCGGATATGGGCCCGGAACACTTGGTCCTGCACCGCGTGATCCGGCGAGTCAGGTAAGTAATCCAGCCCAACCTCGCTGATGCACACGACCTTGGGCAACTGCGCCATGCGCTCCAGTTCGGCGTACATGGCGTCGTCCACCCGCTCCCACGCGTTGCAGGGGTGAATCCCGACCCCGGCATAGAACGCGTCGAACCGCTCCGCCAGCCCGATGCAGGCCCGCGTCGATTCCAGCGTAGTCCCGGCCAGGATCACCGACGTTACTCCTGCCTCGGCCGCTCGCTCCAATATGCCGGGCAGTTCCGCCTCGTCATACTGGTCAAGGTGCGTGTGGCAGTCGCCAAAGGTCAGTGGCTCGGTCATGGCGAGCTCCTACGTTTCCATCTCGTTAGTTCGGATGATAGCCACGACGGGCGAGGACGGTCAACCTGCCACAGTCGGCGCCTCGCTTTCCTGGGAGGAAGAGGGCGCAATTCGAAAGGACCGGCAGATAACGATGACGGCAGCCAGGCACAGGATGAAGGACGCCAATTGCGGCCATAGCACGGATACATCTGACTGCACCCACCCGAGGAATAGGATAGTAGGGTCTTTTAATTGTCCGTCCAGAAGGCACAATTGATAGCCGCCAGTCCTGTCATTCTGAGCGTAGCGAAGAATCCCACCTAAACAAGGGAGGCCCTTCGCTTCGCTCTGAGCGACAATTAAAAGACCCTGAATAGGATAGCAACGAATGCCCCCATAGTTGCGTAACTTGCTAGTATGACCTGCCACCTGATTTTCCATTGGCTTCGCCATGCGATTGTAGAGCCGGATATGGCCGCAATTACGGAGACAAATGCAAACGGCACATGAAGAATTACGCTAAGTGGCCCTGTACCGGCATCAGCCCTTCCAAAATCTACGAGGAAGCTGGCCGTTATCAGGATGGCAAGAGCTGTGCAAGGCACGGAAAAAAACATGACCAGGCATCCTCGTTTTTGATCTCTCGGTCGAAATGCCATTCTAAAGAAGAAGTTGGTTGCAATAACTGTCGGTAGGACGAACACCACCAACGCCGCCGCAAGACCAAGAGTTACATAAATGGAAACGCTGAGAACAAAAATAGTGATGCCAAGAAAGAGGATGACCTTTGGCTTCCTCAGTCCAGCAGGGTCCTTCCCTTGTCGCTGGCATAGGCCAGGAATACCCCAACCTGACAGTTCTCGCCGACCCGCTGTGCCGCTGTACTGCCGCTGCACCCCCAACCGACTTGTCCCCCTTCTTGAGAAAGCCAGTCTCGTCCACCACCAAGACTGCCTCAGCGTCTAAGGGGATGTTGGCCTCAGATTTACGAAGCAAGTCCCTGAAGAAGAAGGCCAGCGAGATCATGGAAACGGGAAAAACGAAGACCGTTATCCAAAAGGCAGATTGCTTCAGTAATTCCTTCAGTTTCAGTTCGCGTGAGAAGTAGATTGGGGAGTATTGCTCTACGGCAACAGGCATCCATTGCCCATTGGGCACGCCGACGATTACTCCCTGAATCCCCAATCCCGCAATTAGGTTCCCACTATTGGGATCGTAGGTGATGCTTGTCGGCCTCGTTGCCAGCACTCGATCATTCAACCTCCGGGTCCGCTCCGCCTGGTACCAGCGGTTGCTCGATGTGTTCCAGTGAGCCGTCGAGTAAACTGTTTCCGATTGACCGTCCGGTCTGGTAAATACAATGTCGGGGCCTTCAATTCGGTAGGTTCCTACTGGTGTATCAACAGGACCTTCACTCCATTGAACTTCCGCAGTGCCTAGTCTCGGTCTCCATGAAAGGCCACCGTCCCTGCTGGCAAAATAGGCGTACTCTCCTCGAGTTCCCTAGCGTTGGCCATCTGAGACACTGAGCGCCTCCACCACTACTTCTTGGTCCGAATTCCCTACTCTCGTAATACCGTGAGTGGTAGAACATGCGACCATACCGAGCAGGACAACAGAGACCACAAGTCCCGGAATCGCCTCAAGGCTATGGGTCTGAAACTGCCGAAGGAGCCTTCGCCGTATTGAGGACATTCGGGACCGAGTTGATTGGAAACTGAAGAAACGGTTCTCCAAGCTTGGCCTTCCAAATGGAATTCGTTCCAGTCTTGACAGCGCCTTGATGACCAGGTCGTTGACCAGCCGGACCGCCAGCGTCGCCGGGTGCGTTAGCGCCGACTAGCACCGGCGGAAGAGGGTCTCGCTCATCGCCATTCACTCCCTGAAAGAATCCGGGCAGTGTTTAAACTTGGGCCCCACTACACCCGTAAGGCGAAAGGATTCGGGGGTACCGTGTGTTAGCATATTTCGCCATGGAAACCAACACCGGACGCATCAGGCGCAGGTTGGAGCGGGAGAGTTGGTATCTCGCTCGCCACGGTTCAGCCCATGACATCTACCGGCATCCTGACATTAGAGGTATCATTTCCCTACCGCGTCATCGAGTTGTATCCGACAATGTCGCCCGCTCCATAGCAACCAAAGCGGGATGGGAAGATTAGGAGGACGTAACCATGCCGGATTATCCTGCAATAATTGACGGGGAAGATGGCGCCTACGGGGTTACCTTCCCGGACCTGCCCGGCATCGTTGCTATGGGGAAAACGATTGAGGAATCCTTGGAACACGCCAAGGAAGCCTTGCTGGATTACGCCGTTGAGACCGAAGCCGACATGGATGAACTAATCCCCCCCAGCCGTCCAGAGGACATTATAATTCCGGCAGGTCAATCGCTGGTCTCGATTCCTTTGATAAGGGACACGCTAAAAGTGTAGGGCTAATCGTGCTCGCCCTGAAGCTGCCGGACACTGAGGGGGCGCATTTCAGCGCCCTTATTCTTCAACTACGAATCTCGTTGACACCCCCTCCCACCGGTGCTAGCATAATTGTTGACTAAGATGATCAACAATGTTAGCCTTCCCGCTGGTTGCCACATGCGCGGCAGCCGACGTTTTTGACTACTGCCGCATGGGACCGCTCCCGTGCGCCAAATCCCCGCCTTCTTGAAAGGAGCAGCCGATGACCACGCCCAGGGTCATTTCCCGCGATACAACCTCCACCGAGCTGGACTCCGACTACAAGTGGGGGTTCACGATCGACATAGACTCCGATCTGGCCCCCAAGGGGCTCAGCGAGGACGTCGTTCGTCTCATATCGGCCAAGAAGGAAGAGCCTGAGTGGCTGCTGGAGTGGCGGCTCAAGGCGTTCAGGCACTGGGAGCGGCTCAAGTACGAGGAGCCGGCCTGGGCCAACATCCATCACGCCCCCATTGATTACCAGGACATCTATTACTACGCCGCTCCGTCCAATAAGGACGCGCCCAAGAGTCTCGACGAAGTGGACCCTGAGATCCTTGAGGCCTTCGACAAGCTGGGCATCCCCCTCCAGGAGCGCGAGCGCCTCGCAGGAGTGGCCGTGGACGCGGTGCTCGACAGCGTGTCGGTTGCCACCACCTATCAGGACACTTTGGAAAAGGCAGGGGTAATCTTCTGCTCCATGAGCGAGGCGGTGAAGAATCACCCCGAGCTGGTGCAGAGGTATCTGGGCTCCGTGGTGCCCTACACCGACAACTTTTTCGCCACCCTCAACTCGGCGGTGTTCAGCGACGGCTCCTTCGCCTACATCCCCAAGGGCGTGCGCTGCCCCATGGAGCTGATGACCTACTTCCGCATCAACCAGGCCGACTCCGGCCAGTTCGAACGCACGCTCATCGTCTGTGAGGAGGGTGCCTACGTCAGCTACCTCGAGGGCTGCACCGCCCCGGCCCGCAAGGTCCACCAGCTTCACGCCGCAGTTGTGGAACTGGTGGCCCTCGACGACGCGGAGATCAAGTACTCAACCCTCCAGAACTGGTTCCCTGGCGACAAGGACGGCAATGGCGGAGTCTACAATTTCGTAACCAAGCGCGGCCTCGCCAGCGGGCGCAACTCCAAAATCTCCTGGACCCAGGTGGAGACCGGCTCGGCCATTACCTGGAAGTACCCCAGCGTGATCCTGCAGGGCGACAACTCCACCGGCGAGTTCTACTCGGTGGCCTTGGTCAACCGCTACCAGCAGGCCGACACCGGCACCAAGATGATCCACCAGGGCAAGAACACCAAGAGCACCATCGTCGCCAAGGGCATCTCCGCCGGAAAAGGCAACGCCACCTACCGGGGTCTGGTCAAGATGATGCCCACTGCCGACGGCGCCAAGAATTTCACCCAGTGCGACTCCCTGCTCATCGGCGACCAGTGCGGCGCCCACACCGTCCCATACATCGAAGTCAAGAACCCCACGGCCCAGCTCGAGCACGAGGCGTCCACCTCCAAGGTCAGCGACGACCAGCTCTTCTACTGCCAGCAGCGCGGCATGTCCGTTGAGGACGCCCACTTCATGATCGTCAACGGCTTCTGCCGCGGCATCTTCCAGGAGCTCCCCTTCGAGTTCGCCATGGAGGCCTCCCAGCTCCTGAAGGTGAGCCTCGAAGGCGCTGTGGGGTAGCGCGGAATCACATCACACGCGGAAAAGACCCCTCTCCCTTTGGGCGGGGTTTGGGTGAGGGTAAGCAGCTATGTTGAGCACCTACAGGGCCATCGTCGATGACGAGGGAACTATTCGCCTCTTGGAACCGATAAAAATAAAGGAAGGCACCCACGTCCTAGTCACATTGATGGACAAGGAATCGCTGATTGCGCTCATGGTGTCCAGCGGCGCCACAGCCTACTCGGAGGAAAGGCTGAGATCGGAAATGGAAGAGGATGAGTTTTGGGCTTCTCACTTGAAGCATCTACCGTCGCTATAGCTCGCTTTCCATATTCTGATTTGACCAGATGGACCAATCGTCCAGTGCTCGTACTGGCGAATGCAGGTCTGAATGACTGGGTTCTAGGACAAATAACAACTAACCGTGAAGTTGATGACCTTGCCATCGAATTGACTAATGCCAGTCTCACCGATGGTGCTCTAAACACGGTAAGCTACTATCGGCCCAACAAGTTGTTCACCGGCAATGGACGGATAATAGATAGGGCCGTCGCTCGGCTCAAGCCCGAAGTTTTCAACCGTCTGCTCGACGCTTCAATGGACATCCTAGACCAAAACCGGATGCGACAATGACCATCAAGCAGCCACTGCTCTCAGTCCGCGGGCTTTGCGCCTCGGTCAGCGACCTCGAGATTTTGAATGGTGTTGACCTGGAGGTCTACCCTGGTGAAGTGCACGCCATCATGGGTCCCAACGGCTCCGGCAAGAGCACCTTCGCCAACGTCCTGGCCGGTCGGCCGACTACACCGTAACCGGCGGCGAGGCCATCTACGATGGCGAGGACCTGCTGTCGCTGGAACCCGAGATCCGCGCCCGCATGGGTGTTTTCCTCGCCTTTCAGTACCCCGTCGAACTCCCCGGAGTCCGGGCTTGGCAGTTCCTGAAGGCCGGGGTTGACGCCAGGCGACAGCACAACGGCGAGGAGGAGATGTCGGCTCGCGAGTTCCAGAGGCTCCTCGACGCCAAGGTCAAGCAGGTCGAGATCGACCCCGAGCTCGTCCGGCGCGCGGTCAACGAGGGCTTCTCGGGGGGAGAGAAAAAGCGCAACGAGATCCTGCAGATGGCAGTTCTCGAGCCTCGCCTGGCGCTGCTGGATGAGACCGACTCCGGCCTTGACATCGACGCGCTGCGCATCGTCTCCGACGGCGTCAACAACCTGCGCTCCGACGACAACGCCATGGTTCTCGTGACCCATTACCAGCGCATGCTCGACTACGTACGCCCCGACAGGGTCCACGTCCTCATCGACGGCCGCATAGTCCGTTCCGGCGGCCCCGAACTGGCCCTGGAACTAGAGGAGAAGGGCTACGACTGGATCCGCGAGGAAGTCGAGTCGGGCAACTAGCTAGAGCTATTCCTTTGGAGAGTCTCGACCCATGGGAGTTACCCACGTTACTGTCGCCATAAGGAACCCCGCGGACCCGGAAAGGGCCTGGGACGGCCTCTTCCTGGTCGACACGGGGGCAATTGATTGTGTCGCTCCTCGGCATCACTTGGAGTCGATCGACCTGTTTCCATTGGGGCAAAGAATATACGGGCTGGCCGATGGAAGCGAGGTCAGGTTGGGCGTAGCGGGTGGTCAAATAGAGTTTATGGGAGATGTAACGTGGGGCACCATCGTATTCGGAGATAACGATGCTGAACCTTTGCTTGGAGTGACGGCTCTCGAATCTGTCGGCATTGAGGTAGACCCCAGGAATCAGACGCTGCGACGACTCCCGTCGACCCGTTTGCGCTGATTTTGGTCAGTTAACCAGACCTGAGAATATCGAACGCGAAGACAACTTAAACGGTAGTCCACAAGATTCATCCCTTTGTACATTATGCAATGACCACCAGAACCGTCAGTAATCACAGATACCACGAAGACCACTTGGCCCTCGCTGCCGACAGCGCGGGGCCGACGTGGCTGGCCGACCTGCGCGCCGCTGGCTGGGAGCGGTTCAGTGAGTTGGGCTTCCCCACAGCCCGTCGCGGCAACGAGCGCTGGAAGTACACGGCTGTCGCCCCCATCTCACGGGTCGGATTCGCCTATCCTTTTATTAATTCGGAGCGCGAAGAGACTGCAGAGCTAGATTTCGGATTCTCGTCTGTCTCTGCGAGCTCGGCGTTAAACGACGGAGATGCGGAGATACGCCGCCACCTCGGCAGCATCGTTCCCATGGATAACGACGGCTTTACCGCCCTGAACACCGCGTTTCTGCGCGACGTTGCCGTGGTTAGAGTCCCCGATGGGTCCGGCGAACCGGTCGCCGTCTGTGTCAATCACGGCGGCCTGCCGGACTTGGGCGGCGAACAGCAGTACGCCCGCCACCCGCGCACGCTCATCATCGCCGGACGGAATGCCAACATCACTGTCATCGAGACATACACCGGACAGAAGGGGCCGCGCTATTTCACCAACGCTGTCACCGAAATCGTTGTTGGCGAGGGGGCGCAGGTCGATCATTACCGCCTGCTGGACGAGAGCCCGGCCGCTTTCCACGTCGGCACCACCCGGGTCACCCAGCAGCGCGACAGCCGCTTCAGTTCTGCGTCCTTCGCGGTGGGCACCGCTCTTGCCCGCAACGATTTCGCTGTCACGTTTGATGGCCCTGGCGCCTACTGTTCGCTCAACGGCCTGTATTACACCGGCCAGGGACAGCACATCGACAACCTGATCAGTATCGATCACGCCCAGCCGCACTGCACCAGCCGGCTCAACTACAAGGGCATCCTTGACGGTAACTCCCGCGCCGTATTCGGCGGCGAGGTGATGGTGCGCCGAAACGCCCAGAAGAGCGACGCCCGGCAGACCGACAAGAACCTGCTCCTCTCCGAGGCTGCCGAGGTCGACAGCAAACCCAGCCTGATGATCTACGCCGACGACGTGCAGTGTGCCCATGGCGCCACCGCCGGGCAGATCGACGCCCAGACGCTCTTCTACCTGCGCAGTCGCGGCCTGGATCTCGAGACCGCCAGCCGCATGCTGGTACTGGCCTTCGCCAGCGAGATAATCGACAAAGTCCGGCCAGAAACGCTGCGCGGCCACCTGGAGTCCATATTCAACAGTTCAATTGCACTCAGGAACCTGCCGGTAATCTTCGGAGCCCAGTAGCCGTCCTTTCCCACGTCGGGAAAGGTCAGGGAGTTTGTAAATGCCCTCCGGTTTCGATGCGAAAAGAGTAAGGGCCGACTTCCCGGTCCTGCGGCAGCAGGTCAACGGCAAGCCGCTGGTCTACTTGGACAACGGTGCGACGTCCCAGAAACCGCAGGCTGTTATCGACGAGCTTGTCCGCTATTACAGCACCGAAAACGCCAATGTTCATCGTGGCGTTCACACGCTGAGCCAGAACGCGACCGACGATTATGAGGGCGCCCGCGCCAAGGTCAAGCGACTGCTCAACGCCGCCGACGACCACGAGATCATATTCACCCGTGGCACCACCGACAGCCTGAACATCGTTGCGCAGTCCTTTGGGAAACAGAGCCTCGGCCCCGGCGACGAGGTGATCGTCTCCAACATGGAGCACCACTCCAACATTGTGCCCTGGCAGATGCTCCGCGAGGAAAAGGGCGTCGTGCTCAGCGTCGTCCCTATCGACGAGTCGGGCGAGCTGCTGATGGACGAGTACGAGCAGATGCTCTCGCCTCGCACCAAGCTCGTCTCCATCACCCACGTCTCCAACGCCCTCGGCACTATACTGCCCGTCGAGCAAATTATCAGCTTGGCCCATCACCGGGGAGTGCCGGTCATGCTCGATGGCGCCCAAGCCGTCCCCCACATGGCAGTCGATGTCCAAAAGCTGGACTGCGATTTCTACGTCTTCTCCGGCCACAAGATCTTCGGCCCCACGGGCATCGGCGTTCTATACGGCAAGGCCGAACTGCTGGAGGACATGCCTCCGGTCCAGGGCGGCGGCGACATGATCAAGTCCGTCACCTTTGAAAAGACGATTTACAACGACCTGCCCTACAAGTTCGAGGCCGGCACGCCCAACATCGCCGGGGCGATTGGCCTGGGCGCGGCCATCGACTACGTGCAGTCCGTCGGCTACGAGTCCTTCGCCGCCCACGAGGACGAGCTGCTGGACTACGGCACGAAGGCTCTCGAGCAAATCGGTGGGCTGCGCATAATCGGCACAGCGCCGCACAAAGCGGGCATCCTGTCCTTTGTGCTGGACAACGTCCATCCCCACGACATCGGCACCATTCTAGACGCCGAGGGTGTCGCCGTCCGGACCGGACACCATTGCGCCCAGCCCGTGATGCAGCGATTCCAGATTCCCGCCACCGTCCGCGCTTCCATGGCCATGTACAATACTAGGGAAGACATAGATGCCCTTGTCAGGGCCATCGACCGGGTGATCGAGGTGTTCAGTTAATGTCGGGACTCAGTGACCTTTACCAAGAAATCCTGCTGGAGCATAACAACAAGCCCCGCAACTTCCGGAGGGTTGCGGACGCCAGCTCCACCGCCGAGGGCTATAACCCCCTCTGCGGAGACCAGATCACGCTGTATCTCAAAGTGATTGACGACGTAGTTGAGGATGTGGGATTTCAGGGTGTCGGCTGTGCCATCTCACGGGCCTCGGCGTCCATGATGACGCAGAGCATCAAGGGCCGGAGCCTGGATGAGGCCCAAGTGATCTTCGAGGCCTTTCACAGCATGATCACTCACCCCAACGAGGAGCCGGACTACGACACCCTGGGCGACCTGGAAACGCTGGCGGGAATCAACGAGTACCCCACCCGGATCAAGTGCGCCATACTGGCCTGGCACACCATGCGCTCCGCCCTAAAGGGCGAGGCCGAAATGGTGACCACGGAGTAGAAGGAGAACCCGGGGCACTTGACCGCGAAAGGCGATCCTCAGCCAAGACCGGTTCCGCGAGCCTTATGACCCAGATGTCTGGCCCGGCCTTTGATGGACTCTACGGGCAAATGATCATGGACCACTATCGCACTCCGCGAAACCGTGCTCCGCTTCCCGCGTCCTCCCTAAAGGCCTACGAGCTGAATCCTTTCTGTGGCGACCTGATAGACCTCCATCTGCTGCTCAACGACAGCGGCGCCGTCGATGGCGTCTTCGCCAACAGCGAGGGTTGTTCCATCATCCAGGCGTCCGCTTCGATGATGTCCGAGGCCGTCAAGGGCCGGACGGTGGCTGAGATGGCCGAACTGTCGGGACGCTTCAAGGCGTTCCTGCGAGACCGGGCTGGAGTGGCCAGTTCGGAGGCGCCCCCGGAACTGGGTGAACTTGGAGCGTTGGGAGTGGTACGGGAATACCCGGTCCGCATCAAGTGTGCGCTCCTCCCCTGGACCGCGCTGGAGGAGGCCATCCGGCCCCGCTAGTTGCCGTGGCAGGCACTTGACGGTGGCGGTTGGGGCCACCCCTGGGGTTCTGAGATAGAAAGCAAGGGGCGCACGAAAATGCGCCCCTTTGAGTTTCGTGGTTGGTGAACTGACGGGCTCACCGCCAGCGGCGAGGGTCAGGTGGCGCCGGCGGTGGTAAGGGTGCTCAGGAACTCGCGGTTGTTGGCGGTCTTGGAAAGGCGGTCGAGGACGCGCTCGGTTGCGTTGCCGTTCCCGTTGTCGCTGAGCATGCCGATCATGCGGCGCAGGAGTACGACTTGGCGGAGAGTCTCATCGGGATACAGGAGCTCCTCGCGGCGAGTGCCGGAGCGGACGATATCGATGGCCGGGAAGTAGCGCCGCTCAGCCAGGCGGCGGTCAAGGTGGAGCTCCATGTTTCCAGTGCCTTTGAACTCCTCGTAAATGACCTCGTCCATCCTCGAGCCGGTGTCTACGATGCAGGTGGCGATGATGGTAAGGGAGCCGCCCTCTTCGATATTGCGGGCGCCGCCGAAGAACTTCTTGGGCGGATATAGAGCGATGGGGTCGATGCCGCCGGAAAGAGTGCGGCCGCTGGTGGGCACGGCGAGGTTGTAGGCCCGGGTGAGACGGGTAATGGAGTCCAGGAGGATGACTACGTCCTTGCCCAGCTCGACCAGCCGCTTGGCGCGGTCGAGGCAGAGTTCAGCGACGCGGCACTGCTCCTCCACATTCTCATCGAATGTGGAGGCGAAGACATCGCCCTTGACGGAGCGTCGCATGTCCGTGACTTCCTCGGGGCGTTCGCCGATCAGGGCGACCATGAGGAGAGCCTCGGGGCAGTTGGTAACGACGCCATGGGCGATCTGCTTGAGCATTGTGGTCTTGCCGGCCTTGGGCGGAGAGACAATGAGGCCGCGCTGGCCAAGACCAATAGGCGCGAATAGATCGACCATGCGGGTGGAGAGCTCGTTCGAGGTGGTTTCCAGCACGACCTGGCTCTCTGGAAACACGGGGGTCAGTTGCTCGAAGACGGGGCGGTTGCGGCCATGTACATTGTCAGTCTCGAAGCCGTTGATCCGTTCGACGCGAACGAGGCCGAAGTAACGCTCGCCCTCCTTGGGGGGGCGGACCTGACCGGTAACGGTATCGCCGGTGCGGAGGCCGAAGCGGCGAATCTGCGACTGGGAAATGTAGACATCGTTGGCGCGGTGGGAGGCGATCTGACGCAAAAAGCCGTAGCCCTCATCCATGATTTCAAGGATGCCGGTGGCGATGAGGGACTGCTGGGCAGAGGCGATCTGGAACAGCCGGCCGAGGATGTCCTCGCGGTGGAGGTTGGCCAGGTTATGGCCGTCGCCGAGGCCTATGGAATGTGCCTGGGCGAGCAGCTCTTCCTTGGACTTGGAGCCGAGCTCAACAACGTCCATGGAGACCCGCGGCGTCGGCACGCTGATTTCTGCGTTGGATAATGGTGGCGGCTGGCCGGGGCCATCTCCATTCGAGGCAGTGCGGGCCGGGCGGCCACGACCTCGTGGGGCCGGTTTCCGTGTCTCAGGGGCCGGAGTCTCATATTCGGGTTCGGGGAGGGTATTGGCTGGGGTGTGTTCTTCTTCCATATTCCTACTTGGCCGGGGCTAACCCTGACCCGCCTTCTGCCAGTCGGCGATGAATCGCGCGAGACCGGCGTCGGTGAGAGGGTGCTGGGCCATCTGGATGAGGGTCTTATAGGGGATGGTCGCGATGTGGGCACCTGCCGAGGCCGCCTGGATACAGTGGAGGGGGTGGCGAACGCTGGCGGCCATAACCTGGGTCTCGATGTCACCCTCCCGGAACAGGGTGGCGATGTCGCGGATCAGGCCGATGCCATCGTGGCCGATGTCGTCGAGACGACCGATGAAGGGGCTGACAACAGTGGCGCCGGCCTGGGCGCCGAGAATGGCCTGGTTGAGGGAGAAGCAGAGGGTCTGGTTGACGTGAATGCCCTCCGCGCTGAGGGCGGCGATGGCCTCGATGCCCTCGATGGTGCTGGGGATCTTGACCCAGGGATTTGGGATCCAGTTGGCGATGTCGCGTCCTTCGTCCACCATGCCCTGGGTGTCGGTAGACACCACCTCTACGGAGATGGGGCCATCGACCAGATCGGCTATCTCGGCGACGGCCGACCGGTAGGCCTCGCGGTTGCCGATGCCTGCGCTGGCGGCGAGAGACGGGTTGGTGGTGACGCCGCTGATGACGCCGAGGCGGGCGCCGTCGCGGATTTCTTCGATGTTGGCGGTGTCGATAAAGAGCTTCATATTCCCCTCACCCCACTCCTCTCCCCTCTGGAGAGGCGGTTTTGATGGTCGGGTGGGTTGGCCCCAGCATTTCCGGGCTGATGGATCGGACTATCCAGCGTTCACGTCCTAGAAGGTTTGTTACGTTCAGTCCAGCGGGAGCGGGGGTTGGCTGCCCTCGCGCATGGTCTTGGTGGCCTCACCGATGAATCGCACAAAGAGTGGATGGGGTCGGTTGGGCCGCGACTTGAACTCGGGGTGGTACTGCACACCAACCATGAACGGGTGATCACGCACCTCTCCGGCCTCCACAAGCTTGCCGTCGGGGGAGAGGCCTGCGGCGATGAGGCCGGATTCCTCCATGCGCTCGCGGTAGGCGTTGTTGAGCTCGAACCGGTGGCGGTGACGCTCCTGGACCTCGCGATCGCCGTAGGCCTCATGGGTCAGGGTGCGCTCCTGGGGGCGGCAGGGGTAGCTGCCGAGCCGCATAGTGCCCCCCTTGGCCGTGATGCCCTCCTGGTCGGCCATGATGTGAACGACGGGGTGCCGGGTGTCTGGCTGCAGTTCCTCGGAGTTGGCGTCTTCGAGACCGAGGACGCTGCGGGCCCAGTCGATGACCATGACCTGCAGACCTAGACAGAGACCGAGATAAGGCACGTTGTGCTCGCGGGCGTAGCGAACTGCGTCGACCATGCCCTCAACGCCGCGGGTGCCGAAGCCGCCGGGGACGACGATGCCGGAGGCACTGCGGAGCAGGTCGTCGGGGCCGTACTTTTCAATGTCTTCGGAATGGACCCATTGGAGTTTCACGTCGCGAGTGTGCGAGAGGCCAGCATGGCGCAGGGCCTCACGGACTGAGAGGTAGGAGTCGGGATACTCAACGTATTTGCCCACGAGGGCAATGGGGAGGGGGTCCTTGGTCCGGTCCATCTGCTCCACCATATTGCGCCATTCATCGAGTCCGTCGGCGTAGCCGCGCAGTCCCAGGGACTCCAGTATGATGTCGCCCAGCCCGGCCTCCTCCAGCACGAGGGGCACGCTGTAGACGTTCTGCACGGTCTCGAGGGGGATGACAGCGTTGCTGGGAACGTCGCAGAAGGAAGAGATCTTCTCGCAGATACCGGGAGGAACCGGGTGGTCGCTGCGGCAGATGATGGCGTCGGGCTGGATGCCGATGGCACGGAGTTCCTTGACGCTGTGCTGGGTGGGTTTGGTCTTGAGTTCCTGGGCTGCGGAGAGGTAGGGGAGGAGGGTGAGGTGGATGTAGTAGACATTGTCCCTGCCGACCTGGTTGCGCATCTGCCGGATGGCTTCCAGGAAGGGCAGGCCCTCGATGTCTCCGACGGTGCCGCCGACTTCGACGACAATCACCTCCGCCCGGGACTCGTCAGCGAGCCGGAGAATCCGGTCCTTTATGTCGTTGGTCACGTGTGGCACGGACTGAATAGTCCCGCCGAGGAAGTCGCCGCGACGTTCCTTGGCGATGAGGTTCATGTAGATATCGCCAGCGGTAAGGTTCGAGCTGCGTGTAAGCTCCAGGTCGATAAAGCGCTCGTAGTGGCCGAGGTCGAGGTCGGTCTCACCGCCATCGTTGGTGACGAATACCTCGCCGTGCTGGTAAGGCGACATGGTGCCTGGGTCGACATTCAGATAGGGGTCGAGCTTTAGCACCGAAACGTCAAGGCCACGGCTTTTCAGGATGCGGCCGACGGAAGCGACACAGATGCCCTTGCCGAGTGAGCTAACGACGCCGCCGGTTACGAAGATGAACTTAGTTGGCATTTATCCGCGCAGCTATGGTTGTGGAAGTGCTGATCAAAACGAACGCCGCCATTGGGGGGGTGCGATTACAAAAGGGTGGAACTGCAAGGGCGGCGCGGGGAGGTATGGTGCGGAAATGAATGTTCAACGTAATTATATGTAGTCATTTCGGACGTGTCAACAAAGGGATACTGGGGTCCAGGGTTTTGAATGGGGATGAACGAGTCACGTTTCCGGCCCTCAGCAAGATGGCTATGGGGATCCGTGGCGGACGCGCGGGGTTTATGGCTTTCGCGGGGATAGGCGCTGGAGCATCAGGCCATGCAGAAGGGTGAATACTGCCGTATCCGCAGCGACGACGGTGGGGCGGGGGTTATGCAGTGTGTTGCATTTGACGGTTGCTGCTGAACTCGAACGACGGGCCTGAGACCAAATGCGGGATTTTTCTCTGCGCTGGGTACGAAAGTTGTGCTTTATGGACAGCGGCTACTCGGTAGGGAGAGGCCCCGGTCTCATTGCGAGCGAGTGTCAGTTACGCTGCCACGGGTTGTTCCCGCTGGAGGCGTGGGGAATTCGATTTTACGCTCGTGTCTTGCCATTTCCGCTTATTTGGGCGGGCTGGAACTGGGGATTGCGAAGCCGTAAATTAGCTTGTCAATTCAAACCTCGCATCAAGACAACGGCGTCGATACAGACGTGCCAGAGCGGTGACGACTGCGATGGATGAGGGAGTGTGTCCTCGCTTTCGAGGGGATGACGGAGTGGGTGGCGGGTAGGACGGCACGGTTCCCGCGCGGTTGACGCCCCAACACCCCCGCCGTATCATCGCGGCAAATTTGGTGGATCCAAGGAGAACGGCTATGAAATACGACTACATCGTGGTGGGCGCCGGATCGGCCGGGTCGATCATGGCCTCACGGCTCAGCGAGGACCCCTCTGTGTCGGTGCTGCTGCTTGAGGCAGGCGAGGACTACCCCGACTTCGAGCGGCTGCCCGACGAGGTCAAGTTCGGTTACGCCACCGCCACCGACGTCATGACCAGCGACCACAACTGGCAGTTCTGGGGCAAGCCCACCGACACCGCCCCACCCATGATGGTACCCCGGGGCAGGGTCACCGGCGGCTCCAGCGCCATCAACGGCCAGGTGTTCCTCCGCGGCGTGCCGCAGGACTACGACTCTTGGGCCGAGATGGGCAACGACGAGTGGAGCTTCATCAAGCTGCTCCCCTTTCTGCGGCGCATCGAGACCGACACCGACTTCCCCGGTGATGACTTCCACAACTCCGACGGGCCCATCATCGCCCGGCGTTTCAAGCGCGAGGAACTGCTGCCCGACCAGGCCGCCTTCTACCAGGCCTGTCGCGACGAGGGTTTTGCCGACACCCCAGACCACAACCACCCAGAGGCCAGCGGCGTCGGCCCCGTGCCCTTCAACAACCCTAACGGCATCCGTTGGAGCACTGCTCTGGGATACCTCGATCCGGCCCGCCACCGGCTAAACCTGACCATCCGCGCCAACTGCACCACTCGACGGGTCATCTTCGAGGGCAAGAAGGCCGTCGGTGTCGAGGTGGAGAGTGGAGGCGAACGGTTCACCGTCGAAGGGGAGCAGATAGTCCTTTCCTCCGGCGCCATCGGCTCGCCCCACATCCTGCTGCTGTCTGGTGTTGGCCCGGCGAACCACCTGAATGAGATGGGCGTACCGGTGGTACACGACCTGCCCGGTGTGGGACAGAACCTGCGAGACCATCCCATGGTCTACACCACCTTCCGCACCAGGCCCGAGTACCCGCTGGACGGTTTCGCCCCCCGGGTGCAGATGACGCTGCGCTGGACCGCCGAGGGATCGGACCTGCGCAACGACATGATGGTCTTCATGCAGTCATATGCCAGCGAGCGAGTGGACCGGGGCGGCGAACGCATGGATGCGGTGGGCATCCGCATGCTAAGCGTGCTGGACCTGGAACTGAGTTCCGGCCAGCTCAGGCTGCAGTCCACCGACCCCGACGAACAGCCCTTCCTCAACTACAACTATATGGAGGAAGCGGAAGACCGTCGGCGCCTGCGCGACGCCGTCCGCCTCTGCGCTCGCCTGGGCGAGCACGAGTCGTTCAGCGACATCGTAGAGGAGCGCATCGAGCCGACGGACGAGGAGCTGGCCACCGACGAGGCCCTCGACGTCTACATGATGCGGGAGGCCACCACCGGCCAGCATATCTCTTGTACCTGCAAGATGGGGCTGGCGAACGACCCTATGGCCGTGGTCGACCAGTACGGGCGCATCCACGGCATGGAGAACATCCGGGTCGTCGACGCCTCCATCATGCCCAACTGCATCAGGGCCAACACCAACGTCACCACCATGACCATCGGCGAGCGGGTGTCGGAGTTCATCAAGGAGGGGCGGTAACGCCTTGCCAATTGATTCATTATGGAAGACCGCCGCGTTTGACAGACGGTAAGACTCAGCCGCGCACTTTCTTGGTAGCGGATTGATATGAGGACGCCATGGGAATGGTGCAAATTGACATTGAGGTGGGTCACAGGGACGGGGGCGAGATGATCCGGATTCCTGATGTGCTGGTCGATACGGGCAGTGCCCATACGACTCTGCCAGAGGCCACTCTGAGGGAACTCCACATCGCCCCTATTGATCGCGTTGGAATCGCTTTGCCCAATGGCGAGGAGGTTCAGTGGGGAGTCGGCGAGGCAAAGATTCGCATAGCAGGCCGCAGCGAAGAATGGACCTGCCCTGTATATTTTTGCCCTAGAAATCTGGCCGGAAAGTGGGATGGCGCTGGCGGGCAGGTATACTTGGGGCATCAAGCATAGCGAGGGATAGCAGTGCTGGGAGAGCGGTCGGATCAGAGGGGGCTGTGGGAGGCGGACCGGTTGTACTTGGACCACGTGGGCAAGGACACTTTCTACGGTCTGTTGGCCTCTTTGCGGGGCCAGTTGTTCCGGGACAGCGATTTCGCCGGGTTCTACTGCGCCGACAACGGACGGGACAGCGTGCCGCCCAGCCTGCTGGCCACGGCGCTGCTGCTGCAGAGCCACGACAAGGTGAGCGACGCCGAGGCCAAGGCCAGGGCCGACTTCGACATCCGCTGGAAAGTGGCCCTGGGAATCGAGATTGAGGACCGTCCCTTCGCCAAGAGCACGCTGCAGGTGTTCCGCGCCCAGCTGATTCTCCACGAGAAGGTGCGGACGGTATTCGAGTCCAGCCTGCGCTTGGCCCGGGAGTCAGGCTACCTGAAAAAGCGCGGGATGCGGGTGGCGTTGGACACCACCAACATCCTGGGCCGGGGCGCGGTGAGGGACACATACAACCTGCTGGCGGACGGGATCATCAAACTCATGAGAGCCTTGGCGTCCGTGGAGCAGACCACCTTGAGGGATTGGGCCGGGGCCCAGGGGTACAAGCGTTACTTGGGCTCCAGCATCAAGGGCGAGTCGGCCATCGACTGGTCCAACAAGAAGGCAAGGGCGGGGTTGCTGGCCACGATTGTGGCTGACGCGGACCGCCTGTTGGAGGTGGCCCGTCAGGCGCAGGAGGCTCTGGGGGAGGGCAGCCCTGAACGGCAGGGCATCGCGGCGGCGGCGGAGTTGCTGGGACAGTTGCTGCTCCAGGACGTGGAGCGCGCCGACGATGGTATCTGCCTCAGGGACGGCGTGAGCCGGGACCGGATGATGTCGGTGCACGACCCGGAGATGCGCCACGGCCACAAGAGCAGCAGTCGGCGTTTCGACGGGCACAAGGCGGCGATCGTGGTGGACACAGGAACCCAGTTGATCACTGAGGTGGAGGTGCTACCGGGCAACGCTCCGGACAACCTGGGGGCCCTGGAACTGGTGGAACGTAGTGAGGCCAACACCGGTGCGCCGGTGGAGGAGACGCTGGGCGACGCCGCTTACGGCGACGGCGATACCAGGCAGGCCTTCGCCGACGCCGGACGCACCCTGACTGCCCAGGTGCCGGGACGGCCCAACCGGAAACACTTCCCGAAAGAGGATTTCCTCATTGACCTGACGGCGCGAACCTGCACCTGTCCGGCAGGGCAGGTTACCCGTAACATCCGGCCCTATGGAACCCGGACCGGCCCCACGGGTCGAGTTCACCGGCTGCAGGGTTTCCGGTTCGACGCGGCAGTCTGCGGGGCATGCCCGCTGCGGTCCCAGTGCGTGGCCGGGTCGTCCGGGAAGGGACGAACGGTGCAACTGCACCCGCAGGAGGGTCTGTTGCAGCAGGCCCGCGCACTACAGCAGAGCGATGCCTTTGCCGGGTACCGTAAGTGGCGGGTGGTGGTGGAGCACCGGCTGGCCCGGCTGGTACAACTGGGGATTCGCCAGGCCCGCTACTTCGGGCGGGCAAAGACGCGGTTCCAACTGTACCTGGCAGCCACAACCTGGCAGCCACAACCTGGCAGCCACAACCTGGCAGCCACAACCTGGCAGCCACAGTGGCCAACCTGACACTGGTGGCGCGAAAAGCCGGTCTTACGGGCGATATTGGTGGTGCTGCCATCGGCGACCGTGCCGCCTGCGCCGACACCGGCAGTACTGCAGCTAATTCCGGCACAATCCGGCTCGCTCAGATTTGGACGCTGGCGCTGCTGACGCCGGCCTTTCTGCCTGGCGCCATCCTCTCAACCAAGGCTTTTCATCCGCGTTTCTATGCTTTCCCGTTGTTGCTCCGTCATTTCCAGGTCATTGGTGGCCCAGTGTTCTACGTCCCCGTCTTTGGAAACCGTCCGAAACACTCGGATAAATCCATAGCCTCGCAGATGCACCTGCCGGCCTTCCTGGGGTATCGCCACGGTGGCCAAGGGCAAGTTCCCCGCTCCCTCGGGATTCACCCGCCGGTTGGACCGCAATTGGCTCAGCCAGAACCATCCCTTATCCCTGATGGCTTTCAAATTCTCCAAGCTGGTATACCAACTGTCGAAGAGCACCCAACGGGGCTGAAAGCCCCGCCCCTCCGCCACCTCCAGCATCCGCCGGAAGTGGCCGTTCTTGGTCAGACCGCTCAGGGGACGGTCATAGACCCGGAAATCGCAGGGTATCAGCGCATTGCCGTCAGTCCACAACAAGGTCAGCAGGTTGATGCCCCATACCACTCGCTTATGCTTGCCGCTCCAATGCCGGGACACCAGTTCCATCCGCTTGGCGTAGGGCTTGTCCAGGGTGGTGTCGTCCAGCACCAGCACCCCCTCCTCCCGTCGCACCAATCCCCGGGTTTCCTGCCACAGCGCCTCCGTGCCGGGGGGCTGTCTCCGCAGCAGACGGGTGAATGCGTCATGGGCTGGAGCTTGCGGTGATTCCGGTTGACACCGCGCCGCTTCGCTGCAGGTAAATCTCCTCTGGGCTGCCACCAAGAACTGAATGTAGTCCACCGCATCACACTTGGCCGGGTTCATCTCCCCCACCTCCGCCTCACTCCCTCTATCTTATCCCATCCCCAGCCTTAGCTCTCTCAACTGCGTAACTCCTATGCCACTGGGCGGTGTGCTTCGGGTTGGACCACGTGGGCCGGCGCAACTCGATGACGCGAGAGGCGGCTTCAGCGAAGATGGGGACTGACGCAGTGGGGTTGCGGGCGGCTTCCTTGGCGGCCTGCTTTTCGGCCATAGGGTCCCGGCCCTCGACGGCGGCGGCGCGGTTGTCCGCAGCAAGGTCACGTGCTTTGGCCAAGCCGACTAAAGGGTAGGGGCCCAGACCGATGTCCCGGCGGTTTCCGTTTACCACGATCCGCTGGCTCTCGCATCTGACGCCCCCAGGGGCAGCGTGGAGGCAGAGGCCATCGGCGTGCCGGTGCCGTCGGCATTGCTGATGGTTTCTACCGGGTGCGCCTGACTTTCCCCACGCCCACACTTTTCCCCAAGAGATGAGCGGGACACAGTGGAGTTTCACGGGGTGTTTCGGGAGAGCTCAAGAAGCGCGTACCGTTGTAGTAGCGATGCAGTCGCAGGTGATGAGACTGAATCGACCGTAGCGGCAAAGTAAAATGGCGGAGAGGGCGGGATTCGAACATTTACTAATTCAACTATAGTATGGGTCATTTATGCTGGCCATTAAAGATTTTTCCCACACACACGGGCGGACTTTTGGGTGCGTTCTGGGCCGTCCTGGGAGGGGCAGTTCGGTGTCGGGGCCGCTCTGTTGAATTCCCAACCATATCGAGTCTCTCGTTCCACGAATACGACATTTCCTCCGCCGTCAACTTGAACGCCACCCAGAGCTACCGGTCCGGCCGGTACGCAGATTCTCCCGCGTTCGGTCTCTGGCAGTAAGCGCCTGATCACGCTTCTCCGGTGCACCGACGAGAGCGGCATTCTGGAGCGGGTATTTTCAAGGGCGATGCTGAGGATCATACTCGGGGTGAGGCAAGCGGTCACCCCTTGCCGGAGTTGCCCCCAGGCAAGATGCAACAGGATCCTCGCCAACTCCGCGGCCGTATTTCCAGTGTTCCTTTCTTGATGGAAAGGAACACTGGTCCTGAAGTAGCCGCCGTTATCAGCGGACGCGAGATGTCACCCCTGGCAGGGAACATTGTCCTGGCCGACGTGCATCTTTCTCCGGACCTCTGTTCCTGCCTTGTGACACGGCAAGAGCAGGTAGGCCATCCGGTCCGCAGCCTTTGGGCTGGCGCCGGGCTTTAATGGAAGGCACGGGCCGGTGAGTTGAAACGTGACCAGCGAAGCTGGCATTGCAGTCAGCGGTTATTTGAGCGTCCCTGGCGCAACGGAGTCCCGGGCGCTGATCCAATCCATGATCTCCCTCAGGTGCCACGCGACCCCTCGCTCGCTGCAGTAGACGCGCTGGGGGAACCTGTTCTCGCTTTGCATCCTATATATGGTGGACTTGCTGAGGCCGGTGAGCCTGGAAACCTCGGGCAGCCGGATCAACCTGTCCTCATGTTGTTCCATATTCTCTTGCATTTTTCCCAAGACCTCCTGTGATTCCATACGAAACGAAATATCGACATGTTCGGATAGTTCCATTATTGCAAACGCAAAGTCGCTACTAATTCAATATGGGTTTTGGCATATTGATGCACGGATTCATCAACAAATTAGATACGTTTGTATCTGGGGCAGTCCAAAAAGGGATATGAAGAAAATTCGACTCTTGTTTCAAACGCCGACAACTGCATAATCCGAGGAGGACCGATTTGCAAAATTCGCTTTTGTCCCGGAGGTGAGGCCGCCTGCAGAGACGGGGTCTGAGACGCCCGGGGGATAGCTGGGGTGTCCTCGAGTATTACAACGGCGACTACCGAGAAGCGACTACTAAGGACGGTTCTCCAGCATCAAGCAAGCTCGCGGGGCAGCTTTGGGATTTTCGGTGCAAATTCTGAGCGCCAGCTGTCTCAATTGAGGAATCGACGCTGTAATACCGGCAGTTTGCGACGCCTGCAGCGTTTGCCCCATATTCCTATCCGATAGCTACTGTGCAGGGCGGCTGTAATGGAGGACCGTGGAATAGGGCGGTCAGGCTCTTCAATCCAGTTCAGGGCCAGCTTTAACCGGCACGCCGCGGTTTCCCCAGCCTGACCACCAACCGGTCCAAGTGGTTTTTTCCAACCACCACCTGTGCCGGCTCGGTTCCGGCAACCCCAAACCTCTGCCGAGCCAAGGATTCACGGTCCACGCTTGGCCAGCGGGCAGAGCCCTCCCAGACCGGGTTGAACCTGGGCTGTGGCTCGCCGGTCGTCGTGAGCACCAGCAGGTGCCTAGCCCTGGTGAATGCAACGTAGTGCCGGCGTGCCCGGTCGAATCCTGCGATGCGATCAGCCGGTTCAAAAGAGTGCCCGGTGCAATACCCAGCCAGGTTGCGGCCCACCCGGTCCGTTTCCATGTCCGGCTCGTTCAGCGAGCCCACCACGACCACATCCCACTGCAAGCCCTTCGCCTGGTGGATGGTGGTAACGAGCACCTCGTCGGCCGCAGCCACATGGTCGTGGCCGGCGGGCTCGCACCGGACCGGTATGCCAGCCCTCTCCAAGGCGTCCAGGTAGGGGCCGCTCACGCCGTCTTTCACGCTGTGCAGGAGCACGGCTGCCTGGTTGTAACTGGATATGACCCCGTTGGATCGCAGAAACTGGAGCAACTCTCCGAGCTGGCGGCTCTCGTCGCTGGGTTCCAACCCTTGGACGGAAATGACTGCGGGGTAGTCGTGATGCGTGTCCGGCGCGTGTGCCGCCATGGCGTTCTCAAAGCGGAACGGCCGCCCCATGGCGTCCGCCGTAGACCAATCGGCGGTGGTGCTCATCCACTCGCCGCAGGTTGCCACGATGCTCCGGTGCGAGCGGTAGTTGATAGCAAGTTCTACCGTGCGACAGCCCGGAAACCACTGGGGGAACTGCAGGAGGTTGGCAACATTGGCGCCCCTGAATGGGTAAATGGTCTGATCGTCGTCGCCCACAGCGACTATGTTGCCGTGAACCTCGGAGAGTCTCTTCAGAATGCACATCTGTATGTGGGAGGTATCCTGGAGCTCGTCCACCATCAGATGACGGATGGAACGGCTGGCTTTCTTGGCTACGGCGCCGTCCCGCAGTACCAGGTCGGCCCATACCTGGAGGTGTGCGAAATCCACATAGTTTCGCTCCTGCAGCAGCTGGCGGTAGCGTCGGCACGAGCGTCCCATAGCGGCGGCGAAGGGCCATGCCGAAGCGCTCAGGTCGTCCAGGTCGATGCGCTCGTCGCAGATACGGTCAAAATAACGACTGGCCTCATCGGCGGCGTGCGCCGCATCTCGCCAGCCCCGCCTTGAGAGCATATCCCAGTCCGGGCCGAATAGCGCATCGAATTCCTCGCGCAGCAGGTGGCGCTGCTCCTGCTCACCCAGGAGTTTGTAGCCGTGGCTCAGGCCGACCAGCCCAGCGTGTGGCGAGAGTATCTGATGGCAAAGGCTGTGGATGGTGCTGATCCTGACCCGGGAGAGATCATTCCGTACACCACAGGCCAGCGCGGATTGGATGAAACGCTGCCGCAACTGACTGGCGGCGTCCCGCCCGAAGGTGCAGAGCACCAGGTCTCCCGGGACAGCCTGTCCGGTGAGCAGCAGGTTGACGGCCCGGAGCTGGATTGTCTGGGTCTTGCCCGCGCCGGGGCCGGCGATGACCAGCAGGGGGCCGTCCACATGACTGACCACCTCGCGCTGTGCGTGGTCCAGCTCCGGGTGCAGGCGCAGGATGCGGGTTGTGATTTCCATGCTCTCCTTGATTTTACAAAGGGTTCAAATATCCGGGGATGCGGGAGAGAAAAGACCGCCTGGGCATCGTCAACCGGATGGGCCGTCCAATGCAAAGGCGCAGGCTTTCCCCACCGTGGGACAGGTGACAAAGGGCCGGGGAACCTCAAGCAGGGTATTGAGAGGTCCCCGGCCGCAACGGCCTGGTTACGCCTCCGGATCCTGGAGGCCCTCGTCGTCCTGTCTCACGAGGACCTGCCGCAGGATCAGTGTGCCAACGTGCCGGATATTGAAGGTGGCGGAGCCCACGGTGAGTTCCTGTTCCTGCGGGAGTTCTCGCGGCGACGCCTGTGGGGTCTCCGGCACCGGCCGGTCTCCATCCGCCGGACCACTGGCGCTGAAAACCCTGAACTGCGGTTCGAAAACCCGGCGGCACTCGTTCTCCGAATGCTGGGGCTTGGGAGGCCGTTTGAACCTCACCTGCTCGGCAATGCGCTCCAGGTCCCGCTCCAGGTTATTCAATCCCCAGATGATGTAGACCTGTTTGTGATTGCGGGCCGCCTGCTCCATCCGCTCGTCGGGTTCCATGTCCGGCAGAATCAGCACGGAGGCGACAAAGCCGTACACATTGGCGGCTGGTCAATGGCGTCGTGCATTTCGATACAGCCCTGCTCCGTCTTGTCCAGCGGGGACGAGGGTGCCAGCGCATCGCCGCCGGGGCCGCTGAGATACCACCGGCCCTCGCCGTCCATCCGGTAGCTGCCGCCCTTGACCTGCAGGGCGAACCGGCCCAGTCCACTCACCCAGAGGGCGAAGTCCAGCTGTGCGCCCCCTCACGGAAGCGGAACTCATAGATGCCGTGGCCGTCTGATTTCAGGTTCTTCAGGGCCTCGAACACGCGGGCCTCAGCCCGGCGTTTCGGGTCATTGCCGTGGTCCTCGGGGAATTTATCCGGTGTCATTCGAATTGCCATTCTTTCCTTCCTTTTGTGTTTGAAATGAGGAAGCCCCACCCGAAGGTGCGGCCTTGATCGGAATAGTGTTCTCGGTCGTGTCTCAATTACATGGTCTACCTCCCATCAGCGGTTCTTGTAGTTTCGGCCTTCCGACTGCTTTCGCGCTGTGCTTACCTACATATCGACTTGACCTACGTGATCGATGATCCAAGCGTTCTCGCCCTTTAGAAATTCGCAGCCGGGGCCGCCAGCGAGACCCAGGAACGCGGCCGGCCCCGGCTACTGTCCGTCCTCGGAGCCCGGGTTCCGACATCCGGACAGGTCAACAGTCTCTTAATCCGTCTCGGAGCAAAAGTGCTTGATTTCCTGCGGAATAGAATAAATTAAGGGCTCTGGTGATCCCATAGTAGGCTCCAAGCTATTGGGGAGATTGCCGGTTATGCCGATTCGAGCTGGTCTGATCGCGGGAGCCCTACGTGCTGTAAGTAGCCATCGGCTGTACACGAGGAGGTCTATCAGTATGGACACCATTTCCATGTTTCCCCTTGAAAATTTCGAAGATTTCGAAGAGGCCATTTCGCATATGCCCGAGGAGGAGGCCGCCGGGGGTACGGGCGACGTCCCGGGACAGAACCGGATTGACAACCAAATCCGGGTTGGAGGTGAACAACGTGAGGACAGCGGTCAGATCCAGGCGGAGGCCGAGCCCGGGCCAAATGCACCGGCCGGGGCGGCTGCGGGAGGCGGGGAGCAGGTAGGGGGCGACGAGGTGGACCCGGTTTACGAGAGTACGGGCCTCGACGGCCCCTTCGAATGGGATCCGTTGGTCCGGGTCTTTCCGGACTTGCCACAAGTGGACTTCGACGCCTTGGTGGCGGACATACAAATGAATGGGTTGCTGTAGGAGATCACCATAGCAGGGAACCCTCCCAGGGTCATCGATGGTAAGCAGCGAGAAAGGGCGTGCAAAAAGGCGGGTATCCAGCCCAGGTACCGGCGCCTGCGTGACGATATTGACCCAAATCTTTACGTCTGGTCCAAGAACGGTGTGAGACGAGACCTGACCCCGAGCCAGAAGGCACTTACCGCCGCCCTGCTGTTCCCCAGCCCGAGCCGGGGCCGTCCTCCGACGCAAAGAGAAAATTGTGCAGGATTGCACAATTATTTTCGGATCACCCAGGGTGAGGCCGCCGAGGCGTCGGGCATTAGCCGCCGCCTTTTAATTGATGCAGTAAAAGTCGCCGCCCAAGATGGGCCGGAATTGCGGGAGGCGGTCAGGCAGAATATCGTGAAAGTGAGCGATGCAGCTAAGAGCAAGGTCATCGGCGCCTCTGCGGAAGTCCAACTGCAAGCGCTGGCTCGGGTAAAGGACGGCGAAGAAAGGACCATGGCCGTGGCCGTAGGAAAGGTGCTGGAGGAAATTGCAGAGCGAGAATGTCAGCAGATTCCACGGTTCGTTATTCCAACGAGGTTCGGGGACAATGCTACAGTATATCCTTGCTCCGTTGCCGGGCTGAGAACAATGTTGGAACCAGGCACGGTAGACCTCATCGTTGCCTTCCCTGCTGCAGACGCCCGGCCCGCGATTTTCTTCGACCTCGGTTCGCTGGCGACCCGTGCGCTGACCGAAGCTGGGATAATGGTGGTCGGACTAGCTGATACGGGAAGGCTGCCCGATGTGCTGTCCCGCTTGCGGAAGGCTGGGCCGGAGTGGCTTGGTGAGCTTTCTTTGCTGTTTCCCAACCCTATCGGCAATTCTGGCGAGCCGCACTGGATGGGCCTCCGCCGAGTCGCGTTGCTGGTGTGCGGTAAACCGGCAGCGCGAATGGAGGGAGAATGCGATGTGATCGAAGTTCCTGCGCCCGGTGGTGGCACTGCAGACCGCCCTCTGGAACTTGAAGACGGGATGCCGTTGGTAGTGCAACGGTTCGCCTCCCTGGGGCAGGTGGTGTGCGATCCGCTGCTTTCCGGCAGGAACGGGGTGGCGCTGGCCGTGGTGGAAACCGGTTGCGCATTCATTGGAGCCCACGAGGACCAATCCTCCATTGACGTTCTTTGGGAGCAATTGAATGGAGCCGTGCCCACGTCTCCGCCGTTGGATCAAGGGCGCTCCGGACCGTAACTATCTCTCCGTACGACCGCAGCACGAACCCCAAAAGACTTGCAAGATGGCCGGTCCAGTTTGCCGGATATTGTATCTTCGGGTCGATACGGCAATTCCATTGCAGGAGCGGTTCCGGGCGCGTCCGTCCGGTAGGACATTGGCAGTATAAGGCCGCCGAAAAGTGAAGGTCGCCGCACCCTCCCCCAACAGAGTCCGAGGTACAGGAATTGGTTAGCCAACTACGGGACCTGATTGCTGCGGTCGGCCTCCTGCCTGGGCTTCGATCCTTGTATTCGTCGAAGTCGACCTCCGACTCGTGAGACCGGATGTTGTGGACCACCACCCACCAGTGGTCGCCGATCACGTGCTCGGCATAGACCGCGGCCATGCGGCCCCCGTCCATGAGCGTCTTGACGTATCTTGGCCGGAAGTCCACTTCACCGTCTTGAACGTCCGCGAGCCACTCGACGATTTCGGATTCAAGCGTTGGTGTGCGGTCCCATTCCCCCAGAGTGAACAGGCGATGCCCATCGCCTGGGATGAGCAGGTCCAGCAGGCCGCCGACCTGCTCCGTGAGGGTCTTCTGTTGGTGCAAGTAGTCGAGCGACTTCTGCAGTGCGCACGTGATGGTCTCGAGTTCCTCGCTCGAAAAGGTCTTCATTTTTGTGATTCCGTCCTTTGTGAGTTTTTTGATGGTTATTCCGATGATGTTTGCGGCGGGTTTAGCTTCCTGATTGAGCGGTGTTGGCCAACCAGTCCCGTCCCTTCCGTTCCTGGGTAGGAATTGAAGGAGATGGGAACTGCAAAAAGACGTCGGGCCGGAACTGGGTGTCCAGTCCGGCCCGAGAATCATTTCAGCAGTTCTTATTGTTCCGGCCTTCCACCGTCTTTCGCGAAAAGTTTACCTACATATCAACTTGACCTCCGTGAGTGAATATTCAGGCGTTCTCGCCGTTTTGAATATTTGCAGCCGGGGCCGCCAGCGAGACCCAGGAACGCGGGCGGCAACGGGCGCGTCAAGCAGCTTCAAACCGAAAGGGATGGCGCAGCGCTTATTCGGACTACTTGGAGTTGGCCTCGGGAAATGGGTTCGAGTCTAGCGGGCCAAAGGCGGGCTTGAAATGAGACTCGTGGTCCCCACTGTATCTATCGATTGTCGGTATCCCTTCGGCCGGACCATCATCAAGCCGAATCAAATGCCATTATTGGAATCCTGCATTCGGGGTCAAGGGACCGGAGAAAAGCCATGGAAACAATAAAGGCAAACCTGCACCCTGCTCTCCACGGAGACACTCGATGCGACGCCTGTCATGTCTGCATCCGCAAAGCGAGTAGAGGGCGATTTAGAGAGGAATGAGCCGTCTTAACCCGACTATGGGCCCTCTTAGCGGCACTCCGGACAAAGGTTCTTACAAGTCTCCCCGTATGACCGGAGAGCCCCAGAGCGAAAAATTGATGAAAGGAGAACAACCGGAGTACCACGACTCTATCTGATTTCACCTCAGCCCGGATGTTCACGCGCTGGTTTTGATGGTGCGGGTTTCCTCTCTTCCAGAAGTGCACGGGCCCTGTCATGGGGTCAGCTTTCAGTCGAATGGGCGTTGGAGGATATGGTTATCCGCTCCAGCAGGTTTTCAACTGGTCGGAGAAAACGGGTTGGCTGCGAGCGTCCGTTCTCGGAGCCAACCCAGATTTCCAACTGGCGGGCCGCTCTGGTGGCGGCCACGAAGAATATTCGCTGCTCCTCCCGGTTCGCGCGTAGCTCACCGTTCTCTATGGGGCCAGGGAAGATGTCGTCGGAGGCGTCCAGCACCCAGACACGGGGCCACTGCGACCCTTGGGCAGCGTGAATGGTACTAAGGGTAATTCCATTGGGGTCACCCTCATTAGTCACCACTCTGAGCATTCCTTTTTCCTGGTACGGGATTCTGGTTCCGTCCAAGTGCGGCCTGGGCCGTCAATCGTCGCATGCCTCCGGCACAGGACCGCCATGTCCTGATAGGAGAGTCCTAACTGGTGCAGGGAACCTAATTCTCTGGCCAGGTTGGCGTACATCGATTCGAGGTTGCCGTCTACCTCTACTAACCTGGGTTTCTCGTCATCCTGCTGCATGCTGGTATAGGCAACTCTGCCTTCCTCGTCCAGAAACGGATCCATGGAATCCTCTCGGGCCAGAGCGGCAGCAAAAGCACCGTGCAGTTTCCCAGACCGATAGTTGAATGGACACTGGACGTGCGTGGCCTTAGGGTGGTCTTCTCTGAACTGCTCAAGGAGGGCGGCGTCCGCACCCCGCCACGCACCGATGCACGAGTTTGGGTCCCCGGCGATGGTTATGGAATCGACAGGCCTCGAAATCATCCTCAGGAAACGGTATGCAATCGGGGTGATATTTTGGAAATCATCTACGATGAGGTGTGCCGGTCTAGGCTTATGCAGAGCCTGAGCGATTCCGGGGTCCTCTCTCACGGCCTCAACGGCCATTGGTATCAAATCGGCAACGTCGATGGCCCCCAGGCGGTTTCTCAGTTGCCTGTAGATCTCCAGCACATCCCGCCATTCCCTCGGAACGGGCGGGTTTTCATCCTGCGCGGCACCGGATCTCAGGAATTGGTACCACCACACAATATCGTAGAGCTCATCTGTGGACACGCCAGTTTGGCTAATATCATTCATCGACTCCCGCACCAAGGTGATGTGCGCCTCTTGTTCCCTCCAGAACCGGAAGTTCTTGGGAATACCCAGGGCTTCTGTTACATACCGGTTGATCCATAGGGCCGCGAAGGAGTCGAGGTCATTGACATACACCCTATTCAGCTTCTCAATGGGCGTTTGGAAGCCAAACGTTTCTACGATCCTAGGGAGCTCGCGCTTCATTTCCGAGACTCGTCCCTTCGAGGTAGTAAGAACGTAGATCCGGTCTGGCATGATCCCTCCGTTCAGAAGTCCTGCGACCCGGCACGTCAGGGCGACCGACTTCCCTGTGCCTGGTCCTCCCGTGACAATGATGGGCCCCGGCGGCGTAGTCCCGACTTGGCGCTGCAGGTAGCCGGGTCTGAGACGATGCCATCGTAAATCCATTTGTTCTATGACTCCTCATCTGATTGGTCAATTTGGCGCTCATAAAAGCGATGTTGAGTGCCTGTTGGCCTCTGCTACCAAACGCACAACCCCATGCGCTCTATCAGCGCGCTCCGTTGCACACCGGTTGTCAGGTGGGTAATAGGGACTGTGCTGCCGCGGTATAGCCAGGCGGGCTCGGTGAGAGACAGCCCGTCCCGTTGAACCTGCGCAGCGGGAATAACCAGTTGGTCCAGGTCGCCTCCGATCTCCATGAACCGGCGAGCGGCCTCGCGGTCATGGTTCTCCGCTCGAGTCCCCCTGCCGCCCTTCCCGGTGGCCCATAGGTAGGGCCACGGCTCTCCCTCGTCTCTTGCAACCCGGGAGGGGTTAGACTTGAGTGCAATTGCGCTGGAACTGAAGGCGGATCGTTCCAATTCGAATGCGTGCCACACTCCATATCCGTCCCCCATGGGGATTAGGACATACAGATCAGGGCGAAGCTGGGTGCCGTTCGAAGAGATTATCTCCAGGCGCCATCCGGCGCCGTGGGATATGTCGGCCGTGGAACAGTGTGCGACCAACCGTCCGGCGTCAGCGTCGTGGTTGCGCTGCTGGAGACGGTAAGTGGAACTGGGATCGGTGTAGATGCCAAACCGGCGATGAATTACATTGGCGTGCATCCTATCGCGATGCGCCGCCTTGTTCCGACCGGGTTTTGCCAAATATGGCCTGGCATCCAGTACCTCCATCAGTTCTGCGGAATCGAACGCGCCGACTATGGCACGGATTCGGCTTTGGGGATGACCGACCCCCTGGGCGAGATCGGCCATTGGCGAGCCGGGGTACTGATTGACTAATTCGAAAACGCCGCGTTCAGTCGTACCTTGAAGGGCAATGAATACAGTGTCGGAGCTAAGTCGGGCCAAGGCTTTTTCGGGATACCCAACACTGCTGGTGTATTCCCCCGCATCCACAACGGTTCCCACAGGAGGGACAGGGTCAAGCTGATGGACCAGTTCCTCGTCGGCAGTGACGATGGCCATGGGCAGATGAGGGAATTGCAGCCTCACCCGCAGGCCTGCCAGCCGGTCGATGACTACGAATACGACGCCAATCGGAGACGCCGGCGCCAACCCATACCGGAATCCGGGCCTCCTGTCGTAACCGCTGAGAAATACGCGCAGGCTTTTCGCGTCTTCTGTATCTCCGGCATGCAATCCGCGCCAAACAAAGGGAACCCAGGTGATGCGCCCGTTTTTGTCGCGATAGAGTCCCAGGGCACTGGCCGGCCCTTCTGACACGTCTGAGCGCCAAGTCAGACCGACCAATTCTGTCGCCTAGTCCAGTACCAGTCTCCTCGAGTTGTCACCCTGATCCAGCGGAAGAACGGCGGGGGTTCTCACCGCTCCGCAGCGGAACAGCCGGGGCGCGAGGCGATGCACGGCCTCGTAACACCGGAGTCGGTCCGCGTGATAGGGCAAAGAGGTCGCTGCCATCTGTCGCCTCGGCCGCATACCATAGCGCTCCACTAGTACTACAACGACGCTTTGTGGAAAAGGACGGCTGATGCTTCCTGTGTGGTCCCCAGCCACCTGCGGTTGGATCGCGGGTGCAATGTCTCGCCAGATACAAACTAGCCTCAAAAAATGGATGCACCATGTAAACCGTCGTTGTAGTACTAGGGTGTCAACTCCCCTGCGGTACACGATGTGGCGAGCCTGTACACTGAATGTCTGACCGGCCTGCACTACTCCTAAGAGTCCCCTGCCCACGGCCTCGTCGAGCAAAGAATGGATTTTCGGGAGGGTGAAGTTCCCGAAGCCAAGATGGTCCGCGGCGCTGGAGAACGGCATGTCGGCCGTCCTCCGGACGGTGAGCAGCAGGTCCTCAACTCTCTGTTCGCGGCGTGTCAGTTCTTTCCTAACCATGATCACTCCGTGGCCCGTCCTTTGGGCGCGGTGAGCAAAGATTCATGACTCAATGGTCCAGCACGATGCCCGCCGGGCTTTTGCGCCGAGTCGGATTAACGCTGCCTAAGAAACTCGTCAGTTGGTCTTCGTCAGAGCAAGAATGACGCATTTCGAATGGTCATAGCCGTTTAGACCTATAATACGCAACAATACTCCGTATATCGTTGTTATTGACTTTTTATCGCAATCCCCATATCGCCGTCACCTCCTGTAGCTATCCTCCAATATGCAACAATTGTGTCATGCGCAGTGAACTCAAAGGGATAAAGTGCCCAGACTGCTCCAGCATCGATGTCGTAAGGAACGGGGTCAGGAGGCAATACCAGCGATACAAGTGCAAGCAATGCGGACTCCAGTTCACCAGTTCGGGCGCTACTCGACGCCACCGGTTTTCTCACGCCGTGATCGGAATGGCCCTGAATTTGTACTTTCCCGGACAATCCTGTCAGGAGGTCGTCTGGGAAATGAACGACCAGCACACTGAGGCCGCTCCGCTATCCCGGCAGACGGTTTACCGGTGGGTGCGGGCCTATTCCAAATACGCGTTCGATCAGGTGATGCTCAGGCGAGCCGATGTGGATAGCCTCTGGATGGCCGTGGAAATTCAACAGGGAATGAGGGAGGGCGGAAGTGTGGTCTGGTTTGTCATGGATTTGGGAACCCGGTATATCCTGGCGTGCCACCTTTTAGAAAGCCGTAACGCTGTGGCCGCCGGGGCGGTCCTGGATAAGGCGATAGTCCATCCTGTAAGAGCGCCCACGGCCGTTTTGGCCGATGTCGACAGCTCATATAACCAAGCATTGAAACAGACGATTCCCGATTGCGAGTTACTTCACTCCAACGGCAGAGTCGTAGACAACCTGCCGGTTGAATTAAGAAGAGATCTCGAGAAACAAACCGCGAGGGTACGCCGGTTTAGGGATCCGGGAACAGCTCTGGGCCACTTGGAGGGATGGGTTGTGTTTCACAATTTCTTCGGGGGACACCCGCTAGGCAAACCTACGGTTCCCGGAGATGATGCGGCGGTTGGAGTCCCTTTTAACGAGTGGGCCCATGTCGTGAGGTTGGGACCATCCGACTGGGGCAAATAGGTCAGTTTTGTCCTCACGGACGTTCTCACTCACTCATCGGGACTCACCAAGGGCCGGGAAGGCTTTCCCTCACCTTTGACAGTTAAGGGTTTCGGAAGGGACAAGCCTGGGTGGAGCCGCTGATCTTGCGAAGTTGCTCACGTCTTTGGGAGTATATTTTCACCAAAGTTCGCCTTATTGCGTTGTGGCTGAAGACCGGAGCATCAATTCAGAATTGGGGTGGTGCCTGTCGGCCTACTTCCCTCGTACGGTGATCTCGGCGTAGTTCCCCAACTGATAGGGGAGCGGAATCTCTGTGGCAGATCAGGCCAGTGTTCCGGGTTCCGCTGTGGTCTATGCCTGAAAGGTAGAGTCTATTTTCTGTGTTATTGCGGTAGGTCGCCTCCGGGTAACACCGGGGGGACTAATCGGCAAGACGGGTTCGATTCGCCGTAATCGGGGGAGTGCATTTTCACGCTCCTCTTGGTCTTGTTTCCGGCCCTGCCGTGCCCACCCAAAACTATTACTTTCCGACATTTCTACAGGCCCTCAGGGTCTGTCTACATTAACGCCGCAATGAGAGCGAAGGTAATGCCCCGTCAAGTTGCCGATTTGAATCTCAAGTATTTTTCTAGGTTTTCTGAGGCACTGGACTACTCGGTTCGAGGCGCACAGTGTGTTTCCTGTGTGGGCAATCAGGCTCATTTGGACGGTGATATTCACGAACATTAGGACAACCTGAGCGCCCTTGTTTGGGGGCTGGTATCAGGTGACAGAGGAAGGGTTATTCACTTTCTTTATGCCGAATAACGCCCGGTGGGGCGACCGACGATCCCGGTAGCTGGAGCCCTCTATGACGATCTGGAAGCTGGCGTCGGCCAGCCGATCCAGGGAGCTGCTGCCCAGGATGGGGTTCTCAATGAGGCCCGGCGGCTCGTCCACCGCCAGGTTGCTGGTGATGACGAAGCTGGACACACGGTGGCGGTTGAGTATGAGTTCGTAAAGGTCAGCAAACTGCTGGGCGGTGAGCCGGTGCAGGCCCAGGTCGTCCAGGATGAGCAGGTCCGGCGTCAGGAAAGAGCGGGAGGTGCGCTCCACCGAGTTGTCGACCTTGGTCTGGGACATAGTCCTGAAGAAATGGTCGGCGTGGGTGAAACAGACGGTGTGTCCGACCCTGACGGCGGAGTAGCCCAGGGCCTAGGCAGGAAGGTCTTGCCGACTCCAGCGGGTCCCACCAGCAGGACGTACTCGTGGTTGGACAGGAATTCCAGAGATGAGGCGGCGTCCAGCAACCGGCGGTCCAAGGTAATGGAGGCTGACCAGTCAAAATCCTCCAGCCGGCAGATCTCCTGGGAGCCGGCGCCCTGCAGACGCATCTCGATGCGGCGGTGGGCGCGACGGTTGACCTCGTCGCTGAGAATGATCTCCAGGGAAGAGGCACAGTACAGCTGCTCCCTACGGGCCAGGGCGATGCACTAGAACAGGGTGGCCGCCATTGGGCCCAGTTGCAGCCGTTTGAGCAACGGTGTTGGTTCGGTGGTTCCGGTCATGGGTGATCTCCTCATGTCGTTTGGCGGCGGTATTTGTTGCTGTGGGCGAAAACGCTGCTGGGACGGGCGAAGCGGCCAGTGGGCAGCGCCGTTGGCAGATCGGGCAGGGACTCCTGCTCCAAGGCTTGTACAAGGATGCACTCCAAGTTTCACGTCTATAAGGCCATCCTGCAGGGCCCTGCAACAGGTAGCATCAAAGCGCTCAGGCGTGCATCTATGCCCCAACTGAACCAGCTTGTGGCCCTGCCTGACCCTGGCCCATGGCAGGAGACCGTAAAGGAGCCACTAGTACTACAACGACGGGTTGTCTGGTGGGATAGCTGGGCAGACGATGGTGGGCGGTATGGGTGATGGATGCGGCGAGCTTCGAGCGGGTCTACGACAGCTTCCAGAGATTTCATGGTTTCTTTGCGGCATCCTTCGTCCGCAAGCAGTGGCGGGAGCACAGCCGGAACTATCTTCGGGCCCTGCTGGTGCAGGCCCAAGAGCGGCGCAACGCCGAGAATCTCTCCGAATCGGTGGGCATCTCCGCCCGGGCGATGCAGCGCTTTCTCACCGAGGCCCGGTGGTCCGACGACACAGTCATAGGACGCCTTCAAGAGTACTTGGGACCCCGGCTTGGGCATACGGAGAGGCTGTGTGGGTATTCGACGGCAGCGACTTCCCCAAGCAGGGCAGGAAATCGGCAGGAGTGGCGCGGCAGTACTGCGGCAGGTTGGGGAAAGTGGCCAACTGCCAGGCTGGAATGTTTCTGGCCTACGTCAGCCCGCTGGGCCGGGCGTTGGTGGACAAACGGCTGTATCTGCCCAAGAGTTGGACTTCGGATCCGGGCCGTTGTGCGGGGGCGGGTGTTCCGGAGGCGAGACGCGGCTACCGGTCGAAGACGGAGTTGGCCTTGGAGCTGCTGGAGCGGGCCTTGCAGTTGGGCCACCTGAGAGCCGAGTGGGTTGCCGGAGACGACGCCTTCGGGATGTCGCCGTTCTTCCGGGACGGCCTGGCGGCCTTGGGGATGCGCTACGTGCTGGACGTTCCCGGCAGCACTCCGGTCTGGCCCTTGGAGCCTGAGTGGGCCAGCCCCGAATATCAGGGGTTCGGGCGCCCGCGCAAACCCAAGCTGGGGGATGGGCAGCGGCAGACCATGGAGCAGCGCAGGGATGAGTTGCCTGATGCGGCTTGGCGGGAGATAACGGTGGCCCAGGGGTCCCAAGGGCCGCGCACCTACCGGTTCAGCGCCCAGCGGGTGCGGGCTACCAAGCAGGGCAAGCCTGGCGAGGAGATATGGGCCCTCTACCGCCAGAACCTGGACGGCAGTGAGCCCCGCTACTACCTGTCCAACGCTCCCGAGGACACGACTTTGGAGACTCTGGCATACGTGGGCGGTTCCAGGTGGCGCATTGAAACGGAGTTCCAGACGGAAAAGGGGGACGTGGGGCTGGACGAATACGAGACCCGGAGTTGGGCAGGCTGGCATCACCACATAGCCATGTGCCTGCTGGGCGGAGCGTTCCTGCTGAACTTGCAGCAGGAATGGGGGAAAAAGATGCCGCGAATCACCCGTCCGCAGGTGTACCGGGTGGTGCGTGAGATGCTGCCCCGTGAGCGGTTCGGGCCAGACGAGTTGCTGCTATGGCTGAAGGAGTCTCAACTACGTAACGAGCGGGCCCGCCGCTCCCACCAGAGACGCCGCTCCGCCCGCCGCAAAGTCAGGCCGGAGCCGCCACCCTAAAGCCGTCGTTGTAGTACTAGTATTACAACGACGGTTGGCATGAAAGAGCTCTTGGGAATCCCCTCCCGATCATAGGCCGGATTGCACGACAGCTTCGCGCCTGGTCGTTCCCCATAGATTTACTGTTCGCGAACTGCCCAATTCGATGAAGCGTCGTTGTAATACTAGCAGGCCGTCCGAGAAACACCGTTGGTGAGCCGCAATGGGTATGATGAGAGCCCATTCAGTGTGCGGAGTTCTCGATGAGCAAGACATACCGTCCCTACGACCCGGACCAGCAGTTGCTGCTGCCAGCGGCCCTGCAGGAGTGGCTGCCGCCGGATCACCTGGCCTATTTCTTCTCCGACATCGTGGACCAGTTGGACCTGTCGGAGATCACTGCACGCTATGAGGAGCAGCGGGGCGGCCCTCCCTACCATCCGCGGATGATGGTGAAGGTGCTGCTCTACGGCTACTGCACCGGGGTGGCCTCGTCGCGAAGAATCGCCCGGAGGTTGCACGAGGACATCGCCTTCCGGGTGTTGGCGGCCAACAACACGCCGGACTTCCGCACTGTCTCCGACTTCCGCAAGGACCACTTGGAAGCGCTGGGAAACCTGTTCGGGCAGGTGCTGGCGCTGTGCCAGCGGGCGGGACTGGTGAAGCTGGGGCATGTGGCCTTGGACGGGACGAAAGTCAAGGCCAACGCCTCGAAACACAAGGCGATGAGCTACCGGAGGATGAGGGAGAGGCAGGCGCAGTTGGAGTCGGAGGTGGCGGAGTTGCTGCGGCGTGCGGAGGAGGTGGATGAGGAGGAGGACCGCAGGTACGGTAAGGACAAGCGGGGGGATGAACTGCCGGAGGAGTTGGCCTTCCGGGAGAGCAGGCTGAGGAGGATAAGGGAGGCCAAAGCGGCGCTGGAGGCCGAGGCCCGGGAGGCAGCCGAGGCGGCTGCATCCGAGGGACGGAAACATCCGGGTGTGCCCGGTGAGAAGGCCCAGCGCAACTTCACCGATCCCGAATCCCGCATCATGCCCGGCCCGGGAGGGCGGGACTTCCAGCAGGCCTACAACTGTCAGGCGGTGGTGGACGATGCCCATCAGGTGATAGTGGCGGCAGAGGCGACCAACCAGGCGTCGGACAAGCAGCAGGCGGTATCCATGATCGAGCAGGCCATCGGAAATGTCGGCGCGGTGCCCAAGGAGGTGTCCGCCGACGCGGGCTACTATTCGGCCAAGGCTGTTGAGGGCCTGAGCGCCCTTGGCGTCGACCCATTCATCGCACCGGACAAGACTCGCCACGGCCAAGCAATACCAGCGACGCCCCGGGGACGCATACCCGCCAATCTCTCCCCCCGGGACCGGATGCGTCGGAAGCTGCGGACGAAGCGGGGCCGGCAGCGCTACGCGATTCGCAAGGAGACGGTGTTCGCTCAGATCAAGCAGGGGCGGGGATTCCGGCAGTTCCTGCTGCGGGGCCTGGAGCAGGTGAACCGGGAGTGGTCCCTGATCTGCACAGGACACAACCTGCTGAAGCTGTTCCGGTTCGGGTCCGGGGCAACTGACCCGGGGAGACCCCGGTCCTTGGGACAGAACCCGCTACTCCCAGCAACTTGGCCCATACTCAAGCAATGGGGATGTTACCGCCCGAAGAGGACAAAACCGGTGATCACCAACTGGTTCAGGCTCCATCTGAACCAATCAGCCATTCCTCGGACGGGCTGCTAGTATTACAACGACAGTTCAAGGCGGGACGGTCCGAGATGCGCGAAGGGCGGCGCGGCGCTTGGCGTGGGAGAGGCTGGCCCGCTCGTTGCTACACTGCGTCTGCTGCAGCCACCGCAGCAGTTCCCAGGGGCCGAACCGCTCCCGGGGCAGCATCTCCCTTACCACCCGGTAGACTTGGGGCCGCGTGATCAGGGGCATCTTTTTCCCCCCAAGCCTGTTGCAGGCTCAGCAGGAACGCTCCGCCCAGCAGGCACAGGGCAATGTGATGATGCCAGCCTGCCCAAGTGCGGGTTTCATACTCGTCCAGCCCCACGTCGCTCTTCTCTGTCTCAAACTCCGTTTCAATGCGCCACCTGGAACCGCCCACGTATGCCAGGGTCTCCAGCGGTGTATCCTCCGAAGCGTTGGACAGGTAGTAGCGGGGTTCGCTGCCGTCCAGATTCCGCCGGTAGACGGCCCAGTGGATTTCCCCGGGCCTCCGTCTGCTGGTGGGCCGCACCCTCTGGGCACTGAACAGGTAACTGCGCGGACCCTGGCTTCCCAAGGCCACCGTGATCTCCCGCCAGGCATCCTCCGGCAACTCATTGCTGCGCTGCTCCATGGTACGACGCTGTCCGGCCACCAGCCTGGGCTTGGGAGGACCGCCCCGTCCCCGGTAGGCCGGAGTGGTCCATTTAGGTTCCACTGGCCATACCGTAAAGCCTGCCGGCACGTCCAGGACGTAGCTTACTCCCAAGGCCGCCAGACTCTCCCGGAAAGAGGGAGAGATACCGAAGGCGTCGTCTGCGGCAACCCAGCCGGCCTTCAGGTGGCCCAACTCTACTGCCCGCTCCAGCATCTCCAAGGCCAACTCCGTCTTGGACCGGTACCCCTGCCTCTCAACAGGAACCCCGGCAGCCTCGCACCGGTCTTTGTCCGAGGTCCAGCTCTCCGGCAGATAAAGCCGCTTGTCCACCAGGGCCCGTCCCAACGGGCTGACGTAGGCCAGGAACATCCCAGCCTGGCAGTTGGCCACCTTGCCCAGCCGCCCGCAGTACTGCCGGGCCACTCCCGCCGACTTCCTACCCTGCTTGGGAAAGTCGCTGCCGTCCAGCACCCACACCGCCTCGGAATGCCCCAGTTTGGGCGTCAAGTACTCCTGCAGCCGCGCTATTACCGCGTCATCCTCCCACGGAGAGTCGGTAAGAAACCGCTGCATCCCCCGGGCAGACTCGGGAACCGTCTCCGACAGATTCTCGGCGTTGCGCCGCTCCCCGGATTGCACCAGCAGGGCTTGCAGATAATGGCCGCTGCGCTCCCGGGTCTCCCGGCGGCCAAACAGCCCAGCGAAGTAAGCGTGAAACTCCTGAAAGTCCTGATATACCTGCTCGAAAGCCGCCGCATCCACTTCCCTACCTCACCTGAACAAGCTTTCCTCAACTTCCCAGTGATCTTATCACGCCAACTGTCGTTGTAATACTAGGGGAATTCGGACGCCATGGGTCGGTCCTCCGCCCCGCTGCGCTTGATCCTGTCAGGGGCGCACAGGGTGTAGGCTGTCTGCTCTACAGGATGGTCGTCGTAATCCGTTGAACGGCAGCTACGAGGCTGGCGAACGTGGATCTTGAACAGCCTGCCGCCCTGAGCCCGACGAAGGGTGGTAGATGCGCACCAGCTTGGTGCCCAGCCCGACCTCCACCTGTTGACCCGGAGGGCGCAGGTATCCCGGCACCGGGTACAAGGCGTACCGGCAGGACACGTGATGGTCCGGATGCACCATCACGGCGCGCCAGTGGGTGATCTTGTAGGGCTCATCGTCACAACCGGCGAGAGTCTCGCGCTCCTCGTCAAGAAAGACGGTCAGTGGCTGAAGCCGGGTGGTGCCGCGGGTGGCAGAGTACCGTACCTGGCAGTATATTGTGGCGGATGACCGTTCTGCTTGAAGCAAGAGCCCTCACCAAGAGGTACGGGTCGATCCTGGCCCTGGACTCCGTCGACTTCCAGGTATCCGATGGCATCACCGGCCTGCTCGGCCCCAACGGGGCGGGAAAGAGCACCGCGATCAAGCTGTCGCTGGGACTGATCAGGCCCACGTCAGGCTCGGTCGAGGTCATGGGCCGGCGGCCCTGCGACTCCCCGGAGGTGCGGGAGCGGCTGGGATACATGCCCGAACACGATTGCCTGCCACCGGCGGCCAGCGGGGCCGAGTTTCTATCCCACATGGCCCAGGTGTCCGGCCTGCCGCCGGCGGAGGCCCGCACCCGCGCCGCCGACATCCTGCGGCACGTCGGCCTGGAGGAGGAGCGCTACCGCCCCATAGGTCAGTATTCCACGGGAATGAAGCAGCGGGTCAAGCTTGGGCAGGCACTGGTGCACGACCCGTCCCTCGTGCTTTTGGATGAGCCGACCGCCGGCCTCGACCCAACCGGCCGTGAGGAGATGCTTCGCCTGGTGCGCCGGACCGGGCGAGAGTTCGGCATCAGCATCATCCTGTCCTCCCACCTGATGAACGATGTTGAGAGCACCTGCGACCGCATCATAGTCCTGGAGGGCGGCACGGTGACCGAGGACGGGACGGTGGCCGGTTTTACCGCCGACACCCAGGTAATGGTCCTCGAACTGGGAGACAAGCGGGAGGAGGTGGCGACCGAGCTTGCGGCCCGGGGAATAAGCGTGGCGCAGGAAGGACAGTCGCTGACTGTTGAACTGCAGTCCGAGGACCAGTACGACGACATCCGGGACGCCGTGGCCGAAGCCGGAGCGCGCCTGCGGCGGATGAGTCTCCGCCGCCATCAGCTGGCTGAAATCTTCCGGGCGGACAGATGACCGGCCTGGAGGGCCGCGAGGGCGGCGCCGAGGTCTTCGACCTTGGCTACCAGCACTACCGGGGTCCCCGTGAAGGCAGGTCTAGGGCCCGGCGAGCGCTGTACGTCAACGGCCTCCGTACGACACTGGGCATCGGGCGGCGACCGCTGGCAAAGGTGCTCGCAGTCCTGATGTTCGGCCCCGCGATGGTCCCCGCAGTTATCATGGCCGTGGTCGTGGCGCTCTTTGAGCCCGTGGCCGAAGCCCTGCCCTCCCACGAGGACTACTATGAACTGGTCTCGCTGGTACTGCTCCTTTTCGCCGCCATAGTCGGACCGGAGCTGCTCTGTCCCGACCGCCGCGACGGTGTTATCCACCTCTACCTGGTGCGTCCCATCACGGCCAGGGACTACGTCGGTGCCCGCTGGCTGGCGCTCCTCACCGTGACTATTGCCCTCGTATACTCAGGTCAGTTGGTGCTGTAGCTTGGGCTGGTGCTCTCCGCGTCCGATCCTGCTGACTATCTCCACGAGAACTGGCTGGACATTCCGCGCATCCTAGGCGCCGGTCTGGTGGTGGCCGTGTTCCTGGCCACGGCGCCGCTGGGCGGTGGCCTCGTTCACCGACCGCCGGGCCTACGCCGCCGCCTTCCTGATAGGCCTGTTCCTGATCAGCGCCACCGTTTCCGGAGCGCTCACCGAATGCAGGCAGACGGACGCATCCGGAGAATGCCAGGACCGGGTTGCCCGTGAAGGGGCGAAGTGGCTGTCGCTGATCAGCGTGGGAGAGGCCCCCACCATGGTCAACGACATCATCTTCGGGAACGAGGATGACGACGCTTCGAACGATCTCCCGCGTTCTGTGCCGGCACTCTGGTACGCACTGCTGACCTGTGGACTCGGGGCATTGCTCTGGAGGCGCTACGAGAGGATGGCCGCTTGAGTGCGCCGAAGCCGGTAATCGAAGTGGAGAACGTCTCCAAGTGGTACGGGGACGTGGTGGCGGTGAACGGCGTCTCAGTGCAAGTGTCTCCTGGGATCACCGGGCTTCTCGGCCCCAACGGCGCGGGCAAGACCACGCTGCTGCACTGTCAATGGCGGCGGCAAAGTGGACCGTGTGGGCGGAAGATCGCTGATATTTGGCGGTTGGATCCTGCCAGCCTACCGCAGAGGTGACATGTTAATGTTCTACGATTCGGCCACCTGCTAACTGGTCGACGAAAATGATGCTCCTATAGATGTCAAGCTGCTCTGGCGACCTTTTCGTCCGCAGTCCTGAGGGCGGCGAAGACCTCGCGAGCAACGTAGCGTTTGAGACAACGGATGACCTCTGTCTTGCTCATTCCCTCTCCGGTACGTCGGCGTATATATTCCCTGGTCCGGCAGTCATAGCGAAGCCTGACCACGACGATGCGATAGAGAGCTGCATTGGCTTGGCGGTCGCCACCCCGGTTGAGGCGGTGCCGGTTGGTCTTGCCCGAGGAAGCCGGTAGCGGGTTCACTCCGCACAGTGAGGCGAAGGCAGCCTCTGAGTGGAGGCGTTCAGGGTTACTCCCAGCGGCGACCAGCAGGGTAGCCGCAGTGTCGGGTCCTATGCCGAAAACGCCGACCAAGTCAGGCGAAGCTGCACGGGTGATCCGAGACAGCTCGCCCTCCAAGTCGTGGATCTCCTGACTCAGCTGACGATAGCGGCGGGCGAGGGACCGAAGGGCGTACTTGGCCGCTGCAGCGGGGTCGTCCGGACGGCCTGGACGGAATCTGGCGCATCGTGTGGCAAGGGCAGCTATGGAGAGCCCATCCAGGGCCTCGCGGAGCTCGGCCGGGGCCGTTACAACCAGGGCCTTCATCTGATTGGAGGCCTGGGTGCGAGCCTTGACGGCCGAGTCCTTGGTGCTCTTGAGCATACGGATCATTTCGACTTCGCCATCGCCTGACTTGGGAGTGGCATCAGCCACTCCGGCAAGCACGGCCCGGGCTGCCATCTCTGCGTCGGTGGGATCGCTTTTTCCTTTCCGGTAGCGGGCTGAACGGTCAGGACGGTTGACCTCGACGACGGTATAGCCCCGGCCAGTCAGAAAGCGGGCGATCCCGGCACCGTACGAACCCGTGCCCTCGATCCCGAATGCGGTAATCTCTCCCTTGTCCTGGGACCACCGTTGCAGTTCCCAATAGCCGTGCGTATTCGCTGGTGCGCGGCACTCGCCGAGACGGACACCCTGCTGGTCAATGGCAACGGCCACGTGCTCTTCCTGGTGAGTGTCGACTCCGATGACCACTTGAACAGCGCAAAAGACTTCGCGACCGGCGACAGCTGTCATTTCTGCCTCCTGATGGAATAGCGCGTCGGCCTGGCGAGCGGACAAGACTGCGATGGGACTTGAAGTCAGGCTCCTGTAAGGTCACTGCTCCAACGGCCGATGGCGACGCATAGGCCATCTCCAGGTCGAGCCGACAGATCAGTTGCAAGGCATCAGAGCCAGTCTTGAATAGGGTCAGACCCGAGCAGGGATGGCACAGTCGTATAATCGCAGTCTTGAATGTCAAGAAGAACAGCCAACTACTACCGGGCTCATGTCGCGCCACGGGCAGCCATGCTTCAGCATGGAGTTGAGGATGACGAGCAGTTTGCGCATACAAGCGACCAAGGCCACCCTTTTCGGTTTACCGGCCGCCAACAACCTCTGGTAGAAGTGGCGGATGACCGGTAGAAGTGGCGGTGACCGGTAGAAGTGGCGGATGACCGGGTTGTGGCGGCTGGCTACCATCGCTCCATGTACAAGGTGGCCCGCACTCGGGCACGCCCGCCCCAGACGGCCCATTTGCCACGCAGGGTGCCGCTGTCCCGGTTGAAGGGGGCCACTCCTACCAGGGCGGCAATCTGCCGGCGATCCAGCGCTCCCAGCTCCGGCAGGTAGGCCAGCAGAGTGAGGGAAATCTGTTCCCCCACGCCGGGAACGGTGCGCAGGAGGTCGTCCTTCTCTCGCCACACGGGGCTCTGGCGGAGCGCCTGCCTCAGCTCTTCGTCCAAGTCGTTCAACTCCTGTTCCAGCCAGGCGATGTGGGTCTCGATGCGGGGACGAACGGCGCTGATGGCGATGCCCAGCCGGTTCTTCTCGGAAACCAGCATGGTCAGCACCTGATGCCTGCGGGCCGCCAGCGAGTTGAGCACCTGTGTCTCGGCGTCCTTTAGGGGGCGCACGGGGGGACGAACGGCGTCGGCGAAGTGGGCCAGCACCGCCGCGTCGAGGGAGTCGGTCTTGGCCAGCGTACCGGTGGCCCTGGCGAAGTCGCGAACCTGGCGAGGGTTATCGACTACTACGGGCAGCGCCGCAGCGGCGAGAGCGGCCACCAACGGCAGTTCCAGACCACCCGTTGCCTCCAGCAACACCATGGCGGGACCTAGATCCACTATCTGGGAAACCAGTTCCCCGACGCCGGTCTCGTCGTAGGACGCGGCCCATCTCTGTCCCGTAGGCCGGACGGCCACATCCACCTGGGCCTTGGAGACATCAATGCCTACGTATCTCGGTTCTCCTTCCATCTGTACCTCCTGCGTGAGCGCTGGCCCGTCCTTGCACGATACGGGCTCGATTGGCCCAGGCAACTGTTCGGGCTCTGCATGTAGGGAGCGCGGCGACCCTCGCTACTGGACGGTCTGTCGTGACCCAGGGGATGACGGTCTGCCGCGCCCGGTTCCATCGCCAAAGTCAAGATACAAGGAGGTGCTCGATGCCGATGTGGGTATGGTTCATGTCCTTGGCCTTGTTCACGGCCAGGTCCACGGCGAGCTTGGATGCGGGGGTCATCCCTGGTTCGCCTTGCCCCTTGGCGGTCTCTTCGAGCATCGGCCCTAGCTCGGTGATGATGTGACCGGGGTTGACGGAGCAGTTGCTGAGGGCCCGGGCGGCGACGCCTTCGTGCTCGCGCATGAGTCCCATGAGGAGGTGTTCCGGGGTGATCTCGACTTGGTCCCGCAGCTTGGCCTCTTCTTCGGCCATGTTGAGGGACCTTCTGGCCCGTTCGGAGAATCCCTTGAACTTGGTTCCCATGTGTGTCGCTCCTTCTCATTGGATTGAAAAACCCCGAGTTGATTCCCCGGGGGTTCGTTGGCGACACCACCGGAGCCGCCTTCTGATCCTCCGAGGGACACGAGAGGGGAGTCTATGATTCATCGCGGCCTCCGCTGGGTTGTCTCTGGGTGGGAATGCTCTCATGACTTCGGGCCTCATCAGGTCAGCCACTTCAATGCCTCGCCTGCCTACTCGCCCCGCGTGTAGCGGGCGACCATATCGCTGTGCTTCCACCGGCCCTGGCGCTGTACCGCGGCGTTGGGCGCCCCTGCGGCCACCATTCGCCGCGCGATGCCGATGCGGCCGCTGTGTCCGGTGAATCCGTCACCCAGGCCGGCGGCCCGTGCCGCGGCACGCACCCGGTTGGCCAGGGCCTCGCCTGTAAGGCCGAATACTTGGGCGGCCGGGTCGGCGTCGTTGGGCTGGATGTCCCGCAGGGCACGTGCGGTGGCCATGGTGACTGCCACGGTTTCAGGCTGAACCTGGTTCTTGACCTTCTGGACCGTGATCCTGCCCGTGCCGTCGGGCCAGAGCTCCACGTCCGCCCGGGTGATGACGGCGGCTTCGGAGCGTCTGAGTCCGCCGTCGGCCAGGACTCCGATGATGGCGAGGTCCAGGTCGGCCAGGTGTTGGGCAGTCTCCGCAGATTCCAGCCGTCCCCCGCGGCCGCGCCGTGGGATGCGGAGGATCTCTCTGACCCGGGTGAGGGCGTCCGCGGTCAGGGCGTCGGCCTGCCTGGGTGCCGGGGTCCGGTTTCGCCAACCTTTCATGGCCTCCGCCACCAGTGGGTGGCGGGTGGGGTTGTCGGCCTTCTGGATGCCGGAGGCGGCGTGGAAGTGAGAGATGGCGGCCTGGGTCTGCTCGATGGATGCGATGGACCGGCCGCGGCCAGGTAGCCCAGGTAGAGGGCCACGGCGCCTGGGGTGGCGGGCAGTGCCTGGTGGCCACCGGCGTCGGCCCATGCTTGCAACCGTTGCCACGCGGAGGCGTAGGCGCGTCGGGTGTTGTCGGCCTTGGCGTCCCGGAGTCCGGAGGCGACAGCCTCGGCCGCCTCGCCGTCGAACTCCCGCGGGACCAGTGTGTTGCGGAGCTCCCGGATCGCGGCCAGGCCGGTGGTCATGGGGACCTCGTTAAACTCGTGATAATATAGGCTTATCGCGAGTTTTTACCTTCAAACTGCGTGCCACCCAACGGAACCGGCCATTGTGCGAAGACGGGCCTATGATCCCCATAGCCTAGCTTTGAGAGTGGCCAGCAGGGCCGGCGACGACCCCGGCAACCTGGAGACCCGGGCCAACAACCTGGCGGAATTGGGTCCCCGTGATGAGTTCATCCACCAAGACGTTGCGAGCAGCCGGGCCGTGCCAGAAGTCCGTCGGCTCTCCGCCTGCTGCGTTGGAAACGCGCCCTATCGAGCCAAGCCGTTTTTGAAATCCCTCCGCGCCTTGCCAAAGCAGCGCCCTTCGTACACACTCGCTCCCACACAGCACCGGAAGACGCTATGCTCATCCTCCATGCCGCCGCCATTCAAGGGAACCTGGTCCTCTGGGCCGAGGACTACGACTCGCGCAACGGCCCGCCCGACCCTCGGGCAGCTGGAGAACATCCCCACTGCGCCCGGGCCAAGCTCTTGGCCGAAGTGGCCAGCCAAGAGACGGGCTACAGCAACTTCGCCAGCGCAATCGCTTGGTTGCCCACCCTGGGCGACGCTCCCGTACCGTCCAGCCCCATGGCCGGCCCCGCGCCCGGTTCTCGAGCGAAGCCCCGCATCAGACCGTGGACCGTCACAACGCTCCGGTTGAGTCCAGAGCAAGCCGTCTCGCTGCTGCAGGCGTGCCACCAGCGTCACGTCCTGAAACCCGGCGTCGCCATCGGAACAGACCTGGCCTACTGGACCCACGCCCTGCAGCTGGCGCAGTCCCTGACGTCCCGGCAACAATTCCTGCCCAGCCTATCCGAGCGAGACGGGCAGACCGTGGCGACCTGGATGCCGGTGTTCATCGGCGAGGATGCCCACCGGCTGGCTGAGCTGGCGGGACTGATGCCGGCGTCGGCCAGGGCGCTCACGGAGCTAGGAGCCACCGAGCCGCCGGCCATCGCGGCCCAGGCAGTCCTCCGGGAGTTCCTGGCGGCCCAGGTCGACCACCTGGCACGTGCCGGCTCTGAAGGAGATGGCCTGGCGCAACCGGAGTTCGACTCCGCGCACGACGCCTGGCTCTGGGCGCTGGACCACAGCAACCCGGTGGTCCTGGGCGACCCGGCGCAGATCCAGCAGCTCCGCCGCCAGGTCGCCGAATGGCAGAGGCCACTGGCCATCACCGCGAACTCTCCATACCGGCTCTGCCTCAGGTTGGAGGAGCCACCGGAACTCGGGCCAAGCGACGAGACGCCGGCCATCCGGCAGGACGACTGGTATCTGCGCTATCTGCTCCAGCCCCACCATGACCTCTCGCTCCTGCTCCCCGCCGAGGCGGTGTGGAAAAACCAGGTCAAAAGCTCTGACCAGGACTTCAACCCGTCCGAGTTCCTGCTCAGCTCCCTGGCCCAGGCCGGCTCCGTGTGCCCGGTCATCAACGACAGCCTGAAGCGCAAGCAACCTGCCGGGTACCGGTTGAACGCCGAGGAAGCCTACGGGTTCTTGGAAAGCCAGGCCGCCGCGCTGCAACAGGCGGGGTTCGGGGTGCTGCTCCCCGCCTGGTGGACCCGGCAGGGAACCAGGACCAGGCCCGGCATCCGGGCTCGGGCCAAGACCCCGGCCATGCAGGGCGGTTCCGGCATGACCATGACTTCCCTGATCGACGTCGACGTCGAGATGGCCCTGGGCGAAGAGCCCATTTCCATGCAGGAATTGGAGGAACTCGCCGAACTGAAGGTGCCACTGGTGAGGTTCCGGGGGCAATGGGTGGAGATCAACGCCGACGAAATCCGCGCCGCCGCCGATTTCTGGCGTAACCGCCAGCAGGTCAGCCTGCGGGATGTCGTGCAGATCGGGCTGGGGGCAGACCAGCGGGCCCGGGACGATAACGTTTCCCTGGAGGCGGACGACTGGCTTCGTGAGATCCTGGAGCGCCTGCAGGAGAGGGGCCGGATCGATCAGATGGAAGCCCCTGAAGGCTTCCACGGGCAGCTTCGACCCTACCAGCAGCTGGGCTACTCGTGGCTGGCCTTCCTCAGGGACTGGGGACTGGGGGCCTGCCTCGCCGACGACATGGGCCTGGGCAAGACTGTCCAGACCCTGGCCGCCCTGCAGCTCGACCGCCAGCAGGGCAACGAACGGCCCAACCTGCTGGTCTGCCCGACATCGGTGATCAACAACTGGCAGCGGGAGGCCGCCAGGTTCACGCCGGACATGCCCGTGCTGCTGCACCACGGCCCGAACCGCCAGGATGGAGACCCATTTCGGGAGGCATCCGGCAGGCAGCAACTGGTCATCACCAGCTACGGCACCATGAACCGTGACCGGGACCTGCTCGGCTCGGTTCCCTGGCGGGCGGTCATACTGGACGAGGCCCAGAACATCAAGAACCCGGCGTCCCAGCAGGCCAACGCCGCCCGGGGATTCTGTGCCGACTACCGGATCGCCCTCACCGGCACGCCGGTGGAGAACCACGTTGGCGACCTCTGGTCCATCATGCAGTTCCTCAACCCCGGCCTCCTGGGTTCCCAGGCCGAATTCAGGCGCAACTACTTCCAGCCCATCCAGACCGATCGTGATGGAGCGGCGGCGGCCCGCCTCCAGAAGGCCACCGGGCCCTTCATCCTGCGCCGCCTCAAGACCGACCGGTCCATCATCGACGACCTGCCCGACAAGAACGAGACCAAGCAGTACTGCAACCTGACCATGGAGCAGGCAACGCTTTACCAGGCCGTGCTGCGCGAGGCGGAGACCCGGCTGGAGTCCGCCGAGGGTATTGAACGCCGGGGTTCCATCCTGGACACCCTGACCAAGCTCAAGCAGGCCTGCAACCACCCCCGCCAGTTGCTGGGCGACAACTCGGCAATCGACGGGCGCTCCGGAAAGCTGGCCCGCCTGCAGGAAATCCTCGACGAGGTACTGCCCGCCGGGGACCGGGTGCTGGTGTTCACCCAGTTCGCCGGGATGGGGGCCATACTGCAACAGCACGTGCAGGAGACCTACGGCCTGGAAACCCCATTCCTGCACGGCGGAGTTTCCCGGAAACAGCGCGACCGGATGGTGCAGCGCTTCCAGGACGACCCCGACGGCCCGCAGGTATTCGTCCTTTCCCTCAAAGCCGGGGGCTCCGGCCTCAACCTGCCCCGGGCCAACCACGTGATTCACTACGACCGGTGGTGGAACCCGGCAGTGGAAAACCAGGCCACCGACCGGGCCTTCCGCATCGGCCAGACCAAGGACGTTCACGTCCACAAGCTGATCTGTGCCGGCACGTTGGAGGACCGCATCGACCTGATGATCGAAATCAAGCAGGAGACCGCCGACCAGGTGGTGGGAGCCACCTCGGAACGGTGGCTCACCGAGCTCTCCAACGCCGAACTCCGGGACGTGCTGGCCCTCAGCGCAGCCCCCGTGGGCTGACCCGGCGGAGTCTGATCAGGTAGAGTCATGGAGGACAGCCCGGGCTACTCTCCGGAGCAGGAACGACGATGAGCTATAACGACTACGTGTACACCAAGCCAATCGAGGTCAAAGGCGGCATCAGGGCCGGGTCGAAACGCGGCGCCTTCGGCTCCAGCTGGTGGGCGAGGCGATGGCTCCAGGTTCTTGAGGAATTCCAGATCGGAAACCGCCTCGGCCGCGGACGCTCATATGCCCGCCGGGGACAGGTCATCTCCATCGACGTGCGGCCCGGCGGAGTCACGGCCAAGGTGCAGGGCTCCCGCAAGCGTCCCTACGATGTGAGCATCGATGTCAGGACCCTCGCTCCCCCGGACTGGGAGCGCATCCAGGCGGCCATGGTGGAGCAGCCCATCATCGCCGCCAGCCTGCTGTCGGGACGGATGCCGGACAACATCGAGGACACCTTCCGGTCCGTCGGCCTGTCGATGTTCCCCGACCGGCGGGACGACCTGGAGACGGACTGCTCGTGTCCCGACTGGTCCAACCCGTGCAAGCACGTCGCCGCCGTGTACCTGCTGCTGGGCGAGGAATTTGACCGGGACCCCTTCCTGATCTTCCGGCTGCGGGGCATGGACCGGGAGCACCTGCTGGGCCCCGAGTTCCGCCGCTCCGCCCTGACGCTGGAGGGATCCGCCCTGCCTGCCGATCCCCTGCCAGCGGAACCCGGGGAGTTCTGGTCCAACCCGCTGACGGCGCTGCGGGACAAGGACCATTCCGGCCCCGCCGTCATACCCGATATGGCTGGCGCCCTGCCCCGGCAGCTGGGCCGGTTCCCGCTCTGGCGGGGTAACCGCGAACTGCTCCCGGCCCTGCAGGACATCTACCGCGCCGCCTCGCGTCGGGCAACCGGGATGCAAATGGATCCGTCGCAATCGCCCGGCAACCCGGAACCGGAGCGCGAGGCGGAATAGGCACGGGCCACAACCGCGGCTCCCGTCCGCCGGTTCTAATGGTCGTCGATCAGTGAGTGAGCCGTTTGCTGTCCTTCCAGCTCATGGCTTGGTGCAGCATCTCCGCGGCGCTGCTGCGGGTTGCGCCGCTATCGGAGCCCAGCATCTGACTGAGTTCCGTCACCCTGGCCTCACCGTCCAGGACCTCCACCGATGTCACGGTCCTGTCATGCGAGGCAAGTTTGGCGACCCTGGCGTGATGGTCCGCGTAGCAGGCAATCTGCGGCAGGTGAGTTACGCACAGCACCAGGTGGTTCCTGGACAGGCCCCACAGTTTCCGGCCCAGGACGCTCCCGACTCGACCTCCTATACCGGCATCGATCTCGTCGAACACGAGTATCGGGATCTGGTCAGCCGTGGACAGGATGGACTTTATGGCGAGCATCAGCCTGGAGGCCTCTCCCCCCGAGGCGATCCTGGCCAGGGGCCGTGGCGGTTCACCCGGGTTCAGAGAGATCAAGAATTCCACCGAGTCTATTCCGGTCTCGTTGAACGCGAGGTGCCTGACGGACTCCCCACCTGAAGAAGGTGTTGCGTGCCGGACCCCATCTGCGGGCCCAACCGGCACACCCTCCTCGGAGTCCGATTGACGGATATCCAGAAGCACTTCGGCATGCCCGAATGCCAGCCCGGCAGCCTCTTCCTGTATCGCGTCAGCCAGGCCCCCGGCTGCGTGTTGCCGGGCCTCGGAGAGCTGACCCGCAAGCCGGCCGACCTGCCTTCGAAGGTCCATCTCCCGGGCCTTCAATCCCTCCACACGCTCCTCCCTGTGGTCCAGCTCTTCCAGCTCCTGCGAGGCCCTCTCGCCGAAGGCCAGGATTTCTCCGATGGTGCTGCCGTACTTCCTCCTGAGACGGTTGATCAAGTCCAAACGCTCCTCAAGCTCATAAAGACGGTCCGGGCTGTATTCGATGCCGTCACGGTAGCTTCGGAGTGCGCGCGCCAACTCGTCCACCTGGTGCATCAGGGCGTCCACCGGCTCAAGGTGATGTGACAATGAGGGGTCCAATCGCTCCAATTGGGAAAGGTCCCTGGACGCCTGCCCGATAAGGTCCATTGCCGATTCACGCGGGTCGAGGCCATCGTACAACGCTCCGTAGGCGTGATCGCACAGTGCGATGATTCGCTCTGCGTTGGCGACCCGGTCCCTCTCCAGGGTCAGGTCATCAAACTCAGTCGGGCTCAGATTTGCCGCACTGATCTCTTCCACCTGGTATCTCAGGAAATCCATGCGTTGAGCAACCTCGGCTTCATCCTTCTGCAGGCGGTCCAGTTCCCGGCGCGCCTCCATCAGCTGGCGGGCCCCCTCTGCCACATCGGTGCGAAGCTGCCATAGCCCACCATACTTGTCCAGGATATCAATATGCTCGCGTACGCGGAGAAGGGATAGGTGCTGGTTCTGGCCGTGGATGTCCACCAGGTGTTGGCCCATCGTGCTCAACAGCCTGAGAGGTACGATTCGCCCATTCACGCGGCAGGTGTTGCGGCCATCCAGGTTGACCTCCCGGGCGAGGATAATCTCCTCTTCGCCAACGTCAAAATCGTACTCGTTCAGGACAACATTGATTTTTTGAGAGATGTCGCCGCCTAGCAGGAAGATGCCCTCCACTCTGGACTGACGAGCGCCGGAACGTACCATGCCAACATCGGCGCGTCCCCCAAGCAGAAGGCCCAGCGCATCCACAATGATCGACTTGCCCGCCCCCGTCTCCCCGGTCAGCACACTGAAGCCGGCTCCCAACTCGATGTCGAGTTGTTCGATGGTGGCGAAGTCGGTGACACTGAGGAGTCTGAGCATGGCTGTGTCCGAAGCCATATCCCTCTGAGCAGTGCCTTCAAGTCTACCCAAATTGACGATCCCTCTTGGCGCTCACGCAAATGCGACGTACAGAAATGGTGAGGAACAGAGGCCCGCTTCCACACCTGTTGCATTACCAGATGATGTCTAGGACATTCTAGCCGCTGGTTCCTGTTCCAGCCAAAGCTGAGGCATTTCTGTAACGCTGATCCACTGCACGTTCATCGGAGGATCGTAGACCAGTCTCCTGGCCGTGGGCCGCGCCAGACCCTCATTTCCGCGCGCCGCTTCCGCCTCGTTCTCGAGCCGGACCTTCAGGTACCGGGCGCAACGCCCCTTGAACAATCCGGTACCCATAGATGCGCCGGGCCTCCGCGAGGTGTTCTCTCCGGGTCTCCTCCTGCACCGCATAGCCATCGAGGTCTTCGGCGCGCATGCTGAGCTGTGCGGCAACGAAGCGATGGACGTTCAGGGGAATGACCTCCCCCGGCGCCGGAAGCCGCCCCGGATATCGAAAGGCGCAAATCTGGAGCGAGAAGCCCGGCCGATTGCACCCCCGGCGCTGTACCCGGACATGCTCGATGTCGTCGTCGACAGCGTGTAATGGCCCAGCAGGGCGGCTTCGTCCGTGGGCAGATCGAACAGGGTCACGCGAGTCGGCGCGCTCTCCAGATGCTTCGTCTTCGCTTGTTCCACCTCTCCGTTATCCGTCCATTGCGGCAGGCGCGGCGCTGTCCGTCGCCCCAGCACGCTCCAAACCAGGGGCCAGGAGCGTCTCATATGAATGGCACGGAAACAATTGTGGAAGCGGGACCCTATCCGTGCATTTCCCCCATGACGGCAACGCTCATCGGATACGCGCGCTGTTCCACCGACCGGCAGGATCTGGCCGCCCAGCGTCAGGCGCTCCTGGAGCTTGGCGTCGCCGAGGATCGCATCTCCACCAATCACGGCCTCACCGGCACGACCCGCGCCCGCCCCGGCCCTCGTCGCCGTGCGCGAAGGCGACACCTTGGTCGTCCCGAAACTCGACCGGCCGGGCAGGTCCGTCCTGGATGCGCGCACCATCGCCGATCAGCTTCGGGAACGAGGCGTGACACTGGCCCTCGGACGAGGGCTCTACGACCCGAGCGATCCGATGGGAAAGATGTTCTTCAATAACCTCGCCACCTTCGCCGAGTTCGAAGCCGGTCTCGTCCGCATGCGCACCAGCGAGGGCATGGCCATCGCCCGCGCCAGGGGGAAATTGCGCGGCAAGCAGCCCAAACTGTCCGACCGGCAGCAGAGGGAACTCTGCCGCATGCATGCCAGCGGCGAGTATTCCATCAGCGATCTCGCCGAAATCTTTTCCGTCTCAAGACCAACCGTCTATCGCACACTCAACCGGCGCCATTCCCCTTAGCGTACGATTCTGCCCCTACCGGAATCGACCCATGAAGGGAGAGCCGGCATTGGTGGATTCCAGCAGCCCGCGGCCTGGCGAGAAGGACAGCTACTATTCGGCGGTGTGATTGGAGACGGGGGAGGTGGAGTGGATGGAACTGGAGGGGAACAGCAGCAGCGAGAAATCGGCCGCCTTCTTGGAGCAGTTGCGGGGGAGGCTGAACGTGATCTGGGACAACTCGTCGGCGCATCGGGGCGAGGCGGTGCGAGAATACCTGAGGAGGCCCGGCCTGAACCTGCGGCTGATGGACCTGCCGGGATACAGCCCGGACTTCAACGCTGATGAGGCCATCTGGGACTGGGGGAGAGAGGAGGTCACCGGCAATCTGTGCTTGGGAGGCAAGGCAGCGGTCCAGCAGAGGGTCGGCAGCTTCCTGACCAGTCTGGCCGTCCGGAAGGACGAAGTGAGACGGCGCTGCCGGACGGTCCTGCAGTCAAGGGCCAAAGCGCTCCTGAGAGACTCCCGGAGTCCGGCAAATGCACATCCCACCTTGGCCTTAGTTTAAGCTGTGACTGGCCAGCACGGGTTACGAAGGAGTCGTAACCTGTACCCGGGGATACGCTCAAGGGCGTTTGTCGGCGGGTTTCTTCATTAGACAGTCGCCCGAGGATGTCAGTTAGCTGACCCGTTCTCTTGACCGAGAGCTGTCACTGCCCCCAGGGTTTTAGTCCGTGCTTGCGGGTCAGGGATTCCAGGTCCAGTGTCTGACTGCCGGATTGCGGTGCCAGGTTGGTTTTCCCAATCTGGTCCCAGGCTACGTCCACTTCCACGCTGGTAACGTCCTCAAGCTCCGACAGGCCTTCCTTCACCGATGTTACAAGGCGGGTCATGCCGAAAATGCAACAGGGCAGGACCTTCACCGAGACGGCGCCTTCGCCCTCTACCTTTACATCGTGGACCAAGCCCAACTGCCCGACGCCGAATCTGGCGTCACAGCAACCAACGCCTTGTAGCGTCTCCCGCACCCTGTCTTCCAGCGCTCCGGCCGACTGCTCTACTGGAAAGCTCATTCGTCTCCTTTGCGGCCCGGGGACGGCGGCCACTTTGCTAGCTGGAAGACCAGGCTGTGGCGAGGCCGTTGGCCCGGCGCTTGGCGAACTCGTCGTTGGCGATCTCGGCCTTCTTGGCCTCTACGTCTATGCCGTGCAGCCTGGCGAGATTCTCTCCCAGGATCTTCCGCTTGATCTCCGGAGTGAGTTGGGGATAGCCGTATCCGTCGGTCAGGTCCTGGGGCATCTGGAACTCCGAGAAGGCCTTGAGCGCCCATTGCGGGTGCCACAAAGGGACCTCCGAGCCGGATATGATCCTGTCCGGGCCGCCCCAGAACAACAGCTTCCCCAAGACTTCGGCGAACCACCGGGGGGCCTTGCCGATGAAGTTCAGCGTTGCCGCCAGCGACACATAGATATTCGGAAACCGGACTATTTGCCAGCATATCTCTTCGATGAACGGCAGGCCGGGATGGAAGATGATGAAGTTGAGGTCCGGGAAATTCGCCGCGGCCTGGTCGATGTCGTACACCTGTGTGCCCTCGATGGGCTGCGGCCCCAGAGGCACTCCCTTGTGCACGGCTATCAGGTTGATGCCAAGTTCCCTTGCCTTCTCGTACACCGGGAAGGCTACCCTCGGGTCATCCATCCTCCAGGGAAACGGCTCACCGAAGTCATAGCGGATGTTGTAGAACTTGAACGCCTTGACTCCATGCTCCTTAACCTGAAGCTCCATCAAGTCCAGAGCCTTATTTCCTTCCAAGGGATTCACTGTACCCCAAGTAACCACTCTGGAGGGATATTGCTTCGCCATGGCGGCACAACGCTGCCAGTCTGAAAGCCCGTCGTAGAAGAAATCAGTTAAAGGCAGCGGCTGCGCCACCAGGATGTCCGTGTCAGTCTCGGTAAACACCAGGTTGGCGATGGTCTCGATGTCCCAATCCCGGAGGAATTCATCCTGGGTCAGTACCTTCTCGCCTTCGGGAGTGAGAGCCGCGTGAAAACCGTAGAGGTGGTTATTGAAAAGCGAACCACCCGGAGCTCTGACATTGGCGCTGTTCATGTTATAGAGATGAGTAACTGCGTCGAATACGAAGGCATCACCAATCATCGCACTATCTCTCGTTCCCCGTGAATTCGGTTTCGCCGATAACACTGGTTCATGGGCAGCCGCAGCCCCTGCCCTAGGGGCCGTCACACGCTGCCTGTTCATCCCTGAATTAGTGCCGGAGTGAGAATCCCAACAGTGAGAGGCTAATTTGTGTCGAATACATCTGCTCAAGAAGCTTTATAGAAGGGATCTGCATTGAAGAAATCAGTATACCATTTCTTATTCGACAACAAACCTTGGTGCTACAGTCGCAGACATAGATAGTCGCCGTCTGTAGTGGCACTGCCTGGCTCTGGCTTGGCGGCGGCGGCGCCATCATGACCGGTAGAGAATGAAATAGGGCGGTTGGCTTTCCGTCCATACCGGGGGGTGGACAACCGCTGCACCTCGTACTGTTCCAGCCTCACGTCTCCTTTGGCCTCCTTGAAGCACTTCTCTATGGCCCATCTCGTCCCGGCCACCCTGGCCAGTTCCTCCAGGCTGGTGCCCGCCGGGCCGAAACACACGTAGTAGGCCAACTCACCGGGTTAGGCGATACTGCGCCTAGCTAGCAGCCAGAGGGCCCTTGACGTCAAAGCCGACAGATTCTCGTTGCTCTTTACGGCCATCACATGCGAAATCTCCACACGCTCCAGCCACAACCGCAGGTTGCGGTCGCTGCCATAGACCTCGTCCCCGGTAGATCAGGCGAAGGGAACACCCGAATCCAGGGCCCTGCCCAGCATCAGTTGCGCCAGTTGCCCCTTGGTCCGGAATACTGCGTCCTCCGGCACCCCGGCCTCCCGCCGCGGCTCCCGTACCAGGCCCATATCTGGGCAGGTACAACCTCCGGGCCAGCAGTGTCCACCCTCTGGAGCCGGCATAAGCCAGGAACCCGCCAACCTGGCAGTCTCGATGGGCCCACCGTGCCGCTGTACTGACCCTGCACCGCGATGGACTTTCGCCCTTTTACCCGGTCTCATCCGACACCAGAACCTCGTCAGCGTCGCCCAGTAACTCCACGGCGTAATCCCTATGTGAACTACTTCCAGCCATCTTTCAAGCTGCTGGAAAAGCTGCGCGACGGAGCCAGGGTCGTCAAGCGCTACAGCCCTCCGGCCACACCCTGCGACCGGGTCATGCAGGACGCCGCGTTCCCCGTCCGGATGAGAGAGGAGCTCAGCGAATACCGCGCCGGTCTGTACCCGGTGGCGCTGCTGCACTCCATAAGGGAGGCACAGTCGGCAATGGCAACAATGTCATCACCGCAGTCCCTGGAAACTCCAGATGGTGAAAGCATTGGCCGGTTTCTGACCCGGCTTCCCGGTCTGTGGCAAGAGGGCGAGGCTCGACCTACTAACAAGGCGCGAGCTCGCCCGTCCGTCACTGGCGTACCCGCAAGGATCCCTTCGAAGGTGTTTGGCGCAAGGTGCTGTTGTGGCTCGAGAGGGATCCGGACACCACCGCCAAGGACTTGATGGCGAGACTGAGTGCGTCTGATCCGGAGCGGTTCAGCGACGCCCAATTTCGGACCCGCAGCGCCGGGTGAAAGATTGGCGCAGAGTCATGGCCAAGAAGTTGGTCTACGCCGCCTTCCATGAGTATGCAGTGGGAGTACGCAGTGGAACAGTGAAACAGAGGCGAATCATCATTGGTTAGAGCAGGATCCAGCGGCTGGAATTTCGGTAGTATCCTCCGGTGAGGCAACAGGACCGGCAGAAATAGTTGACGTTAAACAGACGGCAAAGTGTTTGCTCTGGGAGAGAGCGTTTCTGCGACTCTTCGCTCTTGCCCACATATACGGTCGTCAGGCACACTACAGGGAGGTTCAATGGCGTTTGAGCCACTGAGCACAATTGGGAATCCGGGGAAAAACCACCAAGTGCTGCTCCGGTATCCGGACAATGATAAGTGATGATTGATTCCAACCGCAGTTAAGTTAGGCGAACTCTTGCCATTGCTCTTGACCGGGTCGTCGGAACCATTGCAGGTCCTCGGGCCAATGAACAACATTCTGCGACATTCGAATGGGACGCAGTGGTCGCCGGCAAATGTTAGGAAAGATCCGTTCCAGGGCCCCTCACTCGCATCCCGGGGCCAAGGCTGGCCTTAACCAAGCTTACGGAGAGCTGCAGTGGTCCCTGAAGGAATGATGGGTCGCCAATGGCTATGATGACCGGAGGGGAGGCGCTGGCCCACTCTCTCGCAGGAGAGGGAGTAGAGGTCGTTTTCGGGATCCCGGGAATTCAGATTTACGGTATTGTCGCCGCGCTGCGGGATGAGCCCGGCATACGACTGATCTCGACCCGCCACGAACAGGCTACAACGTACATGGCCGACGGATATGCCCGCGCGTCTGGCCGGCCGGGTGTGGCCCTGGTGGTCCCCGGCGTGGGCCTCTACAACTCTGCGTCGGGACTGACCAATGCGTATTCGCGCTCCTCACCGGTGCTGCTGATAGCGGGCCAGATCCCCCGCGGCGCCATCGGAAAGGGCCGCGGGGCCGTTCACGAAATCGAAAACCAGTCCGGGGCAGTGAGTTCCGTTACCAAGTGGCAGCGGCAGGTGTCAAGGCCGAGGGAAGTCCCGGAGGCCGTGTTCGAAGCGTTCAGGCAGATGCGCACCGGGCGTCCCCGTCCGGTCCTCATCGAGATTCCTCCGGAGGCGGGGGTGGAGCGGGAGGAGGTGCAGCTGCGAAGCCCGGCAAGGATATCCCGCATAGTGCCCAGCCCCGATGACCTCAGGGAGGCCGCCCAGGTCATCGCCGAATCCCGCCTTCCGGTGATTTACGCCGGAGGTGGCGTTGCCCGGTCGGACGCCGAGGCGGCGCTGGCCCGTCTCGCCGAGGCGACCAACATACCAGTCGTCACCTCCAGCGGGGGCAAGGGAACGATCCCCGACGATCACCCGCTGTCCTATGGTTCCTGCTTCAGTCCCAGGGGCGAGCGGCAGGAGATGAACCAGCTCTACGATGTGATGCTTGCCGCGGACGTGGTGATAGGAATCGGCACGAGGTTCTCACTGGGCAACCCCGCGGGTGAGGCCTCCACGCTGGTGAATATCAACATAGACCACACCGAGCTCACGAGGCATCAGGCCAACACCATACCCCTGCACGGAGACGCGGGGGCCACAATCGAGGCGCTGCTTCCGTACCTGGCCGAGGAGAAAGCGGGAAACCGCTCATCACCGGCAGAGGCGGTAACCGCGGCCCGCAACCTCATAGCCTACTATGACATCCGGCTCCAGGAACCCCAGTACCCCGTCCTCGAAGCGATCCAGAGGGGCATTCCGGAGGAGGCTTTCACGGTCTGGGACGTTACGCAGTTCGGCTACTACGCCCGGACCCATTTCAAGGTCAATCACCCCAAGACGTACATCGACTCGGGCTACTCCTTCAATCTCGGCTACGCCTTCCCGACCGCCCTGGGTGTCAAGGTAGCCCGGCCCAGCTCCCCGGTGGTCTGCCTGGCCGGGGACGGTGGGTTCATGTTCAACTCGTCGGAGCTTTCCACCGCCATGAAGTATGGCATCAACGTGGTGACCGTGGTTTTCAGGAACGACTCCTACGGAAACGTCGCCCGCGACCTGAATGAGACATTTGGAGGCGCCTACGGGACCGACCTGCACAATCCGGACTTCGTCCGATTCGCCGAGTCCTTTGGGGCCGTGGGCATGAGGGCAGCCGATCCGCTGGAGTTGGAGACGCTGATACTCCTGGCCCTGGAACGCAAGGCCCCGGTGGTCATCGACGTTCCCTTCGGGGACATGCCCATACCGCCGGCGCCGCAAATAGCGCCCTTCTACAACCTCCCCTGGACCCAGCCCCAAGAGGGGATGATCTCGTTCTGACTGCTCTTGCCCCGTTTCCGTACCAGCCAGGACGGCAGTTTTGAACGCCTTGCCCTTGATTCCGGCCTTGACTGCAGCGTTACTGGGCGGTTGCACGATTTCACTGGGGGTTCATCGGTGATTGCCCTTCCCGATCCATCCGCCGAGACCGTTCTTACGATGCGCGACGGCGCGCACATCGTCCTCCGCCGCTACGGCAATCCAAGCGGTCCCCGCATCCTCTTCACACATGGCAATGGACTCGCCTGCGATCTCTATCTGGCGCTGTGGTCCCTGCTCACCGGCCGTTTCGACCTCTTCCTGTATGACCTGAGGAACCACGGCTGGAACTCCGTGGGCAATCTGGGCCGGCATGACGTTCCCCACTTCGTGCGCGACCTGGAAGAGGTCGCCGATACAATCACCGCCCTCCATGGGCCGAAGCCTCTGATTGGCCTGTTTCATTCCCTATCGGCTGTGGTTGGACTACTCGACCAGCAGCAGTCCTCGGGATTCGCTGGGCTGGTACTCTTCGACCCTCCCATCTGCCACCTGGGTCAGGGGGACGGCTACCTGTCCCGGGTCAGCGGGGAACTCTCCGACAGGGCCAGGCAGCGGCAGTCGTGGTTTCCGGACCTGGGCGAATTTGCCGAGAGCGTCAGGTGCGCAAGGGTCTTTCGGCTGGTCCGGCCCGAAGTCCCCGACCTGTTTGCCCTCACGATCCTTCGGCCTTCCGTTGGTGGATTTGAACTCCGTTGCCCGCCGGACTTCGAGGCCAAGGTCTACGAGTATTTCTTCGAATGGACATTCGACACGTATCAAGGGATCAACTGCCCGGTACAGGTGATCGGGAGCGACCCCACGGTGCCGTACTCCTTCATGCCGGCTATGGACTTCAGCTCGCTGCTCTAGGTCAACTACGACTATATCCCTGATTCCACCCACTTCCTGCCCCTGGAAAACCCGGCCGAATTTATCGGGATTATGCTTCCCTTCTTGGAGAGAAGCGGCCTTCTGGAAAGCTCTTAGGGAGCATTGACAAATGCGAACCTTGGATGACAGAGGCTACCAGGTGCGGAGCCGACACGAAGTACACCCTCCTGCGGTCATTGAGGTGGACCCTGTTATCTGGCTCTTCCGCACATTTGGTGAAAATTGGGGAATGCAGATGGGGAATAGTCAAATCAAGGGGGATCTGCTGCGCCAGCGGGTTTGGCTCAGATACGGTGTATGACTATTGGCTTCCCGCGCAATCGGTCCTTGCGTTCGGTTTTTGATTCGTTTCACCAAATGTGCGGAAGAGCCGGTTTTCCGGGTCCACCTCAAGATTACACCCGATGGTCAAAGAGTCAGTGGCGTCCCCTTAATACTACAGTTGCACTATTGAATCCAGCAGTGACAGCCGTCGCCGGTAGTGGCATCGCCGTGCCTGTGCCTGATGGTGCCGTCTCCACGGAGACCATAACAGAACAAGCTCAGTGGGATGATTCTCCGTCCATACCAAGCGGGTGAGCAGTCGGCGCACCTCAGGCACCGTGAGGGGAATCAGCTCTTCATCCGGACCGTAGCAGCCCCCTTTTCCCCCTGTTGCATCGCCTGGTGCCGGATCACCGCCAGATACGCCTGCGCCAGCATCGCCAGGGTGATGTGCCGGTACCAGCCGTCCCACCGGCGCACCTCGTACTGGTCCAGCCCCACCTGACCTTTGGCTTCCTCAAAGCATTCCTCTATGGCCCACCGGGTCCCGGCCACCCTCGCCAGTTCCTCCAGAGCCGTCCCCGCCGGGCCGTAGCACACGTAGTAAGCCAACTCCTCCGGCTTGGCCACGCTGCGCCGGACCAGCAGCCAATGGCCTTTGCCAGGCTCCCGCACGGGCCTTAGCGCCACGGCAGTCCAGTCGTAGATCCGGGGTCCCTTGGCACCATCGCCGGTGCTGCATCTGACCCAGCCTGTTTCGTCAACCTGCGACGCCAGGCGGTCCGCCCGCACCTGACGCGGACCCTTTTCCGTCAAAGCCCACAGCTTCTCGCTGCGTTTGATGGCCAGCACATGTGGTATTCCCTGATGCTCCAGCCACAACCTCAGGTTGCGGTCGTTGCCATAGACCTCATCCCCGGCAACCCAGCGGAAGGGGACTCCCGATTCCAACGCCCGCTCCAGCATGCGCTGCGCCAGCCGGGGCTTGGTCTGAAAGCCAACATCTTCCGGCACCCCGGCCTCCCGCCGCCGTTCCCAGTCCTCCGCCCACACCTGGGGCAGGTACAACTCCCGGTCCAGCAGGGTCCTTCCCTTGTCGCTGGCATAGGCCAGGAATACCCCAACCTGACAGTTCTCGATCCGACCCGCTGTGCCGCTGTACTGCCGCTGCACCCCAACCGACTTGTCCCCCTTCTTGAGAAAGCCAGTCTCGTCCACCACCAAGACTGCCTCAGCGTCTCCCAAGTGCTCCATTACGTAGCACTTCAGGTCATCACGGACCAGGCCCGCGTCCCATTGGTAGCTTGACAGCAGGCGCTGCACCCCGTAGGGAGTGGCGTCACCCGCCCTCTCGGCCAGTTGCCAGCCGTTCTTGCGCTCCACCGGACTGAGCAGTCCCCGCAGATAGTCCAGCGCCCGGCGGCGGGGCTCCGGCCTCCGGAACCGTCCCCCGATGCACTGGTGTACCTGATCGATGCCCTCGGCCCAACGGGCCACCTCCGCAACCTCATCCCCGCGCTCTGCCACAGCCTCACCTCATCAACACTCAACTGCCGCAATTTTACGTCATCATTAACTGCAACTGTAGTACTAAACGAAATAGGGAAGACCTCGAAGGACATCAGCAGCAACTGCTGGAATACTGCTTTCAGCAAGGAGTGAAGCTCGCTGCTCTGACCAACGGACGGACTTGGTGGCTCTATCTGCCGTTGCAGGCAGGAAGCTGGGAACAACGACGGTTCCTGACCATCGACCTTGAAGCGCAGGATCTCCAGACCGTGGAACAGAGATTCATGGACTACCTTTCCGAAGAAAGGGTGTCCAGCGGCCAAGCAGCCGCCGACGCCGAGGACGCAGTCAGGTCTCGGCAAAGAACGGAAATCACCAGCAAGGCCGTCGCCGAGGCGTGGAAGCAGATCGTCGAGACTCCTGACGAAATTCTGATCGACCTCATATCGGAGACCGCCGAGCGAATCTGCGGGTTCAAGCCGGAAACGGAGCTGATTCAGCAATTCCTGGCACAGGAGAGCAAGCCCTCCAGTGAGCCCCTCGCCCGGTCAGAACATTCTCAGCCGCCACCGGCGCCGCCTGAAGCGCCTCGCCCGGCGCCACTGGCCGGTACGGCCATCACCGGCCCGCAACAGATGGATGGCAAGAACCTCAGGCCGGAATACATCACTTTCCAAGGGCAACAGCGACGCTCACGAGCCTGGAACGACGTTCTCATCGAGCTGTGCGGAATAATCAGCGAACTGCGCCCACGGGACTTCGACACGGTGCTCACAATCCACCGTACCAGGCGCGAGGGGGCCAAGTGGCCCTATCACTTTTCGCGAAACAGCTCCGAGCTGCGGAAATCAAAGGGGATCCTCAATTCCGGCATCTACGCCGAGGTTGACCTCGACGCCACGACCATGGTCAGACTGGCTTATGGCATAGTGGAGCATTTCGGCTACCCACCCGGCGCACTGACAATCCACATTCAGCAGGACCGGAGTGTTTTCTTCATTCCGTAAATCGAACGGCAACAACATTGGCGAGAGAAAAAGGCGCCGGAGGACCGAAGACAGGCGAAGAGCCACCGCGTCGGATGGCCGGACGGATCCCGGGCCGCCGAAGCGGCGCCAACGGCCACTCGAAGGGACCTGCCATCTCGGCACACCAAGGCAGGCCAGTAATTCCGGGTACCCGGGAGCAGACCGTTCAATGACGGGATAACTGCCGCGGGCCGGCCGACCGTCCTCGCCGCCGGAGCATCCCAAATCTCTAGTCGTCATTCAGGAACCCGTTGCGCACCGCCCAGGCCACCAGGCCATGCCTGGAACCCGCCCCCAGCTTGTCCTGAATGCGGTGGATGGTGTTGCGGACGGTGGAGGGGCTGTTGCCCTGCGTCTGCGCAATGTCCGCGTAGGAGCTCCCGCGGGCGAACATCGCCAGCACCTCCCGCTCCCGCTCGGTGAGCATATGGGAGTTCCCCTCGCCAGCGGGCTTGGACCGGCCGTCGGCCACGGCGCAGGCCCGCCTGAGGACAGGAAGCGGTATCCGGACCCGGCCCTGCGCCACGTCCCTCACCGCTTCCAGGAGTTCCGGCAGACTGGCGTCCTTGACGACGTACCCCGTCGCCCCGGCGGCCACCGCGGCGATGACCGCCTCGTCGTCCGTGGAAGCTGTCAGCATCAGCACCCGGGCCTCGGGCAGGAGCTCCACGATCTCCCGGCAGGCCGCCAACCCGTCCATCCCCGGCATGATCAGGTCCATTATGACGGCGTCCGGACGCAGACTCTCAGCCAGCGAAACCGCCTCCTCGCCGTCAGAAGCCTGGCCCACCACCTCGAACTCTCCCGAGTTCTCCAGCACCCGGCACAGGCTGTCCCGCACCAAGGGATGGTCGTCCACCAGCAGCACCCGGAACCGGCCGTCTTCTGACATATGACATTCCTCCTTCCTATCTGGCTCATCCGCTCCAGTCATCCAGCAGGAATGCTGGGAATCTCGCAGGTCACCGACGTTCCCTCACCGGGTCCGGCGGAGGCGACCATCAACTCCCCACCCATGCGCTCCGCCTCGGCCCTCATGCCGGCGAAGCCCCGGCCGCGCTGGGCGTAGTCTTCGGGAAGCCCCACCCCGTCGTCCTCCACCGTCAGGCGGATGCGGTCCCCCCTGAAATCCAGCGCCACGCGCACACTTCCCGCATCGGCGTGCCGGAAGGCGTTGGTCAGCGCGTTGTGCGCGATGGAGAAGAGCCGGGAGCGGGTGTCCACTCCCATGGACGGCTCCACCCCGGTCTGCACCATCCGCGTCGGAACCACCGTGATCCGCCGGAACGTCTCGGTGTGCTCCCGGAGGACCGACCCCAGGTCCCTACCCTCGAAGATGCGCCCGGCGTCGATGGAACGCCTCAGTTCCCACATCACCGTGCGGGAGAGCTGGGAGGTGGCCGCCAGGGTCCTGGAGAGCTCCGGGCTAGAGTCCCCGGCCAGGACCCGGGCGCTGTCGACCCCTAGGGAAATCATGTACACGGACTGAGCCGCCGTGTCATGGATCGACTGGGAAAGGTCGATGCGCTCCCGCTGCAGGGCGCGCTCCCGCTCCGTCGCCCTCAACCGGCCGGACCGCTCGAACCTGGCCACCAGGCCCACCGCCAGCACCACCGTGTACATCACCCCCACCCGCACGACAAGGACCATGTCGTCCCGGGCCATCAGGTCGAGCCCCTCCCCCGCCGTGATGGACACGGCAGAGTAGAGGGCGGCAACCAGGGTTGCCCAGGCCAGGTTGAGCCTTAGCGAGGTGAACAGCACGGCGAACATCGCCAGCGCCGGGTAGTACAGCAGGTGGGTGAAAAGGGCGGAGAACCCCCCGGCTATCCACACTCCAGAGGTAATCAGCGCCACGTCCGTGGCGCTCATCCCCAGCGTCCACCGCCAGGTCAGAGGCCGCCCGGAACGCAGGCGGAGATGGAGAAACCCGTTGAAGGCGACCAGCAGGGTGATGACCGCCGAGTAGGAGGCGTACTTCTCCACCGGGAAGGGAAAGGGGGGGTTGGAACAGGACGTACAGGAGCAGTGCGGCCAGGAACCAGCGGGCCCAGACGGACACGCCGGCGGCGTAGTGCACCTCATAGGAGCCTGCCCAGCTGGCCCGCCAGAACCGGTCCCGGACCAGACTGAACGGTTGGGTCAGCAAGGCGGGAACCGCTCCCCGGTTGAATGACGCCTGCCCACCGTTGCACCTCCAACGTTGCTGGCATGGCCCCTGCGCCAATGTAACCCCTCAAGGAGGGCGTGCGAAAGGCCGGAGGTGGGGAAAGGCCAATTGCTTATTTGAACACCATGACTGCAATTTTGAACGTTCACTTATGCAGTGAATATTCAGTGGAAAAAGCCTTACCACGCTACTGCGCGCCTTGATATCAATATGCACTCAAATGGCGACCGGCAAGCTGAAGCTCGTTGCCCTGGCGCCGGTACCAACTGGCACCAACGGTTCACGCAGGGTTGAGAAAGCGAACCGAGCCCTCCCTACGGGGCCCGTTGGAGCTCAATGATACGCGGCCCAGCGCCTGAAGTGCTGTCGTATTCGCCCGCTGTCGGATTGGCAGAGACCGGGCATCTCGGCCGGATTACGTGATCAACGGCTTCTTGGTGGAGACCAATCCCAGAGTCCGTTCCCCGGAACCGGCCAACCCTTTGGTCGACCCCATGGCAGGCCACACGCCCCGGCAGAAGGGGACGGGGCAGAAACCCACGAAAGGGGTACGGACATGATTGACCGGATGCGCACCGCCTGGGGACTCGGAGCTAAGGCAACCCGCAGGCGAAACAGCGTAACCCTCGCCAGGGCGGCGATCATTGCCCTGATGCTGGCAGCCGTCACAGCAGTGATGGTCGAAGTTTCACAGGCACAAACGGAACAGACGCTGGTGAGCAACACCGGCCAAGCCGCCGGTACATTGGCGCCCGTGGGAACGGACGGAACCGACACCTTTGTCCAAGCGCAGGCGTTCACCACCGGCACGGATCCCCACGGGTTCACGCTGACCAAGGTCACGGTCAACATAGGCGGCTACGCCAGCGGCGACGCCTTCACCGCCGCCATCCACTCCAACAGCACCGCAGGCCAGCCGGGCTCATCGCTATACAGCCTCACCAACCCCAGTTCCATCGCCGACGGGAGCATTGACCTGACGGCGCCCGCCGGCGCCCACCTAGAACCAAGGACAACCTACCACCTGGTCATAAGGGCAACGACGGGTGCAATCACCGTCGCCACAACCGGGACAAACGACGAGGACGACGCAAACCAGGGCCACTGGAGCATTGCCGATACGCGAAACGCCAGCACCGACGGCGGCTCCTCATGGACGAGCAACGACACTGAAATCAAGGTTGCCGTACTCGGCTCAATACCAGACGAAAACGTACTGGTGAGCAACCTCCAGCAAGCACAAGGCAACGCCCCCAACGTCGGAGGGGCCAGTCGAGTGAGGCTGGCTCAACCTTTCACCACCGGACCCGGCGCCGCCAGCCAAATGGTCGCCGGCGTGACCATCAGCCTGCTGGAGTGGGCCTCCGGCGACGTCATGGAAGTGGGCATCTACAGCAACGGCAGCAACAATCGCCCTGACATGGAAATCGTATCCCTCACTCCGCCGTCCACCATCCAAAACGGCGACCTCACGCTCACCGCACCCGGCGACACCCTTCTGAGCCCCAAACACTCAATATCACCTGGTCTTCACCGCGTCGCGTACCGATACAGCGATTGGGTACAAGGTATGGGCAACGAACAACCGAGAGGAAGACCCCATCAGCCAACAGGGCTGGTCAATCGGAGACTCCCGTTACGACCAATTCAACAACGGGGACTGGAACCCGGTGGTCAACCCACAACCGGTGCGGTTCAAGCTGAACGGACCAGCCATAGAAAATGACAACACGGACGCCACCCTTGCCAGAATCAACATGGGCAAGCTGGGCTCCGCCAAACTCACCGGGAACCGGACTGAGTTCATCAGATGGGCAGGACCCGACTGGCCGCCACCCCCCGTCGAAGCCATCCCCAACAGCCCGGCCGCGGTCATCACCTACCTGGACGAGGCCGACGCCGTCCTCACGGACGCCGATACAACCACCGACACATTGGACGTTGCCCTCGATCCCGGCCTAAACATCGTGAAAATCAAGGTGCAGTCCGGCGACAACTCGGCCGAGACCACCTACACCCTGAGGCTGATCCGCGTCCAGGGAGTGCCCGAGGAAATCGACTCCGTACCGGAGCTCCACCGCAACATCACGGTGGACGTCCTGCCCCATGCGAGGGGCTTTCACAACTCCAGAGGCACCGCCGGCAGCACCAACTTCGGCAATCGCCGCTTTCGGATCACGCCCCTCACCTACCAGGTGTGGGCAATACTTGCCGTGGACAGCGACTTCAGCGACGGCACCAACCGGTTCCAAGCCAACAAGGTCGCGGTCTGCCTGGCCGCCCACACGCCGCCCCGGCACAGCATGAGATTCGAGATAGCCGGAGAGGACTTCCCTCTGGATGAGGGCTCCCGGGCGCACGGCACCCACCACTGCTACCAGTGGCCCCGGCCCGACGGCTTCGATTGGTCCCTGGGCGACATCGTGCCCGTCAAGGTGTTCGAGGACTCCACGTCACCCGTCCCCGGCAATCGAACGGCGAGGGGAACGCCCACACTCACCGCCAGCCCGTCGGCGATAGTTGGCGCCAGCCTGGACGTAAACCTGGGGGATATAAGGGACTGGAACGGCTTGTCCAGGGCGCAGAACGGGGAGGAAGGCTACGCCTATTCCTTCGAGTGGAGCCGCACCGGCGGCACCGACCGCGAGACGGTAACCGGCACGGACGCCGCAGACGGCGGAAGCTCCTCCTACGAGCTGGCCACCGCCCAGGACGGCGGCAAGACCTACCGCGTCACCATCAGGTTCCGGGACGACCTGGGACACTACGAGAAGCTGACCACCAACGAGGTCCACATCCCGGCGCCCAGCTACGGCACGCAGTCGACCTACCAACGGGAAACCACCCCCTGGTCCGCCACACTCAACCCGGCAACGACAGAAACCGGCGTGCTGGGGTGCAACAACAACAGCGCCGAGGCCGGCAGCATGTGCAGCGAGACCGCCGTCCTCTCCGAGGACGAGATGACCGTCGCTGGGACAACCGTCACCGTAAGCCAGATCAGCATCACCTCCGACCGGTTGACGGTCCATGCCAGTGGCCTCAACACCAGCGCCAGCGACGCCTTCACGCTGGTGGTGGACGGCGCCAGGCTGCCCTTCAGCCAAGGCATCAAGACGGGCGCCGACCAGATATTCTGGGTCGGCCACGGCATCACGCCCGCCGTCGGGACGGCAGTGAACCTGCAACTCACGCGTCCGTCCATCACCGCCACCCTGACGCTGCTGCCAGGCTACGAGAAACCGAAAGGAAAACCCATATACCGGTTCGACCTGCACCTCTCCCAGAGAGTCCACATCCCGAACGAGGAGATGAAAAACCACACGTTCGACGTCACCAACGGCGCCATCATCAAGACCGAGCGCATCAACCGGGTCTCCTGGAGGTGGAACGGGCAACGCCTGGTCTTCAGCAAGCGCTACCGGATACACGTGCGCCCCACGGAGAACACCCCGACCACCATGGTCTCGCTCCCGGTCAGGAACTGCAGCGCCCAGGGCGCCCTCTGCACCAGGCAGGGAGGCTATCCGGAAGCCGCCCAGTCGCTGGAACTCGGCCTCCCAGCGCTGCTGACTGTCTCGGTCGCCGACGTTACGGCTGCGGAGTCCACCGAACGGATGGTATTCACCGTCACGTCCACCAGGACGTCGGACTCCTACATCCACGTCCATTACGAAACCACGGCCGGAACCGCCATTGAGACCGAGGACTACAGACCCGCCAGCGGGTTCACGGTAATAGCGCCCGGAAAACTCACCGCCAATATCGTCGTCCAGCTGATCGACGACGACGAAGAGGACAGCGGGGAGACCTTCACCCTGACCCTCACCAAGGCCGAGGCCCACGACAGTACGGGCAACAGAATCAAACCGGTGACCGTCGGAATCGTGGGAGATCCCGCCACCGGCACCATCACCAACCACGAGGCCACCGGCACCATTGAGGACTCGGACACCAGGGCGGACACTCCTGCGGAAGACCCCACCGCGTCCTTCGGCGGCCTGCCGGAAAGCCACGACGGAACCGAGTTCACCGTCCGGATCTCGTTCAACGAGGAGTTCGGCATAAACCCGGCCAGCCTGGAACAGGCCATCACCGTAACCGGCGGCACCCTGACCGGCGCAGCCCGCACCGGCGAGCAGAGCGACCGGGACTGGACCCTCACCGTCAACCCGGCGGGGGATGACGACGTGAGCATCGTCCTCACCAGGAACAGCGACTGCTCTGCCGCCGGGGCGCTGTGCACCGGGGACGGACGGCCCATCGCCCAGACCATATCCACCACGGTCGAGGGTCCGGATGTTTCCCAGGCTCCGGCGGATCAACAGGGCCCGCCCCACGGACTACAGGCCACTGCGGCGCAGGGAGCCGTCACGTTGACCTGGCAAGACCCGGCCACCCACCCGAGCTACAACCTGTACCAGATCCTGCGCCACCGGCCCGAACTGGGGGAAACCGAACCGCGCGTCCACGTCCAGTACGCCTCCACCACCGACCGCACCTACACCGACCGTTCGGTGGAACCGGGGGTGTTGTACGTCTACGCCGTGAAAGCGGTGACGGACCCCTTCGGCTACCTCGGGCCGGCGTCGGATTCCGTGGAGGTGCGGATGCCTCAGGCGGACAGCGGCGGGGTTGCGCCAGTGAACTCTCCCGCCAGCGGCGCGCCCAGCATCAGCGGCACAGCCCAGGTGGGCGAGCCCTTGACGGCGGACACGTCGGGCATCTCCGACAGCGACGGCTTGGACAACGTCACCTTCAGCCACCAGTGGCTGGCGGACGATACCGACATCAACGAGGCCACGGCCAGCACCTACACCCCGGTGTCCGCCAACAGGGGAGAGACGATCAAGGTCAGAGTTTCCTTCACCGACGACGCGGGGAACGACGAGACGCTGACCAGCGCCGCGACGGCACCGGTGGAGGCCCGTCCCAACAGCCCAGCCACCGGTCAGCCGACCGTCACCGGCATCGCCGCCGTCGGCAGCACCCTCGGCGTGGGCATCACGTCCGTCTCCGACCAGAACGGACTGACCGGCGCTGCCTACTCCTACCAGTGGTTCCGGGGCAGCTCCGCCATCAGCGGCGCCACGGACTCGACCTACACGGTCGTCCGGGCCGACGCTGGCGCCAGCATCAAGGTGGCGGTCTCGTTCACCGACGACGACGGGTATGACGAGACCGCGGCCAGCGAGGCGGTTTCCGTCCCGCTGCCGCCCCTCACCGCCGAGCTAATCAGCACGAGCAACACGCCCGTCAACCACGACGGCTCCAGCGCGTTCACCATCCGGTTGGACTTCAGAGAGAACCTCAGCATCAGCTACAAGACCGTCCGGGACCACGCCCTCGAGGTGACCAACGCCCGCGTAACCAACGCGGCACGGGTCAACTGCCACGGCGACGAACGCGACCGCCGTTGGACCATGACCATCGAGCCAGCCAACACCAGCGGCATTGAGATTTGGATCAGAGCCACGACCGACTGCTCGGCCAACGGCGCCATCTGCACGCCGGACGGCAGGAAGCTGTCCAGCGGCCTGACCATGACCATCGAAGGTCCCCAGCGGCCGTCATGACTGCGGGTACTCACGCGAGACACCGGATGGCCTCCGGCGGCCTGGGCTGACAGCGGCCATTCGGGCCTTCCATCCACCGTATCGAGAAACAGCACCGCCGATCAGACAAAGATGACGAGGCCACCGGCCCGTTCCATCCAGTCGACCGCCCCCAGGGGAGGGCTGCCGGTTTTGAGCGCCGCTGATTTCTCAGGCGCCATCCGTCCCACTGGGCGGAGAAAAGCGGCGCGACCAGCCGGATACCCGGACCCCGCAACCGAGAGGAACCGACCGTGCGAATTACCGGAACACTCAACCCAGTTATCCTCATGGCTGCAATTGATGGCTGCAATTGCCGCTCTGCTCGTCATCGCGACTTTGATGGTCTCCATTCTGCTGTCGAGCGGCCCAGCCCAAGCCCAAGACTCGACGCCCGATGCTCCAACTGGCCTCAGGGTGACCTCGTCAACTCACGACAGGGTCACATTGACGTGGAACGATCCCGGCGACAGTTCCATCACCGGCCACCAGATCCTCCGCCGTTCCGGGGACGGCGACGAGTACGGGGACGGGCAGGGCGCACCCGAGTTCGTGGCGGTCACCGGCAACACAGGCATCACGGCCACGATCCATACGGACGCTGGATTGGATCCCCGGACCAGATACGTGTACCGGGTCAAAGCGAGAAACGCAGCGGGGCTCGGCCCATGGTCTTCCTACGCCAACGCCGAGACCGAAGCAGCTCCGGACGAAGATTCGACGGCAGACCCGACGCCGACGCTGACGCCGACGCTGACGCCCACACCGCCTCCGGTACCAGGCGCGCCCACCGGCCTGACCGCCACGTCGGCTTCCTTCCATTCGGTGATCCTCAACTGGGATGACCCACGCGACGACTCCATCACGGGATACCGGGTGATCAGGCGCTCCCGCGATGGAAACGAGTACGGAGACGGACGGGGCGCCGCCGAGTTCGTCCCCGTCGTGAACGACACCGGGTCGTCGGCGACATCCTACACCGACACGTCGGCGACGGCGCGCACCAGATACGTGTACCGCATCCAGGCTCAGAACCCGGCGGGGCTGAGCGCGGTCTCAACCTACGTGAACGCAGAGACCCTTGAGGCGCCCCCCCTGCCGACGGCGCCCACGGGCCTGACCGCCGCGTCCGTTGCTCAAGACAGCGTGACGCTGGTCTGGGACGATCCCGGCGACGATACGATAACCGGTCACCAGATCCTCCGGCGTTCCAGAGACGGCGACGAGTACGGGGACGGGCAAGGCGCCCCCGAGTTCGTCGCGGTCACCGGCAACACCGGCTCTCCAGCCGCCACCCACACCGATGCGTCCGTCGCGCCAAGGACGCGGTACGTTTACCGGATCAGGGTAAGGAGCTCCCAGGGGCTGAGCGAGGGCTCCAACGACGCCAATGCGGAAACTCCCGAGGCCCCGCCCGATCCGCCTTTGTCATCCGGGCGAGGCTCCCGTCCCAACGTCGTGCTCATTCTCGCCGACGACCTGGGCTGGGGAGATATTCAATCGAACAATCCCGACTCGGCCATGACCACCCCCCGCATAGACAGCATCGCCGCGGCGGGCGCGAAGTTCACCGACGCTCACTCGCCCTCGTCCGCTTGCACCGGGACGCGCTACGGGTTGCTCACCGGACGCTATTCTTGGCGGTCCTGGCTGACCCATGGCGTGGTCAACGCCTTCGACCAGCCGCTGATCGGGCCGGACCGTCCCACGCTGGGCACGCTGCTGCAGGGCCACGGGTACCGAACCGCAGTTGTGGGCAAGTGGCACCTGGGCATGGACTTCGGACGCCTTTCGGACGTCGACGAGGTCGATGGACTCAACAAGGGCGTCGACTTCTCGGCTGACATCGTGGACGGTGCCATCAACCACGGGTTCGACGAGTTCTTCGGGACCGGCGGCAACCTCTCTTTTTCTTTCCCCCCCGTCTATATCCGCGACAACCGCTTTACCGCCACTCCGGTAGCGATTGGCCCGGTTGTGCGCGGCAACATTGAATTTCATCAGGTCCTCGACCGCCTCACCGGGGAAGCGGTCTCCTTCATAGAGCGCGCGGGGGAGGCCGAGGAGCCGTTCTTCCTCTACCTGCCGCTGAACGCCCCCCACGAGCCGATAGCCCCCAACGAGGAGTTTGACGGCCTGACCGGCCTGGGAGACTACGCCGACATCGTGGCGCAGGTGGACTGGTCGGTCGGCGAGGTGCTCGACGCCATTCACCGAGTCGGCGCGTCCGACAACACCCTGGTGATTTTCACCTCCGACAACGGCTCCTTCAAGGGACGCATTCGCGTTCCCAACCATGTGGACCACCGGTCGAACGGCAGTTGGAAGCACGGCAAGGGCTCAATCTACGAGGGCGGCCACCGCATACCGCTCGTGTTGCAATGGCCGGCGGTCGTCAGGGCGGGCTCGGCCATCGACGCCACCGTCTCGCTGACCGATATGTACGCGACCCTGTCCGACATCCTGGTAGAAGAGCCAGCGTCCGGTGTTGCTCCCGACAGCGTTTCCCTGCTGCCAATCCTGCTTGGCGAAGCCGAGACGCGCGGAGAACCCGTTGTCCACCATTCCACCCACGGGATATTCGCGCTGCGGGACGGTCTTTGGAAGCTGGTGTTCACCAACGCTTTGCAACTCTACGACCTGGAGCAGGACCCTGGGGAGAGCAGGAATGTCGCCGGGGCCAACCGGGAGGTGGTGAAGCGGCTGGAGGCCACGCTGGCGGATATTCGCTCGGCGGAGGACGGAACCCGGTCCGGAGACGCAACGCTGCGCAGGCTCCGGCTGGACGGTATCGACATTGGGCTGTTCGACCCCGACGTGCAGAACTATGCGGCGTTCGTGCGACCGGGTATCGAGACTGTCGAGGTGACCGCGCTCCCCACGGTGACAGATGCCCGAGTGAGTATCTCGACCCCGGAAGGACGGCTCCTCTACGGCAGACCCCAGCGCGGACGGGTGCAGGTGGAGTTGGCCAATCCCACCACCACCATCGTGGCGAATGTGCTATCGCCGGATGAAAGCGCCACCACGACCTACACGGTGACGCTCACGCGCTCGGACGTCACGATCATTGGAGCGGCGGTGGTGGGAGAAACGCTGACGGTGGACACGCCGGGCATTCCTGATCCTGATGGGCTGAACAACCTGGGCAACACCTACCAATGGATCAGGAGCGACGGGAGCACGGACGTTGACATCGTCGGAGCCACCGGCGCGGCATACGTCCTGGCGGTAGAGGACGAGGGGAGGTCCATCCTGGTGCGGGTGAGCTTCACCGACGGCGGAGGCAGCGTTCAGACGCGGACCAGCGCTCCCACCACAGCAGTTGAGGTCGCGCTGACCGCTGAGTTCCAGCAGTTGCCCGACAGCCACGACGGGTACGGAACGTTCACCTTCCGCGTCCTCTTCAGCGAGCCGGTATACGCGGGCTACCGGACCCTCCGGGATCATTCCTTTGAGGTGTCCAGCGGGAATGTCGTAGAGGCCCGGCGGGTGGACGGCCGAAACGACCTGTGGGAGATCGAGGTTCAGCCCCACAGTCATGTCTCCGTGGTCATAACGCTCCCGCCCACCGAGAACTGCGCCGCCCAGGGCGCCATCTACACCAGCGACGGCAAGCGCCTGTTCACCCGGCTGCAGACAACCGTGGCGCCGCAAGGAGCGCCCACTATTGGCGGAAAGGCGGAGGTCGGCGAGACTCTCACGGCGTACACATCCGGCATTTTGGACGCCGACGGGCTTACCGATGCGGCGTTCGGCTACCAGTGGGTGTCGTACGACGGAAACACTGACGCGGACATCCCGGACGCCACGGAGGCCACCTATACCCTGGTTTCGGCCGACGAGGGAAACTCCTTCCGGGTGAGGGTGTCGTTCACCGACGACGCCGGCAACGAGGAAACGCGGACCAGCGCTCTCGCCCGCTCGGAGCGCCCATACGGACTGGCCGCAACGGAATCGGACGGCGCTGTGGTGCTCACCTGGGAACTGCCTGCGGGCTGGCCCAACTCGGGAAGCTTCCAGATACTACGTAACCGCCCCGAGCTTGGCGAGACCGAGCCCCTCGTGCACGTCCGATTCACCGAGCCGGGAATCACCACCTACACCGATATGGACGTGGAACCTGGTGTGCTGTACGTGTATCGGGTGAAAAAGGTAGACCCCTTTGGCTACACCGGTGAGGCGTCCCAGCCGGTTGAGATTCGGACCGCGGCGCCCGGCAGTCTGCCTGCCCGTCCCAACATAGTGCTCATCCTCGCCGACGACCTGGGCTGGGGAGATATTCAATCGAACAATCCCGACTCGGCCATGACCACCCCCCGCATCGACAGCATCGCCGCGGCGGGCGCGAAGTTCACCGACGCTCACTCGCCCTCGTCCATGTGCGCGCCGACGCGCTACGGGCTGCTCACCGGGCGCTACGCGTGGCGGTCCTGGCTGCTGTACAGGAACATTGATCCCTTTGACCGGCCGCTGATAGGAAGCGATCGTCCCACCCTGGGTACGCTGTTACAGGGCCACGGGTACCGAACCGCAGTTGTGGGCAAGTGGCACCTGGGGATGGAACTGCCCCTGCTGACGGACGTCGAACAGGTCAATTCAGTCAACAAGGGAGTCGATTTCTCTGCTGAGATCATTGACAGTGCTGTCGACCACGGGTTCGACGAGTTTTTCGGACTCAGCGCCAACCTCAGGAGTTCTCCTCCCGCTTACATTCGCGACAATCGATTCCTGGCGAATCCAGACCTTGAGGACCAGCCCGCGCCAGGCAAGATCGTGAAGAATGAGGTGCTGGACCGGCTGACCGAGGAGAGTGTTGCCTTCATCGAACGGTCCGCGCAGACCGATGATCCGTTCTTCCTCTACCTGCCGTTGAACGCTCCTCACCGTCCGTATGTCCCGAATGATGACTTCCTGGGCAGCACCGGACTGGGCAGTTACGCTGACTTCATAGCCCAGGTGGACTGGTCAGTTGGTCAGGTGCTCGACGCGCTTGAGCAGGCTGATGCTCTCAACGGCACGTTGGTGATCTTCGCATCGGATAACGGCGCCGAACTGGCTACTGTCCCAATCCCGAATCACGCGGATCACCGTTCCAACGGCCCTTGGCGTGGCGGCAAGGGGACAATCCTCGAGGGAGGCCATCGGGTGCCGTTTATGATGCAGTGGCCATCGAGCATCGAGGCGGGTTCGTCTGTAACCTCCACCGTGTCCCTCGTGGACTTGTACGCAACTCTAGCCGACATTGTTGGGGACGAACCTAATCCCGGAGTTGCCGCTGACAGCGAGTCACTGCTGCCCCTGCTACAGGGTGAAGCCGCTACGCGCGCCAAGCCCGTCGTCCATTACTCCAGCAACGGAATGTTCGCGATACGGGATGGCAATTTGAAGCTGATTTTTGGAAGAGGAGACGGTGGTCTTGTAGGCGTCTCTCCACCTCCCTTCAGCCAGCCCTGGCAGCTTTACGACCTGGAGAACGATCCAAGGGAGAAAGAGAGCCGCTACAGCGGAGAAAGAGAGCCGCTACAGCGGTACTTACGGCCATTCAGAGTTGATAACACGGATGGTGAACAAACTGCATGAGGTTCGGAGTTCTGAAGACGATATCAGGTCATCGGATGCCACTCTGCGCTTTCTCACCGTCGCTGGTGCCGACATCGGGACATTTGACTCTGGGGACTCGACATACAGGGCGTTCGTGGATCGCGACGTCGGAAGCGTCATCATTTCTGCCATTCCCGCAGTTGTCGATGCCCAGGTGAGAATTCCGGGTGCTGCCATGCGCACTGAAACCAGTGGCCGTGGAGTGGTGCAACTGGCCGGACCCGGCTCCAGCACAGCGTTCGAGGTCGCAGTCACCGCCCCCGACGGAGAGTCGACCAAGATCTATACGGTGAGAGTGACCCGCCTCGGTCAGCCGACGATCACCGGAAATACTCAAGTCCCGGGGACGTTGACTGCCGACGTGGCACCCGTCGCAGGCCTTACCAGCCCACATGACCTGGACTTTACCTACCAGTGGGTTCGCGTTGACGGCAACGCAGAAAGCGACATAGCGGGAGCCACGAGCAGCACCTATACGTTGCAGGAAGCCGACGTCGGCAAGGTCATCAAGGTGCGGGTGAGCTTCACTGACGACGGCGCCAACTCAATCACAGTGATCAGCGTACCTACGGACGCGGTGCGAGGCGAGGAACGTGTGGCCGACGTGGTGAGGGACCTGAGGGTCACCACACGGGACAGCGGCGAACTGTCGGTGGCTTGGCGAGAACCTAGCGGCGACGGTGGCTCTGAAATTACCGGCTACGTTGTGCAATGGAAGAAGTCATCTGGCAGATGGGGCATTGCGACGGAGGTTTTTGAAACGACGGTGACCGGCAGGACCAATTTAATCACCGGGCTCATGGACGGCATGGAATACGACGTGCGGGTAAGGGCGGTCAACGCGGTGGGCGTGGGAGCGGAGGTTGAAGCTACTGCCATACCCGTGGATCCTCCGCTGACGGCCAGTTTTACCGGAATGCCCGGCACACACAACGGCGGCGACGCATTTTGGATCTTCATCGCATTTAGCGAGGAAATCGCCACCACCGGCGAGACCTTCCGGGACCACGCCCTGGCGGTCGCCGGGGGCGAGGTGGTGAGCGCCGATGCGTTTGGAGCCAGTGATCTATGGGTGGTGTCTGTTGACCCGCACGGGAACGGTGACGTCACCATCGCTCTGCCCGCCACCACGAACTGCGACGACCGGGGAGCCATCTGCGCAGACGACGAAAAACGCCTTTCCACCCACATCGTGTACACAGTCTCGGGGCCGGAAGACACCAACTCTCCCGCCACCGGCGTGCCCACCATCAGCGGCACAGCACAGGTGGGCCAGACCCTGACGGCCGACACGTTGGGCATCTCCGACAGCGACGGGACGGACAACGCCTCATTCACCCACCAGTGGCTGGCGGACGACTCGGACATTTCCAGCGCCACGGGCTCCAGCTACACCCTGACGTCCTCGGACGAGGGGAAGGCCATCAAGGTCCGCGTGTCGTTCACCGACGACGCGGGGAACGACGAGACGCTGACCAGCGCCGCGACAGCCTCGGTGGGGCCCAAACCAAACAGCCCAGCCACCGGAGCGCCCACCATCACCGGTACGCCCGCGGTGGGCGAAACCCTCGGCGTGGGCATCACGTCCGTCTCCGACCAGAACGGACTGACCGGCGCTGCCTACTCCTACCAGTGGTTCCGGGACAGCTCCGCCATCAGCGGCGCCACGGACTCCACCCACACGGTCGTCCGGGCCGACGCCGGCGCCAGCATCAAGGTCGCGGTCTCGTTCACCGACGACGACGGGTATGACGAGACGGTGACCAGCGAAGGGGTTTTCGTCCCGCTGCCGCCCCTCACCGCCGAGCTAATCAGCACGAGCAGCACGCCCGCCAACCACGACGGCTCCAGCGCGTTCACCATCCGGTTGGACTTCAGCGAGAACCTCAGCATCAGCTACAAGACCGTCCGGGACCACGCCCTCGAGGTGACCAACGCCCGCGTAACCAACGCGGCACGGGTCAACCGCCACGGCGACGAACGCGACCGCCGTTGGACCATGACCATCGAGCCAGCCAACACCAGCGACATCGAGATTTGGATCAGAGCCACGACCGACTGCTCGGCCAACGGCGCCATCTGCACGCCGGACGGCAGGAAGCTGTCCGGCGGCCTGACCATGACCATCGAAGGTCCCTAGCGGCCGTCATGAATGCGTCATGACGCAGTCTTCGGCGGCAATGGCCGGTGCAATCACCTCAGCATGGAGGAACAAGAACGAACCGTCGCCACCATCCGGAAACGGGTGCGGCAGACCGGATGCTCCTTGGTCGTGGAAGGCCGTTCCATAGCGAGGGTCGCCGCACCCGCCCCGGAGAGACCCCGAACGGTTGCCTGGGCCGGCCAAGCCCGCATCTGACAAGGACGGGCCGACGCTCACGCAGGAGGGATGGATGGAAGGAGAACCCTCCGGCTATCCACACCCAGCGTCCGCCGCCAGGTCAGAGGGTGGCCGGAACGCAGACGGAGATGGAGAAACCCGTCGAAGGCGACCAGCAGGAGGATGACCGCCGAGTGGGAGGCGTACTTCTCCAGCGGGAAGGGGAAGGGAGGTTGGAACAAGAGGTACAGGAGCAGTGCGGCCACGAGCCAGCGCGCCCAGACGGACACGCCAGCGGCGTAGTGCACCTCGTGAGAGCCTGCCCAGCTGGCCCGCCAGAACCGGTCCCGGACAAGACTGAATGGTTGGGTCAGCAAGGCGGGGACCGGTCCCCGGCCGAATGACGCCTGACCACCTTTGCACCTCCAACGTTGCTGGCAGGCCCTTGCGCCAATGCAGCCCCTCAAGGAGGGCGTGCGAAAGGCCGGAAGCGGGGACAGGCCAATTGCTTATTTGAACACCATGACTGCAATTTTGAACGTTCATCTATGCAGTGAAGTTTCAGTGAAAAAGGCCTTAATCATCTACCCATAAGGATGCTATGAATACTGGCCGAGGCACCCTCGCTCTACTCAGCGCCATAAGCCGCTGGTTGGGGAACGACGGGGCAGGGAACCGGGAGACGGTGGCCAGCGCGGCGAAAGCTGCAGGGTAATACCCGGTCCAGCCGCAGACTGACGGGGAGCGAACAGAGGGTGTGCGTTTCACCACCCAATGGGCAGCCGGTCTCCACGGGCTGTTCCCACGCCTGCGAGGTCTCGTTCCATGGTACAGCGAACCACTGATCCCGAGTGGACTGATTTGACAGGCGCGGGAGGTGGACCCCCGAAGGAGAGGGAGATAGCCGGGCCTACACCATGGGGGACTTCCGCATTCCCTGGCTGGCCTACGCACGGTGCTGGCAGGGGGTCCACCGGGGCGAGAGCGTGATAACCGCCTCCGACCTGCGGGCGGTCATGAGTTACTGCGAGGCGCTGGGTGACCAGGCAACGCAGTGACGCGACGGCTGCCGACGCCCGCAGCGGGACCCCGCAGCGGGTCATGGCGAGTCCATATCCGGCAGTGTTGGAGTACCAAATGGCTCGGACATCAAAGCCATTCCGAACAGCCCTAGTGGCCGGAGTCCTTATGGCTCTGATCGCTATTGCGGCGTCCGGCGTCCTGCTCCTGGCTCAATCCCCAGACAACAATCCGGCAACGGGCGCGCCCCGCATTGAGGGGGCGGCGCAGTTGGGCGAGGAGCTGTCGGCCTGCGCGTTGGCATGTATATCCGATGCCGACGGGATGACCAACGCCAGCATCAGCTACCAGTGAATACGCAGGGACGGGACCACGGATACGGACATAGCTGGCGCCACCGGCGCCTTGTACACCGTGGTCAGCGCCGATGTGGGCAAAACCCTCAAGGTGCGGGCGTCCTTCACCGACGACGCCGGGAACGACGAGATGCTGACCAGTGCGGCGACGAGAAGGGTGTCCGGGACGCGCAACTCTGCGACGACGGGCGCGCCCGTCATCACCGGGACGGCGCGGGTAGGGCAGACTCTTTCGGTGGACACCTCCGGAATTACCGACGCCGACGGGCTGACCAATGCATCGTACGGCGGCATATGATGGGCGGGGAATCACTTTCGGGCTCAGGTGGACCCAGGCGAAGACCTCAGCTACAGGGTGAGCCGCGGGGACTTGGGCCTGCCCCTCAGAGTTACCGTGGACTTCACGGACGATGCGGGCAAACGCGCGACTTTGGACAGCGCTCCAACGGCGGCGGTCGCGCCGGCGTCGCCGGCCGCGCCGGAGCTTCTTGCCGTCTCGAGGGATACCTCCGGAGACCCGGAACTGGCTTGGGAAGATCCCCTTTGGGATTTTGGGGGTGAGCTGGACGGCAGGCCCACCTGGGGCGACGGCGGCGCCCCCATCACCGGATATGCAGTGCAGTGGAAGGAGGCCGCGGATAGCTGGGACACAGCCGCCGACGTTTCCGAGGCAACGGTGACCCTAAGGCGCTACACCATCGGGACCCTGACCAGCGGGAAGGAATATGCAATAAGGGTCCTCGCCGTCAACTCCGCCGGGCGCGGCATTCCGGCGGACGAGGTCACCTTTGCCATGGGCGCGACTTCGGCCTCGTCCAACGCCACGCTGAGTGCTCTTTCCTTGAGCAGCGCGGACTTCGGCCCCTTCTTGTCAGAGACGATTTCGTACACGGCGCAGGTGGCCAACGACGTGTCCCGGACGAAGGTCAAGCCCACGGTGACCCACCTGAGAGCGAGCTACGCCGTCAGGCTCGGCGGAGTGGCCGACGCCGACGGAGTGATCGAACTCAGCGTGGGCAGCAACGTCATCACCATCGAGGTCACCGCTGAGGACGGGCAGACCGCCCGGACCTACACCGTAACCGTAACCCGCGATGCGCCCTCATCAGTAGTTGGAACCCCCCTCCACCTCCTGACGACTGTACAGAGGACATTGGAACCCTGGCTGGCGCGGTGTCCCAGAGCGGCAACTGGGCGGACAGCTGCCAGTCCAGCGTCTCCGGACGGGGCTATGCCCGCTACTACACCTTCACCCTGGCCGGGGACGCCGGGGTGACCATAGACCTCTCCTCCAGCTTGGACACCTACCTGTACCTGAGAGCGGGCAGCGCCACCTCGAGAACGTTTCTGCACGACAACGACGACATAGTGAGCGGCAACACCAACGCTCAGATCGTTGCCGAGCTGGAAGCCTGGACCTACACCGCCGAGGCCACCACCCGCAACGAGGCCAAGACAGGCAGCTTCACCCTCAACGTCAGCGCAGAGCCGGGGACGCCGGTGGTCACGGACTGCACTCCGACGACATTGACCCTGCCCGCCAGCGGGGTGTCCGGCGCCTGGGCCAACGACGTGTCCCGGACGAAGGTCAAGCCCACGGTGACCCACCTGAGAGCGAGCTACGCCGTCAGGCTCGGCGGAGTGGCCGACGCCGACGGAGTGATCGAACTCAGCGTGGGCAGCAACGTCATCACCATCGAGGTCACCGCTGAGGACGGGCAGACCGCCCGGACCTACACCGTAACCGTAACCCGCGATGCGCCCTCATCAGTAGTTGGAACCCCCCTCCACCTCCTGACGACTGTACAGAGGACATTGGAACCCTGGCTGGCGCGGTGTCCCAGAGCGGCGCCTGGGGGGACGACTGCCAGTCCAGCGTCTCCGGCCGGGGCTACGCCCGTTACTACACGTTCACCCTGGCTGAGGACGCCGGGGTGACCATAGACCTCACCTCCGAGGTGAACACCTACCTGTACCTGAGGAGCGGGAGCGCCACCTCGGGCACATCCCTGCACAGTAACGACGACATCGAGAGCGATAACACCAACTCGCAGATCGCGGCCGACCTGGAAGCCGGCTCCTACACCATCGAGGCCACCACCCACGACGAGGCCACCACCGGCAGCTTCACACTCACCCTCAGCGGAGGGCCGGATACGCCGGTTGCCACGGGCTGCAACCTGGCGTCGTTGACCCTGCCCGCCAGCGGGGTGTCCGGCGCCTAGACCGGCGAGGACGACAAGTACTACTGCGAGTCCAGCGTCTCCAGCCGGGGCTACGCCCGCTACTACACCTTCGTCCTGGACCAGGACGCCATGGTGACCATAGACCTCAGCTCCGAGGTGGACACCCACCTGTACCTGCGGGAGGGCATCGCCAACTTTGGCGTGTTTCTGCACGAAAACGACGGCATTGCGACCGACGACACCAACTCCCGGATCGTAGCCGTCCTGGAAGCCGGCGCCTACACCATCGAGGCCACCACCCACGACGAGGACGCCGCCGGCAGCTTCACCCTCAGTGTCGGCGCAGAGCCAGAGACGACGGTTGCGGAGGACTGCACTCCGGCGTCGTTGACCCTGCCGGAGACCGGAGTTTCCGGCTTCTGGGGCGGTGACTGCCAGTCCAGCGTTTCTGGCCGCGGCTACGCCCGCTTCTACACCTTCACCCTGGCCGAGGATGGGGAGGTGACCATAGACCTCACCTCCGGTGTGGACACCTACCTGTACCTGAGGAACGGGAGCGCCACCTCGGGCACGTCCCTGCACGACAACGACGACATCGAGACCGGCAACGCCAACTCGCAGATCGTGGCCGACCTGGAAGCCGGCTCCTACACCATCGAGGCCACCACCCGCGACGAGGGCATCACCGGCAGCTTCACTCTCACCGTGAGCAGCGCACAAACAACAGCGGCGGCGGCCACGTTCCCGAGCGAGCCTCTTTCCGTAGCAGTAGAGAGGGGAGGCACAGGCGAGCTCGATGTTTCCTGGGAGGAGCCCGGCTCCAACGGAGGCTCGGCCATCACTGGCTACAAGGTGCAGTGGAAGGAGGCCGCAAACAGCTGGGACACTCTCTCGGATGTATCCGAAGCAACGACAACAAACACCACCTACACCATCACCAGCCTGAGCCTCGGGGTGGAGTACTCCGTTCGGGTGATCGCCACGAACTCGGCCGGAGACGGTCCAGCGTCATCGGAAGTGAAGGAGACGGCGGACGCGCAAACCTCCCAGCAACAGGCAGCCACTCAGAACAACCCGGCCACCGGATTGCCCACTATCAGCGGAAGACCGGAGGTGGAGCGGACTCTCTCTGCGGAGACATCTGGAATGCGGAGACATCTGGAATAGGGGACGCTGACGGCACTGCCAGTGCGGTGTTCACCTACCAGTGGATTCGCAGCGATGGGACCACGGACAGCGACATATCCGGAGCGTCTGGTTTCAGCTATATCCTCGTCCCCGACGACAGGGACATGACGATCAAAGTCCGGGTGTCCTTCACTGACGACGCGGGGAACGGCGAGGCGCTGACCAGCGCCGCCACATCCTCAGTCCAGGACCCCCTGACCGCCGAACTGCAGAATGTGCCCGAGAGCCATGACGGGTCTGGAACATTCACCTTCCGCATCCTCTTCAGCGAGCCGGTGACCGCCAGTTACTCGGCCCTCAAGCAGGACTCCTTCCAGGTAATCAACGCAACGGTAAGAAGGGCCCAGAGGGTTGACGGCCGCAACGACCTTCGCAAATTCACCATCCGGCCGTCCTCGGACGCCGCCGTGGTCCTGGTGCTTCCTGTTACAGAGGACTGTGAAGACGAAGGGGCCATCTGCACCAGCGACGGCAGGACCCTGTTCACCCGTCTGGAGATAACCGTGCCGGGGCCTGCGTCCGCCAATTCGGCACCCACGGGAACCCCGACCATAAGCGGAACGCTGGAAGCCGGACAGACGCTCACGGCGTCCACATCCGGCATCAGCGATGCGGACGGGCTGGCTAACGCGACGTTCAGCTACCAGTGGTTGGCCGATGACAGCGCCATCATCGGCGCCACCGGCAGCACCTACACCCTGGCGGATGGCGACGAGGGCAAAGCCATCAGGGTACAGGTGAGTTTCACCGACGGCGGAGGCAACGAGGAGACGTTGACCAGCGCTCCGACGGTTGCGGTAGAAGCCCGTCCCAACAGCCCGGCCGCCGGAGCGCCGACCGTTACCGGTACCGCGCAGGTGGGCCAGACGCTGACGGCCGACACGTCGGGCATTTCCGATGCCGACGGACTGACCAATGTGGCGTTCGGCTACCAGTGGCTGGCCGACGATGCCGACATCCTCGGGGCCACGGGTGGTACCTACACGCTGACGGACACCGAGGAGGGCAAGGCCATCAAGGTGCGGGTCTCCTACACCCTGACGAACGGCGACCAGGGCAAGGCCGTGAAGGTGCGCGTGAGCTTCACCGACGACGGCGGCAACGATGAAACCCTGACCAGCGCGGCTACCTCCGCTGTGGTCGCAGCCGAACCCTCTGAGCCGCCGCCCCCGCCGACCAACCTGACGGCCACGGTGAACGCAGACGGCTCAGTGACCCTCAGCTGGGACGCCCCGGACGACGACAGCGTGACCGGCTACCAGGTACTGCGTCGGCGTCCGCCGATGGGGGAGACCACCCTGGAGGTTTACGTGGATGACACCGGCAACACGGATACGACTTACACGGACGAGAGCGTGACCGCAGGCGTCCGGCACGTTTACCGGATGAAGGCCATCAACGCGGCCGGACTCAGCGAGGAGTCACATTACGTCCGTGTCGAACCGTAGGGCAGCGATACCACTCTGGGTTCAGAGCGGGAGGCGGGCCCAAATGCCCGCCTCCACCAATGAGGTACAGCTGAGGCACAGCCTGAGGCCAAGAACGGTGATCCCGTAGTGCGTCCAAACTCCGCATCCATCAATCCCAGGGTGTTTCTCCTGCTCGTCTGCGCTGCCGCCTGGCGAGCCCAAGGACCAGGCAATATATGGCCTTGCTTTTGCCTTAATCGTCGTTGGCGCCTCGACAACCCCTGCCATCATCGCAGCCGGCTGGGTAGGCGACCCACTCGTAGTCCAGGACCCTCGTGATGATGGTTGGCGGGTGACGCGACGGCTGCCGATGCCCGCACGCGTGAAGGCGACACGCACCGGCCGGACTTACAGACTTACGGTTGAGGAGGTCAGATTCATATTATGGACTCGAAACTTGCGAGCCTCGGTGCCAGGGGGGCGGCAATTGTCGCAGGCGCTCTGTGGGCGCCCGCCCTGTGGGCCCTCCTGATGGAGTTCAACCAGAGGCACGACTGGCACGAATCTTTTACCTCTTTTCACCATTACGGCCTCTACGGACTGCTGATCACATGGATTGGCGGCCTCCCTCTGTCCGTATCGACAGCACTGCTGGTTCGAAGGACAAGCATCTGGATACTTGCCCCATGCCTGGTGTGGTTTCTCCTGGTCGCAATGGTCTTCCTCGTACTTGTTGGAGCGACTGCCCCAGGGGGCGGGGTGAAGATGGGGTTTGGTGGAGTAAGCCACGACCACGTACTCGTCACCGTACTGGTGAGGGGAGTGCTCCTATCGGCTGGTTCGATTCCGATCTGGTTGTGCAGCAGATCCGCGAACCTGAGATGGATTTTCACGGGCTAGGGCCAGGATGAGTAGCGGCGGGTAAGGATGACCTCCTTTGTCATAGGAGAGCCAATGGGTCATACGTATACGGGTTTCATAACTGTGAGGGCGATTACGTCACTATCTGGGGGCTCCTTGGAAATTCGGGTGAAGGATGACCTGTGCCCGCGGGAGTTCGCCGTGCTGGAGGAACCGAGCGCAACAGCGCTGTCATTACGTGAAATGAGCAGAGCGGCACCTCACATGCGAGCAGCGCTGGGGCTCCCGACATGGTAACAGGGGGCAAAAATCGCCTGCGAGCATCACTGCGAACCGGCACACGACCCAGAATTGCTACCGGGGAGCTGAATCCCCGCCCAAGAATAGACTGAATCCCAGTTAGACCTGACCTCAGCCTCGATTCAACTGCGGAAAAGACTGAATCAAAACAAATTCTGCACAATGAATCGGAATCAAAGAGGATTCATTGTGCAAAGCCTAGCGAAGAGGGATCCACCATGCCAATGACCGGAAAGGTCAAGCTCGCCGTCCTCGTGCCGAGTCTCGCGGCTCTGCTCGCCATCGCGGCATTGACGGTGGCTATCGGACCGTCCGGCAGCCCGGCTCTCGCCCAAGGCTCCGTGCCCCACGCGCCAACAGGGCTCACCGTCGCCTCCTCAACCCACGACAGCGTCACGCTGAGCTGGGACGACCCCGGCGACACATCCATTACCGGCTACCAGGTGCTCAGGCGGGACACCGTCAAACAGGCGCCCGGCACATTCACCACGATTGAGGAGAACACCAGCAGCGCTGCGACCACCTTCATCGACGACACCGTGAGCGCCGGGACTCGCTACGTCTACCGCGTGAGGGCTGTCAACGCTTCTGGGCTCAGCGATCAATCCAACTATGTAAACGTCGAGACGCCGGCCACGCCAACATCGTCGCCACCGTCAAGGCCCACTGGCCTGGCCGCCACCTCGGTCTCTCACGACAGCGTCACTCTGAGTTGGGACGATCCCGGCGACGGCTCGATCACCGGTTACCAGGTGCTGAGGCGGTACAGGGACGGCGATGAGTACGGGGATGGGCAGGGAGCGGCGGAGTTCATCGCCATCGTTGATGACACTGGATCAGCGGCTACAACTTACACCGACACTTCCGTCACGGCCCGCACCAAGTACGTCTACCGCGTGAAGGCCATCAATGCCGAGGGCATGAGCGAGCGCTCGACCTATCTGAACGCCGAGACGCTCGAGGCGCCGGCTACGCCTACGCCTACACCGGTTCCCACTCCGGAGCCGACTGCTACGCCCACACCCACGCCGCCAGTCCCCACAGCCCCCAACGGTCTCGCAGTCTCATCAGCAACTCATGACAGTGTGACGCTGAGTTGGGGCGATCCGGGGGACGATTCGATCACCGGCTATCAGGTGCTCAGACGGTCCCGGGACGGTGACGAGTACGGGGACGGGCTTGGATCGGCTGAGTTCGCCGCCATCGTGGATGACACCGGCTCGGCAGCCACCACTTTCACAGACACGACCGTCGAGGCCGGTACCCGCTACGCTTATTCGGTGAAGGCCAGGAACGCACAGGGCCTGGGCGAAGCATCCGACGCCGCCAACGCCGAGACGCCGGAAGCTCCGGCTTCACAGCCGGTATCGGGCGAACAAACGGTGCAACTGTGTTAAGACGGTTACGTTCCCCCCAGGCCCACGGATATTACCGTCACGGCGGTGCCGATCGTGGTCGAGTCCACGACGGCCGACTACTTCGTCCTCTACGCGAGCTACAACGTGGACGGGGAAACGGTGGAGTACCCGGTCCAGGTGGTCCTCGGCGAGGCCGGCACGACGACCCTTTCCGAGAACGTGGCGCCGTTGCCCGTGGAGCGCTACAGGGTCGAGAAGTACAGCATTGCCGACCCGGCGGACGTAGACGTAGACGGCGACTGCATCGACGACATCACCGAGTTCAACAACCTGTGGGCCATGAACCCGGTGAACACCGGGTCTGCAATCGAGTTAGAAATCGGCGCACTGGCCATTCCAAATCGCGAGACGTTCGAGACTCTCTCATTACCCGTTCCGGTTAATGAATGGCACCTCAAGTTCAACCTAGTAAACCTGTTCACCGATCAGCCCAGTGCCTATTTCCTGAATATCAATGGGCTCAGGTCACATAGTGCGTTTCTGAATTCTTACGGCATCAGGTGGAGGGATTCCGTCAGAGGGCTGATCATCCATGACCCGGAAACCGTTGCCCCCGATGGTAGCCGCGGAGTCTATCGCTACAGGATTGAGGACCGCCATATTCCCTTTGGTCTCGCCGAACGCATTCATACGGTACTCGCTGCCAACATGCCGATCCTCGAAGACAATCTGGCCCTGTGGATACAAAATCACAAGCTCGCATCAATTCAGGACGAACTGCCACTGTACCGGGCTTCGCGGATGAGCCTTGTATTCGACGAAGACATTTACGCCGACACCGGGTTCATCGCTTTGAACACGGGGGAAGGGTACGGCCTCCTCCGGAACCTGGACGCCGATGAACGCCCCCACTCTCGGGACGTGGTGATCTACGAGGCGCTGCCCAACGACCTGCCCCGCGTCGCCGGCATCATCAGCACAGTGCCCCAAACGCCGCTGTCCCATGTCAACCTGCGTGCCCTGCAGGACAACGTGCCCAACGCATTCATCGCCGACGCCCTCGAGGATGACGAAATCAGCGACCTGATCGGCGGCTACGTCCATTACGCGGTGACCGATACCGGCTACTCGATCCGCGCCGCCACGCAGGCCGAGGTGGACGAACACTACGCTGCCTCCCGGCCGGCAGAGGCCCAGACGCCGCAGCGCGATTTCTCGGTGACCACGATCACCCCGCTTGGCGAGATCGGCTTCGATGACTGGGACTCATTCGGCGTCAAGGCGGCCAACGTGGCCGTGCTGGGGACGCTGGGGTTCCCCGAAGGGACCGTCCCCAATGGGTTCGCCGTGCCCTTCTACTTCTACGACGAGTTCATGAAGCACAACGATCTATATGACTACATCCGGGAGATGCTGGCCGACCCCGACTTCCAGTCGGACTTCGACACCAGGGTTGACGAGTTAAAGAAGCTGCGCAAGAAGATCAAGAAGGCGGAGACGCCGGAGTGGATCGATACGGCGCTGACCGCGATGCACGCCACGTTCCCGGAGGGCACATCGCTGCGCTACCGGTCCAGCACGAACAACGAAGACCTGCCTAATTTCAATGGCGCGGGACTTTACGACTCCAAGACGCAGCATCCGGAGGAGACGGAGGAGGACGGCATCTCCAAGTCACTCAAGCAGGTGTACGCCAGCCTGTGGAACTCCCGGGCGTTCATCGAGCGCGACTTCCACCGCATCGACCACATGGAGACAGCAATGGGGGTGCTGGTTCATCCGAACTACTCGGATGAACTGGTCAACGGTGTGGCCGTCAGCGCCGACCCCGCGTACGGCACGGACGGGACCTACTACGTCAACTCGCAGGTTGGCGAGGACCTTGTCACCAATCCTGAGTCTCATTCCGTTCCAGAGGAGATGCTGCTGCACTCTGAGCAAGATCATGACGTCGTTGCGGTATCGAACCAAGTCCCTCAGGGTCAGTTGCTCATGACCGACGACCAACTGGGGCAGCTGCACCGGCACCTCAACTCGATACATGAGAGGTTCGAGGACTTGTACGGCATCGATGACGGTGAAGAGTTCGCCATGGAGATCGAGTTCAAGATCACCAGCAACAACGTACTGGCTATCAAGCAGGCAAGGCCCTGGATCTTCACCAGTACCCCGACCGTAAATCACAACGTTCACAGCGGAAGCACGGACACTCCCCTGACGGGGAGATTCGAAGTTGAACAGGCCACGCATGAAGGCGGACGCTTCCAAGTCAGGGTCCGATTCAGCGAGGACATATTCATCCGTGTCAAAGAGTTCAGGGACCACGCATTCACGGTAAAGGGAGGCGTGTTAACCAGGGCACAGCGAGTAGATAAACGCCAAGACTTTTGGACCCTCACGATTAACCCCGATTCCCTAGCGGAAGTAACGATTATCATTGCAGATGGCCGACCCTGTACAGTTCTAGGCGCTATCTGCACGTATGATGGGCGGCGGCTGTCGACTCGACTCGAACACACGCTCGAACACACGGTGGAAGGTCCTCTACCTCGTGTCCCGTACCGGCCCACAGGGAGAGCGCTCTCGCCGGACAGCGTGGGCCTGGAGTGGAACGACGTAGTCCGCGCCGAGTCTTTTGAAGTTCAGTTCCGGCATGCCGACCATTGGGTAGACCTGCCTGCGAACGGCATAGAGATCGCGTTCGACGGTTCCGGGGCTGTCGTCAGCGGTCTGCCGACCGGCGACACTTACTACTTCCGAGTACGCGCGGTGAACTCCCACGGAGCTTCAGAGTGGTCGGCACCTATCAGGTTTGTCTGGGAAGGCGAGCTCACCGTGGGCCAGAATGCCAACGTGTTCCCAGCGCAGTCGGGATATGATTCCCTCGGAAGTCTCGGAGGAACACTATCTCCTGACAGTTTTGAGATTGACGGGACAACCTACAGAGTCCGTAACATCGTTCACGCAAGTAAGGGTCTTTGGCTGGGCATGTACCGGGCGCTGCCTACGGACTTTACCCTGGTCGTAGGCGATTCCGTTTATCTTGGCAGCGAAAGCAAGGTCCCTCCCACTTCGGAAGGAGAGGGGTATTGGTGGCCCTCGGCTTCCCCGGACTGGTCTGCAGAGGACCCTGTCCAGGTGGTATTGATCGTCTACCTTGGAGTCGCGCTGGACGACAGGCAAAAGGCACCTGTGACCGGGTATTTCCGCGACTTCACCTCTGAGCATGACGGGCACGAGAATTTCTTATTCCGCGTCCACTTCGGCGAGGGAGTAGCCACTGCTGCCCGTTCCCTGCGAGATCATGTCCTTTCGGTCTCCGGCGGCTCAGTGTCGGGCGTCGAGGCCGTGGGCAGCGAGGGCAGGATTTGGGCCGTCTCGGTAACTCCTGACGGGCACCACGCGGTTACGGTCGTGATCGAGGCGGACCAGGACTGTGCACTCCCCGGCGCAGTCTGCACCACCGACGGCAGACGTCTGTTCAACCGCATGGAACTGACGGTGGAGCCCAGGGAGAGGAACCCGGCCACGGGAGCCCCCACCATCAACGGGAGGGTCGAGCCGGGGCAGACCCTCACAGTGGACACGTCCGGCATCGCCGACGCCGACGGGCTGACCGGTACGGCGTTCAGCTACCAGTGGGTGTCGTACGACGAAAACGCCTATACGGACATCCATGGCGCAACGGACCCCACCTTTACGCTGCTTCCCGCCGACGAGGGCAGGGCCTTCAGGGTGAGGGTGTCGTTCACCGACGACGCCGGCAACAGGCACTCGCTTACAAGCGAGCTGGCCCGCTCCGAGCGGGTGTACGGACTGGACGTATCAGAGTCGGACGGCGCGGTCGTACTGACCTGGAATCTGCCGCCGGTTTGGCCCTACTCGTCGACCTACCAGATACTGCGCAACCGTCCCGAGCTTGGCGAGACCAAGCCCCTGTTGCACGTCCGATTCGCTCAAACGAATGGAGTCTCCTACACCGATACGGACGTGGAGCCTGGCGTGCTGTACGTGTACCGGGTGAAGGGTGTGGACCCCTTCGGCTACACCGGTGAGGCGTCCCAGCCGGTTGAGATTCGGACCGCGGCGCCCGGTGCTGCGCCTGCCCGTCCCAACATAGTGCTCATCCTCGCCGACGACCTGGGCTGGGGCGATGTTCAGACGAACAACCCCGACTCGGCCATGATTACCCCCCACATAGACAGCATCGCCGCGGCGGGCGCGCACTTCACTGACGCACACTCGCCGTCCGCCGTATGCTCGCCGACGCGCTACGGGCTGCTTACCGGGCGCTACGCCTGGAGGTCGTGGCTTGCCCGGGGAACTCTCAGTACCCACGACCGGCCCTTAATTGGGCCCGACCGGCCCACGCTGGGCACCCTGCTCCAAGGTCACGGCTACCGTACCGCCGCCGTCGGCAAGTGGCACCTTGGCATGGACTTCGCCCGCCTGACGGATGTGAATGCGGTCACGAATGTCAACCGGGGCATCGACTATGGCGCCGAAATACTGGACGGTCCCACCGCTCACGGCTTCGACGAGTTCTTCGGGACAAGTTCCAACCTCAATTGGCGGCCACACAACTACATCCGCAACAACCGCTTCCTAGCCAACCCGGACACAGAAGATCCGGCCGATCCGGGTTTCTTCGAGTTCGAGGAGGTCCTCGACCGCCTGACCGAGGAGGCTGTCTCCTTCATTGAACGGTCTGCACCGGACGGAGCGCCCTTCTTCCTCTACCTGCCGGCGCATACTCCCCACGCGCCGTTGGCCCCGAACGATCAATTCGACGGCCTGACCGGCCTGGGTGATTACGCAGACGTCGTGGCGCAGCTGGACTGGACAGTCGGCCAGGTGCTGGACGCGCTTGATCGAGCCGGCGCGCGCGAGAACACCCTCGTAATATTCACCTCTGATAACGGCTCCTTCATGGAAGGCATTCCCGTTCCAAACCACGTTGATCACGCGTCCAACGGTATGTGGCGGGGCGGCAAGTTCCATATTCACGAGGGTGGCCACCGCGTTCCATTCCTGATGCGATGGCCGGAGCAAATTGAGGCGGGTTCGACCGTTGACGCCACGGTCTCGCTGACCGATCTGTACGCGACCGTGGCCGGCATCGTGGGAGAAGAGCCGGAACCCGGCGTCGCCCCCGACAGTGTGTCCTTGCTGCCCCTGCTGCGCGGCGAAACCGAGACACGTGGCGTTCCCGTCGTCCACCATTCCTCCGGCGGGATGTTCGTGATCAGGGATGGCCGCTGGAAGCTGGTGTTTGGAGCGGGTGGGGGTAAAGGTAACGCCAATATCAATTCTTCGCCGCCCGCTCTTAGTGCTACTACCTTCAGTGGCCCCTGGCAACTCTACGACCTTCAGGAGGACCCCGGGGAACAGAACAATCTTGTCGCAACCCACCCTGGGGAGGTCGCCCGGCTGGAAGCCGCAATGGAACGGATCCGCTCAGCGGAGGGCAATACCCTGTCGGGTGACGCCACCCTGAAGTCGCTGCGGATCGCCGGTATAGACATCGGGACGTTCGCCCCCGAGTTGCGAACCTATGCGGCAACCGTGGACCGTGGCGTAGAGACTGTCCGGGTGACGGCGCACCCAACAGACACGGATGCCCGTGTGGCCATTACAACGCCCGATGGGCGCCGCCTGTACAGCCCGTTCACATACGGCAGGTACCCTCACGGGCAGGCCAACATAGATCTCACCGATCACATCACCACCATCGAGGTGACCGTGACCTCCCCGGACAAGAGCGCAACTGCGACCTACACGGTAATAGTCGGGCGCGGGTTGGAGATCACCGGCACGCCAGAGGTTGGCGAGACGCTGGTGATCGACACGTCGGTCATCGCCGATCCCGACGGGTTGACCGGCGCCACCTTCAGCTATCAGTGGATCCGGAACGACGGGAACACAGACAGGGACATTGTTGGAGCCACTGGTAAGACATACCTGTTGATACCCCAGGATGAGGGGAAGACCATCCTGGTGCGCGTGAGCTTCAACGACGACAAGGGCAACCCAGAGACGCGGCTCAGCGCTGCGACTGCGCCGGTTTGGGAGATTTATCTGGAAGCTGAACTCACGGCGGGTCAGGGAACTGGGGTCTTCCCGGCCCCTTCGGGATATTCGAGATCCGGAGACCTGGGCGGGATCCTCTCACCTGACGAATTCGTTTTCGATGGAACGACCTACAGAGTCCATAGCCTTGTTCACTCGAGCAGGAGTCTCCTGCTGGGCATGGACCGGGAACTGCCGGCGGACTTCGCCCTGATCATTGGCGACCCCGTCTACCCTGGCAATGAGAGCATGGTCCCCCCCTACACTGAAGGAGAGGGGTACTGGTGGCCCTCGGCGTCCCCGGACTGGTCTGCAGACGGCGCCGTCCGGGTGGCATTGATCGTCTACCCCGGAGCCCCACCGGGTGACCGGCAGAAGGCCCCTGTAACCGGGCACTTCCAGGACTATCCCTCAGAGCATGACGGAAACACGGACTTCTCGGTCAACATTGCCTTCAGTGAGGAGGTCGCTACTACCGCCGACGCGCTGCGCGACCACGTCGTACCGGTCTCCGGCGGCTCGGTCTCCGGGGTAGAGGCCGTGGGCAGCGAGGGCAGGACGTGGGCCGTCTCGGTAACTCCTGAATCGCACGAGCCGATTGTAGTCCGGATTGAACCTGGCCTGGACTGTGCGCTCCCCGGCGCTGTCTGTACCACCGACGGCAGACGTCTGTTCAACCGCATGGAACTGACGGTGGAGCCCAGAGACAAGAACCCGGCCACGGGAGCGCCCACCATCAGCGGGACGGTTGAGCCGGGGCAGACACTCACCGCCGGAACATCCGGCATAGCCGACGCCGACGGACTGACCGGCGCCACATTTAGTTACCAGTGGGTGTCGTACGACGGAAACGCCTACACGGACATACAGGGCGCGACAAACTCCACCTATACGCTGGTTCCCACCGACGAGGGCAGGGCATTCAGGGTGAGCGTGTCGTTTGCCGACGACGCCGGCAATATGCACTCGCTGGCCAGCGCGTTGTTCGGTTCGGACCGGCCGTATCGGCTGAACGCGTCGGAATCGGACGGCGCGGTCGTACTGGCCTGGAAGCTGCCTGCGGGCTGGCCGTACTCGGGAACCTTCCAGATACTGCGCAACCGCCCCGAGCTTGGCGAGGCCGAACCCCTGGTGCACGTCAGATTCACCGAGTCGGGAATCACCACCTACACCGATGCCGACGTGGAGCCCGGCGTGCTCTACGTGTACCGGGTCAAAGGGGTGGACCCCTTCGGCTACACCGGCGAGGCGTCAGCGCCGGTTGAGATTCGAACTGGGTAAGCCACGGCCGCGGTACGTCATCCGGCAGGTGCGCTGGTCTGGGAAAGTGAGCTCACGCCGGGCCAGAATGTGGGGTGAGGACCAGTGAGTACCAGCACTGGCGAAGGACTTACAGGAGGGTTTCGCCGCCCCGGTCTTGTCTTCGCAGGGGCGCAGCGACGATGATTGGGGCAGCCAGCCCACACCTCAAGGGATCTGTCTGGGAGGAATGGAAGAGCCTCCAACCCAGGCGGGCTGGAGGCTCTTGTGGGCCAAGGCGGGACTGGCCTGAGCGACTCCCTATATCTGGACCTCCCAGCGAAAAGTTCGCAATTCAATCTTACACGGCCCACCAAACAGAACTCGAACAAAAGCCCCTATACGGGTCGATTCCGGTAGGGGGCAGAATCGTACGCTAAGTCAGCTATCGGCGCTTTGGTCACCGGTATTCGCCAGTGAGCAGGATGTGAGCCCACCCATGGGCTAGATGTGGGCCAGGAGCTCGGACTCGACTGTCAGGCCGGCGTGTTTTCGCTGTCTGACCGCTTCGCCGAGATGGGCGGTATTCCAGTAAATTACGATGGCGCCGAGCTCTTCTCCGGCTCACGACCAACCGTCTATCGCACACTTAACCGGCGCCATCCCCCTTAGCGTACGATCCTGTCTCCTACCGGAATAGACCCGGTTGTCCGGGCCTCCATCGTGGTGTCCAAGTCGGAGTCGCAGTGGGAGGAGGTTCTTGGGAGCAGGCCGTCAGCAGGGTGAGGAGCGCCAATAATCTGGTGAAGAGCCGTATCATCTGGGAATGTCCGAGGGCGAGGTCGGCGTGTATGGTGTTTATTCTACACGGCTGGCCGCCACTGACGTGTGGGTGCTCACCAAGTGAATGAATCACAATCCTTCCGCTTGCCTAGCCGAGGGAGGCCGTTCTCTTCGCGTTCCTCGTCGATGAGGAAATCTTGCAAGCCGTTAGTGACCTCCTCAGCCACTTTCACACAATGCTTGATAAACGTCGCCGACATGGAGAACATCCAGGGATCTGAATCCTGAGTCGCCTCGTCAAACCACCCGTCAGGCCACCGATGCGTTGCGTCCTTGAATTGTTGGCGTATGTACTCAGGCCACTCAAAGCCTGAATGAAATAGATTATTTCTGTACCGGAACAGAGCCTCTAGAGTGGGAGCAAGTTCTTCAGGCATATATGGCACCAACTCTTTCTTTTCGACCAGCTTGAGTATATTCATCGCCAAGTTTACGCGAGGTAACTCTTCTCCCATTCTTTCGAAACCGTCTTTGAAGACCCCCTCCATGAAGGGGGCAATCATACCAACCGCCGCCATGCTGTGTGCTACGGCTTGGTAAATGGATCTGTTCATGAGGTCGCCCATGAGGCTAACTGCGAAGTCGTTTGCATCTCCCGTACTTCCCTCAGCCCATGCTCCGGCGTCCGAGATCTCATCCAAAAGGTCGGCTTCGGTTTGCCAGTTGTGGGATAAGAGCCCTCGGATTGCATCCAGTTGGCTCACGTAATCGAAGTCCCATATGCATCGTCCGTTTGGCCACCTTTCGATTGACGAAGACATCTGATCCCCTTTTATTGTGCGGTGATATCCAGTTCACACAAACCACGCGATCAGGCACTCATGTGGATCTTGCCTTTCATTATCACAGTGCCCCCAATGGAGGCCAACATCGGTAAGCTCTTCGAGTGGCACGGCCTGGGGTCTACACGGTCGCAGTCAGGGCTCAGTTGGACAGGCGAGATGAGGTGATCTCCACGTGCTCCATGTTCCACGAGGTGGAGTTCCTGGGAGAGATACGAACCGCTTATGTCAGAAAATTAGTATATTGGCAGGCATGGAACGCCGTAGCCATTCCTACTTGTTGACAATTGCTTGCCAAAAATACTAATATTTATTTATCTGCTCCCCGTCGGCTGGATCGAGGCCTAGGCCCCGTCCCCCCGGCGGGTGTTTTTTTGCTGTGCGTACTCTTGTCCAGTTCGACGGACAGAACCTCTTTCACCTGGCGCAATACTGCTGGGGGCCAGCCCCTCCATACCACTACGCCAGTTACGATGTGGAGAAACTGGCCCAAGCGCTGGTCGCCATGACGCCTGGCCGCACCCTTACGGAAACCCGCTTCTACACAGGAGTCCCAGATCACACATCCAGGCCGACCCTGAACAAATTCTGGACCAACAAGCTGAGACACCTTCGAAATCAAGGAATCCACGTCTATCGAGGGAGGATAAACGCCGGCGGGCAAGAGAAGGGGGTGGACGTCAGTCTCGCATTGGATCTCATACAAGCCACATACGAGCAGAGGTATGATGTGACCATCATTGTCAGTCAGGACTCGGACTTCGGCCCGGCGGTGCGCTTGGCGAAAGAGATAGCCAAGGATCAAGGCCGGACGTTGGGCTTCGAATCCGCCTTCCCGTTCGAACAGGGGCGTGTGTCTCCGAGAGGAGTCCCGGGAACCACATGGATCCGGATCGACAAAGCCACCTACGACGCTTGCCATGACCCGACGGACTACCGATGACGTACATGAGGAGGCCGTACTGACTTGTCTTCGCTGCGGGACAGCCTTTCACACAAACGAAGGCACATGGAATGATGAAAGAGCTACGTTTTTCCAGATTTACCATTCCAAATTGCGCCGGACGCTTGTCGACATAGACACCTACCCCGCCAAATGCAACGGAACCTGCATCAGTCATGGCAGCCTCTTGTCCAAGGTGCTGAAGACTCGTTGCATCGCCTGTTTGGGAAAGTGTTCCGAGAGCGCCCGCATCACCGTGCCCCTGTCTTCCCGGAACTGCTCAGGGGCGAACTCCCGGCCGAAGATCTCCAATATTTCATCCTCCCGCCTGCGCCGTTCCAGCGTTTCTTCCAGCACCCTGCGGATGGTGTCCATGGAGCGGCGAACCTGGTCTTCGGACCAGTCCTCCCTGAGCATGGTCAGGAGGTGTTCAAGCTCCGGCTCGTCCGAGACCTCCCAGATGTTCCGGGCGGTGGCCTCGGCCTCGGCCCTTGGCACATGGTCGAGGGCCTGATGGATCTCCTCAATCTCCGGCGGCTTGAGCTTTATCAGACGGGTGAAGGCCCCGGGCCTGCTCCTTGCCCCGTCCGGGAAGCGGACGTAGAGCATCTCGCCCTCGTGCCCTTGGAATGCCTTTTCCCCGTCGACTTGGGTCTCGCGCAGCCCGGCGCTGTATTCAGCCTGCCTCCTCTGGTATTCCAGTCTGGTGTCCTGCCATTGCTGGGGCGGCTGTGCTGCCGATACGGGGCAGTCCAGGCGTGCGAAGGCCGGGTCCGCCGGGTCAGCAGGGTCGATGTCCCCCGTGTCCGGGTTTCGCCGGAAAAGGGCCGTGAGCTCGATCTCCTCCCGGTAGGCGATGAGCATCGGGTTCTGTCTGCCGTACAGCTCATAGACCATGGCCTCCCCGGGTTCCGTGCTGAGCCCGGCGACTACCGGGTATTTCCTGAGGGTGCGGTCCAGCATCACCCTGAACTGTGCTGGGACGAAGGGTCTGGTCCTTAGCTTGAAGGTGGTGAACCGGTTGCCGTCGGCGTCCTGGTAGGAGTACTGGCATATGTTGGTGCCGTCGTACTTGAGGGCGGTCCTGACCCACTGGGATTCGTTCATCAGCCAAGCGCGGTCCCTGCGGTAGGGGTAGGAGGTCTTGGGGGTGGTGGCACTGATTCTCTGAGGCGCCGGCCGTTCGTTAACCTCCTCGATGAGCAGGTTTCCATACTCGTCCCCGCCGATCATCTGGACCCATCCGGTCATGAAGTTGCCTGTGTTGTAGGGGTCCTGGAGGTTGGTGAAGCGCTGCCATGCCGAGCGTTTCGTCTCGGGACTGGTGTGAGCATAGTGGGTGTCGTGCCAGGCCCTTATCTCGTTTTCATGGACCCGCGTCCGCTGTTGCCCGTTCATGCTCTTCTCTTTCCCTCCTGCTGAATGTTCACAGGCTCTGACATTACCGGAAAAGGCGCTCTTGAGCCATGGGGCTGGGGGTCCTGGCCGGCTCCAACCGGACTTCTTCTGGCGTCCCCGAAAGAAAGGGTCGAGAACCCAGGCTATGATGGCTGCGGCGCACGAACCGCAGTAGGCGTCGGCGGCGCGGTCGCAGGTTCTGTACTTCACATTGGCCATGGGTACGATCCTCAGGGAGAGAAAGTTTTCCCCTTACTATTGCCATACAACTTGGCGCAGGCTCCATTGCCACCTTCGCTGAGACCCGCCCCGGAGTGATGCCATGGAATCGGCAAACGCTGGCGTCTTCGGAAACTGGCCCTTGGTCATATCAGGCCCGACTCCCGCCCGCGGGCCAATTCCGAGGCCCATACCTTGATATGGTCGATATGGTCTGGCACTCGTGGGCTCGTCGAACGGCTGACCATGGCCAAGGCATCCGTCGCCCGCCCTGCCTCAATGATGCTGCGGGCATGACTGGTGTGGGACCGGCAGGACTTTTCCGTGTAACCTCTTTCTTCCTCAAGCTGTACGGCGACGTCCTCGCTGGATCTCGATCGGTCGCAAAACTCTGCAAAATACGCGACGGAAATTTCTCGCCCTACTATCGGAGATTTCTATCCAATTGCTGGTCGTTCATACTTTCCCACACTGGCAGCACCGTTGCGGTTTCATTTTTCCGGAGACCAATGGGCGTGGGATGACGAAAGCCCGGTTTTTCTGCGGTGCCTGACCAGTTAACTGTCGTACCCACGGCTGGAAGCATGCGGTCAGCGCCTTCCGCACCGTCCCCGGTCAGCAGTCCAATTACCCGGTCCATGTGCTCTTACAAGCCGGGAGTTGCCAGTCAGCGTGGGTAAACTAGATAACCCTGTCTCCCCGCCCTGGCGTCGATTTGCTGTCCGGCTCATCTAACCCCCCGGGCAGCGGGGTCAACATCACGCGCCAACGGGGACTATCCTTGGACGCCTCGACCAGAAGTTCCCCCAGAGGGACATCGACGTCAATATCGTCGAATTCGAAGTTGAAGGCGGCCTTCACGTGGACGGGGCATACTATGCCCGCCGTAGCGTTGTGCTCCCGTCCCAATCGCCTCAGTTCCTCGCGCTCGGCGATGGTCATTTTCAGCCGGCGGTAACAACCCGCAATGGCGCATTTGACTTGGACCTTTCTGACCATTTCCCCAATCTTACAGCGCAGCGCAAGGCGGGGCCTGCAAGGGCGGGCTGGGCGGCCAGCCTCCTCCACTTTTCCAGCAAGTTCATCCGGCCCGGCCACGTGATCGCCGGTCGAGGTCCAGACCTATCGGGCCGTCATGGCTGGAAATCCCCACTCCCCGTAGCTGAAGGGGTGGCTGGAAACTCCGGTTGCACAACCCCTGGCAGAAAGCCATACTTCAGGTATTCCAGCCAGGGGTGTAGTTAGACGACGCTATACGGCTATGCCAGGGTCTCAGTGAGGGAGCCGGAGGTCAAGAACCTGGACCTGCGGGTGGAGCGCCTGGTTCCGCGCCGGATGCTCCATGGGCAACATCCGGGCCGAGGAGGCCAGCGGGACCAAGAACGGCCGCGGCGGCCTCCTCGCGCTGCTGGACCTGGTGGTCGAGGGGGATACCCTGGTGGTCACCCACATTAACCGGCTCTCCAGGGGGCTGACCTACGGGCTGCAGGTGATCGAGGGCCTGCACCGGGCAGGAGTGGAGTTCCGGTCCCTGTCGGAGGACTTCGACACGGCCACGGCCAACGGCAAGCTCCAGCTCAAGATGGTCCTCGCCTTCAGCGAGTGGTGGCGGAATTCGATCAGAGAGCGCTCGGTCGCAGGCCAGGCCAAGGCACGGACCGAGGGCCGTTTCCCTGGCAGGCGACCGCTCCTGAGCGAGCAGCAGCGGGAGTACATCAGGGCAGAGCGGTCGAAGGGAGTGAGCCAGCGGGAACTGGCCAAGCGCCTGGAGGTCAGCCGCTGGACCATCCAACAGGTGGACGGATAGGGGCTGACTGAAAATCGCAGCATCTGCACGGAGCACGGCCGGTGGTCTGATGGTTCCCAGGCACGCACCGCCAACGCCGTCTCTTCTTGCTCCTGTAACGCCCCGCTCTGCCTCATTTACTGCCGTAAATAATCACGACAGTGGTACACGATTCCGGCGCCCCAATGGCCCAAGTTCTCGGCGCTATGACATTCCAACTACCCTGTTCGGAACCAGCTGGTCGGCCGAAATGGAGAATGCCGGTTTATAATTAGAGAAATCCCAGAACGTCCTATCCTCAGCGGAATCAGTTAAAACTGGGAAACCCTATGTTAGAAGACGAGGCATTGAAGGAGGGCCCATGAAATATGACGTAGTTATCGTCGGTGGGGGAGCGGCTGGATCGGTGTTGGCCAGCAGATTGGCTGAAAACGTGAATACCTCCGTTTTGTTGCTGGAAGCCGGGCCAGATTACCCTGATCCAGCCTATCTTCCGGACGAGATAAAGTTCGGCCACACAAGTTTTGCAGAATCCCCGGACTCGGAACATAACTGGGCCCTGCGGGGAACGATCACCCAGGAGCAAGGGGAGATCCACGTAGCGCAGGGCAAGGTGATCGGAGGAGGGTCGTCCATCAACGGTCAGGCAATGCAAAGGGGGTTACCTGAGGATTTCGACTCCTGGTCTGGTATGGGCAACGATGAATGGTCTTATGACAAGGTACTGCCTTACTTTAGAAAATCTGAGCATGATCTCGACATTCGGGATGATTTTCATGGAACCGACGGACCGATGCCAGTAAGGCGTCGTCAATCCGGGCCCTGGCCAGACATCCAAAAGGCCTTCCACGCAGCCTGTTTGGAGGCGGGTTATGGGACAGTCGAGGATACCAATGGCCCAAACCCCTCGGGTGTTGGCGTGTGGCCCTCGAACAACCTGGACGGCTGGAGGATGAGCGCTGCCATCACTCACCTAAATCCCATGCGCCACCGTCTCAACCTTACGGTGAGGGGAGGGGTTTTCGTAAGGAAGGTATTGATCAAGGATCTAAAGGCCGTCGGTGTGGAAGTAGAAAGCGGAGGCGAGATTTTCAACGTTGAAGCAGACCGGGTTGTGTTGAGCGCTGGGGCTATCAAGTCGCCCCACCTGCTCATGCTATCGGGAATCGGCCCCAATGACCAACTTCAGCAATTTGGGATACCTCTCGTTCATGAGCTTCCCGGAGTGGGACAGAACCTATTTAACCACCTGAGCGCCCAGATTACCTTTAAAGTCAAAGACGGAATGACCCTGGCTGCTGATGCCGATGCGGCGCGCTTTTGTTTACACTACACCTCCCACGGGTCCAGCGAAGCCCATGATATGTTGCTGAGGACCACCCCAATGGTTGACGAACGGCCGGAGCGCGTCCCCGGTCTCCGGACCAAGTACCTGAACGGTGAAGTTCCCCCGGACCGGGTGGCGCGAATCTCGTGCACGCTCGGGCTACCCGACGGCTCGGGATACGTCAGGCTTGCGTCTGCCGATCCCTCAGTGCAGCCGACCTTTAACTACCGCTATCTTCAGCATCCAAACGACATTCGTCGGGTGCGGGAAGGGGTGCGAATGGCGATTGGATTCCTTGAATCCGATGCGTATAGAGACGTGGCCGATTACCGGCTCCACCCAACGGATGACATCCTGGCCGACGACGACGCTTTGGACCTTTATATTCGCCAAACCGTTGGAACAGCCAGGCATGTGTCCGGCACATGCAAGATGGGTCCGGATTCAGACCCAATGGCGGTTGTTGATCAATACTGCAGCGTCAAGGGAGTAAAGGGGTTGTCGGTGGTCGATGCGTCGGTGATGCCGCGGGTTACAAGGTCAGGTGGCAGCCATGCAACGGTTGTCATGATAGGGGAACGTGCCGCCGACTGGATTGCGTCGGCTTAACCCCGCCTTACCGCTGTCTGAAATCTATGGTCTAAGACGGAGGGTTCGTAACGGCTGCTTCATGATGTCAAGCTTGGCCGTCGCTTCCCAGATCGTCGGCCAGGGCAAGAGCGCCGGGAATCGAGTCACTGGGATGACCACCCACACCAATATCGTCGTAGTCCAGATACTGCACCATCACTGAATTGGCAAAACCAGCCATATCCGGTGAGCTGTTATCTTTGGCGCCCAATATGCGGAATTGCCAAGTGCTCGTGACGGTTCTGGCCAGCTGAGTAGCAATCTTAGCTGGCTAGTATTACAACGACGGATTACCAAATATGGTGTCTGATCCTTCGTATTCGGCCACGAGCGAGAAATCGCGGTACGCTCATGGCAATACGGATCAGGTTCAAATCGGTCCCAAAAATCACCCTGCCAGATAAACCGTCGTTGTAATACTAGGGCGGCTATCTCGGGCGCGGTGGTGCTGGGCGCCGCGGCCTGCTTTGGCCTGATAAGCTCGCCCCTGGCCGTGCTGGCATCCCCTGCGCCTATTTGATTGGCCTTACGGTGGCTTCCATTGCTCTGATTTTGACGGCCACTGCCAGCACCATAGGCGCGATGAAGAACTTCTTCACCGTGTTCATAACTGGACTCTGTACATTTGAGATGTGCGTGCCAGGAAGTCATGCAGACTACCATGTAGCGCAGCAGAGGCTTTTTCAATATCGGTCTACAGCAACGACGTTGAAAAACTCTTCATAGCAATCTACACGTGGCCAAGCTCCGTGATGGAAGGGTTTCCTACTGTCCCTATCACTTATCTCCGTTTTGTACAAAGTCGAGCTAAGGCTTCGGCATCAAATTGCCTCCTTACCCTGATCCGGTATCGTTAGAAGTCCTAAACCGAAGCCAAGGCGAGATGTGCATTTGCCTGACACCGGGGAAAGGGCGTGTGGTCTCGCAGGAGTGCCTTGGCCCTTGATTGCAGGACCGTCCGGCCAAGTGGCCGCTCGGACAGAGCAGCGCGGGTACTGAAGACGGGACCTCCGTCAGCCGTTGGTCAACGGGTCGTTGCCCCAGGTGAACAGGGGCTCCGATCCTCCCTCTTTGACCAAAAACACTTCCTCGATCCAGCAGCGTTCTTTCTCATCGCCCGGACACAGAAGGTGAGCAGCTATCACCATGTCCTCTTCCAACGTCCAGTTGGGATCGGCGCCGTCCTCCACCAATGCCAGCACATCCGCATGACTCAGCCCCAGGCCATGGAAGTAGGTGAGCACGGAGTCGTGCTGCGGCACTCCCAGCCGTTGAAACGTTCGTCGGCTCTTTTCCTGCAGGTCGCCGATCCGGACTCCGGGGCGCATTGCATCGTGAATCTCGTTCATCACTTCAGTGGTAGCCCGAGCGATGTGGCGGGCCATGTCCGAGCCGTAGTCCTCCACGACCCAGGTCTTGCCGCCGTCCCAGCAATACTGGTTCTTGGTCCCATGGCAGTCAAACATGATATTGGTGCCCGGCTGGACCACGAAGTCCTCGGAGTCCACACGCAGTCGCACGGCGGGGTCGCCGTCCAGCGGGTTGGCGAAAAAGACTCCGCCTGGGTCGTAGACCCATCCGCCCAGCGCGGAGATCTCCGCATGATAGGTATCCACCAGCTCCTTCCAGTGCTTGCCTCGACTCCATGACTGTACCGTCCGTTCTATGGCAACCTGGTTCACCCGGGTGGCTTCCCGCAGCCATTCGATTTCCTGGGCGCTCTTCCTCTCTCGAACTAACATCATCAAGTCGTATGCGTCAAAAACGTCCGCCAGGGAGCCTGCCACCTTGGCCCCCACTCTCAGGTCATCATAGCCTACGCGTCCGTGGGTGAGGCCCAAGTCCTTTACGGCATCACGGATCGCTTCGAATAAGCCGCCAGCAAACCGGTCGCCGGCGTTCTTCACCCAGCCGGAGTCCTGCCTGGAGGCCGGCATAAACCGGAAAAACTCGGACCGGTCGGTGGACGCGCCCACCGGAAGGAGGACGCTTCGGTGGGCACGGATGTCTTCGATCCAAATGGGCTCATACAGGAAAGGGGATACAAATATGTCAGGCCCAATCAGGATGGGGTGTTGCAAGTCATGCCGCGAGATAACCACAGCGACCCCTGGTGGCTCGTCGGCCTTGGGCGCTGTGGGGTTGTGCCCCGAAAGGTATGTCACGTTCAGTGGCGTGGTAATCACCAGGCCGTCCACGCCACGGGCTTCCATCGCCCCGGCTAAACGTTCAGGATCGAATATAGGAGCCGGTTTTCCGTTCACGTCACTGGCCATGATCAACTCCTTCCATTGCGGACTTGAGCCGTTCTTCATCGTGGAGGTTCCCAGCACTCCACGACCCGGACCTGGATCCTGGATGCGCTATTGTAACCCTTTGATGGTTGGTGAGACAGGAAGAAACGACCGGTCAGGACGATCGCAAAGTCGTGCGCAGCAGTCTCATGGCGAGCTTGTCGAACCAGCGAGGCCCGGACGGCCATCCGTCGACAAGCTCACCATGAGGCGTCCCGGGGGATGGCGTTTGCTTTGCCATCGTCCTGAGCGACCGGACAAGGGGGTGTCTGGACGGTTTAGAAGAGCAAGTTGCCGCCGTCAAGCACGGCTCATCCCCGCAGGTGCAGGGCGACCTCAGTTTGCCGGCGCCGCATCCGACAGCCGTAAGGTCAATTCCTGCGCGTGGAGTGGGCTTGTGCTGACGAACACCCTGGGGAGAATCGTGATCTGAATCTGATCGGGAATAAGAATTCCTTACAGGCCCCGCAGCTTTAGGTCTTCTGACGGCGTTGGGCTATGTGTCCCGGTCATTGTCTGGAGGCGACCGCAGCACCAAGAAACTATCTTAAATGTCCCCTCTCCCTTGAGGGAGAGGGTTATAAGGGTGAACTTCCAGCATCAAACAAGGCGGCTATGCCCAATTCTCACCGGAGATTGAGATTGCAAACGCGCCCTAACTCCCGATATTCTCCAATCAGCGGGGAGCTATCTGGAACGGCGGCGCGAGGTTGGGAATGGGCACCTCGATGATTACCGGGCGATCTGCCCTCAGGGCGTCACGGAGAGCTTCCCCCAGACCTTCGTGGCTGTCCAACCTGACGCCCACGGCACCATAAACCTCGGCCAGCTGGGCGAAGTCAGGGTTGTGGAGTCGCGTGCCGATGACCCTGCCGCCGAAACGCTGCTGCTGGTCGTGGTGCGACGCACCCAGCATCTCGTTATTGAACACCAGGGTCACCACGTTTATCCCTTCTTGGACAGCGGTGGCCAGTTCACTGGAGGCGTACCCGAACCCGCCATCCCCCGTTGTGGCAACGACCTGCCTGCCGGGGTTGCCGACCTTGGCGCCCAGGGCCGTGGGGAAGGCATACCCCAGGGTGGCGAAGTAGGAAGATGTGAGGTAGGAACGCGGGGCCAGCACCGGGTAGGCCAGATGACTCCAGTAACCGATGTCAGTGGTCCCCGCGACCATGATCGCGTCGTCGTCCAGTTCGTGGCGTATCGTCTCGATGATCTCCACCTGGAGAGGAGCCATCTCCCTGATTTCCCCATCGGCCTGCTGGCGAATGGCCGTGATCTCCGCCTCGCTCCACTGGCTGGCCCGTGTCCTGCCGCCCAATTCCGCCAGCAACGCCTGTACTCCCAGGCGGGCATCGGCGGAAATTCCTACTGTGGCGGGGATATTGCGGCCGAGCTCCTCGGGGTCGGCGTCGATCTGGACAACCTTCTGGTGGGGTTGGATTCCCCAGGGTACATTGGGCGTGAACAGCATCCGACTGCCGACGGCCAGGATGACGTCGGCCTGCGGGAGGGCGATGTGGCCGGGCCCGTGGGCGTAGTAGAAACTGCCCAGGGACAGCGGACTGTTTTCAGGGATTGCGCCCTTGCCTTCCGGCGTGGTTATAACCGGGGCATTCAGGGCCTCGGCAAGATCCAGAAGCTCCGAGGAGACGGCGGCCTCCCTTGTGCCGCCGCCAGCCCAGATCAGGGGTCGGCTGGCTCCTGCCAGCAACTGGGCTGCCTCTCTGATCAGGGCGGGCTCCGGCTGCTGCCTGCCCGGACCTTCGGGTTCCGGGAGTTCGATTTTGTCAGTCATCGGGAGAACGTCCCAGGGAATCTCTATCTCCACCGGCCTGGGCCGACCGGAGGACATCTCGCGGAAAGCGTTCCGGACCATTCCCGGGATTTCATTCACCGTGTCTGATCGCCCACACCATTTGGTCAGGTGTTTGAAGACGTCCAGCTGCTCGCCGATCTCGTGGAGCGCGCCCCGGTTCTGGCCTAGGTTATAGCTCTCTATCTGCCCCGACACCAGCAGAACCGGGGATGATGTGGCATAGGCGGTGCCGAGTCCCGCCGTTGCGTTGAGGGCCCCAGGGCCAGGCACCACCAGCGCAACACCGGGCTTGCCGGTGGTCCGGGCGTAGCCGTCGGCCATGAAGGTGGTCGCCTGCTCGTGGCGGGTCAGGACCAAGCGGATGCCGGGCTCGTCGTATAGGGCATCGAATGCGTCCATAATCTGTACGCCAGGAAGCCCGAACACCACCTCGACGCCGTGCCTGGCCAAGGAACGCACCAGCGCCTGTGCTCCGCTCATCACGGGCATAGCTCACCTCCCGGCGTGCTGCTCTCTCGGATACCCAAGCATTTTACCACCGCCTTCTCGTGGCCGCCTGATGAGGAAAATGGACGGCGAAGACCCCGGTCTCCCTACCGCCGTGGCGACGGCCCCAAGTGCGAACCTGCGTCCACCAGTATGGTCTCGCCGGTAACGTGTTCCGCGCCCTCCAGCAGCCACACCACTGGGTCCGCCACCATCTCGGTGGTGCCGGCTGATTTCAGCGGGGCGGATTCTGCGTACCGGTCTATGAATGCCTCGTAGCCGTCGCCGAGGCCGTCCCGCCACCACCGCGTCTGCATCACGCCCGGGCACACCGCGTTGACCCGTATCTCCGGCGCGAGGGCGCGCGCCAGCGAGTACGTCATCACGTTCAGCGCCGCCTTGGACGCAGCATAGGCGATGGAGCTGCCTGACCCGCTGAACCCGGAGCCGGACGACACGTTGACGATGGCGCCCTTGCCTTGTTCCTGCATGGCCGGCGTAACCGCCCGCGCCATCTGGAACGCGCCCACCACGTTGACATCAAGGACGCGCCGGAAGTCCTCCGAAGCCAGTCCCTCGAGGTTGTGGTGCGGCACGATTACCGACGTGGCGGCGTTGTTCACCAGCCCGTCGATGCGGCCCCACTGGTCCAGCGCGGCCGCCGCCATGCGCCGGCAGTCCTCATCCACCGACACGTCGGCCTGGCACAGGATAGCCTCGCCGCCTGCCGCGCGGCACGCCTCCGCCGATGCTTTGGCCTCAGCCTCGCTCCTGGTGTAGTTGATCACCACACGGCCGCCTTTTGCAGCGAGTTGCCGAGCCACCTCCGCTCCCAATCCCGTCGCTGAACCCGTGATTATGAATACGCCACCTTGAATTTCCATGATCGTTCCCCAACTGTAATAGCGATCTGCAGATTATAGCGGACGTCTCGCCACCATCCACGGTTGTAAACGGTGGAGCTGTCAATGGCGCCGAGAACACGGACCACTGTGGCGGAGTAACCGTGTACTACTTATGACATGATAACTGACGGCAGTAATTCAGGCAGAGTGGCGACGTTATAAGAGCGGGGAGAAAAGGCGTCGAGGGTGCTGACTATTCTTCGTCGCAGCCGTCCAGATCCTGGAAATGAACGGCAAAAGCTACAGGCTGAGGCGCAGCCGGGAGAACGCCGCTTTCCAGGCTCCAGACCCTCCAGAGGAAGAATAGACCGCAACGTCTGCGGCATCTCTTCCTTCTCCCATACCGCCGCAATCTCGCCTGACTTACCGCTATCAGTCGTCAGGCAGGTGGTACACGATTACTCCGCCCCGGTTTGTCGTTGTTCAGCGAGAATGTCCGCACTAACTGGCCAGCGAAAATGTCACAATGGAGAAAGTGACATTGACGCAAAGAGAACAAGGAAGGATACAGGTTCTAACAGCGTGCTCGCGGAGCACATGACACTGGATCAGGCCGCCGCCCTGATGGGTGTCAGCCCACGCCACACCCGGCGCATCCTCGCCGCTTACCGGGAGAGGGGAGCCGCCGCCGTCGCTCACGGCAACCGGGGCCGTAAGCCAGTCAACTCAACGCCCCAGTCCTTGGCGGCCGATTTAGTGCGTTTGGCTCGTACCAGGTACGCTGGGACCAACCACACCCATCTCAGCGAGTTGCTGAGCGAGCGCGAGGGCATCGACATCGGCAGGGCCACCCTGCGGCGCATTCTGGTGAGGGCGGGGCTGAGCAGCCCGCGGCAGAAGCGTCCACCAAAGCACCGGATACGCCGCCAGCGCATGCCCCGGGAGGGTCTGCTGATCCAGATGGACGGCAGTCGTCATCCGTGGTTGGGGAACCAGGTCCCGCCGTTCGCGTTGCTGATCGCGGTCGACGACGCCACCGGCACGGTGGTCGACGCCCTCTTCTGCGAAAAGGAGGACGCCCGCAGCTACTTCCTGCAGATCCGTGGTCTTCTGCAGCGTTGCGGTATACCCGTCGCCCTCTACACCGACCGCCACGGGGTCTTCAGGCACACGCCCGGCACCGGCCTCCCAGGGATGCCAACCCAGTTCAGCCGGGCCATGGAGGAACTGGGGATTCAGATGATTTTTGCCCTGTCTCCCCAGGCCAAGGGCCGGGTGGAGCGAGCCGCGGGCACGTTCCAGGACCGTCTGGTAACGGAACTCCGGGTGTCAGGGGCGGGCAACATCGGGGAAGCCAACAGCGTGCTGGAGCAGTTCCTGCCGCGATTCAACCGGCGTTTCCGGGTTCCGCCGCAACACCCTGAGCCTGCATTCCGTCCCTTGGACCCGGAGCTGTGCCTGGAACAGACCCTGTGCTTCAAGCACCGCAGAAAGGTTGCCAAGGACAACACGGTGAGATTCCAACTGCACACCCTGCAGTTGCTGCCAGGGCGGGAACGTCCCAGCTATGCCGGGGCGGCGGTAGAGGTCCTGGAAGGACTGGGCGGCCGGCTGTCGGTGCGGCACGAAGGGCGCATCATTGCTACCCAGGAGGCGCCGCCCAGCCCCGTATTTCTCCGGAACGGACAGGGAGGTTCCGCAAGTGCTCCTGTCCCGGCCTTCGACGCCCACAGCTTGGTTGAACGATGGAAAGCGACTCTCGAGTCGCTGGAGCCAAGGGCAGAGGGAGAGAACGACCCAAGAATGATCATTGACGGCGTGGCCAAAGCCGGCAAGTCATCAGCCACCCCTACGCGAAAGCCGAAGTTCCTTCAGAAGGAGAGGTGGAAGGCGATTCAGAAAGCCCGTCGCAAGGGGATATCCCTTCGGGGAATCGAGCGGGAATTGGGAATGCACAGAGCCACCATAAAGAAATACATGGACGCTGAGGGTCCACCAACGCGACAATCCCGGGTGGTTGCTGCCACGCTGTCATCTGATAACATCGAGCCTTAACCGAGTGACATTTTTGCTGAACACTTAACCGGACATTCTCCCTGAACTTCGACACCCTACTGGGCCAATATCCCGCCGCCCTTGACAGAATTGCTCCCCGTCCGCAGGAAGTGGCCTTGCCGCTCTCCACGGGCGGGTGTTTTTTGGCATGCGCACCATAGTCTTCTTTGATGGCCAGAACCTCTTCCGATCTGCGAAGGACACTTGGGGGCCTTCGCAGCCTAATTCTTCTTCACCTTATGACTGGCCCAGCTATGACGTCGAGAAGCTGGCGCAGCACTTGGTCTCTCTGACTCCTGGTCAGACCTAAACTAAAGCCAGGGTGGGATGTACATTTGCTGGGTGTTGAGAATCAGGCTGGGAGTCGCGCAGAAAGGCTTGAGCCCTTGATTGCAGGGTTGTTCTGCAGCGCCGCTTCACCTTTTCCTTTTTTCTTATCGGCGGAACAGTCGAAAGTGGAAATGGCTGACTCTCTCCTGCACCTTTGCCTTGGTTCCCAGGCATTTGTTCCCGGTGGTCGCCTCTCTCGACGAGCCCCAGATGGCCACATCTCCGTTGAAATCCGGGCTGTAGCCCGGCAGGTTCATCGGCTGCAGCGCCAGACCGAGCGCCCGCAGGTACTCCCTGACTGCCTCGCCCCGGTGGGCAGGAGCGTTGTCCCAGATCACGTTCAGTGGTCCAGGGTGCCTCTCCTTCAGCTGCATCAGAAAGGTAGCCGAGGTTCCATCCACTCCACCTCCCCCGTCTCCAAGCACACCGCCGAATAGTAGCTGGCCCTCTCGCCGCGCCTTGGGCTGGTCGAGTCCACCAGTGCAGGTTCTCCCCCATGCCTCTGTGCTTTTCACCTTGGCTTTGGTTTAGGTGCGCCCGCCTCAACAAGTAGGGACAATCTCTTGTGGTTTGCCCCGGGAGCAGTTGTCGTCGCCAGAGCTTCGACAGCGATCAGGCGAAATGGGCCCGGGGTCTCGTTGCCAAGCCTCTGGACGAAGCCGCAGTCAACTTCCCTCCCTTTGGGGATACGTACACCGAGGACGACGTATCACAGCCCTACGGGAGCAGCTAAGGGCAGCCCTCGCGACGCACCTCGCCCACCAGGCGCGCTAACTCTGCTACTTGGGATCTGTTCATCCGTGAATTCGACAAGAAAGCGTTCCAGCCGATGAATCGCTTGCCCAGCAAGTCCCCACAGTAGATGTGAGCGCCGAGATCATCGACCTTCCTCTTGTCCAATCGCACCTTGAACGTACGCTCGAACTGCTCTACGACGGTCTTGCCGTTGCCCAGCAGCAATTCGATGTTCTCGGTTTCTTGCAGAATTTTCTCAAGGAACGCCGCGCCGTCACTGAGCAGCTTGCTTTGGGCATCGGCTGAGCATTCCCTTGGCAGCTTGCTCCACAGAGGATCCGTGGGCCATTGGACCAGGCCCAAAGAACAGGCCAAGCCGGGTCGATCAGCGCCATATTTGCCGCCGTAAGTGACTCCGCACGCGTTGAGGATCGGCTTCAACATGGTGAAGTACCGATGAGTATTGCGTTCGAAGTATCGCGTTTTCTCCTCCCACACCCGGTTGAGGAATTGTTCGTCTAAGTCGTCTCTGTCTAGGGTCAAGCATTCTTTGGGCAAATAGTCTTTACGGTTCCACGATCCGTGTGGATTGATGCCGACGGTGGCGGCGCGAGCGAAGGTGAAGTGGCCTTCCGCTACGGCGGGAACCGAACCCCCAAGGACACAGCAGCCATCGTGCGGCTTTGCGTTCAGTACTTGTTCTCGCATGTAGTCAGGAATCATCTCCCACCCTCTTCCCGCATCTCAGGGCGGCCACGGTGTTGTCTTCAGTCAAGGTGGTGGGCCTGGTTGGACGGTAGGCAGTACCATTTTTGAGATATGGCTAGGACCGTAGGCTGCTTTACCCCAGTCTCAAGGATACATTTCTGTCATCCTGACAAATTCATCATATGGTCATTAAGAGTTCTTCAATAATGTGCATTGGAAACCAACCACTGTGATGCTGGGAATCTGACCTGTAAGATTTGCTTACCCTCAAATATATTCCGAACTGGATAGTACGCTTTACTTTGGATATTTCCTCCCATCTATAATGGTCTCCTTCCGACATAAGCCCATTCTCTGAGACTTTAAGAACCAACTCGTTGGTCTTGGGTACGTTCCATGAGACAGTCGGTATGAGTTGCGTAAGTCCCGCTTTTCTCGGCACCGGATAGACAGTCACTAAATCCCAATCCCACATTGAGTCTACTCTAGGGAGGTTGGGCGAGCACGCGATACCAATCCAATCAAGGGACTGTTCGATTTGGTGGGCATGTATTACTGCATCTCCATAAGGCAATTCCCCCCATGCCGCATTGCCGTGAACAATAGCTCCTCGTAGGGGAATGGACTTGTCGATACCACGTTCGAGCAACAACTGACCAAACTTCAATAGTCGCGCAAGGCCGTCAGTAGAATCCTCGTCTCTCACAAACAGAGTGTCCGAGATCAGTTGGCTGTTCGTGACTCCTACCTCAGTTCCAGTATGTTTAACCGAGTCCTTCCACTCGGCAATTCTCTGGGCCTGTCTGTGACCATCGAGATTCCCCATCATCTTCGAGAACCCCAGTATATCGGCGACCATGAAATAGCAAGGGATAGGAATCTCAATGCCCAGGCAACTGAAGAAGCATTTTCGGAGTGTTCGGAGGGAATCAGCCCATATTGATGGGACATATCACCTACCCGAAAGGATTGAATATTGGGACTCCCATTGGCTCGAAGTGTCGGACGTTCCGGGTAACGACCGTCAGACCGTGCTCCAGTGCGGTGGCGGCGATGAGCAGGTCTGCTCCGTCGTTCCCTAGGGTCGCCGACAACTGTCCCCATCTCCGTGCCGTGGCGGTATCTACGGAAAGTATTCGGTCGCTGTACCAGGCCAGCACTCGGTCCAGCCATAGAGCCAGTTCTTGGGCGAAGGATGGATTACGTTGTTGCTGCTGCGCGACACCCCGCTCAATCTCACCCACAGTAACAACGCTTATGTATATGTCGGATGATCGCTGTGCCTCCACCCAACGAACAGCCCCAGGATGCCGCTCACGCCTCCGAAGCGCCGACAGGACGTCGGTGTCTAGAAGAAATATCACAAATCGAGTGGCCGAGCAGAAATGGACAGTCGCGGGAATTCCCGATCATCCTGCGGAATTTCCAGAAGCAGTTCACCTAAGGTCGGAGCGTGGTACCCCTCCAGACGGCTAAGAAACTATCTCAAAAGGCAGATGACCTGATGGGACAGGGAATTCGGCATGAGTGGCATGAGTTAGGATAGGGAAAAGTGTGGGGGTGGACGATGGGAAAGGACAAAACTCTGGCGACGATTTGGGAGATTCCCGACCATCTCTGGGAGCAGATTCACCCGGTGATCCTGGACATGGACCCGCCCCAGGGTACGGGGCGCAAACGCGCCGACCCCAGGCGGATGCTGGACGGCATCATCTTCCGGATGCGCAGCGGCTGCCAGTGGAACCGTCTGCCCCGGGAACTGGGAGACGACAGCACTATCCACCGGACCTTCCAGCGCTGGGTGGAGCTTGGAGTGCTGGAGGGCATCTGGGCTGTTCTGGTGGAGGGCTGCGAAGAACTGGGAGGCGTGGACTGGGAATGGCAGTCGGCGGACTGCTCCATGGGCAAGGCCCGTTTTGGGGGGGCGCCATTGGACGAAACCCCACCGACCGGGGCAAAGCTGGGAGCAAGAAGAGCATCCTGGTCGACGCGGCGGGCGGACCCCTGAGCGTGGCGGTGGCTGGAGCCAACGTTCATGATACGAAACTCTTGAGGCCGACCCTGGAGAGCATCGTAGTGGCGCGCCCGGAAGGACCCAGAACCTGTGCTTGGACAAAGGGTATGACAATCCCACCGGCCACGGGACCGTTGCTGCCTTCCAGTACTGTCCGCACATCCGGCGCATCGGGGAGGAGAAGCTTGACCGATGGGGAGAGAAGACCTTTCCGGCCCGCCGGTGGGTGGTGGAGCGCACCTTAAGCTGGCTGTCCAAGTGCCGGGCGATACTGGTGCGCTACGACAAGAAGGCATCCAACTACGTGGGCCTCATCCAGTTGGCGTGCGCTCTGATCTGGTACCGCCGTCAGCACCAACTACTGTTTTGAGATAGTTACTCAGTCACGCTGGGAATAGAGGGATATAGTCGATGGAGTTTGGTCCTGGCATCTTGGCTGGTGAACTGCCAGTTGATGATTGCCTGGGCCTCATTGCGTTCTTGCTCCAGGGCATGTATATCCCGGCAGAGGCTGTCCTCGTGCGGGTGCCTCTGCCCGAGACAGCGGCGGGATATGACGCTGAATTCAATCTCCGCCATATTCAACCAACTCCCATGCTTGGGCGTGTGGTGAAACTCCAGCCTCCGGGCTATGCGCCGGGCCTCCGCCGCCAGGAACGCCTCGTACAACGACGCCTTGCGGTGGGTGTTCAGATTGTCCAATACCACCCGGATCACCTCGGCCTCCGGGTAGGCCTCCTCCACCAGCCAGCGCATCTGATGGGCGAAGTCCACCTTGGTGCGCCGCTCCGTTACCTCCACATGACGCCAGCCGGCCAGCGGCTCGCAGGTCAGGAACAGGTTGCGAGTGCCTCCCCTTACGTACTCGTAGTCCTCCCGCCTCGGACGCCCCGGCTTCGCCGGGATGGGCGGGCGAGCATCGGCCAGCAACTGCGTGGAGGTCTCGTCGAAGCAGACCACTGGCCTTGCCGGGTCATAGGGTTCGGCGTACAGGTCCAGCACGTCCTCCATGTGGGCCACGAAGTCGGCGCTCACCTCGGGAATGCACCACTGCTTCCTCTGCCACGGCTTGAGGGTGTTTTTTTTAGATGCCGACGCACGCTCTCGTGGGACAGCGACTCCACCAGTCCCAACTCCACCGCCCTGCCCGCAAGGGCCCGCAGCGTCCAGTGGTCATACCCCTCGGGACCCGGGGTGCAGGCCAGGGCGATGAGATGGGCCCCGGCCCGGTCATCCAGCTTGCGGTACCGGTTGGCTTGGGGCCGGTCCTGGAGCACGCCGTCCAGCCCGTCCTCGGCGAAACGCCGCTTGATGCGGTATACGCTGGACTCGGCCACGTCCAGAGCCTGGGCCACCTTGGGAGCGGACCAGCCCTCGTTGGTCTTGAGCAGGATGCGGGCCCGTGCCGCAACCCGCGCCGGACTCCTGCCAGCCCGAACCAGGTGCTCCAACCGGTCGCGCTCCTCGGGGGTGAACCTGACCGCAAACTTCTCTCGGACCATACCGCCACCTCACAACCACACAATCTGGCGCCAGCATAGCATCTGAATGGGTAACCCTGAATCACCCCTAAAACAGGTTTGACTGAGTACTAGATTTTGTCAAAAATGGTGGGCCTAAGCGTACTGTACTGCGAACTCTTACCAAGGGTCGCAACGGACTTTGCCAGAAACCTCGCGCGGCGTTCCTTGGTCAGCTGCTGTGTCTGAACATGCGGCAGCCCGTTACGCCCATCACGATGGGCATGAGGGTGTCGATGACGGCCCAAAATTGTCCGTCGGCCTGGTTGTTGGGAGACAGAGAGCTAAACCAGTTCCAGAAGAACAGGATGAAGACAGCAACTGCCCCGTAGAAAACCGCGTTCGCTTCCAGGTATCGCTTCAGGTCCGCCGAACTGTCGCCATCGGCACGGCGCTTTTCCACGTAGCTGCCGGCCAAGGCAATCACCATACCCACCGCCATGAACCAGTTGAGTATCTCCCACACCCTGAATGGCTCGTCTCCGCCCGGGTGGTACAGGGGAGTAACGATAAAGTTTACGGCAACCACAGCCGCAAGCAACACAAGGTAAGCCGCTGCCCCACGAATCAGGATGGACATGCTTTCCTCCTCGACTCAAACTGAGGTTCTCCTCATTAGCCTTAACCCAAATCCACCGAGGGGATGACTATGCAGTAGCGGACCGGGCGATAGGGGCAAGGGAGGGCGATGGTCCGGGCACGATTTGAGGTAGAGGGGGGCCGGTGTCTGTCTTCAGTTGCCGCGGGAGACTTTGTGACTCTGTGCGGATGTTGGTCAGGGCGAGATAGCGGGGAGAGGCCGCAGCAAGAGGCACTCGCAGACCGGACTGGAGCGAGTTCCCGGGAACGTTCGGTTGGCCGCTGGGTGGGTTGGTTGCAGGCCGACTGTGAGGCAGGGAGTGGCAGGGCTCGCAGCCGTGCCAGGGCGCGAGTGAACTGGGTTTCCCACGGCCAATGCTGTGGCAGATGCAGTGTGAGGCGGCGCGCCGAGCGGGTGAGCCGTCCCGCCAGAGCGAAGACCCGTCGTCTGAGCGTCTTGGTGGTCACAGTCCGTTCACCCAGGCCGAGCCGCGCCGTCCAGCGGGCCAGGTTGTGGGCCATCACCTGCACCGCCAGCCAGGCGCCGTTGGCGGCGAAACGGCCTGACGGAGGATGGTTGAGACCCACGCCGTGCTTGAGGTCTCGGATGGCATTCTCGATCTCGGCGTGGCGGCGATGATCGGCCTCCAGTTCGAGCATCTCCCCGTCCCGGTCGGTGATGAAGCCGTGATAGTTGTAGGAGGCGAAGAGGGCCAGTTGGGAGCCGGGCGTGGGCTTCACACGCCGTACGATGAGCCGCACCGGCGCGGCGTCAGGCTCACTCTGGAAGGGGATATAGAGCCTGTCCCAATATAAATGAAGCGTAATGAGGAATTGGAAGGCTTGAGAGGCCGATAGCCGTACAGCGACCTTGCCATGCCCAGCCAGAGATCGGGGATAGGTCGGACAGCGCCGATGAGCACGTGTTGTAGACACGATTCACCAAGCGCGGTGAGGTTCCGCCACAGGGACCGACACGGTGTTCCCCCGAATACCTGGTTGAAGATGCGGGAGCACCACACTCGCCAAAGGGTTCTCAGGTTGAATGATGTGGCCAATACGGTCCACTCAGCCGCTACGTTGGTCAGACCGCGTAAGAGGAACCTGCGGCCCGCTTGTTGCTCCTTGATAATCCCGAACACCGGCTCGACCACTTGCTTCCTCAGTTTGTAAACCTCGGTGGCCGCCGGGGTGGTCATCCAAGCGCGGTGACGCCGCAGTGTCGCGTCGTACGGTCCAACGGTTACGTTGCGGCCATCCTTGCTTTTCGTGCACACCCCAAAGGCAGGACACGCCCGGCAGACGGCGCCGGGTGCCCGGTAAAACCGGTAATGGACTCCGTTGGGGGGTATGTGGATACGCTCGAAGGGGAGCACCTTTCCCCGGGGACATATGAAACTGTCGTTGCTCTCATCGTAGGCGAACCGGTCCTTGTGGTACGGATGATCCCGATACTGGCGACGTGATGACTCCGGCATGGCCACTGCCTGGCCCCTGCCAGCGCAATCCTCCAAGTTGGTCCCCGAGTGATAACCCGCATCCGCCAACGTCATCGCCGCTTTGGACCCCGTAGTCTCCTCGGCCTGCTCCAGCATCGGCGTAAAGGATGTATGATCGTTCGGTTCATCTACGAGGCCGACCGCAGTAATCAACATCCCATTCACATCCCCTTCCGCCGCGACCGGCGAGACCATTGCCTGACCGTTGTAGCCGGGGACAATGCCCTGCCGCGTCTTCATCAACCGGGCGTCTTTGTCCGTCAGGTTGATGTGCTTGAGATTCTCTTGGCCAGCCAGGTCGTCCATCGCCTGCCTCACCCGTTCTCTCAAGGCTCTCTTGTCGGCCAACTCCTCCGGCAGATGGACGGCGGGGGTATCCTCTCCCGCCTCGTTCTGAGCCTCAAGGTCGGCTATCGCCCTCTCCAGCCGCTTCAGTAAGCGGCCTCCCCTTTCGGCGTCATAGGTTCTGTCTTTCGTGGCGTTGGCTGCCACTTTCGACCCGTCCACCGCCTGCACCGCCAGGTCAACCAACTCCATCGCCACGGCCGTGCGCACGGTGCGCTTGAACAACTCCCTCATAGCTTGGCGGTGAGCCTTGTAGAACCGCCATAGAGTGTTGTGGTCGGGATGCTGCCACCCGGTCAACCATAGATACGGTATCTGGTCCCGGCAGGCCGCCTCCAGCTTCCGGCATGAGCGCAACCCAGTCATGAACCCGTATAACCACACGCAAAGTAGCGCGCGAAGGTGATAGGCTGGCGCTCCCAGAGGGTCCCCCTCTGTTTCTACGCCAAGCTCCGCCCAACCCTCCCGGTCCAACCCGTCAACGAACTCGGCGACAAATCGCGCAGGGTGGTCCAACGGCAACAGTTCGTCCAAGGACGGCGGCAATAGCCACATCTGCTCACGATCCATGTCTCGAAGCGGCATCTTTTCGGCACCCCGAATCAGGCTTGCCCACAGTCTACACCCCAACCTTCCTCCTGACTTTTGAGACAGGCTCTATAGGTGGTTTCGGCCACGTCGGCGGCGCCGTCCATCCAGTAGGGTATGGACGGCCAGTCCGCCTCGGGTATGGCCTCGATGAGATTGCGCAGGCTGGCGTGCTGGCGGATGGTGATGGAGAAGCGGACATTCGTCTCCTGGCAGGCGGCAACCATGGCGTGGGTATAAAAGCCGCTGTCGGCCCGCACCGTGAGTTGTCCTCTGGCCCCAGCATGGCGCACTCGCCCCAGCGTCTCCCGCAGGAAGTGGGCGGCGCCGCGAGCGGTGTTGGCCCGCCCTCGCGCAGCCGGCACATCAGCACCTCGCCGGGTCCGGCGGCGGCCTGCCAAGCCCGTGCCAGCAACTCCCGGCTCACCCGGTCCAGCTGGCGGACGTGGCCCCAGCGAAAGCTGCGCAGGAAGGTGCCCAGGGTGGATGGCGCCTTGCCCATGCAATCGAGAACACCGGCCGTCCCACCGGCGTCGTCGATGGAGTCGCCGCCAGCCAGCGCAGACGCGATCAGGGTCATCATCTTGTCCCCCGCGTTGGCCCGCCCCGGCCCGAGTCGAGACACTGCTGGACGAGTTCGGGCAGGCCTAGGTGCTGGGCGAGGGTGGCCGGAAGGAGCAGAACGGCATTGGCCACCAGTCGGTGGTCGTCGAAAGAGACACGGATGCGGTCGGGGTGGTTGCGTGGCAGCGTCTATCGGGTGCTCCTTTTCTGGGACTGTTTTGCTGTTACAAAACCATTATCCCAGATTCAAAGGAGCACCCTTTGACTACTTCAGGACGCTAACCTGACGCCCCCCTTCGGTGGATTGGGGTTTAGGAATGGACGCCGATGATATTATCCCAGTCAGTCGACTGCTGGTAGGCGTAAGCGGCCCTCATGACGAGCGGGTCGTCGAAGAAGCGCCCAACGATCTGCATACTGACTGGGAGGCCAGCTGACGACTTGCCCACCGGCAGGGCCAGCGCTGGGTGGCCGGTGTAGTTGAATGGCATCGTGTTCCGTGAACCGCTCCAGTTCACCATGGCAAGATTGTCCTCGACGGCCTCGAGGTAGCTACCTGGAGTGTGGTTCTTTGGCGCCGTCATTATGCAAGTGGGCATAACGAGAATGTCCGCACTAGCAAGTGCTGCGTCGTAAGCCGCAATGTAGGTGGGACGCACATTTTGGGCCTTGGCGTACGCACGGCCTTGGTAATTTCGGCGGCTCAGCTCGGCGCCGATTAGCGACAACTTGCTGCGTGGCGCGAGCGCGTCGGCCTGGGAGGCCCACATCTTGTTTATCGCGGTGATGATAGAGGCGGGGTAGTAGGTTCTAGTGAAGGCACCGAAGAACCCGGTTTTGAACACGGCTAGGGCGCCTTCGCCCGTGAGCGCGGCATAAACCGCACTGATGGTATGATGCTCGGGAATAGACACTTGGGTTACGTCAGCTCCCGCCTCTGCGAGGATGTCAACCGCCGCCATCACTAGGTCGCGCACATCGGCCTCGGCATCGTCAAAGCCCTCCTTGAGCACTCCGACCCGTAGCCCAGACGCGCCATCGGCCAGCCGTCCGAGCACGTCGATACCGGTCGGGACGTCTCGCGTCTGGCGGGGATCGTATGGATCGTAACCCGCCGTGGCCTGGAGGGTAGCAGCCGCATTCTCCACAGTGCGGGTCATTGGGCCCGTATAGTCAATGCTTTGGTCGGAGCCGAACCCGATCCCGAAGTGTGACAACAATCCGAAGGTGGGCTTGTGTCCGACGATGCCAGAGAAAGCCGCAGGGATACGAATTGAGCCCCCTTGGTCGCCGCCAAAGGAGATGTCCACCTCCCGGGCCGCTACGGCCGCGGCGGAGCCCGAGGAGGATGCCCCGGTTACGTGATCGTGGTTATGGGGGTTTAGGGGCCGACCATAGTCGCCGATGGCACCACCGGTGCCGAAGCCGCCGCTCAGTCCGTTCATGACATTCTTGCCGATTATGGTGCCCCCCTCCTTCAGCACCCGGGTGACGACAGTTGCGTCGAAGTCGGGGATGAAGCCTTCGAGAGCGAAGGAGCCAAAGCTCATAGGTATGCCTGCCACAGCTATATGGTCCTTGTAACTAACGGATTTCCCTGCAAGCAGACCCTCTGATTCACCCTCAATCCGACACTTCCACATCCAGGAGTTGAGAGGATCCTCTTCCGGGCTTGGCCGGTACCCAGGCTTGCGAGCGGGTGAGACGATCGGAGGTTTGGTCTCCTCCAACCGGGCCTGTACGAAGGCGTCTAGCTGTCCCATCTGTTCCGTTAGGTACTCCCGGTACTTGACGGCCTCATCGGGCCCCAGGTGGATCCCCAGTTCCTTGGCGACCGCCACTACCTCATCGACGTCAGGCACCGCGTACATGAGTCTACTCTCCTCTACCTGTAGATTAGTACTATCGTCGGAATCTGAAGAACGAGGGCAGAGTACTGCTGCCCTGAGAAGCTTGTCAACCGTCATCTCGCCGGTTGCGTAGGATTTCGCCGTGTCCTACTTGGGTCAGCATCAATACTCGCCACACGCAACATTACTCCCTGGGACCTCCCCATCGACTCGGCGTAGCCTTCTTCCGCCAGCCAAGTGCCACCGGGGCGGGTCAGCACGACCGTCTCGGCCAACCGCAATACCAGCCTTCGCTCTGCTGTTAGCGGTGCCACTGGAGCAAGCTGAAGAGATGACCGGCGATCGAACGGAGATGACCCTGGCCGACGAGGCTATCACTCGGGACCCAATCTACAGGTCTGTGAGCAGCGGAGCCAACAGATAGTCATGCCTGAGGGCCAGCGTGAGGCCATGAAGGGGCCGTATTTCAAGGACCGGTTCGAGTACGACAGTGCCACCGACAGCTACGTTTGTCCTCACGGGCAGAGGCTCATCTTCCGGGGTCTAAGACGGCATAAAGACCATTGGGGAGTATGTCCGCCATCTCAAAACGCAACCGGCCGGTACTGCACCGATAAACAAGCTGACTAGCCAGATGCACGAATCGGTAAAGCAAACCCTGAAGCGGAAGCCAAGGCAAGAGATCGACATAGCGGTGAACCAAGCCTACAAGGACGTGCTATTTCTCTGTTATCTCCGCAAGCAAGTCAACGAGAAACTTATCTCAGAGGACCGGCACTACTGCACTATGTCGTTGTTGCTATACCGGGAGCTGAATTCCCTTCTAAGAGAACAATCGCTAGACCGACAAATAAAGTGGAACCAAATCAAAGTCGAGATGGAGATGCCAGATGCTCAGGACCCGGCGGCGGCGGCAATAGATGCTGCGAAACGACACCACGTGCTGACTTGGGAGGCGTTGGAAGAGGGCGATGAACTAAGCCAATGGGTGTTGGAGAGCTTCGTTGCTGAAGGAAGGACACCGCTTCCGGACGGGGCCTACCTGATGAGAGGTGGTACTAACACGTCCTACATGACCGTGCCGACGGGAGCGGAGGTGCGCGACCTATTTCAGGACGCACAGAGTTACCAAAAGTTCCTTGTGTCAATGGCGCTGAGGGGTTGGGCCACTGGGGCGGCGTGACCGTGTACCACTCACCTGATGACTGACGGGAGTAAACGGGTCAGGGTGGAGACGTTGCGGGAGCAGGTAGAGACAGCGTTGACGGTGCGCCCTATTCTTCCTCGCGATCGTCTGGAGCTTGAGACGCGGCGTTCTCCCAGCTGCGCTAGAGGCGTAAGCTTTCGCCGTTCATCTCCAGAATGTGGACGTGGTGGGTGAGCCGGTCCAGCAACGCTCCGGTCAGTCGTTCCTAGCCGAAGACCTCGGTCCACTCGTCGAAGAGCAGGTTGGTGGTCACCATGATGGAGCCCCGCTCGTAGCGCTGGCTGAAGACCTCAAATAGGAGTTCCACCCCGATGGGGGACAGTGGGACGAAGCCCAGTTCGTCGATGATCAGCAGGCCGAGACGGGAAAGCTGCCGCTGCAGGTCGAGAAGCCGTCTCGCGTCCCTGGCCTCCATAAGTTCGTGGACCAGGGCGGCGGCGGTGGTGAAGCCCACGGACACGCCTTTAGGGGTCCTCCATATTGCCGAAATGTTCGCCTAAGCTGCCACCTGCATTACTGTTCATCACCACCATCCTTCCCATCACATGCTTGCTCACCACTTAAATCTTATCAGTCACCTTCCTTATCGGGAGAATGCGGTTGCCCTGCCCTGGCCAGTAATCCGTTGATAATTGACACCGGAATTGGGCTACACTAGGGTGTCGATTAAGCGGCGCCGGTATCCCGTTTCAGTCCACTCGTGGTTTAATCGGCCCGAGTGGTTTAGTCAGCCCAAAAGGAATACAGGTCCGGAGGCAAATCATGCCCGGAACTCCGTTGCCGATAGCGTCATTCACCTCCCCTCAGGTGAAACGGGTCCACTACGGTGAAGGCTGTCTTTCCGGTCTTCCGGCGGCGGTGGATGAGCTGGGCGGCGCTCGAGTGTTCATCATCACCGGGCACTCCCTGATGCAGCAGGGAACTATCTTGGGGCGAATTCAAGAGTTGCTTGGCGACCGCTGTGTTGGAGTTTTTGGTGAGACGCGGCAGCACGTTCCCAGAGCCACGGTGTTGGCGGCTACCCGAGCGGCCCAGAGTGCTGATGCAGACCTCCTGATCAGCTTTGGTGGGGGCACTCCCAACGACACCGCCAAGTTGGTAGCGTTGTGCTTGGCTGAAAACGTCACCAATGAGCGCCAACTTGACCGCTACCGTATCCGGTTCCAGTATCCGGATAAAGTAGAAATACCGGCGGTGCACAACCCGTGCTTACCCCACATTTCGGTCTCCACTACCCTATCAGCCGGCGAGTTCACCAACTTTGCCGGGGCCACCGACGAGGAACGCAAGGTAAAGGACCTGTATACCGGCGACGGGCTTTGGGTGTCGGCGGCGTTTCTGGACCCAGTGGTCACCACGGCGACACCGGGATGGCTCTGGGCCTCGACTGGTATTCGAGCGGTGGACCACGCCATTGAAACCGTCTGCTCCAAAATCAGCTTTCCCTTTTCCGACGGACTGGCCTTGGAGGCGCTGCGGCTCTTGCAGCAACGCTTACCCCGGTCCGCCAGCGACCGTTACGACCTGGAGTCGGCCGGTTACTGCCAGGTAGCCGCCTGGATGTCCATCTATGCCTTGACCAACGTCCAAGTGGGCCTGAGCCACGGCTTGGGCCATCAGCTTGGCGCTAGGAATGATGTTCCCCACGGGGTGACTTCCTGCATAATGCTGCCCCGAGTGATGGAATTCAACCGCTCGGTGACGGCTCCGCAACAACGACGGATCGCTGAGGCCATGGGTGTCGATACCCGAAACGCCAACGACGACGAGGCCGCCGCGGCGGCGGTCTCGGCCTTGGAGAACCTGATCGACACTCTCGGCATTCCCCGCCGGCTTAGCGATTGGGGTGTTTCAGAGGCTGACTTGGCCCTCATTGCCCAGGACGCCTTGGAGGACTTGGTGGTCGCAACCAATCCTCGCCCCATAGCCACTCAGGAGGAGGTCGTGGAGCTACTGCACCGGGCGCTCTAAGCGTTGCCATGGCCCCGGTGGACTGCAACGCTTGTGCAAAGTCCGTAAAACCACACGCCGTCTTTCCGGCGGAGGCCGGAATCCAGGATCTCTTACTGGAAAACGGTGCAGTTCTCTTAGCATTCCTGGGTCCCGGCTTTCGCCGGGAGGACGGTAGGGTCTACTGAAACCGGCCCTCGCAGACCGTCTTGATCCGACTTGGGACTTTGCACATGCCCTACGGCGGGCTGCTAGTATTACAACGACGAGTTAGGGAGGAATGCCTGCCGGTGCCCGGCAGGCGGCGGCGCGGCGCTTCTCGTGTGAGCGCTTGGCTCGTTCGTTACGCTTTTGGGTGTCCTCCAGCCATTCCAACAGTTCCCGGGGTCCGTACCGTTCCCGGGGCAGCATTTCACGCACTACCCGGTACACCTGCGGCCGGGTGATCCAGGGCATCTTTCCCCCCCCATTCCTGCTGCAAACTCAGCAGGAATGCGCCGCCCCGCCCAAGTGCGCGTCTCGTATTAGTCCAGTCCCACGTCGCTTTTTCCGGTCTCGAATTCGGTTTCAATGCGCCATCTTGACCCGCCCACGTAAGCCAGCGCGTCCAAGGGTGTGTCCTCCGGGGCGTTGGACAGGTAGTAGCGGGGCTCGCTCCCGTCCAGGTTCCGGCGATAGACTGCCCAGACCATCTCCCCGGGCTTTCGCCTCCGCGTTACCCGTATCCGCTGGGCGCTGAACATATAGGTCCTCGGCCCCTGCGTTCCCTCCGCCACTGTCACCTCCCGCCAAGCCCCTTCAGGCAGCGACAAGCTGTGCCCCTCGACGGTCAGCCGCTGCCCCCACACCGTATTCTAAAAGAGTCACCTTCCATCACACTTTTCCACTCCCACGCAAACCCGGTTCCACACCAAAGCCGCCTGAACGGACGAAAGACCCCACTATTGATGGACGCCTCACCAACTCCAGAAGCACAAAGTCCCCAACCGCGCCGAAGCCACGAAAAGCCACCAAGGCCAGCCCGTCCGAGAAGCCGGTAACGCCGAAAGTCAAGCAAACGCCCGAAGAGCGCAGAGAATACGAACGGGCCAGAAGCCAAACGCCCGAACGGAAGGAGTACGCGCGGCAGCTCCGGCGGAAGAATACCCAAATCGCCAAGGAAACGGGCAAATGCAGGAACTGCCCCAAGCCTGCCATACCAGGTCAGACGAACTGCGAAGAATGCGCGGAGAGGCACCGGATTTCTCGCAGGGCTTACGACATCAACCGGCGCGCCAAAATCAAGGAGGCAAGGGACCTGGCCAACGCCGTTACTCTAGCGGAGAAAATCGCGGCCGGCACCCTCCCAACCAAGTGCCGGGACTGCAAGAATCCCCCACGCCCCGGCCAGACCAGGTGTGAGCGCTGTGCCAAACGGCACAACGAGTACCGGAAGAAGGCTGAGGCCAAAAACAAGTCCCAGACAGAGCAGACGACTCAGCTGTAACCAAGATCAACGGCCAGACCAACACCGAACAACAGGAGCCCCAACATCGGCACAAAAGGGCGGTTCTGCCAGCGCGGAGCCGCCCTTTCCCTGTTTGCAGAGACCCTGGTGCAGATCACGACCTGCTCATCCACGCCCCGGTCAGACTGGACTGAAGAGAGAAGTTTCGAGTGGAGACTGCCACTCGACCCAGAATTGTTCATACAGGTCAAACAGCACGAAACTCGGGAAGGAGCCGGATTGGCCAACCACCGGGCTGCGGACTGTTGCCGGTAAGTGCCGTACCCCGCTCATCCACCAGCGGACGTTGGCTGTCCCGCCTCCCTCTGGGAGTGTGCGATTATCCTGGTGTTCACTGCAACCTGAGTCGATTTCAAAATTAGCCTATCGGCTTGAGGCTTTTTTCTTTTGGCGAATCTCAGTTGTATGGTGTCGAGTTGCGCAACCTGCTGCGAAATACAGGTATATATCTTGGTCTCGCTAAAATAGGTGGAGTTGTTTACGGAGTACGTAGTCAGGGCTACCGCCTATATCGGACGACTCGCCGGTGTTTTTGCGGGGGCACGAGGGAGACATACGCTACCAAACGCCTTGGCTATGTTAGAAGGGGGCAAACCAACTGCCCGTGTAGTTTACGTTTTTGTTTGAGAGCTGAATCGTCAGGTTCTGCGGACTCGGGCCATTGTCGGATCAGCCGATAGCATTGCAACGGCATTTTGTAGGACAAGGCGGGCATTCTCCAAACTGCGTGGCCCCGACTCACCTGCCATGGGAGGCTTTGGGTCGTACTTTGCTGGGATCAACTTCGCCGCAAGAATCACTTTGCCTGGTGTTCTGTTGTTGTAATCCTTGTAGTCTTGAACTGCCGCTGACGGAATCTCGATGCGAGCGAGTCTCTTCCACTGCTCAGCATTCTTCCAAGAATGATACCAGTTGATTTTCAGTCCGCTCCAAGTTTCTTAGTTGGCATTCCCACACCGTTGCCACGGACCAACCTTTCTTAGTCAGCAGTTCAACGTTTTTTGCGTCGCGCTTTCGGTTGCTGTCCAATTTGCTTTCCCAATAGCCTCTGTTCGTGGCAGGAACGCGAGTGCGCGGACAGTCAGAGTGGCTGTGCCAGAAACAGCCATTAACGAATACCACCTTATTCCGGGATGGGAACACCAAGTCTGGAGTGCCGGGCAAGTCGGATCGGTGCAAGCGATACCGGTATCCAAGTCTGTGGAGCATGCGCCTGACGACCATCTCTGGACGTGTCCCTTTAGACCTGACACTCGCCATTATTCGACTGCGAGTTTCTGCCGAAACCTTATCAGACAACGATTGATACTCCATGGGGGTCTGACTGCCCCTCATTTTTAGCCGAGGTCTCTGGACACTCTGCGAAACTTACAATATTCTTCCCTGAACAGTAGCTTTTTGACCCTTAGAGCCGTGGGAGGACAACTACTGAGGGCGGTTTCTTCTCTAGAATACAGACTCAGCAATTGCGTTGGCCATCTGAGCCGCCAACACTGGCGGGACAGCATTTCCAACTTGCGTAAACTGGCGCCCCATCGGACCCACAAAGGCATAGCTGTCTGGGAAAGTCTGCAGCCTGGCGCATTCTCTAACAGTAAGCGTACGGGGTATCTCAGGGTGCAAGTGGGAGCGCCCCCCGCCCGTGTTTCCGCCAGCGATTACCGTTTTCGAGGGTGCGTTGGGGTCCAGTCTATCGACGCGTCCGAGTTGATCTCGTTGTCCATAATCTAGGGTTCTGTAACGGCGAAGGGAAGACAGCCTGTGCGTTCTTGTTTCATGGTTGGGTACTTCTTTTAATATCGGCCGGAGCACCGAACCGCAGCCAATCTGAGATGTTGATTCCTCTGGGAATACGAATTTGCTGCCATTTCTAGTTCCCACTACGAATAACCTTTCCCGTGCTTGAGGAACCCCATAGTGGGCGGAGTTGAGCACTTTTGGCTCCTTCACTGAGTAACCTCGGTGCTGCAGCCTTTGAATCACATACCTTAGTTGTTCTCCGTCATCCAAGTCCCGCAGTCCAGGCACATTCTCAATCACGAAGCAGACGGGGTTAAAGATTTCTATAAGTGCGACGTAATCAAAGAGCAGACACCCGACTTGCTCGTGTTCGAAGCCAATCCGCTTGAAATTTTCGCCTGTTCTTGAAAACCTTTGGTTGGCCGCTATCGAGAACGGCTGGCAAGGCGGTCCACCTATAAACACTCCTTCGAATGGCGCTTCGATGTATTCATGAAGACGGGACGCTATCTGTTCTACGTCTGATATATCCCCGGTGCTAGTTGGAGGTCCTACTACGTTCCAGCCTGGCCTGTTTCTTCGCAGGGTCTTGCAAAATAACTCGTTGATTTCAAGAGCTGCATTGTGTTGAAAGCCGGCAGCTTCGAAACCCAGATCAATGCCTCCGCAGCCTGAGAAGAAACTTATGAATGGGATCCTATTGGGTTCGCTGCGCAGGTCGTCCAGTTCCAGGGGAGGGCTTCCGGCCCAGCGCCTAGTCCTGCTGTTCTCGTAGATCAAATCATCAAGGTTGACTTCTGAAAGCGCCAAGGCGTCAGCTAGCTCCAATCCTTTGACATCCGCGTTGTCCAAGATGTCCGATTGCAGCTTGTACAGCAGTGCTGAGGCACGATTGCTCATCCTAAATTGCTCCTCGGATTCTGTTTTTAACCAGTTCGTATACTCCCATTGCTTCCGTTCTGTTGTCGAAGTCCGACCTGTTCGAGTTTCGAAGGTAAGCGTCGTAGAATCGATGAATGGCTCTATGACAGGTTGGACATACCGCCACTAGATCTTCTAGCAAGGTTCCGGTATTTGAGTCTACGCGTGTACCGGATGACAGAGGTAACGCGTGGTGTATGTCTAGGACCCTTTCAGTCCACGCATAGCGCCGTCTGGTATCGAGAAGGCAGGCGTCGCATAGAGTGGATTGGTTTGATGCAAAGAACAAGCGCCGCAACCTCGAGTTCCGCTCTATCACTATGTGCGACCTCTTCACTTTGCTGCCTTCGACGAATCCGCTGTCAAGCTCATTGGACACGGTTGTGGCTTGGTAGTCGAAGAAGTCGTGCACACTGCCGTCTCTGAAAAATGCGGCTAACCGATTTATCTCCTGATTCCCCTCAGCTTCATAGTTTCCCTCAATCGGTCCTATTTCTGCGAATATGCGGATTGCGTCTTCCCTGCTCAGAGATACTGTTATCTCATTGCGATTGCAGTGTAGGTAAGAGATCTGGCACAGGAATTTTATGCTCTCCCTTGCCTGTCGAATAGCCTGCGCCCCTCTTCCCTGGGCTAATTGACTGAAGTCGCGATTGCTGTTGACTAATCGTACGAAATCAGCCTCGGTTTCGCCTCCGACAAATTGACTGTCCATGTAAGCACCGATAATTTCGTTTATTCTCGTGACAGGGTTTCCTACTACGCTCATCTTGGCGAGAGCGTACCGGAGGGCAAAGCAGAGAGGGTATCTGATATTGGCTCGGCTGTTCCAATGTGATAGTGCAGGAGACGGATCCATAGTGACTTCGGCTACGAAGTGGAGGTATTCATCGCATGTTACAAGTCCGTCTTGTGCTAAAACTCTGGCGACATCCGTGGGGACGGCTTGTCCGTTTTGTTCATGCGCAATAAGACACAGTTTGAAGGACCTTGCGTAATTTCGCCAAGGTTCGTAGTGAGGAGGAGGGAAGTCGAGACCGGTCTCAGCTCGGATGGTTTCAGCCCGTTCTCTCCTTAGGTCGTTGCGAACGGCAAACCGAGAGATGGCCCTAAGCGTGTCAAATTGAAAATAGGGCATATGCCCTTGGTCCCAACCCCACATGGCTCGTGCCCTCCAGCTAGTCTGGCACTTGGCGTTATACTCCGGCAAAACCCCAACACGGTGCCGCGGCTCAATCTTGGACGCATAATAAGATTGTGGGTAGCCTTAGTCAAACGCGGTTTGCTCGGGAGTTTTCATTTCATTGCATCGTAGCTTGATGTGCATGTCGCGCATATTCTTGTAGTCGTCAACCTTTAGGTGAGTCAACACCGTCAGTTGATAGGCCAGAGTAGACATCATTGCATGTTGGGCAATCCGCTTCTGGTCCAGTGAGGTGGACCCCATCGGTTGGACAAGGGTACGAAGCCCAGCTCGTCGATGATCAGCAGGTTGAGCCGGGACAGTTGTTTTTGCAAGTTCAGCAGGCGCCTTTCGTCCCTGGCCTCCATCATCTCATGCACCAGACCGGCGGCGGTGGTGAAACCCACGGACATGCCCCGCTGGCAGGCGACCAGTCCCAGCCCAAGGGCCACGTGGGTCTTGCCGGTGCCGCTGTTGCCGACGGCGATGACGTTCTCCCGGTGCTGGATGTATTCACAGCGTGCCAGTTCCATCACCAGCGCCTTGTTCAGCGACGGGATGGCCGGGAAGTCGAGGGTGTCCAGACTCTTCACTGCGGGGAAACGGGCGGCGCGGATCCGCCGCTCCACCATGCGCTGGTGGCGGTCGATGAGCTCCAGCTCGGCGAGGCGCAGCAGGTACTGGGGATGGTCCACACCCTCGGCGGCGCACTGGGCAGCCATCTTACTGTATTCCCTGAGAAAGCTGGGCAGCTTCAGCTCCTTCAGGTGGTGTTCCAATAGCAGCGTCGACCGGTCGTTCATGCCGCCCTCCCCGACAGCAAGGTCATGTAGTCCCCGGCGGAGGTGGTGCTCACCCGGACCCGGGGCAGGTAGGGATACAGCTCCAGGTCCAGCCTGGGCGGCCGCCCCTCCAGCCGGCACAGCACCAGGTGCTTCACGGCGTCAAAGCTGATGGCTCCCAGGTGGATGGCATCTTTCACCGCTGCGTGCACCTCCTGCTGGTTGAAGGTCTCCAGCAGCCTCAGCACCTGCACGTACTCCCGTTTGCCCCGCCGTCCCATTCGGGACTCCAGCAGCCGGCGCAGCGTCCCGAACTCATCGGGGAGTTCCCAACCCTGCAGCGGCGCGGCCTGGTCCAGGGCACCCGGCTTCCGCTCCAGAAGCGGCAGGTAGTGGATGGGGTCGTAGACGAAGTCGTCGCGTTCGTATGATCTGGGATGGCTGGCGATGACCTCGGTTCCGCAGCTGATCACCACTGCGTCGACGTAGCCCCTTACCAGGACGTCCCGGTATCCGTAGGCCACCGGCACCGAGTAGTCGTTGGTCCTGTACCTGACCAAGGACAGCGAACTCACCCGGCTTGCCTGCTTGTCGCAGGCATCATAGGCCACCGGCGGCAGGGGCAGCAGGGCGTCCAGGTCCCGCTCCATCCGCTGCCCGATGGTCTCCGTGTGTCCCCTGAGCTGGGCGTCCATCCGCTCCAAGCAGCGCTGTTCCAGGTAGGTATTTAGCGCATCGAAGCTTTCGAAGGACGGCACCGGCACCAGGAGGTTTCGCCGCACGTACCCCACCAGGCCCTCCACCTTGCCCTTGTCATTGCCCTTGCCGGGGCGGCCGAACCGGTCCTCGAACAGGTAGTGAGACTGCAGCTCGGTGAAGGCGCGGGTGCGCTGGCGCCGACCGTCTCCCAGTATCTTGGCCACAGCCAGCCTGGTATTGTCGTAGAGGATGCTCTGGGGAACTCCGCCCAGAAAGGCGAACGCTGCTACGTGCCCGTCCAGGAAGGCCTCGGTGGTCTCGGCCGGATAGGCCTTGACGAAGCAGCCGTCGCTGTGGGGCAGGTCGATGACGAAGCAGTGGGCCTTGCGCTCCACGCCGCCGATGACCACCAGGGCCTCGCCGAAGTCGCACTGCGCGTGCCCCGGCGGGTGGGACAACGGGACGAACATCTCCCTGGTCTGACGGCGATTCTCTCTGACGTAGTCCTTGACGGTGGTGTATCCGCCGTCGTAGCCGTACTCGTCCCGCAGCCGCTCGAAGATGCGCTTGGCGGTGTGGCGCTGCTTCCTGGGGCGCGCGAGGTCATCCTCCAGGATCCGGTCGATGACGCCGGTGAAGAGCTCCAGCTTGGGCCTTCGAGGAGGAGTCTGTCGCCGGTACCCCGGAGGCACGGAGTAGGTCAGCATCTTGCGCACGGTGTCCCGGTGCAGACCGAACTCTCTGGAGACCTCCCGAATGCTCTTGCCCTCCACCATCACCGCCCGGCGAACCCGAAGATATACGTCCACTCTGTACATCCATCGCACCATCCATGGGGTCGGATACAACCCTTATGGATGGCGGCAGACGGTCCAATTTACAACCGCCGTTTGTCAGCGATTACCCGCCCGCACGGGACAATTTACCTCCGCCGCTTACATACACCCGAACAACTATGTGACTATCAGCCCTATGGAGCGATTCAACCCTGAGAACGAAGCAAGTTTCCAAGGACACACCCACGGACTGGAGTAGTAAACAAAGTGGTAACTACCGCTGTTTAAGCACACATTCGTAGCTGAAATGGCCTCTAAACACACGCATTGTAGACGAGCAGTTCAGTAGCACTGCCCAAGTACTCGACGTTGCCATGATGCAGGCCTGGCCGATCTTCAACACATCCAGCATCCCGATGACGTAGATCACCATCGTGTCCTTGAACAGGACGATGAAATGACCCACGATGACCGGAATCCAGTTGAGGATGGCTTGGGCAGTGAAACCACCATCTTGGATGGAGTGGAAACCCTGCGCCCTCAACCCCACAGACCCTGAATTAAACCGGATTCTGCACAACGAATCGGAATTAAAAGGGATCCATTGTGCAAAGCCACCTCTCAGCATGACGGTAGCCCGCACGAGGCCGCCGCCGCCGTCCATCAACCCTTCCGGAGGCCAATTCCACCCGACTCCACCAGCCTTGGAACAAATTACCCACAGACACCAAGGGACAGGCTATCGCCTGTCCCTTTTGCATTTGAAAAACACTGGAGGAATAATGGCCAGACCCTACATCGCCCCCTTTGGCTTCATCGAACGGCTCACTGGCGACGGGGCCACCTTCACCCTCTCAAAGCCCAACGACTCTCCGGACCTGCTGCCCAACACACCCATCACCGTATGGCGCTATTCGCCCGAACAACTGGCACTCGCCAAGATCCGGGGATTCATCAGCACCGTAGGATATGTGACGGCCACCTTCACAACCGTCGAATTCCAGATCGACCCCAGATGGCCGGAGAACGAAGAGATCCTGCGGGAGAAAACCCCAGTCTACATCGCCCTCGAAAACAGCTTTGAGCCGGACCCCGGCCGTATGCTGACCCAGGAGCAGGCCAATACCATGCAGAACGTTGCCCGCAACTACCGGAATCTGAGAAGCGGCGGACCAAAGGACCGGGCCTCCAGCGATGACCCCGAGCAAGACACCTGATCCACGAATCCAAATACGCCCACCACCAACTTCTTGACGAATAACGCTCATTCTGAAACACTATAAGCCCATAGAGGTCAGAGGAACCATATGCCTAACATGGCAACCATTCCTGAACCACAGACTTCGCTGAACGAGCTCACGCACTGCTCCGTTTGCGGCACAACCATGGCACTGATTGGAGACAATTACGTCTGCCCAGTGAATGCCGAACGTGCATCGGACCGCTGCCACACCACACCCGTCAACGCCGGGACCCTGCTCCGCGCAGTCGCCACCCAACTGCTCCAACGGGTAATGACGGGCGACACCGTCACCATGCTGACCGAGGACATCCAGCAATCGGCCTCGGAAAACTCGAACATGCAACGGCGGCGCCTGCAGAACTCCGAGGCGTCCATCACGGACTTGGACAAGCTCAGGCAACAGGTCCTGCACCCGGTTGAACAGAAGCTCGCCACCTACCCGGACGTGGCCCAAGAAGTCGACCGGATAAACACCACTAGGATGGGCCTGGCCTACGAGTCCCAGGTGGCCCAGGACGAACTCGATAAACTCGCCTTCATCAGCGACCCCGAGGGTCTCAGAAGGGACGCCCACGACATCACCTCCTGCCTCGACGACCTGGACCCGGAACAAACGAGGGCACTGCTCAGCATTTTCGTCCGGGAGATCCGGGTCGGACCCGACTCAGCCGAGGTTCTCTACTCGCATCCCCTGCCGGATGAACAGGGCCACGCCCGAGTCACATCCGACCTGATGCCGTTGGCGAGGTAATCCGGCCGTAACCAACGAAACGAGCCGCTCGGGACAAACGTCCCAGCGGCCCAGCATTCCCCAATCTCCGCGACCGCAGCCAACGGAGCGAACCCACCGGATATCCTGGTTCAATCACCTCACGGCGACCAGTCAGCAAACCGGCACACCGTCAAGATCCTCGAACTCCGTTTCCCCAACCCCGGGAGCCTCACGCTCCACGAAGGCAACCTCCGGACCAGCATCCCCCTCGAAGGCCACGACGTAAGCAGCCGCTGTCTCCTCAATCTTCCTGCCGTCCCCCGGCGAGGATGAGTAAAAGTCCCTGGCCACGCCTGGCATCTCCCGGAATCCCTCGCCTCCTTCCAGTTTCTTCATCTGACGGTACTTTTTGAGCCTCTTGGCCAAGAGCCAAGCGCCCAGCACCTCCCTGGCATCATCAGGCAGAGCGTAGCTGCTGACTGGTGCTTCAATTGTGCTGTTGTTTTCGTTCTGCGGGTTGGAAATTTCCTTTTCGTTGGCCATCTGATACAATGTCGCTGCTGGTAGACCAGTAGATTCCTTTGCTAGATTTCAGGTTATAAACCCACGACTATTATAGCACGTTACGACGAAAGGGCGACGCGATTCAGCGCCAATCTGCCAACAGGAGGAGGTCATGCAGAGTATAGAACATTTGTACGACTCCGGTCAAGCAGTTATGGACCCGCCTGCCGACGATGACCAAGTCGACGAGGGCTTGATGATCTTCGACCCACAACCCACGGAGAAACCCGAGATCACCACCCTTCTGAGACGGCTCAGAGGCAGCAGAACACTCCGGGGCGTCGAGGCAGACACTGGCATTTCAAACGCCTACCTGTCCAACATCGAGTCGGGGGCAAAGAGGCCAGGGCCCCGAATTCTGTCAAAGCTAGCCCCCTACTACCACGTCCCGCTGGGAGACCTGCTCCAAGCGGCCGGACTGCCCTTTGACCTGAACGCCGAGGTGCTGACGAAGTCGGTGGCCGACCTGCAGAGAAGCTACGACTTCGTTATCTCCGATCCCGAGTTCAACCACTTCCGGAAGCCGGCCGGTATCCCGTCCGCGGACTTCCAGACATTCCTTGTCCGGATGTACGAACACTACACCGGCAAGAAGCTCCTGTAACAACAGTCCTGGGGAACAACCCGGGGGAACAGACCTGGAGGAACAAATGGAAGAACACCCAATCGGCAACCGCGCAGTTACCTACACGAGGACCTCAGGAAAGTCCCAAGATAAGAAGTTGTCTCACGCCGGACAGGGCAGAGTCATATTCGCCTACGCCGCGGACAAACAATTACACACCATCAAGTCCTTCAGCGAGGTCGCCAGCGGCCTGGACACATCGGAACGCCCTGAATTCCTCGAGATGATCGCCTACGTCCTTGACCCAGCGAACGACATTTCCCATGTCATCTTCCATGACCTGTCCCGTTTCTCCCGGGGGACCGACGACCCCTATATTTACCTTAGAATCTTGGACGAGCACGACATCATAATCCACGCAGCCGATGACCGCACCAATTCGGATGATGACAACGACCTCCTGTGGGGGGTCAGGTTCGCGCTGAACCACCAACAATCAAAGGACATATCAAGTTTAACCATTCGTGGGCACAACGAATCCGTTCTGATGGGAAACGACATATCTCCCGTAGTGGCCTATGGATACGAGAAATACTACTTCGAAGACGGCAGCAAGATGCGCCCCCGGTGGAGACCCCATCCCGAGCGCGCCGCACACGTTGTCATGATGTACACGATGCGGTCCCAGGGACATTTCCCAATGGCCATCCGCGACCGTCTGGAGGACCTCGGAATCCCGCCTCCCAGAGGACTCCGCTGGACCACCGGCACCATACTCAAAATCCTTCGGAGCAACACCTATCTCGGCTACTCGCAGGTCGGTAAGACATCCAAATCAAAGTTCCCGCGACACCGCAGGAGACGCAAGCTGGTCGAAAACCCCAACGCCCACCCGCCACTGGTGTCCCAAGAGCTGTTCGACAGAGTACAGGCTCTCATGCCGAAGCTGTCCAGGGCGCAGAGACCATCGCCCAAGTCCTACACCAGCCCCAATCCCCTCAGCAATCGCGTCAAGTGCGCCAACCACAATGACGAACCCAACGCCAACATGGTCGTCGCAAACTCGCGGAGCGGCGGCAAGAAGTTGACGTGCTCGGTCAAGAAGGGCTCGGGCATCCGCAACTGCTCCAACCCGGACGTGGAACTGGACGACTTCCTCAAAACTGTAGGCCAATCACTGGCGGAGAGACTCTCCAATCAAGGAACGATGCGCCAGCAGCTTGACGACCTCAATAAGACGAGTGGAACCCAAGCCGCCGAGGAAAAAGACCGGCAAGCGTCCATTGCCAAGCGCCTGAGAGCGATTGAACGCGAGAAAGACACCCTCATCAAGGGTCTCCGGCATGCCGAACAGGAGTTTCCGGAAAACATCGCAGACTTCAACAAGGCCCTCAGCGCTCTGAACAAAGAGAAAGCGCAACTTGAGCAACAAAAAACCGACATCGACCACGAGACCAAGGAACTCATGGCCTTCCTGGCTGACCCGGAAGGTCTATCCGAGGCAATGGCGGAACTCGGCATGGCCATCGACCCAGAGGACCTGGAACTGACATCAAGGTTTCTCAAGACCTTTATCAGGAGGGTGGAGGTCTCAGACGACCGGGCCACCATGTATTACAGCCTGCCCCTGCCCGACACGACCATGACTGAGGCCGGCTACATGACCTCCGCGCCCATCCAGCAGGGCAGCTCCGAAATTCTTTTAGATTACGCTGTGCCCGCAGCAGCTTGGGCTTGCGGGGCCGCCCAAATCCCTGATAGGCCGGGTTGCTCCAGGCAGGCTCCAGCGGCCAGACCGTCATGTCCGGCCTCACGTCCACCACGTACCACGTTCCTGCTGCCGCCAGACCCTCCCGGAAAGACGGGGACATCCCGAAGGCGGAATCCCCAGCGACTCACCGGGGGCTCAGATGGCCCCGTGCCTGCGTCAGCATCTCCAAAGCCAACTCCGTCTTCGACCGGTACTGACGCCTGTCTGCCGGCACTCCCGCCGCCGCGCAGCGGTCTGCGTCCGAAGTCCATTCCTCGGGCAGATACCAGCGCTTGTCTGCCAGCGCGCGACCCCGCGGCCCCACATGAGCCAGAAACACCCCGGCCTGGCAGCTGGCGATCTTCCCCAAAGCTCCGCAGTATTGGCGGGCCACACCCACCGATTTCACGCCCAGCTTGGGAAAATCGCTGCCGTCGAACACCCACACCGCCTGAGAGTCAGCCAACTTGGGGCCCAAGTATTCCTGGAGGCGTCCTATGACCGCGTCATCGTCCCAGCGGGCCTCGGTGAGAAAGCGCTGCATGGCCCGGGCCGAAGCCGGAACGGTTTCGGAGAGATTCTCGGCGTTGCGACGCTCTTGGGACTGGACCAGCAGGGCTTGGAGATAGTGCCGGCTGTGTTCCCGCCATTGCTTGCGTCCGAAGGCCACTGCGAAGAACGCATGAAACTCTCGAAAAGACTCGTAAACCCGCTCGAAGGCTGCCACATCCATCACGCCGCCACCCCACCCCAAAGCACCACTATTCCAAGAATGCCTTATTATACAATGCGTCGTTGTAATACTAGCATTGGTTTAGATCATCCCAAAAGACTCGCACTCAGAGTGGCTCAGAATCCGGGCGGCAGATCATTACTATGCGCGATAATCACACTTATTGCGAGTGCCATCGCGGTTTTGGGGAGCCCAGATTTCGCACCCGATTCACCGTTGCGTCCAATGCCCTGCTCTAGCGTAATACAAGTGTGTCTCACTCCCGAGGCAAAATTCCTTGATCAAAGATGTCCAACGGCATGTACAGGGTCACGCAGGCGTTTGGCACGTCCGTGATTCCGCTGATGCGGAGCTCTATCGGAGCTACGCTCAACAGAGTGTATGCTTGCTCTCCGCTGTAGCCGAAGTTGGTCAAGTAGTCTATGGCCTGCAGCATGGCTTCTCGAGCGGCCATGGTGCAATCGTTGAAAGCCTGATCGGTGTCCCGGAAATTGAAGCCAGTGAACGTAAGGTACCGGTTTCCAAATTGGGGCTCAATGGGACCCGGCTGGAAAATGGGCGTGCGGACGTTGTATTTGGTGGCCCCGCCCTTTATGAGGTTCACCCGAAGCCAAGTCACTCCATCCATCTCTATGGCGTTCCAGGTGGCCTCGCCATCACCCTCGGCAAAATGCAAGTCGCCCACCGAAAGCAGAGCGCCGGGCACGAACACCGGCAAGAATATTCTTGAGCCGCTGGACAGATTCTTGATGTCGACGTTGCCGCCATTTTCTCTAGGCGGCACCGTCCTAGCCGCCTCGGAGGCCATCCTCGAATGCTGCGCGGGGTCGACTCCACGAAACAACGCTGTTTCCGCATGCGGCGGATAGGCTTGCTCCCGTGGGGCCAGCGGCGCTTCCCGGTCGTTCCACTGGCTCAGCATTTCATGGGAGGGAGCGACGCCAATTACTCCTGGGTGGGGCAAAGCGGGGATCCGCACTCCCGGTATATGGCGGGACTCAGCGTATACGTTTCCTCGCATGTGCCAGACCGATTTGTAAGCCGCGGGGTAGACGTCCCGCAGTATGCCTCCAATCGCAGGAATCACGCAGGAATACCCCACTCCACTGAGGGGGGATAGCTCAAGCAGGTCCACGACCAACAAATCACCTGGCTCCGCGCCCCTGACCGCCACCGGTCCTACCAGGGGATGGACCCGAGTCAGATCCATGGTTGACACATCACTGGTATCATCGTTGTCGTGGAGTTGATAGTCGTCGTAACCGGGTGATTCGAGAATTACCTCTCCCCCTGGCTCGATCTCGATGAGAGGAGGAATGTCCGGGTGCCATCGGTTATGGCCAATGTCCCCCTGCTCCGCGAGGGGCTTACCCACTTCGCACCTAATCCGGGGCGCCCCCATGTCCCGATTGTCGAACCGCGAGACACCCGACCTTGAGAACTCAGATGCCATCTCATCCCTCAATTTTCGATTTACGTGGCGTCCAGGCGCGCCAATCGGCCCAAGCCCCCGGCAACTACTGGTAGTTCATTCGCCAATAGTTCATTCGGATGTAACCACGATGATCCTAACATCCGGATTTGTCCACCGCATCGAACGGCCCTCCGGAGTCCGAGTGAACGGCCAACACTCTTGGTCCGGCAGGTAGTAACCTCCAGCCATGTACAGCGAATAATCAACGAATAATCAACGAATAATCAACCAGGAGGTCTCGGGTGATAGGTATTCTCGGCGCATCTAGGTACGAGGCAGTCTTGGAAGGCGGTCTCCAAAGGTCGACGGTCTCCACAAGATATGGAGATGTACCAGTGCTCACCGGCGCCGTGGGTAACCGCGTCGTGGTGTACATACGCCGTTTTGGTTGGGGGGACAACCTTGCCTCCGATGTAGTGTCTCATGCATCCCACGCCCTGGCCCTCCGTCAGTTGGGTGTGCGTCGGGTCATCACCCTTAATGGCTTTGGAGGGGTGAATTCCGACTTGAGAACCGGAGACCTCGTGACTTACCACGATTATATTAGGATGTGCGAGAGAACGCCCACAACCATCTTCGCTGGCGAACCGGTCTGGCCCCGAGCGAAGATGGAGGTCCCTTTTTGTCCCGAGGTCCGCGGGACGTTGGCGGCAGCCGCGCGCCGCAACAGCCCGCGCCGGGTGATTGACCAAGGGGTCAACATCTGTGTTCAAGGCCCCCACAACGAAACGCTGGCGGAGATTGAGGCCTATCGCCGTTGGGGCGCAGACGTTGTATGCACCACCATATACCCAGAGGTCGTTTACTTCAGGGAATTGGAGACCTGTTTTGCGGGCTTGTGCTGGATATCCGATGCGGCAGGCGTCAGCGATCAGAAGGATTGGGTCAGTATCACCCCGGAGGAGCTTACGCCCATAGTTAGAGACGCCATCGGCTCCATACCGGAGCAAGCAAACTGCCAGTGCCAGTATACGTGGGTGGGAGGCGAAGACCGGCTGCCCTCATGGTACCTGGCCATGCGCTGATGTGGCCGGTTTCCGTGTCGCTCCTGAGCACCGGGCTCTAGTCCACCGAAGACCAACTTTCTACTCTGAAGATATTCATCACGTTTGACTCCCTCGGAAGCGGGTGCTAACTTCCCCGCCTCGAATACAAGAAAGCTTGAGATCTCAGGACAGGAATCTGCCATGGCAACCCTCGTCACCGGCGGCGCCGGATTCGTGGGCAGCAACATTGTGAAAGGGTTGGCGGAGGCCGGCCACCGGGTGGTCTGCTTCGATTTGACCCCCGCGGACGCTCTCCTCAGAGACTACCTGAAACCCTGGGCGCAGAATGTGACCTTTGTCCAGGGGGACATCCTGAATGTGAAGGACTTGGAACAGGCGGCGGCGTTCCAAGCCATAGACAAAGTCGTCCATGCCGCGGTGTTCACCCCTGCCCAGCGGGGTAGCATGGAGACGGAACGGAGCCGCGACATCGTGAACATCAATATCGAAGGCACCGTGAATCTGCTGGACCTGGCCGCCGCTTGCAACCTGAAACGGTTTATCTACGTCAGCTCCGAGGCCGTTTACGGTAATCCACCGGCCGGCATGGCGCTAGTCCACGAGGACGCGCCGTTGCGACCTCGTAACCTGTACGCAATAAGCAAGCACACCAGCGAGCAGTTGACCCGCAGGTACGGCGATCTGCACGGGTTCCAGACCGCCAGTGTGAGGCTGAGTTACCCCTACGGGCCCATGGAACGGGTCACCGGCCACAGAAGCAGGATGTCGCTGATATACCGGTGGACCGGCAACGTGGTCCGCAAGGAGCCCATCGTGGTCGAGGACCGCACGATAGGCCGAGACTATACTTTCACGGGGGATGTGGCCTCCGGCATCCGGGCCGTTTTGGACGCGCCTACCCTGCCTCATGACGTGTACAACCTTTCCGCAGGTCGCCCTATAACTTTGGAGGAGGTCATCAACGCTTTGGTGGAGTTGCGTCCGTCCCTGGAGGTAATAGACCTTTTACCGGAAGAGCGACCCGAGGCCCAAGAGCGGCCGGCCGAGGAGTCGCAGGCTGTGCGGGATGCATCCCGCATCAGAGCAGACCTGGGGTTCTCGCCCAGCCACGATATGACCGCAGGTCTCAAGGCTTGCCTGGAGTGGCGAGAGGGTTCTGGCTTCATGGACTGACGGCCGCTGCCGGAAGGTAAGCTCCAGCCACCTCGCTTTTGGAAATCGGAGCCGGCTTCCGTTGACAACTCGGCATCGCCTAAGAACTCGGCATCGCCCAGTGGGTCGCTGGCTGTTGGGGGCGGAGCCTTGGCCACAGCGATAACGCTGGAAAACGCAAGGTCAGCAACGGACGATTCACCCATTCCCCTTGCAACCTGACGGCGCCGTCGATGCCCAGCCCGCCCTCCGGGCAACCCAATGGCTGTCCCACAGACTCGCGCCAGCCCAGTCCGCAAGTGCCACTTCCTGCATACCGACTTGCCGATTTCGCCTGCCACCGCCACTGCGGGCCGCCACCTTTTCACTGGCGTGGCCACCGCCCGCTACTTTTGAGCTTATCAATCGGAATCGGGTCAGGCCAGTTCTCCTTCCCTTACCCATCATCCCTCGTATCAACGCTAGGACCGTATCCCTTCGGCGGATTCGGGCTAACACGGAGGGCAAAGGAAACACGGAGAGATATAAACATCACATCCGCGTTTTCTTGTTCCTAAGCCCAAATCCACCGAAAGGCTGGCATTTGGGCTCTTGCATGAGAGATTAGTGGGAGGGGAGGGCCAATGAGTGCAATCATTGGCCGACGGACAGGGCCAATGGTGGTCCGGAGTGGCCTTGGGGAATCCAGGCTGTGGGACGACTGTCAGCAGAGGACCCTCGCCAGCCTGGTCGGCGCGAGTTGGGCGAGACCTTCAATTGTTTGGTGGGAGAAGGGGTTTCCTTGGGTGGGGATGGCGTCAAACGGGCAATGGAATGGCCCGCAGCCGTACCAGAGCAGAGACAAACTGGGTTTCCCAGGGCCAGCGCCGGGGCAGGTGCAGGGTGAGCTGGCGGGCCTTGCGGGTGATCCTTCCAGCCAGGGAGAAGAAGCGTCGCCGGAGGGTCTTGGTGGTTGCCAGCGTCTCTCCCAGAGCGATGCGCTGGGTCCAGCGGGCCAGATTGTGGGCCACGACCTGCACCGCCAGCCAGGCTCCGTTGGCGGCGAAGCGCCCCGAGGGGAGATGGTTGAGGCCCACGCCGTACTTCAGGTCCCGGATGGCGTTCTCGATCTCGGCGTGGCGGCGGTGGTCGGCCTCCAGTTCCAGGGTGTCCCCGTTGCGGTCAGTGATGAAGGCGTGATAGCTGTAGTTGGCAAAGAGGGCCAGTTGGGAGCCTGGGGTGGGCCTCACCCGGCGGACGATGAGCCGCACCGGCGCGGCGCCGGTCTGACTCTGGAACGGAGTGTATCCAGTCTCGGCCACGTCGGCGGCTCCGTCCATCCAGTAGGGGATGGGCCGCCAGTCCGCCTCGGGTACGGCCTCTATCAGGTTGCGCAGGCTCTGGCTCAGGCGGACGGTGATGGAGAAGCGGACGTCCGTCTTGCGGCAGACCTGGACCACGGAGTGGGTATAGAAGCCGCTGTCGGCCCGCACCGTGAGCTGTCCCGTGGCCCCGGCATAGCGCACCCGGCTCACTGTCTCCCGCAGGAAATGGTCGGCGCCCCGGGCGGTGTTGGCCCGGCCCTCCCGGAGACGGGCCATCAGCACCTCGCCGGTGCCGGCGGCCACGGCCAGCAGCGGGTGATAGCCCCGCTGACCGGTGTAGCCGTGATGGCGGGCTCCCTCCTTGCTCAGGCCGTAGGTCTCGCAGATGGTGGAGTCCAGGTCAATGGTCAAGGGAGCATCGCCGGGACCGGCGCCAGTGGCCCAGGCCCGGGCCAGCAACTCCCGGCTGACCCGGTCCAGTTGCCTCACGTGGCCCCAGCGGAAGCTGCGCAGGAAGGTGCCCAGGGTGGACGGTGCCTTGACCACACACCCCAAGACCCTGGCGGTACCGCCACTGCGCAACGCGTCGGCGTCGTCGATGCAGTCGCCGCCGACCAGGGCAGAGGCCACTAGGGTCATCAGCTTGTCGCCGGTGTTGGCCCGGCCGGGGGCGCTACCCAAATCGAGGTACCGGTCAACCAGTTCACCCAGACCCAGGCGGAGGGCCAGGGTGGCGGGCAGCAACAGCCCGGCATTGGCCACCAGGCGGTGATCATCAAAGGCGACCCGGATGCGGTCGGGGTGCTCAGGTGGTAGCATCTAAAAGGTGCTCCTTCTCTGGGGTCGGTTTTCCGTTCAAAAACCATTATCCCAGATACGCGGGAGCACCTTTTCACACTTTCAGGACACCTTTAATCCCCACTCCCTCGGTGGATTTGGGATAACCGATCAGACCTGGTGACGGCGTAACAGTTTCAGTTAGTCCATAGCATCAGCCCGGAGACGGTGCGCCAAACACTGAAAAAAACGAACTCAAGCCTTGGCTGAAGGAATGTTGGTGCATCCCGCCCAAGGCCAATGCCGAGTTCGTCTGCGCCATGGAGGACGTGCTGGAGGTGTATCACCGTCAGTTCGAGGACAACGAGGTACTGGTGTGCCTGGACGAGACCAGCAAGCAGCAGGTGAAGGAGACCCGCAGCCCCTTGGCGCCGCGTCCGGGGGCTGCCATGGCCTACGATTAGGAATACGAGCGCAACGGGGTGAGCAACCTGTTCACGCTGTTCGCGCCCTTGGAGGCCCTTCGACAGGCTCAGGAGGCGGCGGGTGGAGGTGACGGACCAGCGAACCAAGGTTGATTGGGCCCGCGTGGTGCGACAACTGGTGGACGTGGACTACCCGGACAAAGACCGGATAGTCTTGGTGATGGACAACCTGAACACGCACCGCCTCTCGTCCCTGTACGAGGCCTTCGAGCCTGCCGAGGCGCGGCGCATTGCCGAGAGGCTGGAAATCCACTACACGCCCAAGCACGGCAGTTGGCTGAATCCTGTCCTGAGCCTGCCGATGGGATGGCCGAGATAGAACTGGGAGTGCTGGCGCGCCAGTGTCTGGACCGCCGGATTCCCTATCAGGAAATACTGAAACACGAGACCCAGGCTTGGCAGAGTCAGCGGAACCAGGACGCAATCCCGGGCGGACTGGCGTTTCACCACCCAGGACGCACGCATTAAGCTCAAGTCCCTCTATCCCTCAATCCAACACTGATGGACTACTAAACTAAAGCCAAGGTGAAAAGCGCATAGTGATATGGTGGATTTGTATAGAAACTGTGTCATAGGAGTTACGCAGTTGGTTGGAGAGTGTACTTGGGAAAAGCCAGGTAATCTCGTAAGGCCGAGCGGATGATGTTGGCTTTGGACTCGTACCAAGAGACTCCGGCACTCAAGCGGTGGGCTTCCAGCCGCAGGAAGGCTTGGAGGGACAGGCGGATGTGATTCCGCTGTCCCTCTGCCGTACGCACTTGGCATTTCTCCACGCCACAACATTGTTTGAGGCCCCGGTGGTACGTTTCGATTCCCCAGGCTTGGCGCGCCAGGCTTTCCCGTTGTTGCTCCATCATTTCCAGGTCATTGGTGGCCCAGTGGTCCACGTCCCCGTCTTTGGAAACCGTCCGAAACACCCGGATAAATCCATAGCCTCGCAGATGCACCTGCCGGCCTTCCTGGGGTATAGCCACGGTGGCCAAGGGCAAGTTCCCCGCTCCCTCGGGATTCACCCGCCGGTTGGACCGCAATTGGCTCAGCCAGAACCATCCCTTATCCCTGATGGCTTTCAAATTCTCCAGGCTGGTATACCAACTGTCGAACAGCACCCAACGGGGCTGAAAGCCCCGCCCCTCCGCCACCTCCAGCATCTGCCGGAAGTGGCCGTTCTTGGTCAGACCGCTCAGGGGACGGTCATAGACCCGGAAATCGCAGGGTATCAGCGCATTGCCATCAGTCCACAACAAGGTCAGCAGGTTGATGCCCCATACCACTCGCTTATGCTTGCCGCTCCAATGCCGGGACACCAGTTCCATCCGCTTGGCGTAGGGCTTGTCCAGGGTGGTGTCGTCCAGCACCAGCACCCCCTCCTCCCGTCGCACCAATCCCCGGGTTTCCTGCCACAGCGCCTCCGTGCCGGGGGGCTGTCTCCGCAGCAGACGGTGAATGCGTCATGGGCTGGAGCTTGCGGTGATTCCGGTTGACACCGCGCCGCTTCGCTGCAGGTAAATCTCCTCTGGGCTGCCACCAAGAACTGAATGTAGTCCACCGCATCACACTTGGCCGGGTTCATCTCCCCCACCTCCGCCTCACTCCCTCTATCTTATCCCATCCCCAGCCTTAGCTCTTTCAACTGCGTAACTCCTATGTCAGTTGGTTTTGGGACTTGCGAAGGGTAAAGGATGGGCGTGAGGGATATGCACCGGCCTTTGCCCTGTTCGTCACGAAATCCTGAAGCGTGATCTGCCAAATGCGATTGCCATGCGATCTGCCCCTTTGTCCTTGCGGCTTACGAAGGCGACGCATAGAATCGGGGCATTCCCGATTGCCCACGGGCGTCGAAGAGGGAGTCGCAGATGCTAGTGGATCTCATGAGCGTGGTGAACCAGGAGGGCCTGTCGCTGGACGGCGCGTTTTACGCTCCAGCAGCCAACATCCCGGATCCCGGCCCGGTGGATGCGATGCTTCTGATTCACGGGTCGCGGGGCAATTTCTGCGACCCCGCCACCAAGTCCATGGCCGAAGACCTGAGCGCCCGGGGCATAGCCTGCCTGGCCCTTAACACCAATGCCCACGATACCATCTGGTACCATCCGCCGAGCGATGACTACAAGGGCAATGCCTTCGAGATCCTGGAAAACACTATGAGCGACCTGCGGGCCGGTATGGACCACCTGGAGCAGCGCGGGTATCGCGCCGTCGGCCTGCTGGGCCACAGCATGGGAGCGGTGCGCGTGACCTATTACGCCGCCACGCAGGATGACCCGCGGGTCGCCGCCGTTGTGCCCGTCTCTCCCGTGCGGCTGTCCTACTCGCACTACCTTGAGTCCGTGGATGCCGACGAATTCCGCGCCGACCTGGAGACGGCGCAGCGCCTGATGGACGAAGGGGACCCCGACGGAGTCTTCCGGGTCAACTTTCCCATCCCCCAGTTCTTCAGCGCGGCGTCCTACCTCGACAAGCACGGTCCCTTCGAGAAGTACAACCTCATCAACCTGGCCGACCGGATACGGGTGCCCATCCTCGCGCTCAACGGCTCCCGGGAGACCCACACCCGGCTGGAAAGGATGGCTCAGGACCTGGCCCGGGCTGCCGTGAACAGCCCCGGTGGCACCGCAATAATGGTGGAGGAGGGGGAGCATTCCCTGGTAAACCGCACCGCCGAGGCCTCGGCGGCTGTCCTGCAGTGGCTGGCCGCACTCGCGCTCCAGGAATCGCCGGTATAGGCGCAGGCCCCGGTTCCTGCCGGGCCTCTGTGGTCTTCAGCTTCCCGAGGAGGTGTCCACTCCTACACGGCGCTAGGGGATGGCCGAACCCTCTAATACTACAGTCGCAGTTAATTTCTTGAGACATCGGTCAGCCTTGACTGCCGCAGCGCCCAGCTACGGGCAATATCTTTTGCCCTAACGAAATTGGACAAAATCTACGGTCGAAATAAGCGAGTCAGATCAACTGCGACTGTAGTACTAAACCAAAGCCAAAGTGGGATGTACATTTAAGAGACGATGATGGTCACCTGGGTTGATGGGGTAGATCCCCCTTGCACGCATTTGCAGAATGACCCCGCTCCGTCGCTTGAACCGCTCCATCTGCGCATTTCACCTTGGCTTTGGTTTAGGTCATTCCAAGGTATCGACAACGCTGGACATCTACGCCCACGTGCTGCCAGGGTGGCAGAAACGGGCGGCGGAGTCCTTCGCGGAGTCCATGGAGAGGGAGGACTGAAGGGGTCTCTTAATTTTATACTGTCTTCCGATTGACTACCATTTTGACAACATCGCCTACGGCCACCCCTGCCCATATGCAGCCATAAACAGGCAATTTCGTATCTGAATCAGCCGGTGGAAGCCGCCTAAATCCATGCTGGATAGAATCTGTCCCTCGGCACTTTTCTTTGTTTTCGTTTCTGTCTTTCCCAGAAATTCCTACTTCGCCGACATTTTGCCGACATCGAGGTCTTGGTTGCCCGCCAAATGGCCCTCTGTTTGGCTCCATTGACAGCCCTGTAAGACGCCTTGCTCCATATGGATCTCCAGGAGCAGACTGCCAATGAATAGGCACAGCCCTCCGACGAGTTTCTTGTGGCCCCTCGTCTAAACCAAAGTCAAGGTGGAATCTACATTTTGGGGGCACTGAGGAATGGGACATTGGCATCCAGGTGGTATTCATGTCCTGCTATTGTGGGAAGGTCCTGCCGAGCCGCTGAACATGCCGGAAATGTCCATCTCACCTTGGCATTAGTTTAGTAATTGACCGATAGGGGAGGCTCTCTGCCTTTTGGCGCGGCGCCAAAGGGTTTCTCCGACTTGTGCGAGAGTCTACGGTGCTCGAAATTTTCGCAAAAGGCTGTTCGTCAGCCTGCAGGGTTCGCTAACGGGCTGTTAGCTGCCGCTACTAACCCGACTCACAATTTCCCTCGGGGAGATCGTCGTGTTGTGTAACACAAGGGGCTTTTGCGTCGTGGTAAGTAAGTGTTCAGAATGGGCTTAATCCGCGCTGAGCCCACGAATGGAAGAGGATACTATGCGGGTAGACTGAAGGCATGAGTTTGCCTGAGGAATTGGCTGGGTTCTCCCGGGAGGAGTTGATTGAGCTGGTTGGTCGGCTCTTTGGTCATATCCAAGTTCTGGAAGCCCGGATCGCCGAGTTGGAAGGCCAACAAAAGGCGCCAACCGATGCCGGGAAGGAGCGGAAGCCGCCGTCTTGGGTCAAGGCCAACCGGCCGGCCCGTTCCAAGGGAGAAGGGCGGAAGCGGCCCCACGGCTTTGCCCGGCGACGAGACGAGCCCACCCACCGGGTGGAACACGCCACGGCCAGTTGCCCCGACTGCCAGGTGCCTCTGATAGGCGGGAGGGTGTGCGGAAGCCGCCAGGTGATTAGCCTGCCCCGGGTACGGGCGCGGGTAACCGAACGCGCCTGCCCCAAGTGCCGGAAGCGGTGGACTCCAGAACCGGATTGGGGCGCCTTGAGCGTGGGCCGCCAACGGTTCGGCGTTTCGGTGCAGAGTGAAGTAAGCATGCTGAGGGAGGAGTGCCGGCTCCCCTTCCGGGTGATTCAGCGCTACCTGAAGTGGCGCTTTGGCCTGGGCCTCAGCGTGGGGGAACTGGTGGCTTTGGTCCGTGGGGCGGCGGAGCGCGGCCAAGAGGAATACACCCGGTTACGCCAAGAGATTCGGGCCAGCCCGGTGCTGTACGGGGACGAAACAGGCTGGCGGGAGGACGGTCGTAATGGCTACCTCTGGAGCTTCAGCACTCCCGAGGTGCGCTACTTTCTCCACCGGCCGGGCCGGAGCCAGAGGGTGGTGGGGGAGGTGTTGGGGGATGAGTTCGAGGGGGTGTTGGTCAGCGACTTCTACGGGGCCTGCAACGTGTACCAGGGGCCGCACCAGAGGTGCTGGACCCACCTGTTGCGTGACATCCACCAACTGAAGGAGCAACACCCGCAGAACGAGGACCTGGCCAAATGATCCCAACAGGTGCGCGAGGTGTACGACCATGCTCAGGCCTGCCCCGAACCTGATCCTAACCTGCCCGAAACAGTGCGGCGGGCCCAGCGGGTAGAGCAGCAACAACGCTGCCAGCAGTGGCTATGGTCCATCTGTAAGCCTTACTTGGGCAGCGATGCGCCCATGAGGGTGCTGTGCCAGCGGGTGGAACGCTTCCTGCCGGAGCTGTTCACCTTCGTCGCCGAGCCCCGGGCCAGCGCGGACAACAACGCGGCGGAGCGTAGTCTGCGCCCGCCAGTGGTGAGCCGGAAGATCAGCGGCGGTACCCGTTCGGAGCGGGGCAGCGAGACCAAGAGCATCCTGGCCTCCTTGTTCGGAACCTGGCGCCTGCAAGAACGAAACCCCTACCAAGCCCTGCAATCCATCCTCTCCAAACCCCATCTCGCCCCACTCTGAACACTTACCGTGGTAAAAGGTGCTTGACATCCAAGACAACATCCGTGGGGATGCAGACTACGAATTGAGGTTTGAATATTGCATCCTGGCCGATGGCTCGGACGATTTCTCCGCATTGAGAACTTTCGACGACAGCTAGAGTCGCCGCCAGCGAATATACAATGGAAATGCGACCTCCCGGCACCAACCGGCCGTAACTACTTGGCCGCTGCGGAGTCGTCGCCAGTTTTGCTCTGTCCCGTCGCACCTCGACGCCTGGTGTCTTCCAGTGCCCGTTAGTGCGAGTGATTGGGCGCGACTCCGTCCTTGTTTTCTTACTTCCTTGTTTTCTTACTCGCTGGGAGGAAGATAGCGGCGGAGTCGCTCCTCCAAGCTGCGAGGCGGCCCTTCCTCTGAGGGCCGCCCTAGTGCTTGAATTCTCATCCTGAGCGTGTCTGATTCGGCTGTTGCGTACGCCCTGACCAGAATCCTTGGCCCTGCGGTTTCCGGGTCCACTGCTATTCTTCCTGCGCCCGGACTGGTGTACCAGCCGCGCCTGAAGATCGCCCATTGATAGGTCAGCCCCTCGAAGTTCACTATTTTGTTGACCAGGCGATCGCATTCGTCCTCTGGCATATCGGCCCAGTTGTCCTTGGTGGCCCTGCGGGCCGCCGCCTCAATCACCGCTCTCTGGGTCTCCTCGTCCGATCCTTGCTCCAGTAGCAGGTCTGCGATTGCTCTCCCTTGGCGTTCGAGCTTTTCCGTGTCTGATTCATTTCGATTCATCTTTCTTCCCTAGCACTGGCGCGGTTGGTATTTTTCTGTGCCCCCTTGGAATACTGATAGTATCCCGTCGGTTCTCCAGGGCCTTTGCGTCTTGGGCTTCGCCCTCGGCTTAGGTCTGGGGCATCCTGAAGTGCCTCGGGCCGCGTCGCTTACCGTCCTCATTCTGGTCTCTACTAACGCCACGATAACGCTGCTGAGTCCCGCCTTCGCCTTTAGGCATTTATGGGGAAGGCTTTGGGTAATTGCAGAGGGGGTTTCATCGTTTGTTTGCTGGCGATGAATTGGGTTCCAAAGGGTTCGCCCTAACTCAGTGCTCCCATTCATTCGTGGTCATCCACGCTCTTCTCTTGGACTCTAATGTAGGGCTGAGAACGGCTACTTGGAATTGGTCCGCGGTCATAGGACATTCTCTATCGTTTCCCTGTTTTGGGGAAGCATCAGGTCGAGCGTTCTCCCCAATGCTCGTTGGGGGCCTGAGTTATTCTAGCCAACAAGTTGACCGGGGGATGCTCCTCGTACTCGCGTTGGCATTCCTGCACCAGTCAGGGCGCGGGCGTCGGCGTCGGTGGATGCCTTCCAGGACTGGCCCCGCTCGGGCTTGGTCCAAGCCTGCGCCCCGATCCAACTCATTCGTGGAGCAGCGGTGAGTTCCTCCAGAGAGACCATCAGTGCCCTTCGATGCGACAGGAGGAGTTTGAATTCCTCCCGGCACTCCGAGCAGATCCCCGCAGGCACCGATACTGATGCTACAATGGCGCTACCCACCCCATCAGGTCAAAAGGGACAGTCATGAAAATATCGATGTTTCACCTGATGCCACATCGGGAACTCCCGTCCGACTTCGAACAGCGGTACCATTCAGTTTGGGTAGACCCACCGTGGTGGGAGTTGGCCGACGCCGAAAGAGTCGGCCAGTACTACAACTGGACCCTGGACGAACTCACATACGCTGCCGGCGCCGGACTGGACGGAGTGTGCGTAAACGAGCACCATCAGAACGCCTACGGATTCATGCCCGGACCCAACCTGATGGGTTCTGCCTTGGCCAGGGCCACCGACGGCCAGGACGTAGCGATCGTGCAGATGGGTGCCACGCTGCCGACCACCAATCCTCCGATCCGTGTGGCAGAAGAATACGGAATGCTGGACTGTATCAGCGGAGGGCGGCTGGTGGCCGGCATGCCCCTTGGCTCCTCGATGGACGCCAACCTTTGTTACGGAATTCCTCCGATCGAGCACCGTGACCGGTACTACGAGGCTCACGACCTGATCATGAAGTCCTGGCAGGCGGAAGAAATGTTCGCCTGGAACGGGAAGTACTACCAGCTTCCGATGGTCAACCTCTGGCCCCGCCCGATTCAGAAACCGCATCCCCCTGTGTGGGTGCCGGGCTCGGGGAGCCTCAGCACCTGGGACTTTTCGGTCAGGCATAACCATTGCTACTGCTTCCTCAGCTATTGGGGCAACAATCTGGGCAAAAGGGTCATGGATGGGTTCTGGGAATTCGTTGACGCCAAGGGATTGGAACCCAACCCGTACCGCGCAGGGTTCCTCCAGCTTGTTGTCGTGGGCGAATCCGATGCTCAAGCGGAGAAAGACTACTACGAGCACATCCGCTATTTCTATGACAAGTCCTTGCACATCGCCCCTGAGTTCTTCTCCGCTCCAGGCTACACCGACTTTCGCAGCCTGGATAACACGTACAGGAAAGGCTACGTGGACCAGATCGCGTCCGTCACTCAGGATATGAAGGAATGGAACTACCAGGACTTCATCGATAACCAGCTGGTGATCGGTGGTAGTCCTGCTTCGGTTGTGGATCAACTGGAGGACGCGATCAAGAAGCTGAGAGTGGGAAACCTGATGGTCTTGCTCCACATTGGCTCCATGCCCCACGAACTGACCCTCAAGAACATTGACCTCTTCGGCAGGGAAGTTCTGCCCAAGCTGCGCGACATCTGGGCCGACGAGGGTTGGGAGAACCACTGGTGGCCGGAGAAGCTTCGGGGAAAGCGGCAGTTGGCAGGCCAGCCCAGCGCTTAGCATATCCCTGCCTTCGCCCGGAGGGGATCAAGGCCGGAGGGGATCAAGAATGGTTACGATACAGGAACGCACCCTGAGTGTATGGCGTGACCAAGTACAGTCCAGGGTAAAAATTGCCGGTCAGGGGCCTCCCCTGGTGTTCTTGCACGGCGCCACTGGCCTCCAATGGGACGATTTCCTGGACGAATTGTCGCAGACCCATACCGTATATGCCCCCGAACATCCTGGCACGACACCCGGAGACCCGGACGCCCTCAAACCGTTGGACGACCTTTGGGACCTGGTGCTCTACTATTACGAACTTTTTGACGGCTTGGAACTGGATTCGCCCGCAGTTGTGGGCCACTCTTTCGGTGGCATGGTGGCCTCGGAGATAGCGGCAACCGACCCCAGGCGCGTCAGCAAGCTGGTGCTGCTCGGTCCCATAGGCTTGTGGCGTGACGACGCTCCGGTCAAGAATGTGATGTCCATGGCGCCGGACGACCTGGTGAAGGAGCTTTTCTACGAGCCCGATGGACCGGTAGCAAGGAAGGTCCTGGCGGAACCGGAAGACCCGGAAGAGCAGATGACAGCCAAGATTCAGGGTATCTGGAACTTGGGTTGTACCGGGAAGTTCACTTGGCCCATCCCTGACAAGGGCCTGAAGAAGCGGCTGCACCGGGTCCGGGCACCGACGTTGGTAATTTGGGGCCAGCAGGACGGAATAGTGCCTTCCGTATATGCCCGAGAGTTCACCGATCGTATCGCTGGCGCCCGATCGGTGATCGTCGAGAGAGCGGCCCACTTGCCACAGCTGGAACAGCTTGCCACGGTCTCGAATATAGTGCAGGACTTCCTGAAGGCTTGAACCTACTCTTCTGACTTGGCTACTGTGCCGGAACAGTTCCAGCATGAGTCGAATGCCTGGGACTGTGGATGTCCCCGTTGCCCATGAATGGCCCAGGCATCTTTAGCAGTCGCTGTCTTGATGAGCTAACTGTTCAGGTGCTGGTGGTCGGCCTTGACCACTTGCACGTTGGCCTGGACTGACTACTGGGTTCCGGCAGCCTGCCTGCGGGCCACCCTTGGGTCTGCTCCTCAATATCACACTGGGGCGTGGTCTTCTGCCTGCAACGGTTCGAGAACCCAATTGTCCATACAGAAGGACACATCGCTTCATGAGGTGGACCCGGAAAACTGGACAGGTAGCTAAGCGAGGGTTCCGCTCCTAACCCGAGGGCAGCGGTTGCGCCGGTGCCTAATCAACAGATGGGGCCGCACCCGGGACAGTGTTTGATTCATGTTGTCCAAGGGCCCTTGCCTTGCTGAGCGTCTTTACTTTCTGTTGTTTCTCAACCGCGTCTCGACACGGCACAGATAAGCATTGATCTTTAATGGGAAACCGACAGACGAAACCAATAGAGTAGACATTACAATGGGCGCATCCAGTCGAAGAGAAATGTATGCAACCCGGGAGGTTGAAATGCGTCTTCAGGGTAAGGTTGCGCTGATCAGCGGGGGAGCAAGGGGAATGGGGGCGGTCGAGGCCCACATGTTTACTCGCGAAGGGGCCAAGGTAGTTATCGGCGATGTATTGGAGGAGGAGGGTCGACAGACCGAGGCCGCGGTGAATGAGGCGGGCGGCGAGTGCGTGTTTGTCCGTCTGGATGTGACCAACGAGGATGACTGGGCCGCTGCCATCGGGACAGCGGTTTCCCGCTTTGGGAAGCTGGACATCCTGGTCAACAACGCGGGAATCTCGATTACTGGGGGCATTGAGGACCTCACAATCGAGGACTGGGAACGCACCTTTGACATCAACGCCAAGGGTGTATTCCTCGGCACCAAGGCGGCAATCCCTGAGATGCGAAAGGCAGGGGGAGGGAGCATCGTCAACATTTCCTCCGGGGCGGGAATCGCGCCCGCTCGGGGCACTTCCGGGGCCTATGCCGCAAGCAAGGGCGCGGTACGGATTTTCTCCAAGGCGACCGCCATCCAGTACGCTGGGGAGGGCATCCGCTGCAATTCCGTGCATCCCGGACCAATCGAGACGCCGATGCTCCGCTCCGCGCGTGGTGCAGGGGCGACACTGGACGACACCATTGAACGTGTGCCGATGGGCCGTATCGGAACACCGGAAGAAATCGCCTTCGGGGTGCTTTACCTCGCCTCTGACGAGTCGTCTTTCGTTACTGGCTCAGAGTTGGTGATTGACGGCGGAAGGACTGCCCAGTAGGGCTTTGGGCATATCCACCGGAGCTGGGTGGTTAGTCCTCCCAGAGTCCAATGGGCTCTTCAACCCTTCTGCCCCACCACTCCGGCCCTTCGCTGATATACGCCCACTCAGGGTTCTGCTCAGTGTCGCGAAGGGCAGCCATCACAGCACGGAACGTGGCAGCGTCAGACACAGCAAACTCGAAGTACCCGACAAAATCATAGCCGTTCTCTTGGCCGTAACCTTGGGGAGCATGCACCAATCGCCGGGTTATACATGCGATACCTGCATCCGCGGCCAGTGCATGACCTTTTGCGGCCATGTTTTCCTTGGCGTCGTAGCGAGGCAAAAAGAAGCTTTCCCGGTGCATCCAGTCCATGCCCCACCATTCGGCGCTTTTGTTCATCGGCGTCACCACACCCATTGGATGAAGGCTCCCAGCTCCGGGCTGCTGAGCACGGTCATAGGCGTATTGGGTCATAGCGTGGCTCGTGTAGCTGCGAGGCCTTTGCACGCCCGAAAGGGTCTCGACACTGCCTCCGGCGGGCTCCAGCAACGCCCGCAGGTCCTCTTCGTACTCCAGGAGCGGCCCGGACGTCTCAGCCTCCAGCCTGATCAAGCCAGCAGCGTCCGTCACTGCTGGGTGAGACAGGTCCTGCTCGCGGCTCAAGCTAGGCTCCGCTTTCAGAATCTGGAACCGCCCCCGCTTGAGGGCCTCCGCTGAGGGCGGCCCGTTCACGTAGTGTATGTTTTCCATCCCGGCCCCGAGCTGTGCAATGGCCTCGGCAAGTCCATTGGTCGCTCCTTTCCGAGGGAGCTTTATGAACAGGAATCGCTGGTATCCGGTTACGGTTGTAGTAAGGTTGAGATCAGCGGACTGCATGGGCCATCCTCCTCAAACGCGAAGCACAACATACATCGCCCACCCTGCCAAATGCCTTCGTTTCGCAGTTGAACCCTACCATAGATCAACGGGTAGCAATATCAGCGGGCCAACGTGACAGGTGCTTCGCCTGAGAGTTCTGCAATTGTGGCCATTCCCGAGGTGGTGGACGGACCGCCTTGACGCCCGCCGACGGGTCAGTTATCGCTCAATCAGCCCTGCCGACTACATGGGGTGGAATCGGCGCTCCTGTTCGCCCTCAATCCCCTTGCGGGTTATCCGAGTCCCATCCCTGAGCGAACCACTTTCGCAGTCACATCTGCGACCTCTTCGGCCCGGGCCGTTCCATCATCCAAGATCGATTCCAGGGTTGCAGGGTCGCTCTCGAATTCGGCGTATCGTTTCTGCAGGGGTGCGAGTACTTCGATCAAGGTGTCAGCTACGCGATCCTTCAACACGCCGTATCCTGAGCCATCCAGCTCAGAGCATGCCTCCTCAAAAGTGGCGCCTGTCGCACAGCGGTAGATTTCGACGAGGTTCGCTATCCCGGTTTCCGACCGGGCGACGTCGACGGAATTTCCAGAGTCAGTCTTGGCCCTGCGAATTTTTCGCCGGATTACATCAGGGGAGTCCACCAGACTAACGGCGTGACCTGCGTTAGGGTTGGATTTGCTCATTTTTGTTGTGGGGTCGTCCAGCCCCATGATCCGCGCGCCCGCACCCGTGTGTCCTATCAAAGGACGAGGAATGGTCAGAATGTCGCCGTAAACTTGGTTGAAGCGAGAGGCAATGTCTCTGGTCAGCTCGAGGTGCTGTCTCTGGTCGTCCCCAACCGGTACGTAGTCTGCTTGGTAGACGAGAATGTCGGCCGCCATCAGCACTGGGTAGGTCAGCAGGCCGGTTGAAATTGCCGGTGCTCCATCCCGAACCTTCGCCTTGTATTGGGTCATTCGCTGCAGCCATCCTGCGGGAGTTACACAACCAAGCAGCCAGGCGAGTTCTGTGTGGGCCCTGACGCGGGACTGGACGAAGATGACAGACCGTGAAGTATCCAGTCCGGCGGCGAGGTAGAGCGCTGCCAGTTCACGAATACGCCTGCGGAGCATTTCCGGTTCTTGCGGCACGGTTACAGCATGCAAGTCGACGATGCAGAAGAAGTTCTGGTACTCGTCCTGCTTTACAACCCAGGGCCTCAATGCTCCGAACAGGTTTCCTATGTGCAGCTGACCTGAGGGCTGAATACCGCTCAGCACCCTGGGTTTTGGCGGTGTGGAAGTCGACATCAGTCCGGTTCTCCCCGAATCAGCACCTGGCCTGTGCCAGGCGCGACCCTCCCGCTACGCTTGGGAGTCATTTCATTGATTATAGTTGCTGGCCACGGCACGCTGCTTAATTGACGGCTTCGTGCTCGAACTCTACTCGCACCAGTGGACGTCAGGGGGCCATAGTAAAAGTGAATGCGGAGTTTTGTACTGGTATCAATGATTGGTTAAGAAAGTGAAGCCGCACCGGACACGGATGGTAGTAACATATCGCCACAGGACGGCCGTAAGGGATAGGGCTGGAAATGGCGAGCGTTTTTCGAAATCGTAGGATGGTCATCATTCTCGGCGTGTCGGCAGCGGTGCTGGTGGCAGTGATAGCTCTGATCATCCTGGTGATCATGGGGGGAGCGGAAACGCATCCGGAATCGAACCGGCGGTCTGTCGCAACTCCTGAGGGGAAAAGGAGACGAGGGCTTCAGAGGAGATTTCTACCCCAACCAGGACGATCGCCATTCCAACAGCCAAACCAGAATCGACAACGGCCGCAACCGACGAACTCCCATGGAAGGCTGACGGACTGAACGATCTCGAACAGAGGGCGGCAGAGTCCCTGGAGGCCATCGAAAACAGGGACCCAGCCACCGCAAGGGCTATAGAACAGCTTCCTTGGTTGGCCGATGAACTGATCCTAGAGGAGAGGTTGGCATTGGCGGCCATAGGGAACATCGCTGACGAAGACCCCGAACTGGCCCGGAGGGTAGTAGGCCTTAAATGGCTGCACGAGGAGCTGACCGATGCCCAATTGTTGACTATTGTCAGGATTGGCTTCCTGGCGCATGAGGAACCATCTCTCGCCAGGGATATCGTTGCCTCTCCATGGGTTGCTGATGCCGTCACGGAGGAAGAGGGGTTCGTGCTGGACCTTTTGCTCGAATTGGCATCCGATGACCCCTCAATCGCTGGCAGAATAGTGGATTCGCCTGAAATCGACGAGGGCATCAGGGTGGATGAACTGGTGGCTCTAGCCGGTTCGCAGACGTACCTCCGGGATCGGTTAAGAGGTGAGCATCCGAAAGTTTGGGAGATTATCAGCAGATACCCGTGGATTTCAGAAGGCGACACCGGAAAGGGGAACATACAAACCGGCCTGCAGGCCTCTCCACTGCCTGTCGACGGATTGAATGCGCGAAATCAGTGGGCGCTCGCGATTATTTGACGCATCGCAAACTTGGACCCAGAGTTGGGACGGCGTGTCGCGGCTCTCCAGTGGATAGCTGACGGAATTTCTATCGAGGACCAGAGGGCACTTCGAGACTTGCTTTACATCGCAGAGAGGGATTCTGACTTGGCGGGACAGCTGCTGGAGCTGGTCTGGTTCGCTGACGGTGTGACCGAGTTCGAGCGGAGGGCTCTTGTCGTTTGCTGGCTCCTAGCAGGCAATGATTCCGGCCAGACCCGGTTGCTCTTCGACCAGCCGTGGTTCAGGGACCAGCTCAGCGACGAGGAGGTCGCCCTTATAGAGACTCTCCGGACCGGGTGCTGGTGGAATCCCTTTTACATTGAGCTTGTCCAAGACGGACAGGTACGCTCAGAGAGCCTTGTCCGGCCGTCGGGGGTGGTAAAGCTGTTTGTGGTCAGCCGTTCAGCCCCTCGGGCCTGAGGCCGAGAATGTGTTTCAGGATATTCGCACCGGGAAGTATCGCCGCGGATAGTCAGGCTTTGATTGCATTGTTCCGGGCCACCGGTGGAGAGAACTGGGCCGATAATGCCAACTGGCTTACTCGCTTCCCTGTGGGCGAATGGTTTGGAGTCGAGACCGACGGCAATGGCCGCGTGACAAAAATTGAGCTGAGAGAGAACCGGTTGGTAGGACAGATCCCAATGGAGATTGGGCTCCTGGGTGCCCTGCGTGTACTGGATTTGGGTAACGAGGTTGAAATCCCATGCAATTGGGAGGATCCGCCCTCGCAGGGGTGGGATTGCCAGCCCACATCACCCGTTGGCAACAGGCTGAACGGAAGGTTGCCCGCCGAGTTGGGAAACTTGGTCAACCTTGAGGAGATTGACCTCAGGGGCAACCAGTTGGACGGCCCGATCTTGCCTGGATTGGCAGACTTGCGCTACCTGAAGGTGCTGTACATCGGCGAGAACCGCTTTACCGGTACAATCCCTGCGGACTTGGGCCGTCTTTCAAACCTGGAGGACTTGTATCTGGGATATAACCGGTTGACTGGTACTATTCCTCAGGAATTGGGCAACCTCGCCAATCTCGCCGAACTCCTCCTCTGGGCCAATCAGCTGACAGGCAGCCTCCCCCATGCGTTGTCGAACTTGTTGGAGTTGGAGCGCCTTTCCGTGGGCGGGAATCGTCTTACGGGACAAATCCCCCTGTGGCTGGGCGAGCTGCCGGAATTGCGGGAGATTCACATCGTTGGCAACGAATTCACCGGAGGCATCCCGGCAGAAATGGGAAGCTGGACGAGCCTCGACTCTCTCTATTTGGGGTGGAATCAACTCACGGGGTCGATTCCCTCCGAACTGGACAACCTTCCCTCCCTGGAGGTTCTCCTACTTCAGGGTAATCAGTTGTCAGGTTGTGTCCCATCCGGTCTGCAGGACACCGCCGAGAATGACTTGGACCGGCTGCTGCTGCCTCTCTGCAGGTAAGCTCGAGTGTGAGGTCGTGGGGCAGTCCGGCCCTGCCTAGATGTGGACCTCAGCGAGTCCGATGCCAAAGGCGGCGGCATATCGGCCCAGCGTCGTGCCGAAAGTCAGCGAGATGTCCAATTAGCTACTCAGCTAGAATTTCGTTCGTTGGGCTTCGAGTGCATCAGGCAGGTTTCGTTTTTTGAGGACCATCTTTCTGCGGACCCGCGAACCCAAGCATTGCCTCGTTGTGCCCGGTGTATTCCCAACCACTGCCCAACCCGCCTGAGAGACATCCCCTTGCTGAACGCTTTCTCTGTTGCCTCTATCCGGCCCGCCGTGTAGTAGAAGGGCCAGGTTCAGGGCAGACTCGCCCCAAGTATTATCGGAGTGCCCCGCAACGTCCAAGGCGGAGTCCCTCTCTTGGGCGTCATCTGCTCGCGCGCTCAGTGGCACACAATTCCCGGTGGGAAGGAAAGGTTATACTGACGGGAAGTATTGCCGCGCATGGGCGTAAGCCCCGCCTGTACAGTGTAGGCGAACCTGAAGGAGCAACATACCGATGCACTGTGGAGTAATGGTAACCGGTTACAACCAGGGTGACTGGGCCCGTCTGATGGAGGGCGACTACGGCCGCCCGCCGACGATACCGGACGCCAAGAATATGGATGAGACCCTTTATATGGGGGAACTGGTCGAGCCCCTGGGGTTTGATTCAATCTGGGCAACCGAGCACTACGGATCAGCCTACTCGATGCAGCCAAACCCCTTGCAGTACCTGGCGTACTGGGCAGGCCGCACCAGCCGGGTAGATGTGGGTACCGCAGTGATCGTCGCACCGTGGTGGAATCCGATCAGGCTGGCCTCCGAGATCTCCATGCTCGATATACTGCTTAAAGGCAGGCGCCTCCACCTTGGGATTGGCCGGGGAATCGCTCCTCACGAGTATGCCTCGCTGGGTTACCCCATAGAACAATCGCACAAGTATTTCTACGATGTGATCAATGCCATCAAGGCTGCTGACGGATCGGAGCGCTTTGAATTCAAGGGCGAGGTCTACGATATCCCACCGACAAGTATCCGGCCTCAGGCTCGCCACAAGGGTGAACTGACCAATGACATCAAGGTCGCATTCACGACGGAGGCGTCCGCCAGAATGGCCGCGGAAAACGGCCTGGGGCAGATGTTCGTTGCAGGGGATGATGTCGATGTGATGACTGACAAAGTGAGAAGGTTCAACGCGATTCGGAGAGAACTCGGCCTTCCGCCCGACCAACCCACCACTTTGCTGTGGATGTATTGCGCCGAAACTTCGGACGAAGCTGAAGAGGGGTGGACTTATTTCCACAACCAACTGACCGCGGCCCAACACCATTACTTTGAGTGGAACAACCCGGGCTATGAAGGCATCCACGGCTACGAGGAATACCTGGTGCGCCAGAATGCTGACGTCGGTACCGCAGACGCCAGTTTCGCTGCGCGGCGTTCAACTCAACCCATCGGTACCCCGGACGAGATCATCGAAAAAATCAGGACACTCCAGTGGACCATCAGCCTGGAGAGGGTCGTGATCCACATGTTTTACGGTGGGATGCCCAGAGACAAGGCCGAAAAAAGCCTCAGGCTTTTCGCTGAAAAGGTCCTTCCGGAAGTGCAGGCGATGGCAACTCCGATCAATCCAAAATCTTTGGGTTAGACCCGGGCGCGAGACACCGGGCCCGGTAACTGGATTTCTGGATCGCGTTGTCGGGTCACGCTTCGTGCTCATCGCTACAGCAAAAGAGTGCCCCGCCTTTGGTTATAAAGGCGGGGCTGCATTTTTGAGTGAGAAAACCAGGACACAACGAACCACAGTCTTTCGGCGCACGGCAATGGTTCCATTGCCGGTCCCGTACCACTCAGATCGTGTGGATCCGAGATCGCGAATAGGACGATTATGGTTTGGCACCGGTGAGAGGGAATTTGAGGCGCTGCAGTGGAACGCCGGAAGTGCCCTAATTTCCCAAAACCGGTCCGGATGCAATGCCTGGGCTAGAGGAGTAGATCACCGGGGACGGTAAGAATTTGCCCAAGACCGTATGGAACTGGCCGCCCACCTACGAATGGGACTGTTTGGGATTTTTCGGGGCCAACAGGAAAATAGTGGGGTGGCGGAGAGAGTGGGATTCGAACCCACGGTACAGTTGCCCGTACTCCGGTTTTCGAGACCGGTGCTTTCGTCCACTCAGCCATCTCTCCGCAAGCGGGACCGGGAGGTGTTCTGGCAGTAGTTCAGGGAATCTGCGCCATAAATCCGGCAGGTGAGGGGTTGGACAGGCCCTGTCCTGCAATTAGGGAACTTGCAATCCAGTGTAGCGAAATCCGTATTTTGCGGCAAGGTGGCATGCCAGGGAAGCGGAATGAGCGGCCTGGAATGCCAGTCGACTCCCGCGTCAGTGCCAGTCGTGCGCCGTCGGCATGGAAACTTGGGGATCGATCGCCTGCAGGTCCGACACCACCAGGCTCGTCGTGCCGTCCCAGCGCGATACAACTCCCCGCGCCAGGATGATGCGGCTCTGTAGCTGTCTCCGGCGGCGGGCGAACACTGTGGGCCACAGGATCAGCTGCACGTCGCCCTCCTCGTCCTCGATGGTCACGAACACTGTCCCCTCCTGTCCCTTGGGGTGCTGCCGGGCGATGGGCCAGCCAGCCACCAGCGCCTCGGCACCTTCCTCCAGCCCGTACACCCCCGTGGTCGGCAGCACGTCGCGGCCCAAGTCGGGACGCACGAACTCCATCAGGTGTCCCTGCGGATATATGCCCATGACCTCGTACTCCCCTGCCATCTTCTCGTAGGCGGTGAAGTCCTCCATCTCCGGCGCCTCGCCCTCCAGCAGCAGCGGCAGCGCCGCCTGCCCGTTCCGGCCCGGACGGCTGGCCAGTCCCGCGTCCCATAGCGCCGCCCGCCGGTTGGGGATGACCCCGTCGAAGGCCCCGGCCTGCACCAGTGACAGCATCGCCTGCGGCTTCAGCCCCGTGCGACGCACCAGGTCGCCCGCCCCTGTGTAGCGCCCGCCCCGTTCCCGCTCCGCCACGATCAGCCGCGCCGACTCCGGCCCGACGTCCTTGATGAACCGCAGCCCCACCAGCACTGAGTTGTCCTCTGGAATGCACGACTCGGCGCTCCGGTTGACGCACGGGTTCTGGAAGGGCACCCCGAACCGCCGGGCATCCTGTTTCAGCGTCTCCATGGGGTAGAAACCCATGGGCTGATTGTTGATCAGGCCGACGAAGAACTCCACCGGGTGGTACCGCTTGAGCCACGCGGCCTGGTAGGCGGTGATGGCGAAGGCATGGGAGTGCGACTCCGGGAACATGTAGTGCCCGTTCAGCTTGGCGAAGATCTTGCGCGCCGAGTCCTCCGGCACGCCGTTGCGCCGCGCCCCCTCCCGGAACTGCTGCCACAGGCCATCGATCAGGTGGGCGTTGTTGGGCCGTGCGAAGGCCCGGCGCAGCTCGTCGGCCTGGGCGGCGGTGAATCCCGCCACGTCCATCACCAGTTGCACCACCTGCTCCTGCCAGACGATGATGCCAAAGCCCCGCTCCAGCGCACGCTTCTCCAGCGGGTGGTCGTAGTCCCACGATGCCCCGTGCCGGTAGCGGTCCACGAACTGCGAGACGGCGCTGCCCTGCACCCCGACGCCGGGGCGGATCAGCGCCACCTGGTAGGCCAGGTCCTGAAGGTCGCGGGAATTCAGCCGCTGTCCCATCTTTAGCTGCGCCGGCGACTGCAGCAGGAACACGCCCTTGGCCCTGCCCTGGTTGATCAGGTCGTAAACCTCCGGGTCCTTGTGGTCGATGCGCGACAGATCGGGACGCTGCCCATCGCGCTCCTCGATCATGTCCAGCGCTTCTTCCAGCTGGTCCAGAACCGGGAGGGAGAGCAGGTCGATCTTGGCGAATCCCGCGTCGGCCACGCTGTCCTTGTTCCAGTCCATGATGTACCGGCCCTCCATGGCTCCGGCCCGGACCGGCACCATCTCGGGGATGGGTGAGCTGCTCAGTATCATGCCGCCAACGTGCTGCCCCAGACCCTTGGGCGCACCAATCAGCTGTGGCGCCAGTTGGATCAGGTCCCGCCAGCCGGGCGCTTCCACCCGCTCCCGGAACGCTGGCAGTTCTCCCATCTCGATAGCCAGCGACCCGGCATCTTGCGACTGCAGCTGGCTGGACAGCAGCGACATCTCGTCCCGCGGCAGACCCAATGCCTTGCCCAGGTCCTGTATCACGCCCTTGAGCCGGTATGTGGAGATAGCCCCGGCCAGCACGGCAAAGTCCGGCCCAAAGCGCTGGTGCACCCGCTGGATCAGCTCGTCGCGCAACTGCCTCGGGAAGTCCAGGTCGATGTCCGGCAGCAGGCTGGTATCGTCTGAGATGAACCGCTCCAGGGTCAGGTCCCACTGTAGCGGGTCGACGTGGCTGATGCCGATGAGGTAGCCCACCAGCAGGGCCACCGACGAGCCGCGTCCCCGGCCCGGCGGGCGTTCCTCCAGTGGAATCTCGGGGTGCGACAGCCCACGCTCCTCCATGATCTGCTGCGCGATCTGCACGATCTCCCGGTACAACAACAGGAATCCCGACAGGTTGTGCAGCTCGACCAGCCGGAACTCCTCCCTCAGCCGCTCCGCCACCTTGGGGGTCACCGAGCCGTAACGCCGGGTGGCTGCCTCGTAGCACAGCTGCTGCAGGTAGCTGTCCGGCGTGTAGCCCTGGGGGACATCGGCGTCCGGCAGCGTATAGCCCAGGTCTGCGCTCAGGTCGAACTCGCACATCCCGGCGATGCGCCGTGTGTTGGCAATGGCCTCTGGGCAGTGGCTGAACAGGTCCTCCATCTCCCCAGGTGTTTTCAGGCAGAGATGATGGTTGGGCTGGATGTGGCGCAGGGCCTGGTCGATGGTGGTGTTGTGGCTGGCGGCCACCAGCGCGTGCTGCAGCCGGTACCGCTCAGGGACGTGGTAGTGCACATTGTTGGTCGCCACTACCGCCGCGCTTGCCCTGTCGGCCAGAGCGGCCAGATCGCGGTTGCGCCGGGCGTCGCCCTGCAGGAAGTTCTGCTGCAACTCCACGTACACCGAGTCGCTGCCGAACCAGTCCAGGTAGTCATACAGCAGTTGCTTGGCCTCAACGGCCTTGCCCTCCTGCAGAAGCGCCGACAGTGCTCCGTTGCGCCCGCCGGTCAGCAGCACCAGGCCGCCCGCATGTTTGGACAGCAGCTGCGGGTCCAGCCGGGGTTCCTTGCGGTCGGTGGCGTTTGCCAGCGTGAACAGCCGCGACAGGTTGCCGTAGCCCTCTCGCGTCTTGGCCAGCAGGGCCAGCCGCGAGCCGTCCGTCAGCGTCAACTCCCCGCCGGTGACGGGCTTTAGTCCAAGCCCGTTGGCCTGCCGCGCGAAGTCCAGTGCCCCGCACAGGTTGGTGTCGGTCAGGGCCAGGCACCCGTAACCATACTCCACGGCCTGGGCCAGCAGCTCGTGGGTGTGGGAGGCGCCCAGCCCGAAGGAGTGGAAGCTCTTGGCGTGGAGCTCGACGTAGCCGTCGTACATTCGAGAGTCCCTTCGCTAGTGTCCCTGCTGGTACCAGCAGTCCTCGTGCTGGTCCCGGAACAGGGTGACCTGCCCCCCGTTCTCCCTCTCCACCCGGTAATAGGTCCGCGTCAATGGTTTGGGTAGCCACCACAGGTCGAAGGTCCAACAGTCCTCGATGCGCGCCACTTGGTGCCATCCGTCTTTTTTGGACCCGTCCCTTTTAGACCCGCTCCCCTGCCTGATAGCCTCTGGCAGCCCGTTCCGGTCCTCCCTGACCATCACGGGCTCCGGCGACAGCAGCGGCCGCAGCTCCCCGCCCAGCGGGTCCAGCGGCGTCTGTACTGCTCGCATCTCCGGCGCAGGGTGCCATGGTGCCACCTCCACCACCCGGTACAGCGCCGGACGCTTGACCAGCCCGCCGCTTTCGTCCCCTTCGCCTTCACCTCCTGACCCCGCCGGATGGCAACCCGCGCCACAGAGCGACCGCAGGGAGCGTGCCCCGTGGCGCCTTGAACCCTGCCGGGTCTGCAGCCTCCGCTCCGCCTCCATGATCCGCCCTCGCCGGTCCTCCCGCACGTCGGGCAGCAGGCCGATCTGCGACCCCGATTCGCCGGTGAAGCCCGACAGCGTCAATGCCAACCCGTCCACGGGCACCTCCGGCGGTTCCGCCTCCAGGCGGCTGCGCACGATGAATGCCGCCCTCTCCCAGCGTCCCACGCTCTCCTGGAAGTTGACCGCCCTCTCCCATGGTGCGGAGCCGAACACCGGGCATTCCAGTGCGGCCCGCCCTGCGTACCGTCCCCGCATGACCGGCCGGGCGTAGGCCCGCCGCAGCAGCGTGTCCGATGCCACCAGCAGCATTTCCAGCGACGTCGAAGAGAAGGGCAGCGAGGTCTCCTCCGACACTGTTTCCTCGTATTCCAGGGGTATCAGCGCCCGGTCATCTCGCCCGTTGGCCAGGTTCCAGATCCATTTGCCTTCCTGGCCGAACTGGTCCACCAGCCGGTCCACGTCCATTGCCGCCACCTGTCCCAGCGTGTGCAGCCTGAACCGGTGCAGCGACGATATGGTGTTCTCCGAAGCCGGCAGCAGGGCGATGGGCCGGGGCGCCAGGTATGCAGCCACACCTTCAGGTACCTTGGCGGCCCTCAGAGGATCGCTGCTGCGCGCCGCCACCATTGCCGGGAATTTGCCCTCGCCGACGCCGGCCCGGGGCTGCAGGTGCTCGGGAACGGCGTTCAGCAGGGCCAGGACCAGCCGCTCCTCGCCGCCATACATCGATTCCAGCCCGTCCAGGGCCACGTTGGCAACGCCCAGCCCGGCGTCCTCCACCCGGTCGCTGATGCCCTGCAGGGCGGTCAGCGCCTGCCGGAATACCCGGCGGTAGTGGGACTTGTCTGCCTCCAGCACGACGGCTTCGGCCTGGTACGACAGCGCTCGCTCCAGCGGCATCCCTGCCGACACCGCCGTGGCAGCGGGAAAGTAATCGACCACCACTGGTCTGGACTTGCTGCGGTCTGCGATGAGGACGGGCTGGTCCTTGAGGTCGGGGCGCCGCTGCATCTCGGCCTTGGCCCGCAGGTGGGTGATGAATACACAGGCAACTTTCAAGATGTCGGTGTCTCCGTGGCTGGGAAGTCCGGTGGTACCGGTGCCGGAAGATATTATAGAACATGGGTTCATACGTCAACAAGGCTTCGACACCAATTTTCGATTTTCTGTTCTGCATCAGGCATAACCTCCCAAAGTCCCAGGAAATCCCCTCATGGTGAGCCTGTCCAGCTACAAACGGGCCCCTATCCTGCGCCCCTGTCCGTCGCTGGCGAGAATCCACCGGATCCGGCACTCCCGCAAAGGCGCTAATCCAGGGCCGCTTGGTTGCAAGCTGCAAACGTAACCGGATAACCTGATGCCCAACGCTGCCTCGCGACCCGTATTGAGGCCGGGCAAACGAATGGGTCGCCCCTTTGGAAATCTCAAACAGAGCACCTGAGGAGGATTCATGGACAGAGCCAGGATTGCCGTGTTCTCAGGCCCCAGGTCCACCATCGCCAACTCGCCCACGCTGGTCACCGGCAACAAGGGCCGCCTCCCTGACGATCGCGTCCTCCCCGGACGCTACGAACACCTCGTGCCCCAGCTCCTCCACGAGCCGGCCGTGGTCCGGATCAGGAAGTACAGCGCCCACCCTCTGGAGGAGGATTCCGCAACCGTCTACCACCAGGACGGTAAGGACTACTACGAGGTCGAACTGCGCCCCGAGGACGGACCCTACCCGCTCCCCTACGTCGCACGCCGTGCCAATGGCTCCGGCCACGGCCAGCCTTTCGAGGAGGCTGACCTGTTCGATCCAGACCTCGACTACGGGGGCCGCCAGTTCTTCTACCCCGACGCCTCCCGGATGTTCGCCGAAATCGACCGCACCATCCCCGGGCGCGACGAATCGGGTGAGGGCAGCGTCCTCGACCGCAAGGCCGACTACGATTTCATCCGCGTCCTCCCTCCCGGCGGATACACCGGAAAGGGTGAGAAGTCGGGCGTCGACTATTTTCCCTACCGGCCCCTCGCCATCCGCCGCTCGCCCCGCTACCGCGATCTCGCCAAGGCCACCAACGCCGTGCGTGCCACCCTGGCCAGCGGCAACTACGCCGGTGGCATCTGGCTCGAGGGCAGCCCTACCGTGGAGGAAACGATCTACTGGCTGAGCCTGCTGATCGACACCGACCTCGCCCTCGCCGGATGCGCCTCCCAGCGCACCCACGGCCAGCTCGCCAACGATGGCGACCGCAACATCGTCGACGCCGTCGACCTGATACTCTCCGGCTTGGGTTCGGGCATCGGCGCCGTCGGTGTGCAGGACGAGCGCATCTACGCCGCCCGTGAGTTCAAGAAGGCCGACGACCGCCCCGGCAACTACAAGGCCACCGGCGGCCACGGCGGCATCCTCGGCACCGTAGGACCGCCCGTCACCATCTGGTACAAGCCCGCCTACCGCCACACCTCCGGCTCAGACGTGAACCTGTCCCGTCTCCCCGATAGGCTGGAGTTCCCCGACTACGCCGACAGCGGCGACACTGTCCGCGTGGCCGTCAAGGACGACTCCGGTGCCTTGCTGGAGCAGGCCATCCCGCGCGTGCACATCGTCAAGTACGGCGCCTACATGGACGAAGACGAGACCGCCAACCCCGACAATGAGGTTGACATCATTGCCCGTATCGACAAGGGCCTGAAGGACCAGGCCAGCAGCGATCCGCAGTCACCCCGCCTGCATGGCTTCGTGCTGGAGGGGTCATCCCCCTACGGTCTTGCCTCCATGTCGCAGCACCGGGCCCTGGAGGTCGCTGCCTTCAGCGGTATGCCGGTCGCTCGGGTGGGCCGCTCCGACCCCGGTGGCCGCGTCCCCAGCGGCTGGGACGACGTCACCATCGCTGGCAGCAACCTCGACTGCAACAAAGCCCGCCTGTTGCTGATGGCCGCAATGCTCAAGCTGGGCCGCCTCCCGAAGGCCCGCGACCCACGCAACCCCACCAGGGCCGAGCGCGCCGCCACCGTCACCGCAGTAGCCCGGTACCAGGAGATCTTCGAAAACCACTGAGAAACTATCTCAAAACATTACACGCCCCGGTAATCGTCACTCCCGCGAAAGCGGGAATCCAGAGAACCAGGCCGTTCGCCGCCCCTCGATGAGCGAACTGAACAGTTTTGAGATAGTTACTAAGCCCCAACTGAGTCGAGGCGGTGTCATTTGAATCGGAGGGTAAGTTGCTGGAATTCGCTGCGTTGATTTTTCGTTCTTACATTGACGCTCGACGGCCAGCCTCTTACCATGTCAGTGGCAAGCTCATATAAGTCTGTCCGAGCCTCATTCGCTTGACGCCTTCCAGATACTTGGTAAGAGAAGAACGGTAGGTTTCCTGCCTCGAAGATGGGGCAAGTACTTCGTTGGGTCAGGCTCTTCCTGGAGTGGTGGTCAAAGTATTAGCTTCGTTTCCAAATGGTTGCGACTCCTATTGGTTCACTTTCGGTAACTCTCTGGCTATCGCAAGCTAAGGATGTCGGCTGGTGGTGGAATTCGCAATCTGAATTTGAGATAGCGGCCCAATATGCTTCTGGCGGAATCTTGTTCTACACAGCGTCTTTCGCAGCATTGGAAACGGGGGCATGGCTAGTCATGGTGTTGGCATTACAAGCAATCAAAAGATTTGAAGAAGAGCGTGAGAAGCGTCAGCAAAATCTAATAGCTTTGGGTGCCGAAGCTGAACGTCAGCGCCAAGAAACTGGTGAAAGCTTGGATGAGGCGATCAAGCGACTACAAACAGAGGGGTGGAAACCGAGTCAACCCTGATATCTACTCCTATATCCATTGACGAAATGCCTCTGCTTGTGATGGACAGGCAGGGGCATTTCGCTTTTCCGGCAAGCCTACCCAACTGCGCCAATTGAAATCCTGTCCTTGTCCTGATGCAGTTGAATTCAAGACATCGGAAACAAGGCCCCATATTTGTTCAAGGAGAGGACAATCTCTTTTAGCCGCCGTCCCGCTTCCACAGCTCGTGGAAGTGGTTCAGGGGGCCGTGGCCCTGGCCCACGGAGAAGCTGGTGCGGATCGCCTCGGTAACGTAGTCCTTGGCCTGCTGCACCGCCACGGGCACCTCGAGGCCCTTGGCCAGCCCGGCGGCAATGGCAGACGCCAACGAGCAGCCCGTGCCGTGGGTATTTGGCGTATCAAACCGCTCCGATGTGAGCAGTGTGAACTCCGACCCGTCGTAGAGCACGTCGGTGGCCGGGCCGTCCAGGTGCCCGCCCTTGACCACCGCGTTCTTGGCGCCCATCTCGTCCACAAGTATTCTGGCTGCGGTCTTGAGATCGTCGACGGTGTTCATATCCCTCTCGGTCAGCACCGCCGCCTCTCGACTGTTGGGCGTCACCACCGTCGCCAGCGGCACCAGCACCGAGCGCATGGCATCAACTGCATCGTCCCGGAGCAGTCGGAAACCCGTGCTGGCAACCATCACCGGGTCGATGACGGTGGGACTGAGCGAGTGGCGCTCGATACGCTCGGCCACGCACCGGATGATCTCGTTGCTGGATAGCATGCCCGTCTTCACGGCGTCGGCGCCGATGTCCGTCACGATGGCGTCGATCTGTGCCTCGATCATCTCGGTGGGCGTTTCCAGAACTGAGTTCACGCCGATGGTGTTCTGGGCCGTGATGGTGGTGATGGCGCAGGTGCCGAACACGCCCATGGCCCCGAAGGTCTTGAGGTCGGCCTGGATGCCCGCCCCGCCTCCGGAGTCCGACCCCGCAATGGTCATGGCCCGCGGCACTCGACTAGTCGCCATCGGCACACCGTCCTGCTGGTCAATGGATGTTCCGCAATCTTACCACGAGCTCCTCTTTCACCTGCCGCAGCCAGGGAGGGAACGCTTGCTCCCAACAAAGCTGGTTCAAAGGATTTATGCGCTGTCAAGGTCCCGTTCTGCGCCTCGTCTCTGGTGCAAAAACAATAACGTGATTACCTTCACTATTTTGACATTCTCCATCTCGGCTTCCGATACTGGCCGCAGCACCAGTGAGGAGGTGGGAAATGAACTACCTGGTGGTCGAGGACAAGCCCCTCCGGAGTGCGGTTGTGCACCGTGTGGGCTGCAACAGGGCAAGGGACTACGAGAGGAGGGCGCCCCGGGGAGGAGAGTGGCATGGCCCGTTCAGCACCGAGGTGACCGCGCTCCATGCGGCCAAGAAAACGAAGCTCAGGAATATCCGATCCTGTCATTGCTGCGTCAGGTAGGCCAGCCTGTAGGGACGGTCGGCTGTAGGGGTCCGGGAATTGCCGGGCCCTTTTGCTGTCCCTTTACCGCTGCGGCATCCGTCTTTCCCGCGATAAGCCTGCCCTCAACCTGATCGGGTAGAATCCAGGGCCATTAGCTTATAGCCGTTTGCTTATAGCCCGGAAATGTATTTCGACCACCTGCATGGGAACCCTAGCCGAGGTCATTCGACTGTCTCCTTGAGCCCGCCTTTCTCCACAAAATAAAAGAGATATCGTTGGCTCTCTCCAGGCTGGCGCGCGCTCCCTCTGCTCCTAGACTACCCCGGGCAGAACGCCGCCACCGCCCTGTCTGCCGGTTGCGCGATTCCCCCATAGGTGCCATTATCAGCCGCAGTTACCCTCATCGGAGAGCCAACCCGTCTAGGAGTCGGTATGAGCAGCGAACTGACCTACATGCCTGCTACCCAGCTTGCCCAGGCCATCAGGTCCCGGCAGGTGTCATCGGTGGAAATTACCGAGCACTTCCTGCGTCGCATCGAGCGCCTGGATTCTCAACTGAATGCCTACCTGACCCCGGTCCCGGACCAGGCGCTGGCCGACGCCCGTGCCGCCGACGACGTGGTGGCACGCGGCTGGGCCACCGGACCGCTCCACGGCGTACCCATCTCCATCAAGGACCTGGAGCTGTCCAAGGGCATTCGCTCCACCATGGGTTCATACCTCTTTCGCGACCGCGTACCGGACATGGACTCCATAGTTGTGGAGCGGGTCAAGGCCGCCGGGGCCATCGTGTTGGGCAAGACCAACACGCCCGAGTTCGGCCAGTCCGGCACCACCGAGAACAAGGTGGGCGATCCCTGCCGCAATCCCTGGAACACCAACCACTCTCCCGGCGGTTCCAGCGGTGGAGCCGGTGCGGCTCTTGCCGCCGGACTGTGCACTATTGCCACCGGCAGCGACGGCGGAGGATCCATTCGCATCCCGGCCAGCTTCAGCGGTGTATTCGGCATAAAGCCCACCCAGCATCGCGTCCCGCGCTACGGTGGCTACGGACGCCCCGCCGCCAACCACTTTTCCCAGTCGGGCCCCATGAGCCGCACCGTGGCCGACACCGCCCTGCTGTTGCAGGTGCTGGCCGGCCCCGACAGCCGCGATCCCAACTCCATCAGGGAGACCCCTCCCGACTTCAGCGCCGGATTGGACCGCGGCGTTGAAGGAATGCGCATAGCCTGGAGCCCGGACTTCGGCTACGCCGGCGTGGACCCTGAGGTTGCCGAGATCACCGCCCGAGCTGCCCGTGTTTTCGAGGAGATGGGAGCCATCGTGGAGGACGCGCCTCTGCAGCTCGAAGACCCCTTCGACTCCTTCTTCGACGTGTTCGCCACCGCCACCTACACGTCCTATGGGCACCTGCTGGAAGAACACCGCGACGAGTTTTCGCCCCCTGCCCTGCACTCCCTTGACCACGCCGCCCATGTGGACGGTGCCCGGCTCTCCCGCGCCATCGCCCACGTCGACCGGTTGGGCAGGCAGATGGAGGACTTCTTCGATACCTACGACCTGCTCCTTTCCCCGACCATGGCAACACCGGCCCTAGAAATAGGTACGAGACCCTCGGTCATCGGCGGCAAGGAGGTCGATCCCCAGTGGGGATTCCTCCCGTTTACCTACCCGATCAACATGACAGGACAGACTGCATCCAGCGTTCCGTGCGGCTTCTCTTCCGGTGGGCTGCCCATCGGTCTGCACATCATCGGCTCGCGCCGCTCCGAGGCCAAGGTACTCCAGGCATCGGCGGCCTTCGAGCGCGCCCGTCCCTGGGCAGATAAGATCCCTGTCGGCTTCGAATAGCCAACGCTGCAGGGAGTACGGGGCACCTAACTATGGCGAATTCACGGGACCGGATATCCGGGAACCATGCTGCGGCTTGCCGCTGCGCAGACTGCAGCCGGTCTGCACAGGGAGGCGGGGGATCGCCTGAGCTACCGCGCCCGCTGTCCTGTGAGCAGGCGGGGCACTGCTACGTTGTAGACATCGTCAAGAGCAGGGGCACCCTGGGCTGTTTCCACTGTGACTACAAAGAGGACATGGGGGCCTGGCATCCCAAGTAGGGGCGCAGGTATTCCGGAAAGGACGCATGGCGGCTGGGTCAAAGCTGCTGAAACTCCGTCCAGTCCAGGCCCAGTTGCCTGGCCGCCGAGGGCAGCGTTCCGATTTTCAGGTCGCGGCTACCCCAGTCAGGTAACACCGCATCCCTCTGGGTTTCGGGATTGAACCTTCTTCTGTGAGATCCGCCGCCACGCCTGGGAATCTCGTAGCATCCGAGCTCCACCAGCTTGCGGGCGGCATCCCGGTATCTCACGGCACGGAGACGACGGCCTCAATGGATAAGGGTCCGTTGGCGTCATCCACGTAGATGCTCGAGGGCAGCGGGCTACCCCGGTCCTCGTAAATCTCGGCCACCGCCGCAAACGCGTCCTCCGCGTTTGCCAAGGCCTCGGCCAATGTTTCGCCCTCGGTTATCAATTCCGGCAGCAAGGGAGAGGTAACAGTGTACCCCCCCTCTGGTTGCGGCTCCAGGATCAACGGTATCCTCGCTATCATCTCGCCCTGTTCAACCGCTACTCCAAGGACTCTCTACTACTATTGACATCCTATCATCAAGACGACTTACCTGCCATACGACGAGCTACGCAGCGATCCTGTCCCGCAGGCGGGGCAGCACCTCCTCCGAGACCCTGCGGCACTCCTCCACGTGTGGAAAGCCTGACAGTATGAATTCCCTGAAGCCCAGCCTGGCATAGTCGTACAGCGTGTCGGCGGCCTGGTCCGGCGTGCCCACGATGGCCGTGCCGCAGTTCACTCGCACCTCCGACAGGCCGTTCCACAGGTGCGGGCCGACGCGATGGTCGACCGCCTCGCGGGCCTGCGCTTGCTGCCCCACCATCTGCGTACCCACGATGGCAGCTTGCCTTTGTGCCTTGACCGCCGGGTCAGCGTGGATGATGAGCTCATTGGCGGCCTTCCAGGCCTCGTCCTCGGTGTCCCGCACCACCAGGTGCGTTCGGAGGCCCAGCTCCGGCGCCCGCCCGGCCCTGTCAAACTCGGCCGCCACGTCCACGTTGCGCTTGGCGGTTTCCTCCAAAGGCTCGATCCACGACAGGTGTACGTCGGCCTGTCGCCCCGACAGCCCCAGGGCTCGCGGCGAGGCACCTCCCAGGTAGAACCGGGGCCGCGCATCACCCGGCTGTGGGGCGCAGTACGCATCGCGCAGCCGGTAGTAATCGCCGTCGAAGTCCACCGGGCCCGGCTCGGTCCAGAGCTTCCGGCAGGCTGCAATGAATTCCTCGGCGCGCTCATAGCGGGTTTCGTGGGTACTCTCTTCGCCCACCCGCTCGAAGTCGTTCTGGATGCCGCCCGGCACGATGTTGATGTCCACCCGACCCTTGGAAATCTGGTGCAGGGCGGCTGCCATCTGTGCAAACAACCCCAATGCGATGAACCCCGGCCGTACCGCGATCAGGAACCGGATGCGGCTGGTGACCGCTGCCAGGGCCGTCGCGGTGGTCCAGGTCTCGGCCAGCGGTGCGTCCTCGGCGAACAGGCCGTTGGCGAAGCGCGTCGGTATGAGCAGCGAGTAGTAGCCGCATTCCTCCGCGGTCTCAACCACCCTCCGCAGGTAATCGAAGTCCGGCGGCCTTTCTGCCCTCGCCGTACCGGCCCTGCTCCCGTCGCCATCGATAGGGATGAACCAGCTGAATCGCACTCCGTCCGTTCCGTTCTCCATGGTCGCTCCCGTATTTATATCGGGTGATAGCGTCGGCCTGAGAGTCCTATTGCCGCGCTCGAGCCTCGGCGTTGTGCTGGCCCTCCTCACGCTGGTACCACATTATCATCACAATGCCGGCGGCTACGATGCTCATCATATCGCCGGGCACCCACAGCATCAGCCCGCCCAGCTGCTGATCGGTCTCCAGCGACAGGCCGTATGGCTGCACCACGTCGGCGTATGCGCTGTAGAGCAGCCCGTCGGAGAATGTAATGGCGGCTCCAAGCAGCGTGTTCGGCAGCACGATCAGACCCAGGTACAGCACCCGCAGCCCGTAGTGTAGCCGCGAACGGTGCGGTGGCGGGTCGATGACCACCCACCAGAACAGGAAACCGGACAGGCTCATCGTCAGGTGCATCAGTGCATGCACCTCGTCGTTGCGCAGCGCCAGGTTGAATGCCCCCGGGAACTGCCAGAGATAGAGGCTGCCCAAGAAGAAAAATATCGTGAAGATAGGGTTGGTCAGGAGCCGGTACACCTGTCTCACGTAGTGGTTCTTGGCCATCGGCCGGATGATTCCCTGGCGCGCCCAGGCCGGCATGCCCCGCAGCATCGGCGTAAGTGGCGCGCCCAACAGGATGAACATGGGCGCCACCATTCGCAGGATGAAGTGCTGCATTTGGTGGAAGGACAGCAGGTGGTCGGAAATCGGGTCCAGCGGCGACTGCAGCGCGAAGAACACCAGGAACAGTCCAAAGAGGAACGATGCCTTCTGCCAGTTGTTCACCGGATGGGTTGGCCGGTCCCAGTTGCTCAGCCCATTCAGATAGACGTAGGCCGCCAGTAACACGAGAATGGTTGGCAGCGGATTGGTGTTCCAGGCTGTCCAGGGTTCCTGACCTGCGTCAATGCCGCCGTGAGCCATAGCCGAGGGCGCCGCCCACAATGCCGCCGTAATAGCGGCCACAAGGGCCATTGCCACAATAAGCCAGCGTCGAGGGCCGGTTTTGTCGGTGAAGGCAGCCTCGTTCACGGCGCGTCGGCCTGAGCGGCGCGTTTGCGGCGATAGTTCCGGCGGGCGCTCCACCAGACATAGGCAATCCCGCCAAAGATCACTGCGAAGACGCCGACGAACACCCACGTCCCTTGTGTCAACCGGTTGACGGACGGGACCTCCAAGGTAGTCACTTCCACCAGGTCAGCGCCAAGTGACGAGGATACATCTGCGCTGATTTCCCACTCTCCGGTGGAGTCCAATTTCAGATGCACGTCATATTGCTCGGGAACGGCCGGGGAATTGGTGGCGATTGCCCAACCCGGATTGCCCTCCTCGGAATTTGAGGCTATCAGCACTACATTCGCGTCCGGGACTGGCTCCCCGTCCTCCGGGTTGGTGACGATCACGGCGTACTGCGCCGAACCCGCACCGAGATTCAGGTTGACCGGTAATACACGAATGTCGTGCGCTCCGACGTGATGTACGTCTTCCTTCCCCTCCTCTTGGGCCTCAAGCGCAAAGGGCACAATTAACGCGACGACCAGCAACGAGAGTAAGTAAATTGCTGTCATTGGTTTCCGAGGGATTCGTTTAAATGCAGGCGAAGTGAAAATCATTCGGGTTCGCTTTCAGGGTGTAACGCCGGGAGGTCAAGCACTGGACAATTGTCACAATCAGTATAACGCGCCGTCGCAGCGGGCGCACGGCGCATTCACCTTCAGGGAGGCAAAGCATGTCGGCTTCAGGGAAACGGACGTCGGCGCGTTCAACGGGCAGGTCATGCCGACGCCTTCAGGTGGCCGACATGGTGATTCTCCGTGCATTCATCTGCAGCAGGGCACAGTTGGAAAGTCACGTGGTGCAGTCCGCACCCTCCCAGGACAATCCGGCGCAGTTGGCGCTGCATTTGTCCTCGTATCCCTGATAAGCCGGGTCCACGTGTATGTGCTCAGTCATAAGGTCGAAGTTCGAGGTAACCTTAAAGACGTGAAAATCGTCAATCAGCATCACCCCCGGCAGGTCCTCAATTTCGGTGCAGAGGTCATAGAGGTCTATATGTTCCGGAACTCCTCCCAGCATCACGTTGACGGACCTCAAGACCATTCGCCAGGAACTGATCACTATCAGCAGCGCAGTACCTATTGACAGGATCGGGTCGATGAGGAACCAGTTTATGAAGATGACAATTGCGCCCGAAATAACAACACCAACCGACCCCTGAGATCGGCTAGCACGTGCTTGAAGGCTCCATCAACGTCGAGGCTGTGTTTTGAACCAGCGTGGAGTACAAAGACAGCGGCAATGTTTACTGCCAGACCAATGCCGCCGACGGTGAGCATGTGGCCAGCGTCGGCCAAGAGCGCCAGGCTGCCGGAGAAAATTCCACCGAGCTCCTCGACAATCATGGAGCCGCCGATCAGGACCAGGGCAAGGATTAGGCTGCGGCGACTTGCCTCCCTGAGTTCCGCGGCATGGTCATGAGCGTGGCCATGGTGGTTGTGGCCGGAGAGGAGAGGGCATCGTGGTCGTGGTCTTCGTGCCGATGTTCAAAAGGGGTCGTCATCACGTTTCCGCTAGGTGTTAGCAACTCTATCGAATTATGGTAGGTTCAGTCACCGAACCGCGATCTTGCCTCCAGGTGGCCCAAGTGATGGTTCTCATGACACTGGGTCGCCGATTCTTCGAACTGCAAAGTAAAATGACTGACGCGGTGTTTTTCGTAGACTATTTCGCGCATCCGGCCCAGTAGTTCATCGGTATTTCCCGTAGATCCCGGTTCCAGCACCACGTGGGCGGTAAAGGCGTGGTAGTTGTCTGAAATGTTCCAGGCGTGGACATCGTGTATCAGCGTGACACCCGGGACGTCCTCGATGTCAGCACAAAGGCTGTAAAGGTCAAGATGCTCCGGTGTTCCCTCCATCAGGGCGTAAAACACCTTGAGTATCAGTCGCCAGGAACTGGCAGCGATCATGGCAGCGATTCCTATTGAAACGATGGGGTCTGCAGCAACCCAGCCGTTAAACAGGACCAGCACTGCGGCAGCCACAACAGCTACAGAGGCGATGAAATCGGCGACCAGGTGCCGAAAAGCCTCATCAGCTCTCTCATTGTTCCGGGCTCCCAATCGAAGGACAACCGACGCGATAATGTTTACGCCGAGCCCGATTGCTCCTACGACAAGCATTGGCCCGCCGTCGATCTCCAGGTCCGCTCTGTCGCGAAAGCGGCTGATTCCTTCGAATAGCACCCAAGCGGCTACGAGCCACAGTGCCAGGGCACTCAACATGGCGCCCGCCAACTCAGACCGGTGATATCCGAATGTCCGCTCTATGGAGGCGGGTCGGCTCTCTGCCCAGGATGCGAACAGCGCAATGGCAACCGCCGCCGCTCCAGCCAGCATATGGCCGGCATCCGCGAGGAGAGCAAGGCTGCCGGAAACAGCCCCCACAATGATTTCGGCGACCATAACGCCGACCACGAGAACCAGTGCCGCAACCAAGCTGCCGCGGCCGGCATTGCCTCCTTGCCCGCTATTGGTCCCTTCCTGCCGCTGGAGGCCCATTGTCATGCCTCTCCTACCCCAGTTGCCTCGCCGAGGCCGGGAGCGCCCGTGGGTGCGTAATCCGGTTACAGCTGGAAGGTTTTCTTCCAGATGCCGGGGGAACCGGCGGCATGGGTCATGGTGTCCCGCATACTCTGGTTGTCTGGGTGAATGTCCCGCTGACGCAGCCACTCGGCCGTCTGGGAAACGTTTTCGTCTTCGAATTCGTAAACGACGGCATAAGAGGGAGCCCCACGCACCACCTTCCAACGGCGTCCCCTGATGCATCCCGGGACCTTCTCGTAGTTCGGCACATACACGCCGGAGTACCACGCGTTCCATTCAGAGGCCTGGGCATCGGGAACGTCCATCCGGCCGATCTGCAGCGCAGGTGCCATGTCGCTGTTGGCGATACCATCGTTGAGTGCGGACGGGTAAATCATCTCGTATACGTTGTTGATGACATTGCTGCCGATGACGGTTGGACTGACCTTCTTGCCCCATTCCGTCCGGGGGCGATTCTTGAAAGCATCGGTCTCGATGACGGCCGGGCTTTCCAGTTCGTACACTGCCATGTGCTTGGGGCCGCTGCTGGTCGCCTCGTATCGAGCCGCGTTCAGCACCCCAGGCACGGACAGCAACTCGGCGAGGTGCTCCTCGTTGTACCAGCGATTGAATTCCTCTTCCACGTCTCCCGGAACATCGGCCCACACGATCATGAGCCCTGTGCCTTTCTTGGCCATGGTTAACCTCCAAACAGTGCAAATTAGGTATATTTTCTGCAATGATAACCGCGCGGCGGTGATTCTGCATCTTGAATCAATGCGCTACCAGACGATCTGTTTCCTTTCCAGATCCTCCACCTCCTCGCGTGGCAAGCCGAGAATCCCCGAAAAAACGTCAACGTTGTGCTGCCCAAGGGTTGGCGTCCATTGGTCAATCTGCGCCGGCGATTCCGAAAACCTCCAGGGTGGAGCCACGGCTCTCTGCTGCTCTCCGGTCTCCCTGTTGTACACCGTGGGAAAGGCGTTTCTGTCCAGTAGATGCGCATCCCGCAGCATCGCATCGGGGGACAATGAGGGGTGTGCCGCCACCCCGTATGCCTGGAGTGCTTGTGTGGCTTCCTCTGCGGTGTGTTGCCTAGTCCAAGCCTCGATTAACTCGTCGAGTTCGTCGTGCCTCTGCCAGCGCCGGAAAGCATCGCCAAACTTGTCCCCATCAGCCCAAGCAGGGGATCCCAGTGCCGCCACGAAACCGCGCCATTCGTTCTCCGAACCTACGGATATGCTGACCCACTGGTCCTCACCGCGGCAGCGGTAGACACCCTGCGGGGCTGATGACGAATCCCGGTTGCCCTGCCGGTGGGGCTCCCTGGAATTCATCGCTACATCCAGCAGTTCAGGACCGATGAGGGACGCGGCCAGGTCCCGAACGGAAACGTCGACGTGCTGCCCCAACCCGGTGCGTTGACGGGCGGAGAGCGCGGCCACCGCGGCAAAGGCAGCCAACATCCCCCCTGTGTGGTCCATCGCGTGCCGCAACTCGACGGGCGGCCCGTCGGCGTATCCGGTAAGGTGGCCAAGACCGCCCAGTGCGGCGAACATCGGCGCATACCCGGCGTAGTTGCTTTCCGGACCGGTCTGGCCGTTGGAGGACAGGGACACCAGTATGATGTCGGGCCGGACCTCTTTCATCGACTCATATCCCAGGCCCAGCCGCTGCATAACGCCCGGCCTGAAATTCTCCAGTGCCAGCTCCGAAACGCTGACCAGCTCCAGTGCGAGTTCGACGGCACGTGGCTCCTTGAGGTTGAGACAAGCAGACATCTTGTTGGCGTTGATCTGCTCAAAGCTGGACGGCGGCTTTCCGTACATGGCGTGAGGACGCCGCGTGATATCCAGCCGGGCGGAACTCTCGATCTTGATGACCTGCGCCCCGAGCTCGGCCAGCATCAGGCCCGCGAACGGGCCAGCCGCGTGAACGGAAAAATCGGCGACGCGAATTCCAGACAGGGGGCCCGTTCTGCCAGTCGTATGCTTATCGCTCATTCAGATTACCTCGGCCCTTGCCAATGCAGTCAGGTCCTGCGCTGAGTACCCCAGAGCACCGTAGACCTCTGCGTTGTGTTCGCCCAGCAGGGGCGCACGCCTTACCGCTGGAGGAGTTTCGCTCATTCGTATCGGCAGCCCGGCGTAGTCGTAGTCTCCTGCCTCAGGGTGGGGTACCTCGACGAAGAATTCCCGCTCGCGCTGTTGGGGACTGCTGTAAACCTCGGACGGAGCAAAGTATGGCGCGATGGGGACCCCGTGGGCTTGTCCCTCCCGGTACAGCCACTCCCTTGTGTGCTCGGCAGTCCACTGGCGGAGGCTCTCGTTCATGGCCGCACCGTGGGTGGCCGGGTCGCGGAACTTGTCCGGAGAGGCCCATTCCGGCTCTCCCAGCAACCGTGCCAACCCCTCCCATTGGCGGGGCTCCAGGGTCAGCAACTCGACGTACCCGTCTGCCGCCGGCATCACACCCCCCATCCGGAAAAAACGCGAAAAGCGGGTTTCTACAAAATCCTCGGCCTCCAGCCGCTGAATCGGCAGGTACCCGATGGCCAGCTGAGCTTCCTGCATCGAGCTCTCGATGGCCTGCCCCGTGCCCTCAGCCCACTGCGCCACCACTGCGCCCAGGATACCCACGGCGGCGGTGAGGCCCCCCTGGTAGGAAGCCATCATCCCGCCAGCGGTAATGGGAGCCCGGTCGGGGAAGGTGTCGAGGGCGAGTCCGTTGGGGAGCAGGTTGCCCTCGCCGCCCGCGTGAAAAACGTTGATGTCATGAGCAGCATAACCGGCGTTGGGCCCCAACGATCCGAACGGGGTGATGGCCGCAACAATCAGGCTCGGATTGATCGCTTCCAGCGAATCCCGCACCAGTCCACGGGCATGGGCAAGGGATGGCGGCGAATCGTGAATGACTACATGGGCCTCTGCGGCCAGTTCCTGCAACATCTTCCGGCCCTGCGTATCGTCAACGTCCAGCGTAACGCCCCGCTTGCCGGTGTTCAGGTACAGGAATGTCCCGCTCCTCTCGGCGTGTGGAACGTCACCCGGAAAGGGCCCGCGTCGACGAGACGGGTCGCCGGCCTTTGGCGGTTCCACCTTGACTACATCGGCGCCCAGGGATGCCAGCAACTTGCCACAGTAGGGAACCGCCACCATACTGCCCAGCTCCAACACGCGCAGACCTGACAGGGCAGTGGGATAATTTGTAGTGTTTCCCGCGGTCATTGGACGGTCCTTTCAGATCGTGAAACTGCTTATCATGTAGGGAGGATGGATTTCGTCGTCCGGCACCTCCTCTACTCTTTCGCTTACCGGGTTTACTTTGAGCCGCATATTTTGCAGCATCTCATATCCGACCACAGGTATGGGACAAGGGGCAACCATAGTCGCAAAGCCGTGACCAAGTATCTGGCCGTTAATCTGGAAGGTGTCGAACTCTGATATACCGTTCGCGGTCATAAACCGCCTTCTTCCGTTCGGCACGATTTCCAGCCCCAGCGCCTCAATTTCCCCTTGCGGAAGTCCCATCAAGGCAGAGCCCGTATCGACAAAAAAGTTGTACCTTCTCGTTTCGGAAGGTCCCGTGATTGTTCCTTCAACAAACGTCCTGCCCATCGCTTACGTCCTGTGCCCAATTGATTCCCGCGAGAGTGCCCTGGAGCTACCGCCACTAGTCGGGCAGAATCGGCGGCATCTGCTCACTGCGCGGCGCTTCACTCAGGCTGAGGGCGTGGCCGTCGGTGAACCACGGAACGTTGGGGTCGCGGGACGGGAGCATCACCGTGGCCTGGCCCGGCGCGGTCACCTCGCCCCGCTGGTTCTCTGCCCATATTTCCAGATCCACCAGTGGTGCGCCATCGTGTATGTGCTTGCCGATCACCCTCCCCTTGCACCACTGAGTATCACCGTAGACGTTGAACCGGCGACACTCAACTCTCAGCCGTTTCAGGAAGGCGTCGTCTCCCATCCAGTTGGTGACCAGGGTTCCCATCCACGAGACCCGCTGGGGTCCATAGTCGTAGGCGCCAGGGACGCCCACGGCCTCCGCCACCGAGTCGCGCAGGTGCCCAATGCCGGTATATTCCAGCCCGCCGCCGGCCTCCGGGTTGCGGAAGAAGTGGTCGGGGTGCCGCAGCGCCTCCCGCAGCAGGACCCCGTGAGCGCTGGAGCGCCCCGTCCCCACGAGGAACGCTGACACGTCCTGCAACGATAGCGGCCCGCGCACCACTGGTTCCAGTTCATCGCCGATGTTCGTATCTTCGTAGTAGCGCGTCTGGTTGCCGCGAGCCTTTTCCGCCAGCACCTGCTGGTCTATGGCCTCCAGCTCCTCGGGTGTGTATTCGTGCCGACGCGGGACGCTGGCATACTTTCCGCGCTCACGGGACGCACGACGCTGGTGCCTGGTGCACCATCCCACCACCCGGGCAAGGACCTCGTCGCGTTGGTTGGTGTAGATGGTCTCGACGAACTGGATTACCAGCGTCTCCGAGTACCGGCTCTGGCGCTCCTGCACATCCAGCACCCGCTCTACGCAGTTGACCGCGTCGCCCGGCCGCAGGTTTTTGAAATATTCCCAGTCGTTGCCGGCGAAGAACCCGTGGACTCCCGGCAGGCCCCAGCGTGTTCGCCCCGACCAGTGGCGCATGTAGGGCGCACACGGGTGGCCGATGATGGAGCCGTACTTGGAGTAAGCGGCGTATTCCTGGTCGCGGAAAATCGGGTTGGTGTCGCCGATGCCGTTGACGAAGTTCAGCAGCGCACCCAGTGACGCATCGCGGACAAAGTTCTCGGTGCGCATGCGGGTCCCTATCATGGCCTTGGCCCGCGCTATGGCTTCCGGCGAGATGCCGCCTTCGACCTCCGGCAGCGTCTCGACCACTCGCTCTCGTTCGTTCTGGCTGGTCATTGGCTTATCTCCGTTGGCTGGGTTGCTACCAGATTACCTGCTCCGCTTCCAGGCGCGACAGTTCCGCGTCGTCCATTCCCAGCAGGCCGCAGAATACCTCGCGGTTGTGTTCGCCAAGCAGGGGAGCGTGGCGCTGAATTCGGGGAGGATTACGGCTCAACTGCCACATCAGGTTGAAGATAGGCTCCGTACCCAGCGCCGGGTGATCAATATCAGTGTACAGTCCACGCTCCCGAAAATGGGTATTGAACAGTCGGCCCTCGGCGTCCAGGACCGGGAGGGCCGCCACGCCGTGGGACTGCAACAATTCTGTCGCCTCCCACGCCGTGCGTTCCCGCGTCCATTCGGACAGCCGCACGTCCAGTTCCCGGCGGTGATTTAGGCGACCGTATCGGCTGGCGAAGGTGGGTTCCTCCACCCAATCCGGACCGCCCATGGCCTCGACCAGCCCGCGCCATTCCTCCTCAGTACGCACCGCTATCGAGATCCACTGGTCGTCTCCCAGGCAAGGGTAGTTGCCGTATGGTGACATCACCGGGTCGTAGTTCCCTCTAGGTTGGAGTGCGCGCCCCGTCAGCTCGTATTCCATCAGCCCTGTGCCCATGGTCGCCACCGTGGCCCGGAGCATGGACACGTCTATGTAGCGTCCCACACCGCTCGACCTCCGCTCAAGCAGCGCCGACGTGATGGCGAACACCGCGTGCAGCGCTCCGCAGAGATCGGCGTACGCGTGTTTCAACCCCAGCGGACGGCCGCTCTCACCCTCATCTGGCTGATAGCCCATCGTGCTGTCCAGACCAGACAGGGCTCCGATTGACGGTGCGTAAGCACGCAGGTCGCGGAGAGGACCTATCTGTCCGTTGGACGTGATTGAGGCCATCACAAGGCGCGGGTTGTCGCGGCTCAGGGTCTGGTAGTCCAACCCGAGGCGTTGCATAACCCCAGGCGAGAAGTTTTCAATAACCACGTCGCATTCGGCGGCCAACCGCTTGGCCAGATCCACCGCCTCGGGATGCGTGGTATTGAGCGTGACGCTGCGCTTGCCCCGGTTGACGTTGTGGAACATCGGGTTCTGTTCCGGGTCCGGCTCATCGCCGATGATCGGACGGCCCAAACGCATGTAGTCCATTCGCTGCCGGGTCTCGACCTTGATGACCTCGGCGCCCATGTCTGCCAGGATCATGCCTGGCACCGCGCCAGCCAGCACCCAGCCAAAGTCCAGCACTCGGACGCCATCCAGGGGGCCGGGATGTTCGTTTGGGTTTATGTTCATTAGTGGATCCAGGATCCTAATCGAAGCTGAAGGGTGGATAGTCGTCCACCAGCAGCCAGCCATATGCGTTGACCCGGTATACCCACCGGCTCATGCCCATGATGATATCGAACATCCCCTCGGGATAGCGTCCCGTGAACAGGACTATGACAAGCGCAAATAGCGTCAGGATCCCCGCTATTTCCGCAAGTATCGCGCTGATGATCCACTGCGGGATGGTGAGTATCCATCGAAAGAGACCGGTCAATCTGGAGGAGGTTTCAGGGTATTCGATTGCCAGGTCAGCGGGATAATCGTCTCTCGACTCGAAGGAAAACGGCGGGTATTGATCGGTGTTGCCCACCTGGTAGGAATAGAAGTTGACCCGCCACGACCATCGCATGAGCCCGGTGTGGTACGTCCACAGGAACCTTGGATATCGCCCCAGTATCACCACTGCTATCCAAGAGACCGGGGTGGTAACAATAGTCGGAAGTGAAAGTAACCCGAGCACGATGTAGTGGGGTATCAGTAGTATCCATTTTATCAGCCAAAGAAACCGGTTGACCCTGTCGTCGTATTCCCCTACCAGGTCAACCGGGTAGTCGTGGTATCCAGCCATTTTAAGGGCTCCCCCGGCCTTCTAAAGGCCACCGCTGCCGCCTCGAACACGACCCGGAAACGCACACATCCGTGCAGAACATCACCGCCCCACTGCCCGGATTCCCCGTTCCGTCAGGTCTGGCCTCGATCATTATCCAGCGACACGGTTTCCGCGGACACTTGGACACCGGGAAGGGTGGTGGGATTTTCACTGGAATTATACGTCAGGTAACGGCCCTGTGTTCTCCCTCGGGCACATCCGCCCCGACCGCCTGTTGGTGGTTTAACTTCCGGTCCCGGCCAACCGGCGCACTGCTGGCAGCCTTCCGGGGCGAAGAGAGCTACGCTCCGCAGGAACGGCGGAATCAAGCAGCTGGATCTCCCGTGGAGACCGCCGAGTGGCACCACGAAACGTGGTACGTACTACGTTCAGGCTTGAACCCCGTACTCCAGCGAGGGCAACACCGGCACCTACGCCCTATCGCTGATTGCGGCCGAACCGGGCGGTTCAGGCGGATAAGACGAACGCTGGGCGGACTTTCAGGACTCCAGCCTCGCAAGGGAGGCCCCGACGCTGATGGGAAGAGTCCTCTGGTACAGGTCAGATGATGCCTAGGCGGTAAAGCTGCGCCACCTCTTCGGGGGTGTAGCCCAGCTCTCCGCCGTACATCTCGCTGTTGTGCTGTCCCAGCGTTGGCGCAGGGCGGGACTCTCCTTGGACAGGCTCAGGATGAGCGGCGAGGGTGGAAAGGGTGTAAGGCGGGCCAGGCAGAGTCATGGGACCCGTGTCGGGACGCTCCACCTCTGCGAACAGAGTAGCCAGGCTGGGGTCGTTGCGCACCTCGTCGAACCCGCGCACCGGCGCCAGCGGTATGCGGTGCTCCAACGCCATCTCCAGCAGTTCCGCCTTGGTGTGCTGCTGCAGCCACTGCTCAACGTAGCCATCCACCTCGTCGGCGTACTCGTTGTTCATCACCGTTCGGTTGCGCAGGCGCGGCTCCTGCGACCACTCGGGAGTACCCATCAGCTCCAGGAGGCGGCGCCACTGCCGTCCCTCAGGCGAGCCGACGAATATGAATCCGTCCTTGCATCGTAGAATGCAGTTGGGGTAGGGAAAGTCCAGCGCGTGATGCCCGGTGCGGCGCGTGACGCGCCACTGGTAGACCGCCATCAACGCCTCGGGGCCGTTATATAGCCCCGCCATCGTCTCGATTTCGGCGATGTCGATGTGCTGACCTGCCGAGCCTGTCGGGTCTCCGCCGTCATCCTTTGCCAGCAGGGCCATTACGATGGAACACGCGGCGGCGGCCCCGGCGAAGTAGCCAACCTCAGGCGTGCCGAAGGTAAGCGGCTCCCGGTCGGGGCTGCCAAGACCCTCGCAGATGCCACCGCCCGCCGCCAGGTTGATGTCGTAGGCCTTCCAGTTCCGGTACGGCCCAGTCAGTCCAAAAGGAGTGATGGAGGCCATCACCAGCGCGTCGTTGTGTCTCCGCAACGTCTCGTAGTCTAGGCCGAACAGGTCCATCTCCGTGGGGTGCAGGTTATGCACCAGCACGTCGGACCGGGACACCAGGCCGGCCAGGATCTCGCGCCCGGTGGGAGTTTCAAGGTTGACTGTGACGCCCCGCTTGTCGGCGTTCAGGTAGAGGAACAGGCCGCTGCGTTCACGATGGGGCAGGTCCCCGGGCCAAGGGCCGTAATCGCGGGCCCAGTCGCCAACGCCGACCCGTTCGATCTTCACGACGTCGGCGCCCATGTCCGCCAGCAACTTTCCGCAGTAGGGCGCCGAGATGAACTCACCGAACTCGAGGACCCTGAGACCGTTCAGCAGGCCGTAGGTCATGCCGCCGCGCCTGCGGTGGCGTACCGCGCCAGCCCGTGCAGGTGGCCTGCCAACGTCTCCGGAGCCGACAGAAACGGCGAGTGGCCCGTGTCCATGGTGATGACCTCGGCGCAGGGCAGTGCTGTGTACATGGCGCGGGCAAATTCCGGCGCCACCGCGTTGTCCTGCGAGCATTCGATGTATACGCGGGGCACGCGGCCAAAGTTGCCGTCGGTGACTTCCATTGGCGCCACCAGCGGGCCCACGGGCTGCGGCACCACCTGGGACTGGGCCCATGCCACGTCTTCGGGCGAGCAGTCGTTGTAAAAGCGATGCTGCGTTTGCTCCATCTTGTAGAGCACGTGGCTGCGGTCTGCGGACAATTCCCAGCTGGGCCGCTGCTCCAGTGCCCGCTGTACGTCCGGCTCGTCTGAGACGGCTGACATGAATGTGGCGCCATCCTCTATCAGAACCGCCGTCAGGTATACCAGCACCGCCACCTTGTCGGGGCGCAGTTCCGCTGCCCGGCTGATGGATATGCCGCCAAGGCTGTGACCCACCAGCACCACAGGGCCGTCCAGCGAGTCCAGCACCCCGCAGACGTGCTCGGCATAGGTTTCCAGCGTCACATCGGCCAGCGATGTGTCGTCGTGACCGTTTCCGGGAAGGTCGACCGCCACCACGCGGTGCCCTCTCTCTTCCAGCAGAGGAACGATGCGTTCCCAGCACCAGGCACCGTGACCTGACCCATGCACCAGAACGTAGTTGGCCATAAGTCCCTCCTGGCTATTGAGGTCACCACGTGATTGAAACCAATCCTGTCGTCATTCCCGCTTCCGCGGGAATGATGACTCTCTTAGCCAGCATTTCGGATCCCCTCGTGAGGGGTCGGAACGCAGGTTCCCCTGCCAGCTTATTCCAGCAGGTTTTCGCGCAGGCCATCCAGCGTATCCTGCGTCACTCCGTGGGCTCGGAGATAGGCCAATGCGCCGCCGTATTCACTTTGCAGGGTTTCCTGGTATGCCTGGAACGCCACCGGCTGGGGGGCCAGTGTCTGAGCGGTGGGCGAGGAGTTCTGCTCTATGGCCTTGATGCGACGTACTATCCCATCGACCACCTCGATGGTCAGCATGTAATCGGCGCTGATCGTATCTGATTCTATGCCCAGCACCTCCAGAACCATGGCGGCCAATAGCCCCGTGCGGTCCTTACCCGCGCTGCAGTGAAAGACCGCCCCCTTTCCCTGTTCCAGTGTCTCGCTGATGGAATTGATGGCCTCTGCCACTCCTGTTCCGGAATTTCGGACCAGCCACTGGTAGGTTTCCGTGAGCCGTCCCGCAATATCGCCACCGGTAAAGGGAGGGATTGCTCCTCTCTCCTCCAAGAGAGGGATGTGACGGTAATTCGTTCCCATCTCTGGGAGCGGACCCCGGCCATCCCGGTTGGCCTCATTTGTGTTGCGAAGGTCGACCACCAAGCCGATGTTCAACCCCTCGACGGCCAGGATGCCATCGGCGGATGTCATGTCCTGCAGGGCGTCGCTGCGAAAGAGACGCCGCCACCGGACGGTCTGCCCTTCGGTATTGCGGTAGCCGCCCAGATCACGAAAGTTGACGCACCCCTCCATGGGCAGCCAGCGGGAGAAATGTTCGTTGCTCACGCGCCCGGCACTCCCATTTCGCGGGCGATCTCCAGCATCGCGCGGGCCGTTTCCTCGTGGGCGATGTCCACCATATCGCCGCCGAAGGTGACCGCGGCGCCACCCTGTGCCCGTGTGGCCTCCATCGCCTGGATCAACCCCTTGTAGTGCTCCACCTCTTCAGCCGTCGGGGTAAAGACCTCGTTAACCACCGGTACGTGCGAGGGGTGGATCAGGTGCATCCCGGTGTATCCCAGTTGCTTGGCCTGCTGCGCCGATTTCCTCAGGCCATCAAGGTCGTGGATGTCCATCCAGCCGCCGCTCATCGGGAACGGAATGCCTGCGGCGCGTACGTCTACCAGGACCTTGGAACGCAGGAACAGGGTCTCCATCCCCTCCGGGGTCCACTGGAACCCGATGGAGCGCGCGGTGTCGCCGCCCTTGCCTCCACTGGCCCCCATGTGCGCTACCCGTGGCGACGAGGTTGCGATCTCCCAGGACTGACGAATTCCCGACGCCGTTTCAAGCGCCGGGTCGATGAATATCTTGCCGACCTCGAGGCCCTTTTTGCGCTCGATTTGCCGCAGCAGGACGTCGACCTCGACCACATCCTCCGGACCCTCCACCTTGGGTAACAGCACGCAGTAAAGATGCGGACCGGCCACCGTCTCCAGGTCGTCGCCGGTCAGGCCGGTCTCGAGGCGGTTCACGCGGACCACGATGTTCTGCCCGGCCTCGCCGAGTTCCTGAACCATGCGGCCCACCGACTCGCGAGCTGCAGCCTTCTCAGGGGGAGGCACGGAGTCCTCCAGGTCGAGAATATAGGCGTCGGCATTGAAGCGCGGTGCCCTCCGCATCCAGTCTTCCTTGTTTCCCGGTACGAACAGCTCCGTCCGGATGGGTCTGGCGTTGAACCTGCCGTTGCTGTTTGTCAAGAAATCCCCCTGGAGTCTTGTGGTCTTTCGATTTTCGCCCAGTGCGGCCAAAGTGTTGCTTTGTGCGGTGCGGAAGAGATCGTGGTTAGGTCTTCCAGCTGCGACGCAGGGGTGTTCAGAGGATTTCGCCTCGCCGGGTAGCGCTTCACCCGATGGAGAACGAGTAGCTACCCCTCTTTACGGGGTGAACCTCAAAAGGCTCTGCTGGAGTCTGGTGGTGCGTTGATTTCTTGTGCCCTGCCACTCACAGTTTGGGGCGCACTGTTGCGCGCCCCAGGTTCTGATTCGTTCACCCGAGCGGCCTAAACCACTCCTCCTGCCTTGAGGTCTGCAATTTCGGCGTCGCTCAGCCCCAGGATCTGCGTGAATATCTCGTCGTTGTGCATCCCCAGCGTGGGCGCACCCGGCAGCGGAGGCAGCTCACCACCCGAGAACCTCACCGGAAAGCCAGCGCCCACCGCGCCCCCCACCGGCTCGTTCATCGCACCGTGGTTCATCGGCACAAGGCTGCCGCGGTCCCAGAAATGCTGGTCGCGCATCACCTGTTCCGCCGTGCGAACAGGCGCGCAGGGAACGTCATGTTTCTCCAGGCATTCCTGGGCAGCATCCAGTGTCATCTTCCCGATTCGGTCCTGTATCTCCCGCCTCGCCTCCTCCACGTTGTCGGTTCGCTTAACGTACGAGTCGAAGCGCGGGTCCTCCAGCAACTCCGGACATACCAGCGCGTTGCACATTCGCCGCCACTGGTCATCGCTGGTCACCGTGATGGAGATATCCCCGCCGACGGCGCTGTAAAGTCCCGTCGGGCCGCTCCGGCTGATGTTGCCGGTGCGCAGAGGCAGACCGGCCTCTATGCTCTCCTCTAGGTTCTCCATGAACATCAGGGACACCAGCGTATCCATCATGGAGACGTCAAGGTACTGCCCCTTGCCCGTCTTGTCCTTCTCCCGCAATGCGGCCAGGATCGAATAGCAGGCAAACATGGGCGTCACCAGGTCACCGATGTAAAAGCCGACCTTGGTGGGCGGGCCCTCCGCATCGCCGTTGATGTCCATCAAGCCGCTCATGCCCTGTATCTGGGGATCGTGGGCCGGTTTCTCTTTGTACGGCCCGGTCTGCCCGTATCCCGAGATGGAGGCGTAGACGATACCGGGGTTTACCGCAGCCACCTCCTCGTATCCCAGTCCGGCCCGGCGTAGCGATCCGGGGGCCAGATTCTCCAGCACCACGTCGCTCTGCTTGGCCAACTCCAGGAACAGCTCCCTGCCACGTTCGGTCTTCAGGTCCAGGGTGACGCTCTTCACTCCCTGGGTACGTTTGAGAAAGCGTGTGGAGATGTCTTCGTCGGAATTGCGAAGGTTGTGAGTGCCCTCCGGACCGGCGAAGGGGCCATTGCCCCGCACCGGGTCGCCCCGGCCGGGGATTTCGACCTTGATGACCTCGGCGCCAAGCCGGGCCAGGCTCATTGCAGCGAACGGCCCGGCCAGGTAGACAGTGACGCTCAGGACTCGGATACCGGACAACGGCTGCATGGACCCCTCCATTGGCGCTTCCTGCCTACTCAAACTCCGCCGGTTCGAATTCGGGGACTTCGTCCACTGAACCGGTGGAGTACCTTTCGATTACCCGTCTGTATTCCGACAGCTTGCCGTGCAGCCAATCGATCATGTCAGGCCAGTTGTCGCGGTTGTTGGTGTCGATGGCCAGCGACTCCGAGGAATCTCCGAGGTTGAGCTGCAGGCCCTCCTTGTACATGGAGACGGCCCGAACGCCCTCGAGGTCGTAGGCCCGGCTGTGCTCCACAAGGAAGATCCCCACGTTCCCGTCCGAGATGTACTGGGAAATCATCGCTCCGCCCAGGCGGTGATATACGTTGCTGTGGGAATGGTCTTCCGAAAAATGTACGTCTCCGGGATGCTGTTCCGCGTACGCTCTCCAGAAATCGCTGCGCTTCCGGCGCAACCGGTTCAGTCGGTCGTTGATGCCGCCGCTGCCGTAGGGTGCGCGGTTCAGCGCCTGCACCCGCCGGTCCCAGTCGTGCGGCTTCTCCACCACCTCGAAAACCGGTGCGATAGGTGCTGGAAATTCCCCTATGCGTACTGCCCGGACCCGGACCGCGAAGAAGGAGAAATCCCCCGGCGTATTGATGTTCAGCCAGCGAATGGCCGCCAGGTGCGCCGGTTGAAAATCACGGGCGATCCAGATGGCCGACTGGGCCTCCAGTCTGGCGAGGTTGCTCATTATCTGGCCCAGGTGGGAGTGATCGGTGTTGTCCAACTGGTTCTCAACCACCACCCGGCTGCCGTTGACAGGAAAAACGGCCAGAACGTCGGCAGTGAATCCGTCTACTGAAACCTGGCTGTCGTCGGGTTCTATGGCGATGCCGATCACCCTCGAAAGCCTCTGAAGGTTGTCCTCCAACCAGGGAGTAAAGTCGGCGTTTTCGTTAGGCCAGGCTTCCCGTAATTCAATGTCTCTCAGTTCACTGAAATCCATATCACTCTCCAGGCAGGCAAAGGGCTGCGGGTATTCTAACACTCCCTCGCCTCCCTTGTGGTACAATCCCGTTGCTTATAGGGGCCCTGTATTTGGGCCCTTTTCGGCTATCAGAATTCGCTATCGAAACTCCCCGTGAGGTGGATTCAAATGGCATCCAATATCGTCCTGTCAAACACCGATTACAAGGTCGTTGGAACACGGCCGGTGCGGCACGACGGCACCGACAAAGTCACTGGTCGGGCCAAGTACGGCGCAGACTTCGACGCGGCAGGGACTCTCTTTGCCAAGGTCCTGCGCAGTCCTCACGCCCACGCTCGCATAAGGTCCATCGACACCAGCAAGGCCGAGGCCGCTCCCGGTGTCCGCGCTGTCATCACCGGCAAGGATGTCCCCACCGACAGTGCAGCCGCCCTCAAGGTGATGGCCAAAGACAAGGCGCTCTACAAGGGCCACCCCGTAGCCGCGGTCGCTGCCGTGAGTGCCCACCAGGCCGAGCAGGCTCTCGCCCTCATCGAAGTGGACTTCGAAGTGCTGAAGGCGGCCACCGAGGTCCGCCAGGCAATGGCCGAAGACGCCGAGCTCCTGCACGATGGGCAGACCACCAACGAATTGGGTGAGGAAACCGACAAGCACAGCAACATCGCCACCCACTTCCGCTACGAGCAGGGCGACCTCGAACAGGGCTTCGCTGCCGCCGACGTTATCGTCGAAAAGGAATACTCCACCGCAACCGTACACCAGGGCTACATCGAGCCCCAGAACGGAGCGGCATTCTGGAACACCAACGGCGAACTGACCATCTGGACCAGCACCCAGGGCGCATTTACCACCCGGGACGCCCTCGCCGGAGTCCTGGACTTGCCCGTTTCCAAGGTCAAGGTCGTGCCCATGGAAATCGGAGGCGGATTCGGTGGCAAGATTCCCATTTACCTCGAGCCGCTCACTGCCCTCCTCTCGAGGAAGGCGGGTGTGCCGGTCAAGTCGGCCATGAGCCGCGCCGAGGTCTTTGAGGCCACCGGCCCCACCTCCGGCTCCTACATGCACGTCAAGATGGGTGCCACCAACGACGGAAAGATAGTGGCCGCCGAGGCAATGCTTGCCTTCGACGCCGGTGCCTTCCCCGGCTCCCCGGTGACCGCTGGCGCGCAGTGCATGTTCGCCTGCTACGACATTGAACATTGCCGTGTCGACGGCTACGACGTTGTCGCCAACAAGCCTCCGGTCGCGGCCTACCGCGCTCCTGGCGCTCCCATCGCCGCCTTCGCCGGCGAGACGGTCGTGGACGAGCTGGCTGAGAAGCTGGGGATAGACCCCATCGAATTCCGCCTCCGCAACGCCTCCAAGGAGGGCACCCGCCGCGTGGACGGACCGGTCTTCCCCGTGGTCGGGAACGTCGAGCAGTTGGAGGCCGCCCGCGAGTCGGAGCAATACCAGCGTCCGCTGGAGGGCTCCAACCGCGGACGCGGCGTCGCGTCGGGGTTCTGGTTCAATATCGGCCTGCAGTCCAGCGCAGCTATCAGCGTACAGGCCGATGGCACCATCTCACTGGTGGAAGGCTCCACGGACATCGGCGGCACCCGCGCGTCCATTGCAATGCAGGCCGCCGAGGTGCTGGGCATCCCCGCCGAGGACGTTGATCCCAGCGTGGGCGACACCGACTCGGTGGGCTACACCTTCCTCACCGGCGGGAGCCGCACCACCTTCGCCACCGGCTGGGCCGCCTACGAGTGCGCCCAGGAAATCAAGCAGAAGATGATCGAACGGGCCGCCGGTATCTGGGATGTGGACGTCGCGGACGTCGACCTGGTGGACGGCGTGTTCCAGCACACCTCCGACCAGGAACTGAAGCTGAACTTCAAGGAACTCGCAGGCCAGCTGAACCGCACCGGTGGCCCCATCTCAGCCCAGGTCAGCGTTGACCCCCGGGGCGCGGGCGGTGCGTTCGCCACCCATATCGTGGACGTGGAAGTCGACCCCGACACCGGCAAGGTCACCATCCTGGACTTTACTGCGATCCAGGATGTGGGCAAGGCCATTCACCCCAGCTACGTCGAGGGCCAGATTCAGGGCGGCGTCGTCCAGGGCATCGGCTGGGCGCTCAACGAGGAGTACCGGTTCAACGCCGATGGCCGCATGGAAAACTCGTCCTTCCTGGACTACCGGATGCCGACCAGCCTCGACCTGCCGATGATTGGCACCGTGATTGTCGAGATTGCCAACCCCGGCCATCCCTACGGCGTCCGTGGCGTCGGTGAGGTGCCGATAGTGCCTCCCATGGCCGCTGTCGCCAACGCCATCTACCACGCGGTCGGCGTGCGGATGAACAAGCTGCCGATGTCCCCGGACGTCATCCTGGAGGGCCTCTGGGAGAAGAACGGCGAGCCCTCCGGTATCGCGCAGGCCGCCGACTAAAGCCACAGGGCAGCTGCTCCGGAAGTATCAGTAGGGGCGCACGGCTGTGCGCCCCTACGCTATTATTGGCGAGACATCCGGAAATCTGGGACCTGCATATCCCCTTCAACTTTGGGAAGAGAAAACTCGACTGAGGAGAGCCGAAATGACCAGAGTACCCTATACCAGCCGAGAGGGAATGGACGCCGCAGGGCAGGCCATCTGGGACGAAATTGAGACCTCCCGTGGCGGCGTGGCCCGCAACTACGCCGCGATTCTGAACAACCCGCAGGCCGCCGGTGCAATGGCCGGGCTGGGCGGCTATGCCCGCTACGAGACGCCCCTTCCCGCCCGGATCAAGGCGCTGGCCGTGCTGACTGCTGCCCGCGAAGCCTGCGGACACTACGTCTGGACGGTTAACCAGGCGGCTGCGAGGGAGGCCGGGCTGTCTGACGAGACCATTGCCGCCATACGCGAGTACCGGGCCCCCGCCGGCTTCGACGCCGACGATGCGACAGTGGTGCAGTTCGTCTTGGAGCTCCTGCGCCAGCACCGCATCTCCGACGCCACTTTCGAGGCAATGCGGGCGCTGGTGGGCAACGCCGGCGCCGTTGACGTTCTGGTGGTCAGCGGCTACTACCACACCCTTGCCCACTGCCTGCAGGCCCTTGATGTTGACCTGCCCGAGGGTACGGCGACAGCCCTGACCTACTAGGCGCTAGGGAGCCTCCCTTCGGCAAATCCCTCTGCCATTGCGGTCCATGCTAAGAGAACAGATCCGCAGAGCTGCGACAGTCTGAGCGGAACTGTTCTCTTTGCATTCAGTCCCTGTCCAATGGATTGATGGTGTCACCGAGAGCCAGGCAGTAGGGTCCCGATCAGATCTCGTGTCCCTCGCTGGCTTTCTTTACATAATTTCTCCACAAAGTATTCACGATTCCATGTGGTATTTTCATACCTTGTTTATCAAAAGGGTGTAGAGTCCCTCTCGTAGTTCGAGCGTCTTTGCCCACATTATTCTAATTACCATTTTCTGTACTCCTCACTGGGGCTGGACCGGCGGATTGGGGGAGGAACTGGCGCTCTTGGTTGGGGCGAAGGCGCTTTGGGGAGGATGTAATTCGTCGGTCCGGCTCCTTCAGAATTAGGTCGTTTATGCAGCCGAAATTGACCGTGAGGCATAACTGGAAAAGATTTCATAACCTACGCCGGTCTTTAGACACAAAATCTGGCACAGGGGTTGACGTCCATTGGGCGTCGGCCCTTTTTTTGAGGCGTGTTGGCTACGGATCAGAGAAACGACCAAGTCAGGTACGAGCCTGACGAACGATGCCCGCTCTACGTATCGGCGGTCGCGGGATTCCAGGGCGTGTTGCTGGTTCTGACCCCCATGGTCACGGCAATTACCACCACTGCACTGGCGGCGGGCCAGTCCGACAGCTACCTTACTTGGGCCGCTTTCGCCACGTTCCTTATCTGCGGCGTTATTGCCGCGCTCCAGGCCGGACGGGTCTGGCGACTCGGCACAGGCCATGTGCTCCTGACGGCTGCCAGCGTGTCTCTCATCATCGTTGGCGTTCCTGCCCTGAAGGCCGGCGGTCCAGGACTGCTCTCCGCCTTGGTCATATGAGGTGGCCTTGCCCAGTTCGGCCTCGCCACCTGGCTGCCGCTGTTGCGCCGGATCATAACGCCGGTGGTCACCGGCACCGCCCTCTTGCTGCTCGCCGCGACCGTCATCCCCATAGCCGCTGGCAGAGTTATCGCCCTTCCCGATGACGCCTCGACTGTCTCTGGAGCCGTAGTTGCAGTCACGACCCTTGGCGTTCTGGCTGTGCTGGGTTTGCGCTTGACCTGCGGATGGCGTCTCTGGGCACCGCTGTTCGCCATCGGGGCTGGTGCCTTCGTCGCCATACCCTTTGGTTTGTATGACTTTCATCGGGTGTTGGACGCTCCGTGGGTGGGCATTCCAGGCGCCTGGTTCCCCGACTTCGAGACACCGCAGGTTGACGCTTTCTTCGCCCTGCTGCCTATGGTGGTCATTGTCGTATTGATAAACGGCGTCAAAAGCATGGGCGACAGCGTCGTGGTGCAAAGGATTTCGCGGCGAGAACCTCGGGCCACCGACTACCGCCTGGTCCAGGGGTCCCTGTACGCCAACGGCGCCGGTGTGCTGCTCAGCGGCATCGCGGGTTCCCCCCCCACCATAAATTCCGCCACCAGCGGGGCCTTGGTCAACCTGACCGGCGTGGCCAGCCGGAATGTCGGTTACATCGCCGGAGCGATGCTGGTGGCCTTGGCATTCTCGCCCAAGCTGACTTCAACTCTGCTCATAATTCCCGCCCCGGTGATGGGCGCCTACTTGCTGGTCGTCATGGGCACCTACGTGTGTTGCGACATTACGCCGAGTCTGTGCGCCACCAGAAATACAACGGCATTGATGTGGTGAAGGTCAGGGTCTCTGAGGGCGCCCCAACCCGCTCCGGCTTGGGCTAGGATTTGCTGGGCATCCCAAGTTTTGCGAACTCGACACTGGCCGCTGACGTCGACCTGTTGCCCGAATACAATCGACCGCACGGAATCATGTCATACCACTCCATCATCCTCACCGTCTGTACGCTGCTGTTCGCCCTGCGCGTTCTGGGCCAGGTTATCGTCGTCTGGCGCGCCCCTCGATGGCTCCCGGCCAACGAGCATTGGTACTCCGGCCTGATGACCTACCGCTACCTTCTGCCGTCGCAGCTCGCCCTCTTGGCCATAGTGGTCTGGATAACAGTCGACATCTTCCGCGACAGTGGCCTGTTCGCCGCAGACTGGTGGAGCCACGCCGCCCGCTACCTCGCCATCCTGTCGTGGATCTACTTTGGTTCGATGCCCGTCCGCTACGTCGTGACCATGTGGCTCCGGCCCGAATTACGGTGGTTCCGCCGTACTATCCCCATATGGTTCCACATGGTCCTCGCAGTCTCCCTCTGGGCCTTCGCTGACTACCACTGGCGATGAGCCCGCGAAATCAACCGCGCTATCCGCTGCGCGTCGATCCGAAGGTTGTACAGCCCTCCCCTGCCGTCGTAGTTGTGCCCGACGAAATACAGTTCCGGGTGACGGGTACTCCGAACCCGGTCCCTCCTGCGCGCAAAGTCGCACTCGTCCCGGTCGGCGTAATCTCCCATCCAGTCCATCGCGGGACGGTATCCCGTGGCCAGGATCACCGTGTCGCCGCGCCACTCTGTTCCATCGGCTAGCCGGACGCAGTTTTCACCTAACTCCTCGATGCCCGGCACTACCCGCACGCGGCCCGCCTCGATGTGTTCAAGAATCGATTTGCCGATCACGGGCTGGTCAACACAGGGATTCACGACCCTCTTCCTCGGCAACCCAGGCGGCCCTCGCCTCATCAGACCGCCAATCGCCCCCGTGCCGCGTACCACCCACCGCTGCACGTCCGCCGGAAGCCACCCCATCGACCATCCCAGGTACTGCGAGGGCACCCCCGCAACGCTCCTCGGAATCACGTTGCCGCCCGACCGCACGGACAGTGTGACCTCCCTGCCCGCACTGGCCAGTTCCGAGCCGATTTCCGCCCCCGAGTTCCCGATTCCCACCACAAGTATGGAATGTCCCAGGTCCGCCTCCGGCCGCCTGTACTTGGAACTGTGCAGCACCCGCCCCGAGTACGAGGAGAGGCCCTCGAAATGTGGCGTAGCCGACGACGACATAATCCCCGTGGCAACGACAACAGCCATAGACCGGAACACGTCGGTACCCGCATCAACCGCCCAGCCGCCGTTCACCCTCCTCAGCCCGGTCGCTTCCACGCCCGTTCTCACCGGCAGTCGAAACGTGTCTGCATAGTCCGCTAGGTATTCGACTAGGTCTGAACGGGTTGGGAACAGGGGCGTCCCGCCGGGGAAAGACCTCCCGGGCAGCGAGCTGAGATGCCTGCCAGTGTGCAGTCTCAGGCTGTCGTAGACGTGATGCCACATCCAGCCCGCGCAGTCGCCCCGTTCAAGCACAACGTTGGATACGCCGCGCGTCCCGAACTGCTGGGACACAGCCAGTCCGCCCGGCCCGCCGCCAACGATGACCACGTTGTGATACTCGTTTGCCAATTCGCTCAGCCCGCCTCTCGCGATACCAAGACCAGTGTGGCTCCTTTTTGTAACCCGGCTATCCTCTGAAGCATACGTATGTGGGAGCGGTTACGGATGAGCGCCCTGACGGTCGCGCACTTTCAGGATGCACAAACGCCGGACATTGTGATCAGTCCAGCCGCCTGATTCGCGGCAGCGCCAGCGCCGACACCACGCTGATGGCGGCCAGCGCGGCCCCGTTGATCAGCAACGCTCGAGGCGCCCCCACGGCCCCCGCCAGCGCTCCGATCCCAACGTGACCCACCGGAGCAAAGCCGATGCTCAGCACCCACGACCCCATGGCCCGTCCCCGTTCCTCGTCCGAAACCAGGTCCTGCATCAGGGTCTTGTACAACGTATCGACCGCCATGGCGCAGGCATTCACGAACAGGAGCACGCCAAGGAACGAGTAAATGTTCCCCGACAGCGAGAATGCCATCAGGCCCAGCCCGAATCCCAGGGCCGTCGCGAACATCATCAGTCCCTTCTTCCTGAGATTGCCCAGCCCGGCCAGCAGCCACAGCCCGATCAATCCGCCCGCCTGTCGCCCCGCTGTCATGATCCCCAGACCCGTCGGCCCAACGCTAAGCACCTCCTTTGCGAACACCGGGAGCAGCGTCATGTGTGTGAACCCCAGGATCTCCGTCGCCGCCGTCAGCACCATCAGCGCCAGCAGCAGCCGGTAATTGCGCAGCAGACTGATGTAGCCGGTCAGGTTCCTGATAACCGAGGTGGCCGGCCGGGTCGAGACTCCGGGATTTCCGATCGACAGTGTCGCCAAGGCGGAGCCCAGGTAGCACAGAGCGGACGCGCCGAATTGCCAGCCGGGGCCAGCCACTTCGATCACCGCCCCTGAGGCCAGGGATCCGGCTATGCCGCCTCCCTGCATGGCCATCGCGCTCAACGCCAGCCCGTTCAGTGCGTATTCCTGGCCGACGATGTCGTAGGTGTAGGTCTGCCGTACGGTGAGCACAAAGGCGAAGGTTCCCCCCAGGGCCAGGACCAGTGCAATCACGACCCAAACGTCCGCCAGACCCCCCAGGAGCAGCACCGCCATCAGCAGGGCCACGGCCGACGCGCCGAGGGTCCCTATCTGCAGCAGCAGCCGACGCTCCCACTTGTCCGCGATCGCGCCGGACAGCAAGCCCAGCAGGAAGAAAGGCAGCATCCGTGCCGCTGCCCCAACGCCCACCATCAGCTCTGAACCGGTCAGCTCGAATATGAGCCACCCGACCGACACCTGCTCCATACCGGTCGCCAGGGAGTAGAGCACCGTCGACGCCCAGAGCAGCCTGAAGTCCCTGTTGCGAAGGGAAACGGCCCAGTTCCACATACATTTCCGGCGGTCCAAAGATGAGCCTGCTCCGGCAGGCCCTGTTACTCCAAACCTGAATTGTCCAGATACCGCACTCGGCAGTCTACACGCGGTCGCGACGGATTTTGGCGAATAGCGCCCCGCAAAGTGGTATTATTCCTCATCCTCTATCCGGTATTGGAGGGATGACATGCCATTTGGAAACAACGATTGGCTGGCCCTGACCCAGGAGCCGGCGCTTGAACCGGAGATCCCGCTCTGCGATCCGCACCACCATTTCTGGGACCGGCGTCTGATAAGCATCCCCTACCAGCGGTACCTGCTCCACGAGCTCATGGGAGACCTAGACTCCGGCCACAACGTGCGCTCCACGGTATTCCTGGAGGCCCGCTCCATGTATCGCGCCTCTGGCCCCGAGGAGCTGAAGTCCGTCGGCGAGGTGGAGTTCGTGCAGGGCCTCGCTGCTGCCAGTGCCAGCGGTGTCTACGGCGAGGCCAGGGCCGCTGCAACCATCGTCGGCGCCGCAGACCTCAAGCTCGGTGATGATGTTGCCCGTGTGCTGGAGGCCCTCCAGGCCGCCAGCCCCAACCGCTTCAAGGGCATTCGCCACAACGTGACCTGGAGCCCTGACCCGGGGATCGACAACCGCGAGACCCCCGGCATCCTCGCCAACGAGACGTTCCGCACCGGCGCCCGCGTCCTCGCCCGCATGGGCCTGTCGCTGGACATCATGCCGGCCTTTCCGCAGCTCAACGAGGTGGCCGAATTTGCCAGGGCCGTGCCCGAGGTGTCGATCATACTCAACCACCTCGGCGGGGTCAGCCGAACGGGCATTTACGCCGGTAAGGACGACGAAATCATCCCCGCTTGGCGTGAGAGTATTGCCGCGGTGGCCCAGAACGAGAACGTCACCTGCAAGCTGGGCGGCATGGGCATGCCCCGCTGGGGATTCGACTGGCCGCACCGCACCATCCCCATCGGTTCCGAGGAGCTGGCCGAGGGCATGGCCCCCTGGATGAACTACGCCATCGAGCAGTTCGGTCCTGACCGCTGCATGTTCGAGAGCAACTTCCCGCCCGACAAAGTCTCCTTCTCCTACAACGTCATGTACAACGCATTCAAGAGACTCTCGGCTGGCTACAGCCCCAGCGAGCGGGCCGCCATGCTCCATGACACGGCGGTCCGTGTGTACCAAATCGAGACATAGCCTGGTCAAGAGTCGCACTGTGGCTGTGCCGCCTTTCGGTTGGCGCCCGGCCCGTTGGCCCTGAGCCTGTCGAAGGGCCGTCCTTCATGACTTGCCCGTTGGCCCTGAGGTCGCCGTGGGGCCGTCCGTGCATGATCTGCCCGTTGGCCCTGAGCTGGTCGAAGGGCCGCTCGTCCACGGTTCTACAGGCTCATCGCTGGTGGACTCGGTGACCCGCAGGCAACCATCGCAAGACCCTGCCGGGAGGCTCATTGTTGGAATGAAGTACGACGTCATCATAGTTGGCGCCGGGTCGGCTGGCTGCGTCCTCGCCAACCGCCTGAGCGAAGATCCCGGGCGCTCGGTTTTGCTCCTTGAGGCCGGTCCGGACTACCCGCTGGAACAGTTGCCCGACCAGCTCAAGTACGACATGCTCCAGGCCGCGTCGGAGGAGGGCGCGGCCTACAACTGGTCCCTAGTCGGTCAGTCCACCCCCCAGCAGCCGCGCCAGGCCCACCTGGCCCGCGGCAAGGTGACCGGGGGCAGCAGCGCCATCAACCACCAGATCCTGCTGCGCGGAGCCCCCGAGGACTTCGACGGTTGGGCCGCCGCTGGCAACGCCGAGTGGAGCTACCGGGAGACCCTGCCCTATTTCCGCAGGCTGGAATCAGACGCCGATATCCGCGACGACTTTCACGGCACCGACGGCCCCATCCCCGTCTGGCGCCATCAGCGCGAGGACTGGCTTCCCCTGCATGCGGCCTTCTACCAGGCCTGCCTCGACGCCGGATTCCCCGACGACCCGGACATGAACCACCCCGACGCCACCGGTGTCGGCGCAATGCCCCTCAACAATCCCGGTGGCGTGCGTATGAGCACCTCCATCACTTACCTCGACGCCTGCCGCCACCGCCTCAATCTCACCATCCGCCCCAACGTCCTGGCCCGCCGAATCCTGTTCGACGGGAAACGCGCCACCGGCGTGGAGGTCGAGAGTGGCGGCGAGTCATTTTCCGTCGAGGGCGGCGAGATCATTCTCACCGCCGGAGCCATCCACTCTCCGCACCTGCTGCTGCTATCCGGCGTTGGCCCTGCGGACGAACTGACGCCTCACGGCATCGCCCCGGTCCACGACCTGCCGGGGGTCGGGCGCAGCATGAAGAACCATCCGTCGGTCTCCATCGTCTTCCGTTCCCATCCCGATCACCACCTTACCCCCGACATGCCTCGCAACCAGGTCGGACTGCGCTTTACCGCTAGCGGCTCATCGGAACGCAACGACATCCAGGTGCAGCCCACCACGTCCTACCCGGCGAGTCCCACTCCTCCCGATATCCGTTTCGGCTGCCGCCTCGAGTACCCCCTCAGTGAGGGCGTCCTGACCCTCACCTCCGCTGACGTCTCCGTCCAGCCGCATCTCGATTTCCGATTCCTGACTGATCCCGGGGATCTGCCCCGCTACCGCGACGCAGTGCGCCGGACCGTCGCCATTTTCGACCACGTCGCTTTTGACGGCCTGCTGGCCGAACGCCTGTCCCCCACCGACGACAATCTGGCCACCGACGACTCGCTGGACCAATGGTTGCAACAGAACGCAGGCATCGCGGGGCACACGTCGGTCACCTGCAAGATGGGCCCCGCGTCTGACCCGCTAGCCGTCGTCGACCAGTACTGCAACGTCCACGGCCTCGAGGCGCTGCGCGTGGCCGACGCCTCGGTTATGCCCGACATCGTACGCGCCAACACCAACGCCACCATCATCATGATCGCAGAGCGAGTCTGCGACTTCATCCGCAACGGCAAATAGCGGCACCCGTCGAATTCCGTGATGTCATAAACTCCCTCCCCCTGAGGGGGAGGGCTGGGGTGGGGGTGAAGTCGTCCAGCGCGAACTGCTATCGAGAGGCTCGTAACGTCAGCTGGGCCTGCGAAGGCCAAAGCAAGAAATCAGCGAAATCCCTTAATCAAACAAATCACAGTTCCGACACATTATCCCCGTAGCGCGCTCCCATCGGCTCTGGTCTATAATCTCCGTGGACCCGTGATCCCGATACAAACTAGAGGCAACTATGCGTTTCGGCTCCTTTGTTTTCCCCGTAAGCCACGAAGCCGGGAATGACTCGGCAGTCATCGACAGCACCCTCGAGGAGATTCTCCTGGCCGAGGAGATCGGCATGCATTCGGTGTGGCTCACCGAGCACCATTTTGACGGCGCCGCAGCCCACGCAGATCCGCTGGTACTGGGAGCCGCCGTTGCCGCCCGCACCCAGCGGCTGAAGATCGGCTTCGCCGTGGTCGAGCTTGCCTTCCACCACCCCGTCCGCCTGGCCGTGCAGACGGCCCTTTTGGACAACCTCAGCCACGGGCGCCTCATCGTCGGCACCGGACGCGGCTCCGCCTACAACCACTACGAGTACATCGGTTTCGGCATCACCATGGAGGACGGCCTTGCCCGTCTCGACGAGGCCGAAGACCTGATGGTTGCCGCCTGGACCGGTAAGGACCTCAAGCACCAGGGCGAGCACTGGAACCTAGAGTTCCCCGAGTTGCGCCCGCGCCCCTACCAGCAGCCTCACCCGCCGCTGGTCCGCGCCTGCATCAGCGAGGCCTCCACCATCCGCATGGCCGAGATTGGCCGGCCTGTGATGATTGGCATACAGGCACTGCCTAACCTGCAGTCCCGCCTCGAGCGGTTCCAAGCCACCATGCTGGACTCCGGGTTCACTGAGGAACAGACTGAGGCCGCCTTCGACCAGTGCTGGGCCTCCCGCGACCTGTTCGTCGCCGAGAGCTACGATGAGGCCCGCGAGATCGCCGAGGCCGGATTCCAGCGGGAGCGTTACCACTTCCGGCACGCCCGCGAGCTCTACAATCCCGGCGGCCTACCTCCCCCAGACCCCAACGCACCGGTCCCTGCAGGTGAGAGTTTTGACCACTCGTTCATAATCGGAACCCCGTCTCAGGTGGCCGACCAGGTCGCCGAGATGCGAGACATCGGCGTCCGCAACCTTATGTTCAAGCTCAACACCGGCGAGATGGACACCAACAAAGTCCAGAGGTCCATGCGCCTGCTAGGCGAGAAAGTCCTCCCCCTGTTTTCCTGAGGACCTGTCACCATCTCTCCCGCAAGCAACAGGCTCGTCTATAATGCCCTTATCGCTCGACGCCAAGTCCGTTCGATGAAAAATAGTTCGGCGCCAAGTCCGTTCATGGTGAGCTTGTCGAACCACGAACGGAAGGCATCACTGCCGTAAGTTACGTGCCGACAACAGACCGGTCAGCAGACATCCGACCATCGCGGCCATCGGCAAACAGTTAAGAGTCGCACAGCCACGCGCGCCTTCAGCTTTTAAAGCGATTTGTGGTGGCCCCCGAAAAATGCAGGCATTGCACTTTTGGCCGCCCGGCCACTCTCGCACGGCGCCCCTACCCCGTGAACCGGCTGGTGACCTCCTGGTGCCCGGCATTCTCCATCAACGGCTCTTCGCGGTACAGTGCCAGGTCTTTCATCACCGGGATGTCTTGGATTGAGAACAGCACGGCCTCCTTGCCGGAGTCGTTGGCGTGTTCGTGCCAGGCCCACGGCGGCACGACGAAGAAGTCGCCCTCGTTCCAGTCGAACCTCTGCCCGTCGATGACGCTGTAGCCCTCGCCCTTGTACACCTGGTAAACGGCGCAACTCGTCTGCCTGTGAGCCTGCGTTCGGATACCGGGACGTATCAGCTGCGCCCAGCAGGTCATCGACCGCAGCACCGGCCCGCCCGTGACCGGGTCGCTGAACTCCATGGCCACATCATCGAATGGGCTGGCATCGACCTCGGCCAGGCTCTGCAGGGCCTCCCAGGTCTTGTCCCACTTGTAGTGCCACAGGGGGGAGTAAGGCGCATTGGGGGTCTCCCACGCCGGACGCAGCGAGCCCGAGGCAAACTTGCGCTCCGACTCGGCCACCCCGACGATCGGTTGCTGGTCCTCGGGGTAAGCCTCGTAAAAGTTCGCCCGGAGGTAGCGCACCAGCGGAACGTCCAGCCCGTCCAGCCAGATCATCGGCTCCGCGCCCTCGTTGTTGTGGTCATGCCACGTCCACGAGGGGGTCAGGACCAAGTCGCCGGGCTCCATGTAGCACTTGTCCCCCTCCACGGTGGTGTAGGCCCCCTGCCCTTTCAGCACCCACCGGATGGCCGTGGGCGTATGGCGGTGGGCGGGTGCGTTCTCGCCGGGCAACAGCAACTGCAGGGCCGCGGTGATGGTGTGCGTCGTGCCTCTGTCGATGCCGGGGGTCGCCAGTCGCAGCGTGCGCCGCTCAACGTCCCGGTCCGGGGTCACCAGATCGCCGCTCCTCATCACCAGCGGCTCCACCTGCGACCAGCGCCACAGGTACGGCTCGATGTCCGGCATCGGCTGACCTTCACCCTGCATCCACCCCGGCTTGATGCGGATGCGGTCGGCCGAATCGTAGTATTCCTGGGCCTCATCGACGCCTACGCTTTCCGGTACTGCCATCGGAGTGCCTCCTCCATACTCTTCAGTGCCTGTTCAGAGGATTGTAACCACTTCCACGGAGGAAGACACTTTCAACCGGGGAACCACGCCCCGCCATACCCGGTTTCCGTTTATGCTGCCCGTCGCCCGGGTGTCCGTTACTCCCGCGAAAGTGGGAATCCAGTTCCGGAATGACCAGCTTTGGAAGGAGACTGCTATGTCGGCACATAGGGTAGATGAGCAACTTGTGCAAAGGTGCCAGGATTAAAAGCCCAGGGCCTTTCGCCTGCACGCAAATGCGCCACCACCCGCACTAAGATCTGGTGGACTGAGGCAGGATTCAACACAAAAAGAGCGTCTCTGTTGCTGAAGCCGGAACAAGTGCTGTTGGTCACGGGTGGCTGTTTCCCGTGGACCGGAGCTGAGCTTGGCGATGGTCTAAAATGGGGGGGAATTGCTCGGAGGTACCGGATTTTTGTTCCAGGAATGGACACCAATATGAGGAAATAGCAGGCCGACAATCATGTAGGTATTGCCTTCAGGTTCGTATCTCTGAGTACCAAGCCTGTGCTGGCTTCTGTCACTTGGGCACCTCCTTTAGATCAAGGTGATAGAATCATCCATCAATATTGAACTGCGAGGAAAATCATGGCCAGAGTACCAATAGTAACCCGCGAAATGGTTCCCGAGGAATTTCAGGACGCGTTCGACGAACTGACCAAGGAGACCGGAGGCACCATCACCGGCGGGCCCATATCCATTATCGTCAACAGCCCGGAACTGGCGCGGCGGCGCGCCGGGCTCACCTCATACCTGCGTTACGAGAGCACCTTCTCGAACCGCATCAGGGAATTGGCCATCCTGGCCACCGCCCGCAACTTCGACTGTCCCTACATCTGGAACGCCCACGCTTCCGACGCTCGCGAGGCAGGCGTCAGCGACGCGATTATCGACGCCATCCGCGAACGAGAACCACTGCCGCCCATGGCCGCTGACGAGCAGGCCATCGTCAACTATTGCAACGAGTTCTACGCCAACCACCGGGTGTCGGCATCGACTTTTCAGATTGCCCTCGAGCAGTTCGGGGTGCAGCACCTGGTCGAGCTGACCGCCTTGATGAGCCACTATTCGCAGACTGCCTTTTTCCTGAACGCATTCGAGGTCGCCCTGCCGGAAAACCGCACCGAACCGGTCTTGCCGGTATCCTAGCCTCAACCAGGGAAACGATCGAGACGTGCTTGCCAGGCAAGATTCCTGGCCACGCTCGATGAAACCATTCGGGATGTGCTTGTCAGGCCTGATTCCTGGCCACGCCGGGTGAAACCATTCGTGGTGAGCTTGTCGAACCACCAACGGTTTCCGCGGCCCTGTATCGAGGGTCAGGCCCCTTCGCTGAAGGCGGTGGCATCACCGGTTAGCCGACCTCTATCGCCGGTATTCGTCGCCGCAGTCGCCGATCAACCTAGACGGATCGCCCTGTCTCTGGCGGCACTCTGTGAAACCGTTCGTGGTGAACTTGTCGAACCAACAACGGTTTCCGTGGCCCTGTATTGAGGGTCAGGCCCCTTCGCTGAAGCCGGTGGAATCACCGGTTAGCCGACCTCTATCGCCGGTATTCGTCGCCGCAGTCGCCGATCAACCGGTACAGATCGCGCGACTGCGACAGGACAGCCTCGATGGCCTGCAGATCGCCCTGTTCCAGTCCGATGCTGAACACTCGGGCGTTATCTTCGATGTGCTCGGCCACGCCAAGTCGGGCACCCACGATCACGCCAGCGACCGTCGGCCGGTCCAGCACGTAGCGCACCGCCACGTTGGCGATGCTGGCCTCGTGCTTGTCGGCAATGGCGCGCAGAGCAGACAGCAACTGCTGGAACAGTTCCCAGCCTCCCCAGGCGTCGACCATCTGCTTGTACTTGCCCAGGCTGGCCGTATTTAATTCTGAACGCGCTGGCTCAGGCCGGTCGAGGTAGCGGTCGGTCAGTAGCCCCCCGCACACTGTCCCGTAGGCCAGCAGCGAGCTCCCCTGCTCCCGGCAGAAGTCGGCCATCGCGACCTCAGGGCGGCGATCTATCAGTGAATACTGGACCTGGTTCGACACGATCCTGATGCTGCGAGCAGCGATTTCACGCATCCGCTCCGTGTCGAAGTTCGTCAGGGCCACTTCCCTGATCCAGCCCTCATCCCGCAGGTCGGCCAGGTGCGACAGGGCATCCAGGTAGCGGCCGTCGCGATAGTCCCACCAGTGGAACTGCAGCAGGTCCAGCCGCTCCATTCCCATGCGTCGGCGCGAAATGTCGACGTTGCCCTTGACCACCTCGCGCGTCATGGGCCCGGGCCTTGGCACCCACTTCGTGAAGGCCTGGATGCCAGACAGCGCCTCCTCACCTCGGGATTCCGACAGGCGACTCCGGAACTCTCCTATAAAGTCCTCCGCAGGACCATAGTGGTCAGCTAGGTCCCAGGTGGTGAACCCGGCGTCTACGTAGTGGAACATGTTGCGGATGGCGGCAGCGGGATTGATACTGCCGTGCGCGCCCGACACCTGCCACATGCCATTGAGGATGCGGGATATCGAAAGCTCTGGAGTCAGGTTGAATCGGCTCGGTTCAGCAATCGTCATAGTTACCTCTTGGACAGTATACCTAACTTTCCGCCGTATTCATCCAGACCTAATCAAGAACCGTCGCAACTAATTCCCTCTCAGCTGTCATCCTGACATACCAGCGTCCTCTCACTCGATGTTATTAGAGCTATCAGTGTCGTTTACCAAATCCAGCGCCCGCACCTGTCCCTACAGTTCATCGGATATAAAGGATGTCTGTCAATTTAAACGGAGAGTTCAATTCATATACCGCCCCCTGTTACCGGTATTTGAGATCGTAGAAATTCGCAATTGTATGTTTCCCACCACACATGTCGTCACATTAATTCTTGAGGTATCGGTTTCCGGGACATATTAAAACAGGACCCGATTTGTATAGACCCGTTAGGACACAACGTATTATTTAGTATATATTGAATGATGTGCAAAAACAGAGAGAGACCGAACTTGATAAAGTAGGAAAAATCAATGTCGAACCGTTGCGACCGGAGAGTAAGATATAATTACGGACTACTGGGTACGTTTTGACGGCCGACAATTGTTGTTGGTCGCATCGGCACGACTACAGGTAAACTAGAGGAATGGCGCAACTCATCTAAAAAACGCTGGGCATATGCCTGCCATTGCGCGTGCCACGATGCTACGGTCGACTCTCTGCCAGCGAAAATTATGCTCCTCCCCCACCCGCCATCTGCCCGGCGGCATCTGTGGCATTACTGCCAGCGTTTCCGTTGCCTCCCCGGAAAATGGCAGCCAACACGTTCCCTCCAATCACGAAAAACATGTAGACGAATACGCACATCGCGTGCCACATGTACCCTAGGTTTAGCCTGTCCAGTGCTTCCTCACGGGAATAACCCATCATTGAAAAATTGATTTCCCAGGAATGAAGCAGATTGTGGTCAGGCAAGACCATAGGTACTTCTGGAGACACATAAATCGCAACAACCGCTACAATGCCCAATGCGCTGGACACCGTGCCTACAGCCACTATGGAGGATAATAAAAACCGGCGGTCCCGTTCACTGAGTACGGTCTGTGGGTCGCGCAGCACTAACATAATTACAAATGCGGCCGCCAGCACAGGCATTAGGATGGCAAGTTGAATGGATACCGAAATGTTGCTGATGATAACTATTACGGTATATACAACGCCTATTGGCGGCAATATCACCCAGGCTGCCCTGCGTATTGCACTGCTCGCTGCCCTTCTGCTGGAGTATTGCCACTCCCAGAGTAAATGAAAGAGGAGTCCAGCCCCGGAAGCAAGAGCGACATTTACTAAGAGGCCCAACATATATGGAGCGGGGCTCATGTATCTATTGGTAATCAAGCAGATATTATAGGGATCCAGCCCTAGTGGGGTGAATTGCAGAAAGGGCGTAGTCAACAGCACAAATATAGAAACCCAGAAGAATTCCCTTAGACCTATTTCGTGACCCGGTAATAAGAATCCCTGGGCCAGTACGAGAGCTGTTACCACACTGAAATACATCAACGGCATCCAGGTGTTGTCCCAACCGGCTTGGGAGAACCCCAACCCAAATGCGACGACGCACGCTCCCAGGCCCAGGCTCCTGAATATCGCGAACCGGACGGCTCCTCGAAGAATCGACAGCGGGTCCGGCGTCGGGGAACCCGGAGCCGTTTCAGGGGAAACCCGGCCAGCGGACGAACCCGGCGAATCCGGATCATCCGCGGTGACCTGAATACCGCCGCTGCCTACTTGCTCCATGGCTGTTTGGAAATCAGGAGCCAGTCCGGCAAGCAGAACCAGGCCAGCCGTCTCCGAGTCGGATAGCTCCAGGGCCCTGCCAAACACCTGAAGGCGCTGCAACGTAGGCCGAGTGCCGCCCGATTCCCACCGAGACACGGTAGCGTGGCTATATCGCTGGGCATAATCGCCGTCCACTGAACCCATAAGGCGGAGTAGTTCCTCTTGAGTCAATCCACGCCGCCCTCGGCCTGAGGAGAATGACTCGCGATACGCCCGCATCAGGACGCCAACTTGGGTTGCCCTGGACCGCAGTACATCTCGTTCAGATGTCATGGTTTCCTGCACATCGTACATATGAACACGTCAATTGGGAGTTTCTGAACAGACCTGTCCCCCTTTATCCGCTAACGTCTGCGCTGAGGATAGTGGTTGCTTGAAAATCCGCCGGCTCTTTAGCCTCTATGGCCTGAACTTCTATAAATACAATATACTAAACATTTAAACCAACAATAAGGGTAAAAATCAAGTCCTGATTCTCGTTCTTAGCAGGGATCCCATGAGGAAAATCAAACGAGAATTCGGGGTTCTGAACGAGTGATGCAAAACGTCTCCCCCACCGAACTGAGGACCGTCGACGGAGGCCCCGGCCCTCGTCTGGCTGTTAGCCTTCCCACCTGTCAATGGCGCCGAGAAATTGGGCCACTGTGGCGGAGGAATCGTGTACCACTTACCTGACGACTGACGTCGGTAAATCAGGCAAAGTGGCGACGATATGGGAGAGGGAAGAGACGGACTTGACGTTGCGGCCTATTTTTCGCCAGAGCCGTCCGTAGTCTGAGATGCGGAGTTCTCTCGGCTGCGCTTTAGCCTGTAGCTCTCCCCGTTTATCTACAGGATGTGCACGTGGTGGGTGATACGGTCCAGCAGGGCCCCGGTGAGGAGTTCCGAGCCGAAGACCTCGGTCCATTCGTCGAAGGGGAGATTGGTGGTCACCAGGATGTCGCCCCGCTCGTAGCGTTGTGAGAACACCTCGAATAGCAGTTCCACCCCGATGCGGGACAGTGGCACGAAGCCCAGTTCGTCGATGATCAGCAGGTTGAGCCGGGACATTTGACTTTGCGGGTTGAGCAGCCGTCTTTCGTCCCGGGCCTACATCAGCCCTCGGCGCTGTGGGCAGCAGCCAGTACCTGTTCCTCCGGTGCGGAACTGCAGAACGTCGCTGGTGGCCCAGCCCACAGCCACCTGAACGAGGCCCAGCGGAAGCTCCTGGCTGATCTTGAATCGGCCAACGAGGAAATGACCAAGGTCAAGGACGAAGCGGTCAAGGGCAGGGCCGTTAAGGGGAAACCAGTACGCCACTCGCTTCACCGGACGCCAACGCAGACCCAACAGGCCCGCTGGGAAGCGGTGCAACTGGCCAGGGAGCAGGGATTATCGTTGCGGGCCATCGCCCGAAATCTGGGCATGGCCAAGAACACTGCGAAGAAGTACGCCGTGGCGGAGAGCCCGCCCACCAAGAAACTCAGCGCCAAGGAGCGGACCAAGGCCGACGCTCAGGCTGAATCGCTAATGGCCTCGGACTAATCAGGGTGACATTTTCGCTTTTCACTTAAGGGGACCGAATCGCTGGACAACAACAGATTTCTCACTTTACTGGCCTTAAGATCTAGGCGTTTGACACGTGAGCCGAACGAGACAGCAGCAACGGCTGACGGTCCTCTCGAGATAGCAGCTCCGCGTATGGGCCGAGGGCCGCTTCGAACTTGCGGTGGTAGTACTCCGGCAGCGCCTTCGATCTGCCTTCATGAAAGGCTCTGAAGTCGCGATCAGTCTTCATCACGTGCAGAATGCGTTTGTACTCCCTATGGATGCGCCATGCCCCTTGGGAGCGAAGGGCGTGGAGCACGCGGAGCGGATACCCCGGCGTGGTTATCAACCGCTTCATGACGACCCGCGGAGATGCCATGTGCGAATACATATCGACAAGATGCTCGTAGTAGGTGATCGGATCGTAGTTCTTGAGCGTGGTGACGATGTGAGGCGCGTAGTAGAAGGCGAACGGCATCGAGGTCAGGATACGCTCCTCGTCGAGGTACCGGTCGAACAGAGGAGTGCCACCGAATGGAGTGGGGATATTGATAGTCGGCCACACAAAAGGGGCGCGCGACATGAATTCCTTGGTCAACTCGGCCGGCCCATCTCCTTCGTCCCCGTCCAGCCCGAACATCAGATTGGCCTGCATACCGGGCACGTACTCGCGGATCAGCCGGAAATGGTCGACTACCTGATTTAACTTAACGTGATCAGCCTGTTTCGACCCGACGCCGGACTTGTTCGAGTATGCGCTCCAGGATTCGACACCCGGAGCCAAGTAGAGGCACCCGGTGGAGCGCAGCTGTTCAAGCCGGGACGCGCGTAGGATCGATAAGGAACTCTCCATGATGTAATAGGGACGGTTTCCGTGCGGAATCCTCGCCAAGACCGAGAACACCTCGTCGAACTTTACGGCAAAGTTGGGGTCGTGGAAGCTGACTAGCAGCTTCGGGTGCTTTTCAAAAATGAACCGCAGGTCGGCCTCGAGCCTGTCCAAGGGCAGCAAGGCGAACGGGTTGCTCCAATCGATGCAGAAGTCGCAGGCGTAGGGGCACCCGATGCTGGCGAGCATCGGTACGGTGCTGGATATGTAGGGCTTTCCGCCGGAGAAGATCGAGGTCTGGAGCTCCGGCATGCGTTCCTCGACGGTCGGTAGGTCCTTGAGTTGCCGTCCGCTGGTTACCGTCTCTCCGTTCGGCACCTGTCTCAGGATGTCCTCCACCAGGGTCTTGTCGCAATCAAGCACGACCACATCGAAGAATCGGCGGCAATCGTCCGGAAAAGACTTGGCGTGCGGGCCGCCGATCACCGTGCGGGCGCCGTCCACCCGGTAGAGCTGGGCGAGGGCATAGGCCAGTGCGCTCGCTTGGGTATAAGTCGAGATGAACACTACGTCCAGATCGTCCGGCAATAGGGCCTTGGGGTCGCCCTGCCCGTAGTAAGTGGCATAGAAGGTCTCGTGCCTCATCTGCCGGCACCAGACGCTGACCGCCTGCGGCATGACGCTGGCGTACTGTTTAACGAAGTAGTGGGCGTAGGCCGAGTGGGTCCAATGCCTGCTTCTCTCCGGACGCAGAATCTCCAGAACACCTACTCTCATCGCCGCACCCCGATCGTGTCTTCCCGCCAGCCCGCCTCGTCCCCGTACACCACCGGGCTGGCTCTAATCTCTTCTTGCAACCGGCCGTATTCCCCCCGGCCTCGCTCCGTTGACCCGCGGGACAACGCCACCAGTTGGCCCATGCTCAGCATAAGTCCAAAACGCCACTTCAGGCAGCGTTGTATCATCCTGAAAGAAAGCCGCCACTCCTCCTGGAGCACGCTGACATCACTCTGCACAGAACCGCCGCTTTAATCGGTAACTGTTCAGAGTGGGCTTAATCCGCGCTGAGAAATCGGGCCACTGTGGCGGAGGAATAGTGGCCCACCTGAGCAGTGTCTGAATGTCAGGTGGTTAGTGGGGTAAAGAGGTCTGGAGGCAGATGAAGGGATCGTTGGAGCGGGCTAATTGTCGTCCGGTTCGTCTGGAGCTTGAGATCCGGCATTCCCCCTGCTGTGCTTGAGGCGGTAGCTCTCGCCGTTCATCTCCAGGATGTGCACGTGGTGGGTGAGCCGGTCCAGCAGCGCTCCGGTGAGCCTTTCTGAGCCGAATACCTCGGTCCACTCGTCGAAGGGCAGATTGGTGGTGACCAGGGTGGAGCTCCTCTCGTAGCGCTGGCTGAATACCTCGAAGAGCAGTTCCGCTCCGGTGCGTGACAGGGGCACAAAGCCCAGTTCGTCGATGATCAGCAGGTTCAGACGCGCCAGTTGCCTCTGTAAATTCAGCAGCCGTCTCTCGTCCCGGGCCTCCATCAGTTCGTGCACCAGGCCTGCGGCGGTGGTGAAGCCGACGGACATACCCCGCTGGCAGGCGGCCAGGCCCAGACCGAGGGCTATGTGAGTCTTGCCGGTGCCGCTGTTGCCCACGGCGATGACGTTCTCACGGCGCAGGGTGTACTCGCAGCGGGCCAGTTCCATCACCATTGCCTTGTTCACCGAGGGAATGGCCAGGAAGTCGAAGGTGTCCAAGCTCTTGACCGCCGGGAAACGGGCTGACCGGATCCGCCGCTCCACCATGCGCTGGTGGCGGTCGATGAGTTCCAGCTCGGCCAGCCGGAGCAGGTATTCGGGGTGGTCCACATTTTCGGCGGCACACTGGGCGGCCAGCTTGCCGTATTCCCGGAGAAAGCTGGGCAGCCTGAGTTCCTTGAGGTGGTGCTCCAAGAGCAGAGTGGACTTGCCGCTCATGCTGCACTCCTTGAAAGAAGGCTCATGTAATCCCCGGCGGCGGTGGTGCATACCCGCACCCTGGGCAGGTAGGGATACAGCTCCAGGTCGAGGCGGGGCGGCCTGCCCTCCAGCCGGCACAGCACCAGGTGCTTCACCGCGTCGAAGCTGACCGCGCCCAGCCGGAGGGCATCCCTCACCGCAGAGTGGACCTCACCCATCGAAAAGGTCTCCAGCAGCCTGAGCACCTGCACGTACTCCCGCTTGCCCCTGCGGCCCATGCGGGACTCCAGGAGGCGACGCAGGTTGCCGAACTCCTCGGGCAGGTCCCATCCCTGCAGTGGAGCGGCCTGGTTCAGGGCGCCGGTCTTCCGCTCCAAGAGCGGCAGGTAGTGAATGGGGTCGTACACGAAGTCGTCTCTCTCGTAGGAGCGTGGATGCTTGGCGATCACCTCCGACCCGCAGCTGATGACCACCCGATCCACATAGCCCCGCACCAGCACGTCCCGGTGCCCGTAGGCCACCGGCACCGAGTAGTCGTTGGTCCTGTACCGGACCAACGACAGCGAACTCACCCGGCCCGCCTGCTTCTCACAGGCATCGTAGGGCGCCGCCGGCAACGGCTGCAGCGCCTCCAAGTCCCGCTCCATCCGCTGCCCGATGGTTTCCGTGTAGCCCCGGAGCCTGGCGTCCATCCGCCCCAGGCAGCGCCGCTCCAGGTAGGCATTGAGCACCTCAAAGCTCTCGAAGGAGGGCACCGGCACCAGAAAATTGCGCCGCGCGTAGCCCACCAGGCCCTCGACCTTGCCTTTGTCATTGCCCTTGCCGGGACGTCCGAACCGGTCCTCGAACAGGTAGTGGGACTGGAGTTCGGTGAACGCCCGAGTGCGCTGTCGCCGGCCATCGCCCAGGATTCTCACCACCGCCAGCTTGGTATTGTCATACAGGACGCTCTGCGGGACTCCACCCAGGAAGGCGAACGCCGAGACGTGGCCGTCCAGGAAGGCCTCGGTGGTCTCGGCCGGGTAGGCCTTCACAAAGCAGCCGTCGCTGTGTGGCAGGTCGAGGACGAAGCAGTGGGCCTTCTGCTCCACGCCGCCGATGACCACCAGGGCCTCGCCGAAGTCGCACTGGCTGTGCCCCGGCGGATGGGACAACGGGACGAACATCTCCTTGGTCTGCCGGCGATGCTCCCGGACGTAGTCCTTGACGATGGTGTACTGACCGTCGAAGCCGTACTCGTCCCTGAGCCTCTCGAAGATGCGCTTGGCGGTGTGGCGCTGCTTTTTGGGAACCCTGAGATCCCCTTCCAGGATGCGGTCGATGACGCCGGTGAAGGGCTCGAGTTTGGGCCGGTGCGGCGGGCCCTTTCGCCGGTAACCCGGTGGCGCCGAATAGGCCAGCATCTTGCGCACCGTGTCCCGGTGCAGACCGAACACCCGGGAAGCCTCCCGAACGCTCATCCCATTCACCATCACTGCCCGGCGAACCCGCAGATATACGTCCACGCTGTGCATCCGTCGCACCATCCGTAGGGTCGGCTACGACCCTTATGGATGGCGGCAGACGGTCCAATTTGCAACCGCCGTTTGTAAGCGATTACCCGCCCGCGTGGTCCAATTTACCTCCGCCGATTACACCACCGAAGGGACCCCCGCAAGGTGGCCAGGTCTTTGCTGTTAATTGGACCGAGGACGGGGAGAATTATGAGGACGGGGTGATTTGGCCTCTTCCCGGTGATATGACACCACCCCTGTCTAGGGATATGTTGGTAACCCTAGGGGGATGAGGACATGGCGGGTCGCTTGGATAGATCCTCGACGGTTCGGCAAATATTGACCTGCGCCCCGAGAGCCAAGGCTCGAGGGTACTGTTTTTGACAGTCGGTGACATCCGTCAAAAGTTCTCTTGGGACCGGAACGATATGCAATAAGCGATGTACACATCAGGCGATCGGCAATTAGTGGTGTACATCCTAGCTAGCGGCGTGTGAGTAAGGCCCTTTCATCCGCGCGGGATGCTGGTGGTGACGGGGCTCGATAGGGTCGGCCCCATCTCGTGATCCCTTTTCCCTTTGTTGACCACCTGGAATCTCTATCGTTGACAACTCCGCCCGGTTGGCGTAGTGTCCAAATTTGCGAGAGTTACTTACGTACTTACTGATAGACTCAAAGCCATATATTGAGAGATGTCATAATTCAGTTATGAGAAGTCAGAGAGGCAGTACTAATAAAGGTACTTATGATGGCTGTGGTAGATAATACAATCTAATGTAACTGACTTTACGACAACTAATACTGATACAGATAATTGATATACCTATTACAAATCGGACATATTCATCTGTACGCAGTGCAATCAACTCATGCAAAAGTTCAATAGAACATCAGATGGAGGGCCATTTCAAGGTACAGTTTTGAGATGCACATAGGGTGATCGACGATCACCGGTCCGTTAGGATGGTGATATTCTCTTGCCATAGCCGGTTCTGCGGGCGAAAGGGGCGCATCAAGGAAGGTACTCGACGATGGTTTAACAATGCGGAATTCTCGCCTGTAAGACCCATTGATGAATCCTCTGGTACGCTCCGCCAGGCACTGGTTTATCCCGAAATTGAGTGCGGTGTCGGTTTGTTCGGCACACTTTTCGCACTCTTTTGGCTAAGCTATTCGGGTCGTCCCTGACGGCTAACTCAAGATCGGAACGGATTTCGAATAGTTTTGGCTTGGTCCTGTTCCAGGGTGAGGGTTTCCAACTCTCTCGTGGCAAACAGATTTCCAGTCTGCTGCTCGTAACTGCTGCGTAGTTCTCTGTGGCAGAGCTGATGCCTATAGGCCTTCTCACCTGATCACTGTGGAAGGTGGCATACGGAACTGCCAATGAAGCCGGCTGGAGATTTCCGGCAGGGCATTCATTCCGCATCCATTCCTTTTCTTCGATCCCTTGACTTTGCGCTTAGACATATAAATGCGAAGTTGATTTTGCCCGGCTCCAGGTTCAATCACATTGATGTGCTGTAGATATTAAAGTAACTGCTCTCTAGTTACAAATTAATCCCATTAGAACGGTTGGCAAAATGAAAAGGGAAATGTACAGTTGCGAGTGCAATGTAGAAGACGGTCGAAGTCCCTCAGGGTGATTTAACAGATATTCACTGGAGCACAGTTAGCATCTAACTTGCATTCAATAATCTGCACATGAGAATTTAACCACAGGCGAATTTCAATTGCTGAGCTCAGCAAGAAAGACCCTGGAACCTCTACTGGTGCGATTTCAAACCGCAGATGTGGAGGGGTTGCGTCATGGTTCAAGGGTCGCAGTGTGGATGCGGTGGCTCTTGCTGGCCGTGTGCTTGATTGGAGCCAACTACAGGGTTGAACTCGGCACGAGCCTGCATCTTTTGAGTAACGGCTTCATTATCGCTTCCATACTTGGGAATGGCCTCCTTCACCTGCGCATCCTCGCCAATCGCCCCACGGCCCCTCCCTGGTTGATGGTTCATAGCGCCCTGGATCTGACGTTAATATCAATTGTTGTCGCTTGTTCCGGGCGTTTCGAAAGCGACTACTTCATCCTCTGTTGCTTGGTCTTGGCGATGTTCGCCGTTCTGTTCGCCAGTTCTTGGCTCAACTTCGTGGCTGCTACTGTTGTCGCTGCAGTGTACGCGGCGCTCATCGTTTACGTTGGGCCCGGCGTAGATCTCGGTAGCCCGGACGAGCGGGCTCTCGTAATCAGGGTCTTGAGCCTTTACGGGGTCGTTGCGCTGGTTCATTTGATCGTGGCCGTAGAGCGCGCCAAAAGAATCGGTCAATTTAGACGCGAGAAAGATAGTGAGCTGCACCAATTGCGGGTGGAATTGTCGCAGGTCATCCATGACACCACGGCACAGTCGGTATTCATGATTGGGTTGGGACTCGAGACGGCGATGGAACTCGCAGACAAATCCAATAGGAAACTTTCGGATAGTTTGGCTGCAACTTACTCCCTGTCGAGATCGGCTTTGTGGGAACTGCGACATCCCATAGATATCGGGTTGGTATTCGAAGGGCGAGATCTCGTTGATGTACTCCAATCTCATGCCGGTACCTTTTCCTCTATCACATCGATATCCGCAGACGTCCTCGTAAACGGTAAGGAGCCAGCCCTTTCGGCTTCGACCAGGAGTAGTCTTTTTTCCATCGCCCACAATGCCATGACCAATGCCTACAGGCACGCCTCCCCCACCACGGTCACCATAGCGTTGGGCTTTGAACCCGACCTTATCCGATTGTCTGTTTCTGACGACGGTATTGGACTCCCCAGTAACTATGCCGAACGCGGACATGGATTCCGCAACATGCGGATCAACGCCGAAAGCCTGGGCGGCAGGCTCGAGGTCAAGACTGGCAACCACGGCACAGGAACCGCAATCACCTGCTTGATTCCCTATGAAACATCTCCTGGAGGATGAGATTTTGTCTTCGACCCCACCTACAAAGATTATGCTGGTAGACGACCATATAATTATGCGCGAGGGATTGCAGGAGGTCCTTGAACGCACAGGAGAATTCGAAATCGTTGGACACGCCGACGATGGCGAGGCTGCCGTCCGAATAGCCCAAACCGTAACACCGGACGTGATAATTATGGACGTCCTCATGCCGGGGAAGGACGGTATCGACGCCTGCCGGGATATAAGGGATGCCCTGCCTGGTACCCAGGTACTCATTCTTACGGCATCCACCGAAGAGAATACCGTGGTGCATGCTATTGCAGCCGGAGCCACCGGCTACCTGCAGAAATTCACAGGCAAGGAGAAACTCCTCTCAACGGTACGCGATGTTTCCAGGGGTGAATTCCGGATGCCAGGGGACGTTATGCGACGTGTCTTTCAAGGGATTCGTTCATCAGCAGAACTGGTTACTTCCCCTGAACTTGAAAGGCTGACATCCAGAGAGCAGCAGATACTCAAGCTGTTTGCTCGCGGCATGTCCTATTCGGAGATCTCGGAGAATATGGGCAACAGGCCGCTGACCATTCGTAATGCCGTCTATGCGATACAGAACAAGCTGGGGATTAAGACCAAGCAGGAACTGGTGGTCTGGGCTGTCAGGAGAGGGCTGCTCGACGATTTCCCGGACCCTACTTAGGATCCTTGGTGCCAGCTGCCAGTCCTCATCCGACGTTTGGCAGCCCTTACCTTGTCGCCTTCCAAAGATGGTCCAAGACGAGCGTCGCATTCTGGCCAATGCAGGAGGATCGGCTGGTCAGCAGGAATCAGCCGACTGGCGCGAGTGGTACTACAACGAAATGCTCATCAGCTCCTCGGAAAAGACCACCTCTCCGTCATAGATCCGGCTGACATCGCCGATGCCCTGTTCCATTGGCCCGTGGGCTGAGAGGTGCGGGCCAATATGAACCAGCACCAGTTTCCTTACGCCCGCCGCCTGGGCCATGCGAGCCGCGCCCGTGGTTCCGCACTGGCCGCCTGCCTCGCCGATGCTGTCCATCACCGCCTGGTCGTCCCAGCACATGCAGAGCATCATGTCAGCATCGCGAGCCAGCTCGGTTACCGAGTCGCAGGGCTGAGTGTCGCCCGTGAATATCACGCTCCCCTCTGACGAGTCCACCCGGTAGGCCAGTGAGTCGAGCCAGGGCTGCACGTGCTCGGCGGGTGCGGCCGACACCTCCCAGCTGGGCCCGCTGAACACCCTGCCCGGTCCTACATCGGTGGCAGCTACCGATGGCGCGGGACGCGGAAGCGTGCCGCCGCGGTTGACGAAGACCTGCTGGCTGAGAGGGTGGTTGACCCGCGCCTTCCAGTCATGGGCAAACAAGCCGTTTTCGCCCAGGATGCCCTCGGTTATTTTCTCCGTAAGGTCGGGGCCGAATACCTGGAGCTGGTTCTCTTTCCCAATGCTCTGGTCCCAGCGGCAGAGGAGGAAGCAGGGATAGTCAATGTCGTGGTCGAAGTGATGGTGGGTGAAAAAGAGGTAGTCTACTTGGGTGGGGAACAATCCGGCCTGGACCAGCTTGTGGGTTGTTGCCGGTCCACAATCGAACATCAGGAGTTGATCGCCCAGCTTGAGCACGTGGGAGCTGCCGAAGCGGGTCGGTGTGGGGGTGGGTGTTCCGGCCCCCAGGGTGTAAATCTCCGCCATTGTTCTCCTCCCTGGTAAGGACGTCGCACGGTCGTTGCCCAGCATACCACCCAAGGGGTAGCCGGCGGTCCGGCGCCGTTTTCTGTCTGAGGGGAAACGTGCCCAGGGGATATTTTCGTCCTAACTGGTTCAGGGACGTGTCATGACGAGGCTTTCCCCTGCCGTATTTCAAAGTGGGCCCAGCCATATTTTCGGCTGTGGCTGTGGACGGTATCTTTCGGTAAATCTACAATCGGAGCAGAATGGAATCATGGTAGGAGAAAACAGGAATGGCTGATGGTGCAACACCAACCAATCTGGTGTCGAGCGGCAACACACCAATCTTTACCCAAGAGACCATTCCTGATGCCCTTCAACGGGAGCACAGACTAGCCGAAGGTACTTGGGGAGAGTTGCACGTATTCGAGGGTTGCATTCGATTCATAGACCTTGAATCTCTGCAGGAGCGAGTGATCTCGGCGCCCGGCCATATCACCATTCGCCCTGGGGCTCCGCATCGAGTGGCAATCGAAGGTCCAGTTGAATGCAGGATCGACTTCTTTCGGGAACCGCATTCCGACACTCAGGGCAGCGCGACAGGATAGGTACAAACGGAGATCCGCATCTCATTCTCGTAGACTGCGAAGTTGGTGGAGAGCTCCCCCGATAATCACTCCCCGGCATCACCCTCTGGTGCCAGTTCCAGCAAGCGCATGCCGCGCTCCACCTGCTGCCCCGCCTGCACTGAGACCCGCCTTACGACCCCGTCGCGGGGAGCCGCGATCAGCAACTCCATCTTCATGGACTCCATCACCAGCACGGTCTGGTTTCGCTCCACCCGGTCCCCCTCCGCGACCAGCACCTCCAGGACCGCGCCGGGCATTGGTGCCCGGATATCGCCGGCCGCTTCTGCTGAACCATCGCGACCCCTTCGCCTGCCCTCAGCCCGCTGGAACACGTACAGTGAGCCATCCAGCCACAGGTGCAAATCCAGTCCTGCCCAAGCCCACGCAAAGGGGTGATTTCGGCCCGATTCTGAGCGGAGCACCCCTTCTCCCAGCTCGTGGGACTCGACGCTGAGTTGAATGGCGTGCGGCAAACCATCCGGGACCTCGCCCTCCAGCTCAAAGGTGATGCGTTCCTCTTGTTCCTCAATCCGGTAGCGGTACGCCTCACCTGTTGCAGGGTACGTCTCCCGCATCTCGCCTTGCCCCTGCGTCATGGGAGCCTCATGTCCCCGCCGGACTCCCAGGGACTGATGCGGGTCCTGCGGTCCCGCGTTCCAGCCGTAGGCGTCGCTCCCGCTGTTTTGAGAGACGCCCAGGCCGCGAGCGCTCGGGCCATCATCCGAGACTCGTCGGCCATGAAAGGTCGCGTAACCGCCGGATTCCACTCAAGAAAGCCTGTGTCGTATTCGCCGCTCCGGAACTGCGAATGCTCCATCACCGAGCGCAGCAACGGGATGTTGCTGATCAGCCCCAGTACCTGGAAATGGGAAAGCGCAACCCCCATTCGTCGCAGACTGAGGTCGCGATTGGGCGCCCAGGCTACCAGCTTGGCCAGCATGGGGTCGTAGTAGATGGTCACCTCTTGACCTTCGACAACACCGCTGTCCAGCCGCAGCCCCGGGCCGCTGGGAGGTCGCCAGCGCAGCAGCGTGCCGGTGGACGGAACGAAGTCATGGTAAGGGTCCTCGGCATAGATGCGGCACTCGATGGCGTGTCCCCGGGGCTGGATATCCTCCTGTTGCAGCGTCAGGGGTTCTCCGCTGGCGATTCTTACCTGCCATTCCACCATATCCAGACCCAGAACGGACTCGGTGACCGGGTGCTCCACCTGGAGGCGGGCGTTCATTTCCAGGAAGTAGAACTCGCCGCTATGCGGGTCCAGCAGGAACTCCGCCGTTCCGGCATTGACGTACCCGGCGGCTCGGGCCACGGCGATCGCCGCGTCACCGATGCGCTGGCGCAGCTCCTCCGACAGTGCGGGCGATGGAGTTTCCTCAATAATTTTTTGGTGGCGGCGCTGAATGCTGCACTCCCGCTCACCGAGATGGATGGTGTGGCCGAACCCATCGGCCAACACCTGGAATTCCACGTGGCGTGGGTTGGAGATGAATTTCTCAAGGAACACCCGGCCGTCACCGAAGGCTGCCTGCGCCTCACGGCTGGCCGACTCCATCTCCCCGTTCAGCTCGCTCTGCCTGTTGACTAGGCGCATACCCCGGCCTCCACCGCCGGCAGCCGCCTTGACCAGCACAGGGAGCCCCCAGCGCTCCACAAACTCCCCTGCAGCAGGATCCCCGGGTGGGCACTCGCGAGAATTAGGCACCACTGGGACCCCTGCGCTCAGGGCAATCTCCTTGGAACGCAGCTTGTCGCCCAGGACCTCCATGCTCTGAGGGGCAGGCCCGATGAACGCAATGCCCGCTTCCCGGCACGCCTGGGCGAACTGCGGGTTCTCCGAAAGAAATCCGTAGCCGGGGTGTATGGCATCTGCCCCGCAGTCCACGGCGGCCTGCACCATTTTGGGGATGCTGAGGTAGGTCTCCTCCGCAGTGCTGCCCGGCAGGGCAACAGACTGTTCCGCCGTCATCACGTGGGGAGCACCCGTGTCGGGACCGGAATAGACAGCTACGGGGGAAATGCCCATCGCGCGAAGTGTCTGGTTGATCCTGACGGCGATTTCGCCTCTATTGGCTACAAGGACCTTGGAAAACATCATCAAACATCCGGCGCGAGGCCAAGAGATAAAGCAGAATCGGGCTGTTTCTCACATCCGGAAAACGCCGCGCCTCTGCTCCGGGAAGGGCGCGTTGATTGATGCGGCGATTCCCAGGCCCACCACATTCCGCGTGTCTACCGGGTCGATGATGCCGTCGTCCCACAGGCGGGCGGTGCTGTAGTACGGATCGCCCTCCAGTTCGTACTTTTCCAGGATGGGCCGTTGCAGGGCATCCCGCTCTTCGTCTTCCAGCGTCCGCCCCTGCCGCTCCAGTTGTTGCAGCCTGACGGTGGCGAGCACCTCCGCGGCCTGCTGACCGCCCATCACCGATATGCGGGAGTTGGGCCACGTCCAGAGGAACCTCGGCTGGTAGGCCCGCCCGCACATGCCGTAGTTTCCTGCTCCGAATGAGCTGCCGATGATGACGGTGAACTTGGGGACGGCGGCGTTGGAAACGGCCATGACCATCTTGGCTCCGTCTTTGGCAATGCCCCCGGCCTCGTATTGCCGGCCCACCATGAAGCCGGTGATGTTCTGCAGGAAAAGCAGGGGAATGCCCCTCTGGCTGCATAGCTCGATGAAGTGGCTTCCCTTCAGCGCACTCTCGGAAAAGAGCACCCCGTTGTTGGCGACCACCCCCACCGGATAACCCCAGATGCGCGAAAAGCCGCAGACCAGGGTTTCCCCGTACTGGGCCTTGAACTCGTGGAAGCGGCTGCCGTCCACGATTCGAGCGATTACCTCCCGGACGTCATACTGCCGCCTGTTATCCGGTGACACGATGCCGTACAGTTCCGCCGGATCGTGAGATGGCGGTTCTGGGGCAGAGACCTCGAATGGAGGGTCGCGTCGCCGCACGAAATTTTCCACGATGTCCCGGGTGATGGCTAAGGCATCCTCATCATCGGCTGCCTGGTGGTCGGCCACCCCGGACACGCGCGTGTGTACGTCGGTGCCGCCAAGGGTCTCCGGGTCCACCTCCTCCCCCGTCGCCGCCCGGACCAGGGGTGGGCCGCCGAGAAATATGGTCCCCTGCTGCCGGACCATTACCACCTCGTCGCTCATGGCCGGGATGTACGCACCTCCTGCGGTGCACGACCCCATCACCACCGCCACCTGGGAGATGCCCAAGGCCGACATGTGCGCCTGGTTGTAGAAAATCCGCCCGAAGTGGTCCCGGTCGGGAAACACCTCCGCCTGCAACGGCAGGAACGCTCCACCGGAGTCCACGAGGTAGATGCAGGGAAGGTGGTTTTCCAGAGCGATTTCTTGGGCGCGCAGGTGTTTCTTGACGGTGGTCGGGTAGTAGGTCCCGCCCTTGACCGTGGCGTCGTTGGCTAGGATCATCACCTCTTTCCCATGGACCACGCCGATGCCGGTAACTATCCCGGCCGAGGTCTCCTCGCCGTCGTACATGTCCCACGCCGCCAGTGGACTCAACTCCATGAAAGGAGTGTTGGCGTCAACAAGGCTCTCGATCCTTTCCCGCGCCAGCAGTTTGCCTCGGCTGCGGTGCAGATCTACGGCGCGCTGCCCTCCTCCAGCCCGGACTTGTACCAGCCGCTCCTTCAGTTCCCGTACCAGCGCCTCCATGCGGGCTTGGTTGTCCAGGAAATCCCGCTCGGCGGTTCGCAGGTCGGAGCCGATAACTTCCATTCAATCCCTCGGGTTGCACCTTGTGGAGCTGAATCAACTACCCGCCCACATTATATCTTTACTCTGCGGCAGGCCCTGTATCCTTACATTCAGGTTCCGGGGCTTTCGGTGGTCCGCCGCTGCCACGCCTCTCATATTGAGCTTTCTGTACTCCGAGGGCACTGGCTTTCCCATGCACTGCATCCCTTGGCCGAACGACCCACGTCCGGATGATTTTTGGACAAGGCAAGCCTCTGATTTGACGACAGTTCCTCCTTGTCAACTCTCGCGGAACTTGCATACAATTAATTCGTACAGATGTTTTGTAGCACTGCAGAATTCTGAAAAGTGCGCTACCTGAAATCGACCCTGAAATCGGAAATGGGAAAGTGGAACACGAATCCGAGATTTCGATGACGGGCAGCAAAATTCGTAGCTGACATACAGAGAAAATGGGGCTAATTAAGAACAAATGGGACGAAATGGGACAGTTACAGTCCCGTCAGTCCCACCGGGAATCCGCAACCAGGAACCATTACCGCACCTTGATCGCCCGTCCCTCGAAAGGAGCGGAGGTTTCAGCGGCTGAGGATGAAAGACTCTAAGAAACCCAGCCAAGCGCTTGTTCCCCGGCCTTAAAGAGGTACCGGAAGTGTCCGGGAAATCAGCTAAGCCATGTACCGTGCCGGGAATTACCCGTCGGCGGCGGAAGGGTAATCCCTCACTCAGGCACTTCGATGGTAAAACTCGGGGAGGGGCCATCATCCCTCAACCCCTTGCTCAGCGGATTCTCCTGCCGCTCTGGAACACCGCCCAGATATTTCTCAGGGCTGCCGGGTCGGAATGGGGATCTCCGTCTATAAGCACCATGTCAGCCTGCTTTCCGACCTCGATGGTCCCGGTCTCGTCCGAAATGCCCAGCAGGTCGGCAGCGACTCGCGTGGATGCCTCCAGCGCATGCTCTGGCGTCATGCCGTTGTCGATCATCAGCTCAATCTCCCGCGCCACAAATCCGTGGCGGGCGGGCGAGCCCCCGGCGTCGGTACCGGTGGCGATGGGAACCCCGGCCTGAAGCGCACGTTTGAAACTGGCGATGGAGTTTTCCTTGCGGTCGTTGATCTCAGACATCTGGTCCCTCGACCAGCCCATCTGGGTCGCTAGCCGCTGCCTGGCGTCCCAGGTGGACATGGTGGGCACCATGTAAGTGCCCCTTTCCGCCATGAGTTCGACGGTGGGCTGGTCCACATAGGTCCCGTGCTCGATCGAGTCGATACCGGCTTCGACCGCTAGTCGGCTTCCATCGAAACCGTGGCAGTGGGCGGCGATTTTGAGGCCCGCATCGTGGGCCGCCTTGACCGCAACGTCCAGGGCCTCCCGGGGCATGCTGGCAAACTGTTCCCCATTGGGTCTAAAGCCAGTGGCCCCTACCTTGATCAAGCCGGCGCCCCTTTCAATCATGTCCCGGATCCCCTCCAGCAATTCCTCGGGTGTCTCTGTCCTCCTGGTCAGGCCGGAAGGCCACGTCCCCGGAAACTGGAACCATTCGCCGGAGGCGATTATCCGCGGCCCCAGGATGGCCCCGGCGGCGGTCTGGCGGGCGATGTTGATGTTGATGGCATGCCGGGCGCCAACGTCCCTGGCTGACGTCACTCCGGACATCAGTGCCCGGCGGCAGTTGCCTACCGCCTTGAGCGTGAATTCCTCGGGCGTGTCATTCAGCAGACGGTCCATGGCATCCATGCCGCCGTCTCCGGTGAAGTGCTCGTGGCAGTCAATCATTCCTGGGATGAGGGTGAGCCCCTGTCCGTTGACCTCCTCTTGGTGCCGTGGCCGTTTCGGGCGAGTCGACTCCTCTCCTATCCAGGTTATCGCTCCGTTGGAGACCTCGATGCTCGTGGAGGGTACCGGTTCAGATCCGGTCCCATCGATCAGCCTGACGTTTCGAATTACCAAGTCCATTATCGCCTCCTGACTCAATGCACGGTTGGGTCTGGCCTGCGGAGGTCCTGTGGTGTTTGCGCACTCGGCAGTTGTCGCCAGAGGGAAACTCTGCCAGTTGAGCAAACCAGGGGTCTGACGAATCGTACCATGGCGGAGTGGGGTCGACCGGCCATTCTTGTCTATTCCCGTTCGCGTTGTCTAGAGCTGATTGGCATTTTCTCAGGGCTATCGCATTTGGAGGAGCAACCCTTGCTCAATGGCTGAGTGAACCGTCATTCCCGCGCAGGCGGGAATCCAGTGGACGGAAGTCGGGAGAAATCGCGTTAATCACACGCCTGATAGGCCCTTCCAACTCGATGGAGAATGCACTCCGAATGACCTGGATTCCCGCCTGCGCGGGAATGACCAGCTAGAAAAGTCAAATGCGATTGCCCTCGGCATTTTCCGGAAACCATGAAAGGGGCCTGTGTTATGGTTGAAGGACAGAAAACCGGGACCGAGAGAACGTGCCTGTGGAGATTGGCACCGTAGCCATACTGAGCCCAGGCGTCATGGGCCATGCCGTCGGTAAGCGCTTGCGGGAAAACGAACTGGACGTGATCACCTGCCTCTCAGTACGCAGCGACCGGACCCGTTCCCTAGCAGACAAGGCCGGCATTCGCGACGTTCCCACGATGGAGGCCTTGGTCGAACAGGCGGACCTGATAATGTCCATGACCGTGTCGGCCGCAGTGCCCAGTCTGTACAGTGAGGTTGCCAGGGCGTTCGAGGCCACGGGGACCAGTGCCCTGGTTGCGGAGTGCAATGCCATCGCCCCGCAGCTGGTACGGGAGCTGGGAGCCGGTGGCCACCGGCGCTGGCGGACGCTTCGTCGACGTGTCCATTATTGGCGGTCCCTCCAGACCGGAATACGGTCCTCATTTCTACGCCTCGGGGGCGCAGGCTGACGAGTTTGCACAGCTGAACAATTTTGGGGTGACTGCACTGAAACTGGAAGGCAGGGTAGGACAGGCATCGGGGATAAAGATGTGCTATGCCGCCATGACCAAGGGAACATCAGCCCTCTACAGCCAGCTGTTGATGGCGGCCGAGATGATGGGGCTGACTGAGCCCCTGCTCGCGGAATTCCAGTCGGGTCAGCAGGAAGTCCTGCAACGTATGGAACGTAGCATACCAACCGTGCCGCCGCGCTCGCGTCGCTGGGTCAGCGAGATAGAGGAAATTCGCGACACCTTTGCCCGCTTGGGAATGACTCCCCACCTATTCGAGGTCGTAGCGGAGATGTACAGATTGATCGGAAGCACTCCTCTGGGAGAGGAATACCATGAGTCGAGGGATCGCGACCGCACCTTTGGCGGGACCATCCGGCAGCTGGCCCGGCACGTAAAGTCGGGAGAAAAAGACCGCTCGACTTAGCTACTGCTAGCCGCCCTTCTTCACCACGAACAGCGCCCAGCCGATCTTGCCCGCGTCGGCCGAGTCCACCCAGAAGGAAAGGGACTCCGCGGTGCCGTCTATGGTTTCCGCTCCGACGCGAGTCAGCAGTTCCTCCCGGTTCGTCAGAAGCCCGTCCCGCACCCAGGCATATGAGGGCGCCACGTTGCGGGACCAGTCCTCCTCCCGGATGACCGAGAGTTCCAGGCTGGACAGGCCCCTGCGGTAATCTTCCAGATCCCACATGTCCGGCGACTTGACCCGGTCGTAGATTCTCGCCCGGTCCTCCTCCGGTGTATCCCGCCTCACCAGGATGTCGGTAAAGACGAGCGATCCGCCCGGCTTCGGGACACGGTGGCACTCCGACAGTATAGTCATCTTGTCCGCCGCATGGAGGAACGCATCCTGGCTCCAGACCACGTCATAGGACGCGTCGGGGTATTCCAGGTGGTGAAAGTCCCCGTACTCAAAGGTCAGGAGGTTGTCCAGACCGGCATCCTGGCTTCGGCTCCGGGCCAGTTCCAGCTCCTTTTCGCTGATGTTGGTTCCGGTCACTTGGCAACCGAAGTTAGCGGCCAGGTAACGGGCGGCTGACCCATAGCCGCAACCCAGGTCCAGGACCCGTACGTTCGTCCCCAACGGCACCGGCTGGCCATGATCTCGTTGGTGTGCTCCTTGGCTTCCAGTTGGTGGCAATCCTCACCTCAGTAGACGCCAAGGTGTATGTTGTCTCCCCAGATGCTCCGGTAGATCTCGTCCGCTGGGCCATCGTAGTAGGTCTGAGTGGTGGAGACGATGGACGCTATGTCTCTATCGGTCACAGGCAGGTTCTCCTTTTATCGGATTCGTTGGGGGAATCGGAGCGCTGTAAGAGGTGTGCTGTTGTTTCGGCTAAGGACCGCAGGTGCCTGCCTCTGCGAGCGCGCTTATAATGAGCATCGGCTGGCAGATGGCGGCAGTATCTCCGTCGGTGGTAGTGCTCCAAGCGTCGGTCATACCGCGCCGGACGTCAAGCTGGGTCTTTTGCGGGCCCACAGGAGGCGATATGCCAGTATTGAGAATTGAGGGCGTAACCCACTGGTCAATTCCCGTGAACGACCTGAACGAGGCGGAGGAGTTTTACGGGGAACTGCTTGGCTTGACCGCCAAAGGCAGGTTGGGCAACAACACCATGTCCTGCTTCAACGTCGGAGACCATAACATATTGCTGTGCGAGCGCTCCAGCCCGGTGGATGGAACTCTGGCGGAGGACGGGGGCGCTCACCATTCATTCACAGTCGACCCGGAGATCTTCAACGAAGCTTGCCGGGCGTTCCATCAGAGGGGCGTCCAGATCGACCACCTGACCTACCGGGCCAGGGGGTTCTTCACGGGACGTGAGTTGTATTTCTTCGATCCCAGCGGCAACCGTCTGGAACTCAGAGACCCGGCGTGGGTCGAAGGGATGTCGGAACCACCTTATGAGGAACTGGCGAACCTCTGAAAGTGGTTCCAATCTGCTGCCCCGCTGCACTTTAGACCCGGCGGGCGGCTAGCAGCGTGGCTGGTATTGTCCGTGTGGCGTTCAGGCAAGCTACTGTCGCTGACTCGCCATTGTTTCAAGGGTCAGCCCCTCTCCGAGGAAAGGGCATCAGGGGTGAGCTGAAGAGTGCCGACCATCCCAAGAGGTTGGTCGGCACTCTGAAAGATCGCAAGAGCGGCATCCGGAAGCAGGCCACCGTGTGCCTCTTTCATGCGGCGCTCCACGCTTGCGCAAGTCGGTTGGGCGGGGCCTGAGCCCAAGACCTAGTTGGGAACCCACACCATTGCGCCGATCTCGCTGAACTCCCTCCTCAGCTTTTGCCAGGAATCGCCGGCATCGCTGCTGGAGTAGACCTCTCCGAGCAGGCTGGATGCAAGGACGACGTCGGGGTCCGCCGGGTGGGTTGCAATCGACCAGATGTTGGAATTTGGCTCGACTGGTAGCGGCCGCTCCTCCCAGGTCTCTCCGCCGTCCAGAGAACGGTGGATGGCCCCGGTGCTGCCGATTGCAGTATCACCTACGGCTGAGTAGATCACGTTCGGATCGTCTGGCTTGAACGCCACGCCCCGGCTATAGGGCAGCACGAACTTGTCCGTGGTAACTACCGAATTCCAGCTTTCTCCCATATCGGTAGTGGCGTAGATTTCTCGCGGTGTGCTCGCCAGCACCCTTCTGGGCTCACCGGGGCTGATCGCCATGCCGTGGATGTCGGGATGCACACCGCCTTCCACGTGAGTCCAGGTATCCCCTCCGTCCAGGCTGCGGTATACCCCGTCAACCTCCACTCCGGCCCAGACTGTGCGGTGGTCCTGAGGGTCAACCATAAGCATCGTGACCATCGGCGGCCCTATGTGACACTCTTGGGCCATCTGCACCGAGAGCTTGGCCCAGCTTTGGCCACCATCCTTGGAACGGAATAGCGCTGCTGGTTTGATTCCGACAAAGATGGTGTCGGTGTCTTGAGGGTCTATCGCGATCGACCAGATGGGCATTCCATCCATCGGCGACCACATCTTTTCCCAAGTGGCCCCTCTATCCTCGCTGCGATAGATGCCGTGGTCTGAACCGGCCAGAATTCGGTTCGGGTCGTCAGGGTATACGGCCATTCCTCTCACCTGGCTGCCCAGCGGAAACGGGTCCCGGATTCTGTTCCAGTTTTCCCCACCGTCTGGACTGTGCCAGACCCCCCCTCCAAAACCCACTGCTCCTACGCAAATGCTGTAGTCCTTTCCCATCGAATTGCCCTCCCCTCTATTGATTTAGTTTCACAAGTCTGCGTCGTTTGCCAGCTATCGGTATTATGCGAACCATTTGATTCGAATTACGGTTACAATTGCTCAATACTGGTCTATGAGTGTCGCCATAGACTGCTGGGTTGACACTTTCAGGCTGGAGTTCAAAAATACGCTACCGAATTAGAATTGTCCATCGTTCATAATCCGAAAGAAAACGCGGAGTCATCTCCCAATGACGATTTCCAGCTATAGATGCAGCCAAAGCACGGTCACAGTCGGAGGCACTCAGGTCAGCCTGATCACAGGCGGCTCAGGTAGGCCTCTGCTCGTTCTGCACGAAGAACTGGGTCATCCGGGATGGCTCGCCTGGCACTCAGACCTCGCTGGCGATCATTCCCTGATCATCCCGATTCATCCCGGATTTGGATCACTGGCGCGGGCCGATTGGGTTTCCAATGTTCGCGACCTTGCCGGTTTCTATTCTCGGATGCTGAAGGCTATGTGCCTTGAGTCAGTGGATGTCATTGGCTTCTCCCTGGGCGGCTGGATTGCGGCCGAGATGGCGGCTGCAGATGCGGGCCAGTTCCATCGCATGGCATTGGTGGCACCGACTGGTGTGAGGCCGCCGGAAGGCGAGATCCTCGATTTGTTCATCGTTACCGCCAGGGCGTATCTGGACGCCAGCGTCCACGATCCGTCCAGCACACCGGAATTCGCTTCGCTCTATGGAGGCGAAGAAACCACTGAACAGTTTGAAGCTTGGGAGGACGCTCGAGCCGAGTCCGCCCGCCTCGCCTGGAAACCATACATGCATAATCCCAGCCTGCCCCACCTGCTCGAGGGCGTGCAGGGACTGCCGACTCTCATCGTCTGGGGAAGGGAGGACCGGATCGTACCCCTTCCCGCGGGCCACGCCTACAATCGCGCCATCGCGGGATCGGAACTGCTGGTTTTTGACGATTGCGGACACAGGCCTGAAATCGAGAGGACTTCCGAATTCGTTAACCGCCTTCGCAGTTTTTTGGCATAAGCATAAGAGCAATGCTCAGGAGGCATCTCCATGCACATCATGATGTTCACAGAGCGCCCCTACTACGATGTCCCGGAAGACGAGATCATCAGGAATGCCAGCTACTTCGGCATACCCAACGAGCATTTCGACCCGGCCGTGGGAGGCCGGCTCTACAATTCCTATTTCGATGAGGCGGTCTACGCCGAGCAGGTTGGTTTCGACGGCGTCATGCTGAATGAACACCATGGCACCCCGTTCTGCATGGGAGCCGTGATGAACATTGAGGCCGCTGTCCTCGCCCGTATTACCGAGCGGGTCAAGATCGTGCTGTTGGGCAATCCACTGCCCGCAGCGGACCCTCTGCGCCTTGCCGAGGAACTGGCGATGGTCGACATGATCTCCGGCGGCCGGCTGGTTCCTGGCTGGGTGCGGGGCGCCGGCAGCGAGTCCATCTACAACAACGCAAACCCGGCCTACAATCGGGAGCTGTTCAACGAGGCCCACGACTTCATCATCAAGGCATGGACCACCCCCGGCCCCTTCCGTTTCGAAGGCAAACACTACCACTATCGCTACGTGAACCCGTGGGTGTTGCCCGTGCAGAAACCGCATCCCCAGATGTGGATTCCCGGACTCGTCAGCCAGGAGACGGTGGTCTGGTGCGCCCGGCACAAGTATCCCTATCTGGCACTGGCCACCTTCCTCGATCCCACACTGGAGATGGTAAAGCTATACCGCGACATCGCGGCTGAGGAGGGATACGAGTCCGGCCCCGAAAACTTCGGCTATCTGCAGAGGGTTGTCGTAGCCGAAACCGAGGAGAAAGCTCAGGAGTTGGGCCGTGCGTTCATGTACGGTGGGGGCATAAATGCCTTCGCCCGTCCCGAGTGGATGTTCCCCCCCGGCTACAACTCAAAGGCCGCCACCCGCAGGTTGGCCCGCGTATCCGTCAATCCGGAGAGTGGCGAGGAAACCCTCGTCCTGAAGCCAACCAGCACCCCCGAGGAATTGGAAGCCAGCCGAAACGACATCTACAGCCGTTTCCAGGGCGAGCAGGATAACCTCCAACTCATCTGCGGTACTCCCGATACCGTGATCCCCAAAATTCGCCACATCATGGAGACAATACGCCCCGGCATTTTCGCTATGTGGCACCACCACGGCCCTGTCAGCCACGAGGACCGCATGACCAGCATCCGCCTGCTTGGGCAAGAGGTCCTGCCAGCCATGCGCAGCATAGCCGAGGAGCTGGACCTCCCCGGCCCCTACGAGCGCTTGCCCGGTTCGCGACCCTTGGCCGCCCCGGTATCAGGCTGAACGAATAACATCCTCCTTTCGGCCCGCCCTGTGCATTTGGTCCTGCATGGGTGCCCAATAAATTCCTCTCCCTCTGGGAGAGGGTTATGGTGAGGGCGTCCCTGCGATTATTTCAGCAGTAAAGGGTGCCTGTCTTTTCGCTTGGCTAGGACAGGAGGCTTTAGCCACTACAGGCTTTAGCCACTACACTTGATTGGTGATGGGAATTCTCGCAACCTTTGACACAAAGACTATCTCAAGAGTCCCCCTCCGCGAGCAGGACGATTGCATAGTGCATGCCACCAGACATGTCATTCTGAGCGCAGCGAAGAATCCCACCTGCGGGATGGAGAACCTTCGCCACCCTCAGGGTGTGAAGTGGAGGGTTTGCAATCGTCCTGCTTCCACGAGGGGAGAGGGCTAGGGTGAGGTGGACTGGTAGTGGGGGTTGCTTTAGGGACAGCCACATGTAGTCTTGAGAAAGTCTCTCACTCGTTGCGCAGGGCCGCCACGGGATCGATGACTGTGGCGCGATAGGCTGGATAGCTCCCACTGGCAAAGCCCACTCCCGCCGCTACGAAGAACGCCGCGGCTATGCTCCATGGCTGGATCAACGTTACCATCTCCTGGCCGCCCACCTCGCGCCCGTTGATGGCAAGCGCCGCACCAACTCCAATCGCAATTCCCACTATGCCGCCAAAAATGCTTAGCATCAGCGCCTCGGCCACAAACTGCATCACGACGTCCCGGGTAGTGGCACCCACGGCCCGGCGGATGCCGATCTCGCGAGTCCGTTCGGTAACTGACACCAGCATAATGTTCATCACCCCGATTCCTCCGACCAGCAGAGAAATTCCGGCGATGCTTCCCAGCAGGATCGATAGCGTGTTGCTGACTTCGGTGGCGGCATCGATCAGATCATCCTGGCTCTGGATAACAAAGTCAGGCTCGGTCGTTTCGTGCCGGAATAGCAGCAACCCGGTGATGTCCTCCTTTACGCGCTCTGCGTCAGAGTCGCTTGACGTCTGGACGTCGATCTGGCTAACACGCAGGTCACCCGCAGGTGTGTACAGAAAACGCAGTCGTCCCGCAGTGGCGCTCAGCGGCACGAATACCTGGTCGTTGGCCTCGCTGTCGCCTCCTTGTTCTACCAACACTCCGACGACGAGAAAGCTCAGGGTGATCCTCCCTCCTGCAAAGGAGAGACGCACCTCCTGTCCAACAGGATCGGCGCCAGGGTAGAGAGTGTCCGCCACCCGTGATCCCAGCACGGCGACTTGCGACCGTTCCGAATCGTGATACGGAGTAATGAACGCGCCCGAACGCAATGCCAAATCTCTCACGTCTGAGTACCCGCTGGAGGTGCTGACTATGCCTACCCCGACATTGTTGGGGCCCGCGATAGCCTGAGCGTCTATCGACATGTTTGCAGCCACAGATGTGACGCCGGGGATGCCGTTGGAGAGAATAGCCTTCGAATCGCCCTGCGTCAGGGTGGAGGACACCAGCCCGGCGATGCCTCCGCCCTGAGATGTGGTCGCGGCGGCGCTGGACTCGATAAAGATCAGGTCGGTACCCAGCCCTTGAATGCGATCGGTTACACCCTTCTGTGTGCCCTGCCCGATGGCTATCAGAACAATGACCGAGCAGACGCCGATTATGATCCCGAGCGATGTCAAAGCGCTCCGAAGCCTGTTGGCGAATATCGCTCGCAGGGATATCTGAACAGTGTCGAGCAGGTTCACTGTGAAAAGTCCTCCGACCCTGCCGACGTAGTTGCGGCCGAATTGCCGCTAAGGCTTGCAAGTGCGCTGTCTTCGATTATCCGGCCGTCGCGCATGCGTATAACGCGACGCGCATAGGCTGCAACTTCCCGTTCGTGCGTTACAAGTACGATAGTCAGGCCCTCCTGATCAACCAGGTCCCGCAGCAGATTCATCAACTCGTGGCCGGTCGTCGAATCCAATGCCCCCGTGGGCTCGTCCGCCAGCAATACCAGGGGATTGGAAACCAGAGACCTGGCAATGGTGACCCGCTGCTGTTCACCACCCGAGAGTTCCGTGGGCCGGTGCGCAACACGGTCCAGAAGTCCGACCCGTGCCAGGGCTTCGGCGGCTCGCCGACGCCGATGGCGGACGCCTTGGTAGATGAGCGGAAGTTCAACCTGTTCCAAGGCAGATAGGCGAGGCAGCAAGTTATAGGACTGGAACACAAACCCAAATGCGCGCCCCCGTAGCCGGGCGCGCTGGTTCTCCGAGAGTTGGGCAACATCGTGGCCCGAGAAAACATACTGGCCGCTGTTGGGGCGATCCAGCAGGCCAATGATATTCATCATTGTCGTCTTGCCTGAGCCGGATTGCCCCATGATTGCCACAAATTCGCCGCGGGCAATCTCCAGGTTGACCTCAGTCAAAGCATGAACGGCCGACCCACCAATCGGGTAGGAGCGAGACACATTCTGGAGCACAATCACCGGCGACCTCCGCCGCCGGGACCGAAGCCGCCTGGGCCGGCCCCGAAACCAGGATTGGACGGCGTTTGCTGCTGCGTGGCGCTGAACGCGATACCGGCACCGTCGGCCCCGATCAAAACAACTGCGCCAGCCTCGATTCCGCTTTGAATCTCGACACTCTGCCCGTCGGATTCCCCTACCGCCACGAAAACCCGCCCGGAGTCACTGGTGCCCCCATCCTCGCTGGAACGGGGTACGCTCACGAACCAGTCGCCTTCAAGTTGACGGACTGCTGACACCGGGAGCAGCACCGATTGCTCACGGATCTCCGTCACAATCGTTACTCGCGCGCTCATGCCGGCTGCCGGCAGCGGTCTCGTAACGGTGTCGCCTGCCCGCCCGGCTGCCGGACGTGTCTGTTCGTCGTCACCTGAGTCATCTTCAGCCGTGGAGGATCGGGCGGAGGATCGGATGGACTTAAAAATCTGCTCCAGCTCCTCAGGGACTTCCACTCCCGCTGGGAGCGGCGCACCGGTGGCCAGGGCCCGTACCACTTGCTGCATCGTGACTCCCTCCGGGAGTTCAAGGGAAGTCATCATCTGGCGCAGTTGCTGGAAGGTCACCCCCTCCGGTAGTTGGAACCCGCCGAAGGGGCCCCCGGCCGGTGCTCCTCCGCGGCCCCCTTGTGGCCGTATCCCCGCAGGGGGACCACCTCCGGCTGCAGCCGAAAGATCTTCGCCGACGAGAATTCGTGCCTCCACATCGTATGTCACAACGCCCTGCTCTGCTTTAGGCACCCGGCTGACTGAGTCCACCCGTACCGGATAATTGAACTCGTCAATGGCGTCAAACGTAGCCAGCCCGGTTTGGCCCACCTCCAGGTTCAGGAGCTCATCTTCGGTCACGGTCAGGGAGATTAGCATACGGCTGGAGGTGCTAAGCGTAAACGCCGTGAATCCCGAGGAAATGCGGTCGCCAAGCTCAACGTTGACTGCCTCAACTACTCCATCAAAGGGGGCGACAACCGTCAGTTCGGCCAAGGCGGCACGGGCTTCTCCTACCGACAGCTCGGCTAGGCGTACATCCTGTTCCTGTTGCTCGATTGCGTTTTCGGTAGGCCCCGATACCAGGTCGTTATAGTGGGCTTGCGCACTGGCAAGGCTCGCCAGCGCACTTTCGAGAGACCCGCGCGCTTGCTTAACGTCGTCATCGTCACCTGCCAGTAATTCCTCCAACCTTGCCACGGCAGCGACATGGTTGGCCTGGGCGGCCTCCACATCCTGCTCCGCCTGATACAATTCCTCATCTTCCGGTCCAGCCCGCAGTTCCTCCAATTTGGCGGTCGCTGCAGCGTGGCTTGCCTTGGCCGCCTCCACTGCCTGCTCAGCTTGGTATACATCGACCTCCTCAGGCAAAGCTTGCAGTTCCTCCAGCCTTGCAATCGCGGCGGAATGGTTGGCCATCGCAGCCTCGACGGCCTGTTCCGCTTGGTACAGGTCATCCTCCGAAACGGCCTCCTCTATTTCGTTGAGCCTCTCCTCCGCCGTAGTGAGAGCCGCAAATGCTGAATTCTTGTCAGCTGATGATGCGACGAAAACTAAGTTGGCGTTGATAAGCTCGTTCCCCAGCTCTTCGTATGCGGCGGATACGTCGTCATCCTCGAATGTTTCCCGCATTTCCGCGATCAGGGCTTCAGACATGGGCAGTTCGCCACGGCAGGTCGACGTGATCACGGCATCGCTGAAAATGAGCCCACTGAACCTCTCGCAGAATTTCTCGTATATCTCATCCAGGGCGAGGTTCAAGTCCTCCGCCAACCTGGTAGCGTCGGCGAACTGTACTTGTGCCTGCGTCATCGCGGAGCGGGATTCAGAGAGTTCGGCCTCCGTGGGACCGGCGATCAGCGTAGCAAGGTCCTCCTCCGCGCTCGAGAGCTGACCCAGGGCGCTGGCTATGGCCTGCTCCGCGCTGGCCACGTCGGCTGCGCTCGGGGGATCCGCCAGGGACGCCAGCGACTGCTCTGCGGCAGAGAGCTGCCCTAAAGCGCTGGCTACGGCCTGCTCCGCGCTGGCCATATCGGCGGTGTTCGACGGCTCCCTGAGGGACGCCAAGGCCTGCTCTACGGCGGAGAGTTGCCCCAGGGCGCTGGCTACTGCCTGCTCGGCGCTGGCCAAGTCGGCCGCATTGGGCGGCTTCAACAGCCGCTCAAGTGCCAGCTCAGCGCCCGTTACCTGCGACTTCGCTGTCGCAATCGCTTGATTGGCGGAGGCTATTGCAGACTCGTCGGGTCCAGCCAGGAGGCTTTCCAGACGCAACTGCGCCAGTCGCAATTGAACTTCGGCTGTCTCGACCCGGCGACGAGCCTCGGAGTCGTCCAGAATTGCAAGGACGTCGCCCGTTCTAACTTTTTCGCCTTCCCTTACCCCGACGGAGGCCACTACTCCTGAGGACTCAAAACCGAGGTCTGCGCTCCTCTCAGACACTGCAGACCCCGACAGCTCTACCTCAGTCGTCAGCCTCCCCATCACCGCTTCTACTCGTTCCGGCTCTGGGATTACATCATATTCCTCCGGGCGAGTCAGGAGAAACGCCACCACTGCCGCAACCACGACCACAACGAACGCGACGGACACAATCAGCCAGCGTCGGCGATTACTGGTACCGCGGATTATTGCGTCAATGTCCGTGTCGTTCACGTGTGAACCCCCTCACATCGAACATGCCTTGTCAATCGATACCCGCCCGCTGTGCAGGGCAATCGCATTTGACTTTTCTAGCTCGTCATTCCCGCGCAGGCGGGAATCCAGGTCATTCGGAGTGCATTCTCCATCGAGTTGGAAGGGCCTATCAAGCGCGTGGTTAACGCGATTTCTCCCGACTTCCTGGGACTCGATCTCCACCTCGCGGAACCGGACTGGACAAAGCCCGATGAAGGGGCCTTTGCTGCGTTGACTGACGGCAGGGCTCTCATTACGGGCAGTTGCGAAGCGTGGGGGCAATCGGCAATCGACGCAGGGGCAGACCCTGTGGTCGCGGCGGCGGCGCGACTCACGATGCGTTTTACAAGGGAGAAGCGGCCGAATCTGCATAATGTGCTCTGGGCCGGTGCCGGTTGCTACGATTGCTGTGACGCTGTAGCTTACTCGCAGCACACGTCAACGGAACCTCCTCCAAAAGAAACAAGGGGACAGAAGCGCTGACGATCGCCACATATTGGGCTGGGTAGATTAATTGCGAACGGTACAATTATTGGATTCTCCAAGCAGATGAAAGCCAGGGAGTGAGCAGAGATAAATGGCGATAGCAACAAGCTGATTGTTTTGGGTGCAATATCTACTTTTGGGTAGTTCCTGACTCGAAGACCCCTGGCGACGGCCTGCGTGAGATTGGTCACGATAAAGTACACTAGGCGGGTCGAGGAGGGAGTCAGGAAAATCTGAATGGCCCGTTTCTCCATCCTTTGGAATTCTTGACAAAGAGCCGACTGACCACGAAAGGGGGCTCCATGGCACAGGTCTTTGATGGAATAACTGTCCTGGACTTCACCAGTGGCCGCGCTGGCGGCGTCGCCACAATGGTTATGTCGGATTTCGGCGCTGAGGTCATCAAGGTGGAGCCGCCCGGTGGCGAGAAATTCAGGAACGAACCGGGGTCCATCCAGTGGAACCGCGGCAAGAGGAGCGTCGTCCTGGACCTGAAAACCCCGGACGGACAGGAACGAGCCCGTCGGCTGGCACAGCTCGCAGACGTAGTCGTTGAGAATTTCAGACCCGGCGTATCCCAGAGGCTGGCCATCGACTACGACAGAATCCGCGACGGTCACCCGGAACTGGTTTACGCATCGCTGACCAGTTTTGGTCCGCGGGGGCCTTACGCCAACTATAAGGGCTACGATGCCGTGGTGGCCGCCAAGAGCGGGCGAATGATGATGTTCGCCAATCAGAACCCGAGGCGGGGCCCCAACTACGTCGTCACCCAGGGCGTATGCCACGCCGCCGCGACAGCTCTGGTTCGTGGCATCACCTCCGCGCTCTACCTGCGCGAGAGGACCGGCCTTGGCCAGCGAGTGGAGACCAGCATGCTCCAGGCCGTCACCACCTACGATCACGTCTCCTGGGTCCATGGGCAGATGGTGCAGAACCGCCCAGACGAATACCCCCCCGATGCCCTGGTCGGTACCGGGCGAGGAAACCCCACTGGTTACCTGCCTGCTCGAACGAAAGACGGCCAGTGGATCCAGCTGGGGAACGTGGTGGAGCGGCTGTTCCGGTCCATGATGCACTCGATGGACATGGATTTCATCTACGAGGACCAGCGCCTCAAGGCCGCGCCCTTTCTAGACCCGGAAGGCGTGGCGATCCTGGAACGCATCATGCTGGAAAAGGTCCAGGAAAAGAGCCTTGACGAGTGGATGGCCGTTTTTCTGAGCCGGGAGGGCAACGCGGCGGCCGAGCCCTACCTCACCTCCGAACAGGCCCTGGATCATCCCCAGATCGTGCACAACGGCAACGCCCTAGGCGTGGACGTTCCGGGAGTAGGCGCCACGCGCCAACTCGGCCCCATTGTGAAGATGAGCGCCACGCCTGGCGGCACTCAGGGCCCTGCCCCAGCACTGGGACAGCACACGGACGAAGTGCTGGGGCGCCTCGATGCCAAATCAGGCAGACATGCCAGCGGCGCAAAGCGCGCGATGCCCGAGCATCCCCTGGAGGGAGTCACGCTCCTGGATTTGGGGACGGTGATCAACGGCCCCTTGGGTTGTGCCCTGGTGGCCGAGCTTGGCGCCCGGGTGATCCGGATCGAGGCCCCCGGTGGCGATTGGGGCAGGATGGGGTTGCCCTTTTCGGCACATCGCACGATGGCAGGCTCCGAGGGCATCTGCCTGGACCTCAAGACTCCGGAGGGCCAGGAGATTATGGGCAAGCTGGCAGCAAAGGCCGACCTGCTGCTCCACAGCATGCGACCTGGCGCTCCTGAGCGCACCGGCATTGGCTACGAGCAACTGAAGAAAATAAACCCGGATCTGGTCTACCTGTACGCTGGCGGCTACGGCTCCACCGGCCCATACTCGCACAGGCCGTCCATGGCGCCCATTGCCGGCGCCGTGTCCGGCGGCGGCGTGGCCCAGATGGGGCGGGACGCCTTCCCACCGCCGGATCAGTCCATGTCCATAGATGAAATCGAGGCTGTCGCCAAGCAGCTAAAACGAGCCAACGACGGCACGGCCGACCACAGCACCGCCATGGTCAACGCCGTGGGCCTGGTGCTGGGCCTGTACGCCCGGGAGCGCACCGGCAGCGCCCAGTACGTCGAGTCCACCATGATCGCCGCCAACGCCTATCTCAACATTGACGATTTCTACTGGCACGAGGGCAAGCAACCCCGTCCGCTGCCCGACCGGGAAGGATACGGGCTGCACGCCCTGTACCGCCTTTACCAGGCCAAAACCGGCTGGGTGTTCCTGGCCTGTCCCTTTGAGGACGAATGGGAGGCCCTGTGTGGCGCCATTGACCGGCCAGACCTGCTAACCAACCCCATGTTCGCTACCTCTGACCTGCGGGAGAAGCACGACGAAGCCCTCGCTGGCGAGCTTTCCCGTCTGTTCGCGACGGAGGAGCCGATGTACTGGGAGAGACTGCTCACCGCCGCCGACGTGGCCTGCGTCAAGGCCGAGGACCGTGGAATGTACTATTTCTTCAACGAGGACCCCCACGTCAGCGAGAGTGGCCTCCTCACCAATGTAGATGCGCCCCGGTTTGGCGAGTTCTGGCGCTACTCTCCAGTGGTAACTTTCTCTCAGACCTCTGGCCGCGTCGGCCCGGGTCCGCTCAAGGGTCAGCACACGCGCCCCATCCTCAGGGAGCTGGGGTATACCCACGAACAGATCCTCGACCTGAAGCAACGGAAGGTGGTGGACTGGGAGGAGGAGTAACAGTCAATGGTTCAGACCATCATTCCTGCCGAAACCAACGGCATCAGGGACAAGGCGGCAATCGTAGGCATTGGCGAGACCGAGTTTTCATGGAACTCGGGCCGCAGCGAACTGCAGCTCGCATCCGAAGCGATCAAAGCCGCCTGCGACGACGCGGGCATCGCGCCGCAGGACATCGACGGCCTGATCCGCTACGACATGGAGTCCAACCACGAGACTCTGCTGACCCAGTCCCTCGGCATCAAGAACCTGCGTCACTGGGAGTCCGTCTCCTACGGCGGCGGCGCTGGCAATGCAACTATCGGCCACGCCGCCGCTGCCATCGCCGCCGGGTACGCCAACTACGTGGTGTGCTTCAGGGCCGCCAACCTCCGCTCCGGCATGCGCTTAGGCCGGGCCAGGGGCCCCGAGCGAATCGCTGGCGGCGCCCAGGGCTTTGCCGCCCCGTGGGGCTGCATGGCGCCTGCCCATCATTTCGGTATGTTCGTCCGGCGTTACATGCACAAGTACGGCGCTACGAGCCGCCATTTCGGCTGGGTCGCGGTTGCCCTTCGGGAGCACGGCTCCCGTAACCCCCGCGCCCTCCGGCGGGATCCCATCACCATCGACGACCACCAGAATTCCCGCATGGTAGTGGACCCCCTGCACGTCCTCGACTTCTGCCAGGAAAACGACGGCGCCGCGGCCATCGTCGTCACCACCCCCGAGCGCGCCCGGGAACTGCGCCACTCCGGCACGCCGACCCTCGTAGAGGCCGCCGCCCAGGGCTCAGGCCCCCGCAACGACGGCATAATCTACCGCCCTGACCTTGCCGCTGCCGAGTCCGAAAACACCGCCCGCGACCTCTGGGCACGCGCCCGCCTGACTGCGAGCGACATCGACGCCTTCATGTTCTACGACCACTTCACCCCCTTCTGCCTGATCAACCTCGAGACATACGGCTTCGTTCCCCCAGGGGAGGCCAAGGACTTCGTCGAGGGTGGCCACAACATCCGTTTTGACGGACAGCTGCCCACCAACACGCACGGCGGCAACCACTCCGAGGCCTACATCCACGGCCTGACCCACGTCCAGGAGTGTGTGCGCCTCATCCGGGGCACTTCCACCGCGCAGCCGCCGCACAAGACCATCAACCGGGCTCTCACCTGCAGCAGCACGGCCCAGTTGAGCGGTGCCGTAATCATCCGTCGGGGTTAGGAAACTCTCTCAGAAGTCCCATAGCGTTCCAAATCAGGTGGTATGCTGACGCCGCGACCGTCATTCCCGCGCAGGCGGGAATCCAGAAGTCCTTGCCCGCGTAAAACCGAGACTCAACCGGACCACCTGATCCGGAACGCTGCCACAGGTCCCTCCCCCTCGACGGCGAAGGGCTAGGCCTGTCCTGAGCGCGTCGAAGGAGTGGGGGCGAAAAGGTTGTGCAAATGAGTCGTGAAGGGAGCAATCCTGGCTTTTGGGCAGTTTCCAAGCCCAACATATAGCACCAGCAAATAGCAAGAGGAACGCAAATGACCCAACAACAGGAACAGACCGCCAAATCCAGGCCAATGACCGCCCCCCTCGAGGGTGTGCCCCTGCCCGACCTGGAACTGCTGCCGGACTACGAGCGGGGGTTCTGGGAGGGTACGGAGGCCGGCGAGTTGCGCATCCAGCAGTGCTCCGGCTGCGGCCTGTTCCGGCACCTGCCCATGCCCATGTGCCCCCAATGTTCCTCCCTGGAGTACGGCTGGACCAGGGTCAGCGGCCGCGGCTTCGTATATTCCTACGTGATCGTCCGTCACCCGGTGCACCCTGCCATCGCCGAGAAGGAACAGGTCCCCTACAACGTCTGCATGATCGAACTCGAGGAGCAGGAAGGCCTCCGCATCTGCAGCAACGTCCTGAATGTTGCCCCGGAGGACATCCACATCGACATGCCTGTGGAGGTGTCCCTCTTCCCCGCGGCTGACGAACCGGACATCGTGCTGCCGGTGTTCGTGCCCGCCTCTCAGCCGTAATGGGGAGTTTCCCGGTTGTTCCCTCGGCCACGGGGATAGAGTTTTCGCCTATGCTGGGCAACATTCCTTACCAGTACTGCGGTGCGGAACTTTTCCCCGGTCGAGTGAAAGAGATCGTTCCATCGGCGGTTCTGATGATTATGTCGTCGACGCTTTCATCGACGTACGACCACTGACCGTCTCTGGTTCCCAAGAATTCGTCGACATTTGCCTTCAGCTTGGTTAGGCGAGCCGCAGCATTGGCCTCACCGGGAATGATCGACTCCATTTCGGAGAACGTAGCATCAAGTATCACCTGCCGACGCCCTGCTGCTTTTGCCAGGGTGGGCACAGATCCCCTCTCCAATTCAAAACGGAGCCCTCCCAACTTATTCCTCAAGGTTCTGCTGAATTCGTTCCAGCTTGGCTGCTTAGCGTTAAATTGTTCAATCTCTTGTACCGCAAGGGGGTTCTGGCTTGTTGTGCCTTTGGGGTATATGACTGCATCAACCACTTTATCGCCCACCTTAACCTCTGTTCTGACGCGATACCCCCGGTCAATTAAAGCCTCAAGATGCCTGACGTTGGAAACAATTCCCGTTGAGTCTTTCGTGGTCTTATTCAATAGTCCTAACAGAGCCTTATACTCGTTCGGATCCAGGTGACCTCTCAGCTCGGACATTGCGTTTTTGAATTGACTGGGGGTGTAATTCCCATGGTTCGTCAGTAGTTCAACTATTTCGTTAGCGGCGTTCCGATGTATAGCGAAATCTGATACTAAGGAGTTTACTATCGTTTCTCGGGTTACAGACCCGGATCCAACTCTGAGGCTCCCGGTTTTTGAACTGAGCATCCGTTTCGGAACATTTATATGTCGGCTGATTGTTTTTCCAAAACCCTTGGTTGCCCAGCCTCCGCCAAACACGGTAGAGCCGGATATGGAAAGGAAATTAGAAACGTTCTGATTGAACCTTTCGCCCGCGGCTACGTCGCCCTCTTCCACGTAAAATACGAAGTCATCTATCGCCCCCCCACCTAGGGCGTAACTGAAATCATTTTTGATGTCTTTCGCTGCGTTGCCTATAATCTCGATGGCATCATCATGAAATTCATAGATCAGGACCGGCGCTGATATGGCGCATATAACCGCTCTCGCTGGGCCACCGCACGCCGCTATCAGCACCGCTGGAGCGGCTTTGATAATGAGGATCCCTCCCACCACTTCGACTGTCAACTTGATTCCGGCCGAGGTTGCGGTGGTTAGTAGAAGCCGATGTAATCTGTCTCGTTGTTCCTCATTGAGCCCCTGGTAGTACAAGTAAACATTCTCGACGTCCGATTTCAGACCAATTATTTTTTCAGCAAGCGATTCTGGATTCAAAAGAACAAACGAGGTCTCATTGCCGCTGATCGGAATGGGCAAGTTCGGTGATTGCAAGAGAAACGGCCCCGTGCCCAATGCAAACGATGAGATCTGTCCAACCGATGCTGGCCTGCTGCCGACTACCTTGAGCCATAGATTCGGATTCAGGGAGGAAAGTTCCCGCGGAATTTCATTCAACGTTATTTCGCCGCGGAAGCCAGTCGAATGCTTCCCGATGGACGGTAGAGTAATGGCCCTTTCCCACTCAGGGTTGTCTAAGGGGCCCAAACCAACTGAAATTTCCAGATCATCCACCCGGTCGTGTTCCAGTTCCAAATGAACAGTGTAGGTCCCATCATTTTGTGGGCCGCTATCCGTGCCGGTGGGACTTGAGGTCCCTTCAACAACAGTCACATCCCACCCGACTATCGAAGCCTCCCAGCGTCTGTCATAGTAGATTACCGATACCCGGTAGTTTCCGGGAGCATTGAAAACGTGGGTGAACTGCTGCGTCGACGAGGATGTCGATGAAAACCCGACGTTCGCAGGCGTGTACCATTGGCTTACCAACCATCCAGCGGCGTGCAGGTTGCCTTCGGCGTCTATGGCCCGCGCCGTAAAAGTCTGAGCCTGGCCGGCGCGGAGCGTAACCGGCGATGATGGCGAGACTCTTGCTGCCACCGGCGGCCTGTTGCCTCCGGGCGTTTCGGAAACACCCCCGGCCGAGGATGCATTGCTGCACCCTCCATCGCTGCATACTCGGAGGGTCATCTCCCAGGCCCCCTCCGACGGCCATCTGGTGCGGAAACTTCGGCCGTCTCCGGAACTGGGCAGTCCTCCTGCCGCGCGCCAACTGTATTCGACAGGACCATCCGTCCTGATTTCAGGATAGCAAGATACGAATTCACCAACCTCGACGAATGGAGGTGAGCACCCAAGGGTCACGATTTTTGGTGGTTCCGCCCAGGCATCCTCCACCGTGACAATCTGGGTACTGGTGTCGCACACGTTCTGTGGGTTGCATACCTCCAACTCGATTTCCTTTTGCCCGACAGTCCCCCAGGCAGTGGAGAACGTCTCCTGCCGTCCTGACCAGGGTACTCCTCCATCGGCACGCCACGAGTGCCTGGACGCGTCTCCACCGCTCAGCCTGGGGTTGCAGGTAACGGTTTCCTCGATTGCTACAGTGATAGGACCGCAACCCAGACCGTCAACTCGGGGTGGCGGTGTTTGCGCAACAGCCTCCACCTGCCACTCGACTGAACCACTTTGGCCTATTCCGTCGGTAAATCTCGCCGATACCCGATAGTTTCCGGTCGAGCGAACCCGGTAGCTCCATGACTTCCTGACGTCCCCGGTCGAGCCAATCGGTTCGCTCCTCTCCATTTGGCCGTTGACCAGCCATTCCACTCTGGTGATATCGTCATTCGGATCCCGCGCCTGGGCCGTGAATTGTTGGATTGTGCCCACTGCGATCGAAAGAGAGGACGTTGGCGAAACGCGTGAAACCCGCGGTGGCAGCTGCGGCTGAGGCAATTGATTAATCTCCACCGACGTCCTTGCCGCTTTCCCATACACCTCGGCCACTACGTCGTAGGTTCCCGGCGAAAGCGAGGGCACCGCTATCCGGACAGTAAACTCGCCGTTCCCGTCCGTTGACGGCCCAAATTGCAGGGGAACCGTCCGGCCGCCCACGCTTACGTCGTCAACTCCACGAAAGACAGGGAAGCCGGAACCAGCTAAGGTGATGGATGAACCTGCGAGTATCTGACCCGAGGTGGTAACTCGGAGAGTGGCAGGAACCTCTCGTTCAACCACCACCGCAAACTGGTTTGTGTCGCACCCCCCATCGTTGCAGACCTCCAGAGTGATCTGCTTGTTTCCGGGCGAATCCCAGTGCGTGGAAAAGCTCGACGAATTTCCGGACGACGGCGAACCACCTCGGGTGCTCCATTGATAGCGTGATGGGCTCCCGCCACCCAGCCGGGCGCTGCAGGCCACATTCTCTGCGGTCATCACGTTACTGGAACTGCAGTCCAGTGAGTGAATGATGGGCGGCGGGTCTGCGCCCTGGACCACATCCACCCAATGCTCACCGTTGCTGCAACCGTCATTGTTGCAGGCCTCGAACACGATCGTTTTCTGCCCTGCAGTGTCCCATTGCGTGGAGAAGGCTCTGCTTGTGCCGCTCCAGGGGTTCCCGCCGATAGAACCCCACAGGTAGCGGGTGGGGTTACCCCCGCCGATGCTAGGCGTGCAGCCGACGGTCTCCCCAACATCCACCCGGCTGGCGCTGCAGCCGAGGCTGTTCACTGTTGGCGATTGGCCCGCATGCAAGTCCCAGTACACCGAGTCTGATGCTCCATCAGTGTCGGTGAACACGGCTTCGACACGGTAGCCGCCGCCAGAGGAAAAGGTATGTCTGTAGGATCTCTCGATCGATTCGGTTTCAGCCAATGATTGCCCGCTTACCCAACTCCCGTTGACGTACCAGTCCACTTGGGAGATGTTGCCGTCGTCGTCGGTGGCTCTGGCCCTGAAAGTTACGCTGTCGCCCACGTCAACCGTTTGGGATTGCAGGGGGGAGACTGCAGTTACGGTCGGAGGACTGTTGGATTGCACGACCTGTATCCCGAACTCGGCGACATCGAACCCCTGTTGGTCCCTGTCATCCACGTTCCGGCCCGTCGGTTCCCTGCTGCAGTCGGAGTAGTCGTCCACACAAAGCCAGAACCTGTAAAGGACTCGAAAAACTCCCGCCTCCTTGGGGGTTACCTCGAGTTCCAGGGTGCGGCTTGCGTTTGTCGGCCAGTTCATATCCAAGGGCTCGACCAGCAGGTAGTCCGCTGATTCCTGGGACTTTCTGGAATTCCAGGTGGAATCCCCACGGTCGTAATACTTGACCTTGGAGGTACCGGAGGTGTAGCTGACCGTTTGCACCGAGCCCTGAGACGAGGAATAGTGGGTCGAGTCTCCTCCGGAGAGAGTCAGGTTCGGAAACGAAACTGAAATGCTCCCGTCGTCCGCTTCGTCCGAAAGGTCGTCCAGCCGAAACTTGAGACGGAAGCTCTCTCCGACCGCGACACTGGAGGGAGGGCTCCAGGCCCGCCAGTCAAATTCCGGTGCCTCTTCCTCCGGCTCCTCCACCCGAATCCTGAACTCGGCGACATCGAACCCCTGTTGGTCCCTGTCATCCACGTCCCGGCCCCTCGGTTCCCTGCTGCAGTCTGAGTAGTTGTCCACGCACAGCCAAAACCTGTAAAGGACTCGAAAAACTCCCGCCTCCTTGGGGGTTACCTCGAGTTCCAAAGTCCGGCTGGCATTTGTCGGCCAATTGGGGTCCAGTGGCTCCACCAGCAGATATCGCGCTGACATCTGGGAGTTGCTGGAGTTCCATATGGAATCCCCACGGTCGTAGTATTTGACCTTGGAACTACCGGAGGTATAGCGGTCAGTTCGTACCGAACCCTGGGACGACGAATAGCTGGTTGAACTGCTACCCGACTGAGTGAGGTCGGGAAACAATACCGAGATGCTTCCATCCTCGGCCGAGTCTGTTAAATCATCCAGGCGGAATCGGAGATTAAAGCTCTCTCCGAGCTCAATGGACGAAGGTGGACTCCATGCCCTCCAGTCGAATCCCGGGGCACTCGTCGGAGACGGGTTGCCCACGGCCAGCGATTCCCGCGGCGGACCCAAGCCCGCGACCAGCAGGACGATGACAGCCACGACTAGGGCCGCAACTCCTTTTGAAAAGGCAGCCTTGCGGAACTTGGTCCGGGATGCGACGTGTTGCGGTTTGCTTGAAGCACTCACAGCTTGCATCCGCGCTTGGGAGGTTTCTCGCCTTGCTCTTGGCGCGTTTCAGTTTGTAGCCTGCGGCAACTGGGCTGTGAATCAGCCCTTCACTTGTTATGGGATTGGTCTACCAACTGGTGGATTTCCACCCATAGCCCGCGTCTCAGCCCGGGACAAATCCATGTCCAGGTAAGTGTCGATTTTCACCTCGATCTGAAAATTCGGAAGGATCTTGAATTTCTGACAGGGCAAAGATATTCCATTATTGAGGTTATTTGCTCCACCAGGTTCCTCTCACGATAGTAACTTGCCACGTGAGCTTTACGTACAAACGCCGGACACTACGTAATGACTTTCCGTCTTTTATTTCAGCCCGCGCTGAGTTATTAGACTTCCAGTCGCTAAGTGTGGACAACGTATACCACTTCTGAAATCAATAAGGGAAGGATGAAAATAGTACCAATATAGGTATTCTCATACTCTAAATTTCACAAATGAATCATGTGCTAATGGATACAGGCATATGACCAAGGGGAATTCCAATAGCCTTGCACTCGCTAACGACAGGCACAGGCTGGGCTTGCAGCAGGAAACCACGACCGAGTAGATGGGTTCGGTAAGGGAACCCGGTCTGGGCGAATGGCAGGTGAGGGTTGCAGTGGGAGTAAAGAGGTGGATCTAACGCCGATGGTCCGAATCTGCGACCGAGTCCGTCTTCGATCCGGAGCGGGGCTTGAGGTGAATTGGTCCAACTCCTCAGGGGTTTCGAGTATGCCATCGTTGTTCCCGGGTCTATCGCTCTCTCTGTTGGCCGGGACGGCGAACGCCAATGGGCAGCAGGGAATCGCGGCTTAAGTGAAAGCGTGCGCTTGTGCGTTCAGGGACCCCGCTCAGATGATGGTAGCGTCCCGTATGGCGGCCTCGGCCCGCTGCCGGTCGTCGGTGGTAAGCCCGATGGTGGCGTATCCCGCCTCCCGGTCCAGGATGTGCATGCTCTGGATGTTCACATTCGCCTGTTTCAGGCAATCCGCCACGGCGGCTAGCGCACCGGGTTCATCCTTGAGTCGCAACACCATGGTTTCGTCGCTGACCGCCTTGAACCCCGCCTGGTTGAGTAATGCCAACGCATGATCCGTGTCGTCGGCGATTATGATCACCGTACCCTGGTCTCCGATGGAGTCGGTATTTATTCCCTCCAGGTTTATGCCGCCATCAGCCAGCACCCTCGTAATGTCAGCTATCACGCCGACTTCGTTCTTGGCCACAATCACAATCCGTTTCAGGCCGTCCAAAATTCCCTCCTCGGCCGGTGAATCCTGAGGTTCCGGTCAGGAAGTACAGTCGTGAACCAGCTCGTCAATCATTTCGCGGGTCACGTGAGGCATGGTGATTATGTGCGCCTCGGTTCCCTCAGGTGCAATCTGCCACTTCTCGAAGACCTCACGGGAAGGCTTGGGGAAGACGACCGTTACTGAATTCCGATGGCGCCACGCCCTCACGCCACGCTGCTTGAATTGTTGCACAGCGTACTCCGCGTTTGCCAGCATCTCGGATACCAGCTCCCGCAGGCCATCGCTGCCGTACCGGTTCAGGGCATACCACAGCATCACGGGAGCGAGGCCGCTTCGGGAGCCGGAAAGCGTCGTGTCGTGTACGCCGACATACTCCACGGCGCGTCCGACCCGTTCAACGTGGGGGCGTTTGGTCAGCACCACCCCCCACGGAATAGGCGCACCGATGAGCTTGTGTCCGCTCACCGAAATGCTGTCGATGCCAGCATCGAGGGCAAAAGCCTGGGGCTCCGGTACAAACGGCAAGATCATTCCGCTCAAAGCAGCGTCGGCGTGGATGTATGCGTTGGTCACGACCAGTTCATCCAGAATGCGCCTTATCTGGGGAATGTTGTCGACGGCACCGCGCATTGTTGTTCCCACGTTGGCCATGATCACCGCTGGCACGTCGCGGTTCACCCTGATCATGTCACGCAGGTCGCCGTAGTCGAGTTCCCCGTTCTCCTGCCGCTTGATCATGATGTACCGCGCGTTGAGCACCCGCACGTTCTTGAGGACGCTGTAATGGGTGTCCTCGGAGAAATAAAACATCGCGTTGGGGAACAGCTCCCTGGCCAGGTACAGCCCATACATGTTCCCCTCGGTCCCGCCGGAGGTCACATAGACCCACGCTTCCTCGGGTGGGATGTGCATCAGCCGCGCGAAATAGGCGATGACCTCCCGCTCGAACTCGTGGGTGTTCGCCCGGTAGTTGCTGTCATGGAAGGGGTCTCCTATGTTGTTGACCGAATAGCCCAGGAAGGAGAGGAGGGGAGAGGAGAGTAGTCGATCCGCTGGTTCGCCGGGTAGCCGACCTGGCTTTCTCCGGCCTCGCGGATCTGGCACAGCATGCTGTCCAGGGTTTCCTTGATCTCTGACATCGGGATTGCTGCGCCGGAAATAGTGCTATTAATACCGGTACTTTCTTCAAACCATTTCAGTATGAATTGATGGTTACATTCTGCTATCGAGCAAAGGAAGGGCAATCTGTCAAAACTCCAGGAATATCGCATTTGGAGGAGCAACCCTTGCTCACTGGCTGAGTGAACCGTCATTCCCGCGCAGGCGGGAATCCAGTGGACGGAAGTCGGGAGAAATCGCGTTAATCACACGCCTGATAGGCCCTTCCAACTCGATGGAGAATGCACTCCGAATGACCTGGATTCCCGCCTGCGCGGGAATGACGAGCTAGAAAAGTCAAATGCGATTGCCCTGGTCACAACCCGTGGGCCTCCCTTCAAAAGGAACCTACGCGTTAAGCAACTCCCCGTGGCTCCGGATCACGCCCGATTTGCTCTGCGCTGCAGTACGAATGCAGCCGGGCTTGGAATGGTGGCGCACGGTTTGTAACCGCGTCACTCAAGGCCATCGTCGACACTTATGACTCGTGGTGTTAGGATGCCAAAGACCCGGATAACATCAATCAGACAGTGACCTGTTTGGATGATTGGAGGACCGCCCATGCCCGGGAAAGCCTTGGACTATTCATCGCTCTTCAACGGCGAACTGCCTCCTCCCCCCGCCCCATGGGAAGGTCACCCCAAGTACAACTTCATCGGCGGGCATAGCGACCCCGACATGGTTCCGATGGAAGGGTTCATCGAGTCCGCCTCCAGGGTTTTCCGCGGCGACCCCAGAAACATTTCCATGTACAACTTCGACGGCGGCCCTCAAGGAATTGTCCCCCTGCGACAGTTCCTGGTCGACAAGCTGGCGGCCCACCGTGGCATCAACACCTCGATAGACGAGGTTCTCATCACCTCGGGGTCGGGTCTGGCGATCGAGCTGATCAACGAAATACTGCTGGAGGAGGGCGACACCGTAATCGTAGAGGCGTTCAGCTTTTCCGGTGCCTTGGGCAACATAAGGCGCCGCAAGGTCAACATGGTCGCAATTGACGTGGATCATGACGGCATGCGAATGGACCAGTTGGCCCAGGCGCTGGAGGATCTACGTGCCAGGGGCGTGCGGCCCAAGTACATCTACACCATCCCCACCCTGCAGAACCCCACCGGCACCGTGATGTCCATGGAGCGCCGGTACCGGTTGCTGGAACTGAGCGAGGAATACGGGGTCCCGATTTTCGAAGACGAATGCTACGCCGACCTTATATTTGAGGGCGATTACGAAAATGCCATCCGGTCGCTGGATGACAGTAACCGGGTGCTGCACATAGGCTCATTCTCCAAGACCCTCGGGCCCGGCACCCGCCTCGGATACATTGTGGCCAAGTGGGACGTGATGGGCCGGCTGCTTTCCCGCAAGAACGACGCCGGCACTGGCGTCATTGATCAGATGATCGTCGCTGATTATTTCAACCATCACTACGAGGATCACATACTGGAAATGCGCGCGACTCTGCAGAGGAAGTGCGATGTCCTTGCCAGCGCCCTCAGGGAGTCGTTCGGCCCCACCGTCGATTTCTACGTGCCCAGGGGCGGAATGTACCTCTGGGTCAAGCTGCCTGACGGAGTTGACTCACGCGCTCTGAACGCACCCGCGCTCAGGGAGGGCGTGGCGTTCAACCCGGGCCCGGACTGGTCCGCCGACCCCGACGCGGCGGCCAGCTACATCCGGCTGTGCTTTGCCCTGCCCTCCGAGGCTGAAATCTGGGAGGGTGTTGAGAAACTGGCCGAGGTCTTCCGAAAGGAGGGGGCCGTTCCCTGAGCCAGAACACGTGGCCTAGGGTGAAACACCACCCGCCGCGCGATTCTTCGTAATGCAGCCATCGAACGACACGCGAAAGCCGCATCTGGCGTTTACATTCTCGAGATTCGGCTGGTCGCCAAGGCAAAGCGTGAGGGCCAAGGCTTGGTGGCGGATAGCACGAGGGATCGTGGACCGGGGAGCGGACTACCTGCTGGCGGTCAAGGAGAATCAGGGCCAGCTCTACCAGGACATCCGGGACCTGTTCGAGGCAGGAGATGGATCGGGCTTGGAGGGTCTGCCCCACGACTACGCCACCACGTTGAACAAAGGGCACGGGCGCATCGAACGGCGAGAGTGCTGGGCTATAGACGACCCGGCCTGCCTGGAATACCTGAGCAGACGTTGTGGTGCGACCTACACGGTGTGGTTTGTCAGCATTGCAGAGCATTCCCTTCTGCCAGCCCTGATCCCCCCGCGAGCCACTTGGGTCTGGACGCCGCCGCAATCAATAGGCCGAGGGCAATCGCATTTGACTTTTCTAGCTCGTCATTCCCGCGCAGGCGGGAATCCAGGTCATTCGGAGTGCATTCTCCATCGAGTAGGAAGGGCCTATCAGGCGTGTGATTAACGCGATTTCTCCCGACTTCCGTCCACTGGATTCCCGCCTGCGCGGGAATGACGGTTCACTCAGCCAGTGAGCAAGGGTTGCTCCTCCAAATGCGATAGCCCTGTCAATAGGCCCCAGGGTCTTTTAATTCTCCCTCTCCCTTGAGGGAGAGGGCTGGGGTGAGGGTGAAATGCTGGCCAACGACATCTTTGTGAACCACCAGAGAACACCCCAACCTTGTCCCTCCCCTGAAGGGAAAGGGAACTATTAAAAGACCCTGATAGGCCCCCAGGGCAACCGCATTCTAATTTGGAGCGAGAACCAAGCAGCCGATTTAACCTCTGAGCGGTTGAAAAAACCGATTTTGACAGAGTATGAAGGATGTTTGATGCCGGGCGCCGATGGATTTGGGGACTTCCATCTCGGTCGACTTTAGAATGCGGTTGCCCTGGATAGGCCCCCAGGGTCTATGCAAACGCTGCGGAATATTTGCTATAATAAACGTGCGTTGAATACGGTTTGATGGCCGCCACGCAGCGTTGTGAGCGGAAGTGGCTCAGTGGTAGAGCACCTCCTTGCCAAGGAGGGGGTCGCGAGTTCAAATCTCGTCTTCCGCTCCATTCACCTGTTTCAAAGCTGAATCGCTGGCCTAAGCCCTCGGTTGGCGCCATTTTGGCGCCCTTACCGACGCAGCAACATATCCCCGCAACTCGTGCAGTAACCTGCATCGGGCCGCACGGGCGCAACACAGTGGCTGCACACCAGCCTCGACGCGCTGACCGACGGATGATTCCGTCCACAGTACTGGCAGAACCGGCTCGTGATGCTGTTCAGCTCCCCACAGGCGCAGCATGGGGCATTGGGATAGTTGCGTCGCAACCGGAACGGTGAAACACGTTGCGCCCACCGGAACCGGCTGAGCGTCCACCACAGCCCCAGTCCCGTTAGTAGCAGAATGAGCATCAGCCCTAGCGGAGACAGGGTGAGCAGCAGGATGTTGAACACCCCGTGCACGGCGGCGGCAGTAATGAGACCACCGACCAGCCACAGTCCGCGCGCCTGTGTTCCTTCTTGCGCCCGTCTTCCCTCTTGCGCCCCGATGCCCAGCCCGACGCCCCAGAAGCTGCCAAAGATCACATGTGCCAGCGTGCTGAAGGGTGCCCGGCCCACCATCACCTCCGGGCCGAACGACAGGATGTAGACCAGGTTCTCCACCGACGCGAATCCCAGGCTGGCCGCCACGGCATACACCAGGCCGTCCCGCGGTTCGTCAAAGTAGAGCGAGCGGTACGGTCCCAGCCTCACGGCCATGAACTTGCTCAGTTCCTCCACCGGACCCACTACGAAAAGCATTGCGGCGGCCGCTGCCGCCAGGCTGGTCCCCACCCGGATCTCCGTGCCCCAGAGTAGCGCCGGCTCCAGGGCGGCCGCAGGAGCCGTGAACAGCATCCCCAGGACGAACGCATAGACCAGCAGGCGCCTCGGCTTGGGCCGGTAGGCGCGCCCCCGCACAAAGAACCAGAGCCAGAACAGCCCGGGAGCGAAGGCGATAACGGCGTAGCCCAGCAGCTCCATCCGACCTCTCTGCCCGCTATCTCTTGACTACGACGGTATCGCAGATGTGGTCGTGCAGCCCTCGCTTGTCGCTGCTGAACCCGATCATCAAATACCCGATTCCCAGCAACAGTACTGACAGTCCGCTCGCCAGGTGTCTCCCGAAAGCGCGAAGTCCGCTGACCTTTGTACCGTCCGCCCGCAGCACGTACAGCCCCAGCACTCGCTTGCCAACCGTTGTGGAAAACACCGACACCCCGACGGTGTAGTAGACGGCGCCCACGATCGCCATGACACTGTCCGCCGCGGTCCAGAGGGAATCGTCGGAATAGTAGGACTCGATTGAGATGCCGGGCATCGCAGTGAGCAGGATGAGGTGGACGCCGACCAGGAGGGCCGTGTCGATCAGCCACGCCAGCAGTCGAATCCAGAAACCCGCAGGAACGCCCGACGCGGCCATCGCCCGCCTCGGGACTGCGCCGAATTCGTCCAGCGGAAGACCGCAGGAGTAGCAGAAGGTCGTGCCCGGATCGTTGGAGGAATGGCAACGCGGGCAGAGGACTGCTGCGGGCTGTTGGACGGGCTGCGCCGATTCCAGCAGCACATACCCGCAGTAATGGCAGAATCGGCTGTCAGGCTGGTTGGCCGCTCCGCAGTTGCGGCAGCCGGAGGCCAGCCGGCTGCCGCACCTTACGCAGTAGTTCGCCGCTCCTTCAACGGACGCTCCGCAGTTCGTGCAGTCGCTCATGGGATGCCGGGACGTGTGCCGACGGATTCAGTCAATCCGCAACGGCCTCCCGTTGACGCCTCACCCTGTCTCCCTACAACTCCACCACCATCTGCAGCTCGCTGGTCGGGCGGCACAGCGCCTCAAAGGCACCCTGGATTTCCTCCAGCGGCACGAAGTTGGTGGAAGTCAGCATGTGGTCGACTGATACCAGCCCCTTCCGCATCAGGTCCAGCGCGATCCTCCAGTCCTGCGGCTGGGTGCCGAATGACGACTGCATCCTGACCTCCCTCGCCATCCAGTTCGGCGGCAGCACAGCCGTCGGTTCCCACGCGATGGCCAGCATCACCACCTGCCCGCCCTTGGCGCACAGGTCCAGCGCCTGTTCCATGGTCGACGGAGCGGAGGCGCATTCAAACACAACCTGCGGGCCGACCCCACGGGTCAGCTCCATCACCCGTGCATCTAGGTCGTCCTGCAGCGGGTTGATCACCGCGTCGGCCCCAAGGCGGCGAGCAGCCTCGGCCCGCGCTGGCGCCGGCTCCGACACGATGACCGTGGTGGCCCCGGCAGCTCGCGCCGTCTGCATGCACAGCAGGCCGATGGGCCCTGCGCCCAGCACGACCACGGCGTCGCCCAGTTTGATGTCCGAAAGCCGTGCGGCGTGGACGGTGACCGCGCACGGCTCTGTAAGTGCCGCTTGCTCGTCTGTCACATCGTCTGGCACCGGGGTGAACTCCCACTCGTCCATCAGCACGTATTCGGCGTAACCCAGTTGCCGGGCATCGTGCTGAAACCCCATGGTCCGGTAGTTGAACCGGGGATTGGCCCGTGTCCCCGGAGGTGTACCCGGAGGAGCTTGCCCGCCCCCGCCCACCACGCGGTCCCCGTTGCTTACGCGGGTAACCCCATCGCCCACGTCCACGATGGTTCCGGCGAACTCGTGCCCCAATACCGTCCCCGGCTTGGCGATGTCATACAGGAAAGCGTGTACGTCCGTCCCGCAGATTGCCGCGTATTTCACCTTCATCACCGCCTGCCCGGGTCCCGGTACCGGGTCGGGAACGTCCTCTACCTGAAGGACCTGCTCTCCCTTGTAGATAGCTGCTCGCATGAGCCTCACCTCGTCAGGTTTGTTGGTGCAAGTATAGCCTCTCAAGGACCCCTGGCTATGTCTCCTGTGGGATTTTGATGACACTTCGCCCTTGCCTTACCTCATCGCGCGCCCATACCATGATTTTGGTCAATAGCCTTGGAAGCCGGGCCCAACCGCCGCGGGATTGTTTGCTCTCTCGCCTGAGACCTCCAGGACGCAACAGGTCTAGATGAGATCGAAAAGAGCGAATGGGACTAAATGGGAAAAAATGGGACTGAAATGGAGATATTCCGTCCCGAATTTCCACGCTGTGCCCGGGCCAGCTGCCGACCTATACCCTGACAGTCTCATCCGGACCAACTAGGTCTTTGGACGGACAGAATCCCCCGTATTCCCCATTCACCCCCAGTGTGTTTAAACTGGCACCCAAATCGAGGGTAAATCTCAAGGAGGACTGCCAATGAATTCACTGGGAAGGGTCGCCATCGTCACCGGCGCGGGTTCCGGAGTGGGCCGCGCCTCGGCTCTGGCCCTGCTACGCGATGGCTACTCCGTTGCGCTGGCCGGCCGAAGGATCGAAACGCTGGAGGCCTCCCTCGCCGAGGCCGGGGAACACCGTGAGCGAGCCATTGCCGTCACCACCGATGTGGGCAGCCCTGAATCGGTACATGGGCTGTTCGCCCGAACCCAGAGCGCTTTTGGTGGCCGTTTGGACGTGGTGTTCAACAACGCCGGCAGCAGTTCGCCGCCCGTGAACATGGAAGACCTCACCTTCGAGCAGTGGATGACCGTGGTCAACGCCAACCTGACCGGCACCTTCCTGTGTACGCAGGAAGCCATCAAGGTTATGAAGGACCAGGACCCCATGGGCGGGCGCATCATCAACAACGGCTCTATTTCTGCCTACGTTCCCCGGCCCAACAGCGCGCCATACACCGCCACCAAGCACGGCGTGACGGGCCTCACCAAGGCCACCTCCCTCGACGGGCGCAAGTACAACATCGCCTGCAGCCAGATTGACATCGGCAACGCCGCCACCGACATGTCCGCCCCCATGGAGCGCGGCATCCTCCAGCCCACCGGCGATGTCAAGCCCGAGCCCCGTTTCGACGTTCAGCACGTGGCCGATCAGGTGGTCTACATCGCCAATCTGCCCCTCGACACCAACGTGCAGTTCATGACCATCATGGCTACCAAGATGCCCTATATTGGCCGGGGGTGATTCATCATGGCTTTGATCGAAGCCGGAGATTTCAGGTTTGACGTCGACGACCGCTGGGGCCGCCTGCCCGATGGAATGGCCGCGGGCGTCGTGACCGGGGTGGTGGTGGACTCGCAGGACCGGGTCTATGTCTGCCAGCAGCAGCAGGACCCGCCGGTACTGGTATTCGACCGCGACGGCAATTTCCTCGACTCGTGGGGTACCGGCTACGTCGTCGAACCCCACACCATGTACATCGGCCCGGATGACGTGATTTACCTCGCCGACCGGGGAGCCCACGTTGCCATGAAACTTTCCGTGGCCGGTGAGATCCTGCTGGAGGTCGGCAACAGGGGCCAGCCCTCGGACACCGGCTGTTTCGAGGATGAGGGAATTGTCCTGCGAGCGGGCGGGCCGTTCAACCGCCCAACCCGCCTGTCTCCATCGCCGTCCGGCGACCTGTACGCATCCGACGGCTACCGCAACTGCCGCGTGCATCGTTTCGCCGCGGATGGACAGTTCATCGCGTCCTGGGGGCGGCCCGGCGGTGACGGGCCGGGCGCGTTCTACTCGCCCCACTGCCTCTGGGTCGATAACGATGGGCAGATTTACGTCTGCGACCGCAACAACAACCGCATACAGATCTTCAATCCTGAGGGCGAGTTCGTTACCCAGTGGACCAACGTGCAGCTCCCCACCGACATCCACATTGGCCGCGATGGCCTGTTCTACCTCGCCGAACGGGAGAGCGGAGACGCGGTGGAGAACCTGCTGACCGTCCGCGACGGCACTGGCAGCGTACTGGCAAGCTGGATGACGCCCCGCAGCCACCAGATATGGCCCGACGCCCACGGCGACATCTACCTCGTCAGCGGGGGAGCGACGGACGCCGCAAAGGGCCTGGGCACCAAGTACGTGAAAGTGCGCTAGCGCAAGGTCTTTCTAAAGTCAGTGAGAATCCGCTGATGGTGAGAATCCGTTGGTGGTGAGAACCCGTTGGTGGTGAGCTTGTCGAACCATCAATGGATTGAGGCACCGGTTTTTGGGCGGATTCACGAATAACGGCCTGGTTCCCTAATGGACTTTGAATGGGCCCTGGCACTGGCGGCTGGCCACTAGCCTTGGCTGATGGATAACTTTACAATTGCTTGGGTCACGCGCTCCCGGACCAATGCGCCCGGGTTCCGCCGATTAGTGGAAATGCCTGTGGCGCTGGCCGATTCGGAGGGTCATCCGCTGCAGATTAACTCCCCAGGAGGACGAAATGGTTGACCAACTAGCCCGCCCCAAGGACCAGGTGGAAGTCTACTGGTTCTCCGAGCAACCCCAGGGATACGTTAACGATTCCCAGTTGGAGCAGTTCGACTCGGGACGGCTCGGATTCCCCAACAGGTTCTTCGACCCGGACAAGGCTCACATCCTTTACAACGAATACCATGACCAGTATGCGCTGGCCGACGAAGTGGGATTCGATGGAATCATGACCAACGAGCACCACGCGGCCTACTGGTGCGGCAAGCCTGCCGTGAACCTTGATGCCGCCGTTATCGCAAAGGTTACCAAGCAGGCCAAGATTGCCATCCTCGGCAACGTGATAGCCGTCAACGACCCCATCCGGATGGCCGAAGAGATTGCCATGCTGGACTGCTACTCCGGCGGCAGAATCATCTCCGGTTTCGTTCGTGGTGGCGCCGTGGAGACTCTACAGGCTGGCATCGACCCCACGGAAAACCGGGAACGGTTCGAAGAGGCCCACGATCTGATAGTGAAATGCTGGACCGAGCCTGGCCCCTTCCGCTACGAGGGAAAGTATTACCAGTACCGGGCGGTGAATCCCTGGGTGCTGCCCATGCAGAGGCCCCGCCCTGACATCTGGTTCCCCGGAACCGGAAGCCCGGAAAGCGTGGTGTGGGCCGCGAAAAACGGCCACCCGTACATGAACCTTGGCGCGGTCATGGAGACCACCGAGTGGCTCAAGAACATCTATATCGACACCGCTCTGGAGGCCGGATTCCGGCCGGGCCCCGAGCACTTCGGTTACCTGCTCAAGGTGTTTGTCGCTGACTCGGACGAGAAGGCCGATGAGATTGGCCGGAACTTCGTATGGACCGAGGGCCATCGCCAGCGCGGCCCCCGGGAGCACGTCGACCCGCCCGGCTACCAGTCCCGCCAGGCCCTGCAGATCAAGCGCAGCCGCCCCACCGGCGTTTTCGCCGGAAACGCGGGACACCCGGAGTCCTACGACCTCCAGAAGAACCACCGTACCATCATCGTCGGCACGCCCGACACAGTAATCGAGCAACTCACTTGGGTGGTGGAAAAACTCAACCCCGGCTACCTGCTGATTTACGGCAACGAGGGCCCCATGCCTCACGAGGACTGCATGCGGTCCATCGATCTTTTGGGCAAGGAGGTAATCCCCGCCCTCAAGGAGATTCAGCTCCAGCCCTACGAAGCCAATTAGCTGGAAATCGTCTCAAAACGAGCAAACTCGGATGGCGGCCCCGGCTGGTAGGGGCAACCCTTGTGGTTGCCCTTTCCTCTTCAGCCGTCAGCCTCGCACCGTCAACCGGGACAGCAGCCGCCGCGACGCATCCGACACCTCGGCCACCGCCGCGTCAAACGCCTCGGCGTTGGCCCGCGATGGCTGGCGGTAGCCGCTGATCTTTCGGACGAACTGCAGGGCCGCGGCCTCGACTGCCTCGTCGGTGGCGGGTGCGTCAGGGTTGCACAGGACCTTGATGCTACGGCACATCAGCCGCCTCCCTGCTTGTCTACCGGAGGGACAGGTCGGTACTTGTCGCCCTCCTCCCGGCTGATTCGACCCGAGGCCATCAGCCACATCCGGGCGATCTCAGGGCCCATGAACTTGAAGGTGCGGCGCAACTCCTGGGCCAGCGCTGGGTACTCATGCCCGTCCAGCGTCTCGTAGAACCACGAGCAGAACCCGCCGTGCTCGTCCCGGATGGACTGCACCCGCCGGGCATTCTCGATCACACCCTCGATCTTGAGCCGGTTGCGGACGATCCCCCCGTCCTGTCGCAACCGCTCTACGTCATCCGGCCCCATAACAGCCACGTCGTCGATCTTCCACCCTGCAAAGGCACTGCGGAATGCGTCCCGTTTGTCCAGGATCATTTTCCAGGTCAGCCCAGCCTGGAAGACCTGCAGGCTCATCACCTCGAACAGCGCGTCATCGTCCGTGGCGCGTCGGCCCCAGATCTCGTTGACGTACCACTCCCGCAGCAGATCGGGCGGCGCCTCTGGGTCGGGAATGGACTCGTGGGGCATCAGGTCTCCATCAAATCGCCAACCGCCCATCCAACTCCGGTACGTGGACTGGCGGCAGGCAGTGGAATGGCGAATGTGCCAGACAGTCCGTGGGTGGCGAGCCTGTCGAACCACCAACGGACTGTCCGAATGGCATACAAACCAGGACTGGTGACGTCTCTGCCTAGCGCGGCACTATGGGCAGGGTCACGTGCGACGGGTGTGCCGCGTCGTGCAGGATGGTCTGGATGGCGGGCTTGAGTTCCGTGTCCGACGCAATCACCCCGCCGGTGTTGGTGTTGCGGTCGAAGCGGGGGAAGTTGCTGCTGGACACCTCCAGCCGGATCTGGTGACCCGCCTTGAACACGTTGCTCGTGGCCCACAGGTCGATGGTGTAGCAGTAGGCCCGTCCCGGCTCCAGCAACGTCGGGCTGGACATCGACTCCCGGTAGCGGGCGCGAATGATGCCGTCGGTCAGGTTGCGGGCACACCCGTCCTCGCATACGTCCACCAGCTTGGCGGTGAAGTCGGTGTCGGTGACCGAGGTGGCAGCCCACAGGGTCACCGTGATCGGCCCCGTGACCTCCACATCCCGCTCCAGCACCGGCGTGGAATAGACCAGTACGTCCGGGCGCGCCTCGATCTCGTTCTGGTCGAAGGCGCCGTTGGTGGCGAAGTAGGGATTGCAGCAGAGCTGGCCGCCCCGCGTCGGCACCGGATTGGCCGGATTGTACAGGAACACGTCAGGAGACTCGTCCGACGGCGCCTCTGGACTGAGGCCGCCATCGCCGTGCAGGGAGTTGGCGTTGCCAGCGCTGTGCAGGTAGTACTTGGTGTTCTGAGCCCGGGCCAGCGGCCACTCGTTCTCATCACGCCACACGTCGTCGCCCATCACGAAGATCTTGACCGGCGGCTCCTCCAGCAGGCCGGTTTCCTCTCCCTTGAGCCACTGATTGAACCAGCGAGGTGTATCTCGTCGAGCCCCAGGGCCATGGCGTCGGCGGCCACTCCGAAGTAGTGGTTGCCCGCCATGCTGCCGCCCCGCGAGCCGTGCTGCCACGGGCCGATGATCAGTTTCTGGCCGCGTCGTGCGTCGTCGGATGCCCCGTGTTTCTGCATTCCCTGGAAGTTGCGGATGGTGCCCCCGAGGAAAATGTCGTACCAGCCGGCGATGTTCAGCGCCGGTACGTTGATGTTGGAGTGCTGCTCCTCGATGCAGCGCTGGTTTCTTGCCCAGTAGTCGTCGAATGTGGGATGTTCCAGCCAGTCCCGTAGTAGACTGCACCCGCCAGGCCGCTCGTCCAGGTGGGGGAAGTCCTTGAGCGGCAGGTGGAGGAACGAATCGGTCATCCCGTCGACGGCCTTGAGCCACGTCGTCGATCTTCCGCACCCTGCAAAGGCACTGCGGAATGCGTCCCGTTTGTCCAGGATCATGAAGTTCCAGCGTCAGCCCAGCCTGGAAGATGTTGCAGGCTCATCACCTCGAACAGCGCGTCATCGTCCGTGGCGCGTCGGCCAGCCAGATCGTCGTTGTACGTTGGAGGCCGCAGCAGATCGGCGGCGCCTCTGGGTCGGCCATGGACTCGGCGGGCATCAGGTCTGGTGGCGGCCAACCGCCCTCCAACTCCGTACGTAGGACTGGCGGCGAGGCATGAATGGCGACCCTGCCGCTGGACCAGTCCGTGGGTGGAGAGCCTGTCGAACCACTCCACGGACTGTCCGAAGGTCGTACAAATCGTCGACTGGTAGACGTCTCGCCTAGCGCGGCACTATGGGCAGGGTCACGTGCGACGGGTGTGCCGCGTCGTGCAGGATGGTCTGGATGGCGGCCTTGATCGGGTCCGTCATCCGACGCAATCACGCCGCCGGTGTTGGTGTTGCGGTCGAAGCGGGGGAAGTTGCTGCTGGACACCTCCAGCCGGATCTGGTGACCCGCCTTGAACACGTTGCTCGTGGCCCACAGGTCGATGGTGTAGCAGTAGGCCCGTCCCGGCTCCAGCGCGGCGGGCTGGACATCGACTCCCGGTAGCGGGCGCGGCATGATGCCGTCGGTCAGGTTGCGGGCACACCCGTCCTCGCATACGTCCACCAGCTTGGCGGTGAAGTCGGTGTCGGTGACCGAGGTGGCAGCCCACAGGGTCACCGTGATCGGCCCCGTGACCTCCACATCCCGCTCCAGCACCGGCGTGGAATAGACCAGTACGTCCGGGCGCGCCTCGATCTCGTTCTGGTCGAAGGCGCCGTTGGTGGCGAAGTCAGGGATTGCAGCAGAGCTGGCCGCCCCGCGTCGGCACCGGATTGGCCGGATTGTAAAGGAACACGTCAGGTTTCGGTCCGACGGCGCCAGATAGGACTGAGGCCGCCATCGCCGTGCAGGGAGTTGGCGTTGCCAGCGCTGTGCAGGTAGTACTTGGTGTTCTGAGCCCGGGCCAGCGGCCACTCGTTCTCATCACGCCACACGTCGTCGCCCATCACGAAGATCTTGACCGGCGGCTCCTCCAGCAGGCCGGTTTCCTCTCCCTTGAGCCACTGATTGAACCAGCGCAGGTGTATCTCGTCGAGCCCCAGGGCCATGGCGTCGGCGGCCACTCCGAAGTAGTGGTTGCCCGCCATGCTGCCGCCCCGCGAGCCGTGCTGCCACGGTCCGATGATCAGTATTCTGGCCGCGTCGTGCGTCGTCGGATGCCCCGTGTTTCTGCATTCCCTGGAAGTTGCGGATGGTGCCCCCGAGGAAAATGTCGTACCAGCCGCCGATGTTCAGCGCCGGCCCACGTTGATGTTTGAGTGCTGCTCCTCGATGCAGAGTTTCTTCCAGTAGTCGTCGAAGTGGGATGTTCCAGCCAGTCGTAGTAGTAGTCCGCCAGGCCGCTGTCCAGGTGGGGGAAGTCCTTGAGCGGCAGGTGGAGGAACGAATCGGTCATCCCGTCGACGGCCTTGAGCACCTCCCCTTGCCGCACCAGATGCTCTTTGCGCCCGAGAGGGTCTTGAAGTTGGCCAGCGTGAGCTGAAGCAGGGTCCCGACATGTTGAAGCCCAGTTCAAAGGCGCCGCCCTGGTAGGTCCAGCCGTCGTGGTAGTTGGAGGCAGTGACCTTGGCTCCAGGTGCGCGGGGATGGCGGCCAGCCAACCTGGCAGTTTTCGATCCGGTAAGCCGTGCCGCTGTACTGCCGCTGCACCAACGGACTTATTACCCTTCTTGAGGAATCCGTCTCGTCCCCACCCAACGGCGTCGGCATCGCCCAGATGTTCCACGACATAGCCCACAAGGTCATCCCGCCGAGGTTTGCGTCCCACCGGTAGTTGTACAAAAGGCGCTGCACTCCGTCGGGAGTGGCGTCTCCGGCTGTTCCGCCAACTGCCAGCCGTTCTTGCGCTCCACCGGAGAAATCAGTCCGCTTCAGATCGTCCAACGCCGTCGGCGCGGTTCCGAACGGTGAAACCTCCCCGCAATACACCCATGAATCCTCTCAATACCCTCAGCCCACCGGGCCACCTCCAAGACCTCGCCACTGTCCGTTGCCATCCCCTCACCTCACCCACTCCCAAGAGTAGCTCCATTCTACCAACTGCTAACTGCGACTGTAGTACTAGTTTATGAATAGCTATTGGTGACCGGGGTTGTTCATCGTCAATGCTTAATGTGTCTCTGGCTGCTGCCTTGGACACGGCGTTCCCGTCTGGTCCCACGGACACTGCTCAATGAGTACCCGCCGCCGTACGCCGGCGGAAGCTATCCAGTGAAAGATAATGCTGCTGTGTGGGCTTGGTCTGCGGCATTGCGGTCAGTAATCCTCTTTTCTTCCTCAAGGCGTTTTTTCAAGTGCCACATGCCATCAACGCTCTTTGTGCCGTTGCAGGGATGGCAGAGAAGCTGGAGATTGCCGGGGGCGTCGGCTCCGCCATAGACTAGCGTTTCAATGTGATCCAGTGCCATTGCGGAATAGGAGTTGAACTTTGCGCCGCAGCCCGCGCAGGCTGCGCCTTGAATCTCGAATAACCTTTGCCGGAAGGCTAGGGGCCACTTCGTGCGGACTCGCTTGCTAAGTCGAGATCTAAGCCTTGCTTGGAATTTCTTTTTCAGTCTCCATAGGTCGAAGGCAAATGTGCTGTAGTTCCCGGAATTCCAGTCGTGTCTTTCTATGATTTCTGTAGCCCGTAGGGCCAAATATATCTCAACATCGGATTCAGCAGTCAACAACGTGGCTTTTGCTCGCCGGACTAGCAAATTGAACGTTTCGACGTCCGGGGGGCGCCCTGTTTTCTGCTTTTGGATGAAATCACTGACTGTCAGGATGTCCTCCCAGATTCGAGAATTACTGAGCATGGCAGTGAAGTGCAGAGCGTGGCGGGAAGGGGAGTCACCGCTGTGGTAACCCCTAATGATTGATTTTCTTTCGGGGTAGCGGCCCTTTATGTAGTCTGATATGCCCCAGTATGCCTCCCTGGCGTTCATTTGAGCCTCATCGGACTCCGGAGTCCGATGTTGTAAAGACTTTACCGGGTGAATTAGGCTTCGCGGGGTAGGTTGTTGTAAGGACACAACCGGGACAATTAAGCTTAGGATGGTCCGGTCGGCTTGTTGGACATTACTGTAAGAATCAAGTAGGGAGCGAGCTGCTCGTACTTGAATATTGAGTCCTCTGGCATACTCGGCATCGGAAATTTGCATAAATGTTGTGGTGTTGACAGTCTTGGAAGCTCCGTTGCTATTGTGCCGTGGATCACCCAGAGGATGAGGCTGGCATAACAACGATGGCTGCTGTGTCTTGTTGTTTTTATCGTTGTGATCCATCTGTTAACAGTCTCTATTGGAAATGGGGCATCACCCTTTCGGCGAAGAGTTCCATCTGCCGGTACAGGTCATCGGCGTCCGGCGACAGGAAACCGAGGTTGATGTGCTCCACACCCGCCTCGATCTTCGCCTCCATTTCCCGGGCGCAGTCGTCAGCGGTACCAGCGACGCACAGGGCTTTGGCGATGTCCTCGGCGCTCCTGTCCGGCGTCACGTAGCGTTCCCCCACGTTTCGTACCGCCAGATCCATCGCCTCGTCGCCGTTGACTGATATGGCCGTAGGCTGGTTCAGGCCCCAATGGAATCCATTTAGCTCCCGGCCTGCCTCCGCCGCGAACTGGCGCACCATATCGTTGCTCCACTTTATGCGCCGGTTGGTGAACAGGTAGGGGTACCAGCCCTCCCCCTTCAGGGCAGCGCGGCGCATCGCCGCCTCGCTCCGGCCCGATACCCAGATGGGCGGGTGAGGTTTCTGTAACGGCTGGGGCAGCAATGTAACGTCGTCAAACTGGAAGAACCGGCCGCTGTGCGACACATGCTCCTCCGTCCACAGCCGCTTCATCACGTCCAGCATCTCGTCGGTGCGCCTTCCGCGGGTCTGTGTCGAGATACCCAGAGCGTCAAACTCGACGTGAGTCCCGCGTTGTCCGCTGATGCCGATTCCGAAATCCAGCCGCCCGCCCGACACCTGGTCGACGCTGGCTACGAGCTTGGCCAGCATTACCGGGTGGTACAACGGCACAATCACGATGCCCGTCATTATGCGGATGCTTTGAGTGGCCCCGGCGGCGGCGGCCATGGCGGGCAGGTTCAGCACCGTGGGGCGCGGCGGGTTGCCGTCCATGATGTGCTCGCCCATCGTCACTCGCTGGAATCCCATTTCCTCGGCGCGCTTGGCGAAGGCGGGAACGTCCCAATAGTCCTCCACGCTGAGGCTGCAACCGAAGGTGATCCTGGCGCCGCTCATATCAGTGCTCCGTCTAAATCGTCCCGTGTGATGGCGTCCCAATTCTACCACCGCAGCCGTTGCTGCGATAAAATTCAGAATCATGTCCGCATTGATGGAAGGCAAGACCTGTTTGGTGACCGGCGCCAGCGACGGCATCGGCTACGTTGCGGCCTGCGAGTTGGCGCAGAAAGGCGCAAGTGTCATCATTGTGGGCCGCAATGCGTCCAAGACTCACGCCGCCGCAATGCGTATCATCGACCGGACGAAGAACGATGATGTCAGCTATTTTGTTGCGGATTTGTCATCGCAGCGGGACGTCCGCAGGCTGGCGCAGCAGGTTAAGGAAAGGACGCAGCGACTGGATGTATTGCTGAATAACGCCGGGGCCATTTTCTTATCCAAACAGACCAGTATTGACGGGCTGGAGATGACCTTCGCCCTGAACCACATGGGCTATTTCCTTCTGACCAATTTACTGCTGGAGCTGCTCACTCAATCAGCGCCCTCCCGCATCATCAACGTCTCGTCCAGCTCCCATGGCTCGCCGGGCAGGTTCCTGCTGCAGGAATTGCCCAGGCTGGGGAGCAACCGTGGCTACCGCGCCTATGGACGCTCCAAACTCTGCAACATCCTGTTCACCTACGAACTGGCCCGGCGACTGGAGGGTACCGGGATCACCGTAAACGCACTGCACCCCGGCCTCGTGCGCACCAACATCGCCAGAAACAACGGCGTCCTGGGCCGGGTGGTGAACTTTTTCATCGGCGCACGCGGTGTTGACGCCGTCCAGGGAGCCGAGACGCTGGTGTACCTTGCCTCGTCGCGGGATGCAGAGGACGTAACGGGAAAGTACTTTGTGGACTGCCGCCCGGTGCCGTCCTCCAGGCTGAGCTATGATCCGGACCTGGCTGCGGGGTTGTGGGAATTGAGTGAGCGCCTGACAAAGTCGAGGGCCGTAACAGACTAATGGAAGCGCCTTCCCCCGACCTGCTTGCCAAGGGCACGGAAACTTTCAATGTGGAGGAGAATCACTTATGAAACGAGCGGTTGAGTTTTACAGCGAGGGATTCAAGCTGCAGGGCGACGTCTACACGCCAGAGGATCTGGCCCCGGGAGAGCAGCGAGCGGCAGTCCTGTTGTGCCACGGCTACACGGGCGTCAAGGACTTGTACCTGCCCGACAACGCCCGGGTGCTCAACGAGGCCGGCTACGTGGCCATGACCTTCGACTACAAGGGTTGGGGCCAGAGCGAGGGCATATCGCCGCTGCGCCTCGCGCCGCACAGCCGTGTAACCGACGTCCAGGCCGCCATGACCTTCCTCGGTGAGCAGCCAGAGGTGGACGGAGATCGCATCGGCATCTACGGCACCAGCTACGGCGGCGCCACCGTGACCTGGACCGCCGCCATCGATCAGCGGGCCAAGTGCGTGGTCAGCGTTGTCGGCATCGGCCACGGCACCCGCTGGATGAGCCGCGTGCGGCGGATGGACGAGTGGTTCGATCTGCTCGACCGTTCCAGGGCAGACCGCATTCAGCGGGTGATGACCGGCAAGTCGGATATGGTCGAGCGAGGGGAAATACTGCTGCCCGACCGCCAGTCGGCCGCTCTGGCCGCGGCCCAGCGCGCCAACAACCCGAACGCCGTGATGACCATCCCGGTCGAGTACATTGACGATACCCTTGGATTCCATCCCGAGTGGGTGGTGGACAAGATCGCGCCCCGCCCAGTGCTCTTCATTACCAGCGACCAGGACCGCCTGGTGCCCCCAGAGGAGTCGGAGCAGCTATACGCCAAGGCGGGGGAGCCCAAGAAGCTGGTGATGCTGAAGGGCGTCGGACATTACGAGGTTTACGAGGAGCCCGCGTTCTCTCAGGTGATGCACCACACCGTGAACTGGTACCAGCAATTCATGCCAGCAAAGTGCTAGAATCGCCATGAAACCAGACGCAACCGGAAAGAAAGGGGTGACTGCGATGTCAAACAAGGGATTTTCGCACATCGGCCTCTCCACGCATGACCTGGATGCCACTCGCGACTTCTACGAGAGCATACTCGGCTTTGAGGTCGTGCGCTGTGACACCATCAAGATCCGTCAGGGCGGCAACATCCGGCACATGTTCGTTGACTGCGGGCGCGACCAGCTGGTGGCGTTTATGGAGCCCAACAACATCCCTGGTATGCCGGATGACTTCGACACCGGCATCAACAAGGGTCTGGGAATTCCCGGCGTCTTCTACCACTTTGCCTTCGAGGCGGGTAACCTGCACGAGTTGAACGCCAAGCGCGAGGAACTGATCGGCAAGGGCGTTAAAGTAACCGACATCGTCGACCACGAGTGGGCTACGTCCATCTACTTTGAGGACCCCAACGGAATCTCGTTGGAGTACTGCTGTCTGACCCGCGACATTGGCACTCTGGACGATGTGACCTTCCAGGAGCGGTTCGAACGCTCAATCGAAATCCGGAACGGCCAGCCGGTCTTCGTCCGCGATGTGCAGCCCGATCCGCTGGAGGCGGTGCTGGCCGACGACGACTAGTCGCGCCTGGCATAGGACACGCAAATGTAGGGGCGCCCCATCTGGGCGCCCTGTGTTTTCGCACACTGTCCGAGGACAACCGCATAGGGGCAACCACCAGGGATACCCCTGCGGGATCGCGGCTACGCCCCCACAACCCGCACGCGGTGGTTGTTGCTGTCGGCGATGTAGATGTTGTCGTCGGCGTCCACATCCGCCCCGTGAGGCCGGTCCATCGCAGCCTCGTTGGCAGGCCCGCCGTCGCCCTCGCCACCCAGCCGTCCGCCCGCGATGGTGGTGACGTAACCTGTGGCGGCATCGATGCGGCGGATGGCATGGTTCTCTGTGTCCACCACCAGCACGTTACCCGCGTGGTCGCAGCGGATGGCCTTGGGGCCGCCCCAGGTGGCAATAAAGGCAGGGCCACCGTCGCCCGCATAGCCGAACTCCCCAGTTCCTGCCACGGTCGACATCACGCCGTTGGCATCGACCTTGCGGATGCCGTTGCCCTCACGCTCGGCGATGTAGGTGTTCCCTGCACCGTCCATGCAGACAGCCCGGGCGCCCAGGATGCTCGCCTCCGTAGCGGGAAGGCCGTCGCCGCGACGCTCCTTGGCTCCGTTGCCCGCGAAGGTGGTGATGATGCCCGTCGCCAGGTCCAGGCGGCGGATGCGCTGGTCCTGCACATCGGCGATGAGCAGGCCGCCCCGTCCGTCCAGGAAGCAGTCGTTGGGCTCCCGGAACTGCGCCGCCGTGGCAGGTCCGCCGTCGCCTCCGTACCCAACCTCGCCCGTTCCGGCAACAGTGCTGATGATCCCGGTTGCAGCATCGATCTTGCGAATAACGTAGTTCAGCCGGTCAACGACATAGACGTCGTCGCCCGCGTCCACCTGTAGCGAGTAGGGCTGGTTGAACGTGGCCCCGGTCGCTGGCCCGCCATCGCCGGAGTAACCTTCGGCTCCAGTCCCCGCAATAGTTGCAATCGCTCCCGTCGCCCTGTCGACTCGCCGGATGCAGTGGTTCATCGCCTCGGCCACGTACATGTTGCCCGCAGCGTCGAATGCGCACATGAACGGCTCACTCAGCAACGCACCCGCGGCTGGCCCGCCGTCCCCTGCGTACCCTCGCTCGCCCGTTCCCGCGACTGTGGTGATGATACCCGCCTGGTATGTCATAGTTCAGTTCCCTTTTGCACGTAGTCCTATTTCGCATAGGCGATTGACGCGCCACTATTCTGACAATTGGGAAGCCTGCCTATTCCCTCGCGTCAGCCGCCGCCAGCGGTTGCGCTGGTCACGGGTCTGGGGCGCGAATTCCGGTGGCTCCACGCCGCGGATACGCTCAAGCTCGGGAAGCAGCGCCTTTACTTGGTCAAGGTAGATGTTGATAGTGTCTGCAGCGAGTGAGTCCTCATAGAAGTTAACGTGCAACAATTGGCCAGCGCCAAAGAGAGCAACTAACTCCGGGCGACGTTGTTCATCGGCTACCTGCTTCGCTATGTCGACTATCAGGTTATGCCCCCTGTGGTTCCAGCCACGTTCCTCGGCAATGGCTTTCAGCGCCTGCGCGGCTGCTCTCCAGCCTTTCTCAGATGCCTGGATATTGTTCCCGCGGCGCAGGTAGTTGTCGGCTTGATCGATGCACCACCGGCTCAGCTCGGCGTGCTTGTTCAATTCCTGGCTTTCGGTGCCCATCAGTCATTTTCCCCGGACCGGCCTTTAGTTGCCGTTACCCACTTCTCCATTGTACCAATCGAGTATCTCGCTGCCGGTCATGAACACCACTCCCTCGAAGCAGCTTTCGTGAGCCCGTCGAGCCACCCCGACTATTGCGTTGGTTCAACGCTAAACCAGGGCTAACCCTCCCGCGTCAGCCTCCGCCAGCGGTTGCGCTGGTCCCGGGTCTGGGGCGCGAATTCCGGTGTCTCCACGCCGCGGATACACTCAAGCTCAGGCAGCAGCTTTTTCACGTCGTCCAAGTAGATTGACACTGTATCCGACAACAGCCAGTCCTCGTAAAAGTTGGTGTGCAGCGCCTGCGCGGTTCCGAACTTAGCAACCAAGTCAGGTCGTCCCTCCTCGTCTGAAACCTGTTGAGCAATGTCAACTATCAGGGTGTGGCTGCCGTGATTCCAGCCGCGTTCCTCCGCAATGGCCTTGAGCGCCTGCGCGGCGGCTCCCCAGCCTTTCTCAGATGCCTGGATATTGTTTCTGCGGCGCAGGTAGTTGTCCGCTTGGATTATGCACCACCGGCTCAGCTCGGCGTGCTTGTTCAATTCCTGGCTTTCGGTGCCCATCAGTCATTTTCCCCGGACCGGCCTTTCAGTTGCCGTTACCCACCTCTCCATTGTACCAATCGAGTATCTCGCTGCCGGTCATGAACACCACGCCCTCGAAGCGGCTGATGTACTCGAAGATGGCGTCGTAATACTTGATCCGGTGCGCAGCGCCGGTAATGTATGGGTGTGTCGAGATGCACATCACCCGCGCGCTATCCGCTCCCTCCCGGTACAGCGTGTCGAATTGGTCCTTGGCTCGGTCGAACAGCTCAGGCGAGCGGTGGTTCTGGATCAGGTAGATGGGAATGTCGTTCAGCTCCACGGTGTAGGGCAGGGCAACCATCCGGCCCGATTTGACGATCATCTCGTAGGGCTGGTCGTCGTTGCACCAGTCGGCGATGTACTCGATGCCCTCATCCGCCAGCACGTCGGGAGTGTCGAAGGTCTCGGCGAGGCCCGGCCCCATCCAGCCGCGCGGCGCTTTTCCGGTGGCCTCGGCGATGGTGTCGATAGTGCGGCGAATCACGGCCCGCTCGTCCGGCTCCCGGTTGATAACCCGTTGGATGAACCCGTGGGCCAGCATCTCCCACCCCGACTGCATGCACTCCTCAACCAGCATTGGGTAGCTCAGGCAGACCGAGGCGTTCAGGCTGACCGTGGCCCGGATGCCGTATTTGTCCAGCACCTGTTTGAATCGCCAGAATCCCACCCGTAGCCCGTAGTCGAACCAGCCGAAGTTGGGAATGTCGGGTATGGTGCTGACGCCCTGCGGCGTGGGCAACACGGTGCGGGCCATGGGCTCGTTGATGTCCCACTCCTCCACGTTGATCACCGGCCACACGGCAACCCTTGCATTGTTGGGCAGCTTGAGCGGCGGGCGATGGAAAATCGGCGAAAACTCGGCGCGGGGATTGGCCATGATTGCCTCCTGCGGCTGGACTCGAAGGTCTTTCGACCCAGACTATTTTCGATTGCCTGAATTCACTTCCCAGCGTACTCCGCCCCCAGGAAGGTCATAAACTCGGAACCGCCAGTTCATGTGAGGGCTCAGAATGGGGTATATCATCGTGTAGGTTTCCTCGCGGAAGCTGCCCTCGACATCCATCTCGCCAGCACTTGCCGCCGAAGAGAATCGTCGCCAGATCTGCCAGCCGGCTCCTGGGTCCTTCAGTAACAGGAAGCTGGGATGAGCGGAATCTCCCTCCTCCTGTTCTGGCATGTGCCCCAGGGTCATTGGACGGCAAACGCTGGAGCGAGTGTCGAGGTCCTCCACCATCGAGCCCAGTTCCCGGAGCCATCGGCCAACGGAACTGCCGTCCACCGAATCCCAGCGAGCGCTCACTTTCCCGTCGCTCAAGGGCTGCATGACCATCCGCACGGATTCCTGTCCCACCAGGGGGTAGGTACCGTCCCTGATCTCAACCAACCGAAAGCTCACGCTGATGTGGTCGTCAAAGTATCCGCTGCCACCCGTTAATGCGTGGTATATCTCGGCACAGGTACAGAAGTGCGCATCGGGATAGTTGTTTGTTCTGAATATATCCTCGGAGATGACCAGGCCTGCCACGGCTTCGATCCCCCTGCGGGCGCATTCCTCAACCGGAAGCCCGCCGGGATCATCTGACCATCTGACTATCCGGTCAACCAGAAACCGACTCCTTGTTGCTGGCCTGCGGGCGCGAGGCACGATCATCCCATGGCGATTTCGCGAAAAACTCAACCGGAACACGTGCCGATGGGCGGGCGGGGATACCAGTGAACGCGGCCGTGCGGATAATGGGCGATTCTACTTTGCCCGGTATGCAGTGTCCAGCCGAAGAGAGGGCCTACCCGCCTCGGTAAATCTCTGCATCCGGGGCAAAGGCCGCCCACGCGAACCAGAAGTGGTTGCCGTGTACGATCGGCTCCAGCGACTTACCGGCCAGCGGCCCCGAGACCGCCTGCCCCAGCACGTTCCAAACGGAGTCGGTCTCGTTGTCGCTGAACCCGTCCGGGCCCAGCCGGAACGTCAGCGTCTGGCCGTCCAGCACGGCGTCGAACACTCCCGTTGACCCTACGTCCCTGGAATCCGCGATGCTCGATTGGTCCAGCGCGGATGCAGTTCCAGGCTGGAACAGCACCACGATGTCGCGACCGTTGACCGAGTGGTTGACCACCGGTTCCAGCTCCAGTGTCAGGAAGGGAAAGGCCAGCGGCTGCCCATCGAAGACCAATGCCACTACTCGCTCCATTGGCAGCAGGCGGTCGTCCGTGCGCCCCTTGAACAGGAATGGCGACTGGTCGACCCGGTCATAACCGGCGTAAGGATTGCGCCCGTAGTTGCGCTGATAACCCGTTTCGCGGGAAAGGACGTCGGCCTCGGGGAAGGCCGTCTTGAAATCCCCCCACGACACGATTTGCGCTGGCACGAAGTCCAGCTGGTATCCGGCATACACCCCGACGATACCCTCGCCGGTCAGCTGCTGCCACCAGCTCTCTGTCTGCCTGTCCCACATGACCAAATCGCTGTGCCGCAGGTTTCCCGAGACGCCGAAGGTCAGTGTGTCATTCCCGATTCGCCGGTCAAAGGCCACCGCCGAGTTGCATAGTGGGCAGAACGTCACCGACACCGGCACTCCACCAAGGGTGTCGTTGGCGATCTCGTGCCATGTCAGTATCGCCAGCGGGTATCCACGAGCCTCATCGTTGATCTCCAGCGCGACCACCGGCTGTACGTCCTCGAGCCATGCGTCCGCGTCGGAGATGCTTTCGAACTGGGGGTCGTCCAGTGGCGGTATGCCGTCCCTCGGCACCCCGCCCGACAGGAACTCGTCGTACGGCACGGTGTGCAGGCTGAAGTCCGTCTGCCAGTTCCCGGTCCTGAATCGCGCCGCGTCCAGGGCGTTCTGGAAGTCTGGGTCTGGCTCAACCATTGGTGCTGGTGCGCTCTCGGCACTGGCAGCGACCGTCGGCGTCTCATCAGTAGCCGACGTGGCAGGCTTTTCACTGGGTTCAGGTGCCTCAGGGGCGAGCTTGGTTGCCTCTCCTGCAGCAGTCGGGCCTGCCTGCGAGCCGGTGGGTGCCTCTGTAGGCGCCCGGGTTGCCCCTCCTTTAGCAGTCGGGCCTGCCAGTGAGCCAGTGGGGGCGTCTGTGGGGGTTGCCTCCTCTCCGCCACAGGCCAGCGCTATCAGGCCGGTCAGGGCCAGCACTGCAACCAGGAGAGCCAGGGACCGGCGTTTCCGGTTAGAGGAGGTTGCCGCGTCCAACGGTCAGCCAGTAGAAGACGATGTAGGCTCCCGCGATCACCATGAACGCGGAGGCAATGGGCTGGATGTACGGCAGGGCGCGGCGCATCAGGCGGACCATGGCTCCTTTGAATATCGCCATGCCCAGTGTCATGACCATAATCACCAGGCCCATGCCGATGGCGTACAGGAAAAAGTTCCCCACCACCTGGAGCGCCGAGCTGGTCGCGCTTCCGATGCCAACCACGGCGATGAATATGGGCAGGGTGCAGCTAAGGGACGCAGTGCCATAGGAGAGGCCGAAGGTGAAAAAGCTGCGAATACTGACGGTGTTGGGATTGCCAAGCCTGTCGGCTGCTCGGGCGGCGATACCGGTGTAGAGCTTCCCCCCGGCCACCATCCAGGCGCCCGTGCCCACCAGTGCGGCGCCGATGATCAGTCCTAACCACGGCAGAAGGTCGCTGATGAATGACGCCGACAGCCCCACCGCGCCGCCCACAACGCCGAACAGCAGGATGAACCCAGCGGAAACGGAGCCGCCTACAACCAGACCGCGCAGAATTGCGGCCAAGGTTCCGGGCCGCTCGTCCTCCTTCAGGTTTGATCCGAGGTACAGCCCCAGGTATGCAGGCAGCATGGCGAACCCGCAGGGATTGACCGCCGATGCCATGCCCGCAGCGAAGGCGAAGAGGGCGGTACCGCCGATCAGCCCGCCCAGAAACTCCTGGGAGTTTCCGGACAGCCTGCCCTCTACGAACAGGTTGATCGGATCAATCCCGCTGCCGCTCCCGACTGCGAACGCGCCACCGATGGCAATGGCAAGCGCCACTGCAGCCACCGCGGCCGTAACTAGCCACGTGCGGGCCTGGCTTTCTTTCAGTGATGAAATTGCTGTAATCATTGCTATCTATACGCAGGAATGCACCAGTTGGATTCTCTCGGATGTCTGGCCTGTTTGACGTCCTGCCGGCTGTGGAATCAACAGACCGGCGCCTTTCCCCAATTAATTGAACGGTTCCGGGTCGTATATGCCCGCCGGTGCCAGTCCGGCAAACCTCTGGGGATGCAGCACTTCGGCCAAGCCCTCGAGCACGTCCACGACCCTCGGTCCGTGGCGGCTGGGAATGCGGCCGTCGAACACGAAGGCGCGTTCGTCCCGCACTGCGGGCAGGTCCTTCCACCCCGGCAGGACCGTCAGCTTGTCGTGGGCCTCCTGCCGTGAACGTTCCGGCCCGAAGGCGCAGGGCATGATCATCAGGTACTCGGGCGCGTATTCCCGCACCTCCTCCCACGTCAATTCGCGGGACTGCCCTCGCGGAATGGCAAGGCCTTCCTCGCCGCCGGCCATTTCCGAGATCTCCGGCAGCCATTGGCCGGTGTTGCGTAGCGGGTCCAGCCAGTCCAGGCAGACGACCCTGGGGCGCTCTGAATCCGCGGGTACCCCTGCGGTTACGTGCCCTACTCGCGCCTCCAGTGCCCCGCGCAATTCCCTGCCTCGCTCCCCTACCCCGGCGGCATTGGCAAGGTTGGTAACGTTCTGCAGGATGTCGTCAACCCCGCTGGGACGGATGGTCAGGATTTCCGGCTGGTAGTCCAGCACCTTGGCCGCCGTCTCGAACACCGACCCGCTGGCGATGGCGCAAACCTCGCAGAGTTCCTGGGTGATGATCAGGTCGGGGCGCAGGTTCGACAGGAGTTCCTCGTCGATCCAGTACATCGGATTGTTGTTGGCCCGGGCCTGCTGTACCAGCGCGTCGATCTCGCCGCTGTCGAGGTGCTCGACGTTTCGCAAGCTGTGGCTCACCACCGGCAGTGACGCGGCCTCATCAGGGTAGTCGCAGGCGTAGGAAACTCCCACCAGCTGGTCGTCCAGGCCAAGCGCATAGACCATCTCGGTGGCGCTGGGAAGCAGAGAGCAAATACGCATTGAGGTCCCCAAACTGAGAGTTAGACCAGTATAAGTCGGGGACTGGGTGTGGTACAGCACCCAGGAGACGTCGTCCGGGTCTTTCGGCATTGCAGTCGATCGAGTCGTTCCCGAAAGCTTTGCTCTCAGGACGTTCGCAAGTCTAATCACCCCGTTCGAAACGGCGGGCGGTTTAGTTCCGGCCAGCCACCTCGTGGTTATGGTCTTCCGCAGTAGCAAATTCTGGACAGTTTCTAGTATTGCTGGCGCTCCAATGTGCCCACCCGCAAATCAGGCAGTATCGCAAAATTAGCAATGAATACCGACAAAAGCAGATTTTCCTGCAAATCTATGAGCCTGACCGGAACAAGTGCGGTAGAACAGAAATGTCTATTCTTGTCCGCGAAGTAAAAACGGGCGTGGCCTGGGAGAGTCCCTCAATCTGGCCAAACCCTGCGGGATTGCGAAGAGTGAGCAAGTCCACAAACCGAAATCTGGGTCCTTCAGTACCTCGCCAAACCCCGTGATACAATTTTTCAGGGAATGGAGGCTCGGGGGTTGGCAGTGTCAGCCAAGATTCTGTCCGGGACTGACTTGTCGGCGCAGATTCGCGCCGAGGTGGCGACTGGTGTCATCGAGATGCAGGAAAAGCATGACGTGACGCCCGGCTTGGCCGTCGTCCTTGTGGGAGACGATCCCGCGTCCGCGGTCTACGTCAACAATAAGCAGAGGGCCTGCGAGCAGGCTGGACTGCACAGCGACTCAGCCCGTCTCCCCGGCACTGCCACCGAATATGAAATCCTGGCTGCAGTCCGCGCCTTCAACGATGATCCACGGATCCACGGCATCCTGGTGCAGCTCCCCCTGCCCAATGGTATCGGTCAGTACCGCGTCATCGAGGCCATAGATCCCGACAAGGACGTTGATGGTATTCACCCTTACAATCTGGGAAAGCTGCTGCAGGGACGCCCGGACTTCCCCCCCTGCACCCCTTCAGGAATCATCGAACTGCTCGTGCGCAATGGACACGATCCCGAGGGATCCAACGTTGTTATCTGCGGCCGCAGCGACATCGTTGGCAAGCCCTTGGCGGCGTTGCTCATGCAGCGAGGACGGGGTGGAAACGCGACGGTCACCGTTTGCCACACACGCACCCAGGACCTCGCCGAGGTTACCAGACGGGCCGACGTCCTTGTGGCTGCCATCGGCCGCCCGGAGGCCATCACTGCCGACATGGTTGGGGAGGGCGCCGTGGTGATTGATGTTGGCATCAACCGGGTCGACGACCCGTCTGCAAGGCGTGGCTACCGCCTCAAGGGCGATGTGGACTTTGAGTCCGTCTCCCGTAAGGCATCGGCCATCACTCCCGTCCCCGGCGGCGTCGGCCCCATGACCATCGCCATGCTCTTGGTGAACACCCTCACCGCGGCCCGCATCAGCATCCACGGCCGTCATCACTCTTGACCGTCTCCCTGCTCTGACCGGCCCGTGCGCACAAGCGATTTCGACTACGATCTGCCCCCGGAGCTGATCGCCCAAACACCTGTCGAGCCCCGCGACTCCTCCCGGCTGTTGGTCCTGCACCGGGCCACAGGTTTACTGGAGCACCGCCGGTTTGCCGATGTCCCAGGCTATCTCCGCCCAGGCGACCTTATGGTCTTCAACCAGAGCCGTGTCATCCCGGCGCGGCTATTCGGTGTGCGGGACGACAACGGCGGCCGGGTCGAGTTGCTGCTGCTGCGTCGCGAGGCTGACGGTGTCTGGGAGGCCCTGGCTCGCCCCGGGCGCCGTCTGCGCCCCGGAACCACCGTCAGCATCATCCCCCCTGACGGCTGGCCGGACAGCGAGACCACCGGAGGGCTGTCGGTGGAGATACTGGAGTCCAGGGCCGACGGCCTCAAGGCGGTCCGGCTCTCATCGGAGGACTCCATAGACCGGATGGGGCACACCCCGTTGCCGCCCTACATCCGCCAGGTCCTGGACGACCCCGAGAGATACCAGACGGTCTACGCCAGGCATCCGGGTAGCGCCGCCGCTCCGACTGCCGGGCTGCACTTCACACCGGAGCTGCTGGCCAACATCCGCGACGCTGGAATAGAGACCGCCTTCGTCACCCTGCACGTGGGGCTGGATACCTTCCGGCCCGTGCAGGGAGAGGACCCCACTGGACACCACATCCACACCGAGCGCTACTCGCTTGACGGCGCCACGGCGGAGGCCCTCAACCACGCCCGGACTGACGGCAGACGCATCATCGCCGTCGGCACCACCAGCGTCAGGGTACTGGAACAGGCCGCCGCAGATGCGGAGCACTGGGGCCGTGGTTTCGAGGAGACGGAAGGAGACGCCAGCATCTACATCCTGCCCGGCCACTCCTTTCGCGCCGTCGCCGCCATGATCACCAACTTTCACCTGCCCCGGTCCACGCTGGTGATGCTGGTCTCTGCCTTTGCCCAACACGGCGCTGGCGAGGGCGTCAATGGCCGCCGCTTGATTCTGGCAGCCTACGCCGAGGCCGTACGGATGCTGTACCGCTTTTACAGCTTTGGCGACGCCATGCTGATCCTGTAGTAGTGAGGCTGCCTGGCAGGGTCCGCGTGGCCGTTTAGCTCACGTTCATGCGGATACCGCCCAGCCCCTCGAATGTGAAGGCGGCCTCGTCGCCAGGGTTCAGGAACTTGGTGCTCACGATGCTGCCGGTCATCACCAGCATGCCTGCTTTCAGCTCCTTGCCCCGGCCTGCCAGTGTGTTGGCCAGCCACGCTAGCGCGTCCAGGGGATGCCCCAGCACGTCGCGACCGTAGCCCTCGCCCGCGGGCTCCCCGTTGATGGTCATAGCTCCTCGAGACCCTTCCAGGTCGAGGCCCTGCCAGTCGGCCTTTTCCTGCCCCAACACCACCCCGGCGTTCCAGGCGTTATCGGCAGCCACGCCCAGGAAGTAGAGGTTGCTGTAATCGGCGCCCCGGTCGTCCACCAGCTCGAACGCAGGCATCAGCGACCCGACAGCGCCCACCACTCCGTCGCGATCGTATGGGGCGGCGGTGGTGGGGAGGTCGGCCGACAGCCGCACCGCCACCTCGCACTCCGCCCCGATGCGCACAAAGTCGGCCGCCTTTACCGCCGCCGGAGAGTGATGCACACCGCTCTCGAAAACGGCCCCTGCAGCCGGTGCGTCGAACCCGACCATCCGCTGCATAACCGGAGTCGTGAGCGCAATCTTGTACCCGACGATAGCGCCCCGCTGAGGTGCCAGCAAGGCCTGAAGGGCCTCCTGCATGTCATAAGCCTCGTCGATTGTAGCCGGTGAAATATCATTGGGCAGCGCCTCGTATTTCAGGCGCTGACGGTGGGCCTCGAACAGGTATTCCGCGGCTCTCTGTGCCTTGCTGGCCTGCGTCATTACGGGACCTCCACGATCATTTGCTAACGCTCGTCAGTCGATGAACCGGACGCTCGCCATCACCCATGCTGCCTGCATACCGAGGCCGGAGCACAACAGGATGATTCCCTGTCGATGGGAATTCAACCGTCCGGTTGGTACGCATTTTACTATGCCCGATATCGAGCAGAACGCAATGATCACGGTGAGGACGCTCTCAATGGCGGAGTAGAATCGCGAGGCGATATGCAGTGCCCCGAGTAAGCACAGCCAGATGAGCGCCATCACGGCGACCCAGCATGAGAGCACCCCAATCGCGATGTGGGCCATTGTGGGGGCCGCAATGGAAGCAGCGCCTTGGCAAGCCGTTAAGGAATGATCTGCACCACATGCCGTTGCACTGTGTCGCTCACAGCTCCGAGTACCGGGAAACAGACGGCAACGGACGCGTCACGGGAGGCGATGAGGACAGTGGCGACCCTGCGTTTATCGCTCTGAACTGGACCATTGGCCAAGCTCAGCGTTGGTTAGTCAGACAAGCTGCAGGAGTTGCAGCGTGTTGCCGTCCGGGTCTCGAAAGGTGGCAACCCACCCTCCCCAACTCTCCTGCTCTGGCTGCCGGATGAACTCCACGCCCGCCTCTGCAAGCCTGGCGGAAACAGCATGGATGTCCGCCACGCCCAGGTGTGGCATAAAACGGTACGGGTCTTTGGACGCCCCGGAGACGCGGTCGTGCAGACCGATGTTGAACCGCACGTCCCCTAGCTCGAAGGCGATGAAATCAGGGTGTCGCGAGTGTAGGGGCAGCTCTAGCACGTTGCTGTAGAAGCTGAACATTTTCTCAAGGTCATCGGTCCAGAAAGTGACGCCCACTACGCCCGTTACCATTGTTGTTGCCTCCAGAATGCAAAACCGGCCAGTGCTTAACACCAGCCGGCTTCGACGATTTCCTGTTAGGGACGCCCCGATTCGGACTATACCTCCGCCAGTTCTCCCCTGCGCTTGGCCGCCGAGCAACGAGGGCAAAGGCCATAAAAGTCTACACGCTGCCAGCCAACTTCGAAATCTGAGCTCTCGGTGATGCTGTGGCGCAGGCTTACGACCATATCGTGAACGTCACTGGATGTATCTGCATCGATGACGTTTTCGCATTCGATACAGACCAGGTTGACGTGGGGTTCCATATTGGGCTCGTAACGCGACATGCGCTGGAAGGGCAACTCCTGGATCAGCCCGCTCTTTTGTAGCACGCCCAGCGTCGAGTAGATTGTGGCCAGGGTCATGGACGGGAAATGGTCCCGGACCCGTTCGTATATCTGCTGAACCGTGGGATGGTCTTGGGAGTTCAACACCACTTCGGCAATGGCCAGTCGCTGCGGGGTCACTCGGACCGCCCATTCCCGCATCCGCTCCACCAACTCCTGCTGCGTCAACATAAACTGCTCCGGGGGGCATTAACGCCACCGGGGCAGGTGCCGGGACACCCGCCTGAATAAATTCAAAAACTACCTGTAATATATCGCCCACGCGACATTCCGGCAACTGCGGGACCGGCTCGTCGGGGCCCTTTCGCTGTTCCCAGACTTGCGTAAAGGGCCCAATTACCCGGTGGACACGGCCGCGGACCGCGAGAACACCCTCGCAAAGAGCGAGGGAATGCTCACGTTGAACACGTAGTAGACCACGGGGACAACCACCAGCGTCAACGCCGTTGAGCTCACCAGCCCCCCGATCACCACCGTCGCCAGTTCCGAGCTGATGATGCCTCCCTCTCCACCGGCGAATGCCGCCAAGGGCAGCAACGCGAAACTCGTGGTCAGGGCTGTCATCAGGATCGGCCGCAGCCGGACCCTGCCCCCCGCAATCAGCGCGTCGGCGACAGACAATCCCCGTTCCCTTAGCTGCTCAACAAAAGCGATCAGCACGATTGCGTTGGTCACCACGATCCCTATGAGCAACAGCAGCCCCATCATCGCGGGCAACCCCAGCGTGCGCCCGGTAATGGCCAAGGCCACCATTACCCCGATAAGCGCCAGTGGCAGGCTGGTGATGATAATGAACGGGTTGCGCAGCGACCCTAGGCTGCCAACCATCACCACGTACATCAGGGCGATGCCCACCGCCATCGACAGGAATATCGCCTGGAACCCCTCCGCAATGTCCGCAAAGATGCCGCCGCTCTTTACCGTTACTCCGGGTGGGAGGTCGAGCTCCGCTATCCTGCGGTCAACCTCCACCCCCACTGTCTGGGTGTCCTCGGAGGTGATGTCGCCGGTGATGCTGGCGGACCTCTCGCGGTCCGTCCGGCTGATGGTAACCGGCCCCTGCCTGGTTGTGAGTTGGGCCAAGTCATGCAGTGGCGCTGTTCCGCCCGGTCCCGCAATGATCAGGTCCCCAATCTTGTCGAGACTGCTAACCGCCTCGCGACTGCCGGAAAGCACGACCTCCGTCGCTTGTCCATCAACGATTATGCTCGTGATGGTCCGGCCGACAAGGAACTGGCTGAGCTGGAAGCCGACCTGGCTGGTGGTCAGCCCTATGGTCGCCGCCGCCGCTGGGTCCACTTCCACTGCAACCTCATCCCGGGCCTGGGCGATGTTGCTCGATAAATTGACTATCCCCTCTATCTTGCTGAGAGACGTTACCAGTTCCTCGGACACTCTGGCGATTTCGCCGTAGTCCGGCCCCGCTATGCTGATTTCCACCCCTGCAGCAGGTGGACCATCCTGCAGCTCCGTGATTTGAAGCTGCCTTTGCGGTCCCTTGAGTTTTTCCCTCAGCGTCTCCGCCACGTCCTCTGGGGCGTCTGAGGTCAAAACAACAAACAGTCCCGCCTGGTTGAATGAGCCCGGTATGCCTCCCCCAGCCAGTTCTGTGGCACCTACGGTCGCGGTGTAGATGTCCGCTATGTCTCGAACATATCGCTCAATCTCGATGACTTCGTTCAGCGTTTGTTCGGGTGGAGTGCCGGGTGGCAAAGTCAGGTTTACCTCCACGTACCGCTGGCCGCCGCCGGAGAAAAGAGTTACGGGGATGACCGACAGCAGTGCGAGGCTGGCGACGGTAAGTACGACCGCTCCGAGGATGGTGATGGCCTTGTGTCCCAAAACCCAACGCAGGATGGGGGTGTATACCCGCTGCATCCAGGTCTCCCGGACGAATGCGAAGTCTTCTTCCCCCGCCGCTTCAGGCAGGTCGCCGGGCCGCAGCAGGTAGGCGCCCAGCACCGGCACCGCCGTCAGTGCCACCGCCAGGGATGCCGCCAGTGCAAACACGACGGTGAGCGCAAACGGCAGGAAGAATGCCCCCACCAGCCCCTGGATGAACCCTAGGGGAATGAACACGACGATGGTCGTCAGCGTGGATGCAAAGATGGCGGGCCCTACCTCCGTGGTGGCATCCAGCGCTGCCCTCCATCTCTCCCGTCCCGCCTGGATGTGCCGGTACACGTTTTCCAGCACCACAATGGCGTCGTCCACCACGCGGCCCACGGAAATGGCCAGCCCTCCCAGCGTCATGAAATTCAGCGACATGTCCTGCCACGCCATGAGCAGGACTCCCGTGAGTATGCTGAGCGGGATTGACAGGGCAATGACAAGCGTGGGTCGCAGGGTGGTCAGGATGCCCCGTATCGCCGTGGGCCGGATGGTCAGCATGAACGCAAATACGACAGCCACTGCGAACAGGAAGCCGAATATGGCCTCGCGCAAAAGGGTGTCGATCTGCTCCTGTATTTCTGGCCCCTGGTCTGATACGACAACTATCTCCGCTCCCGGCGGCAGACCATTCAGACCGTTCAGGGCCACTCTCACCGCCTTGGTGACCTCGATGGTGTTGGCTTCCGGCTCCTTGACTACTGCGACGTTGATGGCGGGTTTACCGTTGGTGCGCGAGATGCTGGTTGGTACCCCATCGGTAAGCTCAACATCGGCCACATCCCGCAGCATCACCGTGCCGGAGGGATTTGTGCCAACCACGAGGTTGCGTATCTCTTCCACAGAACCAAGGGTATGAATCGTCTTGACCGGCATGGAGCTGCCGCTGCCAAACACCAGCCCGGTCGGCAGCGTCACGTTGTTTTCCCTCAGGGCGCTGGCAATCTGCGGCAGGGCAACTCCGTTGGCAAGCATGCGATCAGGATCAGCAGATACTTGAACCTGCCTCTCAATCTCGCCCGTCACCATCACTTGCAGAATTCCTTCTATGTCGGAAAGCTCGGGAAGTATGCCGGATTGCACGAACTCGGATACTTGCTTGTTCCCGTTGTCGGATACCACGCTGAACTGGATCACAGGGAATTGGTCCGGATCGAAGCGCCCAACCTCCGGATCATCTACGCCAGCGGGGAACGTCAGTCCTCCCACTGAAGATGCGATTGCGCTCTCCACCTCCGCCATATCCGTGCCGTAGCTGAAGGTGGCCAGAACGATCGAGTTGCCCTCAAAGCTGTTCGACTGAATGCTCTCCAGGCCCTCGGCGCCTTCTATTACCCTTTCGATGGGTTCCGTTACGCCCTTGACCACGCCCTCGGGGTCGGCCGATGGGTAGGAGGTAGTGACGACCACCAGCGGAAACTCGATCTCCGGGAACAGCTCGACCTGCAGGGAGTTGTACGCGTAGACTCCGCCTGCCAGGAGAATGACCACGGCCAGCAGAGTTACGGTCCGCCTGCGGATGGCCGCTGCCGTTATGTAGTGCATCAATTCTCCTTGGGCCAGCTTTTACGCAAAAAATTGCCGTCCTGCCTCACTCCAAGGGTGGCAGGGACGGCTTGGCACGGATGGATGGCCCGCAAAATGCGAAGCCAGCGTCCACACTGTTCCTTGTCTCGTAACGATTATAATACGATCCTGGGTCCGATCTGGATTCGCGTTCGTAAAAATACCGGGACTGATTTACAAGCTGGCTAGGGACCAATCCATCATTCCGAATTACTCCGCGCCATAGCAGCGAAAGCGGAAAGACCGTGATCTGGACTGTTATCCGTTGGGCAGCACTGTTTTTCGTTCGTATCGAGATATCAAGCTGGTGGATCACCTGAAATGCCGGATCAGGAGCATTCCGACCCGTGTACTGTCAGCCGCACTTGGGCAAGCGCCCTGGAATCCCCAGCGATGACCTCTGAAAGGCGTTACCGGCTCCTCTATGACGGCGAATGTCCGATATGCAGCCGCGAGGTGCTGTGGCTTCACCGTCGCCGCCCCCAGTCCATCGAGGCTGTTGACACTTCTGCCGAGGGTTTCGACTCCACTGATTATGGCCTCACGATGGAGCAGGTAGATGCTGCCCTGTACGGAGTCCTGCCCGACGGCAGCATGACGGTGGGTATGGACAGCCTGCGCGAAGGGTATCGGTTGGCGGGTCTGGGGTGGCTAATTGCCTGGACGGGCTGGTGGCCGGCCCGCCCGCTGTTCGACGCCTTCTACCGCTCCTTCGCCCGCAACCGGATGCGAATCAGCAGGCTCCTGGGACGGGACGTTGACTGTAACGATCGTTGCCGCCTTTAGCGAATTCCGGCAACCCAGTGCATCGGCATCTCCCCTCCGCGGTCCCCGCGCTCGTATCCTGGCTCGCAGGTGGTGAAAACCCCCGAAAATCCTACGACCCTCAAGACACCAGCCAACCGTATTCCTGAAAACCGTTGCTGATATCGCTAAGTTCATAGTGATTATCGGGTAGCAATTTCCTTACGTAATTTACATTCGCCGTGTGTTACGTTTGTAATGAAACGATTAATCGTGCGTTTATTCTCAATTGGTCTAACAGTACAGTTACAATTCAAACATCTATAACGTAGCTCGCTCTTGTCCCCTTTTGACGTGCGCTTGGCAACCAATTGCCGAAGATCCAGGGGACTCGCAGCACTGGCAAAGTCACCAGCACGAGATCAAATTTGTGGTACTTGTCGTGGATTGTAGACAATGGCCCGGGCGATTCCGAACAATTCTTTATGAATCGTGTTTAATCGGGGAAAGCAAGGTTCGCCACGCAACTCCCCCGGCGATAAATCCCCAACCGGGGCGTGTAATGTTTTGAGATAATTTCCAAGCGCTCAGCAAGCTTGTCTGGCCACCACTGCGGCACTCCCGTCTCGCTTGCGGATGCAGGAATTCAGGACGCCATGCGTCTGTTACGGTGGCCCCCAGTAACTTCAGGATCCGTCACCAGTCAGGTTTCATCATCAGCGTTCGCTGGCCCGTCCGGACAATTCATCGGCGGCACACTGTGGGCCGAAGTCGCCCCGCAACCCCTCAGGAGACGTTGTTCGTCGTATAGCCGATTCCCAAGGCCCAGAAGATCACGGCATTGACGATGATCACCGGAATGAAGGCAATAACGACTACGAAGAACGCCCGCCACGTGGAATCGTAGTCAAGTGTCTGCCGGAGTGAAATGATCATTGCCGCCAACTGCCAGATGAACACCGCAAAGGTGATGACGCCACCCGCGAAGGGGATGAACACCAGCACACTCAGCAAACCCGGTGTTTGGGCGAACCCGGTCCCTCGGGCCACCTGGCCCCAGTCCGCGTGGGTGGCCGCGGTCTTGAGAAGCGTCGTCCCGACCAACATGGCCGCCAAGGCCCACACTGCCCACGAGACCACGCCACGGATGACGCCGAACAACACTCCTCTCAGGAAATCGCCATCGCCTGCCAGTACCCCGCCGATGCCGCTGGCGATGGAAACCAGGATCACCACTGCCACCGCCTGCCATGTCGCGCTGGTATCGTGTTCGACGTCCTCGAAAGTATCTGGATTTAGCATGGCCGCGCCCAGCATTCTTGTAAGCATCGCACTACCTCGCCTGCTGTAACGGGTTTGTCCCTGCGGCTCATCTAGGCCGGGGAGTCTCGCCAGCGTAGCAAATGCGGGTCAGCGCCTTGAACAGAATTTGAAGCGAGTCTCGTCGAAATTTGGACTGCGAATCCGTTGAGCGTTCTTATAACCACAAACTGAACCTGGACCGTCCCCCTCTCCGTCACTTCCGGTTGTTGGGTATAATCTTCAGCAGGCCAATCGGTGAGGCCATTCAATCAGACGATTAGCGAGGGACCATGAAGTACGACGTAATCATCGTTGGTGGCGGCGCCGCCGGTTCGGTGCTGGCCAGCAGGCTGTCGGAGGACCCCAACCGGTCGGTGCTGCTCCTGGAGGCCGGCAAGGACTACCCCGATTTCGATCACATTCCGGACGAGGTCAAGTACGGCCACACCCGCTACGCCGAGTCCCCCGACTCCGAGCACAACTGGGCCCTCAGGGGCATGGCCACTGAGGAGCAGGGCGAGATCCACGTGGCCCAGGGCAAGGTAATCGGTGGCGGCTCCTCCATTAACGGCCAGGCCATGCAGCGCGGCCTCTCCGAGGATTTTGATGACTGGGCCGCCTTGGGCAATGACCAGTGGTCCTATGCCAACGTGCTGCCCTTCTACCGGAGGATGGAGAACGACCTCGACATCCAGGACGATTTCCACGGCACCGAAGGGCCAATGCCCGTGCGTCGCCGCGTGTCCAGTGCCGAGCCCCCGATCCAGGGCGCCTTTCGAGAGGCCTGCATCCGGGAGGGACACTCCAATGTCGAAGATACTAACGGCGCCAACCCCGTCGGCGTGGGAGTCTCTCCCACGAACAACCTCGGTGGCGTCCGGGTAAGCACCGCCATCGCTTACCTCAGCCAGAACCGGCATCGCCTCAACCTGACCGTTCGCGGCCAGGTATACGTCCGCCGCATCCTGTTTGAAGACGGGAAGGTCGCCGGAGTAGAGGCGGAAAGCGGCGGTGAGATCTTCACCGTCGCGGCCGACAAGGTGGTTCTCAGCTCCGGCGCCCTGCGCTCACCCCAGCTTCTGATGCTGTCGGGAATTGGCCCAGAGGAACATCTCAAGGAGATGGGCATCCCGGTGGTCCGAGATCTTCCGGGCGTGGGCCAGAGCCTGTTCAACCACCTGAGCGTTCACATCAATTTCATGGTCAGGGACGGCGTGGAACTACCCGTCGACCTGGACGCGCCGCACTACCGGCTGATTTTCACTGCCCCGGACTCCGAGACCGCCCACGACCTGGTCCTCTCCACGGTCAACGTCGTGGACGAACGGGAGGAGCGGGTCGGCGGCGTCAGGACCACCTATCGTACCGGCGACGTACCTCCCGACCGCGCTGCCCGCATCTCCTGCACCCTCGGCGTACCGCGCGGCTCGGGTCACGTGAGGCTCGGCTCAGCCGACCCGTCGGTGCAGCCGTCCTTCAACTACCGATACCTCCAGCACCCCGAGGACGTCCGCCGGGTCAGGGAAGGCATCCGGTTCGGGGCCAGGCTCCTTGAGTCCGACGCCTACAGGGACGTCTTCGACCACCGCATCACCCCGACGGACGATGAACTGGCCGACGATGATGCCCTCGACCTCTATATGCGCCGCACCGTGGGCACAGCCCGGCACGTGTCCGGCACCTGCCGCATGGGACCCGACTCTGACCCAATGACTGTCGTTGACCAGTACTGCCGGGTCAAGGGCGTCCAGAACCTGTGGGTGACCGATGCCTCCGTCGTGCCACAGCTCCTTCGAGGCGGCGGGATGCACCCAACCGTCGTTATGATCGGCGAGCGCGTCGTCGACTGGATTGCGCAAGGCTGACCGTTTTCCGTCGCAACTGTGGGTTGACCGCGTCGGAATCAAAACGGGCCATGGGAGCGTCGCAGCGCCCATAGCCCGTTCTCTTTTACACACCGGTAGCTACTTCGCGGTGATTCCACCGTCGATGATCAGCTCGATGCCCGTGATCCAGGTGGCCTCGTCCGAAGCCAGGTACAGCGCGCCGTACGCTATGTCCTGGGAAACACCCAGGCGTCCCAGCGGCACTTCGTCGGTGCGCTGCCGCAGTACCTCGGGGTTGTCGGAGATGCCCGCCAGCATCGGTGTGTCGACAGGGCCGGGGTGAATCGAGTTGCAGCGGATGTTCTCCGAGGCATGCTGGATGGCCGTCGTCTTGGTGAAGGTGCGCACAGCCCCCTTGGAGGCGCTGTAGGCGCTGCCCGTCAACGGCCGCCCCAGTATGCCGGCGATGGAAGACACGTTGATGATAGAGCCCCCTCCAGCCCGACGCAGCGCAGGAAGTACCTTCCGCGTGCCGAGAAACACGCCCTTGGTATTTACCTGCATAATCCGGTCCCAGAGGTCCTCCGAGGTGTCCTCGATCCTCTCGTCGTTGGCGATTCCCGCGTTGTTCACCAGCACGTCCAGCCTGCCGAAGCGCGCTTCGGCGGTGTGTACCGCATCCTCCCAGTCAGCATCCCTGGTCACGTCCAGGTGAACGTAGGCTGCCTCGCCGCCTGCCTCCGTTATTCGCCTCTCCACCGATTGGCCCTCGTCATCCAGAATGTCTCCAAAGACCACCTTGGCGCCCTCGGCGACAAATAGTTCCGCCTCCAGTGCCCCTTGTCCCCTGGCGCCGCCCGAAATCAGTACTACCTTTCCGTCCAGCCTGCCCATCAAGTCCCTCCGTCAATGGCAAAATTGGCGACGCCATTCTACCAGCGTTCCTTTAGTTACCCGCCCGGACTCCCAGGGAGAGTGCCCGCAGGTCTGGCATCTGGGCTGACCGCCGCCAGGGCACTCCACATTTTCTCTCGCCATAACGAGAGTCCTTGACTCAGGCTTTGCGGGCTGGTAAAGCGATTCAAGTACCCGATGCCAACCCTCCCCTGGTGACATTTCTCTGTTGTAACCTCTTCCGCTAACCTCGAAGCATGGCCACTTTGGAACTTCTGCCAACCACGATCATTTGGACGCCACTTCGGTACCCTCTCCCGGCAGTTGGGGGAGATGGAACACTATCAGTTTGCTCCGTATTTGGCCCGCCACATCTCGTATAACTGAATGCAATGCTTTGCGTTGGTGCCTCAATTGGTCTGCCGCATTTGGAGACTGGGAATGACGCCTTGTAACCGGCGGGATATAATCGGTGCGACCGCCTCTGCCGTTTCCATCGTGTCCAGAGTTGAGGCGGCATAGAAGGGGGACAGCTTATGCCGCAGCGTACCTTGTGGATGCACGGCGCAAACATGCAGGTGGAATATCCCAACCGCATAACCTCGGTGCGGGCCACCGGACCATTCGTGAGAATCGAGGGCGCCAGGGGCCAGAACACCTGGCTTCACTTCCCTCTGCCCACCCCGGCAGTCATCGACGGCGCCCGCATGAAGATTGACGGGGCCCTGGTCAGCTTTCGCACGAGGGAAAATGCCTCCGTATGCGAGATAATCGTTTATGACGGCGACCAGCGCATCGCTGAACACATGGACCAGGACCTACGCGGTGAACATCCGGAATACCGCGTAGACATTTCCGGCAGCCCGGAAATCAACCGGGGTATTAACGTCGTACTTGGCGTTACATTCGACAGCGTAGCCCCCGATGTCCGCTCTATGCAGATTGAGATCATCGGCGTCGGCTTGGAATACACCGGGTAGCTTGAAGCTCCCTCTCCCTCGGGGCGAGGACCAGGGTGGCAGCGCATCCGGTGTCCAACCGGTCGTAAAGGGCGAGCGTACAGGGAATTTCCATTCACCTCGTTTGAATCGTCTTTCAGGGGGAGAACCCCCGTGGCCTTCCATCGTAGAGAGAGTAAGCACAGGAGAACTTGAATGACCGCGCACAGGAACTACATCGGCGGACAATGGGTCGAGTCGGTATCAGGTCGCATCTACCCCGTTTACAACCCCGCCCACAAGGAACAGGTCGTGGGCGAGTTCCAGACCTCCAACGCTGAGGATGCAGGAAGGGCGGTTACCGCCGCCCGCGAGGCCCTCGCCGGATGGGCCAACACCCCGGCTCCCGGACGGGCGGCAGTGCTCTACAAGGCGCTGGAAATCATGGGGCGTCGCGCCGATGAGATTGCCACCGCCATCACCACCGAGGAGGGGAAACCCATCGCTGACGCCCGCGGCGAAGTGCGTCGTGCAATGAACATCATGGAGTACGCCGCCGGTGAGGGCCGCCGCATGTTCGGCTACACCACTCCCTCCGAGTTGCCCAACACCGTGGCCTACACTGTGAAGCGGCCCCTGGGCGTCGTAGGCATCATTACGCCCTGGAACTTTCCTGTCGCCATTCCGGTGTGGAAGATGGCCCCGGCTCTCATCTGTGGCAATGCCCTTGTCTTCAAGCCCGCCTCCTCCACTCCCCTCTGCGCCGTTAAGCTGGCCGAGGTCTTCGAGGAGGCTGGAATTCCTGCCGGCGTATTCAACCTCGTAACCGGCCCCGGAGCTCAGGTTGGCAACGCCCTGGTCGAGGACTCCCGGGTTAACGGGATATCGTTTACCGGTTCCACGGAAATCGGCACCGACCTCTATGCCAACAGCGCCCGCAGGCTCAAAAAGGTGCAGGCGGAGATGGGCGGGAAGAACGCCGTCATCGTTTTGCAGGATGCCGACATGGATAAGGCTCTGGGCGGCATCGTGCAGGGCGCCTTCGGCTCCACCGGACAGCGCTGCACCGCCACCAGCCGCGTCATCGTCGAGGAGTCGGTCTATGGCGAGTTCATGGACGGGCTGTTGCAGCGAACCGCCAGCCTGCGGGTCGGCGACGGCATAGACCCCCAGATAGACGTGTCGCCGTTGTGCGGCCCCGGACAGCATGAAAAGGTGCTGGAGTACATCGGCGTAGGCACCGAAGAGGGCGCCAGCCTGGCCTTCGGCGGCCGCGAACTGACCGGAGGGGAGTTCGACGATGGGTACTACGTTGAGCCGACGGTTTTCACCGACGTATCGCCCGACATGCGCATCGCCAAGGAGGAGATCTTTGGCCCGGTGCTGACGGTTTTCAAGGCCAAGGACCTTGAGGACGCTATCCAGATCTCCAACAGCGTGGAATTCGGGCTGTCATCGTCGGTCTACACTCGCGACATCAGCCGGGCTTTCGAGTACATCAACACCGTCGAGACCGGCATGGTCCACGTCAACGCACCCACCCTCGGCGGCGAGGTTCACCTGCCCTTCGGCGGCCTGAAGTCGTCCGGCGTGGGCCAGCGTGAGCAGGGAACCGAGGCCTTCGACTTCTTCACCGAGACCATCACCGTCTATATCGATCACGGAGAGGACTCCCGCCAACAGGCTCGCTTCATCTAGGTTCGTCTCTTACCGGCCGGGACGATGGGAACAAGGCATTCCCCTCTACCTCGACTTGTACGATGAGAGGGGCTTGCCATTCACTCTGATGAGGTCTGCATCTTCGGGCTTGAAATCCGGACCCAGCGGTACCGTGGTTTCGTCTACGGGAAAGTCCTTGATGCACATCACTTCAGGGTCTGCTATCTGGTGATGCGTGATCCTGATCTCGATGCTGGCCGGGTCGCGTCGCGCGACCTCATAGCCGTTGTACTGGGTGCAGCTGCCGCTGGGTCGTCCCGAGACAACCCGTAGCTGATAGTGCCCCGGCTCCCTGTTGTCATCCACCATTTCCGTCATTTGGATGGATGATTCCGCGATGTAGGTGTGCCCAAGGTCTGGGTCAGGAGGCGTAAAAGTAGTGGTTTCAATGCCATTCACAACAGCGACATACGTTGAACCGGATTTGAGAGGGTATAGGATCGGCAGCACTTCTTCCAGCTCTACCAGGCCCTCGTCGCAGTCAATCCGCCAAGGCGTCTCCGGCGGCTGCATCAGGGTGAGGTTCATTACCAAGAATCTCCCATCGATAATACCGCTGGTGTCACCCGGCCTGGCGCACCCCTCGATCGTCGACTGCAGGTAAACCACTCGCAGTGCCTGTCCAGCTTCGTTTGGAATCAGGTGGGCGCTGACCACCGGGGCCGGGACCTCGATCCAGTCGCGCCAGTCCGATCCTTCCTCCTGGCCCCCCCACTCCGCGTCGGCGGGAGGCTGCACCAGAACCAGCACCATGTCTACGCGATTGGGATTGCCTCGCGTGATCACCTCGTAGACTGTGTCGTTGATGAAGGCCAGCCTGCCGTCGGGCCACGTGATTCTGGCGGTGATCGAGTAGGTGTTCCTGGGATAGATGTCGTCCCGGTTGTATTCAACCTTGAACGCGATAGGTACCTGGCCAAGGCCGGAAATGGTCTGGCTTGCAATCAGGGGAGCCTCTGCGTCGGCGTACGATACGTCACGCAGTTCTAACTTGAGGGTGGAGCCATCCGTTAGGGCCACCCTCTCGCGGTAAGCGACGGTCCCAGTTACCGACGCAGTTGCTCCTCGCCCCGAGGCGATTTCCGAGGCCGGCCCTGCTTCTTCCGACCCTTCTTGGCATGAGACGAACCCCAGCATCAAGGCCACCAACAGCGTTATTACAGAAACCACGGAAGGCTCCCCGTACAACTTGGTATCTTGGCCGCCGGTAGACCCACGCCGCCTCTTCACCATACTGAGCCGACGGACTGATAATTCGGCGTTCCACAAGATAATACGCAATCAATTGGCCAAGGGTTCCCAGCCAGTGACGTGGATCCAGCTAAGAAACCATCTCAAAACCGCTCTGTTCGATTACAGGGGGAGGGCGAACGGCCTGGTTCGCTGGATTCCCGCCCCCGATCGGCTCGAGAACAAGCTTTCATGGCAATGACGATTACCGGGGCGTGCAATGTTTTGAGATAGTTTCTCAACGGTGCGGATACGCGGCGCTTGGTCAAACTGCTCGATTTGCAGCAGCGCAGAGGTGGCTATTGCTGTGAAAGGAGGAATCCCGGCAACCGGTTTTGTACGTAAGGTGGAGCCCGGTTATACAGCCCGGAGAGCAATTGCAGAGGCCTCAAACTGGGAGCAAACGGATGCCTGAAATTCAGGGGGTACCCTGCTGAAGAGGGTGCTCACAATTTGAGGGGATCACCGCAAATACGGGAAATCTGTGGTCGCACAGCGCCCCTTGTTTCAGGGCTGCTTATCGCTGCGAATCAGACTGGCTACTATCAGGAATGTTATCCAGCAGGCCGTTCCTCACCGCCCACACCACCATTTCCTGTTTGGACTTGGCTTGAAGCTTCCTCTGAATCCCGTAGATGGAGTTTCGGATCGTCAGCGGACGCTTGCCCCTGACCTCCGCGATCTGTGCATAGGACATGCCTTGGGCGAAGAGAGTGAGAATCTCCTGCTGCCGGGTCGTGAGCTTGCGGGCCTCCGAGGAGCCTGATCCCCGGTGCGAAAAGCGCCGTCCCACAAGGAGCTGCCGGATGACCTCGCCTGGTATGCGGAATTCTCCTTGGGCCACATCGCGAACCGTAGCCAGAAGCCGATCTTTGCCGGAGTCCTTCGGAAGGTACCCGGAAGCTCCCGCTAAGACCGCGTCCAAAGCTACGTTTTCTTCGGTGGAGGCCGTGAGAATGAGGACTTCGGTGTCAGGCAGTGTTTCCTTGATTTCCCGACAGGTCTGGATGCCATCTTTGACGGGAAGCACCACATCCATTATGACAACATCCGGCTTGAGCTCCTGAGCAGAACTCAAAACCTCCTCCCCGTTTCCGGCATGCCCAACAACCTCAAAGTCACCGACGCTTTCCAACATCTCCTGCAGCCCGACCCGCACGATCTGGTGATGGTCGGCAAGGAGGACCCTAATCCGTTCCGTTGAAGACAATTCGTCCTCTCCTCGACTGGATTTGCGGGCTTTCTGCGCGCCCGCTAGCAAGCCCTGTCCAAGCTTGTCCCGTTCGCCATCCTGCCAGTAACCCCTTTATCACCGCTTGAAAGGAAATCTTTGGGCACACCTTACGAGAGTACGCCTTTCGTTGTCGTTGCTTACTCAGTGGTTTGGTCGTAGGCATCCGCCCTTGAAAATTACATCGCTGGCTATGTTTTGCCCGGTTGAACTTTCGTACCTTGGTCGGGCGAGCCCATGGCAAGCCCTCTGGTACTCTTTAAACAACTCCTCCAGCCAGGATGGTCCCTGTTGTGGCGGCTTAACTGGGGCATTGCCTATCGGCAATTGGACAGAGTTAGAGCGTGAGTACCTCTTGCTCGTTATTTGCTCTCGAATTGTCCAGATACAAAGAAATCCAATTTTACTATGACTCTTGATGAAAATGTCTTATCCGCCCTGCGAGTTTCTATGCTGTATTAGCTTATTGGGATATGTACGCAGATTGAGCAGTTTGAGGGTACCATCAAGCCCGCATCCCAAGAGTTCGTCTGTCCGAGTCGAGTCAATTTGGATGCCAATGCGTTTGAATTTTCGTATTGTCAAAAAGTACTTACAAATACGATATCCGAATACAATCAAATTGGCTGTTCGTTTCAGAAAATGCACAGATTCCCCTGTGATTGTGCAAGAAATCTCGGTGGCCACTGAGTGCGATTTGCGGTGAACTGAGGTGTCACTTCAGAAAGACGATGGATCTCCTCAATCGTATTTTGGTCGAATGAGCATGGCGATTCATTTCGAATCGACCGGATGGACACTGCAGGCCGGTCGTTCGGGATGTGGCTCTTGAGTTGGAACCGGGCAATCGGCACAACCACGGAGCGCCAGTGTCCTCCGCCATAGCCCGCTGGTTGGTGTAGAATTGCCGGAGATTTTTCCTGCCCCATTACCCTTTGGGGCAGCAAGCCGTTGGAGGGGTCAATGTCCCAACTGATGACCGGCAAGCAGGCCCTGCTTGAGATGTTGAAGGCCGAGGGAGTCGAATATATTTTCGGCAATCCCGGCACCAGCGAAGGTCCGATTATCGACCTGCTGGGGGACTACCCTGAACTCCGATATGTTTTGACCCTGCAGGAAAGCGTAGCGATGGGCATGGGCGAGGCATACGCCAGGGCTACGGGGCATGCCTCATTCGTCAGCCTGCACGTGGACAGCGGGCTCGCCAACGGCATTGCCCTGATGCTCGACGCTCTAAACACCGGTACGCCTATGGTGATCACGTCTGCCAACTACGACATCAGGAAAACCAACGAGACCATTACGGACTTGGCCCAGCTGGTCAGGCCGGTAACCAAGTGGGCAGTCGAGCTTTCTCACGCTGACCAGATTCCCAGTGCAATTCGTCGGGCCTTTAACGAGGCCAATACGCATCCCAAGGGCCCGGTCTACGTCGGTTTCACCTCCAACGCCCTGGAGGGTCTGGCCGAGATGAACATCGACCCTTCCAAGCCCAACTACAACGATGTTCGTCCCAGCCGGAATGGTATCGCGGAAGCAGCCTCCCTGCTGATGGACGCCAGCCGCCCAGTGATGATGGTCGGCGACCGGTTGTCCGATGACGATGCCATTGAGGAAGCGGTGGAGTTGGCGGAACTGATGGGTCTGCCCGTTTACCAGGCGAGAGGAGCGGAGGTAGCCTTCCCGACGACTCACCCGCAGTTTCTGGGACCTCTCTCCCTGCGGGTTACGTCCCAGCGGGAGGTGCTTCAGCAGGTTGATTACGTGCTGGCCGTGGGCTCCGATCCGTTTGAGGAGTTGTTCTATTGGGGGGACGTGATCCTGCCGTCCGAGGCGAGGTTGGTCCACATCGACTCCGACGCGAGCAAGATCGGTCGGTCGGAACCCACCGACGTTGGCATTGTCGGCAACTGCAAGCTCGGTATCGCTGATCTGATCGTGGCTCTCAAGGAGAGGCTGTCCCCGGGCGATACGAATGAAATCGAGAATCGGAAGCAGGCTGTAATGGCCGAGAGGGGCCGCGCCCGCGATGCTTTTGAGGCGTCGGTGGCCGAAAACTGGGAACACAAGCCTATGACTCCTGCCCGCATGATGTACGAGCTGGCCGCCGCCCTTCCAGAAAATGCCATCGTCGTCGATGACTCCATTAGTAATCGCGGCGTTATGCGCCATTACATCCAGGCCACCCGGCGAGGCGATCTCCGCGGCGTGCGCGGCCAGTCCATAGGCGGCGGCATGGGCGCTACCATGGGCACCCAGTGCGCTTATCCTGATCGTACCGTGTTTGGCATCATTGGAGACGGCAGCGCCATGATGACCGTCCAGGGGCTTTGGACGGCGGCCAACGAAAACATTCCCTGCGTCTTTGTCATATGCAATAACGGTTCTTATCGGGTGTTGAAGGTAAACTTCAACACCTACCAGTCGGACGTCCTGCAACTGCCCGAGACCTCCGGTGGCAGGCTTTTGTATTCCGACTTCACCACTCCATTTGACTGGGTGTCCATATCCAGCGGCCTGGGTGTGCCAGCCGAACGCATCACAGAACCGTCGCAGATCAAGCCCGCTGTCGACAGGGCGGTAGCGTCCGGAAAGCCGGCGTTAATCGATATCGTTATTGACGGTTCCGTCTGACGCTCCCTCAGAAATTGGGTGGCCATCACTCTAAACATCAAGTAGAGCTTAGCTCGGGAGTAAAGGGGAACGGGGATGCGAACTAACACCACCAAGGCCAAGTTGAACGAGGGAGAGGTCGTATTTGGTGCGATCATCACCCGTTATGCCCCGGATATGGTCGAGATATTTGGGGCCCTGGGCTACGATTTCGTGATGATCGACTGCGAGCACGGGCCAGCCGATCTCGACCAGGTGGAGCATATGGTTCGGGCCGCCGAGTCCTTCGGCATCACCCCCATTGCCCGCATTCCCAACCACCACGAGCAGACCATCCTGCGCTATCTCGACCGTGGTCTGCAGGGCATCATCGTCCCCCACGTCAATACCGGTGAACAGGCGGCCGCCATAGCCCAGGCTGCCCGCTACTACCCCGATGGCAAGCGCGGAATGGGCGGCGGGAGGGCACAGGACTATGGGATCGGTGTGTCCCGGGACGAGGCAACGTCCTGGATTAACTCGCAGGTGCTGGTGATTCCAATGGTTGAGGACATCGAGGCCGTCGGTAACCTGGATGACATCCTGCATGTCGCGGGTGCCGATGTTCTCCACGTCGCCGCCTCCGACCTCGGCCAGAGCATGGGCAATCCGGGTGTGGCCGAGGTGCGTCGCGTTATGAGCGAGGTTATACCCCGTGTCCGGACCGGCGGAAAAAACGTGGGAGTCGGGGGCAACAACCCCGCCGATACCGACGGCGTCGCCGAGTTTGTCAGACAGGGCGCCAACTTTGTGACCGTGTCCGCCTGGGGACTGCTGCGCATCGGCGGGGAGGACTTCCTCAGCAGGGTGAAAGCGGCCCTATAGCCGTATCACTCCGCTCTCCCGGAGCTTGCCTCGGCCAAGCCTGCTCTCTGTCGCGGGCGCCGAGCCATGGCGAACAGCACCGCGCTCGCAGCATACAACCCGGTCAGCACCAGGAGCGACTCGGTGTAGCCCCCGGTCCTGTCGACCATCCATCCCAAGAACAGCGGCGAAAGCATCATTCCCGCGCTGTAAAACACCGAGATGATGCCAGTAAGAGTGGCGAAATTGCGCCGCCCGAAGAGGTTGCCGACCAACACCCAGTTGAGTACGGCCGCGCCCTCCAGGACGGCCAGCCCGGCCACGAAGGGAAGGATTATCCAGGTTCCCGGCACCAGGTCCAATACGAGCAGGGATACCGCGCCCACTGCCATGCCGACGGCCAGCACCCCCTGCCCAGGCAGTCGCAGTCCGGAAAAACCGATGAGCAGCCGCGCCGGTATGGAGACGAAGAAGAGCAGGGCCGTCATGTCGGCTCCGGTCTGCTGTGTCGTCCCCTTCCACACCATTATCGGGATGACATGCACCAGTATTCCGCTGGTAACCGATATTCGGAGCGAGCTGGCCAGCAGTATGAACCAGTACGTGGGCGATTTCAGGGCCTCGCGAACCGTGAAGTCCTGCCCCGACGCCTGGGCGGACGAATTGCCGGCGGATTGGTCTACAGCCTCCCCTGCCTCGGCAAGGTCGATACCCATGCTTTCGGGAGACCGCCGAATGAACATGGAGAACGGGATCACGATCACTGCCACGAAGATGCCGGTGTAGAGCATCACATCCCGCCATCCCATGGCTTCTACGCCCCGGGACAGCACCGGAATCAACATCGCGCCGCCAGCCGTGTAGCACGTGATTACCAGGGTCATACCTACGGCCCGGCGCCGCACGAACCAGCGGTTGGTTACCGCCAGGAAGGTCTGGCCGAACCCGCTGTTATTGCCCACCGACACGACGCCGACGTACACCAGCACAAAAATCCAGTAGCCGCTCACCCCCGAGAGGAATATCAGGCCCACTCCGGCCAGCAGCCCAAAGACGAGCACAATCGGCCTTGAGTCGAATTTGTCCACCATCCAGCCGACGATAGGGCCACCGATTCCCGCCTCGCCCCGCGACAGGGCGAAAATCAGCGAGACCTGTGTGTCCGTGAGCATCAGGTCTTGGCGGATGGGGATGTAGAAGACGGGGAACCCGTAGGAGAATATGGCACCCGGAAATAGCGCCAGGAAACAGCAGGCACCAATAACCCACCACCCCGGATAGATGCCGATGAAGCGGTGCCGGAGGTCGGCAAGGGACGCCATCAGATTGAAGCACCAGGAATCAAAGGTGCCTTGTCGAGGCCTGGATGAAGGGCGCAGCCGGTCTGCAAGGTTTTATCTCCCTCGGGTACCGGGGTGTTTGATTCCGCAATCAAAACGTCGGAATCATACCACGATGCGAATGTACTGGTTTCGGCTGTCTGTAACGTTGAGAGGATCGCTAACCCGGTCAATCTCCATCGTCGCCTTCTCGACTGCGCCGCAGCTGTTCCTCGAGCCTTCGGAGGGACTGTTGCGTAGCCCGGAGTTCCGAGAGCAGTGAATCGGCCGTGGGGGCTTGCTCCAGCTGGCGAAGGCGTTCCTGTTTGGCTTCGTCCAGGTTATTGATTACCACGGCGATGAACAGGTTTATGACCACGAAGGTGCCAAAAACCACGAAACTGACGAAGTACATCCAGGTTAGAGGATGGTACTCCATCGCCTTGTACATAATGTCGGTCCAGTCCTCCAGAGTGACCACTCGGAAGAGGCTGAGCAGCGCAATGCCGAGATTGCGCCAGTGCTCGGGGTCGTGTTCGTGGAACAGTTGGTAGCCGATGATGGCGTATACGTACACCATCAGGCTCATAAGTGCGACGATGTGCAGCATGCCAGGGATTGAGCGCACCAGCGTTGCCACGATGAGACGCAGCTCAGGGACCGCGGACACCAGCCGCAGCATCCGGAGCAGCCGCGCCATGCGCGCGATGATGGCGAAGCTGCCGGTTGCCGGTATCAGCGAAAAGACAATGATGGAAAAGTCGAATACATTCCATCCGTCCCGGAAATACCGGTCCGGCCTCGGCCATTGGGCAAACATCTTGAGGGCCGCCTCGACGATAAATACGCCCAGGGTAATCTTGTGGCCGAGTTCAATCCAGCCGTTGAGGCTGTTCATCACCCGGGGAATGGTCTCTACCCCGAGGACCACTGCGTTGGCCAGAATGAGGAAGATTATGAAATATTCGAATCCGTTAGAATTAGTCAGCCGAAGGGAGAGGTCCCTGAGCTTGTCAACCATGACCGGGTTTCTGCTACCTCCCGCCTTGGCCGGAATCGACGTTCTCGTTCAGCTTTTCTAAAGGCGCGAAGCTTAGCAGCAGTCGCTTGATCCCCACGCCGCCAGCGAACTCCACAGTAACCTCTACGTCTGCCGCCGTGGTGTCGCAGGCCGTCACAATGCCCTCGCCAAAGGCCCGGTGCCGTACCAGATCACCCACCCGGAGCACAGGACCGGGCGTCGGGGCTGCAGCCGCGGCCGCTAGTGCCGCATCCCTGATTGAGCTGCCCCTCCCGCGCTCCGGCATGGCCACTGCTCGGGCAGCAGCGGAAGAAAGGGCCGCCGGCGCAATCAGGTCCGCCGGTATCTCCCGTAAGAACCGGGACGCTACCGCTGGTCCGCCGGTTCCCCCACGAAAGCCTCGCCTGAACGCCCGTAACAGGTATAGACGTTGCTCCGCGCGGGTCATTCCCACGTAGCAGAGCCGCCGCTCCTCCTCTGTCTGCTCCTCGCTTTCCAACGAGCGGGAGTGAGGCAGTAGTCCCTCTTCCAGTCCCACGATAAAGACCACCGGATATTCCAGGCCCTTCGCCTGGTGCAACGTGATCAGCGTAATCGAGTCCTCTGCATCCTCCAGGTCATCCACCTGCGACACCAGCGCGGTCCGCTCCAAGAGCGATGACAGACCGTCCGGCGGGGTCTCAGCGTTGAATTCCTGGGCGCTGGCCCGGTAGGCCATCACGTTCTCCCACCGTTCCTCGGGCCGGTCGTCGCCATCCTGGATGAATTTCTGGAGTCCCGACTCCTCCAAAATGACGTCGATGAGTTTTACCACCTCCATCTCCCGGCTCATTGCAACCCAACGGTCGGCCAGGACGGCAAACTTGGCAATGGACGACGCTGCGCGAGTTGGCAAAGGGACCGGGCAGGGTTGGCGGGCGGAGTTGGCGGCGCCGATCTCCCGCATGGCGTCGAACATGGCGATGCTGCGAGTTGTGGCCCAGTCCCCGAGCTGCTGCATGGATTTCGCGCCGATTCCTCGGGGCGGCACGCTTACAACACGAGACAGGTTCAGATCGTCCTGCTGATTGAATACAAGGCGGAGGTAAGCTGTCAGGTCTCGGATCTCTTTTCGCTGGTAGAACCTGGTACCGCCCACCAGACGGTACTTGACCCCCTGTTGCAAGCAGGCCTCCTCCAGTGCCCGGGACTGCGCGTTCACCCGGTACATCACGGCACAGTCGCCCAGCTTGAATCCCTGCTCGCGTGTCAGGCTCTTGATCTCGCCGATGACCTTTCCTGCCTCCTCGTCCTCGTCATATGCCTCGTCGACCTGGATTGGGACGCCGGTCGGGTTGTCGGTAAACAGCTCTTGGTCGAGGCGCTGGCCGTTGGCCTCGATCAGACCCTTGGCAGCGTTCAGTATGCTGCCGGTGGAGCGGTAGTTCTGGCCCAGCGAAATGACCTTGGCCCTGGTGTAGTCGGCCTTGAAGTTCAGAATGTTGCGTACGTCGGCGCTTCGCCAGGAATATATGGACTGGTCCGGGTCGCCCACCACGCAGAAATTCTGGTGCGATTGGGAAAGCTGACGCGCCAGCTGGTACTGGGCCACGTTGGTGTCCTGGAACTCGTCAACCATCAAGTATCCGTAGCGGTCCTGGTACCGTTCCAGCACCACCGGGAATTCCCGGAACAGCTGCACCGTCCGCAGCAACAGGTCGTCAAAGTCCACCGCGTTGTTGCGGGCCATGATTTCCTCGTAGTGCCGGTAGACGCGGGCACAGACCTCCTCGAAGTAGTAGCCCTGTGCGTCCCGGGCCATGGCCTGCGAGTCCTGCAGCACGCTCTTGGCCCGCGATATCGCCGACAGCACCGCGCGAGGCGGGTAGCGTTTGGGGTCGTAGTCTGCTGCCTCCAGTCCCCGTCGTATAGCGGCTATCTGGTCATCGTCGTCGAAGATGGAATAGTTGCGTGAAAGGCCGATGAAATCACCCTCTCTCCGCAACAGCCGCGCACAGAAGGAATGGAATGTACCGACGGTCAGGGCCTCGGCGTGTGGGCCCACCAGACGGCCGAGCCGGTCCCTCATCTCCCGGGCAGCCTTGTTGGTGAACGTCATGGCCAGGATGCTGTAGGGACTGACGCCACAAACCTCCACCAGGTAGGCGATGCGGTGCGTGATCACCCGGGTCTTGCCGCTGCCCGGCCCGGCCACGATCAGTAGCGGGCCGTCGACAGTCTCAACGGCCTCGCGTTGCGCTGGGTTCAGTCCCTCCAGGAGGTCAGCAACCTGGGTCATGAAGAGGAGTCCCCCATCCGTTTGTTTATCGTTAGGTCAACCGGTGGTTCCAGAGCGGTGCGCCGCTCCGGCCTTGCCACGATGCCAGCAGTGCTCACGTGGCTGCGGCCATCGCGGCGTTGACCTCCTCGCTGTTGGAAATGGTGGACAGGAACGGCAGGGCGACGCTCAGTGCCGCGTCGTGCGCCTCCTGGTTAACTGAGGCGCAACAGTCCCCGACGACGACCACGTTGTAGCCACGGTCGCTGGCCTCTCGCGCCGTGCCCTCGACCACGAAGTTGGTGGCAACCCCGGCCAGCAGCAGGGTACCGATGCGCTTGTTTTTGAGAATGGGCTCCAGGTCAGAGGCCATGAATGCGGAAACCCCACGCTTGGTGACCACCGGCTCTCCCTCCTGCGGAGAAACGGCGTCGTGGATGGTCGAGCCCCAGGTACCCTCGACCAGCGCGTTGGCTCCGTGCAGTCCCTGCCACAGGCCGGCATTTGCCGGGCGCTCCGGGTAACCGGGCCGGAATTTCACAGAAACGTATATCACGAGGATCCCGGCGCTGCGAGCGTTGGCAAGAAGCTGGGCCGTCTTGCCCAGCACGTCGTTGTCCTTGACCATCTGGGCAAATCCGAAGTCCTTGAACGCCCCTTCCTCGTGCACGATGTCGTTTTCGAAGTCCATCAATAGCAGAGCGGTATGTCCGCGGTTCAGCTCCAGGGCCATGTCGTCCTCCATCGAGACGGTGCTTACCTTGGCATAGAGTGTGCCAGACCGGCGATTATTATAATACGACATAATGCACACCACGCCGGGTTCGTGGTGGCGGTTACCACTTGTGTTGCGGCGTTGCGCCGGGTTTTCCGGCTGTCCTCCCGGGCCCGGCCAGGGGTCTCATCCTCCATTCGCTGACCCTTGCCCGTTGCCTGCTCCACGTATCTCCCCGTACCGTCGATGTAGTCGGCCAATGTGTCCGGAAATCCTGCCACACAGACGGCCGGTGAGACTTCATGCCCGAACACCAGGAACCATTCCCACCACGCGTCATAGCGTTCCCGGCGAGACTGTCAAGCCCGCACCTCGGTGCGACCGGCGCAAACGCAACACAATGGGGAAGTATGTAACACTAATCGTCGGCTTCTCCAGCCCTGAACACTCCTCTCCGTAGCTGGCAAGCCCGTCCATGCTCCCGGCGGTACCGCCGAACGCGACATCATTCAACCCACTGTACCGTCAGTCAATGGACTCGACCAATTGCCGTCCTCTGGAGGAGCAACAGAAAAGAATTGAAGGGCCTTGTGTATTGCCGCGCGGCGAAGCCGTGCCTGAAGCTGAATGTTATAATGGGTACTTGCCGTCTCCCTGCCGATATTCGATGAATCATTGAGCGCTTTTCGTAATCGAGAGCCGGTTTCCGCAGGGCAGACAGCTGAAAGACATATGCCAAAGACACCCCAAGGATATGCCATGCTGAACATCGAACCCCAGAATCTTCGCACCCCTGGCCCCACTCCTATCCCGGACGACATCGTCGAAATCATGGGCACCCCGATGATCAACCATCGAGGCCCAGAGTTCGATGAGCTCATTACCAAGTGCACCGCTCAACTCAAGAAGGTCTTCATGACCGACAACGATTTGTTCATCCTGACCGCCTCGGGCACCGGTGCACTGGAAGCCTCCCTCGTCAACTCGCTGTCCCCTGGCGACAAGGTCGTCGCGGCGACCGCCGGCTCTTTCGGTGATCGCTTCATCGACATGGCTGAAGCCTTCGGCGCGGATGTGCGGCGACTCGAGTTCGAATGGGGCGAACCCATAGATCCCGAAGCCATTCGCCAGGCACTGCGGGACGATCCCGAGGTCAAGGCCGTAATGGTGACACACAACGAGACCTCCACCGGCGTTACCCACCCCCTGGAGGAAATCGCCCGCATCACCAAGCAGGAGTTCGACAAACTTCTCCTTGTTGATGCGGTCAGCAGCCTCGGTTGCCTCCCCTTGCCTGTGGATGCCTGGGACTGCGACCTCGTCGGCACCGCCTCGCAGAAGGGGTTCATGATCCCCCCCGGACTGGCCTTCGTCAGTGTCAGCGACCGGGCTTGGGAGGCCCAGAAAACAGCCACCATGCAGCGGTTCTACTTTGACCTCGAGGAAGCCCGGAGAATGCTGGAAAGGGGACAGACTCCATTCACCCCCAACGTCGCTGCCATGTACGGTCTGAGCCTGGGCCTGGACAAAATCATGGATGAGGGACTGGAAGGCGTATTTGGTCGCCACGCGTCCATCGGCCAGCTAACCCGCGATCGCGTGCGGGAGCTTGGCCTGGAGTTGCTCGTATCAGAGGAGCGCTACGCCTCCAACACAGTTACTGCCGTCAAGATGCCGGAGGGCATCGACGGTCGCGCCCTGATGAGCCGCCTGCGTACTGAGAAAAACGTCGTGCTGGCTGGCGGTCAGGGCAAATTGAGCTCCAGTATTTTCCGTATCGGTCACCTCGGCCACGTCACCGAGGACGACATCGAAGAGGTAATCGACGCATTAAAGGAACTGCTGCCCGAGGTTGGTTTCCGGGCCGCTTAATCTCTGGTAAGTCTGCGGGTCCCGAGGGGTGCACACTGTTGCACCCCTGTGCTATTAAGTAGGGGTTGGACCCGGAAATGCGCCTAGGACTGGCAGCGGAGTCGTAAAGTGTCAGTTTCAGAGCTGGAAAAGGCAATGGCCAATCTCAGGATTGGCCTGGCGGAAATGAACAACAAGGAAGCGCAACTGGATGCGCAGGTTTCACAGTTCCGGCAGCAGTTGCGCCGCGTGCCGCGTCAGGCCATGTACGGGCAGGCCAGCCTCGACACCTCGCTGGCTGCCATGGGGGAAATCGAGGAGCGCCTAGCCGACGCGGAGGCCGTACGTAGGCGTCTGCTGCAGATCAAGGCCTCCACATCTCAGGAATTGGAGGCGCTCATGGTGCTGAAGCAGGTGGACGAGGCACGCACCAAGTTGGCTGGTCTCAAGCGCAGCGGGGCCACTGACGAAGGCACTCTGTCCGAGATCCGGCAGCTTGAAGAGTTCCTCGCGGTCCAGGGTAGGAGGGCCGAACAGACTATTACTGCCAGATACGAGGAACGTACGTAATCGGACGCGGTTGCAGATGGGCGTGACACAGGGGCGCACAATCGTGCGCCCCTGCCTTTTCTGCAACTGAATCGATTCGGTCGGCGTCTAAATCTCCCCATCAATGCGGTTGATGACCAACCCGGTCGGCAGCTTGGGGTAGAAGAAGGTCGACTTTCTTGGCAGTCTCTGCCCCTGCCCCACAATCTCCTGGAACGCGTCCATCGGAAATGGCTTCATGAAAAAAGCCATCTGCAGCGTCCCGTCTGCCACCCCCGCCGCCGCCTCATCGTGATCATGCAGGAAGCCCAGGTGTTGCAGCGTGGCCTCTCCCAGCTCCGGTCGCAGCACCTGCTCCTCCAGCACCCACGCCTCCGATATCGCCAGCGTTCCCCAGTCGTCGCCTACCGCCGACTCCCGCAGCGTCAGTAGCTGGGCTCCTTCAGGAGTAACTGCGGCCATCACTCTGTCGGCACCGCCTCGCTCCTCCACCAAGTCCACCACCGCCTCGGGTGAACGATCACCCACCGGTTCGGTTTCGAACACATCGTACAAACGAGACTTGACCCGCTCCAACTGCTCCGGATTCAGGCCGCTGAGGTTACGGTGATATGGCAGCACAACCAGACCGGGGTCGTCGAAAGCGGTCAGGGTCATCATTACGTAGTTGTGCGCCCTCGACTCGTCCCCGGACCCCTGGGAGTGACGGGCAATCTGGTAATGACGCGACGCCTCGTATCGGTGGTGTCCGTCGGCCAGGAATACCGGACGGCTCGAGAAGAACTCAGCGATGGAAGCGACGATTTGCGGGTTTGAGATCCGCCACAATGTGGTATCTGATCCGTACTCGTCGCTGGCATCGACCTCCGGCTCGGTGGTCATCACCCGTTCGAACAGGCTCCCAAGCTCGTTGTCGGCATCCTGGTACAGAGACATAATCGGGCTGATGTTCGCCGACACCGACTCCATCAGTTTGATCCGGTCTCGAATGGCCGGTGCCTCAGTGAATTCGTGCGGCAGGACCTGGCGAGTGTCGTAGTCCTCGATGCCGACGCACGCGATCAGCCCCAGCCGCGAGCGCCTCCGCCCACCAAGGCTGAAACCATGGCGCAGCAGGTAATAGCTGGGCTCCCTCTCCTGCAGCAGCACTCCGTCCTTGAGCCACTGTTCGAACCTGGCGGCTGTCTCTGCGTAGCGTCCCTCCGGGTCCGCCGACCAATCCAGCCCCTCTCCTGCCTCCAGGTGAATGACATTTAGCGGGTGCCGCTCCATCAGTGCTTGCTGGATCTGCGGCGTTATCAGGTCGTAGGGCGGACAAAGCACAGCCGCCATATCATCGACCATCTGCCGGTTGTACCGCCACCCGCGAAAGGGAGTTACTCTGGCCATCGGAACTCCTAAGATTTTTTCAGCTTGTCTTTGGCTATACGTCAGTTACCAAGCGATCTTTCTTACAAGGATCTGGTAACGATTTCGAGTTCGTCGAGAACTTCGGTGAAAATCGGGAACTGATACCGCTCCAACGGTTCGTAAGAAACCTCTCCACCCGTTGCGGGGTCAAATACCCGGTGGTGGTACTGGCGATCTCCTCGGTGGATATTGTGGTAACGCAGCACCGGGTTACCACCTCTTACCCAAGCAGCGTACCGGAAGGACATTGTTCGTACCCTTCGCTGTCCGTTCGAATAGCGAACCTCCATAACCTTTTCTACTTCCAGAACTACTCCACGACGACAATACACCACCCCTCGTTGTGTTATTACGTCTTCCTCCTCCGTATCGTCAAAGACAATGGTATTGGGTGTATCATGATCTACAAACGGATGTTCCGCTAGACGGATCTCGTGGATGGTGCGGTAGTGGTCGTAGGAGTTCCACTCGTGCGGGTCTTTTCGTGGAGGTATTTCCGAACGTGAAATGCTTGCATCCATTCAATTATTTCCGCGGTTTCTCGAACCAGCCCGAGCGAAAATGCGATGTCCATTTTCTCAGACGACATTTCGTATCTGTGTTCAAAAACTCTGATGCGCTCGTTGAGTTCGGCCCTCATTTCTTCAGATGAGACCTTCCTGACCGGGATTTTCCTTACTTCTCGTTTCTGGTCCACCATTGGTTGCACTCCTTTTCCGGCAAGGCGGAGCGTGGTTGCCATCGCTCTCCACCGCCACTATCAAGTATACGCCGCCGCGATTTGTCGAGAAAGCGGAGGATCGGATGAGATACCGCCGTATGGTATACTGACCGGCGTCCCGAAAGCCCTCTGGACTTGCTGATTCCTATTGCGAGGAAGGTTGCCAATGCCCGGTGCAATCACCCCAGTTGATGGCGGCACCATTACCTCTGTCCGCGGCTTCAATGCGGGCGGTACCTATGCCGGGATCAAGACCTACTCCGACGATAAGATGGACGTGGGCCTGTTGCTGTCCGACACCCCATGCGCTGCTGCTGGCGTGTTCACCAAGAGCAGCATTGTTTCCCCATGTGTCACCGTGAACCGCGAGACTCTAGCAGGCGGACAGGCCCTTAGGGGGTTGGTGGTCAACTCTGGCATTGCCAACGCCGGTGTGGGCGAACAGGGATACATCGACGCCAAGCGGATGGCGGTCCTGGCTTCAGCGACCATCGGTGTCAAGCCGGAGGAGGTGCTGGTCTTCAGCACCGGAATCATCGGCGTCGAGTTACCCATGACGCTGATCAAGTCTGGCATCGAAGAAATAGAGCTTTCCGGCTCGGGCGGCAACCCGCTGGCCCGCGCAATGATGACCACCGACACCCACCCCAAGGAGGTCGGTGTCAGCGTCGACATCGGCGGTACGGAGGTCCGCATCGGCGGCGTGGCCAAGGGTTCGGGGATGATCCATCCCAACATGGCCACGATGCTCTGTTTCGTTGCTACCGACGCCGCCATAGATCAGGGCCTTCTTCGCGACATGCTGCCCGAGGTGGCGGACTATTCGCTGAATATGCTCACCGTCGACGGCGATAGCAGCACCAATGACTCGCTGGTCGTTCTGGCCAACGGGGCGGCGGGCAATCCGACGATCACGGCTGGCACCCCCGAGGCCGACGCATTCAAGGCCGGTCTCCTGGAGGTTTGCGTCCAGCTCACTCGCATACTCGCCCGCGACGGTGAGGGAGCTACTCACCTGCTGGTGGTAGAGGTTACCGGCGCCCTTACCAGCGAGGACGCCCGGGTGGCCGCTCGTACCATCGCCTCGTCGCTGCTGGTCAAGTCGGCCGTCTACGGTGCCGACCCTAACTGGGGCCGCCTGCTGGCCGCTCTCGGCCGCAGCCAGGCGGAGGCTGTGGAGGAAAAGATCGACCTGTTCATCAACGGCGTCTGCATAATGGAGGCGGGCAAGCCCGTTCCATTCCATCGCGACGCCGTCGTGGCGCAGATGCGGGGTGATGAGGTCACCTTCCGGATCGCGCTGAATTTGGGCGGCGAGGACGCTACGGCTTGGGGCTGCGACCTAACCGAGGAATACGTCGTTATCAACAGCGCCTATACCACCTAGCCATCACACCCTTACAACCACAGAGCACACCGAGGGCACAGAGCTTTTCTGCTGAATCAAATCAATACTCTGTGTCCTCTGCGTTCTCTGTGGTTTGACATTGTCCTGTAGGAGATATCCCTGTCCATCGTAGTGAAAATAGGCGGCAGCACCCTGGGCAGCCATGACACCACTCTCGTCGACCTGGTAAAGCTGCAGCGCGAGGGCACGGAGGTGGTGGTCGTTCACGGCGGCGGCAACGTCATCTCCCGCTGGATGCAACGCCAGGGCATTGTGCCTCGGTTCGTCGGCGGACTGCGCGTCACCGATGCCGAGAGCCTGGAGATCGTGGTTGCCGTATTGGGCGGTCTGATCAACAAGGAGCTGGTTTCCCTGATGGAGCAGCTGGGCGGGAAGTGCATCGGCCTGAGCGGCATAGACAACTGCATGCTGACCTGCGGAATCGCCAACCCGGAACTCGGCTACGTCGGCGAGATCCAGTCCGTCGACACCGGGCCCATTCGAGCGCTGCTTGATTCCGGCTACACCCCAATGATCGCGCCGCTGGGCGTGCACAAGTTCGACGACTCGGAGAATGCCGGCAGGCCGCTCAATATCAACGGCGATACGGTGGCCGGCGAACTGGCCCGCGAGTTGCACGCCGAACGCCTCGTCTTTTTGACCGACGTGGCAGGAGTGATGGATGGAGGCGGCCGCGTGATCCCACGCCTGGATCAGCGTCGGGCCAACATACTGTTGAACTCGGGCGTCGCGGGCGGCGGGATGATTCCCAAGCTGCAGGCTTGCCTGAGGGGCCTGGAGGGCGGCGCCGTCGCCGACATCGTCGATGGCCGCCATCCCAACGCACTGCTCGATTGCCTGCAGGGCCGCGCCACCGGCACCACGATCACGGCCAGTGCGCGAGGGCGCTGACCGCAACGATTCTCGGTTTGGCCGCCGGTATCACCCGAGCCGAACACACTTCGGTCAAAGCTCACCGGCAAACGAAACGCCTCCTCGGCCTTAGCTTGGGGAGGCGTTTATAGCACTGCTCGACCATAGGGGGTCTCGCGCGGCTTTCCCGGGTCTGAATCTGGATCGGCGCGCTACCTGCAGAACGGCCCTATATCAGACACCTCTCGCAGACTTGCAGGGACACATCCTGTCAACCGGTTATCGCTCAATACCAAGTCTGACAAATTGGAGAGTTTGTCCAACTCGTGCGGGACGTCTCCGCCTAGGCGATTGCCATTAAGGATCATTTTCCGAAGCTTTGCGAAATCTCCAAATTCTCCAGGAATGTTACCCGACAGCTCGTTATTGCTTAAGTCTAGTACGGTGAGATTACCAAGATTGCTCAACTCGGGAGGCAGGGGTCCAATCAAGTCGTTGCTGCTCAGGTTCAAATTGATGAGTTTGATGAGTTTGCTCAACTCGGACGGTATCTCTCCAAGCAGGTCATTGCTCTTGAGATCCAGCCGGGTTAGGTTCCCCAGTTTGCTTAGCTCTTTGGGAATCTCTCCGCCCAGGCGATTGTCATTCAGCCAAAGTTGCGTCAATTGAGGCAAGTGCCCTAGTTCTGAAGGTATCTCCCCCGTTAAGCGATTATTGCCCAAATACAGCTCTTGAAGCTTTGTGAGATACCCAATCGTAGTCGGAATCTCTCCACCTAACTCGTTGCCGCCTAAACTGAGAGCGGTCAATTCGGTGAGATTGCCAATGTTTCGCGGAATCTGTCCGTCTAACCGGGCGTTGCCTAGGAGCAGCTTGGTTACGCGCCCATTGCGGTCAGTTTCCACGCCTTCCCACTGACGCAGCGGCGCATCAGACAGCCAATTCTTGCTGCGCGATGTCCAGGCAGTGCCTTTTGTTTCGTGAAATAGTGCGGTTAAGACTTCTCTGTCCGTTTCGGACGAGGCCTGGGCAGGTGGGGGCGTGCCCCTTGGCGTGGGAAATGTCTGGGCCGTCGGCCTTGGCGTGTTGGTGGGCTGGGGCCTCGGCCTCGGGGTTGGCCTGATGATCCGGGTTGGCGCGGGCGTGGGCGTGGGAGTGGGCTGCGGCGTGGCCGTAGGTTTGGGCGTCGGCGTGGGTGCGACGGTAGGTACCGGTGTAGGCGTGGCGGTGGGTTCCGGCGTGGGAGTGGCGGTTGGTTCTGGTGTCGCCTGTTGCGGTCGGTTCCGGGGTATTTGTTGGTCGAGGCGCTGGCGTGTTCGTCGGGTTGGGCGTCGGGGTGTCCGGTTCAGCCGTGGCAATCGGGCGGTCAGATTCCGACGTATCCTCCGGTTCCTCCTCGGAGCCGCAGGCCACGGTCAGGACCAGGCAGAGAATCAACAGGATGGATCCAAGGATGGGCACGACTGAAAGAAGGGTACGCTTCGACTGCATAGACCACTCCCTGACTTTCACGATTTTCCCATAATGCCAATGCGCTCTGCTTTAAGACCACCTTCCCTCGAATGAAGCCCGAATACTACCATACCCTGCAAGTAGCTGTTCGTTTCGGTCTCCTCATAGCAGGACGATTGCAAAGTCCCCTCACTCACCGTAGGCAAGGACTAACCGTCACTCCCGCGAAAGCGGGAGTCAGGGTGTAATGGTCTCACGAGGGGCTAGATTCCCGCCTGCGCGGGAATGACAGAGAGACTTTGCAATCGTCCTGCTCCTCATAGTGCAATTGCATCATTGGTTCCGATTTCTATTGGGCAAATGGCAACGGCATCAGCGGGAAATGGCTGCGTAACCAGAGACTGGGAGGGAATTCACCGGGACTCGACGCGAATGGACAACTGCCACTCCGTATTTACGATTGGACCGTCTGTTGGCCCCGAGCAATCGTCGCCGATTCTCAGAATGGCCATCGGTCAAGCCGGAACTGCGCCGTATGAAAGATTCTGGCGGGTATGCGATAATTTAGCGGCACACTTTGGGTTGGAATTCTGCAGACGTACAATCGGGAGTAGAGGACTCGCCATGAGCATCAGCAGCGACTGGATCGATATCGAGAAGAAGTATTACGCCCAGACGGTACGCCGCCAGCCAGTGGTCATCGTCCGCGGCGATGGCACTGAGGTCTGGGACGCCGATGGCAAGCAGTACCTGGATTTCGTTGCGGGTTGGGCGGTGAACCAGCTGGGCCATAGCCATCCGGCGATAACCCAGGCCATTACCGAGCAGGCCGGCACCCTGATCCAGACCTCCAATCAGTTCTACACCGTGCCGCAGTTGCAGCTTGCCGAGATGCTCATCGAAAACAGCTGCCTCGACCTGGTGTTCTTCGGCAACAGCGGCGCAGAGGCCGTGGAAGGCGCAATGAAGCTGGCGCGGCGCTATGGCAAGCTGAACCGCGACGGGGCCTACGAGATCATCACCGCCTTCAACTCCTTCCACGGCCGCACGCAAGCCACGGTGGCCGCCACAGGCCAGCCCCACTACCAGGAAAACTTCGCTCCCCTACTGCCGGGCTTCGTCCATGTCGACTACAACGATGTGGAGGCCGTGATCAGCGCCACCACCGAGCGCACCGCCGCCGTCATGGTCGAGCCGGTCCAGGGGGAGGCAGGGGTAATCATCCCCGACGACGATTACCTGCAGCGGCTGCGCCAGTGGTGCGACAGCCAAGGCATCCTGCTGATTCTGGACGAGGTCCAGACCGGCATGGGACGACTGGGCAGCCTGTTCGGCTACGAGGAATACGGCGTGGAACCCGATGTGATGACCTTGGCCAAGGGATTGGGCTACGGCGTTCCCATTGGAGCATTCCTGTCCAAGGCTCACTGCCAGGCCCTTGTACCGGGCGACCACGGCTCAACCTTCGGCGGCAACGCCCTGACTACCGCCGCGGGCTATGCAGGCACCAAATTCCTGATCGACAACGACATCCCCGGCCAGGTCAAGGAGATGGAGCCCTATCTCCTGGGCCGGCTCAATGAGGTAAAGGACCGCTTCTCCTTCGTTTCCGAGGTGCGTGGCAAGGGCCTGCTTGCGGCCATGGACTTCGAAGACACCATCTCGCCGCAGGTACTGGCCAACGCAAACGAAGCTGGCCTGCTGCTCAACGGGCCGCGCCCCAACACTGTCCGCTTCATGCCTCCGCTCAACGTGTCGCGGGAGGAGATCGACGAGGCAGCCGAGCGCCTGAGCACCGCGCTCTCCAAGGTCTAGCGGGGACGCGTTTTCCGGGGAAATTCCGTCGTGGGGGCGCGCATCCGTGCGCCCCTGCTATCCGTCAGCAGCAGATGATTCCGCCTCAGCCGCTCTTCTGCGAGGAAAGGTATGGCCAAGCGTGAGTTCTACGTAGTAATCGAAAAGGACGTTGGTGGCGGCTTTAGAGGCGAAGCCGCTCAATTCAGTTCGTGCAGGGGTCACGGGGAGACCCTGGACGAGCTGATGGACAATATGCGCGAAGCCATAAAGTCCCACCTGCAAAAGGACGATCAGGACCGTCTTTCTGAAATCGTCGGAATCTACAAGATAGAAGTTTAAGACCGTATCAATATGAAAGGCCGAGAGTTCTACATTCTGGTCAAAGATGACGGGGAAGGCGGTTATATAGGGATAGCCCCAGAGCTGAAGGGATGCCTGAGCCATGGTTTGACTCTGGAAGAATTGATGTCAAACATGGGAGAGGTTATCAATCTGTGCCTGGAAGATGGAGAAGAAGCCCTAAACCCCTGTTTCTTTGGGGTTCAGAAAGTGGCCATCTAACTGGATGTCTCGGATACCGGCCCTGCGGGCCAACGAGATTGTCCGTGCCCTCCGTCGTTTGGGATTTGAAGTCGTTCGACAGAGAGGCAGCCATATCAGGCTCAAGCACCCGGATGGTCGATTCGCATCTGTTCCTGATCACGGCACAAGGGAACTACGCCGCGAATTCATTCTTGACCTACTCAAGCAGGCTGGCGTGGAAATCGGGGACTTTCTCGCGGCGCTCTAACCATCCTCACCGGAGTAGTTAAGACCACATGCCAAACGACAGAATCGTGCTTGCCTACAGTGGCGGGCTGGACACCACGGTGGCGGTGCCGTGGCTCAAGGAAAAGTACGGCGCCGATATCGTCACCCTCACCGCAGACCTGGGCATGGTCGACTTGGCAACCGTCCGTCAGCGCGCCCTTTCCATCGGCGCTGTCGAGGCCGTGGTCGTGGATGGGCGGCAGACTCTGGTGGACGAGTTCCTGTTCCCAAGCCTGCAGGCTGGCACGGTATACGAGGAACAATACCCACTGGCGACCGCGCTGGGCCGCCCGCTCATCGCCCGCTACCTCGTTGAGGCTGCCAGGGAGCACGGTGCCTACGCCGTGGCCCACGGCTGCACCGGCAAGGGCAACGACCAGGTGCGCCTCGAAGTGGGGGTGATGGCCCTCGACCCAGACCTGCGGGTCATTGCGCCTATCCGGGACTGGGGTATGAGCCGCGATGACGAGATCGAGTACGGCTTGACCCGCAACCTGCCCATCAACACCCGCGCCAGCCGCTTCTCCACCGACGAAAACCTGTGGGGCCGCAGCATCGAGGCTGGCGAGCTCGAAGACCCCTGGCTGGAGCCACCGGAGGACGCCTACCTGTGGACCAGGCCGTCAGCCGAGACCCCCGACGAACCGATGTACATCGAGATCAGTTTCGAGCGCGGCCTGCCCGTTGCGGTCAACGGCGAGTCCATGGGAGGCGTCGACCTGGTCGTCCACCTGAATGCTGTTGGCGGAGAGCACGGGGTCGGACGGGTGGACCACGTCGAGAACCGGCTGGTGGGCATCAAGTCGCGGGAGATTTACGAGTGTCCCGCAGCTCTGATACTGCACTACGCCCACAAGGCGCTGGAAACCATGACCCTGAGCAAGGAGCAGGCTCGCACCAAGGCCCGCATCGCGCAGGAATATTCGGATGTGATATACAACGGCCTGTGGTACACGGCTCACCGTGCCGACCTGCACGCCTACGTACAGAGCACGCAGCGCCACGTAACCGGAGACATTCGGCTGCGCCTGCACAAGGGTAACTGCACTGTCGTGGGACGGCAGGCCCCGCGCGCCCTCTACAACTACGGCCTCGCCACCTACGACCGGCAGGACCAGTATGACCACGCCGCTGCCGCCGGGTTCATCGGCATCTACGGGCTGCCTGTACGCACCCAGAACCAGGCGCAGCCCGACTAGGCAAACTATCAGATTTCTGGATTTCCGCTCTCGCGGGAATGACAATGCAACTGGAGGAACAATGACCGTCGCCGCCCGAATGCACGACCTGGGAACCGAGAGCGCTTTTGAGGTGCTGGCCAAGGCCCGGGCCCTCGAGGCCCAGGGCCGTGAGATCATCCACCTCGAAATCGGCGAACCGGACTTCGACACGCCCCGGCACATCATCGAGGCCGGGATGGCAGCCATCAGCGACGGGTTCACCCACTACGGCCCCACCGCCGGGCTGCCGGAGTTGCGCGAGGCCATCGCCCGCAACAGCCGGGAGGTGCGCGGCAACAACACCGAGCCCGAAAACGTGGTGGTCACCCCCGGGGCGAAGCCGATCATGTTTTACGTGCTGCTGGCTCTGGGAGAGCCGGGCGTCGAGGTCATTTACCCCAACCCCGGTTTCCCAATATATGAGTCGATGATCCGGTTCACTGGCTGCACCCCGGTGCCCATGCAATTGCTTGAATCCAAGAACTATCACCCCGAACTGGACCAGTTGGCGTCGCAGATAACGGATAACACGCGGCTGATCATCCTCAACACGCCTGAGAACCCATGCGGTTCCGCCCTGTCGGAAGAGGAGCTGCGCACCATAGCCGACTTGGTGATGACGCATCCGAATCTGTACGTAATGGCCGACGAAATATACAAGGACATCCTCTACACCGGCGAGCATTTCAGCATCGCGTCTATCCCCGGAATGGAGGAGCGGACCATCATCCTTGACGGGTTTTCCAAGAGCTATGCCATGACCGGCTGGCGCCTCGGCTACGGCATCATGCCCCCCGAGTTGGTGCCTCACGTGGTGCGCCTGGCGGTCAACAGTGTATCCTGCGCCGCCACGTTCACCCAGAAGGCTGGCATCGCCGCATTGGAGGGACCAAAAGATCAGGTCGAGGCCATGGCAGCGGAGTTTGCCGCCCGCCGCCGTCTGATAACCGACGGTTTGCGTTCCATACCGGGCATGCGTTGCCCCGAGCCGGAGGGAGCGTTCTACGTTTTCCCCAGCATCGAGGACACCGGTCTCTCCAGCCGTGAATTTGAAGACCGGGCCATGCAGGAGGCTGGCGTTGCCCTGCTATCCGGTTCGGCCTTTGGCGAATATGGCGATGGCTACGTTCGCCTGTCCTATGCCAACTCGCAGGAAAATATCAGCAGGGCCATCGAACGGTTGGACGCTTTCGTACGCAGTATCTAGCCGCGGCAATCACCGTAAGCATAAGGAGACAGCAATGGCGGAATGCAGAGTGGTCCATCCTGACAGCCTCGAGGTCGAGATTCAGTCGGGAGCAATGACACGGCTGGCAGGGGTGTCAGAGGCACTGACCGGCTCCACTGGGATTCACCTAGCCATTGCGACCATTCCGCCGCACTGCGCCTCCAGTCCCCACTACCACGTCAACTGCGAGTCGGCAATATACGTGGTCAAGGGCCACGGGCGGTTTGTAGTGGGCGACAAGCTGGACAACCCCCTGCCCATCGGCCCAGGCGACTTCATCTACGTCCCTGCCGAGGCCGTCCACCAGCCCGTAAACGACAGCGACGAGGTGATGGAGATCATCGTGGCGCGCAATACCCCGGTGGAGATAGTCGCCGAGGTTTAACGCGATGGGAACTTTCAGCGTGGGAATCGAGGTGTCTCGCCCTTATGGGGAGCAGTTTGTATCTATTGAAGCTCTCGTTGATACGGGAGCAACTTACAGTGTGTTTCCCTAGCGATACGGTAGAAAGCATTGGCGCTACGGTTGAAGAAAATCGGACTTTCGAACTTGCCGATGGAAGGGTAGTAGAACTGCCACTCGGATATGTCGCCATAAGAATTGATGGAAAACAAATCATCGCTCCTGCGGTCTTCGGACCTGAGGCAGCGTCTCCCTTACTGGGGGCCACCGCGCTGGAAATTTCCGGCCTGGCTGTAGATCCAATACGTCAGATTTTGGTTCCAGTGAACGCTCATCTGATGTCGGGCTTCATAACGGAGATCTTGGGAACGGCGCGTCAGAAGGCAGCGTTCCTTGAGCACCAATCCGGCATAGACTATACTGACATCGCCCCGGCAGACCTCTGACGCCGGGGCGTTCAGCGCAACTAATTCCGGAGTTACATGCCATGGACATGGGCCTTACCGAAATCCAGCAGATGCTGAAAACCAGCGCACAGGAGTTCCTGAATCGGGAATGCCCTACCACGCTGGTGCGGGAAATGGAAGAAGACGAGCGCGGCTACCCCGACGAGCTGTGGCGCCAGATGACTGGCCTCGGTTGGACCGGAGTGCCGTTTCCCGAGGTGTACGGAGGAACCGGCGGCGACTTCCTCGATTTGGCCGTGCTACTGGAGGAAATTGGCCGGGCCCTCGCTCCCAGTCCATACTTCTCCTCGGTGGTCCTGGGTGGCCTGACCGTCCTCGACGCAGGGAGCGACGCCCAGAAGAATGACCTGCTCAGCCGCATTTGCGACGGTAGTGGGATCATTACCCTTGCGGTGACCGAAGCTTCCGCCACTTACGAAGCATGGGGAGTGGAGACAACCGCTACATCCGACGGAAGCGGCTTCGCCCTTAGCGGTACAAAGCTGTTTGTCCCTGACGCCCACGTGGCCGACGTGATCATCGTGGCGGCTCGCACCACCCAGGGCGGTGACCCTGAGGAGGGCATAACACTGTTTCTCGTTCCTGCCAGGATGGATGGCCTGGAGGTAACACCCATCCGGACAATAGGCTCCGAGCGTCAGTACGAGGTCTCGCTGAACAATGTACGGCTGCCTTCCAGTGCAGTCCTCGGTGAGGTCAACGGTGGCTGGCCCATCGCCGAGCGGGCGATACAGCGGGGCACTGCCGGTCAATGCATCACCATGCTTGGTGGCGCCACTGCCGTATTGGACATGACCGTGGAGTACGTCAAACAGCGCACCCAGTTCGGCCGCCCCGTTGGCAGCTTCCAGGCCGTGCAACACCACTGTGCCCAGATGGCCACCGACGTGGAAGGCTGCCGTGGCGTGGCCTATCAGGCAGCGTGGATGCTGGCCGAGGGCCAGCCGGCCCATCGAGAGATTTCAATCGCCAAGGCATGGATTAGCCAGGCCTACCGTCGGGTCTGCTCCACCGCCCATCAGTGCCACGGTGCCATTGGCTTTACCAGGGAACACGACCTGCAGCTCTACACCCGGCGGGCCAAGGTCCAGGAACTGGGATACGGCGACGCCAACTATCACAAGGAACTGACGATGGCTAGCATTGCCGGGGAGTAACTTTCAGCCAATGAATTAGACGCAGGCAATGAGGGCGACACCGGGATGACCACCTCAGACAACAAATATGCAGCGATGGCCGGGACTTCATGTCGCGGGCAGAGAACTACCTGCGGCAGGGCGACCTGGTGCAGGCATCTGAGAAGTCCTGGGGCGCGGCGGCTTGCGCTCTCAAGTCCATTGCCGAGCAAAGGGTCTGGCGACACCAGTCGCACTCTTTGCCCTTCGGCATTTCAGGTCAAGTTGCCGAAGAGTTGGGCCGCCCTGACCTGCGAGACCTGTTCGCCGTGGCCAAGTCCATGCATCAGAACTTTTACGAAAATTGGGAGCCGGCCGACGAGGTTGAATATGCCGTCGGCAGGGTAAAGGAATACCTGACCGAACTGGAGGCCGTTAACCCTCAATTCCCGACAGCCCTCAACGTCGAAACACGTGCCCAGCGCCGTCGGCTGGAGCGGCTGACAGGACAGTCAGAACCGCTGTGATACACTCTGCAAAACATTTGAAAGCGAAAGAAATAAATGACAACCGCCAGCCCTTGCATTTTTTGCTCAATTGCCCGCGACTCGGCCAACGCCGATGCGATCTATCGCGATGACCGTTGCTTCGTGGTCAGGGATGTCAGCCCAAAGGCACCCGTGCACCTGCTGATTATCCCCAACATGCACATTGCGTCTCTTGCCTATGTTGGCCCTGGGCAGGTGCCGATCATGGGTCACTTGTTCGTAGTTGCCGAGGAAATGGCCCGGCGAGAGAACGTTACCCTCAGCGGTTACCGGCTCGTCCTGAACCAGGGACCCGACGCCAGCCAGACCATCGCTCACCCACACGTACATCTGTTGGGTGGCCGCCAGTTGGGCGAAATGGGATGAACGCCAGCCCCAGGTACCAGATCGTGAACGACAAGTTCCGGGAGCGGTTTGCGTCTTTGCCCGACAAGCTGCGGGCGCACATCTACCGCGTCCGGGACGTGGGACTCGATCTTGCCGCAAGGCATGGCATCGACGAGGAGCGGGCCGAGTTGGCCATCCTCGGCCACGACGTCGCCCGCGCCGCCAAGAAGGACGAGATCCTGCGGATGGCTGAACGATTTGGTATGACTACCCTGGACATTGAGCGTCGCGCGCCGGTTACGTTGCACGGACCAGTGGGTGCCGAGCTGCTCCTCCACGAGGATGGCCTAGACGACGAGGAGATACTGGCGGCAGTTCGCTGGCATACCACGGGCCACCAAAGTCTCACTCCTCTGGGATGGTTGGTTTTCATCGCAGACAAGCTCGAACCACGGAAGATCAAGTCATACCCGTACCAGCGGGAGCTTTTGCACATCGCCAACGAGAGCCTGAGCCAAGCCGTGCTGGAATTCCTCTGCCGTGAGGCGGCCCTGCGCTTGCAGAGTCGCAGGCCGGTTCACCCGGCCAGCGTTGCTGCCATCAATGCGCTGTTGCTGGCAAATGAGGCGGAACGGCCACGTCGGCCCAGGGCCTCCGTTACCATTGGGGTGAATTAGAAAAGGGCGGGAGTAAAACAATGGAAATCGTCCTGAGTCAGGCGGCAGCACTCACTCACAATCCCGTCAATATAAGAACAATACATAGACCTATCCCAACAAACCGGATGATGTCCCACCTCCTCTTATTTTGTGGGGTGTCCTGCTCGTTTCTTGATACCCAAGAATAAATAAGGCTGCCAAGACTAAAATAACGACGTATCTGAGGTTCATTTTTGGGCCCTTTTTTACTTTTCATACACTTTCTCGGCGCGGAGTGCCTCGCCTGATAGCTCTCTAATGGTCCCTAAGGGTCCCTCTTGCACGGTTGCGGTTCGCCGCTTATCCGATCTCCGACCATTATGGATGGGCGGAGTCTAAAATGGGCAAAGCCTCAATGAGTCACACGACTGTAGATTACTCAAAGTGCATGGGATAACGTGATGGAAATCGTCCTGAGTCAGGCGGCAGCGGATAGCATACAGAGCAAGGGAGGACGGGTTGCCGTTGACCTCTTGCAGCACTCTTCTTGAGCAGGCTGCGCCGTTGAGGTATCGGTCGATACCAGGGTTCACCGCAGGAACCTGGCAGACTACGAGAGCGTCCACATCAACGGTGTGGAGGTACTCACCCTGCCTGAACTTTCGCGGCATGTCGCCACCATGCAGATTGACCTCAGGTCCTTCCTGTTCTTCCGGAACATCAAGGCAGTGGTCACTCTCGACAACGGCATTGTGATCGGGAAGTCGCCCTATGGAATGCAAAGGGTGGAGGCAGAAACCTAGGCCGCCCCCGCATTGGTCCCGTCTCCCCAAGGCATTCCCGACACGTATCGAACTGGTGAAGCCCTCTCTGGACGGAGAGGGCTTCCTCGTTGCATCCTTACCTCGCCTTGTACTCGGGTGCCCGCTTTTCAACGAACGACCGGCTGGCCTCCTTGAAATCCTCACTCATGTGCAGCTTCAGCGGCAACGTCTGCATGTCAGCCTCGGCGCCCGTCTGCACCCACTGGCGACGCGTCAGCTTGACGCCTATTCGGGCAGAGAGCGGCGGAGTCTTCAACACTTTCTCTGCCAGTGCCTCGGCCGCAGACAGGTGGAAGCCGTTCGGCACCAGGCGATTGATCAGCCCAAGCCTGTAGAGCTCCGCCGCCTCCACTGGCTCGCCGGTTATTACCATCTCGCTGGCGATTTTCGAGGGCATAAAGGCGTTGACCTTGGCCCAGATCCTGCCGCCCGCCAAGCCCCTGCGGCTCTCGGTTATACCGAACTTGGCGTCCTCAGACGCCACGATCATGTCGCTCTCCACCGCGATGACGATGCCCGCCCCCAGCGCATAGCCATGTACCGCCGCAATCACCGGCTTCCAGTTGATGGCGCGGCCCAGGTATCCCTCAGGGTTCGGGCCTCGTTCGCGCCGCGCGCTCTCCTGCGGCGTCATCTCCACAAATCTCTGCTTGATGTCGGCGCCCGCGCAAAAGGCTCTCCCCGCACCGTGAATGATCGCAACCCACGCCTCGTCGTCTACGTCGAACTCCAGCAGCGCCTCGTGCAGGTCCTCTTCGAACTGTCGGTTCACCGCGTTAAGGACCTGTGGCCGGTTGAACATGATGTATGCGATTCGCCCCTTGCGGTCGTAGTTCATGGTTTCGTATTCGGTCATGTGTCCTCCAGACATACAACTCACATGGAGTGAGAGAGATTAGATCAAATTCACGAAATCGGTTGAAAATTCGATTGACAATCGCCGCACGGGTGTTCTAAATTGAAATTACGAAATATAGAACAACTGTTTGGGAGACTGATATGGCTACAATGCTTGCTGCCCGTCCGGAGAACGCACGGAATGAGAATGGAAGCTCCGTCGCTGATGACGTCTCGGAATTCTATCACTACGAGGACTCCGGCTGCGAAGCCTCCGATTCCTGCCTTGATTGCCCTCTTCCCCAATGCAAGTACGACAACCCGGAGTGGTACTACCGCAACCGCCGACTGGCCAAGGACTTCAGGCTCGCATACGTGATGCAGCAGGAGTCATTGACGGTCGAGGAGGCCGCAGAGCGATTCGGCATCACCAAGCGCACCGTGTTTCGCATACTGCAGCGTTGTCGCGAGGCGACCATTCAGGGAACCGCTGACGACAGGGGATTGCTTGCGGCAGCCTAGACCTGGGCCAGAGACCCATCTGAGAAGGTTGGAGTTCCTCCCCAACCACGCCACAGGGGCGCACAGCCGTGCGCCCCTGTGGATTTGCCCGCTAAATTGGATGCCTCGAATTATCCTCGCGGCAACCCCAGGCCCCGGCTCGCGATGATGTTCCGCTGGACCTCAGATGTGCCCGCCGCGATGGTACCGGAGAAGCTGAGCATCCAGTGTTCTTGCACCCGGCCCATTAGTGGCGCCCACTTCTCTTCGCGCCCCAGCGTTCCGTACAGCCCCAGCACGTCCATCGCCGCCTCGGTAACCCGGCGAACCGTCTCGCTGCCGAATACCTTGCTCATCGAGGCCTCGCGCGTCGGCACCAGGCCCTCCCCCTGCATGTACGCCACGTTGTAGGCGATCAGCCTCGCCACCTCGCACTCGATGTAGCGATCGGCCATCAGGCTGCGCACCCACGGCTCGTCCATGATCGCTTGGCCGTTGCGCTTGGTCTCGGTGGCGTACTCGCGAACGTCGTCCAGCAGTCGCCGCGCGTTGGCCGAGTAGTCGATTCCGGACCTTTCGAAGTCCAGCAGCGTTACCGCTACGTACCAGCCCCTGTCCTCCTCGCCGACCACGTTGGCTCTGGGGACGCGCACATTGTCGAACAACACCTGGTTGAACTCGTGCCCGCCGGCCATGTTGATGATGGGCCGCACCGTAACGCCCGGGGAATTCATGTCCACCAGCACGAAGCTGATGCCCCGGTGCTTGGGAGCGTCGGGGTCGGTGCGCGTCAGCAGCATGATCCAGTCGGCGCGATGGGCCAGTGTCGTCCAGATCTTTCCGCCGTTGATCACCAGGTCGTCCCCGTCCCGGATGGCGCGGGTGCTGAGAGATGCCAGGTCCGAGCCGGACTCCGGCTCGCTGTAGCCTTGGCACCACTGCACCTCACCGCGGGCCACCGGCGTCAGGTGCGTGCGTTTCTGCTCCTCCGACCCGTGGATCATCAGCGTCGGCCCCAGCATCCTGACGCCGAATATATCGCGCCCAGGGGCTCTCAGGTAGGCAATCTCCTCGTTGAAGATCGCCGACTTGACCGGTGACGCACCCTGGCCGCCGTACTCCTCCGGCCAGTGCATCGTGAGCCAGCCCCTGTCGGCCATCTTGCGTCGGATGACCCTGGTCAGGTCCCAGTCGTCCTCTTCCGGGTACCGGCCCCCGCCTTCCCACGTCCCCGGCAATTCGGTGGCGAGAAAGGTTCTCAGGTCCTGGCGAAACTGTTCGTCCTCAGGGGTAAAATTAAAGTCCAAAACGGCACTCCCTGGCGTTCTCAAGCAGGGTGAAGAAGGAGAAAAAGAAGTTGGGCGCTATCCGCCCACGGCCACGCAGGTAACTGTGCGCACCACTCCGTTCACGGTGTGGATGTGGCCCGTGACCAGTTCGCCCACCACCGAAATGTCGTCGGCGCTGATCATGGCAATGATGTCATACGGGCCGGTTACCACGTCTACGGTCGCGATTCCAGGCAGTCCTGTCAGCGTTGTGGCCACCTCCCGCGTCTTGCCCACGGAGGTCTCTATTAGGAGGTACGCTTTCGTCGCCATTTTCCGCCTTCCGAGTCATTGCTCTTTGGAATTTTTTCGAACACAGGCAATTCTACGGCCCGCCAAATTTGGTGTCAATTACGCCATAATGGAGCGCGACTGCACCGGGAGAAACTGAATGCAACTGCTGGTTGAGGGTGCCAAATCCCTGGGAATCTGCCTGTCTGAAGAACAGATCGAGCAGTTTGACCTGTACTACCGGGAGCTGAGCGCGTGGAACCAGCGCACCAACCTCACCGCCATCTCCGGCTATGAGGCAACTCAGGTCCGGCATTTCCTGGATTCTCTGACCGTCTGCCTGCCGTTTGCCAACGGCGATCAACCGGTTCGCGCCAGCCTGGTTGGCGATGAACGAGTCGTGGATATCGGTAGCGGCGCGGGCTTCCCGGGACTTCCGCTGAAGCTGGCTTTTCCCGGCCTCGATCTGCACCTCGTGGAGTCGGTTGCCAAGAAGGCGGCGTTTCTCGAACACGTCGTCCATTTGCTACGACTGGACGGGGTCAGCGTTCACACCGGTCGTGCTGAGACTTTGGGGCGCCAGCCCGATCTTCGGGAGAGTTTTGATCTGGCTCTTGTGCGAGGAGTAGCCAAGCTGTCGCTGCTGCTGGAATACACTCTTCCCTTCTGCCGCATCGGTGGACTCACAGTCGCTCATAAGCACGGAGGCCTTGAAGACGAACTGTCCGGAGCCGAAAACGCCCTTTCAGAGCTGGGAGGGCGGGCAGCTGGTGTTTTCCCCGTGACTCTGGACGGGCTGACCGACAACCGATTGGTGGTGGCCTTCGAAAAGGTGGCGCCGACCCCCGACCGGTATCCCCGTCGTGTCGGCATACCGGCCAAGAGACCCCTGTAACCAACCCCGGTGGAGGGTAATAGAAATGACCCCGCTCGGGGGATGCGGGGTCAGAAAACTGTGATCGAGTGCGCTCCGGTTTATTCGCTGGGCGGCGGCTCGTGGTAGAAGCGTGTGTCCGGCGCACGGTTATGTATGGCCTTGGTTCCTCTCTGGAAAATGCACGTTTTGATGTTGTTTTCCAGCTGGTCCACCTCGATGGCCCCGTAACGGGCAACCGCGACCTCGCTGTTTAGATAGTCCTTCACCTTCTGGAGTACTTCGTCCGCCGTTTCTCCGACTGCAATAAAACGGTCTCGGGGGTCGGACAGGAAGTTGCTGACCCTGCAGTAAAAAGTGTCGGGCATATTCCTCCTCCTCAGCTGCGGCAGGGCCACGCCGTGCCTGGGCCGACTGCCTCATCGCTGTCTGCGCCGTGTCTGTTTTAGCAGTAGATTGATACACTATCGGCGCCTCTATTGTCAACGCGGCGCGATGCCGTGATTCGACGTAATATCCCAACCCTCCTTGCAGTCCTTTGCGGAAAGGGTCGGGGATTGCGAGTCGATTGACCCCCCAATTATCATTTTCCCTGGCCCATGAGTCATACCGGGGCGAATCCAGGATATTCGGGAGAACGAAAATGACCGTTATGGTTACCGGCGGCACCGGTTTCATCGGCAACCGCATAATCCGCAAGTTGCTCGAACGCGGCGAGGAGGTTGTCTGCTTTGATCTCGCCCCTCCTCGCGCCAACCTTGCCTCGTTTCTGGACCGCATCAAGCTCTACCGCGGCGACGTCACCCAGCTCCCTCAATTGATGGAGGCCATCAATCTCCATGGGGTCACCCGCGTTATCCACATGGCAGCCCTTCTGCCGCCCGACACCGAGGAGCGTCCCCACTTCGCCATGCAGGTGAACATCGGCGGCACCAACAACGTCTTCGAGGCAGCCCGCTGGTGCGGCATCAAGCGTGTGGTCTACGCCAGTTCCATCGCCGTTTACGGAGTGCAGGACACCTTCGGGGAACGCCCCATCAACGAGGATGACGTCAACGACCCCATAAACGTCTACGGCATGACCAAGTCCGTTAACGACTTCTCGGCCCGGCGCTATACCGACCTCTACGGCCTCGACCTGCGCGGCATCCGCATCTGTACCGTTTTCGGCCACGGCCGTGTCACCGGAATGACCGGGATGATCGGCGGCCTCATGGTCTCCCTGCCCGCCATCGGTCAACCCATTTCCATGCCCTTCCACGAGGACGAACCCTCGCCCATGATCCACGCCGAAGACGCAGCCGAGATTTTTGTTCGTGCCGCTTTGGCCGAGGAACTGAACCACCGCACCTACATCAGCGGCGGCAACCTGTGCACCATCAAGGACATGGCCGACGCCGTGCGCAGCTTTATCCCCGACGCCCAGATTACCACCGGCGACCGCGCCGTCCCGCACGTTTACCTGGTCGACAACAGCCGAATGCTCGCCGACATCGGCTATGAGATCGCCCCCCTGCACCAGCGCATCCTCGACCACATCAACGATGCCCGAGCCGAAGCCGGTATGGACCCTATCTCCGGATAGGTCGCTTCCAGGTGCACAGCGGCGGAGCGTTCCAGCCCGGGCGGTTTGCCATCCGTAGGGGCGGGTTTCAATCCCGCCCCTGCCATGCGCCATGCGCAATGACTGCGGTCGCGGACTCGACCAAAACTGGATCGCTACCCCAAAGACCAAACGACTGGAATGTTCCCCTCAACCGTCCCTTTCAACCGTCCCTTTCAACCGTTCCTTTCAACCGTTCCTTTCAACCGTCCATGGTGAGCTAGTCGAACCACGCCCCGGCTCAAAGCCATCCTTCATCAGGCTCAGGAATGGCGAGAGGCGCCGCCCACCGCGACCTCGCAATTGTCCTGAGCCGATGACGTCAACCCATTGACGCGCCCCGCGTCGTCCGATAACCTTGATAACGGTGATTAGTACAAATATTCTTGGAAAGGAAGGCACGCCGGACACCCCGTCCAGTGATTCCTGTCTCCCCAGGGCGGTATCCCTCGCTACTGCGACCGGAAAGTCAGAATCTCTCCGGTCAGGACATCGTGGAGTGCGTCCTTGCGCCCCGTCACCGTCGGAAACCTCCAGGTTGCTTTGCATCACCAATTGACCGGCGCGGGGCCCACTACAAGCCAGGTGGGACAAAACGGGACTAAATGGTGCGGGACGGTGAAATTTTTGCCCTTTTTGCCGCTTTTGCCCTCGTTTCAAAGCTGAATTTCCCATTTTCCGGTTCTCTGTGGGACAAAATGGGAAATATGGGACTGATTTGGGAAAATCCAGTCCCGTCGGCCCCATCCTTGGACTCGCCGCGCACATCCGCCCTCTCGGATGGACGACACATCTTGTAGGTGGGTGAAAATGCTCGGAAGTGCTCGGAAATAAAGAGAATTTGCGCTTCCGGGAGCTCGCCCGAACATTTCATTGTCCTGCTCGCCGGACCGGTATCCAGTGCCCAGCTCTTTGAGGCTGAACTTTACAGGCCGGATTTCTGACACGAACACCCGAGGCGAAACTCCGCCCACATCGTAGAGCCAGTCGAAGTACAGGTTCCCGGACGTGTATAATTCGCGAAAGTAGCAATATTCTGCCGCCCTTCGGAGCGGCCGCGAGGGGAACGCAATGAGTATCGCCATCGGTTACATGCCGGGAGCTTTTGGTGAGGGCGGTGACAATCCCGACTACCTGCGACAGTTGGTCGAAACGGGAGACAGGCACGGCTACGACTCCATTTGGCTCAGTGACCGCATCGTCAGCGAGAAGTTCAGCCTGGAAGCCATGACCGCCTGCGCCATGATCGCCGCCTACTCCGACAAGCTGAAGTTCGGCACCAGCGTGATCGCCATGCCCCTGCGCAATCCGGTAGTGCTGGCCAAGCAGATTGCCACGCTGGATTTCCTCTCCCAAGGCCGCTTCTTTCCGGCCGTCGGCCTCGGCCAGGAAGAGCCCGAGGAGTATGAGGCCTGTGGCGTCAGCAAGGAGCGCCGCGGCCCCCGCACTGACGAGGCCATACAGCTCATGCGTCGGCTATGGGAGGAGGACGTCGTCACCCACGAGGGCGAGTTCTACTCCTGCCACAACGTGTCCGTTACCCCCAAGCCGTTCCTCCAGCCCTCTACGCCTGTATGGATCGGCGGACGCACTGCCGCCGCTGCCCGGCGCGTGGGACGTGTCGGCGACGGCTGGCTCGTGTCCAGCGCCACCCCTACGGAGGTCAAGGAAGGCTGCGACATCCTCTTCGAGACCGCCGATGAGTTTAACCGCGAGATTGAGGACGACCACGTCGGCGTCCTGCTGGGATACTACGTCAGCAACGACGTTGAAGAGGCCACCATCAAGGCCAACCAGTTTGTCACCCGGCAGCGACCCGACGCCCATTTCACCGAATTCACCGCTGTCGGCCCTGTGGACCGCGTCGCCGAATACGTCCACCGCTATATCGAGTCAGGTGCTTCGAAGTTCGTCGTCCGTCCCCTGTGCGCCGCTGACGAGTCAATGGAGCAGCTGGACATCCTAGGCGAGGAGCTCCTCCCCCAGTTCCACAAGAAGTGAGGCGACGAAGAGAATTTGAAATGGGAATTACCAGCGTACCGGTAACGGTCAGAAACCTTGCAGACCCCAGCCAGTTCTGGGAAGGCTCATTTGTGGTGGACACTGGTGCGGTTGATTGCGTGGTACCCCGCCAGCGTCTTGAGGCAATTGGTCTTACCTCAAGGAGCAAGCGCCTCTACACACTCGCAGACGGCAGCAAGATTGAGATGGACATCACAACTGCCCAGGTTGAGTTCATGGGCGAAATTGCTGGTGCAACCATCGCCATGGGCGACGACTCATGTGATCCCCTGTTGGGAGTAACGGCCCTGGAGTCCATGGGCATTGAGGTTGACCCTCATAATCAGGAGCTAACCAAGCTGGGGGCAATTCGGTTGGTAGGTATCCGGCCTGCTACCGGCCCGTCTCCCACGTGATCAGCAGCTCCCGCATCGGTTGGCGCCAGATAGCTCGGTATCCGTCATCATCCCGCACGAATAGCTCGTCGAACTGCTCGTCAAAGATGCGCCGGGCGTTGTCCCGGATCCCCTCGCGGGACCAGCGCCCGAATATCACCGACTCCAGCGCATCCTCCCTGGTTGCATAGTGCCAGTCCTCCCACCACGTCGGTGCTGGTAAAACCCTGACACCCGGCAATATCCCAATGTCCCAAAGCACCGGCAGCAGTTCCCGGTGCCCCGGCATCGGCGCAAGCGGCTCTTCATAGACCCGGCGGAACAGTTCGGCTCCGCGGTTCGGCGGTGGTTCGCTCCATACCAGGATCATCACCCGCCGTCGCGCCGAAGCCTGCATCTTCTCGACGAACGGCACAATGTTCCGGACGAAGTAGGTCACATCGCAGGTCAGCGTAATGTCGCCCTCGATGCCGTGGTCATCCATCCACCCGGCCAGCACCAGGCGGGCGTTGGTTATTCCTGCCTCATTTCTTGACCCCTCGTACTCCGCCGCCATCCCCGCCGACGGCTCTACCGTCAGCACCTCGTGGCAACGCAGCGCCAGGGGCAGCGACACCCGGCCCGCACCGCCGCCGATGTCAACCACCACATCGTCGGGGCTGACATAGGACGCCATCACCGCCAGGTTCGGGTCCAGTTCTCTATTCGGATCGAATCGGAACTGCGCCGCCGATTGTCCGGTCCAGATGTCTGCTGGGCGCGGACCGAATAGCCGCAACTGCTGCTCGTCCACCGCATCAAGCAGTGTGGCGTAGTGATCGGCGGCGCTGGGCATCCTTATGCTCATCCGCTTGCTGGCGGCCTAAATGCTCGGTCGGGTCTTGTACCAGCCTGCGTGTTGCTGGTAGGTATACGCCGCCTGTATGCACCCCGGCTCATCGAATGGCTTGCCCGCGATCTGCATCCCCACCGGGAGCCCGGCCTCCGTGAATCCGCACGGCACTGAGATAGCAGGCAGCCCGGTCACGTTGAACGGGGCAGTGAAGCTCCGTCCCCGCACGGTGGTGGTCGGGTCGTATCCCTCGAAGGCGGGCGCCGGTGTGGTCATCGTCGGCGTCACCAGGAAGTCCACCGTCTTCATCACCTCGGCGAACTCCCGGCGCGCCCAGGTGCGTACCCGCTGGGCCTGCAGGTAGTCGGCAGCGGTGAGCAGCGCACCGGTGCGGAACCTGCTGCGCGTGATGTCGCCGAACTTTTCGGGGATGGTTTTCAGGTTCGGCTCGTGGTAGGCATACGCCTCGCTCACCATGATGACCGAGTTGGCGGCTCGCACGTAGTCCAGGCTGGGAAGCGAGACCTCGCGCACCCGGGCGCCGAGACTCTCCAGTTCAGCGACGGCCCTCTCCACCACGGCCACCGACTCGGAGTTGACGCTGGGGTCGGGGTCGAAGAAGTAGTGCCTCGGCATGCCGAACGTCATTCCCTTGATGTCCTCCACCAGCGAAGCCGAATAGTCCGGAACCGGCGCAATGCTCGAGGTTGGATCCCTGGGGTCGTGGCCCGCGATGGCCTGCAGCATATAGGCTGTGTCTTCCACCGTCCACGTCATTGGTCCTGCGTGGTCTTGCGACCAGCTCAACGTGACTACGCCAAACCGGCTGACCCTGCCGTAGGTCGGTTTGAGTCCGACGATCCCGCAGTACGACGCGGGGCCGCGAATCGAGCCGCCCGTGCAGGAGCCGAGGCCTCCCATCACCTGACCCGAAGCAACCGACGAGCCCGTGCCGCTGCTTGAACCTCCGGTGATGTGGTCAAGGTTCCACGGGTTTCTCGCAGGCTCGAAGGGTGTCGTCCAGTCGGGACCCCCCAGGGCGAACTCGTGCATCGCCAGCTTGCCCACCAGCACGCCGCCGGCGTTCTTGAGCCCTGCCGTGGTGTGCGCGTCCACCGTCGGCACACGCTCCAGGTCCACGTAGGAACCCGACGTTGTTCGCGTCCCAGCTGTGTCGTACAGGTCTTTCAGCGCAAACGGTATTCCGTGCATCGGGCCGCGGTAGTTTCCCCGCAGCATTTCAGACTCGGCCGTTCTGGCCTGTTCCAGGGCCTCGTCGGCCATCAAAGTGATGAATGAATGCAGGCGGTCGTCCGTCGCTTCGATGCGGTCGAGGCAGGCGCGCAATAGCTCGACCGGCGAAAGTTGACCGGAGCGCATCAGCTGCCCGGCCTCCCGCATGGTCAGAAAATACAACCTGTCCCTGTCTACCATCTTGTTCACCCCGTGTAGAAGTATGAGATTCCCAAAGAGTATCCTGTACGGAGTTGGCTATGTCCCCGGCCAGTCAGGGTGAAACTCCACTACCATCTCTTCGGCACCGAAGTTGATGTGGTGCAGCTGGGCAGCATAGGCGGCATACAGGTCGTAGATCGGCTTGAGTTCCTCCAGTTCCTCGGCACTCAGACCCAGCCCCGCCCTGTCGGCCATGAACCGGAACTCCTCCATTGAGACCTCTCCTTGTTCTGGCATTGCGCAACCTCCAGTCTTGCTGTTGGCAAAGGGGCGTCACGAGCAAACAACCTGGGCCAACGTTGGTGCTATTATACGCGCATCCCGGCGACGCCGATTTGAAGATTCTAGTGCAAGGAATTTCAGCGTGACGACCTACGTGTACATCTCTCTACAGCGAGAGGACAGAATTTCCCTCTACGTGCTTGACCCCGACACTGGGGGCCTTACGCGTCGGACCGAGTTCCCCCTGCCGGGCATGCCGGCGCCCTTGGCGGTGGACCCGCAGCGCCGATACCTGTTCGCGGGCCGCCGACAGCCCGGTGACTTCGGCCTGACCAGCTACGCCATCGACCACGAAACCGGCCGTCTTCGGGAGATCGGCGGCGTTCCCCTCGATGGCGACCCCGTGCACATCTCCGTCGACCGCACGGGGAAGTACCTGCTGTCGGCCCACTACTACCAGGCGCGCGTCGGAGTGCATGGCTTCGGCGAGGACGGCGCCCTGGACGCCACGCCCATCGAGTGGCGCGAGACCGGCATCGGCGCCCACTACGTCCAGACCGATCCGTCCAACCGCTACGCCTACGTGCCGCACATTGCCGAGGGATCGCACACCGGGGTCAACGCCATTTTCCAGTTCCGGTTCGACCAACTGACCGGCAAGTTGGCAGCCTGCAACCCGGACCGGGCGACGCCCCGTGCTCCGGAGGGCCCGCGCCACTTCTGCTTCCACCCCAACCTGGATGTGGTGTATTCGTCCAACGAACAGGGCTGCAGCGTCACCGCGTACAGGTTCGACCGCTCCGACGGTACCCTCCACCCCTTCCACACCGTCTCGACACTGCCTGAGGGTTACAGCGAACGTAACTCCTGCTCGCAGATACAGATAACGCCGTCCGGCCGGTTCCTGTACGCGCCCAACCGCGGCCATAACAGCATCGCTGGCTTCGAAGTGAACGCCGCCGATGGCACCCTCACTCCGCTGGGCCAGACGCCGACCGAGGACATCCCACGGGCCTTCAGCCTCGACCCCACCGGAAACTTCCTCTACGCCGCGGGGCTGGAATCGGCTCGGCTGGCGTCGTACCGTGTCAACACCGACACCGGTGCCCTAGAGCCACTGGAGGTCTACCCCATCGGCCAGGGCCCCATGTGGGTGCTGATGGTCGACGTATAACCCGACTTCCGATCGGCACAGAAAAGGACTCGCCGCTTTGGCGAGTCCTTTTCTGTGTACTTGTCCCTGCTATCTGGATAATGGGAGAGGTCGACTATTCTACTAATGGTGGCGTCAAGAAGGCGCTTAGAGGCCTGCCAAAAATTCCGCGTCCACGATAAACTCTGCGACCTCCCTAATGCGTTCCTCAATGTCCTCTACCGGCTCGCACTGACCATTGTAGAAACATTCGTGGTGCAGAAACCTAACAGTTGTCCCAAAGCGGTCTTGCAGCGACCGCCATGCTGCGTTTCCGCGCCCTTGAGCACGAAGTCCACCGGAAACCCTGCTTGTTGTTGGCGGAACCTCACCCGTAGTTGCAAGCAACAGGGCCTCGGTGGCGCGTTTGGTGGCGCACCATGCCTTTTCCGCAGCGTCGCGAATGTCGTTTGCCTCCAGCCGCTCCAGGGCGCTGGCGTGAACCGCCCTCGCATCAGCGAAAATGTCTCGTGGGGTTTGAATCAGGGTCATGAAAAATCTCTATCTGGCGTAGCCTATTGGACATCAAGAATTCAAATGTAGTGTATCACAGGTGATCTCGGAGTCAGTCAGCCGCCCTATCCCAGGGCAAACGCATTCTAAAATCAAAGGCGATAGGATGGCCGAATTACTCGGCGAATGCGACCAGCCGCTTGATTGATTGTTCCTAGATCCGGTCGCTCGTATGGTAGTTATTCAATGAAACGGCCAAAAAACTTTGACAATAAATTAGAATGCGTTTGCCCTGCGCCCTATCCCACCATCCACCACGGGTCTTCCAGCAGCCCCTTGACCGTTTGCAGGAACTCCGCTGCCGGTGCCCCGTCGATCGCACGGTGGTCGAAGGTGAGGCTCAGGTACATCGTCTCGCCCTTGGCAATCTCCCCGTTGGTGATCACCGGTTTCTCCACCACGCGGCCCACGCCGAGGATGCCAACCTGCGGCGGATTGATGATGGGCGTGAACCCGTCGATATCGTTGGCACCAAGGTTGGTGATGGTGAAGGTGCCGCCGCTGATCTCCTCAGGGCGCGTGCGGCCCTCTCGTGTCCGGGCGGCCAGGTCCCGGTTCTCGGCGGCCAGCTGCGCCAGCGACTTCCCGTCGGCCCCGCGAATCACAGGCGTCACCAGTCCTTCCTCCAGCGCCACTGCTAGGCCGATATTGATCTCCGCCAGCATCTGCACCTGCGCCGTGCCGTCCGCCGCGGCGGTCTCGATGGCATTCATTCGCGGGTGGCGTTTGAGTGCCTCTGCGGTGGCCTTCACCACCACAGGCAGCGGCCCGATGTTTCCTCCCGCCTCCTCGGAATGGTGTCGCGACAGCCCGCGCCGGAGCTGCATCGCCTCGGTCACGATGGCCTCCGTGGTCAGCGTCACCTGCGCCGTGGTCTGGATGCTTTGCAGCATCCGGGTAGCCACCGCGCCGCGAATTCCTGTTAGCGGCACTACGCCGTCCATAGTTGGTCTCGCGGCCGCAGTGGCGGCAGGCGCCGACCGTGCTGCGATCGCCGCCTCCACGTCCTCGATCAGGATGCGGCCCTGCGGCCCGCTGCCGGTTACCGTCGCGAGGTCAATGCCGTTGTCCCGCGCCAACCGCCGCGCGGCCGGCACCACGGGCACCCGCCCTGCTCCGTCGGCAGTCGTCGCTGGAGCGGCAGGTGCCCGCAAAGCCGTCTCCACGTCGGTCAGCAGGATGCGCCCGCTGGGCCCGCTGCCCCGCACCGCGGACAAATCCACGCCCCGTTCGCGAGCCAGGCGCCGCGCCGCCGGTACAACCTGCACCCCTGCACCGGCGCCATTTGACGCAGGAGCGGCCTGCGTGGTTGTCGTCGCCGGGGCAGTGGCTGCCGACGCAGGCGCAGGGGCCGCCGCCGCCGCAATCTCCTCGCCGGGCTCGGCGATGACGCACAGCACGCCCCGGATGGGCACGATCTCTCCCTCTTGGGCCACGATTCGGCTCAGGATGCCCGACGCGGTGGACTCCAGTTCCGTCTGCAGCTTGGCGGTCTCCACCTCAACGATCGGTTCCCCTTCCTCGATGGTGTCGCCCTCCTGCTTCAGCCAGCGAACGATGGTGCCGTCCTGCATCTCCATTCCCCACTGCGGCAGCACAATCTCCGACGCCATAACTACAACTCCTGACACCCTATATCCCTTTACTTGGATTCAACAAGGCCCAACCGTTCGTCCTGAGCTTGTCGAAGGACGGGCGGTTGGGCCTTGTGCGATTTTCTGACTCGGTGTAACCCCGTTCATCCTTCGACAGGCTCAGGACGAACGGCACTTGTTTTCAGGCCAAATGGCGATCAACGCAGTAGGTTCAATCCTGCCTACTGCAGCGTCACTCGCACCGCCTCGGCGATGGACTCGTCAGTTGGGTAGCACAGCGGCTCCAGTGCCGGGCTGAACGGTATGTGCACGTTGATCGTACCCAGCCGCTGGATAGGCGCCTGCAGGTCCCAGAACCCCTCCATGGCCACGATGGCCGCGATCTCGCTGGCCGCGCTGCAGGTCTTGTGCGCCATGTCCACCACTACCAGCCGGCCTGTCTTGGCTACCGACCCAAGGATCGCCGCCTTGTCCAGCGGCACCAGCGTTCGGGGGTCTATGACCTCCGCCGATATCCCCTCTCCGGCCAGTGCCTCAGCAGCGGCCAGCGCCCTCGGCACCATGCCGCCGATGGCGACAATGGTGACATCGCTGCCCTCGCGCTTCACGTCGGCAACCCCCAACGGAATGCTGTAATCCTCCTCTGGCACTTCCGCCCTGGCGCCCAGGATGGTGCGGTCCTCCCAGAAGATCACCGGGTCGTCGGTACGTATGGCGGTCTTGAGCAGTCCCTTGCCGTCATAGGCATTGCTGGCAAACACAATCTTGAAGCCGGGGATGTTCATGAACAGCGGGTGCGACCGGTCGGAGTGGTGGGCGGCCATGCTGCCGCCGTAGTACATGGCGGCGCGGTACACGATGGGCAGGTTCACTTGCCCCCCGAACATGTAGCGCATCTTGGATGCCTGGCTCACCAGCTGGTCCATCCCCACCCACATGAAGCTGGACAGGCTCTCGACGATGGGGCGCATCCCCACCGCTGCGGCGCCGACGGCCGCGCCAAAGAAGGCGTTCTCAGACAGCGGGCAGTCGCGCACCCGGTCGCCGCCGAACTCGGTGAACAGCCCGCCCGACGCGCCGTAGACGCCCTTCTGGATGTCCTCCCCCATGATGAAGACGCGCTCGTCGAGGCGCATCTCTTCCGTCATCGCCTCGTTGATTGCCTGGGTGAAAGTAATGTTGCGGGTCTGCGTTCGTGTGACCATGACCTGCCTCCTAGTGTAAGCAACTGAACGGGTCGTTCCCTTGCCTTGACCCCAACCCAGTCCCTGATAGGACGGGGGATTTTGGAAGAGACGCCGTTACTCCAGAGGTATGGGTACGGCGTACATATCCTCCCAGACCTCCGACGGGTCGGGGTAGGGGCTCTCTCGGGCAAAGGTCACGGCCTCCTCGATCTCGCCCTTGACGTGCTCTTCGAGTGCGTCCAGCTCTGCCGCCGTGGCGATGCTCTGCTCGATCAGGAGGGCGCGATGGATGTCCAGCGGGTCACGCCGCATCCATTCCTCGACCTCATCTTCATCCCTATATGGGTTGCGAACGATCCGCCCCAGCCCCAGCGAGTGGTCGTAGTACCGGTAGGTACGGCCCTCCACGAGGGTCGGCCCCTGACCGGAGCGGGCCCGGTTCACGGCTGCAGTTACCGCCTCGTGCATTGCCAGCGCGTCCTGCCCGTCTACCAGTACTCCTGGGATGGCGTAGGCTGCTGCGCGGTCGGAAATGTTTTCAACCGCCACCATTTCCTTGAAGCTGCTGGTTACTGCGTACTGGTTGTTCTCGCAAAGGAAGATCACCGGCAGCTTCCATACCGCCGCCAGGTTGATGGACTCGTGGAACGCGCCCTCGTTGCTGGCGCCGTCGCCGAAGAAGCATACCGCCACGCGGTCGTTGCCCTGCAGCCGGCTGCCCAGCGCCGCCCCCACAGCCACGGGAATCGAGGAGCCGAGGATGCCCGACTCGCCCAGGATTCCGATGCTGAAGTCGGCCAAGTGCATCGAGCCGCCCTTACCCTTGCAGATGCCGGTCTTCTTGCCCAGCAGCTCCGCCATCGCCGTCTTGACGTTGCCTCCCTTGGCGATCGGATGCCCGTGCGAGCGATGGTTGCCGGTCATCCAGTCGTCGTCGCGCAGAGCCATGCAGGCGCCGACGGCCACGGCCTCCTCTCCGATGTACGAGTGGGCCGCGCCGACGATTTCGCCCCGCTCCACCAGGTTGATGACCGCTTCTTCAAAGTGCCGGATGCGTAACATTCGTCGCATCATTTCCATTAGCGCCGTTTTGTCCAACATCACCGCGCCTCCTTATGTATGTATTATCGAAAGAATTGCCGGAATAATACCAGAATTCCGCACCGGCGGAACCACGATGGAGCGGAGTGGGCAGAATCCAGGGGGAATTTGAACGATTCTGCACGTTTCTGCACGATTCTGCACGTTTCCTTTGGCGATTCTGGTAGCAGGGGCCTATAATCCAGCGACCAGTCTGCGAGAGCCAAATGTGGAGGTAGTGAAATGCCCATCCTCAGAAGGGCGGATGCGGAATCCAGCGAAGGCTACCCGGGCATACCACGCGCCACCCTGGTCGGCGCGGAACAAGGGGCTGAGTCGCTTTGGGTCGGCCACCTCGAGATCAGTCCAGGCGCTGCTGTGACCACGCACATCCACCCGGACACCGAGGAGGCCATGGTCATCGTCGAGGGCGAGCTGGAAGCGATTCTCGGCGACGATGTGGTTATACTCGGCCCCGGTGACACAGTCCTGGCCCCTGCAGGCATCAAACATGGTTTCGTAAACCGCTCCAGTGAAAAGGCTGCCCTCCTGGCTGTTTTCCCCAAGACCGAGTTCGAGCGAGTTCTCGTGGAATAGAATCACTTTCCGTAATCGGATAAACGGATATTGTCTGTTGTCAACTCCGTGGTTGATTTGGTAGACTCACTCCAATACTTACGGGCCCCAAACTTTGGGGCGTCGACCTGAAACTGGACCATCTCGAGAGGAGGTGAAGCATGGTTTCCACTAATGTCTCCGATGATATGTTCAGCCCCGCCGCGATTAAAGACCCCTATACCTATTTCGGGCAGATCAGAGAACATGACCCGGTCCACTGGAACGAACTCTACGAGCTGTGGGTCATCACCCGCCACGACGACCTGGTGTGGTTGACCCGCAATCACGAGAAGTTCTCCAGCGCGACCTTCCTCAACGACCCGCGCCCGGCCTATCCGGCCATCTTCGAGTCCGACGAGGAAATCTACCGGATGGCGTGCGAGTACCAGGGGATGATGTTCATCCAGCACGACCGGCCGGCCCACCTCGACATGCGCAAGATCGTCCACCGCTTCTTTACCCCCAAGTCCATGGAAGAGTGGCGCCCCCTGGTAATCTCCGCTACTAACCACCTGTTGGATCAGGCGGAGCAGAAGGGCGATGTAGACCTGATGCGTGACCTTGCAGTGCCCCTGCCCTTGCTGGTCATCGCCGAAATGATGGGCGTGCCCGAATCCGACCGCCCCCACATTCGTACCCTGGCCGAAAAGCTCCTGTTCACCAACCGCGGCGAGCCGGACCGTTACCGCACGCTGATGGAAGGCGTGAACGGTATGTTCGAGTACTGCGACCCGCTCCTGGAGGAGCGCAAGCAAAACCCCGGCGACGATTTCATCTCGGTGCTGGCCAGCGGCGAGAAGGAAGGCGTGTTCAACCGGTCCCACACTCTCTCCAACACCGCTCTGCTGCTGATTGCGGGCCACGAGACCACCATCAACCTCATCTGCAACGGCACCAAGTCTTTCATGAACAACCGCGACCAATGGGAGTTGTTCAAGGAGGACACGGAGGGCATGATGGTGCGGGCCTGCGAGGAGGCGTTGCGCTACGACTCGCCGGTAAAGACGTTGCCCCGCCTCGCCAGCGAAGACGTGGAAATCCGCGGCAAGCAGATCAAGGAAAATGATCGCGTGCGCTGGGTCATCCCGTCGGCCAACCGCGACCCCAACAAGTTCGAGCGGGCCGACGAAATGGACATCACCCGCTGGCCCAACCCGCACGTGGCCTTCGGCGCCGGCGTCCACCACTGCCTCGGCGCGACCATCGCCCGCGTTGAGGGGCAGGAGGTCTTCAAGGCCTTGGCCGACCGCTATCCCAACCTTGAGATGGTGCCCCACGAGTCCGAGTACCATCCGACCATGGCCCTCCGCTCCATGATGGAGCTGCCGATGAACCTCAACGCCTAACGGGGCATCGGGGCAACAGACGGCAAACGCAGGGGCGGGTAATTCACCCGCCCCTGTTCTTTTAGTGCGGACAGTCCCGTCGTTGTGGTTTACAGACAGTAGGGGCGGGTTTCAAACCCGCCCCTACTGCATTCAGGACCATGTTTCAGCTTTGACCGCCCTAGACCAACCTCCGTCGGTCTACATCAGCAGCGGCGATTACTCCTGCTGGTCGTGGTACGCTGCCAGTGCCGCCGTAATCCCGTCCCCGACGGCTGCTCCCAGCTGCCGCGTGGAGTCGGCCCGTGCGTCACCGCAGGCATAGATCCCCGGCACCCCGGTGCGCATGTGGATGTCGGTGTAGACGTGGCCCAGGGCATCCATTTCCAGGAGGCCCCTCAGGTACTCGGTGTTGGGGTGAAAGCCGACGTAGATGAAGGCGGCGGCAGTGTTGTAGTCATACACTTCCTCCGTCTTGAGGTTCTTCACCCTCGCCGACTCCAGCGCCTCGTTGCCGACGAACTCCTCGACCACGTGGCTCCACAGGAACTTGACCTTGTCGTTGTTGAAGGCCCGCTCCTGCAGCACCTTGGTTGCGCGAAGCTCGTCCCGGCGGTGGACATAAGTCACGGAGTTGACGATGCCCGTCAGGTAATGTCCCTCGTCCATGGCGGCGTCGCCGCCGCCGACTACCACCACATCCTGGCCCCGGAAGAAGTTGCCGTCGCAGACCGCGCAGTAGGAGACGCCTCGGCCCGAGAACGCGTCCTCCCCCGTTACGCCCAGTTTGTTGTGTGATCCGCCGGTGGCGATGATCAGGCTCTTGGCTGTGAGAGTGCGGTCATCCGTGTGTACCGTCTTCACCGGCTCGTCGGCCCGCTCGACACCCTGGACCTCGGCGTAGTCGATCTCCGCCCCGAACCGGGTGGTCTGCTGCTCCATCATCATCGCCAGTTCCTGGCCCTTGACGCCCTCGGGGAAGCCCGGATAGTTCTCGATCTCGTCCGTTATCAATAACTGCCCGCCGGGACCCAGTTGCTCGACTATGAGCGTCTTGAGCATCGCCCGGGTGGTGTAGAGTCCGGCGGCCAATCCGGCTGCGCCGGCCCCCAGGATGATAACGTCGTAGTCTGTCGCGGCTGTCGTCATTCGGTTCGCCTTCCTGTCCTTATGATGGGTCTAACCCTTTGGATCCTTGGGTGTCGGCCACTCGGGTTCGCCTGCGTGCGTAACCTACCCTGGGCGCACACCCTCTGCCTGCGCCGTATCCCTGAGGTAGGCTACGGTCCGTGCCAGGCCATCGGCCAGACTGGTCTTTGGTGTCCAGCCCAGCTCCTCTTGGGCTCTGGAGCAGTCCAGGCTGATCCTGTACACGTCGCCCGCCCTCGCCGGACCGTGTTCCGCATCCCAGCGAAAACCCGTGGTCTCCTTCAGCAATTCGTAAAGCTGGTTGACGCTGGTCAGTTCGCCCGTCGCGATATTCAACGAGGAGCGATGCCCCCGGTGGATCGCGGCCATATTCGCCTCGACGATATCATCCACGCACACGAAGTCGCGTGTTTGGTTGCCGTCGCCGAATATACGGGGTCGCTGGCCGCTCAGCATGGCGGATATGAAAATGGCTATTACGCCCGCCTCGCCGAACGGGTCCTGCCGCGGGCCGTACACGTTGCCGTATCGCAGGGTGGTGAAGTTCAAGCGGTACTGGCGGGAATAGAAGCCGAGGTACTGTTCGCCCATGTACTTGGACATTCCATAAGGCGAGATGGGTACCACTGGCGCGTCGTCGGGACAGGGCACCACCTCCGGCTCACCGTAAAGGGCCCCTCCGGTCGACGAATAAATGACCTTCTCGACCCCCGCCCGGCGCGATGCCTCCAGGAGCCGCAGCGTCCCGAGCACGTTCACTTCGTTGTCAAGGATGGGGTCCTTGACCGAGCGGGGCACGCTGGACTGGGCTGCCAGGTGAAAGACCAGGTCCGGCCTCTCCCGGCTGATCACATCCATCAGGGTTGGCTGCGCTATACTCAGGTGATGGAAGGTCGCCTCGTGGTTGAGGTTCTTCAGTTTGCCGGTGCTGAGATCATCTAGGATCACCACCCGGTATCCCTCATCCACCAGCCGGTCCACCAGGTGAGAGCCGATGAATCCTGCGCCCCCCGTAACCAGCGCCGACCTCCGATAGGCCATTAAACCCGCTCCTGTATCCAGCGGACGGCTTGCCCCTGGTGCCTTGCGGCACTACTGCAGCCCCCGGCGAAAGACCTCCGGAACCTGTCCGGAGATCGTTATTTCCATGATAACGCTATGCGTGTTTTTGTACAACGAACTGGGTTGCAAATACTTACCATAATGTCATCCAACCTCTTTTGACCCCGCTTTCAGCTTTGGAACCACAAAATTGCGCGCGAACTGAATAAAACACAACATAAGGAGTAAACATATTCAAATAGAGCGGATGTTATGTTTTTCGCGTGATTCCATAAAGGCATTGGTCTGCGGGTACGACCCGCACGCTGCCGTCCGGGTCCCAGGGCCCCCTCGGACCGTTGGGCGGATAGCCAACTTACCGGATAATTCCGGTCCTGATGCAGTGAGTGTGTGGAGGGGACATGTTCCACCGGGCACCTTCTATCTCCTTTGTGGCAGTGATCACCACTGCACTCATTTTCCTCCTGGTAACGCTGTTTGCCTCGCCCCTCTCCTCCCCCGGAGCGGCTTTCGCGGAGGACAGCCGCACCGCTGCGTTCGACCAAAAGAGCATGGATTTCGGACCCTCCGGAGCTCTCCGCATACCCTCGGATGACACTAACACCCAGGATTTTGACGGTGGACCAAGCGCCGTAAAACTCCCGTGCGACCCAACGGATTCCGCCTACGACCCCACCTCCGATGATTTCTGTCCGCAGGTCAGCATATATGCCGTAATGCCGGAGGTTGGCGAAGAGGGGAGATCTGTAACCGTTACCCTGCAGCTTAGTAGGCCCCTCACTACCGACGAGAAATATTGCTATAACGCAGTTGATCGATCAAGTGATAACTATCGAAAGGACGAGGTGTGCATCGAAGGCGGAATCATGGCTATGGACGAATACAACGATCACCTCGAGGAAGACGAGGGTACCGCTGACGAGCTGGTCAAGTTCGTCTTCTTTGCAAACCAGACTGAAAAACGAGAGACCGTCAGGATAGCTGATGACCAGTGCATAACGCCAGAGCGCACGCTTCGGATAGCGATCTACACGGCGTTTGACGATGCAGATGAGTACGGCTACACGATCGACACCACTGAGTTCACTGTATATGTCGACGGAAATGACGAAGAGAACGGAGAATATATCGACAGTGACGACCCCAGCAAAGGGGAATGCGGAGAGGTCGAAGAAGGGACTACTGAGGAGTTTATCAGCAACCACGCCCCGCTATTTGACGATATTCCACCCACCTTTGAGGTCGCAGAAAACACGGCCGCCAACCAGCCCGTTGGAGATCCGGTCTCAGCCACAGACCCGGACAACGTCGAGAATCCCAACACGGACGAGCTGACATACTCCCTGCAGGGCCATGACGCGGCGTCCTTCAACATTGACTCGTCGACCGGTCAGATCAAGACCAAGGCCGCCCTGGACTTCGAGACCAAGAGCACCTACCACGTAGCGGTGTTCGTCAGGGACAGCAAGGACATACACGGCAACTCGGACACCATGGACGACAACAGCATAGACGTAACTATCAACGTGACCGACGTGAACGAGGCCCCGGAGTTCGCCGATGACGCACCCACCGATCTGAACGTCATTGAAAACACCGCTGCCGAAGAGCCCATCGGCGACCCGATCACCGCCACCGACCCGGAAAGCGACACGATCACCTACTCTCTGGACACCGGCGACGGTGCAGCCTTCGACATCGACACCAGCACAGGCCAGATAAAGACCAAGGACCCCCTGGACCGGGAGACCAAGGCCAGCTATACCGTCACCGTCACGGCCAGCGACGGGGATCTGGAAGCCACCCACGACGTGACAATCACCGTAACTGACGACACAACCGAGCCGCCTACGTTCGATGAGGAATACCCGCAAGGCCAGAGCAGCCTCACCCGAGAGGTCGCCGAGAACACCGCCGCCGGCCAGCCCGTCGGCGCCCCCGTGTCCGCCACCGACGACGATGGCGACGCCATTACGTATTCGCTGGACGACCAGGACGGAGCGAATTTCGAGATTGATTCCAACGGGCAGATCAAGACTGAGAATGAACTGGACTATGAGGCCACGCAATCCTACTCCATAACCGTGTCCATCACCGACAGCAAGGACGATGCAGGAAACACCGAGAACCCAGCGGTGGAGGACGCCACCATAGATGTCACCATCAACGTCACCGACGTAAACGAGGGACCAGCCTTTGCCGACAGCGTGCCCGCAACACTGTCGGTCGAAGAGAACACGGCTACCGACACCGACATTACCGATGGGCTATTCACGGCAACCGACCCGGAGAGCGACACGCCACTGACCTACTCGCTGTCCGGCACCGACGCCGCGTCGTTCGCTATCGACACCACCAGCGGCCAGCTCAAGACCAAGGCAGCCCTGGACCACGAGACCAAGGACAGCTACTCCGTCACCATCCAGGTCACCGACGGCAAGGCCCCCGACGGCACGACCGAGACCAACGCGACCATCGACGACACCCACGCGGTGACCATCACCGTGAACAACGTATACGAACGGCCGAGTTTCAACGAAGAAATACCGCAAGGTGAGACGACCCTCACCCGAGAGGTCGCCGAGAACACCGCCGCCGGCCAGCCGGTCGGTGCGCCGGTGTCCGCAAAGGACGACGACGGCGACGCCATTACGTATTCGCTGGACGACCAGGACGGAGCGAATTTCGAGATTGATTCCAACGGGCAGATAAAGACCAAAAACGAGCTGGACTATGAGACCACGCAATCGTACTCGGTAATCGTGTCCGTGACCGACGGTATAGGCGACCAGGGCAACGCCGAGACTCCTGGGTCCGAGACTGAGGACGATTCCATCGGCGTCACCATCAAAGTCACCGACGTGAACGAGAAGCCGCAGTTCGCCGATGACGCGCCGATCACCCAAGAGGTCGCAGAGAACACCCCCGCCCAAACCAACATCGGCACCGCATACACCGCCACCGACCCCGAACGCGACACCCTGACCTACACACTGGACACCGGCGACGGCGCGTCGTTCGCTATCGGCGACGCGACGGGCCAGCTCGAGACCAAGGCCGACCTGGACCACGAGACCAAGAGCAGCTACTCCGTCACCATCCGGGTCACCGATGGCAAGGCAGCCGACGGCAGCACCGAGACCAACGCGACCATCGACGACACCCACGACGTGACCATCACCGTAACCGACTTGGACGAGGAAGGGACCATATCGTTCAGCCCGGAGACTCCTGCTGCCGGCAGCCCAATCACGGCTACCCTGCAAGATGATGACGCTCCGGTCTCTATTCAGGCTTGGCAGTGGCACATCTCCAGCGACCAGAATACGTGGACTCCCATCAGTGGGGCCGATTCCAGCAGCTACACATCGGGGTCAGACGACATTGGTAAATATTTGCGCGTGACCGTCACCTACACAGACAGCTTTGGTGACAACAAGACCGTCCAGGCCGTTACAGACGCCGTGCTGACCGCGCCGGTCACCAACCAGCACCCTGAGTTCGCCAGCGATGCCGCGATTATGCACGACGTCGCCGAAAACACCCCGGCGGGAGTAAACATCGGGGGCCCTTACACTGCCACCCATGCCGACAGCAAGGGAACCGTGGTCTATTCGCTAGGCGGGACAGACGCGTCGTCGTTCGATCTGGACACGAGTACCGGCCAGCTCAAGACCAAATCGGTTTTCGACTACGAAACCGACGCAAAACTCAGCTACATGGTCACCGTGTCGGTTACTGACGGGTTGGATGACCACAGCCTGTCCGACACCGTGGTCGATGGCACCATCACCGTGACCATCAGCGTGACCGACGTCAACGAGCCTCCGCAGTTCGATGCGGCAACGGCCTCCATAACCATTCCCGAAGACACCCCCGTGGGGCAGAACGTTGGAGACGCTATGGTCGCCACCGACGAGGATACCAGCGACACGGTGACCTATTCGGTGAGTGGAACTGATGCCGATTTGTTCCAAGTAGATTCCGGGGGTCAACTCCAGGTGAAAGAAGCTCTCGACTTTGAGGACAAGAGCACCCTGACCGTCATCATCAACGCTACCGACAGCAGGGACGACTCAGGAACTGTCGAACAAACCCCAGTGACGGATGACTCCGTTACGGTGACCGTCACAGTAACTAACGTTTTCGAGGCTCCTCGTTTCGACGATGAGATCCCGCAGGGCGAATCAAGTATCACCCGCTCTGTCCCCGAGAACACGGGCGCGAACCAGAGCATTGGGGCGCCCATAAGGGCTATCGATGACGAAGGCGACACCGTGACATATCGCCTGGATGGGACAGACGCCACCTCTTTCGGAATCGACATTACCTCTGGTCAGCTCAAGACCAAGGAGGGAGTTGACCTGGACCACGAAACCAAGGCCTCCTACTCTGTCATCGTTCGGGTGGCCGACGGCAAGGCCAATGATGGAACCCCAGATATTAACCCGACCGACGACGCTTCCATTGACGTCACAATCAACGTGACCGACGTTAACGAGAAGCCTGCGTTCGACGCGAACGCTCCAGCGGCCCAGACCGTGGCGGAGAACACCGCAGCCGGCACGGCCATCGGCAGCCCATATACGGCCACTGACCCTGACGACGGCGAGACCCTTACCTACGGCCTGGAGGGGACGGATGCGGCCTCGTTCGACATTGACACGTCGGCGGGCCAGATCAAGACCAAGGCCGACCTGGACCACGAGGGCAAAGAGACCTACAGCGTTACCGTAACGGTCAGCGACGGTCGGGATGATGCCGGTACTGCCGAGGACCCGCCGGTCGTCGATGCCAGGCTCGACGTAACCATCACTGTTACTGATGAGGATGACCCTGGGAAGATTACGCTTTCCTCTCAGCAGCCAAGCTCCGGTAATGAGGTTACAGCCACCCTGGAGGATGACGACGAAATCAAGAGCGACGTAGATATCACCTGGCTATGGGAAAAGTCGGCGGATAAAACGGATCCCAATTCATGGACGACCATCGAAGCGGCGACTACTAATTCCTACATCCCGCAAGAGGAGGATGAAGGAAATCACCTGAGGGTTACTGCCACTTACGAGGATGAACTTGGGCCGGATAAAACCGCCCAGAAGGTGTCGGATTCTGAGGTCCTCGAAATAGAGGCAACCAACAAACTACCCGCCTTTGACCTGGACTCCGACGCCGCCACTCTCACGGTTCGGGAGAACACGCAGGCTGGCGAGAACATTGGAGACCCGTTCACCGCCACGGACGCGGACGACAGCGCTCTGACTTATTCGCTGAGCGGGACGGATGCTTCGTCATTTGACATCGTGTCGACATCTGGGCAAATCCAGACCAAGGAGGTGCTGGATTACGAAAACGCGAACAGTAAGACGACCTATGACGTTACTGTACAAGTCACCGACAGTAACGATCCCTGGGGCAACGCAGACGCGGTTGTGGATGACACCATCGAGGTAACCATCAACGTCACCGACATGATCGTGCCTGCCGTACCGGGACAGCCTGCGGTCAACGCTACTTCTGGTGCGGCGGCGGGGCTGTCTGTCAGCTGGACTGCCATAGACCCAACAGATGACGCACCAGTCGATGGCTACGACGTGCAGTATCGAGTCAAGGATGCCAACCCTCCAGCAGAATGGACTGACACCGACGTTACCGTGACCGGCGCCAGCGCCACCATCACCGGCCTCGCCTACAGCACCACCTACGAGGTGCGGGTGCGCTCCGAGAACATTGAGGGCGAGAGCGGCTGGTCGCTCCCCGGCGAGGGCACCATCCCGCAGCTACTGAACGTGTCGTTCGGCAACTCGTCATACACCGTTACCGAGGGCAGCAGCAAGACTATCACCGTCAGCGTGTCACCCGTCGCCGACCGGGCTTTGAACATTCACGTGTCCATATCTGCAGGGACGCGGAATCCGGCGATTACTCGCCGACCAGCACGACGCTGACATTCGCTTCGGGCGATGCCTCCAAGTCGTTCTCGATATCGACCACCAACGACTCCGACCGGGATGACGAGACGGTCAACATCCGGTTCGGCTCGTTACCGCCCGCGGTTGGCACCGGGTCGCAGGCCACGGCTACGCTGACCATCAACGACACCACCCCCGAACCTCGGAGCAACACTAACTCCGGAGGTGGAGGCGGCGGAGGTGGAGGCGGCGGAGGCGGAGGCGGTGGCAAGAGCGGCGGCAACTCCGGCGGAGGAAGTAGCTACAGCGGCGGAGGCGGAGGAAGTAGCTACAGCAACTACCGCCGCAGCAGTGCGCCCGTCTACGTGCCCCCGCCCTCCAACAGGGCGCCGACCTTCACCGAAGGCGATAGCACCCATCGTTCCATCGCTGAAAACACCGGATCGTCAATAACCATCGGGTCCCCGGTCTCGGCCACCGACCCGGAAAACGACACGCTGACCTATCACCTGGGGGGCATGGACGGGGGATCCTTTAGCATCAACCCGAACTCGGGCCACCTTTTGACCAGCTCGGTCCTGGACTTTGAGGTACAGACCTCCTACAGCGTCTACATACTGGTGGACGACGGCAACGGAGGTACCGACAGAATCAACGTCACTATCTTCGTGATCGACGTGGATGAGTCGCCTCCGCCCGTGGCTCTGGCGCAGCAGGAACAGTCCACGCCGGAGCCGACCCCTGAGCCCACTCCGGAGCCGACGCAGGAACCGACGCCGGAGCCCACGCCGGAGGCTACGCCGGAACCGACGCCGGTGCCGTCGCCCACTCCCCAGCCGACTGAGGCGCCGACGCCAACGCCCCAGCCTACGCCTACGGCTGCGCCTACTCCCACGGCCATCCCGACGGCGGTGCCCACCCCAACGCAGGCTCCTACGCCCACTGCTCAGCCTACCCCCACGGCAGTGCCACCGCCCGAACTGCCGGAGGAAGGCCATGAGCAGAGGGTGGCACCGCCACAAATCGTTGATCTCGGAAACGCGACCCAGCCGGGCGTCGGGCAGACTACCGTCTCGATCATTCCGGAGGACCTGAGGAAGTTCCGTATCTGGCCCCTTATCCTGCTGGTCTTGGGCGCAATCCTGGAGCTGGTATCCGTGGGCCTGTTCATCAGGCAACACGAGGTGGACAAACGGAAGATCTGGGCAGGCTACTAGAGCGGGTCGGCGTTGGAGCGGGCTGCGATGTGTGATACAGTTTTCCGGCATCGCCATCCGGCCCATCCAGGACGGGCCGGGGCGCCAATTGAACGTCAGGAGGCCGGAAGATGGCCCAAGATACATCCCGGAAGATCGGTTTCGTGGGATTGGGCATCATGGGTAAGCCCATGGCCCGCAACCTGCTCAAGGCTGGGTATGACCTGACCGTCTATGACATCGTGGGTGAGGCAGTGGAAGAGATTGTCGGCGACGGCGCCTCTCCCGCCTCATCCAGCCGCGAGGTCGCGGCCGCCACCGACAAGATCATCACCATGCTCCCGGACTCCGCGGATTCCGAGAAGGTCATCCTCGGCCCCGATGGGGTTCTTGAGGGCGCGGAGTCGGGCAAGACAATCATCGACATGAGCTCCATCGCTCCGCTGGTGTCCCAGCGCATAGCCGCCGAGTGCGCTACCAAGGGCATTGAGATGCTCGACGCTCCCGTCAGTGGTGGCGAGCCGGGGGCCATCAACGCCACCCTCGCCATTATGGTAGGCGGCAAGCAGGAGATTTTCGACCAGAACTTCGACCTGCTAAAGGTCATGGGAAGCAACGTCGTGCTGACCGGCGACATCGGCGCCGGCGGTGTGACCAAGCTGGCCAACCAGATCATCGTCGCCGCCAACATCGAGGCCCTCGCCGAAGCCCTCGTTCTCGCCACCAAGGCCGGCGTCGACCCGGAAAGGGTGTTCCATGCCATTCGCGGCGGCCTGGCGGGCAGCAATGTAATGGAAGCCAAGGCCCCGATGATGCTGTCCCGCAACTTCCGTGCCGGTTTCCGGATCCGCCTCCACCAAAAGGACCTTCGCAACGTCCTGCAGACCGGACAGGAACTGAACGTCCCTCTTCCCGTTACGGCTCTGTTGCAGCAGATGCTCGGGGCCCTGGTCAACGAGGGTGAGCAGGAATCCGATCACTCGGCGCTGCTGAAGTTCGTCGAGGGCCTGGCCGGCATTGAGGTCAAAGCCGGGGAATAAAAGAACTGGGTTCTGCAATCAGCAAGAGGGGCGCACCATCGTGCCAGGGCAATCGCATTTGACTTTTCTAGCTCGTCATTCCCGCGCAGGCGGGAATCCAGGTCATTCGGAGTGCATTCTCCATCGAGTTGGAAAGGCCTATCAGGCGTGTGATTAACGCGATTTCTCCCGACTTCCATCCACTGATCCACTGGATTCCCGCCTGCGCGGGAATGACGGTTCACTCAGCCAGTGAGCAAGGGTTGCTCCTCCAAATGCGATAGCCCTGACCATCGTGCGCCCCTCTTGCTGATTGCCCCGGTGGAGTTTTGCTAGTCCAGTTCCCGGAAACGGGCGTCTCTCCAGTTCAGCGCTGCCCGCAATCCTTTCTCCGCAGCGACGGCGTTGAACTCCTCCTGCTCAGGGCTGGTGCTGGTATCGAAGATGGTCATCAGGTCCAGGTTCTGCGAGACGGCGTTCAGAAAACCCATGTTTTCCAGGGCCCGGTTCACTGCCACCTTGGTCATCTTTATGCCCAGCTGCGAGATAAGGCACATCTTGCGGGCGACGCGTTCGCATTCGTCCATCAGCTGCTCATGCGGCACCACGCGGTTGACCAAGCCGATTCGCGCGGCCTCATGGGCATCTACGGTATCGCCCGTGAGTAGCATCTCCTTGGCGTTGGCGAGGTTGACGCTGTAGGGCGTTATGAGGAGAGGAGGACCGAATCCGGCCCGGATCTCGGGCTCCCCGAACACTGCAAGCTCGGAAGCGATTTTCACATCGCAGACCTGCACAAGCTCGCAGGCTCCGCCCAGCGCATATCCGTTGACCGCGGCAATCACCGGTTTCGGCAGGTTCCACACCCTCATGAACCCGTCGATCAAGTCCTGCAGGTGGCTCCGCCAGTCGTCCGGAGAGCCCTTGTGGGGATGCGGCGCATCAGGGTCCGGCGTGATGTCGAAACCGGCGGAGAATGCCCGTCCAGCCCCGGTGATGATCACGACCCTCACCTCAGGGTCGGCCTCGACCACGTCCATCGCCTCTTGAAAGTCCGCTAGCATGGGGCCATTGATTGCGTTCAGCTTCTCCGGTCTGTTGAGGGTGATGTAGGCGATTGCCTCCCGCCGTTCGTAGTCGATGTTCTGGAATGCCACGTGGTGTTCTCCTCACTGGACCGGTCGCCGTCTGGAAAGTTGCTATTGGCGCGTGGTTTGAATGATGTCGATTCGTTCGATTATGACCCGTTGCAGCGGGGTGTCCCGCCCTCCCGTGGCGACCCGGGATATGGCATCCACTATGGCCTGTCCCTCCGCCACCGTGCCGAAGATGGTGTGCCGCCCGTTTAGCCAGTCAGTCGGCACCGTTGTGATGAAGAACTGGCTTCCATTGGAATCCGGGCCGGAATTGGCCATCGCCAGTATGCCCGGTACGTCGAAGACCACACCTGGCACGATCTCGTCTTCGAACCGGTAGCCGGGTCCCCCACCCCCCGTTCCGGTGGGGTCACCACCCTGGATCATGAAATTCTCGATAACCCGGTGGAAGGTAAGGCCGTCGTAGAAGCCCTGTTTTGCCAGGAACACAAAGTTGTTCACCGTTATGGGGGTCTGGCTCGCCAGCAGCTCAATGCGGAAATTGCCGTAGTTCGTCCTGAAGTCTGCGGCGTAGTCGGACCCTGGGTCTAATGCCATACCCGGGGGGCTGGAGTATTGTTGGCGAGCGGCCTGGCGGGCCGACACTATGGTCGAAGTGGGCGGCGCGTCAGTGCCCGTGGGCGTCGATGCAGCCGCCGTGGCAGCGGCTGTCGGGCTCGCCTCGGGCTGTTCCGGTGTCGATTCCCCGTCGGGTACTGGGGTCTGGAGTACGCATCCCATGAATAGCATGAGTGCGAACAGGAGAGCGATCATGATTGGATATCTCATACTGTTACATTTCTGCCGTTTTTCCGATTAGCCCTGCCTATCACCGGGACCCAGGGAGTGAGTTTAGCCAGCCTCCGGTACGTCGCAGCGCCTCCGATGGATTGATGAGCCTGCTCCGTAACGCCTTTCGGCATGAAGGCCTCTGCTGAAACGTGAATCAACTCCGTCGGATTCCACACAACTTGGTTCTCACGGAATAGTCAAGCCCTTGAAGGATGCCCTAGTAACCTGTGGAAAACAAGGCGATCGAGTCGGTTCTGCCGGCCGCGATGTACCCCACATTTGTCGTTTCGACCAGCACTCGATTCTATTCGGCATTCATGGTCATCATGTCTGTCCCTGCTTGCTCAACAGTAAGAAGCGCTCCTGCAGGTCGCCGCAGTCCTTGAACTTCCCCGAGAAAGCGGTCGTTTCGCGGGTGGCCCTCCGGTCGTGCTTGCCCTGTACCTTCGGGCATACGTAATTGCCTTCAAGCATCACGGCGGCCCCAGCCGTTCTCTCCCCAAGGACATTGCAGATCTGGCCGGTCAACCGCTCTTGAACCTGCAACCGTCTCGAAAGCGCATCGACCAGCCGCACCACATCCCTTGGAGGCTCCAGTTCGCTGCTCGGAAGATAGCCGACGTGGGCCACTCCGTGGAACGGCAACAGGTGCCTCTCGCAGGCGCTGACGAAAGGAATTTCTGCCAAGACCACCATTTCATTGTCGGACCGCAGTCCGTTGGCAAGGGCTGTGCCGTTCTGAATCAATTCTGACAAATCGCCATTGCCAAAGCGATACCCGGAAAAGAGCTTCTCCCAGAAGTTCACCACCCGGCGCGGCATGCGTTCCAGTTCCGGTCGGTTCGGATCTTCGCCTATCTGTTCCAGGAACCTTGTTACGGTGTGCTCTGCGTCCTCGCTGAGTTCGGTCCCCTCCCAGGGAAACACGATCCAGTCCGTGGTCTCCTTTACAATCAGCGCCTCAACTTTGAGGCCCTGTTTCTTCCAGACCTGCTGGGCAGTTCGCCCGCTGTCGATAATGTCGTCCACGGCCACCGTGGCCTCTGTCCAGTCTGCCGTAATCTTGATGCGGTGGTTGCTGCGGAGCAGGGCTGCCACCACGCTCCCCCCTCTGGGTACTCCCCAGCAGCAGCAGTCCGGCGGCAATCGGGAGGCCAGCTTGTCGACCAGTTGGTCGATCTCCTCCCAGGTGAGGTTTATGACGGCCAATTGCCTCTCCTAAAGGGGTTGAGAGGGATCAGGGAATCTGGATTGGCCATCAGGACCGGTAGATCTATTGTGGTCTTTCGCTTTGTCAACGGGACTCTGCGGAGGCTAAAACGTGCGGACACGAGTCTGCAATATTGATGGGACATAAATGGCACCGCAGCGGCGCTCAAAGACGTTGGCTGCCATTCGGTTCGCCTGTAACCGCAATCCCCTGGTCCCCGGGACTGCGCTGCTGAGATCTACCTGCTTATAGGAAGTAATCACGGGCAAGAATATACCAAAAGCCGCGCCGATACGAAACCAGGCGCCCCAGTGTACCCAGGACGAAACCGAAACCGGGAGTGTCCCGTTCGTCGGCGCAGTGAAAAATCTCAATCCTGCTCGCAGCCCGTTCTCACCTCACTTGCCCAAACACCCAATCCTTCCGCCCCCGTTGTTTGGTAAGACCTTGTTTCAGAATTTGCTGATTTCCCTTTCACTCCGCGGCGGCACGAAGCCAGGCCAATGCCACGACCGGAAATGTAACCCGATGGCCCAAAAGGAAACGCCTCCACTTAGCAGACGGGCGCTTCCAGGGCTATTCCAAATCTCGGTCCCGTGACTGCCATTTCTTCCATTCGTTCTCGGGCGCATCGCTTTGCGGCTTCAGCCAGCGATAAACGTACTTGGCGGAGAGAACGGCGACCGCCAGGATGGCTACCCCGGCCAGAATCCAGGCGTCGAAAAACAAGAAGGGCGATGGCCCCTCCCTCTGCGGTGATCTTTGAGGCCGGGTTTGCTCCCGTTCCTGAGAGGACGAAGTTGACTGTGCCGACGACTGGTTGCTCTGCTGGTCCTCCCGCGCAGTGTCCCCCTCCGACCCGGCTTGCGTTGCCGTCCCCTCCCTTTCCCGTTCGGCGCTACCCGTGTCGTGGCCTGATTCAGCCTCGGTAGATGAGGGTACGCTCTCCGCTCCGGCCGCCGGGTCCGCTAGCTGCAATAGCGGGTCGGGGATGGGCAGTCCGGCCCAGCTGCTGTCCAGCCCGTGCTCGTCAAACCCGTATACCTTGACCAGCGCGACCTCGGTATCCCGCCCACGCGAAATCTCCTTTATCAGGTGCCGGAACTTCTCCTCTCCGTATTCCTCGATCAGGTGCGACACAACGCTGACCGACTTGTGATAGAAGAGCGGGATGGTATTCGGAGTCCCGGATACACTGCGCATGGCCTTGAGACGCGGTGTCCTGCGGTACAGATCCGCGCTGCTGCGAATCCTGACCTCGGGTTCCGTATACGTCGCGAAGCCCTCGTTCAGCCAGGCCGGCATATCGACTGACTTGCCATCAAGCGCCTCCCGCATCATCATGTGCGCCGATTCGTGCACGATGACCCGCCGGTCCAGCCCTGTTCCAAGGAACACGCCCTGTTCCCCGAACGCGTATCCGGCGAAGGTGCCGTGGTCCGTCGTGGTCTGGCTCTGCACGGGGAACGCGGCAGTCGCGTCTGCGTGGCTGTTGTAAATCACTCCCTTGAAGCCCTTGTACTCCTCCAGCCCCAGCAGCTCCTCAACCCGGCGCAGGTCCTCCCGGATTAGGTTTGCGGCTTTTTCAATTCTGGAATCGCCGATGTCGTGGTACAACAACTGCAGGGGACCTATGCCGACCCGCTTCCAGTCGAAACGCTGGTCCAGGTACTCCACGACGGCTGTCTCCGTCCTGAGGATGTTGCCGTCAGCGTCCCGAATCTCGAAATAGTACTCGACGTCCGCTCCTGGAGCGATGTAGGTGGCTTCCCTGACCGGGATTGACTGGGTCGCAGTCACGCGTCTTCCGGGTTCGAAGTCTGCGTAGGCGTAGCCCCACCTCCGCAACCCCGCCGGACGGTAGTAGACCCGAACCTGGTCGATCACCGCGTCCGCCTCGATGGTTACGGTCAGCGCCACCCCCGAGGGATAGTTCACCTGCTGACGGGCCTCCACCACCCGGATCTCGCCACCCGCCGCCCACAACGGCGCGGACGACTGCCAGCCAAGGGCCGCCGCCCCTACTGCCAACAGGCCCAGCAATAGAACTGAAATGAGCAACCGGCTGACGGCCCTCAAGGAAAGCCTCCCAAAGGTAGGTGATGCCAATTATACGCCGGGCGGCCCGCGCCGGACTTGCTTGGAACGGTCGTGTGTTTCTCAATCACGCGGACTGTTGGCGCTGCCTCCGCTCCATTTCCAGCAGCGCCTCCTTGCGGTGCAAACCCCAGCGGTAGCCTGCCAGTCCGCCGTCCTTGCGCACCGCCCGGTGGCACGGCACGATCGGTGCTACCGGGTTGGTCGCGCACGCCCTGCCCACGGCGCGACTGGCCGTTGGCTGCCCGAGATCGCCCGCCATCTCCTGGTACGTGCGGGTCTCGCCCGACGGTATCGCCTGCAGTCTGCGCCACACCCTCCACTGGAACGCGGTCGCCATGACGTCCAGCGGCAGGTCGATGTCCACTTGTCGCCCGTCGAGATAACTCAATAGCGATTCAGCCCAGCAGCACAGTTCCTGCACCCCACGCGTTTCCTCGTCCATTTCGACTCTCCGGATTCTCGCCGACGGAAACTCCTGCTCAAGTTCCGAGATGAGCACCCCGGCGTCGTCCCCCAGTTTGACGGCGCACACTCCGCTTTCGGTACCCGCCACCAGCAACCCGCCCAGCGCCGACTGAGTGAAAATGAAGGCGATCTCCGCGCCTGCTCCACCCTTCCTGTAAGTTGCCGGCGTCATGCCCAGTTGCTCCGTGGCGTTCTCGTATAGTCGGCTCGATGAGCCGAACCCCGCGTTGTAGATGGCGTCGGAAACGCTGGCTCCATTACGGACGAGTCCCTTGAACCTCTCCATCCGCTTTCCCTTGGCGTACTGCGCCACCGTGAGGCCCGTTTCCAGCTTGAACAGCCTCTGTAGCCGGGCGGTCGTGAGTCCGACGGCATTGCCAGCCTCCACCAGGGTTGGCAGCGTCGCATGCGCGTCCAGGAAGCCGTCAATGAAACTGCAGGCGGCGCCAACCAGCTCTGCGTCGGTCTCCGCCCGGTCAGGAAAGCAGCGCAGGCAGGCACGATAACCCGCCTCGCTCGCCTCCGTTGTGGTGAAGTAGAACTTTACCTGCAGTCTGTCCGGACGCCGGGCTGGGCACGTGGGTCGGCAGTAGATGCCCGTGGACCGCACCGCGCAATACACTGCGCCGTCGAAGGCGCGGTCTCGCGACAGAAAAGCGTTCCATAGCCGGTCTTCGTCCTGCAATTCGGCGTCCATCTTTGTGGCCATTTCATGCTCCTCGTCTTGCATCGTCCCGCTTCTGGTCCTTTCCCTACCAGTCCCGTGGCCGTACAAAGTGGGTGGAGTTGACCAGGGCCAGCAGTCGCCCGTTCTCGTCGGTAATGCGGGTCGACGCCGCTATCAGCGTGCGGCCCGGATGAGGAATCGTGGCCTCTGCCACCAGCAGCCCCTCGCGGATGTTCGAAACGATCTGGCTGGAAATAGAGACCGCCACCGGCAGTTGTTCGGGCTCCAGCTCGCCCCGGTAGGCGGCCACCGATGCCAGGGTCGCCGCCGTATCCGCCAGTGATACCATCACCCCGGCGTGGACGTAGTGATGCGGCGTGTACAGACCTGGGTACACTGGCATCTCCACCACAGCCCGTTGTGGCCCTACCTCCACCACCGTCATTTTCAGACGGTGCATCAGTGTCTCCTCGCCGTACTGCTTGTTCAGCCATTGGGCGAGCGCCTCGGGTGATAGTCCTGTGGGCCATTTCTCCACTGCCATTCCTCGGAATCAGTAGATTAGTCCTGTTAGGTTAGTCGATGAGACACACCGTTTCTATCCGGAACCCGCATTCAAACCCTTCGCTTTCCAGAGATTGGATGCGCCTGTCGTTGGTGCTGCATTCTGCTTTGTCCCAAGGATGGAATGGACACCCCAAGTGGTAGAATAAGCTGGCTTCGAGAGCCTTTCCCCGGCGACTGAATTTGCGATCTTTAACGTTCCCAGGAGACTACCATGGACGACCTGCTGGTAATCTCGTCAGACTCTCACGTGTTCGAGCCCCCCGACCTTTGGACTGAACGCATTGATGCCGAGTTCCGCGACCGCGCCCCCAGGATGCAGCGCGTGGGCGACGTCGACCACCTCATCGTCGAAAAGGACCAGATGATTGCCGGGATCGGCCTGATCTCCAACGCCGGAGCGCGGTTCGAGAACCCGGAGCAGATTTCCGCTCACGGCCGGTTTGAGGACGTGCATGCCGGTGGATACGACCCCGGCCAGCATATCCGCGACATGAAGATCGATGGAGTTTCAGGGGAGTTGCTCTACCCGTCCCAGGGCCTGTTCTATTTCAAAGTCGAAGACTCCCGCCTGATGTCGGCGATCTTCCGCGCTTACAACGACTGGCTCGCGGAGTTCTGCTCCACCAACCCCGACCGGCTCAAGGGCGTCGCCATGATCAACCTCGACGATGTGTCCGAGGGCGTCGCGGAGATGGAGCGCTGTGCCAAGCTGGGCATGGCGGCTGCCATGATCACCGAGTACCCCCTGGAGGACCGACGCTACGACAGCCCTGAATATGAGCCTTTCTGGGCTGCCGCGCAGGACCTTGACATGCCGGTCAGCCTGCACACGGCCACCCGCCGCGAGGGCCGCAGCCGGGGCGCGGGTGCCACCTCGGTGCGGGTTGCCAGCGGTCGGGCCACCAAGGTGTTCTACCCCGCCATGTCCATGTGCGACATGATCTTCTCGGGCGTGTTCGAGCGCTATCCTGGGTTCAGGCTTGCCATCGTTGAATTTGAGCTTGCCTGGGCGCCCTACCTGCTGGATTCGATGGATTACACCTATGTTGAGCGCCAGGAGGAGGCCTCCTACCGGTTCAGGGGCGATGTCCGTCCCAGCGACTTCTTCCGCAGCAGTGTCTACCTGAGCTTTCAGGAGGACGCTGTCGGAATCCGGATGCGCGACATCATCGGTGTCGACCGCCTGATGTGGGGCAGCGACTACCCCCACTCCGAGTCCACCTTTCCTCGCTCCCGAGAGGTGTTGAACGAAATACTCGAGGGCGTCCCACGGGCAGAGCAAGCCAGCATAGTCGGCGGCGCTGCTGCCGAACTGTACGGGTTCGAGCCGGCAAGGGTGGCGGTGCCGATTTAGGGAGGGACGGTTTGGGTCTGGAGTAACCACCTTGGCGCAGGAAATACGCTGGCAGTATCGATTCCGCAACTTCGCGCGTGCTTACTCGCTTTTGAGGGAGGCGCTGGATTCACAAATTGAGGAGCTGAACCAACTGGAACGAGAGGGAGTCATCCAGAGGTTTGAATACACCTTCGAGTTGAGTTGGAACACCCTTAAGGACCGCTTAGAGTACGACGGCGTGGTTATGCAGTCGTTCACGCCACGAAACGTAATTCGCACAGCTGTCGCCACAGGTCTGGTTGTAGATGGCCAGACCTGGATAAATATGCTAGAGGACAGGAGAAATACATCGCATCGCTACGACGTGGGACTGCTGGAATCAGTGCTCTCCAATATTCAGAACAACTATCTACCCATCCTTGAGGCGTTGCATCGGCGCCTGTCGGAGGAGATGCCGGAATGAGCAAAAATGGTTTGCCGTCGGCTGTGCTTGGGCAATTACTGAGTGTTTTCCAGCAGTATCCGGACCTGACCACAGTCACACTCTTTGGCTCCTATGCCACCGGTAAGGCGACTCCCCGGTCGGACATAGACCTGGTTACGGTGGGTCTTACCGACCGCTATCGTTTAGGCCGGCTGGCCCTTGACCTGGAGGACCTGCCCATACCGCAGAAATGCGACCTGCAGGCCTACGAGACCATCGACTACGAACCCCTAAAGCGACACATCGACGAGCACGGCGTTACCATCTACGAAAGGGCAACCTCAGGGGAGGCACAATGAAGCAGGTATTCAAAGCTATCCTGCACGGCGACCGGGTGGAGTGGCTCAACGGCGCCCCTGACGAAAAGGGGCCGCTACTAGTCGAAATCACTGTCACCAAGGAACTTGATCCCAAAGAAGAGGCCTTGTTGTCAAAACCAGTCTCCGAGCTTTTTCAGGCCCTGGCCGACTCCGGCGCTTTTTCCGAGATAGAGGACCCTGTGGCGTGGCAGCGAGAAATTCGAAAGGATCGCCCTTTACCAGGCAGGGAATAAGGTGCTGCTGGATAGCAATATCATCATTTACTCGGCCAAGCCGGGGGGCGCAGGTTTGCGAACGTTCCTGGAAGGAATCAAGCGATATGTATCTGTTATCAGCTACATTGAATCGTTTGGCTATCAGAACTTGACGCAGGAAGAGTTTCAGCAACTCGAAACCATATTTCGAAGAACACAGATTCTACCTCTGACCGACACCATCGCCCAACAGGCTGTTTCCCTCCGTCAGCAGCGGCGCATGGGACTGGGCGATGCGATAATCGCTGCCACGGCACTGGTCCATGACCTTTCCCTGGTGACGCACAACACGGAAGACTTTCGCTGGATCAACGGACTCGGACTGCTGGACCCACTCTCAATCTAAAACAAAGGAGCCGGAACGATGCTGGATATGCTGATCAAGGGCGGACAGGTCGTTACCCCGTCGGGGGTCGGTAACTGGGACGTGGGGGTGCAGGGCGAGCGAATTGTCGCGGTGGCCCTCCCCGGAGTGCTGCCGGAGGAGGGCGCCACGGTGATCGACGCATCCGGGAAAATCGTGGTTCCCGGTGGCGTCGAGGCCCACGCTCACGCCGCTGCCAACGTGCAGCCGGGCGCCCGGGAGACCGTTTCCGGCACGCCCAACGCCGGGCCCGCGGTCCATTCCCTGGGCGCCATCTGGGGCGGCAACACCACCGTCGTGGACTTTGCCCCAGTCCCCACCGAAGGAGACCTCGTTGCCGGAATTCACGATTTCATCAACGTATGGCAGGGCAACGCCTACACCGACTACACCACCCACTGCATCTATCGAGAGAGCAACTCCCCGGACTCCATCGCCCGATTTCATGAGCTGGCGGAGGCCGGGTTCCCCAGCGTCAAGATTTTTACCACCAACATCCGCCCGCCGGGAGCGGAGGGCACCAGCCTTACGCCCCTTGGCCGGATCGATACCGGCCGCCTCGGGGACCTGATGGAGCAGATGCACCGCCACGGCGGAGTGCTCGCCGTTCACGGCGAGGACGACGAGCTGGTGATGTACAACTACCTGATGGCCCAGCAGAGGGGTCTCTGGGACTGGTACAACGTCCACCTCATCCACTCCAAGACCGTCGAGGACTTGGCCTTCCGGCACGTGGTGCGGTTGGCCCAGCGCACGGGCGTCGGCATGTACTTCGTCCACGTCACCGCCAGCGACGGAGCGGACGTGATCTCCGAGGCCCGCGCCTCCGGCATGCCCGTGTACGGCGAGGTGTTGACGCTGGCCCTGTCTTTCGAGGCTGGACAGTACAAGGAATCCGACGGGATGAAATACCACACCTACCCGTCGCTCAAGCTGGAGGAGGACCGGAACGTGCTCTGGGACGGCATCATGAAGGGCGACCTGTCCTTCACCGCCACCGACAGCAGCTTCACCACCTACCTGGACAAGATCGCGGGCACCAACGTCCGCGACATCCGCGGCGGCAACGTCGGCATCGAGATCCGGATGGGGGTCAACTACACCGAGGCTGTGGTCAAGCGCGGCATGTCCCTGGAGCGATTCGTCGACATTACGTCAGCCAACGCCGCCAAGCTGCTGGGCATGTACCCGCGCAAAGGGTGCATCGCCGCGGGCAGCGATGCCGACTTTGCCATCATCGACCCCGAGTTCAAGAAGGCGCTGGAGCTTTCCGACCTGCACGTGCGGGACTACAACCCCTGGGAGGGGTGGGACGTCGAGGGTTGGCCCACCACCGTGATCCTGCGAGGAAAGGTCATGGTCGACGGCGGTCAGCTCCTCGGCGACGGCAACGACGGCCGCCTACTCCTCCGCAAGGTGGACCAGACCGTGCTGAACCGCCCCGCATTCTAGGCGCGACTGGTTCCCCAACTGGTCGTGGAGAAGGGCTGGTACAGCAAAAGCGGCCAGCCCTTTCGATTATCCCCTCCCCCTTGACGGGGGAGGGTTAGGGTGGGGGTGGAATACTTCCGGCAGGCGCCTCCCGGCGGGTAGACCGTATACTGTGGGGGAAAGCTTCGACGGATAGTTAGGGTTGGACAGATGCCCGGTTACCCGAACATAGACCGCTACCACGCAGACCTGGCCGAGCTGATAGAGCTGGGCGGGTCGGACAACGAACTGAACATTCGGCCAGCGTTCCAGAACTGCCTCGCTGCGTACTGCGCCGCGCACAAGGAAAAGCTGGCGCTGGTGCCGGAGCTGGCGTCCTCCAGGGGCAACAAGCCCGACGGCACGATCCGGGACGCCCTGCGCATGGCCCGCGGCTACTGGGAGGCCAAGGACCCCCACGATGATCTGGACGCGGAGATACAGGCCAAGTTCAGCCAGGGTTATCCGCAGGACAACATCCTGTTCGAGGACTCCCGGGTGGCGGTGCTGTTCCAGAACGGTGCCGAGGCGATGCGGGTGGACATGGCCGACGCCTCCCGGCTGCACCGGCTCATCGACAGCTTCCTCAACTACGAGCTGCCGGAGATCGGGGAATTCCGGCAGGCGCGACAGCAGTTTGCAGCGGACCTGCCGTGGGTGCTGGAGAACCTGCGACAGGCAGTGGCGGAGGCCGAGGAAAGCAACGACGCCTATCGCGACGGCGTGGAAAAGTTCCTGGAGCTGTGCCACCGGAGCATCGGCCCGGCGGTGTCCGGGGACGATGTGCGGGAAATGCTGCTGCAGCACATCCTGACCCAGGACATATTCCAGCGAGTATTCGGCGAGGTCCAGTATCACAGCGAGAACAACATCGCCAGGCAGCTCACGGCGCTGGAGAACACCTTCTTCACCGGGGACGTGCGCCGCGAGGCGAGGGACCGCCTGCAGGCCTATTACGGGGCCATCGGCCGGGCCGCCGACGAGATAGCGGAATACTCGGAGAAACAGAGGTTTCTCAAGGCCATATACGAGGACTTCTACAAGGCCTACAACCCGGCGGCGGCCGACCGGCTGGGGGTGGTGTACACGCCCAACGAGGTGGTGGACTTCATCATCCGGGGCGCGGACCACCTGCTGCAGAAGCACTTCGGGCGTGGCCTGGCCGACGACAACGTGCAGATCCTCGACCCGGCCACTGGCACGGGGACCTTTGTAACCAGCCTGATCGACTACCTGCCCGCCGACCGGCTGGAGTACAAGTACCTGAACGAGATCCACGCCAACGAGGTGGCGATTCTCCCCTACTACATCGCCAACCTGAACATCGAGTACAGCTACCGGGAGCGCACGGGAAAGTACCTGGAGTTCCCCAACCTGTGCTTCGTGGATACCCTGGACAACATGGACTGGCAAAAGGCGGGGGCGACGGGCGGCGCGGTCACCCGGCAGGGCGCGTTGTTCAACCTGGGCAGCATGTCCGAGGAGAACTGGATCCGCGTCCAGGAGCAGAACGAAAAGCCCATCAGCGTGATCATCGGCAACCCGCCGTACAACGACAGCGCCGCGTTGTGGGGCGATGGCGGCGCCAACCGTCAGTACCCTGAGATCGACCGCCGCATCCGCGAGACATACGTCAAGGAGGGCACGGCCCAGAAAACACACCAATACGATATGTACAAGCGGTTCCTGCGTTGGGCATCGGACCGCCTCTCGGACGATGGGATAATCGCATTCATCACCAACCGAGCTTACCTCGACGCCCGGCAGGACGATGGCTTTCGCAAGGTGGCCAGCGAGGAATTCACAGACATATATGTGCTTGATCTAGGCTCCGACGTGCGCCGAAACCCGAAAATCTCCGGCACCACCCACAATGTCTTTGGCATTCAGACCGGCGTCGCCATCGGATTCTTCGTGCGGGACGAGACTGGGAACTTCCGGAATGCAACATCCATTACCCGTAGGGAGGACGCGGAGGTTGCGTTGGACAAGCTGGCCTATCTGAGCGGCACGAATCTGGACGAAACTCCCTTTGAGGACATCACGCCGACGCGAAGAACAACTGGCTCAACCAGTCCAACACCAATTTCGCCAGCCTTATGTCCCTTGGCCGACCGACAGACCAAATTCTCCAAAACGTCTGAGGACAGCAGGTTGTGTTTGGTCTATTCTCCAACGGCGCGAAAACCAACCGCGACGAATGGGTGTACGACTTCGATATAGGCAATTTGCGCAGAAAGGTCCTTTTCTTTCGGATGTATTACAACGCGCTTCTGGACAACGCCGACGAATCCTTGACCCGGCTATCAAGTGGACGCGACGCTGCGGACAGGTTCCATCGAGGAGCGAATAAACTACAACGACTCGAAACGTCCTTCAATCCTTATACCGGCCATTTGTAGTAATGCCTGTACTTTATAGACCCCGCAATGAACGACCGATGCTCACTCAGAAACCATTACGAAATCTTCGGCTCGGATGTTGAAACAATCGAACTCAGTCATTTGCTTCTCCGGTATTGCCTCGTCCAAACTTTTTCAGGCATTAGCTACTGACAGGCTTTTCGGATTCGATACGCTCGAAAAGACCCAATGCCTCCCTCTCTACCGGTACACTCCCGAGGGCCAGCGGGTTAGCAACGTCACGGACTGGGCCATCCGCCGCATCAACGACCACTACCGCGCCGAGTGGGGCGACGACTACACCCGCATCGCCGGCGACGACGGCATCACCGCCGAGGATATCTTCGCCTACACCTACGCCGTCCTTCATGACCCGGTGTACCGCCACGACTACGCCGTTGACCTGCTGCGGGAGTTCCCGCGCCTGCCGCTATATCACGACTTCGACGCCTGGGCGCGGATGGGCCGGGAGCTGCTCGACCTGCACATCAACTTCGAGTCGGCAGAGCCGTTCTCCCTGGAGCGGGTGGACAAGGATGGTCCTTCGACAGGCTCAGGACCAGCGGTCAAGGTGAGGCTGACGGCCGACAAAGCAACCGGGACCATCGTGCTTGACGATAAGACCTCCCTCACCGGCGTCCCGAGTCCGCCTGGCGCTACCGCCTCGGCAGCCGCTCCGCCCTGGAGTGGGTCCTCGACCAGTACAAGGAGCGCAAGCCCCGCGACCCCACCATCGCCGCCAAATTCAACACCTACCGCTTCGCCGACCACAAGGAGCGCGTCATCGACCTGCTGCGTCGGGTCTGCACCGTCAGCGTCAACACCATGGACGTGGTGGACGACATGGCCTACTGGGACGAGGAAGGCAACCTGGTAGTCTACGGCGACCGGGACAAGCACGAGTGGGCAATGGCGGGACTGGCCGCAATATACAGCCGTGAGGAAGACGAAGAATGGCTGTCAGCATGGAATGAGGAATGATCGGAGACCTGGTCATAGCCCCGTTTCCATACACTGATTTCAGTGGTTCCAAGCGTCGGCCGGTATTGGTAGTGGCGGATGTAGGTCCGACAGACAGGATAGTGTGCGAAATCACCAGCAGGGCCAATCGTCGGCCCGGTGACATAGCGATCACTCAACAGGACATGCAAAGCGGAGCATTGAATGCCGCCAGCTGGATCCGGCCCGGACATATGCACACTATGAGTCAAAACCTATTTGTTCGCGCCGTAGGCCGCCTGACGGACGCCAAACAGTCCGAGATAGCGGCGGCACTCCGAGGGCTGTTCTGATTCTCAACTCGCGTTCCCCGTTTCCGTACATGCATGGAAACCGCGTCCTGAACTCTTGGGGTTGATTTGGTGCGGGGATACATTTTGCTAAAATGGCCGAAAGTCTTTGAGGAATGTTCAGGAGAACAATGACGACGCCAAAAGTCACTGAGGCCGCTGAACAAAAGGTATCCGACCTGACCGTGTCCCAACTGCGGGAGCTAATCCGCGAGGTCGTACTGGACTGCATAGGCGAGAGGTACGAGGATTTTCATCGCGATTTGGAGTTCAACCCCCAGTTCGCCGCCGAGCTGCTGGAATCTGCGAGGGAAGCCAAAGAAGCCGGGATACCAACAATACCTGACGAGCAAATGGCCGAGATCGAAGCATATATCCGAGAGCGAAGTCAGTAAGTGCGCTACGAATTCGAATTCACTGCGCACGCCGAGGATAACTTGTCCCGCTTGGATAACATCACAGAGCGGCGGCTACGCAACAAGGTTGCCCAAATGGCGGCATCTGCGGCGTCTTGGCCCCATGAAGCATTAACCGGGCCATTTCGGGGTTATCTCCGGTTGCGGGCCGGGGACTACCGAGTCTTATATGTCTGCGACCACGCCAGGCGAAGGATAGCCGTTCACCAAGTCGGCCACCGCAGCGAAATTTACGACTAGGCTGTTTGACGTTTCCAGGCCGCTGACCCCGCCGCGTTGAGAATGCCGGGCCGGTGAACGGGGTTGATTTGGTGCGGGGATTCGGGATAGCATTTCAGTATGCAGTGGAAGATGTGCCCGGTTCTCCCGAGGACCGAGTCACCGGCAACGGTGATCCAGCCGGTGGCCTTCGCCCATTTCCCCGGTACACCTGCTGACAGACCACCCGCAGGAGGCTGCGCCACCAGTGGCTGAGCCGCCTACCTCCGGCCTTTCCGGCAAGATTCCACACCGGCCGGGCCGTTCTCTCTTGTGGGGCACTCCCTCTTTCCGCGACCTCTTCTACCGCTGCGTCGCCGAACTCATTGGCACCTGGCTCATGGTCTTCGTCGGCACCTCGGTCGTGGCCGCCGCCGTGTTGGCCGGCGCCCAGGCCGGTCTCTGGCAGGTGGCGGTGGTCTGGGCCCTGGGAGTCTCCATGGCCATCTACCTGACCGGCGCGGTGTCCGGCGCCCACCTGAACCCCGCCGTCAGCCTAGCCTTCGCCATCTTCCGCCGTCGCGATTTCCCGCTCCGGTTGCTGCTGCCCTACTGGGTCTCGCAGCTGCTGGGCGCCATCCTCGCCGGATTGTCAGTCCTTCTTGTGTACCGCTCCTTCATCAGTCATTTCGAGGCACAGCACGGTATCGAGCGGGGCGACCCCGGCAGCCAGCTTTCCACCATGATGTTCGGCGAATACTTCCCCAACCCCGGGATGGTGGGCGTAGACGAGGGCGCCCGCGCACTGGTCACTCCGCTGGGAGCCGCCGCCGTCGAGGCCGTCGGCACCGGAATTCTGGTGCTGATGATCTTTGCCCTCGTCGACCGCCGGAACACCAGCCTTCCCGTCAAGTACCTCGCGCCGGTGTTCATCGGCTTGACCGTCGCCATGATCATCAGCATGCTGGCCCCGCTGACCATGGGGGGCTGGAATCCTGCCCGCGACTTCGGCCCGCGCCTGGTTGCGTTCTTCGCTGGCTGGGGCGAGGTCGCCATACCCGGCCCGTCCGGCGGCTTCTGGGCCTACATCGTCGGCCCCCTGGTGGGCGGTCCGCTTGGCGCTGCGGTCTACGAATTCCTCATCCGTCCCGCATTTCCCCCCGGCGAACCCGACGCCTGACCCTCCTCACCACGTAGAAACTATCTCAAAACGGCCCAGTCACCATCGTGCCGACCTCATGAACGGCAGGTTCTCTGGATTCCCGCCTGCGCGGGAATGACGGTCCGGGCGGCAGCGAACCACCTGAGTTGGTACGCTATCAGACAGCACCGTCGCTGTTGCGCTGGGTTGTCGGAACTAATACAATAGGCCATCCGCATGCGTCGCACATTTATATGTGCTGATGCAATGTGTGCCTGTCCGCTCTCCCTCCTCGATGGTGACTCTTCGGACAAGGCCCGCAGACTTTGCAAATGGGAGCAATGCCCTCTATGGATGCTAAGAGCATAAGAAACGTGGCCCTGCTTTCACATTCCGGCGCTGGCAAGACATCGCTCTGTGAGGCGATTCTCTTCAGTTCCAAGGCAGTGACCCGCCAAGGCCGAATCGAGGACGGTAACACCGTCTCCGATTACGAACCGGAAGAAATCCAGCGGGGCAGCAGCATCCAGACCACCCTCGTCGCCATCAGCAGTGGCGACTGCAAGATCAACTTCCTGGATACCCCGGGCTACGACGACTTCCGCGGTGAAGTCATCGGTGCGCTCCGCGTGGTAGAGGGCGCTGCCATCCTCGTTGCCGCCCCCTCCGGTGTTGACGTCGGTACCGAGCGCGCCTGGGATATGTGCGAGTCCCGCAACCTGCCCCGTTTCGTCGTCATCAACAAGATGGACCGGGAAAACGCCGACTTCAACCGTAACGTGGCCGATGTTCAGGCCACCTTCGGCCGACACTGCGTCCCCTTCCAGATTCCCATCGGCGAGGCCGACAGCTTCACGGGCGTGGTCAACGTGGCCGACCCTGACGCCGATGTGCCCGCTGACTTGGCCGACGAGGTTGAGTTGGCCCGGGAGCGCCTCATTGAGGCGGCTGCGGAGAGCGACGACGAGTTGGCTGACCGCTACCTCGGCGGTGAGGAACTGAGTGCCGCAGAGATCGCCTCAGCGCTTCGAGGTGCGGTGCTCCGTGGAGAGTTGGTTCCCATCCTCGCCACTGCCGCCACCGAGAGCGTTGGCGTAACCGAATTCGTTGAGATGGTCAGTTCCTACCTGCCCTCCCCCGTTGACGGTGTCAAGCCCAGGCTGACCAAGGCCGATTCCGAAGATGAAGCCGCTTTCGAGGCGGATCCCGCTGCCCCCTTGGCCGCCTTTGTATTCAAGACCACGGCTGACCCCTTCGTCGGCAAGCTGTCGCTGTTCCGCGTATACCAGGGCACCATCAGGAGCAACTCCGAGGCCTGGGATGCCAACCAGCGACAGTCCGAGCGTGTCGGTCAACTCTACCTGCCCAAGGGCAAGAACCAGGAAAACTTGACCGAGGTAACCGCCGGCGACATTGGCGCTGTCGGCAAGCTGTCTTCCACCGTTACCGGGGACACCCTCTGCACCCGCGACAACCAGGTGACCTTTGAACCCATCCAGATGCCAGTCGGCTATTACCGCGTGGCAGTTTCCCCGGCCTCTAAAGCCGACTTGGATAAGATGTCCCTGGCCCTCAGCCGGATCGTGGAGGAGGATCCCAGTCTCCAGATGTCCCGCAACGCCAGCACCAGTGAAACGCTTATCACCGGGTTGGGTGACGCACAGATCGACGTCGCCATCGACAAGATCAAGCGGAAATTCGGAGCGGAGCTGCGGGTCAAGCTACCTCGCGTCCCCTACCGTGAGACTATCACCCGCACCACCCAGAGCGAGTACCGGCACAAGAAGCAGTCGGGCGGCCACGGCCAGTTCGGCCACGTGCTGCTGCGGCTGGAGCCCATGGAGCGTGATCAAGGCTTCCAGTTTGGTAACGAGGTCGTCGGGGGTCGCGTTCCCAGGGAGTACATCCCGGCGGTCGAGAAGGGAGTGGTCAAGGCCTTGGACGAAGGTGCTCTGGCCGGTTACCCCCTCGTAGACCTGAAGGCCGTTCTTTACGACGGCAGCTTCCACTCCGTTGACTCTTCTGGAATGTCTTTCGAGATTGCCAGCATCCAGGCACTGAAGAGGGGCGTCAGCGACGCCAGTCCCATCCTGCTGGAGCCGGTCATGCGCCTCTCGGTCACCGTGCCCGATGCCTATACCGGTGATGTGATGAGCGACCTCAACGGCAAGCGTGGCCGCATCCTGGGAATGAACCCCGAGGATCGCGTGACCGTCATCGAGGCAGAGGTTCCCCAGTCGGAGCTCCTTCGATACGCCCAGGACCTGCGCTCCCTCAGCCAGGGCCGTGGCTCCTACTCCATGGAATACGACCACTACGAGCCAGTCCCTGCAAACCTCGAGCCCAGGGTCATCGAGGAAGCCAAGCGCATCCGCGAGGATGACGAATAGCTCCCCTCGCGTGGCACCCGCCAAATCAAGGGCCCCGACGCAAGTCGGGGCCTATTCCTTTGCCGTTAGGGGCGGCGGATCGTTGGGTTGGCCGACCCGCATTCCGTCTGTAGAACGCCCACTAGAACGCCCAGGAAGGTTCGTACTCTCCGAACACCCCGCGGAACACGTCCATCATTTCCCCAAGGGTGGCGTAAGACTTCACCGCGTCGATCAGGGCAGGCATCAGGTTCTCACTGCCGCGGGCCGCGGTCTCCAGTGACCGCAGCTTCTCCGCCACGTCCCGGTTGTCCCGAGTCCGGCGCACCTCGTTGATGCCATCGATCTGCATCCGCTCGCCTTCCCGGTCCACCCGCAGCAACGGAATGTCGGCCTCCTCGCCGGTGTTGTACTCATTCACGCCCACCGTGATGCGCTCCCTGCGGTCCTCCTCCATCTGGTAGATGTAGGCCGCCTCGGCGATCTCGCGCTGCAGGAACCCCGATTCCAGCGAGGGTATCACCCCGCCCACATCCTCGATGCGGCGGAAATAATCGTAGCTGCCCTCCTCCATCTGGTTGGTCATCACCTCCAGGAAGTAGCTGCCGCCCAGCGGGTCCACGGTGTCGGTGACGCCGGTCTCATGGGCGATGATCTGCTGCGTTCGCAGGGCCTGCAGGGCCGCCTCCTCCGAGGGAAGCGCCCAGGCCTCGTCCTTGCTGTTGGTGTGCAGCGACTGGCACCCGCCCAGGACGGCCGCCAGAGCCTGCAGCGAGACGCGCACCACGTTGTTTTCCGGTTGCTGCGCGGTTAGGGACTGTCCCGAGGTCTGTGCGTGGAAGCGCAGCTTGTGCGAGCGGCTGTCGGTCGCTCCGAACGTGTCCCGCATCTCCTGCGCCCAGATGCGGCGGGCCGCCCGGAACTTCCCTATCTCCTCGAAGAAATTGTTGTGCACGTTGAAGAAGAAGCTCAGCCTCGGGGCAAACTCATCCACGCTGAGACCCCGTTCCTGCGCGTGACGGACATACTCGAACCCGTCGGCCAGCGTGAAGGCCAGCTCCTGCACCGCGTTGGATCCTGCCTCCCGGATGTGATAGCCGCTGATGCTGATCGGGTTCCAGCGCGGCACGTGCTTTGCGGCAAACTCCACCGTGTCGGTGACCAGCCGCATGGATGGCCGTGGCGGAAAGATGTACTCGTTCTGGGCGATGTACTCCTTGAGGATGTCGTTCTGGATGGTCCCTCCGATCTTGTCCAGCGAAGCCCCTTGCTTTTCTGCCAAGGCCAGGTACATTGCCCAGATGATCGCCGCCGGCGCGTTGATGGTCATCGAGGTGGTCACTTGGTCCAGCTTGATGCCGTCAAAGAGCGTCTCCATGTCCGCCAGCGACGACACCGCCACGCCACAAGTCCCGAACTCGCCATAGGCCCGAGGGTCGTCCGTGTCATAGCCGTACAGCGTGGGCATGTCGAAGGCCACGCTGAGGCCAGTCTGTCCCTGTTCCAACAGGAACTTGAACCTTTCGTTTGTCTCCTTCGGCCTGCCAAACCCGGCGAACATCCGGAGAGTCCAGAGGCGCCCCCTGTACCCCGTCTCGTGGATGCCTCGCAGGTAGGGAAACTCTCCCGGCAGATCCGTCCCGTCGTCTCGAGTTGAATCGACGGCCGTATAGACTTGCTCCACGGGCAATTGCGAAGGCGTCCTGAACTCCGGCCTGCGCTGCGTCGCTGGGTCCTGTCGGGCGCGCCAGTCGGCGACGCGTTGTTCGAGTTGCTGCGATTCCTGATCGGTAGTCAAGGGAATACCTCCGAGACGTCCGCGTGATTGCTAATTGACAGCGGCAGCGGCGATGATTACTGCCGCTTTGGGGGGCCAATTCCAGAGGAAGTCTAGTCAGGGGTCGCGCCGGGTGTCAACGCACAGTGTGGCGGCTAGTCTGCCAACCGTTAAAGTATAATATCGGAAATGGGGGAGTGGACACTCATCACCTACCTGCAAGCCGGAGCCTACGCAGCCATAATGGCCGCTGTTTTGTGAGTGCCGCAAATGCTTTCCAGCTATTTTGACCTGAGAGCGTGTCGACTACAGGAGGAACGACAGGAGGAGCGCCGCCGCCAGGATGATGAGCGCCGCCGCCAAGACGAGGAGAGACGACATCGGGAATTGATAACGCTGATGGTTGCCGCCTTGAGCAACAGCGGCAGCCAAGGTAATGGCCAAGCAGAGCTCATACGGACTCTGCAACAGACCATCGAGGAACTCAGGGCCGAGAACGAACGTTTACGGCAGCAAAGCGGTAACGGGTCCTCAGATCACTAGTTTGCAGATCATGCAAGGAGCCCACATGACTTCCGTCAGGGACCAACGACACGGACGAACCGGCGGCGCCCCGCTCGCAACACGTCGCCTGCGGAGGGACTGATCTGGGCCCGGTCGTCGTCGAGGCGTATGGACTCCCCCGATGCCGCCATTAGCTCGATTGCGCCCTGGGTAAGAAGTCTCCGTGCCTCCGCATTGCTGGCAGCCAGTCCGGCAGCTACCAGCAGCCTGTCGGCCCTTATGGCACCGTCCGGAGCGCCCTCCCTCTCTCTGAGATCCGCCAGGGACACCTCGGGAATCTCCTCCGGCAGGCTGCGGCCCTGCACAACCCGTTCGAAGTGTGCCTGCGCGGCATCTGCCGAGGCTGGGTCGTGGAACTGATTCGTTACATCCCACGCCAGGCGCTTCTTGTGCTCCATGGGGTTAATCGAGTCCTGGGTCATATCGCTGCGCAAGTCCGACAGGCCGGACGACGACAGATCGGTCAGCAGTTCGTAGTAATTGACGATCTGGCTGTCTCCGATAGACATGATCTTGCCGTACATGTCCTCGGGACGCTCGTCCACGGCCACGAAGTTGTCCAGACTCTTGCTCATCTTCTGGACGCCGTCGGTTCCTACCAGAATGGGCATCATGAAACATTGCTGGGGCGTCTGGCCCATCATCCCCTGCAGCTCCCGGCCTACCAGCAGATTGAACTTCTGGTCAGTGCCGCCGAACTCCACGTCAGACTCGATAACTACTGAGTCGTACGCCTGGAGCAACGGGTAGAGCAGTTCCGTTATGGCTATGGCCCGCTGTTCAGCGTAGCGTTGGGCAAAATCGGCACGCTGCAGGAATTGGGCAACCGTAAACTTGCCCGTCAGACCGATGACGTCGGCGAGGGTGAACTTCCCAAACCACTCGCTCTGTTGCATTACCTGAGTGTGGTCCTCATCCACCACCTTGAAGAACTGCCGCAGGTAAGACTGCGCGTTCTCCATGACCTGCTCGTGCGTGAGCATGGGGCGTGTGGCCGACTGCCCGCTGGGGTCTCCGATCTGTGCCGTCCAGTCGCCAACAATCAGGATTACCTGGTGGCCCAGATCTTGTAGTTGCCGGAGTTTGCGAAGGCCCACCACGTGTCCAAGATGGATGTCAGGACGGCTTGGATCGAAGCCCATTTTCAGCCTGAGAGGACGCCCGGAGTTCAACAATCGAACGAACTCCTCGCGGGAGATGATCTCGCTAACTCCGCGGTTGACGATGGTGTCCAGCGTCTCGGGGCTGAGCAACGTCTATCCTCTCAACTTTCCGGCGGTGCCTAACCGGCTTGGGCCAACACTGTTCTGGAGTCGGCAACGTCCTGCTCGATGCGCGCAATCAGGGCATCGATATCTGCGAACGTTTCCTGGTTGCGTACCTTCTCCACGAACTCCACGGTCATCTGCTGACCGTAGAGATCTCCACTGAAGTCCATAACATACACTTCCACCAGCCGCTGGGTGAGACCAAAGGTTGGCCTGACGCCGATTGATGTGGCAGAGAGGCGGCGACTGCCGCCGAAGTGCGCCCATGTGGCGTAGATGCCGTCGCCCGGCCATAGCAAACCGGGATACACGTCGATGTTGGCGGTGGGAAAGCCAAGCGTCCTGCCTCTCTGGTCTCCGACTACCACGGTGCCGCTCAGCGTGTGGTTTCGCCCCAGCAGCCCGGCTCCCCGAGAAACATCGCCTGCAACCAGTGCCTCTCGGACTACCCGGCTCTTTACGGGCTGGCCGTTGATCTCCAGGGGTTCTACGGAGCGCACCCAGAAGCCCAGCCGCTCGCCCTCCGCTTGCATGAACGCCAGGTCTCCCTCTCTTCCCTTACCCAGTGCTGAATCCGGGCCCAGTACCAGCCCCTTCATCCTCAAGGTTCCGCTCAGCAATTCGGCGAACTGCCGCGCGGTCACTTGCGACAGTTCTTCGGTGAACTCCAGAGGAACGACCAGATCGATTCCAGCTTCTCGCAGCAAGGAAATCTTATGTTCCGGCGTGGTAAGGTAGCTGGGGAACGTGCCCGGCCGGAACACTGTGATCGGACGGTTGGAGAAGGTAATTACCGATGAGATGCAGGTAGGAGAGGAAAAATCAATCAGTTGTTCGAGTAGGTACTTGTGGCCCAGATGGACACCGTCGAATACGCCGACGGTAAGCACCGTGTCCTTGTCGGGGGCAAAGCCGGCCAGATGCTGGCTGAAGCTCATCTGAATTGTGGTCCCCTATTTCGTCCGGCCGTCCCGTTTGCCTGGGCTTGAGGCCGCACACAGCAATTGGGATGTGCGGCCTTGAGGCGGGTCTGCTTTGTGGAGGGAAGTCCAAATGTCGGCGCCGCGACAACGTTTCGCCATGGTGCGGATGTTAGCACAGCCCCTGTTGAGCGTCAACTAAATCCGGCTAGCTCACGAGCCATTTTCGTTACGGAATTGGAGAGGGCATTCCCCATAATGCGGTTGCCCTGGGCTAGGTTACGGAAGGTTTATTTCTGTATAATTTCTTAAATTTATTTAAATTCTGTTGTATACTTGGTATGAAAATTGAAGTTCGGCCAGTATAATTTCTATTTGTTCGAATCATGCGTGTAGGTGGTGGTGAGGCTCGTGGAAGACGCCTGAAAGGGGCGGTAGTTTCTGGTGTGAGGCCCACCACCGAGCGTGTCAGAGCGGCAATCTTTAACATTTTGGACGACGAACAATATCGCGACGAGCGAGTGCTGGATCTGTTTGCGGGCACCGGCAGCCTCGGCATCGAGGCGCTGAGCCGGGGTGCCGCGTGGGCCGATTTCGTCGAGCGCGACCGGCGGCAGTGCGCCGTCATCCGCGAAAATCTGTCCAGCGTCGGGTTTGGGTCTGTTGGGCAGGTCCGTCAGGCCGATGCAATCCGGGCACTTCCAGCCTTGTCCGGGGGCTACAGTCTGATATTGCTGGATCCTCCGTATCGAATAGGGGAGTTCCATGGTGTCCTGGAGGGAATAGCTCGACAGCCGGGGTTGCTCACCGAGAATGCAGTGGTCGTTGCGGGGCATTCCAGGCAGACTGAACTCAGGTCGGCCTACGGAAAATTAAGGCGAACGGTTTTCCGGCAATACGGAGACAACTCAGTGTCCTTTTATCTCAACGAGATGGCAAATTCGTCCGGAGATGTATCCGGAGTCGCTGTGGGACAGGAATGGTAATAGCGTTATATCCCGGGAGTTTCGATCCCGTAACGGTGGGGCACCTGGACATTACCGCGAGGGCCGCCAAGCTGTTCGACGAGGTGGTCGTAGGTGTCTACGACACCCCGTCCAAAAGCCTGCTTTTCAGCACTGACGAAAGGTTCCAGCTGTTTGAGCAGGCATGTTCTCATCTATCCAACGTGCGGGTGGTGAAATACTCCGGGCTTACCGTTAGGTACGCCAGGGAGATTGGCGCGGGTGTCGTGGTAAGGGGACTCCGTAGCGGGTATGACTTTGAGTACGAATTCGAGATGGCCTTCATGAACAGCAAACTCGAGCCTGACGTGGATCTGGTTTGCTTTATGACCTCACAGGACTACGTGTTCGTGAGCGCCAGTCTTTTGAAGGAGGTTGCCAGGCTAGGCGGAGACATCAGGGAGATGGTCCCACCCAATGTGGCGGAAGCACTGTATTCGAAATTCGAAAATCCGGTCGTTTAAGGGTAGTGACCGGGAGAGGGGGTTATCATCGATATCATAAACGTCATCGACAAACTGGAGACTCTCATCGACACCAGCAAGGCTGCGCGAGCCGGTGGCCAGATCCTGATTGAACGGACCAAGGCCATGGAGTTGTTGGACCAGCTCCGCTTGACCGTGCCGAAGGAAATTCGGGCGGCTGAGGAAGTCCTGGCTCAGAGGGATCACATCCTCAACCTCGCCCAGACCGACGCCCGCCGCACCAAGTCGCAGGCCGAGGATGACTACCGGGAGCGCGTGGACAAGCACGATATTCTGATGCAGGCCGAGCAGCGAGCCGCCACTCTGTTGCGTGACGCCGAAGACCGGTCCCGCCGGATGATCGAACAGGCCGAACAGCAGTCCGAGGCCAACCGCTCCGACGCCGACGCCTATGCGCTGCGTAGCCTGCGCACCCTGGAGCAGGAGCTGAACACCATTACTTCCGCAGTGCGCCGGGGCATCGACGTTCTGTCGGGTCCGGCAACTGCCACCCTGACTACGCAATATTTCGGCGACCCGGAACCCGTTCGTTAGAACGGAAAGACAGTTTCTAATGGAACCGTCATTGGATTCATACCCGCCACGAGGCGGAGCGCAGCCTGGCTAATTCCACAGTGCTGCATTCGCCGGGAGAGACCAGACGGCCAGCGCAGGGGCAGCCTGAATTCGGTTGCCCCTGCCGTTTGCCGGGGTTGAACGTACTCCTCAGAGGCTTTTACCAGCCTTCGTCCGCCACCGGCTGGGTTGACATGGAATTTGGCACAGGAATACAATTTTTCCATACTCACGGCTTATTCGGAGGCGCAGCTAATGAAACAGATGACTGTTGACAGCATCCGGGTGAGCCCGATGAATTACCAAAGGGTCGTAATTCTCCGCGAAAACGACTCCGATCGCTACCTCCCCATCTGGATTGGTCCGGCGGAGGCAGACGCAATCGCGGTCAAGTTGCAGGATCTGAGCGTGCCTCGCCCCTTGACCCATGACCTCCTCCGTGAGGTCATCGACAAGTTGGGCGGCTCAATCAAGCATATCCTCGTAAATGACCTGCAGAACGATACTTTCTTTGCCACGATCACCATTGAGGTGAACGGTGGCAGCGAAGACATCGACTGTCGCCCCAGCGACGCGGTAGCCTTGGCTGTACGGGCCAAGGTGCCCATTTTCGCCAATGAGGCTGTGCTTGATAAGGCCGGGATTCATCTTGACAAGGAAGGCAAGCCCGCTGAGGAAGGCGAGGCTGTGCAACCGCCAATCGAGCAGCGAACGGAAGTGAAGGAGGAAGAGCTTGAAGGTATGTCCGCCTTCACCGACTTCATTGACTCCCTGGACTTGGAAGATTTCGAAAATAGATAGTTTCCTCAGCCAAGAGGTTGATAAAATGCGGCCCCGACGTAGCCTCCCGGGGCCGTATTTGCTTTTCGGGCGAAGGGGTTTCTGGCAGCGTTCCCGGCGACGGCCATTTTCGGTTGGGGAGGGCGTCCCATGACGAAAATCGTATTGACTTCCACCACGGCCAGTGATAATATCCGTGCCGTTTGAGCGGTTGTATGGATGGACGGCTCATAGCGCTGCGACTCTTGGGATTGGGCTGGTACGTGGCCATCTGCATAGTCGTGGGCGCAGTTGGCGGCATCTGGCTGGACAGGCTTTCAGGCCTCACGCCACTCTTCACCCTGCTGGGAGTCCTAATCGGTACGGTGGCGGCTTTTTACGGTCTCTACAAAATGGTTCTTCCTCTCTTTAACAACAATTCAACACCCGGCAGTTCCGGTTCCGATGGAGAGCAATCCTCGTGAACAAGCGCTTGCTGGTAGGCGGACTGCTTTTTGTCCTGGCCCTTTCTGTCGCCGGGCTCATCACTGGAGCCATCGGCGCTGGCTTGGTCCAGTCTCCGGAGGACAAGGCAGCCGGTAAGACCGCAGAGGGGCCATTTGTCAACAAACCCGCGGTCCACCTTCCCCCGCAGGTGGTTGCCCCGGGCGGCTCCCGCGACCACTACACGGATTTCCTCCACGCCGAGCACACGAAGCACAAGTACGGCGAAAGCAAGCTGGACGACCATGAGAAGGAGCTGTTGGATGAGGGCCCCTTCCTGGGTACCAACTTCATCGTCACCAACACCCTCCTCTCCTGCTGGGTCGCCAGCATCCTCTTGGTGTTGCTGTTCGTGCTGGGCGCCCGGCGTGCCAGCCTCGTCCCGGGACGGCTCCAGAACTTCTGTGAAATAGTCATCGAGGCCCTGCTCCGTTTCGTCGAAGGCACCGTTGGCCCCGGCCGCTCCCGGATGCTGTTCCCGGTAATCGCCAGCATCTTCCTGTTTGTTGTCATCAACGCATGGATCGGGCTCCTGCCTTTCTATCCTGCTTTGGGCTTCTTAACCGACGGTAAAGTCGAAATCCACCTCCTCCGCCCGGCAGGAACGGACATCAACATGCCGCTGGCGCTGGCGATAGTTTCCTTTGTGTTCGTCGAATTCCTTGGAATAAAGATGCTGGGCATCGGTTACTTCGGCAAGTTCGTCCGTGTAAGAAGCCTGGCGGCTGGCATGAGCGCGCTGTTCCAGTTCAGGCTGCTGGACGCCTTCCAGGGCCTCCTGGACTTTTTCTTCGTCGGCCCGCTTGAGGCATTCAGCGAGTTTGTCCGGTTGATCAGTTTCACCTTCCGTCTGTTCGGGAACATGACGGCGGGGGAGATTTTGGTACTGATGTCGGCATTCCTGGTGCCCTTCGTAGCCACGGTGGGCGTATATGGGCTCGAATTGCTCGTCGGTCTCATTCAGGGACTGATTTTCGCCGGCCTGACGCTGGTATTCGCGGCCATCGCTATGACGGCCCACGAGCACGAGGGACACGAGGAACATCACTAGAGGACGAGAGACGCAAGGTTCCCGCAGTGGCGGGAGCAGGCTCCAACCCTTTCCTTCGGGAGGGGGAGATTACGAGAGGGGCAAGAAGCAATGGAAGTCATCGTACTGGCAATGGTGATTGGAACCCTTGGGATTGCCGCAGCAGCTTTGGGCGGCATATTCGCAATCTACGCATCACGACAGGACTAGATCGTTCGACACAACACATACTAAGGAATTACCCAAGGAGGGAAAATGGAAATCCTTTCGGCACTGTTGAGTCTACCGCTGGCCCAGATTGAAGCGGACGCAGCCAAGCTGCTGGGCGCCGGCATCGCCATTGGCTTGGGGCTGATTGGCCCGGGCATTGGTATCGGCATCCTCGGAGCGGCGGCCATGAGTGCCATCGGCCGCAACCCGGAGGCCACTGGAAACATCCAAACCAACATGATCCTGGGCATCGCGTTTGCCGAGGCGCTGGGCATCTACGCCTTGGTCGCCACGATTATGATCGGCTTCATCTTCTAGCACAGGTTAGGACGAAATTATGGAAACGCTGGGAGTTCACCTCCCCAGCCTGCTGGTCTACCTCGTCAACTTCCTGCTGGTTCTGGGGTTGCTGTTCCTATTCGCCTACAAGCCTATCCTCAGGTTGATGGACCAGCGGGCGGATCGAATCCGGGAAAGCCTGGAGGCCTCCGAGCGAGCACGCGAGGCGGCCGCATCCTCCCAGGCTGCCGTTGAGGAGCAATTGGTGGAGGCTCGCCGTGAGTCTCAGCGCATAATGGATCAGGCCCGCGAGACGGCCGAACGATTCCGTGCTGAGGAAATGGAAAGGGCCAGGGGAGAAGCGGAGAACTTCGTATCCAGGGCTCAGGCCGACATTCAGCGGGAGCGGGATGCCGCTATCGAGGAGGTCCGCGCCAACTTCGGCGAACTGGCAATCACCGCCGCTGAACGCGTCGTGCGGCGCTCCCTGGACCGTCAGGCCCACGAGGACTTGATAACCCAGGTGTTGGAAGAAGGCGAAAGCCTGCGAAGGGGTTAGCTGACCGATGGCGCAGAATGTTTCGGGCAAGCGATACGGTCAGGCTATATTCGAGCTGGCCCGGGAACAGGGCGCCGTCGACCAATGGGGGCAGGACATGGCCCTTGTGGCCCAGGCGTTCGCGGAGTCCGAATTCGGCGCCCTCTTGAGGCACGCTGGTGTGTCCGCGGATGATAAGCGCCGTGCAACGGAAGCGGTCTTGTCCGACGTTCAGCCGCTTGTCCGGAACATGGTGGACCTTCTCGTCGCCCGTGGTTTGGTAGACGCAATTCCCGAAGCCTGCAATGAGTACGCCCAGTTGCAGGATCAGATGGAGGGACGGCAGCGAGTCGAAGTGACGACCGCTGTTCCTCTCGATTCTTCCGAGGTCGAACGCATCACGGAATTCGTTGCCGGTCTTATCGGCCGCGAGGTGGTGGTGACTTCCCTGGTTGATGAGGAAATACTGGGTGGTCTGGTAATTCAGATTGGCGACCGCCTGCTGGACGGCAGCGCCAGGGCCCGCTTGAACGGACTGCGCGAACGCTTGAGCCTCGGCATTCGCTAGTGTCCTGGCTTTCGGGTTCGGAAACGGGGGTATAATCGGGGAGCGATCTCCGTTGTATTCCCGGTCCGGACTTAAATGTTTCCGTAGTGTTGAATTAATTTACCCGGCAAGGAGAGCCTGATATGGCTACCAGGGGACTGGATATAGTTTCGCTGATTAAGCGCCAGATCGAAGAGTTCGGCGGCGACTTGGCCCTGGTGGACGTTGGTACCGTTGTTCAGGTGGGCGACGGTATTGCCAGCATCCAGGGCCTGCAGGGTGTCCGCTCCAATGAGTTGCTGGATTTTGGCAACGACGTTCTTGGGCTGGCGCTGAACCTCGAAGCGGACCTGGTGGGCGCCGCCATTCTTGGCGATCCGAACACCGTAAAGGAAGGCGATCGGGTTCGCTCTACCGGACGTATCATCGAGGTACCGGTGGGCGATAGCCTCATCGGCCGTGTGGTCGATCCTTTGGGCCGCCCGCTCGACGGCAAGGGCGCCGTAAATACCAGCGGCACCCGCTCCGCCGAGACCGTGGCACCCAACGTCGTGGTGCGCCAGTCTGTGGACACCCCGGTCCAGACAGGCATCAAGGCCATCGATTCGATGATTCCCATCGGACGCGGCCAGCGTGAACTTATCATCGGAGACCGTTCCACGGGGAAGACTGCCATCGCCATTGACTCCATTATCAACCAGAAGGGCGGGGACCTCATCTGTATTTACGTCGCTATCGGCCAGAAGCAGGGGAAGGTCGCCCAGGTCGTGAGTTCGCTGGAAGAGGCGGACGCCATGGCCCACACTATCATCGTTACCGCCGGTGCCTCCGACTCCGCTCCGCTGCAATACTTGGCGCCATATGCCGGCTGTGCCATGGCGGAGGAGTTCATGGACCAGGGCAAGGACGTGCTCATCGTATACGACGACCTGACCAAGCACGCCTGGGCCTACCGCCAGATGTCGCTTTTGCTTCGCAGGCCGGCTGGCCGCGAGGCTTACCCGGGAGACGTGTTCTACCTGCACAGCCGCCTGCTGGAGCGTTCAGCCCGGCTGGACGAGGAACACGGTGGCGGCTCCATCACCGCCCTGCCCATCATCGAGACCCAGGCAGGCGACGTGTCGGCATACATTCCGACCAACGTCATTTCCATTACCGATGGCCAGATTTACCTGGAGTCGGAGTTGTTCAACGCCGGCATCCGGCCCGCGGTTAACGTGGGTCTCTCGGTGTCCCGCGTTGGTGGTGCGGCGCAGACCCGCGCCATCCGCAAGGTGGCGGGCCGTCTCCGGCTCGACTTGGCCCAGTACCGCGAACTTGCCACCTTCGCCCAGTTCGGCACCGCCGACCTCGATGCCGCCACAAGGGCACAGTTGGCTCGGGGCCAACTCGCTACCGAAGTGCTGAAGCAGGCCCAGTACGCGCCTTTGCCCCTGAACCAGGAAGTGGTGATCCTCTTCGCCGTCAACTCAGGATCCATGGGGGATGTGCCCTTGGAGCGCACCGGGGAGTTTGAGGACGGCCTGCTGCGCCACGTGTCCAGCAGTCACCCGGACATCCTCGAAAGCATTTCGGAAACCCTCGACATCACCGACGAGACAGAGGCCAAGCTGAATCAGGTGATCGCCGATTACAAGTCCACCTTCGGAATCTAGGAAGCTTCGGAATCTAGGAAGCAGGTTTCTCACTTGGACCTCACCTGATCAGACGGGAAATACGAGGGAAAAACACAAAGAATGCCCAGCGTCAGAGACATACGCCGCCGCATCCGAAGCGTCGAGAACACCGGAAAGGTCACCAACGCCATGTCGCTCATTGCGGCGTCCAAGATGCGGCGTGCCCAGAACGCGGTTTTGCAGGGCCGTCCCTATTCCGAAAAGATCCAGGACGTAATTGCCCACTTGGCTGCGCAACCCTCTGACGACGCCTCCGCTTCTCAGCCGCTGTTGCAAGTTCGACCGGTGGAGCGGATTGCCGTGCTTGTTATCAGCCCTGACCGTGGATTGTGCGGCGGCATGCACGCCAACCTGAACCGCCGCGTGGGCCAGTTCATGCTGGACCAGAATGTCCCGGTCCAGGTCGTTGCCGTGGGCCGGAAGGGCCGGGATTTCATGGTGCGCTCCGGCAGCGATCTGAGGGCGGTGTTTACAGATCTGGGCGAGACGCCAACGTTGTTTGATACCGTCGCCATTTCCGACATGCTGGTCGACACCTATGCCGAAGCCGAAGCGGACGAGGTTTACTTGGCCTACACCCGCTTCAATTCAACCCTGTCGCAGACCCCGGTGGTGGAGCGGTTGCTTCCCATTACTCCTTCGGAACTTACTGGGGCGGAGCGAGTGGGCTACATTTACGAGCCGGACAACCTCGTGGTATTGCAGAGGCTTCTGCCCAGGTTTGTGGAGATGCAGATCTACCACGCCCTGCTGGAGTCCATCGCCAGCGAGCAGTCTGCTCGGATGGTCGCGATGCGCAACGCCACCGACAACGCCAAGCAACTCGGCGAAGACCTCACCCTGGTGATGAACAAGCTGCGCCAGGAGAGTATCACCAACGAACTCCTCGACCTGATGGGCGGCATGGCAGTGCTGGAGGGCTAGCGCCATGGGCATCATAGTCAAGGAATACACAGTCACGGGACCTCGCGGCAGCGACACGGTGCGATCACTGTACGACTCGGGAGCGGGATCATCCTTCGTCAGGCGGGATATTGCGGATATCTTGGGCGATACCTTGACGACTACAACTCCAATTCGGTTCATGTTGGCCGATGCCAGTCAGGACTTCGTCGTGGATCAGATCATCCACTTGGATTTAGAAGTGGACGGAACCATCCTGAAGCACACATTTTACGTAGCTGACGATTTGGCTGAAGAGCTTGTTATCGGCTCGGATATGATGCAGAGGTTCAGGATCACCCTGGACATGGATAACGAAGCAATTTCGATTGACCCGCGCGCGCTGTATCTGCGGGCTTAGCCATGGGCATCATAGTCAAGGAATATAACGTAATCGGAAATCACCGAAGCGACACTGTCCGGGTCTTGTACGATACCGGTTCAGGAGCCTCCTTCGTGCGGAGAGACATCGCCGAGCCTCTCGGGAACATAGACGCGTCCCCGGTTCCGATACGATTCATGATGGCCAACGGACAGGAAACTTTTACTGTTGAGCAGGTTATTAATTTGGCAGTTGACGTTGACGGTACCCCACTGGTTTACATGTTCTATATCGCCGAAGATTTAGCCGAGGAACTTATAATCGGCGCTGACATGATGCAGAAGTTCAAAATCACCCTGGACATGGATAACGAAGCAATTTCGATTGACCCGCGAGCCTTGTACCTGAGAGCCTAGCTCTCGAAGATGGCTCCCATTCCGGCCTCAGGAGAATGATATGGCCACCGGCAAAATCGTTCAGGTAATCGGTACCGTTGTTGACATCGAGTTCCCCGCCGATGAGTTGCCCAATCTCTTTGATGCAGTTGTGGCGGACAACAACGGCGAGCGTCTCGTGCTGGAAGTCCAGCAGCACATCGGCAACAACTGGGTACGTTGCCTTGCCCTCGGCGCGACGGACGGCCTGGCCCGCGGCGTCGAAGTGGCCGATACGGGCGAGCGTGTTTCCGTGCCTGTGGGACCGGAGACTCTAGGTCGGCTCTTTGACGTAACGGGCACTCCGTTGGACAACTTGGGACCGGTGGAGACCCCCTTGCGCTGGCCCATCCACCGCGATCCACCGACCTTCGACGACCAGAGCCCCTCTGTCGAAATCCTGGAGACCGGCATCAAGGTATTCGACCTCATCACCCCCTTTATGAAGGGCGGCAAGATCGGGGCTTACGGCGGGGCCGGCGTCGGCAAGACCGTGATCATCCAGGAACTCATCCGCAACATCGGCGCGGTCCATCAGGGCGTGTCGGTATTCGCGGGCGTGGGCGAGCGTTCTCGCGAGGGCAATGACCTCTGGCACGAAATGCAGGACTCCGGGGTGCTATCCAGCACCGTGCTGGTGTTCGGCCAGATGAATGAGTCCCCTGGGGTTCGTGCCCGTATCGGCCTGACCGGGCTGACCATGAGCGAGTATTTCCGCGATGAGCAGAACCAGGATGTGCTGCTCTTCGTCGACAACATCTACCGCTACATCCTGGCAGGAATGGAAGTGTCGGCACTCCTCGGACGTATGCCGTCGGCGGTGGGTTACCAGCCCACCCTCAGCACCGAGATGGGCGCCTTGCAGGAGCGGATTACCTCCACCCGGAGCGGCTCCATCACCTCATTCCAGGCCATCTACGTGCCAGCCGACGACTACACCGACCCCGGCATCGTCACCACCTTCGGCCACCTCGATGGCGTCGTGTCCTTGGAGCGTTCGCTGGCGGCCCAGGCCCTGTACCCGGCGGTTGACCCGCTGGCCAGCTACTCACGTATTCTCGAGCCTCGAATTGTTGGCGAGGAGCACTACCGGCTGGCTCGCGGCGTGCAGCAGGTGCTTCAGCGCTACCGGGAGTTGCAGGACATCATCGCCATCCTCGGAATTGAGGAGCTGTCCGAAGAGGACAAGCTCACCGTGTTCCGCGCTCGCAAGATTCAGCGCTTCCTGACCCAGCCATTTTTCGTGGCCGAGACGTTTACCAGCCAGCCCGGTAAGTATGTGCCCCTCCGGGAAACGGTCCGTGGCTTCTCGGAAATCCTCGGGGGCCAGCACGACGACCTCCCGGAGCAGGCTTTCTACATGGTTGGAACCATTGATGAGGCAATCGAAAAGGCCGAAGGCATTAGGGCACAGGGGTAACGGACAGCCATGCCGATGATGCTGGAAATCACTACTGCCGAACGCCAGGTCTACGGCGAAGAAGTCGACATGGTTATGGCCCCGGGTATCGATGGCCAGTTGGGCATTCTTCCGCGGCATGCCCCCCTGATGACCATTCTTCAGCCGGGTGAACTGACCATACGCAGGAACGGGGCGGATAGCCACTTCGCGATTAGTGGCGGATTCATGGAGGTGCTGGGAGACCGCGTGATCATCCTGGCCGATGCCTGCGAGCGCTCCGAAGAGATTAACGAGGAGCGGGCAGCGGAGGCCATGCGCCGCGCTCAGGAACGTATCGCCAACCGGCCCGAGGAAATGCAATTGGAGCGCGCCCTTACCTCGCTGCGTAGGGCCCAGGCTCGCCTGGACACTGTTCGGCGACGCCGTCCAAGGGCTGGTTCGGGACAGTTGCCCCCATCGGTGAGTTCGGGGTAGATGTCCCGCCTGCCTCTTGTCTCTCAGGGAGAGTAGCAGGAAATAAAATCCCCTCCTGTTCTGGAGGGGATTCTTGTTGCCCTCATTCGTCGTTGGAGCTGTTGATGTAGTAAGTCATGGACTGGAGCGAAAGAACTGGGTCTATATTGCGAATCTTCACTCCCTCCCGGACATGTGGGATGATCGGCGCGTAGTTGAGAATGGCCCGGATCCCGCATGCCACCAGTTGGTCCACAACCTCCTGGGTGTGGGAAACCGGGACTGCCACGATGGCGATGCTGATTTTCCGTTCTGCAACTACTCGTCTCAGGTCATCCAGAGAGTGCACCGTCAGCCCGCCCACATCGCTGCCTATCACGTTATTGTTCACATCGAATGCCGCGACGAGGTGGAACCCATCCGGCGTGAAGCCTGGGTAGTTGACAATCGCCCGCCCTAGCCTGCCCACCCCAACCACGGCAACGTTCCAAAAAGCGTTTACACCCAGTATCTGGCGCAGCCTCTCCAGGAGGTCGTTAACGCTGTACCCGCGACCTTGCTTTCCAAAACGGCCGAAATAGCTCAGGTCTTTGCGGATCTGCGCCGGCGTTACCTGTAATTTTTCGCCCAGTTGCTGCGAGCTCACCACGGTGATCCCGTCTTCCATCAGGCGGTTGAGAATGCGCAAATACTGGGGCAGTCGGCTTACGACAACCTCCGGCACTTCTGACCGCGAAAAATCTGTGGACATCGAGACACCGACCATAGGGCATCTGCTTTTTCTGCCAACCAGCGTCAACTGAGGGCGCAATTCGCAGTAGATACAATTATAATATAAATGCCATATATTTTTCCCCCGACCAAACTTCAGGTGCCACCGCTATGGAGAAGGGATGTCCTCCACTGCACCCGAAAATTCCTCGGACGGCCAATTGCTGTGATGCACGTCGGAATATGCAAGCTGACTTTCCACCTTCCTGAAGCATCGAGCCTCAAGGAAAAGCGCCAGATTGCCAAGTCGCTCTCTGACCGTATTCGTAACCGTTTCAACGTGGCCGTGGCAGAGGTTGAGGACGCCGACCTGCGGCAACGCCTTACCTTGGGAATCTCCTGCGTGAGCAACGACCGTGGCCACGCGGATTCCGTGCTCTCCGCCGTGCTGGATTACGTGGAGCGCTCCCGGTTCGACGCCGAGATCCTGGATATTCAGAGCGAGATTATAGGTGGTGTGTAGCCCGGAGCTACGTCGCCCACTGCCAGGCCGTTTCGGAACTGCACCAGGGCCCTCGCAATGATGTGTCCTGCCACGTGATGCGCATTGTTGTGGGAGGCGCCGTGGAGCGTTACGAAGCGCTTGGGCCGGTTCGCGGCACGGTACAGCTTTATGCCCTGCCAGTGAGGCACGATTTCGTCCAGCTGCCCGTGCAGCAGTAGCAGTGGCGCGTGAACCTTGGGGATGTGTTTCACAGAGTCGTAGTGGCCCCGTACCAGCCAGCCCACCAAGGGGAAAGGGACGGTCAGGCCTGCCATATCACCTATGGACGAGAAGGGAGCCACCAGAGCAATCCCCATTGGAGGGTGGTCGGCTGCCAACTCAACCGCCACCGCGGCACCGAGGGAATGGCCGAAATAGACGATGCGTTCCGGGTTTGTGCCTTCCCGGTGCTTGAGGTAATTCAGGGCGGCCCGGGCATCAATGTAGGTGCCTCGCTCCGACGGATGTCCCTCGCTGTTGCCGTAACCCCGATAGTCGAAGATAAACTGGTTGACGCCGAGCAGGTGATGCGCCCGCTCCAGTTGGCCAACCCTCGTCCCAAGGTTGCCGCCGTTGCCATGGAACCACAACCAGGTTTGGGTATTGGGGCCAGCAACGCCAGGCGGTCCTGGCAGGAACCAGCCGTGGAGCCTCAGACCATCGTCCGTTGTCAGGTACACGTCCTCGAATCGAAGTCCTGCTTGGGCCGGATCCCCAGCAACCTCCGATTCAGGAAAGAACACGAACCGCTTTTCGGCCCAACTCCAGAACATAGACGACTTGACGAATACCTATGGCGCGATGGCAGCCTGGCCCCTGGATTTCAGCAGCTCCAGCAGCCTGGACGAGAAATCCCGCTTGGTCAGCACCGCATCGCAACCCAGCGCCCGCGCTTTCCGCAGGGTATCGGCGTCGCCGTGGGGACCATACGCGATCACCGGGGTTGATGGCTCTCCCTCGACCTTGAGCGCGGATGACAGAAGGGATACTCCTTCCACCCACGCATCCTCATCCGTTTCGAGGTCCACCAGGGCCAGCGCCACATCACGACCCGCAGTAGATTTCAGCAGACCGGCAGCGGAGTTGCCGTATACAGCCTCCATCCCGGAGCGCATGGCGGCGGACTCGATTCGAGGTATAAAGAAGAGGTTGCCGGTCAACACCAGCGCCACTGGCGGCCGTTCTTGAGTTTCGTCGTGCTGTTCCGTCATATCAGCGCACCGGCGGCGCACCGAAGGGCACCGCTAAATGTGAGGGTGGGTACGAGTCCTGCTCCTGCTTGATGGTGTCGAGCCGGTCGGCAATGTCGCGGCGCTCCGGGTGTTCCTCCTCGCAGCTCGGGCACCAGACCAGCGCCTTCGACGAAAGCATCATATTGTCTTTCTTGACCGTCATGGTCTCGATTTCAGTGGTGCACACGCTGCATCTTCGGATTATGGTTACTTGATCAATAGGCGGCATTGTCCGTAACCTCCCGCAATTCCGGCCTCAGAGTCCCGCCTTGCCTGGGCGCTCCCAATGGAGCACCTAAGTTTCAAGGCTTTCCGACAATAGCTCCAGGACGTCCTTGGATTCCTTCTCTCCGGCCAGCCCTTTGGCCTGGATTCCCTCGGTCATCATCTGCAGGCAGAAGGGACAGGAAACCCCAACCGTCTGCGCCTGTGTCTCCAGGAAGTGCTCCGTGCGGGCATGGTTGACCCGCTGACCCTGGCTTTCCTCGATCCACATGTGTCCGCCGCCAGCCCCGCAACAGAACCCGCGTTGACGGCAACGGCCCTCCATCTCCACCAGCTTGAGTCCCGGTATAGCCTTGGCCACGTTACGAGGTTCATCGTAAACGCCGTTGTGCCGCCCCAGGAAGCACGAGTCGTGGTAGGCGACCGTCACATCCATCATCTTGACCGGCTTGATTCTGCCACCCTTGATCAGGCCGTCTACGAACTGGCTGTAATGCAACACCTCGAATTCGCCGCCCAGCTGCGGGTATTCGTTCTTCATGGTGTTGAAGCAGTGAGGACAGATGGTCACCACCTTCTTCACATTGTAACTGTTCAGCGTCTCTATGTTCTGGGCGGCCATTATCTGGAATAGATATTCGTTCCCCATGCGCCTCGCAGGGTCGCCCGTGCAGGTCTCCTCGTCGCCGAGAATCGCGAAATTTACGCCAGCGGATTTCAGCACCTTTACCATGGAGCGGGCGATGGCCTGGCTGCGCTGCTCCAGCGCCGGTGTGCAGCCCACCCAGAACAGGATCTCCGCCTCCGGGTTTTCCGCCAGCGTTGGCACTTCCAGCCCTTCCGCCCAGTCCGTGCGTGAGAACTGCGTGCCTCGCCACGGATGCCCCCGCTGCTCCAGGCTGATCAGAGCGTTCATCGCAGTTTCCGGGGCGTTGGACTCCTCGAGCACCATGTAGCGCCGCATGTCCATGATTGTCGGCACGTGCTCCACCGTCACCGGGCATTCCTCCATGCAGGCGCCGCAGTTCAGGCAGTCCCAGATAGCAGACTCGGGAATTGCGTTGTTCAGAATTGGCGAAGGCTCGACGTGCTCGGCATCTCGCGCCCCCTGGTGGCCAATCTCGATCATGTGGTCCTTTAGGTTCTCCACGATGTGCATCGGCGACAACAGCTTGCCCGTAATGTTGGCCGGGCACACGTCTGAGCATCGGCCGCACACCGCGCATGCATACCCGTCCAGCAGTTGCTTCCACGTGAAGTCCTGCACCCGCGACGCCCCGAAACGCTCCGCGTTCTCTAGGTCCATTGCCGGAAGGGCGCCCCGCGAGTCCAGCGTGCGGAAGAAGGCGTTGATTGGTGCGGCCACCATGTGCATGTGCTTTGAAAACGGTATATACACGGTAAAGAACAGGATGATCGCAAAGTGCACCCACCAGAACAGCCCCTGCATCACGTTGGCAGCGGACTCGCTGATCCCCCAGTCTACGAACAGCCCGCCCAATGCTCCGCCTATCAGGACATCGGCTTCGGGCCCGGTTCCGCCCTCGGCAATGTAGAAGCTGTGCGTGAGGATGGTCGAGGCCATCAGCCCGGCAATCATGCCAACAATGATGATCGCGTCGGGGTTGCGGGTCAGATCGAAGCTGAGCCTGCGCGGCCTCACCACCCAGCGCCGCACCATTGCCCATATCAGCACCGCAAGCAGCACTCCGGCCAATATGTCCAGGTAGCTGCTGTACACCATCGCGCCGGTCTCGGTCAGCAGCCATTCCGGAAATGGTTTCCAGGCTGCCGCGCCGAAGATGAATATGGCATACGACAGCATGAATGTGAGGAATCCCCAGAAAATGGCCGCGTGGCCCAGTCCTGCCCAGTCGCCGAAGGGCACGCGCTGCAGTACCTTCTTCTGCCCCAGCACAATGGCCATTGCGCCGGTCAGACGCTCCATGGGCCGATCGAAACGCGCCTCTGCCCTGCCCTGTAGCACGAGCCGGAACACCCGCTGGTAAATTGCGAAGCCCCCGGCTGCCGCCGCCAGCAGGAAGAGAACGTAAACGCCGACCCAGATGGGGATGGGGCCAATGTCGCCGGGAGGTACCACTATCTATTCCTTGTCTTGTTCTTGAAATACGTCCGGGCAAAGCCTGGAGAGCTACTGCCCCGGCTCCAGGCGTTGTAACCTTTCTTCCAATTGGCGAATTCGCGCCTGGTCGAGCGCCCGGTCCACTCTCTCCGCTTCAAGGGCGGCATAAAGTTCTGGCAGCGTACTCAGGTAACTGCCGGTTGCCGGGTCGTAGAATCTCAGCCAATTGCCCTCTTCAATCCAACATAGGCTGACCTGAAGAACTGCGCTGTACCCCTTGAGCACTCCGTCGGGCTCGGTGGTCAGCGGGATTGGCTGATACTCCCCATCGACCAGGGTTCCACCGTACAGGGGTTCGCCATACAGTTCGCCGCCCGTGGGATCAAACCGCCAGTACTCGGTGATGCCGATCCGGGCATAGATCCCCGGTTTGAGCCGAAGGTCGTTGCGATACGTTGTATCCGAGGCCAGCTCCAGCGCGAATTCCGGCGCTTTGCCGACCTCCCAGGGGAGGTACAGGCGTCGCCGCCGAATTGAGGTCTCGTCCACTCCAAACGCCACGTAGTAGTCAGGCTGGACCCGGACATTCAGGTTGTTAGGGTCGTAGCAGATGTTGGTGCCGTTGCTGAAAAAGTCGGCGCCGCGTCTTCCGGTGGAGAAGAAATGCGATGAAAGCACGTGCCCGATTTCCTGCAGAACTGGGTCTTGGAGCATGTCACGCTCTTTGAGCTGATCGGGGTCGAAATTCAGACTGGCCCAGTCAATCTCGGTTCCCTGCTTGTACGGGAGAATTTTTGCGGCAGCGGTTGTCATTGCGTCCACCGTTCGATGCCTGTGATGGATAGGCCCGAAAATGATAGCACGTACGTGCTCTCAGGCAGCCCTACAGATCCTTCACCTGCGGAATCACCTCGCGGCCGAGCAGTTCAATCTGCCTGAGCACCTGCTCCTGCGGCATGCCGGGCCACTGCATCCGGAAGATCATCATGTTGACGCCCAGCTCCTCCGAATACCGCTTTAGTTCCGATACGACGTCCTCCGTTGAACCCAGCAGGAACCGGTCCTTGGCCAGGTCCTGGTACGGGACGGTGAACGACTCCTCGCCAGGCAGCGCCTTGTCCTGCCCCCAGGCTGCGTAGGCGGCGTACTTGCCCTCTAAATACGGCTGGCTCTCGATGTATGCTGTCTCACGATCCGACGACACGTACATCTCGCGCATCATGGGCAGGTCCGTCGGCACAGGATTGCCCGCCTGCTCCAGCGCCGCGATGTAGCGGGTCCACTGGTCGGCTACCATCGGCACCGTGGCGTGCGGGTTGATCAGCCACGGGTATCCCCACCGGGCTGCTCGGCGGATGGCCACGTCATTGTTCGCCGCCACCCAGATGGGTGGATGCGGCCGCTGCACCGGGCGGGTGATCAGCTGGGTCCTGGGGATGGTGTAATACTTCCCTTCGTATTCCAGTTCATCCTCGGTCCAGAGCCGCTTGATGATGTCCAGCGACTCGTTCATCCGACCGACACGTTCCTCACGTTTGACCCCGAAGGCAGTGTACTCTTCTTCGCGATAGCCGAGACCGATGCCGAACACAAACCGTCCGTTGGTGATGCAGTCCAGGGTCGCGATGCTTTCCGCCAGCTCCACCGGGTTGTGCAACGGCAGCAGTAGCACCGTGGCTGCCACCTGCATATCCCCGGCCTCGGCGGCGAGGCGGGAAAGCAGGGGGAATACCGTACTCATCTGGTAGGGCGCGGCCAGGTAATGCTGACCCGTTGCGATGAGGCTGAATCCCGCGTTGCGGGCCGCAGCGACCTGCTCGACGCTGTGTTGTATTTTCTCAGGCATCGACTCGCCGGGCAGGTACTGGTTGGTTACGAAGAAACCCAGTTTCACGGTTGCTCCTCAACGTCTGTCGCCCTAGGTTTGTCGCCTTTCATCGGGTAATTATTGTATACCAGAACAATGAGCCGATGCAGATTCGATGGCCGCTCCTATTGGCCCGTCGTTTACCGTCCTGTATCAGGCCGATATACTTATTGCAATGGTAAAGGAAAGCCGACGGAACGCAGAGGATCTATGGTTACTGTTCAGACTTGAGGGGATCTTCTCCGAAAGCAGCGTCATCGACAGGCCAACTTAGCTTTGGGCAAGGTCCTGTCCCAGCCTTTCACAGGCGTTCGTCTCATCAACTCTGAACAGTTACGATCTATGGATACCATCGACGATTGGAAAAAGCAGTATCAGGTCTATCTGTGTCCCACGGTCTACGCGAAAATAAAGGGTATCTCCAAGATACGTCAGATAACGGTTGAGGAATGGATCGATGAGACCTTACGCAAGGCGGTAAGGGAAGCTCCAGAAGCTACGGAGGCGATGTTACAGGCAATCAAAGAGGCGGCAGAATTCAATGGTCCCACTGCGGACATTGAGCAGATGCTAAAGGAAATCGAGTCGGGATATCTTGACAACGGGTATTTTGAGGAGTGATTTCCGTAGATTCCAACGTCCCAATGTATTTGGTGGGAGCTCCCCACCCAAACAAGGAACGCGCTATCTCAGCATTAAGCCGACTCCGAGGAAATTTCTCGGAGTTCGTTACAGATGTGGAGGTATATCAAGAAATACTGCATCGGTATTCCTCGATTGGCAGATTCGATTTCATCGATGTGGCCTTCAGCAGTCTCGACGACATTGTGCGTGACATCCTTTCCTTCGGAATAGCGGAGATTCACGTGGCCAGAGACCTCATCCGCTCCGTCAGGGGCCTTTCAGCCAGGGACGCCCTTCATGTCGCCGTAATGCAGTCTGCTGGAATTTCACAAGTTCTGAGCTACGACACTGGATTCGACGCTGTCCCCGGCATCGAACGACTCGAATAAACCATTCAAAACACTGCGAGGCAATCATCCATGAAAATCGCAAGGTTCCAAAATAACGGACACATCGCCCACGGCGTAGTTGAAGGAGACGAAGTCGTCGAAATCGAGGGAGACATCTTCTCCGAGTTCAAGGCCAACGGTGAGCGGCACAAGCTGGCCGACATCACGCTGCTTGCACCCACCGACCCCAAGGAGATCTGGGCGCCCGGACTCAACTTCGCCAATCACCTCGAGTTTGCCGCCGGCGTGCTGGGCGACGAGGACCCACACATCCCTGAACACCCCGAGCCGTGGATCAAGGCACGCAACTCGCTGGCCGCCACTGGTGAGAACATCATCCTGCCCCATGACACTACCGGCGAGGTTCACTACGAGGGTGAGGCGGTGGCCGTCATCGGCAAGCCCTGCCGGCGCGTCAGCCCCCAGGAGGCAGGCAGCTATATATTCGGCTACACCTGCGGCAACGATGTATCGGAGCGTGCCTGGCAAAAGGACGACTGGACATTCTGGCGGGCCAAGGGCGCCGACACTTTCGCCCCTGTCGGCCCGTGGATCGAAACCGACATCAACCCGCAGGCACTGGATATGATCGTGCGGCTGAACGGCGAGGAGGTGCAGCACGGGTATACCGAGGAGATGCTGTTCACGTTTGCCGAGATCGTAAGCTACATCAGCCAGCAGATTACCATGCAACCTGGGGACCTCGTCTTCTCCGGCTCCACCGGCGTCACCGTGGCGCTGAAGGACGGCGACCTGGTCGAGGTCGAGATACCGGGCATTGGAGTGCTGTCCAACCCGGTGGTGAGGGAAAAGGCGTAGCCACGGCTACAGACTGATGACGGCCGTGGCGCGGGCCACTGGCTCACCACGGTCGTTTTCCACGGCGACGGCGCACTCGACCAGCTGCAGCCCATCCGATACTCCCTTATCCACCACGGAACCCGACAGGCTTATGGTGTCGCCTGCAACTACGGGCAGCAGGTGCTCCACATCGACCTTGCTGCCCCCGGCATCCAGCCGTTCCGGCGGGAACCCCTTTCCTATAAGCTCGATTATGTAGGACTCAACGGTCTTCTGCGGCAGGGTCTCGGGAAATTCGTCGTCGTCCCCAACCTCGACGTGCAGCGAGTTATACCGCAGGATCGTATCCTCCGTTTCCCACTTGATCAGGACGGGGAGGGTGTCTCCCACCGCCACGTTCTCAAAGTCGACGGTCATCGCCCACAGCCTTGCCATTCATCCTCCATAGCCCGCAAGCTTTACGGGCAAGAGGCTAACACCGCCCCCTGCCGGCGGCAAATCACGCTGGAATCCCGTTAGCCTTTGGGGTAATCTGTTTCGCGACCTTCGCGGTCATGATCCCACAAAAGCAAGGACGAGTAGATGCCAGATTCCGAACGGGACGAACCATACAGCCGCGCAATGGTCGTTATGGCCCACGCCGACGACGCCGAGTGGACCTGCGCCGCGACTATGGCAAAGATGTGCGCCGAAGGTTGGGAGGTCGTTCTCGTGCTCTGCACCGACGGCTCCAAGGGAAGCGACGACCCGGAAATGACTGCGGAGCGCCTCGCGGAAATTCGGGCTGCTGAGCAACGTGAGTCCGGCAGAATCCTAGGTCTCAAGGACGTCGTGTTCCTGGGTTACCCGGACTCGTACCTCGAGCCAACCTTGCAATTACGTAAAGACATCGCTCGCGAGATACGCCGCCACCGCCCGCATGTCGTCATCACCGAGCCACCCACCCGCGACATCGACAGCCGCTACTACGGCAGTCACCCCGATCATCTGGCCACCGGCGAGGCCGCGGTGGCCGCCGTTTTCCCCACGGCCCGGGACCGGCTCACATTTCCCGAACTCCTGGAAGAGGGCCTAGAGCCCCACAAGGTCCGTGAAGTGTGGATTGTTGGAGGTCTCGTGGGTTCAGACCACTTCATAGACGTCGACGGCTACATTGAAACCGCAGTCGAAGCCCTCAAGGCCCACCGGTCCCAGGTGTCCGCCGAAGCCGCCGAGAAGTACTTCCCGATAGGTCGCGCCGAAACCGCCGCCAAGGTCGGACTGAAATACGCCGAGGCCTTCAAGACCATCAAATACCACTGACGAATTAAGGGAGCCCTGCAAGAGGCTCCCTTAGCGCTGCGCCTGCAAACCAGATCGACGAGCCCCGCATCAAATCGGTGGGTCGAAGGTCTTGGCCAATATCTCTACCTCTCCAGAGAAACCGCTTTGATCCCCAGGGGGAAGGAAACTAAGCAATTCGAAACCAATTACCTTCAGGTTCTTGTCCCTGATTAGCACGACTTCCTCGCCGGTCTCGGAGCAGATGTACTCGTCGGACGGTTCTCCGAACCAAACAGTTAATGTATTCCCTGTTCGGTCGTGAATCACCTTTACTTTCCTCACCTTCTCCACACGGTTTCTCCTTCCTTGATGGCGTCCGTAGGATACGCTGTATTCATATACCCTTCGCCATTCAGCCCCTTTGCTACTACGCAGAGCCATCTGCCCGGACGTTCCATTCTATAAAATAGGAAAACATCGGGGTCGCTCCGGCTGCGTCTGACCTCGCTGGGATCACTCAATGCTTCGGCAACGTCGTTATCTCTGCACTGTTAGGTCTGGTGTTTTTCCGTAACCAGAAGATTCCAGTAGTGGCTGGTTGTGCGAACACGAAAGGCCAAGGGTGTTTGCACTTGAAATTGAAAGTCGCGTCCCACCACAGGACGGTCCCTGCTACGTCGGCTTCCTGGCCGTCACCTTGAAGCTGGCGGTATTGGTGTAGGTGACCTTCTCCGACTCGTCCCAGAACTCGACTCCCTCGCCGTCTATTTCGATGTCCTCGAAGCCGGCGCGTCGCAGGCGGTCGAAATAGGTCTCGTGATACTCGGCTCCAGCGGCACAGGCAACCCACGAGGCGGCATCGGTGACCGCCGGGCCCTGGGAAGTCAGAGCCAGCACGTCCGACAGGTGTATCCGTCCACCCGGTGCCAGCACACGGAAGCTCTCGGTGAACACTGCGTCCTTGTCCGGCGACAGGCAGACCACGCAGTTGGAGATGATCACGTCGTAGGAATCGCTGGGCAGAGGCATGGCCTCTATCTCGCCCTGGACGAACTCGACGTTGCTAATGCCGAGGTTGGCCTGGTTCTTGCGGGCCAGCTCCAGCATGGAGGGCGTCATGTCCAGGCCGGTAACCCGCCCGGTTTCTCCAACCTGCTGAGCCGCCAGGAAGCAGTCGATGCCGCCGCCGGAGCCCAGGTCCAGCACCCGCTCGCCCGCTTGCAGTCCTGCCAGGGCCGTCGGGTTGCCGCACCCCGCAGACGCGGCGATGGACTCGGCAGGCAGCCCGGCCAGCTGGCCGTCGTTGTACAGCCGCATCGCATGCTCCATGTCCTCCGGCCCGCAGCAGGACGCAGAAACATCGCAGCCGCATGAGTCGGTATGCTGGTCTGCGCCGTGCTCCACCACGGGACTGAGCTCGATCACCCGCTGCGCCCGAGCCCCATAACGCTCTCTGACCAGTTCCTTGATTTCGCTGTTGTCAATTGCCATAGCAGTGTCTACTCCTTCTGGCCGTTATTGTGACATTTGATAAATCGCAGGTCGATATTTCGGAGCTGGAATCCGCTTCCCGAGGGAGTATGCGGCCTCCAACCAAGCAGCCTGTGCAAGACGGACTTCAGCTAAGGCTTCTTCCGGAGTGTCTCCGAAAGCCGAGCAGGATTACAAATCCGGGATATCCGCGATGTAACCTTCATCTTCCTCGCTGTGGAAGATATTAATATGATAATCCCTCACTCTAATCCTCCAAACTGAGGCCGAATCGTTCTACTATTTTCAGAAACTGCCGAATCTGATAGGGCTTGCCTCTCCCCTGACCGCCTGCAGATTTACTGCGTTGGGGACAGTGGGATTCTCAATAATATGGTGACTCCCATTTACAAGGACCTGCCTGAAACCGAAGCCCTCAACAAGGTTCACCATGTCGGTAAATGCAACATTTCTTAATGCGCCTCTGGTCAGACGGGCTAGGAGCCTTCTACGATTCATTGGTGTTAGTCTACCGCTCCCCCAGGGCAAACGCATTTGACTTTTCTAGCTCGTCATTCCCGCGCAGGCGGGAATCCAGGTCATTCGGAGTGCATTCTCCATCGAGTTGGAAGGGCCTAACAGGCGTGTGATTAAGACGATTTCTCCCGACTTCCGTCCACTGGATTCCCGCCTGCGCGGGAATGACGGTTCACTCAGCCAGTGAGCAAGGGTTGCTCCTCCAAATGCGATAGCCCTGACCGCTCCCCTTGAAGTATAGACAAAAAATCACCCTCAGGGGACTTTTACGGTAAAATGCTCGAGGAACTCGAACTACAGGCAGGGACTTGTAGTCCCAGCCCGAGGACGCGCCGTTATGAAAGTCACTGGCTACCAGACACGATTGCTGCACACGCCAGCAGACGACCCGCTGGCCAACAGCCTCCCCGACACCGGACGCCAGCGGGCCTTCGTAACACTGGAGATGACCACCGATGAGGGTGTCGACGGCGTGGGCCTGACCTTCGTCCCCGCGCTCTCCGCCAGCCCGGTGGCGGGCGCGCTCCGCACCTCGGTGGAGGCGCTGGCCGAGCTGACCATTGGCGAAGACCCCATGGAGATCGAGGGCATCTTTAATCGCCTCCAGGAAGCCACCTCCGGCGCCGGGCCGGGCGGCCTGCTTACCATGGCCCTTGCCGCGGTCGACATGGCGCTGTGGGACATCAAGGGCAAGGCCCTCAACCAGACAGTCGCGTCCCTGCTGGGCGGCTACCGCAAGAGCGTCCCCACCTATGCGAGTGGCGCACTGATGCGTCCCGTCAACGTCGAGCGCCTGTCCGAGATCGGGCTGATGCTGGTGGAAAAGGGTTTTCGCCAGATGAAGACCCAGATGGGCGCCGAGCCCTTGGCCAGCCGCGAGGTCGACCGCATCCGCACCCTCCGCGACGCCGTGGGCGATGACGTCGACCTGATGTGCGACATCAACCAGATGTGGAGCGTCAACCGCGCCATCGACATCGGCCGTCGTGTCGAGGACTATCACCTGTTCTGGCTGGAGGACGTGGTCGCCCATGACGATTACCAGGGCATGGCCAAGGTGGCCGACGCCCTCTACACGCCCATCTGCTCCGGCGAGTACGTCTACGGGGTCAACCCCTTCCGGCAGCTGATCGAGAACCAGTCCATCGACATCGTGATGATCGACCTGCTGCGGGTCGGCGGCATCACTCCATGGCGCAAGGTCGCCGCCATGGCCGAGGCTTTCAATATGCCGGTGGTTAGCCACCTCGTCCCCGAAGTCCATATTCAGCTAATGGCATCCATACCCAACGGCCTGACTGTCGAGTACATGCCGTGGTCCTTGCGACTCTGGGAGGAAACCCCCGCCTTCGTTGACGGCAACCTCGAGGTACCCGACAAGCCCGGCCTTGGCCTGGCCTTTGACCAGGATGCCCTCCGCCACTACGCCGTGGGCTAGGCAGCAAACGGCGGTTGGAGTTCCCTCCCCCTGAGGGGGAGGGTTAGGGTGGGGGTGAACCCTACGGCCAAATAAACGAAACGGGAAATACAATCAACAAGAAAGAGAGGGAGAAAAATGGTAGCTCAGCTTCGGACTTACACCATCAACCGCGGCATGATGGACTCTTGGCTCAAGGTATTCGATGAGGAGATTCGCCCCATCCACGACAAGATAGGCATGCCCATCTCTGCCACCTACGTCAACGCCGACCGTAACGAGTTCATCTGGATTCGCAACTTCAACAGCGCCGAGGAGATCCCGGACAAGGAAGCCGCCTACTTCGCCTCCGACGAACGCAAGGCCCTCGGTGACAAGCCCACCAGCCACATCGCCAAAATCGAGGTCAAGGTCATCGAAAACGTCCTCCAGCCCGCCGCCGTCGCCTGATAGTCCCGGCTAATTGGGAAAGATGTGCGGAAGGTTCCCTCGGAGGAGGGAATTCTCTGTACACTCTCTAACGCGGAACCGGGAGGGACGCTCTAGGCAGCGGAGACAAACCCGATGGGAACTTTTAGCGTAACTATCCGCATCGGAGACTTGGGCGGAACACGCTTCGAGGAAGTCGAGGCGATGGCTGATACCGGGGCGACAACAACGGTAATACCCCGCACGATACTGGACGGCCTGGGCATCAGCCCCACCCGCCAGGAAATCTTTGAGTACGCCAGCGGCCAGCAGACGCCGCTCGACATGGCGCAGGCAACAGCCCGGACCGAAGGGCGGGAAACAATCACGTGGGTCATCTTCGGCGATGAGGGAATGTCTCCGCTGCTGGGCGCCTACACGCGGGAGGGGCTGTTCTTGGCCGTAGACCCGTACAACCAACGGCTTGTACCGGTGAATGGCGTTCTCAAATAGGAGGCACCAAAGGCGGAACCCGAACCTCCACTGCCTACCTACGCGCGTTTAGGGTCAGGGACGTTGAAGATGACCTTCCGGAGCACGACGCACCCGACGGCCGGAAGTGTTACTACGTGGGCCAAGGACTGTTCTTGAAGTGGCTCTAATCCGCATCGCAGCGCTGCTCACTGCGTGCCTCGCGGCACTTGGATCTACTACTGCTTGTGGGAACCCGGATGCCGAGGCTTGGGAGTCTCTTATATCCAAAAGTGCGCAGGTTGAAAAGGAACTCCAAGAACTGGAGGCGGAAGAATCGGCCTTCTTCGGGCATAACCCTGAGTGGACATTATCGCAATGCGCGAGGCCGACTTGGGAACGCATGTTAAACGAAGTTTGAGGCTATGACCTCTTCGAGTTGAGCCTAGAGTTGGACAGGTGGTAAGAGTACGCGGAGGCACTGGCAGAGGGAGGTGCGAGACGTGATCTACACTTCACAGCCCTCGGGCATCTGGTGGAAATCGAAGTCGACGTACAGTTCAAGAGACAAGCATTCGACGAGGGGTTGGAGACTCTCGAATTTCTCGGCTGCCCAGTCTACTATCCGTGGAAGTAGTGGGTCTGAAACAGGTCGATAGCAGTGTTTTTGCACACAGTAGACGCCATACAAAGGCGGTTGTTGCGGGAAGTGTCCCAATGAGGTCCAACCATGAGCCATTGCTGCGGAGAAGCGACCTGGTGGCTTCAGGAGCCAGTCATGGCAAATGGCAGAGAATGGCGAATCTCCGAACATTTCCGCCGCGACAGGGCCAGAGATAGACCGGAAGTCACCAGGGACCGCATTATAGACGTGTTGGAGAATTGGGTAGTACGATGTACGACGATGGACAAAGACAAGAAAGAAGGGTTGTCTCATTGGGGGTGGGTGGAGGTGAACAACAAAAGAAAACTAATGCAAGTCGTTACTTCGCCATCGGGGGAAGGGACCATTGAAAGCGCATACCTCAACAGAAAAGACTTGCGAGAAATGGACCGAGGAAATATCCAGCACTTCAGAGACAAATGCGTCAGCGATTATTTTGAGGCGAGGTAGGGAATGGAGAGAAAAGCGACTACTTCAGACCACGTATGCGCTCCCGATGTTACCTTCCGTTTCCCCGACGGCCACACTTGGCGCTACGCGGGGTGCGAGCAAGCGTGGATGTACGAGGTTCCCATCGGGTCAGAATGGGAAGATTGTGAAGTCTGCGACGCGCTGATGGAGGAAATCGGGGAACCGCCGCTAGACGAAATACCGTTTGAGATAGTGGAGGAAAGCAAAATTCCAGGGTGATGGGGCAAACCCAACCGGGCAGAGCCCTATCAGAGGCTTTTGGCTACAATTCGGAGACCCGTTGAATCACCCCCCCTTCCGCATCTCGATGTGCCGGATGCCCGCCTCCATGAACGTGTCGCCGTGCTCCTCGTACCCGTGCCCCGCATAAAACGCCTTGACGTATTCCTGGGCGTGCAGGACGAACTCCGTTGCTCCCTGCTCCCTCGCCTCGTCCTCCAGGAAGGTCAGGATCAGCCCGCCCACGCCGCCGCGACGGTGGGCCTGGTCGACGGCCATCCGCCCGATGCGCGCCGAATCGCCCTCGATGATCGCCCGCCCCGTCCCAACGGCCACCCCGTCCACCAGCGCGATGGCGTGCGTGGCGACGGCATCGAACTCGTCCAGTTCGATATCAGGCGGGACCGACTGTTCATCAACGAAGACACGGAAGCGGATTCCCACTGCCGCCTCCATGTCCTCTTCAGTTTCCACTCGCTTGATTGTGACAGAATCCATTGAGCCATCCTTCGACAAGCTCCGGATGAACGGAGTTTAGGGCGCGGCTAAAAGACGATCACGCCGCGGCCGATCTCGCCCTTGTCCATATCGTCATAGGCCTCGTTGATCTGGTCGAGGGTGTAGTGGCGGACCACCAGTTCGTCCAGGTTCAGCTTGCCGGAATGGTACAGGTCGGCGAACTTGGGCATGTCGACGCGCGCGTGGGTCGATCCGTAGTAGGTCCCCCGGACCGTCTTTTCCATCCTCACCATGTCCACAGCGTTCAGCGGTGCCTCCGCGCCGAAGGGTGCAATACCCACCAGGGTGCAGATACCGGATTTCCCGGTCATGTCGTAGGCGTTCTTGATGGTCTGCGTCGCGCCCACTACCTCGAACGTGAAGTCGGCGCCCTTTCCGCCGGTCAGCTCCTTGACCCGCTCCACGGGGTCGCTGTCGGAGGCGTTGACCGTGTGGGTCGCGCCGAACTTCATGGCGAACTCAAGCTGGCTCTCCCGCAGGTCCACGGCGATGATCCTCGTGGCGTTGGCCAGCGCCGCCCCCATGATCACGTTGATGCCGACGCCGCCGCAGCCGACCACGGCAACGGTGCTCCCCGGCGTGACCTTGGCGCTGTTGACCACCGCGCCGACCCCCGTGGGCACGCAGCACCCGATCAGCGCCGCTTGCGGCATGGGCGTGGGCATGTCGATGGGCACGCATCCCATCTCGGGCACCACCGCGTACTCGGCAAAGCAGGCCACCTTCCCCATGTGGTGAATACGCTGGTCGCCCTTGTGCAGCCGCTGGGTGCCGTCCATCATATTCGGCCCCGTAGCCATGTGGTTGTCGCACACCTGCGAGTTGCCCGACAGGCACGAGTTGCAGCGTCCGCAGGCGGGAACGAATGACAGTATCACCTGCTGTCCGGGACGCACCGACGTGACGCCGGGGCCAACGGCTTCCACGGTACCGGCGCCCTCGTGGCCCAGCACCACCGGCAGCGCGATCGGCGCGTCGCCGTGCATGAAGTGGCGGTCGCTGCGGCAGATACCGGCCGCGCCTATTTTCACCAGGACCTCCCCCTCCTTGGGGTCGTCCAGCTCAACATCCTCAATAACCAGGGGCGTCTTCGGTTCGTAAAGAACGGCAGCCTTCAATGCAGGTCTCCTAAGAACAAGTATCGTTTACTTTCGAGGTCAATCTCGGTCTATATTCCAACGCGGCGCGTCCCTGTGTCAATCGCGACGTGTCAGCCGCCCAGGGCAATCGCATTTGACTTTTCTAGCTCGTCATTCCCGCGCAGGCGGGAATCCAGGTCATTCGGAGTGCATTCTCCATCGAGTTGGAAGGGCCTATCAGGCGTGTGATTAACGCGATTTCTCCCGACTTCCGTCCACTGGATTCCCGCCTGCGCGGGAATGACGGTTCACTTAGCCAGTGAGCAAGGGTTGCTCCTCCAAATGCGATAGCCTTGGTCACCCACCGACGAACGCGCTCACGAACCCGTCGATCAGTCCTCGCTCTCCCTCCGCAGTCACCTTTCCGCCTTCAATGGCGGCATCCAGCTTCCACCGGCCGAATGTAATCATTGCGTAGGTCGCCGACTCGCAGCGAAACACCACGTCCGGCTCCGCCGCCGATTCGATTTCGAAGCCAACCCCCTCCGCCGCCAGCACCACGTCCACGGAGGACAATGTCGGCCCGCTCAGCGCGAATCGGTAGCGTACCGTCCGCGTCCTAGATGCGTCGGCCCGAAAGGCCCTCCGCACCGCGCGGCCCGACGCGTTGACCAGCCCCGGCAGGCTGTCCTCAGCCAGCGCGGCACCTGTGTAGAACGCCCAGCGCATGTCCCACTCGTGCATGGCCAGCTCGGCGATGCGGATGTCCGCCTTCGACCGCACCGTTTCCGGTCTCAGACGGTGGAAGCAAAGCTTGTCCCAGTCCTCCGGCTGCACCAGCGCCAGCACTCGATTGAACTCGGCATTGACCCGCGCGAACTCCGCCAGCAGGCCGTTGCCCAGTTCCTCTCGTAGCTCCACCGCTCTCCGGTCGAGGTTGAGCCGGAACTGGTCCTCGCTTATCGGAGGGTCGTCGGTGAAGCCCGGTGTGGGTGACAGGTCCCCGGCCAGGCCCCTTTCGATCTGGTCGGGCAGTGGGTCGCCCCGTTCTATCAGGTGCCCCACCACATCGCCCACGGTCCAGCCCTCGCAGGCGCTCGGCTGTGCTAGGTCCTTGGGGCTCAGCGGCTGCAGGAAGCTCTCTATCCGTCGCCCGGCCCGGGCTATCTCCTCCCTTCGCCCATCGTCAGCGTTCATCAGCTCTCCACTTCGCGGTTTGCGTTGCCTTGTCGGCGATTGTCCTGTCAGGCCTGTAGCATGTCAACCGGAGCTCATTTCAGGTAGCTCTCCGGTATGGATACGGTTGGGTTTCCGAATTGTAGGGGCTGCCCTTGTGGCAGCCCGGGTACTTTTGCAGGGCCACCTCATGGGAGACACCCCCGCCACGGACACACGGCCGATCCCAATCATACCGATTGCCATCCCGACTGCTGCGCAGGATGCCGCCCGCGCTCGTGAAGCCTCGACTGGACAAAGGGCGATCCTTGAAAGTGCACAGCAAGACGCGCTCCCGTTGTTCCTATGGCGCCTCTTTTTGTGGATAATGACGGCTAAACTCCACGAACTCGGAGAGGTATCGATATGTCCCAGTTGAGCGAAATCGCAGCGTCTGTCGGAGCGTTGCTCAAGGAAACCGGGCAGAGCATCAGCGTCGCCGAATCGTCCTGCGGCGGACTCATCTCCGCAGCACTGGTGGCCATCCCCGGCGCCTCCGCTTACTACGTCGGCGGCAGCGTCATCTACACCCGCGTGGCCCAGAGGGGCCTGCTGCTGGTCCCGGACATTGCCATGGAGGGGAAACGGGCCAGCTCCGAACCCTACGCCCAGCTCAACGCCCGCACCACCATGCGGTCCCTGGGCACCGATTGGGGATTGGCTGAGACCGGTGCCAGCGGCCCCACGGGCAATCGCTACGGCGACAATTTCGGCCACGCCTGCATCGCCGTCGCCGGCCCGGTGGAGAAAGTAATCACCGTTGAGACCGGTGATCCGGACCGCGAGGCAAACATGTGGGTCTTCGCCGAGCGAGCATTCGCACTGCTCGAAGAGTGCGTCCGCGAGTCCAGGGGGTAGGTGGAGCGGCATGGCCGAAATAGAAGCTAAACTGGCCCAGATGGGCTACGAACTGCCCCCACCGCCGGACCCGGTGGGCAACTATGTTCCTGTCACACGCAGCGGCAACGTTATGTGGCTCTCTGGCGTGGGCTCCCGGCGCGCTGCTGGCGGGAGAATTTCGGGCAAGCTCGGTGCCGACCTGACCGTTGAACAGGGCCAGGACGCTGCCAGGTGGGCGGCCCTCAACCTGCTGGCCCGGATGAAGGCCGAACTTGGCGACCTCGACCGTGTCACCCGCATCCTCAAGGTGGTGGGCATGGTCAACAGCGATCCTTCCTTCACCGAGCAGGCCGCCGTGGTCGATGGCGCATCCAACCTCTTCGTCGCCCTCTACGGCGAACGAGGCCGCCACGCCCGTTCCGCGCCGGGCATGTCCGCCCTCCCCGGCAACATCGCCGTCATCTGCGATTGCGTCATCGAGGTCGATCGGGAGGACTGGGACTAGTCCCGGTGGTCCAGAACACCCTGCTTTACAACGAGCTGGCCTACCTTTGGCCTGCGATCAGCCCGCCGGAGGACTATGCCATCGAAGCAGAGGACTGGCGTAAAGCCATTCGCAAGCATCTCGGTGGTGGGAGGCACAGCCTGCTGGAGCTCGGCGTGGGTGGTGGTCATAACCTGTCGCACCTGACTGCCGAGTTCGACGCTGTTGCCGTCGATATTTCGCCCAACATGCTGGAGCTCTCCCGCCACCTGAACCCCACCGTCGAGCACCACCTCGGCGATATGCGGACGTTCCGGTTGCCCGGCCGTGCCTTCGAGGCCGTCCTCGTCCACGACGCCATCTGCTACATGCTGACGGAGGACGACCTGCGGGCCGTCTTCGCCACTGCCTGGGCCCATCTGCGCCCCGGAGGCCTGCTGCTCGTCGGTCCCGACCTGGTACGGGACACCTTCAGGCCCGGCATGAGTCTGAGCTGGTCAACGGAACGCGGCGGGGTGCAGATCACCACCGATGAGATCGTTTACGACAACGACCCCTCCGGCACCGTGTTGGAGTCCCACTTCACCTACACCATCAACGAGCGGGGTGTGAGACGCGTGGAGCGAGATATCCACGTTACCGGCCTGTTCCCGATAGCCACCTGGATGTCGTTGCTAGAGGAGGCCGGCTTTCGCGCCGAGCGAATTCCTCTCCCCGGTGATGGCGACGGCTGCGGCGAGAACTTGTTCTGCGGCGTGCTTACCCAGAGCGAGAACCTGTTCTGCGGGGTGTTGCGCACTGGGCAGTTTTAACGCAGAGATCACAGAGGTCTCCGCAGAGGTCGCGGACATGACAAAGAGCCTCTGCGCCCTCTGCGCCCTCTGCGTTTGAGGTGCCTAGCGGATCAGTTCCTCGGCCATCTTCTCCAGCTGATCGCCCATCTCCTCATTGGTGTCGCAGTGGGTGGGCCACACGCACACCCGTAGCGCACCGGCGTTGAGGAAGTCGTCCACGTCCTGCCGGGTGGTTTCCGGCGGCCGCCCGAAGACGGAAATGGTCAGCGACTCGGGATCGCGTCCCCGTTCGTCGGCCAGCACGTCCAGCACCTTGCGGCTCTCGTCGATCTGTTGCGGCGTTACCCGGTTGGGCAGCCAGCCGTCGCCCCAGCGCGCCACCCGTTGCAGCACGTTGCGCGCCATGCCTCCCAGCAGCACCGGCGGGTGGGGGTCCTGCACCGGCTTGGGGTACATGTATACAGGCGGGAAATCGTAATAACGGCCGTGGAACTCGGCCTCATCCTTCGTCCACAGCTCCTTGAGTGCCTCCACCGCCTCCCGTGTCTGCGTCCAGCGGTGGTCGAAGTCGCCGCCCATCATCTCGGTCTCCTCGCGGTTCCACCCGGCACCGATGCCAAAGACGAACCGGCCGTTGCTGTGGCGGTCCAGCACCGAGATCTCCTTGGCAAGAATCAGCGGGTTGCGCTCCGGCACCAGGGTGATGCCAGTGCAGAGTTTTATATTTTCGGTTACCGCGGCAGCCATGGCCAGCGAGATGTACGGCTCGGAGAAGTGGGCGTAGGTCCACGGAATTTCCCCGCCTGTCGCCGGGAAAGGGGAGGCGCTTTTGACCGGCAGGATCGGGTGCTCGTGGTACCAGATGGACTCAAATCCCAGGCCCTCGGCCTTCTTGGCGACGAACGCCGGGTCCAGGGTGTAGGCCGGCAGTGGCACGATAACGCCAACAGACATTCTCATTCCTCCGGATAAGGGTTCTCTCCCTCTTGGGGGAGTCTCAGGTTGAGGGCGTACCTCTCAGATCGTCGCTCCCAAGATTACCATGATCACTCCACCCACGCTCAAAACCGTCCCAACCGCCAGCACCCAGTTGAGCGACTCCATCTGCCTCAGGAAAGCCGCCGCCAGTGCTAGGGCGATGATGGGTTGGCTGGCGTATATTGGCGTAACGATGGTCACCGGCGCCCGGCTCAGCGCGTGGAACAGCGATGCCACCGCGATGCCCTGCAGCAGCCCCGCGAGGCAGCAGATGCCGACGTATCGCATCGGCTGGTTGCGGATGCTGTTGATCACTCCCCGGTGGATGAAGGCGAACAGGATCGACCCGCCGATGACCAGCGCAAACCCGGACACTACGAACGGCGGGGCCAGGGCAAGACCGCCCAGGACGTGGCGGCTGATGACGTCCCGGGTCACGAAGGCCAACGAGCCGCCGAAGGCCAGCAGGTAGCCCAGCTTGCGGATCTCGATGCTCCCGGCATCCCGCCTTCGCGGCAGCATCACCAGCAACAGCCCGCCCACGATGATCGGCGTTCCGATGGTGATCAGCATGTTCGGGCGCTCGCCCAGGATCAGGAAACCGATGGCGAAAGCCATCAGCGGCTGCATCGAGATCATGGGCACCGACCGGGCGGCGCCCACCATCCGGATCGCGGTGTTGTGCAACACCCGGGCCACGCAATAGGCGAGGATGCCCATTACGGTTATCCAGCCGTAGACCTCCAGCGGCAGCGTCTTGATCTCGTCGAAGTCGACGGCGAACGCAACGCTGGTGACCAGGACGGCCCCGACCAGCACGGTGTAAAAGGTGGCAACGGGCGGCGCCACGTGCTGGGTGCCGACCCGCATCAAAACGCTGCCTGTGGCGAAACCACAGGCAGACACAAAGGCAAGGACTACCGCAACTACCAAATTACGACAGCCAGTCGGCTACCCTCTCGCCTATCATGATGGCCGAGGCGTTGGTGTTGGCCCGTGGGACTATCGGCATCACCGAGGAATCCGCGACCCACACGCCGTCGATGCCGCGCACCTTGCACTGCTGGTCGACCACCGCCGTCGGGTCGTCGTCGGTCCCGATCTTGCAGGTGCCAGAGACGTGGCGCGCCGACCCGACCGTGCGCTTCATCCACAGGTCCAGGCTGTCGTCGTCGTTCAGCACCTCGTCCGTGGGAGCGATCCGTCCTTCGCAGATGTCTTTGTACGCTTCGGTCTCCAGCATGCCCGCGGCTCTGCGTACGCCGTCTCGGAGCCGCCGGATGTCCTCCGGATGCTCGAAGTAGCGGTAGTTGAACTCTGGCTGCGTCGTCGGGTCGGCGGATGCCAGCCGTACCCAGCCGGAGCCTTGCGGCAGCTCCAGGACGCAGGACACCCGTGCCGTGCCGTCGTCTATCGTTTCTCCTGTAAGGGCGTTGAACATCGAGCTGGTGGTCATCATCATGTCGCTCACGTGCGGCGAGCCGTCGGCGGTATAGCGCAGGGCGATGCGTGTGCCGAGGTTGTCGGCGGCCAGCGCCACGCCCTCCCTGACCTTGTAGGAGACGGTGGTGATGGCATGGTTCCAGAGGTTCTGCCCTACTCCCGGTGCCTCGTGCACCACAGGAATGCCAAACGCCTCCAGCTGGTCCCTGGGGCCCACACCGGACAGCATCAGGATGTGAGGCGACTTGAGCGCTCCCGCCGACAGCACTATCTTGTCGGCCTCGACGACAAACGTCTCTCCGCCGCTCTCGGCCTCGACGCCCACGGCCTTGTCACCCTCGAACACGATCCGGCGTACGAACACATCGCCCCGGATCGTGAGGTTCAGTCGGTGCCGCGCGGGGCTGAGATGAGTAAGGGCCGTGCTCATCCGCACCCCGTTCATGTTGTTCATCGGCACCAACGCCAACCCCAGGTGGTCCGGGCCGTTCATGTCAGAAGCAGTTGCATGCCCCGATTCCAGGCAGGCCTCGTGAAACACCGACTGGATCTTCGGCCAGTTGCCGCCATTGTCGCGCCGGGTGATCGGCAGTGGGCCGTCGGTCCCGTGGAAGTCGTCCTGGATGTCCAGGTCCGTCTCCATCTTCCTGTAGTACGGCAACACATCCAGGTACTTCCATTCGTGAGCGCCCCTTTCGACCCAGAGATCGAAGTCCTCCGGCAACCCCCGAAGGAACACCTGGCCGTTGATCGAGCCGCCTCCTCCGATTACCTTGCCCTGGGCCACGTGTGCGGGACCCTGTTCCTCCGACAGAGTACCCCGCAGTGCCCAGTTGTGCTTCGACTCCGGGGCCTCCGCCGTACGGGTGTGCCCCAGGCGTATGTCGTCCGGCAGGTTCTCGGGATCAGGATAGTCCGTCCCAGCCTCCAGCAGCAGCACGGATAGCTCGGGATTCTCGGACAGCCGCGCTGCCACCACCGACCCCGCAGACCCACCCCCTACTACAATGACGTCGTACTTCATTTGCCCTCCTACGTGTTCACGAAAACCGGATATTTTGGGGTTATTGCCCTTGCACTAGGGATTCAACATCGTCGAGGTACTCTCTTGCGTCCTCAATAATGTCAGGAATCAACGGCAACCTGCATTCTCCGTCGTAGAAACAGTCCTTGTGTAAGTTGGCTTCCATTAACGAGAATCGGGCTAGCATCCGCAATCGTCTAAATCGCCGATCCCTCCGCTCGAGGGTATTGAGTTCGCTCTTGCGAGCACCTGTCCCCGATGGGGCCTCGCGCCCTAGGGATTCCAGCAGGTCGTTGGTCGCAAGCGTAACGGCCCCCCAGGTCTTTTCGGCAGCATCCCGCAGCAGGATTTCATCGTTCGAATCCTGCCACTGCTGCAGTTCGATCCGGGCGTAGTTGTACATCGCCTTGGCGTCGTCGAGATACTTTCCCATCTTTAGTTGCCTGATCGATTAAAATCGCGCCCTGTTCCGCATCTATCCACCGGCGAGCGATTCCACGTCGTCGAGGTACTCTCTCGCATCCTCAATCACATCAGGGATCAGAGGCAACCGGCAGTCCCCATCATAGAAGCAGTCCTTGTGGAGAATGCCTTCCATGGCGGTGAATCTATCCAGCATTCGAAGTGATTGTAGTCGACGATTTCGTCGCTGAATGGCGTGAAGCTCCATCTGTCGAGCCCCGGTCCCCGACGGCGCACGGCGGCCAAACGATTCCAGCAGTTCGTTGGTCGCCAGTGTCACCGCTCCCCAGGTCTTTTCGGCAGCGTCGCGCAGAAGGATTTCATCGTTCGAATCCTGCCACTGCTGCAGTTCGATACGAGCGTAGTTGTACATCGCCTTGGCGTCGTCAAGGTAGCGTCCCATCCTGGGACCTCCTGCCGGTTTGAGCGAAAGGATTGGCCAGTATCGAATTACAGCGCCGCCAGGAACTCGTCGGTGCTGATGACTGTGCCCTGGCGCGGGTAGACCTTCTCCGTCAGCACTCGATGCACCTCCGGGTCAGCGTCGGAGCAGGCGTCGGCGACCACAATAAAGCTGTAGTTCACGTCTACGGCCCAGCGCACGCACGACAGCACGCAACCGCTGGTGGCCACGCCCATCACGATGAGATTGTCCTTTCCCGTCTCCCGCAAGTGGACGTCAAGTGCCGTGGTCGAGAATGGGCCCGGCTTCGTCTTGGTGATGATGCGCTCGCCCTCGGCCGGCGCTACTCCTTCGTGCAGCTCCACGTCCGGCGCGTACTCGGCGAACGGCCCGCCTCGGTGCACCACGTAAATCACCGGGATGCCAGCGGCGCGGGCGCCCTCCAGAGCGCGGCCCGCGTTACGCACCACCGCGTCCGGCTCCGATGCTACGTTGTTCACGATGCGCTGCTGGAAGTCCATGATCAGTACCGCGGATCTCGCTGCGTCGATGTTCAAAGCTGTCTGAGTCATATTCGCCCTCCGCGCTTTCGGCGCTAATCTCTGCGAACTCTGCGTTGAATTCCCCTGTCTATCCCACCTCGCCGTTGGCCCACGCGCGAATGAGGTGGTGGGCGATCGCCGTTGGGCCGGGTATGGCCAGGATCTCGCTTCGCTCATCCAGTGCCAGCCGGACCTCCTCCCGGGAGAACCACTGTACGTCTGCCATCTCCTCAGGGTCGAAGTGTATGTCCGTGGTGGCCGCGTCCGCGTGGCAGCCAATCATCAGCGACGAGGGGAAAGGCCACGGCTGCGACGAGTGGTAGCGAACGGCTCCCACCTGGATTCCGGCCTCCTCCATCACCTCTCGGGCCACTGCTTCCTCGATACACTCTCCCTGGTCCATGAATCCGGCCAGTGCCGAGTACCGCCGCATGGCCACCAGCCGTCCCCGCGACTGGCCCAGCAGGCAGCGCTCACCATCGTGCACCACGGTGATGACCACCGGGTCGGTGCGCGGGTAGTGTTCCGTGCCGCAGCCCCCGTCCTCTTTCGGTCGGCAACGGCGCACTTGCCCGCCGCGCGCCATGTGGGTGGGGAGGCCGCAAACGGCGCAGAAGCCGTGGCGCCCGTGCCAGCTCAGTTGTGCCCTGGCCTGGGCCACGATGCCGGAGTCCGTGCCGCTCATGTACTCGGCGGTGGTGCGGGCGTCCTCAAAAGTCAGCCCGTCCCGCTCGATGTCACCCCGCTCAGTGGCGGATACATCCACCACAAAGTGTGAGACGCCGTCAAGCAGGCCAAGGAATATCGGATCCCCCTCCACCTTCAGCCGCCGCAGTTCCTCCGTATTCATCCACGTCAGCGCGTGGTCAGCGGATACCGGCACGTTAAGTTGCCACATCGGTAGCACGCGGCTGGTCGGGTCGCCCGCTTGGGCTGTCAGCCACTCCTCGTCTCGCCTTTCCACCTCGCCCCGGTCCAGCGGGTTCCCTGCAAAGACGTGGGTGATTCGTTCGCGTTGTTCGTTCATAGCCCCACCCATTCTGATGTCGTCGCGCTATTTTACAACAATGAGGCGATGGCGTTTGATGCTCGGATGTTGCGCCAACCCTGCACTGCGTATTGGAAAGCAATGGCCGTATTGACAGTCCACAGTGTCTGGCCTAATGTTGGGAACGGAAACAGAATAGCGTGCGGTGCTCCGCTGTCCTGGTGTTCAGGACAGTGGGGAGAATAGGGAAGCCGGTGCGATTCCGGCACGGGCCCGCCACTGTAATTGGGGAGCCCTTCGGCACGGTAGACCCAGCCACTGCCTCTCTGCAGGCGGGAAGGCGCCGAAGGGCTGAGATCCTTAAGTCAGGAGACCTGCCGCGCATCGTCCGGCCGCTTCGAGGATTGAGCGGGCAGTTTGTTGCGCCATAAACGCCCCGTCCAGTTGCAGGACGGGGTTTTCTGATTGTCCGTCAATCGCCCAATACGGAGTATGCAGCATGAAACCGGCCAATTTTCCGCCGGAGGAGCGCCGTGGCCTCTACCGCGCAATCTACGAGCGTCGAGACATTCGGTCGTTCCGCGAAGACCCAGTGCCGCCCGAAACGCTGGCTCGCATCCTCAAGGCCGCCCATCGCGGGCCCTCGGTGGGCTATATGCAGCCGTGGGACTTCATCCTGGTGAGCGACGTCGAGACCAGGGAACAGGTCAAGGACCTGTTTGAACGGGAGCGCCAAGCGGCATCCAATTTCTTCGACGACACCCGCCGTGACCACTACCTTTCCCTCAAGCTGGAGGGGATCATGGAGGCTCCGGTCAACTTGTGCGTAACCTGTGATCCCACCAGGGGCGAGGAGGTACTGGGGAGGAACTCCATTCCAGAAACCGATATCTATTCCACCTGCTGCGCCGTGCAGAACCTCTGGCTGGCAGCGCGGGCTGAGGGTCTGGGCGTGGGCTGGGTCAGCATCCTGAAGCTGCCCCGGCTCCGGGGGATATTGGGCATTCCCCCTCACATCGTGCCGGTGGCGTACCTGTGCCTAGGCTACCCCGTGGAATTTCCCGACCGTCCATTGCTGGAGACTGCTGGATGGCGCGACCGCCTGCCGCTGGGCAGCCTCGTGCACTATGACGGCTGGGGAAATCAGGCCGGTGATGGGCCCTGGTCAGAGGTGAGCGAGGCGTTGGTCGCAGATGCAAGGCTGGATACCTATGACAGGGACTAGCAAAAGACGAGAAAGGCGCCACCCAGCGGGTGACGCCTCACTTTTGTCTCGGAGGACATCCAGGTTCACAGATTGAGCGGGTGTTCCTCGTAATCCTGGACCTTGTCGTAAATCTGCATGCGGTGGCGGGCCGCCTCCAGCACGAAAATGCGGTCGTTCTCATCCACTCGAACCGACACCGGACGGCGGAAGCGCCATTCCGGCTCCAAGTCGACCCTGCGGCGCGCTTTGACGATGTCCGGGTTCGCGTCGATGTATGTCTGCGTCCAGGGCGACGGCTGCTGGGCGTCCCCCACCAGCGATGTGATGAACCGCCCGTCGGAGGCGTATATCTGCAACAGATGGGCGCCCCAGTCGGTAACATAGACGTCACCCTCCGAGTCCACTGCCACGCTGGTCGGCCGTTCCAGCGCCCCCACCCCGGAGGAGGACGCCTCGAACTTGAGCAGCAGGTTGCCGTCACTGTCAAACTTCTGCACACGGCCATTGCCCCAGTCGGCGACAAAAATTGCTCCGTCACCGTCGATGCAGACACCCCACGGCATGTCCAGTTCCCCATCGCCGTTGCCGTGGCCGCCGAAGCCTCCCTGGTATTCGCCGTCGCGGCTGAAGCGCTGTACGCGATGGTTCAGGCTGTCCACGACCAGCACGCTGCCGTCTGCGTCGAAAGCGATACCCGCCGTCCCGTTGAACTGCCCCTCCCCGCTGCCGGGCTCTCCCCAGCTGGAAACGAACGCGCCCTCCGGGTCGAAAATCGAAACCCGGTTCATGAAGTCGTCTGTGGTGAATACGTTGTTGTCCTCGTCCAGGGCGATGCCCCGGGGCCAGATGAATTGCCCATCGCCTCGTCCGTACGTTCCGAACTGCCCGAGGAACTGGTGGTCGAGGGTGACCCGGCTGATGCGCTGCCCCAGCTCCTCGGCGCCCCGGCTGAAGACGTAAACGACTCCCGAATCGCCATTTGATCCCGTTTCCCCATTTGACCCGGAGGCCAGTGCCATGTCCTGCGGTGTCCAGAACCCCTGACCAGACATTCCGTACATGCCCAGGCAGTAGCTGTAGTCAAACACCCTGCCCGCGGCCACTGTCGTCAGCATTGCTTCACCTCATGCAGCGTTGTAAGGGCGCTCAGCTGAGCGCCCTTGGATACGGTCTCAGTGGTTCGGCTTACACGAAGTCCAACTGTTCGAACTTTCCGCCGACAATGGGCACCGGGTCGAGGCCAAGCCAGCGGTCGATGATGGTTGAGTAGAATCCCCGGAAGTCGTAATTGGGGGCCAGGTCGCCTTGCGACAGGTCCTCGGGCCTGAGGGAAGGATACTGGCTGTACATCCCACCCTTGACCTGGTTGCCGATGACGAAGGCCGCGCCCCCTGCTCCGTGGTCGGTGCCGGTGCCGTTGTCCTTCACCCGGCGTCCGAACTCGGTGAACAGCACCATGATCAGGTTGTCGCCCGCATCGTGCTCCTTGAGGTCGTCGAAGAAGTCGCTGATGGCGCTGGACATATCGATCCACAGCTTTGTGTGCATCGGCGGCTGGTTGAAGTGGGTGTCAAAGCTGCCGTTCTGAGTGTAGAACAACTGGGTGCCAAGGTCGGCCAGGTAGACCTGGGCGATGTCGCGCAGGTATTTGGCGATCGGCGTCTCGGCATATTCGACGGATGAGGAGTAGCCCTCCGGCGCCGAGCGAATGATGTCGGCTCCCTGCAGCGCATCTCGGCCAGTCTGGCCCAGGTAGTCCATGACGGCTCCGGTGCCCACCGCGGGGGCGTACATCCGGGCAAACCGCTCCAGGATCTGGGCGCGCTCCGCCTCCTCGTCCACGCCGGGGACGCTGGACAGCACGCCGTAGGACTCCAGGCTGGATACCGAGGTGACCGGAACGCCCCGCAGCGCCAAGGCGCGAGGCAGGCCCTGCCCGAAGTTGATGCCTTTCAGCACATTCTCCGAGTTCGGATCAAGGTCGCGAATGACCCGGCCAGCCCAGCCCTCGGTGCCTACAATGTCCGGCTCACAAGTGTGCCAGATGTCCATCGAGCGGAAGTGCGAGCGGGGCGAGTTTTCGTAGCCGATGCCGTGGATGATCGCGACTTTACCTTCGTCGTACAGCTTCTTGATGGGCCCCATTTGGGAATTGAAGGCCAGCTCTCCGTCGATGGGCAGGACCTGGTCCTCGGGGATGCCAACCCTGGGGCGGGCGTCCCGGTAGTGGCCGTTGGTGTACGGGATGATGGTGTTCAGGTAGTCGTTGGCGCCGGTCATTTGCAGCACCACAACCACCGGGTCCTTCTTGGTCGTAGCCATCACGCTCCTCCAAATACTGTTCGTGGGGCCCGCCCTCTGCCGGATTGGAGCAGGAGGGTGGTTTGAAATGATTGGAAACTAGGCGAACTGGAAATCGCGGGATGCAGCGATCAGGGCCAACATGACGCCGACACGCCTCTCGGCATCGTCGGTGTCCCAGCCCAGGTCACCGTCCTCCCGTGCCTGTTCCAGCAATTCTGCGTAGGTAGCCTCTCCGACTTCCACGGGCCCTGCCAGCTCCAGGCAAGCCTCAACGAGTTGCGCCGGGGTCATGGACCCGCGCTCCCGCAGGTTGGCGATAATGGCCTGCACGCCGGGCAGCGTTGTGTTCCCCAGAAGCCCGGCGGCGAAGTTGACCCGCCGCACCAGGGCGCCGCCGTCGATCCATTCCGCGCCGGTGTGCCAGCTTTCGACACTGGGAGGGTTCAGCAATTCCTGGCCCTGGTAGGCGCACTCGAATGCCAACTGGTTGAATCCCGGGCGCGGCCCCTGGTAGTTGCCTGCTAGGCGCGCCGTGCCGATTACCAACTCGGCGGGGCTCTTTACCCGCGAGTATCGCGCTGCTTTGAAGAAGTCCGAGTTGAACAGCGTCCGCAGCATCGCGCGTATGTCGCCGTCCGTCTCGTTGTAGGTCGTGATCAGCGCATCGATGGCCGCCGGGTCGTTGGGTGGCGTTATGTTCCAGCTCGGCACCTGCGGCTCGTCGGCGACGAAGAAGTTGTACAGGTGGCGCGACAGGAAACGTGCCGACGCCGGTTGCTTCACAACGATGTCGATGATGTCTTCACCGTCGAATGTGCCGGTCTGCCCCAGGAAGGTCTTCTCACCATCGTCGTGGTCCTCTGGCCGGTACTCGAAGTTCCAGTAGAAGCGGCCCAGCGGGTTCCGTGGAATCTTGGGGCCGATGGTCCAGCCAGTGAAGGCGCGGGAGGCCTCCTTGATGTCGTCCTCCGAGTAGTTGCCCACCCCCAGGGAGAACAGTTCCAGCAGCTCCCGGCCCCAGTTCTCATTGATGGCTCCCATGTGGTTGCCGTTGTTGTCCAGCCAGAAGATCATGGCCGGATTGCGGGCCAACTCCACCAGCAGATTCCGAAAGCTGCCCATGCCGTGCTCGCGGAACATGCCTATCTGCTGCGTCAATTCCGGCGGGTTGTCCACCTTCGAATTGCCGGTGGCGAAAAGCTGGTGCCAGAACAGCGCCATCTTTTCTTCCAGCGGCCTCTCGGTGTTGATCATCCGGTATACCCACTCCGCCTGGTTCAGGGGCGGTCCGAGTGCCCCCTCGTATCCTGGGAGAAAGCGGTACAGCAGATCGTTGTCGATCTGCTCAAACCGCTCCGGATGCAACAGTTCCTCCACCGTAGCCTCGTACCCGTTTTCGGCACGAGCCGCCAGCTCATCGTGGGGAGCGCCGAATCCGGCGCGGCGCATGAGATGGCCCATGAGGGCGATTTGTTCTTTGTCAGCCATAAAAGACCCTCCTGCAGATAGGGGTCTAAATACATGGGTAAATTGCGCGACGTAACGCGCTTGCGTTTCATCTGCAATCCTATGTATTACGTGGGTCAATGTCAATGGAAATATGTCCTAAGAGGTCGTCGCCTGCGATTAAGCGAATGCCACCATTACATCCCGGATTGGTGGTCAATGTGATGATGCTTAATCAGTAACCTGGTAGATAAGTATCCGTTGCGCATACTGGCGGTTTGCTCTAGTTTGCATCGTACCCTACAAGGATACGTGGCGATGATTGACAAAATGGTAGATACAACGGTTTCTATCAGGATAACAAAGCGATTCGTCGCTCTGGTCCTTCCTGTTGTGCTGGCCTTACTAGTCGCCTGTTCCGGCTCCTCGCCCTCCAATACCCCTGCTGCAACTGCACTGCCCACGGAGACAGCAGTTGCCGTAACCTTGGTACCTGATGCTACTGCAACCGCACCTCCTACCCCGCTTCCAGCTACGGCCTTGCCCCCTCCCACCGCTAGGGTTGACCCGGCTCCCACAACGGCGCGACCTACTGCTAGACCCACCGCCGAACCGCCAGCTTCGACGGAGGAACCGGTTGTCTCTGCAGAGCATCGCGCAGCCTCCGACCGGGTGTTTGCCCTAGTGAAGGAACTGGTCGATGAACTTGGCCACCGGGAAGCTGCCACTCCCGAGGAGCTTCGAGCGGCCGAACACCTGAAAGAACGGTTCGACGCCCTGGGTTATTCCGCTGAGCTCCAGTCATTTTCCCTTGAGCATTTTGACCTGATGGGATTCATCCAAGGCCAGCGGCAACTGGCGACCATTCAGGTTCAATCACCCATACAGTTGACCCTCCCCGGCCTTCCACTGACTACTACTCCCAGCGGGGCCGAAGGTACCGGAGTCGTAATACAAGTGCCGTTGGAGTCAGGGGACCACGCTGTCGTGGAAGGCATCAAAGGCAAGGTTGCCCTGATCCAGGCCGGAGAAATCTCGCTCGCCGATCCGGGCATTGTGCTAAAGCTCCAGAACCGGGTGAACGAGGTCGCCGAGGCAGGGGCTGTGGCGGCTGTGGTGGACGCATCGGCTGCCGTGGGTATGCAAGGTTACCGCCCTCTCCTCGCTGCCGCTTCGCAAATCCCTGCCCTGATGGTTCCACCGGGGCCACCGGGAGCAACGAATCCAATGTCCCAGCCGCCGCCTGGAACCGAGATAGTTGTGTCTGTCCAGATTCAGACCGTTGAGTTGGAGTCCAACAACGTTGTCGCCGAGCTGAAGGGCGAGGGAGATGAGATAATTGTCGTCGGGGCTCACTACGACGTGGTTCCCCAGACCGAATCCGGCGCCAACGACAACACCAGCGGAACAGCCATCGTGCTGTCTCTGGCCGAGGCTCTGGCCGGTGAGTCCCTGCCCTTTACGGTGAGATTTATCCTGTTTGGTGCCGAGGAGATAGGGTTATACGGTAGCAGCCACCACGTCTCCTCCCTGGACGAATCGGAGCTTGCCCGCATCCGAGCAATGGTCAACTTCGATGTGGTGGCTACCGGGGACTTCATAGCGGTTGTTGGCGACGGCCTGCTCACCTCGCTCGCCCTTGAAGTGGCAGCAACGCTGAACATTGATGCCAGCATAGGGATGTTGCCGCCGGGGGCTTCCAGCGACCATCAGCCCTTTGAGCAGTCGGGTGTTCCGGTGCTGGTGCTCTATGCTCCCGATGTGTCCCACATGCACACGTCAAGCGACACGCTGGAACACGTGCAGCCGGAGCGCCTGGGCGAGGCATTCCTGATAGCAGAGGCTCTGTTACGCCTGAGGGAATAGACCCAGGCAATTGATCCCAACGCAATGGAACTGGCGGCGCGCCACCAAACGCTCTGGCGGCTCCAGCGTTACAGCGGCGGGTTGATCCCCAGCTGTATCAGGCCGATGATCGCGCCCAGTCCAGCCCCAAACCAGTTGATCCATCGCAGATGACGCCCCGATATGTCCATTACCAGCTGCTCAACGTCTTTCACGTCAAAATTGTCGATGCGGTTGACCACCAGTGCTTCGACGTCGATGATCCGGCTGAGCTCCGGCATCTGGTCGCCAAGGAACCCGATCAGTTGACTGGCGAGGTATTCGTCCAGCAGCTCGCCTGTCTCGTCGGAGAGGGGGATAAGCTCTTCAAGGGTAACGGGGCTGCTCTCACCGACCTCGTTGCCGTTCGATCCCATCCGGCGGGCGAGGCTGGTAATGTGCCGGGGTGTCTCGGACCTGGTCAGGTAGCCGATCATCAGGTTGGCCGTCAGGCCTGAAACTGCCGCCGTCCGCACGCCGAGGGTGCGTTCTGCGAATTCTCCTAGAGTGGCGTTTGAATTCCTCTCGTAGAACCTTTCGGCAGCCTCACGCACCGCGGCCTGCGGCGTCTCGGACAACGTTGTGAACGCATGACGGGTCGCCCGATCGGCCATCCAGTAGATGGTCTGCTCGTTACGGCCGATCAGCCACTTGATTCGTCGGCCCGATATGCGGTCCAGGGCAACCCCCACCGCGTCTCCGATGAGGGTCTGCATCTCGGGCGTCTTTAAGGCGATCTCGGCATCGTCGATAACCCGGCCAATGATGTTCGGCATATCCCGGATGGCCTCTTCTTTCTTTCCGCTGAGGCTCAGGATCGCCCTTGTCATCAGGCCCTGGTGGCTCACCGTGTCTTCCACCCAGTCCCGGCCTATCTGGACCAGCTTATGCGACATATCCGGCTGGCGCAGCCAGTTGAAGATAAGCCAGGTTACCGTGGGCAGGTTGTTTCGCAGCAGCACCTGCACCGCCTCGATGTTCTCCGGTGTCAGATACTCCTTCAGCCGCTTGTTCTGGTTGAATTGCTCCCGGATCCAGTTGCTGACAAATTCCGACGCCGTGTTTCCCAGTTCCTCGTTGTTGAGGGCAGGCAGGACTTTGCCGTGAACGAAACTCGCCAGCTCATCGGCGCTGGTGATGTCCGAAATCCGTTTCCCCCCGACTCCCTCGGCGACCTGCCCGGCCAGCGACTGCACCATTCCGGCGCACTGAGGTGACTTGAGGAACGCCCCCAGAAGCTCCTCAAACAATTCCTCCGGAAAGGCCGGTCCATCTTGAGCGCGCTGATCTCCGGCGCTCAAACCGCTTTCGTTGTGGCCGTGGCCCGGGGGCGGGTTGATGGGTCGCTGCATCAGCGCGTTGCGTCGCTCTCCGATCCAGCGTTTCAGGCTGTTTCGGAACTCCGGGCTGTCAAGTTGCACCTTGAGAGCCTGCGGCGACAGCAACTGTTCCGACACCATCCGCCCGATGGTGCGCGCAAGGTCGAATCGGTTGCGCGGAATTACGCCCGGAGTCAGCGGTACGCGGATTCCCAGAACCCGCTTGGGATTCAGGGGCCGAAACAGCATCTTGATCGCAATCCGGTTGGTGACATAACCGATGATTGCGCCCAGCACCGGCGGCAATATCCACGGCAGGATTGCAAGGGCAATGTCCATCATTACCTTCTAGACCGGCTCGGGCTCTCTGGCCGCCACGAAGCGCTTCTGAAACGCACAGTGGCGCCGATGCGCTTAACCTGTTTTACTCTTGTCTCCCCCGCAGTTCAAGCCGGGGGCGACCTTGGCTTAGTGTCTTTTAACGGTCGCTCCTCTTGACTCTCAACCATTTCCAGACTAGTCATTCTGAGCAGAGGGAAGAATCTCGTGCGTAAAATGGACCCCTCGCTACGCTCGGCGCGACAACTAAAACACCCTGCACCTTGACAGCAGGCTTTCCCAGGTCGCGCGGGCACCGGTTTCTCTACGCCCCCTTAGTCTCCGGCCGCCGCGGGTTCCTCAATCAGCCGCACCACCTATATGAAGACGAAGGGAACGGTCCCAAACCGGCGCTTTACATATTCTGTTACTGAGTGGCTGTTGGGCATCAGCTGGCGGAGGCGCGGCACGACAATCATGTACATCACTGCAATGCCGGCCATGCCGATGGCGTATCCCGCAAGCGAGATGATTCCGAAGTTTGCGCCCGTCTCGCCCGGGCTGGGCAGCACCCAGGTCCCGAACATGGAGGCGACCAGAGTCGCTACGCCAACGTTCACCGGGGCGTGGTTGCGCGACACCGCATAGTCTTCTACGGTCTGCCGACGACGCCTGACGTGGGAAATCCCCATGTACAAATAGGTGGCGCAAACAAGCACCCTCGTTGCTATTCCGACCCCGGTATCCAACATGGCTCGGTCCCGTAGTTTGAGTTACCGAATTGAAATTATCACGAAGCGGTGGAAACCATACAACTAAAGTGGTGGTATCATTTCGCTTGTTTCATGGAACTCACCGGAGATGATTGTGGAGGCTGGCGATGACGACTTACACCGGGCAGTCCATCAAGCGCTTTGAGGACCACCGTCTGCTCATGGGTCAGTCATCCTTCGTCGATGACATGACCCGGCCCGGGATGCTGCACGCCCTGATCATACGCAGCCCTCACGGTCATGCCCGCATTCGCAGCATCGATGCCGCGGCTGCTCTTGCCCTGCCGGGAGTTGCGGCGGTCGTCACTGCGCAGGACATTGCGGACATTGCGCAACTGCCCACCCGCGAATCTGCGGACGCCGATGAAATGCACCCTCCCCGGCACCCGGCGCTGGCGGTGGACAAGGCCTGCTACGCCGGTCAGCCGGTCGCCATCGTGCTGGCTGACAACATCTACACCGCCCAGGATGCTGTCGACCTGGTGGACATCGACTACGAAATACTTCCCGCCGTTATTGACCCGCTGACGGCGGCCAGCGATAGCACACCTGTTATTCATGAGCACCTCGGAACCAACCAGGTCCTGCGTACCGTCAACGCCGGGGGCGACCTGGACGAGGCCTTCGATTCCGCTGATTGCGTCATCCGCCAGCAATTCGACGTGCAGCGCCTGGCCCCGGCGCCCATGGAGCCGAGGGGCCTGCTGGCGGAATACGACGCTGGGGCCGACCTGCTGACTGTCTGGGACTCGACGCAGCACCCCCACGAGATACGCGAGCACCTGGCGCGCTTGATGGATCGCCCGCTCGATTCGATTCGCGTCGTCTGTCCTGACGTCGGCGGTGGCTACGGTGAAAAGGGCTGCTTTTTCCCCGAGGAGCTGGCTATCCCGCACCTCGCAATAAAGCTCGGCCGCCCCATCAAGTGGGTCGAAAGCCGCCAGGAAAACATGCTGTGCTTCCACGGGCGCGGTCACAGCATCGACCTTGAGGCCGCCGCCAGCAAGGATGGCACATTGCTGGGGATACGTGTCCGGGTCATCGCCGACCTCGGCGCCTACTTCTTTATGTCCACGCCCACCGTCCCCATCCTGACCAGCCACCGCCTGACCGGGCCCTACCGCACCCCGGCCATGTCGGTCGAGGTGATTGGCGTCGCCACCAACAAGCCGGTGACCGGCGCCTACCGTGGCGCGGGCGGTCCCGAAGCCGCCTTCTGCATGGAACGCGCCGTCGACCTGGTCGCCCAGGATCTGGGCCTCGATCCGGCCGAAGTGAGGCGCCGCAACTTCATCCCGCCAGACGCATTCCCCTACGACACCCCGACGGGCATCACCTACGATTCGGGAGAATACGAGAAGGCCTTCGACCGGTCCCTGGAAATGTCCGGCTACCACGAATGGCGGGAGCGCGCGCGGCAGCAGGCCGGGGAAGGCGGTGCGCTCATCGGCGTAGGCATCGCGGCAGTGGTCAAAGGCTCCGGCGCCAAGGTCACAACCCTGGAGGAGCACGCCCGGGTGGTCATCGGCCCCGACGGCGACGTGGAGGCCCACACGGGCATAGCGCCCCACGGCCAAGGTACTGAGACCACCTTCTCCCAGATTGTCGCCGACGAGCTGGGCATCGCCCCTGGCGACATCCGGGTGCGCCACAGCGACTCCGCCATACTGCCCAGGGGCGGAGGCACATCGGCCAGCCGGGGCATGATCGCCGGTGGCACCGTCCTGTACATGGCCGTGCAGGACGCGAGGGAGAAACTGCTGGCCGTGGCGGGCCATCTGCTGGACTGCGCTCCCGAGAACGTCGATCTCACCGAGGGCCGGGCCACTGACCGCAACGACCCATCCCGCAGCGTCCCCTTCGCACAGCTCGCCGCAGCGGCCCACAACGAGGAGCTGCTCCCCCCGGGTGAGGAGCCGGGCCTGGACTTCGCGCGCTCCAACACCCTCAGCAAGAGCCCCTACGCCTTCGGCTCCCACATAGTAGTGGTGGAGGTCTCGCGGGAGAACGGCGCCATCAAGATCCTGCAGTACACCGGCGTTCACGACTCGGGCAGAGTCGTCAACCCGATGCTTTACGACGGTCAGATACACGGCGCCATCGCTCAGGGCATTGGCCAGGCCCTGTGGGAGGGCATGGTCTACGACTCCACCGGTCAGCCCCTCAGCGGCAGCCTGATGGACTACGTGATGCCGAAGTCCATCGACCTGCCGGACTTTGAGCTGGACAGCACCATGGAGACGCCGTCGCCCATCACCGCTCTCGGAGTCAAGGGCATCGGAGAGCTGCCCACCCTGGCCGCGCCGGTGGCTATCGCCAACGCCGTCATGGACGCCCTGTCTTCAGTCGGAGTCAGGCACATCGACACGCCACTGACGCCACAGAAGGTCTGGCAAGCCCTCCAAGATGCGGGCGCGGCGTAGGAACGAAGCCGAGGGTTGTGTACATTCTTAACAAAGCGCCCACGTCCGGACGTGGGCTCTCACTAGAATCAGCCTTCGAGAACGCGATCAGGTCAATTCGTACTCTTCAGCCAACTTGCTCAGTATGTCTAAACCTGGTTCAGCACGGTCTACCAACTGCGGGAATAACTTGAACATTACCGGGTCTCTGAGTACAAAGTCCCGCAGGTTATCAAGCGCGTTCAAGTAATCTCTGCGCTCCATTACTTGAAGTACTCCCTCCCGCAAGATGGCGGCTTTCTCAAATTGCTCCAGTATTTCCAGCAGCCTCAGGCAATACAACGAAAGGATGTCCACAACATCGTCGTGGACATCCAGTAGCATCGCCTTTTCCGCAATCCAGTTTTGCTCCGATTCGTATCGGCTGGGTGTCATACCTCAGTTAGCAATTTCTTTTGCCATGCCGCCTGGCACGACTGTCATGGATGCGCTTGATCAGCGTGTCGATTTCGGCAGCCTTATCTTCTGCGAATTTCTCCAACCGCTGGATCGTTTGAGCGTTTTCGTCAATCAAGTAATCAGTGCGGGCATCGCCAGTCTTGTTTACCATCACTTCATATCCTTGCGCGACACAAATGACCGTATCGCAGACAGCCGTCGGAGTCAATGATAAGAGAACCCGCTCACGATTCGACGATCTCATCATAAGCGGGTTCCAAGTTGCCCTCACAGGCCCCGGCTGCCCAACGGTTGCCGCCGCACTAAGAAACCGTCACTTCTGCTTCCCTGTAGGCCTCGTCGACGAAGCCGGGGGTCTGCGTCCACTTGGGGTTGGCGGTGTCGCGGTGCAGCGGGACCGCATCCCCTTCGGTGCTATGCAGCCCCAGTGGGTGGTAGACCAGCTCGATCAGGTTGCCGTCGGGGTCGGAAATGTAGGTGTAGTGCTCGTTGGTGTCCTCGCGGCGTCCCTGCCTCGCATCGTCACCGCCGGTGCCCATGAATGCGCCCCCACCGGTGCGTGAGTACGACACTTCAAGCCGGTCGAGGTTGGCCAGCGCGGCGTCCCAGTCGTCCACCTCGACGGCGAAGTGCACACGGGGGATGAACACGACCTCGTCCACCTCGGAGGTGTGGATCTCGCCGTTGCCGATGCGCAGCTGCAGCATCCGCCGGTTGAGGGCCGGGCCACGGTCCAGGAACTCGCATCCCAGCACCTTTTCGTACCACTCGCGGGTCTGCTCTCGGTCCGTGATCTGGATGTTGACGTGGTGAATCATGTTGACCTTTGACATGATTTTGCGCCTCCTGTCCCTTCCGGGTGGTCGTTTGCCGCATTATCCGCCAACAGCGGGCGCCGGGCAAGCGTCCTCTACCCGCCCAGCGTCGCCACGCTGAACACCACCGCGAACGGGTAGCAGTAGATCACCACGCTCTTGTGAATTGACGTGTCGACACCCGCCGGTATCGGGTAGTTCTGGTTGCCCCGGTTCCCCTTCAGGTCGCCCAGGTCGACGTAGCCCTCCTGCTTCACCTGCTCCGACCTCTCCGGGTCGGGGTGCGTCGACAGCACCACGTGCAGCGCCGGGCCGTTGGTCACGTCCAGGTTCTCCAGCCGCACCACCTCCGACCCGTCCGGCGTCCGGTAGATGGTGGCGGTGCCGCTGCCCCGGTGAAAGGCGTCGGCGTCCTTGAAGCTGCCCATGGCCACCGCCTGCACCTGGCTCGCGGCAGCGGGCTGGGCCGCCATCTCCGACTGCTCGACGGCCTCCTCCATCATTGCCACAGCCTCGTCGGTCATGGCCGACGCATCCTCCATGCTGTCGGCTTCCGACGCCTTCATCGCCATGTTCATGCCCTCCTCCAGAGAGGCGCGGCGCGAGGATGTGAGCACCAGCGTTCCGCCCTCGCCGCCAGTATCATCCGACGCGAGCGCCACCGAGGCGTCGATGGCTGCGGGTGCTGGCATGGTTTCCATCACCTCGGTCTCCACCTTGGAGAAACCGGCGAGAACCTCTTCCACGTCCTCCCGATCCATCCCCTCTGGTACCGTTGCGGTGGCTGCAAAGGGGAATGCCTCGTCAACTGTCACGTTGGTAAACAGCGGCGACCCCAGCGACCAGCCGAGCCACAGGGTGACGGCGATCAGCGGAACGGAGATGATGCCCAGCGGCTTCTTGTATCTCAACACCCATAGATGCCACCCGCGCCACCAGCCGAAGGCCAGGAACGCCGCGATCAGCACTATGACCACAGCTCCGATGGCCCACCGGTAGGGATAAAGGTCAGCCAGCGCTCTTTCCAAGTCCCCGAAAGTTGCCATAATTCCTCCTGTTTCGCCTCCCGCCGTGTTGCCGGATTCGGTAGAATTCGCGACGGGTTCAGTCACATTATAAGTGCGTGAACAGCCGCATGGCCATTGCTTTGAATATAAGTTATTATGCATCTGAATTTGGAGCAGAAGACTCATTTGAGGAGGCTGGACGTGGGGCCTTCAGGAGACGCAGACAACGAAAAGCTGGTGGGAGCATCGGTACGGCGCAAAGAGGACTACCGCCTGATCCAGGGCGAGGGCCGCTACACGGGCGACATCCTGCCCAGCAAGTCGGCGGTGATGATGGTGCTCCGCAGTCCCCACGCTCACGCCCGCATCGTGAGCATCAAAGTCGATGCAGCCCGGAATTTGTCCGGCGTGGTTGCAGTGGTGACCGGGGCGGAATTCAACGCAACATGCGCCGCCCAGCTCCCCCTCGCTGGTGTTCTTGACCACATGAAGGCCGTGAGCCGCTGGCCAATAGCTGCTGAATTCCCCAAGTACGAGGGCGAACCCGTCGCCGTGGTTGTCGCGGAAAATGCCTACATCGCCCGCGACGCCCTGGAGCTGATCGAGGTGGACTACGAGCCGCTCCCCGCCGTCGTCGACTGCGAGCGCGGGCTTGAACCCGGTACGCCCCTGGTCCATGAGGAAATGGGCACCAACCTCTGCGTCAACAGCTCCCGTACCGTTGGCGACCCCGACTCGGCATTTGCCCAAGCCGACAAGGTGTTGAACCTGCGTATCGTCGAACCGCGCCTCGTCCCCAACGCCATGGAGCCGAGGGCAGTAACCGCCAGCTACGAGCGGGGCGTCGAAGAGGTCACCCTCTGGATATCCACCCAGGGCCCTCACCTGGAGCGGAAGGCCGTGGCCGGGGTGCTCGGCCTGGCGGAGAACAAGATCCGCGTGCTCTCCCGCGACGTGGGTGGAGGCTTTGGCGCCAAGATAGACACCTATCCGGAGACCGTCATCGCCGCGGCAATGGCCATCCGGCTCAACCGCCCGGTCCGCTGGGACGGTCTGCGGGAGGAAGAATTCACCTCCACCATCCACGGGCGCGGCGAGGTGCAGTACGTCGAGGCGGCCTACCGCAATGACGGCAGGTTGCTGGCCCTCCGCACCCAGTACTACACCGACCTCGGGGCCTACTCCTTCGGCGGGACTCACGGCGTGGCCGAGACCCTCACCCCCTCCGGCGCGGCCGGCGCCTACACCGTGGAGCACCTGCACTGGGAGGTTTTCGGCGTCTACACCAACAAGATGACCGTCGGCCCCTACCGCGGCTACGGACAGCACGCCACCGCCTACGCCGCCGAGCTTGTGATGGACGGGATCGCCGATGCCCTGGGGATGGACCCCGCGGAGGTGCGTCGGCGCAACCTCATCCCCGCCGAGGCCTTCCCCTACCGTGCGCCCACTGGCCGGCTGCACGACAGCGGCGACTACGTCCTGGCGCTGAACAGGGTACTGGAATTGGCCGGTTACGAGGATCTGCGGGAAGAGCAGGTGAGGCTGAGAGATCACGGACAGCTTCTGGGAATCGGGATCGCCACCACCGTCGACGCCTCGGGATTCGGCCCAGCCGGTACCTTCAGCGTCAGGCCCGGCTTCGAAACATCCATCGTCCGGGTCGATCAAACGGGGAATGTTACGGTATTTACCGGGGCGTCGCCCCACGGCCAGGGCCACGAGACAACTTTCGCCCAGATCGCGGCCGACGAGCTGGCGGTGCCGCTGGAGGACGTGACCGTAATTTACGGCGACACTCACCTGATCGCCTCGGGCACCGGAACCAGGGCCAGCCGCTCCATCGTTGTTGGAGGTTCTGCCGTCGTTACGGCCAGCCGTAGGGTCAAGGAGAATGCGTTGAAACTGGCCGCCGCGCTGCTGCGCACCGAGCCGGAGTTCGTCGAACTGCGACGGGGCGGGTTCTTCGCCGAGGACATTCCCGACCGCTACGCCACTTGGCGCGACGTTGCCGCCTATTCATTCGGCGCCCAGCCGGTGCCTGCGGGCGTTGACCGCGGCCTCGAGGCCAGCGTTTTCTGGGAGCCCGACAGCTACACCTTCCCCTTCACCGCCAACGTGGCTGTTGTGCGCGTCGACCCCGACAATGGCGCCGTGGAATTGACCGGCTTCTACTCGGTGAACGACTTTGGCGTCCTTGTGAACCCGTTGGTGGTGCATGGCCAGGTCCACGGCGGCTTGGCCCAGGGAATTGGCGCGGCCCTGATGGAGGAGGCCGTGTGGGACGCCAGCGGTCCGCTGCTGACCGGCAGCTTTATGGACTATGCCATGCCCCTTGCCAAGCACCTGCCCGACTTCACCGTGGAGTTTATGGAGACGCCCAGCCCTTACAATCCGCTGGGCGTAAAGGGCATGGGAGAGACCCCCACCATCGCCGCCGTCCCGGCCATAGTCAACGCAGTGTCCGACGCGCTCTCCCACCGCGGCACATCCAGGCTCGACATCCCCCTCAAGCCCGAACGTGTCTGGCGTGCCATCAGGGAACGGGGACCTGTATAGGTCGAACCCAGAGATTCATTAGGCGTTCCACCTGGATATTCAAGCGAAAATGCGGAGCGTCCCTGGTCTCACGTGGTGGTCATGAACGGCTCAAGACGGTCTATTGACAACAAAATTAGTGCGGCATACACTCGAAGTACTGGGCCGCTAGTGGCTCAGTTGCTTTGGCCCGGTGGTGTAGCGGTTAACATATTGGCCTGTCACGCCAAAGATCGTGGGTTCGAATCCCATCCGGGTCGCCATCTCCACCCGCAGGCCGTTAGTTAATTGATGGCCGGAGTTGGCGAGAAAGCCATTGCTCAAGTGGGGACGCGCGGGTTCGACAGGGGCGTTCTGTAACGGATTGCAAGCCGAGGCGCCATCAACCTCGTTAATCAGGTGGCAAAAAGTAACTGGCGAACGTGAATTCGCTCTAGCCGCCTAAAGCGGCTACGTCTGCTCCCAGCTAGTCCCGGAGGAGGGGATGTCAGGCGCCATAAGTCCGGGATGCGGCCAACCAGACGCCGGTAAGGGCGGCCAAAGTTTAACCGGCTGGGTCTCTCCAGGATGCGCCGGCGGTGCCTGAAGAGTCCAAGAACAAACCGGCGGACAAGCTTGTAGTATATTCGGATTATAGGCTCTTCTGGACGGGGAGTTCGACTCTCCCCCGTCTCCACCAAATCCTCCTACACCCGTGTCTTCAGTACACCCGTACATCTGCGTCGCTCCCAACAGGCTCGAGACGAAGGCCGGCGATTACGTAGGCACACGCTTTTCCATGGCTTCATCGACTGCCCTGCGGCCGTTCTGAACGTACCTCGCTTGGGGGCTAGCCGGGTCCATTCGGGTTCTTAATTTCCCGACTACGGGTCCATGGAGTTGGACGCGCGGGAATGCCGTCCCTGTCTTCTGTCTCGACACTGACCGTAACGGATGGGATGTGTCTTGCGCCGCGACGTTTCGCGCTGGCTCAGGCCTACAGGTGAGTGCAACGTAAACGCACCAACTGTGGCCACTCCGCCAACGCCACTCGAACGGGACGGACGGGGGTATAGACTGAAATGTGAGATGACCGTGCCAATGCTGACGCGTAAGGAAAATGGGAACGCGCAAGCCTATTGGAGCGAGGGCACTCTCCGTGTCAGCTTATTCTGGCGGCTCGGGGGTGCGTAGCCGCCGCCACTTCCTCCAACGTCAGACCTTGGAACCGTTGCGGGCGATACGGTGCCAACACAGCGTCTGCGGGCGTCCCGTCGCAGATTTCCTGTACAGCAAGCTGGCTCAACGCAGGAGCCAGCGTGACGCCGCTGTGGGTCAGGGCGACGTAAAGGTTGGGCGCCTCGGACGCAAACCCCATCACCGGATAACCGTCCAGCGGCATGGGCCGCCAGCCTACGGGCACCGGAACAGCTTGCGCCCCGGCAAGGCCCGGCAGATAAAGGCACGCCCGTGAAATCAGATCGTCCGCGTGAGCTTGACTGTCATCCTCGGCCAGGCTCTCCTGGTCGCCCTCGCCGATCATCAACCGGCCGTCGGCGCACTGCCGCAAATGGATCTCCCGGCGCCCATCTCCCAAGGGAGGCGCATACACGACCGGAACATTGTTGAGCAGAGGCCCCATGGGATTTGTCCGTATCACCACGCCCGGGCTCTCGGCTTGAGGCACGCTCACGCCAGCCAGAGCAGCCATTCGAGTGGTGGCGATTCCGGCAGCAAGGACTACCGAATCCGCTCGAACAGAGCCGGAGGCAGTGACCAAGGAGTGAATCCGGCCATCATCACCCCTCTCGAATCCCAAGACCTCCGTTTCGGCAAGGATCTCGCAGCCCATTTCCCGAAGGCGGCGAATGCAGGCATCCACCACCATTTGCGGCTCCACCTGACCCTCGTTTGGACTGTATTCAGCCGCGGCTACGGGCCCAACAACCAAGCCCGGTTCCAGGCCCCTCAGTTCGTCCGAGTCGATCAACCGTGTCGGGTAACCCCACCCCTGGAGTTGCCGAACCCTGGCCACCAGGCCTTCGGCTGCCAACGGGTCGGATTCCCAGGAAATCTTGCCGCCCCATCGAAGGCCGACACTGCCGGGGTCTCCGTGATCCCCGATCGCGGCTGCGAAACGCGGCCACATCTCCAGGGAGCGACGGTTCATGTTGTGATAGCCGATGGGCTCCTTCGCTCCCGCATTGATCCAGGCAAAGCTGTGGCTCGACGCTCCATGTCCGGGATGCCCCTTGTCGATGAGCGTGACGGGGATGCCGCGCCGGGCCAAACGCCAAGCAATGGTGGCGCCCATGATTCCGGCGCCGACTACGGCCACATGTTCAGGTTTCTTGGGTAGGGCCATTGGTTGCATCTCCTTCCCTGGGCGATAGCGCTCACGCCCTGCATTGCACCCGACGCCACAGTTTCACAGGGCAGTTCCCCATTGTGCCAGAGCAAGTTCCGTCTGAACCAGGGCAATCGCATTTGACTTTTCTAGCTCGTCATTCCCGCGCAGGCGGGAATCCAGGTCATTCGGAGTGCATTCTCCATCGAGTTGGCAGGGCCTATCAGGCGTGTGATTAACGCGATTTCTCCCGACTTCCGTCCACTGGATTCCCGCCTGCGCGGGAATGACGGTTCACTCAGCCAGTGAGCAAGGGTTGCTCCTCCAAATGCGATAGCCCTGCCGTCTGAACAAACCGGCGAGTCAGGAGCTGTAGGTTTCGCTAGCGCGATGTGTCGGATAGTTCGGGGCCAAGGCTACAATGTGGCCTCCAGCATTGGCCCCGGAATCAACGCATATGGAATCGCGCTAATGCGTCGTTCCCCAGCAAAACGTTGACTTTGTTTTAGGATTGGCTCCAGGTGCAGTTACCATCTCCTCTGGTGATGCAACCACATGCGCCTGCCCCCCGCCCTTAGCCCAAATCCACCGAAAGGCTGGCATTTGGGCTCTTGCATGAGAGATTAGTGGGAGGGGAGGGCCAATGAGTGCAATCATTGGCCGACGGACAGGGCCAATGGTGGTCCGGAGTGGCCTTGGGGAATCCAGGCTGTGGGACGACTGTCAGCAGAGGACCCTCGCCAGCCTGGTCGGCGCGAGTTGGGCGAGACCTTCAATTGTTTGGTGGGAGAAGGGGTTTCCTTGGGTGGGGATGGCGTCAAACGGGCAATGGAATGGCCCGCAGCCGTACCAGAGCAGAGACAAACTGGGTTTCCCAGGGCCAGCGCCGGGGCAGGTGCAGGGTGAGCTGGCGGGCCTTGCGGGTGATCCTTCCAGCCAGGGAGAAGAAGCGTCGCCGGAGGGTCTTGGTGGTTGCCAGCGTCTCTCCCAGAGCGATGCGCTGGGTCCAGCGGGCCAGATTGTGGGCCACGACCTGCACCGCCAGCCAGGCTCCGTTGGCGGCGAAGCGCCCCGAGGGGAGATGGTTGAGGCCCACGCCGTACTTCAGGTCCCGGATGGCGTTCTCGATCTCGGCGTGGCGGCGGTGGTCGGCCTCCAGTTCCAGGGTGTCCCCGTTGCGGTCAGTGATGAAGGCGTGATAGCTGTAGTTGGCAAAGAGGGCCAGTTGGGAGCCTGGGGTGGGCCTCACCCGGCGGACGATGAGCCGCACCGGCGCGGCGCCGGTCTGACTCTGGAACGGAGTGTATCCAGTCTCGGCCACGTCGGCGGCGCCCTCCATCCAGTAGGGGATGGGCCGCCAGTCCGCCTCGGGTACGGCCTCTATCAGGTTGCGCAGGCTCTGGCTCAGGCGGACGGTGATGGAGAAGCGGACGTCCGTCTTGCGGCAGACCTGGACCACGGAGTGGGTATAGAAGCCGCTGTCGGCCCGCACCGTGAGCTGTCCCGTGGCCCCGGCATAGCGCACCCGGCTCACTGTCTCCCGCAGGAAATGGTCGGCGCCCCGGGCGGTGTTGGCCCGGCCCTCCCGGAGACGGGCCATCAGCACCTCGCCGGTGCCGGCGGCCACGGCCAGCAGCGGGTGATAGCCCCGCTGACCGGTGTAGCCGTGATGGCGGGCTCCCTCCTTGCTCAGGCCGTAGGTCTCGCAGATGGTGGAGTCCAGGTCAATGGTCAAGGGAGCATCGCCGGGACCGGCGCCAGTGGCCCAGGCCCGGGCCAGCAACTCCCGGCTGACCCGGTCCAGTTGCCTCACGTGGCCCCAGCGGAAGCTGCGCAGGAAGGTGCCCAGGGTGGACGGTGCCTTGACCACACACCCCAAGACCCTGGCGGTACCGCCACTGCGCAACGCGTCGGCGTCGTCGATGCAGTCGCCGCCGACCAGGGCAGAGGCCACTAGGGTCATCAGCTTGTCGCCGGTGTTGGCCCGGCCGGGGGCGCTACCCAAATCGAGGTACCGGTCAACCAGTTCACCCAGACCCAGGCGGAGGGCCAGGGTGGCGGGCAGCAACAGCCCGGCATTGGCCACCAGGCGGTGATCATCAAAGGCGACCCGGATGCGGTCGGGGTGCTCAGGTGGTAGCATCTAAAAGGTGCTCCTTCTCTGGGGTCGGTTTTCCGTTCAAAAACCATTATCCCAGATACGCGGGAGCACCTTTTCACACTTTCAGGACACCTTTAATCCCCACTCCCTCGGTGGATTTGGGCTTAGGGATGCTGACGCCGACTCTCTTGTCGTTCCCTGGAATACTTCGCGCGATAGCGCCTTGGCTCTGAGGCCATAACTGCAAGACAACGATCTTCGGTAGGCGGCTGCAATATCCTCCAACACCTGAATTGTCTGCCTTTGGCCGGATTTTTGAAAATCTCGGCGTGATGCGCGAAGAGGCAACCAAAGGGGTGAAGTCCCCCTGATTGCGGCACAATATGGCAGAATGCCATCCAACAGGGGGTGTCCTCGTATTTTGGATTGCGCTCCGACTGCCCGGCAGGAGCCTTTGGTTCTCGCTGGCGGCTTTTTGGCGCGTTCGGGGTGTACTTGCCGGATCACTAACGCATCTCACTTGAAGTAATCATCCTTGAACTTTCTGGTCCCTTTGGTTCCAGACGGCTTGTGAAAATTAATGGATCCTGGACGTACTCACAAATCTATTGATAACGGGAGTGAAATATGGCGCGACTACCAGTATTGACCAGAGACCAGGCCCCTGAGGCTTTTCTTGACGCATTCGACGCCGAGACCGCCGACACAGGCGGAGTAGTCGAGTCGGGCCCCGGCTCCGTCATGATTTACAGTCCGGAATTGCGAAGGCGGGCCAATCATTTCGTCGGCTACTTCCGCGAAGTGACCGATCTACCCCACAAGTTGCAGGAACTGGCCATGCTGCTGACCGCCCGTCACATGGACTGCCAGTACATCTGGTATGCCCACGCAGCTCGGGGACGGGAGCAGGGACTGAGTGATGAGCTGGTTGATGCCCTCAGGGACCGAAAGCCGCTGCCGGACATGCCCGCCGACGAGGCAGCCCTCGTCGCCTATGCCACAGAGATGTTCAACAACCGGAGGGTTAGTGGGGAGACCCACCGGGCGGCGATGGAACAGTTCGGGGCTAGGTGGCTGATCGAGCTCACCACCATGATGGGTTACTACACGACCCTCGCCTACAACGCCAACTCGTTCGAGATCGACCTGCCCCAAGGTGGCCCCGAACCGGAACTCCCTGTCTAGCATTTTCGCGTGTTGTGCCGAAACTTCCTGCAAAAAGTACCATCCTATCCATCGGAAGGAGATAGCAAATGCCAGAGGAAAAGCGCATGACCACAAGGTTGAAGGAACTGATCGAGCGCCCCGAGATCTTCGTTCTCGCCGGTGGAATGAACGCCATGGGAGCGAAAATGGCCGAAGTCGCGGGTTATGAGGCGTTCTACATGTCGGGGGGCAACACGTCGGCCCAGGTGATGGGTCTGACGGAAGGCGGCACCAGCATGCGAGATATGGTTGACAACGCCCGACGCATCGTGAATACGGTAGACATTCCAGTGTTCTGCGACATGGACACGGGCTACGGCGACGCCATCCAGGTCTATGACACGATCAAGGAGTACATTCGTGCCGGGATCGCGGGTGCCCACCTCGAGGACCAGACATACCCGCCCAAGACTGGCCCGCGACGCCGCTGTGTTTCTATCGAGGAAATGGTCGGAAAGCTCAGGGCCGCGATGGACGCCAAGATGGAGTTCGACCCAGACTTTGTCATCGTGGCAAGGTGCGATTTCGCCGGTGTCTCCGGAGCGACCTTTGAGGGCGTAATGGAGCGCTGTCTGGCCTATAAGAGCCAGGCCAACCCTGACGTGGTCTGCCCCGCCGTCTCCTCGTGGGAGGACAACCAGGAGGCCATCCGCCGGATTCCCGGCCCGGTGCTGCCCCTGTTCACCCATGGCAGCCAGACCCACCCCACCCTTTTGGAGCTGCAGGAGGCCGGTGCCGCTGCTGCCTGGTACCCATCCCTCACCACCATGGCGGGCCTGCAGGCGTCATGGGACTTTCTCCACGACTTCCAGGACCGCGGCACCAGCGCAATCGACGATTTCCTGGGGTCGGCCGCCCAGAGCCGGTGGGGCGTGGCCACCAACGGCGGCATCCTCGGCGCTGCTCGCATCCGGGAGATGGAGGACAAGTACCTGCCGTAACCCAGTCCGGGGTCCGGGATTATCAGGTCTGCGCTTGCGAGTGCGGTCGGATGGGCGGCCCACGTGGCCGTCAATCCTCCTTTGGCGTGGCTCGCATGGCCGCGAGACCCTCTGCCAGTCCCGGCTGATGTAGACCCAGGGTGTGGAAAGTCCTTGTGCAATTCAGGCCAAGCCTGTCCGTGAGCGGACCGTCGCGGCCCTGGGGATTGCCGGGGCCCTCGCACTGAGGGATCACCAGTTCGGCGTCCAGGTCGAAGGCCTTTGCGACAGCTACCGCGAAATCGTACATGCTGACCAAATCGCTGCCCGCTATATGGTGAATGCCGGGTCGCTCAACCTCGACCAGGGCTGAGATACCGTCCACGAGGTGCTCCACGAAAACCGGCGTCCGGAGCACCTCGGTGGATCCCTCGTAGCGTTGTCCCTGGCGCAGGCGCTCAATCAGCCACGTTACGAAATTCCGTCTACCTGGCGCAGGCCACCCATACACTATGCTCGTGCGCGCCACGCTCCAAGGAGTTGGAAGGCTGGCCACCAGGCGCTCTGCCTGCCACTTGGTGCGGCCGTAGTGCGTGGTTGGGTTGGGGCCGTCATCCTCAGCGTAGTGCCCCTTCCCGCCGTCGAACACGTACTCGGTGGAGACGTAAACCATCCTGCAGCCGTGCAGGCCGCAAAGCTGCGTTATAGCGCCGGTGGCCTCCACGTTGATTGCAGTCGCCAGCTCCTGGTCCCTCTCGCAACCTCCCACATCCGCCATTGCCGCGAGGTGCACTACCACTTCGGGTCTTGTAAGGCGGAACAGGTCCTCCATGCCGGGTCTGTCCGTCAGGTCGACCCTATGCCATGAAGCGCTGCCTGGCCCAGGAGGCCGGGAGCGGAACGTCGCGAAGACATCGTAGCCCGTGGCGTCCCCAATGCGGTTCACCAGGTAGCGTCCGATGAAGCCGCTCCCTCCGATTACGAGGACACGCAACTGGAGACCACCTGCGGCCGGCATGACAGACAACAACCGGAGGGCGAAATGCCTATGCCTCTTGTGATTGATGCTCGCCGTAATCTTGGAGCTGCGTTCGGAGATGTCACTGGTAGATTTCCTCACCTCGCTGCAGCCGGAGGGCGATCTGGTAGGTCTGGCCCTCGGCCCGAGGTGTCGGCGAATGTGCCGCCAGGAATCGCGCAAGCCCGATCATCACGTGGCGGCCCGACTCCGTCCCCCTCCGAGACTCAAACTGCTTGAACGCCGCGTCAACGATCTGGAACGAGTGGAAGTCCGCGTCCTCGCGAAGCATCATCCTTCCCAGGTTCGCCATGAGATCCCCAGGCGGGTTGTCGCCTGACAGGTAGGCGGACACCGCTTGCGCCGATTCCTCCACCTGCTGGCGGACGTTCACCATTTCAAGCAGCCGTTCCAGCAGCTCCGCTCCGCGCTCGGAGCTCGCGGCAGTATCAGGGATGCGTTGTGGCGGCATGTTGAGGAAACGGTCCAGGTAGATGCTAATGGCCACGTCAAATGCCCCGCGCAGCAACTCCGGCGTCGGCGTGCGTTTCAACGCCTGGTGCAGTGCGTTGGCAGCGGTGAGGGTGTTGTGCACCGTGTCCCAGTCGCGAAACTCATTCGAGAGATGGAAGTGGGCCATACGAAGGAAGGACGCGTGGGCAACGGCGGCTCCGATTTGCTCGGCAGTGGCCCCATCAACGATGGCCTGTTTTATTGAGCCTATGACCTCGCCAGGAGAGTCGCCCAGTAATTGGGAGGCCAACACCTCGTCCCCATGCCAGTGACCACGGCGGGCACTGCCCTGTTCCAGCAGTGAGGGAAGTTCCGCCCTGGCCTGCCACACCATTGAGGCCAGGTCAATCGGCTGGCGCCATTGGCTGAGTTCCTGGCTGCGCCTTGCTCTTGCCATGCCGTGAACCAGGCTAGGCAGAATCTGGCCTGCCATGCCCCACCCAAGGTGGTCCAGTAACTCGAAAGCCTTGTTTGCAAAGTCAACCACGTGACCGGCGTCTATGTAGATGTGGTCGGTGGCGGCTGCGAACAGCATGCCAGCGATGTCGTCCTTGGAAAGGCCGAGCTCTATCGCGGTAATCAGGCACCGCTCGGCGCCCTCATCGTCTCGGACGTCGATGAAGTTTCGAAACCATCGGGCGAATACCTCGGGGCGGGTCTCGCCGGTCGGCAGTGGTTCCACCGAAAACCTGGGCGCCTTGCCTGCGCACTCCCGGGCCACGTGGCGAAGCCCTTGGTACAGGGCCCTGGGACGATCGTCCTCGTGTAGCTGAGGATGAATGTTGGCGGTGCACGTCAGGATGCTCATGGCCGCGCCCCAGCCGTTCGCAGAGTATGTCGTGCCAAACTCGGTGCCGATTCGCAATGACTGACGGTATTCCGCGCTGGCCGCCTGCAGTCCCAGCACGGACTTGGCGATGACCAGTCGGATGTTGTGCTCGAGGCCGTCCGCCAACCGGCGCCGCCAGTGCAATTCCTCTTCCCGTGGCGCAGGATCCGGGTCAATCCACACTTCTCCGTCAACCACCTCCACCGGGAACCCGCGCACGTCGTCGGCGAAGGGGTTGAAGGTGCCCCCGCTGGAGAGATCGAAGCGGGCGTGATGCCAGTGGCAGGTAAGGATGCCGTCGCTGACGCTTCCTCGGTCCAGCGGAAAGCCCATGTGCGGGCAGCGATTGTCGACGGCGTATGCGTTGCCTTCGTGATAAAAGACGGCCACTGCATGCCCGGCGCCCGTAACCACCATGCAGCCCCGTTCCTTCAGTGTTTCCAGTGAGCCGACCTTGATTCGCCCTACTACTGACGTAGCCATGATTTCTCCTCCCAAGCCTGCGGAATTAATCGGCTTACCAATGGAGTGGGCATTTGTCAGGGCTCTATCCCGTGGCGAATGGATTACCGGCTGCCGGCTGACCTCCCTCCGTCCACCATATAGACGCCCCCCGTGCAGAAGCTGCTGTCATCGCTGGCCAGGAAGAGCATCATTCTCGCCACCTCTTCCGGGTTGCCGTACCGTTGCAGCGGTATGCGATCGGCAAACGACTGCTTGGCTACCTCGACGGTCACCGTGGCATCGTCGAGGGCGGCCACCCGCATCTCCTCGATAGACCGCATCATCCGCGTCTCGATGGGCGAAGGGTTGACCGTGTTCACCCGGATGCCGGAAGGCGACCCTTCCAATGCAGCGGTACGCATCAGGCCGATCACCGCGTGTTTGCTGGTGTTGTATGCCGACATTTCGGGTGTCCCGCTTATCCCTGCCGTGGACGAGGTGATGACAATGCTGCCCCCTCCCCTCTCGCTCATCACGGGAGTTACGTATTTGATTCCCAGCCAGACTCCTCGCACATTTACCGCCATCACGCGGTCGAACATGTCGACGGGATAGTCCGTTATTGGGGAAAGGGTTCCTTCAATTCCGGCGTTTGCCAGCAGCGCGTCTATGCCGCCCCAGCGGTTTACGGCCGCGTTGATATAGGCTTCGGTCTGGTCCGGTTGAGTAACGTCTGCCACAGTGTAGCTGGCCCTGTCCTCTCCGATTGACCCCACCACCTGCTGCAGCGCGGTTTCGTCCAGGTCGACCAGGGCAACCTTCGCCCCCTCCTCGGCAAACAACCTTGCCGCTGCGCTACCGATGCCACCGGTGGCGCCAGTAATGACTGCCACCTTTCCTTCCAATCGGGGCATTTCCCTTCTCCTTGCTTGTCAGCGCTTGAGTCTCGTTCAGGGTCATGTAACACCCACTGTGACTATCAGACAAGCATTGATTTCCGGCATCCGGACCTGTCGCAACCCAATTGGACCAGATAATCACAAACGATTCGTGGCTCCAATCCCGTACCTTCCCCTTTACCTTTTTGTCAGGCGTCCTGAGCGCAGACGGTCTGGAACTCTTACCTACCCAAGGATTCGACCTCGCAACGGCAAGCTCCTGGTCGGAGACGCGATACCGTTCTACTCGAAGCGGTTTGCCACGTCATCTATGGCCAGATAAGCGGGAAATGAGCGGTTTTTCAGTTAATTCATCGTGCCCTTGAAACATAGTTAGGCTTGGCCGGAGAAACGGACCGCTACGGGGCGTTTGCCACAGTGGGATGTTCACTGAAAGCGGGAATGCTTATTTCAGCAACCCCAAGCCCGCCAGCATGAAGGCGTATTCCTCCGCAACCTCATACAACCTGTCGAACCTGCCTGACCTTCCTCCGTGGCCCGCGCCCATGTTGGTTTTCAGCAACAGCAAGTTCTTGTCTGTCTTCAGTGTTCGGAGCTTGGCTACATATTTGGCGGGTTCCCAGTAGGTCACCCGTGGGTCGTTCAAACCCGCAGTCAACAGCATGGGAGGATAGTCCCCCGGCTTCAGTTGGTCATAGGGGGAATAGGATCGAATATAGTCGAAAGCGGTTTTGTCCTCGATCGGGTTGCCCCACTCAGGCCACTCAATGGGAGTGAGGGGCAAGGTGTCGTCCAGCATGGTATTCAAGACATCAACGAATGGTACGTGGGCCGCAACAGCGCCCCACAGCCCGGGGGCCTGGTTCACCACGGCCCCCATCAGCTGGCCTCCTGCGCTTCCTCCGGCGATGCCGATTCGGCCCTCTTCCGCAAACCCGCGGCTGATCAGGTGGCCGGCCACGTCCACGAAATCGTTGAATGTGTTCGTCCGCCTGTCCAGCTTGCCTGCCTCGTACCAGTGGTATCCCAGGTCATCCCCGCCACGAATGTGCGCGATGGCAAAGATGAACCCCCGGTCCAGGAGCGAAAGCCGAGTCGTCGAAAACGAAGGCGGCATCGATAAGCCGTAGGCGCCGTAACCGTACAGGTAAAGCGGTGCCGTACCGTCGACCGGTGTGTCCTTGCGGCGCACGATTGACACAGGCACCTTTACGCTATCGCGCGCCGTGGCCAACTCTCGTTCGGTGACATATTCGGAGGCGTCGTACCCGCTTGGGATTTGTTGCATCTTGCGAACTTCAAGCTGAGAAGACCCGATGTGATAGTCGAACACGGTGGTAGGTGTCGTCATCGAGGAGTATTCGATGCGCAGGGCATCAGTGTGGAATTCCGGATTGGTGTCCAGGTGGACCGTGTAGGTGGACTCGGGAAGCTGCACGTAGCTGGACTCTCCCGAGCTGTTGATGAGCCGCACTTGGTCAAGGCCGTTTATTCGTTCCTCGACGGCGATGAATTCCTGAAAAGACTTGAAAGACCGGATGTAATGCGAGTCCGAGGCGTCAACCAATGGCTGCCACGAACTCTCGCCGGGGTCGTCAGCGGGGGCTGTCGCGAGGCGGTTGTTTTTGTGTGTGTCGTTGGTACGGACAACAAACCGGTGGCCTTGGTGGTCCACCGAGTACTCGTGTCCAGAGCGGCGCGGGGACACCAGGATAAGAGGGGATTCAGGAGACGCCGACGGAATGAGCCGGATTTCCGAGGTGACGTGGTCACCTGTTCCGACGATGACATACTCCTTGGACGTGGTGAGCGATAGGCCCACGAAGAATCCTGGGTCCGTTTCTTCGTAAACGACTTCATCCAGACTGGCCGGCCCGCCCAGTACGTGCCGCCTCACCTGCCATGGCCGCCAGTTCTCATCCACCAGGGTGTAGAAAAAGGATGCGTCGTCCAGGGCCCAGACCGCGATGCCCATGGTTCCCGGGATTACGTCCTCTCGCAGCTCCCCGGTCTCCAGGTCCTTGACCACCATCTGGAATCGTTCCGACCCGTCTACGTCGGTGCTGTAGGCAAGCAGGGAACCTCCATTGCTCACCGAGGCCGAGCCAAGCCGGAAGTACTCGAGGTCCTTGGCGAGTTCCGGCTCATCGAGGATATTAACGGCGTCCGCAGTTGGCCCCTCTCTCGCGTCAGGGCCGCTTGCCGGCCAGCGTTGCCAAACCCGGTATTGACTCCCATCCTGGAAGCTCCACTGGTAGTACCAGTCGCCGCGCCGCCACGGCACGCTGGAGAGATCGGGCTGCTGCCGCCCTTTGATCTCCTCGAAGATTGCCTCCACGAGTTCCCGGTGAGGCTCCATCGATGCTTCGAAATACTCGTTCTCGGCTTTGAGGTACTCCAGCACATCGACGTCTTCCACCTGCGGATAACCTGGGTCCCGGAGCCAGTGCCAGGGATCCTCAATGCTCACCCCGTGGTTGGTGGAGCTGTGCGTCCGCCTCTCCGCCACTGGTGGAGTCGCGGAGGGTCTGCTGTCGTGGGCATCTGCTTGTTCTGAAGTGGCGTCATTGGAGGAGGGCGGGCTTGGACGCTGGGTCATTAATGACTCCTGAGAACCTGAATCACAGACAGTACGTTAGTTTAGGCGCATACGTTGCTGCAATGGGGGACAACCCAAACTATGCAGTTTGCCGGTTGCTCAACAACTCCCTTTTCAGTCGGCCACGGCGCAGCATTGTGAGGGTGCCAGGCTGAGTAGTCCAGGAGGCAGTTTGACGTTGGAGATTTCCATACAGAGTGGCCCCAAAATGCCGCCGCCCCCACCTGAATGGTGGAGGCCGCTTGCCGAACGAAATACATGGGTTCCTCAGCCAATTATTCGGCGCCCATATCCTCAAGGGACTTCCTGACCTCCTGCTGAAGGGCCCGAAAAACCTCTTCCACCGTTCCACGGGCGTCGACCATTTCGAAATTGTGCTGCTGGGCCAAGCCACGAAATTCCTCAATCAATGCGCCCTGGTAGCGAGCGAAGTTGTCGTAAAGGTCAGGGCCCCGCAAGAAGTCCTCTCCCGACTCCCAGTGGTCCATTTGTCGCACGGAGAGCACCCGGGGCAAGAGGTGCTCCACGTCCACATCGAGATAGAGCACTCGGTCAGGGACCAAAGCGAATTCGAATACGTTGTTCAACCACCCCAAGGGTACCCCCCGTACCCTTGCCCGGGCGATGATCGAAAATATGTAACGGTCGACCAGGGCCACCATACCGGTCCGCAGCGCCGGCACGATGCTCCTTTCCATGCGGTCCCAGAAATCAGTGGCGTATAGCAGGTTCAGGGTCAGCGCGTCCAGCGTGTTCCCACGCATTGCCCGGTCAATGCCCGAGGCAGCCACCTCTGACCGCCTGAACCCGGTCACCAGAACGGCGTATCCTTCCGCCTCCAGCCACTCATGCAACATCGCTATCTGGGTGGAGCGTCCCACCCCGTCGGTCCCCTCGATCACGATGAGACGGCCGGGTACCGTTTCTTCCTCCATCCTGGCTGGAGTGTGTCCATAAAAACTTAAGGTACTCATATTGACGCTCCCATGCCATGTTGCAAAAGACCTGTGTCTGCCCTCGAAAATGAGAGGGCAGATCACGGACGCTCGCCGCTCTTACTCCTGACTCCTCTCCAGGCGGAGAATGTCCTGCTCGGTCAGCCTGCGGCGCGGCGGCTCGGTAATGTAGCGCCCGGACAGGCCGGCGTGCCCCAAGGCCTCGGGGACAGTCTGGCTACCGACAATCATTGCGTCTTCGATCAATGGTTCGACGTAGCGGCGAACCTGCTGCTGCTGCATAGCTATGGGCAGGGTTGCGTCAACGGTCATCATCCCGAACTCTTCAGTCAGACCTTCGTATTCGTCGAGAAGCTTGGTCTGGAACTGGCGAAACGATTCCTGGCGATCGTTGGAGAATCCCATATCCTGGCCCGCCTCGTAGAACTTGAGCTGTTCCCGCCCGGTGCTGAGCCGCTCAATCGAAACCTCAAGCGGCACCCGGAAATACAGGCCCAGTGTGGGCTGAACCGCGAATGAGTATATGCGGCGCACCCAGTCTCGATTGACGCCCCTGACGGCGTCCCGCGCGAACGCCGTATAAACATACCGGTCGGCCAGGACAATCGCCCCGGCGCGGAGTGCCGGAAGAATCTGGGCATGCACTCGGCTGGCAAAGTCGGCGGCATGAATCAGGCTGAAGGACATAGGCGTGAGGAGTTCTCTCACCTTGGCCTGCTTGGTCGTTCGCTTGACAATCGGGGAGGAATTCCACTCGGTGAAGACCGTCACCAAGTTGCGGCTCCTCAGCCACTTTTGCAGCAGATCAAGCTGGGTGCTCTTTCCGGAGCCGTCGATTCCTTCGACGATTATGAGTGTCCCAGGATATTGGCCGTCGTCGGGATGCTGGCCGTAGCGCTCGCCCATTCTGTACGCGTAGTTACTTTGAAGCGTGGCCATTATTCTCCCCCTGATTGTTGACTACTACCTGCGGGGCGTGTCCGGAGCAGGGTTGCCACTGGGGCGACCCGGGTGGGAATCGTGCAGCATCGGGGCTGACAAAAGTCAGCGACAATAGTCCGATTGCCATCCGGTGAATCGGTACTTGGGTTATTTGGGGATTGTACCAGCTAAAGGGCAATTTGCCAGCGTCCTCGGAATGCGGTACACCGCGTGGGGCCGGTTTCTGATTGCCTTCCCACACAGGGGAGTGATACAAGAGGCGCGGTGGGGCAGCCTGGAAATCAACTGCCGGAGGGGATGGAATGCCGGAGACATACAGGGCCGACCACGTTGGCAGCCTGCTACGACCTCCAGAGGTGAAACAAGCCAAGAAAGCCTTTGACGAGGGAATGATTGACGAGGCCGACCTGAGGGAAGTCGAGGACCAGGCCATCCTGCAGGCCCTCAAGCGTCAGCAGGCCGTGGGGCTGCACATCTACACCGACGGGGAATACAGGCGGACGGGATTCCAGAATGACCTGATCGAGACCGTTGAGGGGTTTGTGGATACCGATACGCCGGCTGTCGTGCGGGTCTGGCAGGGGCCCGGGGGTGAACCGGCGGAGCAGGGAACTCGCCAGGTGGTTGGCGGCAAGCTGCAAAGGCTGAGAGGCCTGACAGTGAACCAGCTCCCCTTCCTGCAAGCCAATTCACCCGGACCGATCAAGATGACTGTTCCCAGCCCCAACCAGTTCCCGACTCTCAGCTATTTGCCCGGCCTGACGGACCGCTTCTATCCCACTCGCTCGGACCTGCTCTGGGAGATTGCGGAGCTTATCAAGGCGGAGGTATCGGATCTGGTGAGCTCGGGAGTTGACTACGTCCAGGTCGACGCTCCGAGGTACAGCTACTTTGTTGATCTCAAGTGGCGGCAGCATCTGCGGGAACTTGGAGAGGACCCTGACCGGATGTTTGAGGAGGCAGTTGCCGCCGACAACTTCGTGCTGGAGGGCGCCCAGGGTAGCGGCACTACTGTCGCCCTCCACGTCTGCCGGGGTAACAACCAGAGCAAGTGGTACGCCGAGGGAGGCTACGAGGCCATTGCTGAGCGGCTGTTCGGATCGCTGGCCGTCGACAGGTTCCTCCTGGAATACGATACCGACCGGGCCGGAACCTTTGACCCCTCAGGTTTATGCCGAAGGACAGAATGGTTGTCCTGGGCCTGATAAGCAGCAAGGAGGCTGGGCTGGAGAATTCCGATGGATTGATCCAACGCATTGAAGAGGCCAGCGCCTTTGTACCGCTGGAGAACCTGGCGCTGAGCCCGCAATGCGGCTTTGCCTCCACAGCGGCGGGCAACCTGCTGACTGAGGAGCAGCAATGGCGCAAGCTGGCGCTGGTCTCTGAGGTCTGCGAAAGAGTCTGGGGAAACTGATTGGCGAATGTGGTTTATGGACTGATACCGGGTCTGGTCCATCGCCGCTGCCGCACCGGGAACTTGTGGAACGAGTCGGCCTGCAACCCGGAAAATTTCATAACTCGGACAAATGTGGACATTTCCAAGAATCTGTGGAGGTCGAGCAGTTGAAGCGCCGTTTTCGAAGTTTTCGAGAACGGCGGGGTATGTTCCACGTCTTCTTCGATTTGAGAGGTTACGTGGCAAGGCTTCTATGGCAGTGCGAATTCAGCCGGACGACCACCGGGTAACTCAACGAAACTATAGGACTAATCAGTTAATTGCAGCAGGCGCTGCGGTGATTTGCAACTAGCAATTGCCACCAGTTCCAGCCAACGCCGGTTGCCCTATCGCCATGCGTCCCCTGAAGCCAATACTGCAGAGAATGTGCAGAGCTGTGTGGCAGGGACTGTGAAACCCGAAGCGGATGCACTGACCTGCTGTTCCGTGTAACGGGTGGTACAATCAGCGCGCGGCGCGACGCCGCACCTGACTGGAATTTTGCCGGTCAGCGTCTAATTGCAAAGGCAGAGAGAGAAGGGATTCGAATGGCTAAGATGACAGGCGGACAAGCCCTGGTTAAATCGCTGTACCGGGAGGGCGTGAGAGTGGTGTTCGGGTTGCCCGGAGTGCAGCTTTACCACGCGATGGACGCCTTCTACGACGAACCGGGCATACGGTTCATCACCACTCGGCACGAGCAGGCCACCGCCTACATGGCCGACGGCTATTCACGGGCAGGCGGCGGAATCGGTACGGCGCTGGTTGTACCGGGCCCTGGACTGCTCAACGCAACGGCTGCGCTGAACACCGCATACGCAGCCTCTTCGCCGGTGATGATGGTTTCGGGTCAGATTGAGAGGGACATGATTGGCGTCAGCAGGGGTATGCTCCACGAAGTGGATGACCAACTGGACATCATGAAGACCGTAACCAAGTTCGCCCGTCGCGCCATGGACCCCGCCGAAGTCCCGGATACGGTTCACGAGGCCTTTCATCACCTTAAGAACGGCCGGCCTCGGCCCGTGGAGATCGAGATTCCCCCGGAAACGCTGGCCGAGATGGCCGACGTGGAACTGCCGGAACCGGAAGCTCCACGTCCGTTGGCGCCGGAGTCTGGCAGGGTTGCCGAGGCAGCAAGGATGCTGGCCTCCGCCGGGAACCCGCTGATCTGGGCGGGCGGCGGGACCATATCGTCAGGAGCATCAGAGGCGGTCCGCAAACTGGCGGAGCATCTCCAGATGCCAGTGATATCTACCGCCGAGGCCAAGGGTATTATCTCCGACCGGCACCCGCTTTCGCTGGGCTCTCTGTGGCTGCGCAACGATACCGTTGCCGGTGAAAACAGCAGCCACGACCTGGTGCTGGCGGTTGGAACTCGCCTGGCTTTCCCGATGTGGCTGGGTGGTCAGCAGGTCATTCAGATCGACGTGGACGAGACCGAACTGGGCCGCAACTACGATAATACCTTCGGCGTGCGGGGCGACGCGCGGTTATCCCTTGAGGCGTTGCTGACGGAAGTAGCCAGGATCGAGCCGGCCCGAGCCGACCGCAGCGCGGAAGTAGCCGCCGAGAAGGTACAGCGGGAGGATTCCCGGATTACGGTGGAACCGCAGGAGTCATTCCTGGCGGCGGTGCGGTCCGCGCTACCGGACGACGGCATCCTGATTGCCGGTATGACGCAGCTGGGGTACTACAGCAGGGCGTATTTCCCGGTGTACGAGCCCCGCACCTTCATTACGTCGTCTTACTCGGGTAACTTGGGCTACGCCTATCCCACAGCGCTGGGCGCCAAGGTGGCCCAACCGGACAAGGCCGTGGTCGCACTCTCAGGGGACGGTGGTTTCCTGTACAACTCGCAGGAGCTGGCGACGGCGGTGCAGTACGGTATCAACGCCGTGGTGGTCGTGTTTAACGACAATGCCTACGGCAACGTGCTGCGGGACCAACGCAACCGGTTCACTGGCCGTACCATCGGCGCTGAACTGCATAACCCGGACTTCATGAAACTGGCCGATGCGTACGGGGTGAACGGCGTTCGCGCCGAGACACCGGAGGGTCTGGAGGTCGCGCTGCGGCAGTGCATAGCCCACGACGGCCCATCGCTGATAGAGGTGCCCGTCGGCCCCATGCCCACGCCGTTCGAACGGCTCGGATAGGGTTCTTCTTATTTCCAGAAGGTCAAGGGTGGGTCCGGGACCCACCCTTCATTTTTGCCAGCCGACAAACGGAAAGCGGGACGTTAAGGGTCTGGAAGGTTTGTCAGATGAGTTCCCTGGCAAGAAGCACGGAGCCTCCGAAGATCACCAGCACGACGACCACGTAGCGGAAGGCTCTTTCGTTTATGCGGGTTGCGAGGAGGGAGGCCAGTCCGAACCCCACTAATATGGCAGGAAAGGTCAGGCCCACCGTCGTTGCAGTGCTGGCAGTGTACAACCCAGAGACGGCGTACAGGATTACCTGGGTGACTCCCGACAGAACGAACAAGGCAGCCAGTGATGCGCGCACTGTCTGAGCGGGCCATTTCTGAGCGATGGCGTAGATAGCCGCGATGACGCCTCCGATGCTGATGGCGGTCACAGCCAAGCAAGTGATGAACCCAAAGAACAGGCCCGAACCAGGAAAGCTGGCAAAGGGAAAATTAATCTCGCGCAGATTGAGCAGCCCAAGCACCACGATGACGCCACCGATTACGATACGCAAAGCTGCTGGTTCGGACACGTTCAGCAGCAGAACGCCGAGAGGGGTACCGACAAGTCCACCGACTATCAATCCCCTGCTCTTGCGCAGATCCAAGTGCCTCCTGGTGGCAATCAGCACGAGGAGGGAGACCAGTACGGTGTGAGTGTTGATCACCACGATAGCGGTCTTGGGATCGATCAACAGGAGCAGCGGCGGAGTACCTACCACCCCCATGCCAAAGCTGACGGTGCCGAAGACCAACGCGGCAACGGCAATGATCAGGAGGGCGAAGGCCAGTTCCAGCGGACTGGTCAGTTCCGTGCCTAAGAGCATAGGTCAGGGGAAACGGGTCCGCGTCGCAGGAGACGTTGCAGGCCGGGCCGGGCCGCACCGATGGGCACTAAACGTGGAACACGCCCGCGGCGGCGGCATGCCGCATGGTGGCGTCAACGCTGACGACCGGCGGGCCGTCGCGCCGCACCTCTATCTCGAGGAGGTTGCCGGGGTTGACCGAGAAGGAACGTTCGCCATCGAGGGCCACGGTGGAGTGCCGCCGGTCGATGGTGATGCGCTGGCCGTTGGCAATACGCTGCCACGACTCGATGCCAACCACCGGAACGGAGCCGGGGGCGATGGGGGCGCGAACGCTGAGTTGCCCGTCCCTATCGGCGACCTGACCCCCGTCCTCCGAGATACTGCCCTCGGCGATCCGGTAATGCAGTCCCCCATCGTCGGACAGGGACACGGCCTCCAGCCTCGCCCCGATGGATGAGAGGCCAATGGAAGACGGCTCGGCCCGGGTGAGGAACACTTCGTAGATGGTGTTCATATCCCAGATGGCGCGGGTCGCTACGAACCGCTCCTTGGAGAGGGCCACGTCGACCAGGGCGATGTCCTTGTATTCTCCATCGATGAAGACCGCGATGGTCTTGCTCTGCACCGAGGCGGCCTCCAGGGGCACGATGCCATTTGCCACCAAACCTGCGGCCATGCCTGCGGTTGTGCCCTCGACCATAACGGGGAATACATTGTTGGTGCCGGTGGAGATGGCGACAAGAGGCAGGTCGCTCGCACCCTTGGCCACGGCCCGGTTGGTTCCGTCTCCGCCGAGCGTTATTACGCACCCCACACCCAGCTCAGACATGGCGGCTGCGGCGCGCACGGTGTCTCCCTCGTTGTAGAGGGTGGACATGCGCAGCAGTTCCACCTCGACGGAAAGGTTAGGATCGTCCGCTGCACGCAGCACCAAGTGGGAACTGTCGGGCATGGCCAGCACCTTGTCGACGCCCACCGACTGGAGGCCGAGCATGGCCCTGCGGACGATGTTGACCTTCTCCCAGTCGGGCACCACCCTCCCCTGGGCGACAAGACGCCGGATGTCCTTACTCGCCGCTGGGTTGGCAATAATTCCTACTGGCGACAAGAAAACGCCTCCTGATTCTTTCCAGACACGTTCTACCCCAAGCTACATCCCCACGATGGCCTATTGTCAAGGACGAAACGTGCTTTTTCAACAGCAGTGGCCGCGGAGCCAGCGAGACCCACCCGGAATTGGAGGCGAGGTTGGGTTGCCGACGACAAACGCGTGGTCCCAGATTCGGCCTCACGCCTGCGGGGGGGTTGCCCTTATCCCGAATAATGATGGTGGGATCCACAAGATTGGATTGAAGACAATGAGTCCTCGCCTGGTTACGACCTGAATTGGAGAACGGTCTCCAGTCATTGGGGCAGGACCCTGGGTGCCCCAGCTAGTGGCTGGAAATTGCACCCTGGATTGGGAGGCCAATGCAGCATCAGAACGCAGGCCAGGTGAGGACGGGGGTTTGGCGATCGGTACCGTCGTCTGGCATTTGAGACTGATTTCAAATGGGCTACAAACGGGCAGATATGGTTTAACGTTGAACGATGGGCTGCCATCAGCGCGGAGTCCATGTCCCGCGGCCTGCCGGGGGAGGAGTCCGTCCTGGTCGAACCATGGGAGTGAGGGACAATAGCTGAGGAACAAACCTTTTCGAGGGCGTCGAGGTTGTTATTCGCAGCAGTAGTCGTCGTCTATCTTTCTGTACTTCGGCAGTCCCCGGTAACAGGAGGAAATTGCTATCAATCTGCTTGGAAAATGGCCGACGCAAAGCCATGCCCGAACCCTCCGGGGAGACTGAGCACCCAGCAGCGATTCATAGTTTCATGTCATTGAAGGATATACGCGGAAGTCGAGGCATGAGGATACGGAATCGGTCTACGCCATTCCGGTGGTGGCCAGGATGATCACCGAGTCCTCCTTTTTCGCCCCCAATTACGATGAGGGGAACCAAGGACTGCTAATCCCCGCGCGGTCTATTCGGTTCTCAGAGAATGTCCAGAGCGTTGGCGAAATGAAGTGGATTCGAATACAAAATTAGGAGCCGTCTCGGGAAGGCCACCCAACTAAAAGAGGAGCTCGCACACAATAGATGGACGACCCCCCCGCAATGGCGGATGGGTCGTCCAAACTGCGATTCGATCCAACTATGGAACTCGCCGCAGATGAGAAGCCATAGCGACAACTAGGCGGCTGCGGGCACCTTCATCACCGAGGTCATCGCCTGAACCTCGAGGCGGGCGATATGACTGCGAGCGTGATCCATTACAGCATTCCATTCGGGAGAGGTATAGAATCCCTCCTCTAGCGAGGCCACCTCATCGGCGCTGGGGAATGACCGGATCCAGATGAACTGGTTGTTGTCCGCGTTCACCCACATCCCCTCAACAGTGATACCGTATTTGCTCTGGATTCCAACCAGTTGGTCATTGAAGAGCTCAACCCAGGCGTCCATCATGCCGCGATTGATCGTGTAGGTCCGCAGTTGATAAAGCATGGCATCCTCCCTAAAATTGCTTGTTGGTTTCAGCGCTGTCCGCGTCAGGCAGCGACGCAGGTGATGGTGCGCTCAACACCGTCGATGTTCTGCACCTGACCAGTAACCAAGTCTACCAGAGCTACCATATCACCCGCCTCCGCCAGCGCGATAACATCGTAATTGCCCGTGATAATGTCTGCCGTTGAGACATTTTCCGTGGCACGAAGGGCCTTCAGGACTTCTTGAGCCCTCCCAACCCTGGTCTCAATCAGGATGTATGCTTTGGCAGCCATCACAGTTCACCGATTCGGCAGATAGCGCTACTGAAATGGAGCGACATCAGGCGACGGTTAGCCCGGTATACCAGCCGTGCTCGTGACCTCAACCAAGTTGTCAGGTGCCCCGAAATTTACGATGACAGTGGTACGAGCCGGGCGGTCCGCGGGGAAGAACTCGGAGTACACCTCATTGAACCCGGGCAGATCCTCTCGATTCGTCACGTAGCAAGTGTTGGTGAGCACCTGATCCATCGAAGAACCCGAAGCCTCCAAGATGGCGGAAATGCGCTGCAGGGCGTATCGAGTCTGCTCCTTGATGTCACTGCCCACGGTGTTGTCGGTGGGATGTCTACCCGTGCAGCCCTGGACGAAGATCAGGTTGCCGTACTTCACCCCTTGCGACAAAGGCGCATTCCCAGCGGTGATCTTATCGGTAGAAATTATTTCCTTCTCGGGCATGAGATGCCTCCATCAGCCAAGTGAGGGTTGAGTTGCGGCGGGGTTTCAATTCAGGTGGATGAGTTACATTTCCAGCCTGTAAGGGAATAGCTCCGCATTCCCGCTTTGTCGCGAAAGACCAATGTCCTAGCGAGAATCCACCTGGAAATGGGACGATATCTCGAGTTTTGGAAGAAGCGAGGCGTAACCCGGTAATAATTGGGAACCGCCTCGGGGTGTCCGGTGCTCTCGCCGCTGACCGGCTTATTATAGGGTCGCCACCCAAGGTGTCAATTGCAGCAGACAGCCGGTTAGAACAGAGCAACGGGCCGGATGGAGCAACGGCCGAGGAAACCTGCGCCGGGGCTAATCGAAGGAGGACTGAAATTCATTGCCCATGATGCGAATGAATTCCGGAAACTCCTCAGTACCGTTCCACTGCACCAGGTCACTCGACCCTACCAGGCCCTGACCCGGGTGGATAGACACGTCGCCGGTCTCCTCAAGCAACTCGACGTGGCTCATCACCTCGGTGACCGCCAGAAAGAAATTGCTGTCGGTCAACTCCCTGTGGGAAAAGTGGTCCCGGGTCAGAGACACAAGGCTGCGCGGTCCGGACTTGAGGATATCGACGAGATCCTGGCAACGCTGGATATGGTGGTCGACTATTTCCGTGGCACGGTCCAGCCCGACGAGATTGAACTTTCCCCGGTGGTAGGCCCGGTGTGCCGGCAGTACGGCGATATCGCTGCCCATTGATGCCACTCGCAGCAGCGAGCGCAAGAGCGCCTTGAGTCCGTAGATGCGGTTATCACTCCGGTACGGCTCGGGCAGAACCGAGCGAAAGCTGGAGTGGCTGCGCCCTACAGATGGGTGGGGAGTAATCTGGGGCAGCACGTGATCGCCGGTGAACATAATTCCGTCAAAGAGAATGCACAACTCGTCGGGCGAATGGCCGGGCGTGTAATAGTAGGTGAGGCCATCCGAGCGCAGTCCGTCCGTAACGGGCTGGTCGAGAGACAACTCCAGCGTCCTGCGGTGATGTTCCCTCACCCTGTCTACCGTGCTGGAGCTTTCGAATGCATCGAATCCGCTGACATCGCGACGCCAGTGCATTTCGCGCTCCCAGCGGTCTTCAAGAAGGAGGCTGCCATAAACCTCGTGGGCCCAAAGTTCGGCGCCGCTGGCCCTCACCGTGTCGAGGCATCCCCCGTCGTGGTCCATGTGGCCGTGGGTTACGACAATTCGCTGTACCGAGCCAACCGAATGTCCAATGCACTCGAGCCCCTCGGCCAGATAATGCTCTGAGCCGTGGCAGCCTGGGTCGATGACGGTGAGGTGGTCGCCTTCAACCACATAACACCAAGTGGGCCCCAGGGGCGTCCGCCAAGCCTGGGGGATGCCCAGCGCCCACACGGGAGCACCGGACGGAGATTCGTACCTTACGACCATCCGGTTGCCCGAATCGTCTCCCTGTTTCAATACCTGTGGTTCAAGCATTCGCACCGCCGATGAGGTTTTCAACTATTTTGAGCCGGACTATTTTGAGCCGCATAGGTCCCAGATTACAGACTGGAAAGCAATTTGCGCGATTGCCTCTGGATGGAGGGCTACGATGAAGAGTCCTCCGACGCTTGATCGCCCGTATTATCAGGCGACGACTCGCCCAACTTTATCAGAGCTGCGATCAGGACACCGTCGCGGATGATTCCCTCCGCCTCGACGGAATCGCCGACCGAGACCTGGTCCTGGAATACTGTCAAAGGAACTATAGTGATGGTGTTTCCAGCCAGCAGCAGAGCCTCGGGCTCGCCCTCCCCGTCGGCTCGAATCTCCTCGATCGTCCCGCTGAGGTTGAACCTCACCTGGCTCTGGCCGCCCTGTGCGGGGTAGGACTTGACCACATCTATCTCACGGGCCAGGAAGATGCTTCCAGAAATAGTGCCAGTGACTTTGACAACGGAGCCACCCTGCAACTCCCCCATTATCTTGGTGTCGCTGGAGATGCGCACGGTAATTCCGTTGACCGTGATGTCCAGCGGACGGGTGGAAGTCGCGTCTAGCGGACGCTCAATGGTGCCCTGCATCTGAACGAATGGCAGCACACCTATGCTCCCGGTGGGGCGTGGTTCTACCGTGACCGCGAGAATTTCTCCATTGATGACGATGGCCTGGGTAACTACAGCCACACCCACTGTCAAGTCTACCTCGAGCCGGGTCAACTGGTCCGTGGCCACGGTTATCTCGTCGATCACGAACCCGGTGGTCTGACCGTCAGTGTCCTTTATCACATCCTCCACGACACCTGCCACGCTGGCCTCTGTGCCCGCGGTTACTCCCGGTCCGTAACCCACGATTTCGCGGGCGAGAACGGAGCCGTCAAGCTGGAGCAATCCCCTTACCTGGACCGGGGAACCGACCTGCAAAGCGGCGTCGATGGAGGTGAGGGAGCTCACGGTAACCGGAATGCCGTTTACTGTCAGACCACCGTCTGCGCCGACCCGCTCGATGCGCCCTTCGATGTCCACTGGGTTGGCGCGGGTCTCTACGGTATCGTCGTATACCGTGGCCTCGACCACCTCGCGAGCCAATAGCTCTCCATTCACTTGCAACTCGGCCTTGATGCGGACACTGGTACCGACGCCAGTGCTGCCGATGGTCTTGGTGAGATCAGTCAAGACCACACGAATGCCGTCAACGACAAGGGCCTCGTCTTCATCCAACTGGTCGACCGTTCCCTTGATGCTGACACTGCGGACCGGCCCGCCCTGCTCCGTGGTTGCGGCGGACACCTCCGTGGCCAGCAACCCGGAGACCTTTGCCGTAGCGGTAACGGTAACCCTTCTGCCCACGGAGGGTCGCCCGGAAAGCGAGGTATTGGCGTCCACCTGGACGGGAAGGCCTCCCACATCCCATGCGCCGTCGGAGGTTATTTCCTGGAAAAGACCTTCCAGGGAAACGGAATGTTCACCGTCCGCGTCCACCGTTTCGGCGAAGTTTTCGATTTCACGGGCGTACAGGGTGCCTTCATCACGAAGGATGGCCGTCACCTTGACGCGCTGGCCTACTGCCGGCAGGGCGTCGGCGTAAGTGCGAGCGTCCACTGTTACTGTAGCGCCGCTGACCATCCACTGCCCGGATTCGGCATCCCTTCCCTGGAACGCACCCCTCAGAACTGTACGGGCAGCGGTCTGACCTACTCCCTCGTCGTGCTCGACCTTTCGTGCCAACAGGGAGGCGTCGGATTGCAGCACGGCCTCTACGAGGACGGAATCGCCCACGGACACACCGGTGGTCATCAAGGTGTATGCGTCAACGGCCACCTCGGTGGACGAAAGAATGAGATTTGCGTTGTCCGCGTTAATACCCTGAAAAACGCCCCGCACCACCGCCACGTTAGTGGACTCTGCCGGTGGGGCTGGCGATCCCTCCGTGTCCAACTCGGGTATGACGTTTATTTCGCTCAATGGGCCCGCTGTATGTCCGTCCGTGGCTATGAATGACACGATCACATAGCGCTCTACCGCGAGCCCTGATACTCCGCCGTGTAAATTCACCCGGACGGTGTCCGTCCGCTGGAAAGTAACGGCCTCGCTGTCTTCGCCCGGGGGCTGAATGACGATTTCACTTTCGCTGAGGCTCGTCACCCTGCCCGCCAGATGGCGGTTTCTGGTCTTGGTAGGAACCAGGTGTACCTGCCTTGCGACGGTTCCCGTGGCATTCTCCTTGAGGGACACAGCAACCTGGTCGCCCAAGTCCAAATCCCTCAAAGTCGCAGACTCGCGGTTCGGGACTTTTATTTCCGTATCGGCGGCGACTTCCATATCCACACGGCCGCGCGAGGTGGTCACCGAGAGGGTGCCGCCGCCGGTAAACTTTTGCCGGACCTCCAGTACGGAACCAAAGAAATCAAGAGGAGACGGCGCAATATTGGAGTATTCGGACTCGTTTCCAGAGAGGTCGATGGCCGTTATCGAATAAGTGAAAACACCTTCAGCGGGAAGGGTGCGATCCTCGAAGCCCGGAGTGAATAGCAATGCGGTGACAGGCGACCGGGGGCCTTCCTCTCCCTGCCGGTAAACGCGATAACCGGCAAGGTCGGCCGAGGGACTAGGGTTCCAATCCAGTTGGGCGGTCCCAGCGGTCCGGTCGAAAGTGGCTACGACAAGGCCCGATGGAGAGACGGGAGGGGTAAAGTCGCCCGAGGTGACTCGCAGTACCTCAGACTTGGGGGATTCCAGCCCCCAGGAATTTATGGCACTGACGGAGTAGTAGTAACTGGCCCCATCGGTTGTCCCACTATCGGCGTAGCTGGAATCGGACAGTAGCCAGGCACGACGGACAAAAGGCTCCGTGCTACTGCGGCTGACATAGACCGCATAGCCAAATATATCTGACTCGTTATTGTCGTCCCAGTCCAGGGTGATGGTGCCAGGATGCGAGTCCGAGGCCTCCCCAGCGAGGCCGACAGGTGCCCCTGGCCCCTCAGGCAAGAGGCGACTGCTTAACGCGCAGGGGGAATCGGAAACCACGCTGAGACTGCCCTCAAACCCGTTGGCTGCGTCCGTGAAATCGAAAGCAACGGAATCGCCGTCCACATCCACTTGACTAGCTGGGTCCTCGTTGGAGAGGATATCCAGATACGCGACTTCAAAGGAGCCAAACTGATCAAGTGTAAGCGTGGAATCCGAGGAAAGGTCGGGCGAAGGCTGGGTGCAGGCCACGGCGCCACTGGGTAAGGGATTGTCCCGGTCGATCAGCCTGCCCTGAAACCAGAATCGCAAGGGCTCACCCGAGGAGACAGTGTCGTAACCCACCGCAGCAGAAGTGATGTTGGCGGTACCGGTGTTCGTCAGTGATACGACGGAACCACTAGGGGTTGGCTGGTCTGTCGAACCAGGGTCCATTTTGACAACGAGGATATCGCGCGCGCCTCTTATGGTGCCTGTCCAGCCGGCACCGGCAAAGCTGCCGTCGGAGATCTGCTGGATGGAGCGAGCACCCGCGGAGACCTCATTGGAATCTGAGGAGGCCTGATGAGAATTGCTCCATTCCAGTCTGCCGTCGACATCAGTCTTGACGACCCAGAATCGATCTCCTCCCCGGAACGACTCGGACCATCCAGCCAAGGCGAATCCGCCGTCGCTTGTTCGCAGCAGGGAATGGGCAGCGTCTCGTAACACTCCCCCGAATGTGCGTTCCCACACCTGGTCACCGGTCCCGTCCGCTTTCACCAGCCAGAAATCGGATTGTCCGGCACCAGCCGACCATGTGAATCCTCCGAGGGCAAATCCGCCATCCAAGGTGCGCACCAACGATCGCGCTTCATCGTTATAGCTGCCCCCGAAATACTTGGTCCACTGTGGACTGCCGGTCGCGTTGGTCCTAACCAGAAACGCCTGGCTGCCACTTTTTTCTGAGGCGGAGCTTCCCGCTAACACGAACCCGCTGGGGGTTACCAGCACGTCGTATGCCACTGCGCCGGGGATGTCGTCAAAGGTACTGCTCCACAGCTCATTTCCCCTTGCATCCGTCCTCACGATCCTGGGTGCGGTGCCCTTGATCCCTGTGGAGCTGCCAACCATAACGAAGCCGCCGCCGCTGGTCTGACGCACGGCTCGGGCTACATCAGATTTCCTAGTGCGAGCGAAGCCGGTTACTTCCGAACTGCCATAGCTTCGTTCCCACAGTTGGTTCCCTCCTGAATCGGCCTTGATCAGCCAGAAATCGCTACTGGAGGAGGAGGCGTCCTCCGAGGAATGTGTTTCCCCCGCCAGAACGAAGCCGCCGTCCGAGGTTGCGTATACCGCATAGACAATGTCGCTCTCTGACCCACCGAAGGTCTGAGACCATTGCTCTTCTCCCTCAGAGTTCAGCTTGACCAGCCAACCGTCCTGTGAACCCGAGCCATAGCTGCGTGTCTCTCCGGCGACGACGAAACCACCATCGCCGGTAAGAGCCACGCCATGGGCAAACTCGTCCCCTTCTCCGCCCAGCGTGGCGGTCCATTCTGAAGATGACTGGGCTGAGGCTTGACCGTAGCCGAAGACGACCGCACCCACGGCCAACAGTAAGACCGTCAGGACTGCCAGCCACACTGGTCTGGGCCCAGTCAGAAATATCAAGAACCGGCCTCGGTTGTCGCGGACATTCGTTTCATAACCTAATTTAAAGGTAAAATTCCGTACATTACTTTTGTGTTACACATACTTCGCAACAAAAGCGATGCTCAGTTTCTCGGGGCGCGATAGATGACTGCCAACACTGTGCTAAGGGTCCTGCCGTCGTCGTTGGTGGCCACTACGTCTATGACGTTGGGGCCTTCGTCCAACTGAACTGAGCTGGAGAAATAGCCAAAGCGGTCTACGGGTACAGACCTCCCATTGACGCTCACGATGGCATTGGGGCCAGTGCGACCTGACAATGAGAGGAAGGAAACGGAGACGATGCTCTGGTTCTCTGGCTCCGTAACCAGAAGCAGGAAAGGCAAGGCCAGCGAGGTCACTGTCCGGGTCACCCTGCGGCGCCTGCCGGCTTCGTCCTGCGCAATGATGACGACCTCATTTTCGGCCGGGGCGAGCGATATGTCGGCCCTGAAGCCACCTTGGGCATCGACCTCCGCTTCAACTCCAGAGATATGTACTCTTGCTCCGGGAAAGGTTTGGCCGTATACCACGACTGACGCTCCGGGCACCGTCGCCCCCTCTTCGGGCGCGTAGACTTGGAGCATCAGTCCCCCGTGGTCGTCGGTAGGGGCGGGAGTTGGCGCTGTCGTTGCCGTTGCCGTAGGGGTAGGTTCGATGGGGCCGGGCTCTAAAGTAGGTGCAGGAGTCGGAGCCATTGTCGCAGTTGGCTCCGGCTGGCGCGTGGGGATTGGCGTAGATTCGGTAATGGTGGGTGTCGCCGTAGGTGACGGCGTCGGAATGGGGAGTTCGCCGGTAGACTCGCCAGGCCTTGGAATGGTTGTCACGCAACCCACCGTCACCAGAAGCAATACTAGTGAGATGACCGGAATTACCGGAGGAATCCCGAAGCTGACCGGAGCAGTCCTGAGAATAAACCGAGCCAGGGGGAACTTCACCGAACTTTCTTTCACCGACCCTTCAGGGGCATGGTAAGCAGGAATGACGTGTAATGCCCCTCTTGAGGTTCGGGAATTGATTCAACCGCCAACGCCCCCCGGCAATTGCGGGCCAACGTGCTGGCGATGAACAGACCAAGTCCGGAACTGGTCTTTTCCTCTCTCCGCCCGACTTCCGGAGTCCACCCACGATCAAACAGGAATTCGTGATACTGCGTGGGGATACCGGGACCGTCGTCCCATACTTTGACATAATACGCCACATCGTCCCTCGTCAGGGACACCTCAACGTGGCTGTCGGCGTGCGTGAAGGCGTTGTCGATCAAATTGGCCACGATGTGTTCGATGGCGTGGGAATTGGACGAGACCATACCAAAGTCCTGGGGCTCGGCCCACCAACTGATTTCCTTGCCGTTTTCCAGCGCGACGGGTGTGTACCGGTCAACGATGCGCCTCACGACCTCCGCCGGCTCCATAGGAGCCATGTCTAATGGTTCGCCAGGTGCCTCTGACTGGACCAGCACCTGGATGTTGGACAGCATCAGGCGATAGTTGACGGCTTGACGCTCTATCTCGTCCAACAATTCCATCACTTCCGGGTCCGCCTCATCGCCGGAGGCCCTGAGCGCCGCGCGCAATTCCCGCTGCCTGCCGGTGATGCGTCGAAGAGGGCGGCCTAGGTCGTGGTCGAATTCGCTGAAGAAGTCGAGGGTGACTTCGCGCCAGTGCTCGCTCTGTTCCTCCCCGAATCTCTCCCTGTCGTCGCGTTCGGCGGCAGCCAGAGCCGCCTGACGGATCGCTGTAACGGCCAGACCCAAGGCTCCCGCCGCCAAGCCTATGATCAAAAGGATCGCGCCAATGTATCCGAGGGGCTCTACTCCCCACAAGCTGTCAAAGGCCGCCGGGCCGATGATGGGAGAAAGGATAAGGCACACTATTCCAGTGGCGGCCACGAATGCAGCAATGCCCAGGACCAGTATTTGACCCCTGGGCAGGCGTACGCCAATCGGCCTGTTGAAAGTCAGTTGGGCCATTCCGGTCGTTCCAGTCGCCAAATCCAGTCGCCAAATTCCAAGCCGGGGGTTTAGACCTGGGTCGGAGTCAGGCGGTAGCCCTTGTCGCGAATATTAATGATCAACTCACCGGGTCCGAATCGCACTCCCAGGGCCCGACCCAACGAGTCTTTTATTTCCCTGATGCGGACTCTGAGAGAGGCCCGCGGGTCCTCCCCCTCGGAAAACCTCTCCAGGTGCGAAAACGGAACCAGTTCGCCCGGACTTCGGTGCCAGGCCGCCGCCAACTCACGAAGAATCTCGAACTTCATGCCCTGGATGTCGTTGATCATTCTAGGTCCTGATTCTCCGTCTACATACACCGTCTGAGAGTTCAAATCGAGGACTATACCGCCACCAATGGCAATACGTTCAGCCGAGGCGCCCATCAAACGCCTGAGGCGCAGGACCACTTCATCCGTGCCGGCCAGCTTGTCAATGAAGTCCACGGGTGCGTCCCATTTGAGCGTCCCGCGCACGGCCGTCTCGCGTTCGGGACCATGGGCGTACTGGGTAAAAATCAGTACCGGCATTCGGGGCCAGCGGTTTACGATTTCCCCCAGTATCTCCAACCCCTTGAACCGGTCGTCACGGTGGTCACCGAAACGCACATCCAGAAGCACGGCATCGGGGCGCTCCTCCTCTATGTTCCATAGCGCCGCAGCCTCATACTCCTCTCCCAGGGAACCACCTGGAGATGGCTGCACGACCGTGCTACTCCAACCTTCCTCTGACAGTCTATGCCTGACAGTCCGAAGGATGGACGAATCGGCCTCGTCATCGACGATCATTATTTTCTGGGAGGTTCGGTTCATAATCATTCGCCCCGTGTGCCCACCAAAAGTCCCATATCAACATTCTACCAAACCAAGCTCTCCGCAGAATCTGCGTAGAAGTTCGTTGTAGCAGCAATTCGGTTGACAAGGACAGCCTGCTCCCTAAAATTGCCTCCGAGGTGAGTCGTACTCTTGTACTTCCAGTGATGCGTTTCACAGGGGCAGCTTGAATTCATCCGGGCCTGAAGGGAGGATCAACATGATAACGAAATTTGGCAGCCTTTTTGCCGGACACGTGGACCTCGACAACATCGGACTGGATGGCATTCCGGTCAATGACCGCTGGCTTCCCGACGATCAGCTAGCTGGCGTGTTCGACAAGACAGAAGCGATCGTACTCAAGATGGAGGAGTTTGGCTACGACACGTTTTGGTCAGCGGAGCATCATTTCCAGCGAGAGGGATACGAGTGTATCCCCAACCTGCTGCTTTTATACGTGCATCTTGCCCACCTGACCAAGAACCTCAAATTTGGCTGCGGGTTCAACATAAACCCAATGTGGCATCCCCTGCGACTGGCTGAGGACTACGCTACGGCGGACATTCTCACCGGTGGCCGCGTCATTTTTGGTGTTGGTCGTGGGTACCATTCGCGGGAGGTGGACACCTTTGGCGTGCCCAGTACTCTGAGCGACAACGAAGCGAACCGCGAGATGTTCGAAGAACAAGTCGAGATAATCATGAAGGCCTTTCATGAGGAGTCTTTCTCGTATGAGGGCAATTTCTATAAAATTCCGCCCGAGGTTCCCTACCGTGGTTACACGCTGAAGGAAATCACCCTCGTTCCCAGGCCCGTCAACCTACCGGTAGAGACATGGCAGCCGGTGGTGAGCGCGAGTCAGAGGGCCATGGACTTTATGGCCAAGCACAACATCAAGGGAATAATCGGCGGGGGTGCGGCAGCCGGCGGTGCCACTGAGGGAGTCATGCGACAGTGGCGGGACACCCTGGCAGCCCATGGCAGGGAGGCTGAGCTTGGCGAGGACTTGGCCATCGGCTACACCATTCACATCGCAGAGACGGAGGAGAGGGCAGTCCGGGAGGCACGAGCATTCTTCGAAGAAAACATGAAGATGTTCGCCCCACTTGGCTTCGTTAGCGGACTGTCAGACGATCAGATCAGGGCGATGGAGGACCCGCGGCGTGCTCGCTCTGCCGGCCTGCCCACTCTGGAGGACGGTGTTAAGTCAGGCTCCTGGCTCTGTGGTCCTCCCGAGATGGTCGCAGAAAAGCTGGAGGAAATCCAGGATCGATATCCCGGACTCGACCAGATTAACGTCGGATCTGTGATTGGTACTCCGCAGAACGTAATCCTCGAGCAGCTTGAGGCTTTCGGCAAAGACGTGATGCCCAAGTTCAGAGCTTAGGTCGATGGAGCCTGATTTTCCCAGTTTCCGCGCCGGTGACTGGATTCCTACAGCCGGCGCTCTTTTGTATGATTGCAACGAATTCCCAAAGGGGTGGCGCCGATGACGCAGCAGATGACCGAGGCCGAACTGCTTGAGCTGGCCCGCAAGTTCAGCTTTCGCAGTCGCATCGACAAGAACGTAGTGACCGGTCCCATCATGGTCTGGGGCCGCGGGTCGGTTGTACGGGATGTCAACGGCAAGGAATACCTGGACTTCAACTCCGGGCAAATGTGCGCCGCTCTTGGCCACAACCATCCACGAATCGTGCAGGCCCTCCATGAGAGCGGGGAAACCCTGATCCACAGCCACATGAGCATGTTCAACGACCGGGAGATTATCCTGGCGGCACGGCTGGCGGAAATCTCTCCCGAAGGAATGAACCGTTCGATGTTCCTGACGTCGGGGAGCGACTCCAACGAGGCAGCGATGGCCATCGCCAAACGGTATACGGGCGGTTACGAGATCGCCAGTCCGGCGGTCAGCTTTCACGGCATGAACGACTCGACCCGAGCCGTGACTTTCTCAGGATGGCACGAGGGCTACGGTCCTTATGCGCCCGGCCATTACCCGATATTCGCGCCCTACCGCTATCGATGCAGGTTCTGCCAAGACCGCCCCGCTTGCGACTACTCGTGCCTAGACACCAGTTTCGAACTACTGGATGCCCAGGCCGACGGGCCTCTCGCGGCGGTGATTACCGAGCCCCTGTTCAGCGCCGGAGGAGTCATCGACCTGCCGGCCGGTTGGCTGAGGGAACTCAAACGCCGTTGTGAAGCCCGTGGCGCGCTTCTGATCGTGGACGAGGCGCAGACGGGGCTGGCCAAGCTGGGTTCGATGTGGGCTTTTGAGCAAGAGGGAGTTGTTCCCGATATCTTCACCATCTCAAAGCACTTTGGCGGCGGTGTCGCAATCAGCGCCGCCATAACCACCGATGAGATTGAGGAAAAAGCGTCTGAAACAGGACTTGTTGTTGGCCATTCCCATTCCAATGATCCACTGCCTTGCCATGCCGCCATCGCCAGCATTGACATCATACTTGAGGAAATATTGACCGATGTGGCCCGGAGGATCGGCGGTTACTGGCGGGAGCACCTCGAGCGGCTGGCCTCGCGACACGAGATTATCGGAGACATTCGTGGACGTGGTCTCCTGCAGGGCATCGAATTGGTGACGGACCAGGGCACTCGGGAGCCGGCTTACGCCCAGGGAAGGGAGATTGGGCGAAGGTGCCTGGAGAACGGCCTGATTATGAGCTTGCGCAGGGGAGGTTCGGTCTTCCGGTTCGTCCCACCTTTCACCACCACGGAAGCCCAGATGGACGAGGCCGCGGAGATACTGGATGTCGCCATTGCACAAGTGACCGGGTAGGGTTAAGAGAGCCATTCTGCTGAACGTGAAACTCTGGCGGAAAATTTTCGCTCTTGAAATAACTGCGCCCTCCAACGGGAGTGGAGGGCGCTTGAGTGCCAAGGTTTAGCTTTGCTCGTAATTCGTCTCTTAGTGAACCCTGGTCGGCTCCTCATCCCACGGACCCGGTAAGCGGCCCTTTTCAGTGGCGCCGATCATGTATTGGCCATTTTCGTGCCCCCACTCCTCGGCTGGCATCTCGTACGAGACTTCGATGCCATTCCCATCCGGGTCGCGGATGTAGATGCCGACCGCGTGCCCGTGGTCTGAGACCGACTCGATCGCGATGTTCCTTTCCTTGATGCGGTGGTAGAGCTCCTTGAGATCGTCCAGGCTTTCCATATACCACGCCATGTGGTTGAGGCCGACCTGCCCCTTTTGAGGGCCAGGGGCGTCCTCTCCTACCTCGACCAGCGCGATCTCGTGAGAGTTGCCCATATCGGCTGTCATGAAAGCCGCGCGGCCGGGCCTGACTCCGTAGGTGTGCAGCCCCAACAGATCCTCATACCATAGCCTGGAGCGTTCGGCGTTGCGGACATATACGTTGATATGTCCCAGCTCTCTTGGCTTGTAACCCATGGCGCCCTCCATTTTTGGAATCGATTTTCGTAGGGACAATAATATCAACAATCGCACTATTCATAAAGGAGAGTTGATTGGTTTGGCTTGATTTCAATCCGTCACTAGGCGAAACAGAACGAGAGGATTCTTGATATTATTGACTTACCTATAAAGAATCTCGGAGGTGGCGGCATGGTGAGATTGGGAGGAACAGCAACGATCCCCCACCTGGAAGTCTTTCAAGGTTTGGAAACCCTGTTTCGGCGCCGCGGCATCGAAATGGACTGGGTATTGTATTCAGACTATGACGTAATGGTCGATGCCTTTGTGGCTGGAGAAATCGATCTGGCCTGGAACGGCCCGCTGGGCTACGTGAAGATCAAGCGGTTGTTGGAAGAACCCTGCCAGGTAATCGCAATGCGCGATGTCGATATTGGATTCACCACCCACTTTATCGCCCGGGCCGGGTCCGGAATCGAAACAGTGGAAGACCTCAAAGGCATGAAGTTCGCATTCGGAAGGCGCAGCTCAGAGCAAGCAGGATTGGTACCCCACTATCTTTTGAAAGAAACTGGCATCAACCCGTCCAAAGACCTCGCCGTGGCGAGCTTCTTCGAAGATCGCGCATCGCAGACGCGTTCAGACGAGCGTGATGTGGTGGAACGGGTAGCCTCCGGGGAGTTCGATGCCGGCTCGGTGAGCCAGCGGACCATGGAAGCAATGGCGGAGGACGGCAGCTTGCCTCGGGAGCAAGTGCGCATCTTTTTTCCAGTCCCCCTTACAGCCACTGCTGCTTTACGGCGCAAAGGGAACTGAAGCCGGCATTGGCCAAGGAAATAGAGGCTGCATTCCTTTCGGTCACGGGCTCAGACTCTGTGGAGGAGGCGGTCTTAAAGGGCGAAGCGTGCAACAGCTTTGTCCCCGGGATAGAAGTCGGCTGGGATCTGATAGAGGCAGCGGCTGTCGCAGAAGGTCTTGTTTAATTCGCGCCTTTAAGTCCCGCCGTCGTTGCTGGAGGCGTTCCGCAGAATGTCCTCCAGCATATTGTCTATAGCGGGATCCAATTCCACTACAGGTTCGAAAGGAGTGTAGTTGAAATCCGTGCGGGCACGCTCAATCAGTTCCTTGGCAGTGGGATTGGTACTGCCGATTTTTTCCAAGGTGTCCCGCAATTCCTGCGATTCTGCCTCACCCAGAGACCTCAGCTCTGAAAGATCGAAGTCCAGGCCAAATATGGAATTGATTCGGCGCATGATGTCGTAGAATGACCGATGATCGCGGCTGATGCCCACTGGGTCATTGCTGGAGGTAAGGAAAGGGTACATGGGAGCCATGGCGCCCAGCCGGAACATCTCCACCTCCGAGTGCTGGAAATGGGCCACAGTAATCAACGCCATGCCAATGGTTGGTCCGTTTCTGCTCTGGGTGCCGTAGTTGGAAAAGCGAACTCCCAGCTTTTCCATTGAAGGCCGCATACTGGCCTGGCTGTAAATGCAACTGACGCTACGCTCCATGTCCGGGGGCGCAGCACCGTTGTAGCCTTCTACCGCAACCGTCTGAGACACGCCCAGCTGTTTGACGCCCTGGAAAAAGGCGTCCGCATAAACGTCAAGACGGAACCAGGGCTCCTCACCGAGAAAAATAACCAGCCCGTTGCCAGCGTCGTAGAAGTTGTTCTCGCGGCGCATCTCCGTATCGGGCAGACCGTCGCGGTAGGCCACCCGGGGCCGGTAGGTATCGTGAGTTCCCGGAACCTGGAACGGATAGCACAACCTGGCGACCTCGGGGCCCATGGAGCCAATGCGTCGGGCCTGCAGCTTGTCTATCATGTAGCGAGGAAGGCCGCTAGAGATTTCGCCTCCATCAGACCACTGCCGACGCCAGCCAGCGACGAGGTAGCGGGCGTCTGGGGTCGACTGAAGGTCGAGCAGTTCGTCAGCCATCGGCCAACACTCCTTTCGCCTTTTCTTTGAAGTTGATACTCATAATTCTGCCAGACGACGGCCACTGGCGCAAATTTCCGAATATGTGTGTGTCTATATTCGTACCGGTAGGTCCTGGCATTTTCTTGACAGGGTCTCATGGCGCTCCTGTAAGATAAGAAAATACCGGTTTAAGTCCGGATGCAAATGCGTCTCAGAGTCCCAGTAGCTCAGGTGGACAGAGCGGCTGCCTTCTAAGCAGCGGGTCGCGGGTTCGAATCCTGCCTGGGACGCCACATTAGCTACGATTCAGCTTGGTTTCACTCCTGAAGAGGGGTGTTGCCGAGGGCAGAAAGCCGCCCGGCCGGGCGGCTTTTTTGTTGCCAAAAGGCATATCCGACACGCTGCCTGCCGTCACGAACGAGTTCCGGTTTACAGTCCCCTTGCTTGCCTGAGAGACCATTACGCAAGTTGAGGCAAGTATCCATGATGAGAGCAGGAAGAGCAGGAACCGGACGGCGGAGCAGCAAGATGAACCCGGAAAAGCTGGAACTCAGCGAGTTGGTCGACAAGTTCCTGGTACACAATAGGTCGGAGGGCTGGTCAGAGAGGACGGTGGAGTGGTACCAGCAGGCCCTCGGACTGTTCCAGGCATGGCTGGAGGAGGAGGGGATGTCCACCCGCCTTGATGATCTCGGCGAGGATGAGATGCGGCTTTTCATCCTGCACCTCAAGGGCAGGCCCGGTCTGCGAGGCCCTGCCTCCAGCCACACAGTCAACAACCGCGTCCGGGCCATGCGGGCCTTCTTCAACTGGCTTTACGAGAAGGATTACACGGAGTGCCACAGGCTTCTGAAGGTGAGGCCGCCGAAGCCGCGGGAGTTGGAGATCGAGATACTCACGGACGAGGAGATTGACCGGATCTTCGCCGCCATCAATCCCGGCACCGTCCTCGGAGCGAGGAATACCGCGATCTTCTCCCTAATGCTCGATGCCGGTCTGCGGCTCACCGAGGTCGTCACCCTGAAGCACCTGGATGTCCACCTGGACAAGCGGTACGTCAAGGTGCTGGGTAAGGGCGACAAGGAGCGTATCGTCTCCTCCGGTACGAACTGCCAGAGGGCTCTGCTCAACTACGACCAGCACTACCGGTTTGCGAACCAGGGGCAGGAGGCCGAGACCTTCTTCCTCTGCATCGACGGCCACCCCATGGGGGCCGAGGGTTTGCGGTCCCTGACCGAGCGGCTCTCCAAGTCCGCCGGGGTTCCCAGGCTGCACCCGCACCTGGTAAGGCACACCTATGCCACCCGGTTCCTGCTGAACGGTGGAAACCTCTTTCTCTTGCAACAGAACCTGGGCCACACCAGCCTGACGATGGTCCAACGGTACGTGCATATCGCCAGTCAAATGGCGGCCGTAGTCAGCCAAGGGTTTTCACCGCTGGACCGGGTCCAACAGCCACGAGCAGGGAGACAGAATCGCCGCCCACGTGTTTCGACCATCATAGAGAGGGGTGGGGACAGGGTAGGTACAGCACAGTTCACAATGACTTATGAAGTCACCCCGTTTAAGTCGCCACGTCGTAGAAGCTTGTCCCAGAGCAACCGACGGTCAGGGGGGCGTTAGCTGCTCCCCTCTACCCCTCAGTGGGGCGTATCCTGCGAATAGAGGGAGCTCGTTCACGTCGTCAAGGCTGACCGCCGAGGTATCAGAGGCTAGGGCTAGTCCGAGCTTCATGAGGATATACCTTAATGGATTCTGCCTTGCCCCTGACTCCAATCTTGAAAGATAGGCCTCGTTTATCCCGCTGTATTGGGCGAGCCAATATTGAGATTGTCCTGATTTCGACCGCAGACTCTTGAGTGTCGTCGAAAACTCGTTTCCGTTGGCTGGCAACATGTGGACACCGACTTGCATTAGGTTCGAGTTAATCACAACTCAATTTTAATCGCCCGTTTGATGTCAACTTTTGCGTTGAGACGGAAAAAGAAACGGCCCTTTTCTTTGGCTGGGAAGAATTGAACAAGAACACGGTGGCCGGTCGGGGCCTCTTGATGGCCTGGGGGTGAGAGAGGAGGATGGCCAAGGTTTGAGCGCCCGGTCGAGGGACATGGGTCCACGACGAATGAGGCCCTAAAATCAGGATCGGTCGAGAGGAAGTGTGATCACCTGTTTACCTTTCGATGCCTTACTCGTGGTCAAAAAGTGAGGCGTCAGCATGATTAGGACCCTAACGTAGCGAATCGCCGATGAAGGGGTGGTTCGACGAGTCAGGAGCATTCTGCATGATGCTCCGGCCTTTGGTTCGATGATGACGAAGTCGGAAAAAGACGCCATCGATCCCTGAACAGCCAGGGCCGGAAGGGATCTCCCTTCCGGTTGACCAGTAATGCTGGCTTGTGGGCTCGTTGGATACAGGCGAGGCGCACAGCCGCCGGCACCCTAGGACAGGGAGCCTCCCCCGCCCGCTATGCGAGCCACGGCCATGCTGGTCTTCCGGTCTGGGTCCCCGCCCGGGAACTCTGGGACCGCAGCGTCCTCCTCGTGAAAGACGAAGTTGAACGTCCTGACCTGCCAGTAGTCATCCACCATGTGATAGGCATGGACCTCTCCCGGTTTGTCGCCGTCCATGAGGATTCGCCTGTGACGGGCACGGGACTCTCCCTCCGTTTCGAGAGTGCCTTCCAGCCAAGCGATGATCTCGGACTCGAGGTCCGGTGAGTGGTGCCACTTCCCCAGGGCAACCAGACCGTTTTCATCGTCCGGGATGAGCAGGTCGAGCAGGTCCCTGACCTGCTCGGTGAGGTCCTCCTTTTCCTGAAAGTAAGCGCGCGCCTTCTCCAGCGCGCTTGTTACGATTGTGAGTTCTTCTTCTGAAAGGGTTTTCATGTCAGTGATTCTGACCTCTGTGAATTTTGTCTGGGTTTCTCGCTGGTGTTGGCATTGCCGGGTTTTCCGCATCCATTGCGGTGCCGGCGAACACGGGGGCCATTCCCCGATGAAGCAGAGATGCAGGGTCCGTCATCGGCAAAATGGCTTTGGGCTGGAACCAGCTTTCCAGGCCGACCCAAAATACTTTTCGGCAACTCCTGAGCTGGCGTCTTTCGTCTGTAATCCTCTCTATTCCTGGCTAAATCAAAGTTTCACCTCCGTGATTGTTGGCTTCAAGGCTTTCTCCTCCTTTCAATGGTGGCCGGGGCCGCCAGCGAGACCCAGGAACGCGGCCGGCCCCGGCCTACGCTTGTCGGCGATTGCCTCGGCTGGCGTATCAAGCCCCCGACTATCCGTCGTCGAGACCAAGGAACATATTCCTGTGTAAGGGGAACTGTGGTCTTTGTTTGCGAATATGGAACCCGATCCCATACCGGTTGGTATCGAGTTTTCAAAACCCATGCCAAATCGTGGCGCAACTTTCACAGCGGCTTCCCGCGGGCTCTTAGCATAGGTATTAGGTCCGGAATTTTGAGTCTGTAGGAGGAGATGTATGACTCTCGAGGAAAGGCGACAGCAGACCATCCGCCAGCGAGCGCGGCGAATGAGTCATCGGGTGTGTGGGGACTGCAGCAGGCCGGCGGATAAGATGCAGACATGGGGTGGTCAGAAAATCCCCATCTGCATCCCGTGTTGTTCCCGTCTGGAACCATGGGAAGCGGTCTGCTCGTTCGATGAATTGGATTCCCAAGAGATACGGAAAGCTCGGCCTTCAGGAGGTCGGGGGAACTTCCTCTCGAGGCTATTGGGAGGGTAACCAGGCTCTCCACCGAGGACCTATAGGTGCAGGAGAAGGACCAATTTCGCTATTCGGGAGGGACCGTGGAGGAACACAAAATTCTCTGGTGGTTGTCCATGCTGTCTTGTGCTCCGGCGGAAAGGCTGAGTGCTTTTTCGGGCCTGACAGTGGCCACCGTCAACAAGAATCTGGCAGAGTACTACAAACTTGGATGGGTCACCTCTCGGATGGTTGGGAGGGGAAGCAGGGTACAGCGAGTGTGGATCCTTACATCCGAGGCATTGGAGCGGTTTTATTCAACCGACCACAGGCACAGAAATAGAATGGGTTAAGACGGTCGTTACCACGATGCCCTGGACCTGGAAGGAGCTGACTATCAACACGTCCCTTGGCATCTCGGTCAAGCAGGAGCGAAAGAGCTCTATGACCGCCGCGAGCAATCGCAGGCATTCCAGGAAATCGCACTTCGGCTTTTTCCCGAAGCGGGACCGGAATGGCTGTCCTACGTAGGCCGAGAGACACCGTCACTACGGTTGTGGGTGCCCATCCGGCATGGTCAGCTGATAGAGCACTCGGCATCCTACCCGAACATCGAGGGAGACTTTGACGTGGTGTTCTGTTGGCTGGTCCGGCAGTTGAAGCCGATTAGGATTATGGAGAAATGGACGCACAGGTTCGCAGGCCTCAGCCATTTGTTTCAAGGTTCCGCGGCTGTACGGTCCGGCGATGGGAATTCCGGTTTGATCGATCATCGGGACCCGGAATTCGGCCCCACACCGCAGCCGGTTCGGGCGGGGATAGGCGGTCTAGCAACTGCGAAGAAGCAGAGGTCGCAAGGAGAACTCCCTGCGACCTCCTCGATAGACTCCGGAATCTCTTTACTTCGAGTACTGCGGAGCTTTGAAGCTGTCCAGGGGCATCGTTATGGGCACTTGTACCACCGAGCCATCGGGATTTACCTTGACGCCGACGATGGGGCCCAATTTTTCATTGAACACGGATATGATGGGCTCGTTTGGACCTCCGACCCTCTCTACCCAGCTGGGCATCAGCGCTCCCAGCACAGCGTTCTCGAAAGCGTAGTCCTGCAAGTCCGGCGAGAACGCCCGGTACTCCAAGCCGGCGTTGGTGTTCTTCAGCAGACCCATCTCGTGCTGAATGGTAGCAGTTCGCAACTCCTCCAACTCGTTGATGGCAGCTTCCTCCAATAGGATATTCTGCAGGTCTTCCGGCAGCTTGGACCACTGATCCTTGTTCATCACCATCGCCGAGTTGTCCCAACTGATGACTGGACCGTTTATGTAGTCGGTCACCTCATACCAGCGCTGCCCAAAGCCAGCGTCTCCGCCGGTCATGGCAGCATCCAGGATCCCCCGCTCAAGGGCCGTGTACACCTCCGTAAAGGCCATGAACTGAGCGTCAGCTTCCATCCCTCTCAACCAGCTTGACATGGCCGCAGTAGGCGTCCGAATCTTCTTCTTCTTCCAGGCCTCGACAGTATCCAGAGGATCCTTGCTGAAGAAGAACACATTGTTGCCCGAATGCCAGTTCAAAGTGATGTACTGGCCGCCGTCGGTGGCCTCCACGGCCAGGTCCCTTAGTTCCGGAGTGACGTTGGCCATCCCGATGTAGTTGTGCTCCAGGCTGGGGTATATCCCGAACAGGCTGCCAATCTCAATAGCCGGGAAGGCTCCAGCGATGTACTGCGCGATGTCAGCCATCGCCAGAGTTCCGTCGGACACCAGCGAATGAACGTCAGGCCCGGCGATGCCCAACTCCGGGAAAGAGGTGGTGATCAGTTTCAACTGCCCGTTAGTCCGATCCAGCACCCTGGGGAACATATACTTGTCCTTCAGGGCGCACCACAGCAGGGCGCGGTTGATGCAGGCATACTGAATCTCGAAGTCCAGGCCCTCGCTCACCAGGGGCGTCGGGTCTTCCAGGTTCGCCCGCTCCAGAACTTCTTGGTAGTAGGCCGACTCGAATACGTAGGAGTGTATCTCTATGGCCTCTGTCGTGACGTTGCCATCAAAGTCGCCCAGAGACTCGTCCGGGGCCGGTCCATCCAGTTGTCCGAAATCGCCCACGAAAATGGCTCCCGGGCCATTGGCGTGTTCATCGGCGTAGGCCTGGAGTTTCGCCGAAATGTCGGAATCGGGTTCCTCTTCCACCGCCTCCTCTTGTGAGGCTGCAGCAGCGGTCGGCTCGTCCGTAGCCTGGGCAGCCTCCGTGGCGGGCACTGGCGTGTTCGTCGCGGCTGGCGCCGCCGTCGGAGCGGAGGTAGGAGCCTCCGTCGCGGCTGTCTCCTCGGCAGGAGATTCCTCAGCGCCACCACAGGCCGTAAGCACAAAAAGAAGCAGGATCGCTACACCGGTTATCCAGAACTTTCGCATGGCTGCCGCACCTCTCAATCTGTGAATCCTGTTATCCCGTACCGTCGAACAAGGTGGTGCACCGATTTGCGACGAAACACGCCTCCTTTGTTAATATTTTCACGGATCGTCAATATATTTTACAAATTAGACAGTATTTATCAGTACTCTCTACCCGTCAAGCACATTAATTGGAATATGTTCATCCTCCAACTATCACATTTTCGTAAAATTGTTGTTGTGGTCGGGGGGATGCCTCCTTTGGTTCCCCATGCGTAACTGTTCAGACTTGAGGGGAAACGAGGAGTTCGCGGCAGGCCAGGAGGGAGTTTAGTCCCTGGGCGCGCCAGGTGCCGAAAAGGGAAGCCAGCGTCATCTTGGTGTCGGTGCCCCGCTCTGAGCGCGTGCCTCCGCTTATCTTGCGGCTGATCACCAGCGGGCGCAGGCTGCGCTCGGCGGCGTTGTTGTCCGGCGGCGCCTCGGGTTGGGCCACGAAGACGAAGAGTTCCTTGATGTGCCTCTCCACGCGCCGGCACAGCTTGGCCTGGACGGCCAGAGGGTCGTCCAGGAAGGGACGGCAGAGGGCCAGCAGGCGTTTTTCCAAGGCCAGTTGGGCGGCGCGGCGTTGTTTCTCTGCGGGATGTGTAAAGGCCTCGGCCTGGCGATAGAGTTGGTGGACGGCGTCAGCCCACTGGGCCAGCTGGTGGTCCTGCGGGTGGAGGACACGCAGGTCGTGGACGTCCCGCAGCAGGTGTGCCCAGCAGCGTTGTTTGGGGCCGTCGTAGTGGCGGTAGGCGGCATAGAAGTCGCTGACCAGCACACCAGCGAATTCCTCGCCCAGAACCTCATCCACCACGGCCTTGCCTCGCCCCCGCCGCAGGAAATACCGTTGGGTGGGAGTGCTGAAGGTCCACACGTAGCCGTTGTGTCCCCCCTCCCGCCAGCCGGTCTCGTCGGCGTGGACCACTGGGCTGCCCCGGATGCGTTCCAGTATGCCCGCCAGTTCGGTCTGCGCTTTGCCAGCCACTTTGCGTGTGGCATCCACCATGGCCCCCAGGCTGAGGTGCAGCCCGTGCACGGTGTCTAAACCAAAGCCAAGGTGAAATGTGCAGACACATAGGGTAGATTTGTGAGGTAACTGGATTAACTGGTCTCAGGAGTTGTGGGGGTTGGTGATGGGTGTGAGGGAGATGGTTCAGCATCTTGACCAATGGCAGATGGGTGCCAAGGATTTGCACCGGCGGATGATTCTGGCGCCCACGCCAAGGGAGCGTGAACGCTGGCACGCCGTCTGGCTGCTGGCGCAAGGCTGGACGGCATCGTCCACGGCGGAGGCCCTGGGACGGGACCCCCACACCATAGGCCGGTGGGCCGCTGCCTTCGGGGAGGGCGGTCCGGAGGCCCTGATATTCGAGCAGACCGGAGGTTCCCCCCCGCCCTCGGCGAGGCGGAGCAGGCGGCGCTGACAGGGGCGGTGCAGGAGTTGCCAGGGGCGGCGGGTATTGAAATGGCCAATTGGAACTGGAGGGTGGTGAACCGGTTTGTCTGGGAACGGCGCGGCATCAGCCTGAGCCGTAGCAGTTGTCTGAACTGGCTGCACCGGCTGGGCTTCGCCTTCAAGCGTCCCAAGAAACGGCTGCTCAAGGCGGATGAGGTCAGGCGGGAGTCCTTCGTGGCGGAGTACGCGGCCCTGATGGAGGAGGCGTGTCAAAGCAAAGCCAAGACATTCTTTGCCGACGAGGCCCACTTTCGAGCCGACGCCGAGTTGCGGGGCAAGTGGGTGCTTAGGGGAGAGTCGGCATTGGTGGATTCCAGCAGTCCGAGGTACGGAGAGAAGGCCAGTTACTATTCGGCGGTGTGCTTGGAGACCGGTGAGGTGGAATGGATGGAACTGGAAGGGAACAGCAACTCAGGAACGTCGGCAGCCTTCTTGGGGCACTTGCGGGAGCGGCACACCGAGAGGCTGAACGTGATCTGGGACAATGCCCCGGCCCACCGCGGCGAGGCAGTGAGGGAGTATCTCCAGACGCCGGGACTGAACCTGCGTCTGGTGAACCTGCCAGGCTACAGCCCGGATTTCAACGCTGATGAGGCCATCTGGGGCTGGGCGCGAGAGGAGGCCACCGGAAACCTGTGCCTGGGGACCAAAGCCCTGGTGCAGGAGAAAGTCGGCAACTTCTTGGAGGCGCTGGCCGGGCGGAAAGAGGAGGTCAAGCGCCGCTGCCGGACCATCCTGCAATCAAGGGCAGAGGAGTTCCTGCGTAACCCCAATCCAGGTCCCCATCACCAGCCATATGCACATCCCACCTTGGCTTTGGTTTAGGTACCACTGGATGGTGCGCCAAGGCAGCCGGGCCTCCTCCCGCAGGGCGGCAATCAGGCTGACCAGGTTGACCCCCAGGCGTTGCTTTCCCAGCACCACGCCCTCCAGTTGCGCCGACGGCACACAGCGGCGTTGGCACAGAGGACAGGTGCGGGCCACATAGACGTGCTCAGTAACCTGCACCGGAACCAGGGGCAGGTCGATGACCTCCCGGGTGCGCTGGGTCCAGCCGCCCGACAGCCCGGTGCCGCAACCGGGACACTGTTCCAGCACATGCTCCACCCGCTGGGCTGGCGTCATGCGCTGGCGGGCGAAGCCGTGGGGCCTTGGATTCCTGTTTTGTTTCTCCCTGGGGGGCCGCTGGCCCGATTGAGGCTTGACCCCAGGCATTCCCCGGGGGCCGCCGGGCTTGGCCTTTCCTTCCAAAGTCTCAATCCGCCGCTGCAACTGGACGATGACCGCCTGCTGTGTCGTAACTGTAGCCTGCAACTCCAAAATAGAAGCCTGCCGTTGGGCGACGATCGCCAGCAGGACTTCATGGGGAGCGGCCGTAAGGTCAAGGCTCGTGTCCATGCTGCAGGTTTAACATAACCGCAAAACTGTCCACCTTTGCTCTTTCGGCAACTTTCGACCAATTCAACCCACCAAGTCTGAACAGTTACCGTTGGTCAGGGCAATCGCGTCTTAATGATAAGCTTGGCAAGGGATGAGTCGGGTTGAAAGCAGGGTGCAGTGAGGGGGAGTGATGATGGATGGGCAGGGTGCGTCGATCATGGATCATTTTCAGGGCTTGGAGGACCCTCGGATAGAACGGAGCAAGCGGCATCAGTTGCTGGACATCGTTGCCATTGCCATCTGCGCCGTGATTTGCGGTGCTGATACCTGGGTCTACGTGGAGATGTTCGGCAGGAGCAAGGAGGAGTGGTTTCGCACCTTTCTGGACCTGCCCCACGGCATTCCCTCCCACGACACCTTCGGCGACGTTTTCTCCCGGCTGGACCCTGAACAGTTCCAGCGCTGTTTCATGGAGTGGACCCAGGCGGTGGCGGCCCTTATGCCCGGCGAGGTGGTGGCCATCGACGGCAAGACGGTGCGCCGCTCCCACGACAAGGCTGTGGGCAAGCAGGCCATCCACTTGGTCAGCGCTTGGGCCTCGGCCAATACCCTGACCTTGGGGCAGGTGAAGACGGAGGAGAAATCCAACGAAATCACGGCCATACCCCGGTTGCTGGAGATGTTGGAACTGAGTGGTTGCATCGTAACCATCGACGCCATGGGCTGCCAGAAGGAGATCGCCCGGACGATTGTGGACCGGGGAGCGGACTACCTGCTGGCGGTCAAGGAGAATCAGGGCCAGCTCTACCAGGACGTGCGGGACCTGTTCGAGGCAGGGGACGGGTCGGGCTTGGAGGGTCTGCCCCACGACTACGCCACCACGCTGAACAAGGGGCACGGGCGCATCGAACGGCGAGAGTGCTGGGCTATAGACGACCCGGCCTGCCTGGAATACCTGAGCACTGCCGGGGACTGGCCTGGGCTGCGCTCGGTGGTGAAGGTGGAGTGCCGGCGGGAAACAGACACTGGCACCACAGTGCATGCCAGGTACTACATCAGCAGTATGGAGGCATCGGCAAAGCGGCAGCTTGAGGCGGTACGAGCCCACTGGAGCATCGAGAACTCCCTGCACTGGAGCATGGATGTAACCTTCCGGGAGGATCAATGCAGGGTGCGAAAGGATCACGGCCCCCAGAACATGGCGACCCTGAGGCAGATTTCACACAACCTGCTGAAACAGGAAACCAGCCTGAAAGTGGGCATCCAGGGCAAGCGCCTGCAAGCCGGCTGGAGGGAGGACTACCTCCTCAAAGTCCTACTCGGTTAAGACGCGATTGCCCTGTACCGTTGGTGCTCTTAGAGAGGCTTCTGGGCTGCCGGGTGTTACTATGAAGGGCGGCGCTAAAATGTCCCAGGTGGACGGATTGACCGACTGACATTTGGCTGTCGATGTTCAGGGGAAATGTCCAGTTAATTGTCCACCAGAAATGTCCTTCGTCTACCCGGCGATGGGGTCAGATTCCGAAGCCAATGAGGTTGTCGGTGACCGTCGCGTGGGCGGACTTTCGGCGTCGATGAATTTCCTTATGGTGTCCCGATGGAGACCTAATTCCTTTGCCATCCGGCGTATGGATAGGCCCTGTAGTTTGGCTTTCTGGATCGCATCCCACCGGGCCTGTTGCAAAAACGTCGGCCTGTTAGGTGATGCAGTCACCCTGATGGAGATCACATCCTCATCGTCGACGACGGAGCGGGGACCGTCTCCTGCGGCTAGCATTGCCAGTGGATTTGGCAACCTTTCCCGCGGGTTAGCGCCGTCTTCGGCTTCCACGTATGGGATGGAATTGACCCACCGGACGGAACGGGCATCATTCACGAAGTCTTCGTGGAGGTGCCTGCCAAGTTTTGTTGAAGGTGGGACAAGTGAAAGAGATCTACGAGATGAAAGGAGCGGGCCGTTCCATCCGGGGAATCGCCGATGACTTGGGCATCGCGCGGAACACGGTTCGCCGGTATCTGAAATCCCCGGAGGCCATGCGGCCCAAGCCCCGGCTGCAGCGTGCCTCCAATCCTTCGACAAGCTCAGGAGGATCCCTATACGGAATACGTGGACCGTCGCCTCGATGAGGGGCTGGAAAACTGCGTGGTGCTGCACCGGGAGCTGAGAGCCCGGGGATACGACGGGGGCTGTTCCATCCTGAAGTCCTACGTATCGCCCAGGCGTCGACGCCGGCAGCCGGACGCCACCATGCGTTTCGAGACAGCCCCCGGCGAGCAGGCCCACGTGGACTGGGGCAGCCTGGCCTACATTGGTCAGGACGGGCGCAAGCACCGCATCTGGGTGTTCGTGATGACCCTGGGCTGGTCCCGGGCCTGCTACGTGGAGCTGGTCCGGAGGGGGGATACCGCCGCCTTCATCCAGTGCCACGTCAACGCCTTCGAGTACCGGGGCGGCGTGCCCCGGCGCTGCCTGTATGACAATGCCAAGGTGGTGACCCTGGGCCGGGATGAGGAAAAACAGCCCATCTGGAACCAGCGGATGCTGGACTTCGCCCTCATGGCCCTACACGTCCTGTATCAGACGGTGAAACGATGAGAATACCGAGATCGAAAACACGCGTAGCCATCCTTCTCGCGTTCTCGCGTTCTTGGTGGTGGTAGGGCTCAGCATGGTCGCTGGGCCATGCTACCCGGAGGGCGAGGGGACACAGGGACCGCCTCTACGGCCTACCACCACCCCCACGCCCGCCCCCACAGTCATACCGACCTCGACGCCGGCAGGCGGGAGCACGTCCACCAAGGAAACGCCAACAGTACCGCCGGTCGTACCGACACCGGAGCCCACCATTCCTCCCGCCGAACCCACACTAGCGGCGGCGACAACGCCGGAGCCGACGCAGGTGGAGCCCGAGCTCACCCCGGAGAATGTGGCTCCGGCTGCCGACACCTCTCCACGCGACGTGAGCGGAATGTCCCCGATTCCCTCGGTCGCCGGAGTGGGAGCCGGACCGTCCGCATCCGACTGGGATCAGGAGGCTGAGACGGTGGAGATCCTCCTGGAAGAGGGTACATTCTTCGCAGGGGTGGACTCGACTCACATCGCCCTGCGTGGAACCCCCGTTCCAGGTTCCATCAGGTGTGACTGGGTAGGCATTGCCTACAGTCACGGTGCGCGGGAGGGTATGCTACGGGCCCTGAGCGGCATACCGGAGGGTACGGAACTGCCCACGCCCACCCCTCTGTCGGAGCTCCGGACACCGGAGGGCGACCCCGCCACCGGTGCGCCCCATACGGTCCACGACGAGCAGATGGCGGCAACGCTCATCCCGATCATATACGGCGGCTACTCCGACGATATAGTGCACCTCTATTGTTTCGTCGACTACACCGTCAGTGAGTACCTGCTCGGGTCGGGACCCACCACGGTGACCGTGGCCTACTACCACTGGACGAGGGAACCCAGTTGGTCCCTAATCGAGCGCATATACGAACGAGGGGGCTACGAGGGAGATACCAGGATAACTCAGACGGAATACGAGACCGTCCGGCTCGACCCGTACGTGAGGGAGGCCCAAACAGCTCTTGCCGGTATCGTATCCCAGCGGGACAACGTCATATTCGTCTTCCCTGGAGGGGCGGGCGGCAACATCGCAGTGGAGACGTGGACAGCGGTCGCACAGTGGGACCTGCAGCAGGACGACGGCGTCACGTACGCTGTCCGGTACGGCCTGGACGAGGGCGACGCGGAACAGTTGCAGACCCTCGCTAACCTGAAATCCCGGGTCACTACCGCCGCCGCCTCAGACAGCCTCTCGGGCAGCCGGGTCACCACCATTCCGGGTATCACCCAACACTACGGGGATGTCGGCGCCTACGGCGACATCACGCCGGATGACGAGACAATCACATTCGCACCGAACCAACCCCCTCCCATCCTGGCCTGCCGGGACTCCAGTGCCATATTGGGCTTCGCCCTGCAGCGTACTGCTAGCTATCCAGGACACACTGGCCGGAAGCGCATCGCTCAACTGGAGCAAGAGCCTCCCGATGGGGAGCTGGACAGGCGTGACCACCGGGGGTTCGCCCGAACGTGTAAGTAGTCTAAACCTCTCCAGCAACAACCTGAACGGAAACATGCCAAGCGATCTGGGACAGCTTCAGGGCCTGAATACCCTGGACCTGAGCAGGAACCAACTCACCGGACATCTCCCCGGACAACTGGCAAATCTACCAGCGTTGGCGACGCTGAAATTGTCCGGCAACAGCTTTAACGGGTGCATCCCCGGAGGACTCAGGGAAGTGGCAACACACGACCTAGCCGGCGTGGGGCTGGACTACTGCGACATGCTCACGCCTCCACCGGCCCCATAGGGAGCGACCCTCTCGGAGACCAATGCTATTCGGATGACGTGCGCGCTGTTGTTCCGCAAGGCGAAACTACACTTGGTAGCAATGCTCCGCGCCAACGAAACCGGCAGCGTGCATCCACTCCCCTGCCTCACTTCTCCAAGACTCCCCAAACTACCGGATCGTCCTATCACGCCAACCGTCGTTGTAATACTAGACGCCGTCCTGACAGGCGAACTGATCGCCGACAAGGCCTACGATTCCGACCCCATACGACTGTCCCTCGCCTCGCAGGGCATTGTCGCAACCATTCCCCCGCGGGTCAACCGGCGGATCCAGACCTGGTACGACCCGCTGCAATACCGGTCGCGCCACCTGGTGGAGAATTACTTCTGCGACCTCAAGCAGTTCAGGGCCGTGGCGACCCGCTACAACAAGCTGGCCGACAGCTACTGCGCGATGGTGAACCTGGCCTCCTGGATCATCGAGACCAGGTCCACACGAAGGACTGCGAAAGCCCCTGTCTACAAGCCAAGCGACAGGTTCCCGGCGTACAACACTCAGTTGCCCTTGCCACTAGTCCCAGCGGCATGATTTATGATCGTTCCTGAGGCTCCAGAGCGATCTGAATGTCCACAGGCCCTAGCACTCCGTCTGTGATGATGGTAAAAATGTCAAAGACCTTTTCAAACTCACGCAGAATGTGGCTGGAGAGCAGTATGGTCCGGTTATGGTCGCTGGGGCTGCAAATTAGCGCTCGCACCCCGGTCATGTCTTCACGGTTCCGGCAGTTGGACGGTTCGTCAAAATTTCAGGGTCGGAATCACCTCGGAGGGCATGGGACGAGTTGCTGCTCGACCATGATATTGCACCGACTAGGGGTCACTTTTTGAGGAGGCAAAACGATGAGGGAGCGACCCATTGATTATTGCTATTGGATTACGAACAAACTGCTGGCCGGAGAATATCCGAGAAACTTCGATGAAGAATCATCAAAGAAGAAACTCGGGGCACTGGAGCACGCCGGTGTCTCTGTTTTCATTGACCTGACGGAGACAGACGAGAGCGGACCAGGCGTTGAGGGAAGCCGCCTTTTCCCGTATGCGGGCCTCGCTGAATCAGCAGAACATCTGCGTTTTGCGATGCGCAATGGAAGCCTGCCGGAGAGCCGGGAGTTCACAAAAGAGATACTGGACGTCATTGATCAGAAAATCGGTGAGGGAAATACCGTATACCTGCACTGTCTCAGAGGGACGGGACGCACGACCGTCATAGCAGGCTGCTGGCTCTCTCGAAACGACTATCCTGGCGTGCGTGCCACACGCCGACTACGCGAACTCTGGACACAGAATCCCAAATCTCTGAGTCGAGTCGTCTTTGAGAGCGAAAGAGAGGCGGACTATATCAGAGACTGGCGGGAACCAGTGTAGTCCTACGGAGTGGGGAATACCCGGACGATCATCCGACGCTGCAGAGCTTGATACTCACGGCCGGAAGTGGCAGTTTCCGCATGGAGGACAGTGAGATAAATTACATACAGCTTGCCTTGTGGCTTGGCCACCTCGGTCTGGGGTATGGTCTTGCTCCCGTTAACCTATCGTAGGTGCTGGGCGGCGAAGGGGACATCATGTCTCGCGTGACCCTAGTGGCGAGCAAGTTTGCCCAGTAACCGCATTGGCGGTCCGTACAGTGATCCTTGACTAGACTCCATTTTTCACCGATTCAAGCTCTAATATTACAACGACTGTTGGGATGATAGGATGACGAGGTAGTTGGGTAAGACTTGAGCAAATGAGGCAGGGAAGTTGATGCGGCAGATTTTGAGCGGGTGGACGAGGCCTTTCAGGATTTTCACACGTACTTCGCGCCGGTGTTTGGCCGGAGGGAGACGCGGGAACACAGCCGTCATTACCTCCAGGCCCTGCTGGTACAGTCCGGGGAGCGGCGCAACGCTGGCGTCGAGGACGACTTTCTCAACACTTCCTTACCTCCGCCGATTACACAGTCCAAGCGGGTATTCCAATCCTTCTCGCTTTGCAGACGGCAGGGACCAGATATTTCCCTTCGTTACGCGGCCATACTGCCGACAAGGCCAACGAAGTTGCACTCGGCATCCGCATGCTGCTGAAATTATCAACAGAATGGTGAAGTCATTCAGACACTGCGATTCTCAAACAATTACCCCTTGACCTCAGACACGGTAGCTTAGCGCCGTCGAAGACAGCAGCCTGGAAAGATGAGGTGAAAGCGGGTCAGGACCATCCTGCAGGCAGGGGCAGAAGGCTCCGGTCACATCCCTGTCTTGTTCTCAATTACCCACGCCTCTGCGCATCCCACCTTGCCCTCGCCTCAGGCTGAGGCATCTTCCAGCAAGGCCATCTTCTCTTGGAACAGCGCAATGGCTCGTTCCTCCGGCACTCCGATGAAGAATCTGAGTCCCTGCACGTACTCCAGCACGTCCCTTGGAAGCATGAGCAGGTCGTTCCGGGGGCGGGTCGCCTTGTAGAGATTGTTGATCCAGTCCTCCTGCCCAACGAAAAGGGCATCCTCCAGCACCACGAAGTCCCGGCGCTCCATTTCCGCACTGACCATCCAGCGGGAGAAGACAAAGGGCAGTCCGGTCCATCTCTGCCATTCCTCCCCCAGGTCGTACCGGTGCGGGAAGCCGCGCTGCCGCCGTCGGCCGCGCAGGGCCTCATTGCCCGTCAGCAGGACTGCGTCGTGCTCCGATTGCTGGTCTACGAAAACCTCCCGGCGGACCTCGTGCTTCAGAGTCAGCAGCGCCCGAAGCAGGCTCACCGACGTGGAGTCGCAGTCGCCTAGAGCGATGCGACAGCCGCTCAACTCTTCTATGGGAGCCTTGGAAGAGAGCACGCTGGACACAGCCCTGGCAACCGACGCGACACAGAACCCGGAAATCGGCACGGCCCTTGGCGCAAGCCGGAAAGTGTCCACCAAGGATACCGGCCCAGCGTCTACCTCGCCCCGTTCCAGGGCATTCGCCACCTCGTTGGGTCCCATGTTTCGCAACTCAATGCCGCGACGCTCCACGTCGAAATAGAATGCCTCGCACTCCAGGTTGGGTATATGGGCTACATTGATGGGCATGGGAAAGACCAACTCTCTAAAAGATCCAAGGCCGGGGTTGTGATTACAACAGCGGCACTGGAAAGACCCCCGGCGCCCGTCGGAGAAGCCAGCATCGCAGGCTTTCGTCCGGCCGGTTTCGGGGGCCTTCCCAAAGGGTTTGGCACCGTCAGGGGTTACAGCCGAGGTCCCATGAAGGTGGGAGACTGCTTGCGGTATACCTGGATGCGGTTGCGGGGTCCTTCGCAGACGAACACAGTGTTGGAATCGTCCACCACAACCCCGCTGGGAGCCCAGAAGTCCTTCTCACGCTCCAGTCCCGGCGAGCGCTCCCGTTCCCCCCACATCTCCGGGTTGGCGTCCAGCTTGTCCATGCCCCACTTGGAGATGGTGGCGTCACCGGTCTTGAGGCCGGCAAAGTTGCCGTCAGGGTCGAAGACCTGAAGGCGGTCGTTCAACCAGTCGGCAACGTAGATGATGCCGTCCTTGTCGACGGCTACATCGGTGGGACGATTGAACTCGCCCTCGCCCGAGCCGGAGGAACCGAACTTCATCAGGAACCGGCCGTCGGCAGTGAACTTCTGGATCCGGTCGTTGCGCCAGTCGGCGATGTACACATTGCCCTGCTTGTCTATGGAGATACCCCAGGGCATATCGAACTCGCCGTCGCCATCGCCGTAGGTCCCGAACTTGGCCAGGAACTTTCCGTCAGGAGTGAACTTCTGGACGCGGTGGTTCATGCTGTCGACGACGTAGACGTTATCGTCCTGGTCGATGGCCAGGCCGGCGGGCCGGTCAAGCTCGCCGTCACCGCTGCCGACGCGCTCCTCCCACTTTCCGATATAGTCCCCATCCCTGGTGAAGATGGAAATCCGATGCACCCATTCATCGGACACGTAGACGTTGCCATTGCTGGCGACGGCCACGGACACCGGCCAGACCAGGGAACCGTCGTCGAAGTTGTACTCGTGGGGTCCCTGCTGGGCGACGCCGCGGGCAAAGGCGTTGACGTATTCCTCGTCAACGGTGCAGACCGTGATGCGGGTGCCCTCGGGCCGGTACTCGGGAGACCGGCACAGGACGTACATCAGCTCGTCATCGCCCCGGGCCATGTGGACCGGGTAGGTGAAACCCGGTCCGAACTGCTCGCCACGCCCGATGGTGTGGCTGTACTGAAGCTGTACGTGCGATATTCTGGTGGGGGTCATATTCTCCTCCCAGCGGCTGGCTAAATGAAGTCCATCTGCTCGAACGAGCCGTTCACTATGGGCTTGGCGTCCAGGCCCATCCACTTTTCCAGAAGGGCGGAGTAGAGGCCGCGGAAGTCGTTGTTGAAGTGCAGGTCCCCTTCCAGCAGCTTGTCAGCCTGCAGCGAAGGATATTCACCGTAGAGGCCGCCCTTTACTGACTCGCCCACCACGAAGGCCACGCCGCCCGACCCGTGGTCGGTGCCGGAGCCGTTGTCGTGGACCCTGCGTCCGAACTCGGTGAAGACCAGCAGGACCACGTTGTCTCCGGCGTTGTGCTCCTTCAGGTCGTCGTAGAAGTCGGCGACGGCGTTGGACGTCTCCGTCCAGAGCTTGGTGTGGTTCGCCAGTTCGCCGGCGTGGGTGTCGAAGCTGTTGTAGGGCGCTGTGGTATAGAGCACCCTGGTGCCCAGCCCCGCCAGATGCACCTGGACGATGTTGCGCATGTATTGAGCGACGTCGTCCTTGCCGTACTCCACGCTCGAGGAATACATACCGGGGGCGGTGCTGAGAATGTCGGCCCCTTCCAGGGCATCGAGGCCGGTCTGGGCGAGGTAGTCCATCACCGGGCCCTGTCCGAGCATCGGCGTATACACCCTGGAAAACACGTCGAGGGCCTTGGTCCGCTGGTCTTCGATCTCGATGCCGGTGAGCACGCCGTAGGTCTCCAGGTTGCCCACGGAAGCCACCGGCACGCCGGGCGCCACCAGGGACCTCGGCAGGCCCCTGCCGAAGTTGACGCCGGTCAGCACGTTTTCCTTCCCCGGGTCCAGGTCGCGCACGGCCCGGCCCAACCAGCCCTCGTCGCCCACTTCGTCCGGCTCGCAGGTGTGCCAGATGTCCATGGAGCGGAAGTGAGAGCGGCTCGGGTTGGGGTATCCCACGCCCTGGATGATGGCGACCTTGCCCTCATCGTACAGGCGCTTGATAGGCGCCATCGCCGGGTTGAAGCCGATCTGGTCGTTGATGGGAATGACCCTGTCGGTGTCGATCCTCACGTTGGGCCGGTTGTCCAGGTACAGGGGGTCGCTGTAGGGGATGATGGTGTTCAGAGCGTCGTTGCCCCCCGACAACTGGAGGACCACCAGCACCGGGTCTTTCTTGGTGGTTGTCATTTCTCTCCCCTTCCTTTGTTATGCGAATAGGTACTCGGTGGTGGCCACGATGGACTGCAGCATCTGGCCGACCCTCTGGCCGAACTCCTCGGTGCCGGTCCGCAACTCGCCTTCGCTGCGGGCCAGGGATACCAATTCGTTGCGGGTGACTTCGGCCAACTCGTAGGATCCCAGCATTTCCAGGCAGCCGTCCACCAGCCGCTCCGGCGATATGACCTCTCCCTCGGAACTCAGCCGGTTGATGATGGCCTGGACTCCGCGATGGGAGGTGTTGCCCACGGCGTCGGCGGTGAAGTTGATGCGCTCGACCAGGGTGCCGCTGTCAATCCACTCCCTGCCGGTATGCCAGCCCTCCACCGTCGGGGGGTTGAGCAGGTCTTGGCCCATGTAGCGGATGGTCAGGGTCATGGCGTTCATGCCGGGTTTGGGTATATCGAAGTCGCCGACCAGTCGCATGGTCCCCACCACGGTCTCGGTGGGACTCTTCACCTTGGTGAAGCGGGCTTCCTTGAAGAAGTCGGAGTTGAACAGCACCCGCAGCATCGAGCGGATGTCGTAGTTGGAGCGGAAGTACTCGTCTTCCAGCATCTTGATGGCTTCCGGGTCCCTGGGAGGCGTGTTCTGCCATGCCGGGACCTGGGGCTCGTCGGCGACGAAGAAGTTGTACAGGTGCCTGGCGATGAACCTAGCCGTGCCGGGCTGCCTGGCGACGATCCTGACGATGTCCTCACCGTTCCAGTTGCCCGTTTCGCCCAGGAAGGTCTTCTCGCCGTAGTCGTGGTCCGACGGGTCGTAGATGAAGGCGGCCTCGTACTTGCCGTAGGGGTACCTGGGGATCGAGTTGGTCACCGTCCAGCCGGTGAAGGCGCGGGCACACTCCTTGACATCATCCTCGGAATAGTTGGCCTGTCCGTCCATGCCGACGCCCATGGAGAAGAGCTCCAGAAGCTCGCGGCCCCAGTTCTCATTGATGGCGTCCTTGTGGCTCATGCAGTTGTCCAGGTAGAACACCATTGCGGGGTCGGCGGCCAGACCCAGGAGCAGGTCATGGAAGTTGCCCATTCCCATGGAGCGGAACATTTCAAACTCAATCTGCTGCTGCCTTGGGTACTCGCACTTGGCGTGGCCGGTGACGAATATCTGGTGCCAGAGGAGGGTGATCTTCTCTTCCAGCGGGCGCTTGGTGTTGATCATCCGGAAGGTCCATTCTTCCTGCTGGCCCTCCAGTCCCGCCTGGGACACCCACTGCGGCTGGTAGCGCATCAACACGTCCCGCTCGATCGCGGGCTGCGTGTCGGGATGCAGCAACTCCTCCACAGTGGCCTCGTAGCCATTGGCGGCACGGGCCTCCAGCTCTTCATACGTCGCTCCGAAACCGGCGCGGCGCATCAAGTGGGCCATTAAAGCTATGTTCTTGTCTGCCATTCTTCCTCCTCCTAGATCGATTCAGCAACGATATTCTGGTTATTACGAAATTCCGGCCCAATTCCTTCATTTCCGGGTTGTGTGGTGTGATTATTTCCTCGAACTTGGATCATTGCAGATAGCATGTCGCCTCTGCGTACATAAATATATCCTTAACGTTGACCTACTTCAACATAGGGTATCACGTAAGAATCACTGAGGCTTGAGGCTAAGGATGCTCTCCAGGGTCTTTCACTGATACGCGAGTGGATTTCCAAACATGCGAGCATGTTGATGAAATAATCGGTCCCATGAACAAGATGGACGTTGCGCAGTCAAGGATATGGCAGGAAGCCCGTTGACTCCGGGCTTGGGAACTGGTGCAAAAAGGCTGGAAACAGACTGATGTGACCGAGGCTCCGGGAGTTACCCGCGGGCGGTGAGCCAGTGGGTCAGCATGGCCCGCCAGGGAGGAGTCCAGGCCCTGTGTCGCCGCAAGCCCCCGCGTCGCCGCAAGCCCCCGGAGGTCGATCCAAACTGAGTGGCGCCCAACTGGACCGGCTCCCCGGGTTGCTGGAGCGGGGGCCTTCCGCCTTCGGGTTCTGCGGGGAGATCTGGACCCGTCAGCAGGTTGCCCAGTTCATCGAGCGGTAATTCGGCGTCTCACACGACCCTTCCCAAGTGAGACGGATTTTGAAGGCTTGCGGCTTCAGCTTGCAGAGCCCGGGCCTGCGCGCTGCCCAGCGGGATAAGGAAGCCATCCGGAAGTGACGGGACCGGTGCCTCGGGGAGTTGAAAAAGGGCCATAGCCGAGGAAAGGACCATCCGGTGGGCCGACGAATCGGGGCTTTACCTGTTGCCGGCCCTGTTGCGCACTTGGCCGACAGTGGCCCGGTCTCCGGTAACCCGCCGCAGGCTGAGCTATGACCACCTGAGCGCCATAAGTGCCATCAGCATGACCGGAGAACTCTACCTGGCAGTGCAGGACCATTCTTACAAGGGGACGGACGTGATACGATTCTTGGAGCAGTTGCTGGAGGAGATACCCGGCCAACTGCTGGTGATCTGGGACGGGGCGCCCATCCACCGCAGCCGGGCAGTCAGGGACTGGCAGGCGCAGGGGGCAGCCCAGCGAATCCAGTTGGAGCAGTTGCCGGCGTATGCCCCGGAATTGAACCCGGACGAAGGGGTATGGCATTACCTGAAACGGGTCGAGTTGTGCAACTTGAATTGCGCTGGCTTGGAGGAGTTGATCAGCCGGTTTTGGGCGGCGCTCAGGCGGTTGCTGGGCAAACCCCAAGTGTTGCGAGCCTGCGTCCGGGAAGTAGTTTATGTTTATTAATCCACCACCTATCAGTAATTGTTGGGAAGAGTGTGCGGAGTGTTGAATAATTGGGGTCAGCGTTTTGGGAGTGTGGAGGACGGTTGTGTGGGAGGAGAGTGTTGGAGATTGGGGCCCCGGACTGCTGGAGGCTTTAAGGGAGATCGAGGACCCCAGAAAACCCAAGGGAGTGCGCCATCCCTTGCCGGCAGTTCTGGCATTGTCGGTATGCGCCATGCTCAGCGGCGCCAGGAGTCTCTACGCCATCGCCCAGTGGGGCCGGGAGCACCCCCAGTTTGCCCAGTCGCTGGGGTTCAGCCGGGAGCGGACTCCGTGCGTGGCCACCCTGCATCACGTGTTTCGCCGCTTGGACGTCGACTCTTTCGAGTCGGCCTTGGGCCGCTGGGCCCAAGAGTGTCTGGGAGAGGGGGAGGCCACCATCGCCATAGACGGCAAGGCCTTGCGGGGGATACACGGCGGTGAATTGCCCGGAGTCAGGCTGGTGGCGGCATACGCTGGGGAGAGCGGCCTGGTACTGGGACAATCGGGGGGTCAGGGGGGAAGGCAAGGAGAGTGAACTGGGACTGGCCTCCAACCTGCTGGCCCAACTGGAACTGAGGAAGAAGGTGGTCACCGGAGACGCACTGTATTGCCAGCGGGAGTTGAGCCTGAGGGTAACAGGGCGGGGATTACTTCTGGGCGCTGAAAGACAACCAGCCTGGGGTAAAGGAGGCGGTGAGCCTGCTGTTTGAGCAACCGCCTTGGGGCGAGAGCTTTGACTATGCCTGCCGGGAGGGCCGCCACGGAGACCGGTGGGAAAGGCGGCGGTTGTGGACGTCGACGGCCCTGAACGAATACCTGGACTGGCCTGGGCTGGGACAGGTCTGCTGCGTGGAACGGGTCCGGATTCACAAGGGCAGGGAGACGGTGGAACGGGCCTATGTCATCACCAGCCTGCCGCCGGAGCGGGCGGACGCCGCCAGGTTGCTGGAGATATGGCGAGGGCACTGGGGGATCGAGAACCGGCTGCACTGGGTGAGGGACGTGATCTTTGGCGAGGATCATAGCCAGGTACGCACGGGGTCGGCGCCGCAACTGCTGGCGGCGCTGCGGAACCTGGTAATAGGGATGTTGCGGCTGGGTGGCGTGAAAAACATATCGGCGGCCCTGCGCCACTACGGCTGGAAACCCTGGGAGACTCTGAACCTCATCGGTCGGCTCCACCTCAAGATACAAGACCCTGCTTAGGCCCACCTAACTGGACAAAATCAAGAACCTTCATTCGTAGGACGCAATAGCAACGAAAAACTCAGGTACTCGTGGGCAGTGGACTTGGCTGCAACCATTTGAAGCTGGTTGGCCAGCCGCGCCATCGACGATACCACCTCTACTTGATGCCTTGGTTCGATCCCCCGCGAGCGGGCCTATTTTGACGATAGGCCGAACCGTTTTCGAGATGTGGCTGGGGGCGTTGTAGGTCCGTATCGGACGATGGGCAGTACCACAGGGATTGTATGTAGCACCAAGTTAGAATAGGTGGTGGCTTTGTGCGTCCTCTTAATCCGAAACCAGGTGGAGTCTAGGCTGCGGACCAGATAACTAGACGGAGTTCGCTGTCATCCATTAACGTGTATTCAGGGTAAGCCCCTGAAAGTGCGTAGCTTTCCTCTAAAATGATTGGAACCCCGTCTCCACGCCGCTCCATCATGTGCGTCCGGTCTAGAGTGGCTTCTGAGGGAACTCTGCAACGAGCCAGGAGCGAGACTATCAGCTCATTCCGGCTATACTGCCGAAGGTGCATACTGTCCGTGGTAAGCGTGTTGGCCAGGGAGCCTGGCACGTAGAATTCGATGCGATTACCAAATATGTGGAGTCGAACCCGCGCGCCTGCCATTGAGTAGTCCCTATGCGCAACGGCATTCACCAAAGCCTCGAACACAGCTCGCTCGCTAAATTGCGGGCGCTCTCTGCGGGCAACTTCCTTATCGGCATTCACCAGCATATTCCGATTCACAAAGTGCAACGCCTCCATCACCTGGGAGTCCAACGGCCCAAATAGGTCTCGAGCGTCAGTCTGATAATTGACATCGTTCCGCTCGCCAGCGTAGCTAACAGCCTGAACATGCGCGTGCGGCAACCAGCTGCCCGGTTCGCGCGTGCACATCAGCACACCGGCAACCGTCAACCGGGACAATCCATTTTCATCGGCCGCTGCAACTCTCAGCTTTCGTAAGTTGTCCTCGTCCAAGCCGCTGCCTTGACGCAAGAACCGGCGAGTCAGTTCGGCATCCAAGTCGCCCAGAGATGTTCCTGGAACAACTGATTCGTCGAACCGAATTACTCTAGTCTGACTTCGCTCCTGGAAGAGCCTCGCCAGCAACTCGGGCGACATTTCGCGCTTGGAACCTCCGATCCTCCTGAAATATCCCCCCGGACTTCTATGAACAAACAGGCTGCGAGGAACGTCTATGCGAATCACAGCAACGAAATTCCCGGCGGCATCGGGAAGTTCCATCTTTCTGATAGTCGCGTCGACAGGAGGTCGGGGAGAATCGTTGCAGATTTCGCGCACCCAAGTCTCAACGGCGTCCAGCTGGTCTAGGCGTATCCCCAGCACATCCCTGTTTTTGTCATCAACTACCAGTATCATGGTTCCACCCGACCAATTGGCCAGGCTCGCCAATTCGTCGGCAAAGTCCCTCCGTTCCGGGTCTGTAACCCTTGAGCCGGACAGCAAAACCCGCTTGAGTTCAAGCGTTGAATCCTCTCCGAGCCGGATATGCCGGGCCAGGTCTTCGTGAGGGATCATCATTCCGCTCCGGACTACTGAATTATGCGATGATATCGGGATTGAAACGCTTCCGTCCTCCTTCCATCACCCGGCATATCTCGTCTCGAACGCTTATCTCCTGAAGACCTCCACTGCATCGCACAGTGGTCTGGCCGTTGGGGAAATCCAGAGAGATGACGTACTCGGCGTCGCCATGCACTACGATGTTGGGATTGTGCGTCACGACAATCATCTGGCGGGTGGACTTTGTTTCGCGAAAGCGTTTGACCAACAACTCATAAATGAGTGTGTTGTCCAGGTCATCCTCCGGCTGGTCCAGAATGATGGGTTCATTGCCAAACCCAAGAGCGAATGCCAGTAGAGCCGCAGTCTGCTGTCCGGGCGAACCCTGCGACAGCGACCGCCAGCCGTTACTGCCACCAGCGTCCCTGAAACTGACACTCACCGCATCTTCTGGCAAATAGAGGGCCAGTCGGTCTATCCTTTCAGGTGGGATTCCTCGCAACGCACTCTTGAACCGCGCATCCTGAGTGTCCCATGTATCAGTCATTCCCGAATGGAACCGGCGCATTTCCGCGACTACGGCGTCTAAGCGTTCCCAGCTCCATTCGCCATCATCTTGGGGCCGGATTCTACCGGCGATTGCCCGGCGGTCTTCCTGGAACCGTTGGATACCTAAAATGCCCTCTAGGTCGTCAGCTAAGTTAGAATGTCTGGCGAAAGCATTGACTTCAACGCGAAGGGCACTGCCGGAGGCCGAGATAGCAAACTCGCGCCGCCTAGCATTCAGTTGACCGCGCTCCTCCCGATACTTGGCAAGGACTTCCGCAGCTTGTGTCTCCAGGTTTATCACTCTCTGCCGCTCACCGGATAGTCTCTCGATTTCGGCTTCCAGCCTGGTTGCCTGGTCAACTAAAGCTCCGTATTCAGAAGGGTCTGTTATGCCTTCTTCCGCGAGCCGCGCCACTGTGCTCTGAAACTCCAACTCACTTGCCTGTACCGCCGTGCTCCACTCGTTGGCGTCTGTGCCGGCGCGGACTTCCGCAAGCTGCTTTTCGAGGTCGGCGATATTCCCCGCCACGCCCTGCCGGAATTCACCTGTCAACTTCTCGAGGGATTGGTGCGCGCGTCGAATAGCAGCGCGTGGGGCATCGTCATCGTTATCTGCGCCGAGGTTCAGTTCGGCAACAGAGAGTTCTTCGACGGCTGCGCTTACTGCGTCCACCCCTCTCTGGGTAGCTTCCAGAATGGCGTTCCAAGTATCGTCGGTTTGGCGGCGAGCCCGGTACGTGCTCAGAATCTGCGCGTGGCCTCCCTGCTGGAGGACATCCAGCTTGCGCCGGGCGTCATTCAATGATGCTTGAAGGTTGGGCAATTCACTTGCTAAGGCAGCCGCCGCCCGCGCCTCGCTGCGCAACGAAAGGTATTCGTTTTCCAACTGTCCCCTACGCCTGTCGGACGCCGCAGCTTGAACTGCTGGGACATCGTCAATCACTGTAAGCAGCGCGTTCTGGTCCTGCGCAAGGGCAAACAATTGCTTTTGGCTGTAGATTCGTACAGGGAAGCGTTCGGATATGCTGCCCTCTTCGGGAATGTGTTCATCCCCACTGAGCCGGGCGATAGACTGGGCGGCCCCGTCTTGACTCCAGGAGAGAAGAAACCTCTCGCCATCCTTACGGTACACAACCTCAACGCGAGAATTCTCTCTTTGGAGTCCCTCAGCCGAGCGAGAAGCAGGGACACGCATACGGCGGTCAAAAACGTTACGCAGCGCCCCCTCTTCTTGGCTGTCGGCACCGTCAAGCTCTCCGTCCCTCCTCATCGCCTTGCGACAGAAATCGACCAAGGTGGACTTGCCCGTGCCGCGGCCGCCGATAATTGCGTTCAGCCGGGCGATAGACGGATTGAAGCGCATCCTTCCATTCAACGCGGAATTCTCTCTTAGGAGTCCCTCAGCCGAGCGAGAAGCAGGGACACGCATACGGCGGTCAAAAACGTTACGCAGCGCCCCCTCTTCTTGGCTGTCGGCACCGTCAAGCTCTCCGTCCCTCCTCATCGCCTTGCGACAGAAATCGACCAAGGTGGACTTGCCCGTGCCGCGGCCGCCGATAATTGCGTTCAGCCACGGATTGAAGCGCACTTCCATTGGCGTGCTGCGGCCAATTAATTTCCCTTCGTGGACAATGATGCTCTCGATAGCATGACTTGCTCGAGAGTTGGGATCGGCAACATCACCCTGGCGGGCGGGCTTGAGAGATGTTTCACCATCCAACAAGGCCAGCCGCAGCCCTTCAAGATTCGGCTTGGTCATCTTGACCCAGGTAAAGCGCTGTCCGATGTCGTCGAAGGAGTGACTGTCCGACCCCCACACCGAAGGAGTGTCCGATAATCTACGCCCGACTTCTGGCTTGCTTCCATCGAGCCAATCGCTGGCGCAATCCAGATCTGGCTGGACTTCAACACCTGCGAGCTTGGTATTTCCAAGTACAGCAATTCGCTGCTCTCCGCCAAGTTTCTGAATCCCGTCTGCTCCATTCACGTGGGCGCCAAGCACCAGCGCCTCGTCGCCGCATTCCTCCAGAATCTTTTCCACGCTAAGAGGGGACCGCGCCGTTTGCTTTCCACGGTTATCGACCGGGACCTCCGCACGGGAAAGCAAGTCATCGACGTGCTGTAGATTACATGAAAGGTCCATCAGGAGAAGGAGGTGACAGCCGTCGTTAGCCGTGAGTTCCACGCCGGGAAAGACAACTGGAGCTGCATCTACTTTCGAGACGGCGTCCTGAATAATACCAATCGCTTCAGCGGTATTGTGGTCTGTGACTGCAATGGCTTCGATCCCACTGTCGCAGGCAGCTTCGAGCCACCGGTGCATCGCGTCGGCCTTTTCCTCCGGTTGGTCTTTGAAATCGTGCGATTTCGGCGAATGGGCGTGTAGGTCAACCCGCCACCAGCGAGATCCCGGAGATATCCAAGTATCGTTCACGTGTCCCTACCTCTGCCGGCTTGTTGCAATTTAAGGGTTTTTCCCACCACTTCGGACTCGTACACCGACAGGCCACTAGTTTTCAGCTCTGAGACAAAGCACCTTTCCTTGAGAACCCTGTGGGCTTTTGCCGCTAGCAGCGTGGTTTTCCTTGTGCAGGGTAAGCCCGATTAAACTTAGAATCACACCTTGATCCACGGACGCACCCATCTAAGTTAGCCCCTATAATTATAATCCTTGCACTGGTATAACCCATGCACGGGGTTGAGAGCATTTGTTAAAGCGGAGGAAAAAGGGAGACCTGCCGCTAAAGTGAACTAGGCGAGACGGTACTATTGGAATACACGCAGATACCCGGGACTTGAAACTTGACGGGCACGGGTGGCTGAGGAGATTCGGAGCCTACACCCACTAGATTGGTCGCGCGCTCTTGGCCCTAGGTTGCTGAGGTGGACCCCACGGTTTGGACAGGATTAGGCCACAATTAAATGGGACTCCTGCACTTTTCCGTAGGATACCAAGACCGGTTGGTTCGGGCACCTCCTTTCCTTCAGCTCCTCATCCTCCTCTGCAGCCTTGCCGTGGTAGACCTCCGCCGGCGTCCGGTAGCCCAGGGCCTGATGCGGCCTCCGGTAGTTGTAGAACCGGAAGTATTCTCGCAGCCCCCGGCGTGCCTCAAGGCCGTTGGCGTAGGCCTTCAGGTAGACCTCCTCGTACTTCACCGTTCGCCACAACCGTTCGACAAATATGTTGTCCTGGTACCTGCCCCTGCCGTCCATGCTGATCCTCACCGAGGGATCCTGGAGCATCTGGGTGAACTCGCGGCTGGTGAACTGGCTTCCCTGGCCGGTGTTGAACACCTCGGGCGTTCCCTGGTTCAGGGCGTCGTCAGCGCCTCGGCGCAAAAGCCGGTCTCCAGTGTGTTGGACAGCCGCCAGGCCACCACGTAGCGGCTGTGCCAGTCCATGATCGCGACCATGTAGAGGAATCCCCGGGCCATGGGCAGATAGGTGATGTCGGCCGCCCATACCTGGTTCGCCCGGGTGATCGTCAGATCCCTCAGCAGGTAGGGATAGATCCGGCGTTCCGGCGCCGGTTGGCTGGTGCGAGGCTGCCGGTAGATGGCCCGCAGCCCCATCAGTCTCGTGAGCCGCTGCACCCGCCTTCTGCTTACCGGCATGCCTTGCCGCTCCAGCGAAGCCCTCATCCGCCTGGAACCGTAGAATGGGGTTTCCAAGTACTGGCGGTCCAGCTCCCGCATCAGGGACAGGTCCTTTTGCGAGGTCTCCTTGGCGCGGTAGTAGAGGCTGGAGCGGCTGACGCCCAGCAGGGCGCACTGCCGTACTATGGAAAGGGACCGCTGCTGCCGGTCAACCAGTTCACGCCGCTGTGCCGGGGTCATGGACCGGATCTTTCCTCCAAGAAATCCCGCTCCACCTTGAGCTGGCCGATCTGCTGGTACAGCCGGGCCACCAGGGCGTCGTTGTTCTTGCTCCTCTGCTCCTTGTCCTTAGTGGTCCCGTTGCCGTGGTCAAAGATGTCGGCCGCGCCATCGGCCAGGGCCCTCCTCCAAGTCTGAATCTGGTTGGGGTGAACCTCGAACCGGGCGGCCAGTTCGGCCACCGTCTGCTCGCCCTTCATTGCCTCCAGTGCAACTTTGGCCTTGAAGGCCGGGCTGTGCTTTCTCCGCTCTCCGGACATTTCCCGCTCCTCCTCGACAGCAACAGCTTTCGACAGCAACAGCTTTCATTAGTTTAGGAGCAGGATTCCCACTTAGCTACCTGTCCAGTTTCCTGAGTCCACCTCAGGAAAGTCTCTCCTGATCGTCCCCCACAGGATGTCTCGATCAATTGTCCAGAAGTTGTGGGCAAGCCTGCTGCGCATTCCCTTCAGGCCGTTCCAGGTCAAATCAGTTACTTGCTCGGACTTAAGCGGGACTTCTCCCAAGCCCTCAAGTATAGAACGTTTCATGTTATCGAGCTGAACCACGCATTCTTGAACATTCTCAGCGTACTTGGTGAGAGCCCAGAAATTATTGTCCTCCTCGCTTAGGTTGTCCTCATCCAGACTGTCTGAAAGGGCAATGGCCTTGCAAAGATGGACCTCCATACGATGCAGCCATTCTCTGATACGGCCAATTTGAGCTTCAGTTACGGTGTCTCCGCCTACTGAACTACCCGCTCTGTTTCGACGACTTGAATTCCTCCTTTTCTTTGTGTTGCCCATATCGTTTTTCCGCATCTACCGCCAGCAGCAGCCTCTATGAAGCCTCGGAGAGGTCGGGCTTATCCGCCTCCTGTTCCCCCGTCTCACCCCTCTCCATCCGGTGCCCACGTCGCGAGGCTCGCTAAAGATTCAGGTGGGGTTGTTGGCGTCGTCGCCCAGCTTGTCGCGCGGGAAGTTGATAACGATAGTGCGCTTGGGCCGCACGTCGGAGTCGCCGTCAAGCCCCCAGACCTGTCGCAGCCGATGATCGTAGGTCAGCAACCGCCCGGCGTTGGCCGAAAGCTCGGCCAGTGCCCGTACTTTTTGTCGGTCATCCGGACAGGACTGGCTGCGAGGGCCACCCGGCGTTCGGGGTAGTCGATGGTCAGATCGCCCAAGACATGGGGCTCTGGCGGCTCTGGCCTCTCCCGCTCTCACAGGGCCATACTTGATCGGGATGCCCAGTTTCACCGGCGAGAAGGACTTGACGACGACAAGGCACTACGGCTGTCCGGGGTTAAACTGGAGTGTGCCGTCATTCAGCAAACACTCTATATCCTGTACCTGATGTCCCCTGTCTTTGACGTCAACCACGTAGGCCTTCATAGTGGAGGGACCGGCATACCGAGTAGAAAGCAGGGCAGGAACTAGGCTCTCGACATACAGCTCACCGTCCAACATTCTGCTATTCGACTCCAAAGGAAAGCCACTAATATGAGCCCCGCCCATCAGAAAACCACCCCCGCCATATATCGACGCGCTATATATCAAAACGATATGCCGGTAATGTACATCACGTTCACGGAACATGAACATTGGAGGCTCTTGAAGAAGGACTTGGGATGTCTCACCTCGCAAGTAAGGCATCGAAACGCCGCATATGTTCGGATCGATACCAACATGATAGGCTAAGGCCATATAGGACTTGATAAGTGATTTTCTGAGTTTCTCCTTTGATATTTGGATTTCATGGGAAGGTACACCATATAAAGTTTCTGTCTCTATTACCTCCTCTTTAGGGCCTTGGAATCTTTTCCTCACATTCTCCATTTGTTCCAAGAACTTCTTATCGTCCCTAGAGCCTTGAAGAAACACAGATACGTATCCGTCGTCTTTTTCGGTTTCTACTGGCCTACTTCTCTTTTCCCGGAAGTTACCCTCATAGTCTGTTGTGCCTTCAATAATTTCTCCATCGAACGTAATGAAATCTGTAGGTATACGTGTCCGCCCAGACTTGCGCAGATTGGCGAGGTAGTTCTGATCGCCCCTGAACACGAGTTGGCAGGCATTGGCAAGATCGGCATCCCATTGGGTACCAGTTCGGTTATTGCATTCTTTGCATATAAAACCCACAACTTGTAAAGAGTTGTCATAGGTTATCGCCTCAGGAAGGACGTGTTCCTTCGACTCATTCATTGGCTCTACACATAGCCAACAGGTGTCAAGACGATACGAAGGTGCCATAGTCCACACATTCCATTACTTGGTTCAACTGTATTCGATGAGTATTATTGTAATGTTTCCTTGCAGAGTTGCAATGCATCCCGCGCTAGCTGAGGGACCGGAGACTGCTTGATGCATTGAATCGTATCGACCCCAAAAATGGGACCGACATGTCCTCTAGTACCGTTTCCACTTGAATATGCCTAAGCCGAAATCCACCGATGGAGTGGGGACTAAAGGTGTGCTGAGAGCGCGAAAGGGTGCTCCTCTGAATCTGGGATAATGGTTTTTCATCACAAAACCGACCCCAGAGAAGGAGCACTTATTGGATGCTACCACGTAATTATCCCGACCGCATACGGATCGCCTTCGACGATCCCCGTCTGGTAGCCAACGCCGGGCTAATGCTTCCGGCAACGTTGGCCCTCCACCTGGGTCTGGGTGAACTGGTTGACCGGCACCTCGACTTGGGCGACACTCCTGGCCGGGCAGCGACGCCCGCTTGCGCTCCGGCGTTTCCCAGGGGAACCTGCCGCCTGGGTCAGGCTGGGAGACCACCTGCCCCAGCGTGTGGTACGTCCTGCCCACCACCCAGTTGGAGGAATGCCAGACCGGGCGTTCCCACTCTTCAAGGGTCTCCCGGCACTCCACGCCCACGTAGCAGTCCCGGAGGTCGGCGTTCAGGCAGAACTCGTCGGTGAGCCGCTGCTCCCAGGGGCTGGGGGCCAGGACCAGCACTATGCTGGGACGGTGGGTGTAGTGTACTCTGCGATGGCCCTGAGCCGGTCGTAGAGGGAGCGGCGCCGAAGGGCCAGGCCCTGGCGCACGACGCCGAAGCTGCGGCCATTGTGGAGGGTGATTACCGCGTCGAAGCGGCCCCGGCGCTGGAACTCCACCAGGCTGCCCAGGCCGTCCACGCCGGGGGACAGCGTTGCCGCCAGGCGGTACACCGAGGCCACGGCGTCCATCCGGCGGATGAGCAATGCCAGCCACTGCCGCGACACCGGGTATGCCCGCACGAACTCCGACGGCGCGTCGTAGCCCAGGGCGCCGGCGGCTTGGGCGATGCCCTTTTTCGTGAGGTAGTAGCGGTGGCTGGAGGGCAGGTAGGCCGTGCCGTGGCTCACCCGCCCGGCCAGGCCGTCTTTAGCAGTGCGGTCATGTCACGGTGCGCCGTCGCAAGCGGCTCGCCCAGGATCAGGGCCAGCTCGCCCGCGTCGATGAAGGGCAGCCGGGCCAGGGCGTCCAGGATGCGCTCGCGTGAGAATGCCATGCCTCCAGCGTAGCAGCCGGAGACCGCGTCGTCAGTAGGCAAATGTCAGTGCTGGCGCGGCGCTCGCTCGTCAGCGGTCAGCTACGGGATCAACTGTCAGATGGCGGCTCCAGCGGCGGCGACTCGGCCCGGGAGGCTTCCCGCCGCAGGTGGACGCGGACGAAACTTAAAGACCTTCGCGAGCCGGGAATCCGAAATTCGCACAAGCGATTTACGCATGGCCTCGGGAAAGTATTCGCTCGATGTTCAGGCAGAGGCAATAAGCATCCGATATCCCCTTCACCGGCAGGCCTTTGCCATCTCGCTCACTGACGGGGTGTCTACATTCGGACTTGCTCCATTCCCGTGGAGTGAAGAAAGTGATGGTGCGACGGTTCGCAAGTGATGGAGGCGCGACGCATATCGGTTCCACCGCGAGCCGGGATAGTCACGTGGAAAACCAGGCTCAACAGGATGGTGATATTAACAAGCGATCAGACACCAGATCACGTATCGCTGGCGATTGCAGGAGGCCCTGTAGGGAGGACCAGGTGGGTCTTGTTGTCCCGCGTTGTCCCGTTGGTGGATGACCTTCGAAAGGGCTGCATGCCCGGATCACATGTAGCAACTGGCGTTGGCGAACCAGTCGAGGGTGCAGTTGTTATCGTTAGGACGGTAAAGCAGATGGATCCCTTATACCGGCTGGAATAGCCGATCCCGGCGTTCTCCATACGGAACAATTTGAGGGCCAGCCGGTTCAAGACGATGGAAGGGTCTAATCGCCTTCGAAGACAGTTTCCAGTTTCGCGGAACTGTCGAAAAAGTGCTGAAGACTCTGGTTTATGCGGAAGAAAATGTCCGCACGAAGCTGGTCGCCAGTGGCGTTGTCGCAGATGCCGCCTTCGGTCATCAAGTCCAGCGTGTTGAGAGTGTGGCTAAGGTCGGCGCCGTTGTTTTCCCGGGTATTTACGATCAGCTCTTTCCATTGGTCAACAGTCATGCTGAGGAAGAAATCAGCATCAATCAGATCGTATTCAGTTCCCGCTTTAACTTCGGTGCACGCAAAGGCCTCGAAGGTAACCAAGAAAACCCGCTCGCCTACTGACACGCCCATTAATGCGTCTACACTGCCGAGGCGCCTGAATTCCGGGTCATTGTTGACCAGCTCCTGGACGGCTTGAAACCACTCCACCGACGGGAACACCAGCGTCTTCGCCCCTTGGGCGCTCATCCATTTCCTCCTGTGAACCGTTGACCGTAATGAGGAGCAACGTCTCCACCGCGGGCGTTACTCCTTGAAATAGGGCTCCCCTTTTTCCTTGGCCTGGCTGAAGGGGACCATTTTATTCATGTGGTAATCCGGGTCCGAACTGGCCGGGGCGTTTCCCAACGCTTGGTCCACCATCTTGGTGTATTTGGGGTCCAACTGGGCGAACTTGTCAGCCTCGGAGCGGACATAAGCTATCTGAGAGATAATCCGCTGCAGTTGACTGCCAGCGCAGAATTTGCAGCTGGAGGGATCCGGCGAGCTGAAGGAACGCAGGAACACGCTGTTAACCGACTGGCAGTCCTGGCAACGGTACTCGTAGATCGGCATGGCAGATTCCTAGGCCGGGCTGACTTCTTCCCGGCGCAGGTACTCGGCCAACACCGGTGACAGGTTTGCCTCAGTCTTGGGGACACCCATCCACTTCATGCGTGCCAGGTAATCCTCGATGTACCTCTGCTGGAGGTCCCTTACCACCTCCATTCCTGAGGTGATGTTGGTCAAGCCTCCACCGAATAAGATGGCCAAGGCCTCCCAGAGCACCGGGTCCTTCAATTCCAGGCCTATGTCGTGCTCGACGCCCTGCATCAGGTTACTCAGGCCCTTGGCAAAAGCTTCTTCCTGGTGCTCGACAGCATACTTCACGTGGGCCATGCCGTAAGCCATATGGCGAGCCTTGTCCTCGATGCACCGCCGGAACAGGTACTTGTCTGCCGGGTTCGCTGCGTAGGTTTCCCCGTAACGGTAGAGCAAGAGCGTGAGCGAGCCGCGGATGATGTAAAGGTAAAGAGCCGCTTCGGTCCATCCGGCCCGCACCTCAACCAAGCGGCGATTTATGTGCCCGGAGCTTTCAATACCCAGGGCCCCGTCGTTGGCAAGGGCCCGCTGCCGGAATGCTGAGTAGTGGCGGCCCGAGTCAAAGATCTCCGTGGCGAGGAAGGTCTTGACCTCGTGATAGGCATAGTTCATCTTGTGCAGCCAGTTGCCAATCACGTCGGTCTCGATGGAGGCCTGCTGTGCCAGCTCGGTGCACACCTGCCGCATGGCCAGTTCCATCTCGCCGGGCAGGACTGTCAACTCGTCCCACGGCACGTCCTCGTGGTACATCCACCGCCGCTGGATTGCCTCCTCGTAGAGGTCCACGGCGTTGTCTGACCAGATATCCACCTTGGAACTTAGGGCGTAGAAGTCGGTACGGGGGACACCCGGAACCGGCGAGGCGCCGCGGGGTCGTCGGCTCATGTCAGTACTGGATTCCGGTATTTCGGCGTAGCTGCCGACGTTTATATCGCGCATGGTCATGCCATGCCTGCCCGGTTCGACCTTTACTCCCCACTCCAGGGTGTCATTCATCCACGCCAATGGCGCGCCCCTAGAGGCAGCGAGCCCGGTCCCCTCTTCGGAATCCTCCTGGGATTCCTGCGCCTCGGGCAAATCCTTTTGTTGTTCTTCGTCTGTCGGCATCACAGTCCTCGTGGGGTTCTGTGGCGATGATTCTGATTGGGCCCATATACAACGAGACCTCCCTCGAAAGCTCGGGGGAGATCTCGAAAATCAGCTAAGGTTCGGCTACGCAGCCGCTTGGTAGGTCTCGAGAAGGGCAGGGTTGACTCGACCATTGTGAATACGGTCGTCAAAGCCAGCGGACTTCAGGCGCTGGAAGTATTCCTTCACCTGCCGCTGCCGGATGGCCATCAGGATCTTCTGACCTTCGTCGACCTTGTCCTGTCCACCGCCGAGCAGCACGGCCAGGGCCTCACTGGTCAACTGGTTGACGCCAGCCGGGTTCTCGCCGCCTGCGCCGGTGGCCTGGCGGGCTTCACCCTCATCCAGATAGCAGTGAATTTCCTCGCGCCGCTCCGGAGCGAACTCATTCATGTAGCGCAGGTGCAGCACCCCGATGGCAACGTGGCGGGCCTCGTCCTGGGCGCATCGCCGGTAGATGGCCTTTTCCGCCTCGTTATAGGCCATCATCTCGCCAAGCCGGAAGAGGGTCAATACGTTGCCCTCGCCGGTGATGTGCAGGCGGGACGAAAGCTCGGTGAATTCGCGGGCATTGTCGGTGCTTCCCCCGACTACGTCGCTGACGGTGTCGATCATGCGCATCAGGCCGCCGCCGTTGGCAAAGGCGCGCTTCCGGAAAACGTCCAGATGGCGCGACTCGTCCATCACCTGGGCCATGAGGGCCAGCCGGACCTCGTGGTAGTCGGGAGACATTGAGGAGATGAACCGGCCCGGAACATCGGAGGCGACGAACTCCACCTGGGCGAAGAACGTGGCCAGCTGGCACTGGGCAGCCTCTACGTCATCGGGCAGCTCCCTGATGGTTTCCCACGGAATATCCGTGGCGGAACTCCACTGGCGGGTTATGAACTCGTGGTAGAGCTTGGTCAAGTTGTGAGCCCAGACCTCGCTCTTGGTCCGGAAGGTGTAGGCGCCGAAACGAGGCACATTGTTGCGAGGTATGGAACCCTCAACGCGACCCGTATCGTTCGTGGAAACCTCGTCAACCTCCCCTCGTGTAACGCTCTCTTCGAGTTGGCTCAACCAGGAAAGGTCGAATCCCTGCTCTTTGGCCCGCTCCCAGTAGGAAGTGCGGTCTTGCACCGTGGCCATTGATTTCACCTCTTCTAAAGACTCGCCCCGTACCTGTGTGGGCATATTTCCAGTTGTGTTGCACGGTACGTTGCATCGGTCTCGTTGTCAACCGTTTTTGGTGTCCCTCCTTGCCGAAAGGTGGAGCTTCCGTTTCGGCCCAGGTAAGGCACCGGTCTGCACTGCAGTGACGAAAGATGCGACAGGCCGGAACCTATGAGGGCTTTCGTATCAAATGATTGGCGTAAGAAACCGGCCTTCAGGCAATTTCAGGTAGTTTCCGGTACTTGGGTCCCGGCCCACACGCCGGGGCGGTTACCTCTCTACACGTTGTCTGCTCGGAGAACGCTCGAGGGTAACCTTGAGACGTGCCATACCTTTGGCATCGTGAGACATTGATTGCCTAGGGGATTTTGTTATGCACTGTGGCGCCGTTCCGTTTTGTGGGCTTGAGGCCTAGCGGGCCGTCGGCGGTGGGTTGAATTTCCGGACGCATACACACGCTGATTTTAGTAGTACCGGTGAGTCTCGGGGCTGGTAAGGGGCGAGCGTCAACGGATGCAGGACGAGTAGCCTCGCCTCGCTCCGGAGTGACAATTGAAAGCCCCTGTCGATGTGCCACTGAACGCTGGACGCGTTGGCGGTGGTTCCGCGAGAGGGCAAGAGGGTTGAGTCCCGGCCCCGCTCGAAAGGTCGGTACTTGGGTGGGAGGCTGGTGGTGGCCAGAGCGCTTTCCCCCGAACTCTAGCGCTTATATCAGGCGTTTCCGGCCACGCCCCTACAGTTGCGATGCCGCCTTCTGGGCTTGCATTGGGGGCAACCAAGTCAAGCCACTACAACCAAGTCAAGCCGCTCAGGAGGCATGTCCCGGCCAACCAGGGTCATCTCCCCCTCGAGGTTACCGGGCTGGGGTCAGGTTCCCACCGCTTGCAACAGGTCGATTCCGAACTGTTGCGCCGCGTTCTGGCCAAGCATGCGAGCAATTGAGTTGTCATCGATGCCGGCATTGCGCAGTTGATCGATGGCATCCCACGCGCTAGTCGTGTCTTGGTGGGGATAGCGGGATCCCCAGACAATTTTCTGTTCAAAGAGATGCGGCAGCTTTTGGATGAGACGCTCTTCAGCGTCGAAGCCGAGCATCACTTTCCCCTCCTCCCACATCTCCTCGGGGTCGGTCCTCACCGGGTAATAGTGGAGCAATGGTATGACACGGCTCGACGCCTCCATCTTTTCCAGGACCTCTTCCATCCACGAGGCTTTGCCGTGAGCCACCACGACCTTCATCTGCGGAAAACGTTGCATGACCGTGAAACCGATCAGGGCTGAGGCAACGAACATGTGGTTGTCAAGCCAATTGGAAATGACCTGCGCCAGCGGATGACCCAAGGGCATTCCGGCGGAGATGAACGGACGGCTCTCTCCTGTTCCGCCACCGGCGAAAGGACCTCCTCCGCCTCCGTTGTCGAAAGGTATGAGGTTCAGGCGTCCCTTCACTTTCTCGATGAACTGACCGTGGGAGGTCCACTCCGGATTCCATAGGCCCGGGGTGGGATGCACGGCGGCTGCCAGCTGAAGCTCCTCGAGTACTGCCCACAGAGGGTCGTAGTAGGGATGGGTGAAATAGTGATCCTCACGGAACATCGGCCTTAGAAATGCCCCGCGGAAACAGGCTACTCCAGAGACCCTCCGGAGCTCCTCGATGGCCATATCCATGTCCTGAAGGGGCACCATCGCCGCAGCGAAGAGTCGGCCGGGGGCCGCGTTGCAGAAATCCGTGATCCAGTCGTTATAGGCTCGCGCCAGGGCATAGGCCACATCAGGGTCCTCCACCAGGTGAAAACCCTCTGCGAACCAGGTGGGGTAGAGAAATGCCTGGTCCACCCCCATTGCGTCCATATCGGCGATCCTGGCCTGCGGGTCTGAGGCCCCCGGGGTTTCGGCGTGCCTGACGTCAGGGTCAAGGTCGCCGACAGATTCCCAAGCCATGCCGGGTTTCCAGATGGCGTGCCGGGGAATGTTGGGGTTGGCCGAATCCCGGAACACCTTCCCGTTCACCTTGAGGTATGAATTCGCTCGGCCGTGCTCCCTCCACAAAGCCGACTTGCCGAGAACCCTGTATTCGGGATCAAGATAGTGTTCCCACAGCTCCCGGGGTTCCACCACGTGAGAGTCGCCGTCGAACACTGTAAAACGCCTCTGCGTCGTCATATTGTCAACCCTCCAATATCAGCGGGCGCGCAAGTGAATGTCAGTAAGCAAAAGGCCCCTGGACTGAGGGGCCTCTTGCCTTTTGATTTCAATCTCCTGATCTAGCGTTTGAGGAGGCTGGATTCCGGCAGAAGAGCATGTTCGATCTCCTCCTCGGTGGGCCACCAATCGGGCCGCTCGATCTCGGTAACGCGCTGACGGATGATGTCCTTGGGAGCCTCAACCTTGTAGAGACGGCGGGCGTTTTCGCCCAGGAACCGGGCCTGATCTGCTACGGGCAGTTCGCACTGCTGCATGGTGTCGATGGCCCGCCACGCATCGTCTCCATCGTGATGGTAGACGTCGGAGGCCCAGATCAGGATATCCCGGTAGAACTCGGGGAACCGGGAGGGCGGGGCCTCGTCCCCCTCGAACCCTGTCATGCAGTGCTCAAAAAAGGTCTCGCTGGGCAGCCTTGTGAGGGGTGCCATCTGCCGCTCGTTTCGATAGAGCTTGTAGGTCTTGTCGCACTCGTCAAGCACAAAACTCAGCCACGTGGACGATGCTTCGAAAACCGCAGCGTTAATTTTCGGATGCTTTTCGAAGAAACCAGACATCAGCACCATGCTCACCCAGAGCGCGGCCTCAGCCTGGAAGTTCTGGACGTTGGACAGGAATGAGTGCGGAATGCCCGAAGTGGAAATGGTGCGGCGGATCAGCTCGGCGCCGGAGTACTGCTCGCTGTAACCCATCGGCTTGAGCCCGCCGCTGGCCGGGAATGGGTGCATACCATAGACCAGGCCTGTTTCCTCCAGTGCGTTCCACACCGGCTCGTACTTCGGCTGCACAGGGTAGTTGCCCCAGGCATCCATGGGACGGATGAGGCCGACCCGGCACCCTCGTGCAGCGACCCTGTAGATTTCCTCTGCCGCATACAACGGGTTCTGCATCGGCAGAAGGGCAGCGAAGAAGAGCCTCTCCGGGTTCTCTAGGGTGTATTCATAGGCCCAGTCGTTGTAGGCCTTGCACGCCGCCTTGGCGCCCATGGCGTTCTGAAGCCATGGATACGTGTCGATGTCGGACGGGATGATCATGACCTGATCGATCCCCTGCATGTCCATATCGCGGAGCCGCGGACCCGGCTCGTAGGAGCCGTCGTGGTCCAGGTATTCCACCTGCTGCTGGGTCAGAGCGGTTGCCTGATCCAGGTTGCGCACATTAAGCGCCCTCTGTATGTCGTGCTTGACGCCCGGCCCGGCGTTGGTGATCACCCGCATCGTCCCCGGGATTCCTCCCCGGCGCTGCGAGCCGATGCCAACGCCCGCTTTCCCATTGACGATAAGCTGCCTGCTCTCGGCGTCGTACCACATGGTGGACTTGAGCGCCTCCAGCTCTTGCCGTGTGAGGTTGTCGTTGGCCCGTTCCCAAATCTCGGGGGGCTCGGTTATATGAGCGTCGCAGTCGAAGGTTGGGTAGTCCTTGGTCATACTTGCAAATCGCTGAAAAGGCACGGTCAGCCTCCGGGACACCGAGTCCGATTATTTTCGTTGTGATTCTGCACAGATTAACACAGGCATTCATAAGAAACCAAACCGGATTCCGTAGAAAATCCGTAGCATGCCATCCCTAAGTTGAATGTGATTTCAGCAGGGGTGGGGCTGTTCCCTGCTCATCACATCCCTTGGTTTGGCAGATGGCTTAACGGTAATTCGTTTCACGCATGCCAGGAGTTTGGTATTCCACATTGGCAATGCGGGTTCCCATTCACTTAACGGACGGCATTGGCTGGCGGTTTGTTCCCCCGGCTAGGCCTCCGACATAAACCATAGAACAAGGCAAGAGAACAAGGCAAGCCGAAACGAGTACGGTTAGATTAATTAGCGTATTTCGTAAAATTACGTCCAGAATTGAACTGAATTGTGAGTCAGTCCTATTTGAGCTTTCACGGTTGACAACTAAATATCCGACACTAAATATCCCCAGAACTTCAGGATATGGCCTCTCCCCCGACTGGGACGGCCGCTGACAGGGAACCCGCTTCAAGGATTATCGTCGGGAGGTTCTTATGCCTATCTCCGCTTTTCTCAGGCCCTACACTTTGCTACCGGTGCTTCTGGCCGTGGCATTGATTGTGGGAATGGCCTGTGGGTCTGATCCTGCGGAGGCTGCGGCCCCGACCGCAGAACCCGCGACAGCCGCGCCGGTGGCAGCAGCGACACCGGTGCCGACCGCGGCGGCGGAGCCCACGGAAAGCGAGGCGGACGAGTCCTCTCCCAAGCCAGCTGCCGAAGCAGCGGATACTCCCATGCTTGCGGTCGTTCCCGGCAAGCAGGGAGGGGTGATCAACATGGTGAACTACGGCGATGTCGAGCTGTTCGACGTTCACGCCGCGGGTACCCTGCAGTCTTCCCAGTTCCGCAGCCCGTTGCACAACCAGTTGGTCTACTTCGACCCCACTAATACATCGGAGTTGGTGGCGGACCTGGCCAAGAGTTGGACACTGTCCGATGACGGTTCCAAATACACCTTTGTCATTCACGACAACGCTACGTGGTGGGATGGTAATCCCGTAACTGCCACCGACGTGGCATTCAGTATCACTCGCTGGATCGAACCTGGCGAACCCAGGCCCAGGACGGGTCTGTTGCGTCCCTACATCGAACGGGCCGATGCCGTGAACGAAACTACCATCGACATCCACCTCAAATACGCCTCGGCAGCCATGCTCCAGTTGATGGGCGTGGACTTCATGCTGATTGTGCCCGAGGCGCAGAAAGAGCAGGGATTCGAACGGTTTGAGGACGTGATGGGTAGTGGCCCCTTCATGGTGAAGGAATGGCAGCGGGGAAGTTTCTACGAGTTCGAGAGGAACCCCAACTATTTCAAAGAGGGACTGCCCTACCTTGATGGTTACAGGTCCAATACCATCGTTGATGCCGGAACCATCGTAGCGGGATTCAAGACCGATCGGCTGATGATGTCCAGCACCACGGTGATGAACATCTCTGTTGAAGACGTTGCTGAGTTGGAGAAAGAACCCAACCTGACTGCCTTCTACACCAAGACGGCTACCCTTGGCGACATCATCATGAACACCAATGACCCGGTCTGGAGCGATGCGAAGCTGCGGAAAGCGCTGTGGCTTGCGATGGACCGCTGGGAATTCCAGGACACCTTCGGAGCTGGCAAGAACGCCGTTGGGGCGCCATTCATCCCCGACCAGTGGTACTCGTACACCACGGAGGAACTGAAGCAATTCCCCGGTTTTGGCGGTTGCGAGGGATGCCCCAGGACCAAGCAGCAGGACATTGACGATGCAGTCGCCCTGATGAAGGAGGCAGGCTACGACCCGCCCGATTCCATCGGGAAGATTACCCTTTCCAGTTTCACCGCCGCTGGCTATCCGGATTTCATGGCTCTGTTCAAGGAGCAGATGAAGCGGAACCTGGGCTTGGAAATCGAGCTGGTCATCAAGGATTTGGCTTCCACCAATCCGGAACACATCTCGGGGAACTACACACTTGGCGGCTCTGGATATGGCATCAACATCCTGGACCCGGACGACTTCCTGAACGCCCAGTTCATGCCCTCTGACCGGGCCTGGAGCCGCTGGCAGCCGCCGGATGAATACGTCGAATGGTTCCAGCAGCAGAGCGCAGAATTGGATACAGAAAAAAGGAGGGAGATTCTCAGGAAAATCGAGGACTACCTGATTTCAGGGGATGGCCACGGCAACATAATCATCTATTGGAAGCCCTTTTACAACGTGGTCAACAACAAGATTAAGACCGCAGCTGGCGGCTATGTCGTACCGGACACCATCCAGACCGCAGTAGGTTCAACAGTCGAGCATATCTGGATAGAGGAGTAGCTCGGCCGCACCCTGGAGGTTCGAAGGACAGTAAGGGGATTGGATTCCACCCAATGAGGGAGGGGCTTCTCCCTCCCTCCCTTGACTAATGTCGCAGTTCGGATTGAAGCGACGCTGGAGAGCAGGCGGTTGAAACAATACATCACGAAAAGGATTCTGCTCTACTTCCCCACACTGCTTCTCATTACAGTGCTGGTTTTCCTGCTGATGCGGGTGATTCCCGGCGACCCGGCCATTCAGCTACTGGCTGCCGGGGGCGACGCCAGCTACACCGAAGAGGAACTGGCCAAGAAGCGGTCTGAACTTGGCATCGACCGTCCGATCCCTGTGCAGTACGTTGACTGGATATGGGGGATGCTCAGGGGAGACCTGGGCTTGGCCCTCTACTACCAGAGGCCGGTGGTGGAGGAGCTCAGCCCTCGCATTCCTATCACTTTTGAGATTGCCATCCTGGCAATGATCATCAGCATTGTCCTCGCCGTACCGTTGGGCATAGTGTCTGCTATTACCCAGGACTCTCTGTTCGACTATATCGGCAGGGCATTCACCATTTTCGGCATCAGCGTTCCCATCTTCGTAACCGGCATAGTGTCGATTTATATCCTGGCTCGGGTGTTCAACTGGTTGCCCCCGTTCGGCTACGCCAAGCTTTGGGTGGCGCCTTGGGAAAATCTTCAGCAAATTTTCTTTCCAGCTCTCACTCTCGCCATTTTCCAGATGAATTTCACTGCCAGGGTGACGCGCTCGGCAATGCTGGAGGTCCTGCGGGAGGACTACATACGCACCGCCAAATCCAAGGGCCTGCACGAAAGAGTGGTCCTGGTTCGCCACGCTCTGAAGAACGCGCTGCTGCCCATTTTCGGCGTTGCCGGTTGGTCTCTGGCAATCCTGTTGGGCGGTTCCGTGATCATCGAGCAAATTTTTGGGGATAGTGGGAGAATTTTACCGGCGTATCTGAGGCTGTGCAAAATTCGGTCCACGTTGCCCCGGCAGCCGATGGAATTTTGCACAGATTGGTTTTAGTATTACAACGACGCTTCCTCAGTTTGGTTCGTTTTTGGTGGGAAATCGGTTCCTGCACAACAAAGTCACAAAGCTGTCAAGCGCGTGGGCAGTGCGCCATGAGGAGGCACCCAAGCTCCCTTTCTAGCCAAGCGTCGTTGTAATATTAGTAGGAGAGGAAGGCGATACCTGGGGTTGAGGTGGAGGGTTCTTCGGACCTGACATTCGATGGGTGGTTTCGTCGTCCCCTGTGCTTACGAGGCGCAGCCGGTTGTCAGCCGGCTTTTCTTGAGACTTAAGTTCTTCGGACTCATCTATGGTTGCTCTTGGGATTCTGTAAGGAGCCGGGCCGTTACGTCCGGGATGTCCCAGGCGAAACCTATAAGGCCGGATAGGATGGCAATGTCGGCCACGTTGAAGATGAACCAGGGGAGAATGTCTATGAAGTCTATGACGTGGCCGAAGGCGACCCGGTCTACGAGGTTGCCCATGGCCCCGGCCAGCATCAGGCCGAAGGCAATCTGCGGGCGTGCGCCGGTTTTGGGGCGGGGTCAGTAGAGGGCCATCAGCAGGCTGATGCAGAGGGTGGAGGCGAGGACGAGCGCTATGGTGTGGCCGCTGAAGAGGTCCAGGGTGCTTCCCATGTTTATGGCGTGAGTGAGGTGAGAGAATCCCGCGGTCGGCCATGACTCTCCGACGGGTATCACCCTGGCAATAACAAACTTGGCAGCTTGGTCGAGGGTCAAGAGCAGGGCCGCGGTAGTGATACCTAGCCGGTGGCGAAGGATGAAGGCGGTAAACTGGTCTGTATTGATGGCGCTTCGGTTGGTTTGCAAAAGTTCGTACTCAAAGGGGTCTCGTTCCCATGTTGGTGGGTTGGCGCCCCGGTGTCCAGATTTGCGAAGTAATTCACGGCCAGCGGTCAGGTTGCTGTCCTCACCGGGTGTCGATAGGCTCGAAGTCAGCCGCCACTGCCCAGTAAGGCCCCCCACAGAAAGGCGTTATTTCATCCACTCCGCCATGTTTAAGTGCCCAGTCATAGGGGACGCCAAAGGCGCTGAATTGGACCCTGTCGCCCACTCGTGCGACGGCCCGCCCCGCGGAATCGACTATCGCGGCGGCCCCATCCTCGATGCTCAACTCGAAATCGCCTGGCCAGATGGGTAGCATAGCCCCCGGGGAGTGGGAGCCGGTTCCAACGCGAACAGCGTTTTCGACCTTCAGGCATTTCCCGTTCATGACCAGCTCTCCGGTGAAGCGTACGGGCTTCGGGCGAGCGCCGAGGAACTCGTCCTGCCTGGGGAAGTAGACGTCCGCATCCGGCTGGACCTTGATCCCGTAGACCCTGAACACCTCACCCGGACACTCCCGGTGCCCGCGCTCATAGTACGCGCCTCCGCCGGCTATTCTGTCCCCGACCTGGGCTATGACCTGACCTGCTCCGTTGCGTACCTGTACCACCCCGTCCTGGACATGGGGCATAAATCCAGCAGGCCAGATGATGGTGTTAATGTTGTATTCGCCTTTCAGCCGCAGGCACGGGCCGTCCAGCACCAGCTCTCCGACACCCTCTGCGGTCGGGAACGTCCGTCCGGTCATCATTACGGTCTTCTGCCGGATGAGCACGACATCTGGGTCTGACAGCCGCAGTTCGGTGGCCTCGTTCTCGGGGTCGAACACGGTAACCTCGTCGCCCACCCAGGTAGACGGCTGTGTGCAGTGCCCGGTTCCCTCCGCCGTGAACTCTTGGTCCTCTACCTGCTGATGTGTGGTCGCGGCCCGGCTGACCCGAATGTGGTCCCCGACCTGGGCGGCGACGCGGCCCAGCCCGTCTATGACCCTGACAACTCCCGATTCCTCGTCGAAGGTGAAGGAACTGGGCCAGATGATCAGTCGGGACACCCGGGGGCTGTTGCCTCCGGCCGGGACCTCAATCCGCAGACACCCATCTTCCAGGACCAGCTTCCCCGCAGTGTATTGCTCACCTCTGTCGGTACCCAGGGGCGCGTTGTGCCGGGGGAAGGCCACCGTAGCGGCCCGGTCATGGCTTGGCTGGGGGGTGACTTGTCCCGGGGAATCGTCCGTGGACGGCGGTTCGTCGGGCCCGGGTCCGGTGCTGCCTGCTTGCGTTGGCAGGTTCTCTGACAATGCCGCGCTCCTCGGTTCGTCTACTTCCGGAGTCTGTGGGGGGCTGGAGGCGCATGCGATCAGGATACTGCTCAGAAGCGCGGGCACTGGCCAGTAGCCCCACAGAAACCTGCGTATTGACTTGGCGGTAGAATGCGCAATCCCTCGGAGCCGCAGTCGATTTTTCAGTTGGGGACTCTCCTAGTCACGGCCGCAGGGCCTGATTGTACCACCCGTTATTTCGGGTCTGGGGCAGTGCGTGTTGCGGTGCCATGCAAATCAAGAATTGATAGCTAGGAGCTCGTAAGATTCGCATCGGGCGGTCGGGGAGAGGGAGTAAGAAACCCTCCCCCTGACCGGCTGTTCACTTTAGTTGGTGAGCACCTCCACGTCCATGACCTCTAGGAAGTCGATGGGCATGTAGACAGCGTCGGTTCGTACCCAGTCATCGTCGCTGTCCTCGATCTCTATCTTGGCCATCATAGTGCCCCAGGCTCGGTTATTGGAGTAGAAAGGACCGCCGCTGTCCCCGAATTCGGACAACCTCTGACCAGTGGAGGCCCTCACGAGGACGAAAGTTGCATTCCATGTGCAGCCGCCGGGGCAGGCATGCGTGGGCCTGAACGAATTATCCGCAACATAACCACATCCGTGACCGGTTTCCTTGCCCTGCTTGCAGACATAGGACGCGACCGACTGGTAGGCCCGCCGGAGTGTACCGGTTATATCTGTCTCTCCCGAGGTTGGGGTTGTCGGGCAGTCGAGGGCTGTATAATCGGGCAGGCAACCAGTCAAGGGACAGACAATAGGGGAATCGCCGCATTCCGTCTAATAGTGATTGCTTTTTGCAGTCGGTCGCAACGCACCCAACAGCACACCCGTAGCCTTCGGCACCGGATAGTTCAGAGGAGGCTCAACCATGAAATACGGAATCATGTTGCCTTCCCGCGGCGACCTGGCGCGCCCCGACAACATCATCCCCATAGCCAGGAAAGCGGACGAACTCGGCTATTCAGTAATGATGTTTCCCGACCATATCGTGCTGCCCAACGAGTTTGATTCGCCCTACCCATATACGCAGTCCGGTGTGTTCCCCGGCACGGACAACAATGAGGCCACGGAACAGCTCACCATGCTCGCCTTCCTGGCCGGTCAAACCGAGTCAATCAGGTTGGTTTCCAGCGTGATGATCGTGCCCCACAGGCCCCCTGTTCTGACAGCCAAGGTACTTTCCACCATCGATGTGCTGTCGAACGGCCGATTGACCGTCGGGGTCGGAGTTGGCTGGCTTCAAAAGGAATTCGAAGCACTGCAAACGCCGCCCTTCGAAGAACGCGGCGCGGTTACCGACGAATACATCCGGATGTTCAAGGAGCTATGGACCAGCGAGTCCCCTAAGTTTGAGGGGAAGTACCATAGCTTTTCCGGCCTGACCTTCCTGCCCAAGCCGGTGCAGAAGCCGCATCCCCCCATCTGGGTTGGCGGCGAGAGCCGACGGGCCCTGCGTCGCGCCGCCGAATTGGGCGACGGCTGGCAACCTATCGGCACCAACAACCGGTTTCCTCTGGCTGCACCCGATCAGATGGCTGCTGCCATGAGACGGCTGGACAGCTACGTGGAGCGCGCTGGCAGGCCCCACGGCTCGGTGGAGGTCGTCTGCAGAATGCACGGCTACAGTCTCGCGACTGACGTCGGTGGGCTGGACTCAGCGGAGCGGCCGACCTTCACCGGCAGTGCGCAGCAGATCGCCTCGGATATAAGGCGCTATGAGGATATGGGCGTAAGCCACTTGATCGCCGCATTCGTGCCGGTTGCTCAATTGGCTGCCAGCAAGGAGGAGATGATCCGGGACATGGAACAGTTAGCCGATCAGGTCTGGCCAAAAGTGTGACGCCCCCGTCCCTCAGAGACGCCCTTTAAACCTGCCCCGTCCTTTGTAGAGGAACTTGAGATAGTCCCCCAACCCGTTGCTGCGGCATCAAGTGTAGCTAGCAGACCTGGTGCTGCAGCCAGGGCCTCCACCCTTTCGACCCGCAGTCGTGGCGCCCTCATCACCCGCAACGGGTGAAGAACTGGGCGGTGCCAACCTGCGCTGAGGACACTGCCTGTCAGGCTGTTGCGGTGGCCGGTTGATGTGCTTTCAGGAAGCTACGCGCGTGGGCCACGACCTCGTCAATGTGCTCCTGTGTGTCCTTCCAGGGATAAATGGTCACCTCGGAGTTGGGAGCGAGGGTCGCTACTTCCATCGCGACCTCGTACGGGTGCGCCGGTACATCGTCGGGTGCAGTCAGCAGAGGCGTCTGCAGGGCACGCACGAAATCGCGGGAAACGGTGAAAACGAAGTCGGCCCGGTTGGTGTACATGCTGGTCAGAAAGTCATGCACCATTTCCATGGTGTTTTCCGGACGCTTTTCACAGAGGGGCGGTCCCCAGCCAGTGATATTGTTCTGGTAGAAAATATCGGGCATCTCTGGCCTGAAGCCGCTGGGCTGCATCAGTGCCGCTGCCACTATGCGCTCCGGAGCCAGCCTCAACAGATTGTGGATCATCGGCCCGCCGATGCAGAAGCCCATTACCAGGAACTTGTCAATGCCGAGATGGTCCATCAGCCCAAGCTGGTCCTCCGAGTAGGCATCCCAGGGACGGTCGATTTCAAGCGGCCCGCTGGATTGCCCTCCGTTGGCATTGCGCAGGTCGGCGGCTATACAGCGGAAATCATCCTTGTAGGTTCTCAGGGGATTGAAAGGCACCGACGTTTCCAGGGATGCCAGGGAAGAGTTCAATCCCCCACCAGGGATGATCATCAAGGGGAAGCCGGATCCTGCTTCCTCATAGTAGATACGGGTAGCGCCCCTTTCGTAAAACGCCATATTGATGTTCCTCCGTTGCTTAATTGCAAAGTCGGGTTTGCGGCTGACAGGCAGACAGTCCGGAACGATACCGGAATGGGCAGAGGGCTGAGCTTATCCCATCACCCTTCTGAAAAACGCCAGCGCGTTTCCCCCGGCAATCCTCTTGACGTCCTCGTCCGAGTAGCCGCGTGCGATAAGGCCGCGGATGATGTTCTTGCCGTCGGCCGGGGACTCCAGTCCGTTTAGATAGGGCGCTGGGGCCGGGCCGGTTCGGCCCATCACCACCTGGCCCACGCCGACCATATCGCCGATGCTCGTGTCCGTGCCGATGGCAACGTGGTCCACGCCAACCAGTTGCACCATGTAATCGTAATGGTCCAGAACGCACTCTATGCCCTGCTCTGGATCATTGCTGAGCCGGTTTGGAACGGCGGTGATGCCGATAACGCCGCCCTTTCTGGCACAGGCCAACAGCTCCTCGTCCTTTCGCAACCTTCGGGCCTGGAGGCTGTGGCTGGCAAGGGTGTATGACCCGTCGTGGCTGAATGTCACTGGGGCATCGGACGCCTCGATGGCGTCCATGGCGGTGCGAAACGAAGCGTGAGACACGTCGACGACCATCCCGAGTTCGTTCATGCGCTGAACAACCTCCACTCCGAACTCGCTGAGGCCCCCGTCGTTGCGTTCGAAGATGCCGTCGCCGATGTAGGCCTTGCGGCTGTAGGTCAGGCCCGCCAGCCGTATCCCGGCGTTATAGAGCACATCCACCCGGTTCAGTTCATTGCCGATGGCCAGGTGCTCCACCGTGGGCATAAACCCCACCTTGTCCTGCTGCTTGGCTGACTCTATCTCGCCGGGGCTGCTGACCTGCATCACATCGTCGTGTCGGGAAATGTCGGAAATCATCATGGCGATTTCGTCAATCAGGTCAGAAAATCGGATGAAGGACATCTCGCTGGTGTGCAGCATGCCGCGAAAGACGTTGGCTGTTCCAACAGCGGTAAAGCCGCCTGCCCGGACTGCGTCATAACCCCAGACGTAGCTGTCGCTGCGAAGGTACTCAAAGTACTGGCTGAAGTCCTCGGGAAGCACCATTGGATGCTGGTGAAGGTCGATCATGATCGACTCGTCCATCAACCGCTGAAACCGGCTTTCCTGCCGTGCGTCCAGGGGCACGGTCGTGGAAGGGACGCGGCCCACTTGGCTGACGAGGTTGAATCGCCCAGGAGTCATGGCGCCAGCTCCCTCCGATGCGAGTGCGGGTGCAATATCTGAGTTATCTGGGTCATCGGGGCCGTTGACCTAATTCTCAAGCGCACCCTCCAGGTACGAGCGAAAGGCCTCAGGGCTATTGATCAGGGCCTGGAGTTCCATGGACGGCAGGCGGTGCGGGTCGGTGTCCTCCGTAATGTACCTGGTGCTATTCGGCGGGCCACCGTCGGCCTCGTCGGGTTCCGACGAACCGGCCAGCTCTGCATACCGTATGGGCTTGCCATCGGCCTCGTATTCCGACCCCACTACCCAGAATCGCCCGAACCGGTACCTTTTCTTGACCTCGGTCTCCGCGGCACTGCTCCAGCTGGTCCCGGTGAACGCAAAGTCCTGCGGGACAAAGCCGAGATTTTCTTCGATCACACGATTGCAGCGGTCCAGCTCCTCTCGCAGTATTTCCCCGGTCGTGTCCTCCGCAGCCAGATTGGACAGGTTGGGATGGCTGACCGTATGCGCGCCGATATGCCAGCCAAGTTCGCGAAGCTCTCTTAATTCCGACCACGGCATGTGCTCGGGAATCTGTGCCAACGCCAGCGGCCGGGGATAGTCCGGATCATAGGGAGAGGTGTAGATGAACAGGTTTCCCTTGAACCCGTACCGCTCCAGCGTCTGGAATACCTCCCGCCGCATCGATACGACGGGATGGTCGAAATCGATCATTATCGGCCGTTCCGGCAGGGAGGAGCTTCCCTGTCGCCAGGCTGCCAACTGGTCGTAGTTTATTGATTGGAAGCCCATCTCCGCCGCAATCTTCATCAGCGTGTCGAAACGCTCCTCCGTCAGCGGGTTGCTGAGGGCCCCGGCCGCAACCGGGCGAATTCCGTGGCACATTGTGATTGGTATTCTCATAAATCCCTCCCGAATGACACTGGCGCTGGGCGAAGTAATCCCGGCGACGTGGGCCCGGAATTAGTCGAAGAGTGGATTGGCGGCGGAGAAGGGGCAGGGCTGTTCGTCCTTGGCCGAACGGTTTGACGAGCACTTTCTCCGTGCGTCTCGAAACGGCCAACCGTTACTCTGGGCGGATCAGCGCCGACAGATGACCGCCTTCATTATCCACGAGATGAGCTCTCATTCGTACGTGGGGCTGGTTTACGCAGACCCCGTCATTCTTGTCGAATTGCCAGCCGTGGCCATCGCAGGTGAACAACTCCTCACCTTCGTCCTGCACCTCGCCACCTTGATGAGGACAGATCACGGACAGCAGCTTGTAGCCGTCGCTGCCCTTGACCAGGAAGAATTTGGCGTCACCCACCTCTACCGGCAGAGGAAGATTCGGCAATGACGACTCCTCTCCCAGGTCCACCTTGATTCGCCTTGGCCTTCCTAGAGCGTTCAGTGGCTGCGAAGACATAGCTGCTCCATCCTGCATTTGCTGGCAGAGGTATGGCTAAAACGTCGGAAGCATAACAAGAGCCAGTAACCTGATCAATTGACCCTGGGCGAGCCCGCACTCGGCTACACTCGGCGTCGGGCGCCGTGCCTGGTACGGTGCTTCGATGCGCACCCACGTTTCGGAGCCAACGAGGCTGGCTGCCGGGACCGGATAAGGACTGCTCACATGTATTATTCCCCAAATACAGAAATCCACTGGCTCGTCCTGCTTTCCCTGCGAGTGGGGCAGCGGAACTCAAGACCGGCTCGCGGTGTCCCTGCCATAGCCGCGCCGGGCAGGCAATCTCCTGTATGAGAGTGCCTTCAACTTCCTGCCGGGGCCTGGACCTTACAGGCCTAGTTCAGGTTGTAAACCCTGGCCGCGTTGCCGCCGGCTATCTTCGCTCGCTCCTCTAGGGTGCATTCCGACAGGATCTCCTCCAGGATCTCCCGGCTCCTTGGAAAAGTGGATTCCTGGTGGGGGTAGTCTGAGCCCCATTGCAGGGTATCGACGCCGATGATGTCCCGAAGCTGAATACCCAGACCGTCCTCCTGGAACCCCAGGAAGATGTTCCGGCGGAAGAAGTCGCTGGGTAGCATATCGTTCTTGAACCGGTATCCGCTGACCCCCCTGGCCCGCTGGGTATAGTTGTAGTCCATGCGGTCCAGGAAATGGGCGGCCCACGACACCTCGTGCTCAACCGCCCCGACCTGCAGTCCCGGGAAACGCTCGAACACCCCGCAGAAAATCATGTCGGTGAGCGACATGCGGACGTAGTGGTCGAAGTTCACAGTCACCGAGAACCGGTTGGTAGTGGCGCGGTCCCCTTCCCCTGAACCGAACCGGTTGGTCGCGGCATGAAGCCCGAGCGGCATCCCGAGGTCTTGTGCAGCGGCCCATAGAGGGTCATAGATCGGTGACTCGTACCTGCGGTCTTCCTGGGGATAGACCGTGATCATTCCACCGATGAATCCCAGCTTGTGGCACCGCTCCAGTTCGGCGACAGCAACGTCTACGTCGTCCACGTTGATCATGGCGATTCCGGCGAGACGTTTTGGCGCGGCCTGACAGAATTCGCCCAGCCAATCGTTGTAAGTCTTGAAGACAGCGGTCAGGAGCTCGCTGTCCGGCACTTTGAACAACTGGAGGCCAAGGGTGGGATAGAGAATGCTGACGTCGATGCCGTCCAGGTCCATGTCCTTGATCTGCTCGTCCGGGATGTAACCGCCGGGCCGGACGTTGGCGAATACATCGCCGCTGGTCAACTCCTCCGGCGACTCAAACCTTCTCCCGGTCTGGGCGCCACCGAATCCGAACCCTGTGGAGATTTTCATCCCGTCGCAGTACCACCACTCACCGTCGTCCTCCATCTGGGTAAGAGGAGCACGTTCTCGATACTTTTCTTCAATCCTGCTGGTCCATAGATCCGGGGGTTCCATCACGTGGTTATCGGACGAAATGATCCTGTAATCGGCCATGACTCAGCTCCCCGAAAGTTGTCTTTGGTGATTTCCAACCAGTCGCCAAATTACGTTTAAGCCGCGTCGCCCACGCCAACTCCAACAAACTCGCCGGTTGCTGCCTGGGCGCATCAACCCCGACGATTTTCGTCAATTCAGGCACAGGGTAGAAACGAATTTTAGTTGCAAATACGGGCTAGCACAAGGTACGCCAGCCAACCAGACGGTGAGAACCCCTCATTACCGGAATGTACATCCGGCACCATATCCCGCGCTCTGAGGATACCCGGCTGCGTTATGGGATCCCGGTGCCTGCCGCATCTGTCCGAATGGTTTGCCCCATTCTATTCCGGCAAAGAGCCGCCTTATAAAGTGTCTGACCTCCCTCCTGAATCTGGTATGCTGGCGTGGTTGTGTTCCTTGGCTGCCTTGTTCCGGGGATGCGAGGCAACTGATAGCCGGACGCCGGCAAGATGGCCTGCTTGCGTGAAGTCCGGTGTCTCCATAGAAATGTCTATCTTGAACTTGAGCAAGGTCTGATTCTGCCCTCTTGGCTGGCGCCACTTTGCATTAGGACCATAACGTAAGGAGGCCTCGGGAATTTTGGTGTTCGTGTTTCGTTCCGTTTGCTGATTTTGCACTCGAAATCGCTGCCAATCACTATTACCACCGCGCGGAAATTTAACGACGAGAGAAAACGATGTTCTATGGGTGGGTAATAGTCGGCCTGGCCCTGGTCGCCAACGGCATGTCCAGCGGCCCCGTGTGGAGCGGGGTCGGCGTGTGGATCAAGGCCCTGGAGCTGCAATTCGGCTGGAGCCGCGCCCAGCTGACCGGCGCGTTTTCCATGGCCCAGCTGGAGGGCAGCATCATCGGGCCGCTGATGGGGTACCTGATCGACAAGCTGGGCCCCCGCCGGATGGTCCTGATCGGGTTCATCATTACCGGCCTTGGTTTCCTTCTCTTCAGCCGCACCGACAGCATCGTCATCTTTTACGTGTCATACGGGCTGATCATGCTGGGTACCGCGGCGGGCACGTGGTTGCCGTTCATGTCCGTGGTGAACCGCTGGTTTGTGCGAAAGCGGGGCGTGTCCATGGCCGTCGCTGGCCTTGGTTCACCCTTGGGTGGATTGGTGCTGGTGCCAGTCCTGGCCTGGGCGATAACACCGGGCAGTCACGGCTGGAGCGTCACCGCCCAGTGGATCGGTGTGGTGTTCCTGGCGATGGCCTGGCCGATGTCACAGTTTGTGCGAGTCAGCCCGGACGAATACGGCCTGCGACCCGACGGAGACCCGCCTGACTCCGTAGCAAGGGAAACGCCGAGGTCCACAAGAGCAGCGCCATCGCCCGACAAGCTACAGTTCACAGGGCGGCAGGCGATTAGGACGCCCGCATTCTGGCTGATCACCTTCGGCCACGCCTTCTCCAGCATTCTCTTCGCGACCCTGACTGTGCATCTGGTGCCGATGTTGACAGACCAGGGCCTGTCGTTGCAGCAGGCGGCAAACATGTTTGCGGTGGTTATGGGGGTGGCCGCTGTTTTTCAACTGATTGGCGGCTATGCGGGGGACAGGCTCCCCAAGAACGCAGTGATAGCCTTCTTCGGCTTTATCCAGGCGGGCGGTTTCCTGATGGCTGTAATGGTCGACAGTGTTCCTACGGCCATTCTTTTTGCCGCAACGTTCGGTGCGGGTTTCGGTGGGAGAAATCCGCTGACCACCGCCATACGAGGAGATTACTTCGGCGAAAAAGCCTTTGCCACCATAACCGGCTTATCCAGTGCCCCCATGTACATACTCATGCTGGCCGCCCCTCTATTCGCGGCGTTCATGTTCGACGCGACCGAAGAGCTACACCATTTCCTTCCTGGTCATCGGGGGCTTTGGAGTCATGAGCGGTGTTCTCTTCTTCCTTGCCAAGAAGCCGACCTCTCTGCCGTTGGAAAAGAAGGCCTCCACTGCTCCCCGGCCAACCCAATCGGCCGCCTGCTAAAGCTTTCGTTGGGAATCAGGGAGGCGGCCGCCCAGTCGCGGCGAGTCTGGCCGCACAGGAAGGGCAATGGCCACGCCAGGGGCAACCGGCTCTGGGTTGGGCTTAGCTCTCCCCCACGTCACTCGCGAAGTAATCAAACTTCCGTCCCGCAAGGTCCACCACCTCTGCCACATCCTCCTCAAGAAGGTAACCCTCGGCCACGAGGTCCATCGCGGCGCGGGTGACCTGCTCCACGTAGTCCTCGCGGTCGGCGTAGCGTTCCTCGATGGACGCCCGCGGGTCGCCGGTTGACTCCCGCTCGGCTTGGGTGGCGGGCAGGGGAGGGTCCATCCGGCAAGGCCGCCGGTGATGCCGATGAACAGGCCGGGATTGCCGATACTCTCGTCGCGCAGGTTCCATCCCGTATAGGTGGCCACCGGGACGGCCAGGTCAGGCAGGCGTATGCCGCCGCGCTCGTTGAAAGACTCGTCAAGATCGGCCACCAGCGCCGGGAACTCCTCCCCCTCGTCGGCCGGCAGCTTGGTGGTGCGGCCCAGGTGCGACTCCGACCCGTAGTCCAGCCTTATCGCCCGGGTGGTCTGGCTCGGCACCCGCACCCCAGGGAGCTGGGCGAACCGCTCCAGCAGCGTATGGGACTCAACTGCCGTCCCGTCGTTCAGGCTGGGATGGCGGCTGGCGGGAGGCTCCTCACCCGTGGTGACCCAGCGGTCCAGGTTGTCCAGCGCAGCCCGCAATAGGGGAGCGTAGTCCACGCTGTTCAGGGGAAGCTGTCCCCGGATCCCGTCGCTTGCACGGAATTCCAGCGGAGGAAAATCCCCCGAGCCGTGCTGGCAGCCAGCGAAGTGGTAGCGGCGGGCCCACGCCGATTCCGGAGCATCGGTCAGGGTCTCCAGGTCGGTGTGAATCAGCGCGGCATCTCCGCGCCAGTACTCTGCGGAGGTGTTGGTGAACATAATCTTCGGCACTCCGCCACGCCGCTCCATGGCATCGAGCAGCGAACCCTGGGCACCGGTCACCGGGTCTGTCTGCGGAGTGTCGGTGAAGGGGAACATTTCGGCGATGATGTAGCAGACGTCCTTCGACGGCTGTCCAAAGCGCAGGTTGAATTCGCCGCGCATTCCGCCCGCCACGTGGGGGATGATCCCGTCCAGGGCCGTCCGGTCCTCCTCGTCTTCGTTGATGCCCGTGTGGATGTACTGGCGCAGGAAGCGGCCGCTCTGGGAACGGCCCATGGCATAGGCGTAGTCGATGGCCCCGGCGAGCGGGTTCCCCGCAGGGCCCGGGGCGTATTTCAGGAATGAGACCGCATCCCGCATCGCAACGAACCCGAGTCCCACGATCCGGCTCACGTTTGTGGTGTAGACCAGCTGGTAAATCCTGCCTGGCTCGAACCCCGATGGCATGTAGATATGGCTGTGCTGCGGCTCTACGTCCTCGTCTTCGACCCGAACGAAAGACCACTGGCTTCGGTCAACAGGCGTAGCAGGACTGTTGGGCAGGTCCCGTACTGTCAGTGTGGCCCCGGCCTCCTCGGGATCGGCGGCGGGATTGGGGAGGTGCTCACGGTCCGCAAGCAGGAACACCTGGGTGGGCTCGTTGCACTGGAACTGGCACATAATCTTCCCGGCCAGGGGTCCTTGGGGGCCGGTGGCTTCGGGCACGTTGAGCCCGATGAGTCCGGGGGTGGGCGGCACATCCGCCTGCCAGCCGGCCCAGACCACCGTGTAGCCTCGGCGCATCAAGTAACCGTTGCCCGCCTGTAGTGGCGCAGTGTGGTCGGTAGCCATCGGGACGCTGTTCATGGTTAGCGCGGTTTTCCGGCCCCGGTTCACAACGTCGAACAGGATGCGCCGGTTGCCCCGGTCGATGTTCACGGGCTGCAACATGGAGAAGTCGGACGAAAATTCCACCAGTCCGCCGGAATTGCGTGGAGCCAGTTCCAGGTCTGTGATTCCCTGGTTCCGGGCGTGGGAGGGGTCCACCGCGTAGTGGGCCGTGCCTTCCAATAGCTCATACCAGCCCACGTCGCCGAAGCTCTCTCCGGACGCGAAACTTGTGCGATTGGTGATATCCAATTTTGTTAATGCCAAGATTCCTCCGGTCGGCCTGCGTGCGATCACCAGTGGCCGTTCTGAGTTGCTGATTGCCGTTCTCCGTGGGCAATTCTAGCACCCTCGGGCTGGCCTTGGTGGCCGCAAACGGCAGGCGGGAGGTATTACGTAGGTATGCGTGAAAGAGGGCCTGTCTCCGTACCAGGAATATGCAGACGAGTAGCAGAATCTGCCGACGTCAATGCAACGAGGGAAGAGGGGATTTCCCTCCAACGCAGTTGCCCGGCCAAGGATGATAAGCCGCGCCTGCTGCACTGATGATGCTTGCTACTGCGGACCTCCGGTTGGGCAGGCACACGGATCTTCACAATTTCTTTACTGCTATTGACGTTTGTTTTACGAATTCTTCATTAACAGAGCGTAATATTCCTGTAAACAGACCTTTGGGCCGAAGCTGGATACACGGGGTACCAGGTTTCGGTACCAGGTTTCGGTACCAGGTTTCGGTCCCCGGTATCCCTTGTCCCTCGGCGACGTTGAACGGCTCCGCAGATAGGCACATTGAGTTGTCGGCTGCTTTTTGCGCCGCTGGTTCGAGATTTCCTCCTCCGGGTTCGTTATCACTGGGGACCAGTTTATTCCGGCTCCGGGCAAGGGCAACCTTAACCGCCTTTTCGATTTCCTGTCGGAAGTTGCTGGATTGTTAATCGGCTGTCGAGTACGACGCGGCCACTTATGTGGAATTCAAGCCGCCGACATTGCTGCCAGTCGATCCAACAGACACGGATACCGGTGTGAGTGAAAAGTTCGGTGGCCAATTTCGGTGAATCCGATGCTTTCGCATATCGATTTCAGAGGCAAAAAATGCAAAGACGTGGAAGGACGTTTCCTGGTGGCTAAGACGGACCGGTGACTCATTTGCCGGACGGCTGCGCAGACACAGGAAAATCATCAGAACTGTTGGCGTGTCAGTCGTTCCCGGTCGCCAAATAGCCACACCTAAAACTTTCGATGGAGCTGTAGTCAGATGCAAGTACTGGAGGCCTATTCACACGGGGGGTCAGAGCAGACCATGCAGGGTCACCGGCAAGAAAGCCGGGGGGCGCTGTTAATTGCGTTACTCTTGGTGGCCACTCACATGGTGGTTGAAATTGTCGGCGGGATATTGTCCGGCAGCCTGGGGCTGCTGGCTCATTCAGCGCACATGCTGACCGACACCGTTGCCATTGGCCTTGCAATGTGCGCCATATGGATTGCGGAACGCCCGGCGACAATCACCAGGACTTTCGGATTCCAGCGTGCCGAAGTCCTGGCTGTGATGATCAACGCCCTGGCGATATGCGTCCTCGCCGGCTGGATTGCATTCGAGGCCTACCGCAGGCTGCAGGCACAAGTCGGCGAACACGCCCACGCTCACGAGATTGAGGGTGGGCTGATGCTGGGGGTGGCGGCGATTGGCGTGGTGGTTCACCTCGCGACGGCGTGGGTCCTGCACCGATCTTCGATCCAAAGTGTGAACATTCAGGGAGTCTTTTGGCACATCATTGCTGGCATGATGGCGTCCATGGCGCTGGTGGTCTCCGGTGTCCTGGTACTGTTCTTTGACTGGGACTTCGTGGACCCGATCCTGAGCTTTGTCATTGCGGGCTTGATCGTGGTCAGTTCCGTGAGATTGGCGCTTCGAGTGCTGCTTGAGTCGGTCCCACCCCAGGTTGACACGTTCGAGCTGTGCAGCACGCTGGAGGACTTCCCGGGCGTAACGCTCGTTCACGACGTTCACGTCTGGACGATGACCCCTGGTTACGAAGTGCTGATGGCCCATGTGCTGGTGGAACCAAGCTACCCTGCGGACCAAATCGGATCGCTACTGGACAGAATGCGCGAGGTCGTCAGGCGAGATTTCGGAATTCGCCACATAACGCTACGGATTGGGCAGTCGGGTGAGGGGTGCGGAGAGGGATGCCACCACGTGGTCCACGTGGTGGCCAGGATGGCGGATGGGAGGCCGGCATGACGGAACACCGGTGGTTTTTCCGGCCTTGAACGGGATAAGTCCCACCCGCGCGCATTCCCTGAAGCTGCTCGTCAGGAGTGCTGTTGGACCGCTGCCTCGTCCGTCGGCAAGTTCTCAAGGAACAAATGTCATCATTCTCCCCGGTGGTGGCCATCGAACTGCCCACCTTCGCCCGCCACATTCCTCTTCCGAATGCCCACGACGCGCTCGACCTTCTTGGCGGGCGCTCTGGCTGTCGGACGTGCCGACCGCCTCCGCTCTCCCCGGTGGCAGCCAGCCGCAACATTAAGGTCATAGTAGTATCTCGAGATCTATCAATCCCCGCGTTATAAGCCTGCACCTCCGCCAACCAGCGACCTTGAAGCAGCAGCCCGGGTGCCGGTGGTGGACGCCCTGGTCCACCGGGGACGCGGCATCGACGTCGAGACCGTGCTGGTAGACGGTGAGGTCGTACTCAGGGACCGGCGCCTGACCCGCGTGGACCAGGAGGCCTTGTTCAAGGAAATCAGGGCCTCTTTGGCCCGGCCCCTTTCGGCCCAGGAGGAGGAACGGCGGGAGCTGGCCGGGTTGGTGGAGCCATATCTGCGACTGTTCTACAGTGGAACTATGCCGCAGGAGGCCGCCCCTTTTACGGCCCACAACGCTCGTTGGTAAGGACAAACCAACGATAAAAGGCGAGTCAGCCCGGCAAAGGCGCAACCGGGCTCTGAGAAACTATCTCAAGACATTACACGCCCCGGTAATCGTCATTCCCGCGAAAGCTTGTCCTCGACCCGATCGGGGGCGGGAATCCAGAGGACTAGGCCCTTCGCCACCCCTCGGTAAGCGAACTGAGCAGCTTTGAGATAGTTACCAAGCGATGCAGCAGTGGCCCCAAGGGCGGAGTTTCGGTCGGGCCCCTTTGGCAACCGGCTCTTGAGTTGAACCTTCGATCTGATCCGTTCATAGTTGGCAGCCCGGAACATCCCTTTCGCGGTCGCCGTCTCCAAATGGCGTCGCCACCGTACAGTTCCGCGATGGAGACCCTATGAAAATCGAGACTCTTGCCGTTCATAGCGGGCGAAACATAGACCCGGCCACTGGTGCGGTCACTCCGCCGATACACATGTCGACAACCTTTGAGCGGGAGTCTGACGGCACATATCCCCAGGGCTTCGTGTACGGACGCTCAGGCAACCCAACACGAGCCCTCCTGGAGGAATGCCTAAAGGACCTTGAGGAGGGAAAGGCCGCTGCTGCGTTTTCCTCCGGCGCCGCGGCCCTGGCGGCTGTGTTCCAGTCTCTTGCCACCGGAGACCACGTGATCGCCCCTCAGGACCTCTACCACGGCACGGCTCTCCTGCTCCGGGAGCGGCTGGCCCGGTGGGGCCTGCACGCATCCTTCGTGGACATGACCGACATCGATGCCATCAACGAGGCTATGACTCCGGCCACGAAACTCATCCTGGTGGAGACCCCGTCCAACCCGCTCCTTAAGATCACCGACATTGCTGTTGTAGCGCAGTTGGCCCACGACAATGGAATAGTCTGTGTCTGCGACAACACCTGGGCCACCCCCGTTCTGCAGCGATGCCTGGAACTGGGGGCTGACATGGTGGTCCACTCGACAACCAAGTACCTGGGCGGCCACGGTGATGTGACCGGTGGCGCGGTGGTCAGTGCCGCAGACGGCCCGATGTTCGAAGAAATCCGCGCCATACAAAGGGACGCAGGAGCCGTTCCGTCGCCCTTCGACTGCTGGCTGGTCCTCCGGGGAATCCGCACGCTTCCCTATCGAATGCGGGCCCATTCGGAGAACGCCGCCAGGGTTGCAGCCTTCCTCGATGAGCAGCCGAGGGTCCTGGAGGTGTTCTACCCAGGGCTCCCCGGCCACAGCGGACACGGAATTGCCAGCAGGCAGATGAGCATGTTCGGCGGCATGCTGTCCTTCCGGGTCAGGGGCGGCAGGGACGCGGCGTTCGGGGTTGCCGCCCGTACCTCCCTCTTCACCCGGGCCACGAGTTTGGGCAGCTACGAGAGCCTGATTGAACACCGCGCCTCCATCGAGGGGCACGCCTCTGCCACTCCTGATGACCTGCTGCGAGTGTCCGTGGGCCTGGAGAACGCCGAAGACCTCATAGCAGACCTTGACCGGGCCTTGAGCGAGTGAGGAACGTTTAGGCGTAAATCGCAGTGTCCTGCGAATGTAACCGGAATGTGGGAGTCCGTGCTTTCTTTCCCTCTGCCCCATGCCATCGCGATTCGGTTGCTGGCAGGTCTCGCGCCTGATTGCCGCTGGCGGCTGGCCGCTCCCTCTCAGTGTCCCGAGCTGGTGGCCCCTGCCCGGGTCTCAGTGGCGCATTTCTTTGGATGCTTCCTTGATTACTCCAGCAACCTGACTGCCAACTCAACGAAGTCGTCAACGATGATATCGGGCTGGTACTCGGAGTCCTCTGTGGGAAGCTTGTAACGGTTGACATAGGCCGCCTTGAATCCGCAGGCCTGGGCGCCCAGGATGTCGAAAGCGTGGGCGGCAACCATCATGATCTCGCCGGGCTCGCATCCCAGCCGCTGTATCGCCTTCCGGTATATCCCTGGAGAGGGCTTGAACGCGCCAACCTGGTCCACGGATAAAATGGCGTCGAACTTCACCGGGAAGTTGTTTCCCAGCAACTCCTCCAGGTACCACTGCTCCCCGTTGGAAAGTGCCACCAGATTGTAGTGCCCCACCAGCGACCGCAGGCCCTCCACGGCGTCGTCGTATGGCTGCAGGCGCTTGTAGACACCCATGAACTCCCGCACGGCGCTGGCGGTGTAGTCGACCTTGTGCTTCTTGAGGCAGTAAACGAACGCCCGTCGGCAGGTCTCAAGGTAGCCGCTATGCCCCAGCATCAGCAGATTGTCCTGGTATTGCTCAATGCGCTGCCGTTCCCGCCATTCGGCGTAGAACGCCTGGCCGGTCATTTCGGAACCTTGAGCCGCCAGGAACTCTCCGGCGGGACCGGTCAGGCTGCCGCTGAGGTCCATTACGGTGCCAAAGATGTCGAAGGTAAGGTATTTCACGCGAGCAAGGGTTCCGGCGCCCATGCCGTGGCTCTCCTAGTTGAACCAGTCTGCGACCCGTTCGCCGATCATGATGGCCGTAGCGTTGGTGTTGGCCCGGACAACGTCTGGCATCACCGAAGTGTCCACAACTCGCAGCCCCTCCAGGCCGTGGACCCGGCAATACTGGTCCACCACCGCCGTCGGGTCCGAGGCAGGCCCCATCTTGCAGGTGCCGGACATGTGGATGGCGGTGGTCAGGTTCTCCACCAGCCAGTTGTCCAGCGCCTCATCGCTGCTCAGGTCGTGCGGGGAGATATTGATAATCTCCTTCACGAGCGGTTGGTATGACGGATGCTCAAGGAGGCGGACGCACAACCGGACGGCCTCCCGCATCCGTTCCCGGTCCCAGGGGTCCTCCATGTACCGGTAGTCCAGCACCGGGTAGACCAGTGGATCCGAGGACGCCAGCCTCAGTTCCCCCGATCCCCTGGGCAGCTCCAGTGAGCACAGGATCCGAAAGTCGTCGTCAATCGTCACGTCCCCGTAGGGCGGCCCGGAGGGATAGGCCTGGCTGATCATAATGTCGTTCCGTGTCGGGGAACCTGTAGCGGTGTAACGGAGGGTGAGGTTGGTCCAGGGGCCGTTGTGGTTCAGGGCCACGTCGTCATTGACTCGAAGCATAACCCTGACGCCGGGATGGTCCCGCAGATTCTGACCAACCCCCGGCAGTCCATGCACCACCGGGATGCCTAATTCCCGAAGATGTTCCTCCGGGCCCACTCCCGACAACATCAGCAGATGGGGAGAGGCCACGGCGCCTCCGCTCAGGACGATCTCATCCCCTTGCGCCACGAATCGTTCCCCGCCGCTCTCCACCTCCACGCCAACGGCACGGTGGCCTTCGAACAAGATTCGAAGCACTCGAGCGTTGGGCCTGATGGTCAGGTTCAGCCGGTGGCGGTTGGGGTTGAGGTGGGTCAGCGTCATGCTCATACGGACGCCGTCGGTGTTGTTCTTTGGCATGAGACCCACGCCGGAGGACTCCGGGTGGTTTACGTCCGGGTCCTCCGGGAACCCGGCCGCCACGGAGGCCGCATAGAAGGCCCGCTGCACCGACTGCTCGTCCTCCCGGTTGTGCCGACGGATCTCGATCGGGCCGCTGGACCCGTGAAAGTCGTCACGAACGTCCAAGTCGTTTTCGATCTGCCGGAAGTAGGGCAGCACCTTGATGAACGACCATTCGTCGTTTCCCAGCGACGCCCAGCCGTCAAAGTCCTCGGGAAGGCCCCGGATGTACGACTGCCCGTTGATGGCGCTGGACCCGCCGACAACCTTGCCACGCGCGATCGGCGTCCTCTGCGAGTGGCTGGGCGCAAGTTGCCCCGAGTATGACCAGTTGAAGACCGAGTCTGCCGCAGACCCGGCCGTGCTCAGCCCGTCCCGCAGCTCCTCGGGCAGCTGGGCCGCGTGCGGAAAGTCCGGCCCCGCCTCCAGCAGCAGCACCGACCGGCTGGGATCGTCCGACAGCCTGGTTGCCAGCGCGCACCCCGACGAGCCAGCGCCAACCACAATCACGTCATATTTCATCGCTCTCCTCCTTCGGATCCTTCACATGGATTCACAGAAATCGGATGCCAACCCACCTGGCGCGCCTAAGAAGTTCGGTTCCAAACCTCAAAAGTCCCCTCTCTCTGAGAGAGGGTTAGACCTGTCCTGAGCTTGTCGAAGGAGTGAGGGCGTTCCCATTCGTCGTTAACCTTCACCTGCGCAGATTAAGCGACTATCCCAAAACACGCCACAGCCTCCAAACCGTCATTCCCGCGCAGGCGGGAATCCAGAGGGTTAAGCGGCCATTTGGGTCCCCGAGATGGTGAGGGTGTTCCTCTCCTCGGTAGCCTTCACCTACGCAGATTAACAGTGCTGATGGCAAGCGAGATCGCCCAGTCGAGCAGCCTCAAAAGTCAAAAAGAAAACCCTATTCCCTGAACTTGGGCATCACTTCCTTCCCGAAAAGCTCCATCGAGCGCATCACCCTGGAGTGTTCCATGCTACCGAACGACATGCTGGCGCCGAAATACCCAATGCCGTGTTCGTCTCGCAGCTTGGTGATTCGCTCTACGCACTGCTCCGGTGTGCCGAAATAGGCATTCTCCAGTTCTGTTTCATAGGTGGCCGGTTCGACGGTGCGGGTGCGCCGCCAGTGGTCCAGGTCCACATTGATCTCATCGCCGCGAGTCAGGGTGCGCCGGTAACCGCCCAAGTCGCGGGCCCAGGTCACGGACTCCCGGGGGTACTCCTGGGCTGACTGCTCGTCCTCTTCCAGGTGCACAAAACGGAAATAGGGCATCTCCGCCACGGGCAGGTCCTTTCCAGCAGCGGCGCAGCGTTCCGCGTAGAGGGAAAAGAGGCCCAGGTTATCGGCCTCTGGGGTGGAGAAGCTGGTCAGGATCGGTAGGTCGCGCTCAACTGCCACGTCCACGCTGGCGGGTGTGCGAGATACGGCCAGATACACCGGGGGATGGGGTTGTTGCACAGGCCAGGGAGCTATTGTCAGGTCATTCACTTGGTAGAACTCGCCGTTATAGCTGAAATCGGACTGGGTCCACAGACCGAGGATGACGTCCAGGGCCTCTTGGGTTCGCACGTCGCGGGTGTCGAAGTCGATGTTGAAGTTGCCGTACTCGTAGTCAGCCGACCCGCGCCCCACCCCGAAGTCAAGCCTGCCGTTGCTCAGAATGTCCAGCATGGCGCTTTCTTCGGCCATGAAAATGGGATTGTGGAAAGGCAGGACGCTGACGCCGGCCCCGATGCGGATCCTCTTTGTGCGTGCGGCGATGTGGCTGAGCAGTGGCATCAGGGAGGGGCAGATTCCGTACCGGCTGGAGTGGTGCTCAGCAATCCAGAGGGAATCGAAGCCCAGCTCCTCGGCGTATTCGGCCTGTTCCAGCATTTCTCCGAAGATACGGCTCTGGGCGCTGGCCTCGGGCTCTGTCCAGGAACCCAGCAAAAACAGGGCAAATTTCATGATTAAAGTGGGCCTCCTTGGTGTATTGACCGGCAGCAATTTAACAGAGAACCGTTAACGGCACTCATGGCATCGCACCCGTTCTGTAGCTCAGGTTCTACGCGTATCGACGCCTACTTTTCGGCAAGGATGTCGTAGGCCAGCGCCAGCATGATCCGTGAGCCGCTGACCAAGCTCTGGATGCCCACGGATTCGTCGGTCCCGTGAATGTTGGCCAGCATCGGGTCGTCGTCAGGGTGCGAGCCGACCATGCCGTACGTGGTCGTTCCCAGGTTGCGGGTGAAGCGCGAATCGGTGAATCCGGTGCTTAGCGACGGGACCCACTGGATGTCGTCCCGCCCGAAGGCCCGGGCCGTGCTGATCCTGATCTTCTCGGCGAACTCCGTTTCGAAGGGTGAGGAGTTGGGAATCGACATGTAGTCGATGTCAATCTCCACCCCAGGTATTCCCTCGAGTATCTTTTCCAGTTCCTGCCGGACGTAGGCCTCGTCCTGGTGGGGCAGTGTCCGGACATCACAAGTCAGGCGAATCGATTCGGGAACGCTGTTGGACTTAATGCCGCCCCGTATCATGGTCGGCGTGATGGTCATCCGCGACAGAGCCCGCATGATGGATGAGAACCTTGGGTTCCTGTCCTCGGTCTCCGCGATGATCTGGTCGATGTTTGCGGGCTCCGGCCTGTCCTCGATGGCGAACACGGACAGGTGCTGGAAAAGGCTGGTGGAGGTATCCCGCTCCGGTTCGTAGGCCTCGATGCGTTTAACGACCTCGGACAGTCCGTACAAAGCGTTGGTGCCCTGCCACGGTGTCGACGCGTGAGCGCTGGAGCCCCGTACGTCGATCTCCAGTTGTAGTCGGCCTTTTTCGCCTACTCCAAGCAGGTAGGTGAGGTTCCCGGCCGCCTCGATGGGATACCCGCCCCCCTCATTCACTGCCACTGGCGCCGCCAGCTTATCGGGGTGGTTGTCAGCCATCCATCCGAACCCGTAGCGGCCTCCGTGTTCTTCATCGGCGCAGGAGGCCAGGATCAGGCTGTCCCTCAGTTGCACCCCGTTCCGTTTGAGGATCCGCATGGCGATCATCTGGCAAGTGAGCAGCGCCTTGCAGTCAGTCGCGCCTCGGCCGAAAATTCGACCGTCCGCAACCGTAGCGCTGAAAGGAGGGAACCGCCATTTCTCCTCTTCCTCCACCGGCACCACATCCAGGTGAGACATGAACATGAGCCCTGCGCTGCCCGAACTGCCCTCCAACCCCGCGATGATGTTGCCCCGGCCCGGTGCGGACTCGATGGTCTCGCTGGAGATCCCGTCCTCTGCCAGCCATTTCTCGATGTACTGGCAGAGCTCCGTTTCGTTGCCGGTGGGCATGAACCCGGTGTTGACCGTGGGAATGCGGACCATGTCCTGTTCGAGCGCCACGATTTCGTCGCGCATCTCATCGACTTGGTCCAGCAGGTCATTCAAGTCGGGCATCGATTGTCCTCCTGAAGATCGTCAATTGCGCCAGCGGCTAGAAACCAACGGCGTGGGCCTCGCACCGCGGGTCGGCGCCGCCCTGCAGTACTCCGGTCTCCGGGTTGCGGGTGAGGACACAGTATAAGGCCGAACCCTCCCACCAGTCCGGGTACATCTCTATCGTGTGGCCCTTCCGCCGCAGGTCCTCCGCCACCTCGCCTGAGATGCGTCCTTCCAGCCGCAGCATGCCCGGCTCGTACTTGGACATCCAGTTGGAATTGGGGAAGTTGTAGCTGAAGAAGCGTGGGTCCTCCACCGCCTCCTGCGGGTCCCGACCGAATTCCAGCACGTTCAACAGCAGTTGCAGCGTCCCCTGCGGGATATGGTCGCCGCCATGTGCTCCCAGGGCCATCACGGCCTCGCCGTCCCGGAGCACCAAGGCCGGTGCGGGGGTGAGCCGGGGCCGTTTGCCTCCTGCGATGGCCGCCGGGTGTCCCTCGGTAAGCTTCGACTGCGTGCCCCGCAGCGAAAACGCCAAGCCGGTGCCCGGAATGATCGGCCCTCCGTTCTTGGTTCCCTCGCTGGGGGTGCAGGAGAATATGTTTCCATCCCGGTCGATCACACCAAAATAGGAGGTCCCGCCTCCGCTGATGCCGGCCGTGGCCACTGGCACTCCCGCTTCCCTCGGAGACTGCGGTGCGCCATCGAATGTCGCCCTGCCGTTTCGCGGGTCACCCGGCGGGGGCGTGCCCGGCCATGCCATGTCCGGGTCGATCAGGGTCCGCCGCCCGGCCAGGTAGCCCTCAGACAGCATTTCATCGATGGGCACGTCCACGAAGTCCGGGTCTCCCACGTAATGCTCCCGGTCGGCAAATGCCAGGTTCAGCGCCTGGTTCACCGTGTGGATGTACTCGGTGGAATTGTGGCCCATGGACGCGAGGTCAAACCCTTCCAGGATCTTGAGGGCCTGGGGGAACGTCGGGCCCTGGCCCCACGGCCCCGTGCTGTACACGTCGTAGCCCTTGTAGTTGACGGTTACCGGCGGAGCCACCTGCACGTGGTACCGGGCCAGGTCTTCCTCGGTGAGCATACCGCCCATCTCTTGGTTGAACGCCACAATCTTGCGTCCCAGCTCGCCGGTGTAGATATAGTCCCTGGCGGCCTTGAGTGCGGCCTCCCGCCCCCTTCCGGCGTTGGAAGCCTCGATGTCCGCGATTCTGGACAGGGTGGCGGCCAGGTCCCTCTGGTAGAACATCTCACCCTGCTTGGGAGCGCGTCCACCGGGCAGGTAAATGTCGGCGGTCGACGGGTGGGTGTTGTACTGTTCGTAGGCGGTCTTGAATCGCCCCGCCAAATAGCGATACATGGGGAAACCGTTTCCAGCCAGGTCGATGGCGGCGGACGCGACCTCTCCGAAGGTCATCGTGCCGAACTTGGAGAGGGCAGTGATCCAAGAGTCCGCGGCGGCAGGCGTCAGCGACGTGAGAACGCCCACAGGTATTCTGCCACCGTGGTTTTTCTGAAAATACTCGATTGACGCCGCCTTCGGCCAGACGCCCAGCCCGTCGATGGTGACAACTTCCTTGCGGTCAGCCAGGTGGATTACCGTGGGAGCCACCCCCAGGAAGCTGCAATCATCGACATGCACCACGTTCAGCGCAACGCCGACAGCCACTCCGGCGTCGATGGCGTTGCCGCCCCTCTTCAGAACCTCCAGGCCAGCCATGGCGGCGCTGGGGTGGCTTGCCGCCACCATCCCGTTGACGCCCTGCATCAATGGCCTAAAACTGGTGAGAGTGGTCCCTTTGACTGGCATTTGGGCCTCCTGGGCAAGGATTTTGTATTTTGGTCTAACGCAGACGTTGTCCGATTTCTTCGCAATGGGCCTATGGTGCCATCAGAAAATGCTCACAATCGGTGCCACTAACCGACTCGTGAAATCATTTCTGGACAAATTTACCCTTTTGCTGCATGACGCCCACCATTGTAACGTCTCAGCCAAGACTCTACCTTTCCCGGAGAGTCATTCAATGACAGCGCTCAGTTCCAACGCACACACTCCTGTAGCTGAGCGTCCGTTGAAACGTCCTCTCAAGGCGGAGTCTGCGACGGCGCCCGGCCTCCCGCCAGAAATCAGCGGGGCCTGCTCAGTTAAGCATCAGCCAGGTTTTCATCAGCAGTGGCGCACCCGAATTGAAGCCGCGAAGTAATGTTCGTTTAAAACAAGCTCCCGGTTGCAAATGCGGAGAGCCGGGTATAATTCAGCGATGTCTCAAATTCTGCAACTTTCCGGGTGGATAGCGCGGCGACGGTTACGCCAGTCTTGGGTGCTGACCGTGGCCACTGCAATCGGTATCTTGGCAGCGGTGGTACTGCTGAGCGCAACTGCCCTTTATTCGAGGGTGCTATCGGAGGCTGGCGTTAGATACGCGCTTTACAGCCAGCCTTCCAATAGTCTCGACATTCAGATCATTTCTCAAAACCGGTCATTGGCACCCGAGGATTACGGACCGCTGCGACAAGTTGCCGAATCGGCGATCGAGCTGCGTTTCGGCGAACTGAGCACTCGCGTGGAGCGCTTTGGGCGTACTCAGGCCGGAATGCCTTTGGCCACTGATCCCAGCGAGCGGCCTCCCCCGGTGACCACTCTTGCCGGCCGGCCCTTCTTTATGACCGGATTCCCGGAACACACCGTGTTGGTCGAAGGCAGTTGGCCGCAGGAGCCGGGCACAGCAGGACCCACAGGTGTTCATCTACAGACCGTGGTGGGAGAAAGGACCGCCAAAGACCGGAGATACGCGGTGGGAGACCTCATATACATCACGCCCTTTCGCTCCTCTCCTGAGGAGCGCATTGTGTTGGAGGTAGTGGGCGTGGTGTCTCCGGCTGATCCACGTGATGAATTCTGGATGGGGTACCCGAGACAGTTCAGTCTTCAGCAGGTTGGGGAGATGTTTGTCGTCCCAGCCTACGTAACAGAGGAGGACTTTCAGCAGGTCCTGGGTAGCCGGTTTCCCACCGCCATTGGCGATTTTGGCTTTAACGTCTTTATCGATCCGTCCAGGATTACGGCGGAAATGGTAGATGTGACCCAGGAATCCCTGGATGCCCTCGAAGTTGACGTGAACAAGGCCTATCCCCGGACTTTCGTTTTCAGCCGATTGGGACTGACGCTCGATGAGTTTGAACGGGATTTGACCTTGGCCAGGGTTCCGGTCTACGTATTCGTTTCGCTGGTTGTCATCATCGTCCTGTATTTCCTGGTCCTGATTACCGGAATTCTGGGACGCAGTCAGGCGGAGGAATTGGGTCTGTTGAGGAGCAGGGGCGGGAGTGTCATCCAAATATGCGGTGTCTTGCTCCTAGCCGATGGCCTTCTGGCCGTGGCAGCGGTGGCGGTCGGACCGTTGCTCTCCTGGCTGATTGTTCACTATGGGATGCTCTCTTCATTCCGCGATTTGGGCGGAGGTCCTATCGAAGTGGCAATTAATGGAGAGATGTACTGGGCTGGCGCCATAGGAGCAGTCCTGTCACTGTTGGCGTTAACCTTCTCAGCGGTTACCCGCTCCAGCAGTGGAATGGCGGATTCCACGGCAACCCGCTCCCGACCTCCCGGGGTATCGTTTTTTCAGCGATACTACCTGGATGTTGTTGCAATCCTCGCAGTTGGCCTGGTGTGGTGGCAGTTCGGAGAGAGAGAGGGTTTTTTGACGAGGTCCCTGGAATCCAGTGGGCTCGAGCTGGATCCATCCATAATTCTTGGCCCGGTGCTCGGCCTGCTTGCTGCAGCTCTGCTGTTGCTGAGGCTGCTGCCCGCCGCTGTACGACTGACCGTCTGGCTGTGCATGCGGGCTGGTCCCATGTGGTCGTCATTCGCCATGGCCCGAGTCGCGAGAGACCCTGTTCTGCCGTCTTCGTTTGCTGTGCTGCTGATGCTGGCCGCAGCGCTTGGGGTATTTGGCGCCACCTTTCAGTCGACCCTCTCCACTAGCCAGAGGGAACAGACTTTGTACAGGGTGGGGGGAGACGTGGTGATCTCCGGCCCAGGAGTCAGGCAGACTGCGGCTGAGGAACTGGCCAGCATTCCCGGCGTGACGTCCGCCACCCCCGTTTTCCACGATATGATAAGTCTCAGCACGGGAAACTCGACCTTCCCTGCGCTCCTGTTGGCCGCCAATCCCCAGGCTCTGGGACAATCTACCTGGTTCCGGGACGATTTTTCCGACTCAACCCTTCAGGCATTGACGAACCGGATTCGCAGTCAGCCGATTGAGGGGCCTGGCGGAGTGCCCTTACCTGCGGACGTGGATCGAATTGGTGTGTGGATGGACACCAGCGGCATTGGAGGGGGCGAGCTCGGAGCTAACATAAACGTATGGGCCAAGCTGGCGGATGGTAGACGCAGATACAGAAATGTATCGCTGGGAAGCTTTCTGGGTCAGAACGATGGCACTGGAAGGAATTGGCGGTTCTTTTCTGGAGAACTGTCTGAACGAATGGTCAATTCAGGCGCCGAATGGACACTGACAGCAATCTTTTACACCACCAGTTCATTCGCCAAAGTGCAAGAGGGGAGCATCCACCTGGACGACGTCACAGCCTTTGCCCCCTCCATACCGGTTGAGGGTATGGTAGTAGAGGACTTTGAGGGGATGCGCGGCTGGATTCCCCTGGAGATGAATACCGGAGTACAAGACACGGCTGAACTGGGCAGTTTGGGAGCCCGAGCAGGGTCAGCCGGGCTCACTTTCTCTTGGGTGGAGCCCTTCGGGGGACACCAACGAGGGTTTCACATTCCTCCAGTGAACCTGCCTATTACCGCCATAGGAGGCGGTGGACTCGGGCTGAACGACAAATTTGGAATCAAGCAGGGCGATGCTTCCATACCCATTCAAGTCGTCGAAGTGACGAAATTATTTCCCACCATTTCTAATGTGGAGCGGCCCTTCGTGATTCTGGACTGGGATGAATATCTGGCGTACAGGAGGTTCCTTCCCACCATTGGACCCGTGGATGATCCTGGCCAAATCTGGCTTTCTCTTGATCCCTTTCACGACCGGGACACGATAATCTCGAGCATTCAAAGTGAGCTACCGCCACTGGCATCGGTTACTGACCGCACTGCCGTCGCCTACAGGGCGTCGCAAAATCCTCTCGCCGGAGGAGGGTGGAACGGACTGACCGGCTTGGCCATGGGCGCCGTAGGAATAGCGATCGTCGTAGCGTCACTACTGTATAGCGTGGCAGCGGCAAGAGCGGCGAGAGTCGATACGGCAGTAGCCCGGGCCCTGGGCTTATCGACTGGGCAGCTCTTCCTCGCTCTCATAGCGGAGAGGTGGCTGACGGCAGGTGCTGCCATCGCAGCGGGCGCAGCCATCGGTTACTGGCCTGGAATAACGCTCATCCAGACGCTGGGACTGACGTCCCGGGGCTCCAGCCCTGTGCCTCCAATGATTCCCCAGGTGCACGAATTGCTGCTGGCCCTCGTTCTGGTGGGTATTGTCGCAGCGGTGATTGGTTCGGTGCTCTACTCGGCCATCCTTGCCCGACGCGACAGGCCGGCCGAAGTGCTGCGGATGGGAACCTAGCATCTTGGCTTCGCTGATTCGTTTCGCATACGTGATGGCCATTGGACGGGCCACCAGCGGATGGCGCCTGGAGGCCGTACTGCTCGGGGGAATACTGCTGGCCGTGGCATTGATGGCCAGCGGCGTCATTTTTTCAGAACTGCTGTCCAACGCGGCCCTTCGTGATGCCCTGTACCAGGCTGAAACCAAGAGGGTGAATTTTGCGGTTCGGTCATTCACCAGCGCCGACGATCCTGTCAATGTAGAGGGACGAATAGCGGCATTTCAGGCCAGGGACGAATTCGTCCGGCGGAACGTGGTCACTCCTTTCGAACCTTACCTGAGGGATCATTCCAAATTCATCAAGGGTTCGACCTTTTTCTTCCAAGGACGGCCCCACCTCGAGCTGGACCGGGAAATCCGCCCTCGAGGGCCGGTCGTTAACCTCACTGGCCTTGAGGGACGCACCAAGATCCTGGAAGGAGAATGGCCGACGGGAGCCAGTTCGAGCGGTGAGCCCCTCAATGTTGCTGTGGACAAACTGGGAGCACAGCTCCTGGGAATGGGTGTTGGCGAATCAATGGAAATATTCCCGGCAACACTGTTCGACGACTCACCCCCCATAGAGGTGAGAATTGTCGCGATATTTGACGTCCTGGAACCGTCGGATGACTTCTGGTACGGACTCTCCGCCGCATCCAGCCGGAAGGACGAAAGGTGGACGCTGGTACCGCTTTTTGCCAGTGAGGAGGCTCTGCTTCGCCAAGTGTTGGGGGCGTACCCCTCGCTGTATGTCGACACTACCTGGTATTTCTACAGCGAGCCGTCGGAGATGCCTGCCAGCAAGAGTGTGGAGGTTCAGCGACTGCTCGGCCAGATCCAAAGGTCAGTGTCTGCCGGGCTCGTCAATTCCAGCTACTACATTCAGCTGGACGATCTATTGGAAGAATTCGATGAGGAGCTGCTGCTGGCTCGCTTGCCGCTACTCCTCATGCTGCTGCTGGTTGTTGCCATATTGACGTATTACCTCGCGCTCATGGCCGGTCTGATAGTTCGTTCGCGTACGTCGGAAATCGGTCTGCTGAAGAGCCGGGGAGCCACCGCCTTGCAGATCGCCACCCTGGCCCTCGGAGAAGGGTTGGTCGTTGCGACACCCGCAGTGATCATCGGGCCCTACTTGGCACTTGGCCTGATCAAGTTACTGGGGTTCCTGTTCTTCCAGCTCAGCGGCGCATCCGGGGAACCGTTAAGCGTGGACGTTGGAATTTCCCAGTTCGCGTTCCTTCTCGGAATAGCAGGTGGTGTCCTCGCGGTCGTGGTGTTTACTGTTGCCACATTTATGGCGGCGCGACAGGGAAGCGTGGAGGCTCGTCAAACCAGTTCTCGCCCCCCAACGTCCAACTTCTTTCACCGCTATTACTTGGACGTGGCCTTGCTGGCGTTGATAGGCCTGGTTTGGTGGCAACTCCAGAGTCGCGGGACATTCCTCGTGCAGTCCCTTGGAAGCCGTGAGTTGGCCATTGATTACACCCTGCTGCTGGGTCCGGTGTTGGGGCTATTGGCTTCCGGCCTTATCGTGCTGAGGGTTTTCCCGTGGGCCACATCGCTCCTCGCCAAGCTGGCCGGTCCGGTTGCCCCCTCCTGGCTCTTGCATGTGCTGCGGCATGTCTCCCGCGACCCTTTGTCGCCTGCAATGCTGATCGTGTTGGTCATGCTAGCCACTGCCCTCGGGGTTATGGGAAGTTCCTTCTCCGCAACCCTGGAAAGGGGGAAGCGCGATCAGGCCCTGTACGAGACAGGTGCTGACCTGCGCCTCCGGCTGGCGAGCCTGGACCAGACTGCGGGAGTGGCCTCAACTGTGGGCGATGTGAAGGACATCGAAGCTGCAGCGGATGCTTTTCGTACCCCTGCATACATCACCACCAGCGGCTTCAGCATTTCCAGCACGTTGCTGGCGATGGAGTCCGACTCAATTTCAGAAACGGCCTGGCTCCGGGATGACTTCGCCGCTGGCTTGACGGACGGGGACCTGTTTCGTGTCCTCCAGTCAAAAGGGTCGGTCTCAGGGTTGCCGCCCGAGATGGACGGAATCCCGTTACCGCCTGACGCGACGGCGCTGGAGCTCTGGGCCAGGCCGGGCGGCTCCTCTCCTTTTTTGGAGACCTGGGTTCGCCTGAAGGACTCCAATGGACGGATCATCGATGCACAAATGGGGGAATTGCACCAGCCTGAGTGGACCAACCTGTCACTGGCACTTTCCGACGAGGTCCTCCAGGGAGCCCAGCAGCTAAGGGGTAGGCAGCCTGCGGACCTGGCGCCACCTTACCGCCTGATGTCGTTTTCTTTACGCAGCAGGTTCAGGGAAACCGAAGGCGGCGCTGTTTTCTTCGGGAGAGTCAACGCAGTCACGTCACAGGGCGAGACCGTAATCCATGACTTCAGTAGCATTGAGGGATGGTACGTCATAGAGGACTACCGGAGGCCGGGGCTGTATTCCCTTGAGTCCAGCCTGTCAGCGGCGGAGGGAGAGTTCGTTTCCACCGCAAGATACAGCTTTGGGGCTGGAGGTACGGGCCAAATAGGAATCGGGGCAGGCGCACCCGATGAACCAATACCAGCCCTTGTCAGCTCCGGGTTCCTCGAAAAAGCCGATGCCGAGATTGGCGACACCGTGATTCTGGGTATGGCCAACTTCTCTGTAATTCTGAACGTGGCAGGCGAGCTGAAGTATTTCCCAACTCTGTACCCTGCAGAAAAGCCCTTTCTCGTGGTGGATCTTGACCGGTTACACCAGGCCGCCATCCGTCACAGCCCCCGGCCACCCTCGGGCCCCAACGAGCTCTGGATTTCCGTGGCTGGCGACTCATTTGATGCCGGGCCGATTTCCAGCGCCCTGGAGGATGCCGGTGTAAATGTCCGCAGCGTCCAGGATGCTCCGACAATGGTGGCTTTGCGGGTGGACCAGCCGCTGGTGAGCGCCGGGTGGGGAGGCCTCATGGTGCTTCTGTTCCTGGCTATTGCCATTGCCAGCGCCAGTGGCCTTCTGCTCTTTTCCCGCCTGGACGCGAGGGAGCGACAGACCGAGTTCGCCCTGCTTCGGACCCTGGGGATATCCCGAACCCAGATGAGGGGTATCCTTTGGGCTGGATTGTTCATCGTTGTAATCTGCGGAGTGGCATTGGGAACCCTGTTGGGGTGGCTTCTCGGCGCCAGCCTGCTGCCGCTCCTGGAGGTCGCCGAGGCGGGCGAGCGGATCACTCCGTCGCTCGTGTTCACCGCCGACTGGCGTCGACTACTGGTATCCTACGCTATCCTTGGAGCAATTGCGGTGTTCTGCGGCTTATGGCTCACGTGGCTGACAGGCAGACTCCAGCTGCACCAAGTACTCCGATTGGGAGAATAATGCCTCCATGGACTCCTCCGCTCAATACCGCAGCGCCCCCAGCGCCAGAGGTCAGGACCCATTCATCGTCTGCCGGGATCTGTTCAAGATATACAAGAGGGCCGACCTGGAGGTTGTCGCCCTGCGCGGCCTGAACATGACCGTAATGCAGGGCGAACTCATAGCGATTGTCGGCGCCAGTGGCAGCGGCAAGAGCACCCTGATGAACATTCTTGCCGGATTGGACCGTCCGTCGGCGGGAGGGGTCTGGGTTGGGCAGCGCGACCTGCTGAACATATCTGATCAGAACCTGGTCGAGTACCGGCGTCACGATGTCGGTTTTGTCTGGCAGGCCACGGCCCGCAATCTCCTGCCCTACCTCAACGTGGCAGAGAACCTGGAGCTGCCCATGGCCCTGGCGGGAAGGTCCGGCAAACTCAGGCGGGAATGGTCCGGCGAATTGATGGCGGCGCTCGGGATCGATGAGAAGGCCAAGAGGCTGCCTCATCAGCTTTCCGGGGGAGAGCAGCAGCTTGCCGCCATCGGGGTTGCCCTGGCCAACCAGCCGCTGCTGTTGCTGGCCGACGAGCCCACCGGAGAGCTGGACACGGGCAATGCGACCGGAGTCTTCAATATGCTCGCGAACCTGAACCGGAGCTTTGGAGTGACGGTGGTCATCGTTTCTCACTATCCCGGAGTCTCGGAATACGTGGACCGCGTGGTAAACATACGGGATGGGCGCATCAGCTCAGAGACCATTTCCACCTCGACCTACCGGCGGGACGGCTCTCGAACCGAGGAGGAGTTCCTGGTGGTCGACGAGGCCGGGAGGCTGCAGCTGCCACCAGAGCTGGCTGACCGGTTCACCCAGCGCGGCCTGGCACGGCTGAACCTTGAGGATGGACAGGTGACGCTGAGACCTGCTGGCAGCGGTACAACTGGAGGCGAGAGAACACAGGAATGAGCGACACCATCATATCGGCGTCCTCGCTGAGCCGTAAGTTTGAGAGCGGCGGCGCGGAGGTCTGGGCCCTGAAGGAAGTGGACCTCGATGTGCGTGAGGGTGAACTTTTGACCCTGACTGGCCGCTCGGGTTCAGGAAAAACCACCCTGCTTAACCTGCTTTCGGGCCTCGACCGGCCCACGAACGGCGCCGCCATGTTCAGGGGTCAGGACCTGTCCCGGCTGCCGGAGAAACAGCTTGTCGAATTACGTCGGCGCAGGATCGGGTTCGTGTTCCAGTCCTTCGGCCTGATGCCGCTGCTGTCGGCGCAGGAGAATGTGGAGCTTCCGCTTCACATAATGGGCGTATCCTGGCGGGAGCGCCGACGCAAAGCGGACGAGGCCCTTGAGTCCGTGGGGCTGGGGCCGCGCGCAAAGCACCGGCCCTACGAACTATCCGGCGGCGAGCAACAGCGCGTCTCCATTGCGCGGGCCCTGGTAACCGGTCCGGAGGTGGTCTTCGCAGATGAGCCAACCGGGGAACTGGACACCACCACGGCCCGTTCCATCATTGAGATCCTGCAGAGAATCTCTGCGGAGGGCACCACAGTCATAGTAGCCACCCACGATCTCGCCCTGGCCGGAGCAGGGGACCGGAGGCTGGAAATGGCAGATGGGGTGTTGACGACACCCCATCTCACAGAGTGAGGGCCTCCCGCAGTTTCCCTGTCTCCACCGGGATGGGCAACGAGCTATCGCAAAGCGATAATGCTTCGGTTCCACCGAACAGCCAGCAGCCTGAGCCCGGGATTCCCGAGAAAGCGGGAATGACGTTTATGCGGAGGTCACATTTCGCGAGGATGTCGGCATAGTCTCGGAGCCAGAACGGGCCCGCTCCCCTCGCATGGTCCCTGCTATTGCCCTCCGTCAGCTATGGCAGTGGGCGTGATTGTTGCTGGGCGGGACGTCCAGCACCGGATTCGTATCGAAGAACCCGACCGGCTTCAGGCTGAACCCGCAGTAGGCCACCGGAGATATGGGCCAGTCCTCCGGGCGCGGCACGTGATGATAGCCGAGGGTGTACCAGACCACCAAGTCCGTGTCTTCCACGTTCCGGTTGTTCTTCGTGTACTCGGGCAGGCCCGCTCCGCCGGGGTGCTGATTGGGATACGGTCCGGTGGCCGACGTCTCGTCGCGGGTGTAAGGGGTCACCCACAGGTGCTTCCGCATGAACCCGGCCCGCTTCATGATGCTGGCGCTGGGGTCGGCGAAGGGCAATATGTTCTCGCCCGGCATGAGCTTGTATCCCACGGGGTTACCGAGGGCGTTCTTGACGGAGGGATTGGAGATAATCCAGTATCGCCCGCTCATGGGGTCGATCACCCGCTGCGCCTCGTGCTCAGTCCGCAGGGGGGTTGCCTTGGCGTAGAAGGCGTTCCCGTGCGGGTTCTCCGGACCCAGGGGCTCGGCCACCGTGTTGACCTCAAATGCCGTATTACTCCCGCCGTCGACGTCCATATCGAGGCGGAAGTTGAAGAAGTGCTGGTGTATGTGGGCGTTGAGCTGCGGGGCCACCAGCGTGCCGTACTTGGGCTTTTCTCCCTCGGCGACAGCGGCGGTATTGATTATGCCGGTTAGCTTGATCTCCATCTGGATGGTGCCGTCCTGGTAGAAATACCAGAAGAACCCGTACTCGTAGTTACCGACGGTGGCGATGCTGGAAACCACCAGGCGCCTTGAGCGGCGCACCTCGGTCTGGTTGGTGCGCCAGTCGGTGTGCTTCCAGAGGATGCCGTAGTCCTCCTCGTGCATGCACACGGCGTTGGGAATGGTGAAAGGCTCTCCGAGGCCGTTGTTCAGGATCGCGTCGAAATAGTAGATCTCTCCGACGCAGTCGCATCCCAGGGTCAGAGAGTTCGTGAGCGAGCCGATGCCGTACTCGCCAGCATCAAAGGCGTTCTTCCGGTAGTGGTCCTTGCCGGGTTCGCCGTACGGCACGACCATATCGGAGAGGGCAGCACGGTAGAGGACAGGCCTGACACGTCCCTTGTCTTCGTAGCCCACGTCGTGGATAACCAGGCCTTCCCTGGGAGTAAAGCCAACGCGCAGGTGCCACTTCTGCCAAATGACTCCGCGGCCATTGACCTCGAAACTCGGGCCCTCAGGCTGCGTGATTTCCAACGGCTTGAGGTCGCCTCGGAACTCGTCGATAAACTCGGCGCCGTAGTTTCCATCCTCCGGGGGCAGTGGTACCAGACCGTAATCGTCGACTCGCATTACTTCCATGCTGTTCAGGTCGACGACGGCGGTCACTCCCTCGATGGGACGGGCATAGCCGTTGTCTGTCGGACTGGAGCGGACGAAGCATCGCGCCAGCACCAGCCTGCGTCCCTCCTCTTCTTCAAACCCATAGTTCCCGGCCGACCAGGGGTCCACCATCACGAGGCCGGGGTCGCTGATTCCACGTTTGGCAATGGCGGCCAGGAACTCCGGATTGGCCCTGACCATTGCCTCGCATTCAACAAATTCGTCAAACATGACCCTTGGCTGTACACCCGGGACGTGCCTCCACGAGACCACGCGCCCCTCGTCCAGGGACACCACCGCTTCGTAGGTTGAGGCGGTGTCGTTGTCCAGAATGACGAGGAAAGCGGAGCGCGGAACAGGGGTGCCGGGGCGAAAGCCGATTACAGATTCCTTATCCGGTTCGTATAGGACCACGGTCTCGAACCGGACCCGCTCGCCCAACTGGCGCTCGGACTTGAGGATGGATGAGGCCCTGGCTATTTCATCGGCCGTGAGAGGGTCCAGCGGATGCGAGGAACCGGCTAGTGTCGCTGCTTCAGAAGTGGTCCTTTCGGATATGGTCATAACGTCCCCCTTGCGGGCCTGGCCCATCGCCTCAGATGTTTTTGCACCGGTTAATCGGACGGTAACAGCACCACTTCGCACGGTCAACCGGAAGTGGCGGGTGCGAAACCGTTCCGGCTCAGGCGGCGAGCCAGCCACGATAGTCATGGCGCATTGCAGGTCGGATTTCAAACCCGCCCCTACGTGTAGTCGATGGCGGCAGGTGGTTCGACATGCTCACCACCAACGGGCTCAAGCCCACCACCAACAGATTCTGGCTGCCTTTTGATTCTCCGAGTCGCTAAGATACTGGATCCTCACTGCCGCGGAGATGACGGGAGGGACCAGAGGTGGGAAATGGTACCCAGGCAAGAATGGTGCTCAGTCCAGTCACGGAAACCGGAACTGTGGGGCTTTCATGAGTGGGATGAGGAGGGCGCAATAGGAGAGGGCAGCCGACGGGCCGCCCTCTCTACGGATGCTGGTGCCGTGCAGGTGCCGATACCGGCACAGGAGGTCCTTTGGTGACGATGCTAGGGGCGGAAGACGGCCATGCACTTGTTGGAGTTGAAAACGTAGGTCTCGATGTAGTCGAGGACCTCGGGTTTCCGCTCCAACTCGGCCATGGCACCCAGCAGACAGGCCCAGTTCAGCAGCTCCTGTTGTCCTGCGGCCTCGATCTGGGGCGTGGAGACTTTGCTCCAGGCGTCGTAGTCGCCTGCCTGCAGGGACTCGAACATTGCGCGGTCGGAATCGATGTCCGGCCAGAGGAAATGGTTCTTTTCGGTCAGAAAGGCGTGGGACCAGCTTGACGACGCCACCAGAGCCACGCGCCAGGGGCTCTCCTGCAGCGCGCGGGCGGTGGCGGCACCCACCTGCATGCATCGCTTGATGGAGGGCCCAGGGGGATCCGGTTCCAGATACTTTCCGTTCTCCATGTACGGGAGGATGCCTCCCCGGTTGCTGATGACCTTGCTTCCGTAGCAGTTGACGGCGAAAGGCACCACGGGTATGTCGAAGCCCTTGCGGTCGTAGTCCAGGAACAGCAGGGTGTTCAGGATTGAGTGAGGCAGGCCAGGGTCATGGAGAGGCTTATAGGCATAGGCCATGTCCACACCCTGCTCGATCAGCTGGGAGGCCAGCCAACGCGCGCCCTGGGGGTGGCCCCGGTACCGGAAGGCCTTGTCGGAAGGCTCATTCCAGGCGTTGCGCTTACCGGATGCAAAACCCTTGCCGAAAGGTGTGGATTCCGATTCCTCGTAGGCAAGGATGCAGAACGGCGGAATGATGGTCTCGCGGAAATTCTCGTACTGGTCGTCGCCAAATATCACGACGAAGTCAGGCTCAAAGGCCCGGATTTCGTCGTTGACCACCCGGAAACTCTTGACCAGGCGTTCGCGGTGAGCGGCTGCCGAGGCTACGCCCTCGTCCTCGCCGTACTCCACGCGCATAGCCTCGGGCCAGTTGGCCGGGTTCTTCATATGCTCCGGAACACGCTCGTCTCTCGCCAGGGTGATGTTGATCGGGAATGCCTTTTCGTCGTCCGATACCAACATCGGAGGATAGTGGGTGACTCCCGCTCCCAAAATCTCGGCCATCCTGACCTCCCGTTACTGATTGGGTCAAAATCTGTCTCAAAGTCCGGGCACTCTTGCGGAATATGGGTCATCGCGGTCGTAAGGCCCTGAATTCCCGCTTTCACGGGAATGACGGGTTATGGATTTCTTCGAGTTTTGAATTCGCTGCTAAGCGTCTCCCGGGGACCAGATCCAGTACCTGGAAACGGCGCCGGCGTCGACACGGAGGTCGAACCCAGTGATCATCTCAGCGTCATCGGACGCCAGGAAAACCGCCGCCTTGCCGTAGTGCGACGGGCCGGGGAGCTTGAGCAGGGGCGCTCCCCTGCTGGCGTCCGGCAGCAGTCCGGCGGCGCGCTGTCCGAGGCGGGGCGACGGCCACTCCACGCCCCAGCGGGCGGCCCGCTCCTGCCCCTCCGATGAGTCGGTGGCGGTCGGGGTGAGGCTGTTGACCCGGATACCGTAGCGGGACAGTTCCATGGCCACCGACCGGGTGAAATTGAGCAGTCCGGCCTTGGCGGTTCCGTAACCAACATTGCCTGGCTCGCCCTGATGTCCGGCGGTGGAAATGATGTTGATGATGTTGCCCGCCCGTTCCTGCCGGATCATGGAATGGGCCACGTGCTTGGAGAACAGGAAGGCCCCGGTGAGGATAATGTCGGTCTGGCGGCGCCATTCCTCGACGGGCATGTTCAGCACGCCCTTGAAGTTGAACTGGGCTGCGCCGTTCACGAGGATATCTATGCCCCCGAAGCGTTCCGCGGCCGTGTCGATGGCGGCGAGCACCTGGTCCTCGTCGGTAACGTCGCAGGCCACGCCAATGGCTTCGTGCCCTGCGTCCACAATGGTGCCCGCGCATTTCCGGGCGTATTCCTCGCGGACGTCGACGCAAACCAGGTTGGCGCCCTCGCGGGCCAACTCCTCGGCAATGCCGCCCATGATGTTGGGGCTGGTGCCCGTGACGAGCGCCGTCTTGCCTTCGAGTTTCAAGCAGTTTCCTCTGTACCTCTGAATGGAGGGGGATTATGGTGGCTGAGATTTTACCCCCACCCTAACCCTCCCCCTGAGGGGGAGGGTACTTTCATTTCAGAAAATGATGCTGACCGCACCGTGCCAGGAGAGGGCCTCCAAGTCCAGCACGGCCCGGCGGTGGGCAATTCTGAAATCGCCGTCGATTCGACGCAACGTGTAGTGGACGCTGCCAACGTATGGTGCCCCCTCGCCGTTGCGGAACCGGTAGACCATTACATTTGCAGTGACCGACAGTTCGGAATCGCTGACTTCCTCGACCCGCACGTTGGAGACGAACCGGCGGGTGCGCGACCAAGGATACTCGCGATGGGCGTGGCGGCTGTTCAGCCGCACGGCCCTGGCGCGCAGGCGGGTAATGTCGTCGTCGATGAATACCAGGTCGCGTCGCGGGTCCCCCTCCGGCCGGTCGGTGGTGGGGACAATGTACCGGCCGTCCTCGGTGAACAGGCTGACCCAGTCGTCCAGGCGCCAGTCGTCCAGAAGCTCGGCTTCCCTGAATAGGAAGTCCTCTACCTGCTCGCGCAGCGTGGGCTTGTTTGCAGTTGTCATAGTCCACCTGCTCCGGAAGGGCGCTAGTCGTCGGTTGCCAAGGCGGCCTCGGCTTCCAGGGGCCGCCCGTCCTGTACGTCGGTGTGAACCAAGCCCTGCATGTTGGCATGCCACTGGCGCCAGAAGCCACGCATCTGCAGCTCGTCCGTCGACAGCGGGCCGGGGTTCAGCATGCCCCTGGAGATGTCGGACCACTGGTTTTCTGTGGCGCGAAAGCCGATCTGGCAAGATTCCAGCGCCTCCACGTCATCGGGCGTGGCAAAACCACCCGGGCCCAGGAAGGTCAGGAAGCTGTCCAGCCGGGTGGCGAGCATGGAATCCGACTCTTCCTTCGGGACGAGGTGCCAGGCGGTAACCTCCATGTTGTCGGGGGCAGTGGGCTCGAAATACCGGATGGTGATGGCCATGATGTCGTTGATGACGAGGTTGGGGTAAATGATCAGGTTACGGGAGGTGTCGGCCATCCGGTAGGTGCGATCTTCGCCGTACTTCTCCACCAGCCGCTGACGGGCCCGCGCCATGGGCTCCCTGGCCTCCTCGCCGTAGAGGGGGTGCCAGTGGGCGATGGGGCGGCCGTTGCGGGCGGCGCTCTCGATGACGCAGTGGCCGTTGCCCAGTGCTCTCGCGGCGCCGGGCAGGCGGCTGGCCATGGACTCGCCGCTGTCGTCGGTTCCGAGGCTGGACATGTAGTCGAGGTACGTCTGGTGCGTCGGGACGAGGTGATAGCCGTCAAGGCTGTTTTCCACCAGGAGTTTCCAGTTGGCCTTCATGGTGTACTTGTTGGAGCCGGGTACCACCCGCATTCCGTCCTCGGCCTGGTCCACGATAAGGTCGAGATAGTCGCGGGCACCTGCCAGGTAGGTGACGAGGTCCTCGACGTATGGACTGAAACTGACGAAGATGAACCCCCGGTAGCTTTCGACCCTGGGCGGCTCTTTCAGGGCCCGCTCGCTCCGGTCGAAGTAGGGGCTGTAAGCCTCCTCACCGGGGACGCCGATCAGCTCGCCGTTGGTGTTGAAAGTCCAGGCGTGGTAGAAGCATTGCAGGACTTCGGCGTTACCCTCATCGCGGCGGCAGATCTGGGCGCCCCGGTGGGTACAGGTGTTGAGGAACACCCGCACCTCGCCATCCCTGCCGCGGGCAAAGAACAGCGGACGGCCAGCTATGGTGCGGCGCCGGTAGTCTCCGGGCGTCTCCACTTCGGACTCGTGGCCCAAGTAGATCCAGCACCGGTCGAAGATCATTTCCCGTTCCCGCTGGAACAAATCGGTGGAGGTCATGGACGATCTGTGGACCCGGAAGAGTCCCCGCTGCCGGTCGTCGATGATCAGGTCTTTGATCTCCATAAATGCACCCCTATGCGCCTGCGATTCGGAGCTGATGTTAGCCTAGAGTCCTCAAACAGGGCTGTCAACAAGGAGCCCGCGATCCAGCCACACGATCGCAAGGCGCTGGCACCCGGCGGTACATACGGGGCACCGGAATAGGTGATAGAGCGGTGCGGATGCCCCGCGGGAGATATGGACGCGCTCACCGACAGCAACTATCCTAACTCCGCTCGCGGCAGGAGCTGCGGTGGCGCCGGGGACTGCGGGGTGGCGCAGCGGACGGCGGCAGATGGAATCTGGCTGGAATCTGGCTGGAATAGTATGGACGATTACGCCCTGGCGATAGATGTGGGAGGGACCTTCACCGACATTGTCCTGCTGAACCTGGACACCGGCGACCTCCAGCTGCTAAAGACGCCATCAACGCCGGATGATCCGTCCCGCGGATTCATAGACGGTATATCCCGGATACTCAACGCAAATGGGGTTAACTACTCCCAGGTCCGCCGCATCTTCCATGGCACCACCATCGCCACCAACGCAATCCTGGAGGGCAAGGGCACGCCCGTCGGTGTGCTGGTCTCCGAGGGGTTCAAATACGTCCTGGAAATCGGGCGGCACAGCATGGCCCGAATGGCCAACCCTCACGTGTGGGTCAAGCCGGAACGCCCGGTGCCCCCGGAACGGGTACTCGAAATTCCGGAGCGCACCGGCTTCGACGGTGCCATCATCACCGCCCTGGACGAGGAGAAGGTGCGATTGGCAGCGGAGCATTTTCGCAGTCTGGGAATCGAAACCGTCGCCGTCTCTCTGAACCACTCCTACGCCAACCCCGCGCACGAGCAACGGGTGAGGGAACTTGTGGCGGAGACGTTCCCCGGTTCCCACCTGTCCCTGTCATCAGAGGTGCTGCCGGTATTCCGGGAGTACGAGCGGACGATTACAACGGTCCTCAACGCATACGTGATGCCCCGGGTCAGCTACTACATCGAGAACCTGGACCAGGAGCTTCGCAGTCTCAACGTGGAGGCCCCGCTGCTGATCATGAAGTCCAACGGGGGCGTGATTGGCGCTGAAACCGCCATCAGGCAGCCGGTCCACACCGCCCTGTCAGGGCCAGCCGCGGGGGTCATGGCCGCGATTGACGTCGCCCGAAATTCCGGGGTGGATGACTGCATCTCTTTCGACATGGGTGGGACCAGCACCGACGTGTCGCTGGTCAGAAACCGCACTCCGACCGTCACGCTGAAGGGGGAGCTGGGCGACTGGCCGGTGCAGCTGCCGATGCTGGACATTGCCACCATCGGCGCGGGCGGCGGCAGCATTGCCTGGCTGACGGCGGCGGGCAACCTGAACGTGGGGCCTCGCAGCGCCGGGGCTGTGCCCGGCCCGGTCTGCTACGGACTGGGCGGTACCGAGCCGACGGTAACCGACGCGAACCTGGTGCTGGGCCGCATCAACGACACCATTGCCGGGGGCGCCCTGACGCTGAATGCGGAGGCTGCCAGAAAAGCCATACAGGAGAGGATCGCCGATCCCCTGGGCCTGGAACTGCACCGGGCGGCTCATGGCATCCTGCAGATCGTGAACTACAACATGATGGGCGCCATTCGCAACGTCAGCGTTGAACGCGGCTACGACCCGCGCCAGTTCGCCCTGGTGGCTTTTGGCGGCGCCGGGCCGATGCATTCGGTCAGCGTGGCCCGCCTCCTGGATATGGCCACGGTCATTGCTCCTCCCAGCCCCGGCGTGGCATCGGCGTACGGATTGCTGGTGGCCGATTTCAAGAACGATTACGCCAGGACGTCGATCCAGAAGCCGCCGGACTATGACCATCGGGCCATGGAGCACATCTACCGGGCGCTGGAAGGCGAGGCCATCCAGTGGTTTGATTCAGAGGCTGTCCCATCAGACCGTTGGGAGTTAACGCGCTCCGCAGACCTGCGTTACGCTCACCAGGGATTCGAGGTCACGGTGGAACTGACGGGCACGGAGGTTGACCCTGGCAGCCTCCACGATATGGTCCAGTATTTCCACCGCGAGCACGACCGGCTCTTCGGGTTTTCCCTGGACCAGCCAGTGGAGGTTGTCACCCTGCGAGTCACCGGCCGCGGGCACCTGGAATCTCCAAGGATGGCCCCGCTCTCCCGCGAGATGAACACCCCAGGGGAGGCTATCGCCGGACAGCGCCAGGTCTACTTTGAAGACACGATTGGCTTCGTGCCCTGCAACATTTACTACCGGGCAAAGCTGGCGCCGGGTTCGACCATAGACGGCCCCGCTGTCCTGGAGAACGTGGATTCAACGGTCGTGATTGACCCCGGCTGGGTTGGCCGCATTGACGCCTATGGCAACTGCATCATGCAGCCTGCGTAACTGGTATTACAGCTGCGGGCCGGGAACAGTCCAGAGATTGGGCTGCCAACCGGCAGCGCCCGGAAACGAATCGCCGTTGAAGGCAATGCGGTATGATGACACGCGATTCGTACCGCTGGTTGACTGTCCGGGGGATGAACAATGGACTTGAATGAAGACGACGTCATCCAGATTATCAAGTACCTGGATGAATCGAACTTCAATGAGTTGCGGCTGCAGATTGGTGACCTGAGGATAGTGGTCAACAAGAGCGGCAGCACGACGCCCCTGCCGGACGTTATCCAGCCAGTTCCGCCGGTCGACCCTCCCCCAGCCTACTCCGCGCCCTCGACGCCCCCTCAAGCTCCAGAGAGACCGTCCCCGTCGCCTGCCCAGGAGGTTGGTGAACCCGAACCTGCCGCAGCGGACTCGACAGGCCAAGGGCAACGGGTCTCGATCAATTCGCCAATGCTTGGAACCTTCTACAAGGCGCCCGCGCCAGGCGAACCTCCCTTTGTGGAAGTGGGAACGATCGTGGATGAAGACACCACAGTTTGCATCATAGAGGTGATGAAACTGTTCAGCACCATCAAGGCGGAAAAGAGGGGGCGGATCACACGCGTTTCCGTCGAGGATGGGCAACTGGTGGAGTACGGGCAGGTCCTCTTCCTGCTGGACCCGGACGTAGAGTGAAGGACGGTTTTTCACTCGATGGCCACCATTTCACGGGTCCTCGTCGCCAACAGGGGTGAAATCGCCGTCCGGGTGATCCGCGCCTGCCGGACCCTGGGCATCGGAACGGTGCTGGCCGCCTCGGAGGCCGACAGGGACAGCCTCCCGGCGCGGATGGCGGACAGAGTGCTGTGCGTCGGGCCAGCCCCATCGGCAAGCAGCTATTTGAAGGTGGGGACAATCGTCGAAGCGGCCCTTGGCAGCGGCTCTGACGCCATCCATCCGGGTTACGGATTCCTGTCGGAACAACCTGAGCTGTCCCAAGCCTGCATGGATAACGGGCTCGTCTTCATCGGGCCCGGCCCGGAGCACATCAGGACGATGGGGGACAAGTTGGCAGCCCGGCAGGCCGTTGCCGGTCTTGGGATTCCGGTAGTGCCTGGCTCGGGTCTGGTTGGCGAATTCTCGGAGGCGTTGGACACGGCGGAGGATGTGGGTTATCCGATCCTGCTCAAGGCGGCGGCGGGAGGCGGCGGCAAGGGGATGAAAACGGTCTACCGACCGGAGGACATGGAGACCGTGTTCCGAGAGGCCGCGGCAGAGGCACGGTCGGCCTTTGGCGACCACCGTTTGTATATGGAGTCCTTTATCCCCAACGCCCGCCACGTAGAGGTGCAGGTCCTCGCCGACCGTCACGATCACTACCTTCACCTGTTCGAGAGGGACTGTTCAGTGCAGCGACGCTACCAGAAGCTGATTGAAGAGGCTCCGGCTCCGGGGCTTTCCGGTGAACTCAGGGAGACGCTGTGCCGGGCTGCTCTGGGAATCACTGAAGCTATCAAATACGAGAACGCCGGCACGGTCGAATTCATACTCGACCAGGATAGAGGGACTTTCTATTTCCTGGAGATGAATACCCGCATCCAGGTGGAACACCCGGTAACTGAAGCGACAACGGGGTTCGACCTGGTGCAGGAACAGTTGCGGGTGGCGCAGGGGGAGCCAATCAGCTTTGCGCAATCAGAGGTCGTCCCCCGGGGTCACGCCATCGAATGTCGCATCAATGCGGAGCAGCCGCTGGAGGACTTCCGTCCGTCGCCCGGGCTGATAACCCGGTGGGAACCGCCGGAGGGGCCCGGCATCCGTATAGACAGCCACTGCTACGCAGGCTACAAAGTTCCGCCGTTCTATGACTCCCTCCTGGCCAAGTTGATTGTTACTGGCAACACCCGTATGGAGGCGATAGCTCGGCTGCAACGGGCGCTGGCCAACTTCCATGTGGCCGGTGTGGACACCACCATCCCCTTCCTCGGCTCGCTGGTGGAACGGGCCGATTTCATCGCGGGAAAGGTCAACACGGGGTGGCTGGAAAAAGTGGCAAACATTGGAGGCGATCAGAAATGAACCGGGTGGCATTCGTAGACACGACGCTCAGGGACGCCCATCAGAGCCTGTGGAACGGCCGGATGACCACGGCGATGATGCTGCCCATCGCTCCGGTCATCGACCAGGTGGGCTTCGAGGCGCTGGACTTCATGGCCCTGATAAGCATGGACTGGTGTGTGCGGAACCAGCGGGAGAATCCCTGGGAGCGGATCAGGCTGATGTCGGAGGCCATGCCCAACACACCGTTGATCGTGGGCGGCGTGCTGCGCAACTTCGGCAACGTACCGGACTCGGTAACGGAGTTCTGGGCCAAGAAAATCAGCGAGGCAGGAGCGGGCAGGCTTCGCATAAATGACCCGTACCACGATATCGAACAGGTAACCAAGGCCATCAGGTGGTCCAAGGACGCCGGAATGATCACCATGGTGGCGCTGATATATTCCTACAGCCCGGTACACACCGATGAGTACTACGCCCGGAAGGCGCGGGAGATGGCGGCAGCAGGGGCCGAACGCATCTTCATCAAGGACGTGGACGGCCTCCTGACCCCGGAACGGGTGAGAACCCTGGTGCCGACCGTCATGAGGGAAATCGACGGCATACCAATGGAGCTCCACGGACACTGCTCAACCGGTCTGGCGCCGGTCTACTACACGGATGCGCTGAAGCTGGGCGTTGACACGCTTCACACCGCCGTTGCGCCGCTGGCCAACGGGCCATCGCAGCCGTCCGCCGATGTCATCCTCCGCAACGTCAAGTCCATGGGTTATGCCACCGACATCGACGAAAGGGCGCTGGAGGAAATGACCGAGCATTTCCGGTTCGTGGCTAAGCGGGAGGGTTTCCCGGAAGGAGCGCCGGTGGAGTATGACCTGCGGCAATACGAACACCAGGTCCCTGGGGGGATGATGTCCAACTACACGGCCGAGCTGGCCCGGCGGGGACTGGGTCACCAGTTGGACGCGTTGCTGGACGAGATAGCCCTCATTCGCACGGAGTTGGGATATCCCATAATGGTAACGCCGATTTCCCAGTACATCGGCGCCCAGGCCATCCTTAATCACACGTCAGGCGAGCGGTACCGTATTGTCACCGATGAGGTCATCAAATACGTTCTGGGCCACTACGGGGACCTGGCGGCTCCCGTAGACCCGGACGTGAAAGCGCGGGTGATGGCGATGCCCAGGACGAGGGAACTGCTGGACTGGCAGCCGCCGCAGCGCACCATAGAGGAGCTGCGCAAGGAGTACGACCCCGACCTTACAGACGAGGAGTTCCTGCTGCGGGTTCTCAGCTCCAACCAGCAGGCTGTCGACGAGGTGCTGGCCGCCGGCCCCAAATCCTACGACTATCCCTCCAGGGACAAGCCGGTGCTTGACTTGGTGCGGGAGCTTACCAGCAGGCAGGACATAGCGTCCATCAGCATCCAGAAGGGAGATTTCTCGCTGACACTGCGTTAGGCTCCCGAACATTCCTGTATCGCCGCTGAAGGCGGGTAGCCGGCGGCGGGTGCAGGGCGCGCATAACTGCTGCCTGACACGGTAACTGGTGCGCCTTCCACAGATGCGCACTTCAGTAGTGAGGAGAAACCACGGTATGTCAAAGATCCCGGTCGAGGATGAAAGCATGGCGCACGGAAACTCCGTGGACCCAATCACGCTCCAGCTCATCCGCGGCTCCCTGCGGTCGGCGCGGCTGGAATGCGAGCTGATTATCGAGCGGACGGCCATGTCGGCCTTCATCCGGGAAAAGAAGGACTACACCGTCAGCTTTCTGGACCATCGCGGAAAGGAAATATACGGCGAGACGCTCGGCAGCGACATACTTGGCTGCGTGTGGGACTGCTATCCACCGGAGTCGATGCACTCCGGGGATGTGTACTGGTACAACGACCCGTACATATCCCATGGAAGCATCAGCCACACGCCCGATATGGTATTCATTACGCCAGTATTCTTTGAGGAGGAACTGGTTGCATACTGCCACTCCTTCGCTCACTTCTGGGACCTGGGAGGATCGAGACCAGGGAGCATCGGACCGGCCAACACTGAGATATTCCACGACGGCACCCTGGTGCCGCCCATCAAGATAGTTGACCAAGGAAAGCTGAACGACGAGGCTTACCGCATCATCCTCCGCAACTCCCGCTATCCCGACCTCCTTGAGGGCGACAGCCGGGCACTCATGGCAGCGGCGCAAAGGGCCGAAGAACGGGTGCTGGAAATCTTCAGCCGCTTCGGCAAGGCGACCACCCTGGCAGCCATCCGGCAGGACCAGGAGGAAACGGCGGGATTCATCCGGCAGAAAACGCTGGAGATGATACCGCCGGGCAGCTACTCCACTCGCGACTATATGGACAACGACGGGGTGGGTGATGAGTGGCACTCCTTCCACCTGGAGCTGAGCAGCCAGGGCGACAGGATCACGCTGGATGCCACCGGCAGCGATGACCAGGCCCCGGGCTCCATCAACTTCATGGCCAGCGACGGCACCATAGCGGCCTACTTCGGACAGCACTTCCACCAGTATGATCCCTCTCTGACAATGAACGAGGGGTTACTGGCGTCGGTGGACGCGGTCAAGTTGCGTCCCGGCAGCATCCTGCAGCCCCACTGGCCGGCGGCGCTGGGTTGCCGGGCCCACACATTCACCAAGCTCAAGAACGCCGTCCGCGCCGTGGTGGCCAAGGCGAGCGGCGGCGACACCATGGCGGCAATGGCGGTCTACGTCATCGCTTACTGGCGGATGAAGGATGCGGTGACAGGGGAGTGGCTGCTATGCACCGACGGCATCGCGGTGGGGCACGGCGCCCGTCCCCAGGCCGACGGAATCGACGCCGTCTACAGCCGCCACAACGAAAACTACCCCGCAGAGTTCATGGACATGGAGTACCCCCTGCGAATGGAACGGTACGCCATCAATCCGGACTCGGGCGGCCCAGGCAAGTACCGGGGCGGCTGCGGGATCATCCGGGATGTCCGGCTGCTGGCCCCGGAGGGGACTTTCGGTTTGCGGGTGGAGAATCACCGCTTTCCGGCTTGGGGCGTCGCGGGAGGCAAGGCCGGCGGTACCTCCGGGGTGGTGCTGAACCCATCCAGTGAGGGTGAAAAGGAGATCCGCCCATTCTCCGACGACAATCCATGGCAGGCCGGCGATATGGTGAGAATCCACACGGCAGGCGGTGGGGGATGGGGCGATCCCCTGGAGCGGGAAATTCACCTTGTCGAGAGAGATGTTCGTGGCGGCTTCGTCTCCCTGGAATCAGCGCGTTCCGAGTATGGGGTCGTAATCGATCCGGAGACCCTGAAAGCAGACGGCTCTGGCAGCCTGGCCCACCGCAATGACCTGCGCCGGACCAGGGAGCAGCCCAAACTGTTCCATCGCTTCATCTACTTCGACGATGACGAGGAGGAGCGCCGCTGGATCGAGCGCCACCTGCCGCGGTAGGCGCCTGGTACCGCCGGTTCACATTGCGGGCGAACCGTAGATTCCCCCAACCTTCCAGGAGAACACTGACCAGGAGAACACTGACCGGCGGTTCGATTGGGAGCGGAGTCGCGGGGTGCTACTCAAGGGCATGGGATCGTTTACAGCGACCCGAACGCTGAAAGCAGCCATTGGGCATCCTGTTTTTCACCGAAGTATGGCCGCATATGTCCCCGTACCACTACTTCGTCGAGTAGCCTTTTGCACTAACTTGTAAGAGCCAGCCCGAGAGGGTATTGTTACCGCCAACCGTCCAAGATATCCGTAGGGAGGAACGCAATGGCCACCACGCGAGCGCCCTTTCTGTCCACCACCTACAGCGCCTATTATCATTCGCAGGTCCCCAAGGAAGATTCGGAGTTGACACATATCGGCCCCGGTACGCCCGCTGGCGAGTACCTGCGGCGGTTCTGGCAGCCTGTCTGCTATGCCGACGAGCTCGGCGATGTTCCCGTAGGTCTCAAGATTCTCGGCGAGGAGCTGGTGGCCTTCCGTGACTTCAGCGGCCGCATCGGTCTGGTCGAGGCCCACTGTCCCCACCGAGGCACTTCACTGGCGTTCGGACTGGTCTCCGAGCGCGGCATTCGCTGCTGCTACCACGGCTGGCTCTTCGACGTCGACGGCACCATTCTCGAGACGCCCGGCGAGCCCGCAGGCAGCACCTTCAAGGACCGGCTCTGCCACGGCGCATATCCGATCCACGAGTACCAGGGCATCATATTCGCCTACATGGGCCCTCCGGAAGAGATTCCCGACTTCCCCATCCTCGATACCTACGAGCGCGAGGGATACCGGCTGATGCCGGGCCAGCGGTACGACTATCCGTGCAACTGGCTACAGGTCCTGGAGAATGCGATGGACCCGGTCCACGCCTCCTTCCTGCACACCATAGTCGCAGGGACCCAGTTCACCGATGAGTTCGGTGTCATACCCAACCTCGAATTTCTGGAAACGCCCGCCGGGATGATCTCGATGGGCACTCGACGGGTTGGCGACAACGTATGGGTGAGGACCACGGAGTGCGTCCTTCCGAACCTGCAGCAAATAGCGCCCACCTGGAATGACGGCAAGGGGCCGGCTGAGGGACTGGACGGGCCCATGATGACCCGCTGGATCGTGCCCCGGGACGACACCAGTACGATGGTCCTGGAGTTGCGTCATATTTCCGAGACCGAGGAGCGGGAACCGGCTTGGTGGCTGGACCGCGACCAGATGCTGCCGGCCCAACTTCCCATTTCAGATGACTTCCGGGAACAGCAGCTGCAGCCCAGCGACTTCGAGGCCCAGGTCAGCCAGCGTCCCATCGCCGTTCACGGGCTGGAGCACCTGGGCGCGACTGACCGGGGTGTCACCATGTTCCGTCGGCAGTTGCGACGAGACATAAGAGCAGTGGAGGCCGGCGAGGGGCCCACGGTCCTGGGGGTGGATGAGAACAACCAGGTCTCCACCTTCTGTATCGACACCACAGTGCCGATGCCACCGGCAACCACTCCCGAGGAGGACACGAAGCGACTGCGGGAACTCGGACTCCGCAAGGCAGCGGAATATTTGAGCAACCCGCCGCACAGATCATAGTCCCCTATACCGGATTCAAAGCGATGGCCCGGGTTTCCAAACCCGGGCCATTCCCTTGCCCGTGAAAGCGGTGGTCTGCGCCTCCACGGGTTTCCGGGGAGACTAGCTATCCCGCAGCCACGCTAAACACACGCGAACACGTTGTTTGGGACGACTCAGTTCAAGAGGGCAACGGCTCTTGCCATCAAATCCATATCCTGGATTGAACTAAATGTGTCTGGCCGCCCCTCCGGTGCTCCTTAAATGGTCACATAACCGTTCTTAGCGTCCCAGATTGCCGCGTCCTTGTCCCGGTCCCCCGGCTCGCCGTAACCGCCGCCGCCGGAGGACAGGCAGACGATGTGATCGCCGGGATTGACGACGACCCCCACCTCCTTGGATCCGAGCACACGCTCAGAGCCATTGGAGACGATCGTGTAGTGGTGCGGCAGTCCGTCGGCCGCGCCAAACAGCCCGAAGGGTGGCACGACCACCCCGTCGCCAGCGGTGTTGAGCAGGGCGGGGCCCTCACCCTCGTAGACCAGGTCGCAGACCGCCCCGAGGCCGCCGCGCCACGCGCCAATGCCACCGGAATCGGGCCGCAGTTCGTGGCGCTCGACGAAGAACGGGAACCGCTCCTCAGTCACTTCGATGCTGGGCGAGCGGATGCCTCCGGCCACGTTGATCTCTCCAACGTTGGACCAGCCGTCCACGCCCTGTGCGGCACCGCCGCCTCCCCGGGCGAGGAAGAAGTGCCAGATGAACTTGCGGCCCGTCCTGGGATCATGGCCCGTTATGGCGTATCGCAACCGGCGGGAGAACCCAGCGGATACCGCAGCGGGAATGGCGGTTGACAATGCCTTGAACACCGCCTCGACCACCTCCTCGGCGCAGTGGTTGGTACTCATGCACACCGGCGCCGGAGGGTTGGCGTTGACCACAAGTCCCCGCGGCGCAACGATCTGCACGGGCCGCATGGAACCCTCGTTTCGGGCAACATCCATCGGCGCCAGGTACATGATCGCGGCGTGGGCCAGCGACCGGGTGTTGGCGTAGGCGCTGTTGATGAACCCCTCGACCTGGGGGCTGGACTCGCTGAGATCGATGGTCATGGAGTCGCCGGCAATGGTGACCTTGGCCCGGATGGGCACCAGCTTGCTGTCGAACCCGTCATCGTCGACGAACGACTCCCCCTTGTACACGCCGTCGGGCCACCCGGAGATGAACTGGCGCACCTGCCGCTCGGTGGCGGCCAGGATCTCTGACACCACCGCCATCAGCCGGTCGGCGCCGTAGTCGGCTAGAAGCGATTGGATTCGCTGGGCGGCCAGCATTACCGACCCGATCTGGGCGTTCAGGTCGCCGAGGAAATTCTCCGGTTGCCGAACGTTGGCCGACAGCATCTGGAGCAGGTCGTTGCGGGGAACGCCCTTGTCGTAGAGCCTCAACGGCGGTATGCGGATGCCCTCCTGGAAAATCTCGTTGGCGCCCGGGTTGTAACCCCCGTGGGTGCCGCCGCCAACGTCGCTGTGGTGGGCGCGGTTCACCCCGTAAAACAGCAACTGTCCCTGGTAGAAAACCGGCCGGATTATGGTGATGTCCGGCAGGTGGCTGCCTCCGAAATAGGGGTCGTTGAGGATGAACAGGTCGCCGTCGTGGATATCATCGCCGAAGTATTCCCGGACGGCCGCTCCAGCCACCGGCAGCGCGCTTATGTGCACCGGGATGCCCTCTCCCTGCGCCACCAGCTGGGAATCTCTGTCGAGAATCGCGGTGGAGAAATCGCGGCTGGAGTTGAGGATCTGCGACATGGCTGTGCGCAGCATGGCCTCCGTCATTTCTTGGGCGATGGACTCCAATCGATGCTCAACCACTGCCAGGGTGATGGGGTCGTCCTGCACGGGCGTTTTCCGGCCATCTGATTCGGCAGTACCGGGAGACTCCCCCTGCGCGACAGGGACGGCTTCCTGGCTCACGCGCAGCTCGACGCCGCCCATTGAATCGACCGTGGCGTGATCGCCCGGCCAGACGAGGATGGTGGTGAACTCCGATTCCAGGACCGCCGGGCCAGCTATTTCGGTCCCGGCCGACAGCGAATCGGCGGCATAAATCGACGCCTCCAGCCACTCACCCATGTAGACACGGCGGGAGCCGGAGGGGTTGGCCGTGTTCCCCTCCCCAGTGCGGTCAAGCTGGGCAATTCGGGGAAGCTTGCCGACCGCAGCTACCCGCACCGTGACCAGCCGCACCTCCTGGTCTTGCTGGTTGTAGGAGTAGAGCTCCTGGTACCTACGGTGGAAATTGGCCGTCAAACGGGCGATGAATTCCGGGTCCGGCAGGTCCTGATCGGGGAGCGGCACAGTGACCTCGTAGATCTGGTCCAGGTACCGCATGTCTGCGGAGTACTGAATCTCCACCTCTTCGGGGGCCACGCCCTGATCGAAGAGCTTGTCCCGCCCCTGGTTCCCAAGTTCGTCGAGGATCGACCGGAGCTCGTCCAGATTGGCCCGGTCCAGGCTCACCGGATACGACCGGAAATAGTCGTACTTGATGTCGGTGTTCAGCATTCCGTAGGCGGACAGCACCGGCGCTGATGCAGGAATGTACACCTTTTCCACCTGCAACTGCCGTGCGACCTCGGACGCGTGGAGACCGGAGGCACCGCCGAATCCCATAATTGTGAATTCCCGTGGGTCGACGCCCCGCTGCACCGACATGAGCCTTATGCCCTCGGCGATAGTCGTGCAAACTACCTTGAACACTCCGAACGCCCCCTCAGCGTCGGCGAGACTTAGTGGCGCGGCCACGCGATTGGTCAGGGCGTGTTCAGCGGCCGCCGTGTCCAGGCTGGCCCTGCCACCCAGGAAATTGCTGGCGTCCAGGTACCCCAATACAAGGCTGGCGTCGGTGACGGTGGGCCTTTCTCCGCCCTTTCCATAGCATGCGGGGCCGGGCTCCGCCCCGGCACTTTCCGGGCCGACGTGGAGGATTCCGCCCTCATCCACCCTGGCGATGCTTCCTCCTCCGGCGCCCAGGGTGTGGATGTCGATCATCGGGGCGGCGATCTTCCAGCCTGCCTCGAACTTCTCGTTGGTGATGTGGGGAACCCCGTTCTCGATCAGCGAAATGTCCGTGCTGGTTCCCCCCATGTCGAAAGCTATGATTTTGCGTTCTTCCAGCAATTGGCCGATGTACGCGGCTGCGCTGACTCCTCCCGCCGGGCCGGAGAGGATGGCCCGCACGGCCATGCGGCTGGAGTCGTTTATGGGCGCCACCCCGCCGTTGGACTGCATGATCAGCACGTCCCTAAGCTGGGGGTATGCCTCGAACCGCTCGGCAAGATGCCACAGGTAGCGGCTGAACACCGGGCCTACGTAGGAGTTGATGACCGTTGTGCTCAGGCGGTCGAACTCCTTGATCTGGGGAATGACCTCATGGGACAGGGAGGTGTACAGGTCGGGAAAGCGGCTGCGTATGATCTCAGCAGCCTTTTGCTCGTGGGAGGGGTTCAGGTAGGAAAACAGGAAACAGACGGCCAGCGCCTCGGCCCCTTCCTGGACCAGGTAATCGAGGTTCCTCGCCAGCGCGTCCTCGTCCAGCGGCCGCTCCACCCTGCCGTTGGCCCGGATTCGCTCGGGGATGCCCGCGCGCATGTAGCGTGCCGCCAGCGGCTCGACTGGCTGCATTCGCAGGTTGTAGCGGTCCTCTTTCAGTCCCTCCCGCATCTCAAGCAAGTCGCGGAAGCCGTCGGTGGTAATGAGCCCCACCTTGGCCCCTTTTCGTTCCACCAACGTATTGGTGGCAACGGTCGATCCATGGATCACGAGGCCCGTGTCGCCAAGCAACCGGTCCAGGGACAGTCCATAAGCATTCGAAATTTCCTGCAGTCCGGTCATGACGCCTATGGAGGGGTCATCTGGGGTGGACTGCGTCTTGAAGAACTGGGGCTGGCCTCCTTCCTCAACCACGACGAAGTCGGTAAAAGTGCCACCAACGTCTATCCCGATCTTGTACACCTGGGACCTCCTGATTGGGCCGGCAACAATTTTGCGCCCGATGCCTGCATCTTACTTCATAACACTGAGCAGCGGCACTTCGAGGAAGCGGTCCGAGGGGTCGAACTCGCCCAGCCCTGCGGCCTGTGGCGGGTTCAGGCAGCAGTGAAACTCACTTCGCGGGATTTGCCATTGTGGGGTCGCCGCTGGACTAATCTGGGGTGCTGATGTAGCTTCACGGCAGAAGTCGAGTTGCCGGAGGGGCAGACCGAGCCAGTAATAGGAGGGATGACCATGAGCCCGCAGGAGATACCTTTTCTGACGGTGGCAGAACTTTCACGCTTGATCGAGTCTCGTGAGGTCTCCCCGGTTGAGGTAACCCAGGCATACCTGGACCGCATAGATGGGCTGGATTTCAAGTTCAACGCCTACTTGGCTGTCAGCCGGGGCGAGGCCCTGCAGGCTGCCCGCGACGCGGAGCAGGCCATCGCTCGGGGCGAATATCGCGGGCCGATGCACGGGATACCCGTGGCCGTCAAGGACCAGTTCTGGACCAGGGGCATACGCACCACCGGCGGCACCCGCATCCTCGCGGACTTCATTCCGGACGAGGACGCCACAATCATCGCCAACCTCAAGCGGTCGGGCGCGGTCCTGCTGGGCAAGACCAACATGACCGAGTTTGCCATGGGAGGCGGGTTCGAACGGTTCAGCCCTCCTCGGAACCCGTGGAACCTCGACCGGCGGACGGGCGGCTCCAGCGGCGGTTCCGGCGCCGCCACGGCAGCTTTTCTCTGCGCCACGTCATTGGGGGAGGACACCGGAGGCTCCATAAGGTTTCCGGCAACCTGGTGCGGGCTGGTAGGGCACCGGCCCACCTGGGGCCTGGTCAGCCGCTATGGTGTTATGACCGGGGTCTGGTCGATGGATACCGCCGGGCCGATTTCCCGGACCGTGGAAGATGCCGCCATCACCCTCACCGCCATCGCTGGGCACGACGAGCGCGACTCCTACACCTGGAACCGGCCTGTGCCCGACTTCCGTTCCGGTCTGAACGCCGACATCCAGGGACTCCGCATCGGCGTGATCAGCGAACAGATGGATGACGAGAACGTCGCCAGCGATACCCGAAATGCGGTGCTGAGAGCCCTCGGCGTACTGGGGGAACTGGGAGCCACTGTGGAACATGTTTCCATCCCTCTGACCGCCCACGGGGCCGTTCTGTCCCAGGTGCCGCTGGTGGTGGAGCCGGCGCTGAACATGAAGGATTGGGTGCACGAGCGGTTGCAGGACTACGGTCACAACAACCGCATCGGCCTCCTGACCGGCAGCATATTTCCCGCCTACGCCTATCAGAAGGCACAGAAACTGCGCACCATGTTCCGCAACCAGGTACACGAGGCCCTGGAGCGGTACGACGTGCTGGTAACCCCCACAGCCAGCGTGGCTGCTCAGCCAATCGTGGAGGACCCGGTTCGCACCAGCAAGGAAGACGCGATGCCAATGCCCTACCTGCAGACCCGGACGTTCAACCTTGCCAGCGCCCCCGCGGTTTCCATCCCCTGCGGGCTCAGCGACGAGGGGTTGCCCATCGGTCTGCAGATTGGCGGACGCCCCGGGGCAGACCAGACCGTGCTGAATGTCGCCTACGCCTACGAGAGGGCAACCACCTGGCACCAGCAGCGCCCGCCAAACGCATGATTTGGGCGGCCCCGAGCCATGCTTGAAATCTGCCTTTCCACGGAGGATGGCAGGGGTGGGATTCCATTCACCTCAGCTGACCTGCCGTCCCAAAGAGCGGGAGGGTTTGAATTGACACAACGGCTCTCCCGCGATTGTGACGTTCTGGTCATAGTCCTCTCCGGATAGGAAGGAGACGAGCGCATTCCTGGTCGGACCCCCCAAATTTTATGCGTACGGTAATGTGGCCGGACACTATACAGGACACGCCGTAACGGATTCAGGGAGCCCTGTGCCCTTCGCCGCAACGGGGTATGGCCTACCTGTTAAGCGCTCCGCCAGGGTGGAATGCGTGTTGACACAGGGCAAGCTTATGCGACGAGTCTGGGGCCCCGGGTATCTGGGGGAATTGCAACTGCTCCGCCCTTGCCGGAAATCCCTTCGGCAGAGCCTGGGAGATAATGTGAGGTTGCCTTGCTATATCTATTCCGAGCGCGGTACAGGATGCGAAAACCCTTGGGCGTTTCCAATGCGTCTGCGCCGTGTCATTGATCGGGGAAAGACGATCACCGATACATTGCCGTACCTCTGACTGACGGCAGCGGCAGCAGCTGTTCCGGAGATACTCTAGATCACCTGGAAGTGGGCCTCGGTGGGAACGCAGTCGACGCCGTTGATCGGCACCACGTCTTGCGGGCAGGCAGAGAACACGACGACGCAGTCCATCTCAGCCAGCAGCGTGACGTAATCCCCGGGCTTGGACACCGGCGGTTCGAAGGTCACTGAGCCGTCGGCACCCACCGGGATGTTCATGAACAGGTTCCATGGACTTGGGGTTTCCGGTGGCGTCAGCCCCAACTCCGAGAGCGCCGCGCTCAGGTTGTCGGTGCAGTTGTCGTGGAATCCCTCGCAACCCAGAAGCTCGTAACGATACCGGTCGCACGCTGCCAGCAGCGTGTCGTGAATTCCTCCCGAAGTGTCCTCGGCCAGGGTCAGTATTGGCCGTCTCCGGTTGGTCACCATGGATTGACCGGTGATGGGCATGATGCGCCCCAGGGCTGTACGGGAATGCTCCATCGACATGAACTCGGTGAGTTCGTCCCTCCGGAACGCCCAGGTGTCAACGACCTGCTGCCCATGGGTATTGATCACCCTGACGTTCTGACCCCTGGATACAATCGCCGCCTTCCCCTTCCGGGCGGGAATGGTTATCAGTGACGCGTCTGTCATATTGGCCTCCAATATGTGTATGAAATTTAGCGGGTCGTGCAGTGGAGCGTACAGGTCCGCCTTAATTCAATTAGGCTAGGGGAGATGATAGGATAATATCGTGAGAGGTGAACGGTTGACCCGCCGTGTTAGAAGGTCTAACCGGAAGGTATTGCGAGTATTGTCGCGCGTGGTGCCGTATGATGAAAATTAACCCACATGTTCCCCTTCTGACGGTATTCGCGATCGCAGCCATTGCGTTCGTCATTCTTAACTTCTTTAGGAGTATGTCCCCGGTCGAGAATACATTGTTTCAGATCTTGATTTCCGGGACTGGTCTTCTCGGGTCATACATTTTTGGTAGAAATTCGGCAGGAGCTGGCGCCCTGGACGTAGTCAGACCCCACGCCCGCGCTGCATTCAGACGGGTGGCTGCTTTGTACAGTAGTCTGTATCGTTTATCTGAGAAAATTGAGGAACTTAAGGAGGAGGGCCCAGACCATAGACTGGACCTAATCCAGGCCTTGGTGAACGAACATATTGCAACCGGACAGGACGCCATTGAGGATTGGAGAGACATCGTTCCCGAGGAAGTCGCAGAAATTGAAAGGAGAAGTGCGAGGAATGATTAGTCCGGCTGAACCCATTCGCGGCAAAATTGCTCGTGTTCTCAATACACGGGAGGTTGCCATAAACAAGGGGACGGATAACGGGGTTGAGATTGGGATGATCTTTAAGATTCTCAGTACGAAAGGCTCTGAAATCAAAGACCCCGATACCGGTGAATCGTTAGGCTCTGTGGAATCAGTCAAAACAACCGTTAAAGTCATAGCGGTGCAAGAGCGCATCGCCGTTGCATCAACATACCGTAGCAAGAGGGTAAATGTGGGCGGCAGAGGAGTGCCCTTTACCACATTGTTTGAGCCACCCAGATGGGAAACCCGCTATGAGACTTTGAAGATAGACGATGCCGCCATCGCGGAATTGGACGAGGAGGATTCCTTTGTTCAAGCTGGCGACCCTGTTGTCCAGGATCTTGAGATTGTGCCCATTGACACAGCGGCTGAGGATTAGGGGAGCACAAGGACGGAATGCGTTTTATAGGTTCAATATGTCAGCGATGGCCCAATAGGGTGTTGTGTGAAGGTTCCTGCAATCGACCATCCCGAAATCTGCCGCCTGTGCTATCACGGTCTGAGCCAATTTTGCGAAAAGCGGTGTACGTGCTGCAAAGTTTAAAACACGTAGCGAACCAACCATGACACCCTCAGACAGGGATTCCCCAACCTCCCCCGCGAAGGAGAATACACGCTATGACCAGCCAGCATAATGCCTCCAAAGACCAACTGGCCGAGCGGTCTAACTCCACCATTGAGGCCTCAAAGCAGGCACTGTTCGACCTCTCCAAAGACGTCCATGCCCATCCGGAGCTTAACTACGAGGAATACTACTCTTCCGATGCCCTGGCCGGGTTCCTTGAAAAGCATGAACTGACGGTGGAGCGGGGAATTGGCGGCATCGACACCGCCTTCAGGGCCACCATTCCTGGCGGCGGAGGCGAGGGCCCGACCATCGCCGTCCTCGCCGAGTACGATGCGCTGCCGGAGATAGGCCACGGTTGCGGGCACAACCTCATCGCCATGGCCGCCATGGGCGCGGCCCTGGGTCTGCAGTCCAATGCCCAGGACCTCCCTGGCCGCGTGGTGGTCATCGGCACACCCGCCGAGGAGGGAGGCGGCGGCAAGATACGGCTCCTGGAGGCCGGGGTGTTCGAAGGCGTCGACGCCACGCTGTCGTCGCACCCGTTCTCCAACCGCACCATAGTACCGGCGGCATCCCCGAAGGGAGAGAGCTGGAGCCTGGCCATGGTCGGCTACCGGTACATGTACCACGGCAAGGCTGCCCACGCCGCGGCCTATCCGGAGGCAGGCATCAACGCGTTGAACGCGGTCATCCACCTGTTCACCGGCATCGACGCGATGCGCCAGCACCTGCGGGACGACGTTCGCCTCCACGGAGTCATCACCGACGGAGGCACGGCGCCCAACGTGGTGCCTGAGTTCGCAGCTGCCAACTTCATGCTGCGTTCCAGGGACGGCCGATACCTGAGCGACGAGGTGGTGGGCAAGGTGCGAGCGGTGGCGGAGGGAGCGGCGGCCATGACCGGGTCGCGCCTTGAAATAGAGGAATTCTATCCCTTCTACGAGAACGTCCAGCCCAACGTAGCCTTGGCCCAGGCCATGGCAGCCAACGCGCAAGCGCTGGGAATGAGGCTGGATGACCCCATACCGGGACGCCCGGGCAGCGGAGCTTCCACCGACTTCGGCAATGTCAGCCAGGCCATGCCGGGCTTCGAGTTGCGGTATGCGGTCAGCGAGACGCCTGTTCCATCGCATACCAGGCAGATGCAGGAGACAGCCGTAACCGATTTCGCCCTGTCCAACGCCCTCGTGGTGGCCAAGGCCCTGAGCCTGACGGCCAGCGATCTGTTGCGGAATGCGTCGCTGGTGGAGGCGGCGAAGTCCGAGTACGCTGACCGCAGGGGCTGACGGCGGTTCCCGTCAGGCGACGGCGGGAAGGACCTCCTCGGTGAACCGGGCCATCTGGCGAGTCTGGTCCGGAGAGGCGAACCGGACGATGAAGTAGTCGGCGCCGCTCTCCCTGTAGGCCCGTATGGTGTCGATGCACTTCTGGACAGTATCGAAGACGCACAGCAGGTTCTTGCTGATGACATCGTAGGGGATGCTGTAGTAAGCCTGCATGTACCGGTCGCCCTCGGCTAGAGCAGCGTTGGCGTCATCGTTCAGGTTGACGGAGATGTACAGACACCGGCCGATGTTGTCCGGGTCGCGGCCCATTTCTCCGGCGCACTGGGCGATCCTGTCCCAGCACTGGTCGAACAGCTCCACCGTCGGAACGTTCGTGATCCATGCGTCTCCGAGTTGGGCGACCCTGGCAAGACCGCGGCGTACCCAGTTGCTGGAAATCCACAAGGGTATCGACGGCTGGACGGGGCGCGGTTCCAGCTCAACATCCTCCAGCGGGTAGAACTCGCCGTCGCTGCTGACGGGCTCTCCCGTCCAGAGCGCCCGCATGGCCCTGATGCTCTCCTCCATACGTGGCGCTCGCTCCATTATCGGAACGCCTACGGCGGCATGCTCGGCGACGAACATCTGGTTGTTGCCGCGACCGGCGCCCAGGCCAAGGATAGTACGCCCACCGGAGATGTTGTCGATGGTGGCCGCAGCGTGGGCCAAGTGGACAGGATGGCGCAGAGCATTCAGCAGGACCGCTGTGCCGATCTTGACGCGGCTGGTGCGGGCGGCAACGGCCGCCATGGCAGTGAGCGGCTCCAGGCGTGGCTTGGAGGTGATGCTGTCCCCAACCCACACTGAGTCGTAGCCGGCCCGTTCTGCGGACTCGGCCATTTGCCAGACCTGTTCCACCCTGGGCCCGTTGCTGCCGGCGTAGACCAATATGCCCCTCGTGGGAAGCAGGACTCCGAAGTTGTCTCCAAGCGCCATCGCGTCCACCTCTTGCGGCTTGCGGCCAGGGGCTTTCCGGTTTTTCCTTTCCCTTGAAACGCGTGACGCAAATGGCCTTGTTCAACGCAGAGCACGCAGAGGGTGACGCAGACGACATGGAGGCAATTTGATTCCCTGATTCTTTCCGCGTTCTCAGCGTTTCCTCTGTGCCCTCTGCGTTGAAAAGCCTCTTAAATTACATCACACCTTTGAGCGAGGAGTAAGCGATGCTTCCCTCAGTCCTCGACCTCGACGATCATCTCGATCTCAATCGGCATTCCGCCGGGAAGGGTGGCCATTCCCACTGCGGACCTGGCATGGCGGCCCCGCTCGCCGTAGATGTTGATCAGCAGGTCGGAGGCGCCGTTGGCCACCAGCGGCGTGTCGCCGAAGTCCGGCGTGGAGTTGACCATGGCCAGCAGCTTGACGATCCTGGTCACCTTGTCTAGGTCGCCGATGGCGCCCTTGAGGTTGGTCAGCAGGTTCAGCATGGTCTGCCTGGCGCAGTCGTATCCCTGCTCCACGGATACGTCCCCGCCCAGCTTGCCGACGTGCAGCAGCCCGCCGCCGGGCAGCCCCGGGCCTGTGCCCGACAGGTAAACCAGGTTGCCGGTGCGGACGAAGGGGATGATGTTGCCAGCTCCCGGAGTCCGGGGCGGCGGCAACTCGTAACCCAGTTCCTTCAGCTTTCCCTCAATCTCAGGCATAAACCCGCTCCTTTCGTTCGTAATCGTTTGATCAGGTATCGCCAACGGCAGTACAACGCCGCCAATTGTAATCGGAGACAGAGAAGTAGCAACCCCGCAGCCGTCGTCAATCGCTACCGCGTTCTGTCCTCCTTCCTCATCTGGCAATACAAAATGATGGCCCAACGGGAGCGCCCAGATCAGCGGGCGACCAATGTTTGAGGAGTATGGGCCTGCTGTGTGTCAAAGCATTGAACTAAAGCGAAATCCCGCGGACTCTACGCAAGTCGATGTGCTAGTATCGCCCGGTCTCACGTATGACTCACTGCCCGCCTGCGCTGGCGTTAATTTCGAGCATTCAAGGAGCGGAAAGTGGCAGCCACAGATTCGATAATGTATCCCCTGGAACGAAACTGGGAGATGGTGGAGGCCGCAATCTCCGAACTGGATTACGAGACAATGGCCCGTCTGCCGAACCCCGACAGCAACTCCATTTCATGGATCTTTGGCCACATCAGCCGGGTCACGGACATGTTCATCATGCACCGGCTCCAGTCCAAGACGGAACTGTGGTTCGCCGATGGCTGGTGCGAGAAGTTCGGCCTCACTGACAACGTGGAGGGGCTTGGCAGGGGCGCCGACCTGGCCGTTTGGAAGCCCCCCGCCAAAGAAGTGCAGATCGGCTACTTCGAGGCGGCGAAAGCCATCACCCGGGAATACGTGCAGTCGCTGTCTGACGACGACATGGAAAAGCGAGTCGTATTCCCTCCCACGGCACTGCGACAGGAACACACGCTGAATACCGCGCTGGGCCAGCTGGTGCTGGAAAGCGTTGCCCACGGCGGCCAGATTGCTTACCTGCGAGGGTTCTACCGCGGAACAGGCTGGTATGGTAGGGCGTACGCCAGTCGAAGCGCCGGCCGCATGTATCCCCAAGTTTGCGGAATCCCGGAATCACACCGGAGCGGCCAGGTTCGGGCCCAGCGATTCGTATACATGCGCCACCCGGAGCACCATTTCCTCGTCGAAGGGCCTTCCTGCGATCTGCAGTCCGATGGGGAGGCCCTGGGAGTTGAGGCCGCAGGGGACCGAGATTGCCGGGTGGCCGGTCAGGTTGAAGGCCGCTGTGGTGAAAGCCAGCTTTGTCAGCGCCTCCACTACGGTGCTACCCAGTTCGTGCATACCTCCCAGCGGCCACGCCACGATGGGCACTGCCGGCGTCAGAATCACGTCGACCTTCTGCAGCACCTCGTTCATTCCCCGTGTGATTGCGCGCCGGGCCTGCTGGCCCTTGAAGACCGTGCTGCTGCTCAGGAACGAGCCGGGCCCCACGGTGTTCAACACGCCGAGAGAGTAGTCCTCCGCCCTTTCCTGGATCAGGGGCGCGTGTATCGCCGCGGATTCGGAGGAGAAGACCGTCCACCACGCGGGCATGATGTATTCGCCGTAAGGGATGGTGACCTCCTCCACGACCATTCCCGCGCTTTCCAGCGTACTTATCGCCTGCCTGACCGATTGTTCCACCTCCGGCTGGACACCGTCGAAGAAATAGTTGGTGGGCACACCAGCCCGCATTCCTCGCACGTCCCCCGTCAGCGCTTGGCGGTAGTCAGGCACTGGCACGTCCACCGTGGAGGGATCGCCGGGGTCGTGGCCCGCGATGGCCTGCAGGATGATGGCGCAGTCCTCGACAGTCCTGGCCATTGGACCCGCGTGGTCCAGGGACCAGCAGAGAGGGAACACGCCACGCCTGCTGGCCCGCCCGTAGCTCTGCTTCAGGCCGACAATCCCGCACACTCCGGCAGGGTTGCGGATGGAGCCGCCGGTGTCGGTGCCGATGCCGCCGTAGCACATGTAGGAGGCGATGGCGGCCCCGGTGCCCGAGCTGGAACCCCCCGTGTCCCTGTTGGTGTCCCAAGGATTTCGGGATGGCCCGTAGAGAGGGTTTGGGGGAGAACAGGCGTATTCGTAGCAACCTTGCTTGCCAATGATGACCGCACCCGCTTCGGCCAAACGTTGCGTCACCACGGCGTCCTGGTCCGGCACATTGTTGGCGTGCACCTTCGAACCGTTGGTGGTGAGCACGTCCTTGGTGTCGATAATGTCCTTGAGGCCAAGGGGTATACCGTGGAGCGGCCCGAGGTATTCGCCAGCCCTGATTCTGCGCTCGGCCTCCTGGGCGGAGCGTCTCGCCTGGTCCTCCATTACCGTGATGTATGAGTTTATGGTCCCGTCCAGTTCCTCGATCCGGGCCACGGTAGTGTCAACCAGGTCCACGGGAGAAACCTGTGATGACCTGATCAAATCGGCAACCTCGGCAATAGAGAGCCTGGTCAGATCTTGAGCTGCCATCAGAGATTCTCTCCCGTGTTGATGAATATGTTGGCCGGTTGCTCCGCGCTGAGGTCAAGCTCGTCCAGTTTGCGACTCATCTCAACGAGGCCTTGCAACTCCACGGCAAACCTGTCCAGCCACGCCTCGTCCAGTTGGCCGACGCCCAGCCGGTCCATGGCGATACGCAAGGTGTCCGCATCAGGGCCAATCTGTCCTGAATCTGCCACTACGTTGCTCCTGCTATCCAGTTTTCGGAGTTTTTACAGGAAATTGCACCTATTTGACTCGATACTAACGCCATACTAAACCAAAGCCAAGGTGAAATGTGCAGACACATAGGGTAGATTTGTGAGGTAACTGGATTAACTGGTCTCAGGAGTTGTGGGGGTTGGTGATGAGTGTGAGGGAGATGACCGGTTTCTTGAGCAGTGGGAGATGGATACAAGGGACCTGCACCGGAGGATGATTCTGGCGCCCACGCCAAGGGAGCGTGAACGCTGGCACGCCGTCTGGCTGCTGGCCCAAGGCTGGACGGCATGGTCCACTGCGGAGGCACTGGGACGGGACCCCCACACCATAGGCCGGTGGGCCGCTGCCTTCGGGGAGGGCGGTCCGGAGGCCCTGATATTCGAGCAGACCGGAGGTTCCCCCCCGCCCTCGGCGAGGCGGAGCAGGCGGCACTGACAGGGGCGGTGCAGGAGTTGCCAGGGGCGGCGGGTATTGAAATGGCCAACTGGAACTGGAGGGTGGTGAACCGGTTTGTCTGGGAACGGCGCGGCATCAGCCTGAGCCGTAGCAGTTGTCTGAACTGGCTGCACCGGCTGGGCTTCGCCTTCAAGCGTCCCAAGAAACGGCTGCTCAAGGCGGATGAGGTCAGGCGGGAGTCCTTCGTGGCGGAGTACGCGGCCCTGATGGAGGAGGCGTGTCAAAGCAAAGCCAAGACATTCTTTGCCGACGAGGCCCACTTTCGAGCCGACGCCGAGTTGCGGGGCAAGTGGGTGCTTAGGGGAGAGCCGGCATTGGTGGATTCCAGCAGTCCGAGGTACGGAGAGAAGGCCAGTTACTATTCGGCGGTGTGCTTGGAGACCGGTGAGGTGGAATGGATGGAACTGGAAGGGAACAGCAACTCAGGAACGTCGGCAGCCTTCTTGGGGCAGTTGCGGGAAAGGCACACCGAGAGGCTGAACGTGATCTGGGACAATGCCCCGGCCCACCGCGGCGAGGCAGTGAGGGAGTATCTCCAGACGCCGGGACTGAACCTGCGTCTGGTGAACCTGCCAGGCTACAGCCCGGATTTCAACGCTGATGAGGCCATCTGGGGCTGGGCGCGAGAGGAGGCCACCGGAAACCTGTGCCTGGGGACCAAAGCCCTGGTGCAGGAGAAAGTCGGCAACTTCTTGGAGGCGCTGGCCGGGCGGAAAGAGGAGGTCAAGCGCCGCTGCCGGACCATCCTGCAATCAAGGGCAGAGGAGTTCCTGCGTAACCCCAATCCAGGTCCCCATCACCAGCCATATGCACATCCCACCTTGGCTTTGGTTTAGGTCATATCCGGTAGCTTAACAACCGGCATCCGGCGCCGTTCATCGTCCCCTCCGCAGTATTATTCCGGCCACCTTGCCAGGGCCACCGTGGATCGGGGGCGACAAGCTACCGAAGGTCCTTGGATCACGGGAGGCGCGGGTTTCGGAGAGCGCTAGTCCCGAAGTTCCCTTGATCGTCATGGGAGAGCCGCCATGCCATATGCATCAGGGTGAATGGTGAAACGGAACCCCCTCTTGATGTAGTCCTGCGTAAATTGACCTTCTGCATCTGCACGGGATTGAGGTCATCCCAGCCCCATCCGTCCACCGCGATGGTGAACTTCCCCACCGATCCAGGAACGCTGCCGACGCCCGGAGCCGGGAAGCCGTCGGCTACCGGCTCCGGCGAGGGAGCAGCAGCCGGGACAGGACCTCGGTTGTAATCGGTATATTGGTATGACTCTTTTTTCCTGCAGCCGGAGCCCCCGTGGGCGCCGCCTCCTAGGTCGCCTCGGTTGCGGGGTGGCCGCTGCGGCTGTCGGTTTGGCGGCAGTTGTTGGTTCCGCCTTGTCCGTCCCACAGACCACGCGCGTTATTGCCAAGGCTAGCGCCAGCGCACCATACAAGACTGGGCGCCGCCGGTACGCTTTAGTGGGCCAAGAGCAGGCCCCTCTCTCGAAGGGGCCTGCGAAGCGTCCCTACGCCGTTCTACTCCTGGGAAAGGGACACGTCGACGGCCGCGAGGCCCTCGATAGCCAGACCGTACCCCAGCATGTCCTGCATCTGGCGCTTCATCTGCAGTGTGAGCGCGACCCGGCTGTAGCGCAGTGTCAACGGAGGCCTCTCCGCCAGTTGCCGGGCCAACTCCCACGCCCTGGGCAGCAGGCGGTCGCCTGGGAGCACCTCGGCCACCACGCCCAGATCCAGCGCCTCCTGGGCCGAGAGTGTCTGTCCGGTGAGGAGGAAGTACCGCCCCCGGTTCTGTCCGAGCAACAGCGGCCACACCACGTGAACCCCGTCCCCCGGCACAACACCGCGCGGGAAGTGGGGAGCGTCCTGGAAAGTGGCCGTCTCCGACGCGAGGACGATGTCCGACATTACCGGAATCTCGGCGTGGATGGTAGCCGGACCGTTGACGGCGCCGATTACGGGGACCTCGATCTCCAGCAGATTGATCAGCAGGCGCTTCCCTTCCCAGTAGGTCTTGTCCCAGTCCTTGGGCATCCGGCGAGTGGGCCTGTTGGGCTCAAAGTTGGCGCAGTAGTCGTCTCCTGTGCCGGTCAGAATAACGACCTTGTTGTCAGGGTCGGCACCGATGTCGGCGAAGGCGTAACCCAGCTCGCGATGGGCGGCCTCGCCCCAGAGCAGGCTCCCGTCCCCCGAGTGAAAAGTTACCTGCAGGATCCCGTCCTCCCTTTCCACACTGACCGTTTCATACTTGTTCGCATAGTCTGCCAGTACTGTCATGACCGTCCTCCTCGGAACTCAGCTATTGGTCGGCTGTGGGGTGCACACCCCGGCCACACTTTACATCAAGCCGTATACCTCCCTGTTTGCAACGGCTGACTGGAGCAACCCGGTTCGGGACGTAAGCAAACCGGCGCCATGAAAGACGGGTGATACCAAAGGCGAAAATGCAACAAAATGCAACACGGTTAGTGAGTCCTATGCGGGCGCTCATCGCGCTACTCCCGGGAATGCAAAGTCTGGAATGCAAAAGGCCGGGAGCGGAGCAGAAACTACTGCTCACCCCCGGCCATTGGGCAGGCGTTCAGTGACTTACCTCGCCCCCCTTAAGGGCACCCTTAGCGCGGAGTTAGTGGCTGTGCTGGGCCAACTCTATCAAGACGCCCCGCGCTGCCGACGGGTGCATGAACCCGATGTCTCCCCCCATCAGCCCGGTCCGGGGCACCTTGTCAATGAGGCGCACGCCCATTTCATCCAGCGTCTGCAGCTTGTCGGCGATTCCCTCCACCTCGAAGCAGACGTGGTGAAGGCCCTCGCCCCTGCTTGCGATGTGGGTTGTTATCAGGCTGTCAGGACTGGTGCCCTCCAGCAGCTCAAGGTTGGTCTCCCCGACCGGGACGAAGCAGCCGCGAACGCCGATGTCCTCCCGCACGATGATCTTGCCGGGCTTGAAGCCGAACAGGCCACGGTAAAACTCGATGCTCTCGTCGAGGCTGGATACGGCGATTCCGATGTGATGCACCAGGTCGGTGGCAACCGGTGGCGTTCCGGGTATCGTCATTTCTGATCTCCTGAACTGGGGATTCCGGATTTGGGCAGACTGATTTACAAAGGTCAGTGCTCGCTAGTAAGTGGACCTCCGCCCCTCCAGGTTCGTGTGAATGTCCAGCAGCACTGTGCGTCCGTCGCGGTTCAGCTGCTGCGCCCGTACGAGGGCCGGTGCGATCTCCGACGGCTGGGTCACTGTAATGCCCACTGCGCCCATTCCCTCCGCGATCATGGCATAGTCGCCGCCCATGCGGGTCAGCCCGAACAGCTCGTTGGCCACCGGGTATCCGCCGGGGTAAGTGGCCATCCCGCCGTTGTTCAGCACCACCGTGGTGATGGGCGCGCCGGCCCGTACCGAGGTCTCGATGTCCAGGCCCGACATCCCGAAGGCGCCGTCTCCCATGAAGTTCAGGCAGAAGCGGTTGGGATCGGCCAACTTGGCCCCGATCATCAGCGGAATGCCGTAGCCCAGGTGCGTGGACTTGCCCCAGCCGATATAGCTGTGCGGCGTGGTCGCCGTGTAGAAGGGCAGTATCGTGTCCCGGGGCGCACCGGCGTCGTGGGTGATTGTGCTGTTGTCTTTGTCCAGGTTTCGGTCGATCTCATTGATCACACGGTACGTTCCGATGGGCACCTCGTCCGTCTCCAGCAGCGGCAGCCACTCCGCCATCCATCCCCTGCGCACCTCGGCGATCTCCTCTGCAACGCCGTTCGGCTGCCTTCCTGCCTCGCCGACCTGGGCCTTTACCTCGTCCACCAGCGCCTGCAGCGTCAGCTTCGCGTCACCCGGAAGGCCGACGTCAACGTAAAAGTCCTTGTTGATGTCCTCAATGCTCTCCACGTTGTGGATGATCACCTTGCCATCGGGGATGGGTTGGCCGTAGCTGGTCCGGGTCATGCTAGACCCCACGGCGAACAGCACGTCGGACTCCTGGACCCACTTGCGAGCCGGAAGCGAGGTCGCCGCGCTCCCTGCCCCAAGCGACAGCGGATGCCGCTCATCGAAGGATGACTTTCCCGGCATGGTCGTGTAAACAGGAATCTGGGTAAGCTCGGCCAGTTCTCGCAATTCCTCGGTCGCCGATGAAAACAGCACTCCCATCCCAGACCAGATCACGGGTTTCCGGGCGTTCAGAAGCAGCTTGGCCGCCTCGGCCACAGCCCCACGCTCGGGGGACTGCAGCAGCCGCTTGGGCGATTGGTAGGTCAGGGCCGACTCCGGTACCTCCTGTCCACCCACGTCGGCGGGAATCTCGACGATCACGGGGCCCGGCCGGCCGTTGCGCAGGTTGTGGAAGGCCCGGCGCATCGCCCCGGCCACCTGTCCGGGCGCGGTGATGACCTCGGCGTGCTTCGTTACCAACTGGTAGGAACGCACCGGCGAGAAGTTCGGCCTCACGGCATACTGCCCCAGGGCAGGGCCGCCCGCCAGGTACAGGATGGGGATGTTATCCGAAAAGGCCTGGGCAATGCCGCCGTGCGAGTTTTCCGAACCAGGACCGCCCTGCGTGATTGCCACCCCGAATTTACGGCGGTCGTTCATCCTGCTGTATCCGTCGGCGGCCATCAACGCTCCCCTTTCCTGGCGGAACATGACGGTCCGAATACCCTCGCTGGCCACAGATTCGATCAGGTTGTTGGAGGGAAAGCAGGATACCCACTCGACGCCTTCGGTCTTCAGAATGCGGGCTACCGCATCGTTTACGTTCATAGTCAAACGCTCCCAGAATTGTCGCTGCGCCGTATTCTAACACCGTCGGGCATGCTGCCAGGCTTCCTCGAATTGGCCACTGCCCGATGGGGTATACTTGGCCGCAATTTGGGAAAAGCAATCGATAACAGGAGAGCTGAACTATGACCAGTCGCGAGGAACTCAGGCGTAGGGGAAACGAGATCCGCGAGCGCCTGCAGCACGGTACCTATCCGGAACGCGCGAGGCCCAGGGCGGTGGCCAACATTCCGGGTCTGAGGAATTACACTGGCGAGTCGATCTTCGGCTCGGTGTGGGCACGGCAAGGGCTGGACATTCGCTACCGGATGCTGGCGACTCTTTCCGTCCTGACCACGCTGCAGCGACTCTCGCAGTTCCAGACCTACGTCCACAGCGCGCTCAACATGGGACTGGGGGCGGAGGAGATCCAGGAGGTGCCCATCCACTGTTCCATCTACGCCGGGTTCCCCTCGGCGGTCAACTCGTTGGAGGTGGCGCACGAAGCCTTCAGTGAAAGGGACATCGAGGTGCCCCAAACCGAGGTGCCCGAGGTTAGCCTCGAGGAAATGGAGCAGCGGGGACGAGAGCTCCGGGAAAAGTTGGTGGGCACCCAGGACCGGGGAGGCTACTCCAACGCCCTGATGGACCTCGCTCCCGACCTCCGTACGATCACATACCAGTTTGGTTTCGGGGAGATCTTTTTCCGCCCCGGCCTGGACTTGAAATCGAGGGTGGTGTGTTCCACCGCCGCTCTCACCGCCTTAAGGGCCGATGCCCAACTCCGAAACTTCCTGCAGGCCGGCCCACGCGTGGGTTTCTCCAAGGAGGAAATGGTGGAGGTCCTGATTCAGACAGGTGGATACGCAGGCTATCCCGCTGCCCTGAGCGCCATCTCCATTGCAGCCCAAGTCTGGGAGTAGCCCAGACCGTAATCGGCGTACTCATACGCCGAGCTCAGATCACTTGCAGGGCTGACTTGAATCCGTCAATGGGGAGCCTTTGGAACCATTGGCGGATTCTGATCGCAATAGTAGTTCGAGCACCTCTTACGTTACATAAGCATGCCGTTTGCCCACGGACGGGCCCGGACCATTTCCCGCAGTTCCTGAGGCGTGGTGATGGGAGCCAGGCAGCGTTCTCCCATGCAGGCGTACAACGCCGCCTCTCTCCGCAGCGGGAATCCCAAGCCCCGGATCTGGTCGGCTTCACGGTCCCAGTCCAGCGGCTGCACCAGACGGTGGGGGGCCGGAGCGCGCAGGGCAGCCCGGTGCAGCCTACGATAGGACGCGCTGGACGAATCGCCAACCAGGACCAGGCTTACCGGCCCGCTAGTCTCCATATCTCTCGCTCGTCCCCAGGCTGCGCCCGCTGGCAGGAACAGCGCCTCCTCGTCCTCCTCCATCCGCCGCGAGGAATGGGCGCCGAGATAGCTCTTTCCGGGAACCACCGGCTCAAAGACCCTTAATGTGGTTGTCGCTTGATCCGAATATACGGAGTCTCCGGTCAGGTGGCCCAAGGCAAGAAGCGCCTCCGCCCAGCAAGCGTTGTCGAGCACGGGTTGCTCCCGGGGCAGGAAGCCCGCCTCGAACGACTGCGGCGGAGTGGTGTCATAACATCCCCCTCCGGGCGCGCCGAACAGTCTATCCGTGGTTCGGGCGATCTCCGCAGCCCGGGCCAGGTAGTCTTGCAGGCCAGTGGACTGGTACAGCGCCAGCCACGCCCGAAGGAAATACACCTGGTCGGTCAACACCGGTGTGCCGTGGCCGGATTCTCCCGCGCGTCGCCCCAAACCACCGGAGGAGCTCCAGCTTTCCCACCACAGCTTTTCGAGGATGTTGGTTGCTAGTTGCCTGTGGTTGACCTGGCCGATGACATCGCTGGTTTGGACCAGGGCCAGCGCCGACAGGGCGTTCCATCCCGCGTAGAATGTGCGGTCGATTGGCGGCGCCTGGTTTGCGTCCCGGTCTTTCCAGGACATCTGGTAAAAAGGCTCGTCCGCGTCCTGGCTGGCGTAAAACAGCCCTTCCTCGCGACTGTAGAGCGTGTTTAGCAGGAAGTGCAGGATGCCCTGTATTGCGGCCCTGTAGATACCTTTCCGGGTGATTTTATAAGCCTCGGTATAGGCCATTGCGAGGCTGGCGTTGCTGACAAGCATCTTTTCGTAGTGCGGCACCTTCCAGTCGCGGCTTACAGCGTAGCGGAAAAAGCCCTGGTCCTTGCGGTCGTAGATGCCGTGCCACATGCCCTGCAAGGTATTTTCCACCATCTCAAGGGCACCCCGGTCCCCGGTCATATCGTAACGCGCAGTGAGAAACTGCAGCGCCTCCCACGGAGGCTGCTTGGGCTCCACTCCGAACCCGCCGAACTCCCTGTCGTACAGCTCCACCAGACGGTCCAGCACCGCATCGACCGAGGCGCTGGTCGTCTTGTCACCTCCTGCGTGGTCAACTGCGCGGGCTGTACCTGCAACGATCTCACCGCTGGATACCTGCTCCAGCAGGGCGGTCATTTCGTCGGGAGGAGTGTAAGGCCTGCCCGTGAGGAATTCTCCATCCCCCGTCAGAAAAACCACTGAGGGATAAGTCCCCTGGTTGTAGCGCAGGGATATGTCGGGGCGCTGGTCCACGTCGACGCGCACCGGAACAAAGTGGTCGTTGACCAAGTCGATGACGCGCTGGTCAGAGTATGCCTCCTGGTCCATTACGTGGCACCAGTGGCACCAGGTTGCCCCCAGGGTGAGCAGCACTGGCTTGCCCTCAGATCTGGCGGCCTCAAAGGCTTCCTCGTTCCAGTCCCGCCAGGAAATGGCGTTAGCGCCGTGAGGCTGGCTCATTGGGTCTACCCTCGGTTTCAGGCTGCGGATCTGCGTCCCCAAGATGGTGCTGATAATGGTGCAGTTTAGACCGACTTGGCCGCCATTAACAGGCAGGGAGGGGATTGGCATGGGGAAGTGGGACTGTCATATTCGAATCCTCCGGGTCGCACCCTTGCGTGTATTCGCGCGGCTCAGGCTGAACCAGTTTTGCCCGGTATTGCACAGAACTGAAATGCCATGTTGGCAAAAATGATCATTCCACATTCGCGAAGTGCTAGCCACTTCTTCCCAATTTGTGGACAGGGCCAGAAAATGTAACTCGCACCATGTACATTGGTCCAACATACGAAGATTCTTGACACATTAGATTCTAAAGTTGTCCGTTTTGCTCCCCGTCATCAGCCGGCCGCCACACACTTCGGACAACCCATAGACTTTTACGGCACCTCAACATAACCTCGTTCCCCGTGGCTGTTCCGGTGCGAGTTCAGTTGTCCGAATAACCGCGCGTCAAGTGAAATGGGTCAGTGCCGTTGACCCTGTCAGCCATTCAATGACCGTGGCCGGTGGATACCCCAGCATCCCCAATGGACTTGCTTCCCTCCGGTTTCGCTTATCCGGGAGATCTGGCGGGCGCCTATCAGCCGCGCTCGTCTGAACGCAATTCTAATTTCCAGGGTGGCCTCTATGCTCCTCAGACTATCTCTACGCGTTCACTTGGCTCCCGGGGTCGCGGCCGTGACCCTCATATCCGTGTTGGCACTTGTTTCATGGACGTCGGCACGGGCGACCACGGAAATGGGCAGCGTCCTGGTCGACAACAATGTAAACACTTACAATTTGAACGTCAGCGACACATTCGACGATGCCCAGGGCTTTACCACCGGGCCGGGATATTACTGGCTGAGCGGCGTTGAACTCACCATTGCCACGATTTCTGCAGACGGAGAAATCAGGGTGGCGATTAGCGAGCCAACGGGTGCGGGACAACCTGGGACCACTCTCTACGAGCTCGAATCCCCATCCGACCTGTCCGGGAAGGTGTTCTTCTCCGCTCCAAACAAGGCTTTGCTCAAGCCCAACACGGATTATCTGGTTCGGATAGATATTGTCACTGGATGGGCATCAATCATGGCAACGGAAAGTACCGAAGAAAGTGAGCTGGGGCTATCCGGATGGACCATTGCCGATCACATCTGGACGAGTTCCGGCGCCCTGCAGGGTATTTCATGGACTATGTATGATTCTTTCAAGTATGCGGTCACGGTCAAGGGAAGGGAGGTGCCGGACAAGTACGGCAGTGGCTATTACAGCGCAGGAACCCTGGCATTCAACAGGCATACCGGGGAATCCCCAACCGTAGATGGATTGCTAAACAACGACTCCGACACCGACTGGTTCAAAACATCACTTTCCTTTGACTATGGTGGCCGATACAGGATTGACGTGGAGCCAGTTTCACTGACCAATGACAATGACATCGGCGTTCGCGCCTTCTACGTCGATTACCCTCACGATCACTCGAAAGACCCCGTGGTCGAACTCGAATCCGTCAGCAGTCCGCCGGAGGGTTACGTTTCGTGGCATTTCGTGGCGGGACGCAACTACGGTCCGCACATCGAGGTGTACGCGGACAACGGCGCAACCGGGACCTACGCGATCCGCGTCGTCTATGACCCCGACAGGATCTGGACCGGCACCGAGGTGGTCCGCGGGGATCTGCCTGGCGATGACACCACGTGGGCAACGATCGAAGTGGGCAGAGAGGAGGCCGACCGGGGGGTCTACCACTACCACGAAGATCATGACTGGTTTGCAGTGGAACTGGATGAGGGTACTGCTTACGTGTTTCGGGCAATTGCGGCCGGCGCTTACAGCGACTACATGGACCCGACCATAACGTTGTACGACGACATGGGGAACGAACTGGCATCGGACTACATAAGCCATGAAGACTCGGCCACAACTCTCGTATCCATCGTTCATCAGGTGGGTACCGGGGAGGCTGGGACCTATTACCTTGACGTATCCAATGCCGTCCTTTGGGACGACCCCGACAAGATGGCGACTATGGGAATAACCGAGCCGGTTGTATTATTTTCGCCGTTTCTCGCAACAAGGTTTTACTTGGTTGCATCGGCGGTTAACAACAACATGGGGAGCTTGAGATCAATTCCCGAGAACGCGGAACCGAGGATTCTGAACAAGAGGGCGGTCACGCTACTGGAAGGCACTGGACTCGGCGAGCACGTTGCCGCCTTCGATTCAGACGTAGATGACTCGGTCACGGGGTACGAAATCAGCGGCGGAGACGACCAGGAATCATTTAGCATCAGCAACGATGGAGTTCTATCCCTGAAATTTGTGCCTGATTTCGAGGTTCCGGCGGATGCGAACATGGACAACGTCTTCGAGGTGCAAGTGAAGGCGACCAGCGGATCCGGGGGAAGGGAGCGTTCAACGACAGCGGAATTCGTGATTACTGTATCCGACGACGAAAGCGAGGCAGAAAGGGTACTGGTGTCCAACACCGGACAGAGGTTCAAGGGCACTGCGACGGTCAATAACTCGGTTTCGGCCACAAGGATTTTCACCGGGTCCAACCCCGATGGGTATGTAATCACAAGCCTGGGGCTCAGGTTCGCGGAGGCGCTGGAGGACCCTGACGGCGTTCAGGTGTCGCTGAGGTCCTCACACAGTCCGAGAAAGAATCAGAGGCCCAAGGACGAAATCTTTGCCTTTAGTAACCCGTACGGAATTCACGAGGGGCTGGTGAAATTCAAGGCCCCCGCGGACACGGTTCTGGAACCGGACACCAGCTATTTCATCATGATCAAACGAACCGGGGAGAGTGTGCTTCTGTTCGAGGAGACTTCCTCCGATTCGCAAGACTCCACTACGGCGCCTGGGTGGGACATCGGAAGCCTCAGGTTCTATCGCAGCAACAGCTTGAGCGGGCGGTGGAAAAACAGCAAAGTCCGGTTGGACCAGGACCAGTTACTGCTTCGGGTAATTGGTTACGAACGGAGCAGTGAATAACCACCCGGTAAGCAGTTGTGGTTTCAGCCCGACTCGTCAAGTTGCCGCCGCAATTGCCGGGAGATATGCTCAAACGGCAAGAGAGGGTCGGAAGCAACGCTCCGACCCTCATCATTGGACACCCTGCAGTTGCTCTTTCTACCGGGCTGCCGTTGCAGGCTGGTGGGCCTTGAGGAAATCCCGCACCTGCTCGATTGTCTTGGCCTTGAGCTCTGGTTCCTCTTTCCACGGATAGGGGGTGGCCTGGGCCTTGGGCGCCAGCTCGATCATGGCCATGGCGGCCTCCAGCGAGTGCGCCGGCGTGTCGTCGGGCATGACCAGCAGCGGCGTCTGGCATTGGCGCGCGAAGTCTCGCGAAACGCAATACACGAAGTCGGGCTGGATCCTGTACAGGTTGTGCAGGTACTGCTCGATTACGTCCATCGTCAGGCCCGGCCGTTGGGCGATCAGGTCCGGCCCCCACGAATCAATGCCCATGTCGTACATGGCGTCGGGTGTCTTGCTTGCGTGCCCCACGGGCTGACACAGCACGGCCCCCAGCACCCGCTCGGGGGCCCGTTCGATCAGTTTCATTGCAAACGGCCCACCGATGCAGTACCCAATGAACAGGAACTCCTGGACGCCCAGGTGGTCCATCAGCCCCAGCTGGTCGTCGGCGAAGGCGCCCCACGGGTCCTCGACCTGCACCGGCCCTGTCGACTCCCCGCCGATGGCGTTGCGCTGGTCCATGGTGATGCAGCGGAAGTCGTTCTTGAACTCCTCCATCGCGTCGAACACCTGGCCGGGCCAGTTTTCGAGCTTGGAGTTGAGCCCTCCTCCGGGGGTGAGCAACAGCGGGGTCCCGGACCCAACCTCCTCGTATCGAATCGTTACGTCTCCCTTGGTGAAATGCGGCATTGTGATTCCTCCTTTGCCACTCAATTCCTTCCTGATATCTGCAATTGTATCTTGGGGCACCACTGCGTCAAGGCGCACTTCATCGCTTGAGACTGCCGACAAAAGTCCGCAGGAGATTGGACAGAACTGAATCCGCCCGCAGTAGCAGGAAACCGGAGACCGGAATGCCCGGGTTTACACTACTGTCTGGCTCTGGTTTAGTATGTCTCCTGCAATCGTTCATTCACAGTTGGTTATGCAATTGCATTCTGTACGAACGTCAGCAACGAGCGGCCGATCAGGGCTGGGGGAAAGATGAACACACATGCAGACACTCCCGTCGAGGACAAGATAGTAGCCGTATTGCGGCAACTGGGCATCGAGCGGGCCCACTTTGCCTCCCGGGGCCTGAACGACTGGTACGGAATGGTAGAAGCATTTCCGGACTTCATCGCCTCCCTCTCCCTGGTGTGCCCCTTGGGATTCGATTCCTCGACCCTCGCGCCCCTGGCTGAGCGGCTGCTCGTCTTCAATGCCGACCAGGGAGGCGCCTCTGAGACGATAGGCCACAATATGAACTCCCTTCCCTCGGCGTCGCTGGTTACTCTGCGGGACTGCCTGTACCCCGACAATTACAACGACCTGGCGGTATTGCGGGGTGACGACATCGGTCCGGCTATGCTGGAATTTCTCGCGAGGATGGACGCGCAGTCTTCCCTGGTAAGCACGACGCCGTCCCTTGAGGAGGGCGAATCCGACGGCATCTACTTCAGGGTTCAGGGCTCGGGGCCACCGCTCGTTTTGCTGCCGCTGGGCGCAGCCCCCTCACAGTGGGGGCCGCTCGTCGCTGCCCTGGCCGAGAGCTACTGTGTTGTCTCCCTCAGTGGACCTGCCCTCGGCATGGTGGCCAGTCTTGAGTCCAGGGGCCACACTCCCGGCTACTTATCAGCGGTCGGAAGACTCATCGCTGAGGCCAGCATCCAGCCCGGGGAAAGTGTCCTGGAGGTGGGCTGCGGCACCGGGGTGCTTTGTCGCTGGCTGGCGCGCCAGACCAACCTCAACAATCCCGTGGTCGGTATGGATGTAAACGCCTTCTTTCTGCGGGAGGCTGCCGAGATCGCAAGACGCGAGGGTTTGCAGGACGCGGTAACTTTCCGTGAAGGCAGCGCCGAGTCATTGCCCTTTGATGACAACAGCTTCGACGTCGTTTTTTCCAGTACGGTGATCCAGCGGGTGAACGCCGATCTCATGTTGCCGGAGATAGTGCGCATAACCAGACCCGGAGGCAGGGTGGCCGTCCTGGGACACGCCCACGACATGAACCGCTGGGTGAACCTGCCTCTCGGTGCCTCCCTGAAGACGAGGATTGAATCCCCGCCGTGGGTTGATGATCGAGGCCATCCCCAAGGCTGCGACGACGCCTCTCTGTATCAGCGTTTTTCCCAGTTGGGCCTAACGGATATGAAGATGTTTCCCTTCATCAGCACCTTCTCTGACAGAACGAGGCTGCAGTTTCTCCAGGGAGACATTCTGCCCACCCTGACAGATGAGGAGGCTACCGAGTGGCGGCAGGCGGTGGAGCAAGCCGAGTCAGTCGGCACATTCTTTATTTCCACTCCCTTCCACTGTGCGGTGGGGACCAAGCCGTAGAAGCCCAGGAGGTCTTGCAAGTCAATTACCGACAACACTACACCCCTGTCATCTCTATGGAGGAACCCCTCGCTGTGGGACCATGGCGCCCACGTGCAATTCCTGCAATTCTGAAAGTGGGTGCGGCACCCGTTTCGGTATGAGCAGATAGCGACGTCTCTCCTTGGCCAACCACTGGACTCATCCGTGCCGTTAAATTCTGTGGAGCCCCGGCCCCCAGATCCAATCCGTGACCGACGCGTCGCGAGTCTCCATGCGGCAAGGCAAGGACGTAACCCCCTCATCCGCACTTGGTGATGCTGTCTAACTCGGCGTTTCCCTTGGCGATTACCCGAATGCGACCACCTCTGCAGGCTTGCTGCGACCGGTGCAACTGACCTGTGATACAGTCAATCGAACCTGACGGGCCAGCGAAGCGGAGCGGGCGATGAAGAGGGCGTTGATTATCAGGCACCACGAGGCCGAGACCCTGGGCAGCAATTTCCGGGAGATATTGGAGCGTAATGCCTTCGACCTGACCGCCTGCAATATCTTTGAGTCTGCGCCCGCTTATGACCGGTTTCAGCCGCCACCCGTTGGCGATGTGGATCTGATCATGGCCTTCGGTGGACCCATGTCCGTCAACGACGATTTGCCTGCCCTGCGCGATGAGCGGCAATACCTCCGAGAGGCAATGGCCGCTGGACGGCCGGTCTTCGGCGTCTGCCTCGGGGCGCAGATGATGGCCACAGCCCTGGGAGGCATGGTTGAACCCAGTGGGGGTTACCAGTTCGGTCTGAGAAAAATCCACGTAACCGCTGAAGGGGATACGGACCCCGTATTTGGTGCTATCTCCACGCCGGTGGTGCCTACGCTCCACGGCGAGTGTTTCACGATCCCCGACGGAGCTGTGAGGTTGGCCGAGGGTGATATGCTCCTTCGCGACGGCCAGTTTCGCAGAATTAACATGGCCTTCCGCCATGGGTCTTCTTACGCCTTCCAGTTCGAACCCCAACTTACGTTCGATGAACTGACGGTGTGGGACCAGGTATTCTCAGGTGACTACGGCCTCATGGGCGACAGGTTTGATTCCGGCGGCGAGTCGGCTCGAAACCTCCGCGAATTCGCCAAGTTCTACCCCGAGCATCAGCGGCAGATGACCCGGCTCCTGGAATCGTTTCTGGCCAACGCTGGGCTCCTTTGACCGGCCATCCTCCAGCCGCCATCAATCTGGATGGGGAGACGCTCCCTGGGAGGCGAATGTACCGTGGCCCTTTGTCGGGCCCTAATGCCTTGAAGTTGCCCGTATCGGAAGCGGCGAAACTACGGAAGCAGGAATCTATTTTCACACCATCAGAGATATACTGTGGGTGGAGGTTTAAGTTAGGATATTCCCGTAAACGGTAGCCAGTGTGAATTCTCTATAAATCATCGGCAATGCGGCCGTATTTTAGTAGGTACAGGTATATATTCAATGACTAGTTCAAGTGATGCGAGTGAATCTGGAGTACTTATTGCCATAGACTGGGAAAACATTCGACGCGGCGCCCAAATGTACCAGCAGTCCGTTTCTCCAAGGGCTCTGTGCGACGCCATGAAATCCGTTGGCGAGACCTTCGGCGAGGTTCGTGGCGGTACTGTATTCGGGGACTGGAGCCTAAGGAGAGAAGACGCAGCCGCCTTTACGCTGGCTGGAATCCAGCCATACAACGCCCCACGCACCATGGCGGGCAAAGACCGCACCGACCCATCCATATTGCTTGAAGTTTACGACTGGGTACGCGACCGTGCCGATTGCCGATATATAGTGCTCGGCTCAGGCGATTCCGACTATCAAGCCCTTGTAGACCGCGCCAAGATTAACGGCCGTCGCATCATCATCTGCGCCTTCAGCCAGTCGGTGGCCCGGGATATGCTCGCGGTGGCGCCACTTTTCCCCTTGGAGGCGGAACTGGGGTTCAGGCTCCCTGAACACGGAACGGGGGCGGGGTCCGATGCACCGCCGATTTCCACCGAGGACGCGCTGCAGATTTTCGTCCGTCAGATGGACCGCCTCGAAACCGCGATGAATTTTGTGGGCTACAACAAGCTCTGCACCCAGTGGATGATGGAATGGGGCATTGCCTCCACTGAGTACGAGTGTTACAGGCTCATCGACCAGTGGCTATATGATGAAGTAGTCGAGAGGCACGACGTCGCCAACCCCAATAACCCGGCTTATCCCACGTCGGCGGTTCGTCTGATTCGCTCGAACGAGGCGGTCCGGGACTTGCTGGGTTACAACCGCCCGTCGGTTGCCAGACCGGCGGTGGCGTAACCGGCGGCAACCGGACGCAACAAGAGGGCGTCCAAGGGTGCTGTAAACCCCGGTGATGCGGAGGGAGCCCGTTTCCGGTGGCCGTGATCCGGGTGGCTACTCGAAGGCCTGGTCGACGATGACTGCCAGCTTTCTCCCATCGCTGGGCGCCAGGGCAGCGGCAGCCTCCAATGTCTCCCTGTACTCGTTGAGGAAAAGCGGACTGACCTCCTCCGAAAGCACTCTTTGCCGGTAAAGCCGAACGGTCCTGGTTAACCGTTCTCCCAGCCACTCGGAGCCCTGTCGCTGGAGGAGATGTTCCAGGAATTCACCGTCCTTGCTCAGCGAGATTGGAAGTGCCGGATACTTTTCCGATCTGGTCTTGTCGTAGGCCAAGTAGGCCATCGCCTCCTGGACCAACTCCCATTCTCCGAGTTCGTAGAGGGCGATGACCAGCGTCGCTGCCAGGGACGGCTTGGCTCCGATCAACCGGTAGATGATCCTGGCCGGCGGCGCCAGTACGGGGTCGCTCTCTCGCACCAACTGCAACGCCATGTCCATGTCGCCGGACAGGATTGCCGCCGCCGCTGCTGGCTGCTGGAGAATGAAGCCCTCCAAGGGAAACGGCGTGCCCGCCATGGCGTCGCCAGTGCCTGAGCGATCTGTCTCCGCCCTCTGGGCAATGACCCTGTAGAGGTGCTCCAGGAAGGGTGCTTCGATCCGGTAGTTGCCCGACGTCTCCTCCACCAGCAGGGTGATGCCGGACTGCAATTCCTCTGGCGGCGCAGTAGCGATAACACCAAGTTTGTGCAGGAGTTCGCTGGGCTGGAGAATGGCTCTCAGCTGGGTGGGCGCGGGGATCATCAACCGTCGCACGGTCGCATCGTCCAGCTGGTTTACTATCTGGGCAGCCAGATCCCGATCTGTGGCAAGTAACAGATCGAAGAACAGCTTGATGTCGTGCTCAGGCCTCAGGCCGGTCTCGTCCAGGAAAGTCTGCAACTGTGCAGCCCCAAGGGACGGCCTTTTCTCTCCCTCAGACAGGACTCTTTCGACCTGGTTGCCAAAATTCTGCAACCGCTGCACGAAGCTGGCGGTGGCCTGCAGAGTGGGTCCATCCGGCAGGGTGGGGTCGGAGACGAACAGTTCCACCAGCGTTCGGTCGTCCACGGCCGGCAGAAAATTAACCAGGAAGGGCTGGACATCCATCTGGTGCGCGAGGGCCAAGGCGCGGCCCTCTGGCTCACCGTCCAATTGGGCCAGAAAGGCCAGTGCCAGCGAGAGTTCATCGGCTCTGGGCAGCGACAGCGATTCGAGGTGTTCCGGATGAGAACGGTAGAGCGCGACCTTGTCCCTCAGGTAGCCTCGCCAGAACTGAAAGTTCTCCTCCAATTGAGGATCGCCAATCAAGAGGTCGAATTGCTCCGCCAGGTCGGTCAGCCGCTGGCGTTCCTCGGTTGCCAGGGTGGCAGCGGCATCGGATAAGAATGCCTCCTGAATGGAGTGGGGAGAGAGTCGCGGGTACGCATCGAGATCCAGATGTGCGAACCCAAGGAACTTGCCAGCGATGACACGTTCCTCGTGAGCCAGAGCCAGAAACCATCCTGCGGCGTTCTCCCAAGACCCGAATGGGCCTTCTCCCAGGTAATACCTCCAGTACTTGCGAAGGATCGGGGGTACGAGAAGTAAGTCGCCGCTGGTCGTATAAGGAACGTCAGCCTCCATACTATGAAATAGCGGTTCGGTGTTTTTGCTGGACAGGTCGGGGAGGTTGCGCAGGCGCTGCCGCAATAGCTCGTATTCATCCGGCGGCTGTGCCATAAACGTCAGGATGTCTTGGTGATAAGCGGCAAGAGCCGGTGAAACCGTTTCGCCTTCAGGCAACTCCCAAGACAGTTCCGGTCGGCCGATGACAGGGAAAGCGCCCCAGTACGAGTGTCCCAGTTCGTGCATGGTCGGAATGGGCTTCGCCTCCCCGAGGCCCGCCCAGCTGTTGTAGCCGAAACTGCCGAAAAAGCCGGGTTCACCCTGCATCTGCCGAACTTCCAGGCTGTGCAGTAGCGCCTCCCCTTGTGGCGTAGGCCGATAGAGAGAAATGACCGCATCCAGCCGGGCTCTGACCCACTCCGTGTTGCCAGAATGGGGCGTTGGGCGTGGCACGGGTACCAAAGTTGGCCGTGGGGTATTGGACGGCCGCGGAGTTACGGTTGGCGTTGGGCTTGGACGGGGAAACCTCACGGCTGTGGGCTCTGGCTGCTTCGTCGAGATTGGCACAGGGGCTGGTTCAGCCGTTAAAGGTGGCAGAGCTGAAATGGTGGTCGGCGCGGGTGTTTCCTGTCGGCATCCCAATCCCAGGACAGTCAGCCCAACTACCAAAATGAGGGCAATGAATCCAATTCGGACTCGTAGCGATGTCAAGATTAGGGCTGGCAAACCGGCAGGGCAACCAGGCGCTTGAATGCGCGGCCCACGGTTGGCTGTTGGCGCAAAGGCGGATTCGACATAACGGTGTCCGCTGTTCATTGCGTGTGGCGCGATGGCGGTGATAGAGTAGTGCCCACTCCAGACCGTACATAAAAGTACTGGCTTTGTATCATTACGGGCTGATAGGCGATATGTCCTCGGCGGCGCTGGTCGGCACCGACGGCTCCGTGGACTGGTGTTGCCTTCCCCGATTCGATTCTCCCAGCGTTTTCGCCTCCCTCTTGGACAAAGAAATCGGCGGCCGTTTTCGCATAAGCCCCGTCGCCCCCTGCATCGAGACCACCCAGCAGTACCTTCAGGACTCGAACGTCCTTGAAACCACTTTCAGGACCGAAACGGGAGTCGTTTCCGTCGTCGACTTCATGCCGATCCCCGATGAGGATTACGACGGCAACGTAGATGTCGAGCCAAGCAGCCCACCTGAAGTCCACCGCATAGTAACCTGTCTTTCAGGCCATGTGGACATGCAGTGCGATTTCTTGCCCCGGCACGACTACGCCCGCGTAGTCCCGGAGTTCCGGGCGTTGAGAAACGGGTCCGGGGGCGCGGTGGAGGCCACGGGCGGTGGGCAGACCCTGACCCTCGTGTCCAGCGCTTCCCTCTCCGCCAATGGTCCAGGCGTCTATTCGGCTTTTCCCATCTCGCAGGGGCAAAGCGTCACTTTCGTTCTTGCGTACGGGCAAGGCCGCCCCGCTGCTGTAGAGCGGTACCGAACCCCGGAGAGACTGGAACAGACCAACCGGTTCTGGCAGGGACTGGTTGCTGGTATGGACTATGACGGCCTCTGGAGAGAGCAGGTCGTCCGTTCGTTCCTCGTGCTGCACCTCATGATGTACCGGCGTACCGGCGCCATAGTCGCGGCGCCCACCACCAGCTTGCCTGAAACACTGGGAGGCTCGCGTAACTGGGACTACCGCTTTTCGTGGCTGCGGGACACCAGCTTTACCGTCGACATCCTGTACCGCCTCGGGGACGTCTACGGGGGAGACCGCTACATTCACTGGCTGTTGGAACAATGCCAGCTGGGAAACAAGAGAACACGCATAGTTTACGGCATCAGCCCGGACTCGTCGTTAAAGGAGGAGGTGCTCGAGCACCTCAGCGGATACGAGGACTCCAGGCCAGTGCGAATCGGCAACGGCGCTGCCTCGCATCTGCAGCTTGACGTTTTTGGTGAAGTAATCCTTGCCATTCATTCGCTCCTCGTGCTTCACCGTCAGATCCCCCAGGAAGCGTGGGAGCTCGTACAGTCATTTGCCGAAACGGTGATGGAAAACTGGCAACGAAAGGACCGCGGGGTCTGGGAAGTGAGAGGAGAGCAGCAGCACTTCGTATATTCCAAGGTGATGTGCTGGGTCGCGCTGGACTACGCTGCCTACATCGCTGCCGTCATGGGCCGCCGCCGCCTCTACCGCCGCTGGTCGCTGGCTGCAGATGGGATCAAGGAAGAGATCCTCGATAGAGGCTGGTCCTCCAAAAAGAACGCTTTCCGCCAAAGGTACGACAGCGAGGCACTGGACGCCTCCAACCTCGCAATCCCGTTCATGGGGTTGCTGGACAGAGAGGACCCGAGATTTCGGCAGAACCTGGATGCCATTGAGCGCGAGCTTTGCGATGGGCCGCTGGTCTGGCGTTATCTGCCCCACGAAACGGATGACGGTCTGGAAGGCCAGGAGGAGGGCGCCTTCACGCTGTTGAGTTTCTGGTTGTCAGGGAATCTGATCTACACGGGCCAGAACGACAAGGCGCTGGACTACTTCCACGAGGTTCTGAGCAAATGCACCAACCACCTGGGGTTGTTCGCCGAAATGTTCGACAATAAGGTGGGGCGGCAGCTGGGCAACTTTCCTCAGGCTTACTCACACATCGGCCTGATACACACTGCTCTGAACTTGTCGGGCTATATCGCGGATACACCTACCAGGCGTATCAACCCGCTCTAGCAGCCTCACTTGGGGAGGTTGCAGACTTCCAGGGCGGTCAGGGCCAGCACCTTGGCCACCTGCTCCATATCGCTGATGCGGCTGAACTCGTCCGGGATGGTCCCCGATTCCGAACCACCGCCGGGGCCGTAAAGCAGGCAGGGCACTCCGGCCCTCCACAGGTGGCAGGTGTCGTCGCCGGTGTAGGAACCCGGCAGGACAGTTCCCACGCCGTCCGGTTCCCTGCCGGTCACGGCACGGTACTGTCGCAGTACGCAGTCCAGGATGTATTCGTCCTTGGGCAGGTCGAAAGGTTCCATCACGACGGTGAACACCCGGTGCTTGGGGTCGGGAGGCATTTCAATTTCGTACTGGAAATCGGGATCCTCCGCCCGAACCTGGTCCAGAGCAACTTCTATGTCTCGTTTCACTGACTCGGATGTCATTCCCGGCAGGTACCTGACGTCGACCAGCACCGTGCAGAAGTCCGAGACGAAATTGGGCCCTCGCAGGTCGTAGTCGCGGCCCCGGCCGCCAATGATGGCGCCCACATTGATTCGTGGCAGGCCCGGAAGATCATCGCGTGGTGTGTAGGTGAACTTGACTCCGTCAATGGCCGGAACCGCCTTGCACATCTTGGCGATGGCGTCGATCCCCTCCTCCTTGCGGCTGATGTGCCTGGAGTTCCCCAGCACGTGGACCGCCATCTCCAGCACGCCGGCGTGAACGGTGAGAATGTTGTTGGCGCCGAAGGGTTCGGGCACAACCGCCATATCGGTGAGAGGCCCGTTCCGGCAAAGGTAGGTGGTGCCGACTCCGCCCTGCAGTTCCCCGACAACGCAGGCCAGCACGAGGTCCCCGTCCAAAACCGTCCCCGACTGTCGTATGGCTTCCGCCGCCGTTATGAGAGAAGACACGCCGCTCTTCATGTTGCGGATGCCAGCGCCGAAGATCTGGTCCCCCTCGATGCTTGGCGTCCACGGGTCTCGCTTCCAGCCCATGGCCAGAGGATCGATATCGATATGGCCATTGAGCATCAGCGACTTTCCGCCGCCCCTTCCGCGAAGGGTCGCTATGGTCTGGAAACGTCCAGGCTCCACCTCCTGGAGCTGGACCTCGTAGCCACGTTCCGACAGATATTGCCCGAGGTAACGCGCGACGTCGCTCTCCTCGGTCTTGAAACTGGGAATCCTGATGAGTTCCTGCGCGAGCCGCAGCATTTCCCCGGTGTCGATACTGTCCTGTATTTTCTGGATCGCGTCTGCGTCCACGTCTCACCTCTTTTCGGGTGGTGGTGGTTCGAGCTTGGGCCGTCGTGTTTGGGATGCCAACACCTCAAGCGTCGAATCCCACCTGCCAGTAACGCTTTCCCTCTCGGCGCACAACCAGTCCGAATCCGGGGGCTGGGAAGTGGCAGGAGACCACGCGGGTTCCGCGCGTCTCAATATCGGCAAGCATTATTCGGCGCGTCTCGGTTGCCACGGGCCAGTCGTAGTCGAAGTGGCAGTTCCAGTCGTCCTCGGTAACCTGGGCGGGATGCACCAGCACGTCCCCCTGGATCAAGGCCTCTTCTCCCTGGCCCGAAACGAGGATGCTCATGTGTCCCGGCGTATGTCCGGGAGTGTGCAGGGCACGCACACCCGGAGCGAGGTCGGTGTCTTCCGAGAGCGTGTCGAGTAGGCCCCAACCAGCTATTGATTCCACGCACCGATCCATGAAGGGGAAGGTGGAGGCGGCCTGGATGTCGGCCCTGCGGAAGTGGTCCAGGTCGGCCTGGTGACAGACGAACGGGCGTTGGGAAACGCGGGCTTCAGGTCATTGTCCGGCCCCACCACATTCCAACCCACGTGGTCCGAATGCAGGTGGGAAATGAAGACCGTATCGATCTCCTCCGGCGTGATGCCCTTGGAGGTCAGATCGTCCATCAGTTCTCCCCTACTGCCGCCGATGGCCTCGATGGGCCCCTCTCCATACCCGGTGTCCAGCAGGATGGTGCGGCCCTCCGCCCGGATCAGGTAGCACCCTATTTCGATAAGCATGTGGTCCTGTTCAAAGGCGTCGGGGTAGAGCGCCTTGTATGGCTCCCACGCCTCCGCCGCCGCTCCGGGGAACAGCTGGGTCAGAGGCATCGGGAACGGCAGGTTCATATCGGAAAGGGCGACAATCTCAACGCCGCCGATGTTCAAGGTGAAATCAGACATATTCCCCCATTATCGGTATCGAGGAATCTCGTTTGTTCCCGAAATGCGATTAAGCAGGGCCGTAGACTGCTGGAAACAAGAAAGTGGGCCGTGTGGGGGTCGAACCCACGACACCCGGATTAAAAGTCCGGTGCTCTGCCGACTGAGCTAACGGCCCGTGTGGCAAGGGGCTTTAACCCCAGACAATTATTGTAGCACCGCCTCTTTCCCCTCGCCGCATTCCAGGGGGACTTGTAGGGCTGAAGGGGCCGGGGGATGCCTGCAAGCTCCAGGGCAATCGCATTTGACTTTTCTAGCTCGTCATTCCCGCGCAGGCGGGAATCCAGGTCATTCGGAGTGCATTCTCCATCGAGTTGGAAGGGCCTATCAGGCGTGTGATTAACGCGATTTCTCCCGACTTCCGTCCACTGGATTCCCGCCTGCGCGGGAATGACGGTTCACTCAGCCAGTGAGCAAGGGTTGCTCCTCCAAATGCGATAGCCCTGCTGCAAGCTCAGCAATTGTTGCGCCTTTCAACTGGCTTGTGTTAGTTTTCGGATACTTGGTATTAGATCAGAAAGGAGGAACGAAATGGGATTTACGCCTAGCTATCTCGGTCACGTGAATATCTACGTCCGTAGCGCTGCCGACGCCCGTGAGTGGTACGAGTCCGTGCTTGGTCTGCACACCTACGACTTCAAAGAGGGCCGGGCTGCCTTCATGTCGGCTGATCTGAACCAGTCGCACGAAATCGCGCTGATGGAAGTCGGCGAGAACGCTGACGGCCCGCGCGCCGGGCAGGTGGGCCTGAACCACATGGCGTGGCGGATGGGCAGCCTGGAGGACCTGTCCGACTTCTACCACAACCTCAAGGAAAAGGATGTGCCTATTCTGCGGGTGTCGGACCACGGCCTGTCGCTGGGGATCTACCTCAAGGACCCCGACGGCAACGGCATCGAGGTCTACTACGAGACTCCTCGCGAGGAGTGGCACCGCCAGGACAACCTGTTCATGAGCGGCGATCGCCCACAGGGCAATTTCCCCGGACCGTGGCAGGCCGACCTGGTACCCGACGGTGTGGCTGCTGCTGCGAATCGCAGCTAGACCGCGACGGACCAATCCGGGAAGACAGCAGGGGCGCACAACGGTGCGCCCCTTCCGCGTCCAGGAGTGCTGATTTGCCGCTTATTGAACGACGGCGATGGCCTCGATCTCGATCAGCATGTCCGGGTCAACCAGGCGGCTGATCTCCACCAGTGTGCTGGCGGGGTAGTCCGAGGAGAAGAACTCGGCCCGCACCTCGTGAATTGCGGAGAAGTGCTCGGCGAGGTTCGTAACGAACACGGTGACTTTTGTCACGTCGTCCATGGTGGCCCCGGCCTCGGCTAGTACTGACCGGATATTTTCCAGAACCTTGCGTGTCTGGGCCTGTATGTCTCCCCTGCCGACCAACTGACCGTCGACTCCCCTGGCCACCTGTCCCGAAACGAACACCATCCGGCCCGCCGGAACGGCGACGCCCTGCGACATAATGCCTGCTGGCGTCGCGACTTCGCTGCTTTGCAGTATGGTCTTTGCCATCATAGGCCTCTCTACTTCCACTCAGAATCGGGCGGCCAGACGTTGGTGCTGCCACGGGCGGCGCCCTGCAGGACCGGGTCCGCCCGCATGGGCCCCATGGTCTCGATGGCCTTCAGGTAGTGTTCCGCAGCCTGATGGGCGTGGAAGGCGTCTTCGTCCACGTAGATTTCGTAAACCCAGAGGCGGTTGGTGTCGCCGGCGTCCTGGATGACATCGAAGCGCAGGCAGCCTGGCTCCGTGTTGGCGGCGGCCTGGGCGTTGGGCAAAAGGGCCTTCACGAATTCCTCTTTGCAGCCTTCTTTAATCTGTATAGGGGCGATGATTACGTACATCTCGCGTCTCCTATTTCCACTCGGAGTCGGTGGGCCAAACGTTGGTGCTGCCCCGGGCCGCACCCTGGATGCCTTCGACCCGGATGTCGGCCGTGGCGTCACGGAACTTGATGAAGTGCGGCGCCTGGGTGTGGGCCTGGAAGGCCGCTTCGTCGTCGTACACCTCGTAGAGCCAGACGCGATTCTCATCCCCGGCGTCCTGGATCACGTCAAAGCGGCGGCAGCCCGGCTCGTCATTCACCGAGCCGATGGCGTCGGGAACGATGGCCTCCATGAACTGTTCTTTGCAGCCCGGCTTGATTTGGATGGGCGCGATGATCACATACATCGTTTAATCTCCTTCGCCACGTTTGAATCGGTTGAATCGTACAGTATGGGATAGGGATTCTCAATCTGGATCAGGCCGAATGACGCTTGGCGTCGACCGTGTTACCATTCCTGAAAGAGACAGTAGCCAGAGCACAGGGGGCCACGCAATGCCTGCCAGAACCGGCGCGGAGTACATCGCAAACCTGAGGGAAAACGGGCCGGAGGTCTACCTGCACGGCGAACGGGTCAAGGACGTCACCACCCACCCGGCGCTGCGCGGCGGCGTGGAAACGCTGGCCCGCCTGTATGACATGCAGCACGACCCCGCCATCCGCGACGAGATGACCTACGTGTCCCCCACAACCGGTGATCGCGTGGGGACGTCGTTCATTATGCCCCGCACCAAAGAGGACCTGGACGCCAGGCGGCTGATGATGCGCCACTGGGCGCGGGCAACCTTCGGAATGATGGGCCGCAGCCCGGATTTCATGAACGTCAACATCATGGCCATGGCCGCTGCCGGGGACTACTTCGCCCGGAACCGCCCCGAGTTCAAGGACAACATCAACAACTACTACGAACATGTGCGTGAGAAAGACCTGGTGCTGACCCACACGCTGCTCAACCTGCAGCGCAGCCGGACGCCGGGAACGACGCCGCTGGAAGACCGCACCGACGTCGCACTGCGGGTGGAGAAAGAGACGGATGCGGGCATCGTCGTGCATGGCGCGCGGGTACTGGCCACGCTGGCGCCTCTATCCGAGGAGATCGCGCTGTACCCCACCACATCACACCAGCTGCCGGGGCAGGCGCCGGAGCCTTATGCGTTCGCTTTCGCGGTGGCCAACAACACGCCTGGATTGCGCTACCAGTGCCGGGAGAGTTTCGACTTCAAGCGTTCCCACTTCGACCATCCCCTGGGGTCGAGGTTCGAGGAAATGGACGCCGTGGCTTTCTTCGACCACGTGTTTGTTCCGTGGGAGAACGTGTTCCTGCTGGGTGACGTTGAGCTGTGCAACAACCTGCAGATCGCCACCAACCGGCACGTTCACTCGGGCCACCAGGTGGTCACCAAGAATGTGGCCAAGTGCGAGTTCGTGCTGGGACTGGCCACGTTGATGACCGAGACGCTTGGATCGGCGCAACAGCAACAGGTGCAGCAGATGATCGCCGAGGTCATCGAGAACCTGGAGGTCACCAAGGCCTGCCTGAGGGCCGCCGAGGCCGACGCTGAGCTGGACCAATGGGGCGTGATGGCCCCGAAGGAACTGCCCCTGCAGGCGGCTCGCAACCTGTTCATACGCATGTATCCCCGGATGGGCGAGATCATCCATTTGCTGGGGTCCAGCAGCCTGATGGCACTGCCCACCGAGGCCGACCTGGAGGGCCCGCTGGCCGAGGAGATCAACCGATACCTGGAAACGGACGCCACCTCGGCCCGCGACCGGGTGCGTCTGTTCCGGCTGGCCTGGGACATGTCGTGCAGCGCGTTTGGCGCCAGGCAGATACTGTACGAGCGATTCTTCCAGGCCGATTCAGTGCGCAACGCAGTGATCCTGTACAACATGAAAGACCGCCAGCCCGATGCCGACTGGGTGCGACAGTTCCTGGAGCAGGAGTAACGATTCTTACCACAGAGAACACAGAGGGCTCAGAGAATATAAGCGAAGAAAACAGAGAAAACTCTGTGTTCTCTGTGCCCTCTGTGGTTAATAGAATGAGGAGGGGTCTTATGCCGGAGCCGCGAGTTATCAGGGCACACGAGGTTGAGCAGTTGCAGCGGGCGGAGGGCGTGACCGTCGCCAGCCACATCACCAAGGGGTTCGGCGCAACGGAGATTTCCAGTGGCATCACCAGCTTCGAGCCAAGCCGCTCCAATACCACCCACTACCACAACGCAGAGGAGTCGGTCATCGTCATTGAGGGCGAGGGCATCCTGTTGATCAACGGTGAGGAGAACCGGGTAGTGGTGGGCGATGCCGCATTCATCACGCCCGGAACGCACCACCGGCTGATAAACACGGGCGACGGCCCGTTCCGCATAGCCTGGTCCTACGCCACCGTGGATGTATCGCGCACGCTGGTGGAGGATTAGGGGGCTAAGTACGGCTTTAGCAATTTGGCAGCGTTCTCCAGCCTTACGGCGTTTATGTACTTGCCATATTCGTCCTCGCCGTCATAGAAGGCGGTGAGACCGTCGGCTATGGCAACATCGAAAGGCGTAGGCAGACCGCATTCCAGGGTCAACACGTCAGCGACACGGTCATACTTGACGACCAACCGCAATTGCATCCGGTCCAAGTTATTCTCATCCGGCCGACTACATAACCCTTCGCTGTCTGACATGGACTCAGTCGACCGATCCTCGTACAAGACAGGCCACAGCAGCGAGCTTGGACCGGACACTTCTATAGCGACCGGATTATGTCCGGCATCGGCATACACTATGACATTATTGGCCACGTCAGTGCCCCAAGCCCTGGGACAGCCATTGTCCAGCAGCAGTATGTCGTCTGACGGGTAATAAGAGATATTAAGCTTCATGTTTTGCTATGCCTCCTTATCCACTCCCTGGTTTCTTTACCATCAAAGAAGCGGTTAATCAGCATTCCGTCCCTTTCACGAAGTATCACCCGGATGCATTTATCGGCCTCCTGAATATATGCCCAATATGAGATTGTTTCGTTTTCAGACTTAATCGCAATTCGGTGCGGTTGCGTGACAGTCCGTTCGATCCATTTATCATCAATCAGTTCAGGATGCGTCTCCAACGCTTTCCCTTGGTAGTAGACCGAGGTATGCCGGCTTGCGCTCGTGATTCCGCCGCCCTCCCCTGGCTGTCCAAACATCCTGGCGGTGGCCTGTGCCCTGAACACCGCATTCTGCTCATCGAAAACTCTATGGTATTCGTCTCTTTGGTCAGGCATTTACGAAGGCCGATAATCTGCCCCCTACTCCGCCACCTCCACGATCATTTCCACCTCCACCGGCGCGCGGAGGGGGAGGCCGACCATCCCAACGGCGGAGCGGGCGTGGCGGCCCTGGTCGCCGTAGAGGCTGACCAGCAGGTCTGAGGCGCCGTTGCCCACGGCGAAGTGCCGTTCGTATTCCGGGTCGGCGTTCACCATCACAAGGAGCTTGACCACCCGTTTTACGCTGTCGAGGCTGCCAGTGGCGTCCTTGATCGCGGCCAGGCAGTTGAGCATGCATTGCCGGGCTGACTCGTAGCCCTGCTCCTCCGTGACGTCACGACCCACTTTGCCTTGGTGCAGGATCGATCCGTCGGGCATGAACCCAATGTGTCCGGCCACGAACAGCAGGTTTCCTGTACGCACTGATGGCACAAAGTTCGCGACCGGTGCGTTTGGTTCACTCAGGGACAGCCCCATTTCGTGCAGCTTGTCTTCAACGGACATTGGCTTTCCTCCAGAATTATTCAACGCCGAGGGCGCCAAGTACGCCGAGTTTTTCTTAATTGTCCTCTGCGCTCTCGGCGTACTCGGCGTTTGATCTCTAGCCGAGCTTGACGATAGCCTCAACCTCGACCACCAGTTCCGGGCGAACGAGGGCGGAAACGCCGACAGTGGAGCTGGCTGGCGGGTTGGCTGGCCAAGTCTCCAGGCGCACCTTGGCGTAGTCGGCGTAGTCGGCTATGTTGGTCAGGAAGCAAGTGATCTTGCAGACGTCCTCCATCTTGCCCCCGGCGGCCTCAACGATGGCGCGTATGTTGGCCATCACCTGCCGGGACTGGGCCTCGCATCCCTCGGGGGCGTTGCCGTTGGCGTCTGTGCCGACGTTTCCGGACACATACAGCATGTCGCCGACTCGTATGCCGGGAGAGAGATTGGGATTGGGTGCAACTCCGGGGGGGATTATTGGCGTTCGCTCTGGCATGTTGGTCTCCTTTTCACCTTTTGTCGGTCTTGAGGTTGGCAAAGAGCGCAGAGTCTCTGATTTCTCTGCGCTCTCACGGATTCCTCTTGGTTTTTGAGGCGGGTGAGTTTATTCAGTGGGCTCCTGCGGGCGCTCCTGAACGCTCGCGATGCACCGAGATACAGCTCCGAACGCCCTCGAGCTTGGAGAAGAGCTTGCTCAACTGCTGCAGGCCGGTGGTATGCACGTTGAACGTGAGGCTTACGGTGCCGTTGGGGTGTTGGGCGGTTACAACGTTGGAGATGTTGACGCCCTCCTCCGAGACGTTCTGGGTCAGGTCGCGCAGCAGGCCCACCCGGTCGTAGGCGAGCATTGTGACGCGAACCGGGAAGAGCTCCTTGGCCTGGCCCCATTCCACCGACACGAAACGCTCCGGTTCGTCCTCGTGCAGGACGCTGGGACAGGTGCGTTTGTGGACGGTAACGCCCCGAGAGCGCGTTACGAAACCGACGATCTCGTCCCCCGGGATGGGGCTGCAACAGCGGCCCATGCGAGTGAGAAGGTCTCCCACTCCAAGTACCTTGATGCCGGAGGTTGGGCTGGAAAGCGGCAGGTCGGTGCGCTTGCGGGCGAGGGGGTGCTCGGGCTCCTGCCGCGCCTCGGCCAGCTTCTGCGCCAGTTGGCCCTCGCCAACACCGCCGGAACCCAGGTTCGTCAGCAGGTCGTCAATGCTGTCGAACTTGAACATCCCGAGGACTTCGCTGTCATCGAACTTCAGATTCAGTCGACGCATCTCCCGGCGCAGGATCTCGCGACCGCGCTGGACGTTGGCGCCGCGTTCCTGCCGCCGGAACCATTGGCGGATGCTCTGGCGGGCGTGGGCGGAGCGCACGTAGCCGCGGTTGAAGTTCAGCCAGTCCAGGCTTGGGCCGCGGTCCGACTTGGTGCTCATGATCTCGACGGTATCGCCGTTTTCCAGCGGCGTGTCCAAGGAAACAAGTTTGCCGTTGACCTTGGCTCCCACGCACCGGTGGCCCAGTTCCGTGTGAATCTTGTAGGCGAAGTCGATGGGAGTGGAGCCGGCAGTCAGTTCCACGATTCGCCCTTTGGGCGTGTAAACGAATACCTGGTCGTGGAAGATATCCTCCTTGACCGACTCGATGAACTCGGTGGTGCTGGTCACGTCGCGCTGCCACTCCAGCAACTGCCGGAGCCCGCTCATCTTTTCTTCGAACTGCAGGTCCTTGGTGTTTCCTTCCTTGTAGCGCCAGTGGGCCGCGACGCCATATTCCGCGGTCTCGTGGTGCTCGAAGGTCTTGATCTGGACCTCGAGATGGGTGCCGCCCTCGCACACCACCGTGGTGTGCAAGGCCTGGTACATATTCTCCTTGGGGTTGGCGATGTAGTCGTCAATCTGGCCGGGTATGGGATGCCAGAGCTGGTGGACGATGCCGAGTACCCGGTAGCATTCGGCCTCTTTGTCCACCAGTACCCGCAGGGCAAAGAGGTCGTAGATTTCGCTGAGTTGCTTGCCCTGCGCTTCGTAATTCTGGATCTTGCGGTAGGTGCTGTAGATGTTCTTGGGGCGCCCCGAAACGTCCGCCCGGATGCCGTCAGTCTCCAGCTTGTCCCGAAGGAGTTCCGACACCTGCGACACGTAGGCCTCCCGCACGGCGCGGCGAGCGGCCAGCAACCTGGAAATCTCTCGGTATTTTTCCTCGTTCAGGTAGCGGAAGGCGAGATCCTCCAGCTGCCACTTGATTTCCCAGATGCCGAGGCGATGCGCCAATGGGGCATAGATGTCCAGGGTCTCCTGGGCGATGCGGCGTTGTTTCTCGGGTGGGAGTGCGGCGAGGGTCCGCATGTTGTGGAGCCGGTCGGCCAGCTTGATCAGGACAACGCGGATGTCCTCGGCCATGGCCACCAGCATCTTGCGCAGGCTTTCGGCGTAGAGATTGTCGGGGTCGTCGGCTCCGTCCTGCAAGGCGCTGATTGGGTCGTGGATGCGGCTGTCAAGCTGGGTTAGCTTGGTAACGCCGTCAACCAGTTTGGCGATTTCCGGACCGAACTTTCCATTCAGTTCATCCAGGGAAACGCCGCAATCTTCGACAACGTCGTGGAGCAGGGAGGCTGCTATGGTCTGTTCGTCGAGACGGAGCTCGGCAAGGAAAAGGGCGATCTCCAGGGGGTGGGCGATGTAGGGTTCGCCTGACTTTCGCATTTGCCCTTCATGGCTGCGGTCGGCGAAATAGTAGGCGTCTTTGATCAGAGCCGAGGCATGTACCGGCAGGTACTCTCCCACCTTGTCCAGGAGTCTGGAAACTCCCTCCGTAGCCGTTACCCCAAGGTCAACACCCCCGAGTACCGAATTCGACCGGAGATTCGTCCACGTGTTCCTGCCTACGCTGTCTGGTACGGCAGGGGTATAATCTGGCTCTTCTTTGCCTTTATTCTTGACGCGCTGAACCTGCGGACTGCTGGTTAATTGGCCTGATTTTACTTCGTTCGTGTCCAAAATACCATTGCCCCATAAAGGTGGTAAAACGTTAAACCGGGAGATTGAATGCCTGCTGCCGGTGTGGGGTTCGGGCCCCCGAACCGGTTTGACGGGCGGAAAAGACCGTTGCTACACTCGCCTCGACCTCTCTATTTCATAGTACCTTATTTTTCGGCGCTGGGAGCGAATTATGACCGAGAACACGAGCAGAGTGGGAATCTTTTCCTTTGAAGTGGATAGCTCAGCCGATCCGGCTCTGTTGGCCAAACGGGCCGAGGAACTGGGCTTTGAATCGTTCTGGGTCCCGGAGCATGCGATTCTTCCCGTGCGGACCACCTCGCCGTATGCGGGCTCCGCTGACGGCGTGATTCCCGAGGAATACGGGCGGATCGTTGACCCGTTCATTGCCTTGGCGCGGGCCTCGGCGGTGACCACCCGGATCAAGCTGGGCACCGGCATCTGCCTGGTCCCTGAGCGTAATCCGCTGCTCCTGGCGAAGGAGATCGCCACCCTGGACCGTTACTCGGACGGGCGGTTCATATTCGGCATCGGCGCGGGTTGGCTGCGGGAGGAGGCGGAGATTATGGGCGCCGACTTCGAACACCGCTGGAGCCAGACCCGGGAGTCCATCGAGGCGATGAAGCAGCTTTGGACGCAAGACGAGGCGGAATACCACGGGCAGTTCTACGACTTCCCTCCGGTCAAATCGGTTCCCAAGCCGGTCCAGACCCCGCATCCGCCCGTCTATCTGGGCGGCAAGGCCCGCAACGTGTTCCGCCGGGTGGTGGCCTACGGCGACGGCTGGATGCCCAACCGCACCTCGGCGGCGGAGATACGGGCAGGACGGGCCACTCTTGACGAGCTCGCGGAGACGGCGGGCCGCGATCCCAAGTCCATCGACGTGATGGCCTTCGGTTTCGGGAACCAGTTCCGCACGCGGGAGGAAATCGAGGAGCTGGTGGACGCGGGCGCCGACCGGATCACGATCTGGCTGAACAACACCGAGGGAGACGCCGCCCTTGCGGAGATCGACGAAATCGCCGCCGCGGTGTTATAGGCCGCAGATTCTGGCTGTCGCAGAACAGGGGCGCACAGTCGTGTGCCCCTGTTCTTTCAAGATCCAGCGGCTATAGGTGGCGTGCGGCGGGGCCGTCGGTTAGAGCGAATGCGCCGTTTGCTCGATACCCTATTAGGTGGTGAGGAAACCACCTCATAGCGGGCATTCCCACTTGCTTCTGCTGGTTCTCCGATGATTACCGTCGAACCGTTCGACAGCCCAATGACAATCTCTGGCCGCTGCACGCGGTAGGAGGCAATTGCGTCTCGAATAACTTGAGAGACTGTCTTGCCGTTATCACGCCCAAGTTCCTCCAGTCGTTTAATTTCCTCGCCAGACAGCCTGACGGAAATGACGCTGGTCTCCCTCTTTGAGGCACTCTTGAACAGGTGGGTTACATTTCTACCTAGTTCATAATCCTCATGGTCTTGGCTCATTTTCTTTCTCCGTGTTGTACCTCTCAACATGGTGGGAATTAGATGTGAATGCAGTTACTGGGCGCCAATGTCCTAACCGGCCCGTTGGCTCTATTGGCACCGTCAGAAATCTCCCGGCGATGGTGGGGCCCACCATAAGCAATAGTGCCTTTCTGCCAGGTAAATTTTCGAAGAACAAGGGATCCCCAAGAAATACTTCTCTTATTTCTGTGAAGCTGACGATGTGTTTGTCATAGGTACCTCGCTCTCTAAGGTGCAATTCCAGGTCGCCGTCGAAGTCCAGTTCCTCGATCTGGCCATGTTGGATTAAGAGGCTTTCTAGACTTTCGTGCAAATATACTCTCTCCGAGCTTGCACAGACTGGCATTTCAAACTTTGGCACCGCATTGTGTTCAAGACCGGTAAAGTATACATTGTGTACTAAGTTTACAGGAAACTTTGCGATGTCAAATTTGTTTGAACAAGTGGAAATCGACTTCCTGCTGCTGGCGGATCGCGCCGAAGTGCTTAATGGCAAGCTGTACATGATGGGCGGGGCCTGGGACCGAAGGCATATCAGGGACATCGGCTCTCCAGTATCTCTCACCATCGTCATCGGCGTTTTGGTGCCGTGGAACCTGACCAACGAACCGCACCGGCTGCGAATCAGGGTGGAAGATGAGGATGGCAGCCCCCTCCCGCCGGAGGTCGAAGCCACGGTTAACGTAGGCCGGCCCGTCAATGCGACACAGGGCCAGTCGTTCCGGGCGACAGCAGTCATCAACAACCGGTGGGCACTGCCTCGGTTCGGAACATACCGTGTGGTCGCCTCGGTGGTAGGTCAAAGTGAGAAGCGGGTCGCTTTCTATGCCTTGGAGACCAGTTGAAGTTGTTACACCGGCAGCGGCGCCTCGGTGATGGCCTCAGGTAGACCCACCTCGAAGGCGTTGATGTTGAAAGCCAGGCAGGCGTAGTAACCCATAAGGGTTGTCAGCTCGACAAGTCCGCGGTTGCCGAACTGGGCCATGGCGTTGTCGAAGGTGGGTTGGCTGACCCTGTGAGTGCGGAAGAACTCCCGGCCATATTCGATCACAGCCGATTCTGCCGCAGACAATCCGCTCAGCTCCCTTTTATCTCGCAGGTTGTCCACCAACTCGTCGCTCAGGCCCGACTGCCGGCCCATGGCCGCATGGGCGTTCCAGATGAACTGGCAGTCCATCTCCCTTGCCGCGACCAGCATGCCCAGTTCCCGGATGTTGGCTGGCAGGCTGGACTCGTCACCGCGCAGATAGGCCCGCAGGTGCTCGCCGCGCTTGATGAGCTCGGGAACATGGACCATCACGGATAACGGACCGGAGTCAGGGACGTTGCCGCGTCCGGCGACGAATTCATCGAAGGCTTCGACCTGGTCCTGGGGTACCGTGTCGCGGCTTGCTGTGGGGATTCTAGCCATCTTGTGCCTCCTGAATTTTGCCGTATTATCACCATTCTGAATGATATTGTCCGGCATATTGATGGGCGCGAATTAAAGTATAATGGCAAGCTGTGCCTTGGAAACTGTCTCAAAACATTACACGCCCCGGTAATCGTCAATCCCGCGAAAGCGGGAATCCACAGAATTAGGCCGTTTGCCGTCTCTCGGTAGGCGAACTGACCAGTTTTGAGATAGTTTCTTATTGATAATGAGCGGTTTGCGTTTCTCTTCGACAAGTGTAGGAGCGGGTAGGTTGATGCCCACCATGCCGTGAACCAGGGCGGCAGCAACAAGTACGTGGTATTCGGGGCATTGGCCATCGGCCTCTTCGCCTCAGTTGTCGACCATGGCAGCGTTATCGTGGCGCTACCCTCAGTGGCCGAAGACCTGGTCATCGACCTGCCCAGCGTCCAATGGGTGGTCATCGGTTTCGCCCTGACAATCAGCGCGCTGCTCCTCCCCATGGGCCGCCTGGCCGATATGTTGGGTCAGAAGCGTGTTTACATCCTGGGCAGCGTCATCCTCATGGTGGGCGCGGCATGTGCCGGACTGTCGCCGAACCTGGCGACGCTGCTGCTGGCCCGCGTCCTGCAGGGAGTGGGAGCGGCCATGACCCAGGGTACCGGCATGGCGATCATGACCTCGGTGTTCCCTTCCCACGAGCGGGGGCGCGCCATCGGCCTGCTGATGACGACCGTCGGTGTTGGCGCGGTTGCCGGACCGGCGATAGGTGGCTTCGTCGTGGACTTGATCCACTGGCGGGCTGTGTTCTTCATCAATATTCCGCTGGGCTTCGTGGGAGTGGTTGCCACTCTCCTCGTCCTGCGCCGATGGGAGTCGGAACGTGCCTCGCGGGGCAGCACCTTCGACTGGGTTGGAGCGGGCCTGTCAACAGGGGTGCTGATAGCGCTGCTGCTAGGACTTACGATGGCCGTCAACCGGGGGTGGATGGCTGTCCCCATCCTTGCCGCTTTCGTGCTGTCTGCCGGTATGTTCGCGGCCTTCATTTGGTGGGAACTGCGCAGCGAGACCCCGATGTTCAACCTCCGGTTCTTCAAGGACCGGGTGTTTTCCTGCGGGATTTCGGCCGCTTTTTTGACCTTCCTGGGGCAGTCGGCCGTTCTATTCCTGATGCCGTTCTACATTCAGAACGTGCTCGGTTACAGCCCGAAGATCGCTGGCCTCGTAGTGATGCCCGGTGCGCTGTGCATGGCCATAATGGGGTCGGTAAGCGGCACACTGTCTGACAAGTTCGGATGGCGCTGGTTCACCGTGGGAGGGATGGTGTCATCCGTGGCGGGGCTGCTGATACTCAGCCGGCTCACTGCCACATCTCCGCTCTACGAGATCATTGCCGGTTTAATACTCGTCAGCGGAGGCATGGGAACCTTCTATTCGCCCAATACCAGCTCCGTATTGAGCGCGGTTGGACGGGAAAGCTACGGCGTGGTGTCCGGATTCCTGAACATGGTGCGGAATTCGGCGAATGTGATCAGCCTGGCCATCGCCACGACCATCGTAACGGTTACCATGGGATCCCTGGGTTTCGAATCGAGCCTTGAGGCGGTACGGACCAACTCGGTGGAGGGCGTGCGCGGAGCCTTTACCGTCGGAATGCGCTACGCCTTCTACGTCCTGGTGGCCCTGGTGATTGCGTCCATGGTGGTCTCCTTCCTGCAGGGGCGGCCCAGGGCCGCGGCCATGCCGGAGCAGACGGCGCCGCAGCCGCAGCCTGGGGACTGAGGGTCACCTGACTGGACTGGAGTACCACCCGCCCCAGACACTCTTTTTCCGGCGAAGCAAGGCTATGAAGAGCGGATTGGTGAAGCGGGTTGGTGAATAGCAGGGTTTTCCAAACCGGCCAATGGTCGAAACGCCTGGATGAAGCCAGCACTCCCGAAGCCCTAATCAGCCGAGCACTGCCACCCTTTCGCTTTGCCAAGCGTTTCAGAGCCCAGTAGAAATCTACGTCCTCCCCGATCCACTTCGTCTCGTCATATCCTCCGATTTCATCGAACGCACTCCTGCGACAGAACTGCGTGGCGCCCTGGACCATGCCCAATGCCCGGCCCAAAAGTCTCCACGCGCGGAGATACACCCTGACGATTAGCCGCCGGGGCCGGCAGGTGACGTCCACGCCACCGCCGACGCACGCCGGATCGGTCATGGCGACGTTTATTTCCTCCAGCAGACCGGGAGGGATGATGACGTCGGCGTCGATGAATACCAGCACGTCACCCTTGGCCTGCCGGGCTCCCGAGTTCCGCGAATAGGCAATGCCCTGTGTCAGCTCGGGGACCACCCTGGCTCCCTTGGCCAAGGCGATGGCGGCGGTTGAGTCGGTGCTGTTGTTGGCCACCACCAGGATCTCAACGTTAACCCCGTGGCTGGCGGCCAGTGTTTCCGCCGCAGCCATAACTGCAGCAAGTGTCGAAGGCAGGCAAGCCACCTCGTTGTAGGCCGGAATTATGACCGAGATTGTCTGATCGTTCTGATTCGGCGACGATGACTCGCTGGTCATATTGAGGGGATCAAGCGCCAATTGATCTGGACGGTCAGGCAAGCTGACCCACCTCACACTTGGCGGTAGCGGTTGACGATGGGAACTCGAGGCGGCGGTCTATCCCCGGCCAAAGGCGCGCCCTAATGCTGCGGTTGCGGCGTGATCTTGACGCCCGGCGGGGCCTGACCTCAACAATGCGACGCTTGTATTCGTTGCGGTCGACAGCCGCGATGACCTGAAGTCTCTCTATTAACTTCGCACCACCGAGGGGTCGAAGCCCATGTCCACCATTTCGGCGTAGCTGCGGTCGTCTTGGCGGTCGACATAGGCCTGGATAACGGGGTCGAGGATGTCGTAGGGCGGGAGGCTGTCCTCGTCCAGGCTGTCCTCGTCCAGCTGCCCCTCGCGCAACTCGGCACTGGGCGGCTTGTCGATGATGTCTTGGGGAATAACATCGTCGGAACTGCCGAACAGCCGGCCATTGGCGTTGCGCCAGCGCGAGAGCGCGTAGACCGTCATCTTGTGGACGTCCTTGAGCACGGCGAAGCCGCCGGCCATGTCGCCGTAGAGGGTGGCATACCCCATGGCCATTTCGGACTTGTTGCCGGTGGTCAGCACGATCCAGCCGAACTTGTTGGACACGGTCATGAGCACGTTGCCGCGAATCCGGGCCTGCACGTTCTCCTCGGCGACATTGGGCGCGGTGCCTGCGAACCGCTCGTCCAGCATATCTGTGAACGCGGTGTGGGCCGGCTCAATGGGTATTTCCCAGAAGTCGATGCCCAGATTGCGGGCGAGTGCCGCAGAGTCATCAATGCTGCCCCCCGACGAGTACCGCGACGGCATGGTGATGCCTAGCACGTTGTCCGGCCCCAGGGCATCGGCGGCCACCACGGCGGTCAGTGCCGAGTCGATGCCACCGGACAGCCCGATGATTGCCTTTCCGAATCCGGTCTTGTGCAGGTAATCGCTGGTGCCCGTTACCAGGGCACGGTAGATTTCCTCAATTTCGGGTGTCTCGGCGCAATTGTGGCTGGCTGGAAGGGGTGGGCGCTCCCGGTCAGTGGCAGGTCCCGACACCCGTGCTCTCGTGGGCGCGCCTACCGCAGCGTGGATGGCATCGCAGCTATTGCTGTTCAATTGCTGCGAGAGGGGCGGCACGGAATCGACGTCGATGTCGTGGATGATCATCGCCTCCCGGAAGGCCGGTCCGCGAGTCAGGACCTGTCCATCGGGACCGCAGATCATGCTGTTGCCGTCAAAGACCAGCTCGTCCTGTCCGCCAATGGTGTTCAGGTAGGCGACGAAGAGTTCGTTTTCGGCAGCCCGGCTGCCCACTATGCTGTCGCGGCGGTAGGCGCTCTTGCCGGCGTGGAAAGGCGACGCGTTGATGTTGACGATCAACTCCGCTCCTGCGCCGCGCTGGACCGATGTCGGCCCGATGTCGTACCAGATGTCCTCACAGACGTTGACGCCGACCTGCACGCCGCAGATCTCATAAACGGGACACGCGTTGCCCTTGACGAAGTAGCGCTCTTCGTCAAATACGCCGTAGTTGGGCAAGAAAATCTTGTCGTAGGTGTCGATTAATTTCCCGTCGTAACCGATGGCAGCGGAATTTGCGACGCCCGTCTCGCGGGGCTGAACGTAGCCGAGGACCACGGCAATGCCATGGGAGGCGGCTATGACCTCCTGCATTGCAGCGACGTTGGCTTCAACGAAAGACCTCTTGAAAAGCAGGTCCTCGGGCGGGTAGCCGGTGGTGGCGAGTTCAGGGAAGGCGATGAGGTCGGCACCGGCCTCGCGCGCCCGGTTCAGGCATTCCACCATCCGTGCTGCGTTGCCGGGGAGGTCTCCAACAGTGAGGTTGATCTGGGCTAACGCCAAGCGAAACGTGCGCGCCATTTCCATGCCTGTGGAGAGTTTCGAAAGAGTATAACACCCGGCCCTGTCCGCTTTTGAGGCAGACAGTCCTGCGCTGGAGGCATCCCAGGGAACAGCCACGGGGAACGGCAAACCGAAATACAGACACGGAGCAGTGATAAACTAGCGCGAATTCCAGGGACGAAAGGCCTTTGCCGGGAATGTCCAGCACAACCACTGTGAAAGCTCGACTGGCGAGACGGCTGCCCGTTTATTACGGGTGGGTGGTGTTTGCCGTTGCAAACTTCCCCAGTTTCGGCGCCAGACCCGTAGCGTCCGTTGCGGTGCTGTCGGTCTTCGTGATCCCGATGACCGAGGAGTTCGGCTGGTCGCGGGGGCTCTTTTCAGGTGCTGTTAGCCTTGGGGCCGTGTTCGGTCTCCTGATGTCTCCGTTCGCCGGCCGACTGATTGACCGCTACGGATCGGGGGTGATCCTGGCGGGATGCTCCGCGATCGTCGGTGTCTGCGCCCTGCTGCTGGCGCTGGTTGCGCAGGCCTGGTCGTTCTATGCCATATACGTGCCGGGCCGGGCCGTGTTCTCCAGTCCTTTGGAACTCGGCACCACCACTGCAATCAGCAACTGGTTCATCCGGCGGCGCCCGATGGCACTGGCGTTGTTCGGCGCGTCGCAGGGTGTGGGCCTAGGACTGCTTCCGCTGGCGGCGGCCATGCTCATCGACGGCTGGGGCTGGCGCTGGGCCTGGTTATCTCTGGGGATCTTCACCGTCTCCACGGGTGTACTCCCGCCGCTGCTGCTGATGGCCCGCCGCCCTGAGGATATGGGCCTGGATCCCGACCTGAGCGACGAGGAGAGGCAGGCGCGGACATCACCGGATACTGGCGCTGGTTCCGTTCAGCCATCCGCCTGGAGGGACTCGGACTACACGGTGCGGGAGGCGCTGCGGACCCCGGCGTTCTGGATTATTGCGTTCTTCTCGATGGTGGGTTTCATGGCCCAGGCGGGAGTGAGCCTGCACCAGACGGCGCACTACGTCGATGCCGGAGTCTCTTACGGTCAGGCCGCGCTGGTGGCGACGTCATTTGCCTTGGGTCAAATCCCGGGCGGAGTGGTGTGGTTGTTGGTGGGGCGCCGGTTACCTGTCAGGTTGATGCTGGCGATATCGGCGACATGGGTGGCCGGAGGCGTGTTCGGAATCGGGTTCACGGACCAGCTGGGGTGGGGAATCGTCTACGGTTTCCTCTTCGGCACCGGTGTCGGCGGGCTGCATACCATGTTGCGGCTGGCCTGGGCCGACTACTACGGGCGCCTGCACCTCGGGGCCATCCGGGGGTTGACGCTACCGGCACAGATCGCAGGTCAGGCAATCGGCCCGGTGGTGTCAGGGTTCATGTTCGATACCAGTGGCGGCTATCGCGTGCCCTTTGTCATCTTCGGGGCTGCCGTGGCGGTCTCGGCAATTATGGTGCTGGCAGCGGTGCCTCCCACCAAGCGGGAGGCACCGGCCTCGCCTTGACTACCGCGCAACCGGCAGAGCTCAAAGCTACGTTGGTTCCCGGAACACCGGCGCATCGGAATCTGTCGCGGCCTTTCGGCTGACCACTGCGAACATGGGGTCGCCGGGAGGGCTGTCCTGGGGGTTCAGGAAGAGACCTTGGATGTCCTCGAAGTTGCCCGCCTCCTCCATGTAGCTGCCAACAAGGTCCACCCGTCCCCGGTCGCTGGACGCGCGCCATATATAGACCGCCTTGGTGGCGAACATCCGGTTGGAGAAACTGACGATGAACACTCCCGACGGCTTGAGGATGCGGTTTACTTCATGAAACGTATCCACCGGATGCACCAGGTATTGCGCGGAAACTGTTATCAGGACAGCGTCAAACGTCTCGTCCTCGAAGGGGAGTTCCGTGTTCCGGTTAACGTCGTGTACCACCACCTCATCAAGGTCGGGATTGTCCTCCATCTCCTCGCGGTTGAGGCCCAGTCCAACCATCCTGGACTTGGCATGGCCCTGGGGCCAATGCGAGCGCCAACTGCTCATCAGGTCGAGAACGACCGAGTCCGCAGGGACCATCTCCTGGAAGAGCCGGCCTGCTGCCGCTATGGCGCCGTCGTCGATATGCACCACCTTGCGAGCCTGCAGATAGAAGACGCGGTCGTCCTCTTCATCCATCCGTTCAAAGTTCTGGGCTGAGAACTGGGTCATCTCCGCAACCTCCACAGGGCTTGCGGCGGATTTTAACACGCGACTCCACCACTCCTCTTGTCTGCATCGAGGAAAGTCGGCTGTCGAACCACCCGGTTGATAGCGCAGGATTGCCCGAATCCATTTTCAGGGCTAGGCAAAGGCGAAATTTCCGCTAAAATTCCGATTCTAGAAGCAGAGAGAAAAAAGAGCTCACCCTGTCCCTCTTCTTTCAACAGAGGCCAATAGCGGGGGTGGAGAAATGACGCAGCAGCAGGAAGTGCGGCACGGGCATCCGTTCATGATGTACGACGCCATCATGCGCCAGCCCGAGGCAATGGAGGAGATGCTGAAAAAGCACTCCAACACCGTGCAGCCGGTGGCCGCAGAGCTGGCCAAGAAGCGCCGGGTCTACCTGGTCGGCATCGGCACTTCATGGCACGCCGCCCTGGTTGCCGGACACTGGTTCCGCAAATTCTCGGAGGACGGCCCGATAATCGAGGTGCTGCACTCCTTTGAGTTTTGCTCCTACCCACCTCCGTTGAGCGAAAACGACGGGGTGATCGTAATCAGCCACCGCGGCACCAAGACTTACTCTTACCTGGCGCTGGAAATGGCGAAGAGCAGCGGCGCCTACACCGTTGCCATCACATCCACCGATCCCGGACCCAGGATTACCGTGGCCGACGTGCAGCTGCAGACGGTGGGGCAAGAGCGTTCGGCGGCCTTCACGATCAGCTACACGGCAGGCTTGATGGTACTGGGGATGCTGGCATCTGCCTTCGGGGCCTGGACGGACAAGGGCGGTGATGTGGCCCAGCTGCGGGCCCGCCTCGACGAGATTCCCGCATCGATGGAGCAAGTGACCGCGCGCCTTTCGGAATTGCAGCGGGCGGCAAGGCGATTCCAGAGCCGCGACCGCTTTATCTGCGCCGGTTGGGGGCCCAACACTGCTTCCGCCTACGAGGTGGCCCTCAAGATCAAGGAGACCAGTGCCTGTGACAGCGAGGGCCTTCAGATAGAGCAGCTGCTCCACGGCCCCTTCTGCTCGGTGGACCAGAAATGCCTGGTGACGCTGGTGGCGCCCCCGGGCCCCGGCTACGAGCGGGCGATGAACGTGGCGCGAGCCTCCACAGCCGTTGGCGCACCGGTCTGGGGGCTGGTGCAGGAAGGCGACACGCTGCTGTCGGACCTTTGCACCGAGCGCTTCACCCTGCCGGTGGTGCCGGAATTCTGGAGCCCGCTGGTGTATGTGCTGCCGCTGCAGCTCTTCACCTATTACCTCGCGCTGGCAAGGGGCGCCCACCCGGACCTGTTCCAGCAGAACAACCCCAGGCAGGCAGCGGCCCGGCGGCATTACGAGCTGTAGGTCAGGGGGCGGTAACCTTTTCCGGAAAAAGATACGAGCCCAAAGCGTAGAAACGCTTGGCCGGGAACATAGGCATAGAGGGAGAACTGAAATGGCGTCAGATAATACTTCTGATAATACTCGGGAAGTGCTGGCCGGAATCGCCGAAAGCAGGGGCTACACCCTGGAGATGCACGGCATAATGGCCGCCGCCGACCCGGCGTGGGTCGAGAAGTACAATGCCTTCATAGAGGCCACCTACACCGGTGAGCGCACCCTGGACCGGAAGACCAAGGAGCTGCTGCAGGTGGCGGTGGAAGCGGCCCTCCGCGCGGATGTGGACCAGATCCAGGCCCACGTTCGAGTTGCGCTTCGAGAGGGAGCGACGCCCATGGAAATCCTCGAGGCGCTGCAGTGTGTCGCGATGCCCATGGGCGGCCTGGCCTTCCGTCGAGGCCTGCAGGCCTGGGCTGCCGAGACGGGATTCTCCCCGAACAGCTAGGGGTTTCTGCACAAGCAAGAGGCCACGAGTATGACGGGGTCGGATCCCCTTCACACCGTGGCCCCTTGTCTTGCTGGAGTCAGTTGGCTGACTACTTTTGCCAGTTGACGCGGTTGCTCAGCGTTCCGATGTCGTTGATTTCTATGTCGCAGAGATCGCCGTCTTTCATGTTCTCCGTGGCGCCCTCGGTGCCCATCCAGAGTACGTCGCCCGGGACCAGTGTCAGGTATTTGCTCATCTCGCTGATGTAGTGCCGCACACCGAACAGGGCGGTCGCCACGTCGTACTCGCCGACCACGTTATCGTTCACCCTGATGATGACATGCAGGTCGTCGGGGTTCAGGTCTGTGACGATCCAGGGACCCATGGGTTTGAAGGTGTCGGTGTTCTTCGCCCGCCACATGGTGCGGTCGCCCCGTTGCCAGGTGCGCTCGCTGACGTCGTTGCCGATGGTGTAGCCGAAGACGTAGTCCAGCGCATCGGTCTCGCTGACCGGGCCCGTGGAGGTCGGGCCGCACTCCTTGCCGATGACCACCACCAACTCGCCCTCGTATTGGAGCTGCTCGGTGGCGTCTGCAGGAACTACGATGTCGTGGCCGTGGGGAACGAGCGCGTTGTTGGCCCTGTATCCCACGTCCGCCCTCTTGGGTAGATCCGGCTCCTGGCCCCGCATCTGTGCCGCCCAGGTCACGTGCTCCGGGTAGTTGATGCCAGCGGCGTAAAACGTGGTGGGAATGACCGGCACCTCCAGCTGCACGCTGCCGAGGCTGTGGGAGGTTCCTGTCCTGGAGTGTTCCCCGAATGGGCTTCCTGAAACCTCGTGTACTGTGTCTCCCTCGATGATGCCGAAAGAGGTTGATCCGTTGGCGGTATACCTGCACCACTTCATAATCGTGCCTCCCCAATTAACGTAAGATATGCCTGTGTTATCCTGCCCAAACAGGCTGATGACGAATCCTCATTGGCTGGCAACATTCTAATTCAAGGGAATCGAATATGCGATTGGAAGGCAAGGCGGCGCTCATCACCGGGGCCAGCCGCAACATTGGCAGGGAGATTGCCCTCACCTTTGCCCGCGAGGGGGCCGACCTGGTGTTGAACACGCGCCAGAGCGCCAAGGAATTGGAGGAGGTAGCGGCGCAATGCCGGGAGCTTGGCGTCAGGACAATGACGGCCGTGGGCGACGTGGGCGACGCGGACCTGGTGCGTCAGATGGTGTCGGACGGCATCTCTGAAATGGGCAAGATTGACGTGCTGGTGTCCAACGTGGCCATGCGTCCTCATAAGCCGATAACCGACGTGTCCGACGACGAGTGGCTGCAGGTAATGAACACAAACCTGAACTCGGCCTTCTACCTGTGCAAGGCGGTCCTGCCCGGCATGCAGGAGCGCGAAAATGGCAGCATAATTGCGCTGGGCGGGCAGTCGTCTATCACCGGCCGCCCCAACACGGCAGCAGTTACGGCGGCCAAGACAGGGCTGCTCGGGTTGATCAGGGCCATCGCCGCAGAGGCTGCGCAATACAGCGTGCGGGCAAATATGGTGAACCCCGGCTCAACTGACACCAGCCGGGAGCACCCGGAGTGGTACCCGGAGTTCCAGGGCGGAATGAGCCGCGGCTCCTCCGAACACCTCCGGGACCTGCCCATGGGGCGGCAGGCGACGGTTCAGGACGTAGCCAACGCCTGCCTGTTCTTTGCCAGCGACGAGTCGTCCTACATCACAGGGGACAGCGTGAACGTGATGGGAGGGCGCTACATCGTCTAGGTCTCTTCCAGCATCTGCCAGGCCGCTGCCGCAGCCCCAAGCAGGCCGGAATTGTCCCCCAGCACCGAGGGCACCAGGTCGAAGACCTTGTGCAATTCGCTCATCAACCTGTCGTGTATGCGCTCCCGTATCCTGGGCATCAGGTTCAGTTGGCTGAGACCCTCCGAAACTCCTCCGCCCAGGATGATCAGGTCCGGGTTGAACAGGTGGACGACATTCGCCAGCCCGACAGCCAGTCCGTCCACGGCGCGGCCTATGGCTGAGTTGGCGAATGCGTCGCCCTGGACTGCTGCGGCCACGACAGACCGCGCCGTCAGTTCCTCCACCGGCAGCGCTGCCAGGGCCGAGTTACGGTGGCGTCCCTCCGCCAGTGCCGCCCGCACGTAGCTGGCGATGGCAGTGCCGGATGACACCGCTTCCAGGCAGCCACGCTTCCCGCACTGGCAGTCAGGGGCACTGGATGAGGTGTCCACGGTGGTGTGTCCCACTTCTGCGGTCAGCCCGTTGGCCCCGAGGAGCAACGCGCCCCGTTCCACTACGCCGCCTCCTATGCCGGTGCTGACGGTGACGTAGAACAGGCTCCTGTGGGGCCTTCCTGCTTGGGCAGCATCCCGGCCGGCCCCGTAGTGAAACTCGCCGATGGCGGCCATGTTGGCGTCGTTACCGAGAACCACGGGCAACTCGTACTTTTCGAGCCAGAGTTGTTTCAGCGAGACGCCGTCAAGTGCCATCAGGTTTGGAGGCTGGTAGAGGATGCCGCTTTCCGGGTCCACCGGCCCGGCAACCGCGATCCCGATGCCGTCCGCGCGAATGCCCTCCAACGCGATAGCCTCTGCCAGCAACGAGTCCGACAGCGCAAGGTATTGCCGGGTGTCGCCACCTCGCGGGTTGGGGCGTCGCGCCTGCCACAGCACTTCACCATGCCGGTCTATCAGCCCGGCGCGGCACCAGGTACCACCCCAGTCCACTGCCAGTGTCGCCGGGATAATTTGCTGCGCACTCATGTCAACGCCTCGCGCTTTAGAGGGATGACAAGCTCCAGAGGGCGGGGGCCTTTCCCCTTCCCTGCTCGTCAACCATCCAGCATTGAATCGAGGATTTCCCGTAGTCTCTCCAGGCCCACTGGTCCGGAGAACTTGCGGACGATCCGGCCATCGGCGTCGATGAAGAACTTCTCCGGGATGCCTCTCACTCCGTAGCTGATGGCGATTTTGCCTCCATCGTCTACGCCATTGGGGTATTCGTGGCCCTGCTGTTGCAGAAATACCTGGGCGTCTCCGGCATTGTCCCACAGGTTGATGCCAACGAACTCCACGCCCCGGTCCCGATATTCCCCGTAGACCTGCGCCAGGGTTGGTGCCTCGTCCCGGCAGGGCGGACACCACGACGCCCAGAAGTCCAGCATCACCACCTTTCCCCGCAGATCCGCGCTTCCGATTTCGCCCCCGCTTACGAGCGACACGCGGAACGACGGGGCGACTTCTCCGTCTGCGGTCAGCTCGATGGTGCGTTCGTTTACCGCCAGACCGCCGCGAGCAGGGCCGGAGGTCGCCGAGGCCCAGGCCAGGATTGCGAGGAACGCCATTACGGGAACCGCGACGGCCAGGATGACCAATGTCCGTCGACCGAAGCGCAGGCCGCGCCGGGAGCCCCGCGCAGGCGGGTCGGTGGCTGGGCCCCCGGTCTGATCATTCGAGAGCGATTCCATCACTCCCCCGGCTCGGAATCATGCCCCAGCGCACGCGAGACCAACGAGGCGCGCTGGTGGAGATAGTCGTACTGGTCAATGTTGCCGCTCTGATATCCCTCGTCCAGGGCCGCCAGGCTGGCAACGATTTCGGCCCTCGCGGCTGGGGCAGGTTGCGGTCCTGTGCCGTCGAAGTCAACAGCACCGCTCTCGTCGTGGGCTGCGGGACTTTGGCGGCGGAGCAAGCCCAGCAACAGCAGGGCCAGTAGCGCCGCCCCCGTCGCGGACGGGATGGCAGTGGTCCAGAACGAACCGCCGGACAACGCGTTTCCCACTCTCGCCAGAACACCGGGTTCAGGCAGTCCGGAGAGGGACAATTGAACTCCCGGCCCAGGAGGAATGTCGCGCCCTTCCCACGCGCGATAGACCTGGTCCGCAATGCCAACAGGAGGGCGGGCAGTCAATCCGTCGATGTTGACGCTCTCCCAGCGGGCGGGCACCAGCACCTGGAAGATGTCGGCACCCTGGGGAAGGCTGTTGCGGTAGTCCAGGCTGCCTCCCTGGTACGGAAAGGTGTAGGCGAAGTCTACACTGTGTTCACCGGGGGGTACTGCGGCGGTCAACGCGAATCCGGAACCGACCGATATGATCTCGCCACCCCGCAGGTTCGATTGCACCGTAACTCCCGACGCCTCGGGCGGGAGAGCAAACCGCATGAAGCTGAACATTCCGGGCCTCGCGGTTTCCAGGTTTGGACGCAGGGTCGTGTCGGTCGGGTTGGTGAATCGCACAAATTCGGTGGCCGTGGCTGTCCTTTCGGACAAATCGAACCCGGATATCACCATGACCTGGCGTTCAACGTGAATAATACCGGCGTCCTCAGTGGGTTCGTAGACGGTTATCAGCACCTCATCCACCAGTTGTTCGGCGAGCAGCGTCTGTCCGTAGAAGACGCTTTCGTAGTCCACGCTGATGGTGTAGCTGCCGCCCGGCACCACTGACACGGCATCAAACTCGAAGCTGCCGTCAGGCTCGGCCGAAACCTGCCCCGTGCCGCTCAGGGTGCCGTCAGGACCGGTTACAAGCATCAGGACTGTAAGGTCTCCCGGTATCTCCCCTCCAGAGGTCCCGTTGACCACTCTGCCCTTGATGGCAAGCGTCTCCTGGGCTGGTATGGTTTGCGGGGTTGCGAGGATCGCCACAGAGATCACGGTCAAGGTTAAGGCCGCCATCAGCAAGAGTCGTATTGAGGAAGAACGGGTAAGCTTCCGGCGAAGTAGTGGCGGCTGCATTATTGCTCTGTCGGCCGGACGGGAGTTGCCGGGGTGGCGCCGGATGGTTCTTCGAGAGGGCTGCCGGAGACAGGGCAGCATTGCAGTGCGGGCAGGTGGCGGCGCCGGTGCCGTCGGCAGATGGCACTGGAAGAGGAGCGTCGCACTGCGGGCATGAACGCCATACGGCCACCCCGCCGGCCCGGACGCGAAGAATCTCCTGTTCCAGCAGGAGTTCAGGAGCAGCGTCTCCCCTTTCGAGCTGTTCCTTGACCAACGCGGCTATCTGCTGGCGGTGAGAAAACAACTGCTGGGCGTATTCCTGTTCGGGGATATTCCCCAGTTGGAACTCGAGCTCCAGCGTTTCCAGGGAATCAAAAAGGGAGTCCAGGCCCACGCCGTCATCTTCCTGTCCGGATGTCACCGTTGCTGGTTCGTGCTGAGGAGCACGGTTTCGGAAGAACGAATATCCGACCATAACCAGGCTGAAGCATGCCAGGGCGACACTGACCAGTATGGCGAGAACCGTCTGAACGTCCATAGCTTCAGTCTATCAGCCGTGCGGTTCTGCAGGTTTCCAGGGCCGCCCGGGGTTATCGGCCCAGGGTGGCGGCAGCCGTATTTCTTGCCGGTGCCTGGACCGGAACGCGGGACGGTTCAGGCCACAGGGCGATGATCGTACCCAGTACCATCACCGGACCAGCCACCCACATCCACCAGATTAGCGGATTTACGAGAAGCCGGAAGCCCACGTCGCCGTCCGGCAGGTTCTCGCTGGGCACAACGTAAAAGTCCTCGACGGGTGAGGAGCGGATGGCAGCGCGGGTCGAAGCCATGTTGTGGTTGGGGTAGAAGGCGCGATTAGGGCTGATGGCGTCGATCAACTCTCCGTCCCGGTACACTTCCACCGATGAAATGAACTCGGTGCGGTTGCCGTAGGGAACAAGCGTTGTGCCCAGGTATCGAATCTCGTAATTTTCGATGGTGGCTGTCTCCCCTGGAGACAGAACGACGTCCTTTTGCGAGTTAAAAAACGATGTGCCAACAATTCCCAGCGCCACCATCAGCACCGAAAGATGCACGATGTAGCCGCCGTAGCGGGGCCGGTTGGCCCAAATGAGCTGCACGAAAGCTGAAGCGTGCTCCTGAACTGACCCGGCAATCCCTCCGATCGCCGGAGCCCAGGGCCCGGGCTCGAGCCCTTGCCCCCCTGAACCACTCCATCAGGATCCCTGTTGCCACAAAGGCCGCCAACCCAAAGCCGACCAGCGCGTACTCCTTGCGCAGTCCCACCGCCAGCAGCACCACTACGGCAATCACGGCGACCCCGGTCGGCACGGCCAGTGCCCGCCGGATGCTGGCCCAGTTGGCACGGCGCCAGGGCAGCATGGGGCCGATGCCCATGAGAAACACCAGGCCCAGCATCAGGGGACCATTGACCTGGTCGTAAAAGGGCCGGGCTACCGTGATCTCCTCGCCACTGGTCAGACGGGAGATGAGAGGGTAGACGGTTCCCCAGAGTGTCACGAAAGCGATGGCCAGCAGCAGCAGGTTGTTGACCAGGAACGCTGCCTCCCGCGACAGCATGGAATCCAGGTCCTGGGCGCTTTTCAACAGTGGGTAGCGCCAGAAGAAGATGACAAAGGGCACGATCACGCCGACGGCCAGGAACAACAGGAACACCCATCCCAGGGTGGACGCCCCGAAAGAGTGCACCGAGGGCACCGACCCGCCCCGGTTCATGAACATTCCGTATAGAGCCAGTGCAAAGGCGACATTTATCAGGGCAATGTTCCACATTCGGAACATTCCCCGGCGCTTCTGCACCATGATCGAGTGGATGAACGCGGTCAGGGCCAGCCAGGGCATGAACGCGGCGTTCTCCACTGGATCCCAGAACCAGTAACCGCCCCAACCCAGAATGGTGTATGCCCACCAGGAGCCGAGCAACAGACCGGATGCCAGCAGCGCCCACGTGATGATGCCCCAAACGCGCCCGGGATCCACCCATTCGTCTCCCGTCTTGCGTGCCAGCAGCGCCCCGAGAGCGAAGGAGACGGGTATGGTGATGCCCACCAATCCTGCCATCAGGGCCGGTGGGTGAAAGAACATCCCGAAATGAGTCAGCAGAGGGTTGATGCCCTCGCCGTCGAGGGGCACGAAGGGCAATTTCTCGAACGGGTTGGCCATCACAGCCGTGACTGCCAGGAAAAACGTCAACACCAGCATCATCACGCCGGTGGTGTAGGGCAGGGCGTCCCGCACCCGTTCCGGAGCCCGCCAGATCGCTATCGCGGCCATTATGGACAGCACCATTGCGATGTAGAGCAGCGACCCCTCGTTGCCAGCGTAAAAGGCTACCCAGGTGAACCTGTCCGGCATGGCCAGGTCGCTGTGGCGTGCCACATAGGCAATCTCGAAGTCCCGCGCTATGAAGGAAACGACCAGGCTGAGCGTGCAAACGAACAGGACAACGACCGTGGCATACATCGCGGCCTGGCCGCTCTCCACCAGTGCCCCCGACCCACGCACCTTTCCCGCCACCGAGCCGACGCAGGAGTATGCGGCCAGAGCCAGTGCCAGCCACAGGCTTATCGCCCCCAGTTCACCCATTCGTCGAATCGTCCGCTTTGGGATGGTCTAATCTGTTCGGAGGTGCCGGGGAGCTCGCGTCATCCGGTCCCTGCGCCGAGGACGAAGCTGAGAGAATGCTGCCTGCCGAAGACGCCCTCCGCGAGGCGATCAGGCGGTCGGCGATTTCCAGGTAGGGTGCCAGTTCGGGATCACTCCCCGCCTCTACCGCCGGGGCCGCAGATGGCGTGCTTCCGGCTGCGGGAACCGGCACCGGGCGCTGGCGTCCCGCCATTGAACGTATCACGAGGAAAACCCCGACCAGGCCAGCGGCGACGCCCACGATGGGCAGAATCCATGCCACCAGGTTGGCTCCGGATTTGGGCGGTGCGGCCAGTATGTCCGCCCCGTAGCGGTCGACAAAGTAATCCAGGACTTCCTCCCGGGACTTGCCCTCGGCCAGCATCTCTCTTACTACGGCGCGCATCTGGAACGAGATCTCGACCTGGGCCTGGTCGATGGTCTCGGCGGGGCAGACCGGACACATGATCATTTGGTCAATCGCCTGCGCCTGTTTCTCCAGCTCTCCATCCGCGCCCTGACCATAGGCAGGATTCACCAGGACGACGGCCAATGCAAGAGTCAAAGCGAAAGCGCACATTGGCCACAGAGAAAAATTCCTGCGAAGTCTCAAGAATTCTCCGCGCTCTTTGTGCGCTATGGGTTTTGGCCTGGTCAGCAGTTGCTACGGGAGGGTGCCAACATACTGGATGATGGCTTGGCGTTCGTCCTCGCTCAGCAACTTTCCGAACGGGGGCATCACGGAATTGAGACCGAACGGGCGCACGGAGCTCTTCAGGTAACCGTCAATAACGTTTGGCTCAAGCACCGTTAGGTCCGGCGGCCTGGGCTCGTTGGTTTCCGGGTCGAAGATATTGTACTGATAGCCGTATCCGCCCTCTGCCGGGCCCTTGATCAATCGCTGCAGCACCAGTCCGCTCTCCCTGCCGTCGGTGCCGTGACACATCTGGCAGTTCACCTCAAAGAGGTGCGCACCGGAATCGTCGGTGGTGTTGGGTGGCGCCGGATAGAACGCCACGGCTCCCTCAACTCCGGCCATGCGGGGTGGTTCGTGGGACTTGTAGGACTGCTGGTAGTGCTGCTCGTAGAAGATGTCAACAGGGTATGCACCCGAGGTACAACCAGCCACCGCCAGGGCAGCGAAAAGGGCCATGCCGAACACCAGCGCGCGCAATGGCAATAAGTCCACCCTGATCCCTCCTGAGAGGGCCAGAGTGCGGCCTCGACACTTGGCGGGCAGGCCTTGATAGTTCTTGAACCGGCTCAACATCAGGTCGCCGACCTCTAACTCTCGCGTACCACGTCGATGGCGCCCGCCTGGGTGAACATGGCGGAAACCTCGGTCAGCTGCTCCTCCTCCACGTTGGCCAGCACACCGATATATCCCTCGGTGATGCGCGTGTCATAGAGGCCCTGCTTGAAACTGGGCAGCCTGGACTCGAACACGATTCCGATGATCGTGAATATGATCGCCGTGAGCATGGTGCTCTCGTACGTTACGACGGCCATTGGCGGGAGGGAAAGGATTGGCTTTCCCGCCTGCACCAGGGGGTATGCCATCTGGGTCATTGAGGTCAACAGGATTCCTATGGTCAACCCTACCAGTGCGCCGCAAAGGGGAAAGATGTACAGCCTGTGCCCTTCGTGCCTTTCCCCGAAAGCTCCCTCGGGATAGGGCGTGTCGGTCAGGAAGTCATAATCGGTAGGGGCCACACCGGCGTGCTGTAGCGCATCCCCGGCCTCAGCCGCGTAGTTCGCGTCCTCGAACAGCCCCAATATCGGTCGTTTAGCCATCGCTTTCTCCGGATTTCTACGAGCTGTGGCCTTGGCCGCCGCTCATTCCCTGTCTTTGACTAGTCTTCCCGGTAGACGGCCGGGATTGTTACCCTGCCCACCTTTACCTCGGTGCGCAGTATTTCTGCTTCCTTGATGTCGTAAAGCGGTATCAACGGCACCACCCTTGAAATGAGCAGCATCAGCAACGAAACCAGGGCGAAGGTGGCTCCGATAATGGTCCATTCCACCGCGCTGGGCACGTAGACCGCGTACCAGGAGAATGTGAACACCTGCTTGTTCTGCAGGCCCGGCACGATGATGATGAACCTTTCAAGCCACATCCCGATGTTTACCGAGATACAGGCGGTCGACATGATCCACAGGTTCCGCCGGAACGCCCTGGGCAGCCACAGCGATACCGGCAGGAAGTAGGTGGTGAACACGAACACCATCATCCAGATGTTCCAGGGGTTCTGCATGAACTGGAGATCGCGCACCGCCAGTTCGTCCGCCTCCCGGCCGTAGAAGCCGAACAGGATCTCCATAACGAAGAAGTAGAACCATCCGGTCGCCACCACGATGAGCAGGCGTCCCAGTGCGTCAATGTGCTCGGGGCGGATGTAATTCTGCCAGCTATAGATGTAGCGCAGAATTATCATCACGAAAGCCACGGCTGACACGCCGGAGTGGACCGCGCCCACTACGAAGTAGGGGGCAAAGATCGTGGAATGCCAGGTCTTTACCGACACCGCCATACCGAAGTCCCAGGACACTATCGAGTGTACCGAGACGAACACGGGCAGGATCAGCGCCGATAGCAATACTCCCGCGATGATCTGAAGCTTCCACTGACGTGGATTGCCTCGCCATCCCATGGCCAGAATTGTGTATATGCGGTGGGTCATTCCGGTGGTGCGGTCCCGGAGAACGGCGAAGTCGGGAATCAGCGCCACAAGCACGAACAGAATGCTGGAGGTCAGGTATGTATAGACCGCGCTGGGGTCCCAGACCAGGGGCGAACGCACGTTGGGCCAGATGCCCCGCGCATAGTCGTAGGGCATGAAGGGAATGGTGTAGATCCAGTAGATCGTGCGCCAGGGACGCCCGGTATGTATCAGCGGCATCATCATGGCCGTCATCAAAGAGAAGACGGTCAGGATCTCTGCGGCACGGGTGGCCGGGCGCCGCCATTCCGCCTTGGACAACCTCAGAATGGCGGACAGCATCACACCGGCGTGGCTGATGCCGATCCAGAACACGAAGTTGGTGATGAAGAATCCCCACATCACGGGGCGATTGAGTCCCGTGACCCCGAATCCCTTGTTGACCAGAAGACCTGCCGCACTGAACCCTCCCAGCACAATCAGCCCCAGGATGGTCACTGCAATTGCAAACCACTTCGGCGAGTGCAGAATTGAGATCAGCAACTCGCGGTTGATCTGCCGGTAGGGTATTGGCGTCCTGCCTTCCTGCATCTTTCCTCTTAATTGGTTACGGGTGCTTTAAACGCCGAGATCGCCGAGTTCCTTCTGTTTTTTCCTTGTTGCCTCGGCGCGCTCAGCGTCCTCGGCGTTTAATTCGCTATTCGGGTTTGGCCAGTACCAGGTATTCGCCCCTGATAAAGCGCGACATCCTCTGGTACAGGGCGCCTTCCTTGACTTCCCATACAGACAGTACTGGCAATATACGTGTAGCCAACAGGTATACGAAGATGGCCCCTCCGATGCCGCCGATGACCATGAAAATGTCCCAGATGTCCGGATAGACCGCCGATGGCACGTGATCCAGGAATGCAGCGTAGATGTTGCCCGAATTGGCTCCACCAACAAATACCCGTACGCTGAACATCAATGCGCCGAGCAAGGCCGACAGCCCGGCCAGCGGTGGTCCCCACGCACTGCGTCGAACCGGGTTCCACAACAGCAGCAGGAACGGGATGAAAAAGCTCAGCGCCAGGTTGGCAGCAAACACGCCGCCATAGGACTCGCCAAACAGGTACTTGATGATGTTTTGCTCCACCACCAGGCGTCCGTACCAATAGGTGATGAAGAAAGAGAACAGGTGATAGGCCCACAGCAGCGTCAGGCCCAGCTGGACCTTGCTGGCCGACCAGAAAACCGACTTTCCGTAATATTCGTGGTATCCGCCCCATCGGCGCATGATGTACAGGATGATAAGACAGCTTCCCAGGGCGACCTGGAACCCGGTCAGGGTGTAGAACACCGGGAAGATGGCATCCTTCCAACCCGGGATCATGCTCTGGGCGTAGTCCGAGCTGATGATGAACTGGACGAAAACCAGGGTCATGAAATAGAAGGCGCCCAGCATGGCAAGGCCCGCTTTCTGAGCGTTCCATTGCCGCTTGGTTCCGTACCAGTGCCCCGCCAGCCGACGGTAGAGCCAGCCGCGGAAGCCCCTGGCGGTGTTGCGGGCCTCCGCCATGTCCGGCACGGCCGATAGCCACAGGATGAACAGGGAGGCTACGGCCAGCCCGACAATTCCCGCTAGATCCCAGGCGTGAGGTGCGCCAATGGGCCCCTCGAACCAGATGGTGCGTCGAATCTCCAGCTCGTGGCCGCCCGTCACCGGGTCTATGAGGGTCGCGTTTGGATTCCTGATTGGCGGCAGGATCAGCATCATCGGAATGAAGGTGATGATGTTGAAAATGCCAACGACGGCGAAGAGCTCGGAAACGCGGGAAAGTGGCCTGCGCCAGTGGCTCTTGGTGAACCTGAAGGCGACTGCGGCCACCGGTGCGGCGCTCGTAATCATGAATATGTACGAGAAGGTCGCCATGTAGTAGCCCCACGGTGCCCGGTCGTCGAATCCGTCCGCGGCAGCCCGGGCTATGAATCCGACAACCCCCAGGACCAGCAATGCGAAAGTCAAGACCATGGCAAGCGTCAATGGCCCCGGCATTGCGGAGACTTTCGCCGCCATTTCCCGGGTCAGCACACGGGGGTTCGGGAAAACCCACATCCCCGGGTAGTGTCCCCCGGAAATGCCTCCGTGCCCCTCCCGTCCTTCTGGAGTCGGGTGGGCTGCACCCCGGGCTTGACTAACCTGGGGGATATGTTCGCTTTCGCTGGCTGCCATCGAGATTATTCGCCCGTTCTTGAATGATATGGGCAGTTATGCCCGGATGCTCTAGTGGGCCTCACCGCCGATTGGGTACTTGTCAACCTTCTTCAGGTAGATCACGTTGGGCTTGGTTCCCATTTCTTCCAGGAGCCGGTACACCCGGGTCTTGGACTCGTCAAAATATTCGGCGTGGTGGACCTTGTCGTACTGCTCGTTGGCCTTTTCGAAATACTTGAACACCGGCCCGGTCGGATCAGTCTGCTCTCCGAACTTCAGCGCGTTGGTCGGGCAGGCCTGGGCGCAGGCCGGCAGGAAGTTGCCGTCTTTCATCCGCTGGTAGTTCAGGTAACGGTCCTCTCCGGCTGGAATGCGCTCACCGGTGAGCGGCTCCACTCCCCGGCGCTCCACGGTGATCTCGCCGCGCCTGATCCTCTGCACGCAGAAGGAGCAGCGCTCCATGATTCCACGGCTGCGGACCGTAACGTCGGGATTGAGCTGGTTCCGTAGCCGTTCCGGCCATTTGGGCTCCCACCAGTTGAAGAACCGCACCTGGTAGGGGCAGTTGTTGGCGCAGTAGCGGGTACCAACGCAGCGATTGTATACCTGGACGTTCAGGCCCTCGTCGTTGTGGTACGTGGCAAACACCGGGCACACCGGTTCGCACGGCGCGTTCTCACAGTGCTGGCACATTATAGGTATGAATCGCGCCTTTACGTTTGGGAATTCCCCCTCCCAGTAGCGCTCTATCCTGATCCATTCGTAGGCCCTGCGCTGCTGGAAGTATTCCTTGGTGTTGATCGGCAGATTGTTCTCTGCCTGGCAGGCGACAACGCAGGCCTGGCAACCGGTGCACCGGTCGAGGTCTACCACCATGCCCCACTTGTGATCTATTCGGCTAGTTACCATCTGCGCGCCTGTGCTTGTTTGATTCCCGCATCCTGACTATCTGACGTCCGGTGCGACGGTTTTGATGATTTCCTCGGCCGGGCTCAGGGCTACTTCCACCGCCCGGCTTGATCCCTCGAACTTGGAAACGTTTACGCTTTCTCCGGTCGGCGAGATCAATACTCGGGTTCCTGCCCAGGCCAGCGTTTCCGGCCCGGCTATACGGGTGGGTTCCAGTATTTCGGCCACGTTGGAACTCTCGGAGGCCGCCCGGTCGGTCGCGTAGGGCGAACCATACCGGCGTCCACCGCCAAAGGGAATGCTGACCACCCCCGGAGGTGCGGCCGGCGTAGGATACGCCACTGCCCGGATGGAACCCTGGGCCGACTCCACCCTTACAATGTCCCCCTCGCGAATGCCGAAACGGTCAGCGGTGATGTCATTCAGCTCGATCCAGGTCTGCCAGGTGATCGAGGTCACCGGGTCCGGCGCTGCCTGAAGCCAGGGCAGGTGAGCGAGAGTGCCGTCATTTATCGAATTGTGAGCGAAGGGAGCAAGGTAAAGGGTGTTCCCTCCCCCAAATCCCTGGAACGCCGGTCGCGAAGCCTTTTCTATGATTTCGCGCAACAGGCCGTTTCGCGGGCGCAGCTGCTTCGGCCCGGTGGCCGATTCATCCCACCAACCGCCGCGACGCAACAGCGTGGTCCAGAAGTCATTGGCCGTATCTGCCTGGATCGAGCCGCGGTTCTCCTCGAACAGGGCATCCGCGCTCTCTTTCAGCATCGCCTCGTAGTTGCGCCAAGGCAAGTCGTCTCCGCCAACCTCGAGGCTGTCTGCCGCTGCCAGCAGCACATCCGGGAAGCTGCGCGGGTCCAGGTCCCAGAGCGGGTTGACAACCGGCTGCTGGAATCCGGCGACCTGGTATCCCGGAGCCGGATCAGGGATGTCGTCGCCCCAGTCCTCCAGGTACACACGGTCGGGCAGCAGGAGGTCGGCCATCGCGGTAGTTTCGTCTATGAACGGCGAGAAGCTGATCACAAACAGGTCTTGGGCGCTTTCGATCGCGTCTCTCAGCTTGACTGAGCCGGGCAGGCCGTGTACCGGGTCGACGTTGTGGATTAACAGCATCCTGGTTTCGCCGGTACGGATCTGCTCGCCCAGCCGCTCGAAGTCATCAAGGGTTGAAGCAGCGGCTGACGCCGGCACACCCTGCCAGGGGCCGTCCGGGTTGAGCCGGACTCCGCCCTGTGCGCCAACGCTGCCGACCAGCCAGTTCAGAACAGTTGCCGCCTCAACATTGAACAGCCCGTTGCTGTGTGCTCCCGCGGACCCGCCCGCAATGGCGATGCTTGGGCCGTGCGTGGCAAAATCGCGGGCCAGCTTGCGAATGAACTCCGCAGGGTCTCCTCCAGCGATTGCGGAAGTCAGCCCGATATCGCCAGCCACGTTTTCCGGACGGTAATTGTTGAGCAGGTCCCGACCGTTGGGGCCCAGCAGACCGTCGACGTCTACTCCTGTGGCCTGCAGATTCTCGTCCACTATGACCTGGGCGATGCTGAGGGCAAGGTGGCCCTCCCAGCCGGGGTTGATGGGCACCCACTTGTCGGCGTTGGCAGCCGTCATGGAAAATCGCGAGTCAATCTGGTACAGCGTGCCCCGGCTTTCCCGGCTCTCACCTTGCCGGAACTCGCCGTATCCCACGCCCCAGCGAGTCGGGGACACCCAGGTTGACAGGAAGTCTGCGCCAAAAGAGAGGATGAAGTTGGCGTTCTCGACGTCAAGGTCGGGGAGAACGCTCTGCTGGTATACGTTCCTGACCGCGTCGCGGTATACGTTGTTGTCGATCGCCTCGAAGGCCATGAGTTCCGCGCCCACCGCATTGGCAAACCTGGAGGTGAGCAGCCCCAAGTGGCCTCGGGTTGGCTTGGTGAGCATGACGGTCCGGGAGCCTCGGTCGGTCAGCTGCCGCACAAGGGTGCTCATGCCCTCGGGTTCCCAGTCGATGGGGTCGAAGCGGCCTGAACCACGGTTGCCACCGCGACGCATCGGCCCGGATATCCGGTCCGGATGATACAGGGCCTGTACGCCAGCCTCGCATCCGGCGCTGGTCTTGCCCTGGTTCACCGGATACAGGGGATTGCCCTGGACCTTTTTGGCCCGGCCCTCCATGACCCTTACGAGGATTCCCTCGCAGGATGGGCAGGTGCGGCAAAGGCTGGCGTACCAGTTATCTTTACCTCGCACCAAGTCTTCAGGAAGGCTCACCGGGCTCTGGATGTCGAGCTCTCCTTCACGGATGCCGAAGCCTTCGCAGGCCACGGCGCCGAGAGCGCCCAGACCGGCCCAAGCCAGAAAATGTCGCCTAGATAGTTTCATTTGGCAGCTATATTTGGCAGCTAGAAGGGAGGGGAAACGACTGAGGCTCGGTACCGCCAAGTCGGCGGTCAACCCTCGATTAGTTATTCGCTCCTCGCTACTTTCTACTCCCTCCTTATCTACTTGTGGCAGATGGTGCAGTCGGTGGCCACGTTATTTGACCGGTGGCAGTCAAGGCAGGTGCCCATCTTCAGAGACTGTCCGTCTTTTGGCTGGACCTCGTCCATGTTGCCGACGTCGCCGTGGCAGATGGAGCAGGTCTCCACGATGGTAAGTGGCCGGTCGACTTCGTTGCGGTTAATGTCGAAGCGTTGCCCATCCACTCCCGCCGCACCCGTTTCGCTGGTGAAGAATCGTATGTGGGCCTCATGCACGAACCGGACATGGTCGGGCATCCTGTGCACCCGCTCCCAGTCGATCGGTTCCTCGTCCTCAAAGAATTGCTGGACTTTGGCGATCTCGGTCTGTGCCTGGACCTCTCGCCCTGAGATGTCTTTGTGGCAGAACAGGCACTGCTCCACCGCCGGCACTGTGGCCGCCTCGCCCTTGGTCACATTGCGGTGACAGAATTCACACTGGATTCCGTGCTGTTCCACGTGAACGGTGTGAGGAAACTCGACTGGCTGAGCCGACGCGTTGCCCAAGCCAAATGGCGGATTCGAAAACCACGAAATAAACAAGACCACGAGCACGAAGCCGATTATTACGGTGAAAATTCCACCCGCCACCATAAGCGGGATCAATTTGGGTGAGGGTCTCATTGTTGGGTGGAACCGTTCATGTTGTGATGCCTGGTGCCCTCGCCTGCGGGCCTGACCGCCGACCAGGGCCGCGTGCCCGTCGAAATAAACGCCGGTCTGCTCAGATAAGCAGCCGGCTCCAGAAATTCCTTACGTCGAGAGTCTGATTGATCCCGAGAATCAAGATGATAATGGACGCTGCTGCCACTCCCAAGGCCAACAGCGTCAGGGGTATCTTCAACCTTGCTGCGCTGGGCGGAAGGTGCCCCGTAGACACTGCGGAAGGGATCAGTGCGTACGCCGTCAGCATCGTGAGGGCGAAACCGATTACCAGTGGAAAGTAAATCCAGAACCACTGCAGAAAAAGGTGAATGTTGTGCCAGTCGGTGCTGGTTAACGCTTTGGGGTCCATGGAACACCGTTCACCCTGAATCCGCCCCTCGGTTGCGGCCTGCCTGTCGGCCTCTGGCAAAACTTTTCCCCGCACTTGCGGGGATTCGCGACCTCGAAATCCGCCTTTCCAGCGGAGCGCCTGCCGGTAGTGTCCCGACAGCCCGAAAACCGAGTGAAAATTATCACAACCAAATTTGAGTGTCAAGAGGATTCAGCTTGCTGTTCACGTCTGGCGCATCTGGAGGAGCAACCCTTGCTCACTGGCTGAGTGAACCGTCATTCCCGCGCAGGCGGGAATCCAGTGGACGGAAGTCGGGAGAAACAGCGTTAATCACACGCCTGATAGGCCCTTCCAACTCGATGGAGAATGCACTCCGAATGACCTGGATTCCCGCCTGCGCGGGAATGACGAGCTAGAAAAGTCAAATGCGATTGCCCTGGCTTGCTGTTCACGTCTGGCGCATCTGAAACGCTGAGAGTACATCGAGGTCTGATTCGGCAACCTCGAGCGAAAAACCGGAACAATCTGAGTCCAAGAACTCCCGGTTTGGTTGCATTTGAGACAGCAATCGTAGGTGGAAAATAACTGCCCTAGCGTCTCAAAACTGGGGATCCCTCCAATACGTTGGCTCAGGATGGATGACAGCGGATAGATTACGGCTCTCCGTTGCCAGACCACACGGCGAACCCTCACCATGTTCGTTGATGCCATACGGTCGAAGGCTGGTCATGCCTACCCGACACGGCCGTGAGTGTTCTACCGAGGGGGAGTTAAGGCTCGCCGGCCGCTGTGCGCGGACAGGCAAGAGACATGCATGGCCGGGAAGGGGACTGTCTCCGCCAGCAATCACGGGCTATTCAACCTCCGCCTCATCGGATACTCTGAATTCAGGAGGGCTGCGCCCGTTGTCCCCGGGAGGGGAAGGTAGGCGAGTCAGGAAGCCCGGAGAGTGGTTATGCCAGCCAGGAACGGACAACACTACATCGAAGGACTCAGGGAGAGGCCCCCTGCCTTGTACCTGCGAGGAGAGAGGGTCAAGGACCCCACGACGCACCCCGGGCTTGCTGGCGGGGTGAAGACCGTGGCCCGGCTCTATGACCTGCAGCACGACCCTGACGTCGCCTCCGAAATGACTTACACCTCGCCCACCAGCGGCGGCCAGGTCGGACTGTCATTCATAACCCCCAGGAGCTCGGAGGATCTGGACGCCCGCCGGAAAATGATGCGCCGGTGGGCCCGCGTCAGTTGCGGCATGATGGGCCGTACCCCCGATTTCCTGAATGTCTCGCTTATGGCAATGGCCGAGGCGGGCGACTATTTCGGCGAGGACCGGCCTGAATTCAAGCAGAACATCCGCAACTATTACGAAAAGGTGCGCGAAGAGGACCTGGTGCTGACGCACACCCTCGTTAACCTCCAGCGTAGCCGGGTCCCCACCGAGACAATCCTGCACGACAGCACCGACATTGCCCTGTCGGTGGTCAAGGAGACAGACGCGGGTATCGTGGTTCACGGCGCGAGGCTGCTGGCCACCCTGCCCATCGCCGACGAGATTGCGGTGTATCCTGCCCGTTCTCACCGGCTGCCCACGGGCGCTCCCGGACGCACATCCTTCGCTTTCGCCATACCATGCGATGCTCCAGGGCTGAAGTTCCTCTGCCGCGAGAGTGTGGACCTCGGCCGCTCCCGATTCGATCATCCCCTAGGTTCCCGGTTCGAGGAGATGGACGCGCTGGCCTTCTTTGACAATGTCTTCGTGCCGTGGGACCGGGTCTTCCTGCTGGGGGATCCGGACCGGTGCAACAATATGTCGCGCCGCACCCACCAGTACCTTCACTCCGGCCACCAGGTGGTGACCAAGAACGTGGTGAAGCTGGAGTTCGTCCTGGGCTTGGCCAACCTGATGCAGCACACCCTGGGCTCGGCACAGCAGCCCCAGATGATGCAGATGACCGCAGAAATCATCGAGAGCCTGGAGACGACCAAGGCCCTGCTGAAAGCCGCCGAGGCCGACGCCGCCCCGGACGAATGGGGCGTGATGTGTCCCGCCGAGATGCCGCTGACAGTGGCCCGCCACCTGTTTATCCGGATGTATCCGCGGATGGGGGAGATACTGCAACTGATGGGCTCCAGTAGCCTTATGGCGCTGCCAACGGAGGCCGACCTCAAGGGGCCGCTGGCCGAAGAGCTGGCCAGTTACCTCGACACCGACACCGCCACAGCCGGGGACCGCGTACGGCTCTTTCGGCTGGCCTGGGATACCTGCTGCAGCGCCTTTGGATCGAGGCAGATCCTCTACGAAAGATTCTTCCAGGGCGACGTCTATCGCAACGTGGTGCTGCTAAACAGCCTGTACGACAAGGAACCGGCCACCGCCTTCGTCCGCGAGTTCCTTGAGGAGGAGTGATCGCCAGGGTGTGGGCTAGCCAACGCTGTTAATAGCGAAGGGGCGCCAATCGGCGCCCCTTGTTGTCTGTGTCAGGGTCTGTAAATCGAGCCGTCAATCGTTGCCGTCGCCCGCCGCAGCCGCCGGAACTGCCGACGGGGCGGGTCCGGCCCGATGAACGGGCGGTCTCAACCGCGCTTCGTCGGGCAGTTCGTTCTCCCACTCGGGTATCAACACCTGCGAATTGTTGTCCAGCAGGTTGATAACGAGCACGCCGCCGAGGCTGTATGCCATTGACAGTCCGAGAACGGCCACGTACGAGCCAGTGGTGAACATGATCAGGCCAGCCAGGGACGTTGCGACGAAGTGGCCCATCAGAGCACCGGTGGTTTGCCATCCGTAGACAGTTCCCATGGGTCCGTCGCCGTAATACTGGCGATTGATGATCAGGTATCCCGTCCACTCGCCGCCAAACCCCAGGCCGAAGCTGACCGCAAACAGGTAGAACAGCCAGGGTTCGGCAGGCCCGAACATGATTATGGGCACGGTCAGGCCCTGCACGGCCAGGCTCACTGCCATCATCCTGCGGGTGCCGTAGATCTCGGCCAGCACAGGAGTGCCAAAGCGGCTTATTATGCTCACCAGGGATATGATTGCGAGAATGATTCCCGCCGTGGCCAGCGAGTTGAAAACCCCTGTGTCGATGGCGTACTTGGCAACATAGATCAGGATGATGCCGTGGCCGGCACAGCCCAGACCGTGGATCAGGGGAAGGTTCCAGAACGGCCTGGTCTTGCGGATGTGCTGGTTGAAGGTCTTGATCCGCAGCTGTTCCATGCCCTTCGCCAGCCTGACCGTCACGGAGTCGCTGGAGCGCGCTCCATACGGCTCGATCCCGAGGTCGGACGGCTTGTTTCGCATGAAGGGCACCATGGCCAGCATGGCGACGCCACCGATGATTCCGATGATCAGGAAATTACCCTGCCACCCATAGGTCTCGATCATCCACCCCGCTAGGGGAGCAAAGGCCGCGGTGCCGATACCGCCGGCAGCCCACAGGATGCCGATGCCCAGCCCGAGCCGCCGCCGGAACCACCCGCTGATTGAGGCCATCAGCGGGACCATGCCCAGCGATTGGGTCAGGGAGAGGAGTACGCCAAAGAAAAGGAAGAAATGCCAGAGTTCGCTGATCCGGCTCAGCAGAATCATGCTGACGAGGTACAGCAATGCTGCGGCGAACAGCATTATCCGGGAGCCGAACCGGTCTCCCATCCAGCCGGTTATGGGGGCGTAGACAGCGCCGAATCCGTAGTAGCAGGCGATCCCCAGGGTTACCAGGCTCTCGTTCCACCCAAAGAGGCCGTCCTTGTCGGTCAGCGGCGGCAGCATGATTCCTGCGGCCATGCTGATTGAACTGGCGAAAATCTGGACCGTCGCCAGGATCGCGATGACGATCCAGCTGTAGTGGAAAGGAAGCCGCGCAGCCAGTCCACTGGGTTGCAGCGGAATTACCGCGCTTTCAGGGGATTCGGGGTCGGTCCGCCTCTGCAAATTCTCTACTCGGCCTTTCTGCGATTATGTCCCTGCCCGATTATAGCTTCGCAATAATATCACCGTTCAAACTACGAAGATACATTAAACAGCGCCGGCATGCTTGCACCTCGGCGCTGTTGCAGGGCCTTTTCAAAGTCCGGCCGTCATTCCCGCGCAGGCGGGAATCCAGCGCCCCCGCTACCAATACCTCTGGACTCCCGCTTTCGCGGGAGTGACGATTTCTCCTCACCAACAACGCTCGATGACACTTTGAAAAGGCCGTGGCGCTGTTGGTGTTCCGCTGACCAGGGAGGACACGTGGCTATGGCATTATGTTCATTTGCCGGACGATCGACTCGCCCAGGGCCGTGTCTCCCTCGATCGAAATCCTGCCTGATCGCAGCACTTCGTCGGGTTCCCAACGGCCGCAGCCTAAGCAATTGAAGGTCTCCGCGTCCAGGGTGATACGAACGGTGGCGCTGTCGGGAACCTGGTCCAGTTCCCGGCCACGGCCTCCATCGACGCTGATGTAAGCGGTCCGGCCTGCCGCACCGGAAATGTCAATCACCACGTTGGAACCGTCTGGAGCCTGGGCTCGACGCGCGGCCACGAAAGGCATGGCCCGGATGATACGGTTCAGGGCGTGGGTGGCCGCCGCGCTGTCGTAGTTTCCTGGCCGGCTGAGGGCGCGACGGATGTCCTGTTCATGCACCCAGGCGTCCATGATGCGAATGCTGATGAACTCCGCCATGGGCGCCGGGCCGATGGGAGTCTGCATTTCGGCGGCGAAGTCCTCATCCGACCGGCTGCGCAGATACTCCAGCCTTTGGCCCGTGTTCTCGCGGAACTCATCCAGCACCTGCTGGCCGCTCCACGAACGGCGATAGTCCACGATCATCTCGTTGTGACGCCCTTGGTCGCTGCGCGTGTGCGAGACGTCGGCCGGTGTGTGGTCCGGATCGGGATTGCCCATAATGCCGTTCTCGGAACCCGACATGTGGGATACCTGGTCCTGCACCGACCACGCTGGACAATCGGTGAGAGTCTTCCACTCCCCCTCGCTTAGCCCGTCGCAGAGGTTGCTGATGGAGGTCCACACGTGCTCCATCATGTCGACAAGTTGCTGGTTGGTCTCGTTCATTGTCCTTCTCAGTTGGCTTTCATTAATAGGGCTCCACGTCAATTGGGCTCCACGTCGAAGCCTACGCGTTACCCTCGCCCTCTTCCTGTCGCCTGCGGTTCTCCCGGAACTGGATGAACCGGATCACTTCGTCGGCGCCCATTCGACCCACGGGGCCGGAGGCATACATCGCTCCCAGCACCACGCCGCCGCGGCCCAGCAGGAACTCGGCGGGCTGGACAAAGCCGCCCCGGTCGTCGGACCACCACGCCCCGACGGCGTCGGCATCGTCCTTGGTCGCCCCGTAGGCCACGGGGAAAGTAAGCCCCTTGCCCTTGACCTCCCGGGCATGTTCCTCACTGTCGGTGCTGACTGCGTAGACTGAGACGTCCAGCGCCTCCAGTTCCCCCTTGGCTGCCTCGTATGCGGCCAACTGCCGCTGGCAGTAGGGTCACCAGTGGCCCCGGTAGAACAGCAGCGCCGTGTAGCGGCTGGCCGTGTCCCCCGGCAGGGTCAGCGTTCCGCCGTCAAGCGTTGCCAAATTCAGCTCGGGGAAACGACCCCCTTGCTGCAGCATTTCTCCCATGACGCGCCTCCGTTGCTATGCCTGTAACGCCGAATTATACCAGCCAGCGCTGCTTGACCTGCTCGAACAACAGTGGTTCAAACTGCCTGGTACACGCTGTTCTTGGCTCGGGCCATCTTGTGCAATCGCTTTTGACCCTCCAATAAACGAACAGCCTGTTGCACCCGGGGATTGCCGTACCGCCGGAACTGTCCGACTATTTTGCTGATGGTCTTGGGCTGGTCGCAATAGTCCCATACCAACTCGCACAGGGCGGCGTCCACTCCGGGAAGGGGCAATCTTGGCGTAACAATGGTGTAGCCGGGGTTGCCGTCGGCCTTCTCGCCAGGCACAAATTCCAGGCTGGGTCCCTGCTTTTCCAGGAACCTGCGGAACCGTGTGCGCAGAATGCCTGGACCACCGGTGGAGCCATAGCCGTGGACCACCCTGAGCAGGCGGCAGGTATGGCCTCCCGGCTGCACCGCCTTGTTGTATGCGTCGACGAATTCCTCCAGGGCCTCGGGCCAGGTCTTCCCGTGGAGGTCGAGTTCCAGGCTATCCAACATTCCCTCTTTGCCGGTAAACTGCGAATTCCAGCATAGGCGCATCCATTCAGGCCGGTCAACGGCAACGGAATGCGTGCTTCCCCAATTCTTGAATCGACCCTTTCCCTGTGGAGGAGCCATGAAGCAACTGACCAGCAACGTGTGGGTCGAAACCGAGGTGCGCGGGAGCGATGGTCATTCCGCCACGGGGGATGACAACTGGTTGGAGAGGACGAGGCAGGGCAAGGCCGGAAAGGGACGCGGCAGGGGCGGCGGGTTAGGAGCGGGCCGTGGCGCTTGGAGGCCAGCGCGGTAGCGCAAAAGGGGCGAGTGCGTTGGTAGCCCCTGGATAAGCAGGCCCGCACGGCGATCACTGGACCGGCAACGCCTTCTTCGATGCACCGGTCATCGCCCACGAGGGAGTCCGCACCCGGATCCTGAACACTGACATGGCCGGGCACGCCGCCCGCATCGGCACCTTCGGCCCCGAGGAACCGGCCCTGCTGGAGGGCTACACGGCCAATCCGCCGGTGATCACATTCCAGGACGGCATGACACTCCGTGTCGGCGACCACACTTTCGAGATGATCCACATGCCCGGGCACACCCTGTACCAGGCGGCTGTGGTTATCAAGGAAGAGGGCGTGGTGTTCACCAGCGACAACATCTTCCACGGGGTGCAGACCTGGCTCCACGAGGCTAACCCAGACCTCTGGCTGGTGGCCCTGGAGTCCCTGCGCAAACTGGACGAGAACATCTTCGTCCCCGGCCACGGTGCGTTGTGCGGAAAGGACTACCTCGACGAGCAGGGCGAATTCATACTGGAGTGGAAGGATTATGTTCAGGACGCCATCGGCCGGGGCCTTGATCGGGAGCAGGCGGTGAGCACCCTGACGGCCATGACCGACCGCTACCCAATGGACGTGGAGCAGGATGGCATGGCGCCCATGGTGATGCGAATCAGCGCCGCCAACCTCTACGACTACCTCACCGGCGACTGGCCCCCGCCCGGCATGGGCAGCGTAGCCACCCGCCTGCCCGGCGACCGTGGGTAGAAAGCAAGAATCAATAATCTGCCACGGAACTATCTGCCGACGGAACCACCAGAGAATTGCTGTTGCATTAGGTCTATCGCAGCGTTTACTCGGTTAGCGGAAAAACGGACATCCTCAGGTTCAAGGTCTTTTTCATAGAAATGCTGGTGAAGGCTGCGGGCTGCTTGTAATCCCTCACGCAGGACTGTTTCAACTTCAGGGATTGTGTCGGCGAGGGAGGACGACAATCGGCCGCCGACCCGCACTATATGTCCGTGATGTGATAGACGGAATCCGTGGTCGGCGGCAATGGACTTCACTGACTCAGCGTACGATCCCCAAGCCTTCTCCGCAGCCTGCTTGTAGTCGCCGGACTCCAGGTATTGGGAACTGTGCTCGCGATAATCCCGGAGCATGGCCCGGTAACCGGCGGCCAACTCCGCCCCATCCTGGTGCGTTAGACCCTGGTGCGTTAGACGAAGATCCTCTCTACGAGGCAAAGCGGCACTGATGACTTCCGTCAAGTCGGGGCCACTGTTCTTGCCTGCCTCGTCCCCCGATGTCATCGGTTATCTCCCCTACCCCTCCCGCTGGGCCTCGTACTCACGGAGGGCGGGTATGACCTCCTGGGTCATCAGGTCGATGCTGCGCACCGCGACGTCGTGGGACATGGGCCCCTCGCGGCCCCAGAAGATGATGTAACCCGGGTCGATGATGTCGATCAGGTGTTTCATCTTCTTGATGACCGTGTCAGGGTTGCCGGTAACGATCTGGTAGGTCTCCTGTGCGTCCTCGTATGGCAGCACCGGCCCTCCCGGCACCACCGTCTGCACCGCGCGTCGGGCCTGCTCCCGTGCTCCTGTCGCGGCGGCGCGGGTCAGGTATCCGGGGGGCGCCAGCCAGTGCGGCGGAGTCACGCCGAACGACGTTCCCAACTGCCAGTAGAAGTTCTTGCCCTCTTCGTAGGCTTTCTCGTCGGAGTCGGCCACGTTCACACGAACCGCGTAGCCGCGATGTTCCGGTGTTGGAGTCCATCCGTCTGCCTCAGCAGTGTTCTGGTAAAGCTGGTAGATGTCCGACAGGAGCTGCAGGGGCGGAGCCAGGGCCACGTAAGGGTACTGGTGCTTGGCGGCCCATACCACCGACTCCGGCGAGGCCACGCCCGGAATCCAAATGGGCGGGTGCGGCTTCTGCAGCGGCATCACCCAGGGGTTGACCACCCGGTAGTGGAAGTGCTTGCCCTCGTGCCGGAAGGGACCCGGCTTGGTCCAGGCGTCGACAATCACATTGTGGGCCTCGTCGAACCGTTCTCGGTTGTAGAGCGGGTTGGTGTTGGTGGCCATGCTCTCTTGGCCGATGCCCCGCACGAAACCGCATACCACCCGGCCGCCGGACAGTATGTCGATCATCGCGATCTCCTCGGCGATGCGCAGGGGGTTCTCGTGGATTGGCAGCACGTTGCCCAGGAACACGATCTTGCCCTGCTTGGTGCGGGAGGCCAGCACCGACCCGATGACGTTGACCGAGGGCATCATGCACAGCGGGTTGTTGTGATGCTCGTTGATCATCACCCCGTCGAAGCCCGCCTCGGTGCAGTACTGCAGCTCGTCGAAATACATGCCGTACAGTTCCTGCGCCTTCTCGGGGCTGAAGTGTTCATTGGGATACATCAGGTTGTTGTAGCCGAGACGCGCAGCTTCGTCCTGCGGGTAGGCGGTGTAGCCCATCTCGGTAAAGAAGAAAAATTCACGATTCATAAGGCGCCCCCGTGATGGCCGTCAGAGGCCGATTAGCTCAAGTGAGGGGTCGTCGCAAGTATGTAATCAGACTTGCGGGGTGTCAATTGGCGCCTCGTCCTCCGGATCTTCGTCCGGGCCCGGTGCCATTGCTGCATCGGCCGCCGCCTGCTGCTGGCGGGTAGCCCAGTTCTGCATCCAGCGCCTGAACTCCTCGAGCGCGGGCGGCGAGACGTAGAAGACTTCGATGTCCGGTGGGAACTGCACCTGGTGCCGCTCGCTGATCAGCAGCAGACCAACCCCATCCTCCTCGAGAGTTGAATCGATCCTGTCGGCGATGTGCTCGTAACGCCGCCGGTTGGCCTCGGCGTGCCACTCCTGCAGGCGGGAGGCAACCGCGAGGCTGGCCATGGGGATCATCAGGCAACGCTGCAAATCCAGCGTTTCCAGCAGGATTTCAATGTCCTCCGTGGCCTCCAGCACCGCGCCGGACTCGCACTTCAGCGAAACAAAGCTGTGGCTGCGCAGGTCGCCGGACCTCAGCTGCGCCAGTCCCTCCTCCGACCCGCCTGTAAGGCTCTCGTGGTAGATGCGCTGCAGTCCGCCAAGGGCGTTTTCCAAGGCTGCCACTTGGGTTTGGGCTTGTTCCCAATAGTTCTGCAGCGCTGCCGAACCCTCCTGCTCCTCGGGTGCCGGGCTGTATGCCAGCGGGACCAGGATCAGCTTGCGCCGGCCGCGGTATTGGTCTGCCGCAGGACGGCTGATGCGGCCCAACTCCTGCGTCATTTAACGTCCTCCGAAAATAGGGGTTCGGATTATGATAACAGCCACCAGCAGCCGCTAGTACCTGCTGGTGCCAGGCCGGCAAGAGGCTGTCAAATTCGCTGGGGACCCGACGGTGCTGCCCTGCCCAATCGTTGGCCAATTATGATTGCCACCCTCTGATAGCCTCAGAGGGTATGCGACTAATGTCTGGCGCCAACTCGTCATTCCCGCGAACGGTAGTCCTCGACCCGATCGGGGGCGGGAATCCAGGGACTCTGACGATGACTGGCAGGACTGAGACCTGGGTGAAAAATCATTTGTCCCACACCCTCTACCAGCTGACAGTAGCGGCTTGCCAAGTGGCGTGACAATCCCATGCAATATGGTCAGGCGTTCCATATTTCGGCCGCTGTTCCCCATGCAGATCACGCGCTATCTTTCTTGTGATGTTGCCCCATGTCGCAAGTCATAGCCTGCTCCGACCGGCCCGAAAAGCAGGAATGGGACAAACCGGGACGCAATGGGGCGGTTTCAGAAAATTCTGCCCCTCGACTTTGCACAATGAATGGGGATTGACAGGAATTAAAACGGATTCCGCACAACGAACCAGAACCAAAAAGAGTCATTGTCCAAAGCCACCACCCAAGCCGAACACACCGAACCCCAAGCCAACCCAAACCCTGCTACACTGACCGGGCAGACGTCCCGGCACACCTACAAGGATGCTAGCCCATGCAGCAGCCACTGGAAGAGAGAGTAGCCTCCCTCGAAGACGCCGCCCAGCGGCACGAACAAACCATAGCCCGCCTGGTCTCCATCGCCGAGAACCACGACCAACTCCTGGAAAGACTCCTAGCCAGCCAAGAGACCCTGGTCTCCAACCAGGAAGCAATCGTCAACCTACTGGAAGAACTGACCCGTGATGCAGCCACCACCCGCCGCCTCTGGCTCCGCCTAGCCCAGCGCTACGGCTGGCTTGACGACGAGCAGAACGGCGCCCAGCCGGACACGCCAACGTAACCGTTATAGGCGCCGCCGAAACGCTTCGGCACCGAGACACCGGCCCCGAGACAGCCTCGGCGGCGAAGCCACGAGAATATGCACGCGCCGTGGCAAATCAGGAAGTACTCCAAGAGCGAGAGACACCTACGGCAATCCCGCTTTGCTAGGTCACCAACGCCGGAACATGATTTTCAGCGATCAGCATCACCAAGCCTTAGAGCTTCCGGACCAGTAAAAGCCGGTTTGCCTACAACCTGGCCACGCACCTAGCTCAGATGGACTAGCCAGACGCAAACTCCCCAGAATAGGTGCCAGCCAGCACAAAGGGGATGGGCCCAATCAAGTGCCAGGGCCGACGACACGGACCACGAGCATTGAATTAAAACAAATTCTGCACAATGAATCGGAATTAAAAAAGGTTCATTGTGCAAAGCCCTGCCCCTCCACAGCAGGTGTCCTGCCTTTTGGCGCTACTTCCGCCAAATTTCCAGGTGGTTCCCTGTCAAAATGGGACTGAATGGGAATCTATGGGGCTCGGAAGGACAACTTCAGTCCCAATCGTCCCACGGCTGCTGCGCTGACCTGCCGCGACCATCGGGCAAGGGCCGCGCTTGCCCGCCTCAGGCGTGGTTGCTACACTTCCCGCAGTCGGCAGACTCCATTTAATAAGGAGAGCGCATGATTTACGAAGTCCGCACCTACGACCTGAAGCCGGGGGCGGTTGAACAGGCCGAGGAAGCTTTCGCGGAAGCCCTGCCCTACCGTGAGAAATATTCGCCCATCGCAGCTTTCTGGCACACTGAGATTGGCCCCCTGAATCAGATCATCCACGTCTGGGGTTACGAGGGCCTGGAAGAGCGCGCCAAGATTCGCGAGGCCGCCAGCAAGGAAGAGAACTGGCCTCCCAAGATCACCCCGGGCAACATTCTGAACATGAACGCCGAGATCTGGCTGCCGGCCCCCTTCATGAAGCCCATGGGCGGAGACCAGGCCCTGGGTGCCATCTACGAGATGCGCACCTACACCTACCAGCCCGGTTCCATCCCCGAACTGCTCCGGCGTTGGGGTGAGTCTCTGCCTTACCGCGAGGAGTTTTCCCCACTCGCCGCAGGCATGTACACCGAGTTCGGCGGCCTGAACAAGTGGTTGCACATCTGGCCCTACAAGGACCTCAACCACCGCTCCGAGGTCCGGGCCGCTGCCAGCAAGATTCCTCAGTGGCCCAGCGGGGCTCCGGGCCGCGTTTCCCAAGAGAACAAGATAGTGGCGCCTTCCAGCTTCTCCCCGATGCACTAGAATCTGAGGGACTGCCAAGGACGCGGAGACCGGTGATTATCTCTGCGTCCTTTTCTTTGCAGCCCTGAGGCAAAGGAGTTCAACCATGAAACTGCTGACTTACGATACTGGCACAGGGCCGCGTTGCGGCGTCCTGCAGGGAGACAGTGTGGTGGACGTTACCGCCCTTCTGGGCGAACCCCGGACCGTCCGGGACGTTGGGGCCCTGCTGGCCCTCGACGATTCGTCCGTTGATCGGGTGGGGGATGCTCTGGCAGGAGGGGCTGCGGCCCCCGCCGTCGCGCTGGAGTCCGTACAGTTGCGGTCTCCGGTCCTGCAGCCGCCAACGGTGCGCGACTTCATCGTCTACGAGGAACACGCAAGCTCCCAAGGCACCCGCGAGCCCAACGAGGTCTGGTACCGGATGCCGGTGTTCTACTTCTCCAACACCCTCTGCATCTACGGGCCTGACGATACGGTGCCGTTCCCCTCTACCTCGGATCAGTACGACTACGAGATGGAGATTGGGGCCGTCATAGGCAGGAACGGGGTTGACGTCGACCCGAGGGACGCGCTGTCGCACATCGCCGGGTTCTGCATCTTCAATGACTGGAGCGCCCGCGACGTACAGTTCGACGAGATGGCCTTCGGGCTGGGGCCGGCCAAGGGCAAGGACACCGCTTCGACCCTGGGGCCGTGGATGGTCACCACCGACGAGTTGGCTCCCTACATCCGCGACGGCCGGTTGACGGTCAAGTGCCAGGTTCGCGTGAACGGGGAGCCGTGGCTTACCGATGGCGATGCCTCCATGGCTTACTACACTTGGGGCGAGATCGTGCAGCGGGCCTCCAAAGACAGCCGGGTCGCGCCTGGCGACGTTATCGGCAGCGGCACGGTGGGCGGCGGATCTGTGCGGGAGGCCATTCGCAAGGGGTACGAAGCCGCCCGGTTCCTTGAGCCCGGCGACGTCGTTGAGATGGAGGTCGAGGGCATAGGTTCGGTACGCAACACCCTTGGCGAAAAGGCGGCCGACTCATCCTATCCCTTCCCGCCCGCCAGCCCTACTGCGGTACCGGACCGCGGCACGCACACGGCCTACCGCTACGAGCTGCGCCGCAGCTAGTTAGCGCCTGCGTCCGGCGGATCGTCGCTGGCAATCTGATTCGCCAACTAGCTACAGCGGATGGCCACTAGTAATCGGCGCCGTCCGCTGTATGTATATCAAGGCTCCGCTGACCACCCACCGGCCCGTTGCCTCTGGCCAACTACCCCTGGATGTGGATGCTGAATCTAATTACTCAATGGTCATCTTGAGATTCAATTCCTGGCCCTCGGTCCACCCAGGGTATTCGTCCAGTGGCCAGGCGTGAAGAGTCTGCTCACCACTCAGAACATTGGATTTGGAGATCAGAAACTCATTTCCATCAACCCGGAGGGCGAGCCCGTCAGGTAGGAGTGCGCCAGCGTCGAGGACCAACTGCTTTTGAGGACTGGTGTCATCCTGGTAGTTGTCCTCCTGGTAGTAGAGGGCTTTCACCGTGTAGTCCCTCCAGTTGTAGTGAAAGTCCGCGACTCCGGTCCCCCCGAAGTACGTGTCGCTGTTCGCTGAGTACCCGTAAAAGGTGTACGTTCCGCCGGTCATCCGCCCTACCGTTAGAGTGGTTGCCCAGACCGAGTTCATGTCGCACCTGTCGGGCCGCACCATCCCCGGTTCCTTGGCGAAACCAGGGTAGCCAAGGATGCTGGTTGCAGGAATCCGCTCGAGGGCCGAAAATCCTCCTCCTCTACAGGTGGCAGGCTGCAAGCTTGATGATTCGTAGTAACTGAATTGAGGGTTGCCGTCAGTTGACGGAGGTTCATCGGCTCTGACCATGGGCTGTCGGAATACCATCAAGATGATGGCTGCCACGGCTATCGCAATTGCCCAGGCAATCACCAGTCGCAACAGTCGGCAGCACCTCTGTGGTCCACCATCGGGTTCGGCAGGTTTTCTCTTGGGCAACATGGAGAGACTCTCAATTATGGAGATAGAATATATCTAATATTACGCCTGCTCTTCGATGACGGATCCACTATATGCGATTTGATAATAATATAATCATATTAGTATCCATAATTATTTGGGAAGTAAGTTTGAAATTGGAGTCGCGTTCCGGCATTCCCTGTGGGCTGGGTCCAATGAGACAGTCTGCGGAATACTCCACATCCCGTTGTATACTGCCCGGAATGTCCAATTCCTCAGGGCCAGACATCCCCAGACGGCGAAAACTGCCTGTTCGAATCGGCCCGGGTGCAGGCCGAAATCTGAATAGGCGAAACCGGGGTACTGCCCAGCGGTAAACCAGGCGTTACTTTCGCCGGGTTGTCCAGTTAGCACGGCGGTGGTGGCAGGGCTATCGCATTTGGAGGAGCAACCCTTGCTCACTGGCTGAGTGAACCGTCATTCCCGCGCAGGCGGGAATCCAGTGGACGGAAGTCGGGAGAAATCGCGTTAATCACACGCCTGATAGGCCCTTCCAACTCGATGGAGAATGCACTCCGAATGACCTGGATTCCCGCCTGCGCGGGAATGACGAGCTAGAAAAGTCAAATGCGATTGCCCTGGCGGTGGTGGATGGATGCTGAACTGAAGCGCAAGCGCTGGATGCTGGTGGCGACAGCTATCGTAGTGATCGTCACCCTGCTGGTGCTGTACTTCCTGGGCACAGTCCTGCTGCCCCTGGGCCTCAGCGTGGTGATTGCCTACGTCCTCCTGCCGGTGGCACGCCTGCTGGAGCGGGCCATGCCGTGGAGGAGCGGTCGGCCCGGCCTGAGCCGTGGCATCGCCATTTCAGTGATCTTCGTAGCACTTGATCGGGAATTCTGGCCGGGCTGCTGGCCATCGTGATTCCGCCTACTGTGGAGCAGGGCCAGAAATTTGCCCAGGAATTTCCGGAGTTCTTTCGCTCTGCCCGTTTGACCGTTGAAGGTTGGCTCTCCCGTTATACCGAACAGATTCCGCCGGATATGCGAGCGAACATTGAGGAAACCCTGGCGGGAGCCGGCGGCACAATCACCGATGGCGCCTGGAACGTGGTAACGCAAACTGTCCGAGTGGTGTCCGGTTCCTTCGCCTTCATTCTGGGGCTGGCCACCGCGCCGGTCATGATCTTCTATCTGATGAAGGACTCGTCGGCCATCCGGGCCTCCCTTCCGGCCCCGTTTCCAGCAGCCCTTCGCCCATACCTTCAGGATGCGCTGAACATCGCGGACAGGACCATCGGAGCGTACATACGGGGCCAGCTGACCCTGGGGGTGATAGTAGGCGCCATCGTAACAATTGCACTGCTGCTGCTCGGTGTGCCCTTCGCCTTCGTGCTCGGCATTGTGGCGGGGCTGACAGAACTGGTGCCTATCATCGGCCCGTGGATTGGTGGAGCCGTCGGCGTGTTGGTGACCCTCGCAACCGAGCCCGGCAAGGTTCCCTGGGTGATCCTGCTGTATCTCGGCGTCCAGCTCGCGGAAAACGTCTTTCTCGTTCCCCGCATCCAGGGCGATACCCTCAAGCTGCATCCTGTGGCGGTGATCACGGTGATCGTGATTGCGAGCAAGTACTTTGGGCTGTGGGGAGTCATCCTGGGGCCTCCGTTGGTTGCCTTGGTAAAGGACATGGCTATTTACCTGGCCCAGGAGTGGAACCGTCCGCCTTTGGCATCAATCCCGGGCGATGCGAGCGAGATCCCCGGGAACTCCGGCGAGGCCACGGAGCCGGAGGAGCATCTGGAATGAGGGCCGCCGAGGTACTAGCCCAGCCCTTCCTTTCGCGAGGAGCAGTGGGGCATCGGTTCTTTAGGCTACTGCCCCTCTTGTTCGGCACTCCGCGATTCCCTGCCACCGTGCTTGGGGATGACCTGGCCTCTCTCGACGCCGTAACGCATCCTCTCGTACTCCGAGGTGAATTCAGCCCCGGTGATCAGAATGAGTCCTGAAAAATAGGTCCAGGCCAGCAGCACTATCACGGATGCGAGAGAGCCATAGACTTCCTCATAATTGGCAAAGTTGTCCACGTAAAAGACGAAGATGCTCTTGGACACCTCGAACAGCACGGCTGCCAGCACCGCTCCGGGCCAGATGTACCGCCATTGTGTTCGAGTGTTCGGAGTGAATTTGTAGATCAGCAGGAAAATGGTCAGCGAGAACAGGAATGGCAGGACGCGGGACAGAGTGCCGATGATCGTGTCTTCCAGCACGGCCAACTCGCCGACGCCGGGGAATTCCGCCCCCTCCAGCATCTGAAGAGCCGCGGTAGTGCTCACGGAAAGCAGGAACAGGGGCGCGACGCTGAGTGCCATCCCGATGTTGCGGACCTTGTCGATGTAGAAGGGCCGGTCCTGGTGGATGTCCCACGCCCGGTTTACCGATCGTGTGATGGCACCAAACATCAGGCTGGCTGACCAGAAGAGGCCAAAAAAGCTGATCACCCCCAGGAAGCCATGAATGTGCCCGGCTGCCTCGATGTTTGCAGCCAGGAGTTCCTCTGAGACCGGCAGGTAGTCCTCGAGGAACTGGAAAATATCACTCTGCAGCGCCTCGGGTTCCAGGAGCAGGCCAAGCAGGCTGATCAACCCCACGGACAATGGGAATAGGGACAGTACGGCGTAGTAGGCCAGCCCCGCCGCCATGTGCGTGGCGTCGTCTGCGCTCATCTCCTTTATCGTTCGGTACGACAGGGCCACCACCGGGTTGGCCATCAGGCGTCGTTCCACCCGGCGTGCTTGGACCCGGGCCCGCAGAAAACGACGGTTACGGACCACCTTGCCCCGTTGACGTTTTACCTTGTCCGTAAGCCTGGCTCTCTGGCGCTCGAAGGGGGAGTGCAGTCTTCGCTTCAGTTGCGACGGCAGAGTAAACATACCTCCATTATATAAAGGGAGGCTCCTCGCGTCCTTTCACCAGGGCGAGTCTACAGGGCAATCGCATTTGACTTTTCTAGCTCGTCATTCCCGCGCAGGCGGGAATCCAGGTCATTCGGAGTGCATTCTCCATCGAGTTGGAAGGGCCTATCAGGCGTGTGATTAACGCGATTTCTCCCGACTTCCGTCCACTGGATTCCCGCCTGCGCGGGAATGACGGTTCACTCAGCCAGTGAGCAAGGGAGGCTCCTCGCGTCCTTTCACCAGGGCGAGTCTACAGGGCAATCGCATTTGACTTTTCTAGCTCGTCATTCCCGCGCAGGCGGGAATCCAGGTCATTCGGAGTGCATTCTCCATCGAGTTGGAAGGGCCTATCAGGCGTGTGATTAACGCGATTTCTCCCGACTTCCGTCCACTGGATTCCCGCCTGCGCGGGAATTGCCGATGGCCTTCCGGCCACGTTTGTGTATGAAAATGGGCTATTTTCATAATAATGACGGTTCACTCAGCCAGTGAGCAAGGGTTGCTCCTCCAAATGCGATAGCCCTGGGCGAGTCTGGGGTGTGTTTCAACAAAATTGCCAAGTCTGGAATGACGGCAGCGGAAGTCTTGCTTGCCGAAAAGAAACAAAAAGGTCAACTCCAATGCAATAGGAGTCGACCCTTTTATCGGTGACTGGATAGTCTGGGGTGGCATTGCCGACTTGTAGGAGTGGCTATATCTCCCCCTCGAACGCTGAGACCCGGGCGTCCCTACGCCGGCTCGGCCAGGAACACGGGTATCTTGCGAGTCGTGCGTCCCTGGTACTCGGCGTAGGGAGGAAAGGCCTCGACTGAAACATCCCACAACCTGGCGCGTTCGGGGTCGTCGTGGACCTCTCGCACTCTCATTGTGTGCGTCGCAGTCTCGTCCTGGACCTGCACGTTGGCGTCGGACCTGAGGTTGTAGACCCACACCGGGTTCTTTGGTGCGCCTCCCACCGAACCGACCAGAACGTAATTGTCCCCGTCCTTGACCCGCATTAACGGGGTTTTCCGGATGGCCCCGGTCTTGTTTCCCGTGTTGGTAACCACGATGACGGGCAGCCCCGTGTCCCGCAGGGTGGTGCCGTCTGTGCCTCCGCTGCCCTCGTAAAGCTCAACCTGCTCGCGAACCCAGTCCCTGGGCGAAGCAATGTATTCCGGCATTTCACTCTCCTTTCGTTTCAATTCGAGGCATCATCATAGCGCGAAACGTTTTCCGCCTCCACCGCAAGGCCGAGAGCATGAGGGGCCGCAGGACAAGGCGTTAAAGCGGCTGGCGGTGAGTGAAGCCCCGGTCGGTCTCGTGCCAGAAGTCTATCCTTTCCTCTCCCTTTATCCAGCACAGGTAAACCTCGCGTCCCTCACGCATGTGTGGAAAATCAATCAGGCCCTGGCCGATATCCCGGATGATGATGCCCTCACCTGCTATGCCGTCCACCATGCTTCGGGCGTCGTTGCCCATCCGGTCGACCTCAGCCTGCATCCTCCGGATCTCGTCGTGCTGTCGGAAAGTACCGTTCTGACGTTGACGCTGCCTCTGAATGTCGTCAAGCCGTTTCCGAAGGCTTTCCAGGCGTTCCATTGATGACGCGAGGCTTTCAAAGGTCCGCTGGAGCCACGGAACCAAAGAGTTGGCCTCGTCCAAGGTGAACAGGCGTCGCTGCATACATCCGCCCATGGGAGCATTGTTGACGAGAATGTAGCCCAACCAGCTCGCTCAGTGCAATCGTCATGCCCAAGCCTGCCAAATGGCGTACAATACTGCAACCCGCCGGAGCCGCTGGCAGCAACACATTACCGGCGACGAGGACGCGAAATGCCCATCATTGACAATCGCCGCGCGCCCGAGGTTCCGTGGAGGCCCGGTTACCGCAAGTGGGACATCACCACTCACGAGCATGGCGTTTCTACGTCGCTCAGCCTGAACACCGCCGAACCGGGCACCGGCGCGCCGCTGCACACCCACGCCATAGATGAGCTGATTGTCATAATGTCCGGAGCTCTGGAAGTACGGATTGATGGCGAAGTGCACCGGGTTGAAAAGGATCACACCGTGGTTATCCCGCCGGGGGCCGAGCACGGGTTCAGGGTAGTGGGGGAGGAGAACGCCGAGCTGTTGGTAGTATTCCCGGACATGGACCCCTACGCCGACCACAACACGACCTACCTCGAAGGAAGCCGTCCGACGGCGTATGACGAAAGCAAGGCGGCGGCATCGGCAGATGACTAGGCATACGTTTTGGACGAATCTGTAACCGAAACCAATAACACGCCATCCTCCACCGTCGAGTCTTCAGCGTTGGAGACTGATGCGAATCATTTCCGGTGCGGAGACCTCGCCCTGCTGATGGACCGCAAGTCGCGGCGGTACATGGTGACGCTGGAAGACGCGGAAACCTTCCACAGCCACCTGGGCCGACTGAGCCACGACCAGTTGATCGGCGGAAGCGTGGGCGGCTGGTACCGCACTGATCGCGGCCACACTCTGCTGGCCGTGCGGCCCACGCTGGGCGACTACGTGCGTCAGATGCCGCGGGGCCCGCAGATCATTTACCAGAAAGACCTCGGTAACATCATCAGCTTTGCCGACATCTTTCCCGGTGCAACGGTTATCGAGGGCGGGCTGGGCTCTGGCGCCCTCACCGCAGCCCTCCTGAGGGCGGTGGGTCGCGAGGGCAGGGTCATTACCTACGAGATTGATGAAGCGGTGTTGCCCAAGGCGATGCGCAACATACATCGCGTCATCCCCGATACTCCCAATCTTGAGGTCAAGATTGGGAACATTTATGAAGGCATCTCGGAGCAGGGTATCGACCGGGTCGTTCTGGATGTTCCCGAGCCCTGGAATGCGGTCGGCACCATCGCCGACGCGCTGGTCATGGGCGGTGTGATGCTGAGTTTCCTCCCCACGGTGCTGCAGGTCCATCGCCTGGTAGGAGCCCTTGAGCGTGACGGCCGTTACCAGTTGGTGGAGTCCATGGAAACACTGCTGCGGACCTGGCACGTCACCGAGCGAAGCGTGCGCCCTTCGCACCGGATGGTGGCCCACAGCGGCTTCCTGACCACGGCCGTTCGCTGCTTGCCTCGGCCGGGGTGGAAACCGCCCGGGGACCCGTCGCCGGACGGCCCCATCTACCACAATCCGGAGGAGCAGACCGATGGCGATGATGAATAGAAACAGCACCATCGAATTCTTGCAGCAACACGTCAGGACGGACATGCTGATGAAACACCTCCTGTCCGTCGAGGCATCCATGCGCGGTTACGCCCTGAGGTGCGGTGAAGACGAGGAACGCTGGGGCATCGCGGGCCTGCTGCACGATTTTGACTGGGAGATCTGCCCCACGCCCGAAAGCCATCCCACTTATGGCGCCGAAATACTCCGGGAGGTCGGCTACCCCGAGGACATCATCCGCGCCGTGCTGACCCACGGCGAGCACACCGGCATTCCGCGCGAGTCACTGATGGAGCACACCCTGTTCGCCGTCGATGAGCTCTCGGGATTTATCCGGGCGGTGGCCTTGGTGCGTCCCAACAAGAGCCTGGAAGAGGTCACCCCCGTTCCGTGCGCCGCAAGATGAAGGACAAGGCTTTCGCCAAGGACGTGAGCCGCAATGACATTCAGAAGGGCGCCGACGAGTTGGGCGTTGATCTGGACGAGCACATCTCGTTTATTGTCGAGAGCATGAAGCCGGTCTCGGTGCGCATAGGGTTGGCCGAGCCCTCGCCGTAACTCCGAGATCGCGTTGTGGCCTATTCGTCCGAATCCTTTGCAATGATGGGTAGCTGATAACGCGAAGCTTGCAGCGACAAGGGCGTCCACAAGGGACGCCCCAATACGACGGTGCCCTGGGCAGTGTCCTGTTGGTAGGGGCAACCCCTTGTGGTAGCCCCGGTTACTCATCAATCCAAAGACGCCGGCCTACTAAACTGGAACCAAAGTGGGATGCGCAGTTCCCTCTCCCTCCGGGAGAGGGTTAGGGTGAGGGCGTCCACGGCGTTTCTTTGCTGCATCGGCAGATGAGCATCCAGCATCTACCCATCGTGACTATGTCCCGCAACAATGTACATCCCGCTTTGGCTTTGGTTTAGCCGTCCGAATCGTCGTCAGGCCACAGCGCATCCCAGGACATCTCAAAGTCCAGACCCCCCGGAGGAAAGCGTCCCGCAGCCAGGTCGATGTGCTCAGGAGTCGGCGCCGTAATCGGCATCCGATCGACCAATGCCGCTGCTTGCATTGAGCAGTCGAACCCCCACAGTTCCGGCAGACCTGTGTGCTTTCCAAAGGCCATGACTTTGAAATCGCCCAGCCCGCCCGGCTTGGCCAGTTGCCGCATCCCCGTAGCGCTTTGGTGGACCTCCCGGCGTGAGCCACCCTCTACCGGGCGTTTCAGGAGTTTGTTCAAGCCGAGGTTGCGCAGAAACTCCGATTGCCTCGTGTAGCCGACAACCTCCAGTCCGGCTTGAGCGCCAGCCCTCCCGAGCGACGTGAAGTCCACCTGCGTCGACATGTCTTGACGGCCCACCCGCTCCAGCGGTCGGTCGGTCTGCAGGTGATCGTGGTAGGTGGTCAACGTTCCCCGGAACCGTTGGGTCGGCGAGTATAAGTCCTCTGCCAGTCGCCCATAGTCGATGGCCAGCACGAATCCCCTTTCCAGCGAACGGGATGCGTCGGCGGCCCAGGCATCAAGCGCCAGGTTTACCTCGGCGACCTGTCCCTCCGCCAGGTCCACGCCGAGCGCTTCAAAGCGTTCGGCCAGCAGCGGAGATGAAGGCTCCCCGGTAGTGAATACCAACCCGTCGCCCTCGACCGCCACGTAGAATTCCCGCAGCTTCCCGTCCCGAAAGGTGACCTGGTGGACCGGCATCGCATCCAGCATTTCGTTCGAAAGGATGCACCCACTGATTGCCCGCAGGGGGGTACAGTCCGACGCAATACGGTACGTGTTGTTAAATCCTCCTTCGAGGCCAGGGCTCGTTCGGCGGTCTACGCATACGTATCGAAGGCTGCTTGCGAAGTCGTCATCCAGCCCCTTTGCTGCCGTCAGGATATCGCGGCAGAGCAGTCCATTCCCTGCGCCCGTTTCGACTACGGTAAAGTCCGTTGGCCGCCCCAGCAGTTCCCACATCTGGAATAACTGGACTGACAGCAGCGCTCCGAAAGCGGGGTGAACCGCCGGGCTGGTGTAGAAATCCCCACCAGCTCCGATTCGCTCGCCAGAGGTGTAATATCCGCCGTCCGGGTGGTACAGCGCCACCTCCATGAACTCCGCAAAGGTAATGGCCCCGCGCGCGGATATGCGACGGCGTATTTCGGCTTCAGCCGACATCGAAGTCTTGTCTCACAATTGCTGGTCGAAGGGCAATGAAAAGCAGAAGGGGCCGCTTTGACGGCCCCTCATCGCAATCACTGTAGCAGGATCCTAGGCGCGCTGCTCCATGGGAACGTACTCCCTGTCCATGGGACCGGTGTACTCCAGTAGCGGACGGATCAGGATGTTGTCCTGGTACTGCTCCACGCACTGGAGCGTCCAGCCGGGGATCCGGCCCAGGGCGAAAATCGAGATGAACAGGTCGTCGGGAATATCCAGCAGGTAGTAAATGGCCCCGGCGAAGAAGTCGACGTTGACGCATATGCCTCTGTCGCGATATGGGAGCATGGTCTTCTGCTCAAGGTGCGACAGGATCTGGAACCAGCGCGGCTCGCCCTTCTTCTCGCCCAGTGCCTGCGCGCGCTCACGCAGATGGCGGGCCCGCGGGTCCTCGGCCCGGTAGACCCGGTGGCCGAAGCCCATGATGCGCCCGCCGGCCTCAAGATGTTTGCGGGCGTATTCCTCGGCGTTCTCCGGGTTTCCGATTTCCAGGGACATCTTCATTACTTCTTCGGCCGCCCCGCCGTGAGCCGGACCCTTGAGCGTGCCCACGCCGGTAACGACCGCAGAATGCAGGTCGGAGATGGTGGACGCGGTCACTCGCGCCGCAAAGGATGATGCGTTGGCGCCGTGCTCGGCATGAAGTATGAAGTCCACGTCCAGGAGGCCGGTGGTCTCATCGTCCGGCATTTCGCCGAACATCATGTAAAGGAAGTTGCCGGCGTGATTGAGGTTGGGGTTGGGAGCGAGCGGCTCCAGCCCCTGTCGCAGCCTGTGATGCGCCGCCACGATGGTCGGACCCTGGGCCGTCAGCCGGATTCCCTTGCGAATGGTCGCTGCAACGGAGTTGTCGGCGATCTCCTCTATGTCGTAGCCAGCCAGCGCCGAGATGCCCGTGCGCAGGGCGTCCATCGGGTGGGCGTCTTTCATGACTTCCAGCACGGTGATGATGCCGTCCGGAATGCGACGGTTGGCGCGAAGCTCGGCGTCGAATGCTGCGAGCTGCTCCTTGCTGGGAAGGTCCCCGTAGAGCAGGAGGTAGACTACCTCTTCGAAAGTGGACTTTTCCGCCAAGTCGTGAATGTCGTACCCACGGTATAGCAGTTTGCCCACTTGGCCGTCGATAAAGCTGGACTCTGTGGTGTCCAGATAGACATCTTTGAGCCCCTTTACGATTTCTGGCATAGCCAATTCTCCTTAGGGATTTGCGTCGCTCCTGGCAAATGACGACGCACCTGTGCCGTTAGAAACGTCTCCAAAGCAGGGCGAGAAGGACGACACAGAATCGCCGCAAATCGGCAATGGGATCGAACCGATGGTAGCATCGGCCCATAGGGGTGTCAAGGATGACACGCCTGCCTGCGACAGCCCCAAAAGAGGGGCCGTACACGCTTGGGAGAGGGACTTTTCGAACCGAAAACCCCTTGTCACAGTCCTCTAGATCGGGCCGCTTGGAGGCAGGCCCAGAAGCACCCTGCCGTAGTCCTGTCCACCCATGTCCATGATGAGCCCGTCACGATGTGACACCGCCTGGGCATCCCGATGGAAGCGTTGCAGAGGCACTGAATCGAATAGCCCGTGTCCGCCGCTCAGTTCAAACAGACGGTTGACGGCCTGAAGGCATAACTGGGTGATGAATGCCTTGTCCCGGCGAAATCGCGCCCGCTCCAAATTGCTGAAGGGCTCCTCCGCCTCTCCCTTGCGGAGAATTTCCTTAACGTCCTGCTCCATCACGTTTCGTGCGCCATCAACCTCGGCGGAGGCCTGCGACAGGCGCAAGTGTATGGCTGGCGAGTCGGCAGTCCTGCCCGGCCCGGAGGTACCGGCCAGCCGGGCTGTGAATTCGTCCAGCATCCCTTGGGCGATTCCCACCAAGGGACCTACCAGGTCCCAACCGAGTAGAACGGAAACCGGCACCCGGTACCTGGCTTGGCCGTGGAGTTGCCACGCACTGAGGTCGCTCACGCCAGCCGTGGATACCTCCATGACCCGGTGATGGGGCACAAAAGCGTCGTGGATCGAAATATCCTTGCTGCCGCTGCCCTTCAGCCCGGAAACGAACCAGGTGTCAATAATTTCAAAGTCGTCACGGGGCACCAGCACCCAGGTGCGCTCTCCGATGTTCGGTGCCCCCACCATAACCCAGCTGGCCGAATCGCACCCGCTGGAGAACTCCCACCTGCCGGATAGCCTGTATCCTCCAGCAACTGGCTCGCACGTGGACTTGCCCGGATTGAGCGAGCTGGAGCACAGAACGTCAGGCCCGTCTCCGTAGACCTCCTCCTGCGCCTGCAACGGCCAGTAGCCGACCAGCCAGGCGTGAGCGGCCCAGAGGCCGTAGCACCATGAGGTCGACGGGCAACCCCGTCCCAGCTCGGCGGCCACGTCGATGGCCAGTCCATACGAGACGTCCAGACCGCCGAACATCTTCGGCACCCCGATGCGGCACAATTCCGAGTCCAGCAGGGCTTTGACCGATTCGTCTGGGACGCGGCGCATTTCCTCTGTGCGCGCAGCTCGGTCTTTGAGGAGGGGCAACAGGTTGGAGGCCCTCGTCAACAGTTCCGGGGCGGAGACGCCCTCCGCCCCGGCTTTCGCTTTGGTGGTCATTGATTGCAACGCACCGGAGGGTGTTAGTCGCCGGCCACGGGCGTCCGGTCTTCCAGTGGGCGCGGGAACTGGTTGCCGAAGAGACCCTTCTCCGGGTGGCGTTCCCACTGGTCTTTGGGGAGCTCGTAGTAGACCTCGATCTCGTTATCGTCTGGGTCCAACAGGTAGCAGCCCATCGATATCCCGTGGTCTCCCATTCGAACGATGCGGACTTCGTTTTCCCTGAGGCGGTCGTAGAGCTCCTGCAGGTCCTCAAACGTCTCCATCTGCCAAGCCATGTGCGCCTGGCCGATGATGGAGTGGTCCGGCCCGTCAGCGTCCATCCCGATGGCCCGGATTGCCAGCTCGTGAGACTTCTCGGTGTTGGCCGACATGAACACGGTCCCGCTCGGGGATCTCTCCATGATGGTGAGGCCCATGACCCGGGTGTAAAAGTCCACGGACCGGTCTATGTCCCGGACTCGCATTACCAGGTGGCCCAATCCTTTCGGTGTGTATGACATTTCCTGTCCTCCTTGCGATTTCTGACGCAATTGTCCGGCAGCGTTCATTTCCTACGGCCAGTCTTCATTTTCGAGGAACTGGCGCACCTTCGACTTGAACGGCTCCTTGTCGTAGTTCTGGTATAACGTGATGGAGTTGCGCACCGGGTTCCCACCGAACATCCTCTCATACAACACTTGCCGCCCGCTGAACGCGCTGCACGATGCATCCCACGCTAGGTGGAACAATCGGGCCCGTTCGCGGGCATCAGTGGAGTCGGTGGCGAAGTAACGATCGATCTCCGGCCCGATACCCGAATCGAAGTCAGCCTCGGCGGGCAGGGCCATCAGGCCGCCCGTGCCCAGCATTTGGATTATCTCCACCATGCGCGGGTAGATCGAACGGCCAAAGAGGGTGCGACCCGCCCGGATGGCATTGACCTCTGGAGACATCATGCCGTACTGGTTCATCGTGGCGTCGGCCTCGGCGGCCCGGACGCAGGACCGCAGCACGTCCCGGTGGGTGATCAGTTCGGCCACCTGCTCCTGAACGTGGGGAATGGACCCGGACCCCAGGGTGTCGACTATCAGGTCAGCCAGCCCGAGTATGAATTCCGCCTTGACAAGGCACCGGTTCAGAATCTGGTGACCGGTATGGGCATCCGATTGCGTGCCAGCCGCATATCCGTTGCCCAGCTCCACGTTCCCCAGCAGGAAGATCCGCTCCCAGGGAACCAGCACGTCGTCGAAGAACACCACCGAGTCCATCTCGTCGAAGCGGGAGCCCAGCGGGTGATTGAAGTGCGACCGGCCGAAATCGAAGCTCTCACGGCAGAGGAATTTCACGCCCGTGGTGTCGCATGGGATGGAAAAGGAGAATGTTTGTCGCCTCGCCTCGTCGTCCAAGCGGTGGCTCGCCACGGGATAGATGGCAATCTCGTCGGATATGGGCCCCAGCGTTGCCAGCGTGCGGCTGCCTCGAACGACTATGCCAGCGTCTGTCTCCTTGACCGTGGTGAGGGCCACGTCATCGTGCAGGATGTCCGTCGGCCCCTGGTGGCGCCTGCGCTGCAGGTTCACCAGTGCGTGGGTCAGAGTGACGTCGTTCTCGCGGATGAACTCATGGTAGTTCACCATGTTCTTCTTGAACTCTGGCCTGTCCTGGGCAAAGAATCCTGAGGACCCGGCCCAGGCGGAAAAAATCGCGTTCATGAAGTCGGGCGAGCGTCCCATCATCCCGCAACTGGCCCACGCCCACCTCGTCATCATTTCCCTTCTGCGCACCAGGTCGTCGATAGTCCTGGGTATGAGAAATGACAGCCCGACCGGTTCTCCCGTGGTAGGCGAAGCGAATGTCATCTCCTCCCTGAGCGCAGGGTCGTGCTGCATGTCGTATAGCGCGGCTACCGACCGCACACCGTTGCGCAGCGAAGGGTGCTCTGTGACGTCCTTGATCCGTTCGCCGTTCAGCCACACCTCCCGCGGGCGTTCCTTGAGTCCGGTGATGTATTCCTTTCCGGTTCGCGCTGGCATACCCAGTCACCTCCGAGTGCCGGTGGCCTGTGCTGCAGATAGAGAGGCGGATGCGGCAAATATCTACTTCATGCCCCGTCGTGTCAACCGTGGTTCATCGAATTTCGGCATGCCCGACCGCGTTGACACGGACAGGCCCCTTCCTTAACATCCCTCCGAGTCTCGATGTCCTTCCGGAGGGGTGATGACCGAGTTCAAGACGGGTTCTGTCCAGGCAAACGGCCTCAATTTCCATTACCTCGAGATGGGCGAGGGCCCACTTGCTCTTTGTATGCATGGCTTTCCCGACCACGCCTATTCCTTCCGCCATCTCCTTCCTGCCCTTGCGGAAGCGGGATTCCGCGCCGTCGCTCCCTTCATGCGTGGCTATGCGCCCACCGAGGCGCCGGGGGACGGAAGATACAACGCCGTCCTGCTTTGCCATGACACCCTTGCCCTGGTCGACGCCCTGGGCGGCGGTCAGGCTTACCTCGTCGGCAACGACTGGGGCGCCGGGGCTGTGACTGGCGCAGCCGTATTGGCCCCGGAAAAGGTGCAAAAGTTGGTCATCATCGCTTCCGGACGTGTCGACCAGGAACTGGCAAAGGACTACTGGTACCTCAGGGGCACCTGGCATTTCTATTTCTTCCAGATGCCGTTCGCCGATCAAACGGTGGCCCACAACGACTATGCGTTCGTGGAGCAGTGGTGGCGCGACGCATCGCCTGAATGGGACATCCCCGCCTACGCCCTGGAAAGCATCCGTGAGACCTACCGGAAACCCGGGGTGGTGGAAGCGTCGCTCGGCTACTACCGGGCCAGGTTCAACCCCGCAATGGCGCTGGAGGACCCTGCGCTGAGAGCAGACGAGCAGAGGGTCAATGCCGGCCCGGTTACGGTACCGACCCTGGCCCTGCACGGCACCCGCGACCGCCCCAGGCGGCTGGAGTCATTCGAAAGCGAGGCGATGGACGCGTTCTTCACCGGCGGACTGGAGAAAGTGATCATCCCGGGCACGGGGCATTTCATGCACCAGGAAAAGCCTGATGAAATAAACCCCAGGATCGTGGAGTTTCTCAAGCGCTAGTCGGGATCGCGGTCATCACAACTGGCGGCGGGTCGGGTCCGTCCTGTCCCGCAGCCAGTCCCCCATCAGGTTGAACGACATCACCAGCAGCGTGATGGCCACCCCCGGCACCATGGGCAGCCACCAGGACACGAACACCCACTCCTGCGACTCGGCCAGCATGGTGCCCCAGGATGGCTGCGGGCGGGGTATTCCCAAGCCCAGGTAGCTCAGCGACGCCTCGGCGATGATGGCCAGTCCCACTTCCAGCGTGGCCAGCACCAGCAGCGTGTTGATGATGTTGGGCGCGACGTGCCGGAAGATAATGCGCACGTTGCTCGATCCCGCCACCCGGGCCAGGCGGATATAGTCCATCTGCATCAGGGACAGTACCTCGCCTCGAATAATTCGGGCGTAGGTCATCCAGCGTAGCAGCGCAATCACCAGGATGACGTTCCACAGGCCGGCCCCAAGTATGGCAATTACGGTCACCGCTACCATCAGGTAGGGCAGGGCCAGGAACCCGTCGGTAATACGCATCAGAAGCGTGTCAGCCCATCCGCGTGCGACACCGCTCACCAGGGCGATCAAGGTGCCCAGGATCCCTGAGATGAACACGGCCATCAACCCAACGACCACCGAAATCCGTGCGCCGTAAATGATGCGGCTCAGGATGTCTCTCCCCAGGTGGTCCGTGCCCAGCATGTGCTTGCCCCAGCCGGGTTCAGCAAGGATGTTGGTCGGCTCGGTCTTGATCGGGTCGAAGGGAGCGACCCACGGCGCGAAGAGGGTGACGGTGATAATGACCGTAAGATAGAAGAGGGAGAACTTGGGAACGCCACGCATGGCAGAGCCCGCCGCCACGACCTTGGATAGCGCAGTCTGCCCCCTTCCAGGAGACGAGACAGGCGCCAGTGGTGGCTCTGACCCTATACTCTGGTCGCTCGCTAATGCCACGCGTCAGCCCCTTCTATTGCGCCACTCGGATTCTCGGGTCGAGGAAGCCGTAGATGATGTCCACCGTCAGGTTGATGGCGACGATGAACCCCGCGCCGAAGAAAACCACAGTCTGGGCGACCGCAAAGTCGCGGACAAATATGGAGTCCACCAGCAGCCGGCCGATACCGGGCCACCCGAAAATGGTCTCGGTAACCACCGCCCCGGAAATCAGTTGGGCGAAATTCACCATGAACAATGTGAAGATAGGAATGGAAGCGTTCTTCAGCGCGTGTTTCCAGATCACCATGCGGCGCGGTAGACCCTTCGCCCGGATCATCTTGATGTACTCGGAGTCCAGCACCTCCAGCATGCTGGAGCGCACAATCCGCATGTGGGCGGCCACGAACAGCCAGCCCAGCGTGACGGCTGGCAATATGATGGCTTTGTAACCCAATCTCTCGATGCTGCCCCCTGCGGGCAGCACTTTGAAATACACGGCAAACACCAGGATCATCAGGATGCCCACCCAGAAGACGGGCATGGATTGACCCAGGATGGCCACGATCTTGCCGACCCTGTCGAACAGGGAATCCGGGTTGGTTGCCGACAGCACCCCCAGGGTCACTCCGACCACGATGGAAAAGATCATGGCCGCCAGGGTCAACTGGATCGTGGCTGGGAGGCGGTCCACGAACACTTCGAAGCCGTCCCGGGAGTCCCAGCGCAGTGACTCCCCAAACTCTCCCTTCAGGAAGTTCTTGTTGTAGTTGACGTACTGTTCCCAGTAGCTCTTGTCGAAACCGTAATATTCAATGAGCCGCTGGCGGTCCTCTGGTGTCGCCTCGGGCGATATGAGGAAATGTATAGGGTTGCCCGTGAGACGTACCAAGAAAAAGACGGCAACTGTAACTAGCCACAGGGTGAGCAGCCCTTGAAGACTCCTTGTTAGCACGTACCTGCCCACGGGCGCTCCCTATAGTGACGTTGCCGCCTGTTAACGGTTCATGTAGATGAGATTTGTTTGTGACTTGATACCTTGGGGGCGAGGGCACTGCCGATGCTGGCTGGACCTCGCCCACTGCGTTTCACTAACGCGCAACTGGTTCCGGTGAAGCCTTAGTCCCTGAGTAAGATGCGCTGCAGGTCCATGAAGTGTGCGCCGAAGGGCGGCTGCTTGTGTTCCAGGACCCGGTCGGTATAGCCGTAGACTGCGCTGGCGTCGTACAGCGGAATGATCCAGTGATTTTCCAGGGCAACGTCGTCTACGCGGGCCATGATTTCCAACTGCCGGGACTCATCCACCGTATTCTTGAGCTCCTCGTTCAGCATGTCAGTTTCTTCGTTGTACTCGTTACGGAACCCGCTGGACGAGTAGGCCAAGTTGACCAGCACCGCGCAGTGCTCCTGCCGTCCCCAACTCCATTCGTTGACCGACTGGTACTCCCGGTTGCCGGCGTCCCCGCTGGAGTAGTAGGTGAACGGGTCGTGCTCATTTACCGACAGCTTAATGCCGAGGTCGTTCCAGTTGCTGGCAATGATGTCCATCGCCTCCTTCTGGTTGGGGCGTCCGGCGAATTCGCCGAAGTGGGCCTGCAGCTCGAACCCGTCGCCAAATCCCTCCTCCTCCAGGATCTGCTTGGCACGTTCGGGATTGTACTCACTGACGAAGTCCTGGGACTCGCGCCAACCGAAAGAACCCTTGCTGCAGATTGACTGATTGGGCAGCAGGAACCCAAAGCCGGTATCCTGGATCGACTTCTTGTCCACGGCCATCGCCAAAGCTTCGCGCACTCGCAAGTTGAGTGTCGGGTCATCTCCCCAAGTTGCAGGATCAGCCTTGGGCGAACCGTCGTCCTTCAGTTCCTTGAGTGCGAACTCCAGGTCGAAGGCAACCTGCATCTTGCCGTTCGCTCCCAGGGTCTGGGTCCATAGGCTGCCGGTGCCGGGGTTGAATCCCGCTCCCTGCGAGCCATTCTCCGAGCGTTCCAGATCCTTGGCGATGGGGTAGGGCAGGCCGAGGGCCATGTCCACGTTGCCGGCGGTCAGCTGCGCAAAGCGGGTGGTGGCCTCGGGGACCTTCACCAGTTCCAGGGTCTCATGCTGAGGCGGGCTGTAGTAATCGTAGTCGCCCCAGAAGTCGTCCCAACGGACAAAGGTGGCCGAGTCGCCGGGGTTGAACTCCGTCAATTCGTAAGGACCGCAACCCACGGGATTCCTGACGTATTCCTCGTGGCCGACCTCCTGCAGGTAGTCGGGAGGGTTGAACCAGATGGTGTGGTAGTTGGCGCCGTGCAGGATTGCCCATCCCGCCGGACTCGGGGAGTCGGTGCCCAGGAATATCTCCCGGTCGCCCCTGATGTCATACCCGCTGGTGTCAATCAGGTCGTCCAGGGAGGCAGCCAGGAAGCTGCCCGAGAATCCCTCGATGTTTCCGAGAATCCCTTCCAGATTTATCATCAGGGCTTCGGCGTCCATTGGTTCCCCGTTCTGGCAGGCGGCGTCGGGGTGCAGCGTCAACAAAATACCGTTTGCATCCTGGGACCACGTGGAGGCCCACAAGGGGCTAACGACCATGTTTTCGTCCCGGGCCAGCAGCCGCGTCGAGAAATAGTCCCTGAGGAAGCTGGGCTGAGTGTCTTCCCAGGAATTCAGCAGGTCCGAACCCCAGGCGTCAGCTGCCACGGTGAGCTTGCCCACCGATTCAGGCGCCCCGGAGGTCGACGGCGCTGGCGCAGACGTGGCCTGTTCCTCCGCTGCGGGAGCCTCGGTCGGTGCTGCAGCCGCAGTAGGCGCAGCGGTGGGCGCTGCCGCAGCAGGCTCCTCCGTCGCCTCCTCCGACCCTCCGCAGGCGACGATCACGCCCGTCATCAAGAGGACCAGCAGGAACGGCAGATGAAGTTTCAGCAATAGCAGACGGTCCATTTTTCACTCCTGAGTATCTTTGGGTATAAAAGCGACAAGGTACGGGCCCTGTCCGCCAGAACCGTACCTTGTCTCGAACGGAACCGTAAGGCTACAACGCGCCCCAAGTTGTGTCAACACAAAAAGAATTCCAGGGCTATCGCATTTGGAGGAGCAACCCTTGCTCACTGGCTGAGTGAACCGTCATTCCCGCGCAGGCGGGAATCCAGTGGACGGAAGTCGGGAGAAATCGCGTTAATCACACGCCTGATAGGCCCTTCCAACTCGATGGAGAATGCACTCCGAATGACCTGGATTCCCGCCTGCGCGGGAATGACGAGCTAGAAAAGTCAAATGCGATTGCCCTCAAAAGAATTCCTTACGGCCTTGACGATGTGCTTGCAGGAATAGCATTACAGGCGAAGGTCGTCTGAAAACGGATACCCCTATTTTGACGGCTACTACTGCGCAGAGGACACACTCTTGAGAAACTATCTCAGAACATTACGCGCACCGGAAATCGGCAATTCCCGCGAAAACTTGTCCTCTACCCGGTTGGGAGCGGGAATCCAGAGAACCAGTCCGTTCGCCGCCCCTCGGTGAGCGAACTGCACAGTTTTGAGATAGTTGCTTATTAGCCGCGTACGGTCAATTTCCCGGCGGAGTATCCCCCATCCACGTAGATAACCTGGCCGTTCACATACTCCGCGGAAGGTGATGCCAGGAAGAGCACGGCGTTGGCGATGTCTGAGGGTCGCCCCGGCCGTCCGGCAGAGACCTGTTCCAGGAAGTTGCTCCGGTACTCGTCCGAAGTCTCAACGGTGGCCGGGGTTTCGGTGAACCCAGGACCTACCGCATTGACGGTAATCCCGAACTCCCCCAACTCCAGAGCCAGCACCCTGGTCAGTTGCACCACGCCCGCCTTGGCTGCGCAGTAGGCGCCCCCCTCGTAACGGGCGTTGTTGGCTGCGGTTGACGCGATGTTGACGATGCGTCCGCCGGTCCCTTGCTCGATCATCCGTTTGCCCGCAGCTTGGCAGCCCAGGAACTGCCCCTTCAGGTTCACCTCCAGCACCCGGTCCCAGTCCTCCTCCGCCATATCGACGATCCGCGAGTTGAAACCGAAACCTGCAACATTGACAAAGATGTCCAGCGAACCGTAGGCCGCGACCGCGCCGTCAACCGTTGATCCCACCTGCGCCCTGTTGGTGACGTCAACCTCAGCCGCCCGTGCGGTGCCTCCCGACTCCTGGATTTGCTTGGCGACTGCCTCCGCGCCGCCCGCGTTCCGGTCTGCCACCGTAACCGATGCCCCGTTCGCGGCCAGCGTCAAAGCGACTTCCCGGCCGATGCCGGAGGCTGATCCTGTAACGATGGCAGCCTTGTTTTCCAATGCCATGAGCATACTCGCTTGTTGAAGAAGTTGAGCCCGTCGAGGTGTAGACCGCAGGGGTGTGGCCCTATGATGCCGTAGCGGAGAGACCCGTCGATAGCTGCACCGGAGCTTTCTTGTCGATCCTCTTGATTTCATCGGGGTACAGATGGCAGGCCACCATACGCCCGTCGTCTGTGGGCGACAATGCTGGGACGTCCTGGCTGCAGATTGGCATTGCATAGGGACATCTGGGGTGGAAGGAACATCCGCTGGGCGTCTCCAGTGCGCTCGGCACTTCGCCCACGATCGGAATCGGCCATCTCGGTGTTGTGCCGGGCGGCGTGGCAGCGGCCACCAGCGAGGCGGTGTAGGGGTGCTGCGGCTCCGTGCACGTGAGTTCGGCATCCCCCAGCTCGACCAGCTTTCCCAGGTACATCACGCCTATGACGTGGCTCATGTGCTCCACAGAGGCTAGGTCGTGGGATATCAGAATGTATGAGATACCACGTTCGCCCTGGATGTCCTTGAGCAGGTTCAGCACCTGGGAACGAATGGAAACATCCAGGGACGACACCGGTTCGTCCAACACGATCAGGTCCGGGTTCAGCGTGAGGGCGCGGGCCACTCCGATACGCTGTCGCTGGCCTCCGCTGAATTCGTGAGGAAATTGGGATCCTACCGACTCGTGAAGCCCCACGGACTGCAAGGCCTCCGCCACCCTCTGTGTACGCTCCTCACGGCCGACCCCATGCACTTCCAGGGGCTCGCCGATGATGTGTCCCACCCGCATACGCGGGTTCAACGCCCCGTACGGGTCCTGCAAAACCGCTTGAACGTTTCTGCGGTATCCTTTCACGTCTTGCGCCGACATGCCGACCAGCGAGTTCCCGCGGTACAGGATTTCGCCGGAGGTCAGGTCCAGTAGCTTGAGGATCAGGTTGGCTACCGTGGTCTTGCCGCAGCCCGATTCTCCCACCAGCGCAAGCGTCTGGTTCTCCCTGATGCTGAAGGAAACGTCGTCCACCGCCCTTACCACGCCCACCGACTTGTTGTTCAGCAGGCCGGTCCTGACGGGAAAGTGTTTGACGGCGTTTCGCGCCTCAATGATTACGCCGCCTGCTGTGCCATTTTCTTGCATATAATCTCCGAATGGGTGGCACTGGGCATTAGTTATGCAGCGATTGCAAACTCGCGCGCGTGGACAACGTCTTTGCCGGTTACGTTGCGGGCCTGAGAGGGCAACACTGTGGCTATCGCATATGTGGAACCGCTAAGCGTCATAAACTCCGCGACAAAAGCTTCTCTGTCCGGATGTATGTGGACTATCACACCCACGTCGCCGGGTTCCAATGCTTCTCCTTCGTCTCCCGTTACTGGAGAGGTGAGAACTATTTGAATGTGTTCTTCAATTTCCATTTGTACGACTCCCGGGCGAGGTGAGTGGACGTGCGGTTATCAGGCGCGGATAGTCAGTCCCCGCATCAATCTGCCACACTGTTCTTATAAGTGGATTGCGTCCATCTGGAGAATGAATAGTACCATCAACGTGGTACCGTGGACCGTACTTCGTTTCAGCTACTGAAACAACTTCATGGCCTGTACCCTGCAAGATCAGAGCACTGGCGAATACCTGCCAGGCTTCCGGTGTGAAGCCATATCGTAAGAAAAAACCAGCCTTGCTTCTTCCTTGACGACTGGTAACAGAAAGCAGATATTCCGTAATCTTTTCCCCGTCAACTCTGGCGCGGGCTGCGTTCGGAAGCTGCATCTCTGGCTCATTCTGCCAACCAGCACCGTGTCTTCTGCATATTGCCCGCGTTGAATATGGGAGGGAAATCGCCCTCCTTGCAACGGTCCATTACCTTGTGGCAACGGGGATTGAATGGGCAGCCGGAAGGCAGGTTACCGGCGTAGGGCGGGTCCCCCTGGATCGTCCGCAGCCTCTCACGCTTCTCCCCCAGCACCGGCAGAGCCTCAAGCAGCGCCTCGGTGTATGGATGCGTCGGGTTATTCAGCACCTCGTCCTTCGGGCCGTATTCCACCACCAGCCCGCCGTAGAAAACCGCCAGGTTGTCGCAAAGGTTGCCCACGATGCTGATGTCGTGAGTGATGAAGATCAGCGCCATGCCGGTTTCCTGCTGCAACTCCTTCAGCAACTCCAGGTACTGGCGTTGGGTGGTTACATCCAGGGCCGTAGTTGGCTCGTCCGCGATTAGCAAATCGGGGTGCGGCCCTATCGATGCCGCGCTGGATGCCCTCTGGCGCATGCCCCCGCTCATCTCGTGGGGATAATTGCGCACCCGAAGGTGGGGAGCCGTGATCTTTACCATGCGCAGCAGGTCGATGCTGCGCTCAATGGCCGCCTTCCATTTCAGTCCCGTATGTACCACCAGCGGTTCGGCGATCTGGGTGCCTATGGAGAACACGGGGTCAAGGGCCGCCATGGAATTCTGCAGGATCATCCCCATTTGGATGCCTCGAACCCGCTCCATCTCCTTTTCGGACAGGTCCAGCGTGTTCTGACCCTTGAACAGCACCTTGCCGCCCACGATCCTGGCCCCGCGAGGCAGAAGACGGAGCAGGGAGAGGCAGGTAATCGTCTTTCCCGAGCCGGATTCCCCCACCAGGCCAAGCGTCTCGCCTGGCATCAGGTTGAAGCTAACCCCGTTGACCGCACGGACGACCCCGCGCCGGGTGAAGAAGTGGGTTTGCAGGTCCTGGACCTCCAACAGCGGACGGGTACTGCTCTGCCGGAGGTCTGCGGGGGCGGCTTGTTCGGTGGTCACGAACAGCCTCCTCTTTAATGGGATGCCCTTGGAATCACGTCGCCCAGCTGCGAGATTAGTGGCAGGGTAGCATTCCTGCCTGGCTGCGATATTCAGGAACGGTAAGCGGCAACCCCTGTACTGTCAAGATTCGCCTGTTGTCGTAAATTTGGGTTTAAGTTGCATGCAGTTCCCATTCGGTGATTGCTTGGCCCTCGATTGGCGCGCCCGCTAGTCCTCTTCCTGCCAAGGATGGAGGCCGGTCGAGAGCATCACCGCGACAAAGAGAGCGTTGACGAAGGCCCACCGTACCGCCGTATCGAGATCCATAAGATCAGCGAACCAGTTGTTGAGAAACCAGAGCAGAAGCACCAGCGACGAGTAGAACCGGAAGTTCACCTGAAGCCATTGGATTACCCTGGCGCCTTGGGCGGTTCCGCCCACCCCCCTCAACCAGTAAATGAGGTTGATTACGAAAGCGGCCACCACGGCCACGGCCATGGGCCAGTTCAGTATGCTCCATACGGGAAACCCGGTGCTGCCGTCGTCATAGAGCGGAGTTATGATGTAGTGCACTCCGACTGCAATGGCCATCAGCATCAAGAAAAGGGCCACTAAACGATGCAATAAATCCATTCCCATGCCCCTCGACGAGTGCAGAAAGTGTACCAGCCCTGCCCTCCCTCGGAGGTAGCAGACCGACGTCTTTGGATTGATGAGTAACCGGGGCAACCACAAGGGTTGCTCCTGCCAACAGTACACCGCCGTGTGGGGGCGTCCCTTGTGGACGCCCTTATCGCTGCAGGCTTCGCGTTATCAGCTACCCATCATTGCAAAGAATTCGGTCAAGTAGTACCAAGGGTCAATCGACTTATCGTTCCCGCGCATCATTTGCCACTCGGGGACGAACAACCCGGAAGGAGCAAGGGCCATTGACCTTGACGACGCCAACTTTGGGCTGGATTCTGGATGAAATTGCAGGACTGCTGAGCCCACAACAACAGGCGTAGTTAGCCTTCGTTTCGAAGTGGCCCTGAATGCCTTATAGTTATTTCTCGCATTTGTGACACTAGGGGGACGCACCATGAAATACGACACCATAGTGATCGGAGCCGGGTCAGGAGGTGGCGTCGTTGCCACCCGGCTCAGCGAGGACCCGGACCGCTCGGTACTGCTGCTGGAGGCCGGGCCGGACTACCCCGACTTCGAGCATCTGCCGGACGAGATCAAGTTCGGGTTCGCATCGGGCATAGACACGGTCACAACCCACCACAACTGGGAATTCTGGGCCCGCGGGACCGACACCACCCCTCCGCTGCAGATACCCCGAGGCAAGGTCACCGGCGGCTCCAGTGCCATCAACGGTCAGGTCTTCCTGCGCGGCGTCCCGGAGGACTACGACTCCTGGGCCGCCGCAGGCAACGACGAGTGGGGTTACCGGGACCTGCTGCACTACTTCCGCATGATGGAGACAGACACCGAGTTCGGCGGCGATGATTTCCATAACTCGGATGGCCCCATAGTCTGCCGCAGGTTCAGCCAGCAGGAGTGGCGACCCGATCAGGCCGCCTTCTACGCTGCGTGCCGCAGGCTGGGCATGGACGATGTCGCCGACTTTAACCACCCGGATGCCAGCGGTGTGGGACCGGTTCCGCTCAACAACCCCAACGGCATTCGCCTGAGCACGGCCCTGGCCTACCTGAACCTTGCCCGCCACCGCCTGAACCTGACCATTCGCCCCAATTGTACCGTCCACAGGCTACTGTTCGACGGCAAGCGGGCGACCGGAGTGCAGGTGGAGTCCGGGGATGAGACCTTCGTCGTAGAGGCGGACGAAATCGTCCTCAGCAGTGGAAGCATCGGCTCTCCACACATACTCCTGCTATCCGGCGTTGGCCCCGCAGACCAGTTGGCCGCTGCCGGCATTCCCCAGGTCCACGAGCTGCCGGGCGTGGGACAGAGCCTCCGCGATCACCCCATCGTCTACGTGCCCTTCAGGACCAGGCCCGGGCACGAGCTCGATGCGCACGCACCCAGGATGCAGGTTGTGGCCCGGTTTACGTCCACGGGGTCTCCCCACAGGAATGACTTGCAAATCCTGATGAACTCCCTCATCAATCCCCGCTATCTCTCCAATCCCGACGGCAGTCAGCTGGCCGGTCTGGGCATGTACACGTTCATCAACCTGGAGGAGGGTTCAGGGCAGTTGCGGATCACATCCCCCGATCCGGCAGCGCCCCCTGAGATCGACTTTCAGTTCTTTGAGAATGAATTCGACCTTGAGCGGTGCAGGGAGGTCGTCCGCATGGTAGTCGACTTGGGACGGGACCCGGCGTTCAGCGATATTATCCAGGAGCGCATCTACCCCTCCGATGAGGAACTGGAATCGGACGAGGCCCTGAACGGTTTTATCCGCCGCACGGTGGTCAGCGGCCAGCACATCACCAGCAGCTGCAGGATGGGCCCGGCGTCCGATGGGATGGCCGTCGTCGACCAGCACGGCCGGGTGCATGGCCTGGAGGGCTTGCGCGTCGCCGATGCCTCCATAATGCCCAACTGTGTGCGGGCCAACACCAACTGCACTACAATGATGATTGGAGAACGCATCGCCGACTTCATCCGCCAGGGCGAGTGACGGGTTGCCGGTAGATTTTCAAGAGGCCTACGATGGGACTTGTGCGAGTAGACGGAGAGATCGGCCCGGACAGGGGACGAACTGCAACGGTGAAGTTCATGGTGGACACCGGGTCGTTTTATACCTTCGTGAGCCCCGAATTGGCTGCGGAGTTAGGGCTTCAGTTGCTCGAGTCAACCACCGTTGTCATGGCCAATGGAACTAGGGTAGATGCTCCCATAGGATTCGCTTTTTTGCGAATCGGAGACCGGGAGGGAGGCACGTTGGTGGCTGCCATGGAGGTCCCCGAGCCACTCCTGGGAGCAATATCGATGCAGGGGTTGGGGCTCAATGTAAATACCGTTGATGAGGTTATCGAATTCAACGGGAGATACCCACCTCCTGTTTGATGGACCTCGAGTTGTTGCGGAAGTGAAATGGGGCGAGTTCTCAAACCGCCCCTTTCCTCTCGACGTCACCGTCCATGTCCAGGGCCTTCATGACCTCCACGGTGTCTTTAGAGGGTATGCGACAAATGTCTGGTGCCAACTCGTCATTGCCATGAAAATAGGTGGAAATCTGTTCCCTCTCCTTGAGGGGGAGGGTTAGGGAGGGGGTGAAATCCTCGCTGATTTCCTGTGCCAACCCCATTTTCATACACAAACGTGGCCCCAAGAGGCCATCGGCAATTCCCGCGAAAGCGGGAATCCAGGGACTCTGCCGATGACTGGCAGGACTGAGACCTGGTTGAAAAATCACTGGTTACACACCCTCTTGGGGTCGCATTCGTACTATTTTTGAGAATCCTCGGTTTCGTTTAAAGAGCTTTTGACACGCAACTCTGGAGAGGTGCAATTTCGTAGGCATGAATATCCGGACCACCGAAAAATCAGACCTCGTTCGCGGGGCCGCGATTCTCGGCGCCAGGATATCGCTGGGCCTAGGCCTCGCCCTTGTGCTTGGCATGGCGGCACTGGCCCTGGCCCGGGGCCTGGGGCCTGTACATTTTCAACGGTGCCAGCTCGCGAACCACATTCATGATAATGTCCATGGCGGGTGCTGGCCTGGGGGCCGGAATCGCCGCGAACATAGCCTGGATCATAGCCTGGATCAAAGCCTGGATCAAGCTGGACCCAGCAGCGATCCGCCCTCGCGCTGACGGTGATCCTCTGCGTGGCTGGAGGCGTCATCGGAGGGTTGGCTGGCTGCCAATTCGGAGCCAACCGTGAAATCGAATGTTGCGCCGAGCCCAGGACTACTCCCTTCATCTACACCGCCTTCGGATCCGCTATCGGCGCCAATGTCGCCATGTGCCTGTTCGTTGTTGCCAGCGCCGCGGCTCGTGCGTTCAAATTGAGCCGCAGGGCCACACAGGGATGACACGGTATAGAACCAATGGCGGCTACACCGGAAGCACATAGGGGCGGGGAAAATTCCCGCCCCTGTTGAGTCTTGTGCTGTGTCGGTGGATAGGTTTAGTTGATCTTCACCACCGAGCCGTCCTCATCGATTTTCAGGCCGACTATCGGGCCGACCTTGTTGTTGAATGAATCGGCAATGATGGGGTGGTCGGTGTCTCCAACCCGGTTCACCCAGGCCGGCACCACGTGTTCCATTACCGCCGTGTTCAGGCTGCGGAAGTTCATCTCATCCGAGAATGGCACGAACTCCATCGCGTCTAATCCGGCGCCGCGCGGATCGTCGGACGTGTTCTTGAGGAGTCCCATCTCGTTCTGGATGGCCGCAATCCGCAGGGCCTCCAGCTCCGACTTGGCCGCCTCCTCAACGATGATCTGTTGCAGGTCGTCAGGTATCGACGCCCACTTTTCCGCGTTGATCACGTTGTTGTTGGAGGGGAAGCTGAGCAGTGGGCCAATGATGTAGTCGGTCACCTCGTACCAGCGTTGGCCGAATCCGGCGTCCGCTCCGGTAACGCCGCAGTCAAGGATGCCGCGCTCAATGGCGGTATAGACCTCAGCGAAGGCGAGGAACTGGGCCGTGGCTCCCATGCCATTGATCCAGTCCGACAGGGCCGCGCTGTGGCTGCGGGTCTTCTTGCCCTCGAATCCCTCCAGCGTCTCGACCTTTTCCCGGCAGAAGAAGAACTGGTCGTTCCCGGCATACCAGTTGTGGTTCATTATGACCCCGCCGGTCTCGGCAAGCACCAATTCTTCGATGTCCTTGATTATGGCCTGCGTTGCCTCGAACTCCTGCTCCCGGGAGGAGTAAATCCCCCAGAGATTCTGGATTTCTATGGGAGGCATCTCGCCGCCCACATAGCCGCCGTAAATTGTGGCCGAATCCAGGGTGCCGGCGGTCACCAGGCTCAGCGTGTCAGGACCTGCCAAGCCCAACTCCGGGAATGAGCTGGTGACGAACTCGACCTTCCCGTTTGTTCTTTCCAGCAGGTTCGGAGCGAAGAAGGTATGCAGCGCCACGCAGGGCAGCAGAGCCCTGTTGATGCAGGCGTGCTGAATCGTGATGGTGTCGCCATCGTAGGTCATCGGAGTGGGATCGAGAAGCTTGGCCTTCGCGAGCAGTTCCTCGTAGAAGGGGCTTTCGTAGATCCAGAGATGCCTCTCCAGTGATTCCAGGGTCACGTTTCCGTCGAAGTCTCCCTGTTCTATCGACTTGGCTGGACCGACCAACTGGGAGATATCGCCGACGTAGATGGCGCCTGGAGCGCGCTCATTCGCATCTGCATATGCCACCAGGGCGGGATCCACGTTTTCGGTCCAGGACATTGATTCATCTTCCGCCGCCTCTTCCTCCTCTTCTTCCATCTTCGCCTCGGCCTCAGGAGCATCCCCCTTCTCCTCCGTCTTGGCCTCTGATTCAGCCGCAGGTTTTTCCTCCTCCTCCATCTTGGCCTCCGTCTCCTCGGCGGCCTCGGTGGCCTCGGTGGCCTCGGTGGCTTCTGGCTGGGTCTGTTCTGTTTCCTGGGTGGTGGTGTCGCTCGTTTCCGCCGTGGGCTCCTCGGCCCCTCCGCAGGCAACCATCAGCCCCAACGCTAATATCAGGGCCAGGGCTAGGAATAACGGGATACGCATGTTGGTCTCCTTCCTCTTTCCGTTCGCCATCCACGAAGTGTCCAAACAAGATGCGGTTCAATATCAGATGCTTTGGATCCTGAATTTGATCGGACATATCCCTGTCCGATCTCGTAATGCTTAAATCAACCTCCTGAGTGTCAGGTCCCTTTGGACCCCTTGGATTGCGGTCGTTCCCCAGGAAGGCCGCGCCCGGTCGGCACTGTGCCATTTTATTTGGGCTTGTTTCCGAATTTGGGCGGAAAGTGCTCAAAGGGTGGCTGAATATATCACGACCATGCCAGCATGTAAATTATTGCGTATCTAAATTACAGATACATAATTTTATTAACAACCAATCGAATGGTAACGTGGTGTCATTCCATTCACAAATGATAGAACTGAGCTTGAATCCGATGATGACCGATAACGTTCCAATTTGGGTGGCTTGCTGTCGCCCCGACCGTCACCCCCGCGAAGGTCGCAGATCCTCGGCGTAGTCGGGGCGGGAATCCAGGGCTTTGCGCCCGTAAGGCGGAAACTCAACCGGACCACCCAATACGGAACGCTCCCGTGATGTCCCTTGCGGTGAGGGCGGTGCATTGTTCGGGTTGCCCCGGGGATCTGGGCCGCCTGCCATCGAAGGGATTGGCGCTGCTCACGAACCGGATGGTGCGGAGCATGGGTTCCCCAATCAGGCAAGGCAGATACGCCCTGCGGCAGCCTCCTCTGAAAAGAGATGGGGCGGGAACTAAATCCCGCCCCATCTTGAATTCGGGCAAGAGGTGACTCCTGAGACTAGTTGGTCTTCACCACCGTCCCGTCCGACTCAATCTGCAAGCCGACGATCGGGCCGACCTTGTTATTAAATGTGTCGGCGATTATGGGGTGATCGGCGCTGCCGACTCGGTTCACCCACGCGGGCACCACGTGTTCCATCACGGCGGTGTTCAGGCTGCGGAAGTTCATCTCATCGGAGAAGGGGACAAACTCCATTGCGTCTAATCCCGCGCCGCGCTTGTCATCTGATGTGTTTTTGAGTAGTCCCATCTCGTTCTGGATAGATGCTAGCCGCAGCGCCTCAAGCTCCGACTTTGCGGCCTCCTCCAGGATGATGGCCCGGAGATTAGGCGGAATTTCGGACCAGAGTTCACCGTTAATCACGTTGTTAGTTGAGGGGAAACTGACCAGGGGGCCGATAATGAAGTCGGTGACTTCGTACCATCGTTGCCCGAAGCCGGCGTCTCCTCCGGTTACTCCGCAGTCCAGAATGCCGCGTTCAATGGCCGTGTAAACCTCCGCGAAAGCCACGAACTGCGCGTCGGCTCCCATGCCCTCGATCCAGTCCGACAGCGCCGCGCTGTGGCTGCGGGTTTTCTTACCTTGGAACCCGTCTATGCTGTCAATCCTTTCCCGGCAGAAGAAGAACTGGTCGTTGCCCGAGAACCAGTTGTGGTTCATGATCACTCCGCCGGTGACCTCTAACACCAGGTTCTCAATGTCCTTGATAATGGCTTCGGTGGCTTCAAACTCCTGTTCGCGACTGGAATAGATGCCCCACAGGTTCTGAATCTCTACGGGAGGCAACTCGCCACCGACATAGCCGCCGTATATGTTGGCTGAGTCCAGGGTCCTTTGGGAAACGAGGCTCAAGGTATCGGGGCCGGCTAGGCCCAACTCGGGGAATGAGCTCACGATGAATTCCACCTGGCCTTCAGTCCGACTCTCGATGTTGGGCTTGAAGTATGTCTCCAGCAGCTGGCAGGGCAGCAGGGCCCGGTTGATGCAGGCGTGCTGGATCGTGATAGATTCGCCGGAGGTTTCCAGGGGTGTGGGGTCCGTCAGATTCGCCTTTTCCAGCAGTTCCCGGTAAATGTCGCTATCGTACACCCACAAATGGCGCTCAAGGGCCTCCAGGGTCACGTTGCCGTCGAAGTCGCCTTGGGCCTCAGTGGGTGCCGGGCCCACCAGTTGGGTAATGTCGCCCACGTAGATGGCGCCGGGTCCGCCAGCGTTATCGTTGGCGTAGGTGACCAGCGCGGCATCTGCCGCAGCCTCTGGAGTTGGGGCAGCCTCCTCTTCCTCCTCCTGCTGGGCCATCGCCGCCGTTGGTTCCGGGGTATCCGTGGGACGCTCCTCCTCCTGTTCCTGCTCGGATGGCGCCTCTGTAGCCTGTGCCTGGGCCGGTGCCGTGGTGGGAGTAGGCTGGGTTGCCTGGGATGTTGTGGCGTCTGATTCTTCTTCCTCCGGCTCTGCCGCCCCTCCGCAGGCAGCAAGAACTGCCAGCAAAAGAATCAGGGCCATCGCCAGGAATAATGGGGTACGCATCTTGCTCAACCTCCTCTGTGCATTCGCTGGGGTTGGAGTGGCCAAACAGGGTGTGGGTCGCTGGTCGGCAATCCTGTCCCGACTCGTATCCAAGTACCGATACCTTCTTTGGATCTCTGCGCTCAGCCTCTCGTCCGCATGATTGGCCTGATCTCCTGAGAGGGTGCAAGACAGATTCCCTCTCCCTCCGGGAGAGGGTGAGGGTGAGGGCGTCCTCCCGGTTGTGCAGGTACAAAGAATGATTTTTTGCCTCCAGCTTCTCCGCAAAAAGTATGTCACAGACCCTTTGAGGTGCTTGAAAGCCATCGCAGTTGGGCTGTGCCTCACCGAGAGCCGACTGAACTTCGCTGCCGCTGTGACGAAAGCACCGGCATGCCGCGTTGTATTTACAGAATACTATCAGAGTTTAGCTAAAGTACTCAATTTTAGATATTACTATTCCGATTAGTTAGTAGCAATAGCGCAGATATAGGTTCCATCAATTCTCAAAACGTATTGAGTACATAGGTCCATTGCCTGGATTCTGCTTGATCGCGCTTGGGGAATGGCGTGCCCAAATATCGACGGAACCGAACTCAACCGCTTACGCTGTCAACCTCTTCCGAGCCACGCAGTCGACCGCCTAGGCAACGGCATCACTGAAGCGTTACTAAAGGAAGGGGGATGTTGTAAAGTGTGGCAACCATACAGTGCGCCTCAGGAGATGCCACCTATGCAGTACCACATCAACCACGTACACGTGCGTGCTCAGGACCCCCACGAGTCGGCAGCCTGGTACGAGAAATACTTCAATGCCAAAAAGCTGTGGGCCCGCGAAATCATGCCCGGAACGGTGACCGTCAGCATGGAAGTCGGAGGCCCGGTGCGCCTCAACATATCCTCCAAGCCAGCCGGCACGTCCGACGAGCGCAGCGTCGCCGAGCTCAACCGCCTCGGCCTGGAGCATTTCGGCTTTGACGTCGAGGACCTGGAGTCGGAACTCGTCCGCCTGGAAGCAGACGGAATCCGGGTGGTACTCCCGCTGACCCGCACGCCCACCGGATCACAACTGGCCTACATCGAGGGCCCAGACGACGTCCTCATCGAGCTGGTGCAACCCCTCCGCCAGTAGCCTTGCTGGCTTATCTGGCCCGCTAACAGACTGCAGAACGAATGCCATCCCCTGTGGGGCGAGGTTTGCCCAAACAGTCGATTAGACGAAGCACTACAAATCCCCTCTCCCTCCGGGGGAGGGTTAGGGTGGGGGTGAAGCGCCGCAGGTAAACTGTGTTTGGCTAGTCGCTGAACTGCGGCATGACTTCGGTGGCGAAAAGCTCCAGGGAGTCCATCACCCTGCGGTTATCGATGCCTCCGAAGTTCACAAAGAATATCAGGTTCTCCACGCCTGAATCCCGCAACCTCCCGATTCGATCGGCGATGTTTTCGGCACTACCGAACAGCATCACGTCATCGCACCTTGCCTTGTAATCGAACCGGGCGTTGGGCAGGTAGCGGCTGCGGTATGCCGCGAACTCATCGGGCAGCAAGTCCACACGTTGCCCAGGCGGTGCGCTGACCTCCTGTCCCGTATCCTTGAACCACATGAACGGGATCTCGGCCTCGTGCCGCGCTTGCTCGGTGGTGGGCGCGGCGTACATGGCCCTCGCGACTACCACCCGTTGCGGCGTGTACTCCGCCTCCACTTCGGCCAGCGAGTCCTGGTAGAGCCTGACTTGGTCCGCCACTTGCGTCGATGTTTCGGCCTGGCCGATGAGCAGGTTCCAGTCGTTGTGGACCACTCGGGCCACGCTTTCGGCCCCGGATGCCGCCACGTACACCGGAGGATGCGGCTGCTGCACCGGCTTGGGCTGGATCGTCAGGTCGCTAAAGCTCCAGAACTCCCCCCGGTGGTCGAACGGTTCCGCAGAAGTCCAGGCCCGGGTCAGCACCTCCATCGACTCCTCGAATCGTCGAGTCGCCTCCTCCATCGGAATGCCCATCCGGTGGAACTCCCCCCACTGGTAACCGCGACCGACGCCCATGTCCAGTCGGCCGTTGCTGAGCAGGTCGACGGTGGCCGTCTGCTCGGCCAGTTGTACCGGGTTGTGAAAGGGCAGGACGGTAACTGCCGTGCCCAGCCTGATGGTATTGGTGAGACCGGCCAGGTACGCCAGCACCGACAATGTGGCCGAGACGATGCCGTGCCGCGTGAAATGGTGCTCGGTAAACCAGACGGAACTGTAGCCCAGCCGCTCGGCGTGCAGCACCTGTTCCAGCGCCTCGCGATAGTAACGCTCCTGCTCGGAGGGGTTGGGTAGCTGCACCGAGTGAAAAAGCCCGAACTTCATCTGCTGCTTACCGTCTGCGGCTAGCTCTGGGAGACCCAGTCGGCCACACGTTCGCCGATCATTATGGCGGTGGCGTTGGTATTGGCCCGCGTCACCTGCGGCATGATTGACGAGTCAGCCACCCACAGGCCGTCGACTCCGCGTACGCGGCATTGCTGGTCGGTTACCGCCATACCGTCTCCGTCCGGGCCGATGCGGCAGGTGCCGGAGACGTGCCGCGAGCTGCCCAGAGTCTGGCGGATCCAGGCGTCCAGCTTGTCGTTGTCGCCCAGGGTGTCGTCGTCCGGTGCGATGCGTCCCTCCGAAATGCCCTGGTAGGCATCCGACTCCAACAGGCTGCTCGCCAGCTTCACCGCGTCGCGCATCCGGCGCATGTCGTTCTCGTTGTGCAGGTAGCGGTAGTTGATCGACGGCTGAACTGCGGGGTCGGACGACTGCAGTCGCACCCATCCCGAACCCTCCGGAAGTTCCAGGGCACACGCTATGCGGGCCTGCCCCGACGGAACCATCTCGCCTGTCATCACGTTCCAGATGGACAGCGAGTGCAGCATCACGTCGTTGGGATGGGAGGGTGGCTCCGAGGTTACCCTCAGTCCGAACCGCAGGGCCTCGGCGTTGGCGGTGAGCCGTACGCCCTCCTGTACCTTGAACGACACCGATCCCATCGGGTGGTTGAACAGGTTCTGCCCAACTCCGGGGGACTCGGTCAGCACCGGAATCCCGTGCTCCTCCAGTTGTTCACGGGGTCCAACCCCCGACAGCATCAGTATGTGCGGCGACTTCAGGGCGCCGGCGCTCAGCACAACCCGGTCGCAGGCCACTGTGAACACCTCGCCCCCGCTTTCCGCCTCGACACCGGTAACTTGGCCGCCCTCGATGATCACCCTGCGGACGAATACGCCGCCGCGCACTGTGAGGTTGAGGCGGTGCCTGACCGGCGTCAGGTGCGTGATGTTGGTGCTCATCCTCACCGTGCTCAGATTGTTCATCGGTATGGCGCCGATCCCGCTGGAATTGGGGCCGTTCAGGTCGTGGTTCGGCGGATAACCCCGCTCCATGCAAGCGTCGTAGAACGCCCTCTGGACTGCCGGCCACTCATCGTCCTCGCGGCGCATGACGGGTATTGGCCCGTCGGCTCCATGGAAATCGTCCTTGATGTCAAAGTCGTTTTCCGACCTTCGATAGAAGGGCAGCACCTTCAGGTAGCCCCATTCATCGTTTCCGAATGACTCCCAGCGCTCAAAGTCCTCAGGGAGGCCGCGCAGGAAGACCTGCCCATTGATGGAGCCGGACCCGCCGATGACCTTGCCCTGGGCGATGTTGATCTCCCCCTGCTGGTCGTTGATCACCCCTCGCAGATTCCAGGAGATCTCAGAGCCTATGGCCTCTCCCTGCGACGAGTGCCCGTTACGCACCGGTTCCGGCAGTTGCTCCGGGTCCGGATAGTCCTGGCCCGCCTCCAGCAGCAGCACCGAGCGGTTCGGGTCCTCAGACAAGCGGCCTGCCACCACCGATCCCGCTGACCCGCCGCCCACTACGATTACGTCGTACTTCATGGTTGGTCCTCACTGGTATTTCGATGTCGACGCGATTCTACACCTTGCCGCAAGTCCGGGTCATCGAAGGCGTCCCTGGGTAGGGTCTTTTAATTCTCCCTCTCCCTTGAGGGAGAGGGCTGGGGTGAGGGTGAAATGCTGGCAAACGACATCTTTGTGAACCACCAGAGAACACCCCCACCTTGTCCCTCCCCTGAAGGGAAAGGGAACTATTAAAAGACCCTGGTCCCTGGGTTAGGGCCAGGACGATTGCAAAGTCGCTCAATCACCCACACCCATTGTTCAAAACCTTTGACATTCAAGACAGTTGCTGAGCTTGTCGAGGGACGGGTCGCCGGAATCCGTCGATGGTTCGATAGACTCACCACCTTGCCGCAAGGCCGGGTTATTGAAGGCGTCCCTGGGCAGGGCAATCGCATTTGACTTTTCTAGCTCGTCATTCCCATGAAAATAGGGGAAATCTGATTCCCTCTCCCTTGAGGGGGAGGGTTAGGGAGGGGGTGAAATCCTCGCTGAGTTCCTGTGCCAACCCCATTTTCATACACAAACGTGGCCGGAAGGCCATCGTCATTCCCGCGCAGGCGGGAATCCAGGTCATTCGGAGTGCATTCTCCATCGAGTTGGAAGGGCCTATCAGGCGTGTGATTAACGCGATTTCTCCCGACTTCCGTCCACTGGATTCCCGCCTGCGCGGGAATGACGGTTCACTCAGCCAGTGAGCAAGGGTTGCTCCTCCAAATGCGATAGCCCTGGTCCCTGGGTCAGGGCCGTTGACGTTGCAATGAGCGCTAACTATCATTCGCCACAATCGGACTTGCCAACAACGCGCCACCGGACTTTCCAGCGCCACCGGACTTGCCAGGAGGTTTGAAAATGATTACTGACCTGCCGACCTTGCTGCGCTACTTCGACCGCTTCCACCAGCGGACGATGCGGGATATCGTCGCTCTGCCCTCCGCCGCCGAATTCTGGCGCCCGCCGAGGGGCGAGGGCGAAAAGGCTTGGAGCATCGCCGAGATAGTGCATCACATCGCCGAATCCCGCTTGTACTTCGCCAGCGCATACTGCGGCCGCGGCTGGCTGTACGACTGGCCCGTCCCCAGCACCCAGCGGCAGTCGGGATGGATTCCGGCCATCGAGGCATCTTTCGAGGAGTTCCACCAGCGCCTGGACGACAGTCCGCCTGAATGGCTGCAACGGCGGGTGCAAATGATCGACACCGACGGGATGCTCAGCGGATGGCGCATCATGATGATGTTGTTTGAGCACGAAGTGCATCATCGCAGCCAGATTGACACCTACGCCGGTCTGGAGGGCTGGGACGTCCCGCACATCTACGGCCGTTCCCGGGAAAGCATCGACGAACTGCAGGAGGAGCAGCGCAGGCGTGGTGGCCTTTAGACCGTGTGTGACTAATCCCCTCTCCCTCTGGGAGAGGGTTAGGGTGAGGGCGCACCCCCTATCTCAATAGGAATGAACCTTGCCTTTTCAGACCGTGATCAATGGATTGATTTGGCGTGTCACACACCCTCTTAAATAGCAGGCGGCTCCGGATTGCCCGGAGCCGCTTGTAGTTTGGCAAAGCAATTAGGGGTCCTCGGCATTCAGTTTCAGCGACCCAACCTGCGGGACCCTACCAGTCGTTGAAGTCCCGCGGTCAAGCGCGGTACCTGGCCGGGGTGCTGTTTCTCAGCTGGGCGGGCCTGCTCCCTTGACCGGCAAGTGCGGTAACTGGTTGCCCCAAACTCGCGGGTCCGGCCCAATTCGCCGCAGGGCTGGGCTTTGCCATGCGATAGCCAATACCGTGCTCTGTGAAGATGTACGAGGGACTCTTGGCACTGTCCCCCAGCTTCTGGCGAAGGGTTTTAATATAGGACCGCAAAAGCTGAGGTTCCCCTGCATATTCCGCCCCCCACACTCTCTCGAGCAACTCGTCCTGGGTAAGAATTCTGCCGGCCGAACTCGAGAGTTCGGTGAGCAGCCTGTATTCCGTGGCCGTCAGCTGTAACTGTTGCCCTGATACGGTTACCGTGCGTTCGTAGTAATTGATTTTCACGTCGCCGAGTTGGAACAAACTTTTGTCGACGGTTTCGCCTCCCCCGTTTAACCTCCGAAGGGTCGCTTTTATCCTCGCGATCAATTCCGAAGGCGAAAACGGCTTCACCATGTAACCGTCCGCCCCCATCTCGAATGCGCGTACCACGTATTCCTCATCGTCCCGGTCACACAGCACAATTGTGGGCACGTTCAGCGAATTCCCGGTTCGTCGCAAAGTGCGGAAGCATTCCTCCTCTCTGCCGACAATGTCAAGGAGGATCAATTTCTCACCCCCGGAGGAAGCCAATTGCTCCACCTCAGCCAGGCCGGATGTTGGGACGGAGTCATAGCCCGCGCCAAGCAGGACCCTGCGCACTGAGGTCAATAGCCTCGTGTCATCGATTGAGACGAGGATCTGCGTCTTCTCAGCCAAAGATGGCAATGGCTCATCGAAAGTTTCTTGCACCTCGGGGACCAGAATGCCTTCCTCCTCCTCCATTGACTGAAGGGTAAAGGTCAGCGTCATCCACCCCTCTTCCTCATCGACCTCTGTCTTGATTCGTCCTCCATGCGCCTCAACAACGCCCCGGCAGTAAGCGAATGCCAGCCCCTCACCGTGCGACGATAAATCCATCGCCCTGTTTTGGGCCTGTGAAAGCCTCTTGAACAATTGGGGAGCGTCCGTGTCCTTGAACGGCGAAGGCCGCGCTTCGGCAGGGGCAAACGAACCTCGCGCGGCGACCGAGATGCTCACATGAATATCGCCGATTGAAGCAGACACTTTGACCGGCACAGACTCGTCCGAATGCCTGGCTGCCTGGCGGAGAAGATTGTGCAATACCTGGTTTATGTGGTGCCGGTCTGCCATCACTGTCGGTAGACCATCCGGCGTATCCAGTTGGATGGCGGTTGCGACGTGGTCTCTCAGATACTCCCGGCAGGATCCCTCTATCAGGCCAGCGACATCTGTTGGCTCGACGGCCAGGGACAAAGAGCCTGTTTCGATCTGGGTCAGTTCGGTGAGGCTGTTGACCTGGCTGCGCATCAGGTCTGTTTGCTGGTCGATGATCCGCAAGAGCTGGATTGATTCCGTGGAAGCCTTTGCCTCCAGCACGCTCTTGAGGGCGACTGTGGAGCCCTTGATGGTTGTTAAAGGCGTCCGCAATTCGTTGGTCACCAAGCCAAGGAATTCACTCCGTTGTCGTTCCAGGTCCTCAAGGGGAGTCATATCCTGAATAACGGACATTACCGACACAATTTCCCCTGTTTCAGAGAAGAGTGGAGCGCAATTTACCAAGGTGGTTACGGCAGTTCCGTCTGGAAGGTGCACCACGATTTCCTCAGCCCTCACGGTCTCCCCCGTCTGAAGCGTCCTGGTGCCTGGAAGGTCTACGAACGGGATATCTCTGCCGTCTGAACTCGTAAATCTCAGGAGTTCGTAGAGTCTTTCTATTTCTTCGTCCAGAATCCCCATAGCACCCAGTATTCGTCGGCATTCCTGGTTCATGAAAGTGATCTCGCCTATACGAGCGTCAAAGACGGTGACCGCCGTCGGCGAAATGTCCAGCAGCGTCTCCAGGTCCCCCTTGGCCCGGTGCTCCGCCTCATACCGTCGGGTGATTGCAATTATGGACGCGGCCTGGGCGGCAAACATCGAGGCAACTAATTCATCCTCGGGGGTGAACTCCTGGCCTCCCTCCTTCTCCGTCAGATAAAGGTTTCCCACATGCTCGTCCCGATGGTAGAGCGGCACTCCCAGGAAAGTGGTCATTGGAGGGTGGTTTTCCGGGAGGCCCACCGATTCAGTGTGAGACGCCATATCCTTCACTCTGACCGGTGACCTTACCTTGTTCATGTACCCCAGCAGCCCCAACCCCTGCGGCGACTGGGGCATGTGTTCTCGCTGTTCCCGTGAGATTCCGTATGTGTAGAAGTCGCCAACGCCATCCGAGGCATTGAACGTAAGGAGTGCACCGTACTGCGCGCCTGTGAGCCTTGAGGCGCTCTGTACAACTTCCTGGAATACGGCCTCTGGATCGGGGGTCTCGAAGATGCTGATGCTTGCCTGGCTCAGCCTGACCAGCCGGTCCTTCAGATCTTCGATCTCGTTTCTGAGTGCCTCCTCCTCTGTCATCGGGGGATTCACTTGTCTAAGGATCATTGTTATCCTCTTGCATTGTTGTGAATCGTTAATCAGCCCACCCGGCGACTCTCTTATTTCACATAATCAGGGTTGTATGAGTCAGAAAATCTCGCCCGGACATTTCCCAATAGCAAGTAAATCCGGGCGTGCTCTCATAATCTGCACTCGCAGGGCTGGGCAGGGACTCCGGTGCAACCCTACCACTAAGTAATCTGTGAAATAAACTGGTTATATATGCCTCCGGTACTATTCTCATAAAACCTGCATTAGCACTGGGGTGCGAATTCACAAAATTTTCACAATTGCCTCCATTCAATGGCTGGAGACTAGTTCCTCTCGTCGGTGATGAGGAAAATGCTGAGTCCTTTCGGGCAGCAGTTGAGTCCGGCATCTGCCACGTCACCTGCCTCCAGGCCCTGTTCTTAGAGTGTGTGTGACAAATGTCTGGCGCCAATTCGTCATTCCCATGAAAATAGGGGGAAATCTGTTCCCTCTCCCTTGAGGGGGAGGGTTAGGGAGGGGGTGAAATCCTCGCTGAGTTCCTGTGCCAACCCCATTTTCATACACAAACGTGGCCGGAAGGCCATCGGCAATTCCCGCGAAAGCGGGAATCCAGGGACTCTGACGATAACTGGCAGGACTGAGACCTGGGTGAAAAACATCTGTCACACACCCTCTTACCCGTCCCGGCAGTTATCAGCGCGGCAGCTTCCCCGTTCCTCCCCCACTTCGCGGCCTGGCACAACAACAGCGAAAGAGTGCTGAAAGATAGCGTGGGTCGAGGATAGCCCGCGCAATTGTGGCCTGTCCCAATCATCCGGACCCGCGAATACGCAGGATCAGCTCGAGTGGGCACCAAAGCAATAAAAAATGGAGTTATAATCCCTCTCAATCAATTTCGGAAGTAAGGCAGTGTTGGAAGATAAGTGTGGCCCCTACAGCACCGACAGGGAATCCTCGCGACCCAACCTGTTCCTCCCTGGCCTGCGCAAAAAAGCTCAAAAAAGGGGAATAATCTGAACTTATAGCGACAATCAGATATAATCAGCCCCTCTCGTGTGCAATCGGACTCGACGATTTCGAGTCGGCGGCCTTGGTTGACTTATGCCTCGATAATCCCTGCGCTGATGGCCTCGCCGCGGAGGTTGCCCTGCTGCTCCAGGTGATTGCGGATCAGCCCCACCGCCTCCTGTAGCATCGCGGCATCCACGGCCTCGGCGGCCTCCCCGTGCTCGGCCTCCGATAGCAACTCGGCCGTATGCTCGCTGACCTGCTGCAGCGACCAGTTCACCTGGTCGGCCACCGCGACGATGTCCTTGGGGAAGTCTCGGTGAGATGCGCCGGGCATGCCCGACTTGTCGTAGCCGCCGCCGTGCCAGTGTCCGGGCTTGTCGTGGCAGTCGAAGCGGATGATCTCCTCGTTTCCCACATCGATGCCGATGGTCGGCCCGCCGCACCACGAGCCGCGCACATTCAGCGCCCGCACCGGCCACACGTAGGCCGTCACCTGCCCGTCCTGAGACAGGGGCACGTGGAGTTCGTGTCCAAGGTACTTTTCGCCATCCCTCTTGGTTGCCATTTGATGCGCTCCTCCAGAACTGACTTCGTTCCCGGTTGGGTTGAACTCGAAACTACCACAGTACCACGCCTAATACAATTGCCGTCTGCCTCATCTCAGGGTCGTTTAATTGTTCCCTCTCCCTCCGGGGGAGGGTTAGGGTGGGGGCGTTCTCTGTGGTTCCCAAGGATGCCGGTGGCCAGAATTTCACCCTCACCCCAGCCCTCTCCCTCAAGAGAGAGCGAGAACTAAAAGACCCTGTGCCTCATCTGCCGCTCCAACTCCCCAAAACCCCTTGCCTTTCCGGTAGCCGCCCTTAACCGCAAACCCGAAATTCACGCAGTCATCCAGCGGGACCGCAACCCCGCCTGCTGACAATTGCCCCTTGCAAAGTCGCTCGATCACCCACACCGCTGGTCCTGAGCCTGTCGAAGGACGGGTCGCCGTAATCCGCCGATGCTTCGATAGACTCACCACGTTGGGGCAGCGATCCAATGCCCAACCCCCGGCAGCCCGGAGTGTAACTCGGCCACCTGGCCCGCAACCCCGCCTGCTCAGTGCCCCTTGCAAAGTCGCCCAATCACCCACACCGCTGGTCCTGAGCCTGTCGAAGGACGGGTCGCCGTAATCCGCCGATGCTTCGATAGACTCACCACGTTGGGGCTGCGGAGGACTTTGCAATCGTCCCTGCCTGCTGACCAGGGTCTTTTAATTCTCCCTCTCCCTTGAGGGAGAGGGCTGGGGTGAGGGTGAAATGCTGGCAAACGACATCTTTGTGAACCACCAGAGAACACCCCCACCTTGTCCCTCCCCTGAGGGGAAAGGGAACTATTAAAAGACCTCGCCTGCTGACAATTGCCCCTTGCCTGATTGCAGAATGTCCTTCATCATAAATACAACTGATACCGAACATTAGTACGAATATTTGCGAGCCGGATAACCGCGCCAGGGCATACTGAAGGAGAGCAAATGACGGGGGGGATATGAAAATCTCTACGCAAGGTACCGGCAACACGCTATCGCGTAAATGCGCTGCCGTGTTTTCCATGCCTGTCAAATCCCAAACCGTTCGTTCCCGAAACAGAGAAAATGAGCGGAAATGAGAGGATATGAGCGGAAATTATAAAATTTCAACAGGTCGCCTAAGGGATGCGCCGCACAGCGACAACGCACCGTTCCAGCGGTTTGTTGGCGCAGCCAAGAGCGGAGGCCCTGGCCTTTTCGGCTCGCTCGTCCGTCGCTAAGGGTTGATTAGGCTGGTCCGGTTCTCGACGATGAACGTTTCCCGCCGCTCCACAAAGTCCAGCACCACATTGGCAAGCGCATCAGGCCGGTCCATCCCGACTGCGTGGCCAGCGTCGTAGACGTAGCACACGTTGCAGTTGGGCACCTGGGCTTTCCAGGTTCCGCCGGCATCCCGCGAAACCAGCCGGTCCTCCTGGCCGAATACCACCAGGGTGGCGCAGCCAAGCTCCGGCAGCAACTGCGCCACATCGCCATCGGTCGTCCGCGACCCCTCGGCCAGCGCCGACAACACCGCCGTCCTGTCGGGGTCCGGCAGCGGCTGACCGGGTGCCTCGGGATGAGCCAGCATCGCTAAAGCCGCCAGTTCTGGCGTGTTCCAGGGCTGGCCCGTTGCCGGACGCACGCAGTCCGGCGATACCAGCACCAGAGTGGATACAGAGTCCGGCTGAAGCAGTGCCACCCGGAAAGCCACATTGGCTCCCACCGACGTCCCTGCCAGTGCATACGAGTCGAGACCCGCGCCCTCGGCTGCTGCGGCAACCGCCCTCGCCACCTCGTCCGCCGACCTGCCTGACCCTGCCTCGAGGGGAGGCTCAATGCTGATGACTCGGTACTTGTCCGCCAGGGCATCGCCCAGCGTGGCAGAATCCCAGGGTGTCCAGTCCAGGAGAACGACGGGATCGCCACTGCCTTTCTCGGTGAACCGCAGGCCGCTGTCATTCGAGGCCATCGCCTAGAACTCTTTGATCCGGGGCAGGACCTCGCGCCCGAACAGCTCGATTTCGTTCATGATGTCGCCGTGAGTCAGGCTGGGTTGCTGGAAGAACAGGTCGATGACCCGGTGCCGCAACGGTCGTGGTACGCCTTGATCTGCTCCGTGATCGAGTCTGGCCCTCCGACGAACGTCAGGCTCGGCGATCCGCCCACGATGTCCCCCGACGCGCTCCCTGCAAACACGTGGCTGTAGTCAATGCCCTCCCCGGTTCGTTGCGCCTGGATCACCTGCGCTACCGACGACCGCAAGGCCATCCCCCGGGCCCGTCCCTGGTCCTCCTGCCTGTGGAACCAGTCCCAGGCCTTCTCGTCGGTCTCGGCCAAGTAAATGCTGCCCCGGAATACCACCTCATCGGGCTCGGGAGTCCAGCCGGTCTCCTTGCACCAATTGAAGTACTTGCCCGTGATGGTCGCCACGTCCTCAACCGGCAGGAACGACACTCCCAGTCCCAGCCGGTGGGTGGCGGCAAAGTGAACGGCGTCGTCGCTGCGGGTGGCCACAATCGCCGGAGGCATCGGCTGCTGCACCGGCCTGGGCCACACCGACACCGTGCGGTACTGGTAGTAGCGGCCCTCCCATGCGAATGGCTCCGGCTCGGTCAGGGCCCGCAGGATCAGGTCCATGCTCTCCAGCATCCGGCCTCGCCCCTCCGCCGGGTTCACGTTGTAGACCTGGTCCTCGTTGGGCGTTCCCCGCAGGAATCCCATCACCAGCCGCCCGTTGGTCAGGTTGTCCAGCAGGGCCAGCTCCTCGGCGATCCGCACCGGGTTGTTCAACGGCAGCAGGTGGCCCAGCATCGCCATGCGCGCCTTCTTGCACCGCTCCGCCACCGCTGCCGCCATCACGGACGGCGTGCCGGTTGCGATGCGCCCCGAGTAATGGTGCTCCGAGAAGCTGATCCACTCGAAGCCCATCTCCTCGGCGAATTCGCACTCCTCGATGCCGTCCTGGTAGCTCTGCACCGACAGTTCCGGCTCGTTGTAGGACGGCGGCGTGGGCCAGGTGGCGGGAAACTCCCGCCTCGACGCATATCCCATGGCTCCCAGGTAGGATGCCTTCATGTTCGCCCTCTCGTAAGTGGCTCTATTCTCGAGTGTTTAGAAACTATATCAAAAGTCCCCTCCCCCTTGACGGGGGAGGGTTAGGGTGGGGGTGAAAGGGTAGACCAATAAGGCTTTTAGGAAACGATTGATTGGTTATGAGATAGTTTCTTAGTCCTGGCAGCCGCTTTTTAGCCCCACCCCGTCATTTCCGCGGAGGCGGGAATCCAGGGGCCCCGACCTGCAGCTGGCAAGGAGCCCTCGGTTATCCTCTATATTAATACCTTCTACAGCTCTACCAGGTCATATGACAGGGTGTTGAAATTCTCGTGCCCAGTCTCGGTGATCAGGATCATGTCCTCGATCTGGTACGACCCGGTGCTGGCGGAATAATAGGGTGCCTCGAGACAGAGCAACATCCCCGGCTGCAGCTCGCTGTGCTCGTTCGCGCTGATGAACGGCGGCTCCTCCACGAACGTGTCGAGCCCGATGGAGTGCCCGTAGTGGCCCCGGCTGTAGCCCGGGAATCCGTGGGCCCGCATCACCTCGTCGGCAGTGTGGTACACCGTCGAGATTGACGTCCCCGGTTGCATGACCTCTCGCGCCGCAGCGTGAGCCTCCGCCAGGGCGTCGTGAATCCGTCGCTGATCGGCTGTGGCCCGCCCGTAGGCAAACGTCCGCCCGCAATCACTGTAGAACCCGCCAACGGCGACCCCGCAATCGAACTTGATCAGGTCGCCGGAATGCAGGCCGGACCGGTCTCCGAAGCTGCTGCCCGTACCGGCGCTGATGAACCCGTAGGCTGACTGGAACTCGCCCCCGTGCCCCGTTGAAAGGCCGGGGTCGGCCATGGCCGCCTCCAGCGCGCCAGCCTGGTAGTTGTACTTGATTGCCTGCGCGCTCTGGCCCTCCCGCGCCTCGTCGATCGCCCGCCGCAGGCCAGCCTCGAAAAGGCGGGCGGCGCTGCGGTGCAGCTCGATTTCCTGGGGATACTTGATGGCCCGAAGGCCGTAGAGCATGCCGGTAATGTCTACGAACTGGCACTCGGGGTTGTTTTGTTGCAGCCTGAACAGCGTGTCGGCGTAGACGTACCGCAGGTCGATCCCGATGGTGCCGGCCGACAGTCCCCGCTCCTCCAGCATTGTGGCCACCGTCTCGTCGATCTCGTCCGGGTTCCACTGGGGTGGGCGCGAGATCTTGGCCTCACCACCGGCCGGACCGGTAATAACGTCAAGGTCGCGGTTCTCAACCCACATCCTGTAAGTGCGAATGTCCTCGATGGAGGTCGCCGCCCGGGCTGCCGGAGCCGCAAAGTCGCTTGTCATCAGCGCCGACGGCAGGGCCGGGTCCGCCGGAATCAGCGCGGTGTCGGTCCCCATCAGCCGGAAGGACAGGTTGACCACCGGGCTGAAGAACCCCGTGGTGTAGAAGATGTTGGCCGGTGTGGTCACCAGGCAGGCATCTATGTCCAGCCGCTGCAGTTCGTCTCTCACCCGCCCGCGGACCTCGTCAAACATCCGGAAGACCTCCTTTTGCGTAGACCCGATTTTACACCGCCCCAACCATTGGCGCACCGGACGCTCAACCGGAGGTTCCCTGCGCCAGAAACAGAAACGGAGCGGAGCGGATTCCAATTCAGGCCGGATTCCAATTCAGGCCGGATTCCAATTCAGGCCGGATTCCAATTCAGGCCGGATTCCAATTCAGGCCGGATCCCTATTCAGGTGGCTTACCCTTGAAGCGTGAATCCAGTGTCTTTCGCGATGGGCCGGATATGCAATTCGACCCCCTGCATACGGACCCTGCCTGAGGTTCCTTGTTCGTGGACAAAGCCCTTGTGCAGCATTAGCATGCGGTTACCCTGCGCAGGCAAAATCTAACCGGACCTGATGCGACGGGAGATGACTATGAGGCTTCGGGGGCAGACCATTTTCTACGGCTGGTTCGTGACCCTTGGTTGCGCCATCGTCGTCTTTGGAGTCGCTGGAGGGCAGTTCTCCTTTGGCGTCTTCCTCAAACCGATGACCGAGGAGTTCGAATGGAGCCGGGCAACCCTGTCGCTTGCCTTTGCCGTAACTTACATGATTTCCGGCCTGCTGCGCCCCTTGGCCGGTTACCTGGCCGACCGGTACAGTCCCAAGTGGGTGGCCCTGAGCGGTGTCCTGATCATGGGGTGGATGCTGCTGCTGATTCCCGCCGTTGTCAGCAACCTGCTTCACCTGTATCTCCTTTTCGCTGTAATGAGCATCGGCGTCACCCTGGGCACAGGTCCGATACTGACCAAGATTGTCAGCCAGTGGTTCGTCTCCAACCGCGGGGTCACCCTTGGGCTGGTCGGCGGGGCAGGCTCACTCGGCGCCATGATCCTGGTGCCGGCCACCTCCGTCGTGCAGGTGGCTTTTACCTGGAGAGAGGCCTATTTCTTTCTTGGCCTGTTCCTTATCTTCGTCGTGCTGATAGTGGGAATCCTGCTCATCCGCAACCGGCCCGAGGACATGGGTCTCACCGCCCTGGGCAGCGGCGACCGCGCGAGCGGCCCTGCCGGGAGCCGGAACGCCTCCTCATCCGCTGCCGTTGAGAGGCAGAATTTTACATTTTCCGAGGCTGTACGCACCTCCTTCTTCCAGAAGCTGACCTTCGGCTACTTCGTTTGAGGGTACTCAATGAGCTTCGTGAATGCTCATTTTGTCACCTACGCCCAGGACCTTGGCTATGACCCCATTACCGCATCTTTCGGGTTCAGCATTATCGGCGCCACAGCACTCATAGGCGCCCTGTGGCTGGGGCGTCTCTCGGACAAGCATGGCCGCCGGCAGTGGCTCGCCTTTTCCTACCAACTGAGGGCCTTGGGCTTCCTGGTGGTACTTCTTTCCATGGGGATACCATTCCTGGGGATACCATCCATGGGCATATCCACCCTGGTGGTGGGCGTCCTCCTGGTGGGGTTTTCCTGGAATTCGGTAGTGGGCATTACCGCGGCATACGCCTCAGACAGTTTCGGAACCGCCAACCTGGGCAAAATTTACGGTACCATGTTCGCGGTAATGCCGATGGGCTCCGGGCTGGGCGCTTACCTGGGCGGCCTGCTGTTTGACCTCCGTGGTACCTACGACTGGGCGATCTTGTCGAACATTGTGCTGCTGATCGCCTCCGCCCTGCTGGTCTGGTCCATTGGCGGCAAGCGCCCGCAGGCCCTGGGCGGCCCGGCCCCCGCAGCCGGCGGCAACGACTAGTACTACAACGACGGTTTTTCTAAACAGCCCATTGCTGATTCCTACTGAGACTGAACCAGCCGTAACCGGAGGCCTCCAGCGCTATGTCGCCAAGCTAAATTTCACCTTGAGTACCACACCTCCGCATAAACCGTCGTTGTAGTACTGGGGCCCGATATGGGGAATCCCGGTCAAGAGGCCGTGATAGGAAATCCAGCCCCAGTAAGCTTGGAAGACGGGAGAAACTCTATGTTTCTGGTCCACAGATATCTGTTGAGAACGCTCGGGGCATTTGCTCCGTTTGCCGTGTTGGCCCTAATCATGTTGGCTGCGGCTATTGCCTGTAACGAGCCGGCTCCTACGTCCACACCGCCGCCCACATTGCCGCCACCCACGGAGACCCCCGACCCCTATGCCAGACCCGGCGCTGGGGACGGGACGGTCGTATCGTCCTACTGGAGCGGCCCCGTCAACTGGGAGCCGGAGGATGTCTCGCGGCTGGAGCGGGTTAGCCAGCAGCTGGTCGCACCACCCTCTCTGCCCAAGCACGAACAGGACTACACTGGTGCGCCCCGGGTGGTGGAGGTACGACTGGAGGTGGATGAAAGGGAGATTGAGATAGCTCCGGGCGCCTTCGTCTGGGCCTTCACCTTCAACGGTTCTGTCCCGGGCCCCATCATCGTGGTGAACGAGGGCGACTACGTGGAAATGACCCTGGTGAACCCGTCCAGCAACCAACTGCTCCACAACATAGACTTCCATGCATCCATTGGCGCGTTGGGAGGCGGGTCTTTGACACATGTGAATCCTGGGGAGGAGGTTGTGTTGCGCTTCCGGGCGATCAAGCCCGGGGTATTCGTGTATCACTGCGCCCCAGGGGGGACCATGGTGCCCTGGCACGTGACGCACGGTATGAACGGGGCGATCATGGTTTTGCCTCGTGGCGGGCTGAGAGACCCCGCCGGCAACCCGGTCGAATATGACCGGGCATACTACATCGGAGAGCAGGACTATTACCTGCCACAGGATGAGAACGCGGAATTCAAACGGTACGACAACCCATCCGCCTCCTTCGGAGACGACCTCGAAGTCATGAGGACCCTCATCCCGACCCACGTCGTCTTCAACGGTGTGGCCGGGGCGTTGCAGGGCGACGGGCAGTTGACCGCCAGGGTGGGCGAAAACGTGCTTATCGTCCACGCCCAAGCCAACCGCCAGTCCTACCCACACCTGATCGGAGGACATGGCGACTATGTTTGGGAACGCGGCAGCTTCAACAACCCACCGGCGCTGGACCTGGAGACTTGGGACATCGCGGCCGGTTCCGCCGGGGCATCCATTCACACCATCCGTCAGCCAGGGACGTATGTCTATCTCTCCCACAACCTGATTGAGGCGTTTCTGTATGACGCGAAGGCCATCATCGAAGCCGAGGGCGAATGGAGCAACGAACTGATGGAGCAGGTCGTCGAGCCTCGCGACATCCAGTAGCGGGCAGCGCTTTGGACGTCGGTGCCCAGCCCTTTGCGCCGACGCGACCCGGAGAAGGGATGGCGCATCGCCGCCTTCGAGAACGAGCAAACGGACTGCATTCGAGTCGAAGCCCGCGCTAACAGTGCCGAGGGTTGCATCGGGAACCGGAAGAAGAACTGGTCGCCGCCGGATACCCACATGTGGGTGAGCACCTTACCGCCGTCGGTATTCTCTTCGAACAGGCGGTCCAGCTCCGGCCCGATGGCCTGGGTAACCTTGAACTCCACCTCGTGGTCGGGGTACACGCCGTACATGATCGCCAGCTCCGCCTCCGGCATGTGGCCCGAAACGTAGCCGCTGGTGATCTCCGCCCACGACAACGTACCGTTGGTCACCTGCTCCAGGGAATCCGGGCCAGCTATGCCCAGCTCGGGGAACGACGCGACGGGTACCAGGACCTTGCCGTTGGTCCGCGCCTCCACTTGCGGCTTGAAGAAGTTGGCCCACAGCTCACAGGGCGCCACCGTCCGGTTGATCCACGCGAACTGGATCTCGATGGGGTCCCCGCTGTAGGTCATCCCGGTCGGATTGGTGAAAGTGGCCTTCTCCACCAGGTCCTTGTAGTACTGCGAGTCAAAGAGATAGCTCTCCCGCTCCAGCCCCTCCAGGTTCACCATGTCGTTGGCGTCCCCGAGCCCCTCGGCGGGCGCGGGTCCCACCAGGCGGCTGAAGTCGCCATCGCCCAGGTAGAAGGCTCCCGGACCGCCGGCCCATTCTTCGGCCGCCTCCGTCAGGGCCGGATCAACGTCCGGCATCGCCTTGTCCTCGACCTCCTCCTCCTCGACCTCTTCCTCCATGGCCTCCTCCGTGGCGGTGGGTTCGGGGGCCGAGGTCGCTGTCGGGGCCTCCGTGGGAGCCTCGGTCGGGGGCGGTGCCGAAGTTCGTTCCTCCGCGCCTCCTCAGGCCACCACGAAAGTCATCAGCGCAAGAATCATCAGGGCAGCCAAGCCCATTAGTAAAGGTTTGCCATTAACGCACTCTCCTGAAAGTTTTCCCCGCCACGAGTCCGGTTCCCGCAGAGAGAGGGATTACCCCGCTGTGTCGATAACCTTCCTTGGTTCGGCGGATTACAGCAAATTGAATTCAAGGACGTAATATGGATGCATGAATATGTATGTCTAAAAGAGAAGATGATTTTACGAATTGCGAATTGCGTGAAAAGTAGCAAGTACGCGAAATGGTTAGTTCGTCCGTGTCGTTTCCAGTGCAAGTGAAAGCCCTCGCGGGCATTCCTGCGAGGGCTCTTGGTTAGCCTGTAGTTGTGGCGGTTGTACCGCAACCGGGCTAGTTGATTCGTTCCCCTGTACCGTCCGGCCGTATCCTTATCCCTACGATCGGAGCGATTTGCTCATTGAACAGCTCGATCATGGCCGGCCTGTTGTCCTCGTCCTGCCGGTTGACAAAACCGGGTATCACGAAGTCAGTGGCCACCACGTTTGCCTGGTGGTCCAGCAGCTCGGGCGTGAACTCCTGGAAAATCATACCAGCCTCGACGTTTCGCGGGATCCAGACCTCGTTCCACGCCGGGGTTACGCGCAACCCCTCAAGCTCGTGCCGCGCACCCTCCTCCACCATGATTTGCTGGATGTCGGACGGCAGATCGTTCCACACCAACGGGCTCATTATGATTGTGTTCACCGCTTGGGTCGCAAGCGGTCCCACCATGTACGTTGTCACCTCGTACCAGCGCTGCGCGACAGAGGCGAATGCCACCGTGACTCCGCAGTCAAGCACGCCGCGCTCCAAGGCGGTGTAGACCTCCGCGAAGGCCACGAACTGGGCGGCGGCGCCGAACCCATTGATCCAGTCGGATAGGGCCGATCCATGGCTGCGCACCTTGCGTCCCTCGAAGTCTGCCAGCGTCTCTATGGGATCCTTGCAGAAGAAGAACTGGTCGGCCCCGGAAATCCACATGTGTGAGATCACCTTCCCGCCTTCGCTGTTCTCCTCAAATAGTTCGTCTACCAACGGTCCTATCGCCTGCTGGACCCCCATATAGTGCTCGTGGGTTTCGTATACGCCAAACAGGATCTGCAGCTCAGCCTCTGGCATGGCCCCCGATACGTAGCTGCTGGAAATCTCCGCAAAGGACAGGCTGCCGTTGGTTATCAGAGACAGCGAGTCCGGCCCTGCAATCCCCAGTTCGGGGAACGATGTGATCTCGACCAGCACCTTGCCGTTGGTGCGCTCTTCTATCTCTTTCCTGAAGAAGTTGTCAAACAGCTCGCACGGGGCAACGGTTCGGTTGATGCAGGCGAACTGGATTTCTATGGGCTCCCCGTCGTAGGTCATCTCGGTGGGGTTGGTGAAGTTCGCCTTGTCCACCAGGTCCCTGTAATACTGTAGCTCGAAGATGTACCTCTCGCGTTCCAGGCCTTCGAGGTTGACCATGTCGTTTGAGTCGCCCAAGCCTTCACCCGGCGCCGGACCCACCAGCTGGTTCAGGTCGCCGATGTAAAACGCCCCGGGTCCGCCGGCTCGCTCAGCGGCCGCCGCCACCAGCGCCGCATCTGCGTCCGACATGGCCGAGGACTCATCCTCTTTGTCCTCCTCCTGCATCGCCTGCGGCGTATCCGTAGGTTCGGGAGCAGAGGTCGCCGTCGGGGCTGCCGTGGGAGCCTCAGTGGGCGGTGGTGCGGATGTCGGCTCCTCGGCCCCTCCGCAGGCCACCGCAAACGCCATCAGCAGAAGTATCGCCAAGCCCATTAGAAACAGTTTGCCCATTTGCGCACTCTCCTGGGTAAATTCCCTCCTCCCTGCAGGCCGCTCTGGCGATCGCCCGACCCTCTGCCGTATAAGCCGAACCAATCGGGAGTTCGGCAGACTATAACAAACCGCTTTTCACCTAGCAATATCTCAAACAGTTAATCAGAATACTGATCTATGCCTATTGTTTGACGGTAATCGTCGTAATTTAAAGAGTAAATATCTACAAAAATACAAACCATGTTCCGGCCAGGTAGCGCAAATTTAGGGCCCCGGCACATCGTCGCCGGGGCCCTGTCGGTACTTGAGAATTCCCGACGGGTGGTTCCACGGAAGTGGAATTCCCAGCCAGCTTTACTCCGTTATGGGTACGGACTCGGTGGACCCGTCCGAGTTGATGCGCAGGCCAACGATGTGCGCTACCTCTTCGTTGAACAGCTTGATAATGTCCGCGTCTCCACCGCCCACGCGATTGACGAACCCAGGTATGACGTGCTCCATCACCGCAACGTCCTTCATGTGGGTCATCAGCTCCTCGTTGAACGGCTGGAAGATCAGTCCGGCCTCCACGTTCCGGTCTACCCATACCTCGTTCCAGGCAGGGGTCACCCGCATGGCCTCCAGCTCATGCCGGGCTCCCTCCTCCAGCAGAATCTGCTGAACATCGGGGGGCAGACCTTCCCATACTTCCTTATTAATTATGGCATTGGTCAGGAGCTGGCTCGAGAGCGGACCGACCATGTACTCGGTTACCTCGTACCAGCGTTGGGCGTGAGCTGCGAATGCTACGGTCACCCCACAGTCCAGGATCCCGCGCTCCAGGGCGGTGTACACCTCGGCAAAGGCCACGAACTGAGCGTCCGCACCCATTCCCTCGATCCAGTCAGACAGCGCCGCGCCGTGGCTGCGGGTCTTCTTGCCTTCGAACTCGGCCAGGCTGGTGATGCTGTCCTTGCAGAAGAAGAACTGGTCTCCGCCGGAGATCCACTTGTGGAACACCACCTGTCCGCCGCCGGTGGCCTCGGAATACATGGCGTCGATATCCGGCTGGATTGCCTGGGTTACCTTGAACTCGACCTCGTGGTCGGGATACAGCCCGTAGAGCAGGGCTATCTCGGCCTCCGGCAAATGCCCCGCGATATACCCGCCGTAGATCTCCGCAAAGGAGAGCGTCCCGCTGTCAACCAGGTCCAGCGAGTCAGGACCAGCCAGACCCAGCTCTGGGAACGACGTGATGACGATCTTGAACTTGCCGTTGGTGCGCTCCTCTATCTGCGGACGGAAGAAGGCGTCCACCAGTTCGCAGGTCGCCAGCGTGCGGTTGATGCAGGCGTACTGGAACTGAATTGGGTCGCCGTCGTAAACCAGCTCGGTTGGGTTGGTGAAGTTGGCCCTCTCCACCAGGTTCCGGTAATAGTCGGAGTCAAACAGGTAGCGCTCCCGTTCCAGTCCGGCCAGGTTAACCATGTCGTCGGCATCGCCGAGTCCCTCTCCGGGAGAGGGTCCGACCAACTGGCTGAGGTCTCCGATGTAGAACGACCCAGGCTTACCCGCCCGCTCAGCGGCAGCGGCTAGCAGCGCCGGATCGATGTCCTCCATCATCGCGTCCTCTTTGTCTGCGTCCTCACTCGTCTCTTGTGTGGTAGAGGACGTCGTGGTGGTGTCCTCCTTCTTTTCCTCGGTGGTCGTCTGCGCCTGTTGGTCCGAGTCCTCCTCCTCTTCCGCCATGGCCTCCGCTTCCTCGTCTTCCTCCTCCTCCATGGCCGCCTCGGTAGGAGCCTCGGTGGCGGTGGTCTGCGTCGTCGTTTCGCTTTCTGTCTCCGTGGTCGTCTCTGACTCCTCCGCGCTGCCGCAGGCCATCACGAAGGCCATCATGAAAGATCAGTGCCACGCCCAGTAGGAAAGGTTTAACCATAAACCACACTCCTGTACGTTTTCCCTCCATGCGCACCCTTGCCCACGGTTCCGTGAACCTGCCCCGTCGCCGCCAGCATAGCGAATGGATCTCGTCGTATGACTCGGCGGAATATAACAAATTGGTATTTGGTATGCAATAGAAATTTCGAATCTCCAAAGTTATGCAATTGCTTGAGTTTCTCTGTTTTCGATATTCGAATAGAAAACTACGAAACCCTACATTATAAAAGGAAGGAGGTCTGTAATGTGCCTTGGCTGATTTCCTTCCACCTTACATAAACAGGGCCTTACATAAACAGGGGGCTCCGGAATTCTCCGGAGCCCCCTGTAACATATGAAACGGGCGGAAACCTAGTTTTCTATCAGTGAGGCGCTGCCGTCGGGATTGATTAGAATCCCGGATATGGGGCCCACGGTCTCATTGAAAAGTTTGACCGCGTCTGTATCGGGTCCCCCCACCCGTTTCACCCACTGGGGTACCACCCTCTTGAGAGCGACCTCCTCGAACATGAACTCGCGTATTTCGTCGCTGAACGGATTGTAGATCATCCCCTCATCCAGGAGTTTCGGGATGCCCAGGCCGGACAGCACCGGGGTAACCCTGAAGAATTCCAGTTCGTACTTGGCTCCCTCTTCCATCAGGACAGCCTGGAAATCAGCAGGCAGGCCGTCCCAGACGTCTGGATTGAATGTAGCGTTTTCCACCGTGAACAGGGGGAGCGGGCCTGCCATGTAGTCGGCAACCTCGTACCAGCGCTGCCCGTATGCCGCGTTGGCGCCGGTCACGCCGCCGTCCAGGATGCCGCGTTCCAAGGCCGTGTACACCTCGGCAAACGCCACCCACTGCGCCTCGGATCCCATACCGTCAATCATGTCGGACAGCGCGCCGCCAAAGCTCCTGACCTTCAGACCGTGGAAATCCTCCAGCTCGGTAATGGGTTCCTTCGAGAAGAAGAAAATCTCGTTCTCGGGAACCCGCCACATCTGGAACACCGTCACTCCGCCGCCCGTCCTGTCCTCGATCAGCTTGTCCAGCGCCGGTATCGCGGCCGCGGTGGCTTTGTAGAAGGTCTCGTTGTCCTTGTAAATTCCCCAGAGGTACTTCATGTCCATCGCCGGCAGGTCGCCAGCGGTGTAAGCCGACGGCAACTCGGCAAAAGACAGGGTTCCGTTCTCCGTGAGTTCCAGCACGTCCTCGCCGGATATGCCCAGTTCCGGATAACCCACGATTTCGATTACCAACTGGCCGTTGGTGCGCTTCTCCACCTCTTCGGACCACCACTCAGCCAGCTTGCAGTGGGTGAGCGCCCGGTTGATGCACGCCAGCTGGAAGGAGAAGTCCTCGCCGGTGGTGGTGACCTCCGTCGGATCGGTGTAGTTGGCCCGGTCGACAAGGATCCGGTAGTAATCCGAATCGAAGACGTACAGGTAGTCTTCCAGACCATCGGACGGTACCCCGTCAAAGTCGCCAATGTCGTCCTCAATCGGTGCCGGTACGGGACCGATCAGCTGGTTGAGGTCTCCGACGTAGAACGCGCCCGGACCGTTCGCGAGAGCGTCGGCCGCGGCCTTGAGATCCGCGTCGGCCTCCATCATCGCGTCCTCTTTGGTATCCTCTTCCTCCGGCTCCTCCTGTTTAGTCGTTTGGGCAGTTGTCTCCTTTTCCTCCTCTTGTTCCGCGGCGGGTTCCGCCGTTGCCTCTTCTTCCGCCGCCTCCTCCATGGCCTCCGGGGTAGCCTCTTCCATGGCCTCCTCGGTTGGGCTCACGGCCGCAGCCGTGGGTGCAGCCGATTCCGATGTGTCGGAAGTATCCTGATCCTCTGCTCCACCGCAGGCCATCGCAAGGGCCATTATGAATATCAGTGCCACGCCCAATAGAAACGGTTTAACCATTGACCCACTCCTCTGATGAAAATCCACACTCACGCGTTGTGGCCTCCGAATTCTGAATATACATCCTGTCCACGTGACCTCTCGGCGCGGTTCGGCGGAATATAGCAAATGGAAATTTGGCATGCAATAAGAATCCCGCTTGCCGGATAAAGTTTGCGTGATTATTCGGGTATAATTGTGAAAATCGGACTACCTGTTACGAGATCCGCTAACAACGTCGCAAAAAATAGGTAAGATATAAGTTCGGACGGAGAGTCGTGAAATGCAACGAAAAGGGTCCCGGCGTCGGCCAGGACCCTTCTTGCACTGAAGACTCGCGCCAGCAGTTAGTTATCGGTCAACGAGGTACTGCCGTCCGGGTTGACCCTGACTCCGGCCACCGGTCCGACGGTCTTGTTGAAGATTTCCACCGCCTCGGTGTCATAGCAGCCGTGCCTCCCGATTCGGCAGGGTCTTTTAATTCTCCCTCTCTCTTGAGGGAGAGGGCTGGGGTGAGGGTGAAATGCTGGCAAACGACATCTTTGTGAACCACCAGAGAACACCCCCATCCTTTCCCTCCCCTGAAGGGAAAGGGAACTATTAAATGACCCTGCCCGATTCCGTTGGGAATTGACAACGTCCCGAGGATGAGTTCCTCCCGCCGCGGTGTTGCTAAATTCAGTGGGTGTCTGTTCTGTCCCGCCTCCTGTCAACGTAAAACAAAAAGATTTGCTTGAGGCCTCCTCACTTCTGCACTTCCGTCTTGGTCACTGACCCATCCGCGTTGATGGTCAATCCGACCAGCGGACTCACTTTCTCATTAAAAACCCCGATGATTTCGTGGTCCGTGCTGCCGACCCGGTTGATCCACGCCGGGATGACGTACTCGATTACCGAGGAGTTCAGACTGCGTTCATTCACTTCCTCGTTGAACTCGTCCAGCGTCATTCCCTTGTCGAGGTTCTTGGCCAGGCCCATTTCGTTCTGGATCGATGCGATCCGCAGCGCCTCCAGCTCCGACTTGGCCCCCTCCTCGATCAGGATCTGTTGCAGGTTGGGGGGTATACTGGCCCACTTGTCGCCGTTGATGATGTTGTTGGTCGACGGGAAGCTCGTCAGCGGGCCCGCCAGGTAGTCGGTGACCTCGTACCAGCGTTGCCCGTGTCCGGCGTCGGCGCCCGCCACCGCCGCCTCGAGGATGCCGCGCTCCAGGGCCGTGTACACCTCGGCGAAGGCCAGGAACTGCGCGTCTCCCCCTATCCCCTCAATCCAGTCGGACAGGGCTGCGCTGTGGCTGCGAGTTTTCAACCCATTGAAGTCCTCCAGCGTCGCCAGTGGCTCCTTGCTGAAGAAGTACAGGTCGTTCCCCGAGAACCAGTTGTGGTTGAGCACGAATCCGCCGGTGGCGTCGCGCACCAGGGCCTCAAGGTCCGGCGTGATGGCGATCGTTGCCTCGAACTCCGTCTTGCGGTCCGGATATATCCCCCACAGGTTCTGGATCTCGATGGGCGGCATTTCCCCGCCCACGTACCCTCCGTAGATGTTCGCCATCTCCAGCGTCCCGTCGGAGACCAGCGTCAGCGTGTCCGGCCCGGCCAGCCCCAGCTCCGGGTACGAGCTGACGTTCAGAACCAACTTCCCGTTGGTGCGCTTCTCCAGGTTCGGGGCCAGGTAGGTTTCGATCAGCGCGCACGGCAGCAGGGCGCGGTTGATGCAGGCGTGTTGAATCTCAACCGGGTCCCCGTCGTAGACCAACTCGGTCGGATTCAGCAGCTTCGCTTTTTCCAGCAGGCTCTGGTAGAACTCCGACGTGTAGATCCATTCGTGCCGTTCCAGGGCGTCTAGCGGCACGTTTCCGTCGAAGTCTCCCTGGTCGATGCTGGGCGCCGGCCCCACCAGCTGGTTCAGATCTCCAACGTAAATCGCTCCGGGCCCGCCCTCGAATTTGGCCGCATATTCATCCAGCGACGTTGCCTCCGTCATTCCCTGCGTCGCCGGCTCCGGTGTATCCGTGGGCTCCGCAGCCTCGGTCGCGGGCGCGCTGGTGGCAGGTGCCGCAGTTGGAGCAGGCGCATCCGACGCCCCACAGGCCGCTATCGCCAGAATCAATACCAACGCAAGAGCTGACAATATCAACTTGTGCATCGAACCGCCTCCAAATTACGATTTACGTTGAAATTATCGGAGAGTGAATTGTATAAAGGTGAATATATAAAGTCAATCAAGCTATTGGTGATTTACATTTGGTACAAAGGACAGCAATTCGTGAAACCGCAGCCGGATCACAAAGAAAATGCCCGGGTTTGGACGCAGGTATAAGGAAATCTGATATCACTAGCGGAGTAACTGAAGAAGCACAGTCGCCTGGGAATTCGATGGTTGTTTCGGCAGTGGGCTGCCCCAGACGCCGCCCATCATTCGTCGGTAATCGGCCGGCACCCTTAGAGGGTGTGTGACATATCCCCTCTCCCTCTGGGAGAGGGTTAGGGTGAGGGCGTCTCCCTGGTTCGCGCAAGAGCGGCTGACAACAACCCGAACCTGATCCTTATGGGGAAGTTCGATTTGTCACACACCCTCTTAGGCTTCAGCGTCCGGTTGCCGGAGGACAGAAACGCTGGAACAAAGCGTCACCGAGGGATCCTCCGATTCCTGCTGAATCAACGAGCGTCACACCCCGGTTCAAATTCCCCATCGCTGCCCAAAGAACGGCCCGGCACACCAAATGCCAGCCGAGCAGGACGGTGCAGGGCAGGTAGGGGCAACCTTATAATTGCCCTTTTCCCATCAACACGATGACGTTGCACCACTAATGGAAAGACAAAGAAGGAGGCAACCCGGAGAGGGCGCTCGACACCGGAGGCGTCCGCCCGATCCGCGCACCTGCGAAAGCGGAGGTTCATGTGCCTCAGAAACTATCTCGAAAGTCCCCTCCCCCTTGACGGGGGAGGGTTAGGGTGGGGGTGAAAGGGCAATGAAAAGAGGCCGATGAGAGAGCTAGCCACATGTTTTGAGATAGTTTCTTAGTCCCAACAACGGCTCCGGTCACCCGGGCCAAACTCAAGAGAAACAGGGGAGGCAACCCGGAGAGGGCGCTCGACACCGGAGGCGTAGGCGCGAACTGCGCACCTGCGAAAGCGGAGGTTCATGTGCCTTAGTCCCAGCAACGGCTCCGGTCACTCGGGCGGAACTCAAGAGGAACAGGGGAGGCAACCCCCCGGAGAGGGCGCTCGACACCGGAGGCGTCTGCCCGATCCGCGCACCTGCGGCATCAGCGGGCGGCGAGAGGCGTCGGGCCGGCTGTCCCTCCCTCGGCAATGGCGCGGTGCAACGCCACCACCGAGCGTGCCAGTGACTGGAGGTCGGCAACCGCCTGCGAATCAGCCAGCTGCCCGTCCTGGAAGTGCCGCGACTGCAGGTACACCATACCCGGCACCACGTGCGCCCCGAACCAGGCCAGCACCGGCCGCAGTTGTGCATCGATGCTGAGGTAATGGTGGTCCGTGGCTCCCATCCCGATCAGCCCGCACGCCTTGCCGTGCAGCCCTTCCACCGGAACGAGGTCCAGCAGGTTCTTCAGCGCCCCAGTGAACGACGCCCGGAACACCGGCGTGGCGATCAGGAACATGCTCGCAGCCATCACCCGCTCCACCACCGCCTGTGTATCGTCGCCGTAATCAGCCAGCGGCCGCCCGTCAGCGAACGAGATGTGGTGATCCCCCAGGCGCAGCGTCTCAACCGAGAGATCCCCATCGTTCTCCAGCCCGGACAACGCCGCCTCTATCGCCTGGTAAAGCCGCCCCGGCCGTGTAACGGTCCCATGTATCGCAAGCAGCGTCTCCGCCATCTGCAGTATCCTCGCTTAGTAACAATCTCAAAAGTACCCTCCCCCTTGACGGGGGAGGGTTAGGGTGGGGGTGAAAAGGTAGTGCGGCAAACCCGTAGATGAGCAATTCACCTGTTTTGAGATAATTTCTTATTCTCCCACAGCAGCGAAAGGCCCTATTACAGTACCTTTCCATAATGCAGTTCCGCATAACTGTCCTCCCGCCACCAACCCGTCGTTCCCGCCTCCAACCCGTCATTCCCGCGCTCCAACCCGTCATTCCCGCGCTCCAACCCGTCATTCCCGCTTCCAACCCGTCATTCCCGCGCTCCAACCCGTCATTCCCGCCCCCAACCCGTCATTCCCGCCCCCAACCCGTCATTCCCGCCTCCAACCCGTCATTCCCGCGCAGGCGGGAATCCAGGAATTCTAAGCATGCACGGCTAGCAGTTCAAAGCCTTTGTAATGATGGGTTCCAATTGACGCGATGCCTTTAGGGATGATGACGCCCAATAGGGCCACCCTAACGGCAAGGGAATCCTCTTGTAGGGGCATCCCTTGTGGTTGCCCTGTCTACCCATCAAGGCAACGATGTCTGTCCACTAGTGCCCCGTCGTTCCCGCCTCCAACCCGTCGTTCCCGCGCTCCAACCCGTCATTCCCGCGCTCCAACCCGTCGTTCCCGCCTCCAACCCGTCATTCCCGCGCAGGCGGGAATCCAGGAATTCTAAGCATGCACGGCTAGCAGTTCAAAGCCTTCGTAATGATGGGTTCCAAATGACGCGATGCCTTTAGGGATGATGGCGCCCAATAGGGCCACCCTAACGGGAAGGGAATCCTTTTGTAGGGGCATCCCTTGTGGTTGCCCTGTCTACCCATCAAGGCAACGATGTCTGTCCACTAGTATTACAACGACGATTCGTAAGAAAGGGCTTCTGAGACCCGCTCTTGGCTACCAGCCACTCGCATGGCTGCTTTGAGGACTTGCGTTCCGCAATACGATTTCCGCTCATTAGCTACCCTATTCGATGAATCCTCGTTGCAGTGCTAGGCACTGGCCGGGGCTGCCTGGTAGCGAACAGAGTACTTTCTTTCGTTGATGGTGAAGGCTGCCAGTGCCGCCGGAAACAGCAACGCCCCAGCGATGGCAAAGGGCAGCGTGTAGGAGCCGGTAACATCGTAAAGTATCCCTGCGAAGTTTATGCTGGCGAACGCTCCGACCTGGTGGCAGAGGAACGAGATGCCGGCGATGGTGGCAAGGGACCGCAACCCATAGACGTTGGCGGTGAGGGACGTGGTCACCGGCACACTGGCAATCCAGGAGAACCCGGCCAGAGTGGCGAACACCCAGAGACTCATCTCTCCAGGGAAGACCAGCAACATCATATAGGCCAGGCCCCTCACGAAGTACACGGTGCCGAGCACGTTTTTCTGCCCGAACCGGTCGGCGAGCATTCCGGCCCCGATGCCCCCCACCACATTCAGCGCCATCATAAACCCGAAGATCGCGGCGGCCCGGGTCGCTGAAAGGCCCAGGTCCTGGGCGTAGGGGATGAAGTGGATGGAGATGATGCCGGTGGTCACTCCGCATACGGTGTAAGCGGCCGATAGTTGCCACATGGGCGGCGAGCGGAATGAGTCCCGCCAGTTGTCCACTTCGAACAGTCCGCGCCGTCTTTCCACCGTGATGTCGCCGGAGTCGACGCCACCGGCGCCACCGTCGGGTTCGAGACCCATTTCCTCGGGTCCGCTCCGCAACAAGAAGAAGGCCAACGGGGTGGCTAGAACCAGCACTGCCGCGCCCAATGCGACCCAGGTAATCCGCCAATCGGTCAACTCCAGCAGATACGCCGAGAGGGGGACCAAAATCAGGCCGCCGACCGACGACCCGGCAACGATGAGCCCCATCATGGTGGTGCGCCTTCGCTGGAACCATCGGGCCAGCAACGGCTGAAGGGTGCCAGTGGATGCCCCGCTCAACCCGGTCGACAGAACGAAGCCGAACAGGAACGCAAGGAAAAGAACGTGGAAGGTGAGGCTCAGCGCCGCAGTGGACGCACCCACGACGACCAGGCTGACCAGGATTACTCTGCGGGCGCTGAAACGGTCGAAAAAATGCCCCAGGAACGGTTGGGTAATCCCGTTGACCAGCCATCCGACGGCAGCCACCACCGAAATCGTCGTGCGGTTCCACTCGAACTCTTCACTCATGGGGATGACGAAAACGCCAAAGCCATTGCGCGCGCCCGTGGTAACGAAAGCGATGAACATCGCCGTGCCCAGGATGTACCATCCATAGTAGACCCTGGGCGATTTTAGCTTGCTTTCAGACATATCCCTCTAATAATACAACGACAGATTGCCGAATATGGCATCTGACGCTTCTTGCCCCAGGGTCTTTTAATTCTCCCTCTCCCTTGAGGGAGAGGGCAGGGGTGAGGGTGAAATGCTGGCAAACGACATCTTGGTGAGCCACCAGAGAACACCCCCACCTTGTCCCTCCCTGAAGGGAAAGGGAACTATTAAAAGACCCTGCTTCTTGCCCGACTATGAGCGAGCTATTGCGGTAGATCAATGCCAGTGTGTTCGCAGGTTCAAATTCCGCATGCGAATCACCCGCCCAGACAAACAGTCATTGTAATTCTAGTGCCCCGTCGTTCCCGCATCCAGCCCGTCGTTCCCGCATCCAGCCCGTCGTTCCCGCATCCAGCCCGTCGTTCCCGCATCCAGCCCGTCGTTCCCGCATCCAGCCCGTCGTTCCCGCATCCAGCCCGTCGTTCCCGCATCCAGCCCGTCATTCCCGCATCCAACCCGTCATTCCCGCATCCAACCCGTCGTTCCCGCCTCCAACCCGTCGTTCCCGCCTCCAACCCGTCGTTCCCGCCTCCAACCCGTCATTCCCGGCTCCAACCCGTCATTCCCGCGCAGGCGGGAATCCAGGAATTCTATGCATGCACGACTAATGCCCCGCCGCGGCCACGCTCCCTGGAAGTCCTTTCAAACATCGGAAAATCGAAAGACCACCGACCGATTGAAGCAGCCATCGGCCTCAGCGCCCCGCCCCCGCCTTCCTCGCGGCCGTGTAGCGGTTCTCCGGCTTGGCCAGACCCAGGTTGCCCCGTAGCGTGTCCGCCTCGTACTCCCTGCGGAACAGCCCGCGCTCCTTCAGGATGGGCAGCACTTCGTCGACGAAATCGTTGAATCCCTGCGGCAGCACCGCCCCGCTCAGCATGAACCCGTCGCACGCCCCCGATTCGAACCAGTCCTGCATCGTGTCGGCCACATGCTCCGCCGTCCCGATGAATTCGTGGCGACCCGTAGTTACCTGCAACGCCATCTCCCGCAGCGTCAGCTCCTTCTCGCGGGCCGTTTTTTTGATGCTGTCCGTCGAGCTCTCCCATCCGTTGCGTCCAAAGTCGCCCAGCTCCGGGAACGGCGCGTCCAGGTCGTACTGTGTGAAGTCCATGTCATTGAAGAAGCGCCCCATGTAGTTCAGGGCCTGTTCGATCTCCACCAGGCCCGCAATTTCCAGGTACTTCTCCTCCGCTTCCTCCGCCGTCGCTCCCACGATGGGCGAGCACCCGGGCAGGATTAGCACCTCGCCGGGGTTGCGGCCTGCCTCGGCGGCCCGGCCCTTGACGTCGGCACTGAACGCCTCCGCGTCCGCCCGCGTCGCCTGCCCGGTGAACACCGCGTCCGCGATCGTGGCTGCAAACCCCCGACCCGCCTCCGACGACCCCGCCTGGATCAGCACCGGCCGGCCCTGCGGCGACCGCGATATGTTAAGCGGCCCCTGCACCGAGAAGAACTCCCCGACGTGGTTCAGCCGGTGCATCTTGTCTGGGTCGATGAACTCCCCGCTGCCCTGGTCCCGGATAAAGGCGTCGTCCTCCCACGAGTCCCACAGCCCCTTGGCCACCTCGATGTACTCCGACGCCATCCGGTAGCGCAGGTCATGGGCCGGGTGTTCCGGCTTGCCGTAGTTCAGCGCCGACCCCTCCAGCGGCGACGTAACCACGTTCCAGCCCGCCCGGCCGCCGGAGATCTGGTCGATCGACATGAACTGCCGCGCCACCGTGTACGGGTCGCTGTAGGACGTGGACAGCGTCGCCGCCAGCCCAATGTGCGTGGTCTCCATGGCCAGCGCGGCCAGCAGCGTCAGCGGCTCGAACCGGTTCAGGAAATTCGGATGCGACTTCTCGCTGATGTACAGCCCGTCCCCGAAGAAGGCAAAGTCCAGCTTGGCCTCCTCTGCCCGGCGCGTCAGTTCGCGGTAGTAATCAAGGTTGATTGCCGCATCCAGCACGGCGGTCGGATGCCGCCACGACGCCATGTTGGACCCCGTCCCAGCCAGGAAAGTCCCGATGCGCATCATCCGCCGTTCAACCATAACACCTATACCTTCCCCTCTCCCACAGAGGGTGATCTGCAGCACCAATCAGCGCCCAAGCCGTCATTCCCGCGCAGGCGGGAATCCAGAGGGCTGTGCCGCCCCACCCCGTCATTCCCGCGGAGGCGGGAATCCAGAGGGCTGTGCCGCCCCACTCCGTCATTCCCGCGGAGGCGGGAATCCAGAGGGCTGTGCCGCCCCACCCCGTCATTCCCGCGGAGGCGGGAATCCAGAGGGCTGTGCCGCCCCATTCCGTGCTTCCCGCCCCACTCCGTCATTCCCGCGCAGGCGGGAATCCAGTGGCCCCTGCCCTCACCCGGCGTTGGGCACCTCATTAACCGTTCATTGAGACGTTCCCTCAACCAATCAACCCGCCCAGCAACTCGAACGACCTCAGCCGTTTCTCGAAGCTGTCGATGGCGGTCACCGCGATTATCTCATCAGCGCAGTACTTGCGCTGCACGTCCAGCAGCTGGCTCCTGACCGAATCCTGCGCACCGTGTACCACGCCCGCCTGCCGCACCGTTATCTCGTAGCCCTCTCCGGACTGGCGCCCGAACTCCTCTCCCGCCTCAACGCTTCCGACTGTTAGCGTGCGCCCGCTGTCCAGCCTGATGCGCACCACTTGTATCTTCGCCGCGTGTTCGGCTGCCTCCTCGTCCGAGTCTGAGACGATTATCGGCAGCGCCAGCATCGTGTAGGGAAGTTCGGCGCTGCCCCCTCTCCCTCCGGGTGAGGGCGTTTGCTCGCAGACAAACCCCGCTCGGTAGCGACGCACCGCCTCCGCCATCTCTTCCTCGTCATTGTTCAGGAACAGCGCGAAAACGTAGGGCATGGCCATCTCCGCCGCCATGTCCCCGCTGGAGCGTGTGGTGCCCAGCAGGTACAGCTCCGGAGGCAGCGGCGCCATCGGGCTCGCCTGCAGGCCAAACAGCGGGTGCTCCGGCTCCAGCTCATCGGCCAGGAACTGGCGCAGTTCGGTCAGCTTTTCCGCCAGCGTCATTGACGGTTCATCCTGAGCCTGTCGAAGGACGCCCCGCCGCAACGCTGCCGTGGAGCGGGGCAGCCCGCCCGGCCCTCGACCGATGCCCAGGTCCACCCGGCCCGGTGCCAGCGACGCCAGCACGTTGAAGTTCTCGGCCACCTTGTACGGGCTGTAATGCTGCAGCATCACCCCGCCCGACCCGACGCGGATGCGCGAGGTATGGGCCAGCAGGTGCGAGACCATTATCTCCGGCGACGACCCCATCACCCGGTTCGATCCGTGATGCTCCGCAACCCAGAACCGGTGATAGCCCCACTCCTCTGCCCTCCGCGCCAGCTCGATCGTCCGGCGCAGGGCATCAGTAGGAGTCTCCGGCCCGTGCACCGGGCTCTGGTCCAGTATGCTAAGTTTCAGTCCCAGCTCACCTCTCCCCAGGGACGCCTCTAGCCAGCACGGACAATCCCGTCATTCCCGCGCAGGCGGGAATCCAGTACCCCTCAAGACATTGATGTTCCGATTCTACAACACCTGTCTTCAGCGAACACGCACTACACCCCCTAGCCCAGGGTCTTTTAATTGTCGCTCAGAGCGAAGCGAAGGGCCTCCCTTGTTTAGGTGGGATTCTTCGCTACGCTCAGAATGACAGGACTGGAGGCTATCAATTGTGCCTTCTGGACGGACAATTAAAAGACCCTACCCCCTAGCCACTCAACAGAGGATTCCCCCATCCGTCACTCCCCTATCCCGCGATCCGTCATTCCCGCGCAGGCGGGAATCCAGGAAGTCTTTGCTTACGACGATCCTCGCCGGAACCGAACCATTCCGACCGCGAAACATGCGAACTCCTGAAAAACAAAAGGCCCTTTTCATGGCTGCTGCTCTATCGGCGAGAATTACAACCCCCTTGTGCTATCATTCGCCGAAACGCCATCTACCCTGATTCTGACTACGGGAGAGGTGCCTAATGGCTCCAAGCGGCAACGATTGGCTGGCATTGACCAGCGAGGAAACCCTCGAACCCGGCATCCCCATCTGCGACCCCCACCACCATTTCTGGGTGCAGCGCCCCGAGCCCCTGGACTACCAGCAATACTTGCTGGAACACCTGGCCGCCGACATCAACAGCGGCCACAACGTCCGCTCCACGGTATTCGTCGAAGCCCGCTCCAGCTACCGCACCGATGGCCCCGAGGAGATGCGCTCCGTCGGCGAGGTGGAGTTCGTTCAGTCCATCGCCGATGCCAGCGCAACCGGACAGCACGGCCCCGGCAGGGCTGCCCACGGCATCGTCGGCCGAGCCGATCTCAAGCTCGGCGACGCTGTCCGCCCCGTGCTGGAGGCTCTGCAGGACGCCAGCCCCAACCGGTTCCGTGGCATCCGGCACTCCGTTGGCTGGGATCCCAGCCCGGAACTGGACAACCGCGAGGTCGAGGGCTGTCTCCTCCGCGACGACTACCGCGCCGGGGCCCGCGTTCTTGCCGATATGGGCCACGTGCTGGAGAACTCCCTCTACTTCCCCCAGCTCGACGACCTGGCCTCCTTCGCCAACGCCGTGCCCGAGGTCACCATCGTTCTCAACCACCTGGGCGGGTTCTGCCGCATGGGCCCTTACGTCGCCAGCGGTCCGTCCCCCACGGCAGACGACGAGGTCATGGCCGAGTGGCGCCGCGGCATCGCCGCCGTCGCCGCCTGCCCCAACATGATCATGAAGCTCGGCGGCATCGGCATGCCTCGCATCGGATTCGACTGGCACGAGCGCGATACCCCCGTCGGCTCGCAGGAGATCGCCGACTCCATCGCGCCGATAATGAGCTACCTTATCGAGCAGTTCACCCCGGCCCGCTGCATGTTCGAAAGCAACTTCCCCGTGGACAAGGTCTCCTTCTCATACCACGTGCTCTTCAACGCTTTCAAACGCGTTTCGGCGGGCTACTCCGCCTCGGAGCGGGCCGACATGTTCCACGACACCGCCGCCCGCGTCTACCGCCTGGACTAACAGCCAGGAACCGTCATGTCCCCTCCCCCTCAGGGGGAGGGTTAGGGTGGGGGTGAAGAGGTATTGCTGGAAGGCCATTGGAAAACGACTCAACGGTTTTGGGATATTCCCCCTTTCCCTTGAGGGAGAGGGTTGGGGTGAGGGTGAAAAGGGAGTACTGGAAGGCCATTGGAAAACGACTCAACGGTATCGTGATAGTTTCTAACTGGCAGAATGGCAAGCAGGAAGGGAAGTTAGTGAAGATCAACGCCAGGCGTCAGGTGACCCTTCCCGCCCACGTTCTTGAAGCAATGGGAGTGGGCCCTGGCGACCGTCTGGAGATTACGGAAGGTCCCGACGGGTTCATACTCAAGCCTAAGCGGATTGATTATTCTAAACTCGGCCTGCTCAGGGATCTGATCCCACCCGATGCGCCGCCCTTTGATATCCGAGAGTTCCGGGATGGCACCTATGACTCTTCGCTACGGGATTGATACCTCAGTGCTGGTCAGGCTCATCACCACCCAGCCTGAAGCAGAATACCTTAGGTGCCGGGCGGAACTGGCCCGAATGGTTGAGCGGGAAAACGCGGAAGTGCTCGCTTCTAATCAGGTCATCGGTGAAGCATATGTTGCCGTGCAATACCATTACGGAATAACCAAAAACGATGCACGCGCGGCGCTTAGTGGCTTGCTGACATCTGGACTGGTGGCACCGTTAAACGGATATCCCGTGCTGGCGGCGCTGCAGGAAACCGGGGGCGCGGGCTTGGTAGACAGGCTGATCGCCGAGGACTACTCCCGGACGGTTTCGGAATCCCTGACCTTGGATCGGCGAATGGCTGCGCTACCTGGAGTCAGACGTCTTTAAAATTCTAAACCTGCCACGAGGATTGAACCCGCTTCCCTCCCCCCTTACTCCCTCCCCCTCGCCTGTTAACTCCCTCTCCCTTTAGGGAGAGGGCTGGGGTGAGGGTGAAAGCGCAAATTACAACAACGAACAAGGAGCAACAGCATGCCGGAAGTCAGACCCTTCGAAATCTCTGTGGACGACGCAACACTGGATGACCTGCGCCAGCGCCTCGCCGACATTCGCTGGCCCGACGAAATCCCCGGCTCCGAGTGGGACTACGGCAGCAACCTCGCCTACATCCAGGAGCTGTGCGAATACTGGCGTACCGGGTTCGACTGGCGGGCCCAGGAGAAGAAGCTCAACGCCTTCCAGCAGTTCAAGTCAGAGGTGGATGGGCTGGACATTCACTTCATCCACGAAAAGGGCAATGGCCCCAACCCCATCCCGCTGGTCATAACCCACGGCTGGCCCAGCACCTTCTTCGAAATGTCCAAGATCGTCCCCCTGCTCGCCGACCCGGCGGCCCATGGCGGAGACCCCGTCGACGCTTTCGACGTCGTCGCTCCGTCGCTCCCTGGTTTCGGATTCTCTCAGGCCTCTAAACAGAGGGGCATGGAGATTGGTGGGGTTGCCGACCTCTGGGCAAAACTCATGACTGAGAACCTTGGCTACGGCAAGTTTGTGGCCGTCGGCGGCGACATCGGCGCCGGAGTGACTTCGCGGCTCGGCTACGCCCACGCCGACAAGCTCCACGGCATCCACCTCACCTCCGTCACCCGGCCCACGCCCTACTTGGGGCCCGAAGCCCGCCCCCTGACCGCCGCCGAGGAGGCTCACAGCGCACAGCGCGAGCGCTGGTTCGCTGACGAGGGTGGCTACAACCACATCCAGGGCACCAAGCCGCAGACCCTGTCTTATGGCCTCAACGATTCCCCCGCCGGTGTCTGTGCCTGGATCGTCGAGAAGTGGCGCACCTGGAGCGACTGCAACGGCGACGTGGAGAGTATCTACACCAAGGACGAGTTGCTGACCACCGTCACCATCTATTGGGTCACCCAGACCATCGGCTCCTCCGTGCGGATGTACCGCGAAAACCAGACCCGCGCCTGGGATATGGCCAAGGACGAGAAAGTCCCGGCCCCCGCTGGCGTGGCCCTTTTCCCCCAGGAAATCGCCCGCCCGCCACGCGAGTGGGCCGAGCGCTCCTATAACGTGGGCCGCTGGCAGGAAATGCCCCGCGGCGGCCACTTCGCCGCTTTCGAGGAACCCCAGCTCCTCGCCAACGAGGTCCGGGAGTTCTTCCGCCAGTACCGTTAGCCCAGGAAAGAGAGCACGACACATCCCCTCCCCCTTGACGGGGGAGGGTTAGGGTGGGGGTGAAATCGTAATACGCCTAGGCCGTCAAAACATCAGCAAGCCGACCCTAAACCGTCATTCCCGCGCAGGCGGGAATCCAGAGAATTCAGCGCTAACAGTGTCAGTAAGATGCTGACTGGACCGTTTTGAGACTATCTCGAAAGTCCCCTCTCCCTTGACGGGGGAGGGTTAGGGTGGGGGTGAAAGGGCAATGAAAAGAGGCCGATGAGAGAGCTAGTCACATGTTTTGAGATAGTTTCTGATTAGTGGGTGTAGCCACAATGGTAACTTACCGCTATCTGAGCGATAAGTTTCTTAAACCCCTTCACGAAAAGCTGCGAGCCGAAGGGCGCGAGGAAGTGCAGCATCGGTGGGCCTCCTGGAATCAGCGCCGTCTCGAGGCAGAGCAGAACGGCCAGCCTTTCGACGAACCCCCGCCTGGCTCGGAGCAATCTCGCAGTTAGTAACTACCTCGAAAGTCCCCTCTCCCTTGACGGGGGAGGGTTAGGGTGGGGGTGAAATCGTAATGCGCAGAAGCCGCCGGAACATCAGCAAACCGGCACCGGACCGTCATTCCCGCGCAGGCGGGAATCCAGAGGGTCGAGCGCTCATAATGTCTTTTGATGCTGGCCGGCTCGTTTTGAGATAGCTCATTGGCAATGGGAGGACCCTCAGTGGTAACGTATCACTATTTGAGCGACAAATTCCTCAAGCCCCTCCACGAGAAAATTCGTCAGGAAGGCCGCGAGGAAGAACACCGCCTCTGGGCTACCTGGAACCGGCGCCGCCTCGAAGCTGAGCAGAACGGGAAGCCTTTCCACGACCCCCCGCCTGGCTCGGAGCAATCTCGCAGCTAGTAACGGCCTCAAAAAGTCCCCTCCCCCTTGACGGGGGAGGGTTAGGGTGGGGGTGAAATCGTAATACGCAGAAGTCGCCGGAACATCAGCAAACCGACCCTAAACCGTCATTCCCGCGCAGGCGGGAATCCAGAGGGTCGAGCGCTCATAATGTCTTTCGATGCTGGCCGGCTCGTTTTGAGATAGCTCATTGGCAATGGGAGGACCCTCAGTGGTAACGTATCGCTATTTGAGCGACAAATTCCTCAAGCCCCTCCACGAAAAGCTGCGAGCCGAAGGGCGCGAGGAAGTGCAGCTTCGGTGGGCTTCTTGGAACGAGCGGCGTCTGGATGCTGAAAAGAAAGGCGAGCCTTTCCACGACCCCCCGCCTGGCTCGGAGCAATCTCGCAGCTAGTAACGGCCTCAAAAAGTCCCCTCTCCCTTGACGGGGGAGGGTTAGGGTGGGGGTGAAATCGTAATACGCCTAGGCCGTCAAAACATCAGCAAGCCGACCCCGAACCGTCATTCCCGCGCAGGCGGGAATCCAGAGGGTCGAGCGCTCATAATGTCTTTTGATGCTGGCCGGCTCGTTTTGAGATAGCTCATTGGCAATGGGAGGAGCCACAATGGTAACTTATCGCTATTTGAGCGACAAATTCCTGAAGCCCCTCCACGAGAAAATTCGTCAGGAAGGCCGCGAAGAGAAACGCCGCCTCTGGGCTACCTGGAACCAGCGTCGTCTCGAGGCAAAGCAGAACGTCCAGGCTTTCGTCGAACCCCTGCCAGGATCAGACCGTATCCAGCACCAAGCGAGTAAGGAGTGAACCATGCCCGTATCCAGGCTTGAAATCACTTCACAGAAACCCTTCGCCGACAGCCAGTCCTTCGGCGAAGTCGGCCCCTACACCCAGGTCGATGGCATCGCCCACTTCGCCGTCGACCCTATGCACCAGGCCAACGAGACCATCGCCGACATCAAGCTCGCGCCCCGCAATGAGCAGGGACTCGTCGAGTTCTCCGCCGATTTCCGCATCCTGCGCCCCGACGATCCGTCCAAGGGCAACGGCCGCCTGCTTCTCGACGTCCTCAACCGGGGCAAGGCCCTGGCCTTGCGCAACATCAACAGCGCCCCCGACATCGCGCCCGATGCGCCCCTGGACCCCGGCAACGGCTTCCTGATGCGCCAGGGTTACACCGTCGTCTGGTGCGGCTGGCAGCACGACGTACCCGACACCCCGGGCCTGCTTCGCATCCACGCTCCGGAGGCCCAGGAGGAAGGCCAGCCCATCTCCGGCACCATCGTCGTGACCTTCCAGCCCAACGCCGTCGTTCAGCACCAGTACGTCTCCGACCGCATGCACCGCGCCTATCCGTCCAACCACCTCGAGTCGTGGGATTCCGTGATGACCGTTCAGGACCACGAGGACGCCCCTGAACAGGTCATCCCCCGTGAAAAGTGGTGGTTCGCTCGCCTGGAAGACGGTCGCCGCATCCCCGATCCCTGCTACGTGCACCTCGACGGAGGGTTCCAGCCCGGCAGGGTCTATCAGGTCATCTACACCACCACCGGCGCCCCCGTCGTCGGCCTCGGCCTGCTGGCCACCCGCGACATCGCCTCCCACCTGCGTTTCGACGGTTCAATCCCCTCTCCCTCTGGGGGAGGGTCAGGGTGGGGGCGCATCCCCATCGATCATGCCTACGCCTTCGGCGTCTCCCAGAGCGGCCGCTACCTGCGCTCCTTCCTGTACCACGGCGTCAACTACGACGAGGCGGGCCGCTCCGTGTTCGACGGCATCATCCCCCACGTCGCCGGTGGTAAGCGCGGCGAGTTCAACCAGCGTTTCGCCCAGCCCTCCAGCCAAGCCACCCGCAGCGTCAACAGCCTGTTCCCCTTCGCCGATCTGCCCCAGACCGACCCGGACACCGGCCTCACCGACGGCCTGCTGTCCCGCCTCGCCTCCCAGGGCGATCTGCCGAAGATCATGTATACCTACACGTCGTCCGAGTACTGGGCCGGCCACGGCGCCCTCGTCCACACCAACCTCGACGGCACCCACGACGTCGACCCGCCCGAGCCAGTCCGCGTCTACGCCTTCGCCGGCGCCCAGCACGCCCTCGGCGGCCTGCCGCTGTCCGACGTTGACCCCGTCGACGGCTACCGAGGCGCCCACGCCTTCAACTGCCTCGAGTACCGCTCCCTCCTGCGCGCCGCCCTCGTCAACCTCGACCGTTGGGTCACCGACGGCATGCCCCCGCCCCCCAGCCAGCACCCGCGCATCGCCGACGGCACCGCCGTCCCGCCCGCCAGCGCTGCCACCAGCCTCGAGGCCGTGCCGGGCGTCAGGCTGCCCCAGCCCGTCCGCAAGTTCACCCGCCTGGACTTCGGCCCCGATCCCGGCGTGCCCACGGTCGTCCCCGCCGCCATCGGCCGCGACTACCCCTGCCTCGTATCCCAGGTCGACGCCGACGGCAACGAGGTTGCTGGCATACGCCTGCCCCTCGTCTCCGTGCCGCTCGCCACCCACCTCGGCTGGAACCGCCGCCACGCCGAAATCGGCGGCGAGGGCCAGACCCTCTCCACCGGCGGCGCATCCGGCGGCACCCTGCGCGGCTCCTCCATCCCCTTCGCCGCCACCCGCGCCGAGCGAGAGGCCTCCGGCGACCCGCGCCCGTCCATCGAAGAGCGCTACGAGTCCCGCCAAGCTTTCCTCCACCGCATCGAGGCCGCCGCCCGCCAGCTAGTCGCCGACGGCTACCTCCTGGACGAGGACGTGCAGCCCATAATCGCCCAGGCCGCCGAACACTACACCGCCATGGCCGGCTCCCTGGCCGAAGCCCAGCCCGTAGCCGACTAACCTCTCTTCTCCTTCTGTATCCCCTCCCCCTCAGGGGGAGGGCTGGGGTGGGTGTGAGGGCGGAGCAATTCCCTCTCCCCCCACGAGAGGGGCAGGGTGAGGGCCGAGGTTATCCCCTCCCCCTTGATGGGGGAGGGTTAGGGTGGGGGTGAAAGCGGAGCAATTCCCTCTCCCCCCACTAGAGGGGCAGGGTGAGGGCTAAGGTATCCCCTCCCCCTCAGGGGGAGGGCTAGGGTGGGGGTGAAAGCCTTGCCGACAACACACGAAATAAAACAACGGAGGACACGCAGCATGAAATACGATGTCATAGTCATAGGCGCCGGTTCCGGCGGTGGCGCCCTCGCCACCCGCCTCGCCGAAGACCCCAACCGCTCGGTGCTGCTCCTGGAGGCCGGCCCCGACTACACCGGCCTCGAGCAGACCCCCGACGACCTGAAGTTCGGCTACGCGCCCCGCGCCTCCGAGATGGGCGCGCCCCACAACTGGTCCTTCACCGGCAGGGGCAGCGCCTCCCGCTCCGAGGACGTCGTCGTCCCCCGCGGCAAGGTCGTCGGCGGCACCAGCGCCATCAACGGCCAGGTCTTCCTGCGCGGCGTCCCCGAGGACTACGACAGCTGGGCCGAGTGGGGCAACGACGAGTGGTCCTTCGTTAAGTGCCTGCCCTATTTCCGCAAGTTGGAGACCGACACCGATATCGTCGACGACTTCCACGGCAACAGCGGACCGGTCCCCGTTCGCCGCCACAAGCGCGAGGCCTGGCTGCCCCTCCAGGAGGCCTTCCACGTCTCCGCCACGGCCGACGGCTACGCCGAGGTCTACGACCACAACCACCCCGACGCCACCGGCGTCGGCCCCCTTCCGATGAACAATCCCAACGGCGTGCGTATGAGCACCGCCCTCACCTACATCGCCGACAACCGCCACCGCCTCAATTTCACCATCCGCGGCAACGTCCTCGTCAACCGCATCCTGTTTGATGGCAACCGTGCCTGCGGCGTCGAGGTCGAGAGCGGCGGGGAGACCTTCACCGTCGATGCCGACCACGTCGTCCTAAGCGCTGGCGCCGTCGCCTCGCCCCAGATCCTGATGCTCTCCGGCGTCGGCCCCGCCGCCCACCTCCAGGAGATGGGTGTCCCCGTCGTTCACGACCTCCCCGGCGTCGGCCAGAACCTCCGCGACCATCCCCTCTGCGCTGTCCGCGTCAAGACTAGGCCCGACTTCCCCCTCGACGCCGAGGCGCCGCGCATCCAGACCGTGCTGCGCTACACCGCCTCCGGCTCCGACCTGCGCAACGATATGCAGATCCTGCCGTCGTCCTTCTCCACGCCCTTGGGCGGCGACCCCTTCGCCGAAGAGGGCATCCGCTTCACCTGCATCCTCGAGCTTGCCCAGAGCGCCGGCGAGATCCGGCTCCGCTCCACCACGCCGGGCGACAACCCCGATATTAACTGCCGCCACCTCGAAGAGGAGGTCGACCGCCAGCGCATGCGCGAGGCGATCAGAATGTTCTTCAATTTCATGGAGCACGATTCCTTCCGCGACATCGTCGAGGAAGCCATCTCGCCCACCCGCGAGGAAATCGAGTCCGACGACACTCTCGACGCCTGGATGCTGGAGACCGTCGACATCGGCCAGCACCTCTCCGGCACCTGCAAGATGGGCCCCGCCAGCGACCCCATGGCCGTCGTCGACCAGTACGGCCGCGTCCACGGCATCGAGAACCTCCGCGTAGCCGACGCCTCCGTAATGCCCGACGTAATCCGCGCCAACACCAACCTGACCACCATAATGATTGGCGAACGAGTAGCCGACTGGCTAATCCAGCAAACCTCCTAACCCACCAGGGTAGCCTTTTGTTCCCTCTCCCTTGAGGGAGAGGGCTAGGGTGAGGGTGAACCACACCCAACCAGAACCGTAAGGGCGCACAGCCGTGCGCCCTTATGCTCTGAACCCCGCTGGTGGTGAGCCTGTCGAACCATCGAACCACCCACCTTTCCAAACCCCCTCCCCCTCAGGCGGAGGGCTGGGGAGGGGGTGGAATCACACCCAAAAACGCAGGGGCGGGTCTCAAACCCGCCCCTCCTGTCACTCAAAAAGACCCTCCGAAACCCGCCCCTAACCGTCATTCCCGCGAAAGCGGGAATCCAGTGCCCCGTCCGCAGCCGTTGCCCCAATCCCCTGCTGGGGAGTGCTGAGCTCGCCGAAGCATCGAACCACCCACCTTTCTAAACCCCTTCTGCCACAGGGGGAAGGCTGAGGCGGGGGTGAATCCCTACCACAAAAACGTAGGGGCGGGTTTCAAACCCGCCCCTGCTCTTTCCGTCAGCGTACCCTGCGCCCTAGTAGTGCCGCAACTCCACTACGTTGTCGCCCGGATCGTAGATGTACAGAGAGATCCCGTCGCCGTGCGAGCCCCAGCGCTTCCCCGGCCCCGCCTGGATCTCCACGCCGATACCCTCCATGTGCGCCTTTAGCTCATCCATGTCCGTGTAGTCGATCACCATGCAGAAGTGGTCCTGGTTCCGCGGCCCGTCCTTGTCCTCCGGCATGTTCTCCGAGCCAAAGAAGTCGATGATCGTGTCCGCGTTCAGCCGCGCCGACGGGAACCGCACCTCGCCGGCCCGCCACTGCTCCACGCGCTCCGCCTGCAGCCCCAGCACCTCGACATAGAACCGCAGCGACTCCTCAACGTCCCGCGACCGCAGCACAATGTGGTCCATCTCAGTGATCTTGACCAGCGGCTTGGTAACCTGCTCAAACTTCGTCTGGGTAGCCATATCCGGCCTCCTGGAATTTAACGTCTCAAACACCCATAACAACTATCCGCATTATATGACCCACCCACGCCCCCTGTCATCCGCCGCCCCCTGGCCGCTCGCTCGTAGTTCCGCTGTCTCAGAGGATAATGGAAGTAATCGAAACACCCTACCCTTTGACGCGCCGGTGTGAAGAGGAAAAGAAACCCCGTGCTAAAATCAATATGCCCCTCATAAAAGCAGTAATTGCCGAGGAAGGAATGCTGACTCGATTGGAAGTCAATGGATTCAAGAACCTGGTTGATTTCAGCTTGGACTTTGGGCCCTATACCTGCATCGCGGGACCGAATGGTGTCGGAAAGTCGAATATTTTCGATGCCGTCCCTTCAGTTTCTTTCTCTTTTGACTAGCTATCCAATCAACGAGGCGGCGTTGCAAATTCGAAATTCTGGAGAGGACACGGGGTATATAGAGGATCTTTTCTTCAGAGGTTCTGATGACAAAGCAAGACGGTTAGAATTTGCTGCCGAAATGATCGTCGATAGAAAAGTTTCGGACGATTTTGGTCGTGAAGCTGAAGCCAATTCGACTTTTTTGCGTTATGAGGTTGCGTTTCGGTTTGAGCGGCCGTCTGCCATAACGGGCCCGTTGGGGGGCTTGGTACTTGAGAAGGAGACTCTCCGGCCGATTACCTCTGGAGATGCCTCGCGTCATTTGAGGTTTCGGCATAGCAAACAGAGCTTTCGAGACAGTGCAGTCTATAACGAGCGACGTAGTCGTTCTGGCTATATCTCAACATCGGTCGACAATGAGCAAACCGTAATCATTGTTCATCAGGATGGAGGATCACGCGGCCCGGGACGACCGGCACCTGCTAAGGGTGCTACTCGCACAATTATAGGAACGGAAAATACCTCTGCAACACCGACAATTTTGGCTGCACGCCAAGAAATGCAGAACTGGCGAATCTTGGCCTTGGAACCTGCCGCAATGAGGCGCCCTGACCGTTATACCCAAGTTCCGGGTATTGCCTCCAACGGGGCCCACATCCCGGCAACTCTTAATCACTTCACGAACTCCGATTCGCGAGAGGAAACCATCGCCACCGTAGCGCGTCGACTGTCATACATGGTGCCCGTTAGAGCTTTGAAGGTTGTTAGCGACGAAGTCCGGCAACTCTTGTCGCTGGAACTGGAGGAACAACCTGGGATTTTCTTGAGAGCCAATTCGGTATCGGATGGCACCTTGCGATTTTTGGCCTTGGTGGTTCTGGCTGAAGTGTCCGGCACCACGGGACTCTACTGCATGGAGGAACCGGAAAATGGTATACACCCCGCTAAACTGTCCGCCATGCACGATTTGTTGCATGACATAGCCATTGACGTCCATGAGCCCATTGGCCCTGACAATCCATTGCGCCAAGTGATTGTGGCGACTCATTCACCTTACTTCGTTCAACTTCAGGATACATCCGACTTAGTGCTTGCTAGGGAACATTTATGGCGTTCTGATTCAGGGGAAATTCTCCATAGCATGAAATGCAGCCCGTGTGTGAATTCTTGGCGTTGTTACGATGGTAGAAGAGATTACGTCGACGTAATCTCATTTCAGTCCTACTTAATGCCGCCAGAACAGGCGCAAATAGCTTTCCCGTTCCCGCTTTAGACAAGTTTATGACTCTTCGATTCCTCTTGGTGTGCGAAGGTTCGTCCGACACAGGACTACTGCATCATATTCAGCGTCTGCTAGTAAGTTTCGGATATGACGACCCTCAAGGAAATGCCTGGTATTACGGTAACCCATTAGCTGAAAGAATTCGGCAAGGGGTAAAGGTTTCAGGCGACTGTGACTTAATCTTGATTCATAGAGACGCCGACTCTGACGAGGACACGCAGAGCGCCGGCCCAAACAAGAGGATTGAGGAAATCGAGGAGGCTGTGCTTGGATCAGGCTACGCCGGACCGTGGGCACCTGTCGTCCCAGTACTCATGACTGAAACTTGGCTTTTGGTGGACGGGTCGGCAATTAGACAAGTTGCGGGTAGGCCAAGCGGTAGCCTTATATTAGGCCTTCCTAGAAATCTGGCCGGAAAGTCGTCAGCCGGCCAGCGGGTATACTTGGGTTCAACAAGCGTAGCGGGGGCTGAGAATGCTGGGAGAGCGTTCGGATCCAGAGGGGTCTCTGGGAGGCGGACCGGTTGTACCTGGACCACGTGGGGGTGGACACTTTCTACGGTCTGCTGGCCTCGCTGCGGGGCCGGCTGTTCCGGGACTCCGACTTCGCCCAGATCTACTGCCCGGACAATGGCCGGGAAAGCGTGCCGCCCAGCCTGCTGGCCACGGCGTTGCTGCTCCAGACCCACGACAAGGTCAGCGACGCCGAGGCCAAGGCCCGGTCCGACTTCGACATCCGCTGGAAGGTCGCCTTGGGGATTGAGGTTGAGGACCGGCCCTTCGCCAAGAGCACGCTGCAGGTGTTCCGCGGCCCTGATACTGCACGGCAAAGTGCGGGAGGTGTTCGAGTCCAGCCTGCGGCTGGCCCGGGAGTCGCTACCTGAAAAGGCGGAGCATGAGGGTGGCGTTGGACACGACCAACATCCTGGGCCGGGGCGCGGTGAGGGACATTTCAACCTGTTGGCCGACGGGATCGGCTGCTCCGGGCTCTGTCCCAGGTTGAGGGATCAGCGTCGGGAAATGGGCCAAGGCCCGGGGATACGGGCGGTACCTTGCCTCCAGCATCAAGGAGAAGCGGCCATCGACTGGTCGGACAAGCGGGCGCGCACGGCCCTGCTGGCCGGGATTGTGGCCGACGCCGACCGGCTGCTGGAGTTGTCGCGGCAGGCGCAGGGAGGGTTGGCGGAGGAGAGCGTTGAGCGGCAGCAGATTGTAGCGGCGGCGGAGTTGCTGGGGCAGTTGCTGCTCCAGGACGTGGAACGGGCTGAGGGCGGAGTGAATCTCAAGGACGGGGTGAGCCGGGACCGGATGATGTCGGTCCACGACCCGGAGATGCGCCACGGGCACAAGAGCAGCAGTAAACGGTTCGACGGGCACAAGGCGGGGATTGTGGTGGACACCGACACCCAGATCATCTCTGTGGAGGTGCTGCCCGGCAACGCTCCGGACAATCTGGGGTCGCTGGAACTGGTGGAGGCGAGCGAAGCCAACACCGGTGTGCCGGTGGAGGAGGCCATGGGCGATGCCGCCTACGGAGACGGCAATACCAGGCAGGCCTTCGCCGATGCGGGCCGCACCCTGATTGCCAGGGTACCGGGCCGTCCCAACCGGACCCACTTTCCGAAGGAGGACTTTGTTATCGACCTGGCGGCGGGCAGTTGCACCTGTCCCGCAGGACAGGTTACCCACACCACCGTGCCGGCGGGCAAGCGGACGGATGGCACGGGACGGGTCCACCAGTTGCGGGCCTACCAGTTCGACGGGGCGGTATGCCGGGCATGTCCACTGCGGTCCCAGTGCATCGCGGCTAAATCCTCAGGAAAGGACGGCGGGTGCTGATCCATCCCCAGGAGGCCCTGCTGCAGCAGGCCCGGGAGTTGCAACAGAGTGAGGCCTTTGGCGATTACCGGAAGCGGCGGGTGGTGGTGGAACACCGGTTGGCCCGGCTGGTGCAGTTGGGCATCCGGCAAGCCCGTTACTTCGGGCGGGCCAAGACGAAATTCCAGCTGTATCTGGCGGCCACGGTAGCCAACCTGACCCTGGTGGCAGGCAAAACTGGGCTGTCCGGCAGTACCGGTGGCGGCGCAGAAGGCCACAGAGCAGTCCTCAATGCTGTCCGCGCTGTTGCCGCCAATGCTGCGGCCAGTTTCAGCGCCGTACGCCCCGGACTACCATGGTCCCGATTTTGCTCACCTCAGTTTTACTGCCGAAATCCCTCTCCCCAACCAGGGCTTTCCGTCCGAGTTTCTAGCCTAAGTCAAGTGGAGAACCAATCGGATCCTAAGGGTTGTCTGGAACGGGCGTTATTGGCTGCGGGTGAACCTAGCGGTAAACGGAACAGGGCTAAGTTTGTCAGAGATATTCCTCGAATGCGGAGCCTGGTCTCTTTTGGAGGAATTGCCGATTGGCGGCCCTCTTGAACAGGTGCCGTCTTGGCAGGCTATTTCGAGAGAATCTCTCGTTGGCATTGGCAACCATGGAGACTACTTGATCCCACACAGGAGACGGCTCTTTCATCCTTTACTGGCACTATCTCGCATCAATTTATCTCTCGGCTTTCACCATTTTCCCCCTCACCCACTCCAGAAATCCCCCACTCCCAGGACGTTTGCAAAGTCGCCATAAAGCCGGTTGTGGTGAGCCTGTCGAACCATCAACGGCTTCTGAACACCCTTCCTTCGACGAGCTCGGGACTAGGGGATTGAATGCTTGGAATGACTTTGCAATCGTCCTGCCCCACTCCACAGGGCTATCGCATTTGGAGGAGCAACCCTTGCTCACTGGCTGAGTGAACCGTCATTCCCGCGCAGGCGGGAATCCAGTGGAGGGAAGTCGGGAGAAATCGCGTTAATCACACGCCTGATAGGCCCTTCCAACTCGATGGAGAATGCACTCCGAATGACTTGGATTCCCGCCTGCGCGGGAACGAAGCTGAAACAAATGCAATCGTCCTTCCATCAGGGCAAACGCATTCTAACTTCGAATGTCCGTCTGGACTTTTCAAAGACGAGGCGAGCCGGACAAACCATGAACTGAGCTTTGAATCTCGTCTAGGACCAATTAAGGGGAGCTCCTAATGTCCTCGTTTACCCAAATCCCCCTGCCCACTCCATCCCCCCCTTGACACCCAAACTAGAACAAACGTACAATAACACCAGTCCCGCCCTTAAGCCCGCAACACCGGCGGCTGGGCCAATCAGGGACGGCCACCGAGGCCCTTTGACGTTCGATGACTGCTAAAACCATCAACCCACCCGAATCCCCGTTCCAATGGCAATCCGGTCCCGATGATCCATGTCCCGATCAACCCGGTCCCGGTCAACCCGCTCCCGATAAACCCGCTCCCGGTCATCCCGGCGAACCCAAGTCCCCTGAGCCCGGCGAAAACCGGTGGGCCATCGACGTCCCCGGTCTTTCCCGCCGCCAGCAGTCCGCGCTGCCCGCCGTACTCTCGGCCCCCACCATCGTCGAGGCCGCCCGCAGGTCCGGCGTCGGCGAGTCCACCCTCCGCCGCTGGCTGGAGGAACCCCGGTTCCGCACGGCCCTCGACCGCCTGCGCCAAGACGCTTACGAAATCGCCCTGATGCAGGTCCAGGCCCTGGTTCCCGAGTGCCTGAACATCTTCGCCCGGATTGCCGCCGAGAACACCGACCCGGTCTTGCGCATGCGCGCTGCCCGCTATCTGCTCAACTACGGCATGAAGTACCGGGAGGTCGACGAACTGCACCGGAAACTCCGCGCCCTCGAGCAGGCTGTCGAAGCCGACAAGAGCACCAAACCCCAGCTCTAGGCCGTCGCCCCGGTGCCAACTCGCCATTGCCATGAAAATCGGGGTAAATCTGTTCCCTCTCCCTTGAGGGGGAGGGTTAGGGAGGGGGTGAAATCCTCGCTGAGTTCCTGTGCCAACCCCATTTTCATACCCAAACGTGGCCCCAAAGGCCATCGGCAATTCCCCCGAAAGCTCGTCCTCGACCCGATCGGGGGCGGGAATCCAGGGACTCTGACGATGGCTGGCAGGACGGAGACCAGGGTGAAAAATCACTTGTCTCGCTCCCTCCCGCTCCCTCAGGAGTCAGGAGACGGAAATGAGCGGAAATGAGCGGAAATGAGCGGAAAAAACAAAAATCTCGCCATCCGGCCACAGGAGAAACCATGTCCCTCAGCCACATCCGCAACCGCATCGAGGCCCTTGAGCGCAGGCTCGCCCTGCCCCTCGCCGTCGTCACCCTCCGGCCCCTGGTCGAGGAGTTCTGCGAGCAGTGGCATGTCGCCGCCGTCGACAGGAAACCCCTCCCCGATTCCCATTCCCTGGCCCGGAAGATCTCCGAAAAGGGCCTGTTCCTCGATACCATTACGTTTCTGCACAAGCACATCGGCCGACACTGCGAAAAGAAGGAGGAGCCCGATCCCCAGGGCATCGCCCAGGTTCTCCTGCCCAGCGCATGGAAGAAAAGCCTGATCTGGAACGTCTTCCAGTTCGATGCCCTCCCGGCGGCCTGAACGCGCCAGAAAGCCGCTGCACGTCCCACTCTCCCAGGAAATCCCCCCTGCCCCAACGCCCAACACGCCCTCAATCACCCACACCGCCAGTCCCAACACGCCCTCCATCACCCACACCGCCAGCCCCAACACGCCCTCTATCACCCATACCGCTAGCCCTGAGCCTGTCGAAGGACGAGCCGCCGGAATCCGTAGATGGCTCGATAGACCCACCACGTTGGAACTGGGCATGACTTTGCAATCGTCCTGGTTGCCCCTGCAGGGTCTTTTAATTCTCCCTCTCCCTTGAGGGAGAGGGCTGGGGTGAGGGTGAAATGCTGGCAAACGACATCTTTGTGAACCACCAGAGAACACCCCCACCTTGTCCCTCCCCTGAAGGGAAAGGAAAATATTAAAAGACCCTGGTTGCCCCGGCCGCGATGCTTGACAGGCGCAAACAGCCCGTGTTTACTAGTTATCTAAGGCTTTGGCCCTCCATTGGTGTAACCGGCACTCAGGCGGTCGCCGGGGAGTGCACTAGGCTTTTTGATGGAGTGGCAGCGGGAGCATACATGCCCACGGAACTGCTGCGGGCCGATAACCTCACCAAGTACTTCCCCGTGACCCAGGGACTGATAATGATGAAGACCGTCGGCTATGTGCAGGCGGTGGACGGCATCAGTTTCACCATTAACGAGGGCGAGACCCTCGGCCTGGTCGGCGAGTCCGGCTGCGGCAAGACCACCACCTCCAAGCTGATTCTCCGCCTCGAGGAACCCACCGGCGGCAACATCTTCCTCGACGGCAAGGACATCAAGGACTTCCGCGGCCCGGAGCTGAAGGAATACCGCACCCAGGTCCAGGCCGTCTTCCAGGACCCCTGGTCCTCCCTTAGCCCCCGGATGCGCGTCCGCGACATCGTTTCCGAGGCCCTCGTCGTCAACCGCGACGTGACCAGGCAGGAGCGCGACGACCGGGTCGACGAGGTGATGAACCAGGTGGGCTTGCAGACGGCTCAGGCCGACCTCTACCCCCACGAGTTCAGCGGCGGACAGCGGCAGAGGGTCGCCGTCGCCAGCGCCCTGGCCTCCTACCCCAAGCTGATAATCCTCGATGAGCCCGTCTCGGCTCTCGATGTGTCCATCCGCGCCCAGGTGATGAACCTGCTCGTTGACCTCCAGCAGGAGACCGGCGTGGCCTACCTGCTGGTGGCCCACAACTTGGCCACCGTCCGGTACATGGCCCAGACCACCGCGGTGATGTATCTCGGCCAGATCGTCGAATACAGCCCCACCGAGGACCTCTACGAGAACCCCCTGCATCCGTACACCAAGGCGCTGTTCTCCGCCGCTCTGCCGTCCCACCCGGACGACACCAGGGAGGAGATTGTGCTGCAGGGCGAGGTCCCCTCGCCCATCAACCCGCCGGCCGGCTGCCGGTTCCACCCGAGGTGCCCCTTCGCCATGGACCGTTGCTCCGTCGATGTGCCCGTTACCAAGGATGTCGGCAGCGGGCACTTGGTCAGTTGCCATCTTTACTAGGAAAGGGCAGTGATTAGATCATTGAAACGAAAGAAGCCTCTTTTCTTGAGAGGCTTCTTAATCATCCCGGAATCGACCTCTCAGCTTCTTCCACCCTTCCGGATTCGCCCTGCAAGCCCCGAAAAATCGGGGCTTCTTATTTGCCCTGCCGCCGCCCAAACGTGCCCGGTCCGGTCTCCAAGGAGGCGCCCCGGCTCATCAAATTGGGGATTGCCCCCAGCGACGCCCCGCAGTCTGACAACGCCGTCAGCCGCCAAATCGTGCTGGCCGCCGCTCGCTGGCCTGGGTTCCCTGTCGGAAGGGAACCCGTCGGACGCCTCGCCGGGTATGGTCCGGCGGCCCCAACCGGTTTCCATAAAGATTAGGAGGATAAATGCGCCCCGACCTGATTGAGGTTGCCGGTAACTTTCTGGCCCTCGCCGTGGTCCTGCTCATCGGCGTGCTCGCCCTCGCCGTGGTGGCTTGCGGCGGCGGAGACGCCACGGAGGAAGCTCCCGCAGACTCCTCGGCTCAGAAGACTTCGTCGCAGACCTCTGGCTCCCTGGGAGCCAACAAGCGATTCCCGACCACCGACCCCCGGATGATCGCCCAGCTGGAGGGAGACATCAACATCGATGGGTCCAGCACCGTGTTCCCCATCACCGAGGCTATGGCCGAGGAGTTCGGCAACTCTACCGGCGGCAACGTCAAGATAACCGTGGGTGTATCGGGGACCGGCGGCGGCTTCAAGAAGTTCTGCGCCGGTGAGACCGTCATCTCCGATGCGTCGCGACCTATCAAGCAGAATGAGGTAGAACTGTGCGCTGAGAACGGCATCGAGTATATAGAGCTGCCCGTCGCCATTGACGGCCTCAGCGTGCTGGTAAACCCCAACAACGATTTCGTCGAATGCATGACCATCGACGAGCTCCACACCATCTGGCGGCCGGAGGCCGAGGAGGTCATCACCAACTGGAATCAGGTGCGCCCCGAATGGCCTGACCGGAAGCTCGGCCTGTATGCCCCCGGCGTTGACTCTGGGACCTTTGATTACTTCACCGAGACCGTCAACGGCGAGTCTCAGGCCTCTCGCGCCGATTTCCTGCCCAGCGAAGACGACAATGTCCTGGTCACCGGCATAGCCAACGATCAGGGAGCGCTGGGCTACTTCGGCTATGCCTACTACGGCGAGAACGCCGACCGTCTGAGGTTGGTCGCCATCGACGGCGGCGACGGCTGCGTACTACCCACCGACCAGACCATCAACAACGGCACTTACTCGCCGCTGTCCCGCCCCCTGTTCATCTACGTCTCCTCCTCGGCCCTGCAGCAGGAACATATCAGGGCATTCGTGGAGTTCTACCTAGGCATCAACAACCGGGACTTCATCAGTGAGACTGGTTACATCCCCCTCCCCGACGACGTCTACGCCCTGACGCTGGACAAGTTTCTTGGCGGCTTTACTGGCGCTGCCTTCGGCGGCGACGCCCGTATCCACGGCACCGTCGAGGAAGTGCTCAAGATGTCCATGGGAACGATGGAGGGCTCCGCAATGATGGCGGACCTCTCGGAATTGGAAGGCGACATCAGCATCGACGGCTCCAGCACCGTCTTCCCCATCACCGAGGCAATGGCAGAGGAGTTCGGCAAGGCCACTGACGGCAATGTCAAGATTACCGTCGGTGTGTCCGGCACCGGCGGCGGCTTCAAGAAATTCTGCGCTGGCGAGACCGCCATCACAGACGCCTCCCGGCCCATCAAGCAGAAAGAGGTCGACCTTTGTGCCGAGGGTGGCGTCGATTACATCGAGCTCCCGGTCGCTATCGACGGCCTGAGCGTGATGGTCAACCCGGCCAACGACTTTATAGAGTGCATGACCGTTGACGAACTGCACGCCATCTGGCGGCCCGAGGCCGAGGAGGTCATCACCAAGTGGGACCAGGTGCGCCCTGAATGGCCTGACCAGAACCTCGGCCTGTATGCCCCAGGCGTTGACTCCGGCACCTTCGACTTCTTCACCGAGACCGTCAACGGTGAGTCTCAGGCCTCTCGCGCCGACTTCCTGCCCAGCGAAGACGACAACGTCCTCGTAACTGGCATTGCCGGCGACAGGGGCGCCCTTGGTTACTTCGGCTACGCCTACTACGGCGAGAATGCCGACCTGCTGAAGCTGGTTGCCGTCGACGGCGGCGATGGCTGCGTGCTGCCCACGGACGAGACCATCAACAACGGCACATACGCGCCTCTGTCTCGCCCGCTGTTCATCTACGTAGCCTCGGACGCGCTGAACCAGCCCCACGTAAAGGCCTTCGTGGAATACTACCTGGACAGCGGCAACCGCAGTCTGGTTAGTGAGACTGGCTACATTCCCTTCCCGAACACCGTTTACAAACTGGTCATGGCCAAGTTCCTCAACGGTACCACCGGCCCTGCATTCGGCGGCGACGCCCGGTTGTCGGGCACCGTCCAGGAAGTGCTCCAGGCCTCTCAGTAATCCACCGGCCCGTCTGGCAAGGCGGCCATTGTTGGGCTGGGACCGTGGCCGCTTGCTTTTTGACGCCTGTCCACTGCGGGGCTACACTGGCAGCCACAGTCAGGAGCAAATAGTGGAGGCTAACGATATGAGCATCGCCAGGCTTTATACCGGCGACGACGGCCAGTCCCACATCGAGGAGATGAACCCCGAATCACATCCCGAACTGGCCGCGCTGCAGTCCACCACCGGTATAGTCTTCCGCACCTTCGAACCAGGCTATTTCAGCGACTGGCACGTGGCCCCTCGTCGCCAGTTCGTCATCACCCTCGACGGGGAGGTTGAGATTGGCCTGGGCGACGGCACCCTGCACCGCTTCGGCCCCGGCCACGCCATGCTGGCAGAGGATTTGACAGGCCATGGCCACACCACTCGGGCAGTCGGCGACCGGCCTCGCGTTACCGCCACTGTACCCCTGTCTGACTAGCGAGACCTCCCCCTTTCTGTCGCGACCGGATACGATACACCACTACAGGAATGCGGAGGCAGCTATGCCCATCGTGGCCCACGACCCGGCACTCGAGCGCATAATCTCAACCTCGCAGCCCATCAACGAGCTGGCCGGAGGGTTTGGCGGAGAACAGGGTCCCGCCGAAGGCCCGGTTTGGTGGCAGGAGAGCAACTACCTCCTGTTCAGCGACATCCACAATAACCGGCGTATGAAGTGGGCCGAGGGCGATGGAGTTTCGGTCTTCACCGAACCCACCAACCGTGCCAACGGCCTAACTCGCGACCCTCAGGGCCGCCTCGTCGCCTGTGAGCACGACGGACGCCGGGTATCCCGGGTTGAACCGGACGGCAGCATCACCGTCGTCGCCAACAGCTTTCAGGGGCGCCCCCTCAACCGCCCCAACGATGTCGTGGTCAAGTCCGACGGCGCCATCTATTTCACCGATCCTAACGCCGGAATGCCGGTGCAGACCCAGTCCGACCTGAACTTCCCGGGCGTCTACCGGGTCTCTCCCGACCTCGGCACCATCACTCTGCTGGTGCGCGACTACATCGGCCCCAACGGCCTCGCCTTCTCACCTGATGAGAGCGTGCTGTACATCATAGATTCCCGGATAGGCCATCTGCGGGCATTCGATATGCAGCCCAACGGCACCTTGGCGTTGGCCACCAGCCGTGTTTTCAGCCACAACCTCGGGGAACGCCCCGGCATTCCCGACGGCATGAAGGTCGACATCGAGGGCAACGTCTATGTCGGTGGCTCCGGAGGCATTTGGATCATCGACCCGTCCGGCAAGCACTTGGGCAGCATAGAGACCGGGGCGCCCCTGCACACCAACATGTGCTTCGGCGGTGGCGACTGGAAGACGCTGTTCTTCACCAGTTGGGACAAGCTGTGGTCGGTGCGCGTAAACATCTCCGGCATCCCGGTTCCGACGCCCCGAACCTAGGCGTTCTGGAGCAATGATCATCGACAGAAGCACTTTTACCTCATACGGAATATCTGGAGGAGCCTAGATGGAATTTGGACTATTTATGATGCCGCTGCATCCCCCTCGGCGGTCGCCCTCAGAGTCATACGACCGCGACATCGAGCTGATTGTTCAGGCCGACAAGCTCGGGGTGCGCGAGGCCTGGATCGGCGAGCACATCACTGAGACCTGGGAGAACGCCCCGGTTCCCGAACTGATCATTGCCCAGGCGCTGGCCTTGACTGAGAACATCATTCTTGCCACCGGTGTGACCATGATGCCCCTTCACCACCCGGTGGACACGGCCCACCGCATCGCCATGCTCGACCATATGGCCCGAGGGCGGTTCTACTGGGGAATTGGCCTCCGGTCCCTCCCCACAGACCTTCAGCTTTACGGCGTCGAGTACGACAGCATGGACGATGTGAGAGAGCGAGGCCGGGAGGCGCTTGAGGTCGTTCTTGGCCTTTGGGAGCACGCCGAGAGCGGCAAGTTCGGATACGAGGGCAAGTACTTCCAGGTTCACGCCCCGGAGGAAATGGCCGAACTGGGTCGCCGTCTCTACTTCAAGCCCTACCAGCAGCCACATCCGCCCATCGGTGTTGCGGCCTCGTCGCCAAACACCGAGACGATCCGTATGGCCGGCGAAAGGGGTTGGATCCCTATGACCAACTTGCCCAACAAGTTCGTCCCGGACTTGTGGCATTCCTGTGAACAGGGAGCAGCCAGCACAGGCAGGGTGGCCGATCGCAGCGAGTTGCGCCTCGGGCGCGACATCTACGTCGGAGAGACTCCTGAGTCTGCCCGCGAGGAAGCACGCATCGTTCTTGGCAAGCCCTTCGAGGATCACCAGTGGAAAAACCGCCGCGCAGGCGGCATCCTCAACCAGCTCAAGAGCGACCCGAACATGGCCGACGAGGACGTTACCGTCGATTACATGATGGAGAACATCTGGATCGTCGGCGATGCGTTTGAGGTAGTGGACAAGATCGAGCAATCCTATGAGGAGACGGGCGGCTTCGGATGTCTGCTGGGCATTACCCAGGATCCCGACGACCACACGCTGGTTCAACGTTCGCAACAATTGCTGATGGAGCAGGTGGCCCCCAAGGTGGCCCACCTTAACTAACCCATAGCCGGAGACTGAAATGACAACCCTCAACGAACGTTTCGAGAAGGGTCTGGATACGAGGTCCAAGTTTACTGGTGGTGGCCCCATCGGGAGCGGCTCCGTGCCCGCCTCTCAGGAGGTCGCCCCTGACCTGCACCGCATCGCCATGGAGGCACTGTTCGGTACCATCTGGCAGCGCCCGGGTCTGCCCATTCACCGACGGGAGATGGTCACCCTTTCGGCCCTGACCGTGCTTCAGCGGGAAAATCAGGTGACGCGCCACGTTGCCAACGCTCTGAACTTGGGCCTCACCCCGCAGCAGGTCATAGAGGTCATGATTCATGCCTCTTGGTACGGCGGAGTGCCTACGGCATTCAATTCGATGGGCATAGCCAAGGAGGTATTCGACGCAAAAGGGATCAACTTCGAACCTCAGCTGGTCTTCGATCCTGAAGAAACGCCTGAGGACCTGTTCAACCGAGGCGCTGCCCGGCGTGAAGAGCTGATGGGACCTTCGGACCCCAATCGTCCGGGCCCGGTAACTCAGGCCGAGCGGGAATTCAACCGACTCAGCACAGAATACTATTGGGGTTCGGTCTGGAACCGTCCAGGTCTGGAGTTGGCAGACCGTTCCATCTGCACCTTGGCCTGCCTGAGTGTCCTGGGCCGTGAGGGCCCGCTGCGCAGCCACATCAACGGCGCACTGCATATAGGCCTTACCCCGGAGGAGATTGTGGAGGTGTTCGTCCACGCTTGCTTCTATGGTGGTATACCCTTCACTCGTGCTGCCATCGACGCGGCCAACGACATTTTCCGGGCCAAGGGTCTGGGCTGATTGGCCAGCAGGATCTCTGAAGCTTGTCGCAGGGGCGGGCCGCAAACCCGCCCCTTGGATTTGCAAGTATGAACCAGGGCGGAGAGAGGGAAATCGCTGCAGCAGTCGACCTGGATGAGTTCAGGTTCGACTGGTCGGTGTTGCCCACCATCACCGCCGACCTCCCCGGTACGGGAGGCCGCACCCGCGTTTGCCTCGAGGATTTCGGCGTCTCGGAAATAGCGCGCTCAAATCCCAGCGGCGAGGGCGACTTCGCCTACGCCTATGTGGAAAAACGAGGACTGAACACCCATGACCTGGTTGCCGCCCTTCGTGAGCGAGGAGTCCCCTACGACAAGGTCGGAGTCGCCGGTCTGAAAGACAAGCATGCAATCACACGGCAGTGGCTCAGCGTCCCGGCCGGGCACGCCCTCGCGCTGGAGGCCCTGGACACACTGGACGGCGTGCGAGTGATCGAGGTTTCCAGGCACGACACAAGGTTGCGGCGGGGCCATCTGCGCGGCAACCGGTTCGAAGTTCGGGTCCGGCACGCAGGAGCAGACTGGCAAGGGCGCGGCCAGGCAGTCGTGAATCGGCTGCAGACCCTTGGGTTGCCCAACTACTTTGGACCCCAGAGGTTCGGCCGGTTCAACAGCAATGCCATTGACGCCGTGCGGATGCTTCGAGGCGAGAAGGTTCCTGGGGGACGCAGGCTCAACGACTTCTTTATATCAGCTTTGCAGGCACACCTGTTCAATTGGTACCTCAAGCGTCGCATCGAGTCAGCAATTTACAGCAGTGTCTTGTCTGGGGATCGCGCCCGCCGCCACGATACCGGCGGTATGTTTCTGGTTGGTGATCCTTTAGCCGAATCTGAAAGGGCAGCCAGGCTGGAGATCAGCGCCGTTCTGCCCCTCTATGGCCGGAAGGTGTCGGGAGGTTTGGAGAAAGCGGCAGAATTGGAAACGCAGGTGCTCGAGCATTTTGCCCTGCGGCGCAGTGATTTTCGCCGACACACCCGCGGTGCCTGGCGCATAAGCCGCGTTCGCCCCGAGGACATCGTGCTGTACAGGTCTGAGGATGGCTATGTGGCAGAATTCACTCTACCCAATGGTTCCTATGCCACCACCTTTCTCCGAGAACTTACCAAGTCGGAATCGGAGGCTCATGACTTGTCCTCAGTAAGCTCCCCCGACGAGTAGACGGCACCAATAAAAGTAAACCTCGGGTTCCGGAGGGGTTCGCCCTAAAGCCCCAGCAAAGTTGCGATATCGAACGGCGAGAGTGCTGGGCTATAGACGACCCGGCCTGCCTGGAATACCTGAGCACTGCCGGGGACTGGCCTGGGCTGCGCTCGGTGGTGAAGGTGGAGTGCCGGCGGGAAACAGACACTGGCACCACAGTGCATGCCAGGTACTACATCAGCAGTATGGAGGCATCGGCAAAGCGGCAGCTTGAGGCGGTACGAGCCCACTGGAGCATCGAGGCACTGGAGCGTAACCTTCCGGGAGGATCAATGCAGGGTGCGAAAGGATCACGGCCCCCAGAACATGGCGACCCTACCAATAAAAGTAAACCTCGGGTTCCGGAGGGGTTCGCCCTAAAGCCCCAGCAAAGTTGCGATATTACCACCCAGTATCGAGTTTTTCTCCTCACGGGTCAGCCTGGTCATATTGCGCACCCACGAGACTGGGTCATCGACGCCCATGTCGAAGGGCCAATCTGTCCCGAACACCACCTTGTCGATGCCAACGGTGTCGATCAGATAACGCAGGGTTCGCTCGTCGTGGGTAAGACAGTCGTACCAGAACCTGCCCAGATAGGAGCTTGGGGGCTGCTCGATGTGTACGCGGGCCTCTTGCCTCACCTGCCATCCCCGGTCCAAACGGCCAGCGCCGTAGCACGCGAAGCCGCCTCCGTGGGCCAGGCAGACTTTCAGGTCGGGACAGGCGTCCATCACTCCGCCATACACGAAAGAGGCGAAGGTTACCGTCCGGTCCACCAGGTTCCCAATGCTGTTGGGCAGGTGATAGCGGGCGCTGCGTGGGGACACCGCTGTATCCCCTGACTGGTGTATGAACATCACGGCCCCGAGCGACTCCGCCGCCTTCCAGAGCGGCATGAACGACGGGTCATCATAGGTGGCCCCGTTGACGTTGTCGCCGATCATTGCGCCCTTGAGGCCCAGGACTTCGACCGACCGCTCCAGTTCGTCTATGGACGACCGGACATCCTGCATCGGCAACGTCGCAAAGCCAGCGAATCGGTCGGAATGTTCTTCGGTCAGTTGCGAAACATATTCATTGCACTCCCGCGCCATTGCGGCAGCGAGAGCTTCGTCGCGTTCATAGAAATAGAGAAACGAGTTCGTGGACAGCACGTGAACGTCAACGCCGAGCTGGTCCATTTCCTGAAGGCGTTGCTCTGGTGTCCACATCGTGCGCAGTGTGTATTCGTGAACGGGCAACAGTTCTGCTGCTGGTACCCCGTGCCAGTTTCGCCCCGCTGCCATCTCCTTGAGAAGGCCACCGGGGCTGATATGGGCGTGAATGTCAATAACTCTCATGGCACAGGGCGCCTGGCGCGAGGATTTTGCGGCCCTCTCCGCTCTACCAGCCCAGGATTTCGGGGATCAGCACCAGCGTGATACGGCCCACCACCGGTTCGTGCTCTAGGACCAGGTATTTGCCGATGGGCGTGGCCGCCCTGCCCTGGTCCTCCAGCCACTGGTCGTGCCGGTCAAGAGTGTAACCTCGCGTGCGGGCCTCCGCTTCTGCCAACGTAGCGCAAATCTTTTGCGTTCCTGCCACCAGCACCACCCGTCGCGCGCCGTAGGAATAAGCGCCAATCTGGCTGCCGGAGCTGCTGGCGATGACAATCTCACCAGTCTCCGCGATGGCTTGTACGCTGCCCACGAAGTATTCCGCGGTCGTGGTTTTGCGTCTGAACTCCCGCTGAGCCGCTGGGTCCGGCTGTGCAATCATCTTGTCGTGCAGGTTCACGTACCGGTCGTTGCCGTGCATGTACTCGGTGTATCCGATGGTGGCAAGCGTCTCAGACGTATTGACGAAGACCTCCGAGCCCTCGGGCACCAGCTCCTTCAGCTTTTCCAGCGCCGCCTCCCTGCTCTGAACCAGGAAGGCCTCGACGTTGCGCGTTCCCAGTGCCTCGATCGTTCTCTGAATAGAAGCTGCCTCCAGGGAGGTTATCGCATTGCCGTCGGACATCAGGACTCTCCTCTCTGTCAGCCTAACCCCGGTTGCCCGGACGCAGGTTCGGCATCACGTCGTCCACGAACAGCTCCATACAACGCATTACCTGCTCCGGCGTCAGGTCGCCCCAGGCGAAGATCGGGCAGAAGTAATTCACGCCCGTCTCGTCGATGGCCTGCTGCACCCGTTCCCTGACCGTAGACGGTGATCCGGCAATCACGATATCGCGGGATTCCAGGTCGTCAAAGTCTCGGATGAAGTTGAGGAAATCGTACCCGTTCTTTTCCCACAGGTAGTTGATGTTGTGGAACCAGGCACCGAAAGCCGGTTTCGCTTCCTCCACCGCCTGTTCGTCCGTTGGCGCCACATATACATGCCGTACCAGTCCCAGCTTTGGCGCGGCCACGTGGCTGTTGAGGCCGTCCGGCATCCGTTCGGCGTTCCAGACACGCTTGTACAGGTCGTAGTGTTCTTTGGTCGCAGCGTTATCGGAAAAGACATGGCAGGTGTTGAAGCTGTGCTGCGCCATCCACGGAACGGTTTCGATGTTGTTGCTGGCGTACCACAGCGGCGGATATGGCTTTTGGTAGGGCCTGATCCAGAGCTCCAGTTCCTCGTAGGTGTAGTGCTTGCCCTGATAGTTGAGTACCCCTGTGGTGAAACCCTTGGTGAACATGTCCATCTGCTCGTTGAATACGTCCCAGCTGATGGCGAGGTCCACGTCGAATTTCTCCGCCTCTATCGGCGACACACCTCGGCCCACGCCCAGATCCAGGCGCCCGTTGCTGAGGTTGTCCAGCATGCAAATCTCGTGGTACAGGCGAATGGGATTGTAGAAGGGGAGCAGGTAGACCAGTGGCCCCAGCCGCAAGTTAGAGGTGCGCTGCGCCGCAGCGGCCAGGAAGACCGACGGTGAGGGCGACACGCTTAGTGGCGTCAGATGGTGTTCTGCCAGGTGGTAGCTGTGGAATCCACTCTTGTCGGCATACTCCAGCATCTTCAAGCGGTTCTCGAATATCTCGTGGGGTGCCGACTTGTCCCACTCGATCCAGTCAAAGAGCCCGAACTCCAGGGAATCGTTGAGCGTCGATGTTTGAGTCATGACTTACCTCCTGCTTGAATCGGGAGGCTCTGATTCAGCCGTATCATACGGTCGCCGGTATTATCCAGCAAATTGGCAAGGCGCGACTATCAACCCGCTCCCTACCCCCGCCGCGCCGGCGCACCTGCTACGATCATGTCGGCAAAAGCCTTGTCGATTCCCCGCGGCCATTCCCGGCCTGACGGGTCCGACACATTGATGATTAGCGGCGGGCCAAGGCCCTCGATCTCCATCCGCAGAACGTCGCCGTTCTGGACTGCGCCTATGTGCTGGTGGTTGACCCCTGTGGCGATGACGTCCCCGGGCTCCAGGGTAGTAATTTTCGACATCTCTGAGATCAGTTCCGGAATCTTGTGTGCCATGTCGCTGGTCGGGAAATCGTGGCGCGGCTCCTCGTTGTTCCACAGCCGCACCTGCAGGTTCTGCGGGTCGCCAATCTCGTCCGCCGTTACCAGTGCTGGCCCCATGGGCGCAAATGTGTCCCAGCACTTGCCCAGGAAAAAGCTGTTTCCTACAGCCCCGGTCAGCCCTCGGGCCGACATGTCCAGGAAGTTGGTGTAGCCGAACACGTAGGACAGTGCCTCGTCCTGCTCCACTTTCCGAGCTGTGCGCCCTATCACGAACGCCAGCTCCGGCTCGTGGTGAAACACAGATGCCGGTGCCGGCGGCAGTTCGCAAGTGTCTCCGCTTCCAATAACCGCGTTGGAGGCCTTTAGGAAACCGTCCAGCACCGCCGGTTCCCGCATCCCGAACTCCAGGTAGTTCACTGCGGCGCAGATCAGTTTTGGTGGCCTTGGGACCGGCGCCCGCAGGCGCACACTGCCCAGCGGCACGCCCTCCTGCCCCTCTACCGCCGACTCGATGCGCGGCCGCATCTCCTCCCAGTTTATGATGACCTCCTCGATTAGGTCTTGCGGGCGACGAAAAGTCATCCCCTCCACTGCCGCCATCGCGTCCGCGATCTTGTCGTCCTTGATAACGCCAAGGCGAAAATCGTCGTAGAGCGCCAACTTCATTATCAAGCCTCCAGTCCCATTCTGACTATGGCGGCTAGTGTCGCACGCCCCGATGTCAGCGGCAAGCTGCCCAATCCTTGGCGGCATGCTTTTATCGCTCTTGCTCTCCGCGGAGGTTCGGTCGCCGACCCTCTGTCCTTTGCTTGATCCGTTCTTGCCGCAGGAACGCGAATCCTGTGCTTATTCGCTACCCCTTTGATACCCCAAATCAGTGGTCCGAATGCCCGCAAAATCAAAACAGGGGACCCCTGACCCCTTCGTATACCCGGCCCTCGACCCGGCAGGACGCCAACTCTCCAAACTGCCGAACGATTGTCATCCCTGTGAACAGCCTGCCTCGAGCTGATCAGGGGTGTGGAGCGGGATCCAAAGCACTTTACTTGCAGGATGGGAATTAAACTCAACCACCGGAATCGTAACCTTTTCTAAGCTCGCACATGTCGTATCGCCCAGAACCTGCATGCATTCGATTTGAGGGCCTGTAAAATGGGGTGTTAGGATAAAGAGCATCGGCTCGGCATAAGCGTCGGGCTGTGGTCTATAAGGAAGTCGCAGATGCCGGATATTGATTACCAGCTCCGAGGGCATACCGCCTACATTACCATCCGGCGGCCCCAGGCCATGAATGCGCTTGGGCCCCAGCAGCAGACCGAAATCATCGGGGTGTGGGAAACGTTTCGCGATGACCCCGCTGCCTGGGTGGCTGTCATCACGGGAGAGGGCGACCGGGCCTTCTGCGCTGGTGCCGACCTGAAGACGTACACTCCAATCTTGGGTGAGCGAGACATCTACGACCTGCGTCAGGATGCCGACCGTCCCGGATTTGGGGGCATCACTCGTGGTGTGAACATTTGGAAGCCCATCATCGCCGCCGTCAACGGTTACGCGCTGGCTGGCGGCTTGGAATTGGCTTTGGCCTGCGACATCCGCGTGGCATCTGAGAACGCGGTCTTTGGCTGCTCGGAGGTGCGCCGCGGCTTCCACCATTGCGATGGTGGCACGGTTCGCCTCCCTCTCATCGTTGGCCTGGGAAACGCCCTCCGAATGCAGCTCACCGGCGAACACATCGGCGCCGACGAGGCCCTTCGCATCGGGCTTGTGAGTGAAGTCGTGCCTCTCGATCAGTTGACCTCCGCCGCGGAGCGATACGCCGACGCCATATGCGCCAATGGCCCCTTGGGCGTGCGGTCAGCCAAGGAGTCCATGATCCGCAGCCTCGGACGGGTATTGGAAGATGCACTGCGTTTTGAAAATGTGCTCTTTTCCACCCTCACCCGCACTGAGGACTTCGCCGAGGGCCCTCGCGCCTTCGCTGAAAAGCGCCCTCCGGTGTGGAAAGGCCGCTAGCCGTTTTGGTCGGCGACCGCTTTCACGCTTGGACTCTCTGGAAGGAATAACCAACGTCTAACTTGGAGAGTTAATCATGGTTGAAGCCGACAATCGTGTGCCCCTCGACTGGGATGCCCTCGAGGTGGGCGAGACCTTTGAAAGGTACGAGTACGTTCTGACCCAGGAGATGATCGACGGATATCGGCGGGGTGTCATGGATCCAGACGCTGCCTTTCCGACCATTTCCCATAAGGTGGACGTGCGGCAGTTCAATGCCAAGTACTCGGATAACGGCTCCGTAAATGCCCGCTGCGCCTTCCACTGTTACAACTCTCCCGTCCCCGGTAAGAGGCTCACAGTAACGGCCTGGGTCGCGGACAAGTACCTGCGCCGGGGCAAGAACTACATCGTTACTGAGGCGGTGTCTGTGGACGAGGATGGCCGTCTCATCGACCGCGTGATTACCCACGAGCTGAAGCAACCTTGGGAGGTGGGCAAGAAATGGGAAGGGTAGTGCGTAGCTACTACGAGGGCGATGCTGTGGCGCCGTTGGACAAGGAAATCACCCAGGAGGCCATTAACCTGTTTGAGGGCAGCGCCGGCCATTCCGGCCCATCCCAATTTACGGATGAGGAGGCTGCCCGCGAGACCCTTGGCACCTCCGGTACGGTGGCCTCGGGACGAATGTCTATCAGCTTTGCCCTGGAACTCATGCGGCGGCACTTCGGCAGCGAAGTATTCAACCACACGGGCATGGTCGACCTCCGCTTTCTCCGCCCCGTTAGGCCCGGCGATACCATAACCTTCACTGCGGAGGTCACCGAAACCTCTCTGGAGGCTAACGGCCAGAAGGTGAATGTCAAGATCGAAGTGCAGAATCAGCGCGGCGACACGACCGCCGTCGGGACTGGCAGTACCATTGTTCCCAACGCCTTTCTCCCGGCGCAGGAATAACTCCTGGCCCGGTAACGAGTCGCGAATCTCAGTGCGTCATCCGCATTTACAAAGGCGGTTGATGCTATAATGAACTTGGCGCAAGTTAAGGTGTCCTGCTGTTGGTTACAGAATCCGTTACCGCTGCCTCGGATAACCTGGACTGAGCCCTTGGTTACCCAAATATCTGGAGGTTATCCGAATGGCATTGGCTGATAAGGAACTGACTTGTGTGGAGTGCGGGGCGCCGTTCATTTTCACCGTCGGAGAGCAGGAGTTCTTCGCTTCACGTGGCTATACCAACGACCCCAAGCGTTGCTCCCCCTGTCGCAGCGCTCGCAAGAGCCAGCAGCGCGTAGGTGGAATGGGCGGAGGTCCTCGGGAAATGCACCCGGTGGTCTGTGACCAGTGCGGCGTAGATACCATGGTTCCCTTTGTTCCCCGCGGCGACAGGCCCGTATATTGCAGCGACTGCTTCAGCACCATACGCCGCTAGACGAGTGGAAGGCCTGAGCTCAGGGGCTATCCCGCTAGGGGTGGCCCTTTTCCTTTTGTGGTAGAGTTGCGCCGGAGGACCCTGCATGATTCAGGCCATAGGCATAGTGGGTTGTGGCTCCATCGGGCGCTCGATCCTTCGAGCTGGAGAGGCCGGTCAGTTGGGTGTGACGGTCGCTGGTGTGACTAGCCGCACTTCGGCCTCCGCCCTGGAGTTCCTCGAGACACTGGACTCTCCTCCGCCATACCTCGAATTGGATCAGCTGGTTGAGCGTTCATCTCTCCTGATCGAGACGGCCGGAGGCCACGTAGTGCCGCAGCTGGCAGAGGCGGCCTTTGAGGCAGGCAAAGACCTGATGATCATCAGCATCGGCGCGCTGTTGGAACATCCCGAGGTCATTGAGCAGGCAAGAGCGACAAGCTGCCGCTTGTATGCTCCTTCTGGGGCCATCGCCGGCCTCGACGGCATCAAGTCGGCCTGCCAGGGCCACGTCGATCGGGTAGAGATGGCCTCTCGCAAGCCCATCGCAGCGCTGGAGGGAGCGCCCTACCTCATCGAGAACGAGATCCCTGTCGCAGATCTGACCGAACCTCTGGAAGTGTTCTGTGGCTCGGCCCGCGAAGCCTGCCAAGGGTTCCCCTCCAACCTGAATGTGTCGGCAGCAGTGAGCCTTGCCGGCATAGGCCCCGACCGCACCACGGTTCACATTGTTGCTGACCCGGAGCTTTCCCGCAACTGCCATGACATTACTGTGGAAGGCGAATTCGGCCTGCTGCAGGTCCATATCGAGAACATCCCCTCCGAGAACCCCAAGACAGGCAGACTCACCGCGATGTCCATCATTCGCTCAGTCCGCGACGTCTTCGATCCCGTGCGGATCGGCACCTGATAAGTTACCGGGTGTCTTGTAGCATCAAGGGCCCCCGTAGGGCATTCCGTAAAACGGCAAAGATTGATGGCCCAAGAACACGCCGCTGCAGATAACGTTTCAGGAACATCCCGCCGCCTGATGATGCCGGGGTTGGCGTCGGGACACGCCACGTTCCACTGGATCGTCCAGAGCTTTGCCGTTGCCCTTCCTGAGATCCAGATGGCCTTCGGCCTTAACACCGTCGGCGCAGCCGGAGTGATGTCGGCCCGCGACCTCGCTGCGGGACTGATAGCGCTGCCAGGCGGCGTGGTCGTTGATGTGTTGAGGCGCCACTGGGGGCTACTTCTTGCAGGTTGTCTCACACTGGCCGCTTTAGGCTCACTGGTCATGGGAGTGTCGCCGGTATATTGGCTGCTCCTGCTCGGTATCGCTGTGGTAGCCATCTCCCATTCAGTATGGCACCTCCCCGCCTCGGCATCGCTGTCTCATCACTTCGCTGAACGGCGTGGGACCGCACTTGCCATGCACGGGGTGGGCGGCGGTTTCGGCGACGTGGTCGGCCCGCTGGCAACGGGCGTACTGCTGACATTCCTTGGCTGGAGGGGCCTGCTCAGCATCTACGCTATCGCTCCATTCTTCTTCGGGTTCATGGCCGTCTGGATGTTCCGGCACATTGGACATGTGAGCACCGGTTCAGGAGCGGCCGCTGATTCGCCGACGATGGCTCGAAGGCTGGAGATGACCCGCCGCCTGTTGCGAAATCCTATACTGTGGGGTCTGACGTTTGTTCGTGGGCTCCGGGGCATGTGCCTGATCTCGCTGGTTACCGTGCTGCCCCTTTACCTTGGAAACGAGCTGGGCATGAATCCTGCCTGGCGCGGCTTTCACATCGCGTTGCTAATCGTGATTGGAATCGCGGCCAAGCCCGTAGCCGGGTATCTCTCGGACCGCGTTGGGCGCAAGCAGGTGCTGGTGCCGGGTTTGATCTGGTCCTGCCTTGTGGCCCTGGCCATGGTCCCTTTCAACGACGGCATCACACTCACGCTAGCGGTGGCGTTGATGGGGTTGTTTCTCTATCCGGACCAGCCCATCCTGACTGCGGCAGTATTTGATGTGGTAGGTCGCGAGGTGGCCTCTACCGGGTTGGGCGTGGTGGCCTGCATCGCCTTCCTGATGTCGGCCGGGTCGGCCCTGGTCGCTGGGGCTATTTACCAGACGATGGGTTTTACGGAGACAATGTATTACATCGCCGCACTGTTTGGGTTGGCTGCCGTGGTGTTTGCCCTGCTGCCGCTTACCAGGAGTGCATCCGAGTAGCAACCGCTGTCGCAGCAGGCAGGATGGACATTTCCAAAAATTAAGGAGCAAATGCTGTGGCAGCCGTTACGGGCAACGTGATTGCGGAGGCGCAGTTTGACCGCAAGATCATTGGATGGGCGAGAGTGCTTGGCATCGTAGTCCTGTCCATAATCGTAGTGGGGATCCTCCTGATACCGTTCTGGTGGCTGTTCAGTTTCTGGTACGGACCGGAATACCTGCGCCGCGTATCGGCACGACTGACTACGAACGCCGTGGAAATCAGGATAGGAGTGTTTTTCCGCAAGGAGTCCACGATCCCACTCAATCGAATTACCGATGTCAGGCTGCATGACGGTCCGCTGATGAGGCACTACGGGCTTCGAGGCCTGAAGGTCGAGACGGCGGGTTCGTCAGGCCAATACTCCAGCTCCGAGGGTAACCTGATCCGCGTGGTCGATGCCGAGGCGTTTCGCAACCCAGTGTTGGCGCAGCGGCAGCAGGTCATCGATGCCGAGTCAGGCCGGGCAGGTGCCCCGAGTTCACAGTCAGCAGAGGACGCGCCGAGCGAGGTACTGGCAGAGATCCGGGACATCCTGGCACGCATTGAGACGCAACTGGTGAGCCGGGAGAACGAATAGGGGCGCCCAAGAGTACGCCCCGTCGTCGGCAGCTGGAATCTCGTAGCCTCTTACAACAGCTTGGCGCAGTCGTCGAGGATCGGCGTTACGGTGTCGGCCTTCTCCGATGGGAGGCTGAAGAGGACGCGGTCTACGCCGTATTCCTCCATCCGGGCCAGGTTGTCAGGCTCGGGCCGGGCACCGAATACGGTGATGTTGATCGAGTCAGGGTCGCGGCCAATATCTTCAGCACGGTTCTTCAGTATCTGAATTTTCTCGGGCAGCCCGGGGCCCTCGGCAGCACGGCCGCTGATGGGCATCCAGCCATCGCAATACTCCAGGACGCGGTCGAAGGTAGTGGGGCCGTCGCCCCCCATCAGAATTGGCGGATGGGGCCTCTGGGCAGGCTTGGGCCAGGCCCACATCTTGTCGAAGTTCACGTAACGACCGTGGAACTCCGGCTCCTCTTCCGTCCATATTGCTTTCATTGCCAGAATGTTCTCGCGGAGAATCCGCCAGCGCCGCTTGAAATTGGTTCCGTGGTCCTCCATCTCCTCAGCGTTCCATCCTCCGCCAATGCCGAAGATGAAGCGGCCGTTGGAGATGAGGTCGAGGCTGGCGACCTCCTTGGCGGTGGTGATAGGGTCCCGTTCGATCATCAGGCAGATGCCGGTTCCGAGCTTGAGGTTGGTGGTAACGGCAGCCGCAGCGCTCAGAGCGACGAAGGGATCGTAGGTGTGCCAATACATCTCGGGCAGGTCCGGGCCGCCTGGCCACGGTGAGATGCGAATGGTGGGGATGTGAGTATGTTCCGGCACCCACATCGACTCGAAACCGCGCTCCTCCAGTGCCCGCGCCAATTCGTCGGGCCGAATGGAATAGTCTGTTACGAACATCATCGCGCCTATGTCCATTTCGTTCTCCTATTTATGCTTCTGGATGGGCCGGTTTGTTTTGAAGAGCATCCACTATTTCGGCGGTAGAGACTCGGCGTATGCGATGCCGCGGCCGGCCCATTCGGAGAGGCCCCGTGCAGTGGCTAGGCCTTCAGCGCCGATCCAAACGAAGCTTCGCATGGGCCTGCCTGTCATATCGAAGGGCCTGGAGTGGGGTTGAGCAAGGGCTTCTTCCAGATTTTCCTTCCCGACGCGAACAATCAGCTCACTGCCCGAGACGCCGCAAGCCATGTTGCCGTCCACCATAAAGCACAGGCCGCCGAACATCTTCTGCTCACGCACGCCTGTTCGTCCGGCGAGCAGGGCGCGAACGCGGTCGGCAAGATCTTCGTCGTAGGCCAACTAAAACACCACCACTGATCGGAGGACTTCGCCCTGTTCCATCCTGTGGAAGGCCTCCTCCACGTCGCCGATGCCGATGGTCTCTGAAACGAAGCGGTCGAGGTCAAGGCGGCCCTGCAGGTAGAGCTCGATAAACATTGGGAAGTCGCGAGTGGGCAGGCAGTCGCCGTACCAAGAGGACTTGATGGCACCGCCGCGGCCAAAGATCTCTATCATCGGGAGCTCGATCTTCATGTCCGGGCTGGGAACGCCGACCAACACCACCGTGCCAGCGTGGTCCCGGGCATAGAAGGCCTGCTCGAAGGTGACAGGGTTGCCCACGGCCTCGATGGCCACATTGACGCCGTCGCCGCCGGTCAGATTGCGAACGGCCTCGACCGGGTCGGTGTTGCGTGCGTTGATGGTGTGGGTGGCGCCGAACTCGCGGGCCCACTCCAGCTTGCGGTCATCGATGTCGATACCGATGATGGTGTGAGCTCCGGCCAGCCGGGCACCGGCGATGGCAGCATCCCCGACGCCGCCGCAACCGAACACTGCAACGGAATCACCGCGGCCCACTCCGCCTGTGTTTACTGCGGCGCCTAGTCCGGCCATTATGCCGCAGCCGATGAGGCCGGCAGCGGCGGGACTGGCTTCGGCGGGGACTTTGACGGCCTGTCCCGCGGCAACCAGGGTCAGCTCGGTAAAGGCGCCGATTCCCAGGGCGGGAGAGAGGGGCCTGCCGTCGGGCAGCGTCATGGGCTGGGTGGCGTTGCGGCTGGCGAAGCAATACCATGGGCGGCCTCTCACGCAGGAGCGGCAGGTGCCGCAGGGCGCGCGCCAGGCGATGATGACGAAGTCACCGGGCGCCACGTTGTCGACGTCCGTACCGACGCTTTCCACCACCCCTGCGGCCTCGTGGCCCAGCAGGAACGGGAAGTCGTCGTTGATGGCACCCTCCCGATAATGGAGGTCGGTGTGACAGACGCCGCAGGCCTTCACTCGCACCAGAGCCTCTCCGGGGCCGGGATCCGGGACGTTGATAGTGGTGAGCTTGACCGGCGCTCCCCTGGATTCAGCTACTACACCCTGAACCTGATGGGCCATTGCGCATCCCTCGCAGTCTCAATTATCTCTTGCCGTTGGCATAGTAAATTGAGCATCCGGCTTTGTCTACCAATGAGCATTCTTACCGGCGTAGGTGGTCCGTGATCTCGTAGACAAAAGCGGACATTTGCGGGCATTGGGGTGCTGATTCTCATTGACTTGAGCCTGGCCAGATAGACTGGGTCCACGCCCCGACTGAGTCGAGGGCATGCACCAACCGGGTCCACTGTGAGCTTTCGTAGGGATGACGATGCTGCAGTCGGGTTGAGGGCAGGCTTTTTGGAGGAAGATGAACTGAGGTGCGCCACATGCCTGCCCTTATAGCGATTTAACCTGGGAAAAGGAATCCTGGCCTGTGTGTGGATGCCGCGGGCCTCAACCGGCAATCGTTCCCGGGGCGGATGTAAGGATGTATAGACCAAGCTGCCATGCGACCCTGGCTGTCATGCCAGGGTCTGCTCGATTTCCAGGGCGAAGGCGATCAAGGCCTCGTCGTCGCCTTGGTTGCCCATGATTGACAGGCCGACGGGCAGGCCGTTCACCTCGGCTAGGGGCATGGACAGCTGGGGTCTACCAGTGGTGCCGCCCATGCAGGTGAGGCGGATAATGCGCACCTGGGACCCGCGCTTGCCTGAAAGCGGCTGCCCACGCAGTGGGGCCACCACCGGTGAAGTCGGAAAACAGAGGAAACTACCGGGGGTGGCGACCTCGTTCAAACGGCGGCGAACTGAGTCGCGGGTTGCCCGCGCCGCCTCTATCTGAGGCTGGGTAAAGGAGGTTCCCAGCGCGTACCGCTCGGTAACCATATAGCTGAATCGGGGATTCACATCGTCAATCCAGTCGGCCACAGATTTCCACGCCTCGATGGACTGAAGCGTGTTCTGCTGCCATGCCCAGCCGTCCACCCCATCGGGCGCGAGCCGGACAGTCTCTGATGCACCTGCCAATCCTGCGACCCGCTCAGCCACGGGGCGCAAGGCCGCGGCCACATCGGGGTCGCACTCATCGAACAGGTCCCCGGCGATTACCGCTTTTGAGGGGGCGGCCGGAGCAATTGAGGTACCGAAGACCGCAGTGGCCACCCGGGCGAAGGTGGTGGCGTCGCGGGCGAACCATCCGATGGTGTCGTAGCTGGGGGCCTGCAACAGGATGCCGTCGAGGGGAATGCGTCCGTGGGTCGGCCGCATTCCGTAGAGGCCGCAGAAGCTGGCGGGAATCCTGACGGAGCCGCCTGTGTCGGAGCCAAGAGCGAAGTCCACCAGTCCGCCGGCGACTGCTGAGGCCGAACCGCTGGAGGAGCCGCCGGGGACACGATCGGGCGCACGGGGGTTGACCGGAGTGCCGTAATGAGCATTTTCGCCGAGGATGCCGCGGGTGAGCTCGTCGGTGTGGGTCTTGCCCACCATCGCCGCACCAGCGTCGACCAGCGTCTGGATGATCCATGCCGTTCGATCCGCCGCTGGGTGGGTGGCTTTCCAGTCGGGATTGCCGCCGCCGGTGACGTGGCCAGCGACGTCGAAGATGTCCTTGGCGGCGAAGGTCAGGCCTGACAGTGGCCCGCCGGGGGCGCCATCGAGGTAGGCCTGGGTGTCGGTGCAGAATGCGCCGAGTGGGTCGTTCAACGGAGGCCGGTTTGTAGTCATGGCGGGGTCGTCTCCTGCGGGGTAGAGATTCAACGGCCAGTATATTCCAATGGGAAAACCCTGGTGCGATATACTGTTCTGCACGAATTTCCGCGAATGACACTGGAGGAACGGGATGCTGACGGCGGAGGCCAATGAACGACTGACACGCGTGGGACCGGGGACGCCCATGGGGGAGCTGATGCGCCGTTACTGGATACCGGTGCGGCCCACGGCGCAGCTGGTGCAAGAGGAGGTCATGGCCGTCCGGATCCTGGGCGAGGACTTGGTGCTGTTCCGCTCGGCCGACGGGCAGATGGGGCTGGTGGGCGACCGGTGTCCGCATCGCATGACCGAGATGAGGTACGGCATCCCTGACGTCGGCGGGTTGCGCTGCTGCTACCACGGATGGATGTTCGATCCGGCTGGGCGATGCATTGAGACACCTCTGGAGGCGGAACACGATCCGTTCAAGGACCGTATCCGTATCAAGGGGTATCCGGTGCAGGAGATGGGGGGCCTGATCTGGGCATACATGGGTCCGGAGCCAACGCCGCTGCTGCCGCCGTGGGACCTGTTCGTAATGCCGAACTCCATACGGCAGATCGGAATAATGAACCTAAACTGCAACTGGCTGCAGTGCCACGAAAACACGGGCGACCCAGCGCACAGTGTCTATCTGCACGGAAACCTGTTCGAGTACGTGTTGCGCAAGCAGGGCAAGCTGGAAGAGCGGGCAGCCGACGGGCAGATGCACACGCTGTACGCTAGGATGAAGACCGGGATAGGCATCGAGTCGCTGTACGTGAACCCGACGCGGTACGGCATGGAGAAAGGGATCAATTATTCAAAGGCCCTCGGAGCCGACCGGGACCACGTTTCGCGGCATGCCACGGTGATCTTCCCGTTTTACACGCAGACGGGCGGGCCAGGGATGGTGCGGCAGGAGTTTCAGATCAGGGTGCCGGTGGACGACACGAACACCTACCATATCAACTACGGCTGCTACATGGCTCCTGGGGAGGTTCCCGCTCCGGCGCAGGAGACCATTCCCTACTACGACGTGCCGCTGTTCGACGACGAAGGGAAGCCAATCTTGGACTTTGTGCTGGCGCAGGACGCCCACGCCTGGATCTCGCAGGGGCCGATTACCGACCGGACGCAGGAACACCTGGGGCGCACCGACATGCCCATCGTGTTCATGCGACGGCAGTTCGAGGAGCAGATGCGGATCGTCGATGACGGCGGCGACCCGATGAATGTGTTCCGTAATCCCGACACCTTGCCAGGGCTGATCCACGGGGGCCATTGGGACGAGGGAGAATCGGAGGGTAAGTCCTCGGTCACGGGAGCTGGCAGCGATTTGTCGTCATTCCGTGGCGCGTACCACAAGGGGTACGCCGTCGACGATGCCGACAGGTACGGCCCGGCCATGCCCCTGGTCATCGACCTGATGCGGCGCATCGAGGAGGCGCAGCAGGCGGCGGCGAAGGCCTAGTTTTGTTGACCGGGTCTTTGGTGATACATATAATCCCGCGCAAGCATAATGAATTGCTCAACCGCATGGCTTGGGCTTAACCCAACTGGGACTGGAGGAGGATCATGGCAAGCACCCGCGCTCCGTTTCTTTCTGCCAAGTATGGCGGCTATTACCACTCGCAGGTCCCCAAAGAGGACGAGGAACTGACGCACGTCGGGCCCGGGACGCCAGGTGGCGAATACCTGCGCCGGTTCTGGCAGCCGGTCTGTTATGCGGACGAGCTGGGCGAAGTTCCAGTCGGGTTGAAGATCCTGGGAGAGGAGCTGGTTGCATTCCGGGACTTCAGCGGCAGGGTCGGGCTGGTAGAGGCCCATTGCCCGCACCGCGGGACGTCACTGGAGTTCGGGCTGGTGTCGGAGCGGGGTATCCGCTGCTGCTACCACGGCTGGCTGTTCGATGTGGACGGGACCATCCTGGAGACTCCGGGAGAGCCTGCGGGGTCGACGTTCAAGGACCGACTGTGCCACGGCGCCTACCCGATTCACGAATTCTGCGGCACCATCTTTGCCTATATGGGCCCGCCGGAAGAGATGCCGCCCTTCCCCATCCCGGACAGCTTCGACCGGGATGGCTATCGCCTCATGCCGGGGCAGCGCTACGACTACCCCTGCAACTACCTGCAGATCCTCGAGAACGCGATGGACCCGGTCCACACGTCGTTCCTGCACACCATCGTCAGTGGATCGCAGTTCACCGACGAGTTCGGGGTGGTGCCTAACCTGGACTTCATGGAGACACCCGCGGGAATCATCTATATCGCAACCCGGCGGGTTGGCGATAACATCTGGGTGCGCTCGGTGGAGAACGTATTGCCCAACCTGCAGCAGGTGGCGCCCATCTGGGAGGACGGCAGGGACGTGCACGGGTTCGACGGTCCGATGATGACCCGCTGGATCGTACCCAGGGACGACCGTAGCACGATGCTCCTGGAGCTTCGCCACATCTCGGCATCGGAAGAGAAGGAGCCGGCCTGGTGGCTGGACCGCAGCCAGATGCTACCGGCCCAGCTTCCGGTCTCTGAGGACCCTCGCGAGCAGCAGCTTCAGCCCGGCGACTATGAGGCCCAGGTGACGCAGCGGCCCATTGCCGTTCATGGAATGGAGCACCTCGGCGCCACCGACCGGGGCATCACAATGTTCCGCCGCCAAATCCGCAGGGGAATACGCGCGGTGCAGAACGGCGAGGATCTCGGCTCTCACGCGCAGTTGGAAGGTGAGCACTTCTCCACATACTGCAACGACACGGTGGTGTATGTGCCCGCGGCTGCTACTGCCGAAGAGGACGAGAAGCTTATGCGGGATACGGGACGGCGGTTGGCCGAGGAGTACGTGGCCACAAGGTCGAACGGCAACGGGAAGTAGGCTTTCACTTTCTTGTGCTTGCGGCGGCCCCGGTTGTACCCGGGGCCGTTTTTGATTGTCAGGTGGTAAACTTGGCGGCGGAAAATTTAATTGAGGGTTATGGATACTATGCGTGCTGCTGTTATCACGGAGCCGGGCGGGCCTGATGTTCTGAAGGTGCGGGAGGTGCCCGATCCTGCTCCGGGACCGGACGACGTGCTGGTGGATATCAAGGCGTCAGCGCTGAACCGGGCGGATACGCTACAGCGGCAGGGCGGATATCCCGCGCCACCGGGGAGTCCCGACGACATTCCGGGGCTGGAATTCGCGGGCGTGGTGGCGGATACCGGAGCCAACGTAACGGACCTGTCTATGGGAGACCGGGTCTTCGGCCTGCTGGGCGGCGGAGGGTATGCGTCGAGGGTCGTAACGCACTCACGGATGTGCATGCGAATACCGGACGGCCTCGACTTTGTGCAGGCGGCGGCTGTTCCGGAGGTGTATTTCACTGCGTATGACGCGCTGTTCAATCACTGCGAGCTGGCCATGGGCGAGTCGGTTCTGATCCATGCGGCGGGCAGCGGGGTCGGGACGGCGGCGGTGCAACTGGCCCACAACGCCGGTGCTTTTGTGTTCGGCACGGCGGGCAGCGAGGACAAGCTGCAGGGCGCGAAGGCACTGGGCATGGACGTTGGGATCAACTACCGCGAGCAGGACTTCAGCGAGGTGGTACGCGAACACACCGGCGGCGCCGGTGTTGACGTGCTCCTGGACGTTATCGGTGCGGACTACTGGGACCGGAACCTGGGATCGCTGGCATTGCGGGGGCGGCTGGTGCTGGTGGGCACCATGGGCGGAGGGGCCGTGGAGGCTGACCTGCGGCCGATAATGTTCAAGCGTCTTCGGGTGCATGGCACGGTGCTGCGGTCTCGGCCCATCGAGGAGAAGATCGCCTTGACCAACCAGATCAAGCGCCACGTGCTCCCGCTGATAGAGTCGGGGGCAATGAAGCCGGTGGTGGACAAGGTTTTCCCTCTCGCAGAGGCCGGTGAGGCGCACCGTTACATGGAGAGCAACGCCAACTTCGGCAAGATTGTCCTCTCAACGGAGTAACAAACTATCTCAAAGGACCTTTATTTAATCGCCCCGACCAAGTAATGCTTTGGTCCTTTGGATTCCTGCTTTCGCTAGAATGACGGTCTAGGGGCTGTGGCCTCTTATGAGATTGTTGCCAAGTCGCTGACGCGGCAACTCAGGATGAGCCGTTAGCCGCCCGCCTGCACGTCTGCTATCATTAGCCAACTACACCTGCCGGTCAGTTTCCCGGCTCGAGGGAGGTGAAACTTGGCAGAAATCATCGGCGTTGGCTGCACCCACTACCCTCCACTGATAACCCCGGACGAGGACCGTGGCTTTCCCATCAACGTCACGCTGAACCGCGATGAGCGCCTGCCGGAAGAGCTCAAAAACCCTGTGAACTGGCCCGAGCCAATGCAGGCCGAATATGGCGACGACCAGGGCATGGCGTCGGCGGCCGTTCACCGGGCGCGACTGGTCGAGGGTTTTCGGCGAGTGAGGAGGGAAATTCTTGATTTCAACCCCGACTTCGTCGTGATTTTCGGCGACGACCAGTACGAGAATTTCCGGGAAGACATAATTCCACCCTTCTGCATCCTGGCCTATGAAGGGTTCCAGAGCACGCCTTTCATGCGGCATGGGACGCCACGACGCAACGTCTGGGAAGAACCTGCCGACAGGGTATTTTCCTACAAGGGCCACCCTGAGGCGGCGCGGTTCCTTGCGGGAGGTCTGCTGGACTCCGGCATTGACATGGCGTATGCCTACCGCCCACTGCACGAGCCAGGGCTGGCCCACGCTTTCATCAACACTCTGCTCTACTTGGACTACGACCGTGAAGGGTTCAACTTCCCGGTCATTCCCTTCGCTGTCAACTGCTATGGCAGGGCCGTGATCAGCAATAGGGGCGGCATACTCCCGTACAAGGAAAACGGGCAGACTCTGGAACCAGACCCGCCGGGGCCGTCTCCCAAGCGCTGCATGGAGGTGGGGGCGGCGGTGGCGCGGGTGCTGCGAGACAGCCCGTATCGCGTGGCGCTGGTGGCCTCTTCAAGCTGGTCCCACGCCTTCCTGACCGCCAAGAACAATTATCTGTGGCCGGATGTACCGTCTGACCGTGCCCTGTACAAGGAGCTGGAGAAGGCCAACTACGAGGCTTGGCGCACCCGCACCACCGCCGAGATGGAGGCGTCGGGGCAGCACGAGCTGCTCAACTGGGCCTGCATGCTGGGAGCGATGTGCGAACTGGGTGCAAAGCCCGCCAGCATTGAATTCGTCGAGTCGCGAGTCTTTACGTCCAACAAGGTTTTCGCCACCTTCAAGACGTAAAAGAGAACGCAAGGTATTTGCCTCTCCCATATCCGGAGCCAAACGGGAACAGAACTCCAACCGGTAGGAGGGAATGAAATGGCCAAGGACATTTCGATTTTGATCGGGACCATCGGGGCGGGCCTGTGGGTCAGCCATGACGGCGGGCGCAACTATGGGCGTGCCGGTGGCATCTGGGGGGACATGAAGGTGTTTGGCCTCAAGGTGGACCCGTCAGACCCAGCGGTGGTCTATGCCGGCACCGACGAGGGCATTTTCCGCAGCACCGATCGGGGAAAGGCGTTTGAACGGCTGGATTCCCCGATGAACGACATGCACGTGTGGAACATAGCAGTCAGCGCAACGGATCCTTCGGTGATATTCGCCGGGACCAGCCCGTCGGCGCTGTTCCGTTCCACCGATGGCGGGTCGAGTTGGGAACAACTCCCCGTCGACATGGCCGAGGAGTGTCCGAACGTCCGCGTGCCCCGGGTAACCGCGCTTGAGGTTGATCCAAGCAATAGCAATGTCGTCTGGGCCGGGGTGGAGGTGGACGGCGTTCGGAGGAGCCTGGACGGGGGCGATTCGTGGACCCGGATCAACGGAGGCCTGAATGATCCGGATATTCACGGCATGACGGTGAGTACAGGGGGCACCACGACGGTATTCACCAGCACGCCCGGCGAGGTGTTTGCCAGCACCGACACCGGCGAGAGCTGGCTGGGCCTGGGGGTCCGGGATTCCTTCCCGTTGCGATATTGCAGGGGCATCACGGTGAAGGCGGACGACCCGAACACCCTGTTGGTGGCGACAGGGGATTCTCCATTCGGCGTGACTGGCGCGATTCAACGATCGACGGACAGGGGAAAAAGCTGGGAAAGGATGAGTTTGCCACAAGAGCCGAACACTCCGATGTGGGCCTTCGCCACCCACGCCTCCGATCCTGACTTCATCCTGTGTTGCAGTCATTACGGACAGATTTACGCCACGGCTGACGGTGGAGACTGGTGGGTCAAGCTGCCGCGGGAATTCAGTGAGATTCGCGGCATGGCCTGGACTCCGAACTGAGTTGAGACGCAATTTCAAGGAAACTGACGAATCTGGAGGTATATCATGCCGCTGGACCCGCAAGCGCAAGCAGTTATCGACGCAGTGAATGCCCTTGGCCTCCCCGCAGTCTGGGAGGTTTCTCCGGAGCAAGCGCGGATCAACGCCGCCGCACGTCCCCGCCCTGCTGGCCCTGAGGTGGCGGCGGTAGTGGACCGCAACATCCCCGGACCCGACGGAGACGTGCCCGTCCGCATTTACACCCCCGAGGGCGATGGTCCTTTCCCGATCCTGGCGTGGTACCACGGCGGCGGCTGGGTGGTAGGCGACCTGGAGTCCGCCGACGCCACGGCGCGGCACCTGTGCAAGGGAGCCGGGTGCGTGGTGGTCTCCGTGGACTACCGCCTGTCCCCTGAGACCAAGTTTCCCGGTCCCGCGGAAGACTGCTACGCGGCCACGGTCTGGGCGGCCAACAACGCGGGCAGCCTGAACGCTGACGCATCTCGCCTGGCGGTGGGAGGGGACAGCGCGGGCGGCAACCTGGCAGCCGCGATTTCGCTTATGGCGGCAGATCGTGGCGGGCCAGCCATCGTCCACCAGTTGCTGGTCTACCCGGTAACGGAACGAAACTACAGCACACCGTCCTACTCGCAGAATGCCGAGGGGTTCCTGCTGGCCAGGGACGCAATGATCTGGTACTGGGACGCCTACCTGGCCGATGCAGCCGATGCCTCCAATCCATACGCCGCCCCGATGAATGCTGAAAGCCTGGCAGGACAGCCGTCCGCGCTGGTCATAACTGCCGAGTTCGACCCTCTCAGGGACGAGGGAGAGGCCTATGGCCGCCGACTTCAGGAAGCTGGTGTGGCAACCACGATCAGCCGATACGACGGCATGATCCACGGGTTCTTCGGCATGGTGGGGATCATGGACAAGAGCGGACAGGTGATGGAAGAGGCCACCGCTGCCCTGCGTGCGGCGTTCGCCGGGGCTGGCGTCCCTGCGCCCGCCGACGACTAGAATCCCAATCGGTGAGACCGCAGAGAACCTGTAGATGGTAGGCCCATTCCGCGTTCTCGGCGGTTCTCGGTGCCCTCTGCGTTAAATCCACTTTCAGGAAGAGAATTATGGCCACTGCCAATCCCGTAGAAGTTACCTGTCTGGCAGGACTACACTTGACCCTTCTGCTATGTGGGCCTGGGCAGGCTCGATATTGTTGCCAAGGAACTTGATATCAACATAGACCGCAGGCCGTTCCTCTTGCGTCCGGACTGCCCTCCTGAGGGTCAACCCCGGCGATTGTTCGACGGCGAAACTGAAACCGAGCTGGCCCCTGCCATGCAGGAGCGCGCCCGGGGTGCGGGCTTGGTGATGCGTCGACCGCAGTGGTCGCCCAACACCCTGTACGTGCACGAGGCGACGCTGTACGCCAAAGAGCAGGGCCTGGACGACCGGTTCCACCACGTGGCCGCGTCCGCCTACTGGGAGGAAAGCGCCAACCTGGGCAACCTCGAGGTGGTCAAGGGGCTGGCAGAGAAAGCAGGTCTTGACGTGCCGGAGTTGGAGGCGCGGCTGGACTCGGGCCAATACCGCGATGCGGTGCTGGAGTCAAATGAGACGGCCCGTGCCAGCGGCATCGGCGGGACGCCAACTTACCTGATCGGCGGGTGGCGCAAGTTCGGCGATCTCAGCGTGGATGAGCTCAAGTCGATTATCGAGGCGGTGGGGCGGTAGGCCTGCCGTGACAGTTGAATGACTGCTGAACAATCCATAGTCGTAGCCGGCGCGGGGATCTTTGGCCTGTCGGCTGCCCTGGAACTTCGCAGCCGGGGCTACCAGGTCACCGTCGTGGACCCTGGGCCAGTACCCCATCCCCTGGCGGCGTCCAACGACGTGAGCCGGATGATCCGGATGGACTACGGCGACGACAAGCTGTACAGCGACCTTGGCGCGGCGGCCATCGAGGGATGGCATGCCTGGAACGAGAGTAGGGGCCGTCCGCTGTACCACGAGGACGGATTCCTGGTACTGACCAGCCATCCCCTTGAGCCCGGAGCCGTTGAACGCCAGTCGTTCGACCTGCTTACCGCCGCCGGATGGCCGTTGGAACTGCTGAATTCAGAGTCTGTGTCGGAACGATACCCGCAGTGGAACTCGGAACATTACACCGACGGGTACTTCAATCCCCGCGGGGGTTGGGGAGAGGCCGGAGAAACGGTTTCGTTCCTTGTATCAGAGGCAGCCAAGGCGGGAATCGAAATTCGCGCCGGGTTCAGCGTGGACTCGGTCCTGGTGGAATCGGGGCGCGCTGCCGGACTGCGTTCGACTGACGGCGCCGAGGTACGTGCGGACAGCGTGGTGGTGGCTGCCGGGGTCTGGACGCCGCGGCTGGTTCCGGAAATGCAGGACCTGATGTCGCCGGTGGCGCAGACGCTGGTTTATCTGCGCCCCAACCTGCCGGACCGGTTCAGGCCGCCGCACTTTCCGCCTTGGGGCGCGGACATCCCCCGGACGGGCTGGTACGGATTCCCTGCCAACGCCGACGGGGTGGTGAAGCTGGCGAACCACGGCCCCGGCCGGCTGGTGGACGCCGACGCGCCAAGGGACGCAGACCCGGAGGTTGTCGAGTACTGCCGCCGATTCCTTGCTCACTCCGTTCCGGAGCTGGCCAACGCTCCTCTTGCGGGCAGCCGGGCCTGCTTCTACAACGACACCTGGGATGGGGACTTTTACATCACCCGCCACCCTGAGATCGAGGGGTTGGTGGTTGCCACCGGCGGCAGCGGGCACGCTTTCAAGTTTACGCCGGTCTTGGGCGGAGTCACCGCTGACGTGGTGGAGGGCAAGCCGAACCGCTATGCCGAGAGGTTTGCGTGGCGGCCTCGCGGAGAGGTTACCAAGGAGTCGATCCGGTTCCAGGGAGATTAGAGTCGTTCTCCTCAATCGCGAGGAAATCGCCAAACCAAAAGGGGCGGACTCAGTTCCGCCCCTCTTTTATTCCCGAAATTCCCGACTTGGGATGAGACGACTGTTCAGCCCCAGCCAGGCGAGGGTTCAAATTTCTTAAGCTCCGGCAACACTTCCGAGGCGAAGAGGCGCATGCTGGCCTCGGCGTCCTTGAAGGGCATCCCGCCGTAGCTGAAGGCGGCCACCAGCGAATCGGTTCCGGTGTAGCCATAGATGTCCATCACCTTCTGGTAACACTGCTCGGGGGTGCCGGTGACCTGCAGGTTGACGAAGAAGTCGACAACATCCCTGTCGCCGTAGGTGTTGATCTTGTCGGTGAATCCGCCGTAGTACTCGTAGCCGCGAGTGGTCTTGAGGTGGTCGCTGCGGAACTCGTAGTGATTCATCACCGAGTCCCAATAGCCTCCGACGTACTTGCGGGACATTTCGACGGCGCGCTCCTCGTCGTTGTCGCAGTAGGCGAAAGTGACGACGACGGGGGCGGGCGGCTCTCCTTCGTTGACCTCCTGGTAGGTGGCCCTGTAAGAGGCCAGCTCCGACTGGACGTCATTCCACGGCTTCTGGGGGATGATCAATATACCCACGCCCAGCTTTGCGAGAATGATGCTGGACTCGGGCGAGATGGCGGCGGCGTAGGTACGGCCCTGGAAGGAACGGAAAGGATTGGGACGAATCTCCACCCGCGGCTGCTGTACGTACTCGCCCTCCATTTCGGCGAACCCCTCTTCGAGAGCGTTGACCAGCATTTCCGCCGATTCGTTGAACCTGCCGCGGGAGGTGTTCATGTCCAGGCGGAAGCCCTCGTATTCCACGCGAGCGAGGCCTCTCCCCACGCCCACCACGACCCGCCCGTCGCTGAGGTTGTCCAGCATCACGAATTCTTCGGCGACGCGTACAGGGTCGTGCCACGGCAACACGACGACCATTGACCCCAGCTTGGCTCGCTCGGTGCGGCCCGCCATGTAGGACAGAAACTGCAGCACGTCGGGGCACATGGTGTAGTCGGTGAAGTGATGCTCTACGCCCCAGATGGACTCGTAGCCCAGCGGCTCGGCCAAGTCGGCCAGCCGCAGCTCGTTCCGGTACACCTCGTAGTCGGTTAGGTGCTTGCCGGGGTTCTGGAACACCGTGGACATGCCTACGTGCATTGCTGACCGTCCTAGATTACTGGCAGCGGGTATCGCCGAAAAGAGATCCGGTGATGCTTCTATTCGTCGCCGGGCAGGTTGCCCTCCACGTCGACGCGAAGCTCGTTCTCAAGGCGCTCCCGCACACTCTCGCTGAGGACGCCGCACTTGAAGAGATTGCTGACCAGCGTGTTGTGCATCTCGCGCTTGAACAACTGGCGGAACAGGATGAAGTCGCTACTCTGGGCACGGTCGCGGCGCATCTTGCGGATGTCATCGATCTCGTGGTTGTTGAAGCCCATGTCGAGGTAGGCTTCCTTGGGGAAGCCACCAGTGAGAGTGTTGCGCAGGAAATGGATGGTGAAGTCCTCCATTTCTCGCCGCTCATTGGGCGATAGCTGCTGAACCTGTTCGGGGAGGCTCAGCATTCCGAATCCCATGTGGCGGGACTCGTCGCGGAGGATGAGTTTGCAGCCTTCGCGCAGCAGTTCGTCCTTGGCCGTTTCTGCCAGCATCTTGAACAACGCGACCGCGAAGGTCTCGCCAACGAGTTGCAGACCAATGACCTTGATGTACCAGCGGGGATCTCCGAGGATGTAATCGAAGAGTTCCCGTCCCACCTCGGACTGTCCGTAGACCTGCCCCACCCGGCCGTGGAGGTAGCGCTGGAAGAACTCGGTGTGCCTGGCCTCGTCAATGATCTGGGTGGACATGAAGAACTTGGTGTCGGCGTCGGGAAGCACATTGGCCAGCTGAGAGCAGACCAGCACGGCCGCGTGCTCACCATGGAACAACTGGCTCAGGCGCCAGGCCGAGAAGAGACGGTTCATCTCCTGCTTCTCTGCGGCGTTCATCTTGTGCCAGTACGGGGAGTCATAGATATCGATCAACTCGTCGGCCATGAAGCCCTGTTCCAGGTCCACCGGTTTGTCCCAGTCAATGTAGGTGGCCGCGTTCCACTGGTCGCGCTTGGCGTTCTCGTACAGTCGGCGCAAGTCCTCCTTCTGCACCTCGTGGTCGTGCAGGTAGACGACATCGTATTCAGAGTGGACAACGTGGGATGCCTCAGGCAGAGTCACCATAGAGCGTTCCTCCCCTAAGATTGGGGAATTTGAATTATCATCATATCCGTATTATGTTGCGCTTGTAAACCGAATTTCTCCCTGAACGGGCATCCTGTCGTGTTGGCGAAACCGGTAAAGCAACCGGAAGGAAGGAAAGGGCGATGAACTGGCGAAACATGGTGTCCGACAAGCTGATGAGCCCGGCAGAAGCAGTGCAGGCGGTGAAGTCGGGGGACGTCGTGGCCATCTCCGCCATCAACTGCACCCCGTTCACTCTGTGCCAGGCTCTGTACGACCGGCGCTCCGAGCTGAGCGGAGTGCGCATAGACCATCCGGCACCTCTCTTTCCCTGGGTGCAGGAGGGAGATGAAGGTCCCTTCACACTGCACGATCTGTACGCGACGCCGGCGGACCGGCAGATGGCCAACGCCGGCAGGGTGGAGTATCACCCGGTGGCCCGGTGGCGCTCCGACCTGCCGCCCGACGGATTCGTCGCCAGTCCAGAAGTGTACATGCTGCCGGTATCTCCCCCTGACAGGTACGGGTACTGCAGCTTCGGACCGGGCGTATTTTTCTCCCCGTCGTTTTGCCGCAGCTCAGGTACGGTAATCGCAGAGGTTCACGAGAATTTCATCCGGACCGGTGGCGACAATTACGTCCACGTCTCGCAACTGGACCGTCTTTGCGAGGCTGCCGCGCCCACCGGCGCGCTGCCGGTAGCTCCCCGGTCGGAGGAGGAAAACCTGGTTACAGAGGTGATCGGGACACTGGTGGCGGCGGAGCTGGTGAACGACCGGGACACAGTACAGATCGGCATAGGTACTGTCGCTTCAGCAATGGGTGCGTTCCTGGGGGAAAAGCTGGACCTGGGAATTCAGACGGAGATAATCACCGGAGGGATAGCCGAACTGGTACGCCAGGGAGTGGTGACAGGCAAGTACAAGACACGTCATCAGGGCAAAGTAGTGGCAAGTATCGCCCTTGTTCCGGAGGACGAACTTGCGATCATTGATGAAAACCCTGTGTTTGAACTCTACGAATTCGGCTACATTGATGATGTCCGGTACCTGGTGCAGCAGGATAACCTGGTGGCCATCAACAACGCGTTGCAAATAGACCTGACCGGGCAGGTGGCGGCCGAGACGATTGGCAGCATGATATGGAGCGGGGTCGGAGGCCAGACAGCCTTTTCCATCGCAGCCAACTACTCCCAGGGAGGAAGGTCAATCACCGTTTTGCCATCAACAAGCCTTGTGGGCGGAGAGAGGGTATCGCGCGTAGTGCCGACCCTGCCGGGAGGAGCCGCTGTCACGGTACCGAGAACGCTGGTGGACTACGTGGTGACCGAGCACGGGATCGCCCACCTCAGGGGCAAGTCGCTGCGGGAACGTGCTGGCGAACTGATCGCGATCGCTCATCCGGACTTTCATACCCAGTTGCGGCGTGAGGCCAACAGGGAATTCAAGGTCGCAGTGTGAACGCCTCTGCGCTATCAGAAAGCAAAATGCAAAGCCCGCTGCGCGTAGAGTTAATGCAGAGGTAACCCTGTTATTCCGGCTAGATTATTCTGGCTACGTGCTTGCCCGATTGGGGCGCGCATAGTAAATTTAGGGGCAATCCGACTGTTTCCTAGAGGATTCTGAGAATGACGAGCAACAAGCGTGAAAAGGGACTGATTGTGATCCAGCTCTCCGGCGGTAATGACGGCCTGAACACGGTCGTACCTTACGGTAGGGGGGAGTATTACGATTCCCGCTCGACTGTCCATATCCCGCAAGACAAAGTGTTGCCCCTGAACGACGAGATAGGCTTCAACCCCAGCATGGCGCCGATGAAGGCGCTGTGGGATGAGGGCAAGGTCGCGGTAATCCAGGGCATAGGCTACGAGAATCCCAATCGTTCCCATTTCCGGTCCATGGACATCTGGCACACTGCCGAGCCCGATGCTATCGGCACGGAGGGCTGGCTTGGACGGGCCGTCCGCGAAATTGACCCCCAGGGCGAGAACGTCTTGACGGCGGTCAACTTCGGGCGCGGCCTGCCCCGGGCGCTGGGCTGCCCCGGTGTGTCGGTCGCATCGGTGGGCGATCTGGAGACCTACGGGCTCTTCCCTGATATTGAGGACGAAGAGTTGCGAATGTTCACCCTCGAGGCATTCTCGAGGATGTATGGGAACGTCGCGGGCCGCGATCCGGTGATGTCTCTTTTGAGCAAGACCGGGCAGGACGCCTATGCGGGCGCCGACATACTTAGGACCGCTCCTGAGCAGTATTCGTCGAGCGTGGAATATCGCAGTGATTCGCTGTCGAAGAACGTCAAGAGCATAGCGCAGGTGTTCCTGGCCAACCTGGGCACCAAGGTTTACTACACGCAGCATGGGAGTTTTGACACGCACTCCGGCGAGCTGCCCACCCACGCGCAGCTGTGGGATGACGTGGCGGGCGCGGTCGGAAGCCTGATGGAAGACCTGAAGCAGCACGGACGAGACGAGGACGCAGCGGTTCTGATCTTCTCCGAGTTCGGCCGCCGCATCAAGGACAATGGCACCGGCAGCGATCACGGCTCAGGTGGCGTAGCGTTTCTCATCGGGGGCTCCGTCAACGGCGGGCTCTACGGAGAGTATCCGTCGCTCCACGAGGCCGAGCAGATCAACGGCGACCTGCGTCCCAACAACGATTTCCGCTCCACCTACTCCGCTATCCTGGACAGGTGGATGGGTCTGGACCCGGACCCAATCGTCAATGGCCAGTTCGAGCAGCTGGGTCTGTTCCAGAACTAGGCGATAGCAGTTGATCTCAAGGTATGCATCGACAGAACTTGAAAGCGAGGATATGTGATGAGCGATAGCAACGTCGCATTGATGGCCCACCTTCTCCGCAGGGCCGGTTTCGGCGCAAGCCGCGACGAGCTGGAACGCTGCCTGGAACAGGGCTATGAGGCAACCGTTGAGGAGCTGTTGGACACGTCCAGTCCCAACAACATGCCTGACGACCTGATCCGCCGGTATCACGTGGAGCAGTCTGAGCTGCGCGACCTGGCCGGCTCCGCAGCCTACTGGATGTACCGGATGATTTCCACGGAGACCCCGCTGGAAGAAAAGATGACCCTTTTCTGGCACGGCCTGTTTGCCACTGGCTATGCCAAGCTGAACCAGGCCAGGTCCCAGCTGAACCAGGTGGAGATGTTCCGCCGGAGTGGACTGGGAGCATTCGACGAAATGCTGCTGGAAATCTCCAAGGACCCGGCCATGCTGGTGTGGCTGGATAACCAGGACAACCACGGTGACGCCATCAATGAGAACTACGGTCGTGAGTTGCTGGAGCTCTTCTCCATGGGAATCGGCAACTACACCGAGGACGACATCAAGGAATGCGCCCGTGCCTTTACCGGCTGGACGCTGGGCAATGCAGAGTACATGTCCGTCAGGGCCTATAAGGACTCGATCTGGCCCTATGGCCGCATTGCGTGGCACTTCGACTACCGCGAGGAGGACCACGACGAGGGAGAAAAGACGTTCCTGGGAGAGACGGGCAACTTCAACGGCGAGGACATCATCGGGATCATCGCCAAGCAGGATGCCACTGCCGAATTCATCTGTACCCGGCTGTTCCAGTTCTTTGCGGCCGACGAGGTATCGGATGAGGGGAGCCGCTGCATAGCGGCGATGAAGGAGACGTACTTCGAGTCCGGATATCAGATCAAGGACGTGCTGCGCACCCTGTTGAACTCCGACTACTTCAAGTCCAGCGACGCGCGATTTGCCCGAGTCAAGGGACCGGTGGAAATGGTGGTCGGCGCCATTCGCATGGCGGGCAGCCACCAGACCCCAGAGATGGGCATCGAACGCGTTTCCAACACAATGCTGTACATGGGCCAGGGACTGCTGCAGCCGCCTACTGTTGAGGGGTGGCACGAGGGCATGGAGTGGATCGACAGCGGCTCATTGGTAGAGCGGGTTAACTTCGCTGCCAAGGAGCTGTCGGATACCGGCAGTCCGGGAGTACGGTCTATCATCAACCGGCTGGCCGAGACGGGAGGCGGAGTACTCTCCCCGGCAGAGTTAGCCGACGGGTGCGTGGACCTGCTCGGGCCCATCGATGTGGCCGAAGACACGCGCTCGGTCTTGGTGGACTACGCAGCACGGCAGGGCGACCTGGACCTGCGCGACCACCAGCCTGGTGACGATTCGGAGCAACGCGTGGGAAACATGCTGCGCCTGATCGCCGCCACCCGGGAATTCCAGCTGGCCTAAAGAGACAGACAGATTAACCCCAGCCCCCATTTGGGGGAGGATTTTGGTGAAGGCAAGTGACCACGCAGACACAATCAGCCAGCATAGCACTGGACTACGTTAAAACCGTCGGCATTGTAAGCAACGGCCTGAACGGACGGGGTTTCGCTAACCCCTACGATCTGGCCGCCAGCATGGATGGGCGCATCTTTGTCCTTAACCGGTGCGACCCTGCCCGTGCCGCCGCAATTCGTGTCGGGGTCCTCAACCTGGACGAGGACTATCTGTATGAGTTTGGAGACGGGGCCGGAGACGGGGACTCCCAGTTCCGCTGGCCCGTCTGCATGACATTCGATGGCCGGGAAGACCTGTATATTACCGACGAGCAGAACCAGCGAGTTACGGTGTTTAATCGGGACGGGGAGTTCCTCCGCAAGTGGGGGACTCGCGGCAGTGGCGATGGGAAGCTAAACGGCCCCGCGGGAGTTGCCGCTGGACCGGACGGCTCAATCTACGTGGTTGAGCAACACAATGCCCGTGTGCAGAGGTTCTCCGCAGATGGAACTTTCATTGCCAAATGGGGATCCCAAGGGAGCGGTCCGGGCCAGTTCAACCTTCCTTGGGGGGCAGCTGCGGACAAGGCAGGTAACGTCTATGTTGCCGACTGGCGTAATGATCGCATCCAGAAGTTTTCCGGAGACGGGGAGTTCGTGGCAGCCTTTGGGTCGTCCGGTTACGGCGAAGGTCAGTTTCAACGGCCCACCAGTGTAGCTGTGGATGATGAGGGGTTCATTTACGTGGCGGACTGGGGCAACGAAAGGGTACAGGTCATGGACCCCGAGGGTGGATTTCAGTTGCTGCTTAGGGGCGAGGCGACGGTGTCCAAGTGGGCGGAAGAGTATTTCGCCGTCAATCCGGAGGAATGGGCGGAGCGTCAGCGTTCTGACCTGGTGCCTCAATTGCCGCCGCACCTGAACACGCCCTACCATATCTCATCGCAGACAGAGCCGTATTTCTGGGGGCCGGTGGCCGTCTCGCTGGACCACGAGGGCCGGCTGTACGTTGTGGAAACTAACCGGCATCGCGTGCAGGTGTACCAGAAACGGTAACCTGAAATTTCGGGAAAGCCGAAGGACAGAAAGCAGTAAGGGGCGCACTGCGGTGCGCCCCGTCGATTCTTCGGCGTCTGAAAGCCTACGCAGTGGCGGAGAAACCGGCGCCCTCTATACCGGCTCGGGAGGCATCCTCATCCTCCTGGGCCGTGCCGCCGCTGCCACCGACACCTCCTACGAGCGCACCGTCTCTGAACACCGGCAGGGCACCTTGGCCGGGGATCATATGGCCGCCCTCCATGGCCATCAGGCCGCGAAATACCGGGGCAAGGGCATTCTCAGTCAGTTCGCCGCTGGCCCGACCGAAGCAGGATGCCGCCACCGCCTTCGCGCGGGAGATGGCTGGGGTGCGCCAGGAAGCGCCGTCGGTGCGCATCATGGTGATAAGGTCTCCTCGGGGATCCACCACCGAGATGCTCATGTTTACTCCCATTTCCAGCACCTTGGCCTTGGCTCCTGCCAGGATGGCCTCCGCCTCCGCCAGAGTCAGGGTGGGCGTATTTCTGGGCATAGTTCACCTCCGAAAGTGTAGCCGGAATTGGCCGCCCGTATTGTAGGGCAGAAGGCGGTAATGTGGAATGCCGTCACGACGTTGGTGTGGCTAAGGGGTGTATACGTCGGTGTTGGGATAGAAGGCGTACCAGCCGAACCAGTAGGCGTCCTTTGAGGGGAGCCTCATTAGCCGTCGGGACGAATCGGTTGCGCTTTCCAAAGCGTCCTCTAATACCAGCCAGGCTCCGCCGCTTTCATCCAGCAATTGGTCATTCTCGGAAAGCCGAAACGCCAGTCCCTGTCGATCGTAGGCTCTGCTGCCACCGCTCGCGGTAGTCATGATGATTACATCCTGGCCGCCAACGGTATCATTCACCACTTCCGCCGCAATGAGGTCCTGCCGGGAATAGGCGCGGGCTTCGCCGTTAAAGGTCAGCCCGAACACCTGCTCCTTGAGGGGCAGGTTCTCGTCCTGGAATCCCACCGGGAACATGGTATCGGGGTCCACCCGGTAGGAGTAGTAAATGGACTGGTTGTCTTCCTCAGGGCGATAGAGCTCCGGGGGATAGATGCCGGTATCGTCGCTGATGACGGTGGTGTCAGGATGCTGGGTGAGCCATTCCTCCCAAGTGGTCAAGACGTTTGGCAGCACTTTCAGTCGGATGCCGGTGCGTGCCAGTTCGCCCACCACGGGCTCGCCCCGGAACTGGTGCCATAGTGTTTCGGTGGCCCGGTCGTACATCAGCTTGTTGCTGCGATAGAGCATGCCAGAGGTGCCGAATTCGGTGTTCTCGCCGTTGACCTCGGTGGAATACACGATTCCAGAGCCACAGAGAGTTCAATAGGCCAAAGCGAACTGCACGCCTCCGAGGATGTCGTTGGCCATCTCGTGCGGGTTCAGGACACGCAGGGGATAAGCCCGGTGTTCCCCATTTATGGAGACTCCAAACACCCGGTCGTGGGGACTGAGATAGGTTGCGTCCTCAGGGGCCAAAAAGGGCGGGAACCGCAAGTCGGGGATACCGTCGCGGCGAACTCCACCCCACACTACCTCCTCCAGCCTGATTGAGGTCGGGACGCCAAAATACATGAACTCGCCCATTGGCTGGTCGATGGAGCTGAACAGCTGTCCTTTCCAGCCGTCATAGCCCTCAGGGGCACTTACCTCGGGATGCCGCGCGAGCCATTTGACCCAGTAGTCCCAGCTGTCCTGGCCGTACGGGACGATGGCGAAATCCTCTTCGGGGATCTCGTCGCGGATACGGACCAGAAAGGATGCCAACGTCAGCTTCGATTCATCGTCTGTCTGGAACCGCATGAATTCCAGTATCACTGGTATGAAGGTCCTGTTGTGGGTATAAGCCATCTTTCTGCCCACGTCCGCCAAGGAAAAATTAAACGTGGCGAACATCAGATCGGTGGGCACATCCGGCAGATGGCCCAGATCGTCGGCGTTCAGCGGCGTTGCCGGGACCGGGAACCCGGGGACCTCGGTTGGTTCTCCCGTTACAACCGGCGCGGGACCCGGTTCTGTGGTCCCCGCCGAAGTGGAGGGACGTTCCTCAGCGTCAGTTTTCTCAGTGTCGGAAGGAGGGGATGTAGCCGTAGGCGGAGGCGAGATGATGAAGTTGGATGGATCGGGAGTCGGATCGGACGCGCAGGCGAGGCAAGTTACAACCAGCGCCGCAGCCAACATGGTCGCGAGGAATCCCGGTTTCAGCAGTGGGGAGTTTGGCATGACGCCGTCCTGAAAAGGAGGGTGGGAAACTGGTCAACCCCTAGAGTGGTTGGGGAGCAGCCTACCGCAAGGGGAGATGCCAGTTTGTGATGCTTATCAATAGCAAGAGCAGTTCAGGCGGTCTCGCGAAATAGCTCGCGTCCTATAAGCATTCGCCTTATTTCGCTGGTGCCCGCTCCGATCTCGTAGAGCTTTGCATCGCGCAGTAAGCGGCCAACGGGAAACTCGTTGATGTACCCATTGCCGCCCAATACCTGTATCGCCTGAAGGGCTAAACCGGTGGCTTGCTCGGCAGAGAATAACAGACAGCCTGCGGCGTCCTTCCGCGAAATCAGGCCCCGGTCGGCTGTCCTCGCAACAGCATAGGCATAGGACTGGCACGCTGACAGGGACGTGTACATGTCTGCCAATTTGGCCTGGATGAGCTGGAATTCTCCAATGGGCTGACCGAACTGTTCCCGTTGGTGAACATAGGGCACTACGGAGTCGAGGCAGGACTGCATGATTCCCAGGGGGCCGCCGGTCAGAACCAGCCGCTCGAAGTCCAGGCCGCTCATCAAAACGGCGACTCCGCGCCCTTCCTCTCCCAGCACGTTTTCCTCAGGAATTTCGCAATCTTCGAAGACCAGTTCGCTGGTGCTGGAGCCGCGCATTCCCAGCTTGTCCAGCTTGGGCGATGGACTAAAGCCAGGAAAGCCACGCTCGACCAAAAAGGCCGTGATGCCACGCGACCCTGCCTCAGGGTCGGTTTTGGCGTACACCACCAGGGTATCGGCCTCCGGCCCATTGGTGATCCACATCTTGCTTCCGTTCAGAACATAACGATCGCTTCGCTTTTCGGCACGTAGCCGCATGCTGACCACGTCCGAACCAGCATCCGGTTCGCTCATGGCCAAGGCGCCCACGTGCTCGCCACTGATAAGTGGAGGGAGGTAGCGGCGCTTTTGTTCATCAGTGCCATTGCGAAATACCTGGTTAACGCAGAGGTTGGAATGGGCTCCGTAGCTCAGTCCGACGCTGGCAGAGCCGCGCGAGATCTCCTCCATGACAATGGTGTGGGCAAGGTAGCCCAGACCGGCACCGCCATATTCCTCAGAGACGGTGATGCCCAGAAGTCCCAGGTCACCCAGCTGGGGCCACAGATCGCGGGGAAACTCGTTAGTCTGGTCAATTTCATTGGCCCGGGGCGCGATTTCCGCGGTGGTGAACTGGCGCACCGTTTCACGCACGATGTCCACCGTTTCACCCAACTCGTGGTTCAAAGTGGCCCACAGGGGCCGACGGGAGGTCATGGATGTTTTCCGCTCAATGCCGTCGAGGAAAGATTAGGTTGTCAGACGGTGCGCCGGTCGATGATGCGGCGTGCCTTGAACTGTGTACGTTCAAATTCGCCGGCCGGTTTCAGCTCCACCGCTACGCCGACTCCGAGGGCACGGCGCAGGGCGGCGGTGATGTCCTCACGGATATGCTCAAGTGCGGACGGGTCGGATTCTCGCTGGACAAAGGTGTCGACCAGTACCTCGGTCTGGACGGTCAGCCGGTCGAGCTGTCCCGGTTCACGCTCCAGCAGGAGCCGAAATTCTCCACCGAATACATCCAGGCTGCGAAGGATGTCTTCGATTCGCGAGGGGAATACGTTCTGGCCACGCACAATGATCATATCGTCGGACCGCCCGTAGATGCCGCGTGTCAGGGTCGGGTATGTACGACCGCAAGGGCAGTCGATCATTTCCCACAGGGCGATGTCGCCGGACCAGTAACGGATCATTGGCTGCGATGTCCGCTCAGTATGGGAATAGACCGGGACCCCTTCGGCGCCGACAGGCAGAACTTTCCGGTCCCCCGGGTCCACCAACTCGGTATAGACAATGTCCTGCCACAGGTGCATACCCATGGAAAGGTGGCGGCAGCCTGAATTGCTCATCCAGGGAGTCATTTCAGCCATGCTGCCTTGGTCCACCACATAGCAGCCGTAGGTGTCCTCGATCAGCTTTCGGGTGGCCGGGACGCTGGCGCCGGGCTCGCCGGAGAAGAACATGAACCGGAAACCGAAGTCATTGAGCGGGTCGAGTCCCATCTGGCGAGCTGTTTCGGCCAGATAAAGGGCGTAGGATGGCGTACCGTACAAGGCCGAGGGTTTGACCATTGCACACCATTCTGCAGCCCTTTCGGTTTGGCCGGGGGCACCGCTGCCGAAAGGGAAGCAGGTAGCCCCCAGACGTTCGGCACCGACCAGGGCACCCCAGCTACCTACGTAGAGGCTGAACACGGCCGCTACCATCACCATGTCGTCGGGACGCAAGCCTGCACTCCACAGGATGCGAGCGTGGGCCTCGGCGATGCGGTCCCAGTCGTCTCGACCGATGCCGAAGACTGTTGGGCGGCCCGTGGTGCCGGAGGTTCCGTGTACACGGAAGACCTCAGAGGGCGGAATACAGAGGAACCGGCCATAGGGCGGGTACGCTTCCTGCTCCCGCCTGATGTCCTCCTTGGTCAGGACAGGAAGTTGAGCAAACTCTTCGAGACTGCCCAAATTTTCAGGATCGACCGGAGCGTCCTTGTAGAATTCACGGTAGAAGCCCGAGTTGCGGAAGGCGTAGCGCACCTGCTCACGAAGCTTGTTCAAGATGACGACGTCGCGCTCCGCCGGCGGCATGGTCTCGAGTTGTGGAGACCAGTGCTCCTGGTCTACTGGTGGGGTGTAGGCGGGTGGATACTGAGGGGGCCACACGGTATCGGTCATAGCTGGCATTCCGGCTACGTCTGCCTGCGCATGTTCGTATTAATGAAGTCGATCATATCCGTGGTGAAGCTGCCTACCGGAAAAACCCCGTGTACCCCCATCTCCTGGAGTGGCCCCACGTCATCCTCCGGGATGGTCCCTCCGACCAAAAGCAGCACATCACCTGCCAGTCCCCGCTCATCCAGCGCCTTCGTCAAGCGAGGCATCAGGCGCATGTGGGCCCCGGACAGGATGCTGATGCCGAGTACGTCGGCGTCCTCCTGAAGGGCAGTCTGCGCTATCTGTTCGGCGGTTACGCGCATACCCATGTACACCACTTCGAAGCCAGAATCTCGCATGGCCCGCGCGATGACTTTCACACCCCGGTCATGGCCGTCCAGACCCATCTTGGCGAGGAGGACCTTGGGGGGTGTGGTAGTTTCTGGGGTGGTCAAATATGACGTCCTTTGCTGCCTTTTGAACCTGTCGAGTTCTGGATCAGAGTAACCGATGTGCGAGGGACTCCTGCAAATCAGAAGAAACGAGCGCGAATCCGCGGTGCGGGCATTAGCTGCTCATTGACCGGGTCTGCGACCAGTCGAAATATCTCCAGAGTGGTCGCCCCCAGGAGCGGCGTGTTTTCAGGGCGAGCAAAAACGACCGGCGCAGGTAGCGTTCTACCTTGCAAGCGCAGTGTCGCGCTGCCAATCGCGTACTCCACGAGACTATCGTCGGCGAGTTCAAAGATGTCAGATTCGAGGCGTTGGACGCCGAGACTGTCCAGGAGGTCCTCCGGGAGCATAGTGTAGATGGCTCCCGTGTCAACCATGGCCTCAACCCTTACGAATTGTTCGCGCGCAGGGTTTCTAACCTCGAGTTCCACGCTGAAAGTTCCCACTGAATTGATCCTTCCCAAAGTTCCCGAGCCTTAGAACACTCCTGGGTCGACGTACTCGCCGTAGACGTCGCGGAGGGTGTCGAGGATTTCCCCCTCGGTGGCAAGGGAATTGACCGCGTTCAGAGTGGCGGGCATAAGGTTTTTTTCGGCACTCGCTGCCAGCCTCACCTCTGAAAGCGCCGAACGAACGTCCGCCGGGCTGCGGTTACTGCGCACGTCAGCCAGACGACTCTTCTGCCATTCCTCTTCTTCAGGGTCGAACTGGAACAACTCCAGCTTCTGCTGGGTCTCCGACTGGTATTGGTTGAGACCGACGATAACCTGATTGCCTGACTCAATGCGCTGCTGGTATTCGTAGGCCGACCGGGCGATTTCCCTCTCGATGTATCCGCTGGTAATGGCACGGAGGATGCCGTCGCGCATGGATCCGGCGCCCATTTCGTCGATGCGGTTGATGTATTCCGAAGCCGCGTCCTCGACGTCGTTGGTCAGGGATTCGACGAACAGCGACCCGCCCAACGGATCGGCGGTCGCGGCAGCGCCCGACTCGTGGGCGATGATCAATTGCGTTGCCAACGACATCCGCATAGCCTCCTCGGACGGTATGTCGTAGGCCTCATCGTATCCGCTGACGTGCAGCGACTGGGTACCGCCCAGCACGGCAGCCAGTGCCTGCAGCGTTCCCCTGGCTATGTTGTTCTGGGCGTCCTGCCGCATGAGGGTGGAGCCCAAAGTCTGGGTGTGGAAGCGCATGCGCATAGACTCTGGCCTAGTGGCACCGTAACGGTCTTTCATCAGCCTGGCCCACATGCGGCGGGCGGCACGGAATTTTGCGATTTCTTCAAACAGGTCGTTGTGGACTCCGAAGAAGAAGGACAGGCGAGGCGCGAAGCTATCAACCGGCATGCCTCTGGCCAAGGCCGATTCCACGTAAGCCATGCCCTGGGCGATGGTAAAGGCCAGTTCCTGGACTGCGTCGGATCCGCTCTCCCGTGTGTGATACCCGGAGATGGAGATGGTGTACCAGTTGGGAACATTCTTTGTACAGAATTCCACGATATCCGTGGTGAGCTTGAGCGAGGGCTCCGGTCCAAGGGCAAAAGTCTTTTGTCCGTGGAACTCCTTCAGTGAGTCGTTTTGTACCGTTCCCCGCAGGGCAGCCCAGTCCACGCCACGTCCCTGAGCTACCGCCAAAAACATGCCCAGGAGAACAATGGACGGGTGATTGATGGTCAGGGAAACGCTCACCTGGTCCAGGGGAATCTCATGGAACAGTTCGTTCATGTCTCGAACTGAGTCTATTGCGACGCCCAGCCGCCCGACCTCCCCCTCAGCCAACTCGTGGTCCGAGTCGTAGCCGGTCAGCGTGGGGTGGTCAAAGTCGGTGCTGATTCCGGTCTGACCGTGCTGTAGGAGGAAGCGGTAGCGTTCGTTTGTCGCCTGCGCCGTGCCGAACCCGGCGATCTGGCGGCGCGTCCACAACCGGCCCCGGTACATGTCTGGGTAGGGACCGCGGGTGAAGGGAAACTCGCCGGGGCGGCCGAGGTCACGGTCGAAGTCAATGCCCGCTGCATCTTCCTGGCCGTAAACCTGCTTGACCTCCAACCCCGACAGCGTTCTATATTCCGGTTGCCGGGACTCAGCCCCTTCGCTCATTTCCCTGCCCCTAGCTTATGTGTGTGCCCGAAGTTTCAGCTGACTCGGACGTATTTGTCGATGCTCTTTTCAGCCGTCAGAGCGAGATAGAGGTCGCCGTGGGCGTCCACCCATGAGCCGTGCGCTGAACGCCCGGGAAAACGTTCCAGCACCTTGCCCTCACCGTCGAGCACGCTGATCTGGGGCGGCTTGCCATCCTCGGGACGCTCACTGGTATAGAAGATGCCCTCGCTGTCCTGCGAAATGTCCAGCGGGCGCTGCATATCGGTCCACATGGTTATGTACTCGCCCTCAGGCGAGAAGACCTGAACCCGGCTGTTCTCGCGGTCGCACAGGTAGATGCGACTATCCTGGCCAACGATCAGGCTGTGAGGCAGGTGGAACTGGTTTGGCCCCCCTTTTCCCGGCTCGCCCCACGAGGAGATCAGGTCCCCCGCGGCGCTGAAGCGGTGCACACGGGCGTTGCGGTAGCCATCCGAAATGTATAGGTCGCCGCTGGGCGATGGCACCAGTTCGGTCAGGTAATTGAACGGTCCTGCGGCGCGAGGACAGACCTCACCCGCCACCTCGCACCCGGTATCTGAGTACTCGCCTTTAGTGCCGATGGTGAGCAGGGGAGTGCCGTCGAGGGTGCATTTCTCGGCGATGCTGCCTTCGCGATCGGTTACGTACACGATGTCGTCGGCGATGTAGATGCCGTGGGGATTCTCGTATCGCCCGTTACCCCACGAGCTCAGGTAGTTGCCGTCGCGATCAAAGATGACGACGGGCGGTTCGGCGCGCTGGAAGGCGTACACCCGGTCCTGGGAATCTGCGGCCACTGCGCTGACGGTGCCAAAGGTCATGCCATCGGGCAGTCTGGCCCAGTCCTCAATTACTTCATAGGTATACTTGCCGCTTCCTACAGTAGCCATAGCAAGTTCCTCCTCGGGGTAAGGGCCGCCACCGCCTCTGGTTAGTGGCGGAGCGCCGCTACAATACTAACATAGCGGGGATGACGAATCGGCGGTCCCGGCCTATGCCCGGCCGTTGTACAAGTAGTGTGGGCCATCAGCCGGGATGTTCCAGTCCTCGTAAAACCGCTCGATGTAAGGCAGCAGCCGAACCGCCATCTCCCTGGTGGATTGGGTCCGGTCATCGATGGGACGGGAGAGCTGTTCCCGCAATTCCGCGATTACCTGTTGCTCGTCGGCCTTCACGAATTGGCCGCCTCTAAGCACCACCTCGCCGTTGATTACCACGGTATCGACGTTGGTGGACTTGCCCCGATATACGACCGCGTTCACGGCGTCGGCGACTGAGTCTCCTGTGCCCTCGAAATAAGGGGCGGTCATTTCGTCCCAGTCCATAAGCACCATGTCGGCGTAACGACCCGGCTCCAGGGTGCCGATGCGGCCATCGAATCCTGTGGGTCGAGCTGCATTGGCCGTTGCCATCCGCAGCGCCTGGTGGCTGTTCAGGGCAGGGCGGTTGAGGCCGGGCTGTCGGTGCAGCTTGGAGGCGAGCCTCATCTCCTGCAGCATGTCGTCGTCATCGTTGATGGCGGTGCTGTCGGTGCCCATGGCAACGTTGACGCCACCAGCAAGCATGGCGTTGACCGGAGCGATGCCGTTCTTGAGCCGAAGATTGGAACTGGGGTTGTGGCAGACCGTGGTGCCCGCGTCCGCAAGCAGCTCGATATCCCCCTCGGTCAGCCAGACCGAATGGGCGCAGGACAGCTCAGGCCCGAGAAACCCAAGATCCGCGAGGTGAGCAACCGGAGTCTTGCCCCACGCGCGGATGCCGTACTCCTTCTGGTACCAGCTCTCCACAAGGTGCATATGGATGGCGGCGCCGTAGCGCGCGGCAAGTTCCTTGGTGCGGAAAAAGAAATCGTCAGACGCCCATTGCGCGTTGCTGGGGCTGAGCAGGACCGAGACAAGGCCGCCAGAGGCCTCAGCACCGTGGCGCTCATGAAGCGATTCGAAAAAGGAAAAATACTCGCTTTCCGAGAGATCGGTAACGGCCAGGTAGTCGCGGACTCCGGTCGCCAGGTCTGCGGGAAGACCGGACAGGAAGGTATCGTCGTCGTGGTATACGACCCGGTTCTGGCCGCGATAGTATACGGAGAAGGCGGTGCGCATTCCGGCGTCGCCGAAACCCCTGAGAACCCGGTCGCACTCATCGGCCATCCCGTCGACAGGGGTTCGCGGATGGTTGTACATCACCGAGGTCGTGCCCGACTTGACCATCTGCATGGCGGTGTACAGTGTGATCAGGTGCCAGTCGACGGGGCGGCGCCCCCAACCTTCCACAATCCAGGTTTCGAGGCATCCGTCAACGGTGCCCATCTGGAACGTGGAAACGCCACGCCCATGGTGGTGCGAGTTGGTGAGGCCCGGCATGACAAGGTAGCCAGGTCCTCCAATCACCTCGTCAACCTGCTGGTCTCTCAGTTCGTCATAGGTGCCTACTGCCTCAATGACGCCATCCCTTTGCAGAACGGCGCCATCGGTGATGACGCGGCTGCCGTCAGTGGATGTGCCGGCCTCACAGATGACGTATCTCCCTCGAATAAGAGACGATGCCATGCCGTCCTCCTGCCGAGGTGGTTGCGCCTATGATAGGGCCGCGTGGTGGAGTGTCAAGCGATAGCCTGGTCTATAATCTGGGCAACTATCGGATAGATAAGCAATGGATGGAGGGCCGAAATGGCTGGACTGGAAGGGAAGGTGGCACTGGTTACCGGCGCGGGCGGGATGCGGGGTGTTGGCCGAGCTACGGTGATGAAACTGGCAGGATTGGGCGCGGACATCGCTCTGTCCGACGTACACCGCGAGACCGAAGACCTGCCACCGGCGGAGGTGCGAACCAGTTGGCGAGGGATCGACGCGGTGAGGGAGGAGGTCGAAGCCCAGGGTCGGGAAGCCTTTCCGGCCTATTGCGACCTGGGAGACAGCGGACAGATCGAGCGTATGGTCGAGCAGGTGATGAACCACTACGGCCGGATCGATATCCTGGTCAACAACGCCCGTGCCATTATCGGAAAGGACAAGGTTCCGGTCACGGAGCTGGAACAGGAGGTCTGGGAGCATTTTCTGCGCATAAACACCACTGCGCCCTACCTGCTTACCAAGGAAGTTGGCCGCCGGATGATCGAGGCGGGGAATGGCGGACGCATCATCAACATAGCCTCCAACGCCTCCAAGCAGGCCAGCGCAACGGGGGCGGCCTACAGCGCGTCGAAGTTCGCGGTGCTTGGACTGACGCAGGCGTCGGCGCTGGACCTGGCGCCCTACGGGATAACGGTAAACGCCGTCTGCCCCGGTCCTATCAACACCGACCGAATGAGCTACTGGGAGAGGGACCAAGCCGCTGAACGCGGCATCTCGCAGGAGGAGTTCCGCGGCCAGATCGTGCAGGCGGGTGCCCAGGCAAGCCCGCTGGGCCGTATCGCCGAGCCGCAGGACGTGGCCAACGTGGTGGCGTTTCTTGCCAGCGACGACGCCTCTTTCGTTACGGGCCAGGCCTACAACGTGAATGGCGGCCTGCTGTTCCACTAAAGGTCATCGGCGCCAAAGACCGCCTCGCGCAAAGTGTCGTTCAAGCGCTTGTGCCAGTCGGGGCCGGCCTCGTCCAGGAAGTGCTGGAGCAGGTCGTTGTCTATTTCAACTGTGGTGTAGCTTTTGCCAGAGGGATTTTCCTTGCACTTCCTACGGAGGGACGCCGCCACCAAATCAGGAACTACCTCAATGGCTGGGCGCATACGTGCGAGATCCTCAGAGGTTAGTTCCCTTGTATCCGGATCTCTGGCGATGCCCGCATTTATCGCGGTCTCTTCTCCATACTCTGCCTCAATCTCACTAAATGTCATGTCGCTTGACGCAAGTTCCTCAAACGACAATTTGGGAGTATCGGGGTTTCCATATTCTTTTGCCCCTATTTCTGCCATCAGAGCGGCATATTCGGCGAACGGCAGCCTGTCTATATCAGCGTTCTCGTTCATATCTTCGTCTTTCTCTTGTATTGGCTTTGCGCAGGCTGATAATGCGTCGACGTTCCTCTCGGTCAGTGTAGATGACACAGTGCAAGCGATCGTCAATGAATCCAATTGCCATCCATCTCAATTCTCCAAGGCGTGGGCTGGGGAATCGGACGGCCATATCCCATTCGAAGGAATTAATGCTCGAAAAATCGATTTGGTGCTTGTGCAGATTCTCCAGCCTCTTGGCTTCGTCCCACTCGTAATCCACTCGTCCATGTTACACGCCGCTGGTGACTCCAACAATTCGGGCTAGCCACGGCGGGTGCTTCGTTGACTCAGCAGGCCGGTGCATCCAGTTTTGTTCCCTGTTTCCGGAACAGGGGCTCGCGGACCACCAATGTCAGCGCGGTAGCGGCGAGGGACAGGGCGAGCATCAGGATGAAAGCCACGTTGTAGGCGCCGGTCAGGTCGTAAATCCAGCCGCCTGCCACTGCTCCGATTCCCCCGGCGATCTGGTGGATCATAGAGACCGTCCCTGTGAGAGTGCCGAGACGGTGGGGGCCATAGATGTTGCCGAGGAACACGACAGTCAGCGGAGCGGTTATCAGGAAAGTGAATCCGTAGAGCAGTCCGAAAGCCAGGATTGCTGGGGTGCTCTGTGCCAGCATGATCAGGGCGAATATGCCGATCCGCATTACGAAGCACAGGACGGTAGGGCGGGCGGCGCCGAAGGCGTCGGCCGTTATGCCAGCGAAGAAAACTCCGAGCAGTCCCATGACGCCCATCCAGGCCAGGAGGTTGCCAGCCAGAACATCGGGAACGCCCTGATCCTGGGCGAAGGCTACGATGTGGGTGGCGACGAAGAAGTCCTGGATTCCACAGATGGAATAAATGCCGATCAGCAGGAGAAAGGGCCGAGAGGTCAGAGCCTGCCTGAAGGCGAGAGGTTCCGGCAGGGATTGGTTGCTGTCCCCGGCGCTGGCCGCGATGGGGTCTGCTGGAGGTCCCGACCTCACCAGCAGCAGGATGATGGGAAGCAGGACCGCCATGTTTGCGATGGCCAGTATGGTGAGCGAGGTGCGCCAGCCGATGGCGGCGAGGGCTGCAGCAAGGGCAGCGACGATTACCAGCTGACCAATGGCGTTGCCGGATACGGCCGTGCTGGTGGCGACGCCCCGGCGGCTTATGAACCACTGGCTGACCATGACGACCACGGGGGCGATGGACGTGCCTGAGTTTCCCAGTGCGTAGAAGACGCCGTAGACGAGAAAGACCTGCCAAGAGGACTGAACCTGGCCCATCAGGGCGAGGCCCGCAGAACTGATCAATGCGCCGATGGCGATGGTGCCCCGGAGGCTCCAGCGGTCGACGAGGCGGCCGACGAAAGGCATGGCCACAGCGGAGACGACCATAAACATGGTCACGGCAAGCGAGAGGGTGGAGCGGCTGACCTCCAGATCCTCGGACATGGGCTTCAACATCAAGCCGAAGGCAAAACGCGAGCCGCCACTGAAGAACAGGATGGTGAATCCCGCGCCGAGGATCACCCAACTGTAATCAAAGCGTCTCAACGGGGCGTCAAGCCTCGGTCAAACTGCTGGGACGGCGTACTTCGGAGCTCAACGCCGTGAGCAATCAGAGAAGATACCAGCGTCATAGGCAAGGGGAAGCAGACAGGGGCAGGCCCAACACCTGCCCCCGCTGGTGCAATCCTTTTTCGCCTGGCGCTTGAACCCTAACGGAACAGGCCGCGCACGGTGTTGATGACCCGCTCCTCGTTGGGGAGGTAGATGTTCTCGAGGGCGCGGCTGTAGGGCACCGGCGTGTGCGGCGCGGTGACGCGGGACGGCGGAGCGTCCAGGTAGTCAAAGCCCTCCTCGGCGACACGGGCGCAGATCTCCGATGCGAGGCTGCAGACCGGCGTGTCCTCGTCCACCACCACGATTCGGTGGGTCTTGCGAACCGACTCCAGCACGTGGTCGTAGTCGATGGGCGAGATGCTCAGCAGGTCCACTACCTCGGCGTTGATGCCTTCCTTGGCCAGTTCCTCAGCGGCGTTGTTGGCGGTCCAGGTCATCTTTGAGATGCCGACCAGCGTAACGTCCGTACCTTCGCGGACGGTGCGGGCCTTGCCGATGGGGAAGGTGTAGGGCTCTTCCGGCACCGGGCCGCGATTGGTGTAGAGGCCCTTATGCTCGAAGAAGACCACCGGGTCGTCGTCGCGGATGGCTGAGATCAACAATCCCTTGGCGGTGTAGGGATCTGAGGGCGCCACACCCTTCAGGCCCGGAATGTGGCTGAAGATCGAATAGTATGACTCGGAGTGCTGGGCGGCGCTGCCGAACCCGGCTCCGATGCGGGTGAGCATCACGAAGGGAACCTTGACCTGCCCGCCGAACATGTAGCGCATCTTGGCGGCGTTATTCAGCATCTGGTCCATGCATACGCCGATGAAGTCGACGAACATCAGCTCGGCGATGGCACGCATGCCAGTGGAGGAGGCGCCGATGGCGGTGCCGACGAACGCGGCCTCGGACAGCGGCGTGTCCAGGACGCGCTGATTGCCGAACTGCTGGATCAGGCCGACGGTGGTACGGAAAGGCCCGCCCCAGGCATCGACGATGCCCAGGTGTTCACGGCCAGCGCCCCCGGCGATTTCCTCTCCCATGATGATGACCGTTTCGTCGCGTTCCATCTCCTGCCGTATGGCTTCGTTGATTGCCTCGCGAACCTGCAATTCCCTGGCGGCGGTGGCTGTCGTCATCGCTCTCTCCTTGTTGCTTGATGGGGGCGTTGATGATCGCCCCCGCTCTGCATTTCGTGTACAGGAATTACGCGGGCATGTTGGCGCCGCGGCGCATCATGTCCAACGGATAGTTTACATATACGTCTTCGTAGAGTTCGTGGGGCTCGGGGAGAGGAGAAGAGTCGGCAAAGGCGACCGCCTCCTCCATCAGTGCCCCCACCTCGGAATCAATAGCGTCCAATTCCTCGGCGCTAATCTCTCCCTGGGGAATCACCGTTTCCCGGAAGAGCTTCAGCGGGTCTCGGCCGCGCCAGTGCTCCTCTTCCTCCTTGGTGCGGTAGGAAAGGGGATTGTCGAACACAGTGTGGCCGTAGTAGCGGTAGGTGCGGCATTCCAGAAGCGATGGGCCGTCGCCGGCGCGGGCCCGGGCGACCGCTGCGCGAGCCGCGTCGAAAACCGCGAAGACATCCATGCCGTCAACGTGAATGCCGGGCATGTCATAGCCTGCGGCCCGGTCAGAAACCCGGCTGGTGGACAATGCATATTCCACAGGAGTGGACTCAGCGTAGCCGTTGTTCTCACAGCAGAATATGACCGGCAGTTTCCATACGGAGGCCAGGTTCATGCATTCGTGCAGTACGCCCTGGTTGGCGCCGCCGTCGCCGAAAAAGGCCACGGCCACGCGCCGGTTGCCGTACTGGAGCTTGGAGGTCAGGGCAGCGCCCACCGCCAGAGGCACGCTGCCGGCCACGATGCCGTTGGTGCCCAGCATCCCCTTGCTCATGTCGGCAATGTGCATGGAGCCGCCCTTGCCCTTGTTGGGCCCGGTCGAGCGCCCGAATAGCTCGGCCATCATGCCCTTGGGGTCGACGCCCTTGGCGATGCAGTGGCCATGGCCGCGATGGGTGCTGCCGATGTAGTCGTCATCACTGAGGTTGGCGCAGACCCCGGTGGGCACGGCTTCCTGCCCGGCGGACGAATGAACAGACGCGGACATTCCGCGCTGGCCGGTTTCCGGTATGCCGCGCTCTTCAAAGTCGCGGATGGTCTTCATGGTGCGGTAGATCTTCAATAGCATTGCGCGGTCGAGGTCCATACTACCCCCGAATAGCGAATTCTGGATTTGGGATTGAGACTTTTCGTAGCTGGCCGAAATTTTCCCAATACTAGCACGAGGGCAACCTATGTCAATAGAAAGGGATTTGGCATAAAGGGCAGCCGCATCTGAGATTGCTTAGCTGCCATTATTATGAAAAGAAATCCACTCGCAGCGTTCATCCGGGCCTTAGCGTCAATGCCGTCATTTCGGTGGAGGCAGAAACCGCGGCAACCTTACCTGAAGAACGTCAGCACAGGTCAGGTTATTCCGGACTCTCGCTTTCGAGGGAGTAACGAACAGGGAGACTCCAAATGGGATGGCCTTGAGTTACTACGAAACGAAAGTTACGGTGATGGGCTCTCCCGTTCCGGCCGTCAGAGTCGCTGCTGCGCTGCCGTTGGGGACGGCGACCTCGAGATAGCCGTGACTGCCTACCAGGGCGACCAGGCCCGATGGGGCAGGGGCATCGTTGAAGGTGCGGCTCAGTCGGGAAATCGCACGGCCACGTATCCGAATCTCCCCAATTTCCATGGTCTCGATGAGGCTGATGGGGATGTTGCTAATCAGGTTTCCATAGACGTCGCAGTAGATGATTTCGCCCCTGATACCCTCAGAGTCCGCGCGGGGTTGCGGGACAGGCAGGTACTCCAATTCGCCGGTTGGTTCGCCCATGGCTTCCGCAGACACCCCTAGCGACAGGTGGGCTGCCACTGGGGTAAAGATGTCGCGGCCGTGGAAAGTGGAGCTGACCGGGTGAAGCCAGTAATCCGGGTTGGTGAGATGATAGGCCCGAATTGCAGTGGGCAATTCCACAGAAGTGGAATCGCTTGGGGTGTCGGGGAGATAGGCCTCAAGTACCCGGCTAAGCATTCCGTTATCGGGAGCGACGAAGGAACCGTGGGGGGTTTGCAACAGGACAGGGCGGCGGGAGGTTCCCACCCCGGGGTCCACCACGGCGACATGGATGGTGTTGGCTGGGAAATATCGGTAGCTGACTCCCAGGGCGAAGGCGCCCTGGGCGACATTCTGCGGGGGAACCTGGTGGGTCAGGTCAACGAATCGCAGGTTGGGATTGATGTGGAGGGCCACGCCCTTCATGACGCCGGCGTACGAGTCGGAAAGACCGAAGTCGGTGGTGAATACCAGCAGCGGGTCTATCATTGCCGGAAATGCAAACTGAGGGGCACGGTCCAGATACGGGCGAGGGAAGACAGCGACCGTCGCTGGCTACAAGCGTACGACAAGGACCGACAGCCCCAGGAAGATTATCGCCAGGATAATCGTTAGCTGGAAGAGGGTCTTTTCAGCACCACGACGGGTCCTGACGGTGGACTGGGCGGAGCCAAAGAGTCCGCCGCTTCCCTCCTTGACCTGAGACAGGATGATCAGCACCAGAATCACTGACACCAGTAACTGCACGATGAGGATTACTGTATCCATCTGCTTACATCAACGCCCTTCGGGTTGGCTCTTGTTTGCTACGGCGTTCAGTTCGCCTCGGATTTGGCACGCTCCAGTGCAGCGGAGACCAACTGATTAACCAGATCCGGTTTGGCCTGACCGCGGGTTATTTTCATTACCTGTCCGACCAAGAACTTGGCCGCGGATTCCTTGCCGCTCAGGTAATCGGCGACGGCGCGAGGGTTGGCCTCCAGGGCTTCCAGCACCACAGGTTCCACGGAAGACGTGTCGCTGATCTGTGTGTAGCCGCGTTCTTCGACGATTCGCTTGGGAGAGGTGCCGGAGCTGTAGGTCTCCTCCAAGACTGTCTTGGCCATGGTAACACTGATAGTCCCTTCGCCCACCAGTCCTATCAACTCTACCAGATGTTCGGGTGAGACCGGAGACTGGGATATGTCCCGGTTCTCCTGGTTCAACAGCGCTGAGAGGTCTCCCAGAATCCAGTTGCTCGCCTGCTTTGCGTGCTCGTTCCGGGCTTTTCCAGACAGGGCGGGCAGACCAGATGCCGTTTCGAAGTAGTCCGCCATGGCCTTGCTGTCGGTCAGTAAGCGAGAGTCGTATTCGGGGAGGCCGTACTCTGCCTGGAATCGAGAGCAACGTTCCGGAGCGAGTTCCGGCAGACGCTGGCTGATCTCCTCCACCCATGCCGGGTCGATGTCCAGGGGTGGGAGGTCCGGCTCGGGAAAATAGCGATAGTCGTGGGCGTCTTCCTTGCTTCGTTGCGACACAGTCACGGCGCGGCCCTCGATCCAGCCGCGGGTTTCCTGCACAACTCGCCCGCCGTCCTCCAGCACCCGGCGCTGGCGTTCGGTCTCGTAGTTGAGGGCCTGGAACACGGAGCGGAAGCTGTTCATGTTCTTGACTTCGGTGCGATTGCCAAACTCGTTGCTTCCCGTCGGGCGGATGCTGATATTGGCGTCGCAACGGAAGCTGCCGTCCTGCAAATTACCGGTGGTTACGCCCAGGTATTGCAGCAGAGAGTGCAGGGTCACAAGGTAAGAGCGGGCCTCCTCGGCAGAGCGCAGGTCGGGTTCGCTTACTATTTCCATCAACGGAACGCCGGAGCGATTGACGTCGACGAGGCTGTAGCCCCCTTCGTCGCCGGGGTAGTGCTGCAATTTAGCCACGTCCTCCTCGAGATGGACGCGCGTGACGCCAATGGGCTTGGCAGATCCGTCCGCGTCTATCTGCAAATGGCCATTGACGGCAAGCGGGAGGTCGTACTGCGAAATCTGGTAGCCCTTCATCAAGTCAGGGTAAGGATAATTCTTGCGGTCGAACTTGGTCAGGCGAGGGATGTCGCAGTTCAGGGCCAGGCCGGTCATAACCGTGTACTCGACGGCACGCCTGTTGATGACCGGCAGTGCACCAGGCAAACCGAGGCACACAGGGCACACACGGCTGTTGACCGGGGCGCTCTGATAGTCGGCGCGGCAGGAGCAGAACATTTTGCTCTGCGTCTGCAGCTGTACGTGGACCTCCAGTCCTATTACGGTTTCGTATTCCATTCTCTTAAGCGGACTGCCTGTTCAACGATGGCCAACTGTCACAACCACTGGCGCGGTGGGTGGGGTCGGTGAGGCGCCTGACATATCCAGGTCTCCTGAACGGAGGCCCCAGTTTTCCTGCTTGGGTCGAGGTCAGCCGGCGAGGCCGCTGGCATGAAGCATTGCCTGGGTTGTTGAGCCAATGTCTGCAGGAGTCGGGATGATGTGAGCGCCCGCCTGTCGGAATGCCCTGACCTTGGCCTCCGCCGTCGCGCTCTCCCCGGTGATGATGGCACCGGCGTGGCCCATTCGCTTGCCTGGAGGAGCCGACGCTCCGACGACCAAGGAGGCGATGGGCTTGGTGAATGATTCTCCTATGTAGGCTGCGGCGTCCTGCTCCATGCTGCCGCCGATTTCGCCTATGAGGACAACGGCGTCGGTGTCCGTGTCTTCCTGGAACAGGCGAAGCACCTCGACGAAGCTGGTGCCGATGATGGGGTCGCCGCCGATGCCGACGCAGGTGGACTGTCCGATTCCCAGCCCGGTGAGTTGACCGACAGCCTCGTAAGTCAAGGTGCCGCTCCTAGAGACGATGCCGACGCGCCCAGGCAGGTGAATTGCGCCGGGCATGATTCCCACTTTGCAGCGGGCGCCGGGGTTGATAAGGCCGGGGCAGTTGGGACCGATCAGCCGGACATTCTTGTCCTCGAGGTAACGGGCCACCCGAACCATATCCAACGCAGGCACGCCCTCGGTGATGCAGGCGATAAGCGGCACTCCAGCGTCCGCCGATTCGACTATCGCGTCGGCGGCGAAAGGCGGAGGCACGAAAATCAGGGCCATGTTGGAGCCGGTTTCGGCCACAGCCGCTTCCACCGAATCGAACACAGGCACCTTTTCCTCGAACAGCGCGCCGCCACGGCCGGGGGTTACGCCGGCGACCACGTTGGCGCCGTAGGCCATGCAGTTGCGGGCGTGGAAGCTACCCTCACGCCCGGTGATTCCCTGCACCATTACCCGAGTGTTTTCGTTAACCAGAATGCCCATTCAGGGATGCTCCAATTTGGGAAAGTTCCATTGGTTGCGGGTGCCGCTGGCCGCTAGGGATTTCCCTATCCGGCCCGCTTGATGGCGTCAGCGGCTTCGGAGAGGGTTTCGGTGAATATGACCGGGAGGCCGGATTCCTCAAGGATGCGCTTGCCGTCCTCGACATTCGTGCCGAGCATGCGGACGACGAGGGGCAGATCGGACTGGGCAGTGCGATAGGCCTGCACAATTCCCTCTGCGGCGATATCGCAACGGAGGATGCCGCCGAATATGTTCACCAGTACACGACGCACCTTGCCGTCGGACAGGATGATGCCGACGGCGCTGGCAACCTTTTCGACGGTTGCACCGCCGCCGACGTCGAGGAAGTTGGCTGGCGCGGCACCGGCTGAGGAAGTAACGTCGAGTGTGGCCATGGCCAGACCGGCGCCGTTGACCAAGCAGCCGACGTCGCCATCGAGGTTCACATATGCAATATCCAGCTCTGCGGCCTGGGCTTCCAGTTCGTCTTCCTGGGCCCTGTCGCGTAACCCCCGGAGGGTGGGACGGCGGAACATCGCGTCGTCGTCAAGGTTGATCTTGGCGTCCAAGGCAACCAGGTTACCTTCCCCGGTTACGATCAGGGGATTAACTTCCACGAGGGTGCAGTCGTTATCGACAAAGACCCGGTACAGGGAGTCGAACAAAGCGGGTGCCGCTGCTGCCGCGGCGCCTTCGAGGCCGAGGTTGCGGGCGATTCTACGGGACTGGAAGGGCATGAGCCCCAACACCGGGTCGATGGGTTCGGTGTGAATGCTTTCCGGACTGGTTTCAGCAACTTCCTCGATATCCATTCCGCCTGAGGCGGATGCCAACAGCACCGGCCTGCGCTCCACGCGGTCAACGGTAAGGGCCAAGTACATTTCACTGGCGATGTCGGCTAGCTCTTCCACCAGAACCTGGTCTACCGGTACGCCTTCTGGGCCCGTCTGATTGGTGACCAGGCTCGTGGAGAGCATGGCCTCTGCAGTGGCGGCGGCATCGTCGGCGGACTGGGCTACCTTGACTCCTCCCACCTTGCCGCGACCACCGGCATGCACCTGGGCTTTGATGACAGCCCGGCCGCCGAAGGCTTCCGCTGCGGCGCGGGCGTCTGCGGCGGTGGACGCCACGGTGCCCTGAGGGACCGGGATGCCATAACCGGCGAAAATCCGTTTGGCCTGGTACTCGTGTATCTTCATTCTGAATCCTGGAGGGCTTGCCCAAAGAGGCGCTCAGTTACTAGAGACCTGGTTAACGATGCTGCCTTGATATACAAGCAGCGACGTCGGGAGTATTACTTCCGCCCGTATGAATGTAGGCGATTTTACCCTGTCAGTCAACGACAATAAGGGCAGCCGATCGTTGGAGGCAGAATGCCAACTCAGCAAACAACAGGGACAATGCCGATTTGATGGACAATTGCACCAGCCCGACGCATAATCGCCGTCGCGACCTGAACGAGGTCTCTTGAGAGTTGAACAAATCGATCCCGCAGGAGGATTTATGGTCCGCTACAACAAGGTGATCGAACTGCTGGAACAAGGTAAACCGGTCTTCTGCTCGGGACTGGTGTGGAACGGGAACCTTGACGACATTGCTTTCGTTGCTGATTCAGACTACGACATGACCATCGTAGAGATGGAGCACCAGGATTTCAGTTTTGACAAGCTGAGAATGTCGCTCCAGTTCCTGTTCTCGCGCAAGAAGCTGTCGGATGGGGGAACGCTACAGGCAGACCCGGCGCCCTTTGTTCGAGTTCCTCCGAATTTCCGGGAACGCAACCAGTGGGTACTGAAGCAGGCGCTGGACACGGGAGTATACGGCCTGGTGCTTCCCCACTTGAATACAGTCGAGGACGCTCAGGCGGCGGTGATAGCGGCGCGATATCCGCAGGTACCGGGTGTGGCTGACTTTGAGCCTGAGGGTGAACGGGGATGGTGGTACCGAATTGCGCCCCGTTATTGGGGGTTGACGCCGGCTGAGTACTACGACGCCGCGGATCTATGGCCGCTGGACCCCGACGGCAATATGCTGCTCATCGGAATCGTCGAGGAACCCCACGGAGTAGAGAACCTTAAAGATATCCTCCGGGAGGTCAAGGGCATAGGCGCCATCTGGGCGGGCCCGGGCGACATGTCGGTTGCCATGGGACACAAGGGTAATGCGGGGCATCCCGATGTGCAGGCAAACTTGTTGAGAATTCTGGAGACCTGCAAGGAGGCTGGCGTGCCTTGCGCGACGGGAGCGACCGCGGCCGAAGTGCCTATGCGGCTGGAGCAGGGCTTCAGCATCATAATCACATCCCCGGAGAAGACGACCCACGGGCTTGAGGAAGGCCGCAGGCTGGCAGGCCGATAATCCCAAGGCATCTCCCGAGGCAAGCTGGACACCAATGAGAACGGACCAAGCGTGGAGAAAGGAAGAGGGGCAGGCTATACGCCTGCCCCTGATCATTATGAAATTTAACCCCGTTTGGTATGGTGGCTACCTGTTGGAGGGGGCCTCAAGTTCACCGGAGCTCTGTAGGAACCGGAACAGGTCGGATTCGGACGAGAGAATCATGGTTGATTGCGTGCTGAGGAACTGCCTGTAGGCTTCCAGGCTGCGCCGGAAGGTGAAGAATTCAGGGTCGCGGTTCAGCGCGTCTGCCAGGATGGAGATTGCCTCAGCCTCGCCCTCACCACGCAGCCTGGCGGCGTCACGGTCGGCCTTCGCGAGGATGATCTCTACTTCGCGGTCGGCGGAGGCGCGGCGGGTTCTGGCTTCCTCCTCACCCTCAGCCCGCAGCCGACGGGCGATCTTTTCGCGGTCGGAACGCATCCGCTCGAAGATACGGCCCGCCACTTCCGATGGGAAGTCAGCGCGCTTGATGCGTATGTCGATCATTTTCACGCCGAAACTGGGACGCTCTGTGCCGAGGTCTGCTTGCACGGAAGCCAGAACGTCGTCGAGAATGACGGTCCTGGTGTTCGTGGGGTTCACCAGGGAGTTGCCCTCAATGTCGGTGATCGGGTTGCCCTCCTCGTCCAGAGCCACGTCGCCACCAATGATTTCCTCGCGGCTGCGCTCGGCGATTTCGGCGCGGAGGGCGGCATTGATACGCTGACCCAGTACCTGAGCAGCGTTTTCCTGCGTGTTCAGAGTTTGCAGGAAATTGTGCGGGTCAATGATCACGTACCTGGCGTATACATCGATTTCAAGGATGTTGATGTCCTTGTCGAGGAAGGGGCCAGGGGGAGCATCGATACGCAGAACGCGGCGGTCGTAGGAGATGACCCGATCCACGCCGAACGGCGCCTTTACATAGAGTCCGGGCGAGGTTTGAATGGCCCGCACGTCGCCGAAGCGGGTAACCACGACCTGCTCGGTCTCGTCTACAACATAAAGCGAGGTGAACAGAGCAATGATCAGCACCAGGATCACCACGCCCGCGATAACCAGGTTTCTCATTGGAACCCCTTAACTATTGCCTTATTGCCGCTTGGCGCTGGCCTCCTATTTGTCCCGAGGCCAGAGTTCAGATTTCAGTCTCTATTCTAGGTCGGAGAATTTCTTGCCGGAGAATTTGCATTGCGTATGGCTCTACCGAGAGCCAGGATCTCCCGCCTTGCTGTCTAAGGCTGGGGCTGAGGGCCTAACGGTACTGGCAAAACGCCCTCCTGCCCGCCGAGTATCAGCACCGACTCGGCTTCGGGAGAGACGATGATCTTGTTGACCGAAGGGAGGATCTCCTCGATAGCCTCCAGGTACAGGCGTTCCTGGGTAACCTGGCTATTTGGAGTAATGGTCAGGTCCTCTCCGTTGACATACTGCACGGTGAAACTATCACCAGGAATCAGCGATTCGCCTGGCTGCACGGAAAGCTTGAGAATATTGGTCACCGGGTTGAAAGCCTCGGGGACCAGATCAAACCCCGGTGTTGCCCCGCCATCCGGCCCATCCACCACCGTTATATCCGCACCACTTATGCCTGTGCGCAATTCGTCGTCCCCATCGCTATTGTCGCGGTCGAGCACAGAGTTGGACAAGCGGATGCTCACGCTGCCAGTGGAGGCGAACTGTGGGACAGTCAGGTCCTCATTGCCCAGATAGGCTACCGTTGCCAGGGTGCCAGACCTGACGACTCCGCTTTCCGAGTCGACGGAAACCGTGAATCCGCAGACTTGAGTCGCAGTTTGCGACGATGCCGCCCGCCTCGCCGTGAAGGTGCAATCAGGTGCGCCAATAACCAGCAGGTCCGCTATGAACAGTCCTTGGCCATCAATCACCCACACGTCTTCCAAGCCGATGCCTGTGGCTGAATTTCCGTCGTCGTCAGCTCCGTCGGTATCCTGCAAGGTGTTGGTCAATTTGACGGAGTGGTCCGAGTACTGTCCCAGGATGGATATGAACTGGTCGGCTTCACCCTGGGCCCTTTCGATGCGTGCTCGCTTGAAGGCCTCCGCAGGCTGAATGATCTGTTCGGCACGGCCTCTGGCCTCGGGGATTACCTGGTTTTCGTAGGCCTGGGCGAGGTTGGTAGCAGTTACCTTATCCTGCCTGGCCTGCAACACGTCGTTAAAGGCTGCCCGAACATCCTCGGGGGCTTCTACCTTTTGCAGCTCAACGCTGATGATGTTCAGACCGGCCTCGTAACTGTCCACTATTTCCTGCAGTTTATCCTGAGTGGAAATCTCCAGCTCGGTCCGTTGCTCGGCGAGTACCTCGCCCAGCCCGCGTTGGCCGACGACCAAACGCAGGGCCGCCTCTGTGGCGTCCTTCAAGGTACGACCGTCCGGGCTCCCGGGGGGAATATCACGCTGAGCACCATCGTTTTCACCGGGGTCGAAGACCCTGAACAGGTAGTGGTTGAGGTTTTTGATGTTGTACTGGACGACCATCTGAACGTCGATGATGTTCAGGTCGCCGCTGATCATCTGGGCTTCCACGGGGACCGACGTCAACGCTCCGCCCTCTCCGCTACGGAAGCCGAGTTCCATTCTCCGGGTTTCGACGGTCTGAATCACGTTGCGGTTGCCAATCGGGGAAGGCCACCACCAATGTAGACCGGTTTCAGTAACCGTTGCTGCCTGCGCGGCGCCAAACAGGCGTAGAGCAGCCTGTTCGCCCGGGCTGACAGTGTAAATTCCTGTGGCGGCCCAGATGATGACGATCAGTCCCACTATCAGTACAGAAGCCAGTCCGACGCCACCGCCGCCCAGACGGTTGGCAATCCGCCGGGCCGTGGTGCCGAATCCCGACAGCAGTTGATCTAAATTCAGCTCAGGTTGTCTGGGAGGTTGTCCTCCGGGTTGGTACATGTTCGACAATTCCTTGCCGCACCGTTCAGTCCGGCGCAGTCCGCACTAGATGATAACACCGCCTTTACTGTACGACTATCATGCCTTGCCGGATTCGGCGATATAATGGCACTGATTCAGTGCTGATTTAGCTCGTTGATGCTCATTTTCGGGTTCTCATTTGAAAGATTCGGCGTACTGTTTGCCGCCGAAAGGACGTGAAAATATGACCACACTGGCTGGTCTGGAAGTAAAGCCAAGCGAAGACATGACCCGCATCCAGGTGGTGTGCGAGCACCAGAGAGGGTTGATTTACGTGGTCCCCGCAGAGCGCAGCTGGGTTTGCACTGCGGAGTCAATGCCGGCTCACGCGCTGGCTGGTTTCTTCCGGGAGTTGGTTGCGCTGAAGGATTCTGCCGTGGAGGACCTGATGAAGCAGTGGGGGATCTATTACCGCCAGCTGCCAGCTCTGCAGGACTCCGAGCCAACGGAATAGTCGCGAGTTTGGGCTGCACGAACATTAATGTAACCAATGGCATGGCAAAGGGCGGGAACGACTCCCGCCCTTTTAATTTGGCTCCTATTCCAGGGGATGGTTACCGCCGCATTTCGTCGTTCGCTCCATCATTGCTGGTGCTGGAGGGCAAGGTCGGTGCGGGCCTCGGTTGGATGGTCGGCTGAGGGCGCGGAGACGGATAGGGAGGCGGTTCCTGCGGAATTGCAGGTATCCCCTCGGGTTCCGATCCCGGCTCGTCGTTGAACAGGTGGTTGAGGGCCTCGCCAGAGACTGTCTCGTGCTCGATCAGGTATTCGGCCAGCGTGACCAGCTTGGGTTTGTGAGTGATCAGAAGCCCGTTGGCCTCAGTGTAGGCGAGGTTAATCAGCGACTTGACTTCTTCGTCGATTTGCTCGGCCACCTTGTCGCCGTAGTCCCGTTCCTCGCTGATTTCCCGGCCGAGGAATATCATCTCCTCGCGCTTGCCGAAGGTGCGGGGACCTAGGGACTTGCTCATCCCATAGCGCTTGATCATGCCAAGGGCGATCTTGGTGGCGCGTTCAATATCGTTGCTGGCCCCTGTGGTAACCTCGTCGAAGATCTGCTCCTCGGCGGCGCGGCCTCCCATGGTCACTGCCATCATGTCGCTGAACTGGTTCTTGGTCCAGAGGTAACGGTCTTCCTCGGGCAACAGGGAGGTGTGTCCACCCATAGAGCCGCGGGAGACAATGGATATCTTGTGGACCCGGTCGGCGTGAGGTAACGCCCATGCGACTAGGGCGTGCCCCGCCTCGTGATAGGCGGTCATTTCCTTTTCGCGACGACTGATGAGGCGGCTCTTACGCTCCGGGCCTGCGATTATGCGGTCGACCGCCTCCTCGAACTCCGACATAAAGATGGATTTCTTGTTCAGGCGGGCAGCCAGGATCGCGGCTTCATTGACCAGGTTTGAGAGGTCGGCGCCGCTGAATCCGGGCGTCTCCTTGGCTACGGTGTCGAGGGTGACCTCGGGTGCGAGGGGCTTGCCGGAGGCGTGCACTCTGAGGATGGCTTTGCGCCCCTCCAGATCAGGCAGGTCGAGGGTGACGCGGCGATCGAAGCGCCCGGGGCGCAGCAGGGCAGGGTCTAGGATGTCGGGGCGGTTGGTGGCCGCGATCACGATAATGTTGGTATTGGTCTCGAACCCGTCCATTTCTACCAAAATCTGGTTGAGGGTCTGTTCCCGCTCGTCATGGCCACCGCCGAGACCGGCGCCCCGGTGGCGACCAACGGCGTCAATTTCGTCTACGAACACGATACAGGGCGAGTTGCGCTTGGCCTGTTCAAAGAGGTCGCGCACTCGAGCGGCGCCGACACCCACGAACATCTCGACGAACTCGGAGCCGCTGATGTGGAAGAATGGCACTCCCGCCTCACCGGCGACGGCCCGGGCGAGAAGCGTCTTGCCGGTACCAGGGGGACCGACCAGCAGAACACCCTTGGGAATGCGGGCACCGAGGGACAGGAATCTTTCCGGATACTTGAGAAATTCGACAATTTCCTGGAGCTCGACCTTGGCTTCCTCCACCCCTGCGACATCGGAAAATGTGACCGTGGGGCGATTGAAGGACATCATGCGTGCCCGGCTGCGACCAAAGCTCATGGTCTGGTTATTGCTGCCCTGGGCCTGCCGCATCATGAACAGGATGAGGCCGCCGAAGAAGATCAAAGGCAGGAAATTGATCAGAAGACCGAAGAAACTGGACAGGCCGCTGGAGCCCTTTGAGTAAATCTCGACGCCGGGCTCTCCAATCTCGATTCCACTCTCGAGCAGCAGGGAGGTGATGCTGTCTCCTTTCTCCAGCTTGCTCTTGAATGTCTCTCCATTCATGCGGTAAACGGTGAGTTTGTCGCCGTTCACCTCAATTTTTTCTAGCTGGTTGTTCTTGGCAAGGGTTATGACCCTGCTGACAGGTTCTTCAGTGTCACTCCCAAAAGGCATCAGCGTGTAGAAAATAACTATCACGCCGATGATAATCATCAGATAAACAAAGCTGTTCCGAAGCCATCGATTGCTGCCCATAAAGACCCCTTGCCGACCGGCTACAGCCCGCCCTGAACCAGCATTACTCTTAACCTTATATTATCCAAGCGTGTTTGAAATTGCAAAAGGGACTCGCGGGAGAAATGACCCGTCAAGCGAGCGAGAATCCGTGACCACTCAGATTGCTGGCACTGCTTTCCACAATGGGGAGACGTCGGGCGGAGATTCTGAGGCCCCATGGGACAGGATTTTCCCATGTCAGTCCCATTTGCCTCACTTTGTCCCAAATTCACGTTCCAGCCTAACCGGGACTTCCCTGTGGGGAAAGATTCTTCAGATTCCCGGCCCATTGCGTCCCATATTCGCTTTCCCTCCTGCTTGCGGATGGCCTTACTATCACCCGGCCAGCTCCCGCTGGTAATAGCCCGAGGTCAGCAGATGCCATCCGCCGGGGCACAAAAACATGCTACCGGGGAACTGGCAGGTCTGGCAATCAGCTGACGTCATCAGATGATCTAAATACTAACCTCCCGGGATCCGCAGATGCTTTCCATGGTGCTGCATCGTGGAGGGCGGCAAGGGATGGACCTCAGACATCGAACACAGGGGCGCACTTCGAACCGCAATTGAGCGACATTCCAGGATGCTATTGAATTGGTTATTGAGATAAAATACCCCCGGGACCCAAATAGACATCCATCCGAATCTGAATCTAAAAATGATCGAATATACGATTTCGAACTTTAAATTTAAGAATGCAAGGGGTTGAAGAAATGGCTGATTACGCTCATCCCGAATCCCTGGTCAGCACCGAGTGGGTTGCCGAGCACGGCTCCGATGCCAATGTTCGGCTTGTCGAGGTGGATGTCGACACATCGGCCTACGAGCAAGGACACATAGCTGGCGCAGTGGGCTGGAACTGGCAGTCGCAATTGCAGCAACCGGTGCGCCGGGACCTGGTATCCAAGGAGGAAATAGAGCAACTGCTGGGCGGCTCCGGTATCGGGAACGACACAACGGTCATTTTGTATGGCGACAACAACAACTGGTTCGCGGCGTGGGCATTCTGGCAGCTCAAATACTACGGGCACGGGGATGTAAAGATAATGAACGGCGGGCGAGCCAAGTGGGAAGCGGATGGACGTCCATTGACCACCGAGGTATCCAGCCACGCTGCTGCCACCTACACGGCCTCCGAGGGCGATCAGAGCATCCGCGCCTACCGTGACCAGGTGCTGTCGCTGGTCAATGCCGGAAACGTGGCCCTGGTGGACGTCCGGTCGCCCGCCGAGTTCAGCGGTGAGCTGCTGGCGCCACCCACCGCGCCCCAGGAGGGTTCGCAGCGTGGCGGACACATCCCCGGGGCAGCCAATATCCCTTGGGGGCAGGCGGTTGCTGAGGATGGGACGTTCAAGTCTGCGGACGCGCTACGTGAACTCTACGGCGGAAACGGGATCGACGGCAACCGGGAAACCGTCGCCTATTGCCGTATCGGCGAGCGCTCTTCGCACACCTGGTTCGTGCTGACCCAGCTGCTTGGAATGGATGGCGTGCGGAACTACGATGGCTCCTGGACCGAGTGGGGCAGCATCGTTGGTGCGCCTATTGAGAGGTAACGCGCTCCAAAGGGCAGGGAAAGTCATCCAGTTATGGGGAGCAGGGGTAAGGCCTGCTCCCTTTTTGGTCACTTTGTATTGAAACCAAATGAAATCGAGCAAAAATACCAATCGTAAATGTTGCCATAGCTAGCATGTCTTGGTAAGGTAACGAATTGTTAACATAATTGAAATATATGCGTAACTTACCGGAAACCTAGCTGTAACACAGGTGTCTTACATTCGAGTGCTGAATAGTCCCGGGTTTCCAATATCGGACTCTAGGAGGAAGGAGATGCTGGCTGAGACGGCTCCACAATCCAGAAACGCAGCGTTGTTGCGGAGGATTTTGCCATACGCAATCGCAGGGCTGTTTGCTGCGGCGATACTGGTTGGCTACAACGTTGCCTTCGCCCAGGACGCTGATCCTGTTGAAACCAATGCAACCAATATTGAAAACCTCACCACGATGGTCGCGGTCTTCCTGGTCTTCTTTATGCAGGCAGGCTTCGCCTTTCTTGGGGCAGGACTGATCCGATCCAAGAACGTTACCAACTATATGACCAAGAGCTTCATGGACTTCGCCATTGCGTCGCTTTCCTTCTGGGCTTTCGGTTACGCGATAATGTTTGGCTTGCCAGTAGCCGGTGGTCTGCTGGGGCTGGGCGGAGTGGAAAACTCCAACGGCACGCTCTTTTTCCTTGCCGAGGGAGGTAACGACTGGAGTGTGTACGTTGGGTGGATGTTCCAGATGGTGTTTGCCGGAACCGCGGCCACTATCGTGGCTGGCGCGGTTGCAGAGCGGACCAAGACCCAGGCTTACCTGGCATACAGCTTTATGATCGGTGCGATTATCTACCCGCTCTATGGCCACTGGGTCTGGGGCGGCGGTTGGCTTGGTTCACTGGATGTCATCGGTCTCCCCGCTGCTGCGGACTACGCTGGCTCCGGCGTGGTGCACGCAGTGGGTGGGTTCATAGCCCTTGCTGGCGCGGTCGTGGTCGGCGCCCGCACCGGCAAGTTCGGTGCGGACGGCAGGCCCAACTATCTTCCGGCACATAACGTACCCTTCGTGATTATCGGCACCTTCATCCTGTTCTTCGGTTGGTTCGGGTTTAACATCAATTCCGGAGATTCCATCGGCCTCAATGCGATTAACACGCTGCTGGCGGGTGCGACGGGTGCTGTTGTTGCGTTTTACATTTCCATCATTCGCACAGGTCAGGCCGACATTCTAATGGGGTGCAACGGCGCACTGGCAGGACTGGTAGGTATAACTGCTCCGGTCGCTCACGTTGATCCTTGGGCAGCGGTGGTAATTGGTGCCATTGCGGCCCCGATAATGATGGGATCGGTCTGGGCCATCGAGAACATCTTGAAGATCGACGACCCGGTAGGAGCAATTTCGGTACACGGCACCTGTGGTCTCTGGGGCATCCTGGCGGTGGGCATATTCGCGAACGGCAACAATGATGTAAACGGCTTGGTGGGTGGTGAGGGCCTGCAGATCGTCACACAGCTGATCAGCATGGTTGTGGTCCTGGCCTGGGCCCTGGTTACCGGATTTGCGATGTTCCTGCTGCTGAAGTACACCATGGGGGTTCGCGCCTCTGCGCAGGAAGAGCAGGAGGGCCTGGACATCGCGGAGCACAATCTGCCCGCCTACGATTACTAGGCAGATTAGAGAACGGGTAAACCGGGCCTCTGTCAAACGGGCCGGGGGAAGACCCCGGCCCTTAAATTTGGTCCGTCAAGTCTGAATCATCGCGTATCAAGGGTGGCACTGCCTGCAGCGGGTTGAAACGGCAGCTTGCAAGTGAGGAGGGAGGATGATTCCACTGGCCATTGCGGGCCTCTTTCTCGGGCTGTTCACGCTCTGGGTTGTTGCGCCCAGGAAGTTCAATAGAGGCAAATCCGGAGAGTTGCTGCCAGATACCCTGAAAGTTCTGGGTGAAACGATTCGGATCCATGGCCTCGTCCAGGACTCACCCGGCTGCACTGTGGCTCAATATCGCGTTGAAGGGGACCTTGATTGGCCTGCTGGCATTTGGGGCCTTTTCAGGGCTGCAACAATTCACTGAGCGCTGTTGTCAGGCGCTGTAGGTGCGCTCGCCTGGCGCAACAGAATTGGGTCTTGGGCAAGGGTGGCCCTCGTGGTGGGATTCGGAGCCGTGACCGCCATCCTCTGGGAGCTCGCTGAGTATTTCGCATCCATCAGGAATTCTCCGGAACTGGACACGCCCTACACAGACACTCTGGGAGACATGGCTCTCGGCCTCACGGGGCCTGTCGTAGCCGTCCTCGTCTCCGCCTGATGGCCCAGAAAGGAACGGCGAACGTAACAAACATTTAAGAAACGAGGGAAGGTCCAAATGTGATAATCTCGCTCCATTCCCACGAGGAGGAACGCCCGGAATGATAGCCATCATCGCAGCGGGAGCCTTCGCTGGATTGTTCGTCCTCTGGGTGGTTCTGCCCCGAAAGTTTCTGAAGAAGAAATAACCAAGTAAGCGAGTATGGGCCTTCAAGGCCAGCGGGCTCGCCCGAAAACCGCCCCGCGTAAACCGGTGGACGCGGGGTTTTCCTTTTCCAAGCCCTTCTCCGCAACGCGACCCGGTCTACGGGGTAACGGTTCGCCGGATTTTTGGAAGTAACAAACATTTAACAAGTACGTAAAAGGCGTGTAACAACCTGGGGCGACAATAGGGTCATCATGAATTCGGAGGGACTCCCAGAATGCTAGCCATTGTCGCCGCCGGAACCTTCATCGGACTGTTCGCTCTCTGGGTGGTTCTCCCCAAGAAATTGCTTCGCAAGTAAGTCCTGGAACTCACGCCCCTGTTGGGGCTCAACCGGCCAACTGCTTTTTCGCTCCACACGATCAGTGTGGAGCGACCGATTTTCCGGGGTGATTGTGTAACAACCTTTTAACATCTATGTAAAAGGCATGTAACAACCTGGGGCGACAATGGGGTCATCACGAATTTGGAGGGACTCCCAGAATGCTAGCCATTGTCGCCGCCGGAACCTTCATCGGACTGTTCGCTCTCTGGGTGGTTCTCCCCAAAAAGCTGCTTCGAAAGTAAGTTACCGGTTCCTGCAACCCCACGGGGTCGGTCCGTTGAGATTTGGATGCTCGCTCCGCGCTGGCAGAATGCGCGGAGCGATTGCTTTTGCCGGGAGTTATTGTGTAACAAACTTTTAACATCTATGTAAAAGGCATGTAACAACCTGGGGCGACAATAGGGTCATCATGAATTCGGAGGGACTCCCAGAATGCTTGCTATCGTCGCCGCCGGAGCCTTTGTTGGACTCTTCGCTCTCTGGGTGGTTCTCCCAAAGAAGTTGCTTCGCAAATAGCAGTTCACTAGGTCTCAGCCTAAGGCGGTAATGCCTGGCAAAAGATAGTAATTCATCGCTCCGCGTTTCCTACAGACGCGGAGCGAACTGTTTTCTTGGAGGAGCCTTTTGAGCGCGAATGCGGCAAACGTAGGAGAACCGACGAATCGTGGGGCTAGGTTCTCAATATAGAAACTACTTGTCACCAGTGGTCGGGGAACACGCCTCCAATTCGACAGCAAAGTTCAGTTATAATCTGAATCAAAATCTGATAGGCGAGGGTTGGTCTATGAGTTACAAGGCGGAATACATCTGGATTGATGGGCAACAGCCCACGGCCAAGATGCGGTCCAAGGGCAAAATTGTTCCGGACGGAGAGGCCCCACCTCTCTGGGGCTTTGACGGTTCCAGCACCAACCAGGCCCCAGGCGAAAATTCGGACTGCGTGCTCAACCCGGTTCTGATGGTTCCAGATCCGATTCGGGGCGGCGAAAACAAGCTGGTGATGTGCGAAGTGCTCCTTACAGACATGACGCCTCACCCTTCCAACACAAGGGCCGCCTGCGCCGCTGCGGCGGAGAAGTACGCGGCCTTGGATTTCTGGTTCGGTATCGAGCAGGAGTACACCTTCTTTGACGGAATCAAGCCATTGGGCTGGCCGGACAACGGTTTCCCCGCGCCCCAGGGCGGCTACTACTGCGGCGTCGGTTCCGACGAGGTTTTCGGCAGGCCCGTAGTGGAACGCCATATGGACGCCTGTCTGCATGCCGGACTGGAATTTGCCGGCATAAACGGGGAGGTTATGCCGGCACAGTGGGAGTTCCAGATTGGCCCGATCGGCGCGCCCACCGCTGCCGACCACCTGTGGCTGGCCCGCTGGTTGCTCTACCGCATCGGGGAGGACGTGGAGACCATCGACGGGCGCAAAGGCATCAGCGCCACTCTGGACCCGAAGCCGGTCAAGGGCGACTGGAACGGTGCGGGGGCGCACACCAACTTCTCCACCAACGACATGCGGGAGAACCTCGACGCTTGCTTCGCCGCAGCGGAGGCCCTGAAGGGCCGCCACGACCTGCACATCGCCAACTACGGGCACAGGATTGAGGAGCGGTTGACCGGCCAGCACGAGACCTGCTCCTACCGCGAGTTTCGCTACGGCGTATCCGACCGGGGCGCTTCGGTGCGTATTCCCTGGCAGGTGGCCCGGGACGGAAAGGGCTACATTGAGGACCGCCGGCCCAACGCCAACTGCGACCCATACACCGTGACCGGGCTGATCATGGAGACCGTGGGAGCAGCAGCCACTGCGTAAGAGGCTGTACCCGGCCGCGAGGGCGAATGGATAACACAGAAATCGCCGCAGCAAACGCTGCGGCGATTTCGCTTTTTCTGCACCCGACGTGTATACGGAACGGGTCCTACGGGAATCGGACGGGCGCGCCGGAACGCATCGATTCGTAGCAGGCCTGCACCAGCGCCACGTCGCGGGCTCCTTCCTCTCCGGTCATCGCCGGAGTCCGGTTCTCCTGGACGCTGACCCGGAATTCGCGGACCATCTCGGCGAGGCCCCCACGGTCGCCACCCAGCTTCTTCCTGCTGCGACCGGAGGAGTCAATTGTGTCGATCCAGTCGCCGCCCAGCTCGAAGGCTATGCTCGCCCTGGACCCCGATACCGTCACCCACGGGCGCTCAGTGTGGGGGCCAGCGCTCCAGGTGTGGTTGATCACCCCGACCAGGCCGCTGGTGTAGCGCAGCATCGCAACCACACCATCCTCGGCAGCCAGCGCTGGTTGGGCCGACGGGATTTCGGCCGCGTAGATTTCCGCCGGAGCGCCAGCGAGATAGGCCATTAGACTGGCCTTGTGGATGCCGCCGTCTATCAGTACGCCGCCGCCGTTCAAATCAGCATCGTTTCGCCAGTCGCCGGGTTGGAAGGGAAAGTCCTCCTGGAGCTGGATCAACCGCAATTCCCCCAGCTGACCGGTCTCCACTATCTGCTTGGCAGCGAGCACCGGCGGCATAAAGCGGTAGTTCTCGGCAACCATCAACGTGACGCCCGCTCCGGCGGCAGCATCGACTATGGACTGGGCCTCTTGGGCCGTGCGCGCCAAGGGCTTTTCCAGCAAGATATGCTTCCCCGAGTAGGCGGCCAAGCGGGCGTGCTCTAGGTGCAGATGATGAGGCGTGCAGATGTATACGGCGTCCACCCGTGCGTCCAACACAGCACTCTCGTACGAGCCGAAACTACCTGCTCCCCTGAACTCCGCGGCGAATGCGGCCGCGCGACCGGGATCGCGGCTGGCAAAGTACAAGTCGATTTCGCCCAACTCGCTCTGAATGGCGCCAGCGAAAGCGCGGGCGAAAGACCCACAACCGATTACGCACAAACCGAATGGCATTGGTAACTCCGTGATCTTTTTCGAGAGGAACGTAGGGGTCTTATTGCAAGCTCAAAGCATAATTGGAAGGCAGCCGCGTTGTCGGAGCTATGGGCTGCACTACGGCGACCACTCTCCTGGCGTTGGGATCAGGGTCCAGCGTCGAGGAGCCGTGATTGGTCTTGTCGAGAGGCACCTGAATGACGCGATTGCCCGATGCATCCTTACCCTCGTAGACCACCTGCACCATAAAGCGTTGGCGAACCAGGTTATCAGTCCAGGCAAATCCACTGGGTGTCCATTCGGCAACTATCTCGGGACCGTCGTCCTGAGCGTAAGCGCGCATGTCGCGGAGGCAAAGACCGTGATCGTGGATTGCTGCATCAGTAATGTATTGGAATCTCACCAGAATCTCCAGTCCCGCCCATTGCTCCAGCGATACCGACTCGTGCTGCCAGCCATGGCTTTTGCCGGTGTAGCCAGGACCGAAAGACACTTGGAGGGGATCTTCGTCGCTGGTCAACGGCGTTTCGAGAATGGTCCACGTTTCGCCGTCGTCAACTGAAACCTCCAGGTATGCGAAGTCCCAGTTTTCCTCGATGGAGAACCACACCTGGTAAGCCAGGGAAGGATTGGACCTGTCTCGCAAGTCCAGTCGGGCGCTCAGGGAGGAGTCTATAACATCCCCCTTGTTGCTCCACCAGCATCCCTTTCCGGCGTCCACTGGTAGCAAGGGGACAGTAGTGTCTCCGGCGAAGTGCAAGCTGACGGGCTCATCAGACTGCTCGAGCCGCACGTACTCATTGGCGAACTGAGGTGTGTCAGACGATTCAGTTGACCCGATTTTAAGGTTTCGATAGACGGGGAAATTTATGGACATGTCGGGGTATCCGTAGGGCCCGGAATCCTCGTCGATCAGGTTGGCTACGGCCCAGTCGCGAAACAGGTCGATGAAGCGAGCCTCGTATCCCGACTCCTTCAGGAACGCATCTATTCCGGGTATGCCGTCAGCGGACTCTGTCAGTAGCGGCCTCAGATCCTCGCGGCCGCCGTAGTGGGTGGTGAGGTAATGCATGAACAGGGAGGCCGCACCATAGTTCTCCGCTCCCCCTATGTCGTCAGCCGGCCAGTTCGTCAGGGAAGCAGGCCCAGCCCGGCGAAATTCATGGATGCTGTATTCAGGGTAACCGGCGACGGTAACGGCCAGTTCAGATAGCCCCTCATTGACCCACGTCTCCTCCGACAGGTCATGGACCCAATGAATGGCGTGCTGGAGTTCGTGGGCCAAAACCTGCGAGAAGGCCTGGGTCCCAACAGGCAAATACGTGGCGTTTACATAAATTGCCTCAATCTCATTGCTAATGGGCCGGATCTCCTTGGGGTATTCGTCAGCGGCGCTGAAATAGCCTCCCACTCCCCGCAATTGGGCGCTTATGACGTAGAGGTGAGGATCTCCGTCTACCCCGGGGGTCCACTCCTTGCCGAATACCGCCGTGACGCTAGGGTAAATATTGCCCTCGAATTCCTGCGCCGAACGTTCGATGTCCTCCTGCCGAACTTCCATGCCATCTTCGAAGAACCAGTATGCGTGGGGAGTCACCAGCAGCAGTTCAAAGTCGCTCTCGTAGAGTTCTCTGGAGTCCAGGTCGACCAGTTTGAAGGTCTCGCGATGCCCCACCTCCAAGGTGGGCGAATTATGCCTGACAACCGGTTCAACATTCCCGGCGCCAGGGACCAATTCTCTTGCGAGCCGATAGAAATCCCTTTCTGGAGGCGTAGGAAAGCTTTCGGTCGCATCCCGGGTATAGTCCTCATCCGGCCTTTTGAGCGGCTCAGTTATAGCCGTAACAGGTTGCGGCGTGAGTTTTCGGGCTTGCGGTGGAGTTGTTTGCAACTCGGACGTTCCAGAAAGTGGCCGCGTGGCAGACCCTTCAGTGGCAGAGTCGACCGATTCTGCGCTTTGGACAGTTTCGGCGGGGGAAGGCGGCATTGACTGGTCATCGCCGCAGGCCAGCAGGGCAAGCGTCATCAACACGGCAAGAACACAACGGGACACTCCTGGAGTTCTTTGGACGAGGATTCTGGGCATCTGCATCTCGCGAGGCCGCGACAATGGGCTGGGCCTCTGGCATCATGTTATTGGCAGTGCGGATGTTAAACCGTACCGTATGCAAGCGGGTCAGTGGCATGTCATATGACGTAAACCGGCTACGGGGGACTCATCCTCCGGCTTGCACCTGCGTTGAATGCACCCGGAGGCGCAACCGACGGAGGGGAGGCGGTGGCGGCGGAGGAGGACGGCGCTTCGGTTGCCTGCCCTTCCTGTTGTCACTCACTTGTGTGTCGGTTGCGACTGCCCTGCTCTCTGCATTGGTGTGAGTTCGGGGTGTCCGAGGAACCTGTGCGTCTTCCGGCGCCGGGATCTTCCGGCGGGTGGCCAATTTTTGAGGGCGATGTCGGCAAGGTGGGTGCGGCTTTGGGGTCCTGGTTGAACTTGTTCATGGCCGCATCGATGTTTTCCTCGAGCACACACTGAACCGCCTCGGCTGCTCGCTCTACGGCTTCTGCGATGGCTTCGGATTCCTTTTCGTCGAACTTGCCCAGCACATATTCCCGGGCGATCAATCCCGCCGGTGGGCCGCCGATGCCAATGCGCAGCCTGGGGAATTCGATTCCTCCCACAGCCTGGATAATCGAGCGAATGCCATTGTGGCCTGCATCGCTGCCGACGGCACGCAGGCGAATCCGGCCTGGCAGCAACGCCATCTCGTCGTAGATGACCAGCAGGTTTCGTCCTCCGCCCCCGTACCTGGCCAGCAGGTATTCCACTGCTTCACCGCTGTTGTTCATAAACGTGCGCGGCTTTGCCAGCACAACCCGCTTCTCAGAGTGGTAGCCGGTACCCAGCACTGCCTTTGGGCGCCGCTCGTTCAATGGAATCTGCAGCCGGGAGGAAACCAGATCCAATACCCGCCAGCCGACGTTGTGCCTGGTGTCTGCGTAACGTGGTCCCGGGTTGCCGAGGCCAACGATGAGGGCGGTATCAGCCAAAATTGCCTTACTGCTCGTTGCCCACGAATGATGCCGGAGATTCCAGCAGGTGTACGAACGCGTCCTCATCCAGAATGGGAGTGCCCAATTTCTCTGCGTTAGCTGCCTTCGAACCCGGAGATTCACCAACGACAACGTAGCTGGTCTTTTTGGTCACCGAGGACGTAATTTTGCCGCCCAAATTCTTGATGCGTCCCTCGGCCTCATTGCGGGAGAAGGCGGACAAGGTGCCAGTAACCACGAAGGTCAGGCCGACCAAAGGCGCAGCATCGGTCGCCGTAATGACGGCAGACGGGAGGGAGTCCTGCTCCAGGCGAACGCCTGAGCAGCGCAGCTTCTCAATCACCTGCTGGTTGGCTGGATCCTGAAACCAGGAGGTTATGCTTTCGGCGATCTTGGGGCCTATGCCCTCAATATCAGTCAGGTCCTCCTCGGTCGTCTCCGACAAGTCTCTTACACTCAAGTAGTTCTGGGAAAGCAGATCAGCAACTTCAGAGCCGACGTGGGTGATGCCCATGGCAATGAGAATGCGAGGAAGGGGCCGGTTCTTGCTGGCCTCGATGTTGTCCATTATCCGCGTTGCCAATTTGTCGCCCATGCGGTCCAGTTCCAAAAGCCGTCCCTTCTCCAACCGGTAGAGGTCGGCGACGTCGGAGACCATCCCCTTCTCAATGAGGATGCTACACCAACGCTCGCCCAGCCCATCGATGTCGGCCGCACCTTTGCTGACGAAGTGCTTGAGTAATTCAAAGAACTGTGCGGGACAAGACGGATTGGGGCAGCGGTGCATGGCGTCATCGTCGTTCTTGACCACGACGGTGTCGCATTCCGGGCAGCGCTCCGGCATACGGAAGATCAGCTCGTCCCCGGTGCGATTTGCAAGTACCGGACCAACTACCTGCGGGATGACCTCACCAGCCCTTTCAACGATGACCGTGTCTCCCACCCGAATGTCCTTGCGCTGTATGTCCTCCTCGTTGTGCAGGGATGCGTGCTGAACTGTGGCACCGCTAACTACAACCGGCTCCAGGACGGCATAGGGATTCAGGCTTCCGGTCCGGCCCACGTTTATGCCGATGTACAGGAGCCTGGTCGTTGCCTGCTCTGCCGGGAATTTGTAGGCAATGGCCCAACGCGGCTCTCGGCCCACAACCCCCAGGCGTTCCTGCATATCTAGGGGAGATACCTTGACCACCACGCCGTCGGTCTCGTATGGGAGATCGTGGCGGCGCTCGAGCCACGACCGGTAGAAGTCATGCACTTCCTCAATGGTGTGGCAGAGCCGGTTCTCCGGGTTGATGCGAAAGCCCACGCTGCTCATCCATTCCAAAGCTTCCCAATGCCCCTGCAGGAACTCCAACCCTTCGGAGCTGTTCAGGGAATAGACCCAGATTTCCATGTTGCGGGCAGCTGTGACCTTGGGATCCAACTGCCGGATACTTCCTGCCCCGGTATTGCGCGGGTTGGCATAGAGTTGCTCACCACGCTGCTCTCGTTCGTTATTCAGGCGACGGAATTCCTCGATTGGCAAATACACTTCGCCACGCACTTCCAGGCGGGGAGGAAAGGATCCCTCCAGCGAAAGCGGAATGGTTCGTATGGTACGCAGGTTGCGCGTAACATTCTCGCCAGTGACACCATTACCCCTGGTAGCCCCTTGGTCCAGGACGCCGTTCTCATACGTGAGGTTTACTGCCAACCCATCGATTTTCAGCTCGCATACCATGTCGAAAGTTGCGCCGTCGAGAAGCCCGGTGATGCGCCGGTGCCAGGCAGCGAGCTCGTCGATGTCGAAAGCGTTACCGAGGCTGAGCATTGGCCGGGAATGCTCAACTTCCTCGAAGGCAGGTGACGGATCGCCCCCGACCCGTAACGTTGGAGAATCCGGGGTGAGCAGTTCGGGTTGTGCGCTCTCTATCTCACGCAGTTCCCGCATCAAAGCGTCGTACTGACCGTCGCCGATGACAGGTTCGTCGAGCGTGTAGTAGCGGTAGTTATGGTAGTTGAGTTCCTTGCGCAGTTCGGTGGCTCTCTCGGAGAGGCTGGTCTGTTCCATACCGGCAAACTCCGGCCAGAAGTATCCAGTCCATTATAATCCGACTGGTTCGCTGCGGTCTGCTGGACAGATGCGGGTCGGCACGGGTAGGTGGGCTGGGCTACCCTCCTCCAACGAAAGCATCCGGGCCAGGGTGGACCTGTCTCAGTCGCTGCATAGTGCGTGGGACTGAAGCCTGCGCTCCCCTTGGACGGTTGCCGGTGCAGAGGGACGGGCGCGTGGGAGACGGCGCCGTTTCCCCCTATGCCTGCGGTATGTATCTGCAACGGTAACGGCGAGTTTTTCCGGGTCGTGCCTGGCTGTCGCCGCCTCGTCCAAAACGTCGGCCTCGATCAACAGTGCGCCGTCGGCCCACGGCGTCTCCGGCCTGATGAAATCCAGGCCTGCGGGGGTGGGCGCGTCCGGGATGTTACTGTTGGCAATTACCGCGTGCACCGAATCCTGGCCCGTGTAGCGCCGCACAACATCCGCGTGGTCCTGGACGGAATATCCTACGGTCTGCCTCGGTTCTTCAGCGACATTGCAGACATAGACTTTAAGAGCTTTCGACTCGGCCACCGCGTTGGCTATTCCGGGGATGAGGAGGTTGGGGACGATGCTGGTGTAGAGGCTGCCCGGCCCGATGACCACCAAGTCGGCGTCCTGCAGGGCCGCCACCGCCTCAGGGTGGGCCTGCGGGTTGGGAGGAGACAGCGACAGGGACGTAATCCGGCCCGACGCCCGGGCCACGTTGCTTTCTCCGGTCAGGGTTTCACCCGCCTCTGTGTTTGCCGTCAGGGTTACGTCGATGATCGTAGATGGTATTACCCGCCCGCGGATGGCAAGGAGCTCCCCCGCAATTTCGACTGCCCGGGAGAAATCGCCGCCTATTCCAGCCAAGGCAGCAATGAGCATGTTGCCGAAGCTATGGCCATTCAACTGCCCGTCGGACGAGAAGCGATAGTCCATCAGCTTCTGCATCACGTCCTCCGAGTCGGCCAGGGCCACCAGGCAGTTGCGGATGTCTCCCGGCGGTTGGATGCCGAGTTCGCTACGCAGGCGACCAGAGCTTCCACCGTCGTCAGCCATGGTCACGATGGCAGTGATGTTGTGCGAATAGTGCTTTATGCCGCGGATCAGACTGGGCAGTCCGGTGCCGCCGCCAATTACGGTTATTCGCGGGCCCGAGTCCAGGGCCTTGTGGCCGTTTCGGAACGGGAGCCAACCCCACTGCCAGGCTTGGCCGTTAATCATTCTGCTGAAGTCCATGCTGGTGGAGAGGTGAATCAACCAGTTTCCTGTGAATAGCAGTCAACGGCTCTCTTTGAAAGCCAGTTGTGGTTCCGCTGAGACGCGCCTTATTTTACCACCATGGAAACCGGGTGATGGGACCTGCCAAAGCCCCCGTCCTGGGAGGCGAGCGAATTGCGGGGCCGATGGCAATGGATTTCTATCCTCCGACCGTCACCTTCCTGCCTTCGTCCGACGACTGCTGCAACAAATCAAGGAGCTTGTGGCGCTCCACTGCGTCGTCAAAGTCGGGTTGAGGTTGTCTCCCGTCGCGGATGGCGTCTCCGATTATGCGATAGAGTTGAGCCACGTTGTAGGGCTCGCCTGCCGGGACGGATTCGGGTGCGGAGGACAGGCGGGATGGCACCTCCAGCGGCTGGAGAGATTGTCCTGCGCCCTGGGCGCCGAAGAGCTCGACGTCGCCGTACTGCACCATCGCCTCAGAGTGGGCAGAAAGGGTACCTTCCGTTCCGTATACCTCCATGCGCCAACCGCTGCCGTTCCAGGGAATGGTGGCGATGTGAGCTGAGGCGGCAGCGCCGTTTTCCAAGACTCCGCTGACCATCACGTTGTCCGGGGCGTCGACGGCGACGACCTTCCCGTCGCTGGTTTGCCACTGATCGAGCTGCACGCTGACCTGCGCCGATAGCTCGCGAAACTCGCCCACGCAGTGGCAGAAGATGTCGAGGGCGTGGCCGGATGCGATGCTAAGGCTGTTGGCGCCGTTTGCCCGGTCGGCCATCCAGGCGCGGTCGGAGCCGCGTCCAATCAGTCCGGGCAGGAACATGGTCATGTTGCAGGACAGCATCTCCCCGACGTAACCCTCGGCAACCAGTTCCCTCATCCGAAGCAGGGCCGGGCCGCCACGGGCCTGAAGGCCGATGAGTGTATGCACACCTTTTTCGCGGGCCAAGCCAGCCAGTTCGACTGTCTCAGTGCTGTTGGCGCCCAGGGGCCATTCGCAGAAAACGTGCTTGCCAGCCTGCAGGCCTGCGGTGACCATCCCGTAGTGGGCGGGCACGCTTACCGAAACCACTACCAGATCAACTTCAGGGTGGCTGGCCATCTCCGCATAGTCGTGGAAAGCCAGCTTCGCGCCGTAAAATGCCTTTGATTCCTCAGCGGTTTCAGGCCGGGAAGTGCAGACGGCCGTTAATTCGAAGTCGTCCATTCCCAAGAGCGCGGGCAGATGGGCCCTTTTGCTCCAGCCATAGTTGGCATTGGCCCCTATGATGCCTACGCGAATCTTGTCGGTCATTGCTGTTACTCCTGTTGGGCTAGGCTTGGGCGGCGGGAGCTACCCTGGTGTGCCAGGTCGTGGCTTGCTCGTAGGCGTAAGCGGCCCGGAACAAGGTCTCCTCGGCGAAGGGGCGGGCTCCCAATTGCAAGCCAATTGGCAGACCATCGCTGGTGAATCCGCCGGGGATGGAAATGGCGGGGAGGGCGGTCAAGGAATAGCATCCGGTGTAGGCGCGGCGGAAAAAGAAGCGTTGCCGGACATCCTCGGCACTCTCGAAACGGGCAGTCAAGGCTGTGTGCAACGGTGCCGGGTAGGGCGATGTCGGCGACACCAGCACGTCCACCCCATTCAGCGCTTCCATGAGCTGCCGGCGCAGGAGCACCCTCGCCTTGGCCGCGCGGTTATACACCTTGAACGGAACCAGAGAGGCCGACAGGAGCCTGGTACGGCTTGCCTGGTCAAGCTCGTCCGCTTTCGTCCTCAAGATCTCGTCTCGTGCGCCGGCTCCCTCGGTGTCGGCGACTCCAACGAATATGGCTCCGGCCAATTCAACCAGAGGGATGGAGACTTCCCGCACTTCAGCCCCGAGACCGCGTAGGGTGTCCAGAGACGACTCCACAGCGGCCCGCACTTCCGGGTGCATGTCGGGACTCTGATGAAGCTCTCGTATCAGGCCGACGCGAAGTCCCTGGACGTCCTGGCCGAGGACTGCAGTGTAGTCGGGAACGGGACGCCTGCTGGTGTAGGGGTCATTCTCGTCGTAACCGGCGATGGCGCCCAGCACGATGGCGCAGTCTTCGACTGTCTTGGTCATGGGTGCGGCGGCGTCCATGAACCAGCACATGTGTGTCATGCCGTAGCGGCTCACCCTGGTGAAAGTAGGGCGAAGGCCGACGACACCGCAGTAGGCCGCGGGGCCCCGGCCCGAGCCTCCGGTATCCTCCCCAATTGAGGCAGCGCAGAGGTGGGCCGAGAGCGCAACTCCAGAGCCGCTGCTCGACTCGCCTGGAGTCCGGTCAAGGTCCCAGGGGTTGGCCGGGATGCCCCATGGAGGATTCTGAGTACCACCCATGGCGAGTTCGCTCAGATTCAGCTTGCCCAGCAGCGTGGCGCCAGCTTCTCTCAGCCGACGTACTATAGTTGCGTCCTCGTTGGGTACGAAGTCCTGATAGACCCTCGAACCGTTGCTGGTAAGAATGCCATCGGTCCAGAACTGGTCCTTGATGGCCATCGGCACTCCGGCCAAGGGTCCCGGATCGTCCCCCGACTCAAGTTTCAACTCAACCTGCCGGGCGGCGTCAAGCGCCTCCTCGCGGGTTACAGTGATGTAAGCGGCGAGGCGGGAGTCCAGCCGGTCTATCCGGTCGAGGTACGCCTGCACGGCCTCGGTTGGTGTAAGGTCGCCGGAACGTACGGCCCTGGCGGTGGAGGCCGCGGACATGAATGCGATCTCGTTGCGGTCCATTGTATAGTCCTCTATGCAGGTGATTACTGAACCGGAATCAACCTTCGTCCGGGAACACAGCTACGGGCTGAACGTCGGAGAGGTCGAGGTCGCTCAGCCTGTCCAGCTCCAGCATCAAGCTTTCGAACCGGTTGGCCACCTCTGCCACTTCGTCTTCGGGTATCTGGATGCCGGAGAGCCGGGCAAGTTCCCTGACCCGGTCTTCGCCTGATAGATGGCGTTCATTCATAAGCGTTCCCCAAATGAGGTCAATGCGTTTCAGTTGCCTGCCGGGCGAACTGTCAGGCAATCCTAGATGCGTATAACCAGTGCGTCAACGGCTGTCATATTTCGGGTGCTATACTTGCGCCAATCCAATCTGCCTTTTACGGGAGGTGGCCTGATGAAATGGGCATCGGCCATATCTGAGGAGTCCAGCCTGGAGGCCGCCCTTGCCGGGTGTGCCGCGTCCATCCGGGAACAATTGGGAGAGGCGCCGCAGTTGGCGGTTTCTTTTATATCGCCGCACTACCAGCCAGACTATGGCCGGGTTGGTTCCCTGCTGAGCGAGTTGCTAGGGGCGGAGCATACTTTCGGCTGCTCCGGTGGAGGAATTATCGGCGCCGGGCTTGAGGTGGAGCAGCGACCCGCGCTGTCGGTTACGGCGGCCACTCTGCCTGGAGTGGAGATTGAAGCCTTCCACCTCGACGGGGACAACCTTCCGGACCTGGATGCTGGCCCCGACAAGTGGACGGAGTTGCTGGGAGTGACCGAGGGGCAGGATCCGCAATTCGTGCTGCTGGCCGACCCGTTTTCCTTCCCGGTGCAGAACCTGATTATGGGGCTGGACTTCGCCTACCCCCGGGCAGCCAAGATCGGCGGGTTGGCCAGTGGGGCGCAGCGTCCTGGTGACAATGCGCTGTTCCTGGACGGCCAGATGCACGGATCTGGCGCCATCGGGCTGGCGTTGCACGGCAACATTACGGTGGACACCGTTGTGGCCCAGGGCTGTCGGCCCATCGGCGACACAATGCGCATCACGTCCAGCCATCGTAACGTCCTGGGTGAACTGGACGGAAAGCCTCCGATGGCGGTGCTACAGGACCTGTTCCGAACCCTTTCCGAACGCGACCGGCAATTGATGGGGCATTCCCTGTTCCTTGGAGTCGTCATGGACGATTTCCTGGACAGTCCGGTGCAGGGGGATTTCCTGATCCGCAACGTGGTGGGAATGGACCAGCGGACAGGCAGCCTGGCTATCGGCGAGATGCTGAAGGAGGGGCAACTGGTGCAGTTCCACCTCCGCGACGCCGAGACATCGGCGCAGGATCTGACCTTCGTCCTGGAGCGGTACGCGGCTGATAACCGGGAGAACGAAGTCCCCGGGGCGTTGCTCTTCTCTTGCCTCGGTAGGGGACAGTACCTGTATGGGCGCCCCAACCACGACACCGAGATCTTTCGAGACAAGCTGGGACAGGTGCCACTGGGCGGCTTCTTCTGCAACGGGGAGATTGGTCCAGTGGGAGGCACGACGTTCCTTCACGGATACACCAGCTCCTTCGGCCTGTTCCGCTCCCGTCCGTAGCGATAACGGCTCCAGTCACCAGTGCAAACCCGTTCATCCTCGACTTGTCGCAGGATGAGCGGGTTTCTTTATCGGTGAGCATCCAGGCGGCCATGACCATCAGAGTCGGCGTTCCCGTGTCCCTCAGCGGGCAGTTCAGCCTCCAGGGATCGCAGACCCTGGCGGGAATCCGCGCCTGGCGTGACGATGTGAACGACTCGGGCGGATTGGCTGTGGGTGGGGGCCGGCACCCGGTAGAGCTGGTCTGGAGGGATGACGGCAGTCGCCGGGACAGGGTTCGCGCCATCACCGAGAGCCTGATAGTCGATGACCGGGTTGACCTGTTGATTGGGCCATACTCAGCAGTACTTGCCAATGCGGCTGCGGAGGTCGCCCGTTCCCACGGCAAGCTGATGTGGAACCAGGGCGGGGCGTCACCACAGGTGTACCAGCAAGGTAACCCGTGGGTTGTCGGGATTCTTACATCGGCCGACGAGTACCTGGCGGGGCTACTTCCGGCAGTCCGGGAGGCGTGGCCAAGTGCCTCCACCGTCGGCGTGGTACGTGCATCGGCCGGTGCATTCCCTCGGGATGTTGCCTCCGGCGTGGAGCGGTCCGCCAACGAGCTGGGGTTTCAGTTAGTCCTGTCGGAACTGTTCGACCCTGATGGCGGAGACCTTGCAGGAACCATCAAGGCCATCCTCAAGGCCGCTCCGGACGTGTTGGCGGTGGTGGGGCGCTATCAGAATGACCTGGCCATTGCGGAGCTGCTGGCTCATGCAGCCCCCAAAGTCAGGGCAGTGGCGGTGGTAGCAGCCGGGGTGGACGGGTTTCGGGAGCGCCTTGGGGATCTGGCCGAGGGGTTCATCGGGCCTAGCCAGTGGGAACCTGACGCCGGTTATGCGGTGGAGTATGGACCCAGCCTGGAGGAGGTGCGGGCGTCGCTGGAGCGAGCCGGGCATCCCGTGATTGACTATCCATTGGCCCAGGCATACGCTGTCGGCGTTGTGATACAGCGATGCGTCGAGGAGTGCGGCTACCTGGAGGACGGGGTGTTGCGCGAGGCAGCGGCCTCCCTGGACTTCACGACGTTTTACGGCCGGTTTCGAATCGACTCGGAGACGGGTCGGCAGGTTGGGAAGCGGTCGTTGCTGGTGCAGTGGCGGCAGGGCCGGAAGGTGATCGTCTGGCCCCCGGAGTACCGGCAAGAGACGCTGGCCTACCCGTGGCGTTGACAACCTTTATGCTTGACGAGGACTTGCAATGAAGCTGGAAGGGCAGGTGGCGGTTATCACCGGGGCGGGGCGCGGGATCGGGCGGGCCATCGCCCTGGCTTACGCCCGCGAGGGGGCGAAGCTGGCGCTGGCGGCCCGCAACGAGGAGGAGCTGGAGCAGAGCGTAGCCGCGGTGTCGGAGATTGGCGGCGAAGCCGTGGCCTTCCGGACGGATGTGACCAGCCAGGTCGGCACGGAACGCCTCGCGCGGAGGACGGTGGAGCGGTTCGGGCGCATCGACGTACTGGTGAACAACGCCGGCACCTCCGGCCCCATCGGCCCCCTGCAGGACAACGACATCGCCGAGTGGGTGGACACCATCAACGTCAACCTGACCGGGACCTTCCTGGTCTGCCGCGCGGTGATCCCGGTGATGCTCGGGCAAGGCGGAGGCAAGATCATCAACCTGTCGGGGGCTGGCGTGGCCAATGCCTGGAGCAACATGTCTGCCTACTGCGCCAGCAAGGTTGCGGTGGTGCGGATGACCGAGGTGCTGGCCCAGGAGCTGGAGGGCAAAGGGATCACGGTCAATGCCCTGGGCCCAGGGTCGGTGCATACGAGCATGTGGGAGAAGATGACTGACCAAGCTGCCGATGCGGGGGCGGAGTTCATCCACGAGCTCGGACAGCGAGTGCTGTCGGGCGGAGGCGCGTCCATCGATGATTGCGCGGAACTGGCCGTCTGGCTGGCCTCGGAGGAGAGCGGGTCGCTGACGGGGCGGGTAATATCGGCGGCGGCTGACGACTTCCGGAACCTGGCCCCGAAAATTCCCGAGATCATGGACGGAGACGCCTACACGCTCCGGGTGGTGAAGTAGTAGTAACGGCCTGCGGAGGTGTTTCGCGTTGATGAGGTAGGGGCTGCCACAAGGGCAGCCCCTAAATTTGTTGAGACCGAAGCACGCTGACCGAAACGCTGTGGCGCTTAGCTTTCCAGCTTGACGGGGTTGCGGAGGACGCCGATGCCGCTAATGTCGATCTCGCAGACGGCGCCGGGGGACATGTCCTGGGTGGAGCCGGGGGTGCCGGTGAAGATGCAGTCGCCGGCGTTGAGAGTGACGTACTTGGTGATGAACTCGATCATAGTCGGGATGTCGAAGATCAGGTCCCTGGTGCTCTGGTCCTGCTCCACGTTTCCGTTGACGCGGGTCTGCAGCCACTGGTCGGCGGGGTCGGCGTCGGTGTCGATCCAGGGGCCCATGGGCGAGAAGGTGTCGGCGGACTTGGCGCGCCACCAGTCGGAGTTGTTCTCGTTGCGGTCCCTGCGCTGCCAGTCGCGGGCTGAAACGTCGTTGCCGCAGGTGTAGCCGAGGACGTGGTTGAGGGCGTCTTCCTTGGAGACATAGCGGCAGTCGTCCTTGATGACGACGACCATCTCACCCTCGGCATCGAACCGCTGGACTTCCTTGGGCCGGATGATGGTGTCCTCGGGGCCAATAACGCTGGTGGGTGTCTTGTGGAAGACCATCGGGTACTCGGGTGCGGGGCGGTCGCCGATGTGGCTGGTGTAGTTCAGGCCCATGGCTAGGATCTTGCCTGGGACGACCGGGGCCAGCAGCTTGACATCGGACAGCTTGTGGACGTGGTCGGTGACGGTGAAATCCCCGAAGGGGCTGCCATCGATGGCGGTGACATTGTCGCCGTCCACCACGCCGTAGTGGACATCTCCGTGGGCTTCATACCTGGCGATTTTCATCGATTTCTCCTAGTTTTATTCTGCAGGTTAGAGGGTTTCGCTCGACCTGAATTTAGACTTGCAATGCGCCACAATTTTAGCGCGTGAGGCACGGCTTTGCTACCACGGGCAGCGCTGCGGACCCCGTTGGGGGGCCGGTGGGACAAGACGGTGTGGTATCCGGCCACAAGAGTGCCGTTTAGTCCCGCTCTGTCCGGTGCGGAGGAGGAGTGGCGTATTTCGGTTTCGAGGGCAAGCGAAGCTACTTTCTGCCGCCGGGGTCCAAACGGCCAGATGCGGAAAGGCACGGGATCCCCGCTTTCGTGGGTGATGACGAGTTGGAAGGCGAGGATGCCCTTGGCCTTGGTGCCGGGGCTTCAGGCCAGGCATCCCCGCTCTTGGTGACTGTCCGGGTCTAGTTCTCGATGACGATCTTGCCGTAGAAGTCGCGGTCCTGCATGGCCTGATGGGCGGAGCCGACGTCGAACAGGGGGAAGACACGCCCCGGGATGCCGCGCAGGGAGCCGTTCCTGACAACCTTCATGAAATCGGCGAAAGTGCGGTTGCTGCGTCCTCCGCTTCCCATCAGGTGCAGCGGCTTGCTCTGCAGGAGTGAGAGGTTGAGGTCGGCACGGGCGCCGGAAGTTACGCCGGTGATTACAAGGCGGCCGCCGGTCTTGAGAGAGAGCAGGTTCTGCTCCCAGACGTCGGCTCCCACGCAGTCAAAGACGAGATCGACCCCTTGTCCGTCGGTGAGTTCCTTGACCCGCTCGCTGAAGTTGGGAGTCTCGCGGTAGTTTATGACCTCGTCGGCGCCCCATTCCTGGGCCGTCTCCAGCTTCCACTGGCTGCCGGCAGTGGTGATGACGCGGGCACCCATCATCTTGGCGATCTGGATGGCCATGCTGCCGACACCGCTGCCAGCGGCCTGTACCAGCACGTCGTCCCACGGGCGGATCTGGGCCTGGGTGACAAGGCAGTGCCAAGCAGTGTGAGCGGCGATGGGTAGCGAGGCGGCCTCGGTGAACTCCATTTCCTCGGGGATCACGTGGGCGTTGACGGCAGGCGCGATGATGTAATCGGCGTGTCCACCGTCCAGATCGACCCCGAGCCGCTTCTGGTTGGGACACCACTGGTCGTCGCCCATGGAGCAGTAGGCGCAGGTCCCGCAGGTAACGCGGTTGTTGAGGATGACGCGGTCGCCGATTTCCAGAGAGGTGGAGGCGGTGGGGCTGATGGCAACCACCTCACCGGCGATGTCGCAGCCCATGATGCGTGGCAGGGGCCCGTTGTAGGTACGGCCCTCGCGCAGGTTCAGGTCGAGATGATTGAGGGCGCTGGCGCCTACCTTGAGCATGATTTCTCCGGGCCCGACCTCTGGGTCCGGACGGTCGCCGTAGACCAGCCTGTCGGTGCCGCCGTGCTCGTTGATAAAGACCGCTTTCATGATCGATCCTCCTCAGGCCGTAAGGGGAGTGTCGCCAGTATCTGAATTAAGAGCCCCGCCGGTCTGCGGGAATAGTAGAATGGCGCGGGGCATCGGGAATGATACTCAACCGTTCATCCAGCGTCAAAGCGGTACTCGACCGTGCTGGCGTTGGGGGTTTGGCGGTCAAGTTACACTTCCAGTCCGCCGTAGCCGGGCATTGGACCCCCGCAGCCGACCGGGTCGAGGACAGACCCTTCGCAGGGATGACAGATGCCCGGGCGGCTAACCATCTAAATGGGGACACTATCATCAACTGGGTTTATGTTTTCCGCTGATCGTGTGTCGAGGCTGCTGGCTGAGCTGAAATCGGGGTACGATGGCTTTGTGTGGGAGTCGGAGTTGTGGGGCGAAGTAGGGTTGAGGCGCAGCCCGTACCGGACCCTGGTGCTGTTTGGCCTGAGCGCGCGGACGCGGGACGCGTTGCTGGTTGAGATGTGCCGGGAGTTCTTCGAGCGCATTCCCACCGCCTTCGGTCTGGCAGAGGCCGGGGAGAATGCTGGAGACGTAACAGGGCACGCGGTCAGGCCTGGGCAGCTGCCTTTTGTGGTGTCGATGGCGCTGGCACTAGGCGAGGGTGTGCCGCGGGACAGAGAAAGTCTGCTGGCAATCAAGGGAGTGGGGGCCAAGATCTCTGAGTGCGTCCTCGCTTACGGGTGGGGAGAGGATGCGCTGCCGCTGGACGCAAACTGCGTGAGGGTGCTGGAGCGGGTGTTTGGGCTGGAATACGGACGCAGGAATCCGGCACCGTTGCGCGAGGGGCTAAAATCGGTCTATCTTAACGAATCCAAAAGTTTCGCCGACCTTGCCATCAGCATGGTGGACGTCCACGAGATTCTGCGTCTGCACGGGCAGGTGTGCTGCATGAGGACGCCGGACTGCGGCCGGTGTCCGGTGAGTATGTGCAAGTCGCGCAGGGAGCCGTGGCGCGGTTCCGGGGAACTAGAGGCGCCGCTGGCGATGTGGGATGACTGGAGGGAACTGATCAATGAGCCTGTCGCAGTTTGACATAAGCGGCCAGAAGGTGCTGGTGGCAGGAGCGGGCCGAGGCATCGGCAAGGGCATTGCGCTGGCTTTCGCCGAGGCCGGCGCGGATGTGGCGATCACCAGCCTGAACCCCGCGACGGTGGGACAAGTGGCGGAAGAGGTGCGAGCCCTGGGCCGCAGGGCGCTGCCGCTTACGGGCGACGCGACCAAGGCCGCTGACATGGAGCGCATCGCTGAGGTCACGCTGCGGGAGTTCGGCCACGTTGACACCCTGGTCAACTGTGTGGGGGACGCCATTCGCAAGCCCATTTCCGCGCTGCCCGATGGGTCGGAGGGAATGAGCGAGGAGGAGTGGCACTTTGTGGTGGACGTTAACCTGACCGAGGCCTTCCAGGGCTGCCGGGCACTGGGCCCGCACCTGCTGGAACGGGGTGGCGGGAATGCTATCAACATCTCGGGGTTTGCCTCGTTTCGAGGCCGGGCCCGGTCGGCTGCCTACGATGCTGCCAAGGCCGGTCTGATGCGCTTCACCGAGAGCCTGGCGCAGGAGTGGGCGCCATACGGCGTCCGCGTCAACTGCGTGGCGCCGGGGTACTTTCCAGACCCGGAGCAGATGACGGCGGAGACGTACCGGGGCCGACAGGAGCAGGCAAAGAGCCAGGTGCCACTGGGACGTCTCGGGCAACTGAAGGAACCCGGTTACCTGTGCGTATTTCTGGCCTCGCCTGCCGCGTCGTATATTACCGGCCAGACTTGGGCGGTGGACGGCGGGGTCAGCATAATGTCCCCTTAACGGGCTTTAGCCCTCACGATACCCAGATACGGAGGCAAAGCGCCATGATGAACTACCAGCTGCTGGTGCCGGGACTGCTGGACCGGGCCGAGACTTATTTCCCCAACAAGGAGATCATCACCCGTGAGGGGGACGGAGTCCACCGCTACACCTACGGGGAACTCAAGAAGCGAGTGAACCGGCTTAGCAATGCACTCGCAGGTCTTGGGGTTGGCAAGGGCGACCGGGTCGGCACTTTCGGGTGGAATACGTACCGGCACCTGGAGGCGTATTTTGCGCCGCCATCGATGGGGGCGGTAACCCACACCACCAACATCCGGCTGTCGGCCGAGGATCTGGTGTACATCATCAATCACGCGGGCGACAAGGTGATGCTGGTGGACCCGGACCTGGCGCCAATCCTGGAGGCAGTGGCCCCCCGGCTGGAGGCGGTCGAGCACTTCGTGATCATGACCGATGACAGCAGCTTCAAGACGTCGCTGCCGTCGGCCCACATTTACGAGGACCTGCTGGACGCGGCCTCGGAGACCTACGAGCGCCCTCCCCTGGACGAGAACGACCCGGCGGGGCTGTGCTATACCTCGGCGACCACAGGACGGCCCAAGGGCGTGACCTACACGCACCGGGCGCAGATCCTGCACGCCATGATGGAGTGCACGGCGGACGCGGCCGGGGTGCGGGAACGGGACGTGGTGATGGCGGTGGTGCCCATGTTCCACGCCAACAGCTGGGGCGTGCCGTACTCGGCGACCATGACCGGGGCGACGCAGGTGCTGACGGGTGTGAGGCCGGATCCCGGGTCGATATGTCGGCTGATCAACGACCACCGGGTGTCGATCAGCCTGGGCGTGCCGACGATCTGGGTGGGGATGCTGGACTACCTGTCTCGCACCGAGGAGGAGTTCGACCTCTCGTGCCTGCGGATGGTGATCAGCGGCGGCTCGGCGGTGCCCCGCAGCATGATCCAGGCCTTCAAGGAGCGGCTCGGGGTTGACCTGGTGCAGGCGTACGGGATGACGGAGGCGACGCCGCTGGTGTCGTTCAACCGCCTTGGGAGCCACCTGGACGACCTCGAGGACGACGACAGGCTGACGGAGCAGGGCAAGCAGGGGACGCCGGTCTACGGCATCGAGATGCGGCTGGTGGACGAAAACGGCGTGGACCTGGACTGGGACGGAGACCAGCGTGGGGAACTGCTGTTCCGGGGGCCGTGGATCGCGTCGGAGTACCTGAACGACCCGCGCAGCGAAGAGACGTTCATCGACGGTTGGTACCACAGCGGAGATATAGCGTCGCTGGACCGGTGGGGGAACATCCAGATCGGGGACCGGGTCAAAGATATGGTGAAGAGCGGCGGAGAGTGGATCTCATCGGTGGACTTGGAGACCGCGATCATCGCTCATCCGGGCGTGCTGGAGGCTGCGGTGATCGCGGTGCCGCACCCGACGTGGCAGGAGCGGCCGATCGCGTGCGTGGTGCCCAACGCCGAGTTCCGGGACTCTCTGGAGAAGGGCGAGGTGCTGGACTTCATCAGGCCGAGGTTTGCGTCATGGTGGATTCCCGACGACGTGATATTCATCGACGAGATTCCCAAGACGAGCGTGGGCAAGTTCGACAAGAAGGTGCTTCGCGACCGTTTCCAGGACCATCCGACAGGGCGGTAGATTCGGGGGAGCAACTGGAAACGGTTGGGCTGGCGCGAAAGAAAACCCTTTCCGAATGCGGAGGGTTTTCTCTTTGGAGAATAGATATGGGCCGGAACGGCTGACTCAGCCGCGTTCCGGCGGTGAGGGGTCAGGGTTCTTCCGTGCCGCCGCTTTCGTCCCTCCGGGACGATGCCTGCAACCGGTCGATCTCATCCCGCGTGTCCCTCCTGCGCAGGAAGATGAAGAGCACGTAACCGAGGAACACCACCCCGGTCACTGCGAAAGCCGCGATGAGGAAGGACAGGTTGGATGGAGGCAGATTGGTCTGGAGGAGGGGAATCATCTCGCTAACTGGTCCCGCGAGGTTGAATTCGGCCTCGTGGGCAGGCAGGGTGGAGGTTAAGCATCAATAGTTTGGCCTGCTCGCCTCATCCGGAACCGCAGTCGGCCAAGTTCGTCCTCGGTGTCCAGAGTTGCCATGCGCTCGAGCACCAGCCAGATGGTGAGGAAAAGGAACGCGATGAAGGAGAACATCAGGACCATGTTCATCGTGCCGCTCAACGAGCCGCTCTCGGCCAGTGGCCCGACGACCTGGGGCGGGTGGATGGAGCGCCACCACTGGACGGCGAAGTAGACGATGAAGGCGTCGACGGAGCCGATGATGCCCACGACGGCCGAAAAGACGGCGGCCCGGGAGCGGTTGGGCGTAAAGGCCCGCACCATCAGGTACCCGGCGTAGATGAACCACAGCACCAGCGTAAGAGTCAGGCGCGGCTCCCAGGTCCACCAGACGTTCCAGACGGGCTTGGCCCACAGTATTCCCGTGAGCAGGGCAAGCGTGACGTAGACGAAGCCGACCTCACCGGCGGCGACGGCCAGGTTGTCCCAGCGGCGGCTGCGTTTTCTCAGGTAGAGGACGCTGCCGACAAAGACCGCGATGAATGCCAAGAGGGAAAATACGGCTATGGGGACGTGGATATAGAGGGCGCGCTGCACGTTCCCCAGATTGGCGTCCGTGGGCGCCACCGCAAAGATCATGTAGAGGTCGACCAACAGCAGGATCCCGGCGACTATGCCCACAACCAGACGAGGGGTCAGTCGCCAATCCTGCCGGGACGAGGCGAACTCGCCAGCGTCGCGAGTTATTGTTTCTGTATCTTCCAAGTTTGGTTAATCCTCTACGATGTATGAAAAAACCCAAGGACATATTAGCAGAAAAAGGGCGTCGAAAACTCCGATGAGCGGCAGCCACCGGCCGAGGCCGATGAATGTCTCGCCGCCGACGGCCCGGGTGGACGCCTGCACCGCCGCGAGGATGACCGGCAGCACGATGGGGAAGAACAGCACCGGCAGCATGATCTCCCTGGAGCGCGTCTGAGCGGCCATGGCGGAGAACAGCGTGCCAATGAGCGCGAAGCCGAGGGTTGCCAGCAGGATTGTCGCTCCCAGCGTCCAGGACAGGGCGGAGAATCCGAGCATTACGGCATAGGCAGGTAGCAGCACCGCCTCTATCAGTACCATGAATATGAAACTGGTGGCAGCCTTGGCGAGGAAAATGGCGTCGCGGCTGACCGGCGATATCAGCAGCCCCTCCAGCGCTCCGGCTTCCTGCTCGCGGACGAAGGCGCGGTTCATGGCCAGCGTGGCGGCGAAGGCAAAGGCGACCCACAGGATGCCGGGGGCCAGCGTTTTAGCCTGTCCTGGCGTTGGGTCGAGGGCGAAGCTGAATACGACCACCAACAGCAATCCAAACACCACGACCGAGACCACCAGTTCTCGCGATCTCAATTCAAGTACGATGTCCTTCCAGATCATCGTGGCGAGGTGGCCCAACACACCCCTCACGGGGAACTGCCGCGCGATGCGGAAGCAGAGAGAGCACGTTGAATGTCCGCAGCGCTTCGATCGGTAGAGGCGAGGGACCCCCCGACAAGGACTGCGGCCCGGTGTCCCCATTCCAGGCCAAGATCGATGTCGTGGGTGGTCAGGACAGCGGACCGTCCGCTGGCGGTCCACTCGGATAGCAGGTCCCCCAGCATTTGGCGAGAGTCGAGGTCGAGTCCCGCCTCTGGTTCGTCCAGCAGCAGAACCTCCGGCTCGTGCAGGATGGCGCGGGCGATGGCAGCGCGCTTCTGCATTCCGTTGGAAAGGGTTCGGACGCGGTGTCCGGCCCGGCCGGAGAGGCCAACTCGTTCCAGCACGGCGGATACCCTGGAATCACGATCATTGACGCCATACAGGCGGGCATAGTAAATGAGGTTTTCCCGTGGCGTGAGGTCGTCGTAGAGGAAGCCGCGGTGACCCACGACGCCGATTCGGCGCCGAACCGCGGAGGTCTGGCGGCGGAGTTCGCGCCCGGCGATCCAGACCGAGCCCGAGTCGGGGCGCACGCTTGTGGACAGGATGCGAAGCAAAGTGGTCTTGCCCGCGCCGTTGGCCCCGAACAGGGAAAGTGTTTGTCCCCACGACACCGACAGGTCGAGGTCCCAGAGCACCGGCCACTCACTGTAGCTTTTTTCCAGGCGTTCGACGACGATGGCGAGGTCAGACCGGTCACTGTTCAAGGTGATGTTCCCACGTTGGCAGCAATGTTCCCGTTTGTTATCATTATCACAAAGTTGCGGCGACGAGGCCGCTTAATGCGGAGATCCATTTGGACGCACGGGCTGGAGAAGTGCAGGACGAGGGAGGTTCGGGGCTACGCTCCAACCGCACCCGTTTCATCATCGTGGCGACAGTGGTCGTGCTGGCTGTTGCGTTCATGATATGGGCGGCGTTTGGAGAGAACACCCGTTACTTCCTGACGGTTAGCGAGTTTAACAGCAAAACCGAGATACACGACGGGCAGATGGTGCGGGTATCAGGGATGCTGGTTGAGGGTACCTTTGACCGGGGAGACAAGTCCACGATCTCCCATTTCCAGTTGACCGACAAAGAGGGCGTCAGTTCAGGGGTTGAATTGCTCACCGCGAAATACGAGGGCGTTCTGCCCGACCTGTTCTTCAATCCCCACTCGGAAATAATTCTTGAGGGGAGCTACAGCGCGGGCGGCGTTTTTCAGGCCAGTGAGATCCTGGTGAAATGCCCTTCCAAATATCAGGACCTGGACCAGCAGCAGTACGAACAGCCTGAATACACCTCGACCTGATCGCCGTAAACAGCAGCATACCGATTGTTCAAAACCAGAGTCCCCGCCAATCGGCGGGGACTCGTTCGTTTCTACATGGGTGCAGATCTGCCCCCGAGGACTAGAACTCGAAAGCGGACATCAACTCATCGGCGGTGCGGGCGCGAGCGGTGTCCCACATGTGCTCAACGCGCTGCTCAAGGGAAGGTCGAGACTCGTCGTTGTAGACCACTCCCACCGGCAGGCCACCGCGTTGCAGCAAGTCGTAGGCCGCGCCCTTGCTGGCCGGGTCGTGTTCGTCGGGTACGTCCCAGAGGGTCGGTTCTATACCTTTGCGGGGGTTGCCCTTCAGTTCTTCGAAGGTGTCGTTGTAGGTGGTGCAGGGTGACTGCACATGGACGATGGAGAATCCTGGATGCTCCATGCCCTGCTTGATCAGCTGGGACAAGGGCCTGGGCTGGCCGGAGAAGCCGGAGGCCACGAATGACACGCCGAACGTCAGGTAAAGCTCCAGCGGGTTGATCTGGGACTCGATCTTGCCGTATGGGGTGGAGCTGGTGACCACGCCCAGCTTGGTGGTGGGGGAACTCTGGCCCTTGGTCAGTCCGTATACGCCGTTGTCCATTACGACGGCGGTGATGTTCAGGTTGCGGGAGGCCTGGGGCCCGATGTGCTCGCCACCGATGCTCAGGAAGTCACCGTCGCCGGCCACAACAACCACGTTCAGCTCGGGCCGGGCCATCTTCACGCCCATGGCTATGGGGAGCGAGCGGCCGTGGATTCCGTGCATGCCGTAGGGCTGGTCGCCCTCCAGGAGGTGAACGAGGTTGCCGGAGCAACCGATGCCTGCCACGACCACGTTGTTCTCCATGGGCAGGCCGGTCTCCTCGAGACGGTTAATCATGGCTAATTCCAGGGCACGACGTACACCGAAGTCCCCGCAGCCTGGGCACCATTTGAAATCGTATTCAGGGTTCTTCTTGCTCATACCCCTAAAGCCTCCGTCAGCCGGAAGTTGGTCATTTCGGCGATCTGTTCCACCAAGGTTCGCGCCTTGAAGGGCAGACCGGTGTATTGCGTAATGGACACGGCCTTGACACCCTGCCCTCTGAGGATCTGGGAGAACTGACCTTGGTAGTTCAATTCGGGAACGATGACTAGGTCCTTCTGTTTCAGTTCCTCGAGGAGCTTGGGGGGCAAGGGGTTCAGGTACACGGTATAGTACCAGCCCACCGGTGCGCCCTGTCGCTTGAGGATATCATAGGCTTCACGCGTTGGCCCCTTGCTGCCACCCCAGGGCAGCAACGCGACCGAGTTCTCACTGCCCTCGCTTTCGTAGTAGTCCTCTTCCAGCAGCTTGATCTTGCTGAAGCGGCGCTGGGTCATCTGGATATGGCGCTCGGGCAAGTGCGTGGTGTCGCCGATGTCGTCGTGCTCGCTGCCGTTGGCCACGTAGGCGCCGGGGTTTCCGGGCAGCGGCATCGGAGAGAGCTCATAACCGGCATAGCGCTGGTAGCCGTTGTTACCATCGTATACCCAGCGCTTGGCCTCCTTAACCTTGCTGAGGTCGGGCTTGGGAATGTTCTGAGCCCGCTCGGCAAGGGCCATCTCCGACATCAGAATTACCGGACCCTGGTATTTCTCGGCCCACTCGATGGCTTTGATAGCTCCGTAGAAACACTCCTCAACGGTTCCCACGGCGATGATGGGAATACGAACGTCGCCGTGGGCAGGGAACATGCACGACATCAGGTCGGACTGTTCGGTCTTGGTGGGCAGGCCGGTGGCCGGGCCGCCGCGCTGAACGTTGACAACGACCAGCGGGATCTCTGCGACCCAGCTCAGGCCCAGGCCTTCACTCATCAGGGAGACGCCTGGACCGGCGGTGGCGGTCATCGCCCGCTTGCCGGCATAGCCCGCGCCGATGAGGGCGGTTATAGACTCGATCTCTGAGCTTACCTGGTAGGCAAAGCGGTCTTTGCCGATCAGGTTGCGTTCCATGAAAAGTAGTATCGGGGTGGCCGGGGAGATGGGGTAGCCAACGTAAAAGTCCAGCCCCCCAGCGATGGCTCCGAGGGAAAGGGCCTCGTTGCCCTTGATCATAAGCTGCTGGTACTCGGGCATCTGGGCAGGGGCAAGCTCGCCGAGGTTAAGGCCGCTCTGGGCGATGTGTTCCCGGCCGAGGAGAAGCGCCTGGATGTTTGAGCGGATGATTTCGTCGTCGCCTTCACGTCCGCGATTGAAACGCTTCTCCACGAACTCCTCGAGGAATTCGTGGGGCATGTTAACAAGGTGGGCGAGGGCTCCCATGATGACCATGTTGCCCGCCCGGTTGTTGCCGGTGGAACGGGCTAGTTCCTCGATGGGAAGGCCAAAGGCCCGGGAGTCGCCATCCAACTGGAACTCGGTGGAGTTGAAAATGACGACGCCGTCGCCGCGCACCTCCGAGACGTGGCTGTCATAGGCCTCCTGGTTAAAGGCCACAAGGACGTCCACGTCATCCCCTGGGGCCAGCACCGGGTCCACAGAGATGCGGGCCTGGGTCCAGGTGGGCCCGCCAAGAATCTGCGAAGGGAACGTGGCGAAGGTAAGGGCGTGGTAACCAACTTGGGTGGACGATTGTGCCAAGCCTTCGGCGGATGTTACGACACCCTGACCGCCTTCACCGGCGAACCGAACGACGAAGTCTCGCATTTGCATATGGGGAATCCTCCCAGCTCACTCTGAAAAAGGCAAAAAGATGGCAGACAGCCGCGACTCCTGAGGGGGATTGGGAAGAAGGAATAGCACTACCTGGAGAGAAGAAGAGGAATCCCGATTACTATCGGGATGTTCAACTGCGGCGGTCATGACAGCTTACGAGTTGCTTCCCCTGTGAACGTACTGGCCAACCTAGCGGAGCGCATTGCAGACTCACAAAGGCGACCGAATTTCGCGGCGATCCAAGCTAGCCGACTATACACCGCCCGATTTTCCTTGTCAACGAATTACGCAACGTGCGGGCCGGTCGAACGTAGCTGTCACTACAGGGCAAGATGACTGCTGCGAGGTGCAGTGACGCCGGGCCAATTGTTGGTATTTTTAGCCTTGTGCTAGAATCGGGCGCATGGACGATCTCAAATACTGGGTGGCGTTGAGCGCCGTTCCACAGTTGGGAGCGGCGCGTTTTCGCAGGCTGGAATCGTTTTTCGGGAACCTTGAGGACGCCTGGAGTGCCGGTGCATCCCAGCTTCGGGAAGCCGGACTCGACTGGAGGACGGCCCAGGAGGTTGTCGCGGCACGGCAGAGTGCCGACCTGTCCCAGGAAATGGATGGGCTGGAACGAGCCGGTGTGACCGCCGTCCATTGGAACTCCGACAAATACCCGCGCCGCCTGAAAGAAATCGCTGACCCGCCTCCGGTGCTGTATTATCTCGGCGAGGTTCTACCGGAGGATGAGTTTTCGGTAGCCATTGTGGGGACTCGAAACCCCACCTCCTACGGCAGGGAGGCGGCATCCGTGCTCAGCCGGGACCTGGCCTCGGTGGGAATCACGGTGGTGAGCGGCTTGGCCCTGGGGATTGACGGCGTGGCGCACCGTGCTGCACTGGAATGCGGCGGCAGGACAATCGCCGTGGTCGCCGGTGGGCTGGACAGCGTGTATCCGAAGGAGCACGCCGGCCTCTTCCGCCAGATCCAGGAACGGGGCGCTGTGATAAGCGAGCACCGGCTGGGGGTTCGTCCCGATGCACGCAACTTCCCGCGCCGCAACCGCCTGATCAGCGGAATTACCCTGGGGACGCTGGTGGTGGAAGCCGGGGAGGGCAGCGGAACTCGGTGGACGGTGCGGCAGGCGCTTGACCAGGACCGGGAGGTCTTCTGCGTGCCGGGCAGCATTTTCTCGCCGGCCAGCAGTTTCACCAACCGGATGATAAAAGAGGGCGCGAAACTGGTTGCGGAATACACCGATGTTCTGGAAGAATTAAACCTGCCGGAAATAAGGGAACGGGTCTCCGAACGAACGGACACCCAGAAACCCCTGGAATTTCCGGACGGTGGCGTACACAATCAAAAGGACGACGACCTGGAGGGACTGGATACGGAGGAATCGGCTATGTTGGCTCGCCTGTCGGGAGAGCCGGTGCACGTAGACGATCTCTGCAGGCAGACAGGGATGGCAATAGCTACGATAACAAGTATGTTGACGTTATTGGAAATGAAGGGAAAAGTGGCGCAGGTTGGCAGCATGCACTATGTACGGGCGTCAGCCGTTGAGGTGACGCATGGCAGCTAAAACAGGGGCCTCCGCAAGCAAGTCTTCTGAAAACAAATCCCAGGCTAAGACAACAAAGACAACAACAAAGACAACTAGGAAGAAACCTGCCGCGGCCCCGGCTGGCAGTAAATCGGCGGCAACAAGGGCAGCCACCGGCAAGAGGGGCGGATCAACTACCGCTAAGAACGGCAGGACCGCTGCCAAGGCTTCCGGCAAGGGAACAAAGTCCACGGCGAAAGTTGCTCCGATCAAGACCAAGGGCAAGGACCTGGTCATAGTGGAGTCGCCTGCCAAGGCGCGCACCGTCGGGCAGATTCTCGGCAACAAGTACGTGGTTACTGCTTCGCAGGGGCATGTTCGGGACCTGCCGCAATGGCGGTTCGGTGTGAACATCGAGCAGGACTTTGAGCCGGTTTACGAGGTGGTAAAGGACAAGAGGGACCTGATCAGCCAGCTCAAGGCTGCGGGCGACTCTGCCAACGACATATACCTGGCCACCGACCCGGACCGGGAAGGCGAGGCGATCTCGTGGCACCTGCAGGAGGCGGCAGACTGGGAGGAACGCCCAACGCCCCCGAAACGGGTGGTGTTCCACGAAATCACCAAGGACGCCGTGGAAGACGCTTTCAATCACCCCCGCGATATCGATATGCAGCTGGTAAATGCCCAGCAGGCGCGTCGCATACTGGACCGCCTGGTGGGGTACCAGATCAGCCCGCTATTGAGAAAGCGGGTGCAGCGGGGCGTATCGGCGGGAAGGGTGCAGTCGGTGGCGCTGAGAATGGTTGCCGACAGGGAACGCGAGATAGCAGCCTTTGTGCCCGTGGAGTCGTGGACCATCGACGTCTTGCTCCGGAAAGAGGAGCAGAAGACCGAATTCACCGCTCAGCTTCGGTCGATCAAGGGACACCGGGGGCGGCTCAGTATCTCCAAGGAGGAGGACGCCCGGCGGTACGAGGCAGAACTTGAGGGGGCGAAGTACTCGGTGGCTGAGGTCACCAAGAGGGACGTTCGTCAGCGTCCGGCGGCGCCTTTCACGACCAGCACCATGCAGCAGGAGGCGGGGAGAAAGCTGCGGTTCACCTCGCAACGCACGATGTCCGTGGCGCAGCAGCTTTATGAGGGCCTTGACGTGGGCGAAGGCGGCCCGGTCGGACTGATTACCTACATGAGGACGGACTCGACCCAGGTGGCGGCGTCGGCGGTTACGGAGACCCGCGAGTATGTTGCCACCCGCTACGGCAGGGAGTTTCGGCCGGAGAAGCCGAGGGTCTACAGTCGACGTTCCAAGGCCGCCCAGGAAGCCCACGAGGCGATCCGGCCGACGTCGATCCGGCGCGATCCGGCGTCGATGAAGCCGTTCCTGAACTCGGAGCAACTGCGGCTCTATACCCTGGTGTGGGAGCGGATGCTGGCGAGCCAGATGTCGGACGCCGTGTCTGAGTCGACCACGGTGGATATCGATGCTGCCTGCCGGGATTCCGGCAATGTCTACAACTTCCGGGCCACTGGCTCAGTCTTGAAGTTTGCTGGCTTCCGCTCCGTCTACCTGGAGGGCCGCGACGAGAATTCCGACGGAGATAACGCCAAGACACTTCCGCGCCTTGAGGCAGGAGACCCGCTGTCCTGCGAGGGGCTGGCGGCCAATCAGCACTTCACGGAGCCGCCGCCGAGGTTCACCGAAGCGACACTGATCAAGGCCATGGAGGAGCGAGGGATCGGGCGCCCAAGCACCTACGCTCCGACAATCGGCACCCTGCTCGGCCGCTACTACGTGGAACGGAAGCAGAGCCGCCTGTTCCCGACTGTATTGGGGCTGACGCTGTCCGATCTGCTGACGGAGTTTTTCCCCGGCGTCATGGATCTGGACTTTACGGCAGGGATGGAGGAGGAACTGGACGCGGTGTCCCGGGGCGAGCGAGGCTGGGTGCCCATGCTCGGCGAGTTTTATGGCCCCTTCCGGGAGGCCCTGGACAACGCCACCGAAACGATGCCCCGGGTGCGGCTGGAGGAGGAGACGGACGAGGTCTGCGACGACTGCAGCAAGCCCATGGTCATCAAGATAGGCCGGTTCGGGCGTTTTATGTCCTGCACCGGCTATCCCGACTGCAAAGGCACCAAGCCCATCCTGAACAAGATCGGGGTCACCTGTCCTGATTGTGGCGGTGACTTGGTGGAACGCAGAGCGCGAGGGCGTGGTGGACGGCCGTTCTGGGGCTGCTCGCGCTATCCCGCGTGCGAGTTCATTTTGAACCGTCGGCCTGTGCCCAACCCCTGCCCGGAGTGCGGGAAGCTGATGGTTCAGCATAATCGCAGCACCGTTGCCTGCACTTCCTGCAGCTGGCAGGAGGCGGCGAGCCAGGAGTCTGCCAGTGCCAACGGGTCGCCCGAGGAGACCCAAGCCGGGGAGTTGGTGAACGTTGGCGACTAGCCCAGCGGTTGAACGTCCGTCGGGGACGGAGACACCGGGAAACGTCGCAGAGCTCGACGGATACCTGGAGCGGTTTCCGTCATACCTACGAGGACAGAGGGGCCTGTCGGAAAACACCGAACGGGTGTACCTCGCGGACCTCCAGGCTTTTCGCGAGTACTTGCTAAGGGAGAACCTGAGGTTGACCGACATGGACCGGTCCACCCTCAGGGGCTACTTGGCCTGGCTGGCCACACCGGCACGGGATGGCGGCAAGGGGTATGAGCGTGTAAGCGTGGCGCGCAAGCTCACCGTGCTGCGTTCTTTCTACCTTTTCCTGGTGCAGGAAGGGATGTTCCAGTCCACACCGGTGCCCTCCGGCCGCAGTTTCCGCCTCAAGGTGAACAAGACATTGCCCACCTTCCTCGGCCACAAGGAGGCGGAGAGGCTGCTGGACGCTCCGGACGACTCCACCACCATGGGTATCCGGGACAAAGCGCTTATGGAACTGCTCTATGCGTGCGGGGTCCGGCTGGCGGAGATCCACGGGATGAACCTTTCGGACATCAATTTCGGGCAGCGGTCGATCCTGGTGCGGGGGAAAGGAAACAAGGAACGGGAAACGCTGTACGGCGAGGCCGGAGAATCCGCCCTCCAGCGCTACCTGAATGAGTCCCGTCCGCTGCTGGATGCGGAGGCCGCGCAGAACGAGAAGACCGAGGCAGTGTTCCTGAACCGTTATGGCCAACGATTGTCCCGCCGCAGCATCGAGAGCCTGGTGCGCAAGTACGGATCCAGGGCGGGCACGCGGGATGACGTCCATCCCCACACGTTGCGCCACACTTACGCTACGCACATGCTGGAGGGAGGGGCAGACCTGCGGGTGATACAGGAGTTGCTGGGACACTCCAGTCCCCAGACCACCCAGATCTACACCCACATCACCAAGACCGAGGCCCTGCAGGCGTACCTGTCCCACCATCCCCGCGCGGACGAACCTAGCACGCCCTCCCGCCCAGAACCGGAGGAGGAGTAGCCCCCGGATGGCGCGTTTTCTCGTTCTCAACGGCCCCAACATCAACATGCTGGGCCGCCGTGATGCTGGCTACTACGGCGTCAAGACGCTGGACGAGGTAAACGAGGAGATACAAGGGGTCGCCGACCGGCTGGGGGTGGAGGTCGAGTTTTTCCAGTCCAACCACGAGGGTGCGCTGGTCGACCGCATCCAGGAGAGCTGGGGGCGGATTGACGGACTGATAGTCAATGGCGGCGCCCTCACCCACTACGGGCTGACACTGAAGGACGCGTTGATCGACTGTCGGCTGCCGTTCGTCGAAGTTCACCTCAGCAATCCTCTGGCCCGGGACCCGTGGCGGAGGCACTCCGTGCTGTCTGACATAGCCCGTGGTCAAATTGCGGGGTTTGGGTGGAGAAGCTATACTGCGGCCTTGGAAATACTGGCTGCACTGGTGGAGGAAGAGTCCCAATGATGCAATCTCGACTGGCTACTTTTGTCGCCAAATTGCCCGAACGGGAAGTGGATGCCATCCTGGTTTCCGGGGCTGAGAACCGGCGCTATCTGTCGGGTTTTTCCGGCTCGGCGGGCTACCTGTTCATCACCGACGAGCGGGCCCACCTGGCCACGGACTTCCGGTACACCGAACAGGCCACGGCGCAGGCCGCCCACTTCAATGTGGAGCAGGTAAGGGTCGGTTGGGACTGGCTCCTCACGCAGTTAAAGGAGTCCCGGGCCAAGCGGGTCGGGTTTGAGAGCCAGGCAATGACCGTGGCTACCTACAACAGCCTTTCGAAGGCGATCAACGAGGACTCTGATCTTTCCGGCATAGAGTTGATTCCGTTCGGTGATTTGACTGACGACCAGCGCAGCTTCAAGGATTCGGACGAACTCGTCCTGTTGCAGAGGGCAATCGATGCCTCCGACCTCGCGATGGAGCAGGTCTGCCCGAGGATTGCTGAGGGCATGACGGAGCGGGAAGTTGCGTGGCGGATGGAAATGGCCATGCGAGACGCCGGGGCCGACGGCATCAGCTTCGACACCATTGTGGCAGCCGGACCGAACGGGGCCATGGCCCACCACATGCCAACTGACAAGATTATCAAGGCGGGCGAGCCTATCGTCATCGACATGGGCGCCAAGGTTGGTGGGTACTGCTCTGACATCACCCGCACAGTGGTGGTCGGCGAGCCCGACGAGATGTTCCACAAGATATACAACATAGTCCTTGACGCCCAACTGACCGCTATCAAGGACGTGAAGATCGGAATGAACGGCGAGGAGGCGGACAAGCTGGCCCGCGACGTCATAGCCGATGCGGGGTACGGCGATAACTTCGGACACAGCCTCGGCCACGGTGTTGGCCTGGCGGTCCACGAGATCCCCAGGGTGAGCCCTCGCTCCACAGATCCGCTGGACGCCAACTCGGTTTTCACCGTTGAGCCTGGCATATACCTGTCCGGCTGGGGCGGGGTACGCATCGAGGACATCGTTATCCTGGGAGAGAATGGCGCCACTCCGCTGAGCAAAGCGTCCAAGTAGCCGGGGCTTTTCCTCTCGGGGCACTCTTACCGGCCTCTGGGAGACGCCAGAGACAAAGACGTACAGGCGGTCTGCATGAGCATTAATTTCAGCGATCTGAATCGTGGGCTGGTCATAGAGTTGGATGGGGCGCCGTGGATGGTGATGGACTATGAGCGCCACAAGATGCAGCAGCGGGCCCCGGTGACCCGCATCAAGATGAGGAACCTGCTCAGCGGCGCCGTTGTTGAACGCACCTTCCAGAGATACGACACAGGCTTCACCGTTGCGGACATCGACAACCGCCAGACACAATACCTGTATACCGATGGAGAATTTTACTATTTCCTCGACCAGGAAACGTTCGACCAGTACGAACTCACGGCGGAGATCCTGGGCGAGTCCCTTGGCTACCTGAAAGAGAACGCCAATGTCGAGGTGGTCTTCTACAAGGGTGCTGCCATCAACGTGAACATGCCCATCCACGTGGAGCTTGCAGTGACCGAAACTGCGCCGTCTTTCAGGGGAGACACAGCGCAGGGCGGCAACAAGCCGGCCACTCTCGAGACCGGGCTGCGCATCAACGTCCCGATGTTCATCACGCCGGGCACTGTCGTCAGGGTTGACACCCGCACCGGATCCTACAGCGAGCGCGTGAGCTGAGGATTTGCCAACCTACACGGTAAGCCAGGTTGCAACCTACATCCGGAGCGAGCTGGAATCGGACCCGCACCTGTCGGACCTGTGGATTGAGGGAGAGGTTTCGAACCTCAGCATAGCATCCTCCGGCCACGCCTACTTCAACCTGAAAGACCGCGAGGCCGTGTTGCAGGCGGTTATGTTCCGCAGCCAGCGCGGCATCCAACTGCTGGCGAACGGCGAGTCGATAACCTCCCATGGCCGCATCTCCTTCTACGAGCCAAGGGGAACACTCAACATCATGGTCGATGTGGTGGCGCCCCAAGGCTTGGGGGAATTGGCCCTGGAGCTGGAGCGGCTCAAGCAGAAACTGGCCTCCGAGGGATTGTTCGACCCCAGCCGCAAGCGGCAACTGCCGCAGTTTCCGAAGGTGGTTGGTGTTGTAACCTCTCCCACGGGAGCGGTGCTTCACGACATCCAGAATGTACTGAGCCGTCGCTACCCCCTGGCCAGGCTGGTGATTTCGCCAACACAGGTGCAGGGCGAGGGCGCTGCTGCAAGCATTGCCTCGGCGCTGGAACTGCTGGACCGGGACGGAGGATGCGATGTGATCATCGTGGCCCGAGGGGGAGGATCCCTGGAGGACCTCTGGGCATTTAACGAGGAAATTGTAGCCCGCGCCATTTATGCCTGCGGTACCCCGGTGGTCAGCGGCGTGGGACACGAGACCGACGAGACCATCGCAGATTACGTTGCCGATGTGCGGGCCCCGACTCCATCGGCAGCGGCGGAACTGATCGCGCCAGACATTCGCGACATCACAGCCACGGTGGCCCATTTTCTGCAGCGGATGGACCGGTCGCTTGCCGGTCAGTTTCAGCAGGAACGGTCCGGCGTAGAGCGGTTGCGGAGGCAGATGGAGGCCGGACTGCCGGACATCGCCACATTACGTCGGCGCATCGATGATCTCTCCCGTATCGCTGGCTCCTCGGTGGCTACCCTGGCGAGGGAACGGCGGCTGGAGGTGGCCGGACTACAGCAGCGACTGCGCGGGCTGGACCCCAAGGCCACCCTACGCCGGGGATTTGCCGTTGTTGAGCTGGTGGCGGCCGGAAAGGCACTGACCGGCGTCGGGCAGGCAACGTCGGGCGACGAGTTGCGGATCACTGTGACCGACGGCGAGGTGCCAGCGGTCGTGGGCACAAAGCCGCAGGGGTTGTCGATGCCTCCGGGCGCGACGGTACGCGGCGACGAACCTGTGAAGCGTAAGCGAAAGACCAAGGAGGCCCAACCCCCGGCATCAGCAATGCTGCTTTAGAGTTGACTGCGCCCTCGTCCTCTCTCTTGGCCGGTCAACTTCTTCAAACCGTCCCCAGGATTTCCGGAGATATTGGGAATGACATCTGATCAGTCAGGTCCGGCAGAGAATTCGCACGATGCGGAGGAAATGGCCTTCGAAGACGCTTTCCGGCAACTGGCGGAGATCGCCGAGCGGCTCGAGGCCGGCGGCCTGACGCTGGCCGAGGCCACTGCACGGTATGAGGAGGGCATGAAGCTGGTGCAGCGATGCAACCAGTTGCTGGATTCCTCAGAGCTGGAAATCACCACATTGCGAGACAACTACCAGCGTTCAGCCGTTGCAGCACCGGCAGGAAGCGTTGATGAGCCTCCCTTCTTCGATGAACCTCCGTACGATGACGCCGGTGACGAAGAAGAACTGCCCTTTTAGTTCCAGGTCATCCTCTGGCTCAGGGAGCGGGAGCCGGTCATGACCGCTAAATCAGACATCATCAGAATCGACCTGCACGTTCACACCCGCCACTCGCACGATTCGGCTGCGCCCGTTGATTCAGTGCTACAGAGGTGCCGGGATTCTGGCCTCGGGGTCGTCGCGATCACCGATCACGACAACATTCGGGGCGGACTGGAGGCCAGGGAGAGAACGGCGGGCTTTCCGGTGATTGTGGGAGAGGAGATCAAATCCACCAGGGGCGATATCATCGGTTTGTTCCTGGAGGAGGCCATACCGCCCAAGCTTTCGCCACTGGAAACGGCCAAGCGCGTCAAGGACCAGGGCGGACTGGTTGGGGTACCGCATCCTTTTGACCGGGTACGGCCGACAGCTATGGGCCGGAAAGCCATCGAGGAAATCCTGCCGTGGGTGGACTTCCTGGAGGGTTACAATGCCCACACCTTGCTGCCCAGGGACAATCGTCGCGGGGAGGAGTTCGCCGACAGCCATTCATTGCCGGTGGTTGCCAGCAGCGACTCGCACTCCGCCCTCGAGCTGGGCAGGACCTTCACGGAGGTGCCAGCGGTGGAGCTGGACGGGACGCCTGAGGGACTGATGCGGGCGATACAGGCAGGCAGATGCGTCGGGCGGCGCCCCAATCCGCTGCTGATGCTGACCCCCGCCTACGCAAAGCTTCGGAAGCTGGTGGCCTGATAATGCTCCGAATCGGGTGGTTCTCCACGGGGCGCGGGGAGGGATCACGCGGCCTGCTCAGGTTCGTACAGGATGGGCTGCTGTCCGAGGACATCGACGCCCACATCGAGTTTGTCTTCAGCAACCGCGCTCCTGGCGAGGCGGAAGGCTCCGACGAGTATTTCCGGTTGGTGGGGGAATATGGGCTGCCGCTGGTGACTCACTCATCAGCCGAGTTCAGGCGGCGAAAAGGCGGCAGGTTCTCCGACCACAGGGCGGACTATGATGCGGACGTGCTGGAGCTCCTGTCCGGTTGGCAGCCGGACATCTGCGTGCTGGCGGGTTACATGCTCATAGCCAGCTCACAGCTTTGCAGGGCATTCCCATTGCTGAACCTGCATCCCGCGCTTCCGGACGGCCCCATTGGTACGTGGCAAGAGGTTGTCTGGCAGCTTATCGAGCAACGTGCCACAGACACGGGAGCAATGATGCATCTGGCAACCGAGGAGGTGGACCGGGGCCCCCTGGTGTCCTACGTTACCGTCCCGCTGCGCACCCCCGACCTGGAGACATACTGGAAGGCATTGGGGGACGGGGACTTGGCGGACATTCGGAACGGACAGGGGGAAGACTACGAGCTGTTTCGTCGTATACGGGCAGAGCAATACCGACTGGAGCCTCACCTGTTGCTGGAGACACTGCGAGCTCTCAGCAACAGCGATGTGACGCTGGATGTGGGCTCGGTTGGGAGTGAGGTCTCAATCGCCAGCGGGCGGGGTTACGATCCCAACGGATACGACGGGCTGTGCCTGACACCCCAGATCGAGGAGGCAATGAAGCGCGCCTCGTGACTGGTTCGCGGCAAGGGGACGCCGGAAGGTCGCCGTCAGGCCGACTTGCGGATTGGCTGTGGGGGCAGGGATACGTCGCCCCCGTTGGAACTGAGCACCTTGGGCGGCTCCAGACCCTCAATATTTTCGCGGTCGACGACGCAACGAACAGCGTTGTTCAGCGACGGCAATTCGTACATAACGTCCAGCAGCGTGTCCTCGATCACGTACCGCAGGTAGCGGGCTCCGGTCCGGTGTTCCATGGCCCTTTCGGCCGCGGCTTCCAAAGCCCCGGGAGTAAACTCCAGTTCCACGCCGTCCATCTGGAAGAGGTGTTCGTACTGCTTGACGATGGCGTTCCTGGGCTCTGTCAGGACCCGCACGAGTGCCACCTTGTCCAGATGATCAAGCGTTACCGTTACAGGCAGCCGGCCCACCATCTCCGGGATGAATCCGAACTCCAGCAGGTCGTCGGGGGTAACGCCTGAGCCAAGGGCGCCGGCGCCCTGATCCTCGCTGCGAGCCCCGGCAAGGAAGCCGAGCCGGTTGTTCCCTGCATTGACGCGTCTTTCCACCACCTCTTTCAGGCCATCAAATGAGCCGCCACAGATGAACAATATATTGCTGGTGTTGATCTGCAGGAATTCCTGATGAGGGTGCTTGCGGCCGCCCTGGGGAGGGACATTGGCAACGCATCCCTCTATGATCTTCAGAAGTTCCTGCTGCACTCCTTCGCCTGAGACATCGCGGGTTATGGAGCGATTAATGCCCTCTTTCCGGGCGATCTTGTCCATCTCGTCGATGTAAATAATGCCGTGTTCTGCGCGTGGTATGTCCCAATCAGCCGATTGAATGAGCCGCAGCAGGATGTTTTCAACGTCCTCACCCACATAACCCGACTCCGTGAGGGAAGTCGCATCGCAAACTGCGAAAGGTATGTCGAGCGTGCGGGCCAGGGTTTCCGCCAGCAGCGTCTTGCCGCAGCCGGTGGGACCGATGAGGAGGATGTTGGTCTTCTGGATTTCGACGCCCGAGGATTTCAGGCCGCTTCTGATGCGCTTGTAGTGGTTGTAGACCGCGACACTGAGTGTCTTCTTGGCCCGTTCCTGTCCGACAACGTATGCTTCGAGATTGGCGTAGATCTCTCGGGGTGTAATGCGGCGGAGAGTTGGAGGAGGCGGGGGGGCTATGCCATCCTCCTCCGCCACGACTTCAGCGAGGGTCCTGATGCAGGAGAAACAGACGGCCGCCTGGCCCTGGCTGGACAGCAGAATATCGGAACTGGGATGCGGCCTGTCGCAAAAGGAACACTGGGACGACCGAGGAGTATTGCTGGTAGTAGTCAATGGCTATTCCCCCCCACAATCATTGCAACCTAAGTTGCCCGCACAACTATTGATCCATTTAGAGACCAGCCGAGCAGTCCGCTACTCACTCTCCTTGGACTCTTCCGGTTCGGACTCTTCCGGTACGTCTTTCTTGGCGCCCAGAATTTCGTCAATCAGGCCATATTCGGCAGCTTGGTCGGCGGTCAGGTAGTAGTCCCGGTCGGTGTCTACCGCGATCTTTTCGTAAGGCTGGCCCGTATGTTCCGCCAGCATGGTGCGCAGCTTTTCCTGCAAACGGATGATTTCGCGGGCCGCGATCTCGATGTCTGATGCCTGCCCCTGGGCGCCTCCCAGAGGCTGGTGCATGTGGATGGTCGAGTTGGGGAGGGCGTAACGCTTCCCCTTGGTGCCACCGGAAAGGAGCAAGGTTGCCATGCTGGCGGCCATGCCCAGGCAGATGGTGGAGACATCGGGAGATATGAGCTGCATCGTGTCGTAGATGGCGAAGCCGGCGCTAACCACACCGCCGGGGCTGCTTATGTACAGGTTGATGTCACGATCGGGGTCCTCCCGCTCCAGGAAAAGCAGCTGCGCGATGATGATGTTGGCTATCTGGTCGTTGATGGGAGTGTTGAGAAAGACGATTCGCTCTTTCAGCAACAGGGAATAGATATCAAAGGCCCGCTCACCCCGGGGGCTGGTCTCGATGACCATGGGAATAATGCTCTGAGGGACAAAGAGTCCACTGTCTTGGGGTGTGTCAGGCATTGAATTGTCTCCTTATATCGTTCCTGTTGGCAACGGAAAAAAAGGCGTTATTTCTCGGCAGGTTCATTCACACTCTGCTGCTCTTGCTTCTTTGCGGACAGGATCTCGTCGATCCAGCCGTATTCCAGCGCGTCCTCTGCGGTGAGATAGAAGTCGCGACTGGAGTCCTGGGCCACCTTTTCATAGGGCTGACCGGTGTTTTGCGCCAGTATTGTGTTCAGCTGGCGCTCGAGACGGATGATCTCACGGGCTGCGATCTCGATATCGGAGGCCTGGCCTTGGGCCCCACCCATTGCCTGGTGAGTGTGAATGGTCGAATTGGGAAGGGCATATCGCTTGCCCTTGGCACCGCCGGCCAAGAGGAACGACGCCATGCTCGCCGCCATTCCCAGGCAGATGGTGGACACGTCCGGGTTAATCAGTTGCATCGTGTCGTAGATCGCCAAACCGGACCGGATCACGCCTCCGGGGCTGGTGATGTACAAATTGATGTCCCGGTCTGCGTCTTCCCGTTCGAGGAAGAGCAATTGGGCGATGATGGTGTTGGCCACCCTGTCGTTTATAGGGGTGTTCAGAAAGACGATGCGCTCCCGCAAAAGGAGGGAGTAGATGTCAAAGGCCCTTTCGCCCCGGGGGCTGTTTTCAATGACGGTGGGGATAATTGCTTGAGGAACGTAGAGCCCGTTCCGGGCAGCGTCGTTAGTCATTTGATGGCTCTCCGTTGCCGTCGCCTTCAGCGGCGGATTCAGACTCTGTTGACGCCTCTGCTTCCAGCACCTGTTCAGGTTCCTCGACCACAGCGACCGCAGGATCGTCTGCCTGCGATTCATCGTCGCTGTCATCGGCTGCGGGGCCGTTTTCAAGGGCGATTTCAACCAGCCGGGCCAATACCTTGCGATTCAGCAGGGAGGAGCGCAAGGATTCACGGGAATCCTCGGAGCTCAGTACGCGGCGCAGGTTGGCTGCGGATTCCTCTGCGGAATTCTCGGTTAGTCGGTCAATTTCCGCTTCTATTTCCGAGGCTTCAACCTCAATACTTTCCTGCTCGGCAAACTTGCGCATGACCAGGAAAGTGGAGAGCCGGTCCTCCGCTTGGGGGCGCAACCGTTCCTCGAATTCCTCGGCGGTCTGGCCAACGAATCGCAGATAGGTGTCCATGTCCAGCCGCTGGCTGCGAAGATTGCGTTCGTGATCTTCGCGTAAGGAGTCCATCTCCCGCTGGTAGATGAGCTCGGAAGCCTCGATCGAGGCCAGTTTCTTGACCTCTTCCAGGACGTTTCGTTCCAACTCCCGCCGAGCGGTGGCCTCTCCATCCTCGGTCAGACGCTGGCGGATGTGGTCCGACAAGGCCTCAATGCTTTCGAAGCCTTCCCTGACCCCCTTGGCAAACTCGTCGTCCAGTTCCGGCAGCTGCTTTTCCTTGACGGAGACTACTTCGACGTGGAAATGGCATTCTTTCCCGGCGAAATTTTCCTGGTAGTTATCCTCAGGGACGGAGAGGGTGAAATCTTTCTCTTGCCCCTCGGTCATACCCTCGAGGTAAACAGAGAAGCCGGGTACAGGAAAATTGTTCTCCATGTCCGGGACGTAGTCAACGCCCTCGTCGTCGATGGCGTCCTCACCGGCTACGGTTCCCTTGACGTTAATGGTAACCAGGTCGCCGAACGCAACCGGCCGCTCGGCAGGTTCCCATGGGGCGCTCTCGAATTGGAGGTCTTCCAAGACGCGGGTGACGTCCTCATCGCCGATTTCCACCGGCGGGGCAGAGGCACGGATGGAGCGAAATTCTCCCAGGTCCACCTCTGGCTCCAAGGGAACCACCGCTTTAAAGGAAACGGGTTCCAGGTCCAGGACCTCGAGCTGAGGCTCGGCAAACGCGCGAATTTCGTGATCTCGCAGCACCTGGTCGAGGGACTCCGGGATCATGAACTCCAGGGCTTCCTGCACCAGCGTAAGCCTGCCCAGATGGTTCTCGACCACTGACCGTGGCGCCTTGCCAGGCCGGAACCCGGGAATTCTGACTCGACCGGCCAGTCTGCGGTAGGAGCGAGTGAGAAACGGTTCTTCGTCCTCGGCATCCATGGAGACGCTGAGAGTGACCTCTGTTGAGCTATCAGATTCCCGCGTAACTTGCACCGGTTACCCTCTGCACTAGCGCTTTGCTGCCTGCCGTGTCGGAGGCGCACGTCTTTGACGAGTCGTTAAATGGACAGGAAAAGTATAGCACACCCACGCCTCCCACAAAAGGAAACATACGGATGGTTGCGTTTCGCAGTCGGCCACTGAACCGCGTTTCCAGGCTGCAAAGCAATTGTCCTGAATTTCGGTCACGGCTTCGATCGGTTTGGTTTCTTCCGGGTCGCTGAGGGAGTGGCACACAAAGGGGAGGGGAGGATAGATCACGTACATGGAGGCAAACATAATATTTGTGAGAATATCGTAGGATTGAAAAATAGTTTAAAACTTTCTTATATTCTGGTTGACAATCTGTATGGAAGGTTGGTAAGTTCAGTCATGCTTTGTATCGGGAAGATCGCGGGTTCTGACTGGTACGCGTAGTAAAGGCAACTCTGCCGACGTTGGCGGAGGACTGGTGGGGAAGTGGTTCTGTCCAAGGACATTTCTACAGTCGAGGCGGCGCGAGGCCCCTGGAGCACGCTCGTGACCTCTCGTTCCGATGAGACAGAGGGTGTCCCGCGAGCGTTTCACCTGCCGGTGATGGCCGACGAGATAGTTCAAGGGCTCTCGATCAAGGACGACGGGGTATACCTGGACGGCACTCTGGGCCAGGGTGGGCATTCAGCCGCAATCCTTGAGTCTGGAATGCGGCTCCGCAACGGCGAACCGGATGCAGGCTCGTTGGCGGGCGAGAACAGAGGTGCTGCCCTCGTTATCGGGATCGACCTTGACGGACGGTCGGTGGTTGAGGCAGCCGAACGCCTTTCGCCATTCGGTTCCCGCTTTCTGCCTCTCCAGGGCAACTACGCGGACATGGAGAGGTTGGTAACCAGGCAAGGAATCTCCCAGGTGGATGGCGTCTTGCTTGACCTCGGTTTCTCCTCCCGGCAGGTAGACCAGGAAGGATATGGTCTGAGTTTCCGGATCGATGAACCCTTGGATATGCGGTATGACTCGGACCAGGAAATCAGTGCGGCCGATCTCGTCAATTCCTCCGATGAGCGGGAACTGGCAGGCATATTCAGGCGGTTTGGTGAGGAACCACGAGCCAGGGCGATCGCCGGAGCCATAGTCAGGGAGCGAAGTGAACGACCTATCAGGTCCACCACCGAGCTTGCGGCCCTAGCCGAAAGAGTCATGGGCAGGCGGCGCGGCCATCGGACTCATCCGGCCACCAGGATATTCCAGGCGCTCCGCATCGCAGTCAATGGTGAGTTGGAGAACCTGCAAGCGGGACTCGACGCAGCGTTGAAGCTGCTGAGGGCCCAGGGGGTACTGGCGGTTATCAGCTATCACAGCCTGGAAGACCGAATCGTCAAGAATTTCATGGCGCACAGTTCGGCCGAATGCGTATGCCCCCCGGGGCTCCCGCAGTGCGTCTGCGGTCAGAACCCGGCTCTGGCAATAGTTAACCGCCGGATTATCCGGCCCTCGGGCGAGGAAGTCGCTTTTAACCCTCGCAGCCGGAGCGCCCGGCTGCGGTTGGCCAGACGAATTCAGTCCGGTCTTTTATTCGAATGACCTACGTAGTGGGAAGGTGAGCAAACCATGAGAGACACGTTCTATACAGCGATAGACATAGGCACGTCGAAAGTTACCGCTCTGATTTCGCGGGTAGGCTCCGAGGGCGACCTGAAAGTGTTCGGAACCGGGGTAGTTCCCTCCGCGGGCATTCAGAAGGGCCGGGTCGAGAATATCGAAGATGTCAGGGCCTCCGTGCAGGCTGCCTTGACTGAGGCCCAGCGGTACATCGGCCAGACAGGTCTGAGCGGCGTTTATGTCAGCGTCAGCGGCTCGCACATATTCAGCACCAACCGCCGGCAATTGCTGGACAACGAGGCGTCGCCGGAGGACATATCGCCGAAGATGCTGGACACCATGCTGAGAGGCTCGTTCCCCAAAGTGGAGGCCGGTCAGCAGATATTGCACGTCATTCCCATGGGATACACGGTCGATGGACTTTCGGGGGTCCGCAATCCGCTGGGCCTGGCCGGCAAGCAGATCGAAGTCGAGTCCCACGTGGTGATGGGCGATGCGGTAGTTCTGCAGAACAGCATCAAGGCAGTGGAGACCAAGGAAATCTTTGTGAAGAGCCTGGTGCTCCAGGGGTTAGCCTCGGCAGAGGCCACCCTCACCGGTGATGAGCGGGAGATGGGTGTTGTGATGCTGGACATCGGGGCGGGTACGACCGATGTCGTGATCTATCGCCAGGGCGCCCCATGGTTCTCTGATGTTCTCCCCGTCGGGGCACAATCGTTAACAAGGGATCTGGCTGCAGCGCTGGGATCGTCAATGCATGTGGCCGAGGACCTCAAGTCCAACCACGGCAGCGTATACCCGGACCACGTTCCGGATGAAGACACGGTGGAAATTCCGGAAATGAAGGATCACTGGCAGCGACCCATCCCCAGGAGGGCCCTTGCCGAGCCGCTGAACGCCAGGATGGTGGAAATACTGAAGATGACGTTGACAAGGATCAGGCAGGCCGGGCTGCAGGACTGGCCCATAGGTGGGATGGTCATCACCGGCGGCGGGTCACAGATGGTCGGGCTGCCCGAGTTGGTGGAGGAAATGGTGGGCGGACCGGTCCGAATCGGTTACCCGTATGGCATTGCGGGATTGCCCTTGGAGCTGCGGAAGCCGACCTTCTCTGCGGCGGTGGGTCTCCTGCTCTGGGGCATCAAGCACCAGGACAACGTCAACGACATGAACCACAGCGGTCCCAAGGAAACCAAGTCAAGGCGATGGCGGTTCCGGGCTCCCAAGCGGCGCAGAGCCGGAGCGCAGGCTTAGGAAGTCATCCGTCAGGCGGGGAAATCCCGTACCGGGTTAATCAACAGCCCGAAAAGGGCCAGACCAAAATATCATCAGGTGGGGAGGAATCAAGATGACCACAGGTAATTCGGCGGCATGGGAATCCTTGGACGAACCGGACAACACTTTTGAAATGGTGCAGGAAGTCAACGCGGGTGCACCCTCCATCAAAGTGTTCGGCGTCGGCGGCGGGGGATCCAACGCGGTCAGTCGCATGTACAAGGACAAGCTACCGGTCGTGGAGTACTGGAGCATCAACACAGATGCGCAGCACCTCTTTCGCTGCGACGTACCCAACCGCATCGCTATCGGCAGCAACCTGACCCGGGGTCTGGGCGCAGGCGCCAACCCCGACCTGGGCCGGCAGGCTGCGGAGGAGAGCCGCCCAGAGATCGCGCAGGCGTGCGAGGGGGCTGACCTGGTATTCGTAGCCGTGGGTATGGGCGGCGGCACCGGCACCGGCGCATCACCGGTGGTGGCACAGGTGGCCAAGGAGTCCGGTGCGCTCACCGTGGGCGTCGTCAGCCGCCCCTTCCAGTTCGAGGCTGCCACCCGGCGGAAGAACGCCGAGGAGGGCATCGCCCGGCTGAAGGATCACGTCGATACCCTGATCGTGATCCCCAACGACCGCCTGCTCCACATGCAGGACACGCAAGACCAGAACTATACCTGGGAAGACGCGCTGAAGATCGCTGACTCGGTGCTGCAGCAGGGCATCCAGGCCATTGCTGAGGTCATCACCGTCCCTGGCGAGATTAACGTTGACTTCGCCGACGTGCGCACAATCCTGAGTAACGCCGGTCCCGCCTGGCTGGCCATCGGCAAGGGTTCGGGCGAAAACCGGGCGGTTGATGCGGCCCGCACGGCAACCAAGAGTCCTCTGCTCGACATCACGATGGACGGCGCCCGGCGCATCCTGTTCGTGATCACGGGAGGCGCCAGCCTGACCCTGCAGGAAGTCCAGGATGCCGCCCAGGTCATACAGGACCTGTCGGATCCGGAGGCAAACATTATCTTCGGCACCTGCCGGGACCCGCGCCTCGAGGACGAGGTGAAGATCACCATGGTCGCAGCCGCTTTCCCGGTCATGGCCGAGACCCGTCAGTTGCGGGAGCAGGAATTGGAGCGCCTGTTGGCAGATGTCGCTCCCCTGTCCGACGACGACCTTGACGTCCCCAGTTTCCTGCGCCGCAACTCCGGCCGCCAGCGCGGCGGACTGCGGTAGGCCCTTTGGAATCCGGTTGGGTCCATACAATGAGGTGTGGACCCAACCCCATATTCGAGACTTGGACTAACATTCGGGAGTAATGTTCTCGGCAGCCTGCTGCACTTATCCAACATAATCCGGTAACCAAATTAAGGCGCCGGGAATCCTCATCAGCCGCCCCTGTCAACCAGGGGCGGCTTTGCTTGTCACGGCTTTGCTGGTCACGTGGAAGGGGAGGGAAAGGTTCGGGCGGCCCATTAAGAAACTGTCTCAAAGCATTGCACGTCCCGGTAATGGTCATCCCTGCGATAGCTTGTCCTCGACCCGATCGGGGACGGGAATCCGGAGAACCAGGCCGTTCACCGTCCCTCGGTAATCGAACTGAGCCGTTTTGGGATAGTTTCTAAGTAGGACGAAGGCACATTTGACTGAGGTGATACTCTTCATTAAAATCCGTCCACCAGACTTGGTATCGCCCCATCAAGGCGGCACAAAATGGTGTACATAATCTGGAGACTTAACGGGGCAATCCAAACAGCGAACAGGAAATGATGCGCTGCCCGTACTGCTCCGACAGAAACTCCAAGGTCACCGACTCTCGGGTGAATGACGCGGGCATCCGCCGACGAAGGGAATGCCTCAATTGCCAGCGCCGTTTTACCACCCACGAGCGCGTCCAGTCGGTACCGTTGATGGTGTCAAAGCGGGACGGGCGCCGGGAGGAATTCAGCCGGGAGAAAATGATCTCCGGGTTGCGCAAGGCGTGCGCCAAACGTCCGGTCACTGCGCGAGAGATTGAGGTGCTGGTGGATGAGGTTGAGGCCGAGTTCCAGCAGGTTGGGAGCGGCGAGGTTTCCTCTGACTTGCTTGGGACGGCGATTATGGACCGCCTGCAAGACCTCGACCGCGTTGCCTACATCCGATATGCGAGCGTTCACCGTAACTTCGAAGAGATGGAAAGTTTTGAGCGGGTCGTGAGGGACCTGCGTGAAGGAAACCAGCTGCCTCTGTTGGATATGCCTCCGCCCGCCCGCCGTTCCGGACGAGGCCGTCGAAGGGGCGCGGCTGGGGTATCCTCGCCGACACGGAATGGGACGAACCACGCGGAGGACCCGGACAGTGCAGTAGACTTTGAAGAACCAGGCGAAGGAAATCTAAGTGAGGCTGTGGGGACGATGGGAAGCGAAAAGGAGTAGCCCCCAAATGGATGGCAGCCTTAGGCTCCCCCCTCTGGCCAGGCTCCTGGCCCTCAACACCGAAATATCCGAGATGCGTACCGAGTTGATGCGGCAGCCCTTCGCGTCGGGGCGGATAGCCGAACTCCAGGAGGAGATCGACCGCAGTTACCGCTCCAGTCTGGCGACGTGCTGGCTGGCTGGCGGCTATGAATTTGAGCCTGAGGACGACGATCTGGACGGCGACTGGGGTGACGGTCTCGCTAACGCCGACTGACTTTCCCCCTTTTTCCGAGACCAGCACGCTCGTATCCTCCAGGGCCACGTAATTCGTTTACATAAGCATTGACACCCCCTCGGCTTCTCCCTAAAATCGCTATACTGTGGGCTGTGGCATACTACTGCACTAATACACCATCTTGTATATTCCGTTCACACGGCTCGCAGTCCCGCGCATTCAGAAACGTTTACCGCACTCACGCACTCACTTGGTCAGGGCTGTGGTGACGCTCGGCGGGTGAACTATTGATCTGAACGTGCTTTACTTTTGAAAGGCGAAGACCGCTAGTGGTGCTTCGTGGCAGGGAAGGGGGAGATGACAGCCATCAGTGGAATAGGCGAGGAATCAGGACTAAGTAACCCTAATCCGGAAAGCCGCCGGAGAATAGCCGCTGCCCTTGGGGCCGCCGGTATAGCCCGGCAGTTCAACGACCGGTCGGGCGATCTGACGGACAACGCGGAGGTGGTGCTTCGGCGCCGGTACCTTTCAAAGGACCGGGAGGGCAACATCCTGGAGGATGCGGACGGCTTGTTCCGGCGCGTGGCCAACAACCTGTCGCAGGCGGACAAGCAGTACGGAGCTGACGAGCAACAGCGAAGGGCCACGGAGGATCGCTTTTACCTGGCGATGCGACGACTGGAGCTGATGCCGAATTCCCCGACTTTGATGAATGCAGGGCGGGAACTGCAGCAACTCTCAGCCTGCTTCGTGCTTCCGGTTGACGATTCCCTCGACGGGATATTCGATAAAGTGAAGCAGACCGCCCTGATACACAAGAGCGGGGGTGGCACGGGCTTCGCGTTCAGTCGGCTGCGTCCCGAGGGTGACGTCGTCGGGTCTACGGGCGGCGTGGCCAGCGGCCCCGTGAGTTTCATACGTGCCTTCGACACAGCCACCGATGTGGTAAAGCAGGGCGGAACCCGGCGGGGCGCCAATATGGGCATCCTCGACGTGACCCACCCCGACATCCTGAAATTCATCAGGTCCAAGGAAGACGGCCAGACACTGGTCAATTTCAACATCTCGGTGGGCGTGAATGCCGATTTCATGGAGAAGGTGAAGCGAGGCGACTCCTATGATCTCGTAAACCCGCGTACCGGGAAGACCACTGGCCAGCTCAATGCGCGCGAGGTTTTCGAGTTGCTGGCCGAGATGGCCTGGAAAACCGGAGACCCGGGCCTGGTGTTCCTTGACGTCATCAACCGCGACAACCCCAACCCGCAACTGGGACGGATCGAAAGCACCAACCCTTGCGGCGAGCAGCCCCTCCTGCCCCACGAGTCGTGCAACCTGGCCTCGATTAACTTGGCTCGTTTTGTGCGATACGAGGGTGGAGACGTTTTCATTGACTGGGACCGGCTGGCGGAGACCGTCGAGGTCGCCGTCCACCTGCTGGACAATGTCATCGACATGAATGAATACCCCATCCCGGAAATTGCCGAGATGAGCAGAAAGACCCGGCGCATCGGGCTGGGCGTGATGGGGTTTGCCGACTTGCTGGTCCAGCTGGCAATTCCCTACGACTCCGCGGAGGCGCTGGCAACCTCAGAGCGGGTGATGGGTTTCATTCGGGACGAAACGCACCGCGCCTCAATGGAACTCGCCCTGGAACGGGGGCCGTTCCCGGCATGGGAGGAGAGCGTCTACAACGACAATGACGGTGGTGGGGTCCGCCTGATGCGGAACTCTGCGCCCACTACCATCGCGCCCACCGGCACCATCAGCATCATCGCCGGGGCCTCCAGCGGGATCGAACCGTTGTTTGCCTTGGGATACGTCCGCAACGTGATGGACAACACACGGTTGGTCGAGAGCAATCCATATTTTGAGGCGGTTGCGCGCTACGAGGGATTTTATTCGGAAGAACTCATCGAGGAGATCGCCCGGACCGGCACCCTGGAGGGGACTGGAAGTCCCGGACTGGGTCAAGGACGTCTTCCGCACTTCCCACGACATCGCGCCCGAGTGGCACGTGAGGATGCAGGGTGCGGCCCAGGCCCATACCGACAATGCCGTTTCCAAGACGATCAATTTCCCGCACACAGCCACGGTGAACGATGTGGCTGGGGCGTATATGCTGGCCTATGAGCTTGGATGCAAGGGCATAACCGTTTACCGCGACGGCAGCAAGGACGGCCAGGTGCTGAGCACCGGGGAGACCGCCAAGAGCGAAGAAAAAGAGGCCTCAGTCGTGCCCATGCACGTGACGCCGCGCAGTCGGCCCCAGAGCATCCAGGGAGTTACCGAGCGAGTGCGCACCGGTCACGGCAACATGTACGTGACCATAAACTTTGACGAGAACCAGCAGCCGTTCGAGGTGTTCGGGAACCTGGGCAAGGCGGGTGGATGCGACTCAGCCCAATTGGAGGCAATCTCCAGGCTGGTGTCGCTTGCCCTGCGTTCCGGGATTGATCCCAGCGTGGTGCTGGAGCAACTGCGAGGCATAACCTGCTGCCCCGCTTGGGACGAAGGTACGCTGGTGCGATCAGCTCCGGACGCTGTCGCGTTGGCGTTGGAACGCAAGACCTACGGCCCGGAGGGACGGGCTGCGCTGGGTCAAGGGGTGCAGATGGCCTTTGTTCCTGAGGTTGTACACAACGGCAATGGCCATAACCACGGGAACGGCCGGGACCACGGCGTCGTGCAGCTCACGGGCCGACGGTGCCCCGACTGCAACACGCCTGTCATCTACCAGGAAGGATGCCTGATGTGCATCTCCTGCGGCTGGAACAAGTGCGAATAGGTCGGCGGTCTGAAGTCGAGAACCACAGGCCTGCAGGCCCGGGTAACAACCCGCTCCTGTCGTGACTCAAGGGCCCCAGGCTCAATGGCGATTTGATGACAGTTGTCCCTCGCCGGGCCCCATGGCCTCCCAATACCATATAGCCTGAGGTATGTTCCGCTGATTTGTTCACGGGAACGGTTGCCCATGCCGGATGTGACCTGGGTTCTCGATGAAGCCATAAGGGGCATGCCCTCTAAATCCGGAGAAATGATTGGTAGTGGGACAAATGGAACAGAATGGGGCAGTATCCCGAAATTTCCGTGCGGCGCGTCAAATTGCGTAGCTGTCTTCTCTAAAAAACGGGGCTAAATGGGAACTTTTGAGGCTGAATGGGACAAATTCATTCCCAGGAGTCTCACGGTTTGGATGACCTTTCTCCCGTGCCCGGTACCGTTGCATTCTCTCGCTGATTGAGACGTTCCCCTGCCAGGTGCGCTCTCGTTGATTTAGGGCCTCCTCGGGGTTAGGTGCAGGTAAGGGCCGTGATATAATCCCGCAAGCAATCTGGACGAGGGCCAGCTATGGAAAACGGTGGGAAACCCGGCATCGCCATAACCATGGGGGACCCCTGCGGCATAGGGCCGGAGGTGGTGGCAAAGGCATTGGCTGATTCCCGCGTTTACGCGTCCTGCCGTCCGCTGGTGGTGGGCAGCAGCTATGCCATGGAGCAGGCGGTGGCCCTTTCCGGCGTGGCAATGCGAGTCAATCGGACCGCCGAGGCCGAGGGAGCGGGGCAGGACGATGCCGTAATCGATGTGCTGGACATCGGCAACCTGAACCCCGAGGACATCACGGTTGGCGAGATCAATCCCACCTGTGGCAAGGCTGCCATGGAATGGGTTACCAAGGCCGGCCAATTGGCCATAGCAGGATCGGTAGATGGGTTGGCCACGGCCCCGTTGAACAAAGAGGCTGCCAGCCTTGCAGGGTACAAGTCCATCGGCCACATGGAGCTTCTCCAGGAATTATCGGGCGTGCGGACAGTGGCGACCATGCTAATGGCCCGCAACCTTCGGGTTGTCCACCTGACCACGCACCGCTCTCTGAGGGTGGCCTGCGACTACGTCAAGAAAGACCGCATCCTGGACTATCTCCGCCTGACTCATGAGTCATTCCTTCAGTACGGCTTTAGCGAACCTCGCATAGCGGCGGCAGCCCTGAATCCCCACGGCAGCGACGGAGGCCTGTTGGGCGACGAGGAGGCTGAGGAGATATCTCCTGCCGTGGAAGCGGCCAAGGCGGAGGGGATCAACGCCTTTGGACCCGTTCCCGCGGACATAGTTTTCCACCATGCAGCCGAGGACCGTTACGACGCCGTGCTGGCCATGTACCACGACCAGGGTCACATTCCCGTCAAGGTTTACGGGTTCGAGGAGAGCATCACCGCGAACCTGGGCCTCCCCTTCGTGCGAACGTCCGTTGATCACGGCACCGCCTTTGACATAGCGGGCAAGGGTGTGGCGACGCACACCAGCATGCTCGAATCTATTCGATTGGCGGTGGCCCTGGTCAAAGGGGATGGCTTGGCGGAATTCTGATTCCCGGCCCGGCACCGGTGTGCACCGAACGTGCGACCAGGTCGTTTCCCGTTGAGGTAAAGCAGTGGTGGTAAAGGCGCAGAAGTTATGAAGCTATCGTTCATCGGCGGCGGAAAGATGGCCGAGTCCATCGTCCATGGGGTACTGGCCGGCAAGCTGGCGTCTCCAGGCGATATTGCCATCGGAGAACCTGTTGCCGAGCGGCGGGAGTTTCTTTCCTCCGAATTCGGTGTATCTCCCGTAGCGGACAATATGCAGGCAGCGTCCGGGGCCGATCTCGTGGTCCTCGCGGTGAAGCCACAGGACCTTGGAGGCGTGCTGGGGCAGCTCAAGGGGTTTCTGAAACCCGATCAGGCCGCTCTCTCCATCGTGGCCGGTGCGAGGATGGACACTCTTTCCAGTGGCCTGAATCACGACGCGGTTGTCCGGGTGATGCCCAACACCCCTGCTCAGGTGGGCAGCGGAATGACACTCTGGACCTGCTCGCCCGGCGTGGCCGACGACCAGCGGCAGATGACGCGGGCTGTGCTTGCCAGTGTCGGCGAGGAGATCTACGTCTCGGATGAAAAATACATGGACATGGCCACCGCTCTCAGCGCGAGCGGGCCCGCCTACGTATTTTTGTTCATTGAAGCGCTCATCGATGCGGGCGTCTATGTAGGAATGCCCAGGGATATGGCGCGGACCCTGGCTCTGCAGACGGTTTTCGGCAGCACCAAGCTGGTCATGGAAACAGGCCGCCACCCGGCCGATCTGAAGGACATGGTCGTTTCTCCGGCAGGCACTACTGCTGAGGCCCTTCGGGTGCTTGAGGAGCAAGGGGTGCCCGCAGCTATCGTTGCCGCTGTGGACGCCGCCTACCGGAAGTCGGTACAGCTGGGACAGGGTTAGCCGAAGCGGCTAATCGCCGGTAAAACTGTGGATATCATAATCCGGCTGGTCAACTACATTATCATCCTGTTGACCGTGGCGATTTTCGCCAGGGCGGTCCTGTCGCTTTTGCCGCTGGTGCTCAAGCCGCCCTATCCCGCGTTCCTTGAATCTCTGAACAGGGTGGTCAACCAGATAACCGAACCTGTGCTTGCTCCTGTCAGGCGATTCTTGCCCAGCTTTGGTGGGCTCGACCTGAGTCCGATGGTGGTGATCATAGTGCTTTGGTTCATACGCGCCGTCCTGATCTCGCTGTAAAGCTGGTTGACCTGCAGACTGCGTGGAAATAAACTTGTCTTGGAATCACAGCGCTGGTTGAACTAATGCAACAACAAGAACTGCTCAAGGGAAACACGGATACGCTGCTCCTGGCACTCCTTCAGAACGAGCCGATGTACGGTTACCAGATCGTGAAGGAAGTCAACCAGCGGAGCAGCGGCTACTTCGCATTCAAAGAAGGTACGCTCTATCCTGCGCTGCACCGGCTGGAGCGGGGCAAACAGATCGAGGGCCGCTGGGAGGACACTCCCAACGGCGTTCGGCGACGGTACTACTTCATTACTGAACGTGGATTGCAGGAACTTGGAGACCGTCAGCGAGAGTGGCAGCGTTTCAGCCGTGCTATGGATTCCGTGATGTTGGCTGGCACCTAATCACCCATCGTCAGGTGTTGCCATAATGCCGGGCCCTATCAACAATTACATGAACGCCCTGGCCCGCCGCCTCCATCTTGACCCTCACCGAGAGAGGGAGATCCTGGAGGAATTGCAGGCCCATATCGAAGACAAGGCCGCGGAAAAGGAGGCTGAGGGCCTCGACCGCGAAGTTGCCCTCGAGTACGCAGTCGCGGAAATGGGGGCACCGAGGTCCCTCGCCAGCCGGATGTACGCGGTCCACAGCACCGGAGTATGGCGGGATGTGCTGCTTGCTGTAGTCCCCCATTTTCTCTTGGCGGCGCTGTTTGCTCTACATCTCTGGAGCCACTACTTCCTGGTATCCCTGCTGCTGGTCTGCATGGCGTTTGTTACCTGGCGCAACTGGCGTGCCGGACGGCCCAGCCAGTGGTCATACACCTGGATGGGCTACACGCTGGCCGCTCCGGCGTTGTCGTGGCTTTTGTCGCTCATGACCCTTGGCTACGGCGGCTGGACGCTGCTCACGACAGGCAAGCTGCCGTTCAACGTGGTTCTGTTTCTGCTGCTGATAGGCTATGTGCCTTTCTCGATGTGGATCGTTTTCAACGTCGTTTCAAAGATAGCGAAGCGGGACTGGCTGCTGGTGTCCCTGACCGCACTGCCTTTCCCCTTCCTGACCTCCTGGGTACTGTTCCTGAACTGGTCTGGCGGCCTTTGGAGCGACCACCTGGAGCGAATGCAGCAGACGGACACGGCAAGGGCGTTTATCTTTCTTGCACTGGCCGTCACCACGGCGGTGTTCCTTAAAGTGGGTCCCAGGGCCTTGAGGATTGGCCTGCTGGTGCTGATCACGTCAATTCTGATCGTGATAACCGCTTTATCCCTGCCCGTGGACCTGGGATTCGTCGCCGTAGGCCTGATGATTCTTGCCTCACTGGCATTTCTCTTGTCGCCTGCGGTTATTGAAGCCAAGGTAAACCGGCGGAACCGTCTGAGTATCGCCAGTCAGGGTGAGGAAGGCGCAGGCTGGTTCTCCGACACCACCTAGCGGTCCATTGCGCTGTTCGAATTGGTCGCCCGATCCAACCGTAACAGCCTGAACACGGACGTTTCTTGCCTGCGTTCCCTGTTAATGGCTGACACACGGGAATCGGGCGTGGCGCCGGGCAACGCGAGGCTCCTGATGCTTTCGGGTCTTCCCGGGTCGGGAAAATCCACATTTGCCCGTGAATTGGTCGCGCGTTTTCCTTTCGTTGTGTTTGAATCCGATCGCCTTCGCAAGGCCCTGGTGAAACGGCCCGAATACACTGCTGACGAGCACAGCCGGGTCTTCCGTGCTTGTCACCGGCTCATCGACGAGTTTCTCGGGAAGGGGTTCCCAGTGCTGATGGACGCCACCAATCTTGGCCAGCGAAACCGCAGGCCAGTTATTGCCATAGCCCGAAAACACAATGCGCCGATGGGAATCGCGGTGGTAACCGCTCCTGTCGAGGTGGTCCGGCAACGTCTGCTCGACCGGGAGGCCGGAATGGACCCGGACACTTGGTCCGACGCTGGCCTTGATATCTATAACCGGATGGCTCCTGCCTGGCAGCCAGTGAGGAGACAGCATTTCGAGGTGGACACCTCCAAGGATATTGGGCCTTGTCTGCGACAGGTCCTGGATTGGGCCAGATCGTGAGCCGCAGATTGAATGCGTGGACGGACCCCAAATGACCTGGGCCCCAAGAATCAGGTAATCTCCCGATACCGTACGGTCCTATAAGCGGGGAAGAAGAGATGCGAATTAGTGTTGAGAAAGCCGACATCACCTCGATAGACACTCCGGCCCTGGTGGTTAATCTGTTCAAGGGTGTCAAATCACCAGGTGGGGCTACTGGAGCTGTGGACCGAGCCCTCGACGGGGCCATTTCCAACTTGATTGAGGATGGAGAGGTCACGGGTAAGCGGGGCGAGATGACCCTGATGCACACGATGGGCAAGATAAGCCCGGCTCGAGTGTTGGTTGCCGGTCTCGGCTCGCAGGATGATTTCGATGCGGAGGTGGTTCGCAGGGTGTCATCGGAGGCGCTGCGCTACCTCAGGAGGCGCGGTATCTGCAAGGCGGTCACGATCGCCCATGGCGCGGGCATAGGCGGCCTGTCTCCGCAGGAATCCGGGATGGCCGTCTCCGAGGGTTCAATTCTCGGTCTCTACCGCTTCGACCGTTATCACACCAACGGGGACGACGGCGACAGCGATTTCGAGGGGCTGACCATTGCAGAACTCGACGAAGCCCGAGCGGCAGAAATCAGTGCAGGCGTGTCCAAAGGGCAAGCAATGGCGGAAGCCACAATGATCGCAAGGAACTTGGTCAACGAACCGGCAAACATCATGACCCCTACGTCGATGGCGGAGATCGCGCGCGGAGTCGCGGAGGCCAACGGTCTTGGATTCGAGGTCCTGGACAACGCCGACATGAGAGAGAAAGGTATGGGAGCCTTTCTTGGTGTGGCCAAGGCTCCGAGGAACCAGCGAAGCTCATCATCCTCACTTACGAGGGTGATCCGGGCAACCCCGGCAACAATCTCGGTTTGATCGGCAAGGGCATCACCTTCGACACCGGAGGAATCTCATTGAAGCCGGCAGCGGGAATGGAGTCGATGAAGGGGGACATGGCCGGTGGTGCTTCGGTTATTGCCGCGATGCAGATTGTTGCCGGGCTCAAGCCACGCATCAACGTCACCGGTATGGTCGCTGCCACAGAGAATATGCCGGGCGGCTCTGCACAACGTCCCGGCGATGTGGTCACTGCCATGAATGGCAAGACCATTGAGGTCATCAACACAGATGCCGAGGGACGCCTCGTGCTGGCTGACACATTGTGCTTGGCGCGGGAACGGGGCATTACGCGACTAGTCGACATTGCGACGCTGACTGGAGCCATGGTGACGACGCTGGGCAAAGCCTGCACCGGCGTGATGGGTAACGACGACGGGCTTATCGGCGACATCATCAGCGCTGGTAAACAGAAGGGCGAGAAATTCTGGCAGCTACCCATGTTCGACGAGTACAAAGAGCTGATTCGCAGCGATGTTGCCGATATGAAGAATAGCGGTGGTCGGCAGGCAGGGTCCATCAGCGCTGCATTCCTGCTTAAGGAGTTCGTGGGGGACGCTTCCTGGGCGCACCTTGATATCGCCGGTACATCGACTTCGGACAAGGCCTCGGGATACCTGGTTAAAGGCGCCACTGGTACGCCTGCAAGAACCCTGGCGCAACTGGCGGTGAACCTGGCCGACGCTCAAGGTTAATTGCCGGGATCAGAACAGGATGGCAGCGCCATTGGTGTATAATCCCGAAAAGTTCGACTAAGGGGTTGTCAACAGACTTTCAGGGGCAGGTGAGTTATGCCAAAGATAGAGGGTTTGGGACATGTCGGCATCTATGCCGAGGACATCATGAAGCAGCGGGACTTCTACACCCGGGTGCTTGGTCTTGAAATCGCCGACGAGGACCTGGACGGCCGGGGTATGACTTTCCTCAGCTCGGACCCCGAACGGGAACACCACGAGTTCGTATTGATGAAGGGCCGTGTAACGTCTGGAGACGCCAAGGTGATCCAGCAGATATCCTTCATAGTTCCGGGTCTGGATGAGCTGAAGGAATACCACCAGCGCATCAAGGAAGAGGGTGTCGAGATCGACCGGATTGTCAGCCACGGGAACGCCTTTGGTATGTATTTCTTCGATCCGGAAGGAAACCGCATCGAGCTCTACTGCAAGACGGGTTTCCCCGTTCCTCAGCCCCACGGGGATCCCATAGACCTTGAAGCTGCCAACGATGAGTTAATCGGCATCGCCAAGGCTGCGATTCCCGCCAATTAGCCTTCCATAGTCCATCCGGTTTGGCTGACTCCCAAGACCCGGGCGGCCGAGCGCCTGCCCGGGTCTATGAATTTCATGGAGGGCTCGGGTTCCCATCGCTGGAGGCGAAGACGATTCGCAAGGAGACCAATTTGGCCTGCTTTACCCGGACCGGGAGGGCTGAAACAGCCAGCTCATGAGCATCGTCAACGCAGTCCGATTCGAGGATCTGCCTCGCGCTTACCACTTGTTCAAGTGGCGGGTACTGCTGGCTTTCGCTGTCTTCTACCTGTTCGCCTATCTCGGACGATTCAGCCTCTATCCCTTGGCCCCGCTGGTCAAGGAGGGGCTGGCGCTCAGCAACGTCGAGATAGCGCTCATCTGGGCCATGCTGTTCTGGGGGTTCGCGCTGGGGGATGTGTGCCACGGGCGGTTGTCGGAAGCCTTCGGCCTGCGCCTGTGGGTAATGCTGGGGGCAATATTGACTGCGGTCTTCAACTGGGCGACCAGTTTTGCCACCTCCTCCCTAACCATGGCCATTCCGATGGGCTTGGCCGGCTTTGTAAACGCTGCCTGCTGGGCCCCGGCCATGAGCATGATCTCGCAATGGTGGCCACGCAGCCGACGGGGCGTTGCCCTGGGCATTGTGGGCACCGCCGCGGGAGGGGCCATGCTCGTAATGTGGACCCTGGCAGGCTGGGTGGGGGCCGAGTGGAGCTGGCGGCATGCATTCCGGTATCTGCCCATGATCTCCGCTGTTCTGGGCGTGGCTTTTTATTTTCTGGTTCGCGACCGTCCCGCTGATATGGATTTCCCGGAATACGTCGAGGAGGACGAGGTATCCGCCACGCCGGAGGCTGTCGATCCCGCTAGACTGCGAGGCTTGGGCCCGTACCGCTGGTTGATGACCAACCCTCATTTCGTGCTGGCCTGTCACGTCAAGGGTCTGGAGAATGTGGTCCGATACGGCCTGACCACCTGGGTTGCGATCTATTACTCCGAGGTGGGCGGGCTCACCATTGAATCTACGGTATTCGTAACAATACTCCTTCCGGTGGGTTACCTGATCGCGCCGCCGCTGTCGGGGTTCATATCCGACCATTTTCTGAACAGCCAGCGTCGTCCGCTGGTGATCTCCTCCTGCTGCGCCAGTGCCGGTATCATTGCGGTCATAGCGATGGTCCCGCCATCCAATGAGATTCTGGGAGCGGTGCTGTTGCTGGCCGGCGGAATAGCGATGGGCATGTCGCCGATGTCGACGGTGTCCGTGGACATGGGCGGCAGGCGGATGGCTGGCACCGCATCCGGGGTGCTGGATGCCCATGGCTACCTTTATGCCGGGGCCCAGGCCATCGTGTTCGGCGTGCTGCTGGATATGACCGGGAGTCCCTGGCCCATAGTGTTCCTCTCCATGGCTGCCACCCGGGTTGTCTCGGTTTTCATGATCAGGGTCGTGAGAGTGTAGCCGCGTGACCGGGCCAGCTATGGGAACCGTTGCATGATGAGGGGCGTCAGGTCCGGCGCATTTGCTGTTGGGCGAGTTGCCCGCAAAGGGGCCTCCTGGCTGTTCCAGGCCCTCGTTGTTTTCGGTGCCCTGCTGACCCTGTTCATCGCGCTCACACCGCAGGGCAAGGCTGGATTCCACACGGTACTCTTCGTATCGCAGGTGCTGGAGCTGCCAGTCAAGCCGCAAACGTGGTTCACCGGTGAACCGGTGCGCCACGAGGTGCATTACCCGTCTTCGGACGGCACTACAGTAGCTGATGTCTACCGGCAGGACGACGGAAAGCGCCGTGCCGCCGTGGTCCTCTTCCTTGGCGCCAATGCCGCAGGGCGCGACGATCCCGATGTAGTCAACCTTGGCAACGCTCTGGCCCGAGCTGGCTACGTGGTCATGTTCCACTGGTCTCCCACCATGGCGTTGCGTGCCAACATAGAGCCGGCCGAGACGGGCAACCTGGTCTGGGCATTTCAGTATCTGTCGGAACGGGAGTATGTTGACCTGGACCGAGTCGGGCTGGGGGGGTTCTGCGTGGGAGCCTCTTTCGCGCTGGTGGCCTCGGCAGACCCGCGTATCCAGGACCAGGTGCACTTCGTGAATGCTTTCGGTCCCTACTACGATGCCAGGACGCTGTTGTTGCAGGCCGCCTCGCGTTCCGTGGAGTATGACGGAGAGCGGACTGCCTGGGACCCGGACAAGCTGACCAAGCGGGTATTGGCCAACGAGCTGATCGAGACCCTGGATTCCCCGGAAGATGCGAACGCGCTGACGCGGCGGTACATGAATGGAGAGGCGCTTGCAGACGAGGAACTGGAGGCGCTGTCTCCTCAGGCAGTAACGATCATGCGTTTACTGGACGGAACAACACCGGAGGAAGCTGAGGAATTGTACGAGACTCTTCCGGTGAGCTTCCGCGAGGACCTGGCGGGCGTTTCCCCTTCGTCGCACGTGGACGGAATCCGGGCCAAGCTGCTGATCATGCACGACCGCAACGACAGGCTGGTACCGGCCGCAGAGTCCCGGCGCCTGCTTGAGGCGACTGAGGGCCGAGGGGAGGTCCGCTACACCGAAGTGCTGGCATTCGAGCACGTGCGCCCGAGCGGCGGGGGCATCGGTGATCTGCTGGCCGAGGCGGGCCGGCTTTACCGCCACATGTACAGCATCATACGCATCGCCACCTGATTGTTCGCTATTGGCGCATTCCGCCTTATGGGCTATCGCGGTGGTTTAACGAATGGCCGTATCGCCGATTGCTCGATAGAGGCGAGGCATTGGAGGGACTTCCAATGCGATGCCCCTAATTGCTAATTCAACTATCTTTGACTTCGTATCGTTTCCTGCTAATATCTGTTCTGACAACTAATTGCAACAACTCAGGTTTGCGTCTTGCACCACGAACAGGCGCTGGAAAGGCTGCGTCTCCAAGGGCACAGGATGACGCCACAGAGGGTTCTCGTGCTCTCCGTAGTTGCGGAGGGCGGAGAGCATATGGGCGTTGACGAGGTGTTCCGGCGGGCGCGCGAGCTCTACCAGTACATGGACATCGCGACGGTGTACCGCACTCTTCGTCTCTTCAGGGATGCCGGTGTGGTCACCGAGGTCGAGATTGGCGACCGGCTGCATTACGAGCTCACCATGCCGGGCGACCTGCATCATCATATGGTGTGCCGCATCTGCAGTGGCGCCTACAACCTCAGTCCCCACTATCTGTCCGAATTCCGCGAGACCCTGGTCCAGGAGTTCGGCTTCATTCCTGATCTGGAGCACTTCTCGATTACCGGCATCTGCGCCGGTTGCCAGTTGCGGCACGAGGGAGGGAATGATGGTGGGTGAACTCTCAGGCAGGAATGAATCAAGTATTGTCCCCAATACTCAGTAAGCTATCGTATTTCGCTTTCACCATTCCGGCACTGGTTATCGTTGCGGTCTCCGTGGCCTGTGGGGGCGCCGAAGAAAATGGAGGAAAACTCAGGGTTGTTACGACCGTTTCCCCAATCACAAGCATTGTGGAGAACATTGGAGGGGACCGTATTCAGTTGGAGGGAGTAGTTCCGGAGGGCGTGAATTCCCATATTTTCGAGCCACAGCCCTCTCTGGCGCGGCTACTTTCGGACGCCGATTTGATCATAGCGAACGGTTTGTTCCTGGAGGAACCCACCATCGAACTTGCCGAGGCAAACAAGAAGGACGGTACGCCGATATTGTTGCTGGGTGACCAAGCCATCACCAAGGACCAGTGGCAGTTCGACTTCAGTTTTCCGGAGTCGGCAGGGAATCCCAATCCCCATCTGTGGCCGGACCCCAACCTGGGGCTGAAGTACGCCGAGCTGGCACAGCAACAACTGGCGGCTCTCGACCCGGAGAATGCCGAATACTACAGGCAGAACCTGGAGGCCTTCCGGGAGCGGATCAACGCCATGGACGCGGCAATACGGGATGCGATTGCCACTATACCTACGGAGAATCGAAAACTCGTTACCTACCACGACTCGTGGGCTTACTTCGCCCTGACCTATGGGCTGGAGATCATCGGAGCGGTGCAGCCCTCCGACTTTGCCGAGCCGTCGGCGCGAGAGATGGCCGAGCTCATAGACCAGATCAAGGAATTGGGACTCCCTGCAATTTTTGGCGCCGAGGAGTTCTCCAGCAAGGTATTGGAGACCATCGCCCGCGAGGGCAATACGACATACATTGATGAACTGGCCGATGACGACCTGCCGGGAGAACCGGGAGATCCCGACCATTCCTACCTGGGTCTGATGCGACAGAACCTGCAGATAATGATTCCCGCGTTGGGCGGTAATGCCGACGCGGTGGCAGAGGTGGATGTCAGCGCGGTGTTCGAAGGTGAAAGCGGTGCTGTTTATCCTCAGTGAACCAGGATTCGAACCAGGATTCATCCGGGGAACCGGAACTCCAATAAGCCTTCCTGAAACAGAGGGAGCGTAGCGATGTATCTGCATCCGAGGTTGCTTTCACTGGCGGCGGACGTCCGATGGCGCATCATAATTTCGGCGGTGGTGGGCATGCTCGCCGTTACCGCCGGTGTGGCGCGATTGGCGGTCGCAGCCCTGATAATTGTTGAGGTGGTTCGGGGGAATGCGACCTTCGAGTCCCTGACATGGCCGCTGGTAGCGATGGCGGTGCTCATCGTGGCACGGACTTACCTCCAGTACCTCCAGGAGGTGATGAGCCACCACACTGCCAGCCTGGTCAAAGTAAAGCTGCGGGAGCGCCTCTACGAGCACTCGCTGGCGCTGGGGCCGGGGCACTTCGATTCATCCCGCACCGGCGATGCGCTCATGTCCCTAGCGGAGGGAGTGGAGCGGCTGGAGGCTTTCTTTGGCCGGTACCTGCCGCAGATGATCGTGGCCGCGCTGGCCCCGGTTGGGATTTTCATTTTCATGGCCCTGATCGATTTCCGGACGGGCATCATATTCCTCGTATTTGCGCTGCTGACCCTGGTCATTCCCAACCTGTTTCACCGGTGGAACCGCGAGCGCAGCATGGCCCGCCGGGACGCATATGGCGCGCTGGGCGCAGACTTCCTGGACGCGGTTCAGGGACTGACCACGCTCAAAGCATTCGGGCAGAGCCGAGGCCGAGGGGAACTGCTGGCGCAACGGGCCAGGGCCCTGTTCCAAACGACAATGGGAGTGCTCGCTGCCAATGCGGCCACCGGCGCCCTTACCATCCTTGGAATCACCGGAGGCGCCGCGGTTGCCCTGGGCTGGGGCGCCGTGCGCGTGGCCGACGGAGACCTCGAGCTCAGGGCGTTGATGATAGTGCTGATGCTGGGTGTTGAGGTATTCCGGCCCCTCCGTGAGCTGGTGCAGCTCTATCACGACGGCGTGATGGCCATGTCCTCAGCGGAGGGCATCTTTGCCATCATGGACTCGCCGGTAACAGTCCGCGAACCGGATCGTAACGCCACGGCGGCTGATACCGCGGTTGCCGATCTAAAGGCTGAAATAACTTTCGAGGATGTCAGCCACGCCTACAACGAGGGCCGACGCCCGGCATTGCACGACCTTTCGTTCACCCTGCACGAGGGCGAAACGCTGGGGCTCGTGGGGCCAAGCGGCGCCGGGAAATCGACCATAGTCTGGCTGATGCTGCGTTTCTTTGACCCTCAGCGGGGGGAAATCCGACTGGGCGGTCGCGATGTGCGAGACATTCCGCTTGCCGACTTGCGTGAACAGGTGTCGGTGGTAACCCAGGATACCTACCTGTTCCACGGCACCGTCGCGGAAAACTTGCGATTTGGCAACTCCAACGCGACGCAAATGCAATTGGAGGAGGCCGCCCGGGCGGCCAATGCTCACGAATTCATCGGTCACCTGCCCAACGGCTATGAAACCGTGGTGGGCGAGAGGGCGATCCGGCTCTCCGGTGGACAGAAGCAGCGGGTCGCCATCGCCCGAGCCCTGCTGAAGGATGCTCCCATCCTGATCCTCGACGAGGCGCTATCCAACGTGGACGCCGAGAACGAGGCCTTAATCCAGCAGGCCCTGGACCGGCTGATGAAGGGCCGGACCACCCTGAGAATCGCCCACCGGCTCTCCAGCGTGGTCGGTGCAGACCGCATCCTGGTGCTGGACAGTGGACGCCAGGTCGAAACCGGCAACCACGAACAGCTTGTGGCGGCGGGTGGGCTTTACGCCGACCTGATGGCACAGCAGCAAGAGCGGCTGGACTTCGACGTTCGTCCCTCAGGCGAGGAACTCCGACCCGCCCAGCAGCCAGCTGCCACAATGGACGTGAGCGCATTCATGCCAAGTCCGGCGCATCAGGGACACGACGACCACCACCACGCTGCGCCCCAGGCCGACCGGCGGGACAACGAAGACGAGCATCATCATTCAGCCCCCGCCCATTCCGGGCAAGAGCACAATCACGGCCACCATAACCAGCCTGAGTCACAGCCGCACGGCGGTGCCGACGGCGATGGCCACCATCGCCACGACCAAGTTCTGGCTGAGGCGGAGGGACATCAAGAGCAAAGCCACGGTCCGCAGCCGGACGCCTCGGCATTCATGCCGCAGCCCGCGCATGGCGGCCACGGCCATCACCAACACGAGGCTCCCGCAGCCCAACGGCATGAGGAGCACTCGCACGGTGCGAGGTCCAGGCATCTGAGCATTATCACGGTCTGGGTGCGCCTGCTGGGACTGGTCAAGCCGTGGCGCAACGAACTCATCCTGACGTTCCTGCTGGGGGTCGCCCATCATGGCACCGCCATCGGTGTTGGTGTGGTGAGCGCCCTGCTGGTCGGACAGGTGATAACCGGCGGCGACCTTACCCTGTTGCTTATCCTGCTGGCAGTGTTGACACCGTTGGCGGCCTTCTTCATCTGGACCGAGTCCTGGGTGGCCCACGATCTCGCCTACAGGCTGCTGGCGGAGATGAGGGTCGATGTTTATCGCAAGCTGGACCCCTTGGCACCGGCCTACATGACCCGGCGTCGGTCCGGTGACCTGGTGAGCGTGGTAGGCGGGGATGTGGAGACGGTGGAGTTCTTCTTCGCCCACACCATTACCCCGGCCTTCACAGCCGTAGTTGTTCCGGGAGTGGTAGTTGCCGTCCTGGCAGTCATCGCGTGGCCCATGGCCATTGCGGTGGCGCCTTTCCTGCTGGCCGTGGCACTTAGCCCGTTTTTCGCGCAAAAGCGTTCGGAGAGCCTGGGGGAGGAGCTGCGGGAACAGCTGGGCGACGTGCACGCCCACATGGTGGACAGCATCCAGGGCATGCGGGAGATAGTTGCATTTGGTCAGGGAAATTCACGCACCGGCGAGATGGTTAGTAACAGCTGGCGGTTCGCCCACTTCCAGTTGCGTTTTCTCAAAGAGCGGGCTTTCCAGATTGGTTTCATTGAGGCGATGACCGCGTTGGGCGGGCTGGTGGTTCTGACGGTGGGCGTATGGCTGCTCACCAGCGGCAACATTTCTCGGCCGGAACTGATCCTGTCCGTTGTCCTCTCGGTCGCTGCGTTCGCTCCCGTTTCAGACCTCGCCAGAACCATGAAGCAACTGATGGAAACATTGGCGGCGTCCCGGCGACTGTTTGCCATTCACGACGAGCCGGTGCCCGTGACCGACGGTCAGGGAATACGGGACCGGGAAGGTTCGGCCGAGGCCCCCGCCCTGGCGTTTGAGGCGGTGGGCTTCGACTACGGGCCCGGAGAGCCGCAGGCCCTGAACGATGTGACTTTTGAGGTCGAGCCGGGGCACACGGTGGCACTGGTGGGACGATCAGGCGCCGGAAAGACCACCTGTGCAAACCTGGCGATGAGGTTCTGGGACCCTGGCCACGGGTCGGTGCAACTTGACGGAAACGATATCCGGGAGTTCAAGCTGGACAACCTGCGGCAGCAGATCGCCCTGGTGTCGCAGGACACCTATCTGTTCAACGCCAGCATCAGGGACAACATTCAGCTGGGCCGGTCCGGAGCCAGCCAGGCGGAGCTGGAGGAAGCGGCGAAACAGGCCAACTGCCACGACTTCATAACCGCATTCCCCGAGGGCTACGACACCATTGTGGGTGAGAGGGGGATGCAACTATCGGGCGGCCAGAGACAACGGGTTGCCATAGCCCGGGCGCTGCTGAAGAATGCGCCGGTCCTGATACTGGACGAGGCCACGTCCCATCTCGACGCGGTGAGCGAGAGCCAGTTGCGGCAGGCCCTGGAGACCCTGATGCAGGGACGCACCACACTCGTCATCGCCCACCGACTGTCCACCATCCGAGATGCCGACCGCATCGTGGTGCTGGACCACGGAAAGGCGGTGGAACAAGGGAACCACCAGGAGCTGCTGGAACAGCACGGCCTGTATGCCCAGCTCGTCGCCACTCAACTGGTCGCAGCCACAAACGGACACGCCCAACATGCCGAGGAGGGCGGGCATGATCACGATCGTCATGCGCCGCTGCCGACGGAATGGACCGGGGCTCCAGGAGGGCACCATCATCCCCATTAGTTCCTGAAACCTTGCGGAATCAGTGATGGTCCGGTGCCCCAAGTAATCCTGATGCGAGATATATCAATCCAAGGCTGAAAAATAAATGCTGCATCCCCTTCCCCACGATCACCTTCACGGCACCCCTCTGGTGGAAATCAACGGCCTGTCCTGCGGATACGAGAAACAGCGGGTGCTCAGCCGAGTAGACCTCCAGATCACAAAAGGGGACTTCGTTGGCCTCCTTGGTCCCAGCGGGTCAGGCAAGACCACACTGTTACGCTCGATGCTCGGGGCTGTGGACGTATATGAGGGCGAGGTCCTGATTGAAGGCCGGCGTCCAACGGAGGGACGCCCTCGCATTGGCTACGTTCCCCAGCTGGAGACCATCGACTGGAACTTCCCGGTGACGGTCCGCGAGGTCGTGATGATGGGCCGGACCATGGAGAACCGTTTCTTTCCGTGGTTCCGGAGGGAGGAGAAAGAGCTGGCCGACCGGATGATGGAGCAGCTGGGCATCCTGCACCTTGCCGGGCGCCACATCCGGCAGCTCTCGGGTGGTCAGCAGCAGCGCGCCTTCCTGGCCCGCGCCCTGGTGAGCAGCCCGTCCCTCCTGCTGCTGGACGAGCCTACCTCCGGAGTGGACGTGAAGACCCGTGACGACGTTATGCACCTGCTCCACGACCTGAATCATGAAGGTGTCACCATCGTCATCACCACCCACGAGATTAACGCGGTGGCCGTGCACCTGCCGCGACTGGTATGCCTCGCCGGACGGGTGCTGGCGGAGGGAACGCCCTACGACGTCATCACTACCGAGGTGCTGCGTCAGACCTACGGCGCGGACATGCCGGTAATCCATTACGAAGGAATGCCCATAGTAGCCGAGAGCCCCCATCGCTATGGACGCAACGGCGGGACCAATGGCGATGCAGCCAGTGTCGGGCACAGCCACAGTCATGTTTGATGTAATATTCGAACCCTTCGGTTACCCATTCATTATCCGCGGGATGGTGGCGGCGATTCTGGCAGGAGCCCTTTGCGGCGGCATCGGCGTCTACGTCATTCTCAAGCGTATGGCCTACATCGGGCACGGCCTGGCCCACGCAGTCCTTGGCGGCGCTGTTGTCTCATTTGTGATGTCGTTCAATTTCCTGATCGGCTCAACGATCTGGGGTTTTCTCTGCGCCCAACTCATTACGCTCACCACCAAGAAGCGGAAGATCGCGTACGATGCTGCCATCGGAGTGATCACGACCGCCAGCTTTGCCGTCGGAATCGTCCTAATCAGCCGCTACAAGAGCTTCACCCGGGATTTCGAAACGGCCCTGTTCGGAAACATCGTCGGCGTGAACGGAGGAGACCTGGCGGCGCTGGCGGCGGTAACAGGAGCCACGGCCCTGGTGCTCTTTGTGGCCTACAAGCACTTCCTCTTTACCACTTTTGACGGGGACGTGGCCCAGTTTTATGGCGTGCCGACCGGCTGGGTGGAGGCGATGTTCTCCCTGGTGCTGGCGGGCACTATCGTGGTGTCGCTGCAGGTGCTGGGAGTGCTGCTCATCGCAGGGGCCACGGTAATACCCCCGGTGTCGGCCCGCATGTTGACCGACAGTTTCCCACGCATGCTCCTGTTGTCTGCAGGAATAGGTGCAGTCTGCGGATTCTTTGGCATTTACCTGAGCTACTTTGTGGACGTTTCCTCAGGGGCGACCATTGTACTGGTGGAATCAGCGGTGTTCGCCGTGGTGATCGCCTACTCCTATTTGCGATCGCGACTCGTAGCGTTGAAGCAGCGAGAGACGCGACCGGTACCTGCCACTGCACCGTCTGACGCCGGCATTGCGGCCCCGGCGGAGCCCGTCAAGACAGAGGGCGACTGACGCACTGGCTTGGCGGATGGTGGGCTCCCAACGAGAGCCTGCCGGTTAGTTCTATGCTTGGCAAAGTAAACGGCCCGGGCATTGGCGCCCGGGCCGTTCTCATTTGCTCGAAGCCGTTAGAGGCGTCCAGCGTTCGATTAAGCCTCGGTCTGTTCCGTCTGGCTACCCTTGACCGTGATGGTGATGTGGGCCATGGAGGTGTCGCCAGGGGCCCCGTGCCAGTGGTTCTCCCCGGCCGGGATGACAACAACGTCGCCTTCCGATACGTCGACAACCCCGTCATCATTTGCGACCTGGCCCGTACCCTCAGTAATGACCAGGATCTGATCGCCGGAGTGCTTGTGGAACTTGTTGCGGGAACCGGCGTCGAAGGCCACGATGGCGAAGTTGAAGTTTTGCGAGTCATCGGGGTTCAGGATGGGCTGCCGCCAGACCTGGGTGCCGGTCATCAGGCCTCCGCTACCCAGGGGGGCCATATCCGCCTCCGTCCGGGGAATGCTGCTCATTGTCACTTTTTTCATCGATAATCCTCCTGAACTATAGAGTTACCCGCCGCAAAACAAGGCGGTTGAGGTCGAAAATTGCCGTCGACAATCATACAATCGCGCGGCGGCTCAGTCCAGCCGAGGGTAATTCATGTAACTGTTCAGAGTTGATGATACGAACGCCTGTGAAAGGCTGGGACAGGACCTTGCCCAAAGCTAAGTTGGCCTGTCGATGACGCTGCTTTCGGAGAAGATCCCCTCAAGTCTGAACAGTAACTAATTCATCCCAGGACGATTGCAAAGTCGCCATAAAGCCGTTTGTGGTGAGCCTGTCGAACCATCAACGGCTTCTGAACACCCGTCCTTCGGCAAGCTCGGGGACTAGCGGTGTGGGTGATTGAGCGACTTTGCCATCGTCCTGCAATTCATCCGCTGCTCCGCATTTCCTCCAGCGAATCGGCGATGCTTCGCGCCAAGTCCCCGGGGCGGTCAGCAAATTCGGGCGTCGGATACCACTCGTAGTCGAAGCTGTTGAGGGTCTGTCCCTCGATGCTGCATCGTAGGTCGGACACTACCACCTGGAATCCCAGCTTTTGCGTGGCCTGCTCCGCCAGCATGTCGAGCACCACATCTGGGCATCCAAAGACGACCAGGAATCCGCCCTGGCGCCCGTCGTTGGTGGGGTCCGAAACGCGGGCGCGAAACACCGGACCGTAGAGGTCAAACTCCACGATGGTGTATGGGCGTTCGGCCACATTATAGTCCGGCCACCCGATGTTGATGCTGCCGCCGACTTCCCAGTGATGCATCCGAGGCATCCTTGAAATGCTGAAGCTCAGGCGGCGTTGACTGCGGGACGGGCTGAGTCGACCCGGGTACCCCGTTTGAAGACCGCCTTCACCCGACGAAGTGCCTCGATGTCCAAGGATGGATCTCCGTCAACAACCAGCATGTCGGCTGCCTTGCCCGCCTCGATGGTACCTGTCTGCTCCAGCACTCCCAGGGCGTGAGCAGGGTTGCGAGTGCCAGCCAGAACGGCATCCATGGGCGACAGGCCGGCATCATGCATCGCGATCACCTCGCCTTGGAAGTCCCCGAAGGGATAGCTCCCCCAACCGCAGTCCGAGCCGCCCGCGAGCTTGACCCCGGCCCGAATCAGCCGAGCGAATTGCTCCATCGCGGTGCCGCCCATACGGTTGGAGCGCTCCCATCGGTCCTGCTCCGCGGGGGTGAAGGGGCGCTCGGTGCGAATCCGTTCCAGGTACGCCCGAGATACGCGACCCAAGTGCATGGTCGGGTTCAGGTAGACCTCCGACTCCGCGAGGCGGTCGGCGGTGGGCTCGTCGTAGCGATACGAGCCGTCGGAGTCGGTGAAGAAGCAGTGCAGAATGGCGTCTACGCCCGCGTCTAGGGCGAAGGTTATGGACTCGGTACACCGGCAGTGGGCCAGCACCGGGCGGTTGCGTTGGTGTGCCTCGTCGACGAGGGCAGTCAATTCCTCGAGATTGAAGGACGCCCGGTAGGGGTCGCTGGTCAGGGTGCTGCCGCCCGATGCCGCCACCTTGATAAAGTCTGCTCCGTCCTTGACACGCTGCCGGACGGCGGCGCGAATGCCGTTTACACCGTCAACCTGTCCACCCATAAACCACAGGTGCCCTCCGGTGATGGTGAGAGGGGGACCGGAAACCATGGTGCGGGGCCCGTTCACCAATCCTTGCGACAGGCCCCCTTTCAGGGAGAAAGCGGTCTTGTTCCAGGACCCGCAGTCGCAAAGGGTAGTAACACCTGTGGACAAGTGGTCGGCCACGTTCCGCGCGGAGCGGAGAAGGCGAAGGTCATCGGAGTCGTCGCGGTCGACTTCCTCGCCTGTGCGGCCATCCCCTGGCATATTCGTATGGGTGTGCAGGTCGAAAAGTCCCGGCAGCAGTGTCGCGCCCGGAAACTCCAGCGTCTCCCGCGGTATATCGCTCCGGGAATTCTCCACCTCCCCGCGCTTTCCGACCCACAAGATCCTGCCATCACTGACACCAACCGCCTTTCCCTCCTCGGACGATGCCGAGATGCCGTCAATGAGCTTTCCAGGCAAGATTACGGTCAATGGACTGTTTGTTTCAGGCAAGATCCCATCTCCTGTATGGCCGGGAGGGGTGGCACGATGAGAGTACTGGAACCAGTGTATGAATCAGGCGAGATTATAACCCATCGCGAGCTATCGCCTCTCTCGAAACATTATCAGCCCCAGCGGGACACCCGACAGGATGATGAGCACCAGGGCTGGCATGGCGGCGCGGGCGAAGAACGCCTCGGCGGTGTATGACCAGACCAATGTCGCCAGTGTGTTGAAACCAGTGGGGCTTAGAATCAGCGTGGCCGGGAGCTCCTTCATGGTGAGTAGAAAGACCAGCGAAGCGCCTGCCACGATACCTGGCCGGGCCGATGGGAGAGTCACGGATGTAAAGGCCCCCAATGGGGAACGCCCCAGGCTCCGTGCCGCCTCCTCCAGGCGAGGGTTAATCTGCAGCAGGGTCGTGCGGACCGCTCCCAACGCAGGGGACAGAAACAGCGCGACATATCCCAGCAGCAGGAGACCTGTGGTCTGGTAAAGCACCCCGGCGTAGGTGGCGCCAAAAAACACCAGTGCCAGTGCTATTGCGATGCCGGGGAGCGCGAAACTGACGTACCCCAGACGCTCCAGGAATCCGCTCAGTAGCCCCCAGGCCGAACCACCTGCGGGATGCCTCACCGACAGGAGCCCAACCGGCAATGCCGCCACCGTCGCGGCCAGTGCCGCCAACGCCGAGATATAAACGGAATTGCGGGCGGCCGCCCACAGGGGGTCCAGCGACTCGCCTGCCGCCAGTCCCCGGACGACCCAATAAATCAGGATGCCGACGGGAAGGCCCAGTGACACTGCTGTAATCAGGCCGCAGAACCCGATGGCGGGCCAACGCCATTTTCCTAGGGGGACGATGGACGGAGGACGGGAGGTACCCGCGGATGTTGAGTAGTAGCGGCTGCGCCCCCGGCTGACGAATTCCAGCGCTACCCACCCCAGCGCCAGCACCACCAAGGCCAGGGACAGCCCTGCCCCAAGGGTGCGGTCTAGGGCGGAGTCGTATTGGGTGAAGATTGCCCAGGTAAAGGTCTCGTAACGCAACAGGGACACAACCCCGAAATCGCTGAGCGTGTACAGCCCCACCAGCAGCGCCCCCGCTCCCACTGCGGGCCGCAGTAGTGGCAAGACCACCCTGAAAAAGGTGGCGACCGGCCCCAAGCCAAGCCCCCTGGCTGACTCTTCCAACGCAGGGTCCATTCGTTGAAGAGCTGCTCTGACTGTAATCAGGACGTAGGGGTAGCTAAGGAGAGTCAAGGTGAGAAAGGCACCGGAGAGTCCGTAGATGCTGGGCAGCCGGTCCACACCGAATGGCCCTTCCAGTGCGCCCTGCAACATTCCCCTGGGGCCCAGGGCCACAACCACGATGAACCCGGCGACGTAACTGGGAATCACCAGCGGCAGGAAGGTGATGACCGCCCATGCCTGCCGCCAGGGCAGGTCCGTACGGGTCGTGAGCCATGCCAGGGGGACCGCTACCACCACAGACGCAGCGCTCACCGTAACCACCAGCAGCAGCGTTCGGCCGAGTATTTCTGCCACCCTTACTCGAAACAGGAGATCCCACAGTTCCTCCCCGGCGCCCAGAGCCCTGACAGCCAGGTATACGGGAGGCAAGAGAAGGGCAGCCCCGACAATCAGTGCCGGGACCAGCAGTACCAGCGGCGGTGATTTTCCAAAGCTTGGCCATGCCAAGACGTTGCTGGCCAAGGACAGAGGGTTCCTCACCTTCAACCCCGAGCCGGGAGACGGAGGGGTTTCAATTGAAACGGTACTCTAGGCACTGTGGATTCCAGAGGTAATTTGGCGAAAGATTTTGACAATGACTGCCGGGCCGATGAATATTGCCATATGTGCTGAATTGTGTTGACGATTCATTTATCTTAAGATGCACAACAGAGCGAGGCAAAAACTAACACTGTACCGAATTAGTGTCAATTGTGGCAGTAGTGGCGTCCGAAGGCTCGATATCAGGCCCAAGTGCAGCGGTTAAAACCATGATGAGCCAGCGTGTTCAACCGGTACACCTGTCGTTGAGAGACTTTGATTCCACAGTTCACCCTGGATTGCCCGACCACCTACTCGGCGCATTGACACTCTCACGTCAAATGCCTACACTTGTCCCCGTTCGTTCGTTCTGATATTTCCTGTATCACATTACGTATAATTTAATTTGCAATTGACAGATTTATAATCCAGTAGGCCCTGAACGGTTGAGTAGTGCTACAAACATAGAGCAAACAGGAACTGTTTCCAGCGGGGCACAGAACGCAGGAAACGGCGGTGGCGTGGCCCTCCTTTGTTCGGGTGTGTACAAGCGTTACGGGACTGTACAGGCAGTAACCGGACTGGACCTGACGGCCGAAGCGGGCAAGATTCTCGCTTTGCTGGGCCCCAGCGGCTGCGGCAAGACCACCACTCTCCGCCTTATTGCCGGATTCGAGCAGCCTGACGAGGGCGAGATCAGCATCGCCGGGGCTGTCGTCAGTTCACCCTCAGCTTCCCTTCCTCCGGAAAAGCGTCGCATTGGCATGGTCTTCCAGGAGGGCGCCCTGTTTCCCCATTTAACCGTCGAGCAAAACGTGGGCTATGGAGTCAGAAAGGAACGGGACCGGGTTGCCCGGGTTTCTGATGCGCTGGAGCTGGTGGGACTGACAGGAATGCGTCAGCGTCTGCCCCACGAGCTCTCGGGTGGGCAACAACAGCGCGTCGCGTTGGGGCGGGCCCTGGCCCCGAGGCCTGAGATACTGCTCCTTGATGAGCCGTTTTCCAACCTCGACGCAAATCTGGCAGAACAACTGCGCCGGGATGTGGCATCGATCCTCCGGGCCAGTGAAGTCACCGCCGTATTCGTTACTCACGATCAGGAGGCGGCCCTCCACGTGGGGGACCGGGTCGCGTTAATGAACGAGGGCAGGGTTGAGCAAGCCGACTCTCCTGCCAAGGTCTTTCATTCTCCGGAAACCAAGTATGCCGCCGAATTTCTGGGGACAGTCGACTTTCTTCCCGTAAGAGTGGACGACGGCCGATTGATGAGTGAACTGGGTCAGCTGGATGTTGGCGATTTTCCAGTCTATGCCTATGAGGGTAGTTCTTCCTCCTTGGAAATAATGGTTCGGCCTGATTGCCTGGAGTGCCATGCAGACGATGAAGGATCCGCCTTCGTTGAGGACCGCGAGTTTCGCGGGGCCTTCTATCTCTACAGGTTGCGGTTGGCTTCAGGACGACAGGTGCGCTGCCTGATGTCTCACATCGTCGATTTGCCCGTTGGCGCAACAGTTTCGGTCCGGCTGCGAAAGGGCCACCAGACTCGCCTCTTCGTCGACGGCCGGCTGGTGCAGTCATCGGGCTTTCGCTGCTGATAACCTTCCTCCGAACTCGTAGCCACTGCGGATTCTGGTATACTTTTTTCGCGTCGATTTGTCTGTGCTTGTTAAGTTTGCACTGGCCCGGCGCGGATTTTGCTGTCTCTCGAGGAACCAATGCCACGACCCAGACGGGCCGCAACCAGAAACGAAGTGGAAGACGCCGAGAACCAATATGATCGATTGTCTCCCGGTACAGAGAACTACCTGCTGTGCCTGTACCGGTTGTGGGAGGACGAGGAATACCCTACCATCACGCAGTTGACCGACGTTTTACGCCGCCTACCGCCTACGGAGGGGCTAGGTACTTCGGTGCCATCGGTGGCCGGCATGGTGCGGCGCATGGCCCGTCAGCACCTGGTCGATGTCGGCGCGGACAAGCGTATTCGCCTCACTAGGCAGGGAATGGAGGGCGGTGAGGACATCGCACGGCGCCACCGGCTGGCGGAATGGATGGTGGTCAGACTGCTGGGCATGGAGCTCCACCAAGCCCACAATGAAGCCCACCGGCTGGAGCACGGGATGTCCCCGCAACTGATTGAGAAGCTGGTGGAGCAGTTGGACAATCCCAGGCGTTCGCCCTATGGCAGGCCGATACCAGGCACAGGCGAACCGAAGATTCCACCCAACTCGTTAACCCTGGATGCCGCCGTGAAGGGAAACTCCTACATCGTTGAGCGGGTGCCCGAGGAGGACGCACAACTGCTGAAGTTCCTCGATGACTCGAATATCGTGCCCGAGCGCGAGATAACCGTGGCAGACGCCACGCCGTTCCTTGGAGTAATGGAGTTGGCGACCCAGCTGGGACAGGTGTCCATGAGCTATGCGGTGGCCCACCAGATAGTGGTTCGCCCCACGTAGACTCCAACGGCGATGATCCGCAGGGGACGCCGGTACGCTACAAGGTACCGGCGTTCTTGTCTTCTCGAGCGGTGAGCCGATGGCGGAGCTCTGACCAGCCCTCCGCCATGGTGCGGTCGGGGAACGACGGAAGTTCGCCTTCCTGAAAGACACTCACCAGGATGAAGACCGGTCCCTGCTTGTCCATAGCCTCCTCAAGGCCGATCAGCAATTCCTCGAGGCGGTCGAAGTGGTAAGCGTGGGAGTAGCCGGAGCTCTCGGCCATCCTGACCAGGTCGAGGCGGTCCAACTCCTTGATGGGGAGTCCCTCTGTGGAGGCGCGGGAAGCATCGTCGAACACGAAGTGGACAAGGTTGGCTGGCTGGGACTCGCCGATGGTGGCGAGGCCGCCAAGGTTGGTGCGCAGGGTGGAATCGCAGTCGAGGACCAATACCTTTCCCGATGGCTGGGCCAAGGCCAATCCCAGTCCCACCGCCGGAGCGCGGTCCATGCAGTCCATCAGGTCCAGGTCCAACTCACGGCGCTCCGATACCCGGCTCCATTCCCTCAGCGCGGCAGAAGTCGAGACGACCAGCGCATCGCCGCGATGGTAGTTGACTGCCCGGGTCGCCTCGGCGTAGGGGATGCCCGGCGAGGGCTGTTCAAAAGAGCGAGGCGTATTCACTGCTTCGACCCGCCTGGAGGATGTGAGTCCCCATCGTCGCGGTCTGCGCCGGAATTCATGGAGGGAGGCCGACGGAACCCCACCATGGCCCACATAGCCACAAGGATGACTACGCCACCCCCTATGCCCAGGCCGATGCTGGATCGTTCGAACGCCTGGTACAGCAACCAGAAACCCCAGAGGAACAGGGCATAGGACCCCAGCCGCAGCAGCAGGCTCCTCCCCAACCCTCCGAGCATCTATTCAACCTCGCTGAGAACAGGGCTTTCCAATAGCGTCTCCTGTGAAATGTGCGGTGACCGGATGAGATGGCGCAGGGCAGGTGAGAAACCTGCCCCGCTGGAAACCACTACGAACCTGTGCGTCTTGCCGGACAGAGTCGCTCAGTCGTTGGCCAAGATGGCGGGCAGCTCGTCGATGGCGGTCTGCATGGAGCGGCGTGCCCGCTGCCGGAACTGCACGGGAGTGTTTTCGATTTGGGGAGTGACGCGCAGGTGCACGAACACCGGACCAACGGTCGCCATCACCTCACCGATTCCGGTGGTCAGGTCCTCGAGGTTATCGAACGAGAAGGTGGCGGCATATCCAGCGGCCTTGGCCATTCCCTCCCAGTCGGCCTTCTCGGAACCGGGGACAGGCTGCCCACCGGTTACCGCGTAGACGCCGTTGTCGAAGACCATGTGGTACAGGTTGGCCGGCGTCTGGTTGGCTAAGGTCACCATGGCTCCGAGGTTCATCAGCAGGCTGCCGTCGCCATCCAGAACGATGACCTTGCGGTCTGGCTGGGCCAGCGCCAGGCCCAGTCCGACGTTGGACGCCTTGCCCATGGCGCCGGAGACAGGCATGTCGAGCTGTTCCTGGGTGGTAACTGTGGGAAGGCCGAACCGGACGTTGTTGGCGTTCATGGTGGCGATGATCACGCCGTCGCCGCGGTTGGAGTCGATTACCTTGACTGCTTCCTGATTGTCGATCATAAGGTTGATTCCTCGAATTCCGTCCCCGTTGGGAGACAGCTAGAGTTTGGTTCTCCCGAAGGTTCTGAAAATGGCTAGGCGCCGAACTCGGTACCAACCAGAACGGCCACGGGCTTCTGTGTTCGCTCCGCCTCCTGGAAGGCGATGCCGATGCGGTCGGCATCTTCGTCGGTCTCGATCAGGTAGTAGTTAATACCCCAGGCGTGGAGAATGTGCTCGATAAACCGCGCGGCCGAGTCGTTGGTGATTCCGTGGCGGCTCCAGCCGCGGTAACCGACCAGCATGACCAGAGGTTGGCTCACGTCCAGTCCCAAGCCACGAATCGAGTCGCCAGACTCGAAGATGCCGGTGTTCTGAATCAGGACGACAGGACGCTTGCCGCCAACCCACAGTCCAGCGGCGATGGCCATGGTCTCGCCCTCACGGCAGACCGGCACCAGCGACAGCGTTGGCTCGTTGGTGAGCAACTGATACATGAAGTTGGTCTCGCTGTCCGGAAGCCAGACCACGTGGGAGACGTTGTTTTTCTTTAGTTCCTCGACCACCGAGGCGGGGTGCAGTACGACCTCGTGAGTAGTCATTCCGGCTCCTTTTCTAGTGGTTGCCCGTATAGGCCGCAGAGCAAGCCGCGGCCTGAATCAGAGCAGTTGAGACGGCCACATTATATTCACGGGCCGGAAATGGCGTCAATTGACAGGGAGGTGCGGGCCGGGCAATCGCATTTGACTTTTCTAGCTCGTCATTCCCGCGCAGGCGGGAATCCAGGTCATTCGGAGTGCATTCTCCATCGAGATGGAAGGGCCTATCAGGCGTGTGATTAACGCGATTTCTCCCGACTTCCGTCCACTGGATTCCCGCCTGCGCGGGAATGACGGTTCACTCAGCCAGTGAGCAAGGGTTGCTCCTCCAAATGCGATAGCCCTGGAGGTCCGGGCCGGGCTGCGTAGCAGGTGGTCGCGTTACGCAGACAGCTGGCAGAGGGGGCCGTGGTCGAGGGAAGGGCGTGTCCGGACGGCCTTACGCGGGCAGGATGCGGCCGCCGTCGGCGAGGTACCTGGCGGCGCAGATACGCTGCAGGTCGTCGTCAGCGGCAAGATCCTCCGGCCACAGGAGAACGTCGAACGACCGCCGGGAGGCGAACAGCGGGGCAGGAACGTTCCGGACCAGGTGCAGCGGGCCGGACCCTGAGCCGCTCACGTATTGCAGTATCAGTGTGCGTGCGGCATCTACCATCACGTCGGCGTCACCGGGTGAAAGCGGGTCGGGGATGGGAGTGCGGGCCTTGGGTGAGGTGAGGTAGTTGTACCAGGCGTTCAGCACCTCCTGCACCGCAACGTCCTCAGACTGGGCCCTCAGTCTCAGGGCGGCACCGCGAAGGTAGTTGGGCAGGCGTCCGAACAGCCAGTCAAGGTACAGGGGGTCGGCTGCCACGGATTCCGGCAGGGTGGCGCCGCCAGCCGAATCGATGACGTGGATCCAGCCGCCGTTGGGGTTCTCACGCTGCGTTGGCAAATTGGTGCCGTGGGCCATGTAGACAGGAACGAGAATGGGCGGGTGCGGCTCCATAACCTCCTCGCCCAATGCCAGTAGAAAAGCGAGGCTGGCGACGGTGGCGGCGAGGGGGTCCGAGGTCATACCGAGGAACTGGCCCGAGATGTCCAGCATTGCGTCGGCTGGGATCTGTCCGCCGGCGACGCGGGCATCAAATGCAGTGCGGACAGCCTGGGCCAGAACTGTGCCGTCGCCGCAGTAAGGCGCGATGCAACTGAGCGTGGGGTTGTCCCTGAACAACCCGGTATCGAGCGCTGCGATTGTGGACTCCTCCCGGCCCTGGAACTCCCGGTAGAGGCTGACCAGCAACCTTGGTTCCGGCTGGTCCAGGCGCAGGGACTCGAGGGCCGCCAGCAGCGATCTGGCGGTTTCGATGGAGAGCGCATCGTCTCCGATTCCCATCGAGAGGCGGAAGAAAGGCCAAGAGAAGAAGTCCTCTCCCAAGAAATTGCTGAGCCCGGCACCGGCAAAATAGTCTCCGCTCATGATTTCCCAGAGGTCGCGCTCAGAGGGGCGAGACTCGAGGAAACGGTAGGCCATCAACCGGCACAGCATCGACAGGCAGGTGTGGCGTACGAAGAGCTCGGGGCTCGTATCAGCGTCGAAGGGCCGGTTTGCCACCCAGAACCGGTAGCAGTTGTTCACAGGCGCGAGGGACTCCGACTCCCGGTAGATGGTTTCGAGGTTCTGGATAGCGGGTTTTACGGCGGTGCCGTCAGGCCCCAGGGCCGCAGTAAGGGAACGGGTATCAGGGGGAGTGGCCACGTTCTCGCCCTAGAACTCGGCGTTCTTCGGGGTTCGCGGGAAAGGTATTACATCCCGGATGTTTGAGACGCCGGTGATGAACTGCACTGTGCGCTCGAATCCGAGCCCAAACCCGGCGTGGGGAACGGTCCCGTAGTTGCGGAGGTCGAGGTACCAATAGTAGTCTTCCTCGTTCAGGTCCGCCTCACGCATGCGTCGGCGCAGCACGTCGCCACGCTCCTCGCGCTGGCTGCCGCCGATGATCTCGCCGATGCTGGGCGCCAGGACGTCCATGGCCGCGACGGTGCGGTCATCGTCGTTCAGCCGCATGTAGAAGGCCTTGATCTCCTTGGGGTAGTCGGTGACGATGACTGGCCGTCCGATGCGTTTCTCCGTGAGATACCGCTCGTGCTCGGACTGCAGGTCGACGCCCCAGCTAACGGGGAAGTCGAAGGACTCACCGGACTCCTGGAGCATGTCAACCGCCTCGGTGTAGGTGATGCGCTCGAACCGGGAGCTGACGATACCCTCAAGGGTCTGGATAATCTCGTCGTTGTACCAGCGGTTGAAAAACTGCATATCCTCGTCGCAGTTGTTGAGGACATGGCCGAAAATGTACTTCAGGAAATCCTCGGCCAACTCTGCGAGGCCATGGAGGTCGCAAAAGGCGACCTCGGGCTCCACCATCCAGAATTCGGCGAGGTGGCGGGACGTGTTGGAGTTCTCGGCCCGGAAGGTGGGGCCAAAGGTATAGACGTTGGATAGCGCCAAGGCAAAGATCTCGGCCTCGAGCTGGCCGCTCACGGTGAGGTAGGTGGGCCGTCCGAAAAAGTCCTCGGAAATGTCCACCGAGCCCTCGCGGCGGGGCAGATTGTTGAGGTCGAGAGTAGTCACGCGGAACATGGAACCGGCGCCCTCGGCGTCGCTGGCAGTGATGATGGGCGTCTGGATGTACTGGAAGCCCCGTTCCTGGTAGAACGAATGGATGGCGTAGGCAACGGCGTTGCGGACACGGGCCATGGCGCCGAAGGTGTTGGTACGGGGCCGCAGGTGGGCGATCTCCCGCAGGAATTCGGGAGTGTGGCGCTTCTTCTGTAGCGGGTAGGTCTCCGGGTCGGCGGTGCCTAGCACTTGGAGCTCCCGGGCCTGGAGCTCGTAGCGCTGTCCCTTGCCCTGGGACTCGACGACATCCCCCACCACCTCAATGCTGCAGCCGGTGGAGAGGGCGTTGGCGACGGCGTATGCGGGGCTGTCCTCGCTGATCACCACCTGGAGGTCGCGAAGGGTGGAGCCGTCGCTGACCTGGACGAAGGACACCGACCGGGATGTCCGGCGCGTCTTGACCCAGCCCTGAACCAACGCCTCCCCCATTGGCGAGTCGCTGGTGAATATCTCGCTGATCCTGGTTCGTTGCATCTGCCGCCTCCGGGAGCCGTTGCCGCGCACCTGGCCGACGGGGCTGGGAAAGCCCTTGAGCCGGTACGAGGCGCTCCGCCAGTGGTACTGACAAGCCGGGACCGGACCCGGTACTAAGCTGCTCCGGCCTGGTACTTTCGGGTCATGGCTTCTTCCAGTGGGTTTGCCTCCCACTGGTCCGCCCAGAGCTGAATGGCCTCGACCACTTGCCGGAAACCTGCGCCCTTTTCGGTGAGGGTGTATTCCACCAGCACGGGCTTGCTGTCATAGACCCTGCGCTCGACAATTCCGGACTCCTCGAGTTCCTGGAGCCGCTGAGAGAGGAGGCGGTCGCTGAGTCCCTCAACGTAGTTGGAAATGTCGCTGAAACGGCGAGGCGCCGACAACATGCTGCGGATGATCAGGCAGTTCCACTTCTTGCCGAGGATGCCTATTGCTCGGTCGTAACGCGGGCAGGGCTCGAGGTGCTCCATAGCAGTCCTGTCTCCGTTACATAAGAATTTTGGCGATACTAGCACACTGAAAAATAATTAGCTACTATCAATCCCTTGACTTCTATTGTTTCTGGTACTAACATTTAATTAGTAACTTTCCAAGTGGCCTTACAGGCACAAAGGTTAGTACAGAATCAGGACGGCGATGGAGCCGCGAAAGAGGTCTCGAAGGTCGATGCAAGCCCCAGAAAAGGTTTCCCAGGACCCAGGTTTTTCGGAAGCTCTGACTCCAGTCAAGGACGGCAAGCTGCATGGTGGCCCGGTATTCCGCCTGCTGGCCAAGGTCGCCAGGTGGCACGGCGAATACATTGACTACCAGATGGAGGCCGGGGTCTGGCGGAAGCTGGCATTGTAGGATCGCTGCTCAACGGCAGGCGGAGCCCGCCAAGGAATTCAGGCTCAGGGAAAAGTGTAAGCGGAAGTAGCAGAGGCGCAACGAAGGAGGCCGGTATGAAGACGGATACCCTCGAGAGGAACCTTACCGAACAGACCATGACGACGCCCGAGTCCGGAGAGGGCAAGAAGCACAACGGCCCGATCGCCCGGTTGCTGGCCCAAGTCTCCAAGATGGCTGACGAGCACGCCAGGTACAAGCTGGACAAGTGCGCCTGGCGGACGATCGCCATCTAGCCCGGCTGGGCAACCAAAGGCGCGGAAGAACAGGGGCGCACGATGGTGCGCCCTTTTTGTTTTCGCGGGCCGCACTACAGGCCGGGGCGTTGGGTGTGCCACTCCGTGGCCTGCTCGTAGGCGTGGCCGATGCGCAGTAGGGTTGGCTCGGCGAGGTGCGGTCCGATGAGCTGCATGCCCACGGGCAGGCCGCCCGAGAACCCGCAGGGCACCGACAGCGCTGGGAGTCCGGCGATGTTCACTGGCAGGGTGCAGACGTCGATAAGGTACATCTGCAGCGGGTCGCCGGTCTTCTCGCCCACCCGGAAGGCCACTACCGGCGACGTGGGGGTCACGAGGGCGTCGACGGACTGGAACACCTCCGCGAAATCCCGGCGTATGAGGGTACGGGCCTGCTGTGCCTTGAGATAGTAGGCGTCGTAGTAGCCGGCTGAGAGGGCAAAGGTACCGAGCATAATGCGGCGGGTTACCTCGGGGCCGAAACCGTGGCGGCGGGTCTGCTCCATTGCGCCCCACATGTCCTCCGCCTGCTGGTACGAGTAGCCGTATTTGACGCCGTCGTAGCGGGCGAGATTGGCCGAGCACTCAGACGGGGCGATGATGTAGTAGCAGGCCAGCGCGTACTTGGTTGACGGCAGGGACACCTCCCTGACGGAGGCGCCCAGGGATTCCAGCAAAGCGATCCCCTGCTCCACGGCGCGGCGAACGCCGTCCTCCATTCCCTCGACGAAGTATTCGCTGGGAACCCCCAGCCGCAACCCTTCGATGCCTGCCTCGATCCCTTCGGAGTAGTCGGGTGTCGGCAGGGGCAGGGAGGTGGCGTCGCGGGGGTCGTGGCCCGCGATGGCGTTGAGCGCGAGGGCGCAGTCGGCGACGCTGCGGCCGACGGGGCCGATCTGGTCCAGAGACGAGGCGTAGGCGACGAGGCCGTAGCGGCTGACCACCCCGTATGACGGCTTGAGTCCCACGACGCCGCACATGGCAGCGGGCTGCCGTACGCTGCCGCCGGTGTCCGATCCCAGCGCGTAGACGGCCTCCCCGGCGGCCACTGATGCCCCGGCGCCCCCGCTGCTGCCACCGGGAACGCGGCCCGTGTCCCATGGGTTCAGCGTGGGGTGGAAGGCGGAGTTCTCGCAGGACGAACCCATGGCGAACTCGTCCATGTTTCCTTTTCCCAGCATCACGGCGCCCTGCCGGAACAGCCGGTCCACCGCTGTGGCGTTGTAGACCGGGACATAATCCTCCAGCATACGTGAGGCGCAGGTGGTGCGGACACCCTCCGTGCACATGACGTCCTTGACCTGCATCGGGATGCCGGTCAGGGAGGATGCGCTTCCCTCCGCCAGCATTCGGTCGGCCTGTTCCGCCTGCTGCAGTGCGACCTCGGGCGTCAGGGTAATGAAGGACTGGACTGAGTCCTCCACAGCGCCAATTCGATCCAGGAACGCGCGGGTCAGTTCCACGGAACTGATCTCCCGGTTATGGAGCAATTGCCGGGCCTGCTGAATGTTCAACCAGTTAAGTTCGGACAATGCTTCTACTCAGCAGACCGCCGCGCCTGCAGCGCAGGAACGGCGGTCGAAATGACAGCACCTGTTACGGATCTGTCCCGGTGTTATTCGTCGAGCACCGCCTTGACGCGGAAGAACTCACCCTCGCGGCGTGGAGCGTTGCTCAGGGCCTCCGCGGGCGACAGCGAGTCGGCAGCGGAGTCGTCGCGCATCACGCCCCGCAGGTCGCCAGCGTGTCCGGTTGGCTCGATTCCGGAGGTATCCAGCTCGTTCAGGATCTCGAACTGGTCGATGATGTCTGACAACTGGCTGGCGTATGCGTCAATCTCGGCGTCGCTGATGCCGATGCGGGCCAAGGCGGCGATGTGGACGACCTGGTCTCGGTCGATGGGCATGGCGTCCTCACTGGGCGGTGTCGGGTCACAATTTAGCATATCCGAAACCGTTGACATCATCGATGCTATATTATTCTCAGTGAATCCCCGGCGGTCCGCCATTGGCGAACGGCCCCGTCCTGAAAGGAAATCCCTGCCGCGTGCTTACCCGTCTGTTCAACTGGCGACCCCAGACGCCCTTCTACTACGGCTGGCTCATCCTGGGCATCTCCTCCATGGCCACCTTCGGCGCCACCGGCGTCTCGCAGGTGGTGTTGGGCGGCATCCAGGTATACATCTCAGAAGACACCGGCTGGGACCCCAGCACTTTTTCCTACGCCGCCACTGCCGGTACTTGGTGTTCCGGCCTTATCGCGCCATTCATCGGCCGACTGGCCGACCGTTACGGGCCGCGATGGCTGATGTCAACAGGGCTGCTGATCGCCGGTGTGTGCTTCCTCCTGCTTTCCGGGGTCAGCGCGGTCTGGCAGTTTTATGCCGCCTACGTGATTTCCCGGGCGGTCTCCAACCCGGTGCTCATCGGCCTGGTGCCCCGGACTGCTGCCGTCAATTTCTTCCGGCGCCGCAGGAATATTGCGCTGGCGATGGTTTCCACATTCCGTCCCATTGCCGGGGCCATCAACATCCAGATTTTTGCCCTGATTGCCTTGTCCCAGACTTGGCGAGAGGGTTTTCGCTACCTCGGGATATTCAGCTTGGTGCTGGTAATTCCGGTGATCCTGCTGATGAGGCGGCGGCCGGAGGACATCGGGCTTCAGCCTGACGGTGCTGCTGCGCCTTCAGGAGCGGGTACCACGGCACTATCCGGACGACCGGCGTCTCTGTCATCAGAGCCGAGCTGGACGGTGAGGGAGGCCGCCAGGACCCGCACCTACTGGCTGATCGTGGCTACCGCGTGCGTGGGAACAATGGCGTCGAGCAGCGTCGGGTTCAGCCTGGTGCCTTACTTGGTCGAGGGCGCGGGCCTTAGCTTCGCGGCCGCCGCCGGCGTGCTCAGCCTCGGCACCGTGCTGTCAATTGCCAACGTGGGCTGGGGTGTGCTCTCCGACCGGTTCACGCCCCGCCGTTGCCTGATGGTTACCATGATCGGCTCGGGCGCGCTGCTGGGATACCTGACGATGGTGGACTCGCTGGCGGAGGCACTGGTGTTCGCCCTGGTCTGGGGTGTGTTTTCGGGAGCGGTGGGGACGATGGAAAACATGATGCTGGCCCAATACTACGGGCGCGATTCATATGGGTCGCTGCTGGGGTTGTTCTCGCCGTTCCAGACGATCGCCCTAGGACTTGGGCCATCGCTGGCATCAATTCTGCGAAACACCTCCGGCAGCTATGACCTGCTGTACGCTGTAATGGTGGGTGCCTACCTGGTCTCGGCTTGCCTGCTCTTCCTGGCCCGCGCCCCGGTGAGCGCCCGGGCCGTTGAGGCCGCAACGGTTGACTGATGGGTTGACCCACGGTTCACGTCAACAGGGTTTATTCCAGCGCCCGGACGCTGCGGAAAATAGCAACGGCCACCCGCTGTTCCCCCCGTGTCAGGCCGCGTCCAACCAGGTTGAGTGCGTAGCCGTCGTTCAGATCGCCGAAATAGACGCCGGTGGCAGCCCCGTAAGAGGCGTTATCGTTGGTAGATTCGCTTGTCGGCAGCAGCAGCTTGGCCTCGATTCCTCCGATCTCCTCATAGTGAACGATGTATTCGTGCTCGGGCTCGTCGTCAGGGTTCAGGCCCCAGGAATGCCAGCCGTAGTCGAACATCAATCTGACTCCCTGCCTGTAACCTCTCCAACGTAGGAATCAACGCCCTGTAGCTCCGTGAGAGTCCACCCCGGCGGGAGCATGACTGAGAAACCTGTCTGATCACTCCAGCCCGGTGCCTCTGCCCGTGTCCAGTCGGAACCCGGTTGGGAATCCGGCACAATATCGGCTGTGACAGCAGGTGTTGGCGATGATGCGTTGCAGCCTGCAAATAACACGATGGCCAATGCCGAAATGGACAGCAGCAAGAGCTTTCTGGCAACCACCATTGGTTTCCTCTTTTGCGGATCTGGATTTGCAACCCGCCCCTGCCTTTCCGGCCGGCAGGGAATTAGTCGCGGGGACCGGCAACACCCGGTCCCCGCTGCCCCGCCAGCCCTAAGGGCTGTACCCGGTCCGGGTCGAGGGAGGCAGCATTTCCTCCAGGCCGTCCGCCAAGTGCTCCAGCAGGAAGTTGAAGTCCCGGTAGGCGTCGAGGCGGCCCAGGTCGCCGTCGAGTTGACGTAGCTGTAGCTGCAGGTCGGACAAACCGTGGTGAACGCCAACTGACGCCTCATCTACTGTGCCGGAAAGTGCTCCATAATGGTCCGCGGTGAGCGCCACGATGGCGCCGAAACGGGCCAGCGGGCCGTTGTCCCCGCCGAAGCCCGCCTTGGGATTGCCGGTCAACGTTGCTGTCTGACTGCGGGCGCCGGCAGTGGCCGGATCCACCCAGCGGAGCTCCACGGCGCCAAGCCGGATGTTGCCAGCGGACTGTGCCGAGTCCGTCAATACAAGCTCGTACAGCACAGTGGTTGCCGCTCCCGAATAGATTTCGGCGAATTCCTTCTTGTCCTGCGCGAAGTTTTCAGCGGCGGTCACGCGATTCTCATAGCCAATGATGCGCCAGCGCTCGACTGTGTCAGCGTTCCAGGTGACTTGGGCCCTGGTCTGGTCAGCAAAGGGCGTTGACAGGGCCAGCCAGTTTTCGCGGGTAAAGGTCGCCTGCGCCTGGGCGGCGCTGTCCAGGTAGCGGTACCAGCCGTTGCCGTGCTGCGCCAACAGCTCCAGCAATGGGTCGTTGTAATTGTTGATACCCACGCCGATGGTAATCAGCCTGAGCGGATTTCTTTCGTCGGGATCGTATGCCGTCTCGAGGATCGCGAAGGGGTCCGTTGCGTCCACGTTGGCGACCCCGTCGGACATCAGGATCACGTAGTTGTAGGCGTGAGGACGCTCGTCGCGGACTTCCGCAGCCAGGCGCACTCCGAGGTTCAGCCCAGCCTGCACGTTGGTGCTGCCGTGGGGCCGCAACCGGGATATGGATCTCCCCACTTCGGTGTTCTCCGGATGTTCGTGTTCAACTGTGAACTGGCCAAGCACTTCGCTGGTGAAGTGGACCACGGCGATACGGTCGATGGGGCGCAGGCTCTGCCTGATGCTTTCCGCAGCCTGCCTGGCGATAGCCACGCGGTTTCCGTCAGCCATCGACCCCGAGGCATCCAGAACCAGGGTAACGTTCAACGGAGTGTCACCCACCAGCTCTGGAGCCTGGAAGGCGATGCGAGCAAGGTGCTTGCCATCGTCCAATGGATGGGGGAACAGGTCGCCTGTTACCGCGAATTCACCGGTGCCGGATGGTGGGTCATATTCGTAATTGAACGCGTTTAGCCATTCCTCGGCCCGGACCGAATCGGGGTCGACCTCATAGCCGGCGCGGGCCCAGTTGAGCGCGAGCTGGAACGAGGTGCGGTCGGTGTCCAGGCTGAAAGTTGACACGTTGTCATCCGCCGCTGCGACAAACTGCTGGCGCTGGTAGTCGCGGAACGTGGTCGCGGGTGGGGTGCCGCCACCTGGAGTTATCGTGGAGATGGGCCGGGGTGGCCGGGGCGGATGCCCCGCAGGACCGGCCTGCGTTGCGGCTTTGGCAGGCGCAGCCCAGCTAGCCATGGCGGCAGGCGCCGGGGTGGCCATGGCCATGGGCTGTGCGGCTGCCGGCGTCGGGTATGGAGCTGTCGTAGCCATGGGTTCTGCGGGCGCTGCCATCATCCCATCGGACTCGGCTTCTGTTTCCTCCATCGCCGCGGTCTCCACGACCCTGGTAACCGGCGCGGATGCCGGAGCCTCCGTGGGCTGAGGTGCAGAGGTTGGAACTGCCACTACGGTCGGCAGAGCAGTCGACTCTGGCGCCGGAGGGTTCGTGGGCGCGGGCGGCGAGGTCGGATCCGCGATGGTCGTTGGGGCGGCTCCGCTGGCAGGCTTTGGCGAGTCGGCAGCCGTTTCCCCGGAATCGCTCTCCTGCCCCTCTTCCTTGACGGTCTCGTCGTGCAAGGCAATGGTGGGAGTCGCGACAATCGTGGGTGCGGATTCCTCGTTGGCGTGCCGCGCCGTGCTGGCGGGCGCCTCAGTGGGTGCCAGCGCTGCCATCCCGCCCGATTGCTCAGGGCCTCCGTCGCCGGAAACGGCCCAGACAGCGGCAGCGACGGCCACCGCGACCACTGCCACGCCCGCCCCGGCGAGGGCGGGGGTCATGCGGAATTCGCGCAGCGGGGCAAAGCCGCTGGTGAGCGGGATAAAAAAGACGGCGCCTGCAATTCCTCCATGCGGCTCTGCAGCCTGTCCCAGGGATCGGACGGGGAGCGCAGTTCGGCGGATTCGGACTCGAAGTGCTCCCGCAGGATACGCTCCATCCCGGGATCAAATTCACTGTCTTGCGATTCGTTGTATGCCATGGTGTTAACCTCCCCGCCTGCCGGATGCCTCGGGCGCTTCGAGGACTGGGTCCTCCAGTTGCTCCCGCAGAATGGCCAGTGCCCGGTGCAGGCGCGATTTCACGGTGCCGTCCCTGACTCCCAGAGACCGGGCCGTCTCGGGTACTGTCAGCCCGGCGAAGTAGCGGAGGGCGACGACCTGGCGGTGGTCGGGGCTCAGGTCGGCGATGGCCCTTCGCAGGGCCAGGCGGTCCTCCAGCGAATCCAGGGTTTCAGATGGGTCGGCTATGTCGGAGGCCACCGTGTCCGGGCCGTTGCCGTTGAGACTCACTGCCGGATGAATGCGCCGTCTCTGGTGGGACAGCACTGCGTTGACCAGGATGCGGACCAGCCATGGCTTCACAGGACTGCCGCGACGGAAGCCCCTTATTCCGCGCCAGGCCGACAGCAGTGCCTCCTGTACCTGCTCTTCCGCCACGGCCCGGTTGCCCGTCATCAGGACCGCCGTGCCGAACAGCACGTCCCTGTACCGGTCGACAAGGTATCGGAAGGCATCCCGGTCTCCGTCCTGGCATCGCAGGATTGCTTCGTTATCGGTCATGGATCGCCCTCGTGCCCGAAATTGGTATTGGGCATCTGACTGATAGTATGCGGGGAACGCCGGAATGGTTCCTTGGTTTCGGACGCAGAATAAATTTGGACTGCATCTACGGGTGGAGGTTGCAGCAAAAAGAAAGGGCGCACCGCCGTGCGCCCCTGGGTGAAGACCTGGTAAAGAGATCGATGGTTAGTTCATTTCAGAGCCGCCGGAAACGCTGATGGACAGGCCGGTGACGTAGTCGGATTCGGCGGAGGACAGGAAGGCGGCCATCCGCGCGATGTCGTCGCCCTGGGCAATGCGCCCCATGGGCACTCTGATCGAGCGTTCGGCGACCATCCCCGCGCGGTACTCCTCGCTGGACTCTCCCTCCGGGGCCAGCGCCGCTGCGATGAAGTCCACCCGCTCGGTGTCGACGAGGCCGGGGCAGATGGCGTTGACGTTGACCCGGTGCTGGGCCATTTCCTGGGCCAGGGCCTGCGTGAAGCCGATGACCGCGAACTTGGAGGCGCAGTAGGCGGCGTAACGGGCGATGCCCCGCTTGCCCGCCCCGGAGGAGATGTTGATAATCTTGCCGCCGCCGCCCCGGGTCGACATGTGCCTGGCCACGGCCCGGGAGACCAGGTACGTGCCCCGAACGTTCACCCGCATCACCTCGTCGAACGCCTCCTCCTCAAGCTCTACTACCAAGACGCGGTCCTTGCCCGGCCGGGAGCCAGCGTTGTTGACCAGGATGTCAATCCGCCCGAACTTGGCCAGTGCCTGTCCCACCATGTCGTCCACCTGGTCGCTGTCGGAAACGTCGGAGAACAGAGCCAGGGACTCGCGGCCCATGCCCTCGATCTCGGCGGCCACGCTGTTGAGGCCCTCCCATCCCTGCTGCCGGTCCTCGGCGCGAATGGCCTCGAGGCTTGCGGGGACGTCGGTTACGACGACGTTGGCGCCCTCGCTGGCAAGACGTGTGGCTATGGCGCGGCCTATGCCGTGGCGTCCTCCCGCGCCGGTCACGACTGCGATCTTTCCGTTCAGGTCATACATGATCAGGCCCTCTGGCGTTGCAGGATGCCCGCCGCCTTCTGCCTCCAGCCTATGGAGAGAGCAAAGAAACTGAAAGCCACCAGCGCCATTACGGGGCCGGACGGCAGGTTGAAGTGATAAGAAAGATACAGTCCCGCCACTCCGGACGCAACTCCGATCAGGCCAGCGACTGCCATAGCGCCGGTGAAACTCCGGGTCAGCTGCAGGGCCGCCGCCGCCGGGGTAATGAGCATCGAGATCACCAATATGATGCCCACCGCCTGCAACGCCACAACCACCACCATTGCCAGCAGCGCCAGCAGCAGATACTCCAGCCTTTCTGTGGGAAGCCCGACTACCGCAGCCCCCGTTGGATCGAAGTTTGAAAAGACCAACTCCTTATGCAAGCCGTAGAGCGTGAGCATCACCACCGCCGCCACTCCCAGGGTGACGTACAGCTCCACCCTGGAGACGCCGAGCACGTTGCCCAGCAGCATGTCCTCCAGCCGGACCTGGACCGACACCCCCTGTGCCGAGGCTACGCTGATCATGATCACGCCGGTGGCGAACAGGGCGGCGAACAGGATGCCAACGGAAGCGTCCTCGCCCACCCCGGCGCGCTTGATCAGGTACCCGCTGAGCAACGCCATGAGGATGGCCATGGGTATGCCCCCGGCAAAGACGCTGGCGGCCGCTGTCCCGAGGATGGCCGCCGCTACGATCCCCGGCAGGACCGAGTGGGCCAGCCCGTCGCTCATGAATCCCAGGCCGCGGGTGACCACATAGACTCCAGCCACCGGGCACATGACTCCCACGATCACGGAGACGATCAGGGCCCGCACCATGAATCCGTACTGAAATGGTCCGGCCAGTGCCTCAGTGATGATGTCCATGTTCGTCTCCCGCCAAGCCGTGACCGTGGAAAGGTACGCTGCCGAAGGGCCCGTACAGCTGGGCCATCACCTCTTCGTTGAGCACCTCACCTGGCGGCCCGCAGGCGCAGACGTTGCAGTTGAGGCACAGACACTCGTCGCAGTAGTGGGCCATGTGGTTGATGTCGTGGGACGACATCATTATGGTGCGCCCGTCGTCGCGTAGCTCCAGCAGCACGTCCATAAGGGCGGTCTGGGACGCGATGTCCACGCCACTGAAGGCCTCGTCGAGCAGGAGTATGTCGGCGCCCTGGGCCAGGGCTCGAGCAACGAACACGCGCTGACGCTGTCCGCCGGATAGCTCGTAGATCAGGGACTTGCGTCGGTCCCACATGCCCACCCGGTTGAGTGCGCCTTCCGCGACTTCGCGGTCCTGTCGGCTCGGTCGCCGGAACCAGCCGGCGTGGCGGACTCGCCCCTGCATCACCACATCCCATGCGCTGGTGGGGATGCGGGAATTCACGCGCTCGTACTGGGGAACGTATGCCACCACCCCACGGGACTCCTGCATCGACTTGCCATGAATCAAGACACGACCGGAGGTGGCTGGCTGTAGGGATGTGATGACATTGAACAGGGTGCTCTTGCCGGCCCCGTTTGGTCCGACGACGCCCATGATGCAACCGGGGCCCGCGCTGAAGCTGACATCATCGAGTATCCTGACCCCGCCGAACTCCACCGTGATATCCTCGGCTGCCAGCGGGGGTACGGTAGTTGTGGCTGTCATGACTATCGCAAGGCCTCCACTATGGTTGTGGTGTTGTATCGCATCAGATCGATGTAGTTACCGGCCTCGCCGCCCGGCGCGCTCAGGGAGCCGGTGTACAGCCCGCCTATGAGGGTGGCGCCCGTCTCCTCGGCCACCCGCTGCGCCAGCCTCTCGCTGTGGGATTTCTCTGTAAATACGGCGGGTACGCCCTCTTGCTCAATGACCTCGATCAGTTTCGCCAGGCCCTGGGCTGTCGGTTCGGCATCAGTGGATACAGGGAAAATTGCTCCGGCCACCTCGAACCCGTAACGCTGGGCGAAATACTGGAAGCTGTCGTGCGACGTGACCAGCACTCGGCGGTCCTCCGGCAGCGTTCCTACCTGCTCCTCGATCCAGGCGTGCAGCTCGTCAAGCTCCCGGCCGTATGCGGCAGCGTTGTCGCGGTAGAAAGTCTGGCCTGCGGGATCTGTCGTTGAGAGCCGTGCCGCTATGCTGTTAACTGCTTGTTTCACCCGCAGCGGGTCGAACCAGAAAGTGGGGGTCAAGCTCTCCGTGCCCGTGTCCGTCGTATTCGCCTTCCTCGTGCCCGTGTTCCTCATGCTCATCGGTTTCTCCGAGGATACCGACGAATGCCACCTTGGTCGGATTGCCCGAGACTTCCCAGCTGTCGCCGTGTTCCAGGTCAATGACCGACACCATGCCGGTCTCGCCGTCGCCAATAAGGAGGCGTCCCACGACCTCCTCGCTTTCCTCTTCCGCGTGATCGTCGACAAGTTCCATGAAATCTATGGGGTCAACGACATTGCCGACGGCAACAATGGCTTCGTGATCGCGAGCGGCGTTTTCGATCAGCTCCTCCAGCCAGCCTCCCTCCAGCGAGAGGCCAATGCTGAGGACTAGGTCAGCGTCGGCCAAGCGGGTGATATCCTGCGCGCCCGGCTGGTAGGTGTGCGGATCGGCGTTGGGCGGCAGAAGGGCGTGCACGTTGACACGATTTCCGCCCACAACCCTGACCCAGTCGGACAGGATGTTGCTGGTGGTTACCACATTGACCGCTCCACCCTCGGTCTGCGAGCGGGACGCGGCTGCCGGAGTAGTGGCAGCGGACGAACCGGGCAGGAAACCCTCTGTGGCCTTTGACGCTTGATCGGTGAGTGTAGCGGCGGTGGAGGTGCTGCTGGCAGCGGCCTCCATGGTTGAGTCGGCTGGCGTAGCGGGCGTGGGATCGCCGCCGCAGGCGACGGCAAACAGAAGTCCAAAGACGAGGATCGGGATTCCAGCGAGGTGAAATGCTTTTCCAATCATGTCCATGTTGCTATGAAAGTCTCTTTTTCCTGAAAGAGGCGTCCCTGTATCAAAAATGGCCGACTATTTAGACTATGTATCAGTAATTTGCCCAATCAAGACTTTGTATCAATAAATCCCGTAACTAATACTTTGTTTCAAAAAGTGGCAGATATTAAGACGCTGTATCAGTAACTCGAGTAATCAAGACTAAGTATCGATAACCTCAGTAATCAATACTTGGTAACTATCTCAAAACTGCTCAGTTGGCTTACCGATGGGCGGCGAACGGCCTGGTTCTCTGGATTCCCGCCCCCGATCGGGTCGAGGACAAGCTTTGGCGGGGATGACGATTACCGGGGCGCGTAATGCTTTGAGATAGTTTCTAAATTAATGATATGGTTTCCCACTTGCTTGGATAACTGATAGGTTGTCTCAGTTAATCATTGAAATCAAAAATTTGTATCAAGAAAGGTGATTAAAAGATACTAGACTGCGACGGGCTCGGTTTCGATGCAGTCGCGGCAGCGGCCGTAGACTTCGAGCCAGTGGCCGCTCAGCTCAAAACCATGCCGAGCTGACGTGGTCACCAGCACGTCCTCAATATCGCAGCCGGTCAGGTCCTGGGATGACCCGCAGTGGACGCAGAGGAGATGGTGGTGGTGGCCCTGGTGGCTGAGCTGATAGTGCAGATCGCCGTCCTCGAGCAGCACCCGGCAGATGACGTCTGCCTCGACCAGGATCTTGAGCGTGCGGTAGACGGTGGCGCGGCCCAGACTCGGAGGCAACTGTCGGCGCAGGCCCTCGGCGGTGAAGTGCCGTTCCTGTTCGGCTATGGCGGAGGCCAGGGCACGGCGCGGCGCGGTAGAACGATACCCTCGCTCATCCAGGGTTTCGAGGATTTGATCGGCTACCGTCGCGCTCCGCTTCGTCACGACCATGGTTCTACCGCCGGATAGTGTATTGAGACAATGTATCTAATGGCTGGAATTCTAAACCGGCCCCCTGGATCTGTCAACCGCGCTTTGGCGGCTCCATTAAGAAGTCGAATACCCGGAAGACAACCCCCGGAGGACAGCGGCAAAAAGGCCAATGCTATAATCGAAACAAGTGAGTTTTTGCCCGTGGCCGACGTTCCAACAGGCCTGCGCACCATCGATACATCTTGCCAGAGGCTCCACCTTGAACACGCTTAAGACTTTCGTCCTGATGATGGTCCTTTCGATGATGCTGATATTGATTGGCGGCATCATCGGCGGACAGGGCGGGATAATATTCGCGCTCATATTTGCCCTGATTCTGAACATGGGGGCGTACTGGTTCAGTGACAAGATCGCGCTGGGTATAACCAAGTCCCAACCGATAACCGAGCACGACGACCCCGAGCTGTACAGCATCGTTCGGGAGCAGGCGCGTCTGGCCGGTTTGCCAATGCCCAGGGTTTACGAGATATACACCGAATCCCCTAACGCCTTTGCCACCGGCCGCAGCCCCAAGAACGCTGCGGTGGCGGTGACCACCGGCATCCGGCGGATACTGAACCGGGAGGAGCTGTCGGCAGTGCTGGCCCACGAGATGGCCCACGTTGGCAACCGGGATACGCTGATCATGGCGGTGGTGGCGACCATCGCCGGGGCCATCTCCATGCTGGCCATGCTGGCACAGTTCTCTGCGATCTTCGGAGGCATGTTTGGCGGACGCGAGGGCCGGGACAACATCATAGGCCTGCTGATAATCGCCATCGTCATGCCGATCGCGGCGGCACTGGTGCGGGCTGCGGTTTCCCGGACCCGCGAGTTCCAGGCCGACGCCACCGGAGCCCACAACTGCGGCAACCCGCTGGCGCTGGCAAGCGCCCTGCAGAAGCTGGAGCGTGGAGCCGAGGCCCGTCCAATGCGGGTCGCCGAGGGGGCATCCCACCTGTTCATCGTCAATCCCCTGCGAGGGGCCAACTTCGCCAACCTCTTTTCCACCCACCCTCCCACGGCCGAAAGGGTGCAGCGCCTCACCTCAATGAATATCACCCCCAGGTTCTGAACCGCTTGAAGGTGGCCAGCCGAATCGGCGGGAGACTTTCAGTGGTCATCGGGATTGAACCTGCAAGGAATGGCGGGTGTCCAGGGTAGGCAAAAAATGACAATTCTGAGGGCTCTGGCTGGCCTAGTGCTGGGGATGATTATTTTTGCAGGTCTCCTGTACTACCTGGTGGTGGTCAACTTTTCCCAGCGGCTGGAGGACCCCGAGGTCCACAGGCTCGCCATCGATGAGACCGACGCCTATAACCGCATCTACGATGAAGTGCTGGTGGACGAGGCGTTAGAGGACAAGACGGCGAACTTGTTGGGCGGCGTCGAATTCGACGTCCAGCATGAGGCGATCGAAATCCTCAGGGACATTCTGCCCCCGGCCTACCTGAGGGAGCAGACTGAGGACAATATTGATCGGTTTACGAATTTCCTGAAGGAGGACCAAGAACGCCTCGAGGTTTTTGTGGATCTGGAGGAGCCACTCCAGCGGGTCAAACCCGCGATCCTGGACAGGGTCTACCAGGGAATCGACGAGCTAAAGATCAAGCGGCCTGGCTCAGCGGGATGCTCTGACGCCAACCTGCAACGTCTGGCAGCCGACTCCGCCCTACCGTTCGCCAGGTTGTCCGACGGCGAGTTGCCAGAATCAGCGCCGTACCTGGGCTCCCTGACCCCGGACTGCCGGAGCAGCGAGTTTGATTCATGGTTTGATCGAGTGCTCGACGATCCGGCGATGAACTCTGAAGCGACGCGGATACTGGAGGGGGAAAGGCAAACACTGCGCGAGTCCTTCGTTGCTGGGGATCCCAATGCCTTTCTGAGGCGGGCCGCCACTCCATTGATAACGCCGGTAATCGACGATGCCCTGAGGGACATCCGCCGGGACCTGCAGCGAGGGGACCGCCTGGACCTGCTGGAAAAGCTGGCCGAAAACTCCGATGACTTGACCCGCGAAGACATCGACGAGCAGGCGGAGTCGCTCCGCGACGTAGTGCGCGCGGCCAACGGACCCGGCAGAATCATCGCGTTGCTGATGGTTATCGTCGGGAGCCTGCTGCTGGCGGTGGTCTACTTTCCACGTCCGGCAGATATGCTGCGCTGGCCCGGCTTGGTGCTACTGCTGGGCGGGGGTGTCTGCCTGGTCGTTGGCTTCGTCCTGAACTCAGCAATTCCCGGGCGGATCAAGGACGCCGTCATCCGCCCGGTCTCCTACTCATCGGACGTACCGGTCGCCGCCATCAACCTGGCTGGCGACCTAGGGGAGTCTTTCGCCCGCCAGATGACCGCCGGTTTCATCCCTGCTGCGGTGACTGTAATGGTGATCGGAGGCGTCCTGCTCGTCGCGTCCCTGTTCGCTGCAGGGCTCTGGGCTGCGGTACGGCGCGTTCTACCGAGTGGAAACGGGAACGGCAACCAGCGCTAGAAAAGCGCGATGGGGTTCACCGGCGAGCCGGTCACGTTGCGCAGGCGCAGCGGCGCCAGGGTGAGCATGAATTCGTAGCGGTTTCTCTCGGCGCAGGCCGCTGCCAGTTCCTCCAGGTTGGCGTTGTCGATGAACCACAGCCCCAGGCTGACCAGGCAGATGGTGTGCAGCGGGTTGCCTATTGTCTTGTAAGGGTTGGGCCGAACGTCGTTGGATGTGTCGGTACCCATCATTGCGATGCCCCGCTCCTTGAACCACGGCGCACAGGCGGCCTGGTGGGCCGTCATCGGCTCAGTGGGGCCGGAGGCCCCGCGTTCCAGGCGCATCCGGTAGTTGCCTGTGCGGGTGAGCAGAATGTCGCCCTCGCCTACCCTGACGCCCTGGGACTGTTCCGCCGCTTCCAGGTCATCCGGCATTACCGGCTCGGTGGGGTCCAGCCAGTCGACGCCGCGAAGGCGGGGCAGGTCCAGCAGCACGCCGCGGGTGATGATGCCCTGGTAGGCTGCCTCGATGCTGTGGGACTGGGCTCCCTCGCGCGAGGTAATGGCCCTGGAAGGCACGCCGTTGTACATCAGCCCGTTCCAGGAGTAGTGGGACATTGCGTCGATGTGGGTGATGGTCTGGCCGTGGAATACCATGCCGATAAACTCGCCGGCCCCGCGGCGGGTATATCGCCGCTCCGGCGGGTCGGTGTCGCGGCCCTCACCGCTGTCCACCATGAACCGCTGCACCTGGTAGGTCGTGTCTGCGGCCATCTCAGTGGTAATGGGCCGGGCGCAACTAACCGACACGCCTTCGCTTACCAGAGACACGGCACGCTTGCGCTGCTCCGGGCCGATGAGGTTCAGGCATCCGAGCTGGTCGTCGGGTCCCCAGCGTCCCCAGTTCTTCAGGGAGTCGAGCCATTGCAGTACCTGCGATTCATCCGGTATGGTCTTCGCCATCTCACCAATCTCCTGCGCTGAACGAATTAGTCCCGGCTACCCAGAATAGAGCCGACGAACTCCGGGTAGCCCCGCAGAAATTCGTCGCCTGAAACGGCGCGCCTGCCCTCCATCTGCAAACGGCGCAACAACAGCATTCCGCGCCCTGTGGCAACGGACAGACCCGCGCCATCAGCGTCGGCCACAACCCGGCCCGCCGAGATACCGTCGCTGGCATTCGTCGGCAAGGGGCCCGTCTCCAGCAGCTTGACCATTTTTCCCTGCCATTCGGTGTAGAGGCCAGGCCAGGGGGCGAATGCCCTGCATTGCCTGTCCAGGGTCTCAGCAGGAAGGCTCCAGTCGACCTGCCCGTCGCCGCGTTCCAGCTTCCGGGAGATTGTAGCCGCCGAGCCGTCCTGCGCTCTCGCCATCAAATGGCCATTTGCCCAGGGCGCCAGGCTTTCAGCCAGCAAAACAGCCCCCAAGGCAAAGAGAGTGTCGGTCAACTCGCCCGCGTTTTCGTTGCCTGTGAGCCCATGATCCTGCTGCGCGATAACCGGCCCCGTGTCCATCCCCTCGTCCAGCAGCATCAGCGACACACCGGTAACGGTGTCGCCCTCCAGAATGGCCGTGGCCACGGGCGAAGGCCCCCGGTGCCGGGGCAGGAGAGACGGGTGCAGGTTCAGGCAGCCGTTGGGCGGCAGGGCAAGGACTGCCTGGGGAAGCAGCTTGCCATAGGCTGCCACGACGGCCACGTCGGGGGCCAGGGCCGCCAGTTCTACGTGCGTCGACTCGCCCCTAAGATTGGTAGGCTGCAGGACCGGGATCCCGAGGGTTTCTGCAGCCTGCTTGACTGGGGGAGCTTCGGGCTGTCGGCCTCGCCCGCGGGGCCGGTCTGGCGGAGTAATGGCGGCCACAACCTCGACATCCTGCATATCGTGGAGGCGGTGCAGGACCGGAACGACGGGCGACGGCGTTCCCATGAAGATTACCTTGATCAAGCCAGCCAACCCTCGTGAAAGGCATAACCGGCCTCGAGCCGGCTGCCGGACCTTACAATAGTAGCCAGGTGCGGCCTCGAATGGTGGCGGCTAGGCGAGCCCCTCACTTCCGTGAACGAGGCGTTGCATTGGGAGCTACCGGTGGGGTCGCGGCCGGACTTGTCAGCTACGTCGGGATGGTATTTGAGGGCGCGGGGGACTCCGGGAAGTGCTGCATTTTGTTTCGCACCAATGCTGACAAGTTTCAAGGGTGTCGAATTGCGTTGAATTGTGATTCGTTTGGCGTGTGGCCAGACGGGGGAACCATAACGGCTGGCGAGAATGCCTTGTTTGTGTATAGGCATGAGGCCTCACGGGGCGTCGGTCGCGGTCTGGATTGGCCAATGTACGGGCGGGCTATTTTTGATGGTACGAGGGAGCCCTGTCGGTTGGCAAGGGCCGCAATCTCTCCAGATGGGGGACTAGGCGCCCTCCTGCGCCCATGGGGGTCAACCAAATGCCCCGGTAGTGGGCGGAATAGATGGTTGACATTGCGAAAAGGTGCGGGGTAGAATTGCTCAACCGCTTGGCGGAATTTGAAAGAGGGAGGTGATAAGAATGGACGATAGTTTAACACACAGGGGCGATGGTAGGCATCAGTCTGGACGCGACGAGGTGATTGTTTCGTAGCTACTCGCCACGAAATATAACCCGAACGTCGGGCCCAGGCCAATGTCTACCATCGCCCCTTGGATCCGGGATGGATTTTCGGGCGAACTTAAGCCAGAATTGGCCGGGCCCGATTTCTTTGTCTTAACGAAGGAATCGAGGGCCCGTCAGTCTGTTCTCAATTGACAGGAAAATACGGTATTCGTACAATTCTGCCGAAATAAAATCGGCGTTGCGCGTATAGCCAGAGGCAACGGAGAATCAATGCTAAGGATTCGGCTCAGCAGGGTTGGAAAGAAAGGCAGGCCCTCATACAGGATTGTGGTGGCGGAGGCCAAGGCTCCGCGTGATGGGTCTTACATCGAGTGGATCGGCACCTACGATCCCATGAAGGACCCGCCAGCAGTCAATATCAAGCTGGACCGCGCCCAATACTGGCTGGGATTGGGTGCACAAGCTTCCGACCCGGTGAAGCGCATCATCGAAAAGGGCATAAGCGCGGTGCCGGTGGGCGCTGCTGTTGCCGCTGCAACTGAAGTGGAGGATGCCCCTGCTGAAGCAACGGCTGAGGAATCCGAGGCGTGAAAGAACTTATCGAATATATTGCCTCGTCCCTGGTGAGCAAGCCGGAAGACGTGCGGGTCGAGGAATCGGTTGAGGGCGGCCGCACCGTATTCCGGCTGCAGGTGGCTCCCGAGGACAAGGGCAAGGTGATTGGCCGACAGGGCCGGGTGGCCCAGGCGATGCGTGTTGTCCTTCGTGTCGCCGCCGTCAAGGATGGCTCCCAGGCCGTCCTGGAAATCGAGTAGTCCCCGCAAGCCAGCACGTATTGGACCAGCCGCCACAGGAACCCGCCGATGAGATCGTCGTCGCGCGGGTTAACCGCCCCCACGGACGCGACGGCGCCCTCAGCATCGAATTACTCAGCGATCTTCCCGGACGGTTCGACGCTGGCCGCGAGCTGATCCTGGACGGCGCTCCCCGCTCGATAATTGCGTCGCGCCAGACCGGTCCTGACTCTGCACTCCTGTGGCTGGAGGGCGTCACTTCCCGCCATCAGGCCACTCCCCTCTCCGGAAAATACCTGAGCGCCGCTCCCGACGACCAGGCCACGCTGGAGGAGGGAGAGTATTTCCACTACCAGCTCATCGGCCTGAATGTCCATACGGAAGAGGGCGAGGATCTCGGCGAGCTACGGGAAATCCTCGAGACGGGCAGCAACGACGTGTACATCGTGCGGGGCCCCTCCGGCGAGGTGCTGATACCTGCAACCCAGCGTGTGGTGCTGGAGGTCGATCTGGCTGCGGGAGTCATGCGTGTGGACCTTCCTGACGGCCTTCGCTGACGTTTCGGCTTTGACCCTGATTTTTGCCAATGCTAAAATCGGCCTTAAACCACCGCAGGACCGGGAGGTAGCGCTATGTCCGGTCATTCCAAATGGTCAACGATCAAGCACCAGAAGGGAGCCGCTGACGCCAAACGGGGCGCCCTGTTCACCAAGCTGAGCCGCGAAATTGCCCTGGCGGTTCGGGACGGAGGCGGAACCGACCCCCTCATGAACTTCAAGCTGCGGCTGGCCCTGGACCGTGCCAGGAGCAATAACATGCCGCAGGACAGCATCGGCCGCGCTGTCAAGCGAGGCAGCGGAGAGGGCAGCGACGGCGAGACCCTGGAACAGGTGACGTACGAGGGATACGGGCCCGGGGGCGGCGCTATCCTGCTGCAGGCCGTGACTACCAACCGCAACCGCACGGCCTCCGACGTTCGCTCCGCGTTCAACCGAGGCGGCGGCAACCTGGGTGAAAGTGGTTGCGTGGCCTGGAATTTTGATCTCCGCGGCGTGGTAACCATTGACATCGAGGATGAGGACAAAGCCGAGGAGTTGGGGCTTCTCGCCATCGATGCCGGCGCCGAGGACATCAATATCGATGAGGGGGTCCTCGACATCTTTTCTCCCATCGAGAGTTTGCAGGACGTGCAGAAGGCAGTCGAGTCCGATGGCGTGGCCGTCCGCAACGCCGAGCTGTCCATGGTGCCCAAGACAACCATAGCCCTGGGCTCCAAGGAGGCGGAACAGACGCTTCGCTTGCTTGACGCCCTGGAAGACCTCGACGACATCCAGAAGGCCTTCACCAACGCCGATTTCCCGCCCGAGGTGCTCGAGCGTTACCAGGCCAGCTAGAGTCTGGGTCCGCCGGATCCCTTGAACGGAATAATGCCTCCAATCGTTGTCGAATCTCAAAGGCGCGATACAGATTCCAGAGGAATCGAAGCGGGAACTTGACGAGGCGATGGTTCGCCTGTGCCTATCTATGAGGACTGACTCTTGAATCTGCGGTTCATGATTCATGGCATACTGCCAGCTCGGTTCAGTGTCCACAGGAACCGCTGGACAGAGTTGAGACCCTGCTTAAGCGTTATCGTTGCTCAAGATAGGGGACATAATCTGTAGAACGTCGGCAGGGAGCCGTAAATGACCGTATTGTCAATTGACCCCGGCACCCTGCGAATGGGCTACGGCGTAGTGAGGGAGGGGCCCGCAATCGAAGCCGTCGATTATGGCGTAGTGTCCCTCCCGTCCTCGATGCGCATCGAAAGCCGTCTCTACCAGATGCACTCCCACATCCTGAACATGATTGCCATCTTCCACCCCGATGCACTGGCCGTTGAGGACCCGTTCGTGGGACGGGGCGAGCGCAGCTTTCCCGGCTCCTCGCTCGCCATAGGGCAGGCCCAGGCGGCGGTGTTCATCGGCGCGGCCAGCCAGGGTATCGAGATATTTCAATATGCACCCGCGCAGATCAAGCGGGCGGTCGCGGACTACGGTGCGGCCAGCAAGGAACAGATACGGAGCATCGTGTCCGCCACCTTGGGACTCCCTGCGACCCTGGAGATCGACGCCGCAGACGCCCTGGCCGTTGGATTGTGCCACTTGGCCCAGAACCATGCGTCGGGCGTGATGCTCAACGAGATTCCTCCCGGACAAGAACGTTAGCGGGCCGGTGTGCGGCTCCTCGTGGCGGTTGGCTGACCGATGATCGTTGGCGTACGCGGGACGCTGGCGGCCACGGGACCCGACTGGGTGCATGTCTCGGTCGGCGGGGTCACCCTGCAGGTCTTCGTCCCGTCCAACTCCATAGCCGCACTGGGCGCCCCCGGTGCAACCGTATCGCTGAACACCCTGCTTCGCATCCGGGACGAGCAGCCCATCCTTTACGGCTTCCCCGATGACGCCACGGTCCAGCTTTTCACGCTGCTGAACGGCGTCTCCGGCGTGGGCCCCCGACTGGCCCTGGCCCTGCTGTCGTCGATGGACTCGGCGTCCCTGCAGCTGGCGGTGGCCTCGGGCGACGCTGCCGCGCTGGCCGCAGCCCCTGGCGTCGGACGCCGCATCGCCAACCGGATCATCCTGGAGCTGCGCGGCAAGGTCGACGGGATTGAGGGCAGTCCGGGCGCGGTCTCGTCGGACGATACGGGAGAGATAATGGCGGCCCTCGCTGCCCTGGGCTACTCTGCCAGCGAGGCCCGGGCGGCTGTGGGAGCAATCCCGGAGTCGGAGGGCCTTACCGTGGAGGACAAGATACGTATCGCGCTGCAGCAGTTCGCCCAGCGCTAGGGATTTGCTGGTCGTAAAGGGCTGCCGTGGGTCTATAATTGACACTCAGAGACTTCGTGAGGACATCGGAGCGGGAGCATGACCGTCTACGCGCGTGGCAAGAAGTGGGCCGAGGCCGGCAAACAGGTCAACGAACGGCGTAATGCGGAGCCCGAGGACCGGCCCTTCCAGCTCACGGCCGAATTCGGGATGACCGGCGACCAGCCGGGGGCGGTGGCCCGTCTGGCGGAGGGCGTGGATAGTGGGCTGCCGCGCCAGAGCCTGATGGGCGTTACCGGAAGCGGCAAGACTTTTACCATGGCCAACATTGTCCAGCAGGTGCAGCGGCCAACCCTCGTAATGGCCCACAACAAGACCCTGGCGGCGCAGCTGGCCCAGGAGTTCAAGGAATTCTTCCCGCACAACGCTGTCGAATACTTCGTCTCCTACTACGATTACTACCAGCCGGAGGCTTACGTTCCCCAGTCCGATACCTACATCGAAAAGGACTCCAGCGTAAACGAGGAGCTGGACAAGCTCCGCCTTTCCGCCACCACTTCCCTGCTGACGCGCCGCGACGTGCTGATCGTGGCGTCGGTGTCCTGCATCTATGGTCTGGGCGATCCCAACGACTACTTCAACCTCGTCGCCCAGGTCAAGGTGGGAGAGGTACGCAACCGCAGCCAGCTAGTCCGGCAGCTGGTGGATATGCAGTACGAGCGCAACGATCTCGACCTCTCCCGGGCCAAGTTCCGCGTCAGGGGCGACGTCTTGGAGCTGGTTCCGGCCTACGAGGAGGTGGCCGTCCGCATCCAGTTCTTTGGCGACGAAGTGGAGCGCATCGTGCAGCTCGACCCGCTGACCGGAGAGCTGCTGGGCGAACTGCCCCAGGTGGCGGTCTACCCCGCCAACCACTTCGTAACCACCAAGGACAAGCTTGACCTTGCCGTTGCCGGTATCCGGGAGGAGCTGGAGTGGCGGCTGCGGGAACTGCGGGACGGTGGGAAGATCCTTGAGGCTGCCCGGCTGGAGAGCCGCACCAACTACGACATGGAGATGCTGCAGGAGACCGGGTTCTGCTCCGGTGTTGAGAACTACGCCCGGCATCTGTCCCAGCGTCCCCCAGGCAGCTCGCCGTGGACGCTGATGGACTATTTCCCCGACGACTACCTGCTGTTTGTCGACGAGTCCCACATGACCTTGCCGCAGGTACGGGGCATGTACCACGGCGACATCTCCCGCAAGAAAACGCTGGTGGAATTTGGCTTCCGGTTGCCGTCGGCCCTGGACAACCGGCCGTTGAACTTTGACGAGTACGAGGACCACATTAACCAGGTCGTCTACGTCTCGGCCACCCCCGGGCCCTTCGAGCTGCAGCACAGCCGCCAGGTGGTGGAGCAGGTCATCCGTCCCACAGGCCTGCTGGACCCGACCGTTGAAGTGCTGCCCACCAGGGGCCAGATCGACGACCTGCTGTCCAGGATCAAGGAACGCGTCGAGCAGGCCGAGCGGGTGCTGGTCACCACGCTGACCAAGCGAATGGCGGAGGAACTGGCCGATTACCTGTCGGAGATGGGCATCCGAAACACCTACCTGCACTCCGACATTGAGACGCTGGACCGCATCGAGATACTGCGCGACCTGCGTCTGGGCGTGTACGACGTCATCGTCGGCATCAACCTGCTGCGCGAGGGGCTGGACCTCCCGGAGGTGAGCCTCGTCGCCATTCTGGACGCGGACAAGGAGGGCTACCTGCGCTCCGATACCTCGATGATCCAGACCATTGGCCGCGCCGCCCGCCACTCCAACGGCCACGTGGTGATGTATGCCGACAGGATCACCGACTCAATGAAACGAGCCATCGACGAGACCGCCCGCCGCCGCCAGTTGCAGGGCGATCACAACCAGCGGCACGGCATCGAGCCCCAGAGCATCCAGAAAGAGGTGCACGACATCACCGAAGGCATCAAGGCCATCGCCGAGAACCGCGCCCGCTACAACGTGGTGCGCAAGGAAATGTCCCGCACCGACATGTTCAAAGTGGTCAAAGACCTTGAGGTGCAGATGAAGGACGCTGCCAAGGGTCTGCAATTCGAGAAGGCCGCCCAGTTCCGAGACGAAATCTTCGAGCTCCGCCGCCTGCTGGCCCTGGAGGAAAAGACCCTCGCCCCCGTGGGAGACTAGCAGTTCGGGCTACTCCTCCAGCGTCCTGATGTAGTTGACCACGTTCCAGATCTGGTCAGGTTGTCTCCCTGCGGCGCCATGGCGGTGTTCGGTATGCCGTCGCGGATGAAACGAAAGAGGTCGGCGTCTCCGTGCAGGGGCACGTGCACCTGCAGGTCTGCGGGTGGCGGCAGCAGGCCGACGGCGGCAGGCCCGTCGCCCCGGCCGGTCTCCCCGTGGCAGGTCTGGCAGACCTGACCGAATGTGGCCGCTCCAGCCTGCAGTGATTCCGGCGTTGGCGGGAAGGGATTGCGCAGGGCCTCGGCTCCGCCCAGTCCGATCTGTGTGTTGAACAGCAACAGCAGGCCCGCCGCCACCCCGGCGATGCCCGGCGTCATCACCCCCGCGCCCGAACGGGAGAACCAACCTCCCAGCGGCAGACCTGCCCCGAGGAACAGAAGCCCCAGAACCAGCAGACCCGCTCCCAGGAGAAGGTAGGCGGTACCCGGCGCCGGGGAAATCGCCGCACTGCCCCCTCCGCCGGCTGAAAGCGCCTCGAAACGGAAGGCGGTGCGGGCGTCGAAGGCGTCTGTCCTCCGCACGATGAGCTCCGCCTGCCATACGCCCGCGATGCTCAGCTGTGCGTCTTTCCGGACGTAGGTGCCGTCTCCCTGGGACGTCGCGACCAGCGTGTCGTCGCCCAGGTCCGACTCCAGGTAGACCAAGCGAATCACCACCTCGCTGGCGTTGGTGATGGGGACTCCCAGGCGGTCGGTCAGCGTTACTGTCAGATCATTGGTGCCGACGCGGCCCGGAGAAACCTCGAGGACGATATTGTCGGTTGCCACGGTGTCGCTGAATGTGAGGAACTGCCGCTCCTCCGCCAGTTCCCTCGAGGCCACCTGCCGGGCCGGTTCCAGGCTGGTCAGCATCCCCACGGCAGCCAGGACCAGGATGCCCAGTACCGCCTCGCCCAGCAGGAAACGCTGCAGCCAGTTGCCCGAGCCGGTGTTGGTGCGCAGGCGCGGCCTCACCCAGACCAGGTTCAGCCCGCCTAGGAACAGCAGCGGCAGTACCAGGGCCACCTTGGCGATTAGGGTAACTCCGTAGGGTGTGCTCAGTGCCTCCGTTACGGTGACCTGGGCGAAACCGCTGAAGACACCGGTCACCACAATCACTGCCACGCTCATCGCGGCGACAACCGAGAACCGCGGCACCAGGTCTGCCAGGCACTCGCGGCGGTCAGCCTCCGGGAGGTCGCGGAACACCCTAACCCCAAGAGCAAAATGGAACACGGCCCCTACCCAGAAGGCCGAGGCCAGGAGATGCAGAAAGTCGGCGACCAGCGCCAGCGTCCTGATTTCGACCGTGGCCGCACCGTGGCTGACGAGGGAGATGGTCCACAGCGCCGCGCAACCCAGTGCAAGGGCCAGCAGCATTACCGCAGGCTGCCATAGCCGGGAGGCATAGCGCAGTGCCCCAAGTGCGATGGCAAAGCCCACGCCCGCAGCAATGCGCCATAGCCAAAGGCGTCCCCACTCGGTGCCAGAAACCATGTCGGCGACCGGTCCCGCAAAGGCCTGCCAGACCGAAACTTCCTGGGTGATCGTGGTCAGCAGGAATAGCTGGCCGATGGATGCCACCAGGAACAGCGCAAGTCCGGCCCAGACAAGCCGCATAGACCGTAACGAAAGGGAATCTGCAGCCTGCTGCGCCCACACAGAAGCGCCCCCCGTCCGGAGCGCGGGGCGGCTGACCAGCATGTCGAAGATCAGCCCTCCTACCATGGTCAACGCACCCAGCAGGATCAGCCACCGCAGGAAGGGAGCGAAGGGCGATTGGACCAGCGGCTGTTTTGTTGGCTTGATGGCAACGCCGCTGAGGGGTTGCCCCACGGCGAACACGAAGGAACCCCTGACCCGGTGCCCGTCGACGGTGGACACATTCTTCCAGGCCACTGTGTAGGTGCCGTCCGGCATTTCACCGAGGCCCACCGACATGACCAGCGGATTCAGGTCGTCGACCTGGCTGTTGTCCAGGTCCATTCGCTGGCCGGTCGCATCCAGCACCTGGATGCTGCTGAGAGCGGGTTCCAGCGGCTCCGTGAACCAGATGATGACCCGGTTCGGGGCCGATTCCAGTTCCGAGTTTGGCGCGGGCTCAGCCGAAACCAGGTTGGCGTGGGCCGACACACCCGGCGGCGTGAACCACAGCCAGGCGGCGACCATCAGCGCCAAAAGGGAGGCCAGCGCATACGCGAGACGGATGCGCCGGCCTCCCACTTTCAGCCGGTTTACGGGATGGTCAGGTCGCGGCACAGCGGCCAATTGCCACCTCACCTACCCCGGTTGGCGAGCCCGCAGGGCCAGCAATATACCGCCAGCGCCCAGGATAGCCCCGGCGATGCCAACGATCAGCGCGACAATGGCCAGCGCATTTCCGCCGCCCGGTCCGGCCGTGTTCCCTGCCTGGGCCGCCAGCGCCGCGTCCTGCGCCTCCTGCGCCAGGGTTCGGGCGCCCTGCACGGCTCCAACGACCTCTCTCATCTCCGGCAGTTGCTCGGGGAACTGGAGCTCGGCCGACGATTGAATGTCGTCGAAGCCTCCGCCGGCGCCCACGGAGGCGAATGTTTCGTCAATGTTTGTCCCCTCGATGGTGCCGAACACCCGGAATTCATACACGCCGGAAGCTGTGGGTATCAGCGTTGCAACGTAATGACCGGGGTCGCCCCATGCGGCCTCGAGGTCCAGGATCCGGGACGCGCCGGACCCAACGTGGATGACCTCCACCTGTAAACTGCCCTCCAGTCCCTCCACCGGCACCGTCACGCCCTCGTGCTGGCCCATTATCGTGGCCAGCGGTTTGGCAGCACCCCGAGGAGCCGTCAACCGGCTGGTTTCCTTTTCCACCATGCCGCCGCCTTCGCCGTTTCCGCCGTGGTGGTTCTGATCCCCGTTGACGTTTGTTTCGTCGCCAGGCTTGTCTGCTGGCTTGTGGTGTCCCGCAGGCGGGTCGCCGTAACCGGTGCCTCCCATCCCTTCCCCGATCTCAATGGTAGCAGTGGCTTCCACCGGATTCCCGTTCCACCTATAAGCGGAGTGCTCGTTGTTGTTGAGGGTTACCCTTACCTTGTTCTTGCCCTCGGCCAGTTTCCCGAGCTGCATCGCACCACCGTAGATTCTGCCGATCTTGACTCCATTGACGTAGACGTGGCCGTGTCCCTCTCCCGGAACGTGGTGGTCTCCGGCGTTCTGGGGAGCAAATGCAAATCCCTCTGTCCCAACGAACAGGTTGGCCCCACCGAGGATATCCGGTTCCAACGTGATGGACACCTCCATTCTGGCAAGCGCCACCACGGCCTCCGCGGCGTGGTGATGCCCGTGCGGTTCCGGCACGTGGACTGTTCTGATGGCCTCCACCTTGCTGCTGCCGGAGGTGTACTCCTCGAGGCTGTTGGCGTTCAATGTGACCCGTATTTCGTGCTCCCCGGGCTCGAGGTCTCCAAGGTAGTACCAGGGCGTGTACACCCGGGAAACCTTTTCGCCGTTTACGTAGATGTGGGCATGTCCCTCACCCGCCACGTGCGCATCGTTGACGCTTGTCGGCGCGAATGTGAAGCCCAGTGGGATGATCTGAACGTTCAGCCCTGACACCGAGTCAGCCGACGTCTCGAAGTCAACCGACATGGTGCTCACGGCCTCGATGGTGGTGGCGTGATGCCCTCCTGCGCCGTGGCCCACGCTGGCCGCGCCGTCCTTGCCTCCTTCGCTGTCCTGGTCACTATGCGTAGTGTCTGAATCCCCGCCTTCGGCACTGTGGTGGTCTTGGCCCTCCAACGACTCCCGTTCTTCGTCCTCGGCGCCGTGGTGGTCCTCGCCTTCCGACGACTCCCGTTCTTCGTCCTGGGCACCGTGGTGGTCCTCGCTTTCCGATGACTCCCGTTCCTCGTGAGACGTAGCTGGCGTGGATTCCGGCTCCTCGTTGTGATGGCCGGGAGGGCCGTGATCGTCCTCCTTGGCCTCACCCGTGGGCATCGCCTCGTGCTTCTCGCCCTCTCCCTCGGGCATGGCCTCGCCCTCAACTATCTTGTTGATCCGGACGGAAACACCGTTCTGGAATCCTTCGTAGGCAGGTTCCTCCAGCCAGCCAACGATGAATCGGTAGTCGCCGACAGGTCGGCCCTCGTGGGCCAGAATGGCTCCAAGTGTTAGGCTCAATACGACCGCGACTGCGCCCGTGAGCCAAGCGAATTTGCGGATATGCCGTAGCATAAAAGCTCCTTTCCCTTTGTGCTCTATTGGTCTCGCAGCTTTTCCCCCAGGCAAGGCGAGCAATAACGGCGTAGTACAACGCCAATGCGGCTCAGTCCTGCTGGAGGTGAAAGGAGCTACGCGAGGGGAGGGCGCGTTGGAGGCGCAATTATTCTGCTGGTGAGGGCGGCGCCCCTGGTGTCACCGGCTGTCAGCGGCCCTGCACCGTCGCCAAAGCCAGCGAAAGACGGCGGCGTCAGCGGCAGCGTCAGGTCCGCCGCGGCTGCGCCAATTCCGGCGTTGGGAGAAAAGAAGACAACCCCATCGACACCCGGATCGTCCGGGACCGCGACCTCGCCCAGCAGGGCGCTCAGGGTGTCGTGGGGATGTGAAAGATCATACGAGTGCGAATGGTCCGCGGCTGCAGCGCCGAAATAGAAGTGCCCATGTCCCGGATGCCGTTCCGCGAAGTGATGGTCCAGCATCGGCCCCAAAGACGACAGCCCCAAGGAAAACACCACGAGCAACGCCAGCCATTGCTGGGCCAGTTGGCGCCACGAAAAGCAACCGGGCTGTGTGCCAGGAGAGTAGTGGGCGGAGGCGGAATTCATTCAGCGGTAATGATCGACAAGCAAGCCAGCACTGCGGGAGCGTCTAACCTGCGCTGACCAGCTGATGCAGCCGGTCCAGCAGGGTGCCGTTTTCGTCCATGCTGAAGTTGTCCACCGTCGGCACCGCGTCGCCGGTCGTGCCGTCAACTGCACCGGCATCGATCATGCCCTGCACCATCTGCGCCTCGTCATCAGCGCTGGGCAGCAGGTCCTTGCCCGTCAGCTGCGACAGCGCGGCGGCCAGTCCGTACCCGCCCCAGTTGGAGACACTGGCGATGATCAGGCGGTCCACCCGGCTTATGGCGGGATCGTCGGGCAAGCTGTCCACCGACGGGATGACGTCGATCAGGTTGCCCATGCCAATTTCGTTGCCCCCGTCGCCGATTCCCACCGACGGGATTCCGTGGTCGAACAGGTAGTCCAGCCGCGCGGTCTGCGGCGAGATGTCCCGCGCCCGCATGTTCAGGTATTCGTCGTTCCGGTTGCGGCCGCAGCGCTCTATGGAAATGAGCAGCGACGGTTGCAACTCTTCCAGCATTCGCGCCGCGTGCTGTTGGCTTTCCGCAACGCCCGTAATGGGAAACTCGATAACGTCTGCGCCCTCGGCCCATGACCGCAGCACTGGCGCGGTGTAGGAGTCGGTAACGTAGGATACCTCGCGTCCCAGTGCCTGCACCGCCCGCCCGATGGTGATGGCTCCCGGCGGCCCATCGGTCTCCGGCTTGCCTGCCATGATCACGTAGAACCCGGTAACTATTACCGTATGGCCTGGGTGGTCAAGGACGTACTGCGCCGCCTGGCGGCAGAAGTCGGCGGGCACGTGGGGGCGCAGGGCCAGCATGCCCCGCTTGTCATGGTCAAGGATGATGTCTTCGATGGTCTCGGCCACCGGTCCTCCTGTTCCAGGCAGGCTTTCGGGTCCTTATAGCACCGCGTAGTCGGCGTCGCGCTGGTCGGTGATGAACATCCTCCCCGGCGCGTGCGTGATCATCAGCGGTGGCTTGCAGTTCAGGGCAACGGCCTGCGGGGTCACGCCACAGGCCCAGAACACGGGCTCCTCGTCCGACTTGATCTCGACTGCGTCGCCGAAGTCCGGCATGTCCAGATCGCTTATGCCGATGTCGCGCGGGCTGCCGATGTGTACCGGAGCCCCGTGGGTGGCCGGGAACCTCGACGTAACCTGGACCGCGCGCACCACCTGTTCGCGCTTGATCGGCCGCATGCTCACCACCATCGGCCCGGAGAACGCCCCTGCGGGTGTCGTATCCACGTTGGTGATGTACATGGCCACGTTCTTGCCCTGCTCCTGGTGCCGCAGGGGAATGCCCGCGTCCACCATCGCCTGCTCGAAGGAGAAGCTGCACCCCAGCAGGAAGCTGACCAGGTCGTCGCTCCAGTAGTCCTCAAGCGTGTCGACCTCGGCGGTGAACTCGCCGTTGCGGTACACGCGATACCCGGCGGCGTCGGTGCGTATGTCCGCCCCCGGAGCCGTCAGGACCGGCTCGACGCTGCCCGCCTCGATCACCTCCAGCAGTGGACAGGGCTTGGGATTCCGCTGGCAGAACAGCAGGAAGTCAAAGGCCATGTCCCTGGGCAGGATGGCGAGATTTGCCTGCACGTGGCCGGGGGCAACCCCCGACGTCACGCCACGCCACTGGTTGGTCCGAATGCGGTGACGCGCCTCTCCGGCGGCGGATACTGCTGTCTGTATGGCCATCCCGTTCCCTCCGCTGGACGCGTGTGCGCGAACTGCGCTGTATGGGTCGCTGGGCGTCGCGAACGCCCGATTGCGTATGGAGAATCTGGTTCAATAATAGTTTGCGGGCAATTGAGCGTCAAATTAACGCCACCTGTTCCGCAGTTGAGCACACCCTCGTAGAGTGGATTGCCCCGGAGGTTTGATATACTGACTTACGGTCTGCAACGCCCCTGCACAGGGCGCGCCAGAAATTTTGGAATGACTGCGGCCAGTTGACGCAACAGTTGGCCGTGGTGTGAGTCGGACCGGACTGATTGTATAACGTACTAGTTCTGGCAAACCGCGGTGGAGGCGACGGCCTGGCCGATGCCGTGGGCCGCGTCGGCATGTCCTGCATGCTCGATGACAGCGGCGAGTTTCCTTGGGAGACCGGCGGTGCTGATACGCCGGACGCAGTCGTCCTGGACCTGTCAACCCTGGAAATGACCGAAGCCCGCCGGGCCGTCGGAAGTTGCCGGGAAAGGAAGTTGCCGGTGCTGGCGGCAGTCCCCAAGGATGACATTGGACGCTACGACCCTGCCCTCAACCCCGACGAACTGCTGATTTGTCCCACGGCGGACGACGAGCTTTCCCTTCGAGTGCAGCAGGCGGTCTTCAGGGTCAAGGGGCCGTCCGGCTCGCAGGCGCTGGTCATCGGCGACCTGAGCATCGACCTGGAGCGCTACGAAGTCTCGGTGGCGGGGCGACGCGTAACCCTGACCTACAAGGAGTTCCAGCTCCTAGCCCTGCTGGCATCCAACCCCGGCCGGGTCTACACCCGCGAGGCGCTGCTCAGCCAGGTGTGGGGCTACGACTACCTCGGTGGCACGCGCACCGTCGACGTGCACGTCAGGCGGCTTCGCTCCAAGGTGGAATCGCCGGGACGTTCCTTCGTCGAGACCATCTGGAACGTCGGCTACCGTTTCAAGGCCCCCGGCTGACCTCCCGCAGTCGTTGACGCCTTGGGTTGCGATGCGGAGTCGGAAGGTCAGTCAGTAACCGAGGCGGCGCGGCTGAGGAAGCGGGCCACCTGGGCCGCCAGCGCGGCGTGTTGCGGCGCTTCCAGTTCCGGGTCTTCGGCGGCGATACGCGTCGCAAGTTCCCGCGCCAGGTCCAGCAATTTCCGGTCGGAGAACTGCGCCATCCGCAGCGTCGGCAACCCGCTCTGCCTCGTGCCGAAGAAGTCGCCGGGCCCCCGCAGTTCCAGGTCTGTCTCGGCCAGCTCGAACCCGTCGTTGGTGCGTTCCAGCGCCGACAGGCGTTCCCTCGCATTCGCGCTGTGCGTCTCCGACGACAGCAGCAGGCAATAGCTCCGGTGCTCGCCCCGGCCCACCCGGCCCCGGAACTGGTGCAACTGGGCCAGCCCGAATCGCTCGGCACCCTCAATCAGCATGACGGTTGCATTGGGCACGTCGATGCCCACTTCCACCACGGCGGTCGTCACCAGTACGTCCAGATCGCCATCGCTGAACCGCCGCAGCATCCTGTCCTTGTCCCTCGAATTCATCCGCCCGTGCAGCAGCCCCACCCGCAGGTCGGGGAACACCTCGCCCGACAGCCGCTCGTACTCCTCGGTGGCGGCCTTGGCCTCTATGCTGGCGGACTCGTCGATCAGGGGGCACACCACGAATGCCTGGTGGCCCTCGGCGACCTGCTTGCGGACGAACTCGTAGGCGTCCGGAAGTTTCTCCCGGGGCACCCAGCGGGTCCGTATCTGTTGCCGGCCCTCGGGCAACTCGTCGATGGTGGAGATGTCCAGATCGCCGTAAAGGGTCATGGAAAGCGTGCGGGGAATGGGAGTCGCTGACATGATCAACAGATGCGGGTTCTCTCCGCCGCGCTCTCGCAGCGCCGTCCTCTGCATCACCCCGAATCGGTGCTGCTCGTCGGCCACGGCCAGCGCCAGCGCCGGTATCGACACGCCTTCCTGGATCAGTGCCTGTGTGCCGATGACCAGGTCCAGCGTCTGGTCCGCGGCCATTGCGGTAAGCATTCGTTTGACCGGCGCTCGCACGCTGCCGGTGAGCAGTCCCACCGACACAGGGCGGTCCACTCCCTCCAGGTAGACGGAGAACAGGTTGTCCTCCTGCACCGGCCTCGGCAGACCCTCCAGCATCCGGGACACGGAGCGGAAATGCTGCTCCGCCAGCACCTCCGTCGGCGCCATCAGCGCCCCCTGGAACCCTGCCGCCGTAGCAGACAGGAGTCCGGCGAGCGCTACCACCGTCTTGCCGCTGCCCACCTCGCCCTGCAGCAGCCGGTTCATCGGCGGTGCTCCCCTCTGCATGTCCGCAGTGATCTCGTCCATGCACCGTGCTTGCGCTCCGGTCAGCTCGAAGGGCAGCGATTCAAGAAAGTTCTCGATAACGCCGCCCGGCGCCTCGACTGAAACCCCGCGCACTTCGACCTCGCTTTCCCGCCGCCGTCCCAGCACCGCCAGTTGCAGCGTCAGCAGTTCGTCGAAAGCCAGGCGGGAGCGGGCCGCCCCCCAAGTGTCCGCGTCGTCCGGGTAATGGGCCTGGAACACTGCCTCCCGCAGCGGCATCATTCCCGCCACCAGTTCCGAGCCCGCAATATCGGCGGACAGTGTCTCCTCGATGTCGCCCAGCCAGTTCTGCAAGGCGTCCCAGGTAAAACCGCGCAGGGCCCGGGCCGTCACCCCCTCGGTCAGCGGGTAGACCGGCACCAGGCGCCCGGTGTGCACCCCGGCCTGCTCCACCTCCAGTGGTTCCACGGCCGGGGACTGGAAGACCGGCTGGCCGCGAAATACATCGGCCTTGCCACTGATTGCCACCTTGCGTCCCGGTGGCAGGGTGCGGGCCAGGTAGCGCTGACCGAACCAGATGACCCGCATGTTTCCGGTATCGTCTCCCAGGACCGCCTCGGTGTCCTGGCGCCTGCCCTTTGGCCCCTGCGAGATCACCCGCGATTCCCATACCGTGCCAACGACGGTGCACTCCTGCCCCGGCACTACTTCGGAGATGCTTACGACCTTGGAAAAGTCCTCGTGGCGCCGTGGAAACAGGTAAAGGAGATCGCGTACCGTTTCCACCTCCAGGCGCTTGAGCCGCTCCGAGGTCCTGGCGTTGATGCCCCGCAGCCGGTCCACCGGGTCGTCGACGCTCTGTCCGGCCGGAGGAAGTCGAAATGCCGGACGCGGCTTGGCCAGTTCACGCCCGATCGCCCCCGGCGCAGCAGGAGGGGGATTCAGAAAACTCTCAAAATCCTCATCCTCGCGCGGGGATTCGCGGGATGACGCAGGATTTGTCGGTGGCTTGCGAGCCGGGACGCCGTCGATCAACTCCAGCCAACGCGCAGCCCACGCCTCCCGCTCCTCTGGGGACAGCTCCCCGTAGTTGCGCTGAAGAAGGAAACCGGCGTCCGTTTCCCTGGAGCCACGGCGCTCCATTTCGGTGCGCCAGTGATGCCTGGACCTGTCCATACCCCCGATAACAGCGCCGTTGTCGAAACCGCGCTTTGTCTCAAGGGCGATTATGTTCCGGAACGATTCGGTCCAGTCGGTGCTTCTCGTTCTGGGGCTTGACATAAATCCACGATATACCGGCGTGCGCTGCCAATCAACCTGGCGCAGCGGCACCGCAGGACGATTGCGGAACCATTGCTCGCGCAAAAATCCCCTCCCCCTCAGGGGGAGGGTTAGGGTGGGGGTGAAATCCACGCTGCAGGGAGGCGATTAATAGCGAGACCCCTCCCCACTGACTGCACAACGATTCCGACGCTATTGTCCTGTTCCGCGGAAGCGAGACCGGACAGAAAGAGGTGTCAGTCTAATGACGCCCTAGTCGTCAGTGCCTTGCGATACCGCCACGCCAAGGGCGTTGGGGCCCACGTAAGCGCCCAGCACCGAGCCGAACCGCGACTCCACCAGGTGCTCCGGACCCACCAGTTCCGCCAGCTCGGCACGCAGGCCCAGGGCCTGTACGCGGTCGGTGCTGTAGCTGATGTTGATTTGCCGGACTGGCGCCAGATCCCTCGCAATCTCGATCAACCGGTTTTTGGCCCGCTCCAGGCTGCGGGGACGCTCCACCGGGTGCACCTCTCCGTCCCTGATGGTCAGGATGGGCTTGACCTTCAGCATCCCGCCAACGAAAGCCTGGGCCTTGCCGATGCGCCCGCCCTTTTGCAGGTACTCCAGGGTGTCGACCATCACATAGCCGTGAATGCGCGGCAGCGACGACCTCACCCGTCTCGCCACCTCGCGAAAATCGGACGTCTCCCGGGCCATGTGGGCTGCATCCAGCACCGCCAGGGCCATGGGAGCGGAGGCAAGCTGGGAGTCCACGATCTCGATGTCCGAGGAGTCTCCCAGGGCCGCCTTGGCCTGTGCCGCCGAGTTCAGTGTCCCGCTCAGTTTCGCGCTGACGTGTATGGACACAATCTGGTGCCCCTGGTCCAGCAACCGCTGGTACACCTCCTGGAAGTCGGCGATGGTGGGCTGCGACGTTGATGGCAGCCTCGGCAGGGTTGGCAGACGCGAGTAGAATCGGTCGGCGGTTATCTCTATGCCGTCCCTGTATGTCTCACTGCCAATGATCACGTAGCAGGGAATGACGGTAATGTCGTTGGCCTGCGCCAACGCCGGGGGCAGGTCCGACACACTGTCGGTAACAATTCTTATCGCCAATGGGCCTCCAACTCTGCGGAGGGCTGCTCGCCCTGCCAAAGTGCCATTGCCGCGGGTGTCACTCGATCGATGCCAAGTAATGGTAGTGCGGCTGCGCGCCGTATATCTGGTCTATTTGCAGCCCTGGGGTGCTGGCCTCCAGTGCATCCGCGCATGCCTCGGCTGCATCGGAATCGGCGTCCGATCCCCGGTAGATGGTCAGGATGGAGCTCGAATCGACCCCTGCCATCCCGACGGCCTGCTGCAGCGCATCCTCCGCCGACTGGGCCGTGAGCACCAGTTTGTCCTCCAGCAGGGCGATGTAGTCACCCAGGCTGACCGCCACCCCGTCGACGCTGGTGTCCCGCACCGCCTGCGTGATCTCGATAGTCGTCACTTCCGGCAGCACGCTTTCCATTGCGGCCAGGTTCTCCTCCACCGTCGACACCGGATTATAGGCCAGCAATGCAGCCACTCCCTCGGGGATGCTGCGCGTGGGAACCACGTGGATCGTTGGATCGTTGGCTGCAACCTGCTGGGCGGTCAGCACGATGTTCTTGTTGTTCGGCAGGAATATGGTGTGCTCGGCCCCGGCGTGCTCCACTCCCTGCATGATCTGCTGCACGCTGGGGTTCATCGTCTGGCCGCCTTCGATCACGTGCCCGCAGCCCGACTCCATGAACAGCGCGGCCAGCCCTCGTCCCGCCGCCACCGCGACCACCGTCAGCGGTGCCCCGGCGCTGGGGGCGGGACCGGAGTGGCCAGCGGCCCACTCCACGTTCTGCTCATCCATGTTCTCGATTTTTACGCTTGAAACAGTCCCCAGGGCCACCCCGTAGCTGATGGCCATCCCCGGGTCCTCCGTGTGCAGATGCACCCGGACGTTCCGGGAGTCGCCCACCACCACCGTCGAGCGGCCCATATCCTCGCATCGCTGCCGCACCTGCTCCAGGCTGAGGTCGCTGCCGCTGATGATGAACTCCGTGCAGTAACCCCACGCCTCCTCCAGCGAGGCGTGCACGAACCCCTGCTCCTGTCCCGAATCCCCCAGCGACGCCATGCTGGTGTCGATGATGGAGCTCAGTCCCGCTGCCGTCGTTGCCTCCTCGTGCCGTTCCGGGGCCAACGCCTCCAGCGAACCACCGAGGATCACCACCACGCCCAGGCCGCCCGAGTCCACCACCCCCGCCTCCTTGAGCACCGGCAACTGCTCCGGCGTGTTTCTCAGCGCCACGCACGATGCCGAATACGCCGTCTCCAGCACGCTGGCTACGTCGGAACCGCTGGTCGCCTCGAGGGCTGCCTCGGCGGCCTTGCGTATCACGGTCAGCATCGTGCCCTCTTTCGGGCTGCCTACCGCTCCGTATGCCGCCACTCGGGCCATGTCCAGCGCCTGCGCCAAGTCGGTGGCGGTGCATGTCTCCCGGTTCTGCAGGGCGTCGCTGAACCCCTTGAAGAACTGCGAGAGGATCACGCCGCTGTTGCCCCGTGCGCCGAAGAACGCCCCCTGCGCCAGCTCGTACGCCACCTCGCTGGCCGCCGGGCCTTCCCCGTCGGGACACCTTTCGATACCTGACCGGAGCGTGAGCGACATGTTGGTCCCCGTGTCGCCGTCCGGCACGGGAAACACGTTCAGCGCGTTCACCGTATCCCGCGATTCCTCCAGCCGGTCAAAGGCCAACCGAAAGGCCTGGCGCAGCTCTGCCCCTGTCAGCTCGTGTGGGCTTGTCGGCATCGGTTTCTGGACCTCCCGGAGCGCATTCCCACTATTCTGGAACGCAGCTATTATATTACTACTCTCCATTAGCTACCAAGGCAAAAAGCCCTGGCTGGAAAACAGTTTCCCGTTCTGACCGGACAGAGCACGTTCCCTGCATATATCGCGACATGGCAACGGCATTTGGAGACGCTTTGCTCCTTGCTAGCAGCCACGGCTCCTCGAGGCATGGTCAGTCGCCCCTGCCGCTGCCCCTGAATTGCCCCGGCCTGGTTCCCGGAGACGCCGTGATCCCCAGATTGTCCGCAATGAGGGCGAAAAGGTAGGGCGGGACACTGTGGGACAAAATGCGACGGGAATCGGGGAATCTCAGTCTTTCGGAGACTCCTCAGGTGGGGCATAACGGGAATTCGGGGCACAATGGGATGGGGATTTAGTCCCTCCCGAGCCCCGCTTGATCCTCAAACTGGTTCCGAGGCCCTGTGCCGCCTCGTATTCTCGACGGTCAGGCGAGATAGCCCTGTAAACCGCGTCGAATTCGGTTGACAGTCTGAGCGGTCTGGCCTAGTATGAATGGCCGAGGTTTTATGGATTACGCGGTTTTCAAAACAGGTGGAAAACAGTACCGGGTGCAGCCCGGCGATACCCTGGACGTTGAACTCCTGCCCAACGATGTTGAGTCGGTAGCGGAGTTCGATGAGGTCTTGGCTGTCTCCAAGGACGGCGAGTTGACCGTCGGCTCCCCCAACGTGGAGGGCGCCAGGGTGCTCGCCCAGGTGCAGTCCCACTACCGGGACCGCAAGCTCATGGTCTTCAAGTACAAGGCCAAGACGCGGTATCGTCGCAAGAGGGGCCACCGTCAGGCCTACACCCGGCTGGTGATTCAGGACATACTCACCCCCTAGCGCCGTCTACGGTGCTTTTGGGTGTCGCAAGGCAGGGGATAGCATGGCCCACAAGAAAGCTGGTGGCAGCACCAACAACGGACGAGACAGCAACGCCAAGCGGCTGGGAGTCAAGTGCTACGGTGGCCAGCGCGTCACTGGCGGCTCCATACTGGTGCGCCAGCGCGGCACCCGCATCCGACCCGGCAACAACGTCGGTCTGGGTCGCGACTACACCCTCTTCGCCATGACCGACGGCGAAGTCAAGTACGAATGGGCCGCCAAGGGCCGTCGCCGGGTCAGTGTCTACCCGCTAAACGGCTCCTGACCCCAGCCTCCACGACTAAACGACGAGGACTTTCGGTATGAAGACCGACATTCATCCGCGTTTTTTCAACGCGACTGTTACCTGCTCCTGCGGCCACACATTCCAGACCGGCGCCACCAAGCCGCAGCTCCGGGTTGAAATCTGCAGCAATTGCCACCCCTTCTACACGGGCGAGCAGCGCATCGTCGACACCCAGGGCCGCATCGAAAGGTTCAACCGGCGATTCAACCGCCGGTAGGGCGGGATTCCCAGCAATCGAGGGCCACGGCCCTCGATTTTCATTTGAGCAGCTTTCGCGCCGCGGTAATCTGCCTGCCGGCGTTCAACCCATCCCGACTTTTTCTCGTCCGAGGCGACCTCTTGGCCAACCAGCCAGCACACCTGTACGGCGGCCAGGCCGTAATCGAAGGCGTCATGATCCGCGGCCGCGACTACTACAGTCTCGCCGTCCGGCGCGATGACGGCAGCATCGAGGACCTCCAGGCGCCCCTCAACCCGATCTACAACGGCCGTTTTCGGCGGTTGCCTCTCGCGCGGGGCGTGCTGACGCTCATCGAGACCCTGGTCCTGGGCATCAAGTCCCTCCAGATCTCCGCCGACCTCGCCGCCAGCAAGGCCACCGAGAAGTCCGCCGGCGCCGAGGGTATTCCCGGCTGGATGATGGGTGTAACCCTCGCATTCTCGCTGGTGTTCGGAGTCGCGCTGTTCTTCCTCCTGCCCCTGGGTGTCGTGCGCCTGCTCGAGCCGGCAATCGGTAGCGGACTGCTAAGCGAGGCCATCGAGGGCATCCTGCGACTGGCCATACTGGTGGGCTACGTGTCGGTGATTGGCATCATGCGCGACATCCGGCGGGTCTACGCCTACCACGGCGCCGAGCATATGACCGTGCATGCTCACGAGGCCGGCTTGCCCCTCAACATCGACAACGTGCGCAAGTTCGGCACCCCCCACCCCCGCTGCGGCACCGCCTTCCTGCTCACCGTGGTCGTCGTATCGGTGGCTGTTTTCATCGCCTTTGCGTTGCTTGAGTCCTCGTGGTGGTGGCGTATCGCCTCGCGGATCCTCTTGCTGCCGGTCATCGCCGCCGTGAGCTACGAGGTCATCCGCTTCAGCGGGCGGCACCAGGGAGCCATCATCGGCAAGATGCTGGCAGCCCCGGGCCTGTGGCTACAGCGCCTTACGACCCGCGAGCCCGACGACGCGCAGATCGAGGTTGCGATACGAGCCATGGAAACCGCCGTCGCCGCCGATTCAATCAGATCGTAACCGCTTGCGATTTCGCCCCGGATCGACACTCTGTGGAATCTGCCATTACGTTCTGACTTGGGGAAGTGCTCGCCCGATTTTCAACTCCGGCTTTCTAACTTTAAGGAGAATAAACAATGGGAAATCCTGTAGTTCACTTTGAAATTGCCGGCCCGGATGGCCCTGCCCTGCAACAGTTCTATAGCAACTTGTTCGGTTGGAAGATTGACGTGCAGGGCGCAGAGATGGGCAACTACGGTCTGGTGTCCGCCAACGAGGGCGGCATCGGTGGCGGCCTGCTTCCTACTACTGAGGATATGCCGGCACGCAGCTATGTCACCTTCTATGTGCAGGTCGACGATCTTCAGGCAGCGCTGGACAAGCTGGCAGGTATGGGCGGAAGCGCCATAATGCCACCGATGGAGATAGCACCCGGAATGGGCCACATCGCTATGTTCGCAGACCCTGTCGGCAATTGCATCGGGCTGTATTCGCTGCCGTCGGAATGGGACGGAGAAATGCCGCCCAAAGGCAACGATCCGCCCGTGGTGCACTTCGAGGTTGGAGGCAGCGACGCGTCCCTGCTGGCCGAATTCTATACCGGAATGTTCGACTGGCAGATCAACTATCTCGAGGAGGCCAACTACCGCATTGTTCAGCAGGAATCGGGAGGAATTGGCGGCGGCATCTTCCAGCACACGGAAGGAATGCCGCCCAACAGTCCCTCCGTCGCTGTCTTGGTCGACGACCTGCAAACATATTTTGACAAGGCCGTTGGCCTCGGCGGCACTGCCTTGATGCCTCCCTCGGAGGTTCCCGGAGGATTTGGCTCGATTGCCATATTTTATGACATCGCTGGCAATCGCATAACGCTCTTCAAGTCCCCTGAATAGAATCGGGGCAGAAACCGGGACGACGGCTTGAGCGGCCTGCAACACCTCAAAGTCGGAGCTTCGGGGAACGATCGCTCATCAGGCAAAAACAATCAGGCGTGAAAAAGCCGGGGCCCGCAAAATGCAGGCCCCGGCCTTTATTTTCCCGACGTAAGACAGTGGTTTAGCAGAGGTTCCAGCGCGGGTTGCCAGCGGCCTGCTCCTGCAGGTAGGGGACAATCCAGTCCCGCACCTCATCGGCAATGTAAAAGGTCGGCTCGATCAGCTCGCTCTCGTCGGAGATCTGGCCGTTTTCCATCGCCAGGGATGCAACATCGGTGCCCGGCATGATGCTGACGCCCACCCGCAGGTTCGCCAATGCCGGGTTGATGCGCCGCAGAAAGTCCAGCTTGTACTCCACCGACTCGCGGGTCTCTCCGGCCTCCCCGAAGGTACGGGCGATGACGTAGTGAAGGCCCCCCTCTTCGAGCAGCCGGGGCACCTCCAGTTCACCCTCCATCCGCTGCTCCCGTGGGGCGTGGGGGTCGCTGCCCCGGTTGCCCAGCAACACCAGTGCGCAGCCCGCCTCCCGCATCAGCCGGATCAGTTCCGGGTCGCAGTTGAAGGAGGCCAGCGGTGTGTTCCAGCGTATACCGAGATCGGCCTCGATGATCGCGCTGCAAAGGGACTTGGCGTGCTCGAGCGGGCAGTTGAACCCGTTATCCACGAAGAACACCTTGCGCAGCTGGTACTTCTCCCACAGCTCCCTGACCTCGGCAACCACCTCGTCGATGGGCCGGATGACCCTGTAGTCGTCCTCCGTCATGCCAGCCGTCGATGCCGGCGTCGGGTAGGCGAAGCTGCCCAGCTTGGTCAGCACGCCGATGCCGAATCCGGCGTTGCGGTACTTGTCCATCTCCAGGTCATCGAGGCGCGGCCGGGTTGCGAAGGCCGAAACGCACAGGCCCTCGTTGAGCACCACGTCCCCGTCCTTGTTGTAGACCACCCCGGGCAGGTCATAGACCGTCCGCTCGCCGATCTCCAGGCGCTCGCAGATCTCGGCGAACGTCTCGCCTGCGTCTCCGGCCACGCCCAGGTCCGGTTTCAGGAACTCGTAGCACTGCTTGGGCAACAGGCTGAATGCTGGTCCGCCCACGATAATCTTGGCGCTGCTGTGCTCTCGAATGCGGTCAATCACGTCCCGCGTAATCGGCAGCGCCCATTGCGTGTTCAGGTAGCTGTGGTTGCTCAGGTTGCGCAGCGAGATGCCAATTACGTCTGGCCGAAAGTCCTCGACGATGCCCTGGATCTCCGCCAGGTAATCGTCGGCGAACATCAGGTCCACGACCTTGACCTCGTGCCGTTCGTGGTCGAGATGTCCCGCGATGTACGCCAGGCCAATGGGCATGGGCTGAGCGTTCATCCGGCTGTTCATACGGTCTTGCCGGTTGGTAGCAACGAGTAGGATTCGCATTCCAATCTCCCACGGCGCCCGGCTTCCGAGTGGCGCTGACACTTTGCCGGGCAGATTGGCCCATTATGAATTATCCCGCCCACTTTGACAAAGAACCATGCAGTCCTGCCAGGGCCTTTTAATTCTCCCTCTCCCTTGAGGGAGAGGGCTGGGGTGAGGGTGAAATGCTGGCGAACGACATCTTTGTGAACCACCAGAGAACACCCCCACCTTGTCCCTCCCCTGAAGGGAAAGGGAACTATTAAAAGACCCTGCCGGTCCTTCCAGGCCCTTTCGGTTTTCGACGGCGGCCCTTCCGGTCCGTTCCTGGCGGCCCCTCCGGTCCGTTCCCGGTGGCGGGCCCTTCCGGTTCCGTTCATGGCGGCCCCTCCGGTCCGTTCATGGTGAGCTTGTCGAACCACGAACGGACCGGACATTCGACAAGCTCAGGGCGAACGGAAGAGTCGGTGCCGCGCAGATAAATTGAATCACCCCGCGGTCCTACCGACGGAGCCTGGGTACCCAGGTGGCACCGCTCCGCGCGGAATAAGGCTCAGGCCTCGATAGCTGGACATTTATTTGATGACACTTGCCCCTTGCCGGGACTCATGAAAACTCTGTAACCTGATTGTATGAAAGCGAAGGGGACGCCGCTCGACGGGACAATTGGGAACACCGAAGCGCTCATCTCCGAGGGTGAATGAAAATGAGCGGAAATGAGCGGAAATGAGCGGGAAAACAAGATTTTTCAATGATACCGTCCGGCCCGTCACTGCGGAAAAGCACCGCCGTTTAAGACAGAAATGCAGCTCACGCAACGGGGCCGGAACCGGGGTCTCGGACAATCGTGATGTCCTGTCCAGGACTGCATTATCAACTTGACAAAATATTTCAATTCCCTTTAGAGTTTCGGAATCCCAGCTTTGTGGTGAGGTTATGGTATCAACCTTTAACGAGAACATGTTCGCCCCGGAAATCATGTACGACCCCTACACTTATTACGGCCAGCTTCGGGACGAAGACCCGGTGCACTGGAACGAGCTCTACGAGCTATGGGTCGTCACCAGGCACGATGACCTCGTCTGGCTCACTCGCAACCACGAGTTGTTCTCCAACGCCGTGTGGCTAAATGACCCGCGCGGGCCCTACCCCGCCATCAACGAGTCCGACAGCGAGCTGTACGAGTTCGTCCGTAACTACCAGGGCAAGCAGTTCATCCAGTACGACCGCCCCGATCACCTGGAAATGCGGAAGGTGGTTCACGCCTACTTCACGCCCAAGTCCATGGAAGAGTGGCGTCCCCTGGTCCAGAGCGCGATCAACGAGCTTCTGGACGATGCCGAGCAGAAGGACGACTTCGACATGATGCGCGATCTGGCCACGCCCCTGCCGGTGCTGGTCATCGCCGAAATGATGGGTGTGCCCAAGCAGGATCGACCGCACATCCGCGCCATCGCCGAGAAGCTCCTCAACATCGCCCGCGGCGAGGCCGACCGCCTGCCCAAGCTGGTGGAAGGCATGGAGGACATGCTCGAGTACGTCAACCCCATGGTTGAGGAACGCATCGTCAACCCTGGCGACGATTTCATCTCCGTCCTGGCCCAGGGCGAGAAGGCTGGCGTGTTCACCCGGGAGCAGGCCCTGGTCAACACCTCCCTGTTGCTCCTGGCTGGCCACGAGACCACCATCAACCTGATCTGCAACGGCACGCTGTCGCTGATGCGCAACCGCGACCAGTGGGACATGCTGAAGGCCGACCCGCAGGGCATGATGGTCCGCGCCACCGAGGAGTGCCTCCGCTACGACCCGCCGGTCAAGTCCATCCAGCGCCTGGCTTCCCAGGACATTGAGATGCGCGGCAAGAGCATCCGCGAGAAGGACCGCGTCCGCTGGTTCATCACCTCGGCCAACCGCGACCCAGGCAAGTTCGAGCGGCCTGATGAGATGGACATCACCCGCTGGCCCAATCCCCACGTCGCGTTCGGTGCCGGCATCCACCACTGCCTGGGCGCAACCATCGCCCGGGTGGAGGGCCAGGAAGTCTTCCGGGAACTGGCCGAGCGTTACCCGGACATGGAACTTGGCCGGAATGAGATGGACTACGAGCCCAGCATCACCTTCCGCTCCATCAGGCAGATGCCCATCACCACCAACGCCTAGTCAACCCAACCAGGAGAACACGCAAAGGCCCCCGGTCTGCTGGCCGGGGGCCTTCTGTGCTTCTGCGGTATCATCCTGCTGCGCAGTGGTGCACAGCCGCCCGCCGCTGCAAGGTAGACAGAACTACCTGCTCCTGTAGCGGTTGGAGGAGCTTACCAAATAGCCGACAGGTCCAGCACGAAGCCCGGTAGGACCGGGTCGGCGGAAACGGCGGCCGGTTCTCCCAGAATCTCCACGGGCTGGCCTGGACGGTAGACGTGTATCCGGCGGTTCTGCGGGTCAATCAGCCAGCCCAGATGGACGCCGTTTTCCATGTACTCTTGCATTTTGTCCTGAACTTCTCCAAGCCCATCCGATAGAGAGCGAAGCTCAATGGCGAAGTCGGGGAAGGTATGGCCGAACTTTGTTTGGTCCTCCCTGCTCAGAGATTCCCAGCGGGACAACGGCATCCACGAAACGTCCGGCGCGCGTACTGCGCCGTTGGGCAGGGTGTATCCGGCATTCGAGCTGAATACGCGGCCCGTGCCATCCGTCTTGGCCCAGTTGCCCACTTGCAGGATCAATTCTTGCTCTCGCCAACCACTTTCCAGACCCGCAGGGGGCATGATGATCAACTCCCTCTCCGCTGTAAGCTCCAGCCGAAGGTCGCCGTTGTCGGAACACAGCTTGAGGAATTGGTCTTCGGACATCTCGAGGGCACGGACTTTCAGCACCAGCCGGTAGGGCAGGGTTACTTCCGGCACAGCGGCGGGTAGTTTGGCGGTGGTCATCCTTGCAGGCTCCGCACTTTAGTAGAGTGGTTCAACAGCGTCTGGTATACCTGGCCAGCCGGATTAGGCGTTCGGCAGACAGTCACCGGCTCCCGTACCGGTTGAAGGAACTGACTTCCTCGGCCGGTATCCGCTGCGTGGGCCCGAAGCTGCCTCGAGGATATCCCACGGGCGTCAGGCACACCGTCTCCACGTACTCCGGTATGCCCAGCCACTCCTTGATCTTGTCTTCCTCGCGAATGTGTACCGTCGTGATGCGAGTGCCCAGGCCCAGCCCCCGAGCCGCCAGGAACAGGTTCTGGATCGCCAGCCAGATGGACGACGCATAGCGCCCCCGCTCGATGGGCTCGCCCGGCGTGTACCCGGCATGGCCCCGCGAGTGGTCGGCGCAGATCAGGATCATCGCCGGCACCTCCGGCATGCGATTGGCCAGTTGCCGGGCCTGCCGGTAGGCCAATGGCTCATCGGGCCCGGGTTCCGCTCCCTGCGCTCCCAGCCAGATATCGCGATACAGGCCTCCGACCTTCTCGATCAGGTCCCGGTCGGTTACCGCAATGAAGTGCCAGGGCTGTGTGTTCCCGCCGCTGGGAGCCCGGATGGCCGCGTCGATGATCTTCTCGATGTCCTCCCGCGACACCGGGTCCCGCCGGTAGCGGGTGGTCTGCCTCTGGCTGTAGATCGCCTCAATAAGGCTGATGTCATCGGCCATTACGAACCTCCTGGTGAGTTGACTGTCCGAGAGAGGCGCTGGATTCGGCCGTAGCCTATACCGGCGGCCGCCGCGAATGCCAGTCCGTCGCTCGTTCGTAGGCGTGAGCCACGCGGAACAGCGTTTCCTCGGCGAAAGGCTTGCCCACGATCTGCAGTCCCAGCGGCAGGCCCGACTCCGTGAAGCCGCACGGCACCGATATCGCGGGAACATTGGCCAGGTTGAACGGCCCCGTGAAGCTGATGCGGGCATTCAGCCCGGCCAGCGCCATCTCCTTGCTGGGCACCCCGGGCACGCTCTCCACCGGCGGCGCGGGCCCGACGCCTGACGGCAGGGCCAGCACGTCCACGTCCTCCAGCGCTGCCAGGACCTGCTCCCTGAGCATCGTCCGCAGCTTCTGCGCCTTGTTGTATGCCTGCGCCGGAATCACCAGCCCGGTCAGGAACCTGATCTGGTTGTTCCGGTCCAGCTGCTCAAAGTTCGGCTCGAAGGTCTGCCGGTGCAGGTTGGCCCACTCGACGCCGATGATGGTCATGCTCAACGCCCCCGCCGACGGCGCCAGGGGCACCGATACCTCCCGGGCGTCGGCGCCGAGCTCTCCCAGCGTGCCGATGGCGGAGGTCACCGCCGACCGCATCTCCGGGTCCAGGTTGGGAGCGTCCATCCGGTCAGATATGACGCCCACCCGCAGGCCGCTGATGTCGCCGGTCAGGGCTGCGCGGTAGTCAGGCACTGGAACGTCCACGGTGTATGGGTCCCTTGGGTCATACCCCGCGATGGCCTGGAACGTGATCGCCGCGTCTTCCACCGTCCGCGAGATGGGGCCCACCGTATCCATTGACCACGATCCGCCCATCACGCCGTAGCGGCTCACCCTCCCGTAGGTGGGACGCAGACCCACCAGACCGCTGAAGTTGGCCGGGCTGCGTATGGAGCCGCCGGTGTCCTCCCCCAGCGAGGTGGCGCACAGGAACGCCGCAGTGGCGGCCCCTGACCCGCTGCTCGACGTGCCCGGGTTGCGTGTGGTGTCCCACGGGTTGCGGGGTGTGCCGTATGGGTGGTGGTAGATGTCAGCCATGGCGAATTCGCTCATGTTGAGCTTGCCCAGCAGCACCGCTCCTGCTTCGTTGAGCTTGGCCATCACCGTGCTGTCTTCATCTGGCACAAAGTCCCGCAGGATCGAGGAGCCTCCCGTCGTGACCATGCCGGCGGTGTAGAACTGGTCCTTCACTGCCACCGGCAGCCCGTGCAGCGGCCCGCGATAGTTGCCTGCCGCGATCTCGGCCTCCGCTTGCCTGGCCGATTCCCTGGCGTGGTCTTTGAGGACCGCGATGTAGGAATTGAGCTGTCCGTCCACCGAGTCGATGCGGTCAAGGTAGGCCTCGGTGGCGTCCACCGGAGACACCTGCCGCGATTCGATCAGCCCGGCAAGCTCCGACGCGCTGAGGAAGGGTATTTCGCTCCGCTGCATGGCAACCTCCTGTCCGTGCGCGCTCTGTTTCGAGGGATGGTGGAAAAACGAACCCTCCCGGGCAGGGAGGGTTGGAGCAGGAGAAACCGTCTTGGGCTAGTCGTCGGGGACTGTCGCGATCAGCCGGCCAGCCTCCACCGCTACCGGGAAGGCGGTCATTCGGGAATTGGGGCCGTTCATGCAGATCCCCTCCGACTTCTCGAAGAGCCAGCCGTGGTCCGGGCACATGAAGGTGTTGCCCCAGTCCACAACCTCGCCCATGGCGTGTGGGCACACGTTGGAAAGCAGCCGGTAGGCCCCTTTCTTGCTCTTTGCCAGGAAGTAAGACCAGTCGCCGACGTCCACTTGTGCCGGAAGTTTGGTGAACGAGGATTCGGCTCCGATGTCGACCTTGATTTCCTTGAAATCGGGCATTGCCGCTCCATCCCCCACTGCAAATGGTATTGGCGAAAGCAATTCAGCCGGGGCGACGCCAGTATACCCCAAATCCTGCGGCTGCGATGACGCCCCCAATGCCTTGACTGGCAGAGGGTTATGCCGCAGTATGTTGCCACTTCAAAGGTCAGAAGAATGGAGGCGATGATGGCCGACTTGTCGAAAGAGGACATCCAGGCCCTGGGGCGAGCCGTGGGCCTGGACATTCAGGAACCGGAACTGACCGAGGTAATGTACAGCTTGAACGCGCTCCTCGAGTCCCTCGATGCCATCAATCCCCCCGGCCTCGAGGAAGTGGAGCCGCTGCCCATCATCCTGCCCCCGGCATAATCCTGGCGTTTCTCTCCCGTCCCTACCCCCAGACTCGGAGGTTCTAATGGACAAGTCCGAGCTTCCCTTCCTGTCTGCGTCTGAACTCTCGCGCCGCATCGCCTCCCGCGAGGTCTCCCCTGTCGACGCCGCGGAAGCCTACCTCGACCGCATCGACGACCTCGATTTCAAGTTCAATGCCTATCTGACCGTCGCGCGAGATATGGCCATGGACGCCGCCCGCGATGCCGAGCGTGAGATCGCCGCTGGCAACCACCGCGGCCCCATGCATGGCGTGCCCGTCGCTGTGAAGGACCAGTTCCTCAGCGCCGGAGTACGCAGTACCGGCGGCTCGCGCATTCTGGTCGACAACGTCCCCGACGAGGACGCCACTGTCATTGCCAACCTCAAGAACGCGGGTGCCGTGCTGCTGGGCAAGACCAACCTGACCGAGTTCGCCATCACTGGCTTCTCCCACCGTTACAGCACGCCGCGCAATCCCTGGGACCTGAACACCTACGCCGGGGGCTCCAGCAGCGGGTCCGGGGCCGCCACGGGCGCCTATCTCTGCGCCACCTCCCTCGGCGAGGATACCGGCGGCTCCATCCGCTTCCCCGCCACGTGGTGCGGCCTTGTTGGTCTGCGGCCGACCTGGGGGCTGGTCAGCCGCTACGGCGTCATGCGTGGCGTCTGGTCTATGGACACCGTCGGTCCGATCTCCCGGACCGTAGAGGACGCTGCCATCACCCTTGGCGCCATCGCTGGCCACGACCCCAAAGACGGGCACACCTCCACTGCTACGGTGCCGGACTATCAGGCGGCCCTGAATCGGGGTATAGACGGCCTCCGTATAGGCGTCGTTACCGAGCAGATGGACTCGGAACTGGTCGACGGCGATGTTCGTAACGCTGTCGGCAGGGCCATCGCCGTTCTCGGCGAACTGGGCGCAACCGTTGAAGAGGTGTCGTTGCCCCTTTCGGCCGTGGCTGGACCAATTTCCGGTGCGCTCCTGGCGGTCGAGCCGGCCAATAACCACGCCAAGTGGGTGCGGGAGAACCTGTCCGACTATGGCCACGATGTTCGCGTTCTGCTTCAGACCGGTAGCGTGATGCCCGCCAGCTACTACAACAAGGCACTGAAAATCAGGGAACTGATCCGCCGGCAGGTCCTTGGGGCGCTGGAAAGCTACGATGCCCTCGTATTTCCCACCTCGGGCCGGGGCGCTCAACCGATCGAGGACGATCCGCCGGTAACCAGCAAGGAGACATCGTCCCGGCTGCCCTACCTGCTCACGCGCCTGTTCAACCTGGCAAGTTGCCCTGCGATGTCCGTACCCTGCGGTTTCGACGACCGCGGGATGCCAGTGGGACTCCAGATCGGAGGCAAACCGTTCTCCGAGGAGACCCTCTTCCGCATCGGCCATGCCTATGAACAGGCCACCGACTGGCATACCCGCCGCCCTGCCGCCGTCGCCTAGCGGTCGGCGGCCGCAGACCTGGCCGGATTCCCCTCCCGGCGGCAGAGATCAAAACGAAAGGGCGGCACTCGAACCCGGGTGCCGCCCTTTCAGTTCCTTCCGAAACCGATTCTGGCCTAGTGGACCGACGTCTTTGGTATTGATGAGTAACCGGGGCAACCCTTGTGGTTGCCCCCACCAACAGGACACCGACACCGTCGTGTAGGGGCGTCCCTTGTGGACGCCCTTATCGCTGCAAGCTTCGCGTTATCAGCTACCCATCATTGCAAAGAATTCGGTCGCCTAGTGCGGATACATCTCGTTGGCTAGGGCTTCCTGCCATACGGCCTCGGCGGGCAGAATGGAGTCTATGGCCCGGAGCTTGTAGTAGCTCTCGGACAGGCCGGGAGGGTCCCCGCCGTCCGCCACCATGTCGGTGGCTCCCAGCAGCATCCGGCGAGCCACCACAATGGCCATATCGCTGGCGGACAGGTTTTCGGTGCTGCGGTCGACTATCCCGCCCATGCTTTCCTGCACCGCCTGGTCCTGCGTGTTGATGCCGTCGATACCGGTAAAGGTCTCGTACTTCTGCACCTTCCGGTCAATCATCCAGTCGTTGTCCCGGTTGCGCTTGGCCCTGTAGTTCTCATCCAGGTCCTCCGGGCCCCGGCCTAGCTGACGTTCTATGTCCCTGTCGGCCTCGGTCAGCGGCTCGTCTCCGTAGCTGTATAACCAGTTGAACACCATCGAATTTTCGTCGTCCGTGGGGACCCAGCAGTGCCCTGCGATCATGGTGCGGGTGGTTCCGCCGGACAGTCCGAACTGCTGTGGGCGCATCTGGTGGAAGGGAAGCACGAAGTGGTATGCCCGGATGAAGTTCTTGTCCTCGCCCTCTAACTCTCGAACTCCGGCGTAGCGATAGCCGTAATCCGTGCGGTCGACCTCCACCTTGGGTGCCTTGCCGGTCACAAATGGCGTATCAATACCGATGCCCGGCCGGGTGGTGTTGGTGGTGATGCGGCGGTGCAGGATGGGCGCGTGGGCTGTGTCGATACCTCCCTCCAGCGCCTGCAGCCAGTTGCACTCCTGCCGGTTCTTGCTGATCAGCCGGTGGCTGTCCGGCACCTGGGTCCACTCGAAGCGCGGCAACGCCGGTTGCCGGTCAGACGGGCCCATGTAGGCCCAGACCACGCCACCCATCTCTACGACGGGGTATGAAATCGCCTTGATCTTCGTATGGTAGTCGCTGTCCTCCGGCTCGTTCATCATGTCCAGACAGTTGCCTGCCCTGTCGAACTTCCAGCCGTGGTAGACGCACCGCAGCCCGCCCTCCTCGTTGCGGCCGAGGAAAAGAGATGTCCGGCGGTGGGGGCAGAACTCCTCCAGCAGCCCCACCTGCCCCGAGGTGTCGCGAAAGGCGACCAGGTCCTCGCCCAGGAGCCGAATCCGCACCGGTGGACAGTCCGGCTCGGGCAACTCGTCGCACATCAGTGCGGGCAACCAGTAGCGGCGCAAGGTATCGCCCATAGGCGTGCCCGCTCCGACTCGGGTCAATTTCTCATTGTCCACCTTGGAAAGAACCATGGGTGGCCTCCTCTCCGCACGGGGCATCTCACATACCTGTTGCTCAGGTAATTCGCCTGAATTTGCGATGATTCTAACGGGCCCGCTTTACCTTGTCATCCCGTTCGTCGATTGACAATGCCAGTCGGCGTTCCTAGAATCGAAAGGCTTTGGTATTGAAGATCGGGCAGGTCAGCAGCGGATGACGACTGTAAAACAGCTGTACGCATTGCAAGAGGTGGACCTTGACCTCGACAGGGTGTATCGGGCGTTGGGGGAGGCGGAGGAGGAACTGAAAATCGAGGTCTCCATAGAAAACCTGGAAACGGCTTTCCAGGATGAACAGGAGAGAATGCAGGAGGTGGAGTTGCGGCAGAGGGACAACCAGATTGATATCGAGACCCGCCGCGAACGCACTGAAGTGCTGGAGACCCAGCTATATGACGGTTCGATGATCAACGCTCGCGATCTCGAGGCCTTGCAGCACGAGGCGGCCAGCACCCGGCACCTCCTCGAGCAGGACGAGGCGTTGTCCCTGGAGCTCTCAATCCAGGTCGAGGAATCCAGGTCTCGCTGTGCCAGCCTGGAACAGCAGCTCTCGGAGACCAGGGCGCGCTGGGAGGTGCAGCAGGTTGAGTTGAACCGCAAGGTCAACGAATTGCGTGCCGAGCAGGGCGAATACGAGAAGCAGCGGGAATTACTGGCGTCCAGGTTCGATCCTGCAACGCTGCAGCGTTACGAGACGCTTCGCAAGTCAAAGGGGGGCCGTGCCGTCGCCAAGGTGGAGCGCGATCTCTGCCAAGGCTGCCGGATGTCCCTGCCCACCCAGTTGCGACAGCGGGTCAAGAGCGGCCGCCAGGCCGTCAATTGCAGTAGCTGCGGACGCATGCTATTCGTCGAATAGACAGGATAATCGGCCATGGTCGTTAAAGGCGCCGGACTCACGGTGCCTCTTTTGTTTAGCTATGCTGTCCTGCCACCGTCGCGACCAGAACCCGGTCCGGCGAAAACACCAATGCTAGAATAGATTCCGGAATCTACGGCGAATCCGTATGCCGGAATAGTGGGGACGGAAATATGACTGCCGCAAAACCCCCAACGCTGGAGCAGTCCCCAACTTTTCCTGATCGGTTGGTGCTCAATTTCCGCGCCGCGAAAATGACGGTGGAGCAGTTTCAGCAGTTTTGCTCCGACAACAGGGACCTCCGGATGGAGCTTACCGCAGAAAAGGAATTGATAATCATGCCCCCTGCGGGAGGAACTACTGGCGGACGTAATAGCGAGCTGACCGCTGACTTGGTCATTTGGTCTCGTGTTGACGGAACGGGAAAGCCTTTCGATTCCTCCACAGGTTTCACCCTGCCCAACGGCGCAATTCGTTCTCCTGACGCCGCATGGATACTACTGTCAAGGTGGGATGCGTTAAGTGCGGCGGGCCAGGAAGGATTCGCTCCCATTTGCCCTGACTTCGTAATCGAGCTCCGCTCTCCTTCTGACCGTCTCCCAGACCTGCAGGCCAAGATGCTGGAATACATCGAGAACGGCATTCGTCTTGGCTGGCTGATAGACGCACAGGATCGTCGAGTTCACGTTTACCGGCCCGGAATGGATGTCGAGATTCTCGAGGCCCCTGACTCAGTCTCGGGCGACCCTGTCCTGCCGGGATTCCTGCTGAATCTTATCGCGATCTGGTGAGGTACCGCCCTACCGTCCAGCACGCCTACAGTCGTTCCGTTTGACCGGCCATGTCTAACCTGCTAGATTGACAGAGGAGGCCCAAGCGGACCGGGTGACCGCCCCGCGGCCGGCAACGGCAGCCGGGGAGGAAAGTCCGGGCTCCACCGGGCAGGGTGCTGGGTAACGCCCAGGCTTTCGCAAGGGATGAGTCCGGCGCGGAAGACGGAAAGTGGCACAGAAACATACCGCCCCGCTGTCTTGGCAACGGGGTAAGGGTGAAATCGGGCGGTAAGAGCGCCCGGCCGCCTGCGGCGACGCAGCGGCGGTCAAACCCCACCTGGAGCAAGGCCAAATAGAGGGACCATGAGCGCCCGGCTCGTCCCCGGGTTGGCTGCTTGACCACGGCGGCAACGCCGTCCCGCATCGCGGGCCCCGGTGTCAATCGGGGGGCTAGATAGATGGTCACCGTCCCGTCTTTTCGGGATACAGAACCCGGCTTACAGGTCCGCAGGCCCTCCCGCCATCGATCGCGTCCCATTCCACAACCTTTCCCCTTCCATTGAGTCTCGATAAGAGGCAGCCGGTTACGATTGGTTGCCGGATTGGGTATCGTTGTTTATGATAGTCGGCAGGGCCGCTTATCATTCCGGCGGCCTTGTGAGGAGTTCTCCCGACGTGTTTTTTGACCTGCATTGCCATTCCGTATCCTCCGATGATTCCCGCGCCACCGTGGAGCAATACGTGAAGTGGGTGCAGGTCCTCCGCAAGAGAAATTACGTCGTCGACGGCATCGTCCTGACGGAGCATCGCAAGTTCGACTTCGACAAGGACTACTCCGAGCTCGCAGAGCAGAACGGGCTGTTGATACTGAAGGGTTCTGAGCTCGACACCCGATTCGGGCATTTCCTCGTCTACGGTGTGAGCGAGGGCCTGACACGGGACATCGATTTCTCCGACGTGCGAATGGACGCCCGCCAACTGATGCAGGCCGCGCGCCAGCACGATGCGGTGGCCATCCCGGCCCACCCAGGGCGCTTCGGCATCGGCCTGACCGAATATATCCAGCAGGGCGAATCGTTCCCGGACGTTGACGTGGTCGAGATCCTCAACGGTGGAGGAAGGGCCGGAGAGAACGAGCGGGCCGAGGAGCTCTGCCAGCAGTTCGGCTATCTCGGCATCGGCGGTAGCGACGCGCACTTCACCAGCCACATCGCCACCTGCCTCACGGACTTTCGCGCCTCCGTCGCCACCGAGAGCCAGTTGGTTGACGCACTGCTCAGCAAGGAATTCGAGCCTGTCAGGCTGGAAGAGACGGCAACCGTCGCCTCCGCCTGATTGCCACCTGCCGGGGCGACTGCCTCAGTTGAAAACGCCGGAGTACGCCGCATGACACTGGAACTTAAATACGACCGGTCTCTGCACGAAAAGGAACATAAGGCAGGGCCTTTCGAGATCACCGCCGAGATGATCCAGGCCGTAAACTCCAGCCTCGGCGAAAAGGGGCCGGCATTCACCTCCTCCGATGGCGCGAAGGACAGCGGGTTTCGAGGCATGATCGCACCGCCGACTCTCTGCTCCATCTTCGTCCGGGAAGTGCAGTTGCCCGACGTGGGTATTGAATTCGGCCGCACCCAGATGCACGCGGGCCAGAGAGTGCAGCCCATTGCCCCCATCTACGCCGGCGACCACATCACCGCCTCGTCGCACCTCAAGGACGTCTACGCCAAGACCGGGCGCTCCGGCACCATGGTCTTCATCGTGTGGGAGACCACCTTCCGCAACCAGGACGGCGACGTAGTGGCGGAGGTGCAGGAGTCGTTTGCCAGGCGGGAGTGACCGTCGCATTTCACGGTCAGTCTGGCAACGGTACCCTTGGAATCTAGCCAAATAACAACGGTCGAGACGCAAATTGCCTTACTTCGAAGATCTGGAACTGGGCGACCAGGTAGGACCCTTGGAAGTCGTGGCCACTGACGAAGGTGTGGCCAGTTTCTGTGATATCTGGTCTCCGCCATCCCCCAACAGGTTTACCGACATCCAGACCGCCCTCGACTCCGGCATGGCCGGTACCATCGTCCCAGGCATTATGGCCATGGCGATGATGGCGCAGTTGCTGACCGACTGGGCGGGCCCGGACTCTGTTCGCGACCTGGACGTTGTTTTCCGGCAGCCGGTGCCCCACAACTCTCCTCTGACCCTCGAGGCCACCATCACCGATCTGCGACAGGAAGAGGGCCAGAACCTGGTCGAGTGCGACATCCTGATGCTGGGCAGCAAGGGTGAGCGACACGTGGGCGGCCGCGCCCTCGTCTCCCTTCCCAGCCGCGAATAACCCTCTCCTGAACGCATCCCCTCGATTTGTCCGCGCTCCAACCGCCACGGCCGGGTGATTGCCATGTTGCATCGTTTGCGCCAGGTTGACTTCATCGTCGAGGACTTGGGCCTAGGTACCAGCCTCTACGACAGCTATCTGGGTATGAAGGTCGTGCACCGCTCGCAAACGCCCGACGGGGAGCGCGCCGTCCTCCACGCCGGCGACGGCACCTTCGTCCAGCTCTGGCACCCAGACATCGGTGAGGCGGAGTCCGGCGCGTTTCGTGAAAAGCGTGGCCAGGGCCCCTATCGGCTCATCTTCCAGACCCATGATCTCGACGCGCTGCTGGAAAATCTGGGGCGCGTGGGCGTCAGGCATAGCGGCGTCTCCCAGCAGCCCGGCCGGCGCACCGTGGAGCTGGACCCGTCCGCAACCAACGGCGCAGTCGTGCGGGTTGTGGAGCTGGAGGAAAGCGCCAACCCCTGGCCCTTGGCAGGCGAGGACTGGCAGACATCACCTCCGCCGCGCACCTTGCGCCTCCGGCAGATTGCTGTACTGGTTCGCGACCTCGACCGGGCGCTCGAGCGATGGTGCGGGATGTTCCGGCTGCAGGCCACCAAGCGCTTTGAGGTCAGCTTCACGGATCTGGAAATAGCCGTCATTCCCCTTGCTGGCCGCGACACCTTTATCGAACTCGCGCAGCCCACTGGACCGGATGCTCCTTCGCAGCGGTTCCTCGACCGTTACGGTGAGGGTCTCTATCTCACCATCTACGAAATCGAGGACTCCCTGGCGATGGATGCCCACCTTGAAGAGCAGGGAGCCAGGTTCACCACGTCCCGGCGGACCGAGAACTACACCAACCTGGGTTTCAACAGCATCTGGCTGCACCCCGCCGGTTTCATGGGCGCCTTCACCCAGCTTTCGCAGGTATTCGCCGGCGACAACCCCTGGCCACCCGCTGGCGACGACTGGTATTCGCAATAGCCTTTGCCCGTTTAAGGCGCAGGCATCCCGCACCCCACCCCTCATCCCCGCGAAAGCTTGTCCCACCCCCTTCCACTGTCCTCACGCTGTCCTTCGGTGGATTCGGGCTTAGCGAGCCATCGTCATCCTCCAATCTACCCGTCGTCTCTGCGCACTACCCGTCATCCCCGCGCACTACCCGTCATCCCCGCGCAGGCGGGGAACCAGTGCCTACGCACCGCATTGTTGCCAGCTTGTAACCGGAGAACCAGATGGCCGCAAGGTCGAATCTTGTCCGCATAATCAAATCTCGTCGCCCACGTCAGGAGGCAGCGGAATATAAAGCCGTGTTTCTGGAAAGGTCCCTCAAATCAATCTACGGCCCAAGACATAGCGAGGACATTCGGAATGGAGGGCCAATCAGGCCTGTCCGTCGATTGACACTATCTTTTTGTTAGTGATACCTTTCACATAGTCCGGCGACACAATCGTACGGGGTATTGGTATGCCGCTCAAAATCGCTGTCCTCGCCAAGCAGGTCCTAGATCCCGAAATGCCAATGGCCGCCTTTCGCATTGACGAAGACGCCAAGCGCGTGGTCCCACCGTCAAACATTCCTCCTGTCGTAAACGGATTCGACGAGAATGCCGTGGAGGCCGCCCTTCAGATAAAGGATGCGCAGGAAGCTACCGTTACGGTGATTTCCACAGGCTCCAGCTTTGCCCTGGACGTTATGAAGAAGCCTTTGTCCATGGGCGCGGACGAGTTGGTGCTGCTCCAGGACGACGCTTTTGACAACACTATCGACAGCTTTCAGACGGCCCAGTTGCTGGCTGCCGCCATCCGTAAACTCGATGGTTTCGACCTGATTATCTGCGGTCGCCAGGCTTCTGACTGGGACAACGCCCAGGTGCCTCTGGGAGTTGCCGAGATTCTCGGCGTTTCCTGCGTCTCGCTGGGTAAGAGGGTTCAGGTCACCGACGGCAAAGCCGTGGTGGAGCAGATCATTCCCGACGGCTACCAGGTTGTCGAAGCGACTCTCCCCGCGTTGGTAACCGTCAGCAACGAGTTGGGCCAACCCCGGTATCCCACTTTGCGTGGCATCATGGCCGCTACACGCAAACGACCCACGGTGTGGAGCAAGGACGATCTGGCACTGGACGACTCGCAGTCCGATGCGCGGATTACCCTCAGGCAGTTATTCATCCCGGTCAGCGACCAGGATTGCGAGTTCGTCGAGGGCGAGAACGCCGCCGATGCCGGCCGTCAATTGGCTCTCAAACTGCGCGAGGCCAAGATTATCTAGCACGGTCCTGCGAATCTCCCCTCCCTCCGCAGATGGTTAGGGTGGGGGCGACCGGCGTTCCTTATTGTCGACTAGTTGGTTTTGGAGGCCGCAATGGCTGACGCCACAGGCGTATTGGTAATCGGGCAGACATCCGCTGGTGCGCTGGACTCGACCGCGGCAGAGTTGCTGGCCGCGGGAAGAAACGTCGCAGATTCCCTCGGCGAGGAGCTGTCCATCGGGCTTCTGGGAGATTCGGTAGATACCGCCGCGCAGCAGGCCATCGCGCACGGTGCGGACCGGGTCTATGCCGTGACCAGTCCGATGCTCGCCGGGTATCATGCTGATCTATTCCTCTCCGCTATGGATTCGCTGTGCCGCGAGGTCAGTCCCAGGGTGGTGCTGATGGCCCGGACTACCGAGGGCCGCGAACTGGCTCCGCGGCTGGCATTCCGGTTGGGTGTGGGCCTGGCTCAGGACTGCCTTGAGGTATCGGTCGACGAGGCCAGCAAGACGTTGCTCGCCAACCGGCCCGTCTACGGCGGAAACGCCATTGCCGTCGTCAGTTGCGAACATACCCCGCAGATCGCCGCCATCCGGCCCAAGGCCTACGAACCTGCCGAGTTGGATTCCTCCAGGCAGGGGCAGGTCGTCTCCTTCCCGGTGGACCTCGATGCCTCCGTCGCCCGCACCAGGGTGGTGGACACGGTGCGTGAGGAGTCAGTGGGGGTGAAGTTGGAGGAAGCTCGTGTAGTGGTCTCCGGAGGCCGGGGTTTGGGTGGCCCGGAGCCTTTTTCCGGTTTGGAAGTTCTGGCCAGGCTGCTCGGTGGCGCAGTGGGTGCCTCGCGCGCCGCCGTCGATTCGGGCTGGGTGCCGCCCTCCTACCAGGTGGGCCTCACCGGCAAGTCCATTACACCGGACCTATACATCACCGTCGCTATCTCTGGGGCCAGCCAGCATATGGCTGGTTGTTCAGGGGCCAAGTGCATCGTCGCGATCAACAAGGACTCAGATGCCAATATATTCAAGGACGCCCGCTATGGCGTGGTCGGGGACTGGGAGACTGTCCTGCCTGCGCTCACCGAGGCGGTCCGGGAACTGATGGACAGCTGACCGGCCGGTCCCTCCGTTTCCTCTGGATCGAACTAGGGCGTTCCGGGTGCGACCCTGAGGGCAGTGCTATTCCAGCAGCACGTTGTCGATGAGTCGCACCGGCCCCATGTGCACCGCCGTTGACAGCATTGCCCCAGACTCGGCACTGTCCAGCTCTTCAAGGGTCTCTGAAGAGGCAAGACTAACGTAGTCCACCGGACCCAGCAGCGGCTCAGCGGCCAGCACTTGGCGGACCGCGGCCCGGATTTCCTCCGCGCTGGTCTCCCCCTCCTCCCGGAGTCTCCGGCCAGCGGCCAGGGCCCGGTACACGACCGGGGCCGCCCCCCTCTGTTCCGGGTTGAGCCGGACATTCCGGCTGCTCATCGCCAGTCCATCCGCCTCCCGGACCGTGGGTAGCACCACGACTTCGATGCCCATGTCGAGGTCACGGGCCAGTTTGCGGACCACCACAGTTTGCTGGCCGTCCTTCTGGCCGAAATAGGCCCGTTCCGGCTGCACGATGCCGAACAGCTTGGCTACCACGGTGGCCACGCCCCGGAAGTGCCCAGGCCGGGCCGCTCCTTCCAACCGGTCCGCTATTGGCCCGACGTCCACCCAGGTGTCGAATCCCGGCGGATACACCTCGTCAACATTGGGGACAAACACCAGGTCGGTACCGTGCTGGCGCAGCAGGTCCAGGTCAGCGTCAAGGTCGCGCGGATACTCGGCGAAGTCCTCCCCCTCTCCGAACTGCGTTGGGTTGACGAAGATGCTGACGGCTACGGTGGACGAATCGGAGCGGGCGCGGTCGACCAGAGACAGGTGACCGTCATGCAGCGCCCCCATGGTCGGCACCAGGCCGAGCGGACGTGCCGACTCCCGGCAGGCCCGTCGCATCTCCTCCTTGGAGTTGACAACTCGCATGGCTGGACGTTCTCGCCGGTCAGACCCGGGGAAGGTCGGAGACGGCAGGGATGCCACCCAGTCCCGTGGCCAGGCGCACTGCCCTGAGGACGGCCTGTGCCACGACCTCCGCAGCGGCGGCGCCCAGGGTCGTCAGGTCCACTTCGTCTGCAAACTCGCCCGTTGCCATGGCGAACATGGTGTCGCCATCCCTGATGGTGTGGCACGGATGGATGGTCATGGACAGGCCGTTGTGGCTGACTCGCGCCAGGTAGTTGGCCTCTTCCCGTGAAAGACGGGCGTCGGTGGCAACCACGCCAATCGTGGTATTGACCGGTCCAGAGGGCAAGGAGGCGTGAGACTCTCCCAACAGGATGCCCACCGGATCGTCGAAGCTCCCGTCCTCTCTCCTTGGCCCGGCGACCAGTTTGACCCGTATACGGGTCGCGTATGCCCCCAATGGAGTTCACTACGACTACGGCTCCCACTGTCGCGCCGCCGGGAAGCCTGATTGACGCCGTCCCGAGCCCTCCCTTGCAGGCGCGGTGAGTGCCCCCGGTCTTGGCGACTGTCGCGCCCGTGCCCGCACCGACGGTGCCTTCGGTCAGAGGTTCCTTCGACGCGCCTCCAACGGCGGTTCGGCCCTCATCCGGCCCTGGACGTATCTTCGAGGTGACAAGTCCGAGGTCGTAGATGATGGCAGAAGACACTATGGGGACGATGACGCCAGGGGTTACTCGATAGCCGATATCCTGCTCCTCCAACCACGCCATCACGCCGCTTGCCGCATCGAGACCGAATGCGCTGCCTCCGCTGAGGGAAACAGCGAAGAGTTGGTCCACCCGCCGCGAGGGCTGGAGCAGGTCCGTCTCGCGGGTGCCCGGCGAGCCGCCCCTGACGTCCACGCCGCCGACAGCACCTTTGCGGCACAGCACGACGGTGCAACCGGTGGCATTCTCTAGGTCGGTGTAATGCCCGGCCTCAATGCCGGACACCGATGTGATGGTCTGATTCAATGCTACGTTCCGTGGTTAATCGCAGGTGGTTAATCGCAGCAGGAGGGAATTTGTCGTCAGGCCGGCTCGGTCCTGTAGTTGGGGAATGGCGTAAACAGCACAATGACGCCGGCGACCGCCGTCAGCGCTCCTACGTAAACGAACATGGAACCGTAGCCACCGAGATTGTCGATAATGAACGCGATGAACACGGTGGATGCGAACCCCACCGCCCCGTTGATGCCGAACACCAACCCCGCCACGGTGGCCTCGGTTCCCCGGGACGCCGCGTCCAGGATGCCTGCCAGCATCACCTGGTGCAGAGCGAAGCTGAACAGTCCCATGGCCGCCATCACGATAGGGACCAGGATGCCGTCCCCGGCCGGCACGACCAGGAAAGGCAGGACGGCCGCGACGGCCAGACAAGGCACGAGTATCTGCTTGCGGCCCAGCTTGTCCGACAGCTGGCCGAGGACGGGCGCCGATATTGCTCCCGTCCCGGTGAGCAGCGCCATCTGGAATCCGGTCCAGAAGTACGAGAAACCCAGTCCGCCTTCCTCGGGCGAGTTTTCCAGGTAAAACGGTGTCCAGTCGAACATTGCTACGTTGGCTACGCTCCGGAGACTGGCAGCCACCAGCAGTGCAAGCATCGCCGGGTTGCGGAAAAAGTTCCAACCGGCTCCTGCGAGCGTCCGCAACGTGCGCCTTTCGGCGTCTCCAGGCTGTAAGTCCTCCTCACGGCCTACGTCCCGAAGAGACCACCACACGAAGAGAGCCACCACCCCTGCGGGTATGGCGTACAGGAGCAGGACCTCCCGCCATACGAGGTACACCAGCAGTGTGCCCGCCACAAGCGGCCCCAGGGCGTTGCCAAGGGTGGAGCCAAAGCTGTGGATCGATATGGAGAAGGCTCTACGGTCAGAGAAGCGCCGGGACAGGGACGCAATGGCCGGCAGGTGCCACAGGGAACCCGGGATGGAGACCAGTATGACGCCGCCGATCAGTATGGCCCAGTTGGGCGACAGGCCGATCACCACGAACGCTACGACGTTCAGCACCATGCAGATCGTGAGCATCAGACCCCAATGGTCCCGGAAACGGTCGACCAGCACTCCGGAGCCCGTGGCGATCAGGCCATTGCCGCTGGTACGTATGGCCAGCAGGTATCCCGTCTGCCGCGTGCTGAGGGCGAGGGTGTTTGCGATGGCTGTGAGGAACACCGGGAAGCCCAGGTCGTACAGGTGGGCCACGCCGTGCCCGAAGGTGAGCGCCCCGAGGATGAATCCCCGGTTCTGCCTGTGTCCTCCTGAAGCCTGTGCCGCCTGCGCCATCGTCCCCCGCCGCGATTCAACTGGGCCAGTGGCCTCCCTGAGGCCGGATATTCCGGCTGATTCTATTCCTGCATTGATGGGTACGCAACCCGAAAGGCGTACGCGACTCCCGGCGCCCCTGTGATATGCTTCGGCAACCTGTCAGGGACGAAGCAGGACGCTGGAGGAGATCATGGCCTATTCGGGGTTCAGCCTTGAGGGAAAGGTAGCCCTTGTGACAGGGGCGGCTCGGGGCATAGGTGAAGCCCTGGCAGTCGGGCTGGCCGAGGCAGGTGCCGATGTTGCGGTATCCGACATGCCTTCCCGACTTGAACTGGCCCGAGACACGCAGGCCAGAGTGGAAGCTGCAGGGGTCCGAAGCGGGACGTACGAGCTGGACGTGCTGGATATCCAAAACATTCCCGGGACGATACAAAGAGTCCTGGATGACCTTGGCAGGCTGGACATACTGATCAATAACGCCGGCATCCGCATCCCCAAGCCGGCCCTGGAGGTAACAGAGGCCGACTGGGATGCCACCGTCGACACGAACCTGAAAGGCTTGTTCTTCTGCGCGCAGGCGGCGGCCGGCCAATGATCGACCAGGGCTGGGGGCGCATAGTCAACATCGGCTCCCAGTTCTCCGCCGTCGGCTCAGCCGACCGCGCACCCTACATTGCCAGCAAGCACGGCGTGGCGGGTCTCACCCGGGCTCTCGCTGCCGAATGGACACCGTACGGAGTCACGGTCAACGCGATAGGTCCGGGCCCCACTGAAACTCCGGGAGTCCTGGCAGCCTACAACCGTACCCCGGAGGAGTTGCAGGCCGAATATGCCGAGAAGATGCCCCTGGGCCGCCGAATGCAGCCCGAGGAGTTGGTCGGAGCTGCGATCTTCCTCGCTAGCCCTGCTGCCGGGGCCACAACCGGCCACCTGCTGCTGGTCGACGGCGGATGGACTGCACTGTAGAGGCGCCAGCAATATACGTAGGGAGATTAATCATGCCATCGGATGATCTGGAACGCAGGATTCAAGTCCTGGAAGACATCGAAGAGATCAAGAGGCTGAAGCACAGGTATTGCGCCTATTGCGACGATCATTATGACGCCGACGCTCTGGCCGACCTTTTCGTAGAGGACGCGGTCTGGGACGGCAGGGAGCGTGGCCGGAACGATGGCCGGGAGGCCATCCGGACCTTTTTCCAGAATGCTCCGAACCGGCTGCCTTTCGCGATTCACATGGTGCTGAACCCGATCATAGAGGTGACCGGCGACCGGGCCACGGGGGTCTGGTACCTGTTCCAGCCGTGCACCTATGCGGACGGCGAGCGGGCCGTCTGGGGCTCGGCCAGGTATGACGAGGAGTACGTCAGGGTGAACGGGGAGTGGAAGTTCCAGAACCTGACCCTGACTTCCCACTTCTGGACTCCCTTTGACGGTAAGGGCTGGGTGGAGACGCAGTTCGCCTAGAGGTCAACTCAGTAGTTCAAGCTGCTTGATGATGTCCCTGGTCGACGTCCGGTGGTTGGTGGAACCGATGAACTCCCACCTGACCACTCCCTCGGTGTCGATTATGAAGGTGGACGGCTTCGCGTAGCCGTTGGGCTCGTTAAACACTCCGTATGATTTCACGACATCTCCCGACTCGTCGTACAAGATCGGGAATTCCAGTCCCAGTTGCTCCACTGCGTGAGCCGCCTGGGACAGGTCGTCGATGCTGACGGCCAGCAACTCGGCGTTCAACTCCGAAATGGCCTGGTAGACATTCTGCAGCTCACCGAGCTGCCCCCGGCAGTAGGTTCACCAAAACCCCCGGTAGAACACCAACACCACGTTCTTGTCGCCCGCGAAGGAGGCGAGGCTGATGGCCTCTCCGGTACCGCTGGGCAACTCGAATTTTGGTGCAATTTCTCCCTGTGGCTCGGTGGCAGCTGTGGCCGACGTGGACTCGTTGGCCTCAGTTCCCGCCGGTTCGGCGGTCGCCCTTGTGGTCTCACCCGCCGAATCCGAGGACCCGCCGCAGGCGGCCGTCGCCAGAATAGCCAGCGACAGCGCCACCACCACACCGAATCTACCCAAGAACCTGTGGATTGCCACGCCCATTAAATTCTCCGTTAACTGCGGCTTCAGACCAAGCGATGAAGCCTCAGGTCAACTTCTCCAATTCAGCGATGATGTCCCGATTGGGAGTCCTGTGGGAGACGGATCCCCTGTGCTTCCAAACAATAGACCCGTTGGTGTCTACGATGAAGACAGTTGGGTTGGCGTATTTGCCACCGGCGTTGTACACGTTGAACGCGTTCACCACCTCCGTACCGGGGTCATAGAGCACCGGAAAGTCCAAACCCAGACTCTCCACCGCATAACTGGCTTGAGACAGGTCATCCACGCTGATGGCCAGAATCTCCGCGTTCAGGTCCGTGAATTTGTCGTAATCCCTTGCAGCTGCCCGAGCTGCCCCCTGCAGTGGGTTCACCAGAATCCCCTGTAGAACACCAAAACCACGTTCTTGTCTCCCCTGAACGACTCAAGGCTGACTGGAGATCCGTCCAGTGCCCTGGGGAGGGTGAACAGGTGGGCGGCATTCTCCGGTGGTGCCTGTGTCGGCGTTGCCGTCGGAGCGCGAGTAGGCGTGGCCGTTGGCTGTGGCCTGGGAGTCGCCGTCGCCGTTGGGTCAGGCCGCCTGGTTGCCGTTGGCACCGGTGTGGGCGGAGGAGGCGCAGGAACCGTTGCCTCTGGCTCCGCCGAAACTGACCCAGGTGTAGGCGGCGCCTGCGTTGGCGCCACTGTCGGAGGAACCTCCTTCGGCCTTTCGGCCGCCGTCGGGGCCTGGGTATTCGCCGGTGCCTGCACTGGCGGCTCTGTCGGAGGAGCCTCCGTCGGCGAAGAAGGAGCGCGCGTGGGTTCCGGGGTGTCCGCCGGGGCCTCCGGGGTTCTCTGGATCGGCGGTCGGGTCTGGCATTTCGGTTGGCGGCTGCTCGGTGGCGACAGGGGCCGCCGCGGGCTCCGTGGCTGCCCGTTCAGATGCGACGGGTTCCTGCGATTCGCCGCCGCACCCAAGGAGCACGACCATCGACAGGGTGAGGAGGGCCAACATTGCCAGAGCGATTCCTGAAGGTTGAGAGAGCTTATTCTTGCGAGTCAATTCAATGGTCCGTTGATAAATTTTCCGGTTGAAATGGAAGTCTGTGCATTCTACTACGTTGGGACTGTCCCCTTGGATGCGCCCCTAGTTCAGGCCAGGCATCTGACGGGCTGTCCGCCGTTGTAGGCGATCATATCCTCGGCGATGGGCCCGAGGTCGAGCACGGTTCCGTGGGGCTCGCCGCGAATCTCGGAGTAGGCGCGATGCAGGTTGCCAGCCAGGCGCTCGGAGTCGTGCCAGTGGGCGAACTCCCCGAGATCGATGTGCTGCGCAGCCTCCAGCGGCGACAAGCCCTCGGCGAAGGTTTCCCTTGCCCTTTCCTGCACGAAACGCAGGTATGCAGCCATTTCGTCGAACACCTTTGTGCCGCATACAGGTCCGTGCCCTGGGACTATGATGTCGGCGTCGAATTCATGCAGCCGTTCCAGGGCGACGATTGAGCCGGCTATTGAGCCCATTGCCACGAATGGCGTGCCTCCGTTAAACGCCAAGTCTCCGGTGAACATCAGCTTTCTTTCCGGCAGCCAGACCATCACGTCGTTGGTGGTGTGGGCCGGTCCCATGTAATGCAGTTCCAACTTGAGGTCGTCCACAAACAAATCAAGACGGTCCAGGAAAGTGATGAAAGGAGGAGCCAGTTCCAGGTCGCCCCATACGACATTGGGAAAGAGTGGCCTGAGAGTGTGGATGCCAGTGTCGATGACCGTCTGGCGGCAGAGTTCATGTCCCACGATGGACGCGCCCTTGACCAGGTAGTTCCCGTGAGTATGGTCGCCGTGGTGATGCGTATTCACGAGGGTGCGAATGGGCAGGTCTGTCACGCCATCTATGGCCTGAAGAAAGGCACGAGTACGCGCCTCTGTAAAGCACGTGTCCACCACGGACACGGCATCGCGGCCCGTCAGGAAGCCGGTGTTGTTGAGCCCCCAGGTGCCGTCCAGCTGGATGTACGCGTATATGCCGGGACTGACCTCCTCGAGGTAAGGAGACGGCAAGTCATCGGCGGTTTGGGCCAGTTCCGGCATGGAGACCTCCTGAGACGCGATTTGGGCAAATATAGGGCCCTTGCGGCGGGCGGTCAACGCCTGCAACGTGGGGCAGGGGCGCTCGGATTTGCAGTGCAAGAGCAAGCACGGCCCGCAAGTGAATGGCCCGGCGCCCGTTTCCGATCCCACGCGAACAGGCACCGATCAGGTCGACCGCGAGCTTTCGCGGGGATGACGGTTGCCGTGGCGAACCGGTCGTTTGGGAAGAGGCTGCCGAACCGGAATGCACCGTGCCTCAAATAGCGTTATCGTGGAGTGGAGATGGAAAACGACGCGGTGGGAATGTAAGATTTTTGGCGGCGCGGCGTCAAAATTCGCTTCGGAGAATTCACCATGCCTGAGATTGCTCCTTATGGGTCCTGGAAATCTCCCATCACAACAGCCCTGATAGTCTCTGGGGCGGTTGGGCTGGGGCAGATTGCCCTGAACGGCGAAGACGTCTATTGGGTTGAAATGCGGCCCAGCGAGGGAGGGCGCATGGTGATCGTGCGCCGAGGGGCCGACGGCATCACCAACGACCTAACCCCCGCTCCGTTCAGCGCCCGCACCCGTGTGCATGAGTACGGAGGAGGTGCGTTCCTGGTGGACGAGGGTATGGTGTACTTCTCCAATTTCGCCGACCAGCGACTTTACAGGCAGGAGCCAGGCGCAGAACCCAAGGCCATCACGCCGGAAGAACCGCTGCGCTACGCTGACGGCGTGTTTGATGCCGCTCGTGGGCGGATTATCTGCGTACGGGAGGAACACACCGGTGAGGGGGAACCGAATAACACAATCGTGGCCGTAGACGCCGACGGCCTGAAAACACAGGACGTGTTATTCAGCGGGTCAGATTTCTGCGCCGCCCCGCGACTGAGCAACGACAGCAGCAAACTGGCATGGCTGGCATGGAACCACCCAAACATGCCTTGGGACGGAACGAGATTACTGGTGGCGGACGTCAATTCTGACGGGCGGCTCGGCGAGCCGCGGACAGTGGCGGGGGGCCCCGACGAGTCGGTGCTGCAGCCCCTCTGGTCACCCGACGGAGACCTGTACTTCGTTTCGGACCGCAACGGGTGGTGGAACCTGCATCGCTGGCGCGGCGGCACTGTGCAGCCAGTGCTCGAGATGGAAGCGGAATTTGCCCGGCCGCAGTGGGTGTTCAGCTCGGCGTCGTACGGATTCCTCGACGACGGAAGGATAGCCTGCAGCTACGTCGGCCGCGGGGTGTGGAATATCGGGATCATCGACAGCGAGACGGGCAGGCTGACGCGACAGGACTTGCCCTACTCTGAGATGGGCCGAGGAGAACTCCAGTCGTCGGGGCAGCGCGTGGTATTCACGGCAGGCGGTCCCAACAGGCCAATGACCCTGTTGTCGCTGGATGTCGCTTCCGGAACATTGGAGGCGTTACAGCAGGCGCACGACGTTGAAGTAGATACGGCATACCTGTCAGTGCCGGAGGCAGTGGAATTCGAGACGACCGGGGGGAGGACGGCGCACGCATTCTACTATCCGCCGCGCAACCCGGACTTTGTTGCTCCCGAAAGCGAGAGGCCGCCGCTACTGGTCAAGAGCCACGGTGGACCCACAGCGGCGGCACAGATCGCGCTGGACCTGAGCATCCAGTACTGGACCAGCCGCGGGTTCGGGGTGGTTGACGTAAATTACGGCGGCAGCACGGGGTACGGGACGGAATACCGCCGCCGACTGAACGGCACCTGGGGAATTACGGACGTTGACGATTGCGTCAACGCGGCTCGGTTCCTGTCGGAGAGGGGCGACGCCGACCCTGAGCGGCTGGCCATAGACGGCGGCAGCGCGGGGGGCTACACGACTCTGGCGGCGCTGACCTTCCACGACGTGTTCAAGGCCGGAGCCAGCTACTACGGGGTGAGCGATTTGGAGGCGCTGGCGAAGGAGACGCACAAGTTCGAATCGCGGTATCTGGACAGTCTGGTGGGGCCTTACCCCGAGAGACAGGACTTGTACGTTGAGCGGTCACCCATCAACCACACGCATCTGCTGTCTTGTCCACTGCTGCTACTACAGGGACTGGAGGACGAGATTGTGCCTCCAAACCAGGCGGAGATGATGTTCGAGGCGGTGAAAGCCAAGGGACTGCCAACGGCCTATGTTCCGTTTGAGGGCGAGCAGCATGGATTCCGGCGCTCCGAGAATATCGAGCGGGCCCTGGAGGCGGAGCTGTACTTCTACTCGCGGGTGTTCGGGTTTGAACCGGCAGACGCGATCGAGCCGGTGGCGATTGAGAACTTGGGCTAGGGAGGGATGGCCACGGCATGAATCCTTTGAAATGCCTTGTAATACGTGAACATCAGCATTTTTCGGGATTCTGTCAGACCTTTGCCGGATTGAAGCCTAGTCAGAATCTGGGGCTCAAGGGAAGACATTTTCCCTTGCTTCATTACCCTTTTGGCGGTCGACAAAATCTGATTGGATCGAACTGTTCGCTTTAATTCTCGATATTCAGCAGGATGCTCTGTTGGCACCCTCTTACGAAAGGGAATGGCTTGAGGGGAATAGTGGATAATGTTTCCCAAGTGGTGTTTTCGCCATCCCTCACTGAGGTTTGAGTTAAGGAAACGCTTAGACTCCTTTCCGATAGAGATTATCTTTACCTCTGGTTTCGCGACCAACTCCAGCTCTCTTTCCAAGAGGTCCACCCAACGTCTCCATCTTTCCTGTTGCTTCACTTGAGCTACATCGGTTCGCATCGCACCCTTTGCGATGTCGGTAATGTAGTAGGTTTCGCCTTTATCGCACAAATACTTATGTGCGCAGTGGTGCAGCAGGAAGTCCTCGAAAGACCACGCGAAATTCTTTAAACCCTTGTCCCGCATTTCGTGAGCGTTAGCCAAAGGGTCGTCTCCAGGGCTATCCGGCGCCCACTTTTCCAGAGACGGTTCCATGGCGACAAGTACGTAATCAACGGGGCTGGAAGGTTTGATGTTAGGTAGGAAAAAGCCAGCTATGGCATCCCGAAGGAATATAACGTCGGCACTTACTTGACGTTTAAATTCCTGTTCAAGTAGCTGGAAATCGGAGTTAAATGTCATCGGATGCCCCAACCAGCGAAAGTACCGGTCAGAGGGTGCGCTAGATCTCCCCCGTTCGGGCCTTGTGGTCGCGGCGGTCGGCACAGCTGCGGCACCAGCCGTAGAAGTCGATGCGCTGGCCGGTGAACTCGAAGTCGCTGCTCGCTTCCAGCCGGGATTTCATCTCTGACACGATCTCCCTGCCTTCGCTGGAGTCGACCACCCTGCCGCAGCCGACGCACACGAGGTTGGCGTGGGGCGACAGGTTCGCGTCGTAGCGCGATTGTTTCTGGAAGGGCAGCGCGCGCACAAATCCCGCCTGCTCCAGCGTTTCGAGCGTGGAGTAGACGGTGGCCAGGGTGACGTAGGGGAAGAACTCCTTGACCCGCTGGTAGATTTCCTTAACCGACGGGTGGTCTCCGGAGTTAACCACCACCTCCGCGATGGCAAGACGCTGCGGCGTCTGGCGAATTCCCAGAGCCCGCAATTTTGATGCTAACTGTTCCGGTGTAGTCAATAATCCTCTGACGCCGGGCGAATTCCCTAAGCAGACGCGGCGGCTTAACAAAACGTAAGAAGGGGAACGGCTGGCCGTTCCCCTTCCCTCTATGTGCTCTCAGCCAGACGTGGAAGGGGAAAGGCCTAGAGACGCCCGCCGAAGAACATGGGTTGCTGCTTGCGGTAGATCTGGATCCTGTTGCGGCAGGACTCCACCGCGAAGAGGCGGTCCTGGTCGTCGACTTCGACGTAGCAGACGCCCCAGAAATCCTTCTCGCGTTCGATGCCTTGGGCTATCTCCCGCTCCTGCCACATCTCGGAGTTGGCGTCGAGCTTGTCCTTGCCCCACTTGGAGATGGTGGCATCGCCGGTGAGGGTTTCAACCAGGTCGCCCTCGGGGCTGTAGATCCGGACCTTTTCGTTGCCCCAGTCAGCGACGTAGACCAAGCCCTGGCTGTCGGTGTCGACGCTGGTGGGACGCTGGAGGTCGCCGTTTCCGTACTGCTGCAGGAATTGTCCGTCGGCGCCGAACTTCTGAATCCGGTCGTTGCCCCAGTCAGCGACGAAGACATGGCCGTCCTGGTCGATGGAGATACCCCAAGGCAGGCTGAATTGGCCCTCTCCGCTGCCCTGGCTGCCCCAATTGGCGATGAACTGGCCGTCGGAAGTGAACTTCTGGATTCGATGGTTCTTGCTGTCTACGACGAATATGTTGTCGTCGGCGTCGAAGGCCATGCCGGAGGGGCCGTCGAGCTCGCCGTCGCCGCTGCCCTTGGAACCCCACTTGCCTCGCCACTCGCCGTCGCCGTCAAACATTGAGATGCGGTTGAGCCACTCGTCGGCGATGTAGATGTTGCCCTTGCTGTCCAGGGCGACGGCGGTGGGCCAGATGAGGGAGCCGTCGTTCTCGTTTTCCTCGGTCTCACCGGCGGTGTGGACGCCGCGGGCAAATTCGCCGACATAGTCCTCATCGATGGTACAGATGGTGATGCGCTTGCCGTCGGGCCGGTACTCGTAGGAGCGGTTGACGACGTACATGGTGTCGTCCTCGCCCCGGGCCATGGCGACGGGGTTACGGAAGCCGGGGCCGGAGAACTCGCCGCGCCCGATGGTGTGGCTGTACTGGAAGGTGATGCCGATAGTCTGTGTAGCCATTGTTACCTCGCTAGATTCGAGTGTCGCCTAGTGATTCTCAGCCGGGGGATTCACCCCAACCCTGGCCCTCCCCCTGAGGGGGAGGGGATTGGAGAGAATCTAGGCGGCGATGAAGTCCATCTGCTCGAAGGTCCCGCCGACGATCGGCTTGGCATCGAGGCCCAGCCACTGCTCGAGCAGCGTGGAGTAGAGGCCGCGGAAGTCGTTGTTGTAGTGCAGGTCGCCTTCCAGCAGCTTATCCGGGGCCATCGAGGGATACTCGCCGTACAACCCGCCCTTCACGTGGTCGCCGACGACGAAGGCAACGCCGCCGGAGCCGTGGTCGGTTCCGGAGCCGTTGTCGTGGACGCGGCGTCCGAACTCGGTGAATACCAACAGGACGACGTTGTCGCTGGCGGCCTTCTCGCTGAGGTCCTGGTAAAAGTTGGAGACGGCGCGGGAGGTGTCGCTCCACAGCTTGGCGTGGGCGCTGAGCTCACCGGCGTGGGTGTCGAAGCTGTTGTAGGGAGCCGTGGTATACAGGAACCGCGTGCCGAGGTTGGCGAGGTGGACCATGGCTATGTTGCGCAGGTACTGCGCCACCGAGTCGTTGCCGTATTCCACGGTGGACTGATACATTTCCGGGGCGGTGGCCAGGATGTCGGCGCCCTTGAGCGCGTCCATGCCGGTGTGGGACAGGTAGTCGACCACGGTGCCGCGGCCCACGGCCGGAGAATACATGCGGGAGAACAGGTCGAGGGCCTCGTCGCGCTCCTCTTCCTCGATGCCGGTCAGTACGCCGTAGGTCTCCAGGTTGCCTACCGAGGCGACAGGGACCTGCGGGGCAGCCATCGAGCGGGGCAGCCCGCGACCGAAGTTGACGCCAGTAAGCACGTTTTCTGAACTGGGATCGACGTCGCGAATGGCACGGCCGATCCAACCCTCGGTGCCGACCTTGTCGGGCTCGCAGGTGTGCCAGATGTCCATGGAGCGGAAGTGGGAGCGGTTGGGATTCGGGTAGCCGATGCCCTGGATGACCGCGACCCTGCCCTGGTCGTAGAGGTCCTTCAGAGGACCCATGGCCGGATTGAAGCCGACGTAGTCGTTGAGGCGCAGCACCTGCTCGTCGGAGACGCGCACGGTGGGACGATTGTCGGAGTAGAGCGGGTCGCCGTAGGGAATCAGGGTGTTGACGGCGTCGTTGCCGCCCGAAAGCTGCAATACCACCAGCACGGGGTCTTTTTTGGTTGAAGTCATTGTCTGGCCACTCCTTGTAAGGTCTCTTGTAGCCTTGCCGATTTCAGGAACTGGCGGTCACTACTCCGCAGTAGTGCCGCCATCGATGACCAGCTCGGAGCCGGTCACGAAAGATGATTCGTTGGACGCCAGGTAAATGACACCGTAGGCGATGTCCTCCGGGGTGCCGACCCTTTTGAGTGGGAGCCGGCGCATCCGGGCCTCCCAGCGTTCCGGGTCGGAGAAGGTGTCCCGGATCATTTCAGTGTCGATTGGGCCCGGGTGCACGGAGTTGCACCGTATGTTTTCCGGGGCATACTGGATCGCGGTGGACTTGGTCAGCAGGCGAACGGCGCCCTTGGTGGCGGTGTAGCTGGAGGATCCCTCCCGGCTGCCCACCAGGCCGGCGGTGGACGAGATGTTGACGATGGACCCGCCGCCGACTTCCCGCATGGCAGGAATGGCGGTCTTGGTGCCAAGGAAAACTCCCTTGGCATTGATGTCCATTATCCGGTCCCAGTCCTCGACCGTCGTTTCCTCAATGCCCTTTCGAATGAGGATGCCGGCGTTGTTCACCAGCGTGTCCAGGTGGCCGTAGGCTGAGACGGCAGCAGAAACGGCCGAGTTCCAATCGTCCTCGCTGGTTACGTCGAGGTGGACGTAGGTAACGTCCAGCCCAGCTTCGGCGAGTTCGGCTTCTACCTGCTTACCTAGGTCGTCTAGGATGTCGCCGATGACCACCCTGGCGCCTTCCTGGGCCATCATGCGGGCTTCCACGGCCCCCTGGCCCCTGGCGCCACCGCTGATCAGTACCACCTTGCCGTCCAGTCTGCCCATTTCCTACCTTGCGCTGTTGGTGTTTTCGCAGGGCTCCCGACAGGGGCCCACACGATTGGGGTTTATGGGACGCCCATAAAGGGCGCCCCTACACAGTTGGTCTCTTATGCGAACTGGTACTCCTGGGTAGCAACGATGAGCTGGAGCGTCTGGCCTACGCGGCGGGCGTAGTCCTCGGTGCCGGTCTGCAGCGCACCGCCGTTCGTGATGTGCTCAACCAGGTAGTCCCGCGTTTCGTCGGGCAGCTGGTAGGAGCCAAGCATGTCAAGGCAGCGGTCAACGAAGGCCTGCGGCTCGGTTACGCCCTCGGAGCCCATACGGTCGATGATGGCGCGGATGCCGGGGAGGTCGGTATTGCCGACCTGGTCGGCGGAGAAGTTTATGCGCTCCACCAGCGTGCCGCTGTCGATCCACTCGGCGCCGGTGTGCCAGCCCTCCACGGTCGGCGGGTTCAACAGGTCCTGCCCCATGTAGCGGATTTCCATTGCGATGGGGTGAAGGCCGGGCTTGGGGTGGGTGAAGTCCTGCACCAGACGCATGGTTCCGGCGACGGTCTCGGCCGGGCTCTTCACCTTGGCGAACCGGGCGTTCTTGAAGAACTCGGAGTTTAAGAGCGTCCGCAGCATGGCGGTTAGGCTGTAGTTGGACTCAAAGTATGCATCTTCGAGCATCTTGATGGCTTCGGGGTCGCGCGGTGGGGTCTCCTGCCAGGCCGGCACCTGCGGCTCGTCGGCCACGAAGAAGTTGTACAGGTGACGGGAGACGAAGCGCGCCGTGGCCGGCTGGCGGGCGATTATGTCGATAATCTCCTCGCCGTTGAGGTTCCCGCTCTCGCCCAGGAAGGTCTTTTCGTCCTCATCGTGGTCGGCGGCGTTGTAGACGAACTGCGAGGTGTAACGCCCGTAAGGGTAGCGGGGGATAGCGTTGGTTATGGTCCAGCCAGTGAAGGCGCGGGCCGCCTCCTTGACGTCATCCTCCGAATAATTGGCGTGGCCATCCATGCCAACGCCCATGGAGAACAGTTCCAGAAGCTCGCGGCCCCAGTTCTCATTGATGGCGTCCTTGTGGCTCATGCAATTGTCGAGGTAGAACACCATGGCCGGGTCGCGGGACAGTTCCAGCAGCAGGTCGTGCATGCTGCCCATACCCAGGGCCCGGAACATGTCAAACTGGTCCTGGATCTGGCGGCCGTGCTCGCACTTGGAGTTGCCGGTGCAGAAGATGCCGTGCCAGAAGAGGGTCATTTTCTCCTGGAGCGGCCGCTGGGTGTTGATCATCCGGTAGGTCAGGTAGGCCTGGTTGACTTCCAGAGCGTTCATTTCCTTCCAGTCAACGAAATAACGCTCAAGGAGGTGCCGGTCCAGATCCGGCTGTTCCAGAGGAGAGAGGAGTTCTTCGACGGTGGCCTCGTAGCCGTTGGCTGCTCGTCGCTCGACTTCCTCATAGGTAGCGCCAAAACCGGCGCGGCGCATGAGATGAGCCATAAGCTCAATGTCTTGGTTGGCCATGAATGCCTCTCCTGCCTTGTAGTCTGGCCGGTGTAAAGCCGGGTTCAGGGGTGGAACCGGCGCGGGTAAAGGGGCCCGGCGCACAAGCCTTATCTGAGCCGGATTATAAGGATTCCAATGTGAGATTGTCTATCTTTGTCCAAGGAGGGCCCAAGTCAGCAGTCAGAGCAGTATCATCCAAATCCAGACGAAATCAGAATAAACAACGCGATATATTATTCTCATATATGTGCTTGACGAGCTATATGAACCAGTAAATACTCCGCTAATGCCAAATATTGTTGATAATTCGTGATAAACAGTGTTAAGGAGGCGTTTTTCGTCGCAGGAATTACACAGCGTTCCCGGAGTCCCGAGTGATTGTCACACACAACCTGAGAGGTGCGGTTGCCATGCGAAAATTCTGGATAACAAGCATAGCATTACTGATGCTATTCGCGTTGCTAGCCTGCGGAGGAGCGGAGGAACCGGTCGAGGAGGATACTTCAGCGGAGGAACCAACTGCGGCAGCAGCGGCCCCGACCGCCGCTCCCAGCCCCACGGACACGCCAGTCCCGGCGACGGAGGCTGCTTCAACTGCCCAGGAATCGACCCCTGTTACGGCTGCGCAGGAGGAACGTGCCGAGGCCGAGGAGGAACCAGAGGCACCAGCTGTGTCAGCCGCGCTCCAGTCCTATGCAGATGCTAACGAGGGCGGCCCCGGGGCTATATACGTGGGTGACTTAAACCAACTGGTTGGCCCCGCCGCTACGGTTGAGCAAGGGGACTTTGACGGCAACGTGACGTTGAGCGCATTGGAGAATCACCTGTACGTTTTCGAGTCCGACTATTACAAGGGCCTCCTCGAACAGGCGAACGTGGAGAACCCGACTCAATTGGTGGAGAGGGATGAAGTCTTTACCATCCAGCACGCCTGCCTGAACCGCGCCCTGTCTTTCTGCAGAGTAATCGAGACATTCTATTTCCCCAAAGTCATCGAGCGTACCAACGGGCAGGTCGATTTCGTGATGTCGTCCTTCCCCGAGCTGGGGCTGGGCGGGCCGGACATCCCGAACCTGCTGGCGGCCGGCACGCTGGACGCGGGCAGCGTCGTCGGGCCGTATGTGGCCGGACAGGTGCCTGCTCTCGAGATCCAATACTTGTTCGGTCTGTTCACGGAACGGCAACAACAATATTTCACAACGGCCGCCATAGCGCCTGAAGTTGAGGCGCTCTTGGAGGAATCGACCGGAGGCGGCAAGCTCATCGTAAAGGAATGGGCCGCGGGGAACGACTTCTTCTTCTTCAGCAAGAAGCCTTTGCTGACCCCGGAAGACTTTGAGGGGGTAAAAACCCGCGCCTTCGGAACCTCCATTTCCGACTGGATAATCGGGATGGGTGCCGACCCCCAATTCGTGGCTTTTGCCGAGGTCTACACCGCCCTGGAGCGCGGCATTCTGGGGGCTGGCGTAACTGGAGGCGACGCTGGGTTTGGGCAGCGCTGGTATGAGGTAGCCGACTACTTAAGCGGCCCCTTGACCAGCTGGCCCGCCAACGACATGGTCATGAACAAGGACAAGTGGGAGGAACTGCCACCAGACCTACAGGCCATCGTCCTGGAGGAGGCTGCCAAAGCTGAGATGGAGATGCTGCGGCTTGGGGCCATCCAGAACGAGATGGGGCTCAGGAAGCTCATCGAGATCGGCGGAATGGAGTTTACGGAGTTCTCCCCGGAATTAAGAGCCAAGAGCGACAAGGCAGTTATTGAGGGAGTAATACCAAACTGGGCGGACCGAGTGGGTCTGGACTCTCCGTGGATAGACGTGTTCAACGAGAAGTTCAGCCCGATCGTCGGGTACGAAATCCTGGAAGACGGCACGGCAATCAAGGTGCCCAAGGAGCAGTAGCAGCAAGCCACCTGTACGAAGCAGAGGCCGGAGATTTATCGAGTCTCCGGCCTCTTTGAGTTTGGCAGCTTCGATTGAGGAGTGCTATCCCCGCCCGAACCGGCGGCGGTGTTGTCGAAGGGTTCAATCATTCATGATCACCGGGATGCCGGCGGCCTCAGCCTTGGCAGCCGCCTCCTCGTTGACCACCCCATCCTGCATCCAGATATATTTCACCCCGACCTCGATGGCCTCGTCCACCACGGGCGGCACAAGCTCAGATCGCCGAAACACGTCCACCATGTCTATCGGCTCGGGAACCGACTTGAGGTCGGGATAGCTCTTCTCGCCTAGGGCCTCTTCGATCACGGGGTTCACCGGGATGATACGGTAGCCTTGGCTTTGCATATAGCTGGATACGCGGTAGCTGTCCCGCTCAGGGTTGTTGGACAGGCCGACGACAGCGATGGTCTTGCTGTTGCGCAGTTGTTCATCAACCAGGTCAATGTATTCGTCTGCCATTTTCTCCTTCGCCAAGAATGATTCGGCTCTTGCCGGATTGGCTAATCCCACTGCCTGTTGGAAATGTACCGGTACGCCGCAATGGCCGCCGTCGCGCCGTCTCCCGCTGCCGATACGAGCTGGGACGATGAGTGCTGACGGATGTCGCCGACGGCATAAACTCCAGGCACCGACGTCTCCATGGAGATGTTGACGGGAATGTGGCCGCCTCCGTCCCTTTCCAGCAGTCCCTCGGCAAGGCCGCCGTTGGGTTCCAGGCCCACGTACACGAAAAGGCCGGAAAGCTCACTGACCCCCTGGTCGCCTGAGGCCATATTGGTGGTGCGAACCCCGGAAACGGTGTTTTCGCCCAATACCTCGTCAATTACCGTGCTCCAGAGCATCTCGATCTTTGGTTCAGCCAGGACGCGGTTGACAAGTTCCTGCTGTGCCCTCAACTCGTCGCGGCGGTGGAACAGCAGTACGCGGTCGGCGTACTGTGCCAGGACGATGGCCTCATCGGCGGCCGAATCGCCGCCGCCGACCACCCCTACGACCTCTCTGCCGTACAGCGGGCCGTCGCAGGTGGCGCACTGGGACACGCCCCGCCCCATGAACTCCTCTTCTCCGGGGATGCCGAGCATTCGCAGGGTGGAGCCCGCGGCGATTATCACCGCCTTGGCCCGGTGTTCACCGGAATCGGCGTTCACAACCCGGTAGTCCCCGCTGGACGCAATGCCGGAAACCTCACCCATGATGAATTCGGCGCCCGAGGTCATAGCCTGTTCCTGGGTCATAGCCGCCAGGTCGGCGCCCATGATCCCCTCGGGAAATCCGGGGAAGTTCTCAACCTTCTCCACGTTGATGATGGACGCGCCGCCCATCATCCGCTCGATTATTCCCGTTCGCAGCCCATGTCGAGCGGTATACATACCGGCGGTCATTCCCGCGAGTCCCCCGCCAACAATCAATACGTCGTAGTCAATAGCCATTTCGGTGGTCCCTGCTCAGGTTTGACCCAGTTCGTTCGGGCCTTATAGAAGGGTAGCAGTAGGGAGAACAATACGCCAGCGGACGCGATCAATGACCCGGGTCAGGGGTGATCAGATGAGACCGCGGCTCTCAAGGAAATCCAGCGTGAATTTTGCGCACTGTTCGGGTTCTTCGAGCTGGAGGAAATGGGTTGCATAAGGGAGGTAGTCGTAGTCCAGGCCTATAAGCAGTGAAAGGTCCATGCTTGGCATGAAAGTGAACGGTACAGTTGGGTCGGCGCCGACCACTTTTACCGGACATGAGACGCGGCTCAGGTTGACCCTCATTGCCCAGCCAAAGATGTAATCGTAGACCTGTGCTTCATATTCCCTCGGGCAGCACAACTCGTATGCCATTCCGTCGGACGAAGGACGCAGTGTTGTCTCCGCCATCAGGTCGATCACGGTGTGCGGCAGGCGATGGTACACCTCGCTTCGACGGATGCGGCGCGCGAATTCTTCCCGGCTGGCAAATCTGTGGCGGCGGCGGCGTGCCGTTGCGCTCATTTCCTCGCCGATTTCCACCAGGTCCTCCGGACGGCCGCCGGGAGGCATTATGGGAATATCGAACAGCATCAAACCGGCGAATCCTTTCCATTGCTCTTCGTGCAAAAGAGCGACTAATCCGGAAAGGGAATGAAATGCGCCAATCACGGGCCTTTCCTCGAAGTTTCGCCCGATAGCCCGAAGGATGCTTTCGCAGTCGCGGACGAAGGTCGGGATGTTCTGAGCTTTCTGGGGGCCCGGAGGATTCCAGCCGTGGCTTCTCAAGTCGAAGAGGAACAGATCAAACCTGTCAATGAGAAGAGACCAGTAGGGAAGATAGGAGTCGATGGCCAGACCGCAACCGTGGCTCAGGAGAAGCCTCGGCCCGTCAGGATTTCCGTGTCGCCGAACGTAGATCAACGCCTCGTCCGGCGTGCGTACTTCGAGGACCTCGGTTGGCTCGGGCAATTTCCAGGAGCCACTCATGGGCTCAGCCTGTTCCCGCCCGCTGCCCGTTGGTTACAGAATTTCGCTTCACGGCGAAAGCGGTCCGGTTGCCACGCAATTCAAGGCAGCTATTGAAATCACCGGCATAGAAGTCAAACCAACAACAACGACTCCGCAGGTATGGCGATTAGTAAGGGGGCGATTTGGTGAAATAGGATTGTAACAGGGTGAATATACGCGTCAAGATTGTCGCATAGCCGATATGTACCACCGATCTGTGTGTGGCTTCTTACTCCTGTGCCAAGGCGGAAATCGGTATTTCGATTTTCGTTTGACTGTTTGAAAGGGGGGCCACGGTCCAGTTCGGGATGGTTCGTCAGGGCCATTTGAAGGACACCCGTGCGGTGGCATTTCGTTGACACCCTGATTGAGCCCATCTTAGACTGGAATTAAATAACGAATATGCAATCTAATGATTGTGGCCCTCGAACGGGGCCCTGCGAGACAATTCGCACTGGAGTTTTACATGGCATCTCTAGCCAACGTGGACCCTGAGGTAGCAGCCGCGCTGGAAGGCGAGAACCGAAGGCAAAGGGAATCGATAGTACTCATCGCTTCCGAGAATTACGCCAGCAAGGCTGTGTTGGCCTCGGGGTCGAGCGTCATAAGCAACAAATACGCGGAGGGGTATCCAGGACGGCGTTACTATGGTGGCTGCGAGCACGTGGATGTGGTTGAGAGCCTAGCCATCGAGAGAGCCAAGGAACTGTTCGGTGCAGAGCACGCCAACGTCCAGCCCCACAGCGGCGCGCAGGCCAACATGGCTGTTTACTTTGCGCTCCTGGACCCCGGCGACACCGTTATGGGAATGCAACTCGACCACGGTGGCCATCTGACACATGGGGCCAAGGTGAACTTCTCAGGCAAGCTCTATAACTTTGTGTCCTATGGGGTGGACCGTGAGTCGGAGACCATCGACTTTGACGAGGCTGAGCGACTTGCCCAAGAGCACAGGCCGAAGATTATCGTCGCCGGATACAGCGCCTATCCCCGAGTGATCGATTTCCCCCGCTTTCGTGCGATTGCGGACAGTGTGGGCGCTTACCTGATGGTGGATATGGCGCACATTTCAGGCCTGATTGCCGGGGGAGCCCACCCGTCCCCTTTCCCCCATGCCCAGATCGTAACGTCGACGACGCAGAAGAGCCTGCGAGGGCCCCGAGGCGGGTTCATCATGTGCACGGAGGAGCTGGCGAAAGACATCGATTTCGCAGTGTTCCCGGTGATGCAGGGCGGGCCGATGATGCATACCATCGCCGGTAAGGCGGTTTGCTTCGGCCAGGCCATGAAGCCGGAATTCGGGCAGTATGCCCATCAGGTGGTCGAGAATTGCCAGGTGCTGGCAACCGGGCTCTCCGAGGCCGGGATGCGCCTTATCTCTGGCGGAACCGACAACCACCTGATACTGGTGGACGTTACGCCCCTGGGTATAACGGGCAGGCAGGCCGAGCGGGCCCTGGAGGCCGTGGGCATTATCGCAAACAAGAACGCCATCCCATTTGACACGCGTCCGCCAAGGGTGACCAGCGGTCTGCGACTGGGCACACCCGCCATCACCAGCCGCGGAATGGGGACGGTGGAATCGGCCAAAATAGCCTCCATGGTTGCTCGCGTGCTGGGCAACATTGAAGACACCGAGACGCACCGCCAAGTGGCTGAGGATGTACAGGAACTTACGGCTGGTTTCGCGGTTCCCGGCATCGACGACTAGTTGAGGCAGTTCGAGGCCGATGCTATAATCATTTGGCTTTCCGACAGAACTTTAAACAGTAGGGGAACCATTGCGTCATTACGAACTTGTAGTTGTTCTGAGTCCTATGATCAGCCCGGACGAGGCGTCCCAGGCATGGGAAAGGATCAAGGGATTCATCACAAACCGCGAAGCCGACATTGTCCATGAGGAGCGTTGGGGAACCAGACGGCTTGCTTATCCCGTCAAGAAGGGCCAGTACCAATTTCTCGAGGGCAACTACCACCTGACCCGGTTCTCAAGTGATCAGGCGTTCAATCGGGAGTTGGAAAATTATCTGAAACTTGACGACAACGTGCTGCGCTCGTTGGTAACTATCACCCTGTCTGAGGAAGAACTGGCAGCCCACGCGGCGCAGACACGTGCGCCGAGGCCTCCCAGGCCGCCCGCAGGAGCGCCACCGGCCGGTGGCCCACCTGGAGCAGCGCCAGCTGCCGTGGCGGCTGCCCCAACCGAAGCGGCCCCTGCTGCCGTGGCGGGCCCCAACCGAAGCGGCCCCTGCTGCCGTGGCGGACGCCCCAACCGAAGCGGCCCCTGCTGCCGTGGCGGACGCCCCAACCGAAGCGGCCCCTGCTGCCGTGGCGGACGCCCCAACCGAAGCGGCCCCTGCTGCCGTGGCCGACGCCCCAACCGAAGCGGCCCCTGCTGCTGTGGCCGAGGCTCCACCCGAGACGCCAACGGAACCAGCTCCTGCTGCCGAGCCAACTGAGGCGGCTTCGGAAACGGTTGCTACCGAGGCCCCGGCTCCTGCGGCCGAGGAACCTCAACCTGAACAGCCCTCAGAGTAGCGGGGACAGCCGTGAACAAGATTATCGTTATCGGCAACGTTGGTCGCGACCCGGAAATGCGCTATACCCCAAGCGGGCAGGCTGTGACATCCTTCAGTATTGCTTCGAACAGAAGGTACAGAACGGGGGATGGAGAGCAGCGCGAAGAGACCGAATGGTTCAACGTCAGTGCTTTTGGCCGCTTGTCCGAAATCTGCAACCAGTATCTGACGAGAGGGCAGCAGGTGTACATCGAGGGCCGCCTCCGAGGTAGGAGTTATACCGACAGGGACGGTCAGCCGAGGTATTCACTGGAAGTGACGGCCACTGAAATGCAGATGTTGGGTCGTCGTGGCGAAAATGAATACGGCGGCGGGGGCGGGGGATACGGAGACAACTTTGGTGGAGGCCGTGGCACGGGCGACGGTGGACCACCACCTTACGATGAGACTGACGACCTGCCCTTCTAGCCGGACGGTTCAGGGCATTGGTAACCTTAAAGGAACTGAGAAACAAGAAAGAAACAATGACGACTGAATCCACGAACAGGCCGCCGGAAGGATCATCGGGGGGCAGGCCGCCCGGACCTCCAGGGGGCCGGCCCGGCGGAGGGCCAGGCGGACCAAGACCCGGGGGGCGGCCCGGTGGACGCCCTCGCGGTCGTTTCGTGCCGCGGCGCAGGGTATGCACATTCTGCGTTGAGCACATCAAGATTGTCGATTATAAGGACATCGACAAGATCCGCCGTTTTGTGTCCGATCGTGCCAAGATCGAACCACGACGGAGAACAGGTGTGTGCGCCAAGCACCAGAGGGCCCTCCGTTTGGCTATCCAGCGGGCGCGGCATATCGCTCTCATTCCGTTTGTAGCGCATCATTCATTCCCCAGTGTCCGCCGCTGATCGGGTGTCTGTCCGCCGCTGTCCAGTCAGGGTGTATTTGCGCGTCGCAACCTCAGGTATTGGACGGGCGGTGTCTTCCGTGTATCTCGCCGTATATGCGCTGAGAGAGATCAATGGCTCTCGACAGGCTTAGCGGTCGCTTCAGAAGTCCCAGGAGCCGGGCCTACCGGCGCCGCCGGTCGCGTTCCGGTGTCGAGGAAAGTGCCGGTCCGGATGCTCCCGACCCAGAGGTAAGAAGAGAACGGCGACGTCGGCTTGCGTCCATCGGCCTTGGCGTTTTCCTGGTCTTGGTAGTGCTTGGCGTAGCGGGGTTCGGCTATTACTGGGAGTTTTTCCGTCCTCCAAGAGTCTGGGCGGGCAGTGTGAACAACGTGGAATTCACTATGGGCGATCTCGTGCAGCGAATCAGGGTGCTGCAGGGCGTCAACCGTTATGATGGTGGCAGGGTTGACCTCAGTATTATTCCTTTCGAGTACCTGCAGGAACTGGTCAATGTGGAGATCCTCCGGCAGGCGGCCCCGGAGTTGGGCATTAATCCCAGCGACGAGGCAATCGAGGATGAAGTGCGCCGTAGATTCACGCCCTCGGTGCCTGAGGGGCAGGAGGTGGACCCTGGTCAACTTGACCGGGAGTTTCGAAACAACTATCAGACATTCCTCACTGCAACCGGCCTGACTGACTCGGACTACCGGATCATAGTCGAAGAGGAAATCACGGAATTTGGCCTGTTCCTGTTGAGAGGTCAGAAGATAGAAAGCCCGCGGACCCACGTGGAGGTGCGCTGGATCAGGTTGCCACTCGACCCTGGTGACACGAGTGGCAGCGGTCTGCTTCCCGATCAGGTGGCTCAACGATTGGAGGTGGAACCCTTTGAGACGGTAGCCCGGGAGGTAAATCGTTCTGAGGGCTATTCTGGTCCCGCCGGGTATGTCGGCTGGGTGCCGAAAGGAGCCTTTCCAAACCTGGACCCTCTTCTTTACGGAGACGAGGAGCTTGGAACAGCCGCTCTATCCCCTGGCCAGGTGAGCCGTCCGCTTTACGCTCGAGATGGCATTTTCATCGTGGAAATGCTTTCGGCCCCTGAGGAAAGGGAAATTAGCGAAAGGATGAGGGTGAAGCTCGCCCTGGAATTGGTCGAGGAATGGAAAAACCAGGCATTGCAAGAGGGCACAGCCAGCGGAACAGTGAAATTGCATTTTGACAGCAATCTCTACGAGTGGGTGGCGCAGCAGGTGTCCGTAACCGCTCCTCGCTTGCAGACCACCAGCCAGTCAGGGCAACCAGCGATAGGGCAATGACGATATCACCCGGCATTAATGTTGGCCTGATGGGGCTGGGAGTCGTCGGCGGCGGTGTGGCCGACGCCCTCTTGCAGAATCCATCCCAGGTATCGGAACGGGTCGGACGCAGGGTTAATCTGCGTCGGGTGCTCGTGCGGGACGTGGCACGCGCCAGGGACGTGGAGGTCCCGCCCGCTCTGCTTACAACTGAAGCGGGTGAGATACTGGACGATCCGGAGATTGATATCGTTGTCGAAGTGATGGGAGGGTCGGACCCCGCGACAGGCTATTTCCACAGGGCCCTAGAGTCGGGAAAACACGTGGTCACCGCCAACAAGGAAGTCATGGCCAAGGATGGCGTGGAACTGATGGAACTGGCCCAGGCCAACGGGGTGAGCCTGCGTTTCGAGGCCAGTGTCGGCGGTGGAATACCCATCGTCGGCTGCTTGATGAATGAACTGGCGGCCAACGACATTTACCGCATTCGCAGCATCATTAACGGCACCACCAATTACATCCTTACCAGGATGGCGCTCCAGAGAGCCCCGTTCGCCGATGCCCTGGCGGAGGCACAGGAACTGGGTTATGCCGAGGCAGACCCCACCAACGACGTTGAGGGGATCGACGCCGCCTACAAACTTACGGTACTGGCCACCCTGGCCTATGGACACCGCTTCCGTCCAGAGCACGTGTATCGCCAGGGGATTTCCGATCTGGAACCACAGGATTTCCGTTATGCGGAGGAATTTGGCTTTGCCATCAAGTCCCTTGCGATAGCGGACATCCAGGAAGGCGAGGTGCAACTGCGGGTGTATCCCGCGCTTGTTCCGGCAGAAAACATGCTTGGCAATGTTAATGGCGTGTACAATGCTGTCGAGGTCCATGGAAGCCTGACCGGGCGGGTGCTGCTACATGGAATGGGCGCCGGGCGTGGCCCAACCACCAGCGCGGTGCTCGGAGACCTCGTTGAGACTGCGCGCCTGATTGGCCGGGATACATCTCCTGCGGGTCCGGGCCGGTTCTCGGAGCAAGCTGGAGTGCGGCCCATCGGCAGCCTGTTTACCAGGTACTACATACGGCTGATTGTAGCTGACAGGGCTGGAGTGCTGGCACAGATCGCGCGAGCGCTGGGTAATGAGGGAATCAGCATCGCTTCGGTGCTGCAGAAGGACACTGATATCGGGACCCAGAGTGCCGAGATTGTAATTATGACCCACCCGGCACGGGAATCGTTTATTCAGAGGGCGCTTTTGACCATCGGTAGCCTCGAACCGGTGCGGCGTATTGGCAATATGCTCAGGATTGAGGAATAGCTGCCGCTAGGCGGAATCAAGCACTGGTAAGGAACAGGGATTCGCTAGAACGAAATGGGTCGCGGAGTACTGAAAACTTACGGCGATTTGCTGCCGATTACCAGCGCCACGCCCATGATTACCATGGGCGAGGGTGACACGCCGCTGGTTAAGTCCAACCGGCTGGCGGCCGAAATAGGCTGCCCGGAGCTGTACTTCAAGCTCGAGGGTTGCAACCCGACCGGATCCTTCAAGGACCGCGGGATGGTGGTAGCCATCGCCAAGGCGCTGGAAGAGGGGAGCCGGGCCATCATGTGCGCTTCCACCGGCAACACCAGTGCATCGGCTGCTGCCTTCGGGGCTTTCAGCGGCCTTCCCGCCTTGGTGATCATCCCCAGGGGGGAGGTGGCTATGGGCAAACTGGCCCAAGCCATGGCCTATGGCGCCAAGCTCATCATGGTCAACGGTAACTTCGACACCGCACTGGAACTTGTCCGCACCTTCACCACAAAACACGAGGTCACGCTGGTCAATTCGGTGAATCCCTACCGTCTCGAGGGACAGAAGACCGGGGCCTTCGAAATAGTCGACACCCTGGAGGACGCACCTGATTACCTTTTCATTCCCGTAGGGAATGCCGGCAACATCACCGCTTATTGGAAGGGATTTCAGGAATATTATAAGCTGGGACGAAGCACGATTCTGCCGAAAATGATGGGGTTCCAGGCGGAGGGAGCAGCGCCCATCGTCAGGGGTGAGCCGGTGGCCAACCCCCAGACAATTGCATCGGCTATCAGAATCGGTAACCCGGCCAGCTGGAAAGGGGCCCTGGAGGCGCGCGACAGTTCTGGCGGCACGATTGATATGGTGTCCGACGATGAAATTCTTGAAGGATACCGGCTATTGGCCTCCCACGAGGGTATTTTCTGCGAGCCGGCGTCGGCGGCATCGTTTGCGGGTTTGATCAAGCTGCACCGGCAGGGCCTGGACCTTTCAGACAAACGTGTGGTCTGTATATTCACAGGGAACGGGTTGAAGGACCCGGACTTGGCCGTCTCCAGCGCATCTCCGCAGACTATTGTCGTCGAGCCGACCCTCGAGGCTGTTGAGGCAGTGGCGCTCTCCTGATGGCGACTGCAGTCCGAGCCAAGTATCACGGCAGCTGAGGAGGCTATCACGGTCGAGAACAACCGCATACAGCGCGCCGTGTCCGAGATCCTCGAGGCCATTGGCGAAGACCCGCAGCGCGAGGGCTTGGAGCAAACTCCGGCCCGCGTTGCACGTATGTACCAGACGCTCTTCGCTGGTGTTGGCGCACGGGTCGAGGATGAGATAGACGCGGTTTTCGAGACCGAGGCCAATGACCCGGTAGCGATATCGCAACTGCCCTTTTTCTCCGTTTGTGAACACCACCTTCTGCCGTTTTTCGGCCACGCGAGAATGGGCTACCTGCCCCAGGGCAAGATCGCCGGAATCAGCAAGCTGGGCCGAGTGCTTGAACTTGCGGCGGCACGCCCGCAGGTCCAGGAGAGACTTACCGCAGAGGTCGCTGAGGCGGTGGCGCAGGTACTTCAGCCCCGAATTGTGATCGTAGAACTTGAGGCTGAACATCTCTGCATGTCGATGCGGGGCATCAGCAAACCAGGCACAAAAATGCTGACTTCGGCTGTGCGCGGAACGTCGGCAAGCTACGAGGATAAGAAAGCATTAGTAGAATTGATACACAGCAGTTGACACTTGGCGCAACGGCGCTGACTTCATTCCACGACGCTCGCGAAGAATGGGATTCCATGCTGGGTGTGTCCCCCGTGTCCTGTCTCTTTCTTTCGCCGCAGTGGCAGGAAATCTGGTGGGAGAACTTTGGCAACGAACTCCGCATGACCGGATTTACCCTCTCTGCTCCTGACGGCGGCACAGGAGGCATCGCATCCCTTTCCACTCATGAAGGTTTGCTGGGATTCGTTGGGTCCCCCGACACTTTCGACTATAACGACTTCCTGGTCCGACCTGGATTCGAGGAAGCTTTCTATTCCACCCTGTTGGACATAATTGACGGTTGGGATTGGACTGAATTCAGGCTGGATTCCCTGATCGAGCATTCGCCGACTCTTGTCTATCTCCCCGACTTGGCCCGTGAAAGGGGCTACTCGGTGGAAGTCGAGTTCGAGGACGTGACCTCCGGGGTTCCGTTGCCCGCTGACTGGGAACAGTATCTGGCGTCGCTTTCCAAGAAGGACAGGCATGAATTGCGCAGAAAATTGCGCCGCTTGGACACACAGACCGAGTGGCGGTGGTACTGTGTCACGACGCCCGATGAGGTGATGGAGAGTTTCGATAAATTCCTGAGCCTGATGCGGATGAGCAAGGCGGACAAGGAGGAATTCATGACTCCGGAGCGCGAGGGGTACTTCCGCGCTCTTGCCCGGCGAATGGCGGAGTTGGACCTCATTCGCCTTTTCTTTTTGGAGATGGACGGCGCAACCGCAGCTGCAAGCCTGTGCTTTGACTATATGGGGGAACGGCTGCTGTACAATAGTGGATATGATCCCGGTCTCTCTTACTACAGCGTGGGGCTGTTATTGCACGCAATGTGCGTCAGGGATGCCATTGAGCGAGGCATTCGACATTTCGACTTTTTGAGAGGGCCGGAACCCTATAAGGCCCACTTGGGTGGGAGCCAAAAGAGTCTCTACAGAATGGTGGTCAAACGAAGTTGAGCCTCGAGCGAGCTGCTTTCATATCGTTCCACGCCTGCCCCCTGGCTGCCCCTGGACAAGGCAAGTCGGGGGGCATGAATGTGTATGTCCGGGAACTCTCCAGGGCCATGGGAGAATCGGGCATTCCCGTAGATATTTTCACCCGGGAGCACGAAGAGGCCAATGCACAGATCGAGTGGATTGCGCCGAACGTCCGGGTAGTCCATCTCCCTGGGGGACCTTCCGGGGGCGTCGTCGCTGAACTCTTCGACCATCTGCCAGGTTTCTTGAGGGATCTCAGGTCCTTTTGCCAACGTGAGGGGCTGGATTATGACGTAGTCCATTCCCATTACTGGCTTTCTGCCTGGCTTGGTCAGCGGCTGGCAAAGGGTCTGGGCATTCCCCACGTCGTAACGTTCCACACCTTGGCCCTGATTAAGATGCAGTCCCGGGCCGGTGAAGTTGAACCTGAAGAACGGGAGAGGGTCGAAAGGGAGGCGATGCTTGAGGCCGATCGCATTGTGGCTTTCAGTGGCCACGAACGGGATGCGATGGCGCGGCTGTACGGGGCGGACCCTTCAAAGGTAATGTTGGCTCCCTGCGGCGTTGACTTGACCAAGTTTCGCCCCATGGACCAGAAAGAGGCCCGTCGAAAGCTGGGACTGAACGGAGAGAAAGTCCTCCTGTACGTTGGGAGGGTAGAGCCGCTGAAAGGACTGGATCTACTGGTGGAGACTGCGGCGCAGATTGAGTCGGACGAGAAAGAGTTGCGGATGATGGTCGTCGGGGGCGGCGGCCCTGGTGAACCGGAGACCGACAGGGTCCGACAGCTTGCCAAGGAAAGGCAGGTGGACGACTTGATCGATTTCGTCGGGCGGGTGGACCACGATGAACTTCCTATTTACTACAATGCAGCCGACGTCTGCGTCGTGCCTTCCTACTATGAGAGCTTCGGGTTGGTGGCGCTTGAGTCGATGGCCTGCGGCACGCCTGTGGTGGCAACCAGGGCTGGTGGTCTGCCAACGCTCGTACATCACGGACACACCGGATACCTCAAGTCGTGGAGATGTCCCGAGGCGTTTGCCAACTCGGTAGAAATGATAATTTCCAGTGAACGTCTCCAGCAAAGCCTGGGCAGTGCGGCCCGTCGGCGCGCTGAACTTATGGGCTGGCCCAACGTGGCCTCCATGATTTCCGAGGAATATCGCGCGCTGAGTGGCGCGTCCTCTTGCGATACCGAACGTTGATATGAGTGCGTTCTTTCCGCAATCCAAAGTTGCAGTTCGGGTCGCGCCGCATTTTGCGGCGCGGTTCCCTTCTGGACTACGACGAATAACTGGGACAGGTTCGGTGCTTTCTGCCGGTTGGCTCCCGCAGTGATCTTCCCTCAGCCTGACTTGCCACGGCAAAACGCCAACGGCGCTAGGACGCCGCGTCGGCAGCCGTTATTGAGGCGACTTTTCGGCCATTTCCAGCGAACCCTGGTTGCTGGCATCCTGGTCATGTTGCCAATAGGCATCACCGCCCTTGTCCTGAAATTCATTTTTGATCTGCTCACCCCTATATTGCAGCCGCTAACGGACCTGCTGCCCGGTCCGGACCTGTACGGCACGGGACTGATCGCACTCCTGGTGCTGATTTATGTGGTGGGCCTGATTGCCGCGTTCGTTGTGGGTCGTAGATTAATTGGCCTGGCGCACAGGGCAATGGAGGTAATCCCGGTCGTAAAGGGCATCTACAGCACCACCCGCACTGCCGTGGGCCTCCTGTCCAACAGCGGCCGCTCCAATGGTACCAATGGAGTTGAACACTACAACGGGGCAGTGCTGATAGATTTTCCGCGCCCCGGCATCCGTTCCATAGGCCTGGTTACTTCCCAGATGTACGACGCCGAAGGCCAGGAGGTGTTGGCGGTATTTGTGCCAACCACTCCGATTCCGTCGTCTGGCTACTTGGTGATTGTACCGACCAGCCAGGTAACCCGACTGGATATGTCGGTGGAAGAGGCAATGTCGGTGGTCGTGTCAGGAGGCATACTCTCCGAGAAGATGTTTCAGCGGTCCGGATTTGTTGCCCGTTCGACGTACGATCCGGGCGAGTAGGGCAGCGGCAGGCAGACTAGGCCCATGAACGGCAGGATTGTGAATAATATGCTGCTTGAACATCGTCTCGGGTTGGCACGGTGACGATTCTCCCTTGCCAATCCCGATGACAACTCCCACCATGCTACGCCTGCACCCAGGGGGTCATATCCAGCGGGGCCCATTGAGAACCTGGAACATCATGTTCCCCCTGGACGCGATGTCGGAATGGGATGGAACGAGACGGTTTTAGACGCATTGCTAAATGTTACGCTCCACTTTACGTGAAAGCTCCGCCGAGGCGGATCGCTTAATTGCCGAGAGTGGCTTCCGCGGGGATTTTTGTACTGGTACGGGTGAAGTGACTGACAAGGAAATAACGCAGTCCGCTGGGTTGGACTACGTTTATACCCCAGCGGATAATTTTATGAGTTTGTCCAAGCGAGTCCGAAATGACTTAGCTATGGGCAGCGCCGCCAATTTGGGAGGGTGTCAATAATGGAGGAAACACCACAGCGGGTACTGGTGGTTGTACCGCATCCTAACGACTCTGAATTCTGGTGTGCCGGCACTGTCGCCCACTGGATTAGCAAAGGAGCCGATGTCCGATACGTAGTCTGCACCGACGGTGGAAAGGGCACCACCGACCCGGAGATATCGAGTTCCGAGCTGATGGCCAGGCGGGAACGCGAACAAGCCGAAGCCGCCAAGATTCTTGGAGTTCAGGAGCTGGTGTCGTTGGGACGAAAAGACGGGACCCTGGAGGATACTGACGATTTCCGAAGGGAACTTGTGAGGCAGATCAGGCAGGTAAGACCCGATGTGGTGATCTGCCCTGAGCCATACCGCAAGAACCTCGCATGGCACCGGGACCACCGGATCACCGGACAGGTGACTCTCGACGCTGTCTTTCCGTGCGCCCGCGATCATCTTCACTTTGAGGAGTTGTGGCGGGACGAGGGCCTGGAGCCGCACAAGACGGGGACGGTCCTGTTTTGGGGAACCGAGACGCCAAATGCCTACGTCAGCATCGATTCCTCTCTTGAGGCCAAGTCACAGGCGGTAAAGATTGGCGAGAGTCGCATATCCGGCCGATCCGGCCACGAGGTGGACGAATTCATACGTCAGCAGGGCCAGGAGGGCGCCGGTGACTCGGGTGGGAACTATGGCGAGGCCTTCCGCAGGATAACGTTCCGAACATGACTGCGATTCCAGGCGAAACATAGTCTGTTCAGAGCGTAGCTACCAGGCCGTTGCGTTACAGCGGCTCGCCCTCCATTGACAGCATAGCGGTCCTCAGAAATGGCAGCGGCGGCGCACCGTGAGAAAGCAGGTGGTCGTGGAATCCTTTCAGCGAGTACGCGTCGCCCTGCTCCCGCCGGTAATCGTCCCGCAGTTTCAGGATCATCAGTTTCCCCAGGGTGTAGTTCAGATATCCGGGATCGAAAGTCCCCCTGATTGCCTCGCGGCGGGCCGGATACTCTCCCATGTAGGCGTTGGCGACGAAGAATTCAGTGGCCTCGTCGAGGGTCATGTTGCCAGTGTGCATGGCGATTGAGCACATGTACCTGCAATTGCGCACCAGCGCTTCCAGCAGTTGCGTGAGCCGTAAGTCCGGACGGTCACGCCCGTAGTCCGTCTCAATCATCATCTGCTCGGTGTAGTGTGCCCATCCCTCGCTAAAGGCGTAGGATGTTGCCGCGCGATTGACCAGCGGCAGGCCTCGGCCGTACCGGTTGTGGAGGTTGTGCACGAAGTGGCCCGGGTATACCTCGTGGATGGAAATGATCCTCAGTGTGTTGTAGTCGAACTTGCTCAGCCATTCCTCAGCCTGGACCGGTGTCCAGTGATCCTCTACGGGCGTAACGTAATAGAAGGACTCGGTCGCCTTGGTTTCCAACGCCCCGGCGCTGTCCATGGCGGCGAAGGCATAGCGCATGTATGCAGGCGTCTCCACCACCTGGCAGCGGTCCTCTGACGGCACTGAGATGATGTCAAAATCGAGTAACGACTGTCTGATTTCCTCCAGCATGTCCCGTGTATCCGGTATGAGTCCCTCCGCAGTGGGATGGTGTCGGCTGTTCTCGTCCACAATCTCCTGCACAGACTTCCGAGGATCTATGGATGCTGCCAAATCGCGAATCCTGGAGAGATTGTCCTCCAGGTTGGCTTGCCCCACAGCAGCGACACGCGAAAGCGGCAGGTCCAGACCCTCTCCTGTGGACAGCATTCTCGAATACAGGGACTCGCCGATGGCGAAAGAATTGTCCTCGCCCTGGGAACGTGCTTTCAACCTCTCAACGAAATGATCGAGGGCCGACGCGGCGGCGTCGATTGACGATCGAAAGATCTTGAGTATCTCCGGGTCAGAGATTTGGTTGCCAAAAGCGGAAATATCATTGCGGTAAAAAAGCGCCATCCCACCATAGCTTTCCACGCTCATGTCTACGATGTGCCGCGAGAGATCGCTCCGCAGGGCTTCGTCCAGTGATCGCAGGAATTCCGGCACTTGCTGGAGGACCGAGGTGGCGGAACGAAGGCGGTCCTCCAGAGGAGCGTAGTCCCTGCGAATGTAGTTGCCCACATTCAGGAATCCGGCCTGGCGCATCGGGTTGTTTTCCAACGGCCTCATTTCTTCGAAAGTGAATAGCTCCCTCCGAAGGAACAGCTCCAGCATCCTCCACGAAAGCATCTGATGATTGCTCAGGGAGGATGTGTCCAGAGAACGCAGTTCTTCCAGGCCTCTCTTTAATTTCTGCTCACGCCGCCTGACACTGGAGGGAGACAGGTCGGGAAGAAGTCCGTCAAACTCGTGCCGGCCAATGCGGGATCCGGTGGTGGGATAGAATTGCCAGTGCTCTTCTATGAGGCGCTCTGACAACTCATCCAGGACTGCCGATGAGTTCGCCCCGTTGACGTCTTCTTGCTGAGTCATTGTGTGGCTCCCGATATTTTGCTTCCGGTTCTGCAAGCCGGTGTCCGGCGGCTCCCGGACACCCCGAAATTTCAAAGGCGGGCGACCCTGTCCGGTGGCCGCCCGCCCAATTAGGGTGCGATATCCAGCAAATGTGTGTGTCCTAGAGGACTTCGCTGATCTGGAATTGCGGAGAGATGTCGGTGTAGTTCTTGATATCGCCGAGAATCTCCCGACCGTGCGTCTTGAACCCCTCGTGCACCTCGTCGGTTGTATTGAAATACAAGGTTGCCATGGCGAGGAAGGGCGCCGGTGCGTTGGGATCAGCTGCGGAGACTCCTTTTTCCAGTTCGCTCCTTTGCAACCCCATTGAGTCCAGCGATCTGTGCACAATTTCCATGTGGGGCCCTGACCAGTATTCGAAGTTGAACGATTTGCCCTCTTCGTTGGGGTACAGTACGGTGACCTTGATCATGTTTGAATACTCCTTACTCAGTGGCGCGAACTGCTGCACCAAGAAACAGCCGCTGCATTTTCAGCGCCAGTGTACATTCAGCCCAGCGGACTCGCAACGATGGGGTTGGGCAGCACAACCAGCAACGTTTGGTAGAATTGATGCTGCTGCCTACACCCGTTTTCCAGGATTTTATTGTGTTTCTTAGAGTTAACGCCAGATTGGCTTTGGCGCTTTGCCTTGTCTCCCTTCTCTCTGTGTTGCTTTCTGGTGCGTGCTCCTCAGGTAGCGGTGAGCCCTCAGGTTCCCACGAGGCCGATGACCTGGCCTTGGTTTGGGAGGCTTGGCACGCCCTGCTGGACAACTACGCAGATCCGGACGGGCTGAGGCAAGGGGCAGTGGCCGGTGGCGCGATAGATCGTATTCTCGAGTTGGGTGAACTGGAGCCTTATCCGTTTTTGTCCGACCTTGGCCGTATGCGAGGACAAGTTCCGAATTCTGTTCCTGCCGGACTCACCGACCTCTGGAGGGCCACCCAGATCTACCGTCAAGCCAACCCCGATATGGATCCCAATGAGTTGTCAGAGACGCTAATCAGGGGTCTAACGGATGGCTTGCCTGAAGCTCGAGCAAGTTACCTGACCTCAGAGCAGCTGCCAGAGGCCCAGGAGCGGCTGGAAAGTAGCTTGGAGGGGTCTTACCTTGGTATTGGCGCCCGCGTCGTTCCGCGAGAGGGCAGAATACTTTTGGTCCCCTTTGACGATTCCCCTGCGAAAAAGGCGGGAATTGAGCCAGGCGACGTTTTGCTCGCCGTTGATGGCGTTCCGGTGGGGGATGCAACACCTCCGGAGGTAGGTGATCGAATCAAGGGAGAGGAGGGCACAAAAGTCCGACTCAGCCTGCAGCGAATCGATGAGGAAGATCCTATTGAGTTGGAGGTCTATCGCGGAAACGTGGAACTGCCAACCGTGTCAGGCAGGTTGAGGCAAGGCGGGATTGGATATATTCGGATTTTCGAGTTTCGCGACAACACGGGGCAGCAGGTGTTTGATCTCCTTGAAGAGTTGAGGCAATACGAGATGCTGGCGCTCATCCTGGATCTCCGCTCCAACCTGGGGGGATTCGAAGAGGCCGCCGCGGAGATTGCCGGACAATTCCTCCCCGCTGGCGATGTATTCCGATTCGTCGAGGGCAGGGATGGAGTCCGCAGCGAGCATCGATTTTCAGAGGACCGAAATCGCCTTTCGTTAGAGGACTTGCTGATTGCCACCCTGGTTAACGGGCAGACTGTTGGGGAGGCAGAGGCCGTGGCCGCCGCACTTCAGCAAGCCGGGAGGGCGACAGTTATCGGAGTTCCGACATTTGGTGAGGGATCAGGGTACGATTTTGTTGAACTCAGCAACGGGTCGGCCCTGTATATTCCAGTCTCGCGCTGGTACACGCCCAATGGAGGATGGGTTGGCAATGACCCTGTCCAGCCGGACGTCTTCGTTGAATACGAAGAGGTGCCGATAGGCCCGGCTGGCGAAATGCAGTTCAACACCGCCTATGAGTTTCTGGACAGCCGACTTCCCTTGTTCCGATAGCCTGGTGGTGAATCGCAGAGAAACTCAATCCGGGAGAGCCCGACGGAACCCGAAAGGACCGCGATCCAATCCATGGAGTCGCGGTCCCTCGCTGTTTCTAATGAACCCGGCAAGAAATCTACCGGGGTCAGTTTATGCCTGTTCTTCTTCCTGCTGACAGCGCAAGCAAACGAAGGTGCTGCGGTCCTCGGGAATGGTGTCCACGCTGACATTTCTGCGCCGGTTGCAAACAGAGCAGGTTACTGACTCGGTTACAGGCGCCGGAGGAGGTGCAGCTACAGTGACGGCGGCTGCTCCACGGAATCCCTCGTAGTCGGGGTTGGCCTCCTTCATACGGAGGAACCGTTCCCTGTCCTTTCGACCCATGGTAATCCTCCAAACGCCCGCGCGGCCCAATTACTTGATTTCGACGACGGCTCCTGCCTCTTCAAGTTTCGCCTTGACGGAGTCGGCCTCGTCTTTCGGGGAGGCTTCCTTGACGGCTGCGGGGGCCGATTCCACCAGTTCCTTGGCCTCGCGCAGTCCGAGGGAGGTGACTTCCCGTACTGCCTTAATGACATTGATCTTGTTCGGGCCGATTTCCACGATGCGGACCTCGAACTCGCTCTTTTCCTCTTCCGCAGGAGCAGCGGCGGCATCGCCGGCCGGAGCGGCAGCCACTGCCACAGGAGCAGCGGCGGTTACTCCGAATTCGTCCTCCAGGGATTTGACCAGGTCAGCCAGGTCAACCACGTTCATTTCCTTGATAGCGCTGATAATTTCATCTTTTGTCAGTGGCATGTCTCGTCCCCTCGTTTCTGATTTTTGGACTGGCGAGTGTGCTAGTCGCCCTCTAACTGGCTCATGCGGGCGCGCAGGACATTGTCGAGGTTCTGGACTGGCCCGATGAGAGCCCCGACCAGCCGGGACATTGGAGCCTGCATCTGGGCCAGTAGGATGGCGAGCATTTGAGGCTTGGGCGGCAGGGTTGCCAGTCGATTGACTCCCTCCGGTCCCAGGGAGTCTCCCCCACCCATCACGGCGCCGCGAATGGTAAAGGAATTTGCGTTTGCCCGAGCGTAGTCGGAAATCGTCTTGGCTGCTGCCGCAGGGTCGTCGTAGCCAAAGGCTACGGCGGTGGGTCCCTGAACGATATCCTTGACCTGTGGCATCCCGGCCTGATCCGCCGCCAGATACATCAGGGTGTTCTTCACCACTGTGAACTCGATACCGCCGGCACGCATCGCGCGCCGCAATGCGGTCATTTGGTTCACGGTGGTGCGGGTGTAATCCGCGCCGAAAGTAATCGTGCTGCGTTCCAGCCGGTCCTTCAGCTCACCCACCTGGTCGATTTTCTGCTGTGTTGGCAACGTTCACCTCCCACGAAAGATGGTCATCAAAAAACCCTGCGCCGGACGTAAGACGCGGCGCAGGGTAAATTCATTCCCTGATGAAACTTCGTCGCGCCTCGGCGGGCGGTCTGGCCATTATCCCTTTGGGACCCGCTGTCTTTGGCGTTGAATATTCGTTTGTGAACCTAGGCTAACCGATTAGTCCTCAGGGCGCAAGGCCTGCACCGCGGTGAGGTCCAAGGGGATACTTGGCCCCATGCTCGAGGACAGGTAGGCCGAACGGAAATACTGGCCTTTAAGGGCGGCAGGCCGGTCCTGGACGATGGCGTATGTGAGGGACGAAAGGTTGCCGAGCAACATGTCGGTCTCGAAGCTGATCTTTCCTATTGCGCAGTGGATAATGGCGGTCCGGTCGGTGCGATATTCGGTGCGTCCGCCCTTGGCTTCCTGTATGGCCCTTGGCAGGTCCTGAGGCTGCACCATAGTGCCGGAGCGGGGGTTCGGCATGAGGCCACGGCGACCCAGGATGCGCCCCAGCTTACCGATTTTCGGCATTACCTGCGGCGTCGCGAGCCCGATATCGAAATCCACCCAGCCGCCTTCGATTCGCTCAATCAGATCGTCCTCACCCACATAGTCCGCCCCAGCTTGACGGGCTATTTCACCACCGTCAGCTCCGGTGAATACCAGCACGCGCACCGGCTTACCCAGTCCGTGGGGCATGCTTACAACACCCCGGACCATCTGGTCGGCATGTCTGGGGTCCACATTGGTTCTGAGGTGGAATTCGACAGTTTCGTCGAATTTTGCTGTCGAGAGTTCCTTCAACAACTCGATGCCATCCTCGGGGCTGTAGGCCCCGTCGGGATCAACCCGTTCGGCAACGTTGCTATAGCGCCGGCTTCTGCTGGACATGTTCTAATCCCCCGAAACGTTAATGCCCATACTACGGGCTGTTCCTTCGATGATCAGCATCGCTTCGTCGACGCTGCCTGCGTTCAAATCAGGTAGCTTGGCCTGGGCGATTTCGCGCAGCGCATCCCTGCTGATTGTGCCCACGCGTCCCTGCCTTATATCTGACGATCCCCTCTCAACCCCTGCCGCCTTGCGCAACAGGTCCGAGGCTGGCGGGGTGCGGGTTACGAAGGTGAAGGAACGGTCCTCGAATACCGTCAAATGCACCGGCACGATGGTGCCTGCATCATTGGCGGTGCGGGCATTGTATTCTTTCACAAAGCCCATGATGTTGACGCCGTGCTGACCCAGCGCGGGCCCGACCGGCGGGGCCGGGCTGGCCTTTCCTGCTTCCAGTTGAAGCTTGATGATTGCGCGAATTTTCTTCGCCACTTGGTGCTCCTAGTGATGACCGCAGCCCGGATGGTGAAATGGCAACGGCCTGCGCTTGCTCTTTAGATGCGTTCGACCTGTAGGAAATCCAGCTCAACAGGAGTTTCCCGCCCGAAAAACGATACGAGCACCCGGACCTTTCCCTTGCTCTCATCGACATCATTAATGGCGCCGATGAAGTCGACGAAAGGCCCTTCGGTGATACGAACGGTTTCCCCGCGTTCAAGGGCGATCTTGACCCTCGTGGAATCCGATTCAACCTGCCGGAGGATGTCCTCAATTTGCTTGTCCTCCAGCGGCACCGGCTTGGGACGGCTGTCCCGTTCGTCTTCGGTGGACACAAAGCCGGTAACGCCGGGTGTGTTGCGAACGGCGTACCAACTCTCGTCATCCATGCTCATTTGTACCAGGATGTACCCCGGAAAGAGCTTCTTGCGTTCCGAACGCCTCTTGCCGTCCTTGAAAACAACCTCTTCCTCAGTGGGAACCAGCACCTGCTTGATGCGGTCCTCCATGTCCAGGCTATTGATACGGAGGTTGAGATTCTTCTCTACCAGGTCCTCCTGGCCGGAATAGGTATGCACTATGTACCAGCGCATGTCCTGCGATTGGTCCTGGATTTCCGTTATGTCGTTGGCGTTCGTCATACGAACCGTCCCGACTGATGAATCACGCCCCCAGCCCGTTTGGCAGGCGGGGGGCGATGGTTACTGTGGACTGAGCCGCGGCCAGCCCGGGTGCTCCTAGAGGCCAAATATCACCCGGTTGAACAGCTCGCCGAACACCCGGTCCAGTCCTCCCAGGAAGAAACCCGCCGCGATCGCGAGTACTATGACCACCATGGTCAGGCGGGCAGTTTCCTCCCGGCTGGGCCAGACGCATTTACGCAGCTCGTCGAACGTTTCACGAATGAACTGTACCGGCGTGATGCGACCGCCCCCCGAGGGGGCCAGTATTCGCTGAGCCCGCGAACTGGCTCTCGCCACTGTGCTACCTTACTTCCCGGTGAGCGCGGTGGGTCCGGCAGCGGGAGCAGTACTTACGCAACTCCAGACGCTGCGGGTCGTTGCGGCGGTTCTTCATAGAGGTGTAGTTCCGCTCCCTGCAATCGCCGCATTGCAGGGTGATGATCTGCCGGATATCGGCGTTCTTTCTGGCCATATCAGTCCACCACCTCGGTGATCACACCGGATCCCACGGTCCGCCCGCCTTCGCGAATGGCGAAGCGCATTCCGCTTTCCAAGGGTACCGGGGAGATCAATTCGATGTCCATTTGCACGTTGTCGCCAGGCATCACCATTTCCACTCCCTCGGGCAGTCCGATGGATCCGGTGATGTCGCTGGTTCGAATGTAAAACTGCGGCTTGTAACCGCTGAAGAATGGAGTGTGACGTCCACCTTCCTCGCGGCTGAGCACGTATACCTCGGCCTTGGCCTTAGTGTAAGGCCGCATGGAGCCTGGCTTCACCAGCACCTGGCCGCGCTCCACCTCATCCCGGTCCACGCCTCTCAGCAGAACGCCAACGGCGTCACCGGCGACGGTTTCGTCCAGGGACTTGTGGAACATCTCGAGACCGGTTGCTACGGTGGCCCTGGTGTCGCCGAATCGGATAATCTCCACCGGTTCGCCGACCTTGATGGTGCCACGCTCGACGCGTCCGGTAACGACAGTGCCACGTCCCTTGATGCCGAATACGTCCTCGATGGGCATGAGGAAAGGCAATTCGGTGGCGCGGGGGGGAATGGGAATCCATCCGTCCATGGCGTCCACCAATTCGACGATTCCCTGCTCGTAGTCGGATTCGCCCTCCAGGGCCTTGAGACCGCTGACCCGTACTATCGGCGTGTCATCACCGGGGAAATCGTAGCGGTTCAAGAGGTCGCGAATTTCCAGTTCCACGAGCTCCAGAAGCTCCTCGTCATCCATCATGTCGACCTTGTTCAGGGCGACCAGGATGCGGGGAACCTCCACCTGGCGGGCGAGCAGGATGTGCTCACGGGTCTGAGGCATCGGCCCATCGGGAGCGCTCACCACCAGCACTGCGCCGTCCATCTGGGCTGCGCCCGTGATCATGTTCTTGATGTAGTCGGCGTGGCCCGGGCAGTCCACGTGAGCATAGTGGCGCGTATCCGTTTCGTATTCCACGTGGGCGATGGCGATGGTTACCCCGCGGGCCTTTTCCTCCGGGGCGTTGTCAATGGAATCCATGTCCAGGTACTTGGCCTGGCCGCGGTCGGCCAGCACCTTGGTGATGGCGGATGTCAAAGTAGTCTTGCCGTGGTCTACGTGCCCGATGGTTCCCACGTTCACATGGTTCTTCGACCGGTCGAACTGTTGTCTGGCCATGTTGTGCCGTGTCCTCCTTAATCCCCTGCTGCTATTGGGTAATCGTTTGGAGCCCAGAGGCGGGATTGAACCGCCGACCCCGTTCTTACCAAGAACGTGCTCTACCGCTGAGCTATCTGGGCTTACGTGAGTTTTAAACTCCGATCCGTCAGCAACAGGTGTCGTCCGTTGCGGACGATTCCGGTTCCCTCAATTATGGTGGAGGGGGCAGGATTCGAACCTGCGAAGCCCTTCCGGACGCCAGATTTACAGTCTGGTGGCTTTAACCACTCACCCACCCCTCCAAAACCCAAGGTATATCCATATTCGCATACACACCATTAAGGGTGCAATGCCTTTTGTCTTTCATAAGGTAGCCTTGGGCGTGTCAAGGTGCATTTGGAGCCCCAGAGGGGATTCGAACCCCTAACCTGTCGATTACAAATCGACTGCGCTTCCTTTGCGCCACAGGGGCATCAACGAACCCTTTTTGGCCCGAGTGCGATCTGGATCGCCACTCCGAGATCCCGCCCTGGGACGCTCGACCGCTGAATTCCCTTAGACACTACAAAATAGCCCCACTAAAGCGGGGCTATCCGAAACTCTGCGGAGGGACATATCCAATCACGGAATCTGGCATTGATTATATTGACCAACCTGCGTTAAGTCAAACCGGTTCCCCTTAATATTCCCTTTCTTTTCCCCCCCGTGGGCGGGCGTTGCCTGGATGGTCGGGTTGACTGAGAAATAGGCGTATCTTACACTGCCCGCGCTCCCATTTCGTATCTGCCGCATTCCACATCCCGGATTCCTCCCGGATTCGATTGTCCAAATCACCTGGCCTGGATTGATTAGTGCCAACATGGACTTGAAGGACTACATTCGCGACATCCCGGACTTTCCGGAGCCGGGCATAATCTTCAAGGACATTACGCCGCTGTTGGCGAATCCCGATGCCTTCGGTAAAGCGGTCGAACTGCTTGCCAGGAAGTGCAGCGACATCGACTTCGACGCCATCGTTGCCGTTGAATCCAGGGGGTTCATCTTCGGGGCCCCATTGGCACGGGAGTTGGGCAAGTCCCTAGTCCCTGTGCGAAAGGCTGGGAAGCTTCCGTGGGAGACGCATGCCGTTGAATATGACCTGGAATACGGCTCCAACGTGCTGGAGATTCACACCGACGGCATTTCCCCGGGGCAACGGGCACTGGTTATCGACGACCTCCTGGCGGTCGGAGGCACCCTCGCGGCCGCCTGTCATCTCGTGGAGGCTTGCGGAGGCGAGGTGGTCCGGTTGGCGGTCGTAATTGAACTCTCGTTCCTGGAAGGGAGAAACAGGCTGGCGGGACGCGACTTCGTTTCTCTCATACAGTATTAGGCTCTTGCGGCACTAGGTTTTCCGCGCCAAATCGTCGATTCAGGAGGCAAGTTGTGGCAGGCCAGATCAGGATAGGTAACGTCGATATAGTCGCAGTGCTTGACATGGTGCCCCCGCCCCGTGATCCGTGGATGATGTTCCCAACGACTTCGGAACCCGACTGGCACGACCATCAGAACGCCCTCGAGTGCGGGCAGCTTCAACTCTATTACCTGCACTTTTTCCTTCGTTCAGAGGGCAAGACCATTATGGTGGACACAGGCATGGGCCCCGGTCCACATCCTGACCGCGGCAACCGCACGGGAGACCTCGTAAATCAGCTCAAACTCAAGGATGTCAACGCCGAGGATATCGACGTGGTAGCCCACACCCACCTGCACGGCGACCACGTGGGCTGGAACGTCGACTACACTGGCGAGAGCCCCGCACCCACCTTCCCCAAGGCCCGTTATCTCGTGCCCCGGCTGGACTGGGAGTACTTCACCAAGCCCGACGTCATCGGGAGCGCGCCACAGGTCACCAATAGCGTGGTGCCGCTGGAGGGCATGGGCGCGATGGACCTGGTCGATGATGAACATACGATCACCGGCGAGGTCAAAATGCTCACGGCCCCTGGACACACCCCCGGTCACATGGTCATAGACATCACGTCCCAGGGGGAGCGGGCCATGGTCGTCGGCGACCTTCTGCACAGCAAGGTGCAGGTGGAACGCCCCGACTGGACCGCCGGTGTCGACACCGACAAGGAGGCCAGTGCCCGCAACCGCGAGCATGTCCTTGAGCGTGCCGAGGCCGAAAATATCGTTATCGCCGCCGGCCACTTCCATCCCGACGACCATATCGGCCGGGTGATAAGGAAGGAAGGGCGTCGCTACTGGCAGATCCTGTAACCCGTCTGCTGGAACAGGCAGACTGGAGAAAGCCGTGACCACTGACTACGACGACGAAGGCGACCCATACGTGCCTCCGTTCCAGCGCGACATCGAGGATGAACTGGAACTTGAGGGTGACGACGACCCGGACGGAGAGGATGACGACGATGAATTAGAGACCGTCGACCTTGAGGAGGCCGCCGCCGAGTTCCGGATGCGTTATTACGGTCCGGACAACAATCCGCAACCACCCGCCGCGATGCTCGAACTGGCGCCCGACGTTATGGGGTTGGTCGACGCGGTAGTCTACGGCGAGATCTACAACCGCCCCGCCGTTGACCTGCGGACTCGCAGTCTCTGCACCATCGCTGCGTTGGTTGTCCTTGGCCATAGCCCACAGTTGATCAAGCGGCACATCACCGGAGCCCTGAACATCGGAGTGACTGAAGAGGAAATATCCGAGATCATCGCACAGATGATTTTCTACGGTGGAATGCCGGCCGCGGTTAACGCCTTCCGAGTAGCCAAGGAGACCTTCGACGAGCAAGCGGAACGGCATTCAGGCGCAGCCCCACCTGAGAGGGCGCCCAGAGAAACTCCCAGCGGTTACGCTCCGCCCTATCGGCGAGAGAGCGTGGGGAATTATGGCCCAGCGGACCTGGAAGGGGGAGAGACCCCTCGAGTGCGCCCGCGCGTTGGTCCGGGACAGGAAGCGGCGAGTTCCCCTCCGCAGGGCCGGGGTGGCTTCGACCGCGTACCGGGGTCATCACAACGAGACAGGGCACCACAGCGAGGCGGGTCACCACAACGAGACAGGCCAGCACCGCGAGAGGGTTCACCACAGCGAGACAGGCCAGCACCGCGAGAGGGTTCACCACAGCGAGACAGGCCATCGCCGCGGGTCACCACAGCGAGACAGGCCAGCACCCCGGGACAGGAGAGAACAGGATGAAACTAGGGTTCATCGGAACCGGCAACATGGGCAATCCGATGGCCGCCAATCTGATCAAGGCAGGCCACCAGCTGACCGTTCACGACCTGCGTCGCGAGGCCGCAACCAACCTGCTGGAGATGGGCGCCAGGTGGGCGGACAGCCCCAGAGAGGCCGCCCCGGGCAACGACGCGGTCCTAACCAGCCTCCCCGTTCCCAGGGACGTCGAGGCGGTAATAGCGGGCGAGGACGGAGTCCTGGCGGGCGCCGGTAGCGGGACCGTAATCTTCGACCTCTCCACCAACTCTCCGACGGTGGTCCGGAACCTGCACCAGGCTTGTTCGGCCCGGGGAGTGACGCTGCTGGACTCGCCCGTAAGCGGCGGCACCTATGGCGCGGCGGCAGGCACTTTGGCAGTGATGGTCGGAGGCGACCGGGCAACGTTTGACCGGTTCGAGTCCACGCTGGGCGCTATCGGCAGTCACGTGGTCTATTGCGGCGACGTTGGCGCCGGCTCAGTCTGCAAGATCTGCAACAACCTGATGAGCATGGGCATCGGCGTTCTCCTGTCTGAGGCGTTGACGCTCGGGGTGAAGGCCGGCGTGGACCTGGCCACCCTGGCAGATGTAATCGCCCACAGTTCCGGCAGTTCCAGGCGCCTGACCGAGAAGTTCCCTCGTTTCCTTTTCCAGGACAATTTTGAGCCCGGCTTTGCCACGGCCCTGGCCGCCAAGGACGTCCGGCTGGCCACCGACCTTGGCCGCGAGTACGGGGTCCCCATGGACCTCTCCAACCTCGTTGACCAGCGCCACGTGGAGGCAATGTTCCGCGGTTTCGGCCCGGAGGACTCCGACGCGGTGGCCCGGATACAGGAAGAAAAGGCGGGCGTACAACTGCGCCTCAATGTCTAGCGCTTCTATCAACTTAACTCTGCTAAGAGCAAATTTGAGTGGTTGGCGAAATGAACCGTTCTGAGATCGTCGAATTCAGCGACACGGTGGAAATCATAGAGGAATGCTACAGGATGGGTTGGAGCGATGGCCTTCCTGTGGTCCCGCCCGTGGAATACAAGGTGCGGGAGATGTTGGAGCTTTCCGGCTTCACCGGCGAGGAAGAGATCATCACCTTCGATATGCGGCGCCGTGTTCTCACGGCGGAGAATGCTGCTGCCAATGCCGTGATGGCTGGTTGCCTCCCCGAGTACTTCCCGGTGCTGACCACCGCGCTCCACACCCTCGATGAAGAAAAGAACTACGTCAACATGGCCGCCTCGTCCACGAGTTCGCCGGCCATCCTGATGATAGTCAACGGGCCCATCCGGCATACCCTCGAAATGAATTCGAGGGACGGCATCTTCGGCCCCGGCAACCGGGCCAATGCCTGCATAGGCCGGGCCGTGCGTCTCTGCTTCATGAACGGATTTGAGGCGCGCCCTGGTATCCTCGACCGCGGCACCCTTGGCAACCCAAGCAAGTACACCCTGACGTTCGCTGAGAACGAGGAGGACTCGCCGTGGGAGCCGCTGCACGTGAGCCGGGGGTTCCAGGCCGGGGACAGCACGGTCACCATCGCCGTGGCTTACAACCCCATCACCGTCAGCAACGCCTATGGGCAGACCGGGGAAGTCATCCTGGCCTCGGTCGCGGATACGCTGAAGAGCGCCAGCCTGGCTTGGCGCTTTCCCGCTCAGTGGGCGCTGGTCTTCGGACCGGAGCATGCCATCACGCTGGGCAGTGATGGCTGGACCCGGCGAGGCATCCAGGAGTACCTGATGGAGCACGCCGCACGCCCCCAGGCGGAACTGATACGCCTCGGTGTGGCACAGGGCCCGGAGCGCGAGGGCGACGACCAGATACTTCGTCGCTGCTCCCGGGAACCGGACGACATAATAATCGTGATGGGAGGCGGCACGGGTGGGCGCAACAGCGCAATCATCGACACCACCAACTACCAGATTCGCACTCGCAAAATCGAGATGCCTGCGTAGCAACTCGGTACTTGAAAAAATCCGGATTGTGTAGTTCACTGCCATAGACAAGCGGACAGTTGAAATTCGAAATGGAGGGCGTTATGGCGGATACGGTTATGGTCAGAAACGTCAGACTGGTTGACCCCTCGGGCTTGGAGTTGCAGGTAGGCGACTTTCACCTCAATGACCGGCCCAACTCGCTGGAGGGCAAGACCCTTGGGCTGCTGGAGAACTCCAAGGCCAATTCCGACAAGGTTTTGAACGAGCTGGGCCGAATGTTGCAGGAGAGGCACGGGCTGAAGGAAGTCCGGATGTTCAACAAACATTCCGCCTCACTGCCCACCAAGCCTGATGTTATTGAGAACATGCTCAACGGCGTGGATGTGCTCATCACCGGGGTGGGTGATTGAGGGTCCTGCAGTTCGTGCAGTGTGCACGACGGAATTGAAATGGAGCGCCTGGGCCTCCCGACCGCCTCCATCATCACCCACGTATTCAACAACACGGCAAAGGCAATGACCCGCATGATGGGCGTGCCGGACTACGAATACGCCGTCGCTCCGCATCCCCTCTCCAGTCTGAGCGACGATGAATGCCGTGAACGGGCCGAAGCCTTGCTGCCGGAAGTCGAGCGTATACTGCTTGGCAGCGTAGCCCGGGTGGAGTAGCCCTGAAGGGCCGCCTGTTTCAGTGCGGACCGTACAAAGGATGAATAGGGGCGGGCATAGGCCCGCCCTTAATTTTGCCAGCCCATATTCAAGCTCTGTTTGACGTAAGTTGGGCCGTAACTCGGTTGAACGGCTATCGAGCAGTATGATAGTATCGGGTTGTTTGTTAATTTCTTCACGAATGGGATAACAAAAGCGATGCCACGGCTGGTGGAGCTGGATTGGCACCGATTTTGGGACCCAGGAGTACTGCCGAATGGATGGTCTGGAGCAACGTATAGACCGGGCCGTCCGGGGCCAGCCCCAACCCACGGTTACGATACTCTCCTCTTTGCTGGCCGTCGAGGACGAGCTCCACTATATCCCCCGTGAGGCCGTTGAAATAGTTGCTGGCTTCACAGGTTCAACCATCAACGACGTTTGGGCTGTTGCCTCCTTTTATCCCAACTTTCGGTTCGAGCCGCCCGCCGCGTGTCAGGTGGAGGTATGCTGGGGAGCGTCCTGCCACCTTTCGGGTTCCATGGCAGTGGTGAGGGCCGTTCTGAATGCTTCAGGGCTGGAAAGCGAGGGAGAAAGATCTGACCACCGCTTGTCTGTCAGGCTGAACACCTGCCTGGGCGCCTGTGCCCTCGCTCCAGTCATGTCCGTAGACCATCATCTGTTTGGACGAGTAACGCCTGAATCAGCGGCCGCGCGCGTGACAAAAATGCTAAATGTCGGTTCCCCTTCTCAGCGGGTGCCCAGTGAAGCCCATGCCCTCTAATTTCGAGGAGTTGGAGCAGCAAGCCCTACGGCGCTGGGAGTCGGAGGCAGAGTTGCCGTGGCTTCGGGTGGGCACCGCGCTGTGTGGGCAGGCGGCTGGGGGAACTGAAGTCGTCGAAGCCTTGCGGGTGGCGCTGGAAACTCAGGGAGTGAATGCCAGGCTCTCCGAGGTTGGCTGCATCGGGTTGTGCTTCGCAGAGCCTTTGCTGGATGTTCAGCTTCCCGGCGGGCCCCGCATATTCTACGGAAACTTCGACCCAGGGCGTGCTGCTGACGTAGTTGCCAGCCATGTCGCTGGAGGCCAGCCGGTGCTTGAGCTGGCTCTGGGTTTCCTCTCCCCTTCCGGTGCCGGCGACGACTTCGTAGCTCCCGCAGGGCTGAGGGATTTGGCCCTTCACCCCATGCGCGCTTGGGAAAGCCGGATTGCTTTACGTAATGCGGGGAACATAGATCCCCTCGACATCCATCAGTACATTGCCAACGGCGGCTATAAGGCGCTCCATAGGGCGCTGTCGGAGATGACCCCCGGTGATGCGTTGCAGCAGGTGAACGAGTCCGGCCTTCGTGGCCGGGGCGGCGCCGCCTTCCCCACGGCGACGAAGTGGCGCTTTCTCGCTGGGAACCCGTCGAGGGACAAGTACATACTTTGCAATTGCGAAGAGGGCGACCCGGGAGCGTTCAACGATAAGGCCATTCTGGAAAGCGATCCCCACACCCTGGTGGAAGGTGTCATACTCTGCGGCTACGCCACTGGCGCCAGCAAAGGCTACATCTTCATTCGCCACGGGCACGATGGGCCCATCGACCGATGCCGAACTGCGGTGGCTCAGGCCAGGGAACTGGGATTTCTGGGCGAAAACATACTGGATTCCGGGTTTGATTTTGAGATAGAGGTGGCCCTCACCGGGGATTCCTACGTCGCCGGAGAGGAAAGCGCCCTGATGGAGGCCATCGAGGGCAAGCGGGCGATGCCCCGGTTCCGCCCTCCCTTTCCGGCGCAGTACGGCCTGTTCGGCCGGCCCACCAACATCAACAACGTGAAGACACTGGCGTACGTGCCGGAAATCATGTCCAGGGGCGGCGAATGGTTCGCCAGCATCGGCCATGAACGCAGCACGGGGACAGCCATATTGTGCCTGTCGGGTGCGCTGAACTACACCGGTATGATGGAAGTGCCCCTAGGGATTAACCTGAAAGACGTGCTTTACGATGCAGCGGGCGGAATCCGTGGCGGCAAGAAGCTGAAATTCCTGCAGACCGGTGGCCCCTTGGGTGGAGTGCTGGGTGCCGACAACGTTGATCTTATACTGGACTTTGATGTGCTGAGGAGCGCCGGTGCCATTCTCGGGTCCGGAGGCATCATCGCCGCCGACGAGGACACCTGCGTTGTAGACCTTACGAGGGCACTGGTCGCCTTTTGCCAGTACGAGTCCTGCGGCAAGTGTTTCCCGTGCCGGATGGGCATGAGCCACCTGTTGGAGGTGCTGGAACGCATCTGCGACCTCAAGGGTGAGCCGGAGGACCTGGACCTTATGCGAGGGACCGGCGAGAGCATGCAGGCCGGTTCTCTTTGCGGGCACGGCCAGCTTGGTTTCAACCCCGTATCGTCCGCTCTCCGGTATTTCCCTGGAGAGTTTGAAGATCACATCCTCAAGCACACCTGTCCCACGGACGTTTGCAACGGCCCGAGATATTCACCCGCCCGGTCGCGGCGGTAGGCTTGCGTTTCAGGCGCGGGAGCGAATAGGCGAGATGCCCGACGACATCACCATAAACATAGACGGCGTTGAGGTTACTACCCAACCCGGCAAGATGGTCCTCGAGGCGGCCATCGATGCCGGTATTTACCTGCCCTACCTCTGTTACCACCCCGGAATGAAGCCCTACGCTGCGTGCCGGATGTGCGTGGTGGAAGTGGAGGGACAGCGGGGCTTCCCTGCGGCATGCACCCTGCCGGTAGCCGACGGGATGATCGTCCATAACCAGATCTCCGCCGTTGACCAGCTGAGGCGCTCCGTGATGGAGATGCTCATAGCTGAGCACCCCAACGGTTGTTTGACCTGCCACCGTATCGACATCTGCGGTCCCAACGACGTCTGCCTGCGCCACGTTTCTGTCAACGATCGCTGCGTGACCTGCCCCAAGAACGAACGTTGCGAGCTGAAGGATACGGTCCGCTATCTGGGCATGAACCTCGAGTCCCCTCTGGGCTACAAGTATCGAGACATACCATTGGAAGTGTCCGACCCCTTCTACGACCGCGACTACAACCTCTGCATAGTCTGCGGTCGTTGTGTCAGGGCCTGCGAGGAATTGCGCGGCGACGACGCCATAGGCTTTACCGAGCGCAGCGGGCAGGCGCTGGTGGGAACGTCCTTCGGCACCTCCCTGCTCGAATCCGGGTGCGAGTTCTGCGGTTCCTGCATCGATGTCTGTCCTGTGGGCGCCTTGGTGGAACGAGATCACAAATGGGAGAAGGCCAGGCGCGTCGAGCGTTCCATCTGCCCTCATTGTCCCGTAGGCTGCCAGCTGAATCTTGAGTTCAATGCCAAGGACGAACTGATTCGGGCCGTGCCGGAGATCAACTCCCCAGCCAACCAGGGCCAGGCCTGCTTCAAGGGCAAGTTCGGACTGGAATTCGTCAACGATGCCAGCCGCCTCACGACCCCGCTCGTTCGCCACGGCGACGCGCTGGTCGAGACAACTTGGGAGGAGGCCCTGGACTTCGTCGCCGAGCGCCTTTCGCAGGTCGGTGGTGATGAGTTTGCGCTTCTGACCTCGCCCACCAGCACAAATGAGGAGCACTATCTGGCTCAGAAGTTCGCTCGAGTCGTGATGGGCTCCAACAATGTGGACCACACCTCCAACACCGACCCCGAGCTGGTTTTGGGGCTTGAGGCGTCCCTCGGATTTGCTGCCGGGACCAACTCCATCTGGGAACTGGAGCAGGCGGACTGCATCCTCGCCTTCAACACCAATGTGACCGAGGAGCAGAATGTGGTGGGCGTGCCCATCAAACGGGCCGCCCGCAAGAACACCAGGCTGGTGGTAATCGACTCCCGTGAAGTTGAGCTTACGCGATACGCACACATGTGGCTGCGCCCAGCCCCTGGTACAGAGCTGACCCTCCTGGCGGGATTGCTCCGCACTATTGTCGACCAGGGTCTGGAACGGGAGGAATGGCTGGAGGAGAACTGCGAGAGCCCGGCGACCCTTCGCTATTCGCTGCGCTCCCGCGAGATGGAGGACATCGCTGCAGAGACCCAGGTAGCTGTAGAGGACATCGCCGAAGCGGGAAGGCTGTTCGCCGGGGCCTCCAGCGGTGCCGTAGTTTACGGACTGGACAACGTGCCTGCCGGTCAATCGCGCGACTGCGTCCTTTCGCTGGTGAACCTGGCGCTCCTCACGGGTAACGTGGGCAGGCCGGGAACGGGTCTGTACCCCATGCGTCACGGCGCCAATGAGCAGGGTGCCTGGGACGTCGGTTGCCTCCCCGAGCGCCTCCCGGGGTACAGGCGGGTCGGCGAGCCCGCTGACCGGCAGGCCTTGGAGGATGCCTGGGGTGTTCCGTTGCCCGAAGCCGCGGGCTTGGGATTGGCGCAGATGGTGGAAGCCGCTGGCGACGGAAGGCTTAAGGCGGCCGTCGTAGTTGGCGACAGCGCCAACTACACCAACGGAAGGATAGGCGATGCTCTGGACGCCTTTGGCCGTCTCGACCTGCTGGTGGTGCATGACACCTTCCTGACGCCATTGGCTGAAAGAGCAGACGTGGTCTTGCCGAGGCAGACGTTTGTCGAAAAAGACGGCACCTATACAAACCTGGAACGCCGGGTGCAGCGCGTCAGGCCTGCGTCCAAGGCCGAGACCGGGTCACTTGGCGAAGGTTGGGTGCTGTCCCAACTGGCTCAGCGGCTGAAGCCCGAGGTTTTTCCTCTCCAGACGCCTTCGGAGACCATGGACGAAATAGCCTCGCTGGTGCCGGTCTACGCAGGCATCACCCACCGCAGGCTGGAAAGCGAGGGCGCTCTGGTACTCCGCACCCAGCTGGAAAGCCCGCAGCCAACGCAGGTGCTTTACGCCAGCAAGCAGCACCGCGGTTTGCAGTGGCCCTGCTGGGACGCAAGCCACCCTGGCACCCCGACCTTGTACGCAGACGGGTTCGGCGATTCCAAGGCGGTGCCGCTTACGCCGTCTTTCTTTGCGTCCCCGCCTGTGCCTTCGCAGGATTACCCGCTCTGGTTTGCCCCGGGCCGGGTGTTGCTGCAGCAACACCGCGAAATGGAAGTCGTGAGAGGCAAGCGCAACCGCATCATGCGGGAGGAGTGGATCGAGATTAACCCCCAGGATGGCGCAGGTATGAACTTGGAGGAAGGGGATAAGATCGCCGTTCAGACAGCGGACGGCCAAGTCCCCGGAGTGGCGCGGTTCAATCCAGGTGTGCCACGGGGAACGGTGTGCTCCACCGCCCTGTTCGGTCAGTTGGCTATCGATATGCAGGCCAGTGAGGAATTTGATCCGGCTCCCATGCTGCAGGGCCTGGAGGTTCGTCCGGCCCGGTTGATAAAGGCGGCAGTGGACTAGAAATTAGATCGGGGACTTGCCACCTTCTGGAAACCGACGCAGGTGGCGGGAACGTAATTCGAGCAAAGGAGGCGGGAGATACGATGGTAGAGTCAACGGCCACCGGTAGGGATAAGGACGTAGACCTGACTCCCAACCCTGCCTTCCCGAAGGCCCACGTGGTTGAGCGGAGGGACATCACGGATGAGCTGATGGTCATCCGGCTCGAACCCGAAGAGGGCGGATCCTTCAATTTTAAGCCAGGGCAATATTGCACGCTGGGACTCGGCCCCATCGAACGGGCTTATTCCATCGCCTCTGCCCCTCACGAAAATGCCCTGGAAGTGTTCGTTGAGTTGGTCCCCGACGGTGAACTCACTCCCCTTATGTGGCGCCTGCAGCCTGGTGATGCCATGTCCATCCGGCCCCGGGCAAAAGGGATTTTCACCATGGACCAGAAGGCTCACCACCACTTCATGCTGTCGACCGTAACCGGGGTTTCCCCATCGGTCAGCATGGTGCGTGATCACTTGCACAACGGTCGGGAAGGCCACATCTTCTACGTCCTGCTGGGGGCCAGTTACTGCGACGAGCTCACTTACGACCGCGAATTCATGGAATTGGCGACCAGCCACCCCGATGTCGTTAAGTTCGTGCCCACGGTTAGTCGCCCTGCCGACCCGCGGAATGCACGCTGGGACGGGGCCTGCGGGCGCGTCAACGCCATTGCCGAGGAATACTTGGAAGAGTTTGATCTACCCAAGGACGACACCTTGATATATGCCTGTGGCCACCCGGGTATGATCGAGGAAATGAAGTCCAAGCTTCCCCCGCAGGGCTGGCGTTTCAAGGAAGAGCGGTTCTGGAAAGAATAGACCCGGTGATCCCGTGGCTTGAGTCGGACCCTCTCCTTCGCAGAGAGGGTTCTTTCTTGTTTGCTTGGGGGCGGGGTGAGCATCCTCCCGGCCGATATTCTGGCTTTGTTATAGAATTACATAATCCAACCTTCCTGAAGCGTGATTCGTGACGCCAATTCGTCGACAGTATTTGAAAATCAAGGAAGCCTACCGGGATTCCATCGTTCTGTTTCGGATGGGCGACTTCTATGAAACATTCGACGATGACGCGCGCCTCGTAGCTGGCGAACTGGACATCACTCTGACAAGTCGCAACCTCGGGAAGAACCTGAGGGTCCCGATGGCCGGAGTGCCCGCACATTCCATCGAGTCCTACTTGGTGCGCTTGGTGAAAAAGGGGCACCAGGTCGCCGTCTGCGAGCAGTTGAGCGACCCGGCGACATCCCGGGGACTCGTGGAGCGCGACGTAGTACGGGTGATCACTCCGGGTACCGTGTTTGAGGACTCCCTCCTCGACCAGCAGGTCAACAATTACCTGGCGGCAGTGCTGGTGCGGGGCGGGCAGGCCGGTTTGGCCTACGCTGACATCACAACCGGAGAGTTCGCGGCCACCGAATTGCCGGTAGACCAGGTACCCCTTGAGTTGGGGCGCGTGGCTCCTGCGGAAGTCCTTGTATCGAAAAATGATGAAGCCGCTGCCGAGTTTACGGACTCCGCTTGGCGCCTCAGCCCTGTGGACAGCGCCGACTTCGACCGCGACCGGGCCGAGGCCAACCTCCTGGCTCACTTTCGCGTACTCACCCTCGAGGCCTTTGGCTGCGAGGGGCTGCCATTGGCCGTAGCCGCAGCCGGCGCCATCGTCAGCTACCTTGAGCGCACCCGCAAGACGGCCAAGGTGCAGCTGAATAATCTTGCCGTCTATTCCGTGCAGCAATACATGGCGCTGGACGCCCGGACTCGACGCAACCTGGAGCTGTTCGAGGGAGGCCGGGACCGTGAGCGGGAGCTATCCCTCCTGGGCGCTGTAGACCGTACTCGAACGGTGATGGGGGCAAGGTTGTTGCGCCGCTGGCTCGGCCAGCCACTCCTGGACCTGGTTGAACTGGAGCGAAGACTGGATGCCGTCGACAGCTTCTACCGCGACGGTCTGGAGCGCGCTGCGGTGGCGTCGGCCCTCACGGGGGTCGCCGACTTGGAGCGGATAATCGGCCGGGTGGTCGCGGGTTCCGTTGCTCCACGTGAACTCCTTGCTCTGAAATCCGGGCTCGAGGTGGTCCCTGAACTGAGGGAGAGGGTTGAGTCACTAGGCGCGGGCCTTGCCTGGCTGAAAGCGGAACTGATTCTCGTACCTGAGGTGGTCGCACTGATCGAGGCTGCAATAGATCCCGACCCCTCGGGCAGTGTGGGGGAGGGCGGCGTCATCCGGGAAGGATTCGCCGAGGATATTGACTCTCTGAAGAAAGCCAGTGTTGACGCTCGGCAGTACATCGCGGGACTGGAGCAAAAGGAGCGGGAGAGAACGGGCGTCCGTTCCCTCAAGGTTGGTTACAACCAGGTCTTCGGCTACTACATCGAGGTGTCAAAATCCCAGGCCGACTCCCTGCCCGACGACTACATCAGGCGGCAGACCCTGACCAACGCGGAACGTTACATCATCCCCGAACTGAAGGAGTACGAGTCCATCGTCCTGAACGCCCGGGAGCGTCTGGCGGAGGCCGAGGCTGCAACCTACCGGCGTGTCTGTGAACAGATAGCACAATCGGTGATGCACATCTCTCGCGTATCTGTGAGCATCGCACAGGTGGACATTTTCTGCGGGCTTGCCCAAGCGGCAGTGGACAACGGATACGTGCGACCGGTTGTGGACGAGGGAGGCATCATCCGCATACTCGACGGTCGGCATCCGGTGGTGGAACGGGTATTGCCATCAGGCCGTTACGTTCCCAATGATGTTGAGCTGTCCGGCGATTCTCGAGTGTTGGTGATAACAGGCCCCAACATGGCGGGAAAGTCCACCTACATCCGTCAGGTGGCGCTGATTACCTTGCTGGCTCAGATCGGGAGTTTCGTGCCTGCCGCCGAGGCGCATATCGGGCTGGTGGACCGGATCTTCACCAGGGTCGGTCTGCAGGACGACCTGGCCACGGGTCAGTCGACATTCATGGTCGAGATGGTCGAAACAGCAGCCATCCTCAATCAGGCCACGCCCCGCTCGCTGGTGATACTGGACGAGATCGGCCGGGGTACCAGCACATATGATGGACTGTCCATTGCCAGGTCCGTCATCGAGCATCTCCACAATGACCCAAGGCTGGGATGCAAGACCCTCTTTGCCACTCACTACCACGAGCTGACGCAATTGGCTGCATCGTTGCCCGGCGTCCGTAACCTGTGCGTGGCAGTGGCGGAGGATGGCAGTGAGGTCGTGTTTCTGCACCGCATAGTGCCGGGTGGGGCAGACAAGAGTTACGGTGTCCACGTGGCTCGTCTGGCCGGAATGCCTCCGGGGGTGGTGAAGCGTGCCTGGGAGGTGTTGGACGATCTGGAATTCCAGCGAGGCGGGGCAAGGAAACGCGCAAGTCGCGCTGCGCCGTCCCAGCAACTCGCTTTGTTCGCGCCAGGAACTGAATTGGTTGAAGCGTTGAGAACGCTGGACGTCTCCAACATGACGCCGCTGGAAGCCCTGAACAAGCTTTACGAATTGCAGGAACAGGCCGATTCAATGGCCTGACGTTTCTTGCCTGCAGGAGGTTGGAATCTCGCCTGTGGCAGTCGAAGGACTCCTCTGGGTTTTCTCCTACGGCAGAACCCACTTCATCGGTGCCTGGGTTCCAATTCCAAGTCTCCTGCTTTACAGCCCTCGCGTCATCCGGGCTCTCCCAGTCCACACTCCACTTTGCTGACCCTTTCCGATTGCCAATCCTGACCATAACTCCATACCGTAGAGAGTGCCTCTGAGAGCAAAGATTCGGCAAAGGCCACCGGCACCGATTTGGTCGGAATGTGCTGGGTATGGCAGCAAATGGCCGCAGAATCGAAATCTGGACATTTGCCTTGCTACTCGCGAATTTGGCAGCTGGGCGGCCCCCGCCGGACGCCATTTCGCAAAAACAGGACGGACGAGGGCAGGAATACCTTGTGCCCCTGTTTGTTGAGTTTTGCCAACGGTTATAGAATGGACGCAGGCCGATATTCGGTTTGCTGACGATCATAAAACTAGTTCGAGGATGACATGAGTAAGCCAGTTAGTCTGTATTGGTGGCCTCGTTGATCAACATGCCGCAAAGCAAGAGAGTTTCTCTTGCAGAATGAAGTATCCATCCAGGAAAGAGACTACTTCAAAGAGCCCCTCACCGAGGGTGAGGTGAGGGAAATGGCCGGCATGGCCGGCATTGAGCAGATCTTCGCCAAACGCAGCCCCAGCCTGAAACAGATGGGACTGGCGGGACAGGAACTGCCCGAGGACCAGATGGTTCAGCTAATGCTGCAGGAACCGAAGCTGGTCCGGCGGCCCATGATGCGAGTGGGAGACCAGCTGTTTGTCGGTGGAGGAGCTGCCGTGCTGGATTCGGTGGTCTCCGCTGCCAAGTCATAGCACCTTGCGGGATGGTTTCGAATTGCCAACACTTGGCTGATGCTTTTGCTTGCCTGATGCTGAAGCATTCGCCTGAATGTAATATACTTGGCAAGTCGCCTCCTGTTCCCAGCCGTGTATTTGGCTGTTCTCAGGAGGAAGCCGGAGCTATAAGGGCCTGTTGCCACGAATGAAGATCTTTTTTGATGTCGACTACACCATCCTTGGCTTGGACAACAGTCTGCGCCCCCAAACCAAGGAAACTTTCCAGGCACTGCTGGACGAGAACCACCAAATCTACATCTGGTCCGGGATGGGGGAACGGTGGGAGGTAATCGAGAAGCACCAGTTGGAACCTTACGTGAGCGGCGTATTCGAAAAGCCTACTCATCATTTCCACGAGAGATTGGAGGAATTGGGTGTGCCTTTCGAGCCGGAATTCGTGATCGACGACTATCCCGAGGTTGTGGCTGCTTTCGGAGGAGTTTGGGTTCCACCCTATTTCTTCAAACGTTCGCCCGACAAGGAAATGGAGCGCGTCTACCGAATTGCGCAGGACTTTGCCGCAACCGGCACGTCCGAGGACAAGCAGTATCGAGCCAAGGGCACTATAGTTCCCCTCTTCTAGTGGCCAGCCGTGCCCATTAGGGTCTTGCCGCCTGACCTTGCCGCCATGATCGCGGCGGGAGAGGTTGTTGAGCGTCCGGTGTCGGTTGTCAAGGAGTTGCTCGAGAACTCCATAGATGCTGGCGCGACTCAGATCACCATAGAGATCCGTGCTGGCGGCACTGAGAGTCTCCGCGTTGTCGATAACGGTGACGGCATTCCAGCCGATGAGGTGCCAACAGCCTTTCTGCGCCACGCCACCAGTAAGCTGACCGGCCCCGCCCAGCTTGACCGCGTCGAGACCATGGGATTCCGGGGCGAGGCGCTCCCCAGCATTGCAGCTGTCTCCAGGGTTGCCATCCAGACTCGTCCCCAGAGCGATTCGATCGGCTTCGGAATGACCTTGCAGCGGGGAGAAACCGTCCAGTCCGGCAGGGAGGGCTGCGCTGCCGGCACTTCCATCGAGGTCTCGGACCTGTTCGGCAATCAACCGGCGCGGCGCAAGTTCCTGCGCTCGGCCCAGGCGGAGACCGCGAGAATCCAGGAGTTGGTGAGCCGCTACGCTCTGGCGTTTTCGGAGGTCCGTTTCCGCTTGGTGAACGATGGAAGGGCCTCCCTGGCTACTCCCGGCAATGGGCAACCTCGAGAGGCGCTCCTAGCGGTATACGGTTCACAGGTTGCCCGGAGCATGCTGGAAGTCCAGGCGGATGACCCGGAGACCGGCTATTCAATAGAGGGATTCGCTGCCGCTCCCAGCGTCAGCCGGGCCAACAGGACCTATCTGACATTCTTCGTCAACCGCCGCTTGATCCAGAGCCGGATGCTGTCCTTCGCCGTGGAGGAGGCCTACAGCGGGCTGCTGCAGGTGAAACGCCACCCGGTGGCCGCCGTTAACGTGGTAATGCCCTTCGAGGAGGTGGATGTCAACTCTCATCCGGCAAAGAGAGAGGTGAGGTTCCACCAGGAGAACAGGGTGTTCTCCCTGGCGCAGCGGTCGGTGAGAGCCGCGCTGATGGCACAATCTCCGGTCCCCTCGGCCGGTCCCCTCAACAGCGTCGCCACCTCTTTTGGCGCCTTTCCGGGAACGGGGAGAGGGTTCACCTCTGCCAGGTCATTGGGGACCACCCGCGGCGCTGACCTGCAGAGGCGATCCGAGCCGGGACCTGCAACAGCCGAGGAAACCCTCTCGCTGCTGGGGCGGCCCGCTGTGCCGTTAAAAGTGGTCGGCCAGCTCAAGCTGACTTACATCGTTGCCGAGGGGCCGGAAGGGATGTTCCTCGTCGACCAACACGCTGCTCACGAGCGCACGTTGTTCGACCGCATATGTGCCCACAAGGGTGAGAGTAATTCCGTATCGCAACCCCTGCTTACGCCGGTCCCCGTGGAGCTGACGCCGTCCCATGCCACCGCTCTTCACGATAACCTTGGGGCGATTACTGACTACGGTTTCCAACTGGAAACCTTCGGAGAGCGTACCTATCTGTTGCGGGCCGTACCAGCGATTCTCACGGCAGATGATCCAGCGAAAACGCTTATAGACATTCTTGACATGGCGACCCTGGAGGGGCTGACCCGTCAGAAAGAGGACGTGATGGCTGCTTCAATAGCCTGCCACGCTTCAATAAGAGCGGGACAGGCAATGGTCTATGCGGAAATGCAGGCTTTGCTGGAGCAACTGGAGTCCACCTCCAATCCCCACACCTGCCCCCATGGGCGCCCGACGATGGTACATTTCAGCTCCTACCACGTGGAGCGGGAGTTCGGCAGACGCTAGGAAACAAGCTGCCAGTAGCGGCGTCCCTCGGCCCGGACCACCCGTCCGAAGCCACCGTGATGGCAAATGGCAATGATGGCGTCCTCCGATTCGGCGCGCTCGATCATTGACACCCGCGTGGCAACTCCCTGGTCCGGGTCCATATCGAAGCTGAACTTCCACCCCGTTTCGGTAACCTGTGCCGGGCCATGAAACACGTCCCCCATGATGTATGCCCGCTGCCCGCCTGAAACGATGGCGAGGCTCATAGAGCCGGGGGTGTGCCCAGGGGTAGGGATGGCAGTTATCTCGCTGGTGAGAGCGCGCTCTCCGTCCAGGAGATCCAGAACGGCAAGGTCCTGCAGGGGTCCCAGCGCAAGATCCCAGTGGGGCGGAAAGAGCTCCATCACTTCCGGCTGCTGGAAGACGTCCCAATCTGCCCTGTGGGCCACGTATCGCGCGTTGGGAAAGGTGGCCCTGGGGCTGTTACCAAGCTCGTGTGTAACATTCCAGCCAACGTGGTCGAAGTGCAGGTGACTGAAGAATACGGTGTTGATGTCTCCCGGGGAGACTCCTGCCGAGCTCAGCTCCTGCAACAGTCTGCCCTCGACGCCTCCTACCATAGCCTCGATGGAGTTGGGATTCGTCGCCGATCCTCCCAAGCCGGTGTCAACCAGGATGGTCTGGCCCTCTGACCGTATCAGGTAGCACTCGAAATGGGCGAGCAGGTGGTCGTCTCTGAATCCGCTGGGGTACCGCTCCTGGTAGGGAGTCCACGCCTCGGAGGGTACCTCCGGGAAAACGTCGCCAAGGGGCAGCGTTGCCTCGTTGTCGTTCAGGGATAGAATTTCCACATTGCCTACGGTCAATCTCGCTTCAGGCATTGTTGACTCTCTCAGGGTGGTCTTATAAGACTGATGGCCCGCCATCAGGCCGGGCCACCGAATCAACCGGAATGTTCAGCTATCTCAGGTTTGGCTGTTGCGGCGGGGGTCCTGTCGTGGGTCGACGGCAGGATGGAAAATCGAACCCTCTTCGGGGAATTCCAAGTTCTTGGCCGCTGCGCTGCTGTTGGACCCGATTCCCCGGACCGCCGAAAGCGAACCGGCCACCAAGGCCAGCGCTGCCGCTCCGATTCCCAGTTTCGTCAGGAAGCTGCGCCGGGTCTCTCTGTTCTTGGGGCCATTCGGTTCGGCCGAATCAATTTGGGACGCCACTCTATTCTCCTGCCGCAGGTATATGTCAAGAGGTTTTGGACAAGCTAGATTGTATCTGACAGACCGGAAAAAGCAACTTTTTTCCGCACCTGGTCACCCTTCGTCGTCCATCATCATCCGGGCAACTTGGCGGCCCATCCGGATTGAATAGTTTGTGCCACGGTCTTCGGGAAAAATCTGGGTAGTGTTGGCCAGGTAGAGGCGAGCCACCGGGGTACGGTGAGAGGGAATGCGCTGGCTGTAGTTCCTGGAAATTATCGGTTGGGCGCCATCGACTCGATGGTGGTGATACTTTTGGACCCATGAGCGGTCGAAATCCGCATTGACCTTGCGCAGGTGAGGCGTGAACAGATCCAGCAACTCCTCGGGCTCCAGGCCATATAGCTCGCTGTTCCGGTCCGGATAGTTGCTGATGTATACGACGTGTCGGCCGCCGTACAGGGACTTGTCGATCATGTTGGTGTGTTCAATGATGCCGACGAACGGCATATCAACGTCGGCAATGTTAATCCAGTATTTGGCGGTGAGCGGGCGGTCCAGCTCCAGTACCAGCAGCACTGCGGACAGGTAGCTCACTCCGGTCAGTAATTGCTGGTATTCGTCAGGCATTGGAGGCACCAGGCGCGTAAAGACGTACGATGGCGTGGTAGCCAGAACCGCATCGTACTCTCGACTCTCCAATGGCGAGTCGTCCCTTTGTACCTCCAGGCCGGTCGCTTCACCATCCTCAATCACGATTCGGTTCACACGGGCTGAGCTGTGGACTTTGCCACCTTGGTCCTCTATTCGCGTGGCAAGGGTGTCGATTATCTCCCCGAAACTTCCCATTGGATAGCCGAGCCGTTCTTTTTGCATTCCCTTGCCCCTGGAGGCGACACGCAGACGCACCTTTCCCCAGAGCCAGGTCATGCTCACCTGCTCGTAATGGTCACCAAATTTTCCGCGCAGCAGCGGTTCGAAAAGCACCTCGTATGCCTCTCGGCCCATGTGCTTCGACAGCCAGTCCTTGGCGGTGACATCCTCGAATTTGCTGTAATCGGCAATGCGCTGCAGGCGCAGGGTCCATAGGCCTACACGCAGGCGCTGGAGCAACGAGAGCGGCTTGAATTTCAACAGGTCCAAGGGGGTGGAAAAGTCCCAGATTTTGCCATCGTGATAAAGGCCAACCTTCGATTCCAGCCAAGCCAGCTTGTCGCCAAGACCAAGCTCCTGGATCAGGTCGGTTATGGCCGTGTCGCTGACGAACAGGTGGTGGTATCCGCGTTCCAACTGCCCCCCACCCACGGGAAAAGTGGAAGCCTGTCCACCCAGAAATGGAGCGGCCTCGAACACCTCGGCGAAGTGGCCCTGCCTGGTCAAATCATAGGCGGCAGCCAACCCGGCCACCCCTCCGCCAATGATGCCTATCCTCACGTGCCACCTCCCGCCGGCGATGATTCGGCCGCAGGCCGTCCGTCCGTGAAATCAGGGACGGGTTCCCTGGTCAATTGCCGCAAGTTGAGATTCTGCCTCCAGAGTATGGTCAACCCTACGATGTTGACGGGGAGCCAGAGCGCCACCAAGTGGACGACCAGCGCGTAGTCGATAGCGACACCCACTCCCACACCGAGTGCTACCAGCGTCTGCTGGGCAACGACTTCGAAGGGACCGATCCCGCCAATGGCGCTGGGTATCCCGGTTGCCAGGTTGGAGGTGGCGGTTAGCAGAGCGATCGCAAGAATGTATGTGCCTGCCGAATCAAAATGGGATCCAAGATCAAATGCATGCGCTACCAGATAGTAGACGACGAACTCGCAGAACCATATGGGGAGCGAAAGAAAGATGATTACCAGGTGCTTTCGTGGCGAGTCAAGGATGCTCAAGGCCGCAGCGAATGCAATATAGAACCCAATCGCCAGACCTCCTATCTTGCCTGGAAGCAGAGACAAGGCCCTTTGGACCAGATCTGAAAAGCCCTTCCATGCGGCCAGCAGCGTGAACAGAAGCAGGAACCCACCGAACACAAACAGCACAGCCGCAGCCAGGATAGTAGCAGTGTCTTGCGAGATCCCGGATGTCCAGTCAAAGGCCCCCATCAGCAGCAGCCAAGGTACGGTCAGAGCAACAAGCACGATGAGGGTAAGGCCGTCAAATACGCGTTCAACGGCAACGCTCCCGAGCGCGGAGGAGGCGCTGAAGTTCTCCTTTCTTGCGAGGTAATAGGAGCGGACAATCTCACCCAGTCGCATGGGCAGGAGGTTGTTTGCCGCATATCCAATCACAACAACCGGGTAAAGGCGTTTTACGGGGAAATAACGCAGCGGGTTCAAGAGGAATTGCCAGCGAAGGGCCCTGAACCAGACGCCGACAAAATAGACCGCCACTGCCGGAATCAGGTACAAGTAATTGGCTGCGGCCAGCTCGTGGACCAGGCCGGAGGGATCCTCTATCAGATACACCTGATAGGCCAGGAACAACAGCAGCACTACGCTTACTGCGATCCCCAGCCACAGATGCCATTTGGCGGTGAGCAATTCCAGATCCTGTGTCGTGATTCGTTAATGTTTGAACATGATTCGACAATAGTTCAGTATAGATTTTTCCTTATGTCGTCTCAAGGCAAATAGGCATAATATTCCGAGCGATACCAGTCGGTGTTCATCTGGCGACTTATGACGTAGTTAAGTGCCTCCGCCCATTTTTCGCGGCTTGAAACAGAATCCCGGAAGTACCCTAGGTCCTTGGCAAACTGGGTGTGCATGGGTTCCTCTTCGCGGTTTTCGTTTGGTCTGCGGTAGGTCTCAGGGAACCACAGTAACTCCCTGAATGGCCCCTGCCGACGATATTGCGACTGAACGTCCTCGTCGCCCCCTACGTGGCCATCCTTCACCAGCAGTCCCGCGGGGTTGCCGAAGTTGTAGGTACCGTCCTCCTGGAGACTGTCTGACAAGACGATGCAGCCGGAATTTTCCTCCGCTTCCAGTTCAAAACACTGGAAATTGAGCCTGCCGTCTACCGAGTGATCCCGCACGTACCATTGAAGCGGATACCAGACGTCGTAGTCGACCTTGACTGGCTGGGAGTCCTCGGAAAGGGGATAAACGTCGCGCTCCAGCGTACGGTGAGTTTCTTTGATGTCAGTTGAGCCTTGGGCGTAAACCATTACCTCTACATTGGAATCGTCATAGGTATAGGCTGCCCGAAACGCCCCCCAGGTACCGAATACCAGAAGCAGGGCGGCCATTCCAAGTAGAGCTGCCGGTGCGGCCTTGTCGATTCCGGTGAGACGGAAGATAACGGCCCCCACAAAGCTTGCCGCGACTGCGGAGGCCAGTAGTAACCAGTGCTCTAGGAGCAATGGCCTTGTGGGGTCTGTGTATTGGAGGAAGAGGTACACGGCAATTACGGTAATGACCGGGACCAGCACAAAGACCACCACGGTCCCCATATCAAAGGAGGAGCGGTCCGAACTACCGATGAACGAACGCCACTCCAATCGCCCGGAGACCTCCCCCAGGTACTTGGCGGAGACAAGAATCAGAGGCGTGGTGATGTTCACCAGCAGCCACGGCATCTTCTCTGAGGCCACCGTGTATCCTGCGAGGGACAGTACGGCCCACAAAGCCAGGGCAAGCCCCAGGACGTCCTGCCGCCGGAAAAAATACACGATTGCGACCAAGCCAAAGACCAGCGGAAGCAATTCGTACACCGAGAGACCGACAAAGTAGTAATACCAGGGCTGGTTTCCTCGAGCGACATCCTGCTGGGCTATCCAGTAACCCATACCTTGCCAGAAGCCCGTGAAAATCCCAGCCAGGTTGGTGAACATGGTGGTGTAGAGGGCAGTCCAGATGAGGTAGAAGGTAGCGGCGCAAATTACCCACGCCCTCCCCAGCCACCAGATGCCCAGCGCCGCCGACCCAACCAGGGTACCGACGAGGGTCGCCAACGCCACGACATAATTGGCCGGCACCCCGGCCTGTCCGGTGTTCACCGTGACGTTTCCCGGAAGCACGGTGTTGACCAAACCCTGCACGTCCAGCACCGGAGTAAAGAGGACCGAGTAAAGAGTAACTGCCGCCGCCGGAGCAAGTGCCAGCAGAACTGCGCGTCCCAGGGGCAAGCGGCTCCAGAGTAGCAGACCGGCCGTCACCGCTAGGGCGGCAAGGAAAATCATCCAGTCCGCGGCTCTCAATAGAACACTGTCGGGATCAACACCAGAGTACGGACGGAATAGAATCCACGCGAAGGCGAACGAGACCACGAGAGGAGCGCCCACCAAGCCAGCGACCCTTTCTGAGTTCAGACGCCCCCGGCTCAGGATCCAGGAAAGCAGTGCTATAGCAGCCACGGCGAACGCTGCATGGAAGATCCAGGGAACGTCGGCAACCGGCAACAGAAGGACGCTGCCCTGCCATGCCGGAGCGCCGGTCATTCCTGCGGCGCCGTCTATGTTGGCAACGTTGTTCCCGGTGAGGGGGTCCGGGTTGGCTAGCGTCAGATTCGCCAGGCCCTGAAAGAGACCGATGATGGCCGACCACTGCGGCAGGGTGATGGTGAAAAGCAGCAAAAAGAGAGCTGTAGTGGTACCTTCCTTGGGGAATTCAGCCTGTCTGCGCACCCAGAGCAGGAGATCAGGCAGTGCGGCCAGAAACACGATCAGACCGAAGATTGCCACAACGAGATAAGCCGTCTCTTTTGTGGTAAACATCAGCGCCAGAATGGCCGAACTGACGTAAAGGTGGATTCTTCTTCCGCCGTCCAGGTAACGCCACATTAAGGTGAAAAGGGCGACGGCCCAGAACATCATGATGACGTCGTTTCGCCCAAACCGGCTGAAATAAAGCAAGGTCGGCGACAGCGCCAGCATTACAGCGGCGAGCAGCGCCCCCTTTCTACTCATGTGGTCCCTGAGAAAGTACGGCAACGCCACCAGCGCCGTTCCAAAAAGAGCGTAGCCGAGGCGGGATGTGAAGTCCGTGTCTCCCAGAATAGTAAAGATGACGGCCGTCATCTCTATCTGAAAAGGCCCATGCATCCAGGCGGAATGGAAATAGTCGGTGCCGAATATCCAGGGCCATCCGAACAACGAGCCTGCGCTGTTAGCCAGTTTCCACCCGTAGTGGAGGTGGATGGCCTCGTCGTAATGCATGGGACGGCCGCTGAGTTCAAATAGCCTGAGGCCCAGGGCGCCCACAATAACGGCCAAGAAAGCTGCCTCGTACCATCCCCAACGCCGGGGGTGATCAGTGATCTCAGCTTCTCGGTCGCCGACCGGGGCCGACGGCTCTATCTGGCCGGCCTCCGTTGCATTCTCAGTGAGGGCAGTGCTTTTCGGTTCTGATTCGGTCATAAGTCGGGGCTGTCAAAATGCTCGTACACTATTACGCCATCTTGCTGGAAAACGGTTCTGAGAAATTCTCCATATTGCGGCAGAGAGGAAACGCCGTACCGTTCCAGTTCACGGTTTCCCACGTAAACGTAACGCACGCCATACTTCTCCAGCAACCTTCGCGCTATCTCGGGATCCTGGCCGGAGTAAATGGCAGCCACGTCCTCGACGCGTCCGGCAAATGGCTCGGATGAGCCACGCCATTGCAATTCGTGGCCGATCCAACCCAGGACCGTGGGAAGGCCAGTGCTGGCTGAAATGTTGCCGTACTGGGTGTAGTCGTCACCCACGGCCTCGACGATTCTCCCAAAGGGTGCTTCCTCCCTGAGCCACTCAATTGCCTCGTACTCTCCCGGGTTTGCAGACGTAAGGTAGGCAAGGCCGTCCAGGGTCCGCCCCTCCGACGGGACTCCATACGCCCCACTGCGTTCCATTGTTGAGCCGATGGTGTAATAAAAGGCAGCAACGAACAGTAATGCCAGGCAAGCTCCGCCAAGACCCCGGATGGCAATCGCGGCGAGGTAGCGTCTGCGAGATAACTCCAGAGGAGACAGGCGCCCCGAAAACAGGCTGAAGACGCCGAACACAGCAGTAACTCCCAGGAAAATCCATGCCTGGTAGTAGACCTTGAATACGGTATTCATTCGGCGCCATGGCCCGCTGAAAGAGTCCACGATATGGAATAGCTCGGCGATCATTATCAGGAAGAACGCCAGGGCCATTAAAAGAAGCACGAATGACGATGCAGAGTCATTTCCCTTTCGGGCCGATACACCGGCCAGGTACGCTGCGACCGCCACCACGATTGCACCAGGAGCCACCAATACGAGCCGCCGAACGAGGTCGTTCAAGGCGGGTTCCACGCCGTCGGTTACGATTGCGAACAGAAAGGCAGTGGCCATCCACAAACAGAGAGGAATAACTGCCAGAAGAAGAGCTGTGACTGCCAGCGGCGTGTCCTTGGGTCTATAACGGAGGGAGCCAATAACCCTTTGCGCCAGTAGGGCCAACGAGGGGACGGCAAACAGCCCGACTACAAGGAACAGATGAAAAGGCCTCGTCGCGACATCTCTGAGGGGCAAGACTCCGGAGGTTTGGCCGCTGAAAGTAAAGTAAATGGGCAAAAACATTGCTATTGACAGCAGGAAGAGGGGCAGAAATACAGACGCTGCTCCATTGGCTGCTTCCAGGAGTGAATCACGGTAATCGCGGCAGCCTTTGAGAAGCAGCGCGACAGCAAGCAGGGCCATGAAGGTAGCGAAGTCCCAAAAATTGATGAAAGCCAGCGCCCCTCCGCACAACGCAAGGCAAACACCCTGCGCGGGGTAATGGCGCAACCAGGCAAGGGACAGCCTGCCGTCGCTGCAGTAGGCATTCAGGGCAGTGGCGATGGCGAGAAGCAGGAACGGGATGGCCAAAACGTGGGCGTGGAGGTCTCCCAAGAGGAAACTGAATAAGGGGAATTCAGTAATGGTGTAATCGAGCACGCCTTCATCGCCGTAAGTGCCTATAACCCGGGTGCTGCGAAACCACCACCAGAAGTCGCTGGGAAAGGAGCCGCCGACCGAGCCGGTGGCATCGAGTCCGTTGATCCCGACCCAGTCCCAGAAGCTTTGGCCTGCCCACCCCCGGATCCTCACGAACTCCAGAGCTCCGACAAGGTTCCCCGCCAGCAGGATCAGAGCCGGAGCGGCCAAACCGAACCCCAGTGCCCATCGCATCTTACCCCCGGCCAAGCGCACCAGGTTATACAGCAGACCGAAACAGACAGCGCCTGCCAGGGCAGGAATGGCAGCGACGGCGAGGTTGTAGGCCACCGATGAGACCACCCCGCTCATCTTCGCCAGGGTGGCCATAATAATATGCCCAAAGTAGTAGTAGCTGATGGAATGGCCGGACAACCAGGGGTCCTCTGCGGGGAAGAACCGGGTCTGGAGCGCCGCGTTCAGCAGCATGAAGTCCATCGGCTTTTCCGTGTGGGTTATTGCAGGTGAGCCGGACACCACCAGGGCCCAGGCGACAAACATCAGGAGGAAGACGAGCTCAGCAACCAGGAGTACCGGCCAATTGCGCTGCAGGAAGTCTTGCAGTTCCTCCCGGAGCTTTCCCGCCAGCCATATCGATGCGATCGCAGCGCACAGAACGATGGCCCATATCGTCAGCTGAGTGTTGGGCAGGATATGGGTGATCCCCGCTACCCAGACGAGATAGGACACAAATAGCAGTGCGGCGGGTTTTACAAGAGTAATACCGCGGTCAGGGAGAAACCGGAACAGCAGATAGGCCCAGGGAAGGGCAATCGCCCCCAGCAGTTCCAGTGCCAGAAACCACAGTAAGGCGTCGACCATGGGTCACCCGGTAGCGCGATGAGGAGGAAAAAAGGACCTGCGTTTACACAGGTGCAAGCAGGGCGTCCACGAAATCTTCGGCGTCAAAAGGAGCCATATCCGCCATTCCCTCGCCTGTACCGATGAAAAGGATGGGTACCTGCAGTTCCTGGCGGATTGCCAATACAATCCCACCCCTTGCGGTGCCGTCCAGCTTGGCGAGAAAGATGCCGGTGCAGTCCACGGCTTCGCGGAAGGACTTGGCCTGCGCCAAGCCGTTATGCCCGGTGGTAGCGTCAAGGGTCAGGATAACCTGATGAGGGGCCGTGTCGTCTTGACGCTTCAATACCCGGTGAATCTTGCGCAGTTCTTCCATCAGGTTGGACTTGGTATGGAGACGACCGGCTGTATCGATGATCAGGACGTCCGCGCCCCGAGCTTTGCTGGCCTGGTAGGCATCGTAAGCGACGGCCCCCGGATCCGCTCCGGAGGCGTGGCGTATCACGTCGACCCCCACTCGTTCGCCGAGGATTTCCAGTTGTTCGGCCGCGGCAGCACGAAAAGTGTCGGCTGCTCCGAGCAAGACACGTCGGCCCGACGCGGTAAAATGGTACGCCAGCTTGCCGATACTGGTGGTCTTTCCGACGCCGTTAACGCCCACCATCAGGATGACGTAGGGCTTGGCGGCGTCGTCAGCGGCTGGGATGAACTCTTCGTCATCCGCACCAAGGTCATTGGTAAGCGCCTGCCTCAAAGCGTCCGTTACTGCTTCTGGAGTTTCGAGCTTACCCGACCTCACCTCCTCTTTCAGGTGGTCAATGATCCTAAGAGAGGTCTCGACGCCGACATCAGAGGAGATCAGTATCTCCTCAATTTCGTCCCAAACCGAGTCATCCAACTGCGGAGAACGCAGCAGGCCGACTATCCGGCCGAACCAGCGGTCGCGGCTGGGCTTGGCGGCCTGTTCAGTGGCCTTCCTTTCTTCCTGGCGATTGCGTCGAAAGAGTCGCAGCATTTCAACTTTTGCGCAGCAGCCTGAGCTGGTTAAGGATACTTCTCCGGGGCCTGCCGTCGCTATTGCGGGAGTCGGGATTCGCGTCCGAGTCCGGTGTTACCGGGTCTTCGAGGGGTTGGTCGACTAGCAGGGAACCCAACCCGCCTTGCGACAGGAACTCCGCCAGCGCTGCCTCGGCTGCTGCATTTTCGGCATCAGACTTCTTGCCCCCTTGCCCCTCACCGATGACCCGTTCTCCCACAACTGCCTCCACGCTGAAGATCGGGTTATGGTCTGGTCCTTGTCTACCCGCCAAACGGTAGAGGGGAGTCGGGTAGCCCTCTCCCTGCAGCAATTCCTGCAGGCGAGACTTGGGGTTTTCCGGTGGCGCACCACTCCTGCCGATATGGGCCAGCTCCGGGGCCAGTTGGCTTTTGACAAACTGACGTGCGGCATCGATTCCCTGGTCCAGATAAATGGCGGCGATGACAGCCTCCAGGGCTGCTGCCAGCACCGAGTCCTGGTCTCTTCCACCGGAGGACTCCACTCCGTGCCCTACCAGGAGCATATCGCCCAGGCCCAGCCTGCGGGCAACGTCGGCCAGGACTTTTCCCCGCACAAGGGAGGCCCGGGACTTGGTCAGCTGGCCCTCGTCGGCCTCGGGAAACTGCCCGTAAAGATTGTCGGAGACTATCAGCTCCAGCACTGCGTCGCCGAGGAATTCGAGGCGCTCGTACGACTCGGAGGCGTCCATCCCGTGCTCGTTGCAATAAGAACGATGGACCAGAGCATGCTCAAAAAGGCTGGGGTCCCGAAATTGGAACCCCAGCGAAGACGCCAAATTACGACCGCCCCTGGTCGGGCTCAAGGGTTACCTAAATGACCCCGTGTGGCCACGGCGGCTGCGGCCGCTTGAACTCGCCTACGTGGACGAATTCGCTCATCGACTTCATCAAGTTGTCGTAGATCTCGACCGACTGTTCTTCGGGCGGGATGAACATCTTGAGGAAAGCGAAGTTGCCGCTGTCGAATACGAATGTGGGAACACCGAAGGCTCCGTACTCATCCACTGCCTTCGTGTGGCTTTCAGCCAGCTCGCGCAGCAGATCGGGGTCTGCGAGATCCTCGCTGAAGCGGGCCATGTCGATTCCGGCGGCGTCACCGGCGGCATCGATGATGGCACGGTCATTGAGGTCAGCCTTGTCCTCATGGCGGGCCTTGAGCAGGGCCATGAAGTAAGCCTCAAAGGCTTCTTTGCCCTGTCGCTTGACCGCCAACCCGGCTTGGTGGGCCAGAAGTACCGGGTCTTGGCCGGTTACGACGTCGGGCCTCTCCCAAACGTTGTCGCCGTCCTTGTTGTTGACCTGCGACAGAGAGAAGGGCTGCCAGTCAACCTCGATAGAGTTGCCCGTCAGCTCCCGGACTTTTGCCAACCACATGTTGGCATTGTAGACAAAGGGTCAACGAAAATCGTAGTACGAAGTGAACTCAGCCTCGGCCATCTCTTGCCTCCCGCTGGTTTTTGTTGCCCACTTTCCACCAGAGGTGGACGGGGCCAACTTGGGTTGAATTTTAGCCACCCACTATACGATTGTCAAAGCCGCAATGACATAAAATCAAAGGAATATGGGGATCACTATTCATCCGGTTTTGCTTTCACCGATCTGCCCCCCAGGTTTGCGTTGGGACAACCGCAAGTAGAACGCCACTAACCCTTCAAGCCAAGGGTTCAAGCTGTTCGAGGCTCCTCTGCAGGACAGGATATTTGCTCGCAGTTGTTTGCAAAAATCGGGCGACTCGGTGCCGGGTCTTTCCTGGCGCTATGCTATAATTTTTTCCCGGTTTCCATTCAAAAGTCTATTTGGCGCGCCTCGCATTTTTGCCACACGGAGGCCCCATAACTTGCCCCTTGCCAGCACTCCAAGAGCGCTGACTGCTCTTGCTGACCGGCTCGATATCGGCCAGCGGAGGGCGGTGGAGGCTGTTCGAAAAATTGCCTGTGATGCCGGGACCCCTGCCTATCTCGTAGGCGGGCCCGTGAGGGACTTTCTGCTGGGTGCTACGGTTCTGGACCTTGACTTTTCAGTGGAGGGCGACGCACTGCGGTTGGCAGGACGACTGGCCGATTTGGTTGGGGGGAACGCGACAACTTACCCCAGATTCGGAACGGCCACCGTTACGTTTGAAGGGACCCGTGTTGACCTGGTCACGGCCCGGCGTGAAGCTTACCCCGAGCAAGGCCGGTTGCCCAAGGTCGCGCCGAGCGATATCGCGGACGATTTGGCCCGGCGCGATTTCACCATCAACGCGATGGCGCTCCCCCTGTCGGAACTCGCGAGCGGCGTTATAGATCACTGGAATGGACAGAACGACCTTCAATCTGGAATTATCCGCATCCTGCATCCGGAGAGTTTCGTCGACGATCCCACGAGGATGTTTCGTGCCGTACGCTACGAGCAACGATTTGGGTTCCGAATTGAAGACGGCACGAGGGCTCGCATAACATCCGCCATTTCAGCAGGGTGTATGGACCCGGTCAGCGGCGACCGCTGGCGACACGAGGTTGAAAAGATACTTGATGAAGCCAACCCTGGCCCCGCCCTGTTGCGGGCCTCGGAGTTGGGACTTCTGTCTGGACTTCATCCGGCCTTGGCGAAAGACGCGGGTCTGAGGAATTTGTCCTCATATCCAGAGGGTGCGGACGGAGCAGACGAATGGCTGGCGGCGTTGTTTGCCCCGCTCACCGAATCAGAGGGAGTTTCCGTAATCGATCGACTGAGATTGTCGGGGCGCAAAGCGGCACTGGCGCGTGATACCATTAATGTCCGCGAAGCAGAATCAGCAATAAAGCGAGCATCCCGGAGCCCCTCTGACCTTTATCGGTTACTGTCCACTTTCGACCCGGTTGCGCTCTCGCTGAATGCCAAGATCTCTACCGACTCGTTGATATCCAATACCTTGCGGTATTACCTGGACGAACTCCGGGCAGTCCAGACTGGCATCTCCGGAGATGAACTGCTGGATATGGGAGCGACGCCAGGGCCTGTTATAGGAAAGATCCTGTCCCAGTTGCAGGATGCCTGGCTGGATGGCCAGGTATCCAACACGGATGAGGAGCGAGCTCTTGCTCGGGTGCTGGTCGCCCGCAGCGATGAGGGGTCGGCCAAGCAATTGCAATGACCGAGGAACCTATCGAACAGGGAGAACTGGAGTCCTGCGTCATTTGCGGCGACGCGCTTGATGGCTTCAATGAGACCTCGTGCCAAATGTGCGGCGGGAAGTTTCATCAGCCCTGGAGCCAGGACTCATCCTCTCCGCAGTGTGGACGGATAGGCAGCCATGAAGATGCGCTTGCAATCGTGTTCCTCTGCGATGACTGCTTTTACGGCAGGAGGCCCTGACGCTCGCCGATTTGCGGCAGGGCGACGGGCATTTCCTTTATCTAACTGGAGGCGACTACGCAATGCAATCGGTGTATATCGAAGCTCACGGAGGACCCGAGGTGCTGACCTTCGGGGAGCGGCCGGAGCCTGAGGTGTCCGAGGGGCAGGTGAAGGTCCGGGTACGGGCGACGGCACTCAACCGCCTGGACCTGTATACGAGAGCCGGTGACCGGGGCCTGGAACGTCAATTTCCTCCGCCGCTGATTCTGGGTGGGGATTGCGCCGGGGAGGTGGCTGAGGTTGGGAATGGTGTCGCAGGCCTGAAAGAGGGAGACCGGGTGGTGATCAATCCCCGTCTTTCCTGTCAGCAGTGCCCGGCCTGCCTCTCAGGGCAGGACGACCTTTGCCGCCGGTCGCAGTTCTTGGGCAGCGCTCTTGACGGCAGCTATGCTGAGTTCCTCAGTGTCTCGGCGGCCAACGCGCACGTCCTATCGGATAGCGTGAGCTACGAGCAGGCCGCTGCCATTCCCACAACCTATCTGCCGGTGTGGAACATGCTGGTGCGCCGTCTTCAGCTTAAGCCCTGGCAGACAGTGCTGGTATTGTCGGCATCGGCGGGCGTCGGAACCGCCGCGATCCAGATGGCCAAGGACGTAATCGGGGCGCGAGTCATCGCCACAACCAGCACTGCCGAGAAGGCAGCCAAGGCCCGCGAGCTGGGCGCGGACGAGGTCATCAACTACACGGAGGAGGACATCCGGCAGCGAGTACGCGAGATCACAGGCAATGCCGGCGTGGATGCCGTGGTGGATCACGTCGGCGCCGATTTCTTCGGTCCGGCATTCGCGTCACTAAGGCCCGGTGGCCGGTACGGCATCTGCGGAGCGACCACCGGCCTCCGCGCAGAACTGCACCTTGGTCTCTTGTTCAGCCAGCAGAAAGAGGTCTATGGGGTATACATGGGCACCAAGGAGGACATGAGGCAGATCGTCGAAATGCTGAACAGGGGGGCAGTCCGTCCGGTGGTGGACCGCTCGTTTCCGCTGCCCGAGGCCGCCGCCGCGCACCAAGCGATGGAGGCGACCAGCTTCTTCGGGAAGCTCCTACTGACGCAAAACTGACAGCCTCAAGGGTGCGGGTGTGTTTGTGTGGCGGTTTACTTGGTGGTTCCTCAGGGCGCTCTTTGGCCCTGCAAGACTCGGGAGGAGACAGCGAGGTCGGCCCGGCCAGCCTTTCCCGGTGCAGGTGGCGTCGGTGCAGGACGGGGACTCGCTGGTTGTGAGGGGAAACGGCCCCAGGGATCGAGACGGGTTCAGGCTCAGGCTCTACGCGATCGATGCTCCCGAATCGGACCAGGACTTCGGGCGCGAGGCCAGGGACTACCTTAACAGACTTGTCCGGGGTAGGACGGACCTGATTCTTGAACCCGTGGACACCGACCGGTACGGAAGGACGGTCGGTGTTTTGTATTACCGCAAAGTTGGCAGGCAGCATTCTGTGAACCGGTTGATGGTGGAGCAGGGCCTGGCCTGGTGGTACAGGCAGTACGGCGGAAGGGGACTGGGACTGGAGCACGCAGAGCGAGAGGCCCAACGGCGCCGCCGTGGCATTTGGGCCGATGGCCGGTCGGTAGCTCCCTGGGACCACCGGAGGCGTCAGCGGGAAAGGGCAGCACGGGGGAGCTTGTTCAGGACGCTCCTGTTTGCTACGGCTGTCAGCGTAATAGTTCTGCTGGCGCTCTATTTGTTGTTGCCGAGGTTTGTCTAGGCAGCGACCGGCTGGGGCGCCTTCTTGTCTCGGAGCCGCCTGCCGTGGAACAGGTACTGGTTGGCGTAGCCGGCGTAACGGCCGAAGTATTCCTGGGCCCACGGCAGCAAGGTGCGGTTTGTGGGTGTTTTCTGGCCGGGGAAATACCAGTCGGCGAGGGCGCGGCGCACCCAGACATCAATGGGAAACGCCTGCAGTTTTTCGAGCGACATTAGGGCGATGCAGTCGGCTATCTTGTCGCCGATGCCCTTGAGGGACATCAACTGTTCCTTGGATTCCTCGTAAGGGGCGCGAACCAGGTGGTCTAGGTCAATACGGCCTTCAAGCAACGCCATTGCAGCCCTGTGGACGTAGGGCGCGCGGAAACCCAACTTCAGTCGCCGCAACTCCGCCTCTCCAGCCTCCGCCAGATCCGCAGGGGATGGAAAGGTGTATCGTTTGAACACCCCTGGGCTATCGGGTGACGGCTGAGGGTTTGCCAGTTTAACGGGAGAGCCGAATTCGTTGGACAGCCGCTCCATGTTCAGGTGAATGGTCTCGATGTTGGAGTTGGCGGAGCAGATGTAGGCTACGAGGCACTCCCAAGGTTCCTGCCGCAGCACTCGCAGGCCGGGGTATCGATCGACCTGGGCCGACACATTCGCATCCTGCGTAATGTTGTCGTAGATGGCCTCCAGGTCGTCATCCATGCGCAGGTATTGCCGGAATCTCGGGATGAGCGATGACGGGTCAGCGGGGGAGCTGAGGAAATCGATCGCTTCGCCCTCCTGTCGAGTTAGCACCAGGTTCCCCCAGAGGACGCCGCTGTACCAGTCTCCCTCGTTCCTCCAGCGGTGGGCCTGTCCGCCAAGGAGGCTGGCCTCGAGGTCTATGGGCTGTCCCGCATCGAACCTAACGCAAGCGGCTGGCACGTCTACCTCCCTGTTTTCCTCCCTCCAGCCACATTTCCGCCAGCATTCCCACGTTCGAGGTGAGGCACGGAGTGTGGTGGCACGGGGGCATTGAATCCCGGAATGCCTGGCCGTATCCGTGGGTGGATATCCTTGAATCGAGCACGACGATGGTGCCGCGATCGTCCTTGTTGCGAATCAGTCTGCCGAGGCCCTGGCGGAAACGCAGCACGGCATTGGGGATTGAGTATTCGTTGAACGGGTCCTCGTAGAGTCCGGACCGGCACTGGACAATGGGGTCACTGGGTACCTGGAACGGCAGCCGGGTGAGGACCAGGGCCTTGAGCAGCCCGGTGGGCATGTCCACTCCCTCCCAGAAGCTGGCAGTGCCGAGCAGCACACTGTTTGGCTCCTCACCGAACGCGGCCATTAGGTACGGCGCCGAACCGTCGACACCCTGGGCCATGACAGGTATGCCGTAAGGCTCCAGCATTGGGCGAAGCCGCTGGGCCACCGCCCGAAGGGAGGAGTGAGAGGTGAACAGCGCCATCGTTCGTCCCTGTAGCTTCTGGCCGAGCTGGGCCAGCACGTCTGCCGTGGCTGCAACGTAGCCATTTGCGTTCGGCTGGGGCATGTCCTCGGGGATCAATGCCTGGGCGGCCCGCTCATAGTCGAAAGGCGATCCAACCAGCAGGTCGGAGGTATCCTCGTCGATCCCGACACGACGTTTCAGGTACTGGAAGCTTCCGCCCGTGGTCAGTGTGGCGCTGGTCAGGATGACACAGTCCTTCTCGTTGAACAGCTTCTCGGCCAGGATTGGGCTCACGTCCAGGGGCGCCGAGTGAAGGGAGATTGTGCCCTGGGATGGATTGACGTTGACCCAGTGGATGGCGTCCTCGGGTGCGTTGTCCAAGATGGACGCTAGGTGATTGGCGAGCTCGGCGAGGTCTTCGGACAGTGACGAGGCCTCCATTTCGAGGGCCTGCTGGTCCGGGGCAGCAGGAAGATCATTGCCGTCCAGGAAGGACCGGACGTTTCTCAGAGCGATGCCGATCTGGCCCAGCCGGGTATTCAGGTTTTCCCAAGCCAAATGCAGCTCACCCCAAGCCGAGGTGTTCCGGACTTCGTTTGTAATGAGCATCTGGTTCTGGTCGCCCTGGTTCCGGCCGCGCCGCTGGCCGATATGCAGTGCCTCCACTGCCGTGAACAGCTGTTCCCACGCCTGGCGCAGCCGAGGGCCTTCGGCCTCCACGGACGAGACGGCGGACTGCCCGATGTCCAGCGTGGCAGGTTCGAGCTCGCTGGTGGTGAGAGCCTGCCTTACGTCGCGGGTCAGGCGACCCACTGGTTCCAGGAGCCGTTCCAGTTCACCCTGGGGCAGCTCAAAACCAAACTGGTTGGTTGCCGCGTCCTCAAGGTGATGGGCCTCGTCGATGATGACCGTGTCGTAGTCCGGTATCAGGCCGCCGAAGACGAGGTCGCTCATCAGCAGGGCATGGTTGACGATGATGATGTGGGCCTGCTCTGCCCGGTTGCGGGCGGCGCGAAGGAAGCACGGAGAGCCGTCGCGCATGTCAATGCAGAAGCCCCGTTCGCCGGCCGAGACGTGATTCCAGGCCGGGATTTCCCGCCCATTGAGGTTGATCTCGCCTCGGTCCCCCGAAGAGGTGTCCTGCAGCCACATGGCGGTCTTGGACAGGAGCTTGGCGTCGTCCACGCTCAGGGCGTCGCTGCGGGAAAGCTGCTGCCAACGGCGCAGGCAGATGTAGTTCGCTTTGCCCTTCAGCAAGGTGGCTTTCAGGGCGTCCGGTTCAAGCAGACCCGCCTTCTCCAGCACGCTCTTCAGCGCAGGAATGTCCTTGCCGATGAGCTGTTCCTGCAGGTTGATAGTGTTGGTTGAAACAACGACACGCTGACCGTTGGCCACGGCGAACAGCGCTGCCGGAAGCAGATAGGCCAAGGACTTGCCGACACCGGTGCCGCCCTCGACAACCAGGTGATGCTGGTTATAGATGGCGTCGGCCACGGCATCGAGCATCTCCTCCTGCTCTTTCCGGTGCTCGAAGCCTTCGAATGCCTTTGCGAAGGGCCCATCTGGCCCAAGCATCCCGTGTATTTGTTCCTGGTCGAGGTAATCGAGGTTCTCGGCGGGGCGGCGTTTCTCCGGCGGTTCGACCCGCTGGGCAAGCAGGTCCAGGTTGAGACCGGCGGGCCCCACCGCCGGAGGGCCGTCGGACCGGTTGACAGCGAGGCCGGACAGGGCCGGGTAGAGGCTCCAGCTACTGCGGCGGGCCAACTCGGACACGTAGGCCAGTAGGCCGCCGTCCTGCTCCCCGGCCAGACGCAGGAGACGAACGAAGAGCTCCTTGCCGCCGATGGCATCATCTAGGGCGCGGTGGTTGCGGAGCTCGACGCCAAAGTGGTCGGCCAGGTGCTTCAGCGAGTACCGTCGCGACCGGGGCAGGAACACCGTCGCCAGGTCCATTGTGTCGTAGGCTGCGTTGGCGACGGGGAGCCTGTGAGATGCCAGGAACCTGAGGTCGAACTGCACGTTGTGCCCCACGACCGGGTTGGTGCCGAGAAACTCGGCGAACTCGCCAGCGATGACGGCAAAGGAAGGGGCGCGCTCGACCTGGCGGGGCCGGATTCCGGTGAGCCTCTGGATATGGTCGGGGATGGCGCGACCGGGATTGACGAACGTCTCGAAGGTGTCCAGAACTTCGTCGCCGCGAAACCGCACCGCGCCGATTTCGAGAATGGTGTCGCGGTCCGCGTCCAATCCCGTCGTTTCCAAGTCGAGGGAAACGTAGACCTGATCAAGAGGAGAAGTCGGCTGGTGTCCCAGACCGGTACCGGCGCTCAGCCGCTGCTGGGCCATATCACTCCCATACCCTTACCGCCCTTTCGCGTGGCACAAGTGAGTTTATCACGGGGCAGACCGGGGTTCGAGGGCGAAGCGTCACCAAGAAGGTAGGGCGTTCAGACCGTGTAGCGGCGGATGGGCCCGCTGCGGAGGCCGGTCACCGGGTGGTACTGGCCGGAGTGCAACGCCCTGAGGAACTCGGCCTCGGTGGTTATCTCGTCGTGGAACTCGGTAACGAACTTGCCGAGGCCGTGCAGGGAGTGGGCGTCGCTGCCGCCGGTGACCGGCATGTGGAGCAGTTCGGCCACTTTCACCGCGAAGTCATTCTCGCGGTCGATGGTGCCACCGTTGGCCACCTCGACGGCATCGGCGAGCTTGAACACCGGATGGTCCAGCGCATCCTCGGGGGTCTCGGGCAGCTCGTCAGGAACGGACTGGTAGATGAGGGCGCGAGAGCGGTTGCCGTTGCCGCTGAGAACCCCCCGGAAGGGATGGGCGGTGACCACGAATCCGCCAGCGGAGGTCGCGGCCTTCCGCAACTCGGCAGCCTTATTGAAGCCGGCCTGGTACCGGTCGAGGCCAAAGGCCAGCATGTGGCCCATGTCGGTCTCCACCTCCATGGCCCGGATCAGGACGACGCTGTGAAGGGCGGCGAATTTCTGAAACTCGTGGCGGTCCCATGGCCCGGCGTGCTCGGTAATGCAGAGGCCCCGCAGCCCCAACCGGTCGGCTTCGAGGACCATGTCCTCGGGGGTGAGACTGCTGTCGCTGCTGCCCTTGGTAGTATGGATATGCAGGTCGAAGAGTCGGGCCATAGAGGAGCGCCACCTCGCTTCTGGTGGGATTGTTGCCGGAGAGGGTTCTTCCGAAGTCTATGCCCTGCGACGATTTCCGTCAAACTAGGGATGGGCCGTGGCGATCCCAGGCGCATAGGACTGTTGATGGGAAACACCGGAAACAGTGTCGCGCGATAGTGTGCAGATGCTGTTACATGGGGTTTTCGGCGGCGTAGGCACGGCGCATGGCGTCGTCAAGCTCCGCGAAGCGCGATAGGGGGAGGACCTCGCCAGTCTTCTCGTAGTGGTTGATGAGCTCGCGGAAGTCGTCGGGGACGCGGCGGGAGGTCCTGGAGGCGGCGTCATAACCGACATAGACGGCGTCGATGGTGGTGAGCAGGAGTTCCGGGTCAGGCCGGTAGAGTTCCATCCGCATATCCATGCTGGAGTTGCCAATGCGGGCGACGTTCACATACGCCTCCACCATTTCGTCGACCAACGCCGGTGAGCGGAACTCGATGGTTGTCTTGACCACGGCGAGGTCGAAGTAGCCTGACCGCGGCAGGTGGTATATGCCAATCCCCAGGTTGCGCCAGTATTCGGCCGTGGCCATCTCGAGGTAGCCCAGGTAGGCGCCGTTGAACACGATGCCCTGGGCGTCGCACTCCATCCAGCGGATGCGGAACCCGGTGCTGAAATTGAAGTCAGCCCTTGCCAATGTCGTCCCTGCGGGTCCCTTCGGGACAGGCGTAACCCAGACCGGCTAAGTAATTGCGGTCGTCGTCAGTCAGCGGGGCGGTGGCCAGCAGGTCGGGCCGGTGGGCGAGGGTTCGTTCCAGCGATTTGCGGCGGCGCCAACGATCGATCTCGGCGTGGTGGCCGGAAAGTAGGACTTCCGGCACATCCATGCCGCGATATTCGGCGGGACGGGTGTAGAGGGGGTGCTGGAGTAGACCGGTGGTAATCGAGTCTCCCGCAACGCTGCCGGGCGAGCCGACGACGCCGGGCAGAAGGCGGGTAACGGCGTCGATGATGATCATTGCGGGCAGTTCTCCGCCGGTCAGGACGTAATCGCCGGTGCTGACGTGGCGGGTGGCCAGGCCCTCGGCGATACGTTCGTCAACGCCGGCATAGTGGCCGCAGATCAGTGTGATTGCTGGAGCGAGGGCCAGTTCCTCCACGAGCTTTTGAGTCAGCAGTTCGCCCTGGGGGGTCATCAGCAACACGGGAATCTGCGCCCGCTCCTCGCTGGTATACCCCGAAAGGGCCGCCTCAGCGGCTTCAAAGGCCGGCTCCGGCTTCATCACCATGCCGTGCCCGCCGCCGAACTGGTAGTCGTCGGCGGTGCCGTGGGCATCGTGGGTATGGTCGCGTATGTCGGTAACGTCGATGGCGACCTGGCCCCGCTGCACGGCCCTGGAGACTATGCTGAACTGCAGCGGCTCAGCGAAGGCCTCCGGGAACAAGGTCAGAACGTGGTAGCGCATGGTTGTGCCTGGTGCCGACTCAGTCGGCGGCCACCGGCACCGCTGCGGGCAGCTTGTCGACGTAGGCCACCCCGGCGCGCATCACCATCTTGAGAGCTTCCCTGTTGCGCAGGACGCCGACGTTTCGCAGGGGATCTCCGTCCACGACAAGGAGGTCGGCCTGCTTGCCCTTCTTGATGGTACCTATCTCGTTGCCAAGCCCGATGCACTCGGCGGCCCAACCGGTGGCGGTCTGGATTGCCTGCATGGGGGTGAGGCCGCGCTCGACCATCAGCTCGATCTCGCGGGCGTTGTCGCCGTGGACGAAGCCACCGGCGTCGGTGCCCGCGGTGATCTTGGCACCCGCCTCGACGGCGCGGTGCAGACTCTCCTGGTGAATGTGCATCAGCGACTCGGCCCGGGCCTTCACGTGGGGCGCGCTGATGGTCGAGTGGAACTCGTAGACCTCGAAGGTTGGGGTGAAGAAAGTGTTGTTGTCGGCCATCATCTTGAGGAGGTCAGTGTCCTCGGAGAGGTAGCAGCCATGCTCGACGGAACCGACTCCGCTCTCGATGGCCATTCGCAGACCGGGGCCGCCGAGGGCGTGGCACATGGTGAGCTTGCCCAGAGCGGTGGCCTCGTCTACCAGCGCCTTCACCTCGTCGGGTCCGAAGGCGATGTCCTTGGGGCCGTGACCCTGGCGGGAACTGGCGCCGCCGGTGGTGGCGAACTTGATGACGTCGGCCCCGACGCGGACCATCTCCCGCACCATGGAGCGGACGGCCTGGGGGCCGTTGGCCACTCCCACGGGACGCATGGGGTCGGTGGCGAAGGCGGTGCGGTGGCCTGATGAAGCGACGCGGTCGCCGATGCCGCCGGTGGGGGAGATGATGGATACGGAGCAGACCAGGCGGGGGCCCTGGATCAGGCCCTCGGCTACGGCCTGCTTGAACCCGGCGTCGAGGCCGCCGGCGTCGCGGATCGTGGTGTAGCCTGCGGCGAGGGAGTCCTCAATGGCCCTGGCGGTCTTGAGGTGAGCCAGGGATGCGGGCTCCTCGATCTCCCACCGAGAGAGCAGACTGTAGTTCTTGTCGGCGAGGTGGTCGTGTGTATCGATAAGACCGGGCATTAGGGTGAGACCACGGAGGTCAATCTGCTCCGCCCCAGGGGGAATATCGACCCCGCCCCTGACGCCTACCGCATCTATGGCGTCGCCGTCCACCAACACAACTGAATCCTCGATAACCGGGCCGCCGGTACCGTCGATCAGTGTCGCCCCAACCAACGCTTTCATTTCAAGTGCCTCCGGCTTCGGGAATCCATGTAGAGTTGCCCAATGCTAGATAGGCCTGTCCCCGCTGTCAAGGATGCGAAAACTGCTCAATTCAGGCGATGCCTGTAACTGATTGGAGCAGGGCCGCTGGCTATAATTTTCCTTGCAGGTAGTAGTGAGAGCCGGAACTAAGGGGCGGCGGATGTCGTTGGTGAGGCGAATAACAGTCCAGATTATTCCTATGTTGCTTGTGCTGGCCCTTGCGGCCGGCTTACAGGGGTGCGGGATGCTCGGCGGGTCGGACCGCCCGATAGTGTACGTTTCCGAAGCTGACGGGAATCCCGACGTGTATACCATCGACATCGAAACGGGCGAGTCCCAGCCGGTGAAGCGTGGCCCGGGATCGGAGTTTGCGCCCGCGTGGTCGCATGACGGGAAGCGCATCGCGTTCGTGATGTCGGCGAAGGGCAACCGGGACGTGATTGTTGTCGAACACGATGGAGCAGGAGCGGAGTTTTCAGTTTCGCCCCAGGATGGCGGCGAGGGAAACGAGGGTTCGCCGCGGTGGAACGCCGAGGGCGACACCCTGGCGTACGTCTCGGAGCTGGAAGGGCAATCCGACATCTATGTTTCCACCCTCTATGAGGATGGACAGGGCGACATGATCACCACTCGGATCACGTCGGAGGAGAGCCGGGAACTGCTGGGGGACTGGTCTCCGGACGGCCAGTGGCTGGTGTTTTCAAGGCAGGGAGGAGAGGAGGTGCAGGGGCTCTGGCTGCGCAATCCCGCCGGTGTGAACCTGCTGCGGCTGACCGACGGGGTTGACGGCGATCCGGCCTGGTCGCCGGACGGGGATGCCATCGCCTTCGTGCGGGACGACTTTGGCAACAACGATATCTATCTGGTCAAGCCGGAGGACGGCGAGGACTGGCGCGGCAAGGTGGTGGAAGAACGCTGGCTGAACTCGCCGGAGGAGGACCACTCTCCGGCGTGGGCCCCCGACGGCGACACCCTTGCCTTCGTGTCTGAGCGGGACGGGAACTTTGAAATCTATGTCGCCAATGCCAACGAGGATGATCCCCCGCAGCGCTTGACGATCAACGAGGCTGCGGACACGGAGCCGGTGTGGTCGCCCGACGGGGAGAGGATCGCGTTTGTAACAGACCTGTTCGGCGAAACGGAGATCCTGATGATGGACGCCGACGGCACCAACCAGCAGCGTCTGACGCACAACGATGCCAAGGACCACTCGCCCGACTGGTAGTCTCCGCTGGTCTGCGATGTCGCTCCGGTGCTAGACTTCCCAACACGGAGCAGGCGTTGAAGCCCGTTCCGGCCGAAATGAATCCAACACTCGTGGAGAGGCGCTGGAATGGAATACAGCGACATCGCGCCCATTCTGGGGCTCCTCTGGTCCCCCATCGCAGCCGTTTCCAGCCACTGGGAGGGACAGGACAACGCGCAGATCTGCGTGTCCATCGGCGGTGCCTCGATCGTTCCTGAGCGGCCGCGGGTGCTGGTGCAGATCTACAAGACGAATCACAGCCACGAGATGATCACCAAGAGTGGCGCTTTTGCGCTCAACTTTCCGCGGGCCGGGCAATTGGACTGGATACCTGCTTTCGGGATGCGTTCCGGGAGAGAGGAGGAAAAGCTCTCGGGCGTGGAGCATTCGGCGGGAAGAACGGGCAGCCCGCTTATCGCCGATTGCTGGGGGTGGCTGGACTGCGTGGTGGTGAACGCGATGGACGGCGGCGACCTGACGTGCTTTCTCGCGGATGTGGTGGACGGGCGCACGGTCGGACCGGGGCAGCCGATGTGGTGGCGTGAGGCCCGGCAGCGCATCCCCGAGGATTGGATGCGAGCCTACACCGAAAAACAGACCCTCGAGGTGGCATACTCTCGAGACCACATGGACAACATTGACCGCTCTCCGTGGATCGCCCCTGACCCGCAAATTCTTCGCCAGGGATGACGGTTAGCGATGCTGGAAACCATCCGTCCGCAGATTGAGGAACTCCACGGCACCCCCCACAAGACGGTGCTGGCCGTGTCCGGTGCGGGCACGCAGGCGGTGGCGTGGCTGCTAGGGGTGAGCGGGGCCTCGCGGACGATACTTGAGGTGGTAGTCCCCTACGGCCGGTTGTCCATGCAGGACTTCCTGGGCTTCGAACCAGCGCAGTCAGCGGCGGCTGAGACGGCGCGACAGCTGGCCCGCCGTGCCTACCTGCGGGCCAAGTCGCAGCTGGAGGACGACTCACCGCCAGTGGGCGTGGCCTGCGCCGCCACCATCGCGACGGACCGGCCCAAGCGCGGCGACCATCGCGCGTTCGTGTGCGCCTGGGACGCAGGGGCCGAGAAGACGTGGTCTTTGACCTTCCACAAGGGCCTGCGGGACCGGGCCGGAGAAGAGGAGATTGTCAGCCTGCTTATCGTGAGCGCGCTGTCCGAGTATTCGGGGCTTATTCCGGAACTGGACCTGGGACTCACCTCAGGGGACACGCTGGAGGTGGAACGGGTTGCGAGGCCGGAGCCGCTGGACCAGTTGCTGAGCGGCGAGGCCCGCTGGGTGGTGCGCCACCCGGACGGGACGCTGGAGGTGGAGGGCGAGGCGCCGGCGCTCCTGCTGCCGGGATCGTTCAATCCCATTCACCTGGGGCACCGGGAAATGATGGAGCGGGGTGTCGAGCGCGTCGGCGAGACCGGCGCTTTCGAGTTGTCGGTTACCAACGTGGACAAGCCACCGCTGGAGAAAGCCGAGGTCCTCAGTCGGCTGGAGCAGTTTGGTCCGGGAGACACTGTGGTGCTGACGCGGGCGGAGACTTTTCAGAAAAAGGCGGCGCTCCTGCCAGGCAGGACATTCGTGCAGGGGTGGGACACGGCGGTGCGGCTGGTGGCCCCTCGCTATTACGGCGGCGACGCAGAGATGATGCTGGCCTTGGCCGAGATGATGGCGGGCGGCACGAAATTCCTCGTAGCGGGACGCGGGAGGACAGAGCGGGAGTTTCGGACGCTGGCCGATGTTGATATTCCCGCTGGGTTTGCTCCCATGTTTGCCGGGATGGACGAGGGCGAGTTCCGGCGGGACGTTTCCTCGACGGGTTAAGGAGTCCGGCGGGACATTTCCTCGGGAACAGGGGAACAAGTGAACACGGGAATAGAGGTTTGCGGTTCCTGTCGTCTGACGCAAAACGCCTTATTAAATGCAAGCTTGTATCCTTTGCTGAAGTCTTAAACTCTGGTCAGGGTAAATTGACACTACGTTAAGCTGATGCTATATTCGGCCCCGCCGAATGCACTATCCTGAAAGGGAGGCGGCGCGCCCTTCAGGGGCGGCCGTCAAAGGTAAAAATAGCGGCTTTCGTTATGCTGCTTCAGGTCTTTAACCCCGAAATATTCACCGAAAACTGGACGGCAGTCGCCGTTTCGGCGTTCATTGCCGCCGCAGCGATAATCGGGATGTTCACGGCTTCGCGAATCCTTTCGGCGAGGCGGCAATCGGAGACCAAGCTCACCACCTATGAATGCGGAATACCCGCGACCCCCTACATCTGGTCGAACATCAACGTCCGCTTCTACATCTTCGCGATATTGTTCCTGATCTTCGACGTGGAGGCGGTGTTCCTGTTCCCGTGGGCGGTCATATTCCTACAGGATCAGGTTACTTCGCTGCCCTTCTACGCCATGATGCTGTTCCTCGCGGTATTGGCCTTTGCCATCGTTTACGCCTGGCGAAAAGGGGTCCTTGAATGGCAGAAATAATCCCCATAGAGTTGGGCACAGGGAATCGTCCCGGGCCCAGTCTTTTTGACCAGACCGTCGGGGACAAGATTCCCGGCGTAATCACAACCACGACCGACCAGCTGTTTGCGATGGCCCGGAAGTCGTCGCTTTGGACGCTGAGCTTCGGGCTGGCTTGTTGCGCCATCGAGATGATCTCTACCTACATGGCGCACCACGATTTCGACCGGTTCGGAGTGGTGACCTGGCCGTCCCCAAGGCAGGCCGACGTGATGATCGTAGCCGGTACAGTGGTCAGAAAGATGGCCGAGCCGATAAGGCTGCTGTACGAACAGATGCCGGAACCCAAGTGGGTTATCGCCATGGGGAGCTGCGCCACCAACGGTGGCCCGTACTACCGCTCTTACTCCGTGGTGATGGGCGTCGACCACATCGTGCCCGTTGACGTCTACGTCCCCGGGTGCCCGCCCCGCCCGGAGGCCCTGCTGTACGGCATCCTCAAGCTACAGGAAAAGATAATGCAGGACGCCGGCAAATAGTGGCTGAGACCCCTGCGCCAGAAGAGAGCCAGGCCCCGGAGGAGGGAGTTGCAGAGGAATCGGCCGAGGAGACCGAACCGGAAGGCCCTGACCTCTCGTCTCTTGGACCCGAAGAGCGTGCACTTCTTGATACGATGCTGGCCGTGCTCGAACCTTTCGATCCCCAGCCAGGCACCCTCAGCGACCTTCCCCAGATCACCGTCGACCGCCAGCACATCTCCCAAGTCTGCAGGACTTTGAAGGACGACGACCGCTTCGGCGCCAAGATGCTCCTGTGCCTGTCCGCAGTGGACTATCCGGAAAAAGTGCGGGTAGTCTATTTCCTGCAATCGCTGGAGCCGGAACGCACCATGGTGCTGAAAACCGAGGCACCCTACGACGATCCCGTGGTGCCCTCGGTCACGGGCGTCTGGCGAGCTGCGGACTGGTACGAACGTGAGGCGCATGACCTGTTCGGCGTGTCTTTCGACGGACACCCGGACCTCTCGCCATTACTCCTGTACGACGAGTTCGAGGGCTATCCGGGCCGAAAGGAATTTCCATTCTATGAATATCGCGAATTCTAGACCGGCGCGTTGAACAGGGGCATTATCGAGTGGAGCGCCTGGTCCTGACCGCAAAGGTTGAACAAGAAGATGCCAGATATGTGGCACGGGTTGATGGCATCGACGTCCAGGGGGAAGGAGATTCTCCGGAGGTAGCCAGGGAGGAATTGATCCAGGCAATGATCAGCTGGATTTCCTCGAGGGATTGCTCTGATAGCATGGGTGTCGCCCTCTCAGAGGCCGGATTTCCGGAAATTGACGACGAGACAGAACTGCATTTGGAATTTGCGGACACGCAATCGGACTCATCCCTGGAAGGTTCACAGGTACATGGTTGAGATCGACGCAGAATTCGCCGACGAGGAGAACGATGGCCTGTCGATCGACAGGGTGGTTTACCTCATCGAGGAAACGAGGATGGGGGGCTCATACCAGGCCGTGTGTCCCGAGCTCGTGGTGACTGCGTTCGGCGACACTGCAGAAGATGCGCGCAGCGCGCTCAGGCAACAGGTGGCCGAATACTTGGAAGACTGCGATAATCTGGGCGTCCTGGATGAAACGCTGATAGAGGCCGGGTTCTATTTTGAGGATGGCGTCTGGATGAGCAGCCAGGTAAGGCCGGTCGGCGGACCCGAGATAGTCATCCTCTAGGGAAAGAGTCGCCCCGCGCACCACCTCGAGCCACCGTCGAACTGAAGAGAATGGTCGAAGCTGCCAGCAACATAACTGTTAACCAGATGGCCTCGCCGCGAGAGGGCGCCGAGCAGCTGGAGATGCTGCTGAACATGGGGCCGCAGCACCCGTCAACGCACGGCGTGTTCCGAATGGTGCTGTGGGTCGATGGCGAAAAGATCGTGGATGTCGTCCCGCATATCGGCTACCTGCACCGCGGCTCGGAAAAGCTGTCAGAGGGTGAGCAGTACCACCAGGTCATCACGCTTTTCGACCGCCTGGACTACATCGCCAACTTCAACAACGAACACGTGTATGTGCGCGCTGTCGAGAAGTTGATGGGTCTGCAGGTCTCGGAACGGGCGGAATACCTGCGGGTGATCCTGTGCGAACTGAACCGGATAGCCAGCCACCTGCTGTTCATCGCGACGATGGGTCTGGACGCTGGCGCAATGACTCCGTCGATGTTCTGCTTCCGTGGCAGGGAGCGGATCCAGGCCCTATTCGAGCACGTATCGGGCGCCCGCATGATGCACAACTACTTCCGGGTCGGTGGGCTGAAGGAGGACGTCCCGGATGATTTCCTGCCTCGCCTGCGGGAATTGATACCTCTCATACGCGGGGATTTGGAGGAATCGGACAAGCTGCTGAGCTTCAACGAAATCTTCCTTGCCAGGCTCAAGGACATCTCGGCGATAAGCGCCGAGGACGCCATAGACTTTGGCCTCACGGGGCCGTGCCTTCGCGCCTCGGGGGTAGACTATGACGTGCGAAAGGCGGACCCCTACTCGATATACGACCGTTTTGACTTCAATGTGCCCATCGGCCTGGACGGCGACTGCTGGGACCGGTATTACCTGCGAGTGCAGGAGTGCTACGAGTCCATAGGAATCGTCGAGCAGGCAATGGAGCAGATGCCGACGGAGGGCAACGTCGCGTCGTCGTTGGGACGGCGGCTGATCCGGCCGCCCGTAGGTGAAGTGTACGTGCGGGCGGAGAACCCGCGCGGGGAGATCGGTGTCTACCTTGTCAGCGACGGCAGCGACCGGCCCTACCGCCTCAAGGTGCGCCCCCCCTCTTTCTGCAATCTGTCTGCCATACGGCACATGCTGATCGACACGTGGGTGGCCGACTCGGTGGTGATCCTTGGGTCGCTGGACATAGTGATGGGCGAGGTCGACCGCTGATGCCGGTCCTTTTGTTCATCTCTTGGGCCGACTTCGGCTGGATTGCGCTGGCGCTGTTCTTGATGTTCAACGCCCTGGCGATAATTACGCTTTCGCTGACCTGGCTGGAGCGCAAGACCCTGGGCAGGCTGCAACGCAGGCTGGGGCCGACCCGCACCGGGCCGATGGGACTGCTCCAGCCGGTGGCCGACGGGATTAAGCTCCTCATCAAAGAGGACATCATCCCCACGTCCTCTGAGAAGGCCATTTTCTGGGGCGCCCCAATCATCGTGATGCTCTCTGCGTTTATGATCTGGGTCACCATTCCCGGCGCCCAGAACGCGGTCATCAAGAACCTGGAGCTGGGGCTCTTTTACATTATTGCCTTCTCGGTAATCGGAATCCTCGGGCTGGTGCTGGCTGGCTGGGGGTCGGCCAACAAGTATGGAACGCTGGGTGGTCTTCGGGCGGCAGCGCAACTCGTCAGCTACGAGATTCCCATCATCATGATCGCGGTGTCGGTGGCCATGCTGGCGCAATCTCTGGACCTGCGTGAGATCGTGGCGGCTCAGGGCAGCTACCCGTTCGTGCTGGTACAGCCGCTGGGGCTGGTGGTGTTTTTCATCGCAGGACTGGCCGAGGTGGGCCGCACTCCCTTCGACATCTATTTTGCCGAGTCTGAAATCGTCGGTGGGCCGTTCGTGGAATACAGCGGCGCCCACTGGTCGTTGTTCTTCCTGGCCGAATACATCAACACCTTCGCCATTGCCGCGCTGACGGTCATCCTGTTCTTCGGAGGCTGGTCAGGGCCCGGGCTGGAGGGCGGCTGGGAAGTAATCTGGTTCCTGTTCAAGGTGTACCTGGTGCTGCTGGTCATCTTCTGGATCAGGGGGACGTTCCCGCGACTGCGGATTGACCAGCTGATGGCCTTTGCCTGGAAGGTGGTTGTGCCGCTTTCTTTCCTGACCGTGGTGATGACGGCGGTCTACCAGTTCTACAACTGGCCTGCCTGGTCGTTGACGCTGATGTCGCTGGCCGGGCTTGTGTGGGTGGGCTATGCGATCTATCGCAGGATGGCCGGTCCAGCCAGCCGGGTGGCGCGAGTCAGGGCGCGGCAGAAAGCGCTGATGGCTTCCAGGTCCGGAAGAGGACCGGCGGCCAGCGGTAGCGAGAGGAGCTGATGCCATGCTGAACAGCATTAAGGGAATGTTCCTGACACTGGTCTCTTCGGCCAAGGGGCTGAAACAGCCAGTGACTCAACAGTACCCGGCCACCGGAAACCTGTTCCAGCGGGAGGAGGCTCCCACGCCGGTGCAGGAGCGGTTCATGGGGTTCCCGGCCCTGACCTGGGACGAGGAAGTGGATGAGCCGTATTGCACCAGTTGCATGGTGTGCATCCGCCACTGCCCCACCCAGTGCATGTCGTCGACGATGCAGGACAATCCGCTACATGCCGATGGCAAGAGCTCGAGGCGCAAGATCGTCGAGAGCTTCGAGATAAATCTGAACCGCTGTATACTGTGCGGAATTTGCGTCGAGTGGTGCAACTTCGACGCCATCGTGATGTCCCACGAACACGAAATGAGTACCTTCGTGCGCAACGGAGACCGGGTTGATCTGCCGGTGCTCCTGGAAATCGGGTACAAACACCAGAAAGATACTGACTGGATTCCGCCAACGAAACGCGCCAAGCCCGAGACCGCCAACACCGGTAGCGGGAGCTAGCAAACCTTGATCGCCTCCCCGGTATTATCCGCCCGCCTACTGCCTGCGTCCCGCAGGGACATGGGCTTCGCCACATCCAGCACCAACGGGACGGTGGCCCGCTAGATGTCGTGGGCGCTTTTCATCGTGCTGGCCGTGTTCACGCTGGGCGGCGGGTTGGCCGTGGTGGTAACCCGAAACGTGGTGCAGGCTGCGCTGGCGCTGCTGGTGTCGCTAGTTGCGGTGGCTGGCATCTACCTGATCCTGTACGCAGAGTTCCTCGCACTGGTGCAGGTTCTGATCTACGGCGGAGCCATCGTCATCGTCCTCATATTCGCCATTATGCTGACCCGCAGCGCGGAGTACCCCCGGACCTCAGACAACAGGCAGTGGCCGTTGGCGGCGCTCGCCGCGCTGGGTCTGCTGGGCGTGCTGGTGCCGTCCTTCCTGATAAACGCTGTTCGAGACACCGAACCGAGCAACGCCTCATTCGCGGGCATCGGGAAGTCCCTGTTCACCACATGGGCAGTGCCGTTCGAGGTGGCCTCGCTGGTGCTGCTGGTGGCGCTCATCGGGGCCATCATCATCGCCCGCTCCGGGCCGGGAGAGAACTAGATCGTGGTTGACCTGGTCTGGTTCCAGCTCCTGAGTGCCGCTTTGTTCGTGATCGGACTATATGGCGTGCTGGCGCGCCGTAGCGCGGTACTCATCCTGATGTCCATCGAGCTGATGCTGAACGCGGTTAACATCAACCTGATCGCCGCGGCAGCCCACATGGAGGGAACCAGCCCGTTCGCCAATTTCGATGGCCAACTTATAGCGATCTTTATCATCACGGTGGCGGCTGCCGAGGTCGGCCTTGCGCTCGCCATCGTGCTTCGAATGTACCGGAACCGTTCCACCGTCAACGTGGACGAAATCAACCTGATGAAGTGGTAGCGACACCCTTGCGAATCCATATCCGAGCAACTGACGTTTCTCTTTTCGGGACCCTCGCCTGATGCAGTGGGCCTGGCTCATCCCCGTCTTCAGCTTTGCCGCCGCGCCGATCATCGTAATTATCGGTAACCGGCTGCCCGGCAAAGGCGCGCTGCTTTCCATCCCTGCCATCATCGCCGGGTTCGTCTTCTTCTGGATTGCCCTGTTTGGCTTCCTGGGCGCCTCCACCGGCTCGGAGAACTGCTACACCGCCATCGGCACAGAGGCCCTGACCTGCAACTACGAGCGGGTCTGGTTCAACGCGGGACTGCCCGGTGCGGAGGGCAGCGTTACCCTCACGTGGGGCTTCTTCGTTGACCCGGTTACCATCGCCATGCTGGGTCTGGTCACCTTCGTGGCGCTGATGGTGCAGATCTATTCGCTGGGCTACATGCACGGCGACCCGCGCATCAACTGGTACTTTGCCGTTCACGCGCTGTTCGCCGCCTCGATGCTGACGATCATACTGTCGGACAGCTTCCTGCTGCTGTACGTGGCCTGGGAGCTGGTGGGGGTCTGCTCTTACCTGCTGATCGGGTTCTGGCACGAACGGCCTTCGGCGCGGGAGGCAGCAAAGAAAGCCTTCATCGTCACGCGCATCGGCGACGTGGGGCTCCTGATCGGCATCCTGTTGCTTTGGCGCGAGGTCGGCACGTTCAGCATGACGGACGCCTTCGAGGCGGTGCATGCCGGAACGCTCAGCGAGGGGGTTACCATCGCCGCCGCGCTGCTCCTGTTCCTGGGGGCGATGGGCAAGTCTGCGCAGATCCCGTTCCACGTCTGGCTGCCGGATGCGATGGAAGGTCCTACCCCCGTCAGCGCCCTGATCCACGCGGCGACGATGGTGGTGGCCGGTGTGTTCCTGGTGGCCCGCGCCTTTCCGCTGTTCGAAGCCTACGGCGGTGTGCCGCTCACGGTGGTTGCCATTGTCGGCCTGGTCACCGCGCTGGTTGCTGCGACCATCGCCCTCGTGGCGACGGACATCAAGCGCATTCTCGCGTATTCAACCGTCAGCCACCTGGGGCTGATGATGCTATCCCTGGGAGCGGGTGGCTACACGGCCGCGATCTTCCATTTGCTGGCGCATGGGTTCGCCAAGGCTCTGCTGTTCCTGGGCTCCGGGAGCGTTATTCACTCCACGGAGAAACAAGAGGTTTCGGAGCTGGGCGGCCTGCGGCGGGTGATGCCAATCACGACCATAGTGTTTGCCATCGGCGCGGCATCGCTGGGAGGAATCCCCATCCTGGCCGGGTTCTGGAGCAAGGACGAGATCCTGCAGTCGGTGAGCCACGGCCTGAATCCCGCGTTCATCGTATTCGCTTTGATTATTGCCCTGCTGAGCGCCCTGTACATGGGGCGAGCGCTGTTCGTCACGTTCTTCGGGAGATTGCCCCGCGAGCTGGAACACACCCACGAATCACCGCCCGTTATGACGGTGCCGCTGATGCTGCTGGCCATCCTGGCCGTCGGGTTCGGACTGATCAGCTGGAACTGGCCGGGCGCATTCGGCGGGTTCGGCTACTTCGTTTTCTACCACAAGGGGCACGGATTCGAGTTCACTTGGTGGATTGGAATTCTCTCTGCCGTGATGGCCGTTGGCTCGTTCGTGCTCACCTACCTGATCTACGAGCGGGGGAGCATTTCGCTGGATTCCGCGAGGCAGAGGTTCGCCCCGCTCCTGAGGGTTGTTGAGAACAAGTACTACTTCGACGAGATCTACCAGTGGACGATTGACCGGGTCGTCCTGGTAGTGGCTAACTTTGTCGGCTTCTTCGACCGGGCCATCGTGAACGACGTGGGGATCAACGGCCCTGCCGACGTGGTGCGCCGGTTGGGCATAACACTGCGGCTGCACGTAACCGGGCACCTGTACAGCTATGCCCTGGCAATGGTGTTGGGCACAGTGGGACTGGGAATTTTCTGGTGGCTGATAACCTCGTGAGGGGCATGAACGCTAGCAATCCGACGACAGCGACGGCACCGGCGATGGTGCGATGAGCAACTTCGACCAAGTCGCTCTGCTGCTGCTGGTACTGGTGCCGCTCGCTGGGGCCGGTCTGACAATGTTCATGCCGGGCGACCGGCCCAAGGACAGCTGGTACTTCGCCGTGTTCGTAGGGGCGATTTCGCTGGTCCTGTCGGTCCTCATATTCGCCCGCTACGACTATGAGGCCGGCGGATTCCAGTTCACACGGGTCTACGACTGGCTCCCCGGCCCAATGGACATCAGTCTCTCGATGGGCATCGACGGGATCTCCGCTCCGCTGATTGTCCTGAACGGCATCGTGCTGATGGGCGGGGTGCTGATCTCTCAGAACATCACCTACCGGACCCGCGAGTTCTTCGTGCTGCTCCTGGCCCTAGCGGCCGGCGTGTACGGTGTGTTCGCGGTTCGCGACCTGTTCTTCCTGTTCTTCTTCTACGAGCTGGCTGTGCTGCCGATGTACCTCCTGATCGGCGTATGGGGCAGCAGCACGGACTTCCGCACGTTCCTGCGCACCAAGGAATACGGTGCGATGAAGCTGATCCTGTTCCTGGTCGCGGGTAGCGTCCTCATCTGGGTGGGGATACTGGCAGTCTATGCCGAGGCATCAGGACAGGGCGACGGCACTTTCTCGCTGCAGACGCTGTCCCAGATGGCCGAGAGCGGACGCTTTGACAGCACATTCCAGACGCTGGTGTTCCCGCTGTTCATGGTGGGATTCGGCTCACTGGCGGGTCTCTGGCCCTTCCACACTTGGTCTCCGGACGGCCACGTGGCGGCCCCCACTGCCGTGTCGATGCTTCATGCCGGTGTTCTGATGAAGCTGGGGGCCTACGGCATCATTCGCGTCGGCATTTTCCTGTTGCCGGAAGGTGCCGACGCGTGGATGCCGGTGCTAATCGCGCTGGGCACGGTCAACGTGCTGTACGGCGCAATGTCCGCCATGTCGCAGCAGGACCTGAAGTACATCATCGGCTACTCCAGTGTCAGCCACATGGGTTATGTGCTGATGGGCATCGCAACCCTCGACCGCATTGGCATGGGGGGGGCCGTGCTCCAGATGTTCTCCCATGGGATCATGACGGCCCTCATGTTCGCACTGGTGGGGGCGATTTACGACCGGACCCATATCCGTGACATCAATGTGCTGAACGGGCTGTTCGGCCGGATGGGCGTAACCTGCTTTTTCTTCGCCATCGCCGGGCTGTGCTCCCTGGGACTGCCGGGGATGAGCGGATTCATCGCCGAGATCATGGTGTTCATCGGGGCATTCAGAACCTACCCCTGGGCGGGTATCCTTGCGGTGGTGGGCGCCGCCATTACCGCGGTGTACATCCTGCGGCTGCTTGCCCGCACCTTCTTTGGCGAACCGGACGTCCGCTGGTCCGGGCTGTCCGACGCCGGGGTGATGGAAAAGTCGGTGGCAGGGGCGTTTGTGCTGGTGATAATTTTCGTGGGCGTCTGGCCGGAACCGGTGATGCGTGTCATCAACGTCAGCGTTCCAACCATTCCGGGGGTCTAGGCAGCCGTGTCGCTAACAGCAAACCTGGAACTGCTCACTCCGGAGTTCGCTCTGGCGGGGTTGGCATTCCTGGTGTTCATCATAGACCTCGTGTTGCCGGAGGACCGGAAGAACCTGCTCGGCTGGATTTCCATCGTCGGGCTGATTGCCCTGATCGTCGTTTCGATCTTCATGCTGTGGGACCACGACGAATCGCTGTATAACGGTCTGCTCGCTGTCGATGACTTCTCCCTCTGGTTCAAGGTCCTTTTCATGGGCATCGGGGTGGCAATCATCCTGAGTTCCATGGACTTTGTGAACGAGCACCTGGACCACAAGGGCGAGTTTTACGGAATAGTGCTGTTTTCCATCCTGGGCATGAACGTGATGGCCCAGTCCAGGGAGCTCCTGACCGCCTACATCGCCCTGGAACTGCTCAGCTTCAGCCTGTACGTTTTGGCGGCCTACGCCCGCAACAGCCCCAAGTCCAACGAGGGCGGCCTGAAATACATCATAATCGGCGCCTTCAGTTCCGCCATATTGCTGTACGGCGTCAGCATGGTCTACGGCGTGCTGGGAGTTACCAAGTTCGAGGCGATCGCGGCCGGACTTGCGGCAGCATCCGATGTGAGCCCGTCGCTGTGGGTGGGTGTCGCACTGATCCTGGTCGGCCTGGGATTCAAGGTGGCGGCGGTGCCCTTCCACATGTGGGCCCCCGACGTCTACGAGGGCGCTCCCTACCCGATTACGGCCTACCTTTCCATCGGGTCCAAGGCGGCGGCCTTCGCCCTGGTGCTGCGCTTGGCAGCGGAAGGATTTGTTCCGGTTGGCGACCGTTGGGAGCAGTGGCAGCTGGTCATAGCGGTCCTTGCTGCGGTGACCATGCTGGTGGGGAACCTCGTGGCACTGGCCCAACGCAACCTCAAGCGGTTGCTGGCCTACTCCAGTATCGGCCACAGCGGGTTCATCCTGGCAGGTGTGGCCGCGCTTTCCATGGAATCGAGCTTGCCGTCAAACGGTGTCCTGCTCTACCTGGTGGGCTATTCCGTTACCAACTTCGTGGTTTTTGGCGGGCTGATTTCGTTTTTCAACATGACCGGCAAGGAGATGATGACCGACCTGGCCGGACTGGGCGGCACGCAGCCATTCCTAGCGGCAAGCATCGGCATCGGCATGTTCTCGCTGGCGGGACTGCCCATATTCGCCGGTTTCGCCATCAAGTTCTATCTTTTCACTGCCATAGCCGACGAAGGACTGTTGTGGCTATCAAGCCTTGCGGTGTTCGCGAGCCTTGTATCGCTCTACTACTACCTTCAGGTCATCAGGCAGATGTATATCGAGCCGGCCGAGGGTGAACTCGCCTACGGACACGGCTACGGTTACGATCACATCGACGGCGGCCACGGCGACGAAGGCCATGAAGAGGACGAGGACGAAGACGGAGCAGAGGAGCATGCCCACGATGAGACGGCCCAGCCCGCCCGTCCGTACGGCGGAGCGGTGTTCGGGACCTATCCGGCGTTGGGCCGCCGCCCGTCGGTCACCATCCTGACGGTACTTGGGGCCGGCCTGCTGGCGGTTTTCTGGATCGGAATCTATCCGTCGCCCCTGATCAACACGATCGAGGCGGCGAGCAGGGCCATAATGCCATGATCATAGCCGTGATAGGCAGCAGCAATCCTCCCCGCCAGGACCTCGTGGATCTGGGCGAGGGAGTTGGCCAGGAGCTGGCGAAACGGGGAGTAACGGTCGTTTGCGGGGGGCTGAGCGGCGTGATGGAGGCGGTGTGCCGGGGCGCCAAGTCCGAGGGAGGCCAGACCATCGGGATTCTGCCCGGCCGGGCGCCCACGGATGCCAACCAGTACGTGGACATCCCGATAGTCACGACGATGGGTTATTCCCGAAATATCATCGTGGTGCACACCGGGGTGGCCTGCATCGCCGTGGGAGGAGCGTTCGGTACGCTCTGTGAAATTTCATACGCGCTCGATGCAGGCATTCCCGTGGTGGGTCTGAGCACGTGGTCTCTTACCGCGACGGGTGAGGGGACGCCGATTCACGACCGAATCATCCCCGCCGAAAATCCGGTTGACGCGGTCGAAAAGGCCATCGCCGCGGCTCACGCGCGTACCTGACATACATTGAGTTTCTGGTGGACGGAACTCCCATGAGCAGCGCTTCCAGCATTACCGTCAGCTCTGTCCAAGGACGCGAGGTCCTGGACTCCCGCGGCAACCCAACAGTTGAGGCCGAAGTTCGCCTGTCCAGTGGCCTGACGGCCCACGCCCTGGTGCCCTCAGGAGCCAGCACCGGCAGCCACGAGGCGGTGGAGTTGCGCGACGATGATCCCGCCAGCTTCGGCGGCCGGGGGGTCCGGCAGGCCGTTGCCAACGTGAATGAAGTCATCAGCCCCTGGATCGCGGGCCGGTCGCCGGTGGAGCAGAGGGCCATCGACGAGGGGATGTGCGCCCTGGACGGCACGGCAAACAAGGGCCGGTTGGGCGCGAATGCGGTCCTTGCGGTGTCGCTGGCAGTGGCGCACGCTGCCGCCGGGTCCAAGGGCGTCAGCCTGTGGCGATACCTGGCAGACAACGGGCCGGTCAGCCTGCCTGTTCCGATGTTCAACATATTGAACGGAGGGCGGCACGCATCCAACTCGGCGGACATCCAGGAATTCATGGTGCTGCCAGTCGGAGTCGCCACGTTCAGCGATGCGCTGCGGGCCGGGGCAGAGATATACCAGTCCCTTCGATCACTGCTCAGGGCCGACGGCCACAATCTGAACGTCGGCGATGAGGGTGGTTTCGCGCCGTCGCTACCGTCCAACCGCGATGCGCTGGAAGTGGTTCTGAAGGCCGTGGAGACCGCCGGCTACAGCCCGGGCCGCGACGTTTACCTGGGGCTGGACGTGGCAGCGACCGAGTTTTACGACGAGTCATCAGGCAAGTACGTGCTGGAACGCGAGGGCGTCAGTCTGGACGCTGGCGAGCTGATTGACCTGTACGCAAACTGGGCGGAGCAGTACCCCATTATCAGCATCGAGGATGGTCTTTCCGAGGACGACTGGGAGGGCTGGACGGCAATGCGAGGTCGGCTGGGTTCCACGGTGCAACTGGTGGGCGACGACCTGCTGGTTACCAACATCACCCGGATCAACCGCGCCATCAGGGAACAAGCCAGCAACGCGGTCCTGCTCAAACCCAATCAGATAGGCACACTTACCGAGACCCGCGCCGCGCTGGACACTGCTCGCAGTGCCGGCTGGGGGGCCGTGATGAGCCACCGCTCAGGCGAGACGGAGGACACCACGATCGCCGACCTCGCCGTGGGATGGGATGTGCGCCAGATCAAGACAGGTGCTCCGGCGCGGTCGGAGCGGGTAGCGAAATACAATCGCCTGCTTCGCATAGAGGCGGAGCTGGGCGATGCCGCTGTCTACGCAGGCAAGTCGGCGTTCGAGTACCTTGGCCGGGGGCTGTGATAAGATAGCGGCGCTTCATTTGGCTGATTTTGCTTGGGCCGAAAGTCCAGTCATTTGAATGGTAAAAGGCCTGTTTCCCTTAGTTAAAAGACCACCCTGACATCGAAGAGGTTGATTATGGTGACGCGGATTGGGATCAACGGCTTTGGTCGTATTGGAAGGCTGGTGCTCCGGGCCAACCAGGAGCGTAACGAGGGCAAGGTGGAGGTCGCGGCGGTCAACGACCTGACCGATGCCGAGACCAACGCCCACCTGCTGAAATGGGACACCAGCTACGGCGGCTACCCAGGCAAGGTGGAAGCCAACAACGGCGACCTGGTGGTCGATGGCCGCGCCATAAAGGTTTTCTCCGAGCGCGATCCGTCTGCCATTCCGTGGGGCGAGATGGGAGTGGACATGGTCATCGAGTCCACCGGTATCTTCACCGACGCAGAGAAAGCTGCTGGCCACCTGACCGGGGGCGCAAAAAAGGTGATCATCTCCGCTCCAGCCCGTGGCGAGGACCTGACGCTGGTGCTGGGCGTAAACGATCACCTGTATGACAAGGACAAGCACACCATAGTTTCCAACGCCTCCTGCACCACCAACTGCTTCGCGCCGATGGTCAAGGTTCTACATGACCAGTTCGTGGTGGAGCACGGCCTGATGTCGACCATCCATTCCTACACCAACGACCAGGCCATCCTGGACCAGAGGCACAGCGACCTGCGCAGGGCCCGCTCTGCGGCGATGAACATCATCCCCACCAGCACTGGCGCCGCACGCGCTGTGGGGCTGGTGCTGCCTGAGCTCAACGGCAAGCTGCACGGCATGGCCTTCCGAGTCCCGACCGCGACGGGTTCCATTACCGACTTCACGGCCCAAGTGGCCCACGATGTGACGGTGTCCGACGTCAACGCAGCGTTCCAGAAGGCCGCGGAGAACGAGCTGAAGGGCGTCCTGGAATACTGCGACGAACCGCTGGTCAGCTCCGATTTCCGGGGCAACCCCCACAGTTGCATTTTCGACGCCCTGTCCACCATCGTGATGCAGGACCGGATGGTCAAGATCATGGGTTGGTATGACAACGAGTGGGGCTACTCTTGCCGGACCGCCGACCTCGCCGCCATGATGAGCGAGAAGGGCATCTAGGGAAGGCGCAACCGGCGTATGTCAGGAGACTGGAGGTAGACCAGAGCCTTTCTGAGTGACCTCGATGCGCCCGTCGGCCCACCCACTTAGCATTCTGACGTTGAACGGCCGGGTTTCCTGGCCGTTCTTCGTGTTGGCGGCCATTGTGGTCGTGGCGCTGGCTCTGCGGCTCCACGGCCTCAACTGGGACGACGGGAATGGCTTTCACCCCGATGAACGGGACATCTACATGCGCTCCGACTGCATGTATGCCCTGCTCACCGACGCTCCTCACGCACCCACCTGCGGCTACCTGAACGATCAACCGGAGGCAGAGCCCGGGCTGGGCGGCCTCCGGTATTTCTTCGACGCCGAACGAAGCCCCCTGAACCCGCACTGGTTCCCCCTGGGCAGCATCCTCATCTACGTCCTTGTGTTCCTCCGGTCGTTCGTGGAGCTGTTCACCGATGTCGGCGGGTTCGACATGCGCTATGCAGGCCGTACCCTTTCGGCGTTGGCCGACGTTGGCTCGGTTCTGATGGTGTTTGTTCTGGGCCGGCGCCTATACGGCCGTAACGTTGGGCTGCTGGCCGCTGGCCTGACGGCGCTGGCGGTCATTCACGTTCAGCACAGCCACTTCTACCGCCCCGAGACGTTCACCGTGCTGCTGACGTTGGCCAGCATCTGGGCGACGTTGCGGATGGTGGAGAAACGGAGACTGCGGGACTCTGTCCTGCTGGGTGTGATCCTGGGGTTGGCGCTCGCCCCCAAGGTCAACGTGTTGCCTTTGCTGGCGCCGTTGGTACTGGGTTACGGCTACCGCATCCTCGACGAGGCCGAAGGCCTGTGGGACGAAATTACGGCCGAGACGGTGGTGCGGGTAATTGGGCACGCAATCCTCGCTGGGGTGGTCGCGCTGGCGGTCTTCTTTGTCACCACGCCCTATGCCTTCATTGACATAAACGGATTCGTCGGCGACGTGATGTTGCAGACGCGGATGGCGCGAGAGGCGGGGTTCTTCCCATTCACCGTGCAGTACGTGGACACCCCTGCGTTCCTGTACCAGATCCGGCAGACGACGGTGTGGGGACTGGGAGTGCCCCTGGGAATAGTGGCATGGCTGGCCATCCCGTTCACGGTCTTGATGGTCTTCACAGACCGTCGGCATTTGCGGGGCGATCTGATCCTGTTGGTCTGGGTCATCCCGAGCCTGATCTTCTTCGAGACCTTTGAAGTCAGGTTCCTGCGATACCTGTTCCCCCTCATGCCGGTCATGATCCTGTTGGCCTCGCGCATGATGCTCTGGAGCCTGGAACGCACAGGAGATCCGTTCCACCGCATCGCCGCGTCGGGGAGGGAGGCGGTATCGGCCCTGAGGCAATACCGGATCGTTCCGGGACCGTGGTTAACGACTCTTGGCGTTGCCTTTGTTGTGGCGGTGCCAATAGTAGTGATATTGGCCACTGCCTTCTATTCACTGGCGTTTCAGCGGGTTTACGCCAACGAGCATCCCGCAAACCAGGCATCAGAATGGGTGCGATACGAGGTTCCCCGGTCCACCCCCCTCGTACTGGACAACCACTGGGACGAATTCCTCCCGGGACTGTACGGCAGAAACACCTGGCAGTTTCCTCTTTATGAACACGACACCAAGGCGAAAATGGAGGAACTCGCGGATCGGCTGGCAGAGTCGGAGTACCTGATCTTTTACAGCGCGCGTCCCTATGCGAGCGCTGCCCGCGACCCGGAGCGGCTCCCATACAGCAACAACTACTATCATCTCTTGTTCTCGGGTGAACTTGGCTACCGGTTGCACCGGGAATTCACAAACAATCCTTCCCTGGCCGGAGTGCAGTTCCGGGACGACGCTTTGGCTTATTCGGGACTGCACAGTCCTGTCCCCGAGGCTTCGTCCCAGGGGGCGAACTTCACCCTGAACCTGGGTTATGCCGACGACAACGTCTCGGGTTACGACCACCCGCGTGTCCTGGTGTTTCGCAACGCCGAACGCCTGGATGCGCTGTCCTTGCGCAAATTGCTGGCTCCACCGGCAAGGCCCCGTCCCGTTGCCGACGAAACCGCACTGATGCTCAGCCCCGACGCGCTCGCGAAACAACGGGCTGGCGGGACTTTCAGCGACGTTGTGGATCGCGACGGATGGACGAATGCCGTCCCGGTACTGGCCTGGCTGTTGGTGGTCGAGCTTTTCTACCTCGTCTCGCTGCCTCTGACGTTGTTCATATTCCGCCCCTTGGCCGACCGCGGCGTCCTCGTGGCTCGGATCCTGGCCTTGCTGGCCGTCTGCTACGTGACTTGGCTGATCGTATCCCTGGGGTGGATGGACTTTTCCCGCGGAACCGTCTACGTGGGGATGGCGGTGGTGGCCTTCGGGTCAGGGGTCGTTCTGTGGCTGGCGCGACAGGAATTGTGGCAGTTCGTACGCTCCCGGTGGCGGGTCCTTGTGATGAGCGAGGTCCTGTTCCTGGGGGCCTTCCTTGCTTTTGTCGCCATACGTTACTTCAACCCGGACCTCTGGCACCCGTACCGCGGCGGCGAGAAACCCATGGAACTGGCGTACTTTACCGCCGTTTTTCGTTCGACAACGCTCCCGCCCTTTGACCCTTGGTTTGCCGGTGGATACCTGAACTATTACTACTGGGGCTACTTCATAATCGCCTGCATCAACCGCGTCGCTGCAATCGTTCCCACTACAGCCTTCAACCTCGCGGTTCCGCTTTTCTTCGCGATCACTTTCACCGGGGCCTTTTCCTTGGGTTACAACCTGGCCGCGGGTTTCAAGAAAACGGGGACCCGGCGTCGGGACAACCCTGTTGGCGCCGGAGGTAACCGCGGAGGTATTCAGTTGCCTCCGGTGGTCTGCGGCGCAACGGCCGCTGTCTTTGTGGCGGTGATCGCAAACATCGACGGGATGATGCAATTGCTCCAGGGTTTGTGGACTGTCGCTGCCCAGGGCGAGGCGTGGGCAGGGTTTGATTTCTGGCGCAGCAGCCGGATGATTCCGCCCCTGGACAGCTTTGAACCGTCATTCCTCGCATTCTGGATGCCCGATTACATTCCTGGGATCGCGGGGTCATCGTGGCACATAACGGAGTTTCCTTTTTTCACCTTCCTGTTCGCCGACCTGCACGCCCACATGATGGTCATCCCGCTGACCCTGCTGGCATTGGCTCTGGGGCTCTCCCTGCTGGTCGGGATGCGCGGGGGACGACTGAACTGGCTCGTGCCCTGCGCACTGGCAATGGCGATTTCCCTTGGTTCGCTGTGGACGACCAACAGTTGGGACTATCCCTCGTATGTGATCCTGACTCTGGGAATAGTGGGGATGGCCTCGTTGTTCACGAGGCTGAGTCCCCGCCGCAAGCTGCTCACGTTTTCGTTGGTGGGTGGGGGCATACTGGCTGTCAGTATTCTGGCTTTCTGGCCGTTTCACCTGTACTACGAGACCTTCAACAGCGGCCTGGACGCGTCGAGATGGCGAACGCCGGTCCACCGGTTCCTGGCAATACACAGCCTGTTTGTCCTCATCATTGGAACGTTCCTGGTATTGAGATCCTGGCGGGACTTGTGGCTGGTCCTGCGCAGCCCGTGGACGAGTGAGGAACTACCGCCAAGCGCCGGGTGGCTGCAGCTGACTGTTGTGGTGATGCTGGTCCTGGGCCTGGTTTTCGCCGTGCTGGGGTATTGGACCGCCGTGCTGGTCCTGGTACTGCTGCTCCTGGTGGCCGTCGCCGGTTGGCGAATGTTAATAGCCCCGGAGCCCTCTCGACCTTATGACGCCCTGGTATTGGCAATCGTGACCATGGCCATGGTCATTGTTATTGGAGCCGATTTCGTTACGGTGGAAGGCGACATCGGCCGAATGAACACCCTGTTCAAGTACTACCTGGAAGTGTGGGTATTCATGGCCATTGCCGCTGCCTATATGCTGTGGCGCCTTGCGATCTCCGGGATACCGGAGCTGCGATATCCTCGCCTCGACGCAAGGGTGGCGTGGATTGCGCTGCTGGTGGTACTGGTTGGTTCATCCCTTGTTTACACTGTGCTGGGGACTAGGGACCGTGTGGCCGATCGTTTCGTGGAATTGCCACCTACGCTGGAAGGTTCGGCGTACATGACCGCGGCCGAACATTGGGAACGTGACGAGACATTCCCGCTGATATGGGACTGGGAGGCGATCGTTTGGCTCCAGGACAACGTGGCGGGCTCTCCGGTGGTGCTGGAAGCCCACATGGAGCAATATCGCTGGGGAGGCCGAATCGCCAACTATACCGGTCTGCCCACGATCATCGGTTGGCCGTGGCACCAGACGCAACAGCGGTTTGATTACCACTACCAAATCGAGACCCGGGCCGACGACGTTCGCCGGGCGTACGAGATGACGGACATCGACTCTGCTGTAAATGTGATCCGGAAGTACGACGTGTCCTACGTGGTGGTAGGCGACCTCGAACGTCTGAACTATGGAGAAAAGGCCCTGGACAAGTTCCAAGAAATGGAGGAGCTCGGTATCCTGACAATGGTTTTCAGTAACCAGGGGACCAGTATTTTCCGTGTCGAATTACCATAAAAGAGGGTATTGACATAATTCTTATACTATTTTAAAATTTTAGACGAACCTTAACATTCTCCATCCAAGGCTACCGGTTGAGTAACCTTGGTGGCGTTCATGTTGATGGTCGGGGGTTCCCGTGTTCAGGGCATTTGCTTCCGCCGGTGGGAGCGTTCCATCGGCGGCTGGACACAGAATCCGGCCTATCGGCCCTCCTTGAGTGTTCCAGCCTTTGGGGTTGTGTGGCGTTTCGGGCGCGCGGGAACTGCAAGAGGGGGGCCGATTTTATTTGCCCGTCAGATTGGATTACGGGGATTGATAGCCCTAAAAGTCCAGGGGATTTCGCGTCAAGACGCCGGAGGAAGTAGCTACCCAGCCGAATCCTCTGCTGGCCTAAGAATCCGGCGTCCACTTGGGATAAGAACCCATCACTCTCAGCGTACTCACCCTTTCGTCTACGGCCTGTAAAACCTCACCCAACAGCGAGTCTTGCCGGTGGCCGTCGCAGTCCACCAGGAAAATGTACTGCCCCAGGGACCGTTTGGTGGGACGCGATTCGATCTTCCCCAGGTTTATGCCCCTCTCGGCGAATTCCCCCATCACGGTGTACAACTGCCCCGGCACGTCTTCATCAAAGGTGAAGAACATGGAGGTCTTGTCGTTGCCGGTTGGAGCGTGATCAGATTTCGCCAGGACCACGAATCGGGTGACATTGGCTGCCACGTCCTGTATGGCCGAGTCGAGAATCTCCGCATTGTAGAGTTCAGCGGACCGACGAGGGGCTATGGCCGCAGCCGGAATGTCGCTGGCAATGGCGTCCCCGACAGCCTGGGCAGTGCTCAGTGAGGCCGAACTCACTGCATTGCCGAACTTTGATTCAAGGTACTCTCTGCACTGTGCCAGGGCCTGGGGGTGGGAGTACACCACCTGGACGTCCTCCATTTGCGTTCCCGGTTTGCCCATGAGGTAATGCTCGATAGGCAAGACCATTTCGTTACGAATGTAGAGAGACCCCTCGCTTACCAGCAGGTCGAGGGTAAAATTCACCGACCCCTCGATGCTGTTCTCGATGGGGACGACTCCCTCCGGTGTCTCTCCGGAAGCTACCGCCTTGCCGACGGCGGTGATGTTGGGAAAGGGACGCAACTCTGCAGCAGGGTCGTAGAGGAGGGCTGCTTCCTCGGTGTAGGTACCTGATGGACCCAGGAATGCCAGTGTCCGGGCCATGCTCAGACTCCGGTGAGGATGTCGTAGAGTACCTGTTCGTCGCCAACGGAGGTAACCGCCACCAGTTCGTCATCGGCCTCCACAACGGTCTGACTCGCTGGCACGGTGGCGTGGCCCTTTTTGACGATCAGGGAAAGAAAGCTGTTGGGCGGTAGTTGCAGCTCATCAAGCCGCTTGCCGACGATGTCCGCCTCGGCCGGCACAGAGACGGATACCAACTCCATCCCCGGCTCATGCAGCGACATAAGATGCCTCAAGGGTTGCCCCGGCACTCCCGCCTCAAGCGCAGCCAAGGCCAGATGGATCAAGTTGACCACCATGTCGATACCCATTTCCTCGAAAACAGGCTCGTTCTTGGGGTCCTTGACCATCGTAATTGTTCTGGGCTTGTCAGAGAGGAACTTCACCAACTGGCAGATCACGAGGTTGGTGGCGTCAACGCCCGTCAAGACGACCACTGCGTCGGCTCGCTCCACACCGGCCCTCCGAAGGACGTCAACGTCCGCTCCGTCGCCCAGCATCGCCACCATTCCCATGGTTTCGGTAAGGACCTGGTGGCGATGGGACTCGCGCTCGATGACCGCTACCTCGTGTCCGGTGGCGGCGAGCGCTCGGGAGAGGAAGAAGCCCACCTCACTGCAGCCTACAATTACAACAAACATCTGTCGGCTCTAGTTCCCACCTCTATAGGCTTGCCGCTTGATCGCCCGCGAGCTCAATCCCTATCTCGCCGTGACGGCATAGCGAATGTCCTGGAGTATGCCCACGGAGTAGCTTACCACGTTAATTTCCTGAGACCTGTCCAAAGTGGTGTAAATCACCTGCAGCCGCGGGTTTTCCACGTGGCAGACTACGTTCTGGACGCCGAACATCCGGTGAGCAATCTGGGCCACCAACAGGTTGTCGTGGTCATCGGTGGACAGAGCCAGGAAAGCGTCCGCAGTGGCGATTCCGGCCTCTATCAGGTAGTCGTGCATAACGGGTTCGTCCAGGAGCACCGCCGAGACATTCGTGTAGTTGCTCAAGCGCTCCAGTTCGCTGCGTTCGTTGCCCAGCACAATAATCTCATTTTGGTCATCGACCAGTTCCCGGACTACGCCGGAAGCCAACTGACCGCAGCCGTATACCAGGACACGCACGAGGAATCAGTTCTCCACCAAGATGTTATGTGGCATGGGCTCCCGCCACAGGAGAACCTGACAGGATGTGTGCTGAAATATATACGAGCCCGTGGTACCCAGGTGATATTGGCCAAGGTTGCGGTTGAAGGGTATGCCCACAATGACGAGGTCGACCTGTTCGATCTCAGCCTCTTTGGTCACTGCCGCCCCCGCCTGACGTGCCCGCACACTGCGGGCTATCAATTTTGGCTTGTGCTCGTGGCGGGCGATCTGCTCGTATCGGTTCAGCAGTCTCTCGGCCTCCTCAATGTCGTCGGTGAACTCTGCTTCCAAGGGCATCGAGAGAGGAACTTCGATCACATGTATGGCGAAAAGTTCTGCTTTGGCATCCTTGGCCATGTGGCAAGCCCAGCGGAAGGCGTGCTCACTGTGAGGTCTGTCGTTAATCGGTATGAGAATTCGGTGGGTGTCGAGAGACATTTCTCGCTCACTCGGACAAAGGTGCGCAACATGCCGGAACTTTTCGCTATCTCAATGCCGACGAATTATAAGGGTTGTGAACAAGCATAACCACTGAGATGGGCGCAGACTTTCGAGATCGGCTGGTAGAGGTATTTCTGACCAGCCAAGCAATTTTCCCGGTGAAACTTTCGGAGAAAACGGGCTGCTGCATCAATCTTGTGACGGGCTGTCTTTCGATGCACCCTGGTTCCTGTAAGCCACTCGACTGAGGTCAGGCCCGGACCCCGCTCTGCCTGCTGGACCTTGCCCTCGCATCGGCCTCCTCCAGTCTCTTGGCCGTCTCTGGCAGTTTGCTCAATTGTTCACTTGTCCCGGCCAGGATCAGCACGTCGCCCGGCTGCATCACCTCGTCCCGGGCGGGATGAAGCAATGATGTCCGGCCTCTGCGGATAGCCAGCACAGAGATGTTGTGGCGGTCCCCCGAGCCGGAGAGTTCCGCCTCCTCGAGCGTGTGGTTGATCATGCCTTCAGGAGGGCGGACCTTGCTGATGCCGTAATCCGCCAGGATGGGCATATAGTCCAGCAACTCACGGGAAAAATCGAGGCGCGCGACGCGGCGGGCGTTCTCCGCCTCCGGGTAGAGGACACGGTCAGCACCGATGCGTTCAAGGGTCTCACCGTGCAGTTCATTGGCTGCCCGCGCCAGAATCAGCGGCACGCCCATGCTCTTGAGGAGCACCGTGATGCCTACGCTGGCCTGGATGTTGTCACTTCCCAGCGCGACAATCACGACATCGTAATCTGGGATATCCAACTCCTGGAGCACGGACTCGCTGGTCGCGTCCGCGCGAACTGCATAGGTGACCTTGCCCAACTGGTCCTGGATCGTGGGCTCGTCGAGGTCAATGGCCAGCACATCGTGTCCGCTCTGGTAAAGTTCGTGCGCCACCGTGGACCCGAATCGGCCCATTCCTATGACGCAAACCTGCTTCTTCACCGTATCCCTCCCCTTTTGTGTCAGCCTATTCTAACCTGTTCCTGTGCGAAACGATAAGCCTCCACTTCATCCTCTTTCGGCGCCATTGCGAGGGCCAACACAAGGGGACCCAGCCTGCCGGTGAACATGGCTGCCATCAGAATGGACTGCGATGCTAGGGTGAGGTCCGGAACGATGCCAGTCGTGGCGCCGACCGTGCCAAGAGCAGCAACAGTATCGAAGAAAAGGTGGAGGAAGGGCGCGTCGCGCTCGATTTCGACCAGCGTCATGACCGTCACAAAAATCAGTCCCAGGCCAAGCACCGCCACCGCCAGGGCGCGATGAAGCTGGGGTTGCTGAATCTCCCGGCCAAATGCCTCAGCGTGTGAGCGGCCCCGGAGGGAGGAAAGTACCGCCGCTACAATCAGGGCAAACGTCACAACCTTGATTCCGCCCGCAACTGAGCCCGGCGCTCCACCAATGTACATCAGCGCGGTAAAGGTCATCTTCGTAACGTCTGCTACCTGGTTGAAATCGATGGTGCTGAAGCCCGCGGTACGTCCGCTTACGGCTAGGAAGAACGAGTTAACAACCCGGTCTCCCCACGCAAGGGGGGCCATGGTGTCCGGGTTGACAAACTCTGTCAGTGCCAACAGGCCAGCTCCCAACAACCATAGACCGACGCTTGTCACGACCACCAGTTTGGTGTCGAGGGAGAACCTGGAAAAACGCTTGTGTCTCCACACATCGACCATTGTTACCCAGCCGAGTCCGCCGAGGGCGATCATGATGGTCATGGTGATCAGGACCGTGTAGTTGGAGACGAACCTGGCCGCGTTACCTTGAGCGGCCTCGGGAATTATGTTGAATCCGGCGTTGTTGAATGATGAAACGGAAAGGAACAGGGAGTACCAGTAAGCCTTGCCGTGTCCAATATCGTCAAGCCCGTTAATCTGGGTGAAGAAGATTATTGATCCCAGCAGGTAGATGACAAGAACTATCACGATTACACGGTTGCCGATGGACCTTATGGCCCGCATTTGCTTGACGCCTGCGGCGTCGCTCATCAAACCGCGGGTCAAAGCTCTCTGCTGCATGGTCGTGCGCTCACCGAGCACCAGCAGGAGAAAGGTGCTGATTACCATAAACGCCAGACCACCGACCATCATCAAAACAAAGATGACTGCCTGGCCGAACGGCGCCCAGTAATCCGGCGTGCTCACCATCGTGTGTCCCGTTACCGTGACCGCCGAAATGGCCGTGAAATAGGCCACCTCCAGTGGTGCCGATTCACCGGACATCGAAGCCAGCGGCAGGCTAAGCAGTCCCGCGCCAACGGACATCAGAAGAACAAAAGCCCCGACGAGCAGGGTGGAGATACCAAGGAGCCGACGCGGGCGGCGCACGTTCTCCCTGAAAAATCTCGTCGGCGGGATGTCCCTCTGGCGTGGCAGCCGGATTATCGAGTCGATGGGCCGGGGTCCCCGGTTTGTCGCCAAGCTCTAAGGCTCCGTTATCAGGCCGCCGGACGGGCCAACTGGAGGACTGGCGCGTTAAGGGGAGAGAGCGGAGGCAAGCCCTGGCTAAACTGTCTGGGCGCCCCTGGTACTGGCCTCCAAAGTTCTGGGCAGGTGCAAAAGCCCGGGCATTGTATCTGGTCAGCAACGGAATTCTAGGATTGCCCAGTTGTACTGTCAATCTCGATACGCATCCCCCGTCCGCATTTCGGTGCCTGCAGGTTTTCCAAATAAGAGGGATGCCATTCAGCTATGCTGATATAATCTACAGCGCAGCCGAATTGAGGTGACAGTTCAATGACAATGGGTTCCAGACAGGTGGAATTGGGGTTTGATCCGGTAGCCATTGACAGTAAGTGGCAGGAGCGCTGGGAGAGCGATGAACTCCACAAGGTGCCGGACTTTGACAGTCGGCCCAAGTGGTTCGAAATGACAATGTATCCCTACCCGTCAGGCGACCTGCACATTGGCCACTGGTACGCCATGGCCCCCGCGGATGCCCATGCTCGTTTCCGCAGGATGCAGGGGTTTAACGTCCTCCACCCCATCGGCTTCGACGCCTTCGGACTTCCCGCCGAAAACGCCGCCATCAGCCGTGGCATCCACCCCTACGAGTGGACCATGGACAACATCGAAAACATGAGGCGGCAACTGCGGTCCATCGGCGCGATCTATGACTGGGATCGCGAAGTCGTGTGTTGCCAGCCCGAATACTACAAATGGAATCAGTGGTTCTTCATCAAGCTTTACGAAAAGGGGTTGGCCTACCGGGCCAACGCGCCCGTGGTCTGGTGCCCGTCGTGCATCACCGTGCTGGCCAACGAGCAGGTGCTGAACGGGGCTTGCGAACGTTGCGGAGCGGTGGTCACCCGTCGCGATCTGGAGCAGTGGTTCTTCCGGATCACCGATTATGCCGACCGCCTTCTGGACTTCAGCGGTCTCGAGGAATGGCCGGAAAAGATCCTTACTATGCAGAACAACTGGATCGGCAAGAGCACCGGCGTGGAAATCAGTTTCGATATCTCCTCGCTGGGACTGGAGGAGCGGGAAATCCCAACTTTCACCACCCGCATCGACACTATATTTGGCGTAACGTTCCTGGTGCTTGCACCAGAGCACCCTCTGGTTGAGCAAATCACTACCCAGCAGCACAAAGCGGCGGTAGACGAGTACGTGGCGCAGGCCCGCAGCACTTCCGAGATTGACCGGCTCTCTGCCGACAAGGAAAAGACCGGTGTGTTTACTGGAAGTTATGCGGTGAATCGCCTCAATTTTGAACGCATCCCCATATTCATCAGCGATTACGTTCTGATGACTTATGGCACTGGCGCTGTTATGGGTGTCCCTGCCCATGATGCCCGCGATTTCGAATTTGCCCGCAAGTACCGGCTGCCCATCCGGCAGGTCATCGCTCCCATTTCCTGGGATGGCAGTGATCTGAGGGAAGCCTACTTGGGCGACGGTTTCATGACCAACTCGGGCGCATACGACGGTATGACCAATGAGGAAGGCGTCGAGTCGATTTCCGATGACGTGGAAAAGTACGGCTGGGGCCAGCGAACCGTGTCGTACCGCATCCGGGACTGGCTCATTTCCCGGCAGCGTTACTGGGGAACCCCTATTCCAATGATCTATTGCGAGAATTGTGGCGTTCTGCCTGTACGGGAGGAGGACTTGCCTGTGCTCCTGCCTCCCGACGCGGAATTCAAGCCCACCGGCGAGTCTCCACTGGTGGCCAGCGCGGACTTTGTCAATACAACCTGCCACGGCTGTGGTGGTCCGGCGAAAAGGGAAACCGACACCATGGACACCTTCATGGACTCGTCGTGGTACATGATGCGCTACCTCAGCCCACATTTCTCGGAAGGACCGGTGGATCCGCAGTTGGCGAAAGACTGGCTGCCCGTCGATCAGTACACCGGTGGGGCGGAACACGCAGTCATGCACCTGCTCTACTCCCGTTTCTTCATCAAGGCGCTGCACGACATGGGGATGGTGGATTTCGAGGAGCCCTTCCTCCGGTTGTTCAACCAGGGTGTGATCCTGGGCCAGGACCACGAAAAGATGAGCAAGAGCCGGGGTAACGTCGTAAACCCGGACGACGTAGTGGGCGTGATGGGTGCTGACGCGGTGCGATGCTTCCTGATGTTTATCGGCCCCTGGGACCACGGCGGCCCCTGGAGCGGGGAGGGCATCAACGGCATAGCCCGGTGGCTCAATCGAGTGTGGGACATTGCCAACCGCGACGCGGCAGCGCTGGGTGGCTCCGACGGGTCGGCCTCCCGAGACACCCGGAGGCTGCTGCACCAGACCGTGCGGAAGTGCTACAACGATCTGGACAGGTTCAAATTCAACACCGCCATCGCCTCTATGATGGAGCTGACCAACCATCTGAACCGGGCGTGGGCGGAGGAAAGCGTCGAGCCGGATTTGTGGGCTGAGAGCGTGGAAAAGCTGCTCCTGATGCTCGCACCCTTGGCTCCCCATATGACCGAGGAACTCTGGGAGCGCACCGGTCGCGAGTACAGTATCCATCAGCGGGAGTTCCCCGGCTGGGATGAAGAACTGGCCGCCGATGAGGTCTTCACCCTGGTTGTTCAGGTTAACGGCAAGGTACGCGACAAGCTGGAAGTGCCTGTCGGGATTCCTGAAACCGAGGCGCAGGAGCTTGCCTTGGCCAGCCCCAGGGTGCAGAGTTTCCTTGACGGCAAGTCGGTCAACAAGACGGTGTACGTGCCTGGCCGCCTGGTCAACGTAGTGGTGCAATAGGTGAGGATGTGGCTACAAATGGCCGTTTCTACGGAGTGGGCGTTGGCCCAGGCGACCCCGAACTTCTGACCGTTCGCGCCCAGCGTTTGCTTCAGCAAATGGGCGTTATCTGCTACACCGAACTGGACAACGGCGCACCCAGTTTCGCCCTCGGAGTGGTGCAGTCGCTGGTGGCGAAACACACTGAATTGCTGCCTATCACCATTCCTTCCGACAATTCGCCTGTCAGCCACGAGACATGGCACATAGCTGCGGAACGCATCGGCTCCAAGCTTCGTGAAGGGCTGGATGTGGCTTTCATCACAGAAGGCGACCCCATGCTATACAGTGAATATCCGCATCTGATCGAACATCTGCAGGCCGAGATATCAGATCTCCAGGCCGAGATAGTCCCTGGCGTTCCTTCGGTGATGGCCGCGGCGGCCAGTTCCGGCATCCCGCTGGTCTCCCAGGGCCAGCGCCTTGCCATACTGCCTGCGGTGTACGGGATAGACGACCTGCGGGAGGCCATCACCAACTACGACACCATCGTGCTGATGGAGACCGATCAGAACCTTATGCGGGCGCTGGCCAACCTCGAAAGCCTCGGCTTGACCGGGCACTCCATCTACGTGCGCCAGGCCAGCACGCCCAGCGAGAGAGTTATCCACGACATAAGCACCGTAACCGCCGAAGACCTCGACTATTTTTCCCTACTGATCATCAAGCGCTGACGGCGCACTTGTGAGATTTGCCGTTCATTACACCCGCGACCGGCCCGACCGTCCTGTCTCCCTTGACCAGGCTATTCGCGTGGTGAATAATCCAGTTCGAAGCCGAGTCCAACCAGATGGCCGGACCAGGTTTTGGGGCTTTGTTTCGGAGCTAAGACACTACATCAGGGTTGTTGTTGATCCGGACGGCGAGACTATAATCACGGCATTCATTGACAGTAGATTCCGACCTTAGTCCAAATCGAGAAGAGATGTCCAGCCATGAGAATCTCCTATGACGCGGAAGTGGATATCCTGACCATAGACTTTAAGCGCAAGAAGATCGGGGTTTCGGCGGAAGTTCTACCTGGTGTAATCGCCGATTTTGATTCTGAGGGACAGTTGGTTGGGTTCGAGATCATGGACGCTGGCAAATTCACAGACTTTTCCCAACTAACAGTGTACATGTCCAAATGGGGTGACGAGGACAGGATTTTGGACGCGGACGGCAACCTTTCAGTTACACCACGCTCCAATAAGACGATTCCCGCAGGAGATTAGCAATGACGACGACTGTGCAACCCACCGACGTGATGGTGACCTGTAATGGCATGAATTTCCACTACCTCGACTGGGGCAATGAGGGCGCACCAGTGCTGCTGCTGCTCCACGGGCTCCGGGGGCATTGCCACTCCTGGGATGACGTCGCGGCCCGCTTCTGCGGGGACTACCGCGTCCTGGCCCTCGACCAGAGGGGCCGCGGCGATACGGACTGGGCCCCCCGGGGTGACTATTCGACCAACGCCTTTGTGGCCGACCTCGAGGAGTTCTGCTACACCCTCGGAATCGAGAAATTCGTCCTTGTGGGACACTCAATGGGCGGACGCAACAGCATGGCCTTCGCTGGCCGCAACCCGGCGATGCTGGAAAAGCTGGTTATCGTGGATATCGGCCCCGATATCGATCCGGCGGGCTCAGCCCGCATCACCCGCGAGGTGGTCGAGGTCCCCGAGGAGTTCGATTCATTCGAGGTAGCGTTCCAGCACGTGAATGGCCAGAATCGTTTCGCCTCCGAACCGGTGATGCGTCGCAGGCTGAGGTACCAGACCAGGGAGCTGCCCAATGGCAAGATCGGCTGGCGCTACGATCCCGAGATCCGTGAACAGCGCCGGAACGGCACCGGTGCTCCTCCTCCCGACCTGTGGAGCCCGCTCACCAAAATCACCTGTCCCACCCTCATCGTCCGCGGTTCCGAAACCGACACGTTGGCCCTCGACGTCGGAAATCGCATGGTGGATACCCTCTCTGACGGTCGGCTGATGAACGTAGACAATGCCGCCCACATGGTGTTTGAAGACAACCCTGAGGGCTTCAACACCGCCCTTGCAGACTTCTTGGGATAAGGAACAGATATGGCCACGGGACAGAGACCGGAATCGGCTGCTGACATGATCAAGCTGTTCCGGGTGACTGATACCTCTCTCCCATACGGTAGCATCGGGGAGGGGCTCAAGTTTCACACCAGCCGCGGCGAGTTCAGCGGCATCATCCACAGGGCCGAGAATTCGACCCGCGCCGTCATTTACGTGTGCGGCGCCAGGGGAGGCTTCACCGGTCCTGGTCCGGAAAGCTACGCTCGCCTTTCCGGGCGGCTGCTTGGTGAGGGGATTACCTCGCTGCGAATGGACTATCGGTTTCCCAACGACCTACTTGAGTGCGCCCTAGACCTGATGGTCGGTGCGGGCTACCTGCACGACAATGGTTACGGCCCAGTCGTGGTCGTGGGCCACTCCTTCGGGGCGCGGTAGTGATAGCAGCCGGAGCGAATAGTCCCCACATTAAGGGAGTAGTCTCCCTTTCCCCCCAGACCTACGGCGCGGGGATGGCCGGGCAGCTCGCCCCTCGAAAGCTGCTGGTTGCTCACGGGAAGGCTGACACTCGTCTGCCCTTTTCCTGCTCCCTGCAGATCTACGAATGGGCCAAGGAACCAAAAGAACTGGTCCTGTTTGAGGAAGCGGGGCACAGGCTGGAGGAATGTCGCGACGAGCTGGAAACGCTCCTTGCGTCCTGGATACCAGCCACGTTGGACGAGGAGATTGAGATCCCCGTACCGGCGTAGGCTTAACGATACATAGCTGCAGCAATGGGGCTGCTCCAATCATCTAGTGGGAGGCAATTATGCTGGACTTGATCATCAAGGGCGGTACGGTTGTTGCGCCTGCGGGCGCTGGCCTGATGGACGTTGGCATCCAGGGCGAGCAGATTGCGGCGGTGGCCTCGCCGGGTGCCCTGGACGATGTTGGCGCGGGGGAGACCATCGATGCCACAGGCATGATCGTGCTACCGGGCGGCATCGAACCCCACGCCCATATCAACGTGCCAGTGCCCGACTACTGGGCCGGCGGCGATACCGGCATCTACACCCAGCCGCCTGAGGCTGCCAGCCGCGCCGCCGCCTTTGGTGGCGTGACTACTTACGTGGACTTCGCGGGTGCATTGCCCCTGACGCCGGGCGCGGTGCCGCCCTCCGACCCCATAATGGGCCAGATCGAGGTGCGCCGCGACATTTTCCGGGGCCACTCGTATACCGACTATACGTTCCACTACATCCTGGCTGGCGCCATTCCTCCTGTGACGCTGGGCGAGATCGGTGAGGCCATACAGTCGGGCGTCGCCAGCTTCAAGATATTCACCACCTTCCACGCCCGCGTACCCATGGGTCATCTGTGGGATATCTTCCAGGAGGTCGGCAAGCACGGCGGCATAATGGCCGTCCACGCCGAGGAAGACGACATCGTCACCTACATGGAGGACAAGCTGGAGCGCGAAGGCCGTGATCACGGCTCCAACCTCCACCTCGCCCACAACAACATCTCCGAGGACATTTCCTTCCGCAAAGTCACGCGGTTGGCGCAGAGCACTGAGACCGGCATCTACTTTGTGCACACCACCGCGAAGGAAGGCGTCAACGCCATCGCCGAGGCCCGTGCCGCGCAGTTGCCGGTGTATGGTGAGGCCCTGCACAACTACCTGGAGTTCACCTGCGACGACTACCTGAAGCCCGAGGGCCTGGCCATCCACACCTACCCGGCCATCAAGTTCTCCGACGACCGGGACGCCCTGCAGCAGGGCCTTGTCGATGGCCCCATCTGCACCACCGCCACCGACGAGTGGACCACATACAAGAACGTAAAGCTGGCCGGCGACACCATTCGCACCCTCTGCGGCGGCCACAACGGCATCGAGACCCGGATGCCCGTCACCTACACCAAGCTGGTGGCACCCGGCCATATCGGGCTGGAGCGGTTCGCCGCCATCACCTCCACCAACGCCGCCAAGATCCTCGGGATGTACCCGCAGAAGGGCGCCATCGCCGTGGGCAGTGACGCTGACATCGTCATCTTCGACCCCAACCTCAAAAAGACCATCACGGTCGATGAACTCCACGCCGAGTCGGATTACTCCATCTGGGACGGCTTCGAGAGCGAGGGCTACCCGATAATGACCATCCTGCGCGGCAAGACCATAATCCGGGACGGCCAGCTGCTGGGCAGCAGCAGCGACGGCCGCTGGCTCTCCCGCCGGGTGGCGCCGGGTGTGATCACGCAGACGTCGGTGTAGTGGTGGGAATACGAGTCCGATAAGTGAACGAAACTGTGGGGAGGTATCGTGATGTGCCCGGTCATGCTTGTATCAGAGGAGTTGATCCTCACGAAAGCCACTGATAAGTCGTTCCAGCGCGGCAGGGGATACTACGATTCGGGCATGGTGGAGTCAGTGGTCCAACGGGGAAGTAGGCTGTTTGCTGAAGTGCTTGGCAACGAAGAGGACCTTTACCACGTCGGTGTGACCTTTCAAGACGAGGACTTCAGCGCATTCTGCACTTGCCCTTACGACTGGGGCGGCTATTGCAAGCACATCGTGGCGACCCTGCTTACCTTTGTGCATGATCGTGAGCTCGTAACAGTGCGCGCTCCCGTCGAACAGTTGCTTTCAAATCTGGGGGCAGACGATCTCAAGGCCCTGATATTGCGCATGGTGGAGTCGGAACCACAATTAGCCGAGACCATCGACGAAATGTGCCAAGAGAATCTTACGCCAGCTTGATCGCAAAGTTTCGTTCTTACTATGTTAGAGATGAGTGGGGCGTGTCGAAGACATGCCCCAGTTTCTTTGACCGGTCAAACCATCAGACGAGTCCTACCGCAGCAGCGGGGCCACCTCAGCGCTGATCCGTTCGATCTGGGCCGGGTCGGGCCAGGTCGGCCCAACCATCACCGTCTGGGCACCTGCGTCGATGTACGCCTGCAGTTTTTCCGCGCAGTCCTCGGGGCGACCGAAGGCGCAAACGTTCTCCACATCGTACTGCGGGCCGTAGTATGCGTGCGTGAACTCCTCCAGGGCCCGCTTGGCCCGGTCCCGGTCGGTGTCGACGTACGTGTAAATCAGCTTGGCCGACTGCAGCGAATCCGGGTCCTTGCCCGCCGCGGAGGCGAAATTGCGGACCTTGCCCCATGCTTGAGCGAAGACCTCTGGGCTGGCGGCGCCGCCAGCAACCCAGCCGTCGGTCTGCTCTGCGGCCCGTTGCAAGGCAGTGTCCGCGGACCCGCCGATGATCACCGGTATTGACGGCTGCTGCAACGGCTTGGGGTCGATATTCACGTTGTCCATGGAAAAATGGCGGCCGTGATGGGTGACGTCGCGCTCCGACCATAGCCGTCGCATGACCTCCAGCCCCTCGTTGAACCGGCTCACCCGGCGTCGCACGTCCACCCCGAGGGGGCCGAATTCGTTGTCTCGCCCGCCGAGGGATATGCCCAGCGTGAGCCGCCCGCCGGACAGGTAGTCCAGTGTCGAAGTGGTCTTGGCCGCGAGTACTGGATTGCGCAGCACAAACAGCAACACTGCTGTCCCCAGCCTCACTCGCTCGGTGACCGTGGCTGCCACGGTCAGCAGCGCCATCGGGTCGATGATGTTGTTGGGATGAAACACCCGGTCAATGACCCAGAGCGAGTCGTATCCCAGCTCCTCGGCACGGCTTGAAGAACCCCGAAAACTCACCCACCGTCGGCGGCGTCCCACCGAACCCGCCGGGAACGAGGATCCCCAGTTTTGCATCGGTTGGCATTATCAGTCTCCCGTCGCGGTTAACTATGGCTCGGTGTCGTACTCCACCTTGCCGTTGCGTATGGTTACGACACGGCCGGTAAGGGCAATGGCCCGGCGCCTAGCCTTCATAGTGGCCCGGCGCATGGCGGCTTCGACATCAAAGCTGGGCTTACCGTTGCTGTAACGCCAGACCCAGCCCTCGCTTTCCGCGTTGGGCGACAGGCGGTCATCACCATACGCTTCCCTTTGTTCCTCGATCATTGGTGGCTCCTCTAATACCTCTCGAATGTCCCATTCATCCACCAAGTCTCGGTAGATGTTTTCGAAGTTGTACAGACTGGCGTGGAAGCGACGGCGAATGACATCTTCTGGCACATCGTGGCCGCCTTCCAGAACTCTCTGCCGGACTCGAGAAATAACTACCTCCGGGGAGGACACTCGCAAGTATACCAACGTCACCCAGTACCCGTCCTCCCGCCAGCGTGGAATCATGCGGGCGTAGCTCCGACCGCTGAGCGTCGTCTCGAAGGCGAAACTCTCGCCCCGGCGCACGCAGTCGTCGATCATTTGCAACATCATCCGCCCTGCCTGGAACGCCGCGCGTTCCGGCTGTAGAGGATCGAGACCGGCGGCCAGGAGGTCGGCGTTGATAAAGGTGGATATATTTGCCTCGTTGGGCAAAAGTTCACGGGCCAAGGTTGTCTTGCCCGCTCCGTTTCGGCCCGGCAATGATGATGATTCGCTTGTCCGGCTGAGTCGCCATCGCGAGCTAAATCGCACCTGAATCCCGCAGCCCCGCCACCTCGGCGTTGCTATAGCCCAGCAGTCCCGTGAGCACCGCCTCCGTGTCCTGCCCCAGCGTGGGTGGCGGCGCAAAGGTGTCCGGACTGCCGTCCTTGATGGGATTGCCCGCGGTCCGGTAGCTGCCCGCCACCGGGTGGTCGATCTCCACAACCATATCTCGCATTAGCACCTGCGGGTCTGACAGCGCCTCGGCGATGTTGTTGACCGGTCCGCCCGGAACGTCCCACTTGAGCAGCAGGCTCTCCCACTCATCTCGTGGCTTCGTCCTGAACCCGGAGGAAAGCGCCGCCTCCAGCGCGTCGCGGTTCTCGATGCGGGCCGGGGCGGTGGTAAAGCGCGGGTCCTCGTCCATTCCCAGCAGCGTATCTACTTCGCCTCCCATCATCCCCAGAGTCTTCATGGCGAATTCCTGGCTCGCGCAGTGCACCTGGACGTACTTGCCGTCGGCGCACGCATAGGCTCCGACGGGCAGGTTGGAGGGATGTCCCGAGCCTATGGGTTGTGGAACTTGGCCGGAAACCAGGTAGAACTGGCCCAGGTGCGCTTGCAGGCCGATCTGCACGTCCAGCAGCGATATATCCAGCCTCCGACCCTCGCCAGTAACCCTGCGCCCATACAGCGCCGAGGCGATGCTGAGCGCCGCCATGTAACCTCCCACCATATCGCCCACCGGAAAGCCCATGAACACGGGCGGCTGTCCTGGGTTGCCTGTGACGCTCATTCCCCCGCCCATGGCCTGCACGATGCCGTCGAATCCTGGGCGTTCCCGGTACGGTCCCTCCTGCCCGAAGGCCGACAGCGAGCAGGCGATGATGGACGGATTGATTGCCTTCAGCTTCTCGTAGTCCAGCCCCAGCCGCTCCAGCACCGACGGCCGGAAGGCGTCGAAGACCACATCGGACACCCCGACCAGCCGGTGCAGTACCTCCCGGCCTTGGGGTGTCCGCAGGTCGATGGTTACGCTTTTCTTGTTGCGATTGAAGTTGAGGTAGTATGCGCTCTCGCCGCCCAGGAAGTGCGGCCCGATGCGGCGGGACATGTCCCCCACACCGGGCTGCTCGATCTTGATGACCTCGGCGCCCAGGTCGCCCAGCGTCCGCGCTGCCACCGGGCCGGCTATGGCCTGCGACATCTCCAGGATGCGTACACCCTGTAGCGGTGGAGCGATCAAACCTGTCTCGTTCCGCCTGCGCGCTGCCTACTCAGTGGACAGCAGGCCCGCCAGTTGGCGCACGTCGTCCATCTCGTCCAGCGATTCGATGGCGCCTATGATTTCCTGTTGCCGTTCGCTGCTGATCACCGGCCTGGTCAGGACGAGGAACTTTTCTTTCATCTCGTCCCACGAGAGAGCATTCTCCGGATCACCCTTCGGGTAGCGAATGTCGCTGCGCAGCTGGCGGCCATCGGCCGTCGCCACCTCAGCCCACGCCCTGAACTCGCGCGGGAAGTGGGCGTCCAGCGCCGGGTCTGTTACGCACTTGACCTGCTGCATAATTCGCCGTATCTCCGGCCGGTCGGGTACACCATCGGCATACTCCTGCAGCGAGGCACGCCCGTAGGCCAAGGCAACGGCGGCGCCGAAGGGCATTGAGAACTGCATATCCACAACGGTCTTGGGGTCGGCCTTGTCTTCTTCTGGCGAGGCTACGAGCTTGAAGCCGCCGCTGAGCACTCCGACGGTGACATCCTCCACATCGTCTGGAGTAAGCCCGTGGGTGTTGCGGATGTCGATCAGGCAGTCGATGGGCCCCTGCTTGTAGCGGCAGCAGGCGTGGGGTTTGATGCCGGTGCGGGTGATCAGATACTCGTCCCCGAGGTCCTGCAGCACCAGCGAGGGGTCCGGGTTGCCGGAATATGCCTGCAGGAATCCGTCGCGCCCTTCCAGAATGGTCGTCGGCCCCGTATAGCCGGAGCGGGCCAGCAGGGCTGCCCACGAACCGCTGTGTGAGGCCCAGCCGGGATGAAGCCGCTTGGTCCATGCGCCCTGAGCGAGGTATTCCATGCTGCCTGCGGTCTGGCTGCCGGCAATGCCAAGCGCGTGGATGAAGTCATCGCCCTGCAGCCCCAGCAGTCGGCCCGCAACCGCCGCTGCGCCGAAGGCACCGCAGGTGCCGGTGGGGTGGAATCCGCGGCCGTAGTGCTCGGCCGGCTGCAAAGCGCGACCCAGCCGCACGATCACGTCGTACCCGGCGACCACGGCAGCGATGAAGTCCTTGCCTGACACGTGGGCCAGGTCCGCCATCGAGAGCGCTGTGGGGAAGGCCACGACTCCAGGATGCAACGACGCCTCGTTGTTCACGTCGTCCATCTCGATGCTATGGAAGGCAATGCCGTTGGCCATGGAGGCGTACTCCGGCAGAACCCTGTGCGACGTGCCAACAATGGCCGACGGTCCGGGACGTCCCAGCCGTTGCAACGCATCCACGACGGCACGAGCCGAGTCTGTCGTCGAGCCGTTCAGCGTTACCGCGGCAAAATCAAGGCACAGGTACTTCGCCCAGTCGATCACCTCCGGCGAGAGGTCCTCGTACTCCAGTTCCCGCGCGAAGTTTCCCAGTGCTCGTGTGATGCCGGTCTCATTGTTGGTCTGAACCATTGCCGTGGCCTCCTGCCGTTCGGACTGCTTTGAAGGTCTGTCTTGGAGAGTGGTCGATTTTGGTGATTATACCCCAGCCCCGCCTACAACCCCGACTCGTACAGGAAGTCCCCCGTCGGGTAGTTGTTCAGCAGGTGCCGGGCGATGACCAGCCGCTGGATTTCGTTGGTGCCCTCCCCGATCATCATCAGTGGCGCGTCGCGGAAATGGCGCTCCACCGAGAGGTCCTGGGTATAGCCGTAGCCGCCGTGAATACGCATGGCGTCGGTCGCAACCTGCATGCACATCTCGCTGGCGAACAGCTTGGCCATACCAGCCTCCATGTCGGCACGCTCGCCCCGGTCTTTCTTTTCCGCAGCGTGGAGCACCATCAAATGGGCCGCCTGGATGTTGGTTGCCATGTTGGCCAGCATGATCTGCACACTCTGGTGCTCCCCGATGGGCTTTCCGAATGTCTTCCGCTGTTTGGCGTACCGGGTCGATTCCTCCAATGCCGCCCGCGCCACGCCGAGGCAACGAGCCGCCACGTTGATTCGGCCCAGTTCCAGCCCGCTCATGATCTGGTAGAACCCCTTGCCCTCTTCGCCGCCGACTAGGTTGCCGCCGGAAACGCGGTAATCGTCGAAGGACAGTTCGCAGGTGTCCACACCCTTGTAGCCCAGCTTTGGAATATCCCGCACCACGTTGAAACCCGGACCCTTCTCGGCGATGAATATGCTGATGCCCCTTCGGGGCGGGTCGGCCTCGGTGTCGGTTTTGGTGACCAGGGCGAAGGTGTTGCCGTGACGCCCGTTGGTGATCAGGCTCTTGGACCCGTTAACCACGTACTCGTCGCCGTCTCGCACCGCCTTCGTCTCGATGGCTTGCACGTCGCTGCCTGCGTTTGGCTCCGTTATGCAGATTCCTCCCCGCTTCTCCCCTGTGGCCATGAGCGGCAGGAAATGCTCCTTCTGTTCCGGAGTTCCGTGGGTGGCGACCATGTAGGCCATAATCAGGTGCGAGTTCAGTATCCCGCTCAGGCTCATCCATCCACGGCAGATTTCCTCTATGACCAGCGCGTACGACGAAACGTCCAGTTCCAGTCCGCCGTATTCTTCCGGAATCACTGCGCCAAAGAGCCCCATCTCCTTCATCCGCTCCACCAGTTCGAGCGGGTACTCGTCGGCATGCTCCATATCCTGCGCCACCGGCTGCACCTCCCGCCGGACGAACTCCCGGATGGTTGCAACCATGCCGCGCTGCGCTTCGGTAAGTTGAGGCAAAATCGCTCCTCGTTGTTGCTCCAGAAAGTACGGGAATTCTAGCACGCGCCGTATTCCGTCAGGTTTGACACCCTATTGGCGCGGCACTAAACTCGCCTGCAATAGTGCAGCTTGGCCGTTCTCGGATCGCCGATGGATTCCGACACACAGCCTCGGCCGCCTAGACCTCTCCAACGTCTATTTCCATGAGGTGCCACGATGGCCGACAACCCAGAATATCTCGAGCTGCTGAACGATATCCGCCTGCAGGAACACCGTGCCGGAATTTGGATCAAGGCCTGGGCCGAAAAGACCGAGCATCCTGGACTGAAGGGCTGCCTTTCCTTGGTGGCCGAGCGCGAAACCAGCCACGGCGACATCTTCGACCGGCGCATCCGTGAGCTGGGCGGCACTCCCGAGGACAAGGATGATGAAATGTTCCACGAGCGGATGCGTGTCGCCGAGTCGGACATGAGCGATGCCGAAAAAATCGCCTGGATGCGCGAGGCCCAGACGCGGGTGACCCTCCCGACCGTCCGCATGCGCTATGAGGAAGCGGCCCAGGACGAGTCCGTCGACCAGCTGACCCGCTCCCTCATCAAGTGGTTCACCGAGGTGGAGGATGACTCGGGCGCCTCCATGCGTTCGGTGTATGCCGAAGTCGAAGCGGGGAGCTAGCCGCCATGCAGTTCGGAGCCTTCTTCGTGGGCCAGCGCCCGCTGATCCACGAGCAGTACGCCGACGAAAGCAAGGTTAACCCCAATCCCGTCAGCCGGACCGACGTCCAGGTCTACGAGGATATCCTTCGTGGTGCGGAACTGGCTGAGGAGTTGGGCTTCGACTCCGTCTGGATCGCCGAGCACGCCTTCAGCGAGCACAGCATCATCAGTTCGCCCCACAGTCTACTGGCCGCCATCGCCGCCAGGACTAAGCGGGTCAAGGTCGGTGTGGCCTGCACCATCGTGCCCTGGCATCCGCCGCTGAGGATGGCCCAGGACCTGGCAACCCTGGACATCATCAGCCAGGGCCGACTGATCGTGGGTGCCGGACGAGGCTATCAGAAGCGCGAGTTCGACATCTACGGCCTAGACATCGCCGAGTCCCGTGGCCGCTTCATCGAGGGAATGGAGATCGCCATCCGCTCGTGGACCGAAGAGACATTTGCTTATGATGGCCAGTATTTCCAGTTTCCCGAGGTGCGGGTGATCCCCAAGCCTGTCCAGGAGCCCTACCCGCCCATATACATGGCCGTAACCCATAGTCCCGAGTCGGTGGAAATCGCCGTGCGGAACCGTTGGGGTTTGTTCACCGTGGGCAGCAGCTTCTTCCCGGCCTCTCCCGACTCCGACCAGAACCTGATCAACCTCTACCACCGCCGGATGATGGAGGAGGGTGTGGCAGCCGATGACATTGAGGTCGCCGCTGTCCGCAACGTCTACGTGGCCCCGACCGACGAGGAGGCCATCGATCTGCTGACCCCACGCCTGCGATGGGCCGGCGATATGAGCGACTTCCTCAGGCGTCCCCTGTCCGACGTAGTCCGCGCCGTCGGCGTGCGTGGCTACGAGCACTATGTCCACGACCCGTTCATTGAGCCGGACCTCGTCGCCGAGCGCGGCAAAGAGGGCATGGCCGCTATCGGCAACCCGGAGAAGGTTACCGCTGCGATCAGAGAGCTAGAACAGAATCACGTCACTCACTTCATCAGCTATCTGGACGCCGGTGGCCTCTCCTACGATGAAGTCTCCAGCTCCCTTGAGTTGTTCTCCGAAAAAGTGATGCCCAACTTCCGGTAAGGAGCTTTCCACATGGCAACTCTGGACGTCCTGACCTACGGATTCGCCCTCAACACCGACCAGGGGTCCTTCGGCTACTCCACCAACTCCCTGCTCAGGACCGGAGGGCACAACATCCTGATCGATACCGGCCCGTCCTCCCGCCGTCCCTTCCTTTACCGGGCGCTCAGCAACATTGGCCTGACTACGGACGACATCGACATCGTCATCCTCACCCACATGCACTGGGACCACTGCCAGAACACCGACCTGTTCCGCAACGCACGCGTGGTGGTCAACCCGGTGGAGATCGACTACGCCCGCAACCCCAACAGCTGGGATCTTGCGGTTGCGGCGGGCATGGCTGACATGATGCGTAACATGAAGGTCGAGGTCGTATCCGAGGGTGACACCATCGTCGATGGCGTGACGGTGCTGGAAACCCCTGGCCACACCAAGGGCCACATGAGCGTGCTGGCCGAGATTGACGGTGAAAATGTTCTCATCGCTGGCGACGCAATGCCGGAGAGCGGCACCGTGTCCCGTGGCATTCCCTACAACATCTTTTGGGACACCGAGGACGCCCACAGCAGCGTGGAGAAGATGGTTTCATCGTCCAACGTCTTCTATCCGGGACACGACCGCCCATTCCGGGTCGAGGGCGACGAGATCATCTACCTGCACGGCCCGGCTAACATTGAGGTAATGAACAGCACCGAGGGTGGCGGCACGACCTCGCTTACGTTCACTGTGAGCGCCGCCCGCAGCGTCAACGTGGACCTCGTTCAGAAGCCCCGGGAGTCCTGACCTCCCGTGACCGGCTCCAGCAGCGATCGGGATATCACCAATGCAATGGACCGCCTGGTTCAGGCCCGTCCGGGGTTCTGGAGCCGGTCCGCCTGCGGCGTCACCCGGTTCCTGACCCCGATCCCTGCGTTGCTGGACCGAAACGCCTATTCAGACGACACCGCTCGCATCCGTATCTTGCTGGTGGGCGGCTTGTCCGGCAGTCCTGCCGACGTTGACATGGCCCTGCACACCTTGGAGTTGTACGCCGGGGGCGGCGACGGGCTTGCCCTGAGAGTAGGCCTCAGCGCCGTGCCCTGCGGAAACCCGGATGGCTTGCGGCTCGAAAGAGGTCCCGAGAATGGCGTAGGCGGCACTCCATCCCAAGGATACCCGCCCGAAGGCAACTATTACTTTGACGAACAGAACCCTGAGAAACGCTACCTCTGGCGGTGGATCTGCCTCCAGGCCCCTGACCTGGTAATTGCAGTCCGGGCCGGAGATGGCTCCGTACGCTGGGATTGCAACTCAGCCGCTCGTCGCCTTGCCCCCGCCCTGGCAGCTCGCGAGATGGAAAAAGACTCGCTGCTGGGAGCCCTCGGCGAAGGCTATCCGGAGGGTCTCGGCGTAATCCCGGCCCTGCGGCTTACTTGCCCCGACGAATTTCTGCCCCGAGAGATTAGTCGCCTGTTCGGCGTGGTCCAGCAGGAAGGTATGCACGGAAAGTCGGCCGCCAGGCAGGCTCTCGACCTCCGCCGGGCCCGGGCTCCGCTGGATATTGCCCGAGTCTTGGCCGCAGCCTACGGCCATGCCTTTGACCCCGTGGTCTACACCCAGGGAGTCCCCATTAGCGGACGGCTCCAGCTGGCCCAGCTTGACGCCGGAGGGGGTAACCCGGCTCCCGGTATTGCTGAATTGCTCAGTGAATTCGTTGATGGAGGCCTGCCCGATGGATTGGCCCCATCCGCTCTGGCCTCCGTTGTATGGGGAGACGAGCTGGCCCAGGCCACCGGGGACCCTCGCTGCGCTGCTCTCGTCGTCCAGGCCGCGGACCGTTTCGTTGCCGCTCCACCTGGTGAGGCACCGGCTCCGTGCGACCCCGATTTCCGCACGGAGGACATGTTCATGGCGGGGGCCCTGCTTGGCCGGGCGTATCGCCAGACCGGAGAAAGAAGCTACGTCGATATTCTGGCTCAGTTCCTGCTCGATGGAAATATCCAGCAGGACAACGGCCTTTTCTGGCACTGTCGCCCGGCTCCTTTCTATTGGGGACGAGGAAACGGCTTCGCAGCGTTGGGGCTCACTGAGGCGCTGACTTACCTTCCGGAGGACCACCCTGGCCGGTCAGACATAACTGACATGTACCTGGACCTGTTGGATTCCATCCGCGACCTGCAGCGCCAGTCCGGAATGATGCCACAGGTGCTGGACGTCCCAGGCTCTTACGACGAATTCACCGCCACCTGCATGATGGGTTATTCCATCGCCCGTGGCCTGCGGCGGGGCTGGCTGGACCCGGATTGGCACGAGCCGCTATATATGGCCTGGCAAGGCGTTTCGGAACGCATCGACGATGTCGGCAACGTCGTAGACGCCTGCGCCAGCACTGGGGTTCAACAGAACGTCCGCGACTACCTGGACCGGCCGGCCATCCTCGGTTTCGACGACAGGAGTGGCGGATTGGCCCTCTGGTTCGCCCTCGAAATGGAGAGGCTGGCTCGAGGCATCTGAATTTCGGCAATAATTCGGTTGGCTAATCGTCCCGTAATTGGGCTAGAATCAGGTCTAGCTGCAATTGGTCGTCGTAAGGGACCCCTCAATTGATGCAACCAGAGCTTTCGGAACAATATGACCCTGTGGCAGTCGAGGATTTCCGCCAGCAGGCACACGCCTTCCTGGAAAGAGCTCGGGAATATCTCGCCGTGGATGATCTGCACCAGGCCTCTGAAAAGGGTTGGGGGACTGCTGCCTGGATGGCAAAGGCTGCCGCTGAAGACCAACGTTGGGATTACAGAGAACACGCCCAGTTCGGTATGGTGATGTACAGCGCTAGCGTATTGACCGGCAATGATCGACTGCGATTGCTCGGTGCGTCAGCTTACGAGTTGCATAGAAACTACTACACTCGGAAACTTTTCCTTGTCCCGGAAGCTATTGCTCGTAATCTCGAGGATATGGAAGAGCTACTTGACGCTCTCGAACCACTCACCGTCGCTGTCGACGGTTAGGTCTCTGATGACGCAGCCCGCCCCCATAGAGCAATACGACCCTCAAACCGTGGAGGACCACCGTCAGCAGGCACGGGCGTTCCTCGTAAAGTCACGCGAATACTTGGCCGCAGACGATTTGCATCAGGCGTCGGAAAAGGGATGGGGTGCTGCGGCCTGGATGGCTAAAGCTGTTGCCGTAACCCAGGGCTGGGAATATAGAGAGCACGCCCAGTTTGGAGTGGTTTGCAGAAGTGCAGGCGATCTCACCGGGAATGATCGCTTGTTTGACCTAAGTGCCATCGCCTATGAGCTGCATCGCGGCTACTACACACGAAAGCGGTTTTTGTCAGACAGGACCATCTCCCGCAATTTGGACCAGATAACTGAACTGCTCGATATCCTCGAACCACTTACCATCCCTGCCTGCCAACGGGCAGGGGAACGACTGACCTTTGCCCCCAATAGATGCATTGAGGAGGGATTAACATGGCCACCATTACAGGCGCAAACGTGGTGCTCTCCAACGAGGAATTCAACGTTGTCGGGACCCGGCCCATACGTCAGGACGGGCCGGAGAAAGTCACCGGCCGCGCCCGTTACGGCGCTGACGTCAACCTGCCGGGGCTGCTGCACGCCCGTGTGTTGCGCAGTCCCCACGCCCACGCCCGCATCAAGTCCATCGACACCAGCAGGGCCGCCGCAATGGAGGGCGTCCGTGGCGTCGTAACGTCCGCCGACCTGCCCCAGCCCCGTGGCCGGATCAGCGACCAGACCGAGGCCTCGATGGTGAACCCCAAGTTCCTCAGCAACAACTGTCTGGCTGCCGACAAGGTGCTCTACAGGGGACACGCCGTGGCCGCCGTCGCCGCGACCAGCCCTCACATCGCGGAGCAGGCGCTGGATCTCATCGAGGTCGATTACGAGGTACTCGGCTCCGTGACCGACGTGCTCAATGCCATGAAGCCGGACGCCCCGGTGCTGCACGAAAGGCTGTCCACCCAGGCCAACCCCAACATGCGCACCGGTGGCCTGCGCGACGACGGTGACGCTGCAGACAGCACCAATATCGCCAACCATTTCCTCTTCGAAATGGGCGATATTGAGCAGGGCTTCAAGGACGCCGACGTAATCGTGGAGCGCGAGTTCCGCACCCAGTCGGTGCACCAGGGCTACATCGAGCCCCACTCCGCCACAGTCAACTGGGGCCCCGACGGCGACATCACTGTCTGGAGCAGCAGCCAGGGCCACTTCAACGTTCGCGATCAGTTGGCCCTCGTCTGCGGCGTCCCCATCTCCCACATCAAGGCCATCCCCATGGAGATCGGCGGAGGATTCGGCGGCAAGACGATGGTCTACCTCGAACCGGTGGCTGCCATCCTCTCGAAGAAAACCGGCCACCCGGTCAAGCTCAGCATGAGCCGCTCCGAGGTGTTCCAGGGCTCCGGCCCGACCGCCGGGTCGTGGATGCGCTGCAAGGTCGGCGCCACCAACGACGGGCGCATCACCGCCGTCGACGCCTCTATGGCCTACGAGGCCGGTGCCTACCCCGGCTCGCCCATCAACCCCGGCGTGCAGTGCATGACCGGCCCCTACGACATTGCCAATGGGCGGCTGGAAGGGTTCGACGTGGTGAACAACAAGCCGAAGACCGCTGCCTACCGCGCGCCAGGCGCCCCGGCCGCCGCTTTCGCCATCGAGACCGTGCTGGACGAGATTTGCGAGAAGATCGGCATGGACGCGCTGGAATTCCGGCTGCTCAACGGCTCCAAGGAAGGCACCCGCCGCCTCACCGGCCCGGTCTTCGGCAAGATCGGCAACATCGAGACGCTGCAGGCTGCCAAGGACCACGACCATTGGAGTGCCGCCCTGGAAAAGGACACCGGCAAGGGCACCCTCCGCGGTCGTGGTGTCGCTGCCGGCTACTGGTTCAACGCCAGCGGCCCCTCCAGCGCCGTCGGTAGCGTCAACCCCGATGGCACCGTTAGCCTCGTCGAGGGCTCGCCTGACATCGGAGGCTCCCGCGCCGCCGTGTCGATGCAGCTGGCCGAGGTCTTAGGCATCGCTGCCGAGGACGTTCGCCCATCGGTGGGCGACACCGACTCCATCGGCTACACGTCCATGACCGGCGGCAGCGGCGTGGCCTTCAAGACCGGCTGGGCCGCATACGAGGCCGCGCTGGATATCCGCAACCAGCTGGTCCAACGCGCCGCGCGCATCTGGGACGTCGACCCAAGCCTCGTGGAATACAGGGACGGCGGCGCCTCCCACACCTCCGACCCCGAGCTGCGACTGACCTTCCAGGAACTCGCCGCCCGTCAGAACGCCACCGGCGGCCCGGTCGTCGGGCGTGGTAACGTGGCCCCCACCGGCGTCGGCGGCGCCTTCGCTGTCCACATCGCCGACGTTGAAGTCGACCCGGACACCGGCAAGGTAGACGTCATACGCTTCACTGCTTTGCAGGACGCCGGCAAGGCCATCCACCCCAGCTACGTAGAAGGCCAGATTCAGGGCGGCGCCGTCCAAGGCATCGGCTGGGCCCTGAATGAGGAATACGTGTTCGACGACAATGGAGGCATGCTCAACCCCACCTTCCTCGACTACCGCATGCCGACCAGCCTCGACCTGCCCATGATCGACACGGTGGTCGTGGAGGTTGCCAACCCCGGCCACCCCTACGGTGTGCGCGGCGTCGGCGAAGTCCCCATAGTCCCTCCCATGGCTGCCATAGCCAACGCTATCCACGATGCCATCGGCGTTCGCATGGAGCAGCTCCCCATGTCCCCCGGCGTGGTGCTGGAAGCGCTCTGGGACAAAAACGGCGCATAACCCACATCCTGAATTTCTGCGTGGGTTGTAGGGGCGCACAGCTGTGCGCCCCTACCCGTGCAATCGACAATCCATAGGAGAGGCAACAAATGGTGCCACGGGACGTACCCGAATTCCTTGCTCTCGACTACCTGGATGTTGTCGATCCCACCCTCGTCTATCTCGCCTCCCCTTACGCCCATCCATCGGCCGCGGTCCGGGAGGCCCGGCTCGAGGCCGTCCGCTACGTCTGTGGTCAGATGGTCAACCAGGGCAGGATCGTCATGTCCCCCCTCGTATACCTGGGGGAATTGGCCTACAAGGGAGTACATCCGCCCCAAGGGTGGTACGCATTCGACCTGCAGCTGCTGGCCCGCTGCGACGAGATGCTGGTCCTGCAGCTGCCCGGCTGGGAGGATAGCCGGGGCGTCCTCGTTGAAATCGCGGGAGCGCAGACCAAGGGAATGCCCATTCGCCTCATGTCCCTCGAAGATGCAGGTCTCCCCCTTGAGATTATGGAGAGGTTGTACCAACAGGAGTAAGGGCAGAACGGAGTTGCGCGATTGTTATGTGTGACTTGCATGATTTTTCATTTGACGTGGACCAGGCATATGAAGACCAGCTGGTGGCCGTGCTGGAGGAAAGCCCGAGGCATCCATTGGCTACTCCGGAAGCCCTAGGACTTTTGGCGTATATGTGATTTATTGGATCGATGACCTCGTGTACGTCGGACAAGCTCGAATCCTGCGCGATCGCCTGAGGGACCATTTCCGAAAGATAGTAGGGAGAGACGGGATTGACCTACAAGAGGTTACCTGCCGGTATCTGACCATTGCGAGGCTGTGGGAAGTTTCCCGCGCCGAAGAAGTTCTAATAAGTCGATTTGAGCCGGAGTGGAACGGAATGTCAGGATTCACTATGCACGGTCCGGGACGAGGGCGTCCAGGAATGCCTGGCTATGTTAACGAATGGGATAGACGGTTTCCTCCTGTTGGCTAAACAGGTCGCCGGACCTCAACGGCAGCATCATACAGCGACGTTCTCTTGCTCGCTTGGAGGCGAGCGCCAGTGTTTACTATGCTGCTACCCACGCGATCCCTCAATCTGGTGATGTCGATTGCATATAGGCCCCGCAGTACGGACATTTCTGAAAGGTACTCCTCTACCTTTATCTCCTTGCCTTGTACGATCGAGTTCCCCACGACTACCACCGCGGTTCCGCCCGGCTTGAGGACAGTGGCTAGCAGTTCGCAAAATCGGTCTAAATCGTTCATATATGAGGTAACATAATTTGCCCAGCCACTGCCGCCGTAGACTCCGCGACCTCGATTTATCCTTCGAATTTCAGAAATTTCCTGCTCCAACTGAGGAATCTCTGGTCTGAGAGCATTGGGTGATTCTCCCCTGACTGTCTGCCAGAATTTCCCGAAGTTTCCGGTTTCCAGTCTTTTCAGTTCCCAAGAGGATTGCACGAGTCCAGTCCAGAAGAGTTGGGGACGGCTATTTCTCACGTAATGGTAATTATTCATATATGGGGGTGAGGTGACAACGAGATCAATAGATTCGGGAGTTAAGCAGTTGGCTGAATCAAAGATAGATTGCTCGTGAATACGCCATTTGTGCGCCTCCATCTTATTGGTAGTTGTTATTTGATTTGCGGCCACATCCACTTGCAATTCCGATATGTCTTCGACCATTTGGTGTAGTTTGGTTGCTACAATCTGTTCAACATCAGCGTCATTTACGAGAGGCTTACCCGCCCCGGGGCGGGTACCGAGAGATGGCTCATAAGAATAATTCGAGAAATCCACCATTACCGATGCAAAGGCCACCCGAAACAAATCCTTAATTCGGGGGAGCAGTTCATTCATATAATCCAGCGTTAACAATACTTTGCGTTCGATTGAGGGTGAATAGAATGGAATGCGGGTCTTGAATCCTGGAGGTGGAGTGGTTTTTGGTTCTCGTTGATTAGCGTGTTCCATATGAACCTTATAGCCGGCTAAGGCGGCCTCCAGTTCCCGCAGACTTACGTTCGCGGCTTCAAGTTTTACTCTGCAGACTAGGGCTGCAAAAGGGTTGATTTCAAACCCAATGCTGCTTAACCCCAATCGATTGGCCTCGATCAGGGTGGTCCCAACTCCGGCGAACGGATCTAGAACTACCCGCGATGAACGTTTGCGGGAACCTTCGACCGGGGTGGAATCCGGGATGAATTTTGTAATGGCGGTACGAGCGAATTCCCCTGAAAACCCCGCGATCCAGTTCGCCCATCTATGAATGGATAACTGCTTGTTGTAAGCCGAGGCAGCCTCACCATATCCGTATTCCGACTGAAAATCTTGCCATAGTCGAGCCTGCGAGTTCATACTTCGTACGACCCTTTGAGGTAGCTAAACCTTGCATCTCAATCATACCGAACAAAAGGCACTTCGCAACTGGCAACTGTCATCAACAGTTGGGCCTATAAGGAATGGGATTATATGTCAGCCTCCGAAACTTTTGGTTACACCTTCAACAGCGTCAAGCATGAAATCGTCTGCGACGTCGATGCCATCTCCGGCCTCCCGGGCGTGCTCGGCCGCGCCGGGGCATCCCGCGCCATGGTGCTTTGCGGGCCCTCCATCCTGGCCCACTGCAACGTCGTGCCGCGGGTGCAGGAAGCCTTGGGCGACCAGTGCGTTGCCCTGTTCTCGGGAGTGGCGCCCCATTCGCCCGTTGCCACCCTCGAGGAGGCGGTCGCTCTCGCCAGGGAGACCGGCGCCGATGCCCTTGTCAGCGTCGGTGGCGGTAGCACCCACGATACCACCAAGGGCGTCGCGACCCTTGTGGCCGAGGGAGGCCGCATCCACGACTATGAGGCCCACTTCGAACCCCCCGACAAGATCACCTATCCGGAGCTCTCGCCCCACCGCCTGCCCATCATCACCGTTACCACCACCATGGGCGCGGCGGAGCTGAGCAGGGGCGCTGGCTTCGCCGACCGCGAACTTGGCCGCAAGATTCTGGTGGCCGACCCCAACACCATTCCCGGCTACATCGTCATTGATGGCAAGGCCCTCGCTACCACGCCCATCAACATTCTCACCTCCACGGCCATGGGTCAGCTGCGCATCGCCATCGAAACCATCTATTCCACCAACCACAATCCCATCTCCGACGGCATGGCCATTCATGCCATCCGGCTGCTGACCGAACACCTCCCCAAATGCCACGAGTTGGATGTGGAACGCCTGCTGCTTATCAAAACGGCCGCCAGCATGGCATCGCTGGGAAACACGGGTGGGCTGGGGCTGAACACTGCTACGGCCCATCACGTCGGCGGTATCTACGACGTGCCCCACGGCGAGGCCAACGCCATCATGCTGCCTCACACGATGCGCTACAACGCCGAGGCTTGCCCCGACCGCCTCGCCCTGATCGCCGATGCCATGGGCATCGACATCTCGGCAATGACCGACATGGAGGCAGCCTACGCCGCCGCCGACGGGGTCGAAAATCTGCGACGCTCCTTGGGTCTGCCCGACCGCCTGCGCGATGTCGGCGTTCCCGAGGACGGGTTGGAGTTGATCGCCTCGGCCACCCTCCACGACCGGGCGCTTGCCACCAATCCGAGGCCGGTGACCGATGCGGGGCCTATCATGACCGTGCTGCGCCACTCCTGGTGAGAGCCAATACCTCAGAGAAACATCTCAAATCATCGCTCAGGCCATAACCGTCATTCCCGAGAACGCGGGAATCCAGAGGTCCGAACTGATGTATGTCCCATAGTGCAACCAGTTGGAAGTGCAACCAGTTGGGCGTTTTGAGACAGAATCCAAGGACCTCAAGAGAATGTGGAGGGGCAATGAAGTTTGGGGTTTGTCTACCCCAATACGGACGGGACGTGGCTTTTTCCGACCTCCGTGACGTGGCCACTGGTGCCGAAGCCCTGGGGTTCGACTCGGTTTGGGCCAGCGATCACATCGTCACGCCCGAGCACATGCAGGCCAGGTCGGGCCCGGTATTTCTTGACGCCTTCGTTGTCCTCTCCCACGTCTCTGCGATGACCCGGCATGTCAGGCTGGGGACCACCGTAATGGTGACGCCCTACCGTAATCCCTTGGTGGCCGCCAAGATCATTTCCACCCTGGACTCCCTTTCCGGTGGCCGGGTGGTCCTGGGCGTGGGGGCCGGCGGTGCGCCCGACGAATTTGCGGCTTTGGGTGTCCCCGAATCCCAGCGGGGTGCTCGCACCGACGAATACCTCTCGGCCATGATCGAACTCTGGACTACCGACCCCTCGAGCTACCAGGGTCGGTACGTTCGCTTTGAGGGCGTCCGCTTTGCTCCCAAGCCCGCGCAATCGCCCCACCCGCCCATCTGGGTCGGAGGCAGAAGTGACGCTGCTTTACGCAGGGCCGTGCGATTTGCCGTGGCTTGGCATCCGACCTACCTCCCCAGAGAGGCCTTGGCGGAGCGGATGGCTCGTCTCGCTGAAATCTCGGCGGAACACGGTCGGCCAGTGCCCCCTGCCACGACCCTGCACCTGTCCGTGGGCTTCGAGGATGACTCGGCAGCGTCAGCAGAGAGGCGCACGGGCCGGGGTTCTCCAGCCCAGGTGGCGGAGGACATGGCGATCTGCGCGTCTATGGGCATCCCGGAGGTTGTTTGTAACTTTCGCGGTTCAACGACGGATGATGTTCGAAAAGCGATGGAGATCTTCGCCAGCCAAGTCGTTCCTCAATTGAAGTCATAAGCCCGCGCCTCTGCAGCGCGGGCTTGGTAAAGCTTGCCGTCCCTAGAAGCGATGGACTACCCGAAAAACTCCCGCAGTAGGTTCACCAGCTCGGCGGGCTTGTCCACATCTGAACGGTGCCCGCAATTTTCCAGCGTGGCCAGGCGGGAGCCCGCGATGGATACGTTGTAAACCTCCCCGGCGCTTGGTGGCACCACCTCGTCATTCCGCCCCCACACGATGAGTGAGGGAATGTCCTTCAGCCGCCCCAGGCGGTGGGGAAGGCTGCGGTCGTGCATGTACGGGCGCCATGTCAGTCGGCAGGCCTCTTCCTTTGCTGTCTCCCACGCCTCAACCTGCTCCGGAGCAGGCTCGTCTGGGCAGACTGCTTGAAATTGCGGCGCATCCGTATTGTGCACCCCGGCGGTAATGAACTCCTTTGAGACTATCAGGAACATGTCCAGGATCTCGCCCGTCGGTGGCAATATGCCCGCCGGAGCCGCCAGTGCCATCTTTTTGAATACACTCGGGTCCTGGGTTGCCATTTCTGCAGCCAGCCACCCGCCCAATGAGAAACCCACTACATTGACGTTCTTGAGTCCGGCGTCCTCCATGGCCCAGAGAGTCCAGGTCGCTATGTCCCGCATGCTCATTACCCAGTCCAGCCTGGGAGTCACTCCGAATCCCGGTAGAGACGGCGCGTAGACCGTGTAGTTCTTCGCCAGTTCCTCATGGACTTGCAGCCAGCCCGGCTGCCCCATTTCGTCGTGAAGCACCAGCAGGGCCTCCCCACTGCCGCCCTTGAGCATTTGCATCTCGGCGCCTGCTGCCTGAATTCGTTCCTCGGTATAGTTGGCCGTGGTGGTCATAGGGTCGCTCCTTCCTGCGGCCTCGCATTTTGGAGAGGATTTTCAGGCTGCGGGGCCTGTTCGATTGTCCAAGTGCCTGCTTGTGTTGTCAACCCGAGTCTCTGCTCCCTTCAGGGCCTTTTCATTTTCCCAACAACGCGGAAATTACCGCTCACCCTGAGCTTGTCGAAGGGCCGCCCACTGGTGGTTCGACAAGCTCACCACGAACGGGGTTTCCTGAAATTTCCAAGAATGAAAAGGCCCTGCTGCTCCCTTGCCGGTTGTGCTCCTTGCCGTAAGAGGCGTGCAGGGATGTCCCCTCCTGAAACAGGTGAGGTTTGCCCATCGCCAACCTGCGAGGTTTCCTCGCACCATCAAATGAGGTCGTACCCACGTTCGGCAATCCAATGCACGGCGGAAGGCCCGCGACGGTTAATGCACGGGTGCCGCAGCCAAAACCACGCCGCTCATGGTGGCCCAGGTGAGCTCCTCGAATCCCCTCCGACCATTCCGGATGCAACACATCTCACCACAATGCTGCGTTATTTGAGATTCCGGCTTTGGTGTGCTAGAGGGTGCAACACTTCCCGGCGGCCCCCAGACTCCCCGCTGTAGCTGGTGGCCCTTTTCGCGGCCTCGCTGGCATTGCCCAATGCAACACTGTTGTAGCCGTTTGTCATCCCCACTGCTCAATGGCAAAATGGCGGCGGCGATGGCTGGATTCGATGGCCATGCCGAATTCAGACCGTAATTTTCGCAAGGGGACTTACCATGCCGATTCGACCGAACCGAGCCAAGGAAAAGCTGCAGCGGGGCGAGGTGGTGACCACCATATCCGGCTTGCAGGACAGCGACATCATCGATTTTCTCGGGCCGTTGGGGTTCGACGCCGCCTGGATCGAGTGCGAGCACGGCCCTGTGGACTGGGATGCCCTGGGTGATATGACCCGGGCCTGTGATCTCTGGGGCATGACCTCGATCACCAGGGTGAATGCCAACGACGCTGGCCTCATCACCCGCACCCTAGACCGCGGCAGCATGGGCATCGTGGTGCCGCACATCAACAGCCGTGAGACCGCCGAGCAAGCCGCCCTCTCTGCAAAATACGCTCCCGTCGGCTACCGTGGCATGTTCGGGGGACGTCAGTCCTTTGGCGTCTCCGATTACTTTCACACCGCCAACGAACAGACCATGGTCATAGTGCTCCTTGAAGAAGTGGAAGCCCTCGAAAACATCGATGAAATCCTGGGGGTCGACAATATCGATGTCTTTTTCGTTGCTCCCTCCGACCTGGCCCAGACCATGGGGCATATCGGAAACGTAGAGCACCCCGAGGTTCAGTCCGCCATCGAGACCGCCATCGGGAAGATCGTTGACGCGGGACGCACGCCTGGGACCTTGGCCAACGATGCCAACATCGAGAAGTTCAAAGCAATGGGCGTCAAGTTCATGATGACCTCGTGGAACGCCTGGGTCGCCAGGGGAGCGGCCGAGTTCCTGCAGAAGGCCACAGCCTAGACAGGTCGCTTCTGGGGCTGGCTCACCCCTTGGGATCACTCATTCCCAACTACGGGAGCAATCCTGGTTGGCGCTTTCCGGTTCAACTCTCAGCCGGCGGAGATGTGCTTGGCTCCGCCGGTTCTTGCTGCGAATCAGTATCGGCTCGTGCCGGGTTGACGGGTAGCAGAGCGATTGCCCCTGCTACGAATAGGGCAGCACAAACGATGATGAGGGTCCGGTATCCCAGGTCCTCCGACGTGTGGTTGAGCAGATCGATGCCCGGGCCGAATAGCCTCGGCAACGCCGCCCCGCCGATCGTCGCAAGGTTCACGATGCCAATATGAGTGCCGGCCCGCCTTTCGTCGCCCATTTCGTTGGCCAGGGCCCAGCTGGCGCTTAGCAGAGTCCCCGACGACGCGCCTATAACGCTGGCGGTGATTACCACTCCGCTCGTGGTTTCTGCCAGTAGCAGCCACGAGGTGCTGACCGCCCCGGCCACGGCGCCTGCGATGACTACTGGCTTGCGGCCTATCCGGTCGGATACCCAACCGGCCACGTAGACGGCCACTGCGAGCGAGCCGCCGATTGCCGGAATTGCGTGGCTCAGTGCCTGGGCTGGGTTCGCTGCCTCTACCACGTCCCGCAGAAAGAACAGGCCATAGGTCGGGAACGCGTAGATCGCCGTCATCATGAGGAGCCGCGAGACCAGGAACAGCGCGAACTGCAGGTTCAGCACCGGTCTCGATGGCTCGTTCTCCCTCCGGACCGGCCGCGCCCGGCGGCTGGGGTCCCGGGCCAGGACCGTGGCGCAGGTAATCCCGACGGATAACAGGAGCGCCGCCACCAGCAAGCCGAGGACAGCCCACTCCCAGTCGACATATACTTGGACGGGACCCAGCCCCGCGACCCCAGCTTGTCCTATCAGGGCCGCAGTGGCGGTGATCAATGCCAGGCCGCCCGCGGCATCCATCAGGATCTTGAGCGACGACGCGATACCGATTTTGGCGCGAGGCACGAGGTCGCGAATCAGTGCCATGCCAGGGCCGTAGGCCACATTGATGTTGGCCTGGATGAACATCCAGGCAGCGAACAGCGCGCCGAAGTTCGGGGCCAGCAGCGTCAGAGCGAGGCTGCCGCACACCACAAGTGTGCCTGCCACCATGTACGGAACACGTCGGCCCAGGGGAGAGCGGGTGCGGTCGCTCAGCCTCCCAATCGACGGCTGCACAATCGCCGCCATCAGCAGGCCTCCCATCCCCAGCATGGCGAGGTAGGTGTTCTTCAGTCCCTCCGGGGCCAGGGAGAGGACAATAATTGGCAGTACCGCCGTGTCCATCGCCAGGATGAACCCGGTAACCCCAAAGCTGAAAGCGTTCAGCCGGAGTAGCGCAAAGCTGCTCCAGTTTGTCTCTGCTGGCCTGAGGGACATTTATGGCACACGCCGCTGGATGATGAAGAGCATGGGAGGGCAATGGAGGACTGTAGATTTGGAAGCCAGACCTAGCCGACAACTTCCGGGGCTGCCGCTTTGCTGCGCACACACGGAATGTCGCCCGCGGTTACTCTATAATACAACAGTAGTGCTTTGGGAGACGCCGATTCTTCCGGGTGTGAGATGAGGAATTGAAGATATGCTGCCTCCTGCCCAGCGGAGCGGAGATTCTCTGGGCCCTTGGCTTATCCGACAGCGTCATCGGGGTCAGCGACCTCTGCGACTACCCTCCCGATGTGTTGGAGGCGAAGCCGGTGGTCAGCCGCAGCAAGGTGGACCCGGGCGTTTTGTCCAGTGAAGAGGTCGAAAAAGCCCTCAGGGATATACTGAGCAGTGGCGAGAGCCCTTACGAACTGGACTATGAGTGGCTGGCCACCGAATTGCCCAACATAGTCTTTACCCAGGACCTGTGCCATATCTGTGAAATCGACGCCGGAGAGGTCAATATGGCCGTCCGGGGTATGTCGGTCCAGCCGAAAGTGGTCGTGCTGCAGCCCCGCACCTTCGGCGACATACTAGATTCGATCGTCGAGGTGGGAGCGGTCTGCGGTGTCCCCGAGAGGGCTGCTGATTTGGTTCAGTCATTGCAATGTAGGGCCAGTGCTGTGGCTTCCAAATTGAAAGAGGCTCCCACCCGGCCCTGCGTGTTCTCCTTGGAGGGCGTCAACCCGTTGGTTGTGGGCGGCCATTGGATCCCCGACATGCTGCTGATGGCCGGCGGGAGCCTTACCGGGCTGGAGCCGGGTTGCAACGCCAGGCGACTTGAGTGGCAGGAGGTGGTGAATGCATCACCGGAGAAACTGTTCGTTGACCTCTGCTCCTCTGACGTTGACCGGCACCTGCGGGAGGCTCCGTGGCTGGCGTCCCAGGAGGGCTGGAGGGACATTCCCGCGGTGCAGACTGGGGAGGTCTATCTGATTGACCACTCTTACTTCAGCTGCCCCGGCCCCCGGGTAATCATAGGGCTGGAAATCCTTGCGCAACTCACGCACCCCGGCCTGTTTGCCGGCCTGATTCCACCAGGAGTGGTTGTCAAGCTGGATGCTGAAGCTGCGGCAAGTACCGCTCCCGACAAAATTGCTGACTGCTTCCACCCCTTGCCCTGAATTTTGCCTCCGGGCATGCCTTCTGGTCCTCCTGACGGCAACGTGCGATTCTCCTCCTCTTGCCACTCAGTCCGGATTTCGTCGGCAAAAATCCCCACTCTCGCGAGTCCTGAGACGGAGATCCAGGGCCCTGCTCCTGTGCCGCGCAAGGGCAATACGCCCCGTCTCGACACAACGCTCTGCCTGTCGATTCGGAACCCTGACCACCTAAACAGGATAGTAGCGAAACCCATTGATTGCGTATTATAATGTCGCAAATTTACTGGTTTGTGATACCGGCGCTATTATCGGTTTGTCGGTGGGCGCCAGCCCGCAGGCGCGGGCAACTCGCGCGATCTCCTCACTTGGGGTGTATATGGTTTCGTTCGACAAAAACGAATTCCGCTCGGCGCTATCCGAGTTCGCCACCGGCGTCACCGTAATCACCACGATGGACGATGAAGGCAACCCCCACACTATGACCGCAAATTCCTTCACCTCCGTCTGTCTCGAACCGCCCATTGTCTTGGTCTGTGTCGCCCACGGCACCCACACTTATGGCTATCTGGAGCAACGCAAGAAATTCGGCGTCAACTTCCTTTGTGAGAACCAGGAGGACGTCGGGGCATATTTCGCCAAAAAGCCGCAGGACCGCACCGGAGGAGTGGATTACAGCTTCGCCGAATCGGAGAACGGGGTGCCAGTTCTCGAGGGTTCTGCCATATTTTTTGACTGCGACGTGGTCGGCTCTCACGTCTACGGCGACCACACCGTCTATATGGGAGAGGTGAAGGAGATACGCCGAAACGAATACGACAACCCGTTGATGTTCTACCGCAGCCGCTGGTATCACCCTAACCGGACCTAAACCAAAGCCAAGGTGGGATGTGCATATGGCTGGTGATGGGGACCTGGATTGGGGTTACGCAGGAACTCCTCTGCCCTTGATTGCAGGATGGTCCGGCAGCGGCGCTTGACCTCCTCTTTCCGCCCGGCCAGCGCCTCCAAGAAGTTGCCGACTTTCTCCTGCACCAGGGCTTTGGTCCCCAGGCACAGGTTTCCGGTGGCCTCCTCTCGCGCCCAGCCCCAGATGGCCTCATCAGCGTTGAAATCCGGGCTGTAGCCTGGCAGGTTCACCAGACGCAGGTTCAGTCCCGGCGTCTGGAGATACTCCCTCACTGCCTCGCCGCGGTGGGCCGGGGCATTGTCCCAGATCACGTTCAGCCTCTCGGTGTGCCGCTCCCGCAACTGCCCCAGGAAGGCTGCCGACGTTCCTGAGTTGCTGTTCCCTTCCAGTTCCATCCATTCCACCTCACCGGTCTCCAAGCACACCGCCGAATAGTAACTGGCCTTCTCTCCGTACCTCGGACTGCTGGAATCCACCAATGCCGACTCTCCCCTAAGCACCCACTTGCCCCGCAACTCGGCGTCGGCTCGAAAGTGGGCCTCGTCGGCAAAGAATGTCTTGGCTTTGCTTTGACACGCCTCCTCCATCAGGGCCGCGTACTCCGCCACGAAGGACTCCCGCCTGACCTCATCCGCCTTGAGCAGCCGTTTCTTGGGACGCTTGAAGGCGAAGCCCAGCCGGTGCAGCCAGTTCAGACAACTGCTACGGCTCAGGCTGATGCCGCGCCGTTCCCAGACAAACCGGTTCACCACCCTCCAGTTCCAATTGGCCATTTCAATACCCGCCGCCCCTGGCAACTCCTGCACCGCCCCTGTCAGCGCCGCCTGCTCCGCCTCGCCGAGGGCGGGGGGGAACCTCCGGTCTGCTCGAATATCAGGGCCTCCGGACCGCCCTCCCCGAAGGCAGCGGCCCACCGGCCTATGGTGTGGGGGTCCCGTCCCAGGGCCTCCGCCGTGGACGATGCCGTCCAGCCTTGCGCCAGCAGCCAGACGGCGTGCCAGCGTTCACGCTCCCTTGGCGTGGGCGCCAGAATCATCCGCCGGTGCAAATCCTTGGCACCCATCTGCCATTGGTCAAGATGCTGAACCATCTCCCTCACACCCATCACCAACCCCCACAACTCCTGAGACCAGTTAATCCAGTTACCTCACAAATCTACCCTATGTGTCTGCACATTTCACCTTGGCTTTGGTTTAGTAGTATTCGATCTCACTGAGCAGCAAAAGTTAGAGCGCCGGTTGATCAAAACCGGCGCTCTCTTTTTGGCTCGCGAACACGAGTAGGGCGACCGCAGCTAGGCCCCTTTGAACGAGGTCAGGAAGTCCTCGATCTCCTCGTTGACCTTCTGGTATTTCTCCATGTGGACGAAGTGGCTGCCCCCGGGGACGATGGTCTGGCTGGCCCCCTCGATGCTGCTTGCGAGGTACTGGGAGTACTTGACCGGGGTCATCTCGTCGTCGCTGCCGCAGATGACTTTGGTGGGTAGCCTTATCTGGCCCACGCAGTCCATCATATCGAAGCGATCGCAGGCCATGAGGTCGTTCAGTTCGACCTCCGGGCCAACCTCAGCCGCCCGTTGCCGCAATACCGGAAACACCTCTTGCGGAACCTCCCGGTAATACTCCAGGTGCTGCTCCAGCCACGGAAGGTTATCCTCGCCCGGTTCCTGGCAGCGCTGTAGGTAGTAGGGATGGACTCGCAGACGTGCTCCGGTCCCAAGCAGCATCAAGCCACGCAGCTCATCCGGATACCGCTGCGCGTAGCGCATGGCGATGGCGCCGCCCATGGAATGGCCGCATAGCACCACGTTCTTATAGCGCCGGGCCTTGATGAAGCCGCGCACCCACTCAAGGTATCCGTCTATCGATTCGCAGGGCTTGCCGTCAGGATGCCCCGGCAGGTCGATCGCCTTCGCGCTGCGGAAGTGACGCAACTGGTAGTAGAAGGAAAGGCTGGAGCAACCTGCCCCATGAAGAAAGACGAGCTTCATCCCCAATTTGCCATCTCTCCAAATCTGAAATATGGATAATACGTGCACTCTAATATCAAAATCGTTTGCTATTTTACCGAATGAAACGTTCATTTTCAAGATGAAAGTGCGAATGCGTTATCAAGAATAATAATTTAATCGCTCAGGTAGAACCGCAGGGCCGATCCAGTGTTGTCCATAGTTGACAGAAAAAGGGGGCAAGATGGTCTCGCCCCCTAAAGCGCTTGTTGTAATCACCGAAAGTGAACAGCTCTATGGAGAATCGCTCTCCTCTTCGCCGACCTCCGCGTCCGGGTCGTGCCCGTTCGTGGCGGCACGGCCGTTGGATCGATGTCCATTGGCTGGTGGGTCGCTTTCGCCGTTGCGATCCGTCTCCTGGAATATGGCGATGGAGGCCACCACGTCGTCCGCCTCCCGCTCTTTCCAGAGTATTACCCCTTGGGCGATGCGCCCCGTCTCGCGCACGTCATCTATGCTGATCCGGACCACCTGGGCCTTTTCAGAGACAATCAGCATTTCATGATTTTCGGGATCATTAACGATTCTCGCCGCCGCAAGGGGCCCTGCCTTTTCCGTCAGCTGGAATGTGCGAACCCCCTGACCGCCTCGGCCAATCGAGCGATAGCTGGAGGTCGCCGTCATCTTCCCGAACCCCCGTTGGCTCACGACCAGTAGCTGACTGCTGGGGGTGACCACTCCCATGAAGATCACGTGGTCGTCCGCTGCGAGACGGATTCCCCGGACGCCGCCAGCAATGCGTGAGCGCGGGGTCAGGTCGTCGATGGCGAACCGGATCGCTTGCCCACGCTCGGTTACCATCATGGCGTCCTTGGCCTCTCCGACCTGGGCGACAGATACGAGCTCGTCGTCCGCTGCCAGGTTCATAACAATGAGACCGGATGGGCGGATGTTGGTCAGTTCACCGGTTTTCAGAGCCTTGATCTGCCCTTTGATCGTGGCTAGGAGCAACGGGTAGTCGTCATTGGGGTTCTCGATGAGCAGCATGGCCTGCACCTGCTCGTTTCGTTGTAATGGAAGCAGGTTGGAAAGGAGCACGCCGCGGGAAGTGCGCGAGGCGTCTCCGTGTATCTGGAAGGCACGGAGTGGGTAAACCCGGCCGCGGTTGGTAAAGAAGAACAGCGTACTGTGCGTGTCGACTACCACAAGGTCGAGGATGGCGTCCCCCTCGCGGGTGGTCATGCCCCGGACACCCTTGCCGCCACGGTTCTGCTGGCGGAAAGTGCTGGGCGGTACCCGTTTGACGTACCCGCGCTGGCTGAGCGTGATGATCGCGTCCTCCTGCGGTATCAGGGACTCAGGGGTTTCCTCCCCGATCTCCTCTTCGAAAATCACGGTGCGGCGGGGGTTGTTAAAGGACCTCTTGAGCTCGCGCGTCTCTCTCTTGATCTCGGCCAGGATCTTCTCAGGGTCATTTAACAGAGACTCCAGCTCTGCGATTCTCTGCAGCAACTCTTCGTGTTCATTCTGAAGCCGCTCCTGCTCCAGGGCAGCAAGGCGCCGGAGTTGCATATCCAAGATGGCCTGGGCCTGCACCTCGGAAAGGTCCAGTTCCTGCATCAGGTTGTTGCGTGATGCCTCCACATCGGCGGAGTTTCTGATTGTCTCTATGACCCGGTCGATCTGGTCGAGGGCAAGAAGCAGGCCCTGCACTATGTGGTCGCGGTCTCGCGCCCGCTGCAACTGGTACTCGGAACGCCTCCGGATGACCTCTTGCCGGTGCTGTACGAATAGCTCCAGGCACCGCCGCAGGGGCAGCACCTGGGGCTGGCCGTCTACAAGGGCCAGCACGATCGAGTTGAAGGATGACCGCATGGCTGTCTGCCGCAGCAGATTGTTCAGCACCACTCGCGGTTGCGCGTCCCGGCGCAACTCGATCACGATGCGCATTCCTCGCCGGTCCGACTCGTCGCGAATGTCGGAGATGCCGTCGATCTTCTTCTCGCGAGCCAGCCCTGCTATTCGTTCGATGAGAGTGGCTTTGTTGACTTGGTAGGGGAGCGAAGTGACGATGATCTGCTCCCGGCTGTTGCGCGTCTCCTCGAACTCGGTGTCGGCCTCCATGATGATGCGGCCGCGGCCGGTGGTGTATGTATCCACTATTCCCTTGCGGCCCCGTACCTTCGCTCCGGTGGGAAAGTCCGGGCCCTTGACGTGCCGCATCAGCCGCTCGGTTGTCGCGTCCGGATGGTCGATTAGATGCACCAGGGCATCGCAGATTTCGCCAAGATTGTGCGGCGGGATGTTGGTCGCCATTCCGACGGCGATACCGGTCGCTCCGTTGACCAGCATGTTGGGCAACCGGGCCGGGAGCACCACTGGCTCGTTCTGCCTGTCGTCGAAGTTGGGGATAAAGTCGACGGTGTTCTGGTCTATGTCCGCCAACAACTCTTCGGTAATCGGGGCCAGGCGGGCCTCCGTGTACCGCATCGCTGCAGGAGGGTCCCCGTCGATGCTGCCGAAGTTGCCCTGGCCGGCGATCAGCGGGTACCGCAACGAGAATTCCTGCGCCAGACGCACCAGGGCGTCGTAGACCGCACCATCGCCATGCGGATGGAATTTGCCCAGCACCTCACCAACGATGCTGGCCCCCTTGCGAAACTGGGAGCCGGGCCGGATGCCCATGTCGTGCATGGCGTATAGAATCCGCCGCTGCACCGGTTTCAGTCCGTCCCGGACGTCGGGGAGCGCCCTTGACACGATGACGCTCATCGCGTAGGTCAGGTAGGACGTCCGCATCTCATCTGCGATGCGAATCGGCTGCTCTCCGGGTGGGACCGGGGCGGTAGTTACCATAGGTCTATTCTCCTAGTGATGCTCAACCTTTCCTGAGGCGCACCAGCGCGGACGCTGTTGCCCGGGTTGGGGCAGCGGCCCCTGCCGGAATGACACAGGGGAACGGTGTAGAGGGGAATCGGGGAGCTAGACGGGCAAGGTCTCGGCGAACCTCTCCGCCCGGTCGTGCAGACCTGCGAAAAGGTTGACGAAAAGACGGGGCACCTCGTCAAGGCGCTCAGGATGGCACTGCAGCCCGATGACCCAACTGTGTTCAGGACTTTCCAACCCCTCCACTAACCCATCATCGACACTGTAGGCCGTGCTCATCAGGCGCGGGGCTCTCTGCGCCTCGGTGAGGCCTTGATGATGATAGCTGTTGACCTTGAAAAACCCTGCGGAGCCAATGATTGCAGCCGACTTGGCTCCTGGGGCAACGTATATCAGGTGGGTGGCGGGCTCGCTGCTCTGGCTGTCATCCTCGTTCCGGTGTCCATCCAGGTGCTGCGTGAGCCTGCCGCCAAAAGCCACGTTCAGGACCTGCATGCCTCGGCAAATGGCCAGCACCGGCATATCCGCAGAAAGCGCATACTCCAGCACCCGGAATTCCAAGTCATCCAGCTCGGGCCGGAGTTGCAGGCCCGCATTGGGGTTCGGCTGCTGCCCGTATCGGCCGGGGTGGACATCAGGCCCGCCCGAGAGCAGGAGACCGCCGCTCCCACGCACCAGTTCTTCCGCTGGCAGTACGCCGTGGGAGTCCGGAAGCAACACCCGTGTTTCCGACCCTGTCGCCTCCATCGCCGCTACGTAACGGCGGGCATTTCGCTCGCTGGAGGAGGTGATAGCGACAACTGCCATACAACATAACATTATACTCGAACTGTATCTGAGTTTGTAGCCTGACTCTGCTCTATTATCACGATTTTTGATTACCTGAATAGGGAGACAGGGCGCTATCGGATTGCCGCGTGTGGTAAGGTTTTGTTAAGCTAGGCACACTGAGCACACCCCATTCTGCGGGAAAGGGAGAGCCATGAAAGAAGTCATCCAGGGAGCAGTCGACACTCTGCGGGATGGCCGGCCCTGTGTCCTGGCTACAGTGGTGCGGACCAAGGGATCGACGCCGCAAAAGGCGGGCGCGATGCTGCTGGTGAAGGACGATGGCAGCGGCCTGGGCACTTTGGGCGGTGGCTGCGTCGAGGGCGACATCTGGTTCGCCGCCAAGGAGATGTTGCGGGATGGCAGCGGACCGGAGTTCAAGGACTACTACCTGAACGAAGACATAGCCGCCAGGGACGGTCTCGTCTGCGGCGGCACTATGTATTTCTACCTCGAGCCGCTACGTAAACTGGAAGACTTCCTCCCCCTCGGAGACGAGATCCTCGAGGCCTACGATGGCGGCGAGCCGGTCAGCCTGGCCACCGTGGTAAACAGTCCGCGCCACCCCGATCGCCTGGGAGCCAAATTGCTGCTCCGCGCCGATGGGATGGTGTCCGGCACTCTTGGCTCTGAGGTTCTGGACGAGCCTGCTTTGGAAGTTGCCCGCAGGATTGCGGAGATCGGCAACACCGAGTCCATCTCGACGGAGGACGGAACCGAGATCTTCGTCGAAGGGTTCACCACGCCCCCTACGCTGGTGATGGTCGGCGGAGGACACGTCGGCAAGGCCACAGCCGATCTGGCACACCTGCTTGGTTATCGCGTCTACATTGTGGACGACCGGCCTGAGTTCTCCAACGAAGCGCGGTTCCCCTACGCCGAAGACACCATCGTCATTCCCTATGACCAGTGGTCCGATCAGCTGAGCATGAATGTCAACAGCTTCGTCGTTGTTGCCACCCGCGGGCATCGCTACGACGACATGGCCCTCGAGTCCGCGCTGAGGACCCGGGCCCGGTACATCGGGCTGCTGGGCAGCCGGCGCAAGACCCTGATGATCTATCGCCGCCTGATGGAGCAGGGAATCTCCAAGGATCGCATCGCCGAGGTTTATGCACCCATCGGCCTGAACATCGGCGCTCTCACCCCGGAGGAGATCGCCGTCAGCATCATGTCGGAGGTAATCATGGTCCGGCGGGGCGGCGATGGCGGCAAGATGACCATGGGTGAATGGTACATTGACCGGGCGGCCAGCATTGTCGAGCGCACCGTCGAGGTCTGACCGGTGAGTGAGGCATGGGCCATCCTGCTGGCAGCTGGTGAATCCAGCAGGATGGGGCATTTGAAGGCGCTGCTGCCGTGGCGGGGACAGAGCCTGCTTGAACACCAGGTCTCGGCACTGCGAGAGGGCGGTGTGGACCGCGTGGTGGTTGTGGTTGGCCACCGGGCGGAGGAGCTCATCCCGCTTGTGGAGAGCAGAAAAGGCGCCGCGTGGGTCCTTAACCCCGATTACATGCAGGGCAAGACAACCTCAATCAGGACGGGCCTCTCCGCACTGGATGCCGATGCGGTCAGCGAGATTCTGCTGCTGAATGTCGACCAGCCCCGTTCAGCCGGGGACATCGCGCATATCCTCGACACCCACCGGTCCAACTGCTACCCCATCACGATACCAACCTACCGGGGCAAGGGCGGCCACCCCGTCGTGCTGTCTGCCGCGTTGCTGGACGAGTTACGGAACATTGACGAGGAAACGCAGGGTATCAAGGCAGTGGTGCGGGCGCGACCCAAGGCAGTCAACCGGGTTTCGCTGGAGAACCCCGAAATCCTGCTGGACCTGAACACGCCGGAGCAGTACCGGGAGGCGGTGGAGTCTTTCGCCCGGTAACCTTTAGACGGCGCCACCACGCCACTGTTTCCGGCGCTAGACCACTCTCCTGCCGCCGGGCATCAGCAGCGAAACGAAGAAGCCGAAGAAATAAAGACCCGCGGCGAGATAGAAGGCCGAGGCCCAGCCCGCATAATCGGCCAGTACTCCAGCAGCAACGGACGCTATCGCGCCAAAGAAGGCGTTGCTCCCCCACATCAGGCCCAGGAAAGTGCCCTCCAGTCCCTTGCCCTCGGCTATATCTATGGCCGCCGCCTGTGTCAGCGAGTTCACGGTGAAGATGAATATGCCGAACAGGAATACCATGACGGTCATGCCCCAGCTGTCGCCAAGCATGACAATGCCCAGCGTTATCACACCGGTCGCGACCATCAGCAACATCGTTATTGGCTTGCGGCCAATGCGGTCAGAAAGGGCGCCAAACAGTGGCCCTGTAATGATCCCGGGCACGGCGAACAGGGCCACGTGGAATCCGACCCAGAAATTGCTGAACCCGAGGTCGTTGGAGAGGTAGAGTGGGATCACCCAGAGCAGCGACCGATCGCCCATTCCCCTGACCGCCGACACGGTGAAGATGCTCCACATGCCGGTTCCACGGAAGGAGTCGACCATGTCGCGGAGCTGTTTTCGAATCTTTGCTCCGTAATCCACTCCTGGCAGGGGGGGCCCGTCGACGTTGCGCAGCAGCAGGAAAATGGCGGTGGCCAGGATCAGCATTATCGGAGCGCCGCCGCCCACGATCCACCGCCAGCCGATTACAGCCAGCAGCCCGCTGACGATCAGCGGCCCGATCCAGTCGCCAACGTTTCCCGTTGAGCGGTGCATGGATATGAACAGCCCACGGCGTTCGGGGAAACGCTGGGCCAGCAGGCCCAGGGCCGGTGGGTGCCACATGGCGGTTCCTGCCGATGCTACGGCCAGCGCCGCCAGCACCTGCCAGTAGGCGGGAGAGATAGAAACGAGGAAGTAACCGATTCCGATCAGCGCCAGGCTGGCGCTGAGGACCTGCGCCCGGCGGTGCTGGAAGACGTCAACGAAGAAGCCGCCGGTCATGCTGGTGGCCCCGCCTGCCAACTGGCGGACGCCGTCAAGGAGACCGGCTTGAATGGGGTTCAGGCCCAAGGCAACGTAGATGGCCGTGATCAGGACCAGGAAGCCACGGCCGTACATGTGCTCCAGGGTGTGGGCCCCGATCACGGTGGTGGCCATGATGGGGTCCTTGGTTCTCCGGGGACCGTATTCGGCCGGGGACTGCCCACCCGCTGTCACTTGTGCCAATGGATTATTCCTTGCGGCTATTTGTCGAGAGCCTGCGTGGCCCATTGGCACATGTGCAGACTATTCTGATTCGCGAATTATACACAGAATCAGTATTCGTGAAACGCCTGTTGCAGACGCTCACGGTCGGCGGTCACGGTCAGCGCCAGCATAAGAAGGATACGGGCCTTCTGCGGCAGCAGGTTGTCGGAGACGATGAACCCCTGCCGCTCCTTGGCTGGTGTGGTGACTACGCGGCCCGCCGTGGAACGCGAGGCGAGAACCACGGGGATGCCGTCCTCGACGGCTCTGGCCGCCGCTGCAACGAAGGCTGGCGGGTAGGTGCCGCCGCCGAACCCGGCCACCACCAGACCGTCGGGCCGCATCTGCCGCACGGCGTCGATGATGGAGCCGTCGGCCCCAGCGTAGGAGTACACGATTTCTACGCGAGGCATGCTGTCCCGACCCTCGACTTCGAACGGCGTCGCGGTTGTGTGCTTGCGAAGGGGCGCCCGGTAGAACACCACCTGGTGGTCGGAGTCCGCGTAACCCAGGAATCCCAACTCGTTGGGGCGGAACGTCTCCACCCTGAAAGTGTTGGCCTTGGAGACGTCGCGGGCGCAATGTATCTGGTTGTTTAGCACGGTCAGGACGCCCATGCCTCCAGCGTGAGGCGACGCTGCGATGCTCACGGCATCCAGCAGGTTGAGGTCGGCGTCGGTACCAAGGGCTGTGGGAGGACGCATCGCGCCTGTCACCACCACGGGCTTGTCGGTCTTGACGGCCAGGTGCAGGAAATAGGCCGTCTCCTCCAGCGTGGCTGTCCCGTGGGTTACAGCGATTCCAGTGAGACTGGGATCGTCTCGCAACAGGCTGTTTATGCGGGTCGTAAGGGCGATCCAGTCGGCTGGGCCGATGGCCGTGCTGCCCACGCTGACCAGGTCCTCCGAGGTGATGGAGGCAATGTCGTTGGTCTCCGGGACGCGCTCCAGGGACTGCCCGATGGTCAGGTGATCGCCGATTTCCGAGTAGAGAATGTAATCCATACGGTCGGGTCCGATACCGGCAATGCTCCCCCCGGTGCCGATAACGTGCACCCTTGGCTTGGCTGCGGTCATGGTTGCCGCCTCCCTTCTGTCTGAGTGGTTCTTCAAGGTGGCCCGAAGGCCGGTTGCTATAATACCGCATCGCCGGAAATCCGCAGGTTGGATAATGGGCTAAGGAGTGAAAGTATTGCGGATCCTGATCGTGTCGGACGTGCACTCCAACCTGGAGGCCCTGGATGCCGTGCTCGAGGATGCGGACCGCAACGGTGGGTTCGACCGCATCTGGTGCCTCGGCGACATGGTGGGGTACGGGCCGGACCCAGTGGCTTGTCTAGGCCGCCTGCGGGAGTTCGACCTGATGGCGGTGGCCGGAAACCACGACTTTGCAGCGGCGGGCGTTATCGACGCGGCCGATTTCAACGGCGCGGCATTCACCGCCATCCAGTGGACGGCAGAGCAGATCAGTAAAGAGGAGGCGACCTTCCTTTCCGGTCTGCCTGTGGTCTGCCAGGAGCCGCCGTTCACTATGGTGCACGGGACTCTTAGAGACCCGATAGTCGAGTACCTGCTGCACCCCTCCCAGGCAGTGGTCACCTTTAATCTGCTCACCACCAAATTCTGCCTCGTGGGGCATTCCCACTACCCTTTCATCTGCCGCGAAAACGGCGAAATGCCAATGTTCCTGCCGATGCCGGAAGGCCAGGCCGTGCCGCTGGGAGATGAACGCTGCATTATCAACCCAGGCAGCGTGGGACAGCCGCGGGACCGCGACCCCAGGGCCAGCTACGTGGTACACGACGGCGAAGACAACTCAATCGAGTATCGCCGCATCGACTACGACCGCGCCGCGACGCAGGGGAAGATGCGGCAGGCAGGACTGCCTCAGTACCTGATAGACCGGCTGGACCACGGTGAGTGAGCATCGGCTATCGCCCTTGATTCGGTCATCCAACGGCTTTACTGGTCTGTCTCGGTCCCCACTCCCACCTCCCTTCCACCTGGGTTTGGCATTGGATTTTCGGTACTTTGCGAGCCTCCGCCCGTTGGTCAGTTCCTGGCATAAGCCCTCCACCTGAGGAGGGATGGTTCAATGTTTAGATCGCGGGTATGCTTTTCGCAGGTATGATTGATTGGGGATGTTCTAACCCGTCGGCAAAGGATCCATACCGTCAGAATTGGATCGCTTTCCTAATATGGTTTCCAATTGACATCGCTGGCTGCCAGTTGTTAGATTGGGATGTACTGGCCCGCTAGCTCAACTGGCAGAGCAACGGACTCTTAATCCGTAGGTTCTCGGTTCGACCCCGAGGCGGGTCACCATCAATCGCAAGATACAAGCCCCTCCTCCGATGGAGGGGCGTTCCTTTTCCCTGCTCCGGGGCTTGTGATTGGGTTGCGCCGCGTCTACATTAGCCACGGCGCCTCATCGTCAGAAAGGAGCCAATGGACATCTGAATGGAGGAGGGAGGTAATGTCCGACGCTGCAACGACCATATTTGCCTTGGGACGGAACTGGAACATGGTATCCAGCGCCGTGGACGGCGTTGACGACGAAACGCTGAACAGGATGCCGAACGAGGAGTCCAATTCCATGTCCTGGCTGGTCTGGCACATGACGCGAGTCGCGGACCGGTTCATCCACGCCCGCTTCCTCGATACCGGCCAGTTGTGGACGGCTGGCGGCTGGCACGAAAAGTTCGGGATGGCGGCGGACCCCGACGAGTTCGGCATTCGCTGGACCACCCAGCAGGTGGCCGAGTGGAACTGCCCGTCACGGGAGGTTCTGATGGGCTACTTCGACGCAGTCAACGCCGCCGCCCGGGACTACGTCAACGAGCTGGACGCCAACGAATTGGAACGCCAGGTGCCAGCGGCGCAGCCCGGCACCACCATGTCCGTAGCCGACGCGCTTGGCATTCTGGTCTGGGACAACATCGTCCACGGTGGCCAGGTAGCCTACATTCGTGGTTACTTCGGAGGTATCGGCTGGCACAATTAAGGGAGTCCGGCAGCCCTTGTTTGAGGGCTGTATGCCTCGGTATTACCGGGGAGGGCGTCTCTCAAAGGAGGCGGCCTCCTTTTAATTTCGGGAGACTGGGTGAAAGCTGCGCTATTGGCCCTTTGATCGCCTTGACTTGCGGTTGCTGGCCATCTGGGCCCGCGACGCCTCGTAGCCGGAGATGTAATTGGCGACTGGGGTGCGGGCGATAGCGTCCCCGATCAGTTCCAGGGGCAGGTCGTCCAGTTTCTTGAACCGCACACAGGACTTTCCCATGTCCAGCTTCTTGCCAGAGGCCGCATAACCCTCGGTGAACCAGCGAAGCGTCTCCTCGTCGCCGTAGATATTCATCAGGTAGACGGCCATGTGCCTCTTCTGGGAAGCCAGCGCGGCGTACATCAGCGGGTGGCCGTTGTAGGTCTCGGGGTAGGTCTCCAGCGGGATGACGTAGCAAATCATCCCAAAGTCCATCTGTTCCGCGTAGCCTTCAGGCAACCGGCTCTGGATAAGCTCCCGCACTCGGGTGATCTGCTCCGCCCGGTCCGGCGGAAGCCCTGCTATGTACTCGTCGGGAGTGGCGGGTGCAGTTGCCTGGTGTGGCTGTGTCAAGATGCTCTACCTCAGTTGTGGTTGGTCGCTTGCAAGCATTCGATACCTGGATTCTCCTTGGAAAGGATACCCCAAGTCGCCTGTGGCAGGGAGTCGCAAATGGTTACTTTATAAGAATTCTCAAAATTTGCTTAACAACAGGTAGAACATTTTCGACTGGTACATTAAACTCTTATCGCAAAGAGTGCGGGATGTGGGAGGAAGGAACGCACCCAGCCGTTCATCGGCTGCGCCAGCGGCCGATTGCGGGGCGATAACTCTTCCACAAACCCAAAGTGGCCTTGCGGTCGTATCTTTCGTGGTACGGGGAGCGCAGTTCGCGCCCGGATCGGCCAGCTTGAGTTATCGTGTGGAGAGTTTGCTGATGAAGCTAACCCGAACCAAGGTCCTTTTTTTCACGGCCATCGTGGCCCTGCTGGTCAGCATCCCGGCGGTTGTTTCAGCTCAGGACATACCGCATTTCTTTGCGGGAAATGCGTATATAGACAATACGCTGGCTCCAAGGAACACCGCAGTGGAAGCGTACATTAACGGTAATAGGGTGGGAGAGGTAGCAAGAACAAACGCTGCTGGCTTTTATGTCCTTCCTATTCCTCCATCCACCAGTGGCGCCTCCTACTCAGGACAGACCATAACATTTAAGGTGCGGGGCCTTGATGCGGTTGAAACGGCGACATGGTCGGCCGCTGGTAGCGACACCGCTTTTGACTTGAACGCCTCCGCGACGGCGTCTCGACCCACGAACACACCAAGGCCGACTGCACGACCTGCCTCGACGGCCCGTCCGGTAACGCCGCCAACTCCGCGTCCCGTGTTCACGGGCCCTGGCCCGACCGGGCGGCCCGGAGCCCCCGGACCCCCCGGGCCGACGGGGTTACCTGGCGCTACGGGTCTCCGGGGGGTGGCAGGCATCCAAGGTGCGACAGGCCTTCCAGGTGAGCCTGGCCTCCCGGGCGAGACCGGAAAGCCCGGAGAGTCCGGTAGATCCGGTGATCGTGGGCCCCAGGGCTACGTGGGTCAGCCTGGCCCGCAAGGCGTGGCTGGGCCAACAGGGGCAACCGGTGTACAGGGGCCCTCTGGACCGCCAGGCAGCTCCGGTAACTTCCTGATCGCGATCATCGCCCTGGTGGTGGCTCTTCTGGCATTGTTAGTCGCCATTGGCCGGTGGATCTGGGAACTGCAGAGCGGCTAAGGGCCGAAGTAAGACACCACCCATGGACGGTCCAGTAGAGCGAGTCGCCAGCGGAGACTGACGGCATACTCGTGGCGGCCAATCCCGTGATATGATTTCAACAACGCGGGGTTGGCCGCCTTGTTCTGTGCCTGTGGAATGCCTATGCCAGCCCTGTGTTGTGAGGGGAAGTGTCGAAATAGGTAGACGAGCATGACTTAGGATCATGTGCTGCAAAGCGTGGGAGTTCGAGTCTCCCCTTCCCCACCACTTTCGTTTTGATTTCGTACTGCCGCGGCACTGAGATGCTCCTCAACTGAAGTAATTGGCGGCTTTAACAGCGGTTTGTGGCAAGCAACTGAAGACGTCCTTGAATCCATAGCCATCGGCGCCGGCATACTTGGAACCGGCGGCGGCGGTAACCCCTACATTGGCCAATTGCGTGCCAGGCAAGCGATCAGACAGTGGGGACCGGTTACCGTTCTTGACCCGCTGGAACTGCCTGATGATGCCCGGGTGGTCTGCGTTGGTGGTATCGGCGCTCCGACGGTTGGCATCGAGAAGGTGCGCGACCTTCAGTCCTATCACGCGCTGCGGGCCATAGAGCAATACACCGGAGAAAAGGCCACGGCCCTGATCTCCAACGAGATCGGTGGCAGCAATTCGGTAGAGCCGCTCATACCGGCTGCCATTGCCGGGCTTCCGGTGGTCGATGCCGATGGCATGGGCCGGGCCTTCCCCGAGTTCCAGATGAAAACCTTTTTCGTTTACGGCGTGCCCTGGTGCCCAATGGCCATCGCCGACGAGAAGGGCAACTCGGTCATTATTCGTGAAACTATCAGTCCGGCGTGGGCCGAGCGGCTGGCTCGGTCCATAACGGTACAGATGGGCTGCGTCGCCTGCTACGCGGTGGCCCCCATGACGGCGAAGCAGGTCCGGGATACCGCAGTCCCACGGAGTATGTCGCTGGCGCGGGACCTGGGGGACGCCGTGAAAGACGCCCGGTCATCCGGTCGCGATCCCTGGAGGCGATCCTGGAGACCTGTCCCGGGCGGGTGTTGTTTGGTGGTAAAGTCATCGACCTGGACCGCCGGACTACTGCTGGATTTGCCCGGGGAACGCTCACCATCGACGGCCTCGACGACTATGCCGGCGAGCGTATGGTCATTGAATTTCAAAATGAGAACCTGATCGCAAAGAGGGACGGCGAAACGGTCTGCGTCGTGCCTGACCTCATCTGCGCTGTTGCAACGGAGTTTGGGGAGCCGGTCACCACAGAACTGATGCGTTACGGTCTGCGGGTGACGATCCTGGGATTCCCCGCTCCCGCCTTGTGGACCACCCCTGAAGGCCTCGCAGTGGCCGGTCCGCAGGCCTTCGGATACGACACCGAATACAGACCCCTGGCTCTCTAGGCGCGAATCACGTGCATATTGGCGTAGACGTCGGAGGAACCAACACTGACGCCGTTTTGATGAACGGGGTGGAGCTAGTCGCAGCGGTCAAGGTGCCGACGTCCTCCGACGTGACATCCGGGATTGTGGGAGCGCTCGAAGAACTGTTGACCCACATTCCGCGCAACGGAAAGGTATACGGGGTCATGGTGGGCACCACTCACTTCACCAACGCCCTGTTGGAGCAACGCGACCTTGCGCCCACCGCTGTGGTCAGGCTGTCGCTACCGGCGACACAATTGCTGCCTCCGTTGGTGGACTGGCCCGAGTCGCTGGCGCAAGCGATTGGTGGGCAAGCGCACATGGTGCGAGGTGGGCATGAGTTCGACGGGAGAGAAATTTCTCCGCTGGACCGGGCTGGCCTGAGAGACGCAGTACGGGAGATGCAGGCCCGTGGAGTCCGCGCCGTGGCCGTCTCGGGAGTGTTCTCTCCGGTCAACACGGTTCACGAAGATGAGGCGGCTGAACTGATCCGAGAGGAGGCGCCCGAGTTCCGCGTCTGCATCTCCCACGAGAACGGTCGCATGGGGTTGCTGGAGCGGGAAAACGCGGCGGTGCTGAATGCCTGTCTCGGGGATATTGCAACACGAACTATACAGGGAATCGAAGGGGCCCTGAGGTCCTTGGGCATCAATGCGCCCCTTTATATGAGCCAGAACGACGGGACGTTGATGGACTCCGAGTTTGCCGCCCGGTTCCCGGTGCTGACCATATCATCGGGCCCGACGAACAGCATGCGGGGCGCGGCTTATTTGTCGGGAGTAACCGACGGCATCGTGGTCGACGTGGGAGGGACCTCCACCGACGTTGGAGCGCTGGTCAGGGGATTTCCCCGCGAGGCGGCTGTTGCTGTGCAGCTTGCAGGCGTCCGCACCAACTTCCGCATGCCGGACATGGTCTCTATTCCGCTCGGTGGTGGGACAGTGGTGGAGCAGGAACCATTCCGCATGGGACCGGAGAGTGTTGGCTATCGACTGTCCGAGGAGGCGCGGGTCTTCGGCGGAAATACTATTACGACCACCGATCTGGCCGTCGCTGCCGGCCTGGCGACGATTGGAGAACCGGGACTGGTCAGGCGGCTGGACGGTTTGTTGGTTTCCCAGGCTATGGACGAAATCCAGAGACGTGTTGAGGACGCAATCGACCGGGTGAAGCTGAGCCAGGAGGACGTTCCCGTGGTCTTGGTCGGAGGCGGAAGCGTGTTGTTGGGTGATTCGCTGGCGGGGGCCGCTGTTGTGCTCAGGCCGCAGCACGCCGGAGTGGCCAACGCCATAGGCGCGGCGATAGCCCAGGTTGGAGGGCAGGTGGAGAGGGTCTACTCGCTGGAGTCGATGGGACGCGACGAAGCCGTCGCCGATTGCTCGGCGGCTGCCGTGAGACGGGCTGAGGCTGCCGGGGCAGACCCCTCCACAATCGAGGTGGTGGAAATCGATGAAGTCCCGCTGACCTATGTGCCCAGCAGCGCCACCCGCGTCAGGGTCAAGGCTGTGGGGAATCTCGCTCGGATTAACTGACCTTTCGGTTCCGTCCGGCGGGTACGTAGCTGACTTATCAGCTTGTTCTGACGCCTGGCCCGGATTGCTTACGGGGTTGCAGCCCACCGGGCCAGCGCTTTGTAAGGAGAGGTGATCTCATCCACTGAGGTGTAGTAGTAGTCCTGCCAGCCCAGTTCCGGCATCCCGGTGAAAAGCATCAGGTTCAGGGGATAGTGTTCGCTGTCGGTCGCCCGCCTAAAGTCGTCGCGGAACAGGAACGTCGGCTTCTTTAGTGCAATCGCCATGCCCAACTCCACCATAACGCCTTCGTCCGGAGGAACGCCGTTTACTATGGCAAACGTACCATCGGATTCGGCTACATCATTGAAGTCCTTCTGGCCGACCTCGTAAGCCCATCCCTCCGCAGCGAAGTCGACTTGGTTGTTTCTGGCGAAGGGCTCCCAAACCTCGAGGCCCAATTGCTCCAACTTGGACACTATCGGCGGAAGAAGAAGGGCTTTTTGCTGGGCGGAAAAGCCGTATGGGTTGGCAAGATAGATTGTCTTGGGCATTGGGTACCATCCCGGAATCTGAATGAGTGTAATCTAACCACCAGTTCAGCCTGTCAAAAAGGAAGGGATGAGATCAAGAGCCAGCGCAAAAACACTGAAGTTTGGGCGGGTAACGCAGGTTCCAATTCGTTGCCGGGGAGGCGGGGTTTGGAAGTATCGCTGAGCCCCACCCTGGCAGATGACTCCAGCCCCACTATGTTGACCTAAAAGGGAATGGTGCGCCACAGGTTTCAAGTTATGCCCGAAATCACATAGTCTCCTGCCAGATGTTGTGGAGTGGCTCATCCCGTTTATTTTCCGGTTGATATAGACCTACCGATATGGTCTAAAATAAGCACCGGTACGCGATATGGTTAATCCGGAGCAGGACTCACTCAGGACTTATGCCAGAAACACCGGTGATGCTGGGGCTGCCTTTCGGCCTTTCCTTCGCAGGGGACGGTGGCGGCCACTTCGAAGCCCTGCTTTTCATTGGCTTGTTGATTGTTGTCGCCAAGCTGGTGGAAGGGGTCATGAGTCGGCTGGGACTGAGTTCCATAGTCGCCTACACGGTAGCCGGAATTTTGCTTGGTCCCGTTACCGGGGTGGTGGTAGTCACCGACGACATCAAGCTATTCCTGGACATTGGCGTATTCATTTTCTTCTTCCTGATCGGGCTTGACGAAATCGACATTCCCGGTTTCATGTCCACAATTCGCGGGCGCTATTTCGTGGCCGCCACAGTTGCTGTCCTTATCTCCATCCTGGCATCGCTCGTTGTCACTTCAGACCTGACAGGCTTTAGCTTCGCCCTTGGCCTGGAATTCAACAAGGCCCTATCCCTTGCGGGAATTATGTCGCTGTCCAGCCTTGGCCTGGTGGCAAAGGTGCTGGCGGACAAGGGCCTGCTCAAGGAATTGATTGGCCTGAGAATATTCACAGCCGTGATCATAGCGGAGGTTCTCGCTCTCCTCATTGTCGGTCTCACCATTGGAGGAGACGAACACTCCGCGCTCAGTGTTATCGGCGTGCTTGAGTTGCTGGGCAAGATAGCGGGCGCAACGGTCATCATATGGATCGTTTCCGCCAAGATCCTCCCACGGGTGATGACGTTGCTGCACCGCTTCCTGAATGTGCCTGAGCTGTCTTACGGTCTGCTGATCGGAGGGCTGTTCCTGGTAGTGGTGGGGGCGGAGAAATATGGTGCGCTGCACGGCTCCCTGGGCGCGCTGCTGTTCGGCGCCGCACTGTCCGGCCTTCCCCACCGCATGCGGGAAGACATAATGCCCGGCATGCGGAGCACGGCTGAGGGGCTGTTCGTTCCGTTGTTCTTTGCGTCTGCGGGGCTATATCTCGACTTCTCGTTCATCAGCCTGCCGCCAATGACCATCCTGGGGCTTCTGCTCATTCCCTTTGCCGGAAAACTAATGGCTTCGTTCGTTGGCACCTATCTGGCCAGGCTGGACACCCCGGTAGTGCTTTCGGTGAGCCTAATGGGCAAAGGAGTCGCCGAAATCGCGCTCCTGCTGGTGTTGCTGGAAACCGGGGTGATAGGTCAGGATGTCTTTTCGTTGCTGGTCATCATAATGTTCTCTTACATCCTGCTCATGCCGCCCGTCATTGCCGCAGCGGTCAGCAGGGCCAAGCCGCCGGCAGAGGCGTCTCAGCCTCAGACCATGGTGCCGGCCTTCGCGCGTCACGCCTTGGCTGGCGTTATGGTGGGGTCTGTAATTGACCGCTTCCGAACTTACCCGGAGCCAAACATCAGCGTTAACGAATTCCTGAATACCTGGATTGTTCCCAACCAGACGGATTACCTGGTCATGGAGGGCGCTGTCCCGGTGGGGACGGTGTCGCTCACCAGGGTCAACTTCCGGCGCAGGTTGTTTTTCTGGAGGAGAGGATCTTTCGGAGATACTACGTTGCGTGCATTGATGCGCCGGGGGCCGCCACACTCAAACCCGGACGAGCCGATCCAGGACGCCCTCGAGAGAATGGCTGCAAACTCCCTGACCATAATTCCCGTGATGGACAGGAACACCGGCCAGTTCCTGGGCATGGTATCCAGCAATGAGATCCTGGAGCTGGTGGCGCTGATGGACGAGATCAGGGAGGAGGCCCGACGTATGGCAGCAGACACCGCAGACTAACAGAGTGGTCGGCTCTTGGAGCCATCAATAAGGGAAAGGCTATTTCCAATCGTACCGAGGCAAAAAACCGAGGCAAAAAACCCGAGTAAGAAAAGGAACCCCCGCGTGTCAACGCGGGGGTTCATGCTTCGGAGGATATCCGGCGATTGTTGGCTAGTAGGCGCCGTAGCCTTCCACTTTGAGACAAGCGGACCAGTGATCCTGGTTGACCTCGCGCAACTCGGGTATCACTCGGGTGCAGGTGTCGTCGGCAATGGGACAGCGCGGGTGGAACACGCAACCCGACGGCGGATTGAGCGGGCTGGGCACCTCCCCGGTCAGCAGCACCCGCTCCCTCTGGGCATCCAGGATGGGGTCGGGTATCGGCACAGCAGAAAGGAGCGCCTTCGTGTAAGGGTGCACCGGATTGCGATAGACCTCATTTCGTTCAGCTATCTCAACTATGTGGCCGAGATACATCACCCCAACGCGGTCACTGATGTGGCGGACCACTGAGAGATCGTGGGCAATGAACAAGTAAGTGAGGTTGAAATGCTCCTGCAGTTCTTCAAGAAGGTTAATGATCTGTGCCTGGATGGACACGTCAAGGGCGGAGACAGGCTCGTCGGCCACAATGAATTTGGGGCTGACGGAGAGAGCGCGGGCTACGCCGATGCGCTGGCGCTGTCCTCCACTGAACTCGTGGGGGAAGCGGTCGGCCATGTAAGGGTTGAGCCCAACGTTCTGCAGTAGGTCGGACACCCGTTCCCTGTACTCAGCCTTGCCGTGCACCAGCCCGTGCACAATGAGCGGTTCTCCGATAATGTTGCCGGCCGTCATGCGGGGATTGAGGGAGCTGTACGGGTCCTGGAAAATAACCTGCATTTCCCGGCGCATGGCCCTCATTTGCTTGGTGCCCAGCTTCGTGAGGTCCTGACCTTCGAATTTCACCTGACCGTCAGTGGGCTTGTACAGTTGCAGAATGCAGCGGCCGGTGGTTGTCTTTCCACAACCGCTCTCTCCCACCAGGCCCAAAGTCTCGCCCCGCTTCACCGTGAAGCTGACATCGTCTACCGCCTTGACGTGGGCAACGGTCCTCTGGAACAGCATTCCGGAGGTTACGGGGAAGTACATCTTGAGATTGTTTACTTCCAGGAGGATGTCGCTATCCAGTTGTCCGTCTGTCGTCTGCGGGGCAGTTTCCGTCATTGTCGTCATCGCGTCTAATCTCCAGCGGCGACTTCGTCTTCCGCGTATTCCGAGCCACCAAGCAAGTCAATTGCTGTTGCCCCCAGGTCTTCCGACCGCCAGCAGGCTGACCAGTGATTGGCATTGACTTCGCCGAGAATTGGAGTGTCTGTTGCGCACTTGTCAATGGCCCACCGGCACCGGGCACGGAACGCGCACCCCTGGGGGAGACGGACCAAGTCGGGTGGCTGCCCTTCAATGGGATCCAGTCGCGCCCGCCTGGGCAGGTCGAGCCTGGGCACTGAGCGAAGCAGCCCGACCGTATAAGGATGCCGGGGGTTGGAATAAATCTCCCGAGCCGATCCTCGTTCGATGATACGACCAGCGTACATGATGTTGACCCGGTCGGCGTAGCGAGCTACGACGCCCAAGTTGTGGGTGATCACGATTAGCGCAACCCCGAACTCTGTAGTCAGCGACTTCATCAGCTCGAGGATTTGAGCCTGAATGGTCACATCCAAGGCGGTGGTAGGCTCGTCGGCAATGATCAGGCGAGGGTTGCAACTGAGCGCCATGGCGATCATGACGCGCTGCCTCATTCCGCCGCTGAACTGGTGAGGGTACTGTTTTATGCGCTGTTCCGGGTCGGGAATGCCGACGCGGGCAAGCAGGTTTACACTCTCGTTCCTTGATTCAGCCTTGCCCATGCCCTTGTGAAGCTGTAGCGTCTCGGTCAATTGCCGTTCGATCGTCAACACCGGATTCAGAGAGGTCATCGGTTCCTGGAACACCATGGACATTTTCGCCCCGCGTACGTTGCGCATATCGTCCATATCGATCTTCAGGATGTCCTCGCCGTCCAGGTAGACCTCCCCGTTGACGATCTTCCCAGGGGGGTCAGGGATCAGCCGCATCAGTGAAAGAGCGCTGACGCTCTTGCCGCAGCCGCTTTCTCCCACCAGGCCAAGGGTTTCACCCTCTTCCAGATCGTAGGACACGCCATCCACGGCTCTTACTACGCCATCCATAGTGAAGAAATGAGTTTGTAACTCTTTGACTTCAAGCAGGGTAGCCAAGAGACCTCCTCCAGCCGCCTCGGCGGCATCCAGCGAACTCAGCCTGACCTTGCCACTTCGCAATAAGTGCGTGAGTAGCAAGACTGAAATTTAGAGGATTATGGGCTATAGAACCGTCGAATGCAATCCAAATTCCTTATTCACATGATCGTCCACTTCTCGTGTTTGCAAAGGCACACCCATATAGCAGGGGCCAGAAAGTTAAAGGGAACTTGAAGAGGACGGACAACTATATCCATGGCTGTGAAAAGTGGAAGTCAATTGCATGGCGACAGTCCCTTTCAGCTCTGTCTATGCGGACAAATATCGAACACCTTGATTAATTTCCTTCTCCTGCCAGCCTTTGAACAGTCATTGATGCCATCGTCCCATAGGGTTGTGCGGACCCGGTTGATAGCCAAGGTTCACGATTCAGATCGATTCGACGACCGCACCTCCGGGCGTTCTGGTAATCGCGCAAAGCCGGATTTTGAGAATCCCCCAAAGAGGGGCAGGCCAAGCCGATTCGGCTCTAGAGAAGATTCTACTCGCCGTGTCGCGGCCGCTCAGGGACCTCCGGGGAATGCAAGGCGTGAAGAGTCGAGCGTCTTTGTCGACGAATCAGTAGACGCTTTGCGTAGGAGTAATGCTAGGCACCAGGAGTTGGCCGGTACGCCAGAGGCGCGTTCTGGTCATGCTCGTCCTGGTTGGTGTTTCCTTCGCAGTCTTTGGCGCTGTCTTCATTATCGTAGTCGGGCCAAATGGCAATGACCCACCGCCTTGGGATGCCGTTGGTCCACTCCTTCACGAGAACCCTATAGCCACAAAAAGCGACGTAAGCCCAGGGGAACGCTACACGTTCGCCAATGGGTCATTAGTGGTAATCGTCAGCCAGCAGACCGCCGGGGCGGAAGTGCCTCTGGTTTATGAGCAACCACAATCCGGCCGACTCCCAACTCTACCAGCCGGTTTCTCCAAGCCCATAACTTACTTCCGCCTTGGAGTCCACGGTGCGGACGGCATACCTCTGAAGGAGGCAGCAGCAGGTCCGGCAACCGTCTCAGTCCGGCTGGACAAGCGGGCGTTGGAAGCTGCAAACGGGAACCCTTTTCAACTGTCCATCTTGCGCTACGACGCCTTCATCTCATCCTGGGTGCCGACGCCTTCCTCCGTTGATCTTCCCTGGCTTAGGGCGAAGATAACATTGGACTCGTTGGGCCTGTTTGCCATGGCTGCGAATGAAGATCAGGGGAACGGGGAATTTATAGACGAGGGCCTGGTCGGACGTTCACTGCAGGGCCTGTGGGCAAGCCACCATCAGGAGCCGTTTCAGAGCGATCTTCGCTCTGCCGCGGTCCCAGTGCCGGTTGCCTCACCCACTGAGGCACCCAGGCCGGAACCCCGGCCTGTTGCAGCAGCCCTGTTACCTACGTTAACTCCGACGCCCACCCCTGATCCAACACCAACACCTTCCATGCCGGTGCCAATTGCGGCGATCCCCTCTCCAATTGCGGCGACTCCCTCTCCCGTTTCGTCACCTTCCCCTCCGCCGACGCCTATTCAAACCCCTACAAAAACGCCTACCTCCTCTCCAACAGCAACACCCGAGCCGAGGTTCCGCTTGTTCATAAATGGCAGGCAGGTGTTGGCCAGTGATAAGACGTTCCTTGTGCCGCTGGGAATAGTGAGGCTATTGCGGCTTCCGGAGCCGGATGGCAGGTTTCGGGAGGGCACACACGTCGAGTTCAATGTGGAGGTGAACACTCGGGGCACCGGTTTGCAAATTGTGGGGGCCGATGCGGTAAACGGGACCACAGCGACCCTGGAGATGATCGACGATCGTTTCGTGTGGGTATACATATTAGCCCGGCCGACGGCTACCCGGACTCCAACTGTGACCCCAACACCCACGCCGACGGCTACCCGGACTCCAACTGCGACCCCAACACCCACGCCGACGGCTACCCGGACTCCAACACGAACTTTCACGCCTACGCCAACCGTTACAAGGACACCTACGGCAACGCTCGCGGTTACGCCTACAACGACCCCGACACCCACTCCCACCGCTACGGCAACTCATACGGCCACACCAATTCCTACCCACACCCCAACTCCAACCCCAGCGGGCGGACTGATCGTTTTTCAATCGGATCGGGATGGCAATAACGATATTTATTCAATGTACGCAGACGGCAGTGACCAAAGGAATCTCACAACCCACCCCGGTCATGACAAAGACCCGTCGGTTTCCGGCGGAAACCTTTTGGCCTTCAGTTCAAACCGGTACGCGATGGAGGACGACGGCGGAGGGTTCGACGTCTATCTTCTCGAACTTGAAACCAGACGGACCACAAGACTCACGCGAGCCTCTGCAGACGATCATTCGCCCGCCATAAATGGAACCGGAAACAGGGTTGCGTTTGTTTCTGAGCGGGATGGCGATGCGGACGTATATGTCCTGGAGCTTGACGGAAACAACAGCCCCATCGCAGCGCCATTCAAGGTTACGAACAACCCCGCAAGCGATCTCGACCCTGCCTGGTCTCGCGATGGGTGCCGTATTACTTTCGCCAGCAATCGCGACGGAGATTGGGATATATACATTACCAACGTCGACGGAGGCATCCCAGTGATCCTCACGGACGGAGGAGAGGACGATGAGGAAGGCTGGAACGAGCGGTGGCCCGACCTGGGGATCTACGAAGGACGCGAGGCTGTCATTTTCGCGTCCGACAGATACGGGGACTGGGAAATATTCTCGATGTATGTCGATGGAGAGGGTAATGAGCTGATCAGGGCGGTGACCAGTTTGGCAATGGATACAGATCCTGCCTGGGGCCCGGAGGGAGACGCATTCGTTTTCCAGTCGGACCGGGATCGGAACCCTGACCTAGAGGATCGGGATTTCGAAATATTTACAGCAAACAACAGGGACGGTGACGGCCAGATTAATCGATCCAGAGACCTTGGAAAAGCCTCCTCACCCGATTGGCAGCCACAGCCGTATGAGGGCGGTTGCGAAAGTCCGCTCGTTCGGCCAACGCCGACACCCACGCCAACGGCCACGCCGACACCAACGGCCACGCCGACGCCAACTCCTACGCCGACACCCACGCCCGCGCCCACTCCCCAGCCGATACCCACACCGACACTCACGGCCACACCCACGGCCACACCGACACCCACGCCGACACCGACGGCCACACCCACGCCGACGGCCACGCCGACGGCCACCCCTACGCCCACTCCGACCCCTACGCCAACTCCGACGCCACTCCGACGCCGACGCCGACGGTAACCCCGACGCCCACTCCGACGCCCACTCCGACGCCGACGCCGACGCCACGCCTACCCCTACGCCAACTCCGACGCCGATGGTAACCCCGACGCCAACCCCGACGCCAACCCCGACGCCCACGCCGACGCCGACGGCCACGCCGACGCCGACGCCGACGCCCACGCCGACGCCGACGCCACGCCGACGCCGACGCCCACGCCGACGCCTACGGCAACTCCGACGCCAACACCAACGGCCACGCCTACGCCTACGGCAACTCCGACGCCTACGGCAACTCCGACGCCGATACCTACACCCACGCCGACACCAACGCCAACGCCGACACCTACAGCCACGCCGACACCGACGGCCACGCCTACGCCTACGGCAACTCCGACGCCGACGGTAACCCCGACGCCAACGCCGACACCGACGGCAACTCCGACGCCCACGCCGACACCGACGCCGACACCGACGGCCACGCCTACGCCTACGGCAACTCCGACGCCGACACCTACAGCCACGCCTACGGCAACTCCGACGCCCACACCAACGCCGACGCCTACTCAGGAAGTTGAGCCACAGCCGGTAACGCTGCCCGAGTATCCTTCCGGGGGTCGGATAGCCTTCCAGAGCGACAGGGACGGGAACAGCGAAATCTACGTAATGGGCTGCGATGGGTCCAGTCAGGTCAACCTGACGAACCACTCATCCGACGACAAAGATCCCTCGTGGGCGAGAGGAGGAAGGCTGGCGTTCAGTTCCAATCGAAATGCCGACGGAGAATTCGACATTTACCTCTTGACGCTGAGTCCGTGGGGCATTGCTCGGATCACATCTCATTCGGCAAATGACGAGGCCCCTGCTATGTCGCCTGACGGTAGCAAGGTGGCGTTCGTTTCACACCGAGACGGGAATGCGGAGATCTATGTGGCGGCCTTGGGTTCCGGGACTCCGACAATCTCCAGAGTTACTGAGAACTCATCCGGGGATTTGGACCCGGCGTGGTCCTCTGACGGTACCCAGCTCGCCTTTGCCAGCGACCGCGATGGGGACTGGGAAATCTACCTGACGGACAGGAACTTGTCGAACGCAGCGAAGCTCACGGACAATGCCGGCAACGACCGTTGGCCTGACCTGGCTGATTACTTCGGTGAAGAATTTATTGCCCTCGCTTCGGACCGGGACGGGGACTGGGAAATCTTCACGATGTACGGCGACGGCAGCGAACAGCTACAATTGACTCTGAACTCCGAACCAGTGGATCAGCATCCCAGCTGGGATCCCTTGGCCGAATACATGGTGATTCATTCCGACAGGGACGGTAATCTTGAAGTGGCCAGAATGCTCTACGACGGCAGCGACTACCTGAATATCACCGTCGCAGGATACGGAGACAGTGGGGAAAGCAGCGACCAGGCTCCGGACTGGGAGCCAGTGACTGACGGCGTATATTGCGGAGAATAGAGTCCCGGGGTCTGACTTGCGTTTTGATTGGCAAAGATTTAGTGATGGGGCACGTGAGAGGGTATGACCACTGCAAGGCGGATTCGGATAGGCGAGCAAATCCTCGAATACTCGCTGATTAGGAGCAAGCGGCGAAAGAAAACTGTAGGGGTCAGAGTAGCTCCGGGAATCGTTGAGGTGGCCGCTCCCTCCCGCACGACTATCAAGGAGATCGAGGAAATACTCGAGAAACGCGGTAAGTGGATCCTTGAGAAACTGGAGGCCGCTTCCGAGGCTCCGCCACCTTTTCAACTGGTGTCAGGCGACCGCATCCCTCTAATGGGCAGGGAACTGACGCTGGTGGTGAATCCCACTGACACTTGCCGCGCGTCCGCGAAATCGTACGGCGAAACCCTCGTCGTGAATGTACCTCTTGGCCTGAAAGACGATGAACTCAGAGAACGCGTCAGGACTGCCGTCGTTCGATGGTACTGGGGGCTAATAGATGGGTACCTGAAAGAAAGAGTGGCGCATTGGCTGCCCGTGATGAGAAGGGCGGATATGCCGAAGGTGCTGGTGCGTGAGCAGCGCGCCCGGTGGGGAAGCTGCAGCTCCGACGGCACCCTCAGATTCAGCTGGCGGTTGGCGATGGTGGAGCCTGATTTGATCGACTCAGTGGTGGTTCACGAACTGGCACACCTCGACGTGATGAACCACTCCCCGGCCTTCTGGGAGGTAGTGCTTCGTGCCATGCCGGACGCACGGGAACGCCGGACACGCCTCAACGATGCCGGGCGACGACTGCCACTGTAGCGGCGGCGCCTTCGAGCATCGGAGACCACGACAAGAATCCCTGCCGCCGCGTTCCATATTCCAATGCCCCCGTGATAACATTGTGGACGTATGACTCCATCGCACATCAGAAACTTCTGCATTATCGCCCACATCGACCACGGCAAGTCCACCCTTGCCGACCGCTTCCTTGAGATTACCGGTACCGTCAGTCCCCAGGAGATGAAGGCCCAGTTCCTTGACCAGATGGACCTGGAACGGGAACGCGGCATCACCATCAAGGGCAAGGCGGTCACCATGTATCACGAGGCCGCAGACGGTGAGACCTATCAGATGAACCTCATCGACACCCCCGGTCACGTGGATTTCAGCTATGAAGTCTCCCGCGCACTGGCGGCCTGCGAAGGAGCTCTGCTGGTGGTCGATGCCAGCCAGGGAATCGAGGCCCAGACCATCGCCAATACGCTGCTGGCCATGGAATACGACCTCGACTTGATCCCGGTGCTGAACAAGGTGGACCTGCCGCAGGCGGAGCCTGAACGGGTAGTTGGCGAGATCGAGCAGGTATTCGGTTTCCGGCGCGATGAGGTGCTGTTCGTCTCTGCCAAGGAAGGCACCGGGGCCAAGGAGATACTTGACGCTGTCGTGGACCGCATCCCGCATCCCGGCGGCAAGACCGGCGATCCGTCGAGAGCCCTTGTTTTTGATTCGGTCTACAACCAGTACAAGGGAATCATTGCACACATCCGCGTGGCGGACGGCGCCATCTCCAGACTGGATCGCATCAGGGTCATGTCCTCTGGCCGAACGGCAGAAATCGTCGAGGTGGGTGTATTCTCGCCGGCGCCGACTCCCACGGACCGGCTGGAAACCGGCCAGGTGGGCTACGTTGCCACCGGGTTCAAGGATGTGCGTGAATGTACCGTCGGTGACACCCTGACCATCGATCGGGCTCCCGCCGGCGATCCGCTGCCGGGCTATGTACCCCTGAAGTCAATGGTGTTCGCGGGCCTGTATCCCTCTGACGGCGAAAAATATGGCAACCTTCGGAACGCTCTCGAGAAGCTGCAACTGAATGACGCATCCCTGACCATCGAGCCGGAAAACAGCGCAGCGCTGGGGTTTGGTTTCCGGTGCGGCTTTCTCGGACTTATGCACCTCGAAATCGTCCAGGAGCGCCTGGAGCGGGAATATGACCTTGACCTGATCGTCACTGCGCCCAGCGTGGCCTACCAGGTCACGTTGAACAGCGGAGAGGTCATCAAGGTGGACAGTCCTGCCAAGCTGCCCTCTCCCAGCGATTACATCGATATTGAGGAGCCGGTGCTGGACCTTACCATCGTGGCCCCCAGTCGCTTCGTGGGCGCCCTAATGGAGTTGATGCACTCCCGCCGCTCCGAGTTCAAGCGCATGGAGTATATCCAGAGCGAGGGCGTCGCCTCAGAGGAAAACGCCCGCGTGATGATGGAATACACCATGCCGCTGGTGGAGATGCTGGCCGACTTCTACAACCAGCTGAAGTCGCGGACCCAGGGCTACGCCTCGCTGGACTACACCTTCCTCGGCTACGTCAAGGCGCCCCTGGTCAAGGTCGATGTTCTGGTCAACCACATGCCGGTCGAAGCATTGTCCATGATCCTGCACCGCGACCAGGCCATTGGCCAGGGTCGGCGCGTCGTGGAGCGTCTCCGCACCACAATTCCCCGGCAGCTGTTCGAGGTGCCGATCCAGGCCGCCATCGGCAGCCGCATCATCGCCCGCGAGACTGTGCGGGCCATGCGCAAGGACGTGCTGGCAAAGTGCTACGGCGGTGATATCACCCGCAAGCGCAAGCTGCTGGAGCGGCAGAAAGAGGGCAAGAAGCGCCTCAAGATGGTCGGCCAGGTGGAGATACCCCAGGAGGCTTTCCTCACTCTCCTTGAAGTGGGCGGCGAGGGATAAGTCCCGTCATTTCTGGCAGGATATCTCATTGGTACGCCGGTTGCGGGAGAATCGGGACCGGACTACAGACCCAGCCCCGACCGTAGCTCGCCCAGCTGCTCCAAGTGGGCACGCCAGTGGCGGCCAAAGCCAGCCAGCGCCTCCTCCAGTGTCCGCCCCACGTCCTCGTCCCGGGTGCGCTGGTGCATAAGAACCCTGCGGCCCTGCAGGTCGGCGTCGCTCGCTGGGGCCAGCGCGGCGCTGAAGGCGTCGAAGAGGGCGCCAATGTCGGACTCAATCTCCCCCAACTCTCGCGTAGTCCGCTCGTCGGTGACGTTTGTGCGGTCAGACCATATTTCGTACTCGGCGATCGCCCCGGATACTATGCCGTCGACGATTTGCCCCATCCCTCCGGGCGGGGTGTCCAGCAGGTGGTAGACGATCTCGCGGGCCGACCAGTCGTCTGCATCCGGCTTCCAGTCAAGACAGTAGTCCATGCCGGCCAGTTGTGCCAGCAGGTCGTCTCTTAGAGCTGAGAGGTTGTTCCTCTCGTTATCAATCGTGGTCAAATTCGCAGTTTCCCCCTTGGATCTATCCAGGGTCGATGCCGCTCAGCAGCTCCCGGACGCTTTGCCTGGTGTCCTCGCGGCGCAGTCCGTATTCCAGTGATGCACGCAGCAGTCCGAGGGGCGTGCCCCCGTCGTATCTGATGCCCTCAAACTCGTATGCGTACAGGTCTGCGCTTTCAAGCAGGAGCAGCATTCCGTCAGTGAGCTGGATTTCCCCCTTGGCTCCCGGAGGCGTTCGCTCTAGGCAGTCAAAAATCTCTGGAGGAAGAATGTAACGGCCCACGATTGAGAGGTTCGACGGGGCTTCCTCCCGAGGCGGCTTTTCGACCAGGCCCCTTATATGATGCAGACCATCGCCGACGGCCGCGGCGTCAACCACCCCGTAGTTGTGCACCGTCTCCCACGGCATTGGCTCAACCGCCACGACGCCTGCCTGTTTCCGGTCGAAGATGGCGGCCATCTGGGACACGACCCCGGGGGTGTGATACACGATGTCGTCGGGCAGGATGACCACGAAGGGCTCGTCGCCCACCGCTTCGCGGGCGGTGAGGACCGCATGGCCCAGGCCCAACGCCTGCTCCTGTAATACGAAAGAGACCTTGGCGAGGCTGGATGCGTGAACGACCCTCTTCAGCAGGTCCTCGGCGCCGGTATCCGCCAGGCGGGTCTCCAGTTCGGGGGACGGCTGAAAATACGACGCGATGCCCTCCTTGCCAGCGGCCGTAACTATGATGACTTCCTCCACGCCCCCTTCGACCGCCTCTTCCACGACGTACTGCAGCATAGGGCGGTCCAGGATGGGAAGGAGTTCCTTGGGGACTGACTTGGTGACCGGGAGGAAGCGGGTCCCGAGGCCAGCGGCGGGGATAACGGCTTTTCTGACTGGCATTTACAACCACCAACAAGGTTCGCGCACCTAGTCTAGCATCGCAAGCTTGGGCCAACAACGCGTCGAATCCCGCAATTGACACTGTTGGCGGCTGAACATACCATGGAATTGAGGCCGCACTAGATGGGGAGCTAGCGGTGCCCTGCACCCGCAATCCGCTACAGCGGGATTGAATTCCTCCCAGAGGCCTGCCCGTTGGGCCTATATCGTGGCCGGAGGTCGTTGAGGGCTGGGTCCTACGCGACGCAGACTTGTGAACCCCGCCAGGTCCGAGAGGAAGCAACGGTAAGCAGGACACTGCGGGCGCCGTGGGAGTGCCTGGCTTGAGTCGTCCGCCACGACACGCTCAGTTGTCAGAGTCGACCGGAGGTGCGCGGTCTCCTTTTATGTTCAACCTCACCTGCGACATTCTCACGGACTTGGCACAGTGACTTCCTCTGTGCGCCAATCCAGACCTCGCAAGTCCCTTGGCCAGCACTTCCTCGCGGATTCCCGCGTTGTGGCTAGAATTGTTGATGCCGCGAGCCTGTCGTCCCACGACACCGTAATTGAAATCGGCCCCGGCAGGGGAGTCCTCACGCGCCGCCTCGTAGAGCACGCAGGACGAGTCATAGCGGTCGAACTCGACAGGCAACTGAGTGAGGAACTGCCCGGACGCCTGGGTTTCCCCGGAAACCTGGAATGCCAGCTGGCCGACGCTCGTGAGGTCGATCTCCCCGGACTGGTTTACGGAGAGGCTGACCCCATTCCGTCAGGATACAAGGTCGTCGGCAACCTGCCATATTACGCTGCCAATCCCATCATCCGCCGGACGCTGGAGTCGGACGCCCCGCCTTCCCTTGCCCTGTTCATGGTGCAGAGAGAAGTGGCCGAGAGCATGACTGCCGCTCCCGGGGACATGGGCATGTTGTCCGTGGCAACGCAGTTTTATGCCGAGGCTAGAATTGTGTGTTCCGTTCCGCCATCGGCATTTCGCCCACCCCCGAAGGTGCGCTCGGCGGTGGTGCGGCTGGACATCCGTTCGGAGCCCGCCGTTGCTGTGGACGACCGGCAGGGGTTCTTCAATGTTGTGCGGGCAGGTTTCTCGGCGCCTCGAAAGCAACTTCACAATTCCTTAAGCCACGGGCTGGGGGTCGATTCCTCTGTGGGAGTGACAGTGCTGCAAAACGCGGGAATCGACGGGCGTCGTCGGCCCGCCACACTGGACCTGGAAGAGTGGTCGGCAGCCTACCGGTCGTGGACGGAACTGGCTCAGAGGAGCGGCTTGGATGGAAGTTGATGCCCACGCGAAGCTGAACCTGACCTTTGAGGTGTTGGGCAAACGGGCCGACGCTTACCACGAGGTAAAGACAGTGATGCAGACCGTCGCGCTGTCCGACAGAATCTACTTCGAGCCGTGGCCGACGCTACAGGTGGACTGCGACAGCCCGGAACTGTCAGGGGAAGCAAACCTGGTCTGGAAGGCAGCCCAAGAGTTGGCGCGTTCCCGGGGCATCCAGCCAAGGGCCCGGATCCGAGTGCAGAAGAGAATTCCAGTGGCCATGGGTTTGGGGGGAGGAAGCAGCGATGCCGCGGCCGCGCTGCGGGCACTCAACGAGCTGTGGGAGACAAATGCGACCAATGGGGAATTGCAGGAAATCGCCGCTGGTATAGGCTCCGACGTGGCCTTCTTCCTGTCGGGGGGAACGGCGCTGGCCGAGGGACGAGGAGAGATTGTATCGCCGATGCCCTCGCTGCCGCGCTTCCACCTGACCCTTGTCTTTCCAGACCTCGTCATCAACGACAAGACCCGGCACATGTACTCCCGGATGACCCCGGCGCAGTACAGCGATGGAGGCATATCCCGTCGTCTGGTCCTGCTTTTGACTGGAGGCGGATTTGTTGTGGAATCCATCCGCGACTGCGTCTTCAACGCGTTCCAGGACGTGGCCGAGTGGGAGTTCCCCATACTCACGGAAATGCGCCGCGCGGTCCGGGAGCAGGGAGGGCCTGACCTGTGCCTCTGCGGCGCCGGCCCAGCAATGTTTGCCATCCCCTCCAGTGAAACCGAGCACCAGGCGGTTGCAGATGCCTTGCGGCCCATGGGAGCAGGGGTATACCTTGTAACGACCGTTGGTTGAAACCTCCCGCCTTACTTCAGCGGCGGCACCCCGATCAAGGACGAATGAATGGTAACGGACATCCTGGCCAGCATATCAATTGGTATAAGTCCCAACCTGATCAACACTGGTAGCTTTATCCTTTCGTGGCATGGGGTGTTCACTTTCATCGCCGTTGCGGCCGCTGTTTACCTGGTCGTCCGGTGGGGAACCCGTGAGGGTATGGTGGCCGACGTGCTCTATTCGGCCGCAATGTGGGCAATCATCGGAGGGGTGATAGGCGCGCGGGTCCTGCACGTCATCGATTTTTGGGACGAAGTCTACCAGCACGACTTCATCCGGGTGTTTCAGGTATGGCAGGGGGGCATTGCCATTTTCGGGGCAATATCCGGCGGTTTTGTAGGCGGGTCTCTTTACCTGTTGATCCGCAACTCCAACTGGTTCCTGGCCGTATGGCGGCCCTTTTCGCCCCTGTTCGGCCAGCCACAGAGGGCAGACCTCCCCAGAATAGGCCACCTCGCCGATGTGACGGCACCGGCACTGCTGGTGGCGATGGCGATTGGCCGCATAGGAGACATAATCAACGGGGAGCACTTCGCTGAGATAACCAGCCTCCCTTGGGGCGTGGTATACACCCATCCGGACAGTCCTGGCTTTGGCAGGCCCGCAACGCACCCGGCGGTTGCCTATGAACTCCTGTTCGACGTGGTCCTGCTGGCGGCCCTCTGGCCGTTTCGAAAGAGACTCCGTCCCAACGGGATGTTCTTCGCGCTCTACGGCGCCACCTACTCCATTGGCCGATTCTTCATCAGCTTCCTTAGGGAAGAGTACAACGTCTACTTCGGTGGGTTGAACGAGGCGCAGATAGTCGCCCTCATAGTGATCATCATCACGGTGCCGCTGTTGATCTGGAAAGCGCAGGTTGTGCGCCCGTCAGGCGGAACACGGGCCGACCGGCGGCGAAGCACGCAGGGAACCTAGCAGGCAGGACCGAAAAAGGACGCTATCGGGGCTCGGATATCCTGAATCGCGATACCCGCAGAGCCAAGGACTCTTGACCCTGCCACGAATCCAGCATCAACGTGTAGGCCAGGTCGAGCCGCGTTCCTGCCGCCGGTGCTCCCAAGGATGTCCAGTCTGCAGTCTGGTTGAAAGCGAGCGCCACCATTTCCACGCCCCCCTGTTCCACTCGCAAGCGCAGATGCCGCTGCGAGTGGCCCACATAGCGTGCCTCGATCAAGGTGACGCCCAGAGAGGCGAAGAGAGGGCGCCTGTTGCCTTTGCCGAACGGTTCCAGGCTACTGAGCCACTCGAACACGTCCATAGTCAATTCCGGCAGAGACGTGACGGCGTCAATCTCCACAGCAGGAGCAAGGTCGAGGTCGCTGAGCCGCTCGCTGGCGTAGGCTGCGAGTCGTTCTGTTACGGTCCCGATGTCGCTGGTTCGGACCGTGAATCCGGCAGCCTGAGAGTGGCCGCCGTACCGCAGCAGCAAATCCGACGATGCGGAAATAGCTTCAATAAGGTTGAATTCGGGAATGCTGCGGGCAGACGCCACAGCCTGGTCCTCATTGATAGACAGCACCGCGGCAGGACGCCGGAACCGTTCGACCAACCGGGATGCAGCGAGACCGGCCACACCCTGGGGGATGGATTCGTCGGCCACGACCACCAGGTAGGGCAGGGTTGTCATTGCCTCGACCCTTTCTACAACGAGGGTCGCCGCTTCCTCGGTGGCGGACCGGCGCCTATGGTTCATCTCCTCCAGCTTTTCCGCCAACTCGGAGGCTTCATCGGAGGAGCGGGTGGTGAGGAGACGGTAGCTGTCGACGGGGTTTCCCATTCGGCCGGCCGCATTGAGTCGCGGGGCGATCTGGAAAGCGATGGTCTCGGAGGTTACTGATTCGGGCGACAGGCGTGCCCGCTCGTAAAGCGCGAGCAGACCTGGCCGCTTGGTGTTCTTCAAACTCGCCACGCCCTCGATAACAAGGTAACGGTTTTCATCGAGGAGAGGTACCAGGTCTGCCACGCTGCCCAGGGATGCCAACTCCAGCAGGGCCGGATCGAAGGGCACCCGCCAGGACTGATGGAGACCGTGTATGACCTTTAGGGCCAACCCGGCGCCACAAAGGTCGCTGCAAGGGTACTGGCTTCCTGGCAGTCCCGCGTTGACGCAGGCTACAGCTTCCGGCAATCTGCCGGGAGGCACGTGATGGTCGGTAATTATTACCTCGATGCCATTTTCGGAGGCATAGGCAACCTCATCGGCGTCCGTGATTCCGCAGTCCACTGTCACGACGAGGGTGGCGCCGGCAGATTTCAGGGAATCAATGGCTCCCCTGGATAGTCCGTGGCCTTCCTCTCCTCGTTGGGGAATATATGGAACGGGCCGGGCACCGAGAGACTCTAGCCCCTCCGACATGATTGCCGTTCCTGTGATCCCATCGACATCGAAGTCGCCGAACACACCGACAATCTCGCTGTAGTCGACGGCGCTTCGAAGACGCCGGACTGCCTCGCTCATGCCCGGCAGCAGGAAGGGGTCGTGGGGAAGGTGGGAGAGGTTGAAGAACCGCTCCAGCTTGTCGCCAGTGTCTATGCCCCTGGATACCAGGACCCTGGCTATTGGGCCCGGCACCCTGGCTGGCAAGCCGGATAAATCGGGTTCGGCCGGGAAGAGCCAGCGAGAAATCACTAAGTTTCTCGTCACACCTGACGGGCCTGGCGAGGCTTGCTGAAAACCAATACCGAGTTGTGGCCGCCGAACCCGAAAGAATTACTCATTGAAGCCTCAATTTCCTGTTGGTGGGCCCTGTTCGGCGTATAGTCAAGGTCGCATTCGGGGTCGGGTTCGTCGAGGTTGATGGTGGGGGGGATAATGCCCTCTCGCATCGCCATAACGCAGATGGCGGCCTCAAGTGCTCCTCCCGCACCCAACAGGTGCCCTGTCATGGATTTACTTGAGCTAATTGGAACTCTGAAAGCATCCTCGCCAAGAGCTGCCTTGATAGCCTTGGTCTCATGCTTGTCGTTGAGGGGTGTCGAAGTACCGTGAGCGTTGATGTAACCCACCTCGGAAGGGTCGATGCGCGCCTCTGTTAAAGCCAGAGACATTGCTTGGGCAGCGCTTTCTCCGGTGGTGGAGGGCTCAGTCAGGTGATGGGCGTCGGACGTGGCAGCATAACCTCGGAGCTCGGCGAGTGGCTCCGCGTTGCGCCTCGAAGCGCTTTCCTCGTTTTCCAGCACGAATACAGCCGACCCTTCCCCCATAACGAACCCGTCGCGGGAGATGTCGAAGGGGCGGCTGGCCTGCGCCGGGCTGTCGTTGCGCCGGGACAAGGCTCTCAGGGCGTTGAAACCCGCGACGGACACGGGCACAAGAGGCGCTTCCGTTCCGCCTGCCAGCACGATGTCCTCGCGCCCGGTCCTCACCATCTCCCACGCCTGGCCCATGGCGTCCGCCCCACTGGAGCAGGAGGAAACAAGACAGTAGTTCGCGCCCATTGAACCGGTGATCATGGAGACCTGTGCAGACGCCATATCTCCGAGCATCATAGGTATTAGAAAAGGACTGACTCTCCTGGGTCCTCGCTCGCTTAGGACCGCAAATTGCTGGGAAAGGGTTGAAATCCCGCCGATACCGCTGCCGATGATCACCGCCACACGATAGGGGTCCTCTTTGTCCGGGGACAGGTCGGCCTGTCGGCAGGCTTGCTGTGCGGCAACAGCCGCAAATTGGGCAAATCGGTCCATTCGGCGAGCGTCTTTGCGGTCCAGATAATCCTCGGGCTCGAAACCCTTGACCTCTGCGCCGAAGCGAGTATCAAATCCCTCGGTGTCGAAAGAGGTCAGAAAATCAACACCGGAGCGTCCCTGCTTGATTCCCTCCCAGGATGACGAGAGGTCCAGCCCCAATGGGCTGATTACGCCGATGCCGGTGATGAAGACGCGGTGAAGTCCTGTCATCCCATCCACTGTCCCTAATATCTGTCCGATGCCCTGTGCCATGACCCGAGCCCGGCACTCACGGCGTTGAACCGAAGTAGTTTACTGGCCGCCAATGACGGCGGCCGGCATCAATGCAATTGAATAGAATTGGCAGGTGCCCTCAGCTTTGCCCTGCTGCTTTCTTGCCTCCACCGCGTTGCTCGGAGAGAGCCACGTCAATAGCGTCGGTAACCTCGGTGATGCGACGGGAAATGTTGGCGGCCAGTTCCTTGCCGCTGTTCACACTGGGGTCGGCTAATGTCTTCAGCGACTCGGTAAGGTCGTTCAGCTTGGATCCAATGCTGTCGGCTGCATCTCTACGCACGTTCGATAAAGGCTGAGAAACAGAGCGCAGGGTTTCTACCAATTCTCCTACTCGGCCCGAAATGTTCTCACCGAATTCCCGTTCCGATAGCGACGCAGAATCGAAGAGGTCGTGCAGTGTATCGGTAGCCTCCCCCAAGCGAGCTGTAACCGAGTTGCTCAAGTCGCTGCTGGTGGCGGCGAGCCGGAGCTTGTAAGTCCGCAGGATGCGGAACACCCTCCGATAGACGTCGTCCACTTCCTGCAGCTTTGAGGTGTATTTGTCAAATATTTCGCGGCTTTCCTGCATTGACCATCGCTCGTCATAATGAACGAACTGCCGCCCTGTGTAGAGCTGGTAGGGGCGCATTTCCCCTTCCTCCAACAGCTCGCCGCTCTCGTTCAGGGGCTTGAGCGCGGTCCAGTTAGAGGTTGCCGGAAGCGGGGTAAGGAAGTTTGCCGTCTGGTATCGGCTGACGGTGGTAACCCAGTCGGCCAATTCCATGATGCTCTGTTCCGTATCGTAGGGCAGGCCGATGATAGTCATGGCTACGACGGTGAAACCGAGTTCGTTGATAAAGGCCAGGTCCCGGTGCATCTGGCCCGGCTCCTGACGCTTGTTGATCGCTTTCAAATTCTCTGCGTTGTCCGACTCTACGCCGAGGTAGAGCATCTTCACGTTGGCTTCCTGGAGAGCGTGGGCCAACTCAGGATCCTGACCAATTTCGGCCCGGGCCTGAATGATGAGGTTCATGTTGTCTGTGTGGCCCTTCCAGCCCTTGAGCCTCTCGAGTCGCTCGTTGCGAAACTTGACCGCCCGCAAGGGAGGCGTGTGAAGGTCGTCGGAGATGAAGACCTGGAACGAACCGTTTCTGGAGGTGTGAATCAGGCCCTCTCCGGCCAGTTCATGCAATTGCTGCAGGCGCTTGAATTCGGTTTCCCTGGACACCAAGCGGTAGCCCAGGAATTGCTGGATTACCTGGCAGTAAGTGCACTTCTCTGTGCATCCTCGGATGCTTTCCATCACGCCGCCGGCCATGGGGTTTGACGGGGTGAGGTCGCGTATCGAGCGGAAATCCGGAAGCTCCACGAAGTCGGGACTAACAAGGCCGACCCTCTTGGTGTAGACCACGTGCCCCTCTTCCTGGTAGCTGATTCCGGGCACGTTATTCAGATATTGATTACGGTCTGGTCCCCGATGCTCGAGGAGAACATCGCAAAGTTGCCCGATGATGTCCTCGCCCTCCCGCTGCACCACGACGTCGAATTGACCGTAATCGAATGCTTCCTCGGGCAGTGGACTCATCTGAGGGCCACCGCCGATGGTTATTAGTTCTGGATGCAATTCCTTTGCCTGCCGGGCCACCTGGTATGCGCGCGGGGCCTCATTAATCAAGGCGGTCAACATAAGGATGTCGACGCCTTCTAAATCTTTTTCCGGGTCTATCAGGCCCGAACGGTCCTCAAACCAAATGTCCCGCTCATAAACAAAAGGACCCTCCCACTGGGCCAACGCAGCAGAAAGGTATAGCATTCCCTGGCGGGGAATGGCAACGTATTCGAAATTGCCCCCGGCGGATGCCGGCTGGAGAAGCATAACCCGTTTAATGCGAGACATTTCGCCTCCCTAATACCGTTCGGTTCCCGGCCGTACAAGCGGTGGGAACACCCTTCACCCAACAAAGCCGTTCAGATTAGACCCCGGCAAAAGCTAGTTTCTTGCCGGGTGCTCAGATATGATCGCTATTCATCCATTCTACTATATCGCATTATACAAGATGTCATAGTAGGCGGCTTGAAAATTTATCGAAACATGGGAATCAATCTTTCCGCGATTTCGTCAAGGTGCCGCTCCCGGTCTTCGGGAGGACAGGCAATGCTGAAGACAATGTGCCTGGCGCCAGCATCAATATATTCATTGAGGCGTTCGGCGCACTGCTCCGCCGTCCCCAGAAGGCAGTACCTTCGGACGATGTTGATGAACTCGCCGCCGTAAATGTACTGGTTGCCAAGCTGCCTCGCGGCGACTTCCGCAGCCTCCCTCTCCGTCTGGTAGATCGAAATGTAAGGGAAAAACCCCCACTGGAATGCATCCAGACTGCGACCGAATTCATCGGCGAAAGCGTGGATCTTTTCCACGCTGTCCCTATAGCGGGGAGGGTCAAAGAAGTAGGGCATCCAGCCGTTGCCGAATCGCGCGGCCCGTTTCATCGCTGCGTCCCGGCGCCCCGATACCCAGACCGGTGGGTGCGGTTTCTGTGTGGGCAGAGGGTTGATCATTGCCCTCTCGAGTTGAAAATGCCGACCTGAGAATGAAACTTGCTCGCCCTGCCATAGCCGGACCATCACCTCGAGGCACTCGTCGGTACGCCTACCCCGCTGACTTACCTTCAGGCCTGAATTTTCAAATTCGGTTGGGTACTCACCGCCGATGCCAACGCCCAGGGTGAGGCGTCCGTTGGACGCTGCATCCAGTGTGGCTGTCATTCGAGCGAGCATCAGCGGGTGGTAAAAAGGGGCCAGGACAATGGATGACATAACTCGCAGCGTAGTCGTGGCGCCGGCTGCGACCGCCAAAACAGGCAAGGATGCGTGAGATGAACCTGGTGGGTCGCCCCGCATGAAATGCTCACCGGCGGAAATGTACTCGAAACCGCGCTGTTCCATCCAGCGCGCCTGTCGGGCGGTCTCCTCGACTTCCAAAGTCAGGTTTGCGCCCCAGTGGAGATCTGGCACTGGCACTTGTCATGATCCTGATGCTGAATTCTCAATTTTTGTCGGGCTATATTAGCTTAATGGAGACTCCCTTCCAACGTCCTTTAAGTACCCGTGACGTTTTCTCCTTGACATTGATATTCCCATGCCGGAATCTGGAAACAAGGCGTAACCAAAGCATGACCCGAGCGCGGCATTAATTCTCGACATTGGATAGGCGGAGGGCCTGAGCGTGCAGGTTCTGGTGACCGGGGCCACCGGATTTCTGGGCCGTAGGGTGGTTTCTGAACTGCTGGCGCACCACCACCAAGTTCGCTGCCTGGTCCATTCTCCTGGAAAAGAGCGGTTCCTCGACCAGTCCATGGTCGACGTTCACTATGGAAATATCTCGGACACAGACTCCATTACCCAGGCTATGTTTGATGTACAGGCGGTAGTGCACCTTGTGGGGATCATACGTCCTCGTCGCGGAGCCACGTTCGAGGGGGTGCACCGCCAAGGCACCGCGAACGTTTTGGAGGCGGCAAAATCCGGCGGGGCGCGGGAAATCATTTATGTAAGCGCTTTGGGGGCAACCCCGAATCCAACATATCCCTACTTGAACTCAAAGTATGAGGGGGAGGTCAGGGTTGCTGGGTCAGGGCTGGACTACACCATTTTGCGCCCTTCTGTGATCTTTGGCCGAGGGGACGAGTTCTTGACCGCGCTGGCCGGTCTCGTCAGGTTGGGACCTGTAGTGCCGGTGATAGGACCCGGCAAGAACAGGATGCAGCCGATTGCCGTGGAGGACACCGCGCGATGTATCGCGGCCTCGGTGGGTAATTCTTTGGTCAAGGGGAGGGTCATTGACCTCGCTGGCCCCGATCGCCTTAGCTACAACGATCTCCTGGACGAGGTCGCTCGCGCCATGGACAGGCGTATACAGCGCATTCATATTCCTACCGCCGTGGCCTGGCCAGCGGTAGCGTTGATGCAAGGACTGGTTCCAAGGCCGCCCGTTACAACGGGACAGTTGCGAATGCTGGCAATCCGGAATGTTTCGGAGGGCCGGGAGGTCGAGGAGGCCTTCGGGTTTACCCCCAAGCCGTTGCGGGGTAACATTGGTTACGTGAATGGGGTCACTTTCGGCGATGCCCTCAGAATGACTCTTGGCCTGGGAATGGGTCGTGGTGTCTGAGTCACGACAGGGTGGAAGCGCCAAGCACAGGTGCCGGAATGAACCGGGAGGTGCACGGTGGAGTACCAACGGGCTATAGCGAACGTGCTCTCTCTTTTCGATTCGGAAAGGGCTCGAGTCGACGGCCCGCGCCAAAAGGTCATTTATGACCTAGGCAGGATGGAGGGATTCCTCGCCCGGATGGGCAGCCCTCACAGGCTGGTCCCAACCGTCCATGTGGCGGGTACAAAGGGTAAGGGAAGCACCGCAGCCATGTGTGACTCAGCATTCCACGCTGCCGGGCTTTCCACCGGATTCTATTCATCTCCTCATCTCCACACCTTTCGCGAGCGGCTGCGCCGTGACTGCCAGCCAGTGTCTGAGGAGGAGTTCGCCGGTCTGGTGGGAGACCTCTGGCCGATTCGCCAGGGTGAGAGTGGGGATTCCGTAACGCTGTTTGAATTTCTGACGGGTATGGCTTTCCATTGTTTTGCCCAGGCTCAGGCGAATGTGCAGACCATCGAAGTGGGTCTGGGGGGAAAGCTTGATGCCACCAACGTCGTCGATGCCGAAGTGTGCGTCATCACGTCCGTCAGCATGGACCACGCCAAAATACTCGGCGACACCATCGGTGAGATTGCAGCGGACAAAGCCGGAATCATCAAGGCCGGTTCCACGCCGGTAATCGCACCCCAGCGATCTGAAGCCCTTGCCTCCATCCTGGAGGCCTGCAACCGTGTTGGCGTAGAGCCGGTACTGATTGGCAGGGACGTTGCCTGGGAACCGAAAGGTTCAAAAGAAATCAGCCAGCAATTCGTGGTTCATGGACTGTATGGGTCGTACGATCTGGAGATCCCTTTGCTGGGCGACTACCAGATGGAAAATGCGGCCACGGCCGTGGTAGCCGTGGAGGCAATCTGCCGGGCTCAGGGGTTCGAGATGTCGGCTGAGACGTTGGCGAGGGGATTCGCCAGCGTGTCCTGGCCGTGCCGCATGGAGATAGTTGGGAGAGACCCCCTTGTAATCGCCGACGGCGCCCACAACGACTATTCGGTCGACCGGTTGATTGAAACACTCCCGGAATATTTTGAGTTTGACCGGCTCGTTGTTGTCGCCGGATTTTCGAGGGACAAGAACGTAGAGGCGATGGTAAGCTCGCTGGCCCCGGTGGCCGATCTGGTGGTTGCCACTCAGGCCCGCCATCCCAGGGCGTTGGCTGTGGGAGAACTGGTCGAAATGCTGGTGGAGAGAGGCGCAACAACCGAGGCGGCGAATACGCCAATTGAGGCGCTTGAACAGGCAAGAGACGCGGCCGGGCCAAGGGGCTTGGTGTTGGCTACCGGCTCACTGTTTCTAGCCGCCGAAGTGCGTGAAACCGCGCTGGGCATCGAACCCGAGATTTATCCGACTTTGGCGCGGAAAACCGGCTAGCGGGGAAGATGATGGGCAATCAGCGGGTCAGGGTGGTTGTGACCGGTATAGGGGCGATGACTCCGTTGGGAGAATCACCCGAGGAATTCTGGGCCAATCTGGTAGCGGGCCGGTCTGGGGTCGGTCCGATGACGCTCTGTGATCCCACCGGCTATCCCTGCCGGATATCCGGCGAGGTCAGCGGATTTGAGCCGGAGAAGTACATCCCGGGACGCGAGGCGAGGAGGATGGCCCGATTCTCGCAACTGGCTGTCGCCGCTGGCCTGCAGTCTGTTGCCGCCTCCGGCATTGACGTTTCCCGGTATGATCCTTACCGCGTGGGTGTGATCTTGGGTAACGGGAATGGCGGATTCCCCACCCTGGAGGAAAACTGCCGCATCCTGGCTGAGCGCGGGGGAATGCGCATGTCGCCATTCTTCTTCCCGATGATACTGCCCAACATGGCAGCAGCAGCGGTCAGCCGCTACCTTGGGGCTCACGGCTACAATTCCACCGCGACCACCGCTTGTGCCGCTTCCAACCAGGCCATCGGCGAAGCGATGGATGTGATACGCCGAGGCGGGGCCGATGTTATTTTCGCGGGTGGAGCCGAGGCGGGGATCAGTCTTTTGGGGTTATCGGGATTCGCGGTCATGCGTGCTCTGACTACGCAGAACGACGTCCCGGAAGTGGCCAGCCGCCCGTTCGATGCCGATCGCGACGGGTTCGTCCCTTCCGAAGGGGCCGCGGTGATGGTTATGGAACGGTTGGAGCACGCTCTGGACCGCGGGGCAACGATACTTGCCGAGGTGTCTGGTTTCGGAAGTACCAGCGACGCGGGTCATCCGGTTCAGCCCGAGGAGACAGGGGCCAGCGCGGCCAGGGCCATGGAATTCGCGTTGGATGACGCTGGACTGACCTTTGAAGACGTAGATTACATAAACGCCCACGGCACCTCCACCCCGCTGAACGATACCCTTGAGACCGTGGCCATTAAACGCCTGTTCGGTGACCGGGCTTATGACGTTCCGGTCAGTTCCACCAAGTCGATGATTGGTCATTCCTTGGGAGCTGCCGGAGCACTTGAGGCCACGGCCTGCATCAAGACGATCACCGAGGGAAAGGCGCACCCCACGATCAACTACAGCACGCCGGATCCAACCTGCGACTTGGATTACGTCCCGAACGAAGCGCGCGAGCTCGACGCAAGGGTTGTTCTGTCCAATGCCTTTGGTTTCGGCGGGCAGAACGCCTGCCTGGTATTCCGAAAGTTTGAGGAATGAGCCACGAGCTTGCTGGATTCTGAGAAGGGCGGGTAACCAGGGCTGAGGGGAGGCTAGATGACTGAGCGCTTGGTAACTGGAAGCGAGCTCCAGGAGGACACCGATGCGTCATTGCGTCCTCGACGCATTGACGAGTTTGTCGGCCAGTTCCACACCAAGCAGACCCTCCAGATAGCCATCGACGCGGCAAAGATACGCGAAGAGCCGCTGGACCATGCCATCATTTATGGCCCCCCCGGTCTAGGAAAAACCACTCTTTCCCATATAATCGCGTCCGAGATGGGCGTGCCGATACGGGTGACCTCCGGACCGGCCATCGAGCGAGCCGGGGATATGGCAGCCATTTTGACCAGCCTGCAACCGAATGAGGTGCTCTTCATTGACGAGGTGCACCGACTGAACCGGGTGGTGGAGGAAGTGTTGTACTCGGCGATGGAGGACTTCTTCCTATCCTGGATGGTGGGGAAGGGGCTGGCGGCACGCAGCGTTAACTTGAGAATCAGTCCCTTCACTCTTGTCGGAGCCACCACCCGTTTCTCCATGGTGAGCGCCCCTCTAAGGGACCGGTTCGGGTCGGTGTGGCGACTCGAATACTACGACGTTGATGAGATGAACATTATTGTGGGGCGTTCAGCCAGGATACTTGAGACAGAGCACGATACCGACGGGGTGGCGGAAATCGCGCGCCGTTCCAGGGGAACTCCGCGGGTGGCCAATCGGTTGCTCAAGCGTACCCGGGACTACGCCTTGGTGAAGGCTGACAATCGGATCACCGGGACGGTGGCCCGGGCCGCCTTGCAGCAGCTCAACGTCGACCCATTGGGGTTGGACCAGGCCGACCATCGGCTGCTCAGTACCATCATCGACAAGTTCGATGGGGGCCCCGTTGGGCTTGAGACCCTGGCCGCCGCCCTCAACGAAGACTCCGATACGATTATGGACGTGTGGGAACCCTACCTTCTTCAGTTGGGCTTCCTCGACCGCACTCCCCGAGGCAGGGTAGCAACCCGACTCGCCCATGAGCATCTTGGGCGCCCATATTATTCGTTCCCGCACAGCGACCAACCCAAGCTGGAGGGGTTCTAGGCCGGTTCGAAACGCCGAAGGGAGGTCATTTCTTCCGAGAGGTTTGTTGAACAGGGATAGGTTGGCGTCTACAATATGCCGAACTTGTAGAACCCCGGCCAGAACGTCTTCAGGAGTTGAATTGACCGTTTCCCGGACGCAGGTCCCGACTGAAAAAGTCTTCCCGGAATTCGCTGCGGGCGAAGCGCTCACCGATGAGGAGGCCTGGTCCCTCGTCGGTGCGGACGAGCGCGGCCTGGCCACAATGTGCGAGGCGGCAGGGGCTTTGAGGGACTCCGGGAAAGGGCGCACGGTCTCTTTCTCCCCCAAGGTGTTCATTCCGCTGACGCACATGTGTCGCGATTTCTGCGGCTACTGCATTTTCCGCAAGACACCCGAGCAGGCTGGCGATACTCTTTACATGTCTCCGGAACAGGTGCTGGAGGTAGCCAGAGCAGGACAGCGTCTGGGTTGCACCGAGGCGTTGTTCACGCTGGGCGAGCGGCCGGAGCAGCGCTACCCGGAGGCCAAGCAGTGGCTCGAACACCGGGGATTCAAGACCACCCTTGAATACCTGACCTACGTCAACAGGCTTGTCCTCGAGGAGACGGAACTGCTACCCCACGCGAATCCGGGTACCATGAGCCGACGGGAGATGGAAGCGCTGCAGCCGTACAACCCCTCGATGGGATTGATGCTTGAAAGCACTTCTGCTGCGTTGTACGAGCCGGGCGGCGCCCACGAGTTTGCTCCGAGCAAGCGGCCACGGGTCAGGCTTCGCACCATCGAGCTGGCAGGCGAGTTGCGGCTCCCATTCACTACTGGTATCCTCATCGGTATCGGAGACTCGAGGGAAGACCGCATCGAGTCGCTGCTGGCTATCAGGGATTTGCACCGTAGATTCGGGCACGTTCAGGAAGTAATAGTTCAAAATTTTCGGGCCAAACCCGGCACTGCCATGTCGGACAGGATGGACGCCGACACCATTGAACTCCTCTGGTCGGTGGCTGCTGCACGATTGATTCTAGGTCCGGACGCAAATGTACAGGTGCCGCCCAATCTAAGTGCCGATCATTACCAGATCTATCTCGGAGCGGGAATAAATGACTGGGGCGGCGTTTCTCCACTTACGATAGATTTTGTGAATCCGGAAGCCCCGTGGCCCGCCCTGACACACCTCTTGGAGCAGACCGAGTCCTCCGGGTTTGAACTTAAGCCAAGGCTGCCGGTATATCCCGAATTCTTTATGACCACTGGCAAGTATTTACCGGAGGGGCTGCTGACCAAGGTCCGAGCCCTGGCCGGTGATGACGGATATGTACGAGGGGGAATCCAACGATATGTCGGGAACAACTGAGCAGCCCTTCGCGTCCAACCTCAACGATCTGGCGCGGACGCTCAATTCTGAGGTGGCGGTTGTACTGGACCGGGCCCTAGCCGGAGAGGACATCTCTGCCGAAGAGGGCACTCTCCTGTTTGGAACTTCAGGTCCGGAGTACAACGCGACGGTGCTGGTAGCCGACGAACTGAGGCGCCGGACGGTCGGCGACGTCGTAACTTACGTCGTAAACCGGAATATCAATTTCACCAACGTCTGCATCAAGCGATGCGGGTTCTGCGCTTTCAGCCGGGACTTCCGCGAGGAGGAGGGCTATTTCCTTCCCATAGAGGAGATAGTTCGAAGGGCTCAGGAAGCCTGGGATTACGGGGCGACCGAGGTGTGTATTCAGGCAGGGCTGCCCCCGCAAATGGAAGGGGACCTGTACATCAGGCTATGCGCCGCAATCAAGGAAGCCTTGCCAGAAATTCACATCCACGGCTTTTCGCCCGAGGAAGTGCTGTACGGCTCAATCCGCTCCCGTTGCAGCATTCGCGAGTACTTGGAGGGCCTGAAGGCCGCCGGTGTGGGGAGTCTGCCTGGCACGTCCGCCGAAGTGCTGGACCAGAGCATGCGGGATGAGATCTCGCCGGGGCGCATTACGGTAGACCAGTGGGTTGAGGTCATTACCACCGCTCATGACTTGGGAATTCCGACCACGTCGACGGTGATGTTCGGGCACCGGGAGACAGCTGAACAACTGTCGAATCACATGGCGTTCTTGCGGGATATCCAGCAGCAAACGGGTGGTATCACAGAATTCGTCCCCCTAAGCTTTGTTCACACCGAAGCGCCGATGTTCCTGAAGAACCTGGTTCAGAACGTGCGGCCAGGGCCGACCGGCATGGACGTGGTCAAGATGCACGCCATTGCCCGCATCATGCTGAACAACTGGATCCCCAACGTGCAGGCGTCCTGGGTAAAGGAAGGTTCCAGGATGTCCCAGCTGCTCCTGACCGCAGGCGTGAATGACCTGGGTGGCACGCTTATTAACGAAAGCATTTCCACCGCCGCGGGAGCCCAGCACGGTCAATTGATGCGTCCCTCGGAATTCCGCGGAATGATACGGTCCGCCGGCAGGATTCCTGCAGAGCGCTACACCACCTATGGCCTGCACCGCGTGTTCAGCGAGGCTGACGAAGAGCACGATCCGCTGGACCTTGTGGGCGAGAACGTAGAGGAAATCTTCGGCTCATATAACAAGCTGGTCAAATTGGACACCTACCGCTTCGAGCACCCACGCCATACCCAGCGCGCCGGTGTGTAAGTCTGCGGCGTTGTAACAGTGGGATTCGGTTGCTCTTGGTGATTGCTGCTCCTTGTCCTCGACAGACGAACTATTTCGCGCTCCGGTTGATCCGATGAGCAACCCTCGTGTTGTGGCGTTGGCGGGCGGTGTCGGCGGCGCCAAGCTGGTGGTGGGTTTGGCCCAATGCCTGCCTCCGGGCGAGCTCGTTGTCGCGGTCAACACAGGAGATGACGAGCTCTTCCACGGCCTCCACGTTTCCCCCGACTTGGACACCATGATGTACACGCTGGCGGGTCTATCCAACCCGGAGACTGGCTGGGGTCTGAGGGGAGACACTTTCGAAGCGTTGTCAATGCTTCGGAGTTACGGCGTCGATGCCTGGTTCAATCTGGGAGACCGTGACTTCGCGACGCACATTCGCAGAACGCAGCTGCTGGCTCAGGGTCTTTCGCTTTCAGAGGTGACCTCTGAACTGTGCACTGCGCTCGGGGTGAGACACAGCATCGTTCCAATGAGCGATCAATCCGTAAGGACTGTGCTGCATACCACCGAGGGACGCCTGTCGATGCAGGAGTATTTCGTCCAGAACCGTGCCCAGCCGGACGTGTCTTGTGTCGAATACGTGGGGGCGGCTGAGGCGACGCCGTCACCATCATTGGCAAGCGCCATTGCGAAGGCCGAGATGCTGGTGATTTGCCCCTCCAATCCTGCCCTCAGCGTGCAACCTATCGTGGCGGTTGCCGGAATGCGGGAACTTCTCGCGGATTTCAAAGGCCTTCGCGTTGCCGTCAGTCCGATAGTGGGAAATGACGCTGTTAGGGGGCCCGCTGGCAGGATAATGGCTGGTCTGGGACAGGAGGTATCCGTCGCTGGCGTCGCTCGTGTGTACCGTGATTTCTGCGATGTACTTGTCATCGACGAGCACGATGAGCCAAGGGCGTCCGATATAGGAGACGAGGGTTTGCGTCCTGTGGTGACGAAAACGATCATGGAATCGTTGCAGGACCGTATCGACCTCGCCCGGACCGTGCTGTCGCTGAACGAACAACGGGTAGAACAGTCCAACGGGCGATAAAAGGTTGAGCCTCGAAATGTCTACGGACTCAAACCAGGAATACGACGTAGTCGCCATTATCCCTATGAAGCCTTTGACCCAGGGGAAGAGCCGGTTGGCTCGGACTCTCAGCCCGCTGGAAAGGGCCAGCATCAGTTCCGGGATGTTGCGCAGGGTTCTGGCAGCCCTGCGGGGAGCGTCCATCGACCCGATCTGGGTGGTTGGAGGAGACGAACGGGTAAAGCAGTTGGCCCGTAATCAGGGCGGGATATGGTTCGAGGAGATGGGTCGAGACTTGAACGACACTTTGGGAAAAGCCGTCGAGCAGGCCTTCCACCGGGGCAAGTCCGCCCTTTACATCGCCGGGGACCTGCCCTTTGTTAAACCTTCGGACATTCATTCTTTCATACAGGCCTCTCGCGGTGCGGGCAATGTCACGCTGGCGCCCGCCAGACGCGACGGAGGCACGAACGCAATGCTTATACCCTACGGGGTGTTGTTCAAGCCGCAACTGGGACGACGCAGCTTCAGCAAGCATCTGTCCCAGGCAGCAAAATTGGAGACATCTGTAGCCATTGCTTACAGTCCCGGACTGGGGCTGGACCTGGATGTCGTTGATGACCTGGATTCGTACCAGCATATGGAGCCGGGCCTGATTGAGCGATTGATGCAGACGGCGGCCGGACCAAAGTCCCAACCCGCCACGGGTCGCGGCGGCGACGCCCCATCTTTCTAGACTCCTCCGTATTCGGGGCAGGTAGCGAGTCAATGTGAATATGAGCAACAGCAAACCCAAGCTGGGTGTACTTCTTCCAACCAGGGGAATTCTTCTGCGGGGAGAACAGCCGTCGAACGCAGACCGCGTCTTCAGAATGGCCAGGAAAGTCGAGGAGGCCGGACTTGATTCGGTGTGGGTGGGCGATAGCCTGGTGGCTAAACCCCGCCTGGAGCCGCTCTCGACCCTCGGGGCGCTTGCGGCGCAAACCAACCGGGTGCGTCTGGGAACTGCCGTGCTGCTTCCCGCACTGCGACATCCTGTTCTTCTCGCGCAAACGATGGCAACGGTGGACCTGATTTCCAGCGGCAGGTTGGTAATCGGCGCTGGAGTCGGCGGTGCCTTCAATGAAGATCAGAGGAACGAATGGGCAGCTGCAGGTGTTGATGCAAGGCGGCGAGCCACTCGGTTCGAGGAAATCGTGGAAATTGCCAAGGGCTTTGGTCCGGGCGAACCACACAGCCATGAGGGACGTCATTTCAACCTTGATTCAGTGAGAATGTTGCCTGCCGCCACTAATCCCGAGGGAATTCCGTGGTTGTTGGCTACCCACCACCGGGCGGGTAAGCCGGCCCAGATTGACCGAGCCGCCAGGGTGGGCGACGGAATCATCGCCATCTCCGATACACCGTCGGAGTTCGCGGAAGTAATCGCGCAGGTGGATGCTAAAGCTGAGGAATACGGTCGCGATACCACCAAACGGGAAAACGTCTATTACTTGACCGTCAACCTGAATGAAGACGATGGCGCCGCCAAGGCAGATGCCGAGGACTGGCTTATGCGCTACTATGGCGCCAACATCTGGGGAACGCGGTGGGGACCATTTGGAGGAGTGCAGAGCGTCGCTGACCGGATGGCTGAGTTCGCGGAGGCTGGCGCACACACCCTGGTTGTCCGGCTTGCTACCTTCGATCCCGAACGACAACTTGACGTGTTTCTGGACCAAATTGCCCCCCAGTTCAGCTAAGGGTCCCTCAAACCCCATTCCTCGACCCAGTGTTTGCCATCACTGGATGTTGTCACCCGTGGGAGGACGCAGTGGTTCCCATTGACCTGTCGGGCAAAGCCGGGATCGTCCTGGGGGTTGCCAACGAGCGCAGCATAGCCTGGGCGATTACGCAATCCCTGTCGGATGCGGGCGCCCGGTTGGCCCTGACATACCAGGGAGACCGCCTGAAGGACCGAGTTGAGAAGCTGGCGGAGTCTCTCGACCGGCCATTGCTTCTCCCCTGCGATGCCACCGATGACGAGGAGATCGAACAGGTATTCAGTGCTCTAGGCAGGGACTTCGGCGAGATATCCTTCCTGATTCACAGCATAGCGTTCGCCAACCGGGAGGACCTGAGCGGGCGCTACGTGGACACGGGCCGCGAAGGGTTTCGGATAGCGATGGAGGTGAGTGCATACTCGCTGCTCCCGCTGGTAAGGCACGCGGCTCCACTCATGACCAACGGCGGCAGCGTGGTCGCGATGACATTTGACGCTTCCCAGCGGGTGTATCCCGGATACAACGTTATGGGATCTGCCAAGGCGGCCTTGGAGCACGCAGTGCGCCAGCTTGCCGCCGAAATGGGGCCCGCCAATATCCGGGTTAATGCCATTTCTGCGGGACCACTGGAAACCTTGGCGGCACGGGGTATCACGGGTTTCAGAGATATGCGTCATGCGCATGCAGAAAAAGCTCCGCTACAACGAAACATCACAGTGGACGAGGTGGCGCAGACCGCATTGTTCTTGTGCAGCGGGTTGGCCAGCGGCATCACCGGAGCGATTATACCGGTGGACGCGGGCTACCACATCATGGCAGTTTGAATTCCTGGACCAAGGATTAAGGACAGAAAAAGAGGCAGGGAGGGATACCCTGCCTCTGTTCATTACCGGCGGGAATGTCGAGCGAGGAACTAGGAGCCGGTGTTAAGGGCCTGAACCTGCTGGTAGTCCTCGTCTGCCCGGTCCTGCCTGCCCTGTTTACTGTAAGCTTCAGCTCGACGCTCCAGCGCCTCCCTGTGCCTCGGGTCAAGGGCAATGGCCTTGGTAAACTGGTCTATCGCTTCCTGCAGTTTGCCTTCGCTCAGAAGTGCTGTACCCCGGGCTGTCATGCCTGCCGCGGTTGGTGCAGGACCGGGTACCGGGAAACCCCAAGGCCTCGTATCAGCCTCAGGTTGCGCTCCGGATGCTGTCGCCGGAGCGGCTTCTTCAGGGGCCGATCCTACTTCATCACCTGCAGCAGGATCCTCCGAGATAGCCTGCTCAGCATGGTCCGCCGGAATGTCGGCATCCTGGGCAGCTACCTCAGGACGCTCCGGCGCGAACCCATTGCCATTTGCGTGTTCGGGCGCGGCGGTTTCAGAAGGGCGCTCCAAGGTTGACGTGGAAGTTGTCTGAGACTGGTGCATTTCCGAGGCGAGTACCGTGTCGCTGCTTTCCGGGGTGTACTCGTGAGAAAGGTCCCAACCACACTTGGTGCAGAAGTTCTGTCCGGGTGAGTGGGGGCTGGCGCACCTTGAGCAGGCATTGCGCGGCTCATTCGATCGCTGAGCAGTCGGCCTCACGAAGAACATTAGGAAAAGGACCGGCACAACTCCCAGTATTGGCAAGTTAATGCCCGGCCAAGGAATTCCCAGCACCAACGCAGCACCGCCCCAAATCCACGGGCTGCGACCCCGGGCCAGCGCCAGTCGCGCGGTCCAGAACGCCACGAATGGAACCAGGAAGACTAAAATCCAATCTGTTGACTCAAGTCCGAAGATAAGCCCATGCCTCCGCAATCCCGGTCTTGTCCTAGTGTCTCACCTCGGGATTGCCACGATACAGCTAGCGGAATTCGATGTCGTGGAAACTGCACAGGTACAGTTTTGACTATACAAGAATAATACCTATCAGGCAATGGTAGCGGTTCCGCTCAGACAGGGAAGAGCAAGCAACGACGGGCTCTTCCACCTCTTGAACGGAGAGCTAGCTCAAAATAAGCATTGCCCAGCTATGCAAATCCGATATAATGTCCAGACACAAAATGAGTCTATGCGCAGCATAGAGTCAAGCCGACAGTGTTGCTGTTGAGGAGGACTATGAAAATTACCTTATCAATTCTCAAAGCCGACGTAGGATCAATCGGCGGGCATACCAAGCCGTCGGATCGTATGCTGGATTCTGTTCGGTCTGATGCTGCGGCCGCCATCGAAAGAGGTCTGCTGATTGATGCTTTCGTGGGCCATACCGGAGACGATATCTGCATCGTTGCCTCCCATACCCGGGGAGAGAATGATACTGACGTTCACCAGTTTGCTTGGACATCGTTCCTGAACGCGACCGACATCGCTACCGAATACGGTCTGTATGGCGCCGGTCAGGACCTCCTGGTGGATGCTCCGTCGGGCAACATCAGGGGGGCGGGTCCCGCGGTCGCTGAGATCGAATTCGATCATGACCCGATCAAGACCAACCCGTTACGCCCTGCCGAGTCCTTTATGGTGCTTGCTGCCGACAAGTGCGGCCCCGGGGCCTACAACCTGCCGATGTTTCTTGGCTTTGCTGACCCGATGTACTGCGGCGGCCTGATGCTGCCCCGTCTCAGCGAGGGTTTCACATTCAACATTATCGACATGGACAACACTGACGGTGACAGCCTGATTTCCCTCAATGCGCCTGAGGACTATTACAAGATCACGGTGCTGCTGCGAGACAATGAGCGGTTTGCCATTGAGAGCATCAACTCCCGTTATTCCGGTCAGACCGCTGCGGCTATCTCCGCCACGCGCATGCACAACATCGCTGGCACCTACACCGGCAAGGACGATCCCGTAGCGCTGGTCCGCAACCAGGGCATGTTCCCTGCTCCGGAGGAATTGATCTCCCCCTACACCAAGGCCCACTACATAGGTGGAGACGCCCGCGGCTCCCACGTGATGCCCTTGATGCCGGTGCCAATAAACACCCCGGTTACTGGCATGTACTGCCTGCCGCTGATCTCCTGCATCGGCTTCTCTCTGAACCGCGACGGCCACTTCTCCGATTCGTTCGCAGACTTTTTCGACAACCCGGCCTGGGACTATGTCCGCCAGGTGGCCCAGGAGAAGGGTATCGCCATGCGGTCTCAGGGCTGGTCCGGCGCCGCGATGCTGCCCTACGGCGAGCTGGAATACTCCGGCTTCCGCACCAGCATCACCAATCTTGTGGACCGGTTTGCCCTCCGCAACGGCAAACAATCGAGCGCCATCCCAGAAAAGGCTGGCACCGCCGACGACTAGCCACCTCGATCCAGGATCAGCGGAAACTTCGAAGGCCGGGACTGTTTCTAGTCCCGGCCCTCGTTGTTGCCCCTGGGGCGAGAAACGATTAGAGGGCTGTTCTTATGGACAGTTCCCTGAGCTGGGACTGTGCTACTTCGGCAGGGGAATTGAACAGCAGGTCGGTGCCACTCTGGGTCTTGGGGAAGGCGATAACGTCCCGAATCGAGTTGGCGCCGGCCAAGATGGCAACCAGGCGGTCGATGCCTGGAGCGATACCGCCGTGAGGCGGCGCGCCATACTCGAAGGCTTCCAGAATCTGTCGGAAACGTTCGCCCACGTCCTCTCGGCTGTAGCCCAGGATGGAGAAGATCTTCTCCTGCAACTCCCGGTTGTGGATGCGGATGCTGCCGCTGGCCAGTTCCGATCCGTTGCACACCAGGTCGTAGGCCTTGGAGCGGATGGCACCGAGATCGTCGCCGTCCAGCAAAGCCTCCTCTCCGTCCGCCGGGGACGTAAACGGATGGTGGGACGAATCCCATCGTCCAGCATCCTCGTTCCATTCGAAGAGGGGGAAGTCGGTAACGAAGGCAAAGATCAGCTCATCAGGGTCCGCCAAGTCCAGCAGTTCCGCTACGTGGTTGCGCATGGCGTTGAGCCAGACGTTTACGCGGTCAGGAGGACCGGCCATCAGGAGGATCATGTCGCCAGGGCCGGCGCCCATAGCCGCTGCAAGCCGCCCGTGCCATTCCGGAGGCATGCGCAATCCGGACGACTGGAGAATTTCCTCCTCAGTATGCTCGGCCACGGGCCCGTTGCCCCTGTAGCGGATGTGGGCCAGGCCAGCGGCGCCGGCCTCACGGGCGTAGGCATCAAGCTCTCTAACCTGGGATGTGGTGTAGCTGGCCAGTCCCGGCGCGACAAATCCCTTGATGCATCCCCCTGATTCGACGGTGGACAGAAACACCCGAAAGCTGGTCTCCGAAGCCAAGGCAGAAACGTCGGTCATTTCCAGGCCGAAGCGCAAATCCGGCTTGTCGGAGGCGTATCGCGCCATCGCCTCGGCGTGGGTCAGTCGCGGGAAGGGCTTGTGCAGCTTCTTGTGAGGGGCCACCGTCTCAATCATGCCGGTGTAAAGCTCCTCGGTGAGCGCCAGAACATCTTCCTGGTCGACGAAGCTCATCTCCAAGTCAAGCTGGGTGAACTCAGGCTGGCGGTCTGCCCGCATGTCCTCGTCGCGGAAACATCGGGCAATCTGGAAATAGCGTTCGATTCCGGAGACCATCAGAAGTTGCTTCAACTGCTGGGGCGATTGGGGCAAGGCGTAGAAGGTGCCTGGATGCAGCCTGCTCGGAACCAGGAAATCCCGGGCGCCCTCAGGCGTGCTCTTTATCAGGATAGGCGTTTCGATTTCCAGGAATCCCTGGGAGTCGAGGAAGTCGCGGATGTATTTGACTACCTTGTGCCTCAGGATGAGGTTCCCCTGCATGGCCGGGCGACGGAGATCCAGGTACCGGTAACGGAGGCGCAGGCTTTCGTCTGCTTCCGCGTCATCGGTGATGTAGAAAGGAGGGGTGAGCGACCGGTTCAGCACCTTTACGGACTCGGCCATCACCTCGATGTCGCCGGTTGGCATCACATCGTTTTCGCTTCCTTCGGGCCTCTTTTGGACCTGTCCCCGCACCTGTACCACCCATTCCTGGCGCAGGTCCTCTGCGATGCTGGTGGCATCGGGCGCCAGCTCGGGGTTGAAAACCACCTGTACCACGCCGGAACGGTCCCGGAGATCGAGGAATATGATGCCGCCATGATCGCGGCGCCGACCGACCCAGCCGGCCAGAGTGACCTCGGAATCCGCGTCGGCAATACGCAGATCACCACAGTTGGCGCCCTTCATTCGCACTGGGACGGGCACGCAGAGCCTCCAAACATTTGGGCTTTACAGGGACGGGGCTAACTGCCCGGGAAAATGCTGAAAATGTCCTGGAACGGACTGGGTTGCTGGTTGTCTATGCCGACGGCCGATTCTCTCAGCGCATCCGGCGTGGTCACTGGCGGCAGGCAGAGGATGTCGAGGCACACGTGGGCCAGCGCCGGACCTCCCGCCGCAACGGTCTTGAGGTCGAGGTTCGGACTGTCCAGGCGAGCCGCGGCCTCCAGCAGCACCCGGAAGTCGTTCGATTCCGGGTCTCCCTCGACAGTTACCTCGACCAGGGGACTCTTGAAAAGGTCTACAGTCAGACCAAACTCCGCTGCGAACTCCCCGTGCTCCCGGAAAACGGGAACGAATGCGCTCAGGGTGGCCTCGCAGAGCTGCAGGTAGTCATCGTTGCGAGTCGGCTGATAGAGCCTCAGGAGGGCCTGCACGGCGGTCATGTTTTCGGGGAGCTGTTTTTCGCGCACCTGCAGATGACCCACCGCGCCGTCATCGCTCTCGATGTCGAAGAAACCGCCATCCTGCTCGTCAAAAAAGCGGTCCACCATCGTCGCTGCAACCTGCACCGCCCTGTCCAGGTAGCGAGGCTCGGCTGTGCTGGCGTGGGCCTGCGTCAATCCAGAGAGCAGGCCTGCCCAGTCCACCAGGAGTTTAGGGGATACTTCTGTGCTTGCCATAGGATAGGCGTGACCCAGACCGGCAGTTTCGGCCCTGCCGTCGATATGGTCGAGGATGTCCAAGCCCACCCTGGCGTAATCGGTCCTGCCGAGTTTCCAGGACGCGTCAAGGAAAGTAGCGGCGGCCATTGCGCCCGGGCCCGCATAGCAAGACGGATCCCGGGACGGAGGATCGACCTGCGATCTTGCGAAAGCATCGAGGGCGTAGTAGCCGGAGTGGGCGCCAATGCTACCTCGGAACCCTCCGGCTTCGGCATCATAGAGACGGCCGAGCAGAAAATCGAAGGTCTCCTGTGCCACCAGCCGGTACCGTGGCTCATCGAGGACTATCGAGGCGTCAAGGTAGGCCCTGGCAAGCTGGACGTTGTCGTCCAGCATTTTCTCCAGTTGTGGCTCCGACCAATCCGATGCACCGCTGTAGCGGAAGAAGCCACCCTCGGAAGAGTCGCGCATCTGCGAGTCGGCCAGCTTGTCCAGGCTTTTGCGAAGCATGGCCCCGTAGAAGTCCTCGCGGGTGGTCCGGTACAGGTGGGTTATGAATCGCAGGATCTGCGGGTTGGGGAACTTGGGTTCGCTCCCGAACCCGCCCTCCCGGGCGTCGTAGGAACCTGCCACAATCCGGGACACGCGGTCCACGAGGGTGGCCTCGACCTCCGCTCCTGCGGCGGTCCGGCGGGCGTGTTCGCGTCGTTGGCGCAGCAGGTCCCGGGACTGGCTGTAGAGCTGGGGTTTGTCGGCACGATAGGCGTCCTGCAGTTCTGACAGCATTGCCAGGAACTGGTCGGGCGGGAGGAAGGTGGCGCCGCCAATCAAGCCGCCGTGGGGGGTCAGAAAGGCGGTGGTCGGCCAACCGCCGACGTTGTATCTCGCGTTGATGTCGGGCCGGTGGTCATTGTCCACTCTGACCGCGAGAAAACTGCTGGAGAGCAGGGACTGGACGTCTGGGTCAGAGTAGGTGGTCTCGTCCATCTGGTGGCACCAATGGCACCACGCGGCGGAGATGGAGAGCAGTACCGGCTTGTCTTCAGCTTGTGCCCGCTCAAAGGTGGAAAGTGCCCACGGCAGCCATTCGATGCGGTGCGCTTGGTTAGGGTTGGGTGAAAAGCGGATGCTGGTCACTAAGGCCGCCTGCGGAGTTTTCGACCGGGCACTGCTACGGAATTCGATTTTTCACGTTAGCACATAGGGACTCCATTTTCAATTGCAGTGTTTCGGGGCGCGGGCGTTTCGTATCAGGTGGCCGAGTCAGAAGCCCAGCCTCAATCTTCAACATTTCAGCGTGAAAGTGCGTGGGACAGAATCGCTGCTTCGCAGGCAGGACGTGGATACATATCCCGAGAACGGATAGCGAGGCAAAAATTCCTCATTTCGTCCCAAGTTGGCACCGTCCAGAGCGAGGATTCAGCTTTGAAATGAGGGACACGCCACGCAAAAGGGGCGAAAATTTCGGAGTCCCGTGCCATTTAGTCTCATTCTGTCCCATCCGCAGGTTTTTCCGGCTTGAGGTGTGTGCAGACGAATACCCAAATTGGGAAGCGTTTGTGCTCGTTCTCGCTGTCGACCGCGCGTTGCGGGAACAATTGCTCTAATCCAATACTACTGCTGTACTGCCAGGTCTGGCTAGTGAGGCACGTCACGGGTCTGACAGGCATCACGGGCTAGCCAGAGGCAACCTTACACGGACGGATCCAGGCCTCGTCTCAGGGCTCAGGCGGTGGCCAGCGAATCCTGTTCGAGGCGGAAGTTGGCGTGGGAAATCGGAACGGAAAGCAGCGCTCTTGCTTGGTCGAGGGCATTTCCGGGGGCGCTGGCCAAGGGTACGAACTCGCTGCCCTCCATGGCGGCGATGGGTACGCCGTTGCGGAACGCGAGCCGGTTTCCCGGGGTTGCGGCAACCCGCGGGCCGGGAGTCAGTATTCCCGCCAGGTTCAGCGGGTCGCAGGCCGAGACAATAGCCAAGCGGTCATCGGGGTCTCTGTCGCGCCAGCGGCGCAAAGCATCCGCAGCTTCCGGCAGGGCGAACTGTTCTCCCACGAAGCCAGTGACGAACCTTCCGCCGCGAATCTCGCCCCTCGCCTCCAGCCTCCTGAGGACGCGTACCATCTCCCTCCAGCGCACGGACAAGGAGTCGCGGTGCAGCAACTCCGGGAAGAGGATGCCGTATCTGAGCAACAACTGACGCGCCACCGCCTCGGTGCGGTCCTCCACGGGTTCCACCGGTTCCAGCAGCCACCAGCGGCTGAACCCCCGCCGTCGGTGCAGGGCCCCTCTGCCTGAGTTCTGGGAGCGTCTGGGTCGCTTGGTGCCCCTGAGCCGCTGGCGCAGGGCCTCCAGTCCGTCGGCGGTAACCAAGCCGGCGGCTGCCAGCGTCCACAGTGCCTCTTCGACGTCCGAGGGGAGCCGCTTGGTTGCAGTCACGATGTCGGACAGGAACGAGGCACCACGGCGCTGCAGGTACTCCAGGGCCTCGCCAGCGGCGCCCGCAAGTCCTTCTGATTCGGGTAGTTCCTCTGGAATCAGCCAGTCGATGGACTCTCGCAAAGCCAGGGAAATTGGAGTGAACCGCGAAAATGCCGACCTGGTCGATGTGGGCAATCCCAGCCCACTGGCCGCGTTGTTCCGGGCCGAGAACCGTCCCCATACCACCTCGCCGCCCAGGCAGAGCCGGTCGAGCAGCCCACTGCTGTACTCTGCAACCCGGTTGCCCAGGAGCTCTTCCTCCACCGTGCTTGACGCCGCCTCGAACCCCTGCAGCTTTTCGATGACCGCCAGCAGACCGCCCTCTCCGTGCAGGCGAGCCTCGGGCATGACGTGCTGCCAGTCCAGCAGGAAGCGGATGAAGGAGGACGGAGACACTGGCTCGATCTGGCTACGTAGCGAGTCGATGGTGGAGCGGTGGATCCGGGCCAGGATACGGCGGTCGCAGAACTCCTCGCCCTCGACACCCTGTCGGTAGCTGCCCCTCAGCACCGTGCCCTCGTTTTCCAGGTATCCGAGGGCAAAGGTGACGTCGCCAATGGGCAGCGCCAGCGTGGAGGCCAAGCCATTGGCGGTGAATGGCCCGATGCAGTCGACCCATCCACGGACCAGCGCCAGTATCGCGTCCTCGCGAGTTTCCACTCGGTGGCCGTTGGCAGCAGCCTTAAGATCACCGCGAGGAGCGGGCGTGATGGAGATGCCATCGTAAGCTACGCGCACCATTTCAAGTCGCTCGGCCGCTGCCCAAGCGACGAGGCCAGTGCTGGCAGCAACACGGTGGACCCTTCCTGCGGCCGCCAGCTGATCAAGCCAAGGCCGGACAGGGAGCCCTGCAAAAACGGGCCGCAGTACGCCATCCCCACCCTCGGGCAGCACGCCCAACGTGAGCAGTGCGTCGTGCAGCTCCTCGATGTCGCGGACGCGGGGCCAGGCGTATTCCGATTCCAGGCGGATGGCCTCGGGGTCAAGCTGTGCCAGGTCCCTGGCATCGTCCGGCAGGGCGCGCCGCAGCGAAACGGCGCGGGCCCGGCGCTCCTCCAGCGGGGCGTCGTCGAGAAAGGCGTAGGGCATCGCGTTCAGGATCTGGTGGGAGAACACGGACGGCTGGACCGTATCCCGTCCGAATATCTCGATATCGCCTGTCTCGATGCCCGACAACAAGGACTGGCAGCCACCCAGGTCGGAGGCCTCGGTCAGGCAGTCGCGGAGCGTCTCGAAGACCAAGGGATGATCGGGTATCTCGATATCGCCGGTCGGCGCGTTGTCCTGGCATGCGACCTGCGCCGGGAAGACGGCGGCCAGCAGGTCGTCGGAACGCATGCGCTGGAGCGGCGGCGGCACCTTCTTTCCGCCGGTATGCCGCAGGATGGCCAGCGACCGGGTGGCGTTCCACCGCCATCGGGTGGCGAATATCGGGGCCTGGAGCACCGCCTGCGTCAACACCTCTTCGAAATCTGACGACTTGAGGTAGCTGAAGACCTCATCCACCGGCATCGACAGGCTGGGGCCAAGGGAGAAATTCAGTCCATCGTCCGTGGCCACGGCCTGGAGCTCGAAGTCGAAAGAGCGGCAAATCCTCTTTCGCAGCGCCATCCCCCAAGCCCGGTTGATCCGGGCCCCGAATGGCGCGTGGATGACCAGCTGCATGCCCCCGCTCTCGTCGAAGAACCGTTCGGCCACCACGCGGCTCTTGCTGGGCGTGACCCCCAGCACCCGCTTGCCCTCTTCGATGTAGGCCACCAACTGACGGCTGGACTCGCCGTCCACACCGGACTCATTCACCACCCACTTTCTCGCTGCGCCGGAATCCGGGAGCAGCCGGTCGATTCCATCGCGGAGCTCGGTAATTTCATCGGACAGCTCCGTGGTGCGTCCCGGTGCCTCGCCCAACCAGAAAGGTATGGTAGGAGGCTGCCCATGGGCATCCTCGACCCTGACTCGTCCCCTCTCAACGCGGCGTATCTTCCAGGCCGTGTTGCCCAGCAGGAACACGTCGCCCTTGAGACTCTCGATGGCGAAGTCCTCGTTGACCGTGCCGACGAAGGTGTCCTCCGGCTCGGCGATGACATCGTAGTCAGCGTTCTCCGGGATGGCCCCGCCGCTGGTCATGGCCGCCAGCGGCGCGCCGCGACGACCCTTGACCATCGAGTTGACGCCGTCGCGATGCAGGTAGGATGCGCCACGGCCCAGGCGGGTGGCGAAACCCTCCGAGAGCATCTCAATGATCTGATCGAATTTATCCCTCGGCAGATCGCGGTAGGGGAAGGCCCTTTTGACCAAGTCGTAGAGATCGTCCTCGGCCCAGTCCTCCTGGGCGCAGGCGGCGACGATCTGCTGGGCCAGCACATCCGTTGGCCAGGGCGGAACGGACAGCGTGTCGAGGTTCCTGCGGCGGACGGCGCGGGCAAGGCCCACGCACTCGGCCAGCTCGTCGCGGGTCAGGGGGAACAACCGGCCCTTGGGCTTGCCGCCCACGGTGTGGCCCGAGCGGCCCACGCGTTGCAGCAGGACGCCGATGGAGCGGGGCGAGCCGATCTGGCAGACCAGGTCGACGTCGCCGATATCGATGCCCAGCTCCAGCGAGGCCGTGGCCACGCAGACCTTTACCTGTCCGGTCTTCAGCTTCTGCTCGGCGTCCAGCCGTATTTCACGGGAAAGGCTGCCGTGGTGCGCCACAACCGCCTCCTCTCCCAGGCGAGCGCTCATCTGGTGCGCCACCCGTTCCACCAACCGGCGGGTGTTTACGAACAACAGCGTCGACCGGTGCTCATTCACCATCCCGGCGATGCTGTCCAGCGTCTCGCCCCACAGTTCGTGAGAGGCGATGGGCCCCAGTTCCTGCTCAGGCAACTGGAGGGCGAGGTCGATCTCGCGGGCGTGCCCGGTGTCGACGATGGTGCAAGCCGGCTCGCCCCTGGAGTCGATGTTCTGGTTACCGACCAGCAGCCGGGCGATCTCCTCGATGGGCTTCTGGGTGGCCGACAGGCCGATGCGCACCACTGGCCGTTCCGAAAGCGCGCACAACCGCTCCACCGAGAGAGACAGGTGGGAGCCCCGCTTGTCGTCTGCCACGGCGTGAATCTCGTCTAGGATCAGGGTGTGAACACCCTTCAACCCTCGCCTGCCGCTGCCCGAGGTGAGCAGGATGTACAGCGACTCCGGGGTGGTGATGAGGATGTGCGGCGGCTTTTTCGCCATCTTCTGGCGTTCGGACTGTGGCGTGTCTCCCGTGCGCAGCCCCACGCGAATTTCGGGAAAAGTGGGGGCGCGCTCAGCGGCATTGTCGCCGGGGAAGAGGTCGAGCGCAGGCTTTTCCCCGGCCTGCCGACTGGCCGCCAGTGCGGTGATTTCCTCGAGTGGTCCAGCCAGGTTCCTCTGGATGTCGTTGGAAAGGGCTTTCAGAGGGGAGACGTAGACGACCTGGGTGGTGTCCGGCAAATCACCCTTCAGACCCTGTCGTACCAGCTGGTCGATGCAGGTCAGGAAGGCGGCAAGGGTCTTGCCGGAGCCGGTGGGGGCCGCTATGAGGGTGTGGTTCCCGTCGGCCACCGCCGCCCAGCCCTGGGCCTGTGCATCGGTTGGCTGCTGGAACCGGCCCTCGAACCACTCGCGGATTATCGGATGGAAGTGAGATGCGGACACGCTTAATCTTCCAGCTTGAACATTGCCTGAACACAAGTGCTGCGGGTATTGTCCCTGCTGCAACGGTCTGGCGCAAGGCGGAGGCGTCACCTGATAGCATTTCGATTTTGGTGGTTTACAGCCATCAAATTCGTCTATTCCGCGAAAGGGGGAATCCAGGGCCAAACACATGCCGCGTTGACATGCTGCTCATCATTTACAAACCACCTCCCTTCGTTCTACAATGGAACAACTGTTCGCTAAACACCATGCCTTGAACTTGTCAGACCGGATTCTGGCGCATCCCGCTAACGTCGGTCCAGATGATCGGACAATAAGCGGAAATGAGCGGAAATGAGTGGAATCAAAGGAAAAATCCGGGAGATTCATCGGGGCAGGCCCGTAGAGTTCGCCTCCCCTGCCTGCGTATTCTCCTACGGTTGCCCAAGTGGCTTTTTGAGACCCGCATCCCAGGAAATGGACAGAAATAGACAAAAATGGACACATTTGATGGGCCTCCGCTCCAGGGCCAGCTCTTTCTGAGACTGTCCGTCTGACACGCCTGCAATGTGGTACCGCTTTCGTCCACTAACTCGGAGACTCGGTGCCCGCCACCGGGATCCGGTCCCGCGTGCAACGTAGCCCAACGGCGCCGTCTGGAAACGGACAGACAGGTCTACCACCTGCTTGAGAACGCCACCCTGTCAGGGAATTTGACGGGGCCGCCGTCCCGCCGTAGCATTGGCGGCGGCGGGCCTTGGCCCGCTCCAATCCTCTGTCTTTGCGAGGCGCCAATGACCCAGTTGTCAAGCAAGCAGTTATTGGAAGCCAGGGCCAATCCCTTCGGCGGAATGGTGTTGGTGCCTGCTGATTTGCCCGAGGACGCGTCCGAGTTTGCCGGGCGGCTAAAGGCCTCCCTGGCCCAGTGGACCGCGGATGGAATCAAGGCCGCCTGGCTTGAGGTTCCCATCGGCAAGTCCCAGCTGATTCCGGACGCGGTCAACCAGGGCTTCATTTTTCACCACAGCAGCGAAGAGTACCTGATGCTCACCACCATCCTGCAGGAGGGTGCGTGGCTGCCTCATTTCGCCACTCACTACATTGGCATCGGTGGAGTGGTGCTGACCCCGGAGCGTGATCTGCTGGTGGTTCGGGAGATTTACGGCGTTGCCGGTCGTCCGCCCACGCTGAAGCTGCCGGGCGGCGCGCTGCACCCGAATGAGAACCTGGCCGAGGCTGTGGAGCGAGAGGTGCTGGAGGAGACCGGCGTGCGGGCCGAGTTCGAGTCCATCGCCTGCTTCCGCCACTGGCACGGCTACCGGTACGGCAAGTCAGACATCTACTTCGTCGGACGCCTTCGCCCGCTGAGCCGCGAGATCACCATGCAGGCCGACGAGATACAGGAGTGCCTCTGGCTGCCTGTGGACGAGTTTCTGTCCCGGGAGGACATCAGCAACTTCAACAAGCAGATCGTACGCGCCGCCCTCGAGTCCGAGGGAGTGGTGCAGTCATTCATTCCCGGCTTCGGCGGCCCAGACACCCGGGAGTATTTCATGCCGTCGCACCTCGTTGACGGAGAGGGCGTTCTGGCCTATCCGGGCAGGGACGCCATCATCGACGAAAATGTTCGTTAAAGCTCAAATTTCCTCTCCCTCAGGGGGAGGGTCAGGGTGGGGGTGAACCCCCCGGAATCAGAAACATAACAGTAGCAGGAGAAAGCATGGCCACCCAGCAGACCACCTTTAACACCGAACAGGGAAACACCACCCAGCAGTCGACGGGACGGCCGGTGATTCGCTCCACCGAGGGCGTGATTTCCAGCGGCCACTACCTCACGTCCATGGCAGGCACCAAGATGTTGCTGAGCGGCGGCAATGCCTTCGACGCGCTGGTTGCCGCCGGGTTTGCGGCCGCCGTGGTGGAGCCCATCGCGTCATACTCCCTCGCTGCTGAGGGCGTATTCATGCTCCACGACGCCAAGACCGGCGACGTGCTGTCGCTGAGCGGACAGGGCACCGCCCCCGGCCAGGCCACCGCGTCTTTCTACAAGGAACAGGGACTGGACCGCATCGCCACCGGCCCTGGCCACGATCAGTCCCACCTGTCATTCACTCTGCCCGGCGTGGTTCACGCGTTCATATCGCTGGCGGAACGCTACGGCACCAAGACCATCGACGAACTCCTGGCCCCGGCCATCAGGTATGCGGAGGACGGCATCCCCAACTACGAGTACATGCTGAATCGCCTCGACTCAGCCGCCACCGCCCAGCAGTTCGACCTCTACGGCCCCGGCGGCTGGGACGTGTTCTACAACAGCCGACAACTGCCGGAAGCCGGCTCGCTGCTGGTGCAGCCCGGCATCGCCAACACCCTGCGCGCGATGCTGCCGGGCTCCGGCAACGGCCATCCCCTGTCCAGGGAGGCGGGATTTCAGAAGGCGAGGGATGTCTTCTACCGGGGCCCGATAGCCCAGCTCATCGCCGACTCCGTCGCCAGCGTCGGCGGCATCTTGAACATGGACGATCTGGCCGCCTACCGCTCCCAGTACGACACCCCCGTATCGACCACATTCAAAGGCTATGAGATCTACGGCCACGACACGTGGACACAGGGCCCCATGCTCATGCAGGTCCTGAACATGCTGGAAAACTTCGACCTGAAGTCCATGGGTCACAACAGCCCCCGGTACATCCACACCGTCCTGGAGGCCATCAAGCTGGCCATGGGCGACCGGGAGGCACACTACGGGGACCCGGACTACTCGGTCATCCCCATCGACGGATTGCTGTCCAAGGAATATGCCGCCGAAAGGACGAAGCTGATCGACCCGGCCAAGGCCTATCCGGCGCAGCCCGATGCCGGCGACCCGTGGAAATACTCGAAGAGGTCCCGCGGCGGCAACGGCGCCCACGGTGGCAACGCCCTGCCCGGCGCGTCTGACCCCAATGCCGTCGACTCCTCGGCCCGCGATGGCACCACTCACGTGTCGGCGCTGGACAATCAGGGCAACATGGTCTGCGGTACTATCAGCGGCGGCGCCTTCGCCAAGTCCGTGTTCTTCCCCGACCTCGGCTGCGCCCTCAGCACCCGCATCGAAATGTTCAACTGTGAAGAGGGCCACCCCAATGTCGTCGAGCCCGGCAAGCGCCCACGTACGACCCTGATCAACTACATCGTGAGCAAGAACGGCCAGCCGGTGATGACAGTCGGATGCCCCGGCGGCGACAACCAGGTACAGGCCAACGTACAGCTGATGCTGAACGTGATGCTGTTCGGGATGGACCCGCAGCAGGCGGTGGAGTCGCCGCGTTTCTCCACCATGAGCAACGTCAACTCCTTCTACCCCCACGTCTACCACCCAGGCCGTTCGGACCTGGAGCAGGGCATCCCGGAAACGACCGCCGAGGACCTGCGGGCTGGGGCACCGGATCGAACGGGCCGTCGACTGCGGCTTGGGGGCCACCGTTTCAGTACGGGACCCGGAAACGGGCCACCTGAGCACCGGCGCCGACCCACGCCGCGCCTGCTATGCCATCGCCCTTTAGGGACGCGACACACCGGTTAGGGTCGCTGACGGCTATCGCCTAACATGAGTCATCCCGGAGTTTGGAGAAGCGGGTAAAGACGGAAAAAGGCGTACAGGAAAACAGGCAAAAAGAAAGACCCCTTCGGGTGGAACAGGATTGTCAGAAACCATTCACCGGTGGGGGTCTTTTCCCATGTTGCGGGATAGGGTGGGACAGGAGCAAGGGCAGGAGGTTGCCAGTCTGCTGCAATCTTTCATTGGCCCCTTGGAGCAATGGCCGGACCAGCAGGTAGACCGGCATCTGGTGCGCACCTTTCTCCTGGCCCTGGCCGCCATGTGCGCCTGCGCCACTCCCGGTCGGGACTGCTGCTCAGCGAATTGGGTGCCCACGTGCTCTCCCCGGCCCAGGCTCTGGCCGGGACCAAGCGGCTCAGCAATCTGTTGCGCTCTCCCAAGTGGCGCCACACACTCTTGGAGAGGTTTCTCTGGCAAAGGGCGGACCAGGAACTTACCCAGACCGAGGATCGAGACGAGTTGGCCCTGGCCATCTGGGACGAGAGGGTGCTGGAGAAGCCGGCACCGCAAGACCGGCGTCGTGGCCGTCCCGGTGCGCCATCCCCAGCTTGGCGATGAGTTGTGGCTGGTGGTCTCCCGCCCCCGGCAAGGGGCGCAAACCCTGGTACCTGCTGACCAACGAGCCCATGGCCACCCCCGATGACGCCTGGCGGGTGGTCATGGCCTATGCCCGCCGCTGGCAGGTGGAGATGTGCTACCGGTCCTGCAAGACCGACCTGGCCATGGAGAGCCCACGGCTCTGGTTCTGGGAAAACCGGCTCAAGCTGCTGCTCATGGTCAGCCTGGCCTACGCCCTCCTGCTCTCCTTGCTGGCGGCGGCGCTGACCCTTTTTGGCCCAGGGCATCCTCAGGCATTGGTGCCACTGAACAGGAGAGCGGTACCGCCAAGCTGCGATACCGCTCTCCAGATTGCGCGCCGCCCTGAGCGCCCTATGGCTGACCCATCCCCCTCAATTCACCACCGCCTCCCAAACTCCGGGACGACTAGGCCTAAGTAATGGGGGTGCGATCCCTGCCACGCAATGGTGGACAAGAAATCAAAAGAGCGCCTGCAAATCAGCAGCCGCTCTCCCAATCACAAAGACCGTCTCTCCGGTCGACTAGCTGCCGTCGTCGAAGCTCACGATCACCACGGCATTGGCTATCACCAGGGCGTCGTCGCCCCGTTCGTTGGGGACCTCCAGTCCGCCGGCAACCGCTTCACAGTGTCCGGTGCCATGCGGCAGCACCGAGAGGACCGCGTCCTTATCCACCGCCCCGGGGTTGGGTACTCCGATAGTGACGTCCACCCGCATGTCGTCGGCTGTCTTGCCCAGCATCCGCTGGAATCCCAGGCTGCTGTGGTGAATGGCGTCGAATACCGCCCGCTGTGCAGCGGTGGTGTAGTCCCGACCGTGAACATCGACGCCCATTCCCATTTCGGTAACGCAGCGAACTAAAGCCATTTCAATCCTCCACAGGGAATTTGGTCTCGCCATTACAACCCAGCGCTACTTTCGCGTCAAGCCAGCCCGCAACCTCGGAAAGCTCCATCAGCTTTACAAACCCTCGGTTCCCCGTTAGATTTCTTCCGGTTGCCAGCGGCTTGATATGGACTGCTGCGGCAGCGCCTCCATTGCCAGATCCGATGCCGACGCCCTTCAGATACATCGCTCTGCGGACGCTTTTGCCGATAGTGGCTTTCGCCTTGCTCCTTACTCCGTTGGGATGCAGCGGCGACAGTGATGGAGAATCGACGGTAACGGTGTTAGCGGCTGCCTCCCTTACAGATGCCCTCCGGGAAATTGCCCGCGAATTTGAAACCGTGAATCCGGGTATCGAGGTAAAGCTGAATTTCGCCGGAAGCCAGCGACTGAGATCCCAGTTGGAGCTGGGGGCGCAAGCCGATGTTTTCGCCTCGGCCGATGAGATACAGATGCAGCTGGCAAGAGAGGCCGGTTTGCTTTCAGGGGGCAGCCAGGTTTTCGCCAGCGCGTCAATGGCCGTCATCGCGGCCACGGCCTCGACGGTGAGTACGCTGCGGGACATGTCGACTTCGGGCACCAAGGTAGTGCTGGCCCACGAGAGCGTACCGGCGGGAACCTACTCACGTGAATTATTACAGCTTCTGTCGGGCGACGACTCCGGCCTTGGAGCGGACTATGCGGAAAGGGTGCTTGCGAACGTGGTCTCAAATGAACCCAGCGTGAAATTCGTGGAGCAGAAGGTAGTGCTGGGGCAGGCCGACGCAGGCATAGTGTACCGCCCCGGAGTGCTCACCGCTGTAGCTGACAACAGGGCTAGAGAAATCCCCCTTCCCTCCCACACGGAGGTCAAGGCCCGCTACCCCATAGCTGTCTTGAGCAATTCCGCCAACCGGAGGACGGCGAGGCTTTTTATCGAATTCGTTCTTTCTGAATCCGCCCAGGAGATACTGGCGGGGTACGGATTCGGACCTCCGTGATTTGCTGCGCGGGACCCCTCCTCAAGTGATCGCATCGTTCTTCCGGCGACTGGATGTAAGCAGACAGGGCGGGGTTCTGGGCGGCCTTGCAGGGTTTCTGTTCGTTCTTTTCATCGGCCTGCCAATAGTGGCCCTCCTGGTACGCGCCGGACAGCAGGACGATTTGTGGGGAGCCGTAACTGGCGATCTGGCCCTGACAGCCCTCCGCCTTTCAATATTCACCAGCGTTGTGAGCCTTGCAGTGGTGGTGGCAGCAGGGACACCCTTCGCGTATCTCCTGGCGCGGAGCGATCACTGGCTCGCGCGAATGGTTGACGGCCTGGTGGAACTGCCCATCGTGCTACCGCCGGTCGTCGCGGGTGTCGCTATGCTGATGGCTTTCGGAAGGGGCGGGGTCATCGGAGGATTGCTGGACAACGCTGGCATTGACATTTCGTTCACCACTGTCGCTGTCGTATTCGCCCAGGTCTTTGTCGCCGCGCCCTTTTACGTCCGGTCGGCCAAGCTGGGATTCCAGTCAGTCGCCCGCGATTACGAAGATGTCTCGCAGACACTGGGTATCTCCCCGCTATTGACCTTCTGGCGCATCACACTCCCCTTGGCAGCACCGGCGATCATAACGGGGCTCGGACTGGCGTGGGCCAGGGCCTTGTCGGAGTTCGGCGCAACGATCATGTTTGCGGGCAACCTGATGGGCGAGACCCAGACCATGCCGCTGGCCATCATGACCGCAATGGAGACCAGCGGAGGGTTGGACAGCGCCCTTGCCCTTTCGGCGTTGCTGCTGGTCGTATCGGTGATTGCACTGTCCGCCTTGACCCTGGCTTCGAGGCGGCGCTGGAGCAGCAGGCTATGAGCGGACAATTCGCGTGCCGGGGCTGGCTTCACTGCCGGATCGGTCAGTTCCAGTTGCATTTTGACTGGGAACTGGAGGCCGGCAAAACTCTCGTGCTCTTTGGCCCCTCAGGTTCCGGGAAGACCACGGCTCTCAGGGCTATGGCGGGACTCCACCGGCCGGTCTCGGGCCACATCGAGATTGATGGTCAGCCAGTCTACGACAGCGAAGCCGCCATATGGGTACAGGCCCATCGGCGACGGGTCGGTTACCTCACGCAGCAATACCACTTGTTCCCACATCTCAGGCTCACCCAGAATATCTCCTATGGACTACGCGCAGCGCGCAACCGTGAAAACCCTGATCTTGCGGAGGAGTTGCTGGATTCCTTCCAGCTTCGTGGCCTTGAGGACCGCTATCCCTGGGAACTCTCCGGCGGGCAGCAGCAGCGGGTGGCCCTGGCCCGCGCGATGGCGACCCGGCCACGCCTGTTGCTGCTGGATGAACCGTTCGCGGCGCTGGATCTGGGTCTGAGGCGCATACTCCGCAAGGAACTCCGGGATACCCTGGCCAGCACGGGAATCCCCGTCGTGCTGGTCACCCACGACCGGGAGGAGGCGCTGGCCCTCGGTGACGAAGTGCTGGTGATCGACGAGGGGCAGGTTGTCGCCCGGGGATCACCCCTGGACGTGCTCGGCCAGCCGGGACAAACGGCGGTGGCGCGCCTTGTGGGAGTGGAAAACCTGTTTCATATGAGGGTGGTTTCGCGCCATCCCCGGGACGGGACCATGCGCTTGACGGGGGAAGCAGAGCAGGCCGGTTTCGCGCTGGAGGCGCCCTTGGACGACGGTCCTCAGGACTCGGCCGGAGACTGGGTAACTGTCGGCATCCGCGCCTCCGACATTATTCTATCGTCCCGGGAACCGGTGGGATCGTCGGCCCGTAACCGGTTTCCGGGCACAGTGTCGAGGATCGAGGCGCGTCCCCCTGGGTATACGGTCGAGTTGGACTGCGGAGTCCCTCTGCATTGTCACGTGACAGGCGCCTCTCTGGATGAAATGGAAATCAGAGAGGGGCAGGAACTCTGGGCGGTGTTCAAGGCCTCATCGTGCTTCCTGGTCCGAGAGCAAGGTACAGGACAACCTACGCACCTCCCCTAACTGGACGCGATGCTAGCACTGCAGGATGACAGCGGTTGTCCCAATTTGTGTCAGAAACGTGACCAGACAGACCACATTCCCCCCCTGATAGCAGTACCAGAGGCCAGTGAGCAGTAATATCAACCCATTCGCTGTCAATTACACCATGTCGTCTAGTTTGAGTAATCTCGCGACGAAATCCTGCAAAATCTGTCAAGTTTGCCAGTTTTGGTTGCATAATCCCCTTTGACAGCTATAATGTGCCAATACGCACATACAAGGTTATTTGGGGCAGGTATTCCAACGTTCACCGGCCGGGTCATCCACCCCGACAGCCGTCGATTGGTCTACTGTGGGACAAAGTTCGCTGGCCCTGTACCTGAAAGTGCTGAGGGAGGTCACCCAGTGGCATTGTCGGACAAGACCCTGGTTTGTGTGGAGTGCGGAAGCGAATTCATCTTCACCGTCGGGGAGCAGGAATTCTTCCAGGCTCGCGGATTTGGCAACGAACCCAAGCGGTGCCGCAGCTGCCGGGCCGTGCGCCGGACGGAACAGCGCGGCGGTGGTGGTGGTGGTGGCGGCGGTGGCATGTACCAGGATGGCCCGCGCGAAATGTATCCCATCGTCTGCGCGGAATGCGGCAACGATGCCATGGTGCCGTTCCGTCCGAGGGGCGATCGTCCGGTGTATTGCAGCGATTGCTTCAGCCGGATGCGCGAAGAGTCCTCCTCCGGCTTCTAAATCGAATCTGATTGAACACCCGGGGGCCGCTACACAGCGGCCCCCGATGCTATCTGACCCCGGTTGCCCATCTAACCGTCGGTACCCGGGTAACGGATATATGCGTGTCGCGAATTAAGTGACTCCCCCCTCCTGCCACGTCTCCTCACGCTCCCGAGCTACCATTCCTGCCGTCCCCGTGCGCTTGCTTGATTGATGCTGCTACTCATTGCGGCTAGAATTGAGCGACGAAAACAGGCACATCCACGACCCCGTATCGCCTGACTCTATGTTCTGTCGCGGGGACGGATTGGTCGCTCCATGAAATTTCGAGACATCCGGGAATTCATCGCCTTCCTCGAACAGAGGGGCGAGTTGCGTCGCATCGCGATTCCGGTGGACCCCATGCTCGAGATTTCGGAAATCACTGACCGTACCATCAAGTCGGGAGGCCCTGCCCTCCTGTTCGAGAATCCCCAGGGTTACGACATACCGGTCCTGACCAACCTCTTCGGCTCGGAAAGTCGCACGGCGATGGCCCTGGGACTGGACAGTCTTGAGGATGTTGCCGAAAAGGTGCAGAGCATCATTGACTTGGTCCAGGGTCCCCCACAGGGCATGGCCAACAAGCTGCGTACCCTCGGACAGCTCGCAAACCTGGCGTCAATCCGGCCCAGGACAGTGAACAATCCTCCCTGCCAGGACGTGGTTCTCCAGGGCGAGGACGTCGACCTCTACAAGTTCCCCATACTGCAATGCTGGCCTATGGACGGCGGGCAGTACATCACCCTGCCGCTCGTGATCACCAGGGATCCGGAAACCGGCGTGCAGAATTACGGCATCTACCGGATGCAGGTCTACGACAGGCGCACCACGGGTATGCACTGGCAGACCCACAAAGTCGGCGCCCACCACGAACGCGTCGGCCGCCAGCTGGGGCTGGACCGGATGGATGTCGCAGTGGCGTTGGGTGGCGACCCGGCTACCATCTGGACGGGCTCTGCACCGCTGCCACCGGACGTTGACGAGATGATCGTGGCCGGATTCCTGCGCGATGAAGGAGTTGCCCTAGCCAAGGCGCGCACCAGCGACCTGATGGTGCCGGCGGAGGCGGAAATAGTCCTGGAGGGGCACATCCTGTTGAACGAAGAACGGTTGGAGGGGCCGTTCGGAGATCACACCGGCTACTATTCCATGCCCGATCCCTATCCGGTGTTCCACGTAACCTGCATCACCCATCGAAACCGCCCGATCTACCCGGCCTCTGTCGTGGGGCGCCCTCCGTCGGAGGACTACTGGATGGGTAAGGTGACTGAGCGGATGTTCCTGCCTCTGGTCAGGACGATCCTGCCCGAAGTGGTCGACATGAACATGCCGGCGGAAGGGGCCTTCCACAATCTGGTAATCGTGTCGATGAAAAAGGAGTACCCAGGCCAGGCCCGCAAGGTGATGCACGGCCTCTGGGGCATGGGGCTCATGAGCCTGGCAAAAGGCATCATAGTTGTCGACCACTTCGTCGACGTTCAGAACGTTTCCGAGGTGGCTTGGCGTGTGGCCAGCAATATGGACCCCGCCCAGGACTTTGTATTCACAACCGGGCCGATAGACGACCTTGACCATGCCTCAGCCACCCCAAAGTTCGGCAGCAAGGTCGGCATCGACGCCACAGCAAAGATGGAACCGGAGGGCGGCCGGACCCGGGAGTGGCCTCCCGACGTGGTGATGAGCCCCGAAATCAAAACCCTCGTCGACCGGAAGTGGGCCGACTACGGTATTTCGTAGGTCGGCCAGACAGTCCAAAGCGGAGCATGCAAGTCGCCAACGCAATACGCGGACCGATAGTCAAGATACCTCACTACCTGTGGGTGGTGCGTATCTGGGAGTCGCTCTATGCGCTCCCGTTCTGCTACATGGGCATGATGCTGGCTTCCGTGGACTCCGGCGGCAGCGGATGGCCGGGGTGGAGTACATTCATCTGGATTACGGTGGCCCTGACCGGCGTCCGAACCCTTGGCATGTCCGCCAACCGATTCATTCACCGCAAGGAAGACGCGATAAACCCGCGCACCAGGGGCCGGCACCTGCCGCAGGGACTGGTCACGCCGCTTGACGTCATTGGCTTGGCGGTGGTCGGTACTGGGGTGTTTTTCTACGCTGCCTCCCAGCTCAACACGCTGACCCTGATACTGGCCCCGGTTGCCGCCCTGTACGTAATCTTTTATTCCTTCACCAAGTACATTACCTGGGCCTGCCACTTCTTCCTCGGCTTAGCGTTGGCTATCTCACCATCGGCGGCATGGATCGCGGTTACGGGCCGTCTCGACCCGGAGCCTATGCTACTCACCTTCGCCGTTACGATGTGGGCTGGCGGCTTCGATGTCATCTACGGATGCGCCGACTACGACTTCGACAAAGAGTACGGGACAAACTCGTTCGCCAAGCGCTTTGGCATCGGCGCAGCCATCTGGACAACCCGGACAATGCACCTGCTGGCCGCCTGTGCCCTGCTGGCGTTGGGGCTGTGGATGGACCTCGGCCTGTACTACTTCATCGGCTGGGCCATTGCCATAGTGTTGCTGGCCTTGGAAAACAGCCTCGTCAAAGCCGATGATCTCTCCAAGCTCCGCTCTCCGCTGTTCCAGTACAACAGCGTCATTTCGGTGTCCCTGTTGGTATTCACCATTCTGGCTATCACCCTGTGATGCCCGGCCCCGTCATCGTCGGAATCACGGGTGCCAGCGGCTCGATCATGGCCCGCTCAATGGTGGACGAACTCCTCCGCCGGGACCTGCCGACCGCCGTTGTCTGCTCCAACGCCGCAAAGCTCGTGTGGCAGGAGGAGCTAGGATGCTCCTTCAACGAGAGCCTCGTGGAATGGCAGGAATATCCGTCGTTCGTCCATTACGCCGTCAACGACCTGCGGGCACCCATCGCCAGTGGATCATACCCGGCTGCGGGGATGGCTCTGATGCCCGCCAGCATGAACAGCATCGCCTCACTGGCGAACGGAATCTCCGGCAACCTGCTGCTCCGCGCCGCCGATGTCTGCCTCAAGGAGCGGAGGCCGCTGGTAATGGTGCCTCGCGAGACACCCCTTCACAGCATTCACCTGGAGAACATGCTCACCCTCAGCCGCATGGGCGCCGTGATCCTGCCGCCCGACCCGGCCTTTTATTTGCGCCCCAAAACGGTCGAGGATATAGTCAAATACGTGGTTAACAAGACCCTGGTCGCCTTGGGCATTGACGGGGCTTTGCCCGGGGACCAGCAATACCGGGGAGATACTGGAATACGGGACTGACCTTTGTAGAGGGAACAGCCAGAGGTCCTGAGGGACAGGAGGAGACGGTCAACTTTCTGGTCGACAGTGGCACCGGTTACACGCTCCTCCCCCACAACGTGTGGCAGTCTCTGGGCCTCCAGCCGGACCGGGAGGAAAGGTTTATTCTGGCAGATGGAACGGTCGTTTCCCGCGACATGTCGACCTGTTATTTGACTTTGCCTCAGGGACAAAACTACTCACCGGTGGTTCTTGGCCAAGAGGGAGACGATCAGGCCTTGCTCGGGGCTGTGACCCTGGAAATATTGGGGCTTGTTCTCAACCCGTTCAGCCGCACGCTGCATCCCATGCGGCTCCTATGGCGGAGCTGAGCGGCGAAGAGAGGCAGCGCTACGTCGCTCGCCTTTTCTCTCGGATTTCCGGCCACTACGACCTGATGAATGACCTTATGACCCTGGGCATGCACCGGGGTTGGAAGCGCAAGACTGCCGCCATGGCCTCCCAGGCCCTCTCCGGTACCGCGATCGATGTCTCCACAGGAACCGGTGACCTCGCATTTCAGTTGGCGAATCTCCCGTCCGTCCAACAGACAGTGGGACTTGACCTGCTGCCCGAAATGGTCTCCCGGGCGCAGGGGCGGGCCGCTGCACGCAATGATGACTCGATAAGCTTCCTGGTGGGTGACGCCCTCTCCCTTCCGTTTCCGAGCGACACCTTCGCCTGTGCCACTGCCGGATTCAGCCTTCGGAACATGCCGGACGTTCGCCGCGCCGTGTCGGAAATGGCCCGCGTGGTCCGCCCAGGGGGACGCGTCGTCTTGCTGGAACTTTCGCCAATGGCCTCCGGCCTGAAATCCAGCCTGTTCCGGTTGTACTTTCACCGTCTGGTGCCTCTGGTCGGCAGCATCGTGGCCCGGGACCGGGCAGCCTACACATATTTGCCACAATCTGTCGACGTCTTCTACGACGCAGATGAGCTGGCGGCCCTGATGACCGAATCCGGTCTGGACTCGGTAACGTATCAGCGGTTGGGCTTTGGCACTGTGTGCATTCACATGGGCGACAAGCCAATGGACTAGACGCGCGTACGGGGCTGCTTTCCAACAAAGACGTCCGTACCTGCGTCCGTACCTGCGGCGACGGCGTGATCCCGCCCCGGATGATTGATGACATTGGCCGCTTGCCGACGTGATTTCGTTGGACTTTTCGCCGGACGTGTCAGGCCCTCGTAACATATTCATTGACTCATCATCGGCCACTCTGATGCCAGCCCTGCTTCCCGCCCGACCTTCTGAAACCAGATTCTGTCGGAACGGCAGTAGCTCTGTATAACCGGGCACGTATGCTGTAATATTGGGGATAATGGTCGCAGTATGTTATATACATTTGCGATATTGCGGCAGAGCACCAATCCCCGAAGCAGCAATAGATTAGGCTGGGCAGGGCTGGCGATGGACTCTATGATCGACAAACTGGGCCCCATCATCCACCGGTATGAAGAAATCGAGGCGGCGATGGCCGACCCCGAGGTGGTGGTGAATTACGAGCGCGTGCAGGAACTGGCCAAGGAACGCGCGTCAATGGATGACTTGGTTGCCATCGCCCGCGAATACCGGCAGTTGCTGGAGGAAAACGCGGATCTCGAGGCCTTGATCCAGGAGGGCGCTGAACCGGACCTGGCAGAGATGGCGCGGGAAGAGCTGGAGGACAACCAGTCCAGGCTGGAGTCGGTCACCATGTCGCTCCGGACGGCACTCCTTCCCAAGAACCCCAACGACCAGCGGGACGTCATCATCGAGATCCGCGCCGGAACCGGTGGGGACGAGGCCGGGCTCTTTGCCCGGGACCTTTACCGTGCTTACAGCCGCTACGCCCAAAGCCGTGGCTGGGAGGTTGACGTTATGGACGCCAACCCCAGCGAGGTCGGAGGCTTCAACAAGATTGTGCTTGAAGTGCAGGGTCGCGGCGCTTTCAGCCGTTTCAAGTACGAAAGCGGTGTACATCGGGTGCAACGTGTCCCCGAAACCGAGGCGCAGGGCCGAATCCATACCTCGACCGCTACTGTCGCCGTCCTGCCTGAGGCTGACGAAGTGGAGGTCAAGGTAAACGAGAACGATCTGCGTATCGACATTTTTCATGCCGGTGGCCACGGCGGGCAAAACGTTAACAAGGTCGCCACCGCCGTTCGCATCGTCCACGAACCCTCCGGCCTGACCGTCGTCTGTCAGGATGAGAGATCCCAGCACAAGAACAAGCAACGGGCCATGGCCATGCTCCGGGCTAGGTTGTTCGAGGCCGAACAGGAACGGCACGATGCCGAGATCAGCCAGGCGCGTCGCTCCCAGGTCGGCGGCGCCGAGAGGGCTGAGAAAATACGCACCTACAACTACCCCCAGGACCGGGTGACCGACCATCGCTGCAGCATCACGTTCCATGGGATCCCACGCCTGATGGACGGATATTGGGACGACATCATCGACCGCATGGTCACGTGGGAAGAGGAGCGGCTGCTGAGCGAGGCGGGCGTCTGACCTCCTTTGGCACCCTTGGGCATCATCTGCCTTGGGAGCCCTGCCTCCTCATCCGGAGTTAAGACTTAGTCGGCTTTGACTGTCCTGCCAACCGCCCCTCTGTGCATTACTTGTGGCTTCAGGAATCTTCCTGAAGCCATTTTTTGCGGAGGTTGCGGACAGATTCATCACGGGACTGAGTGCCACCATTGCAGCTCTCTCAATCCCAGGAACAGAGTGACCTGCGGCCAATGTGGCGGCACGCTGCATAGCACATTCCAGCCAGTTGCCGCCCACTCCGGGACGATTCCCGCTCCACCACGCCGGGCACCGTTGGAGTCGCCGTCGAGTCCACAAGATCCCAGCCTGCCGGGATCCCCGATCGGGCTGGCGTCAGTCATTCGGGCTGCTTACCAGGTGGCAGCAGCAGTGGGGACAATCCTGGCAGCCAAGCGGGCACCACTGTTGGCCGCAGGTGCAGCCGCCGCGGTTCTTGCCCAGATCGGCCTCTACATCTCGGTTGAACCGAACACAAAGGCACCACTGGTTTACCTCGTGTTGCTGTCCTTGGGCGTTGGACTGTTTGCCCTCGGCTCCTTGGGATTGAGGCGCACCAGATCCCGCGTCGACCCGGACACCCCAAATGTTCCTCCAGCGATGTCCTTTTCGTTGATCGCCGACCTTCGCTCGGGCTATGTAGTTGCAGCTATGGCCGGCGGTGGGGCGCTGACGGTCATCCTGCTTGGTTTATTGGCTGGTGGATGGGAGTCGGGGAGCGCCCTCCTCCTTTGGATAGGAGCTTTGGTTGCATTCTTGCCCTTGTTTTGGCCACGGATTGCCAACTGGGTGGGCCTGTCGAGCCTCGCGTTAGCTCAGTGGTTCCGGCAATATCGTTGGGACTTGCTGGCCGTGGTCACGCTGGTGGGCCTGTTCCTCGCTGTGAATGTGTCCGACCTGCAGCATTGGTATTACGCAGCCATTGGAGACGAGTATCTCTTCTTCGAACACGCCAGGCGCATCGCCGACGAGGGCATAGTCCGCCCTTTCAGCCAGGAAGGTGTCTACAACAAGCACCCGGTCTTGACCTCAGTCCTCCAGGCAACCGTGATGCGGGTGTTTGGCACCGACTACTTCGGCTGGACATTCAGCGAAACCCTGAACGCTGCCCTGACAATTCCGGCCGTCTACTTGCTGGGCCGCACCCTTGGGGGCAGAACGGCAGCGGTAATTGCTGCCGGGATATTTGCCTTCAGTCACTACATTTTCGCCTTCTCTCACACCGGATACGCCAACCTGTCTCCTTTACCAGTCACCTCCTGGGCCTTGGCGTTGTTCCTGATTGGATGGCGAAATGGGAACCCGTTATTGCTATACATCGCCGGGGTCATAGCCGGATTGGGCTTTTACACGCACTATTCGGCCCGGGCGATCCTGCCAATCATCGCCCTGTTTTCGCTGACCCAGGGCAGCCCTCGACGGCTTCTTGAACTGTGGCCGCTTGCATTCGGGTTTGCATTGACCGCTGCTCCCACCTTTGCGGTCGATCAGGAGGGAGTGTTCACCCGGATGTTCGGCCAAGTCGTTGGCGGATATTCCGATGTGGTTACCGGCTCCGTAGGCCATCGCCTGCTTGGCAATATAGAGTTGAACCTGCAGGCGTTCAGCTACAGCCCCACCGTCCACACGTATGTTTACGGCCCATTGATGGATCCCGTCAGTGGAGGGTTGGCGACCTTGGGCTTGGCGTTCGCGTTAGGCCACATCCGCCAGCCTGCATACCGTCTTTTGCTGATATGGTTCGCAATTGGCATGCTGATGACAGGGGTGCTGTCCCCTTATCCGCACGTGGTAATCACGCGTCTGCTGTTCGTCGTTCCGCCATTGGCGCTGATGGCGGGGTTGCTCGTGGAGGAGTCCTCAAACTCTTTCATCGCGGATAGGTCCAGGCTAGCCGGATTGCCAAAGGCATTCCTCGTTCCCGTCGCACTTTCGGTGTTGCTCTCGATTATTTTGTTGTTGAACCTGTGGCAGTTCTGGGTAGCAACTCCCCGGGTAATGCCGCATTCCCAGGAAGCCGTAGCCCTGGGCGCGTTTCGTTCTGCGGAATGCGCTGAGGACGCCGATAGGACCGTGTTAGTTGGCCAAGCGACTGGTGAGGGGAGCTTGATGAGAAAAGTACTGACTGCCTTCTTCCCGGACCGGCCAATCCCCGGACATCTGGACCATCACGACTTGGCCAGTGGCCGTCAGATTCCTGAGCCACCACCGAAATGCGTAATTTTCCTCAACCCGCACGCTCCGGAGGCCATCAGGTTGCAGGAGGAACTGGCGCACAGCTATCCTGATGGCCGAATGAAGTCCTTTGCCAACTCATCAGGGACCACGGCCGTGGAAATCTTCACGCGACCGTAGGCCAAGCAATCAGGAAAGGCCGGCTTTAACCAACAACTGGCAGGGCGTTTGAAATATGGCTGTAGTTCGCGAAACAATAAGGGCAACACATCAGACCCTTGAAATGGCAGGCATTCCAGACGCAAGGCTTGAGGCCGAGGTCATGGTGATGACTGTGATGCGGATGACGAGGCAGAACATATTCGCGGAGCAGGAGTCGGAGGTCCCCGCGAATGCAGCCCAAGACCTTGCCGGGGTCGTGGCACAGCGTCTGGAGCGAACCCCGCTGGCTTACATCCTCGGCTACCGCGAGTTCTACGGCATAAATGTGGTCGTGACGCCCGACGTGCTGATTCCTCGACCGGAAACCGAGGGAATCGTGGAGCACACGCTCTTCATGGCACTGATGGGTATGGAGACCCGCGAGCTGTCCATCGCGGATGTGGGAACCGGCAGCGGAGCAATTGCGGTGAACCTGGCCATTCACCTGCCGGGAGCACGCATATACGCGGTGGACGCGTCGGAGCCAGCCCTTGACGTTGCTGCGTGGAACGTGCGGGCCCACTCGGTCGCCGATCGGGTGCGGCTGGGACACGGCGACCTGCTAGAACCGGTGCCTCAACCTGTGGACGTAATCGTGGCCAACCTGCCTTACATTCCCACCGACCGGTTGCCTACCCTGCAGCCGGAGGTGCAGCGCGAGCCCCAAGTGGCCCTTGACGGCGGGCCAGACGGCCTGGACCTGGTGCGACGCTTTTTGGCTCAAGCCCCCGGAAAGTTGAACAGCCCGGGCATCATATTACTGGAGCTGGACCCCGAGCAGTTTCCTGCCGTCGAGAAGGTCGTTTTGCAGCACTTTCCGGATGCCGAGATTACCGCGGAGCAGGACCTCACCCACAGAGACCGGATTATGGTGATCAGCCGCCCTTAGAAACTATCTCAAAACTGTTCAGTTCGCTTGCCGAGAGACGGCGAACGGCCTGGTTCTGTGGATTCCCGCCCCGATCGGGTCGAGGACAAGCTTTCGCGGGAATGACGATTACCGGGGCGTGTAATGTCTTAAGATAGTTTCTTATCAGCAGAGCCTCATCACTTGCGGGTCGCCGCCTGGTCTTCCGATCAATGTGGTTTAGAATCGAGCTCCATCAATCACCCGAATGCAGGAATCAGGCGCTTGGCTCTGGCAACCTGATCCCAGGGCTCAACAATCCCAAGTGATGGGCTATCTTGCTGACAAGAACGCCCTGCTAAACCACCCGGCTTAGGGTTGCTTAACCATATAGAGACATTAGGCATGGTATTGATGAGCAGCAGGAAAGGCTTAACCTTCGCTGCTGCATCTGCAGAAATTCAAATCAACAACGGCAAATACAATCGGTCTTGCCCCGATGGGCCAGAAACAGTCGGCTTACCCTGCCAAGCCCTCCCGTCAAATAAGAACTCAAATGAACGGGAAATCCAAAATACTTCCTCGAACGTTAGTCGTCAGTATTCGTGGATTTCTGCCCTGCGACTCCCGTCCACTTGGCCCTGTCCGGAAACGGAGGACAATCCCCTCTGTCCATTCCAATCAGGGATGAATAAGTCCAGGACTGGGGGACTTGCTCGGCAACCTCTAGCTCCGCCGACAGCCGCCGGGTGGGCTCCCTTTCTGCCTGACCACTCAAATCGAGAGCCTCTCTGAACGCTGCTGCTAGTTGGGGCTTATGGGGTAAGCCCGGAGGGCATTGTCCCACAGGATCTTCCTCTTGCTATCAAGCGAAACGTCGGGCAGCTCCAGCATGTCCTGCTTCGCCTTGAAGTACTTCCTGCCTTCCGGGTGACCAAAGTCAGTGGCACCCACAATGACGTGGTCGCCTATGGAATCAATCAGCGGAGCGATTCCCGGATCGTCCTGGTCCGCCGCCACGAAGCACTGGCGCTGGAAGTATTCCACGGGGTTTTGATTCAGACCCTGTATCCTCAGCCCCCTGGTGCCGCCCTGTATCCCCGCCTCCAGGCGGTCCAGCCAGAAGGAAGCCCAGCCGCAGCCGGACTCAAGGAAAACCAGCTTGAGGCCGGGATGCCGCTCAAGCACACCACCCATGATGAAGGCGGTGCAGGCCAGCATGCTTCCGACCACGAAGGACACCGTTGCACGGCAGTTGCGGAGACCCGGCAGATAATCGAGCAGGCCCTGATCGAATGGATGGTTGGCACTGGGATGCAAGCCGACCGGTACGCCCAATTCGGCGCAGGTGTCCCATAGCACGTCGCATTCGGGATCAAACAGCCGGAGGTTTGGAACTGGAGCGGGATTCAGGTGGACAGCCTTGAAATCGTACTCCCGGACGCAGCGCCGGACCTCGTCTGCGGCAAGCACAGGGTCCCGAAGGTCAATGGACGCCGCGCCACAGGCGCCTTGTCCGATTTCGGCGCAGAAGTCGCCGAGCCAGCGGTTATATGCCCGGCGGATGGCCATGGCTGTTTGGCCGTCCATGTCGGCCACGCCGGTGGTCCAGAACCCTGCTGTGGGGTACAGGATCATGTAGTCCACGCCGTGAACGTCCATCACTTCGCGATAAGCGCTGGCTGGAAAGTCCTGGTCAGCCCACCTCCCGTACGCGACGTCCAGTTCGTCCAGGTCCCGATCCTGAAAGTTGCGGGTGGCGGCATCAGTATCCCTGGCGCCCAGCGGAAAAGTACCCATCACCTCCAGTTCCAATTCGAAGGCGAGCGCTTTTTCGCGGGTGGATGAGGCGTCTACCCCGTTTACGCCATTTCCCGAGGGAGCCGTAACCCAGCGCACGTGCCCGCTGACCAGGTTTCGGTACTTTTCCTCGAGGTAGTGTTCCCAGATGGATTCCGGTTCGAGAACGTGTGAATCGCCATCTATGAACCGCAGGGCTTCCATGGCACTCTCCTGCTTGGTGTCTACAGTCTGTCCAGTTCCAGGGTTGCGACTTCCTGGGTATCCATATCGGCCACTCGGATGGTGTGGTTGTTGGTGTCGGCGATGTATATGTTGCCATTGGCTATGCTGAGGCCACAGGGCTCGGAGAATCTCGCGTGGGCAAACGGTCCGTCCACGTGGCCCGGGGAGCCGACCCCAGCCACACTGAAGGCGGACCGGGTCTTGGGCAGCACCCGCTTAATCTTGTGGTTGTAGGTGTCGGCCACGTATAGAACACCATCATGGTGGGTGATGCCGATGGGATGCTGCATCCGAACGCGGAAATCGTCTCCGTCCACGTCGCCGAACTCGAACAGCCCCAGGCCGATCAGCGTCCTTACAGAGCCGTTGGGAGCGAGGTCGCAGTTTCGGATGGAACTGGTCTCGCTGTCCGCAAAGAAAAGCCGTTCGCCGTCCGTGGTGATTCCGCTGGGCTGGGCAAGCGCGGAGGTGGCCAAGGGCCCATCGGTGATGGCCTCCCTTCCGCTGCCTGCGTAGGCGCCAACCGTGCCGGCTTCGATGTCCAGCGACCAGAGTTGGTGAATGCCGGCCATTGCTATGTAAATAACGCCGTCGTGCACCACCAGATCCCAGGGCGAGCTGAGGCTGAAGGAACGGCCGGGGCGGCGCCCGTCGCGTTCGTAGCCTTGCTCCCCGGTGCCTGCGATGGTCTCCACCTGGCAAGCCTGGAGGTCAACGCGGCGGATGGCGTGATTTTCGGTGTCGGCGACGTAAAGCACCTCTCCGTCCAGAGCCATCCCTTGCGGGTGATTGAATGCGGACTGGGAGAACGAACCGTCGATCAGGGCCTCCTCACCCGAACCAATCACCTGTTTCACACTGCCGTCGAAAGAGGAAACGACGATACGGTTGTGGTTGGTGTCGGCGATGAAGAGCCTCCCTCCCGCTTCATCAGCGAGCACCTTTCCCGGGAAGCTCAGGGCGCTATCGGCCCCGCGCGGTGGCGTGGTTGGCGGTGGTGAACGCTGCATCATTCCAAGTTCATCGAACTCAGCGACCATTCCACCCATCAGGGTGTCGAATTGCTCGAAGGTCAGCTCCCCCTCGTGTTTGCCAATGACGTTGCCGCGGGGATCAATGAACATCAATGTCGGCCAAGCCCGGCAGGAATACTGCTGCCAGACCTGGAACCCGGCGTCGTTGATCACCGGGTGCTCCAACTCACAGCGGCGCACCGCCGATACCAGGCTTTCTGTTTCTTTTTCAGTAGGGAATTTGGCCGAGTGCACCCCGACTACAACCAACTCGCTGGCATACTTGCGCTCCAGTTTCCGCAACTGCGGAAAAATGTGCATGCAGTTAACTCAACAGTAAGTCCAGAAATCGAGGATGACGATCTTGCCTTTTAATTCCTCCATAGTCAGCGCCCGGTCGGTATTCACCCATTCCACTCCGTCGGGGAACTCGGGCGCGGCCACCTGGCCCGCGTAGGAACGGCTGGTAGTCATCTGACCCTCCGGCATACTGTCTGGTGTTGATCTGTGAGAGGCGCCACGAACCAACTTTTCATCACCCTCTCACTGAGGAACCGAATCCTCGGACGACTCTGTGCCTATCCGACGGTGGCGGGTTGCAACTGTTCGGCCAGGAACTCCCGGGTTCGCCCCCAGGCCATTTCTGCCGATGTGCGGTGATGGCGCTGGGGCATGTACCGGTTCATAAAAGCGTGGTCCGCGCCTGGATAGCTGTAGAATCGATGCTCTTTGCCCAAGCGGGTCAACTCGTCGTCCAGCGTGCGCATGTCGTCCGGTGAGGGGTTGGCGTCGGCCTCTCCGAAATGGAAGAGCATGGGGCAATCAATGCCATCGGCCAATTCGAACGGCGCAACTTCGCTGGCGCCCCAGGGGACGAGTATATTCCCGCCATAGAACGGCACAGCGGCCTTGAAGTGCGGATTTGTGCAGGCGGCGAGCCACACTATGCGGCCGCCCATGCAGAAGCCGGTGATCCCCAATCGCTCGCTGTCAACGGATGGGTGAGATCGCAAGAATGCGACCGTGGCGTCCACGTCAGCGATGATGTCGGGGTCGCTGAGCAGGTCTCGCTTGCTCCCTCCGGTCTGTTCCATCATCTCATTCGTGATTCGGTGGAACAGGTCAGGAGCGGAGGCCACGTATCCCTCCCTGGCAAGATTGTCGACGATGTCCCTTATGAACATGTCCACGCCGGGAGCGTGATGAATTACCACCATGGCCGGGAAGGGACCATCCCCTTCCGGTACACCCATATAGGCGGACATCTCCGTGTTTCCAACGCCGATCTTTTGCACTGATGCGGCCATGATGCTCCCCGGGAAACGTTTCCCAGTTTTTATTTCACACAATGCTGCCACCCAACAGAGACCCTTTGGGGCACCGGTAAATCCCTGATAGCCGACAGCTTCACGAGCGCCTCCCTACGACGGGACGCTGAGGATTACGGCTCCTGCACCGTTGTACTCACTCGATGGCCAGGACGGCGTAGCGAATGAAAATGGTCCCCACCGGCTCGGCCAGCGGGGCGTTGCAGACCAGGACGGCGATGACGTGCTCCGTCCCGGGCACCGCGCTCTCCTCCACGAGGATTCGCTTGGGCGTGTTGTTGCCGGTGATTGTCCACAACGTGCGGTCAATATGGCCGTCCACGTAGACTTCGCCATAGTTGTCGACGTTGGTCTCGAACCAGACCCGGCGTCCGGCCACGTCTTCCCCTTTTACGGTGCTCGGAATCGTCACTCTGAGCCGGTACCAGGCGAAGGTGAAGCCGACGGAGAGGCGTTCCTGTATGTCGGCGTTTTGCTCCCACCAAGAGTCGTCGTAATCAGGTAGACGGGCTGGGCTCTCCCGCATCTCGGCCGTAAGTCCCTGGTTGGGTTCGCCGGGAACGAGGCCCATCGCAACTCGCCATCCACCGGCATTCAGCTGCGCCAAATCATTGGCATTTTCCAAGTCCAGCGAAACACGTGGCATCACCCGCTCCTAAGTAGAGAAATCGAATCAAGAAGGGGAGAGTGTCACCCTCCCCTTGGTCTGCCGTGCATGATCAGGCGGATACCTTCGCACCCTTGAGATTCTTGTCAAAGAACTCAATGGTCCGGGGCCAAGCCGCAGCGGCCGCTTCAGGATGATGACGGTCAGGATTGTTGAAGTCCATGAAGGCATGGTTGGCGCCTTCATAAGTATGGAACTCAAACGCCTTGCCAAGGCGCGTAAGCTCCGCCTCCAGCTTGTCGCGGTCCTCCAGTGAAGGGTTGACGTCTATTGACCCGAAGTGGAAGAGCATTGGGCAATTGATGTTGGTGGCCATGTCGAAAGGCGTCTGCGTCCCGCTGCCCCAAATCCCCATTATGTTTCCGCCGTAGAATGGGACGGTGGCCTTGAATATGGGGTTCGACGCAGCCATCATCCATGCAATGCGGCCGCCCATGCAGAATCCTGTAACGCCAATCCTGTCGCTGTCGACGTGGGAGTCGGCGACGAGGAAGTCGACCGCCGCATTCATGTCGGCGATGATGTCGGGGTCGCTCAGGTAGTTGAGCCGCTCCAGCCGCGGGCCGTTCAGTTGCTCCTCCGTATAGCGGTGGAACAGGTCGGGAACGACGGCGACGTACCCGGCTTCGGCCAGCCGGTCAGCCATGACCTTGTCGAACTCATCAAGTCCGCCTACGTGGAATGCGATGACCACAGCGGGGTAGGGGGCCTCGCCGCCACTGGGAACGGCGGCGTACATGTCCATCTCGGAACCATTAACCGTCAGCTTATCCGTGAAAGAAGGCATTTCTATCACCCCTTGTAACTGGCTTTGTCCTTTGTTAGCCGGGTTCTCCGAATTCTGTCAGACCGAAGGGCTAGGAATCTGGCTAGATAAGGCCCTCAGCCCGCACCGCCGCAATAGTGTCAGCGAACGCCTCGATAGTCTGGTCGATCTCACCCTCGTTGTGGGTAGAGGAAACCAGGAATGCATCACGGCCCATGATGTCCACGCCCCGGTTCTGCAACCCGCGCTTCATGGCGGTGACGGCGGCCGATGCCGTTACGCTGGCGATCTGGGAGTGAGACATGGTGCAGATTTCGCGGTCGCAGTCACAATCAGCCAGCACCACGTGAATCATCGACGCAATGCCATGGGCGTGGCCGGGAATCTCCAACCGGCCCAGCGATTCGTTCAGCCCGGCCTTCAGCCTAGCAGCCATGGCGTCGGCGTGCTGGTTGATGGGCTGCGACGCGATCATCTCCAGGGCGGTCGCACCGGCGGCGGCGGATAGCGGATTGGCGTTGAAAGTACCAGGGTGGTAAACCCGGCGGGAGTTGTCCCATTCCGGGTCGCCCCGGTGAGCAATCATATCAACGATATCGGCCTTCCCTCCGACCGCTCCTCCCGGAAGACCACCCGCTACGATCTTGGCCATGGTGGTCAGGTCGGGACTGATTCCGTACCTGACTTGCGCCCCGCCCGGTGATGCCCGAAACCCCGTCACGACCTCGTCGAAGATCAAAATGACGCCATGCTGGGCGGTGAGTTCACGCAGTCCCTTCAGGTAGCTGGGTGTGTCATAAGGTAGCTGCCCGTAGTGGGCGCCCGTTGGCTCGAGGATGAGCGCGGCGATGTCGCCATCTTTGGACAGCACGTCCTCGACGGCAGCCAGGTTGCCCGCCGGAACCACCACCATGGTTCCCATGCTTGCATCAGGGATACCCGGTGCAGACCGGTCGGAACCGGCCATTGCATAGTCGTGCCAGCCGTGGAAGTGGTCCTGCAGCTTGACCACCCTGTCCTTGCCCGTATAGGCGCGGGCCAATCTCATGGCCATAAGGGTCGCCTCGGTCCCTGAACTGTGGAACCGGACCTTTTCGATGGACGGCATCAGGGCCTTTATGGCCCTCGCCCAACGCAGTTCCTCTTGGGTAGATGCGCCGAGGTGAGTACCACGCAGGATCTGGTGCGAGACGGCCTCCGCGATGGCGGGATGGGAGTGGCCCAAGAGCAGCGCGCCGTGGCCGGACACATAGTCCACGTATTCGTTGCCGTCGACGTCCCATTTCCGGGGACCCTCGCCATGGGTCATAAACAGCGGAAAAGGCGTGGCGTAGCGGGTGTCGTGGGTAACTCCACCCGGAAATATGGTGACACTTTCTTCATAGAGCTGGGCCGAACCGGAATGCTTGGCAATGTAATCTTCTAGAATGGTCGGCATACCGTCTCCTGCGGTGATAACGTCTGCGGCAGCTGCGCCGTGAATGCTGCCGCCATTGTAGCGCGGAGGGACATCAGACGCTACGGCGGAGCATTTGCACGCCCAACAGTTCCCAACCGCACGAACGGAGACGATAAGGCCAGGGTGTAAAATAACCGTCGTAGAATTCTTTCTCGTTCTTTCGTTCTTTCTCGTTTCCGGGTGGAACAGGCCCCGAATCAACAGCGGGGATGTCCGATGCGGCATATCATCCACGCCGACCTCGATGCCTTTTACGCAACGGTGGAGCAGCTCGACAACCCCGAGCTGCGGGGAAAACCTGTGCTGGTGGGCGGTCGCCCGGAGAGCCGGGGCGTGGTGGCCACGGCCTCCTACGAAGCCAGGCCCTTCGGTGTTCGCTCCGCCATGCCTATGCGCACGGCAGTCCGGCTCTGCCCCCAGGGAATCATCGTGCGTCCCCGGTTCACCCGCTACCGCGAAATGTCACGGCAAGTCATGGAGATATTCCGAGAGTTCACCGAGATAGTAGAGCCCTTGTCACTGGATGAAGCCTACCTGGACATCAGCGAGGCCGTGGACGAGAGCGAGGGCCGCTGGCCGCTGGGCGTGGCTCTTGACTTGAAGCGCCGGGTGAAGGATGAGACTGGCCTGACGGTCTCCGTAGGCGTCAGCGTCAGCAAGTCGGTGTCCAAGATTGCATCAGATTTGGACAAGCCCGACGGATTGGTCGTAGTACCCCCGGGAGACCAGGCAGAGTTCCTGGCCCCTCTCCAGGTGGGAAAGCTGTGGGGCATTGGCCCCAAGTCCGCGGAACGGCTCCACGCGGAGGGTGTGGACACCATCGGCGCGCTCGCTGTCCAGCCAGCGGAATGGTTCGAGAGGATGTTCGGACAGCGCGGCGAAAGCATCCGTCTGAGGGCGATAGGCCTCGACGACGAACCGGTCCACACCGAGAGGATAACCAAGTCAGTGTCCTCGGAGACCACGTTCCCCGACGACATCGGCGATACCGAAGAGCTACGCAGGGTCCTGGAGGAATTGGCAGTCGGCGTGGCCGGCAGCCTGGAGCGGAAAGGCTTGCAGGGGCGTACCGTAACGGTGAAGATGCGGTTGGCCGACTTCACCACTTTTACAAGACAATCTACGCTGCCTACGCCATCGAACGAACCCGGTCCCATCCGGGAACTGGCGTGGCGACTCCTGTCAGCCGAGTTGACCGCGGGTCGCACCTTCCGGCTGCTGGGCGTTGGGGTAAGCAACTTTGTCGAACCATACGACGTTCGACAGTTACCTCTATCCCTCGAGGGGGACTTTCGCGCCAGGAGGACGGGGCTAGGCTGGGGGAGTGAGCAGTCCCAGCTGTAATCCCACACAGTGAAGGAGACTACAGAGCGCTACCGGAACAGGTCTCGTTCACCGGTGCGAAGCAGTCTCTGGATAGTGGCGCCTTCCATGGCCTCGAAAGCGTAGCCGCGGATAATAGTGACCGGGATCCCCAGCGCCTTGCCGGTCACCAGTTCCGCCGTTGCGGCCAGTTCGTCGGCCACCGCGATCTGCGTCGTGTGCAGCACGTTACCGTGTGCATCGGACGCGCCCACGTAATCCAGAAGCGGGTCCATCCCTGCCACGCCAATGGCCACATTGGCCGCGCCATTTCGCCAGGGGCGGCCAAAGGTATCCGACACGATCACTGCTACGTTTATGCCCAGACGCTGTCGCACGGCCTCCCGTATGCCCTGGGCCGAAACGTCCGAGTCGTCGGGGAGCAACGCGATGGTCATGTTACCCGGGATGTTGGAGGCGTCGATTCCGGCGTTGGCGCAGTAAAAGCCGTGTTTCGTCTCCGCGATGATCACACCGCGGTCCATTCGAACGATGCGAACGGACTCCCGCAGGATCATTTCTGTATGACGGGGATCGCGCCTGTGGCCCTCGGTAATGGTGATGGCCAGTGGGGAGGCCTCAACGTCCTCATAACTCATCACCTTGCCTTCGACCTTGGAAACTACTTTCTGGGTTACCACGAGGATGTCGCCTTCCTCGATGGGGGTGCCCTGAGCGGCAGCAGCTTCCACCATGAGTCCAGAGAGGTCGTCTCCAGGGCCCAGTTCGGGCATGCCCTCAACCCCAATTACACGAACTTCACTAGGCATAGCTACTCACCTCGGCAGTTGTTCCAGCACCAATTATATCCTCATTTGCCTGCCATAGATTTCGTTCGCGGTGGGACAATGCCTACCTAGGCCAAACACCGGAACCTGCAACTGCGTGTGCTAAAATCGTCGAGTGGCCCCAACGGCCATTGGCGCTGAATTGAGACTGATCGGGGAAGGAGACGCCTGTGTCCTCGTCGAGTTCCGAGGAATATCGCAAACGGGTTTACACCAAGTTCGGGGACAAGGGGGAAACCAGCCTGCTTTACGGCGGGCGCATTTCCAAGAACAACCCTCACACCGAGGCTTACGGAATCACGGACGAGGCAGTGTCGGCCATGGGGCTGGCGCGTGCGATGTCCAGCGACGACCGGGTAAAGGAACTCCTGCGCAACCTTCAGAGCGAGTTGTTCACGGTCGCAGCCGAGCTGGCGACCGACCCGGACAAGTACGACCTGTTCCAGCAGCACTTCTCACCGGTGACGCCCGAGATGGTGGTAAGCCTGGAGAACGCAATAGACTCGCTGGAAGAGAACATGACCATGCCCACGGTGTTCATCCTTCCCGGGGGGTCTCCGGCATCGGCGGCCATTGACTTGGCGCGTTGCATCATAAGGACTGCAGAGAGGCGGGTTGTGGCAATGGGTGAGGCCGGACTCCTCACCAACGAACTGCTGGTCTCATACCTCAACCGATTGGGCGACCTGCTGTTCGTGGTCGCCCGTTATGAGGACCGTGACCTGCCCATCGAAAGGGCAACCGGTCAACGAACCTAGGGCTACCGAAGATGAAACTGGTCGTCGTCGACTACGAGTCGGGGAACCTGCGCAGTGTGTCCCGGGCGCTTGAGACATGTGGCGTATCACCCGTAGTTACCGGGGATCCAGGCGACGTGGCCGATGCGGATGCGGTGGTTCTGCCGGGAGTGGGTGCCGGGCCGGCAGCCATGACCGCCCTGAATCAGCGAGGGCTGGCGCAACCCCTTAGAGAGTTCGCCGCCAGCGGCCGCCCGTTCCTTGGCATCTGTCTCGGCCTGCAGCTTCTACTGGACTGGACGGACGAGGAACCCGGAGCAGAGTGCTTGGGGATCGTACCGGGCAAGGTCAAGCGCCTGCCTGATCAGGGGAATGGCGGGTCTCTGAAGATACCGCACATGGGATGGAACAGCGTAGCCTTGAAGGAGCGCCATCCTGCCTTTCGCGGGATTGATTCGGGCAGCTACTTCTACTTCGTTCACAGCTACTATGCCGATCCCGGAGAGGCTGGCGGAGTGATGGGGACGACGGAGTATGGCCTGCCCTTTTGCAGCGTCTATGCAAGAGGCAACGTCGTTGCCACGCAGTTCCATCCCGAGAAGAGCGGACCGGTGGGACTGCGTATCTATCGGAACTTCGTTGGTCTGGCCGCCGATGGCACATCTTCGTTGTAAACCCGGCAAGATCCCCGCGTATTCGTTGGTTGGCGACCGTTCCGCTTTACCCGGATGGAGTATCACGGGCGGCTGTTTGTCCGAGGGGCTATGGAAGTAATCCCGGCCATTGACCTGCGTGCTGGGCGGTGCGTACGGCTGCACCAAGGTGACTTTGAGCGGGAAACGGTCTTCTCCGACGACCCGGTAGCGATGGCCCTGCAATGGCAGGCACAAGGGGGTACCCGACTGCACGTCGTAGACCTGGACGGTGCGGCCTCCGGGGAACCAACCCACCTCGGGGTGATCTCGGCCATCGTCTCGGCCCTCGAGATACCGGTACAGGTGGGGGGCGGGATTCGAAGCGTGGCCACGGCCACGGCTTGGCTGGAGGCTGGTGTCGAGCGGGTGGTCATCGGCACGGCGGCGGTGCGAGACCCCGATATGGTGGCCGAGGTATGCCGGGACCACGGCAGCGAACGGGTAGTGGTGTCAGTGGACGCCCGAGACGGCATGGTGGCGCTGCAGGGGTGGACAGAGGCCAGCCAAGTGAGCGTACTCGATCTGGCTCACAGGATGGCGGACCTTGGGATTGTTCGCCTGCTGTACACCGACATCGCCCGCGACGGCATGCTCACCGGGCCCGACCTGGCGACCAACGCCAAGCTGGTCGAAGAAACGGGCATGGCCATTCTCGCATCCGGCGGAGTGTCGTCAGTTGAGGACGTCCGTCAACTGGTGGCGACGGGGGTCGAGGGCGTGATAGTTGGCAGGGCGCTATACACCGGCGCGGTCATCCTGCCGGAAGCAGTGGCGGCTGCCACCGAGGTCCAGGTCTAGTCGGATCCCGACTGGGGGAACACGGACCTACGCCTGGGTTGCGAGGGTTCGACCTCTGCTGGAATCTCAGCAGTCTCGTTGCCGTTTGCTACCCGTGGCGCGCTATCCGCAGGCGGCGGTTCCATTCCCCTGAAGCGCGCTGCGAGACGGTCTTCACCGGTCTCCAGCCAGTCATCACGCAGCACTTCCATCAGGATGAAATCCTGCGACATGCGCCGTACTGTTCGCACCGGATTGAAGCCGGACTTGGAGAAGCATCGCTGGGCCCGTTCATTCCAGTCCAGCGTGTGCAGGTAGACGCGGTTGAGGTTCAAGTCCATGAACATGTGGTTGAGGAGGGTGGTCACCGCGTCATACCCGTAGGAGTTGGACCAGTAATCGCGATCGCCTATGACGATGCCCAGCTCAGCTTCCTTGTTTATGCTGTCGAGGTCATAGTACATGCAGTTGCCGATATAGGTGCCGTCGGCGGCATCGGTGGCGAAGTGGTGTGAACCGGGAGTGGGGTAGCGAAGCTGGTCCTGGAACAGCCGGAGATAGCGTTCATAGGTCATGCTGAGCGGGAAAGCGGCGTCAAGCTTCGCGATCTCCGGGTCGCTGCGCCAGCGATAGTCGAATTCGGCGTCTTCGATGCGCTTTTCCCGCAGAATAATCTTAGCGCCCCGGAGTTCAACCATCTAAGGCCTAACCTTGTCTTGATTTCAAGAGATCTAGGGCCCGCCGCAGGACACCGGCCTCGTTTCCGTAGGCCATCGAGGAAAGAGCCTCATCGACATCGAACCACTGCACGACATCGAACTCCGGGTCGTGCTGGTCGATGTGGCCACCCACCGGCGACATCAGATAGAAATGCACGGTCTTGTGATAGCGGATGGCGTTGTCCCGGTCAGCGAACCAGTACTCGATGCTGCCAAGCGATTCTTCCAGCTCGACTTCCAGCCCAGTCTCCTCCCGCACCTCTCGCAGAGCGGTTTCCACCAGACTTTCGCCGGGGTCGGGTGTACCCTTGGCGAGGCTCCAACGCACAGGGTCGGAACGCCCACACAACACCGTTTCGAGCCGCCCCTCGTTGTGGCGGAATACCACTCCGCCGGAGGAAACCAGTCTTTCCACCCTGGAAGTTTCTTTATCTGCCATCTCCGTCCGTGAGTCGCGCTGGAATCGAAAAGGCCTGCTACGACGCTGGTACGCCAATAGCCACTGGCAGCCATTGTAAGCGGCCCCGTTCGGGCCAGTCAATCGAGAACGACGGCGCTCACCCGCCAGCGATGGCCGGCACGAAGTGTACCTCGCTGCCCTCGCTGACCCGTTCGAGCATGCCCATCCTCGCGACGTCACCGTCTATGGAGACGGCCAGGTTGGAGCGGATTTCACCGTCTTCCACGAGTCGCGCCCTGATGCCTGGGTACTGGTCTTCCAGGGCATCGATGATCTGGCGCACGTTACGGCCCTGGCATTCGGTCTGTTTAACGCCGCCGGTCAGCGGCTGCAGCATAGTCGGAATGAAGATCTTCGCCACATCCACGCTCCTGGGCAATCCTGTGCCTGCAACTTTCCCAGCAATCCAAATCAGCGTTTTGATTTCAGGTTACCTTTCCACAAGATGCGAATCAACCCCGAATGCTACTCGATGGCCGCTCTTTCCTTACGTCCAACGGCAACCCAAGGACGCTCCGTATTGGGGTTGATGGGGCTGGAAATTCCCAAATCAGCCCCAATTTTCCCATTTGGTCCCACTGTGCATCGCGAAATTGGGTAATTCAGCTTTGAATTTGGGGACAAGCGGAAAAAGGGGCGAAAATTTCGGAGTCCCGTACCATTTAGTCCCAATCTCAAAACGGCTCAGTTCGCTTACCGAGGGACGGAAAACGGCCTGGTTCTCCGTATTCCCGCCCCCGATCGGGTCGAGGACACGCTTTCGCGGGAATAACGATTACTGGGGCGTGTATTGTTTTGAGATGGATTCTTGATCCTGTGTTCCGGCCATCGCCGGAATGACCAATGGCAACCAATCGCCGGGGGAGCCGACCGTGTTGCAGAAGAGAATGGGGCGGGTGAGGAACCCGCCCCAATAATTGGCCAGCCAGTTAGATGTTGGAAGCTTCAGCCGAGCCCGCGACTAGCCTCCGTTCTGCTCCCATTCGGCCTCCAGAATCTTGCCGGGCGTCATGGGCAGGCTGCGGAGCCGCAGTCCGGTGGCCCCGTGGACGCCGTTGGCGACGGCGGCCATTGGAGGCACGATGGGCACCTCACCCACGCCACGCACTCCGTAGGGGTGGCCGGCGTTGGACCTCGACGATTACCGTGTCGATCATCGGCAGGTCCAGGGACGTGGGCATCCGGTAGTCAAGGAAGGTCGGGTTCATCATCCGCCCGTTGTCATCGAAGCAGTACTCCTCATTGAGGGCCCAGCCGATGCCCTGTACCACCCCGCCCTGGATCTGGCCCTCGACGTAGCTGGGATGCACTGCCTTGCCGACATCCTGGATGGCGGTGTAGCGAGTGACCTCGGTCTTGCCGGTGTCCGGGTCAACCTCCACATCGGCGATGTGCACCGCGTAGGAGTTGCCCTCACCCGGCGGGTCGACGTTGGCCTGTCCGGCAACCGTACCACCGGTGCTGGCCAACTGCCGGGCGAGGTCCTTGAATCCCAGACGGAGCTCCGGGTCGGACTTGTGGCGCACCTCGCCGTCGGCGTATTCGACGTCTCCCTCGGAGGTATCCCAGATCTTGGCAGCGCGGGCCACCAACTGCGCCTTGACCGATTCCGCAGCCTCAATGGCCGCAATGCCCGTGGCGAAGGAGGTGCGGCTGCCGCCGGTTACCATGGTGAAACCGATGGAGTCGGTGTCGACCACGGTGGGTTTGACGTCCTCGTAGGAGATGCCGAGGGTCTCGGCGGCCTGCTGAGCGATGGAGGCACGGGTGCCGCCGATGTCCACCGAGCCCATGATCAGGCTGACGGTGCCGTCGAAGTTGACGGTAATGACGCAGCTCGACTGGAAGCCGCGATTCATCCAGTATCCCGCGGCGACACCACGGCCGCGGTTTTCACCCTCCACTGCCGCCTTGTAGTGGTCGTGGTCGCGAGCCGCCTCAAGGCATTCGACCAGGCCGATGCGGCGGGCGACCGGACCCTCGATGCGGCGGGTGCCCTCCTTGGCGGCGTTGAGCAGCCGGAACTCGATGGGATCGATGCCCAACTGACGGCACAATTCGTCCATCACGGTCTCAACGCCGAAGGCTGCCTGCGGCGAGCCGGGGGCGCGGTATGCAGCGGTCTTGGGCTTGTTGACCACCACGTCGTAACCGTCGACCTTGCCATTCTCCACGTCGTAACAGGCGAAGCCGCAGGTGAGGGCCTGCATCACCGGCGACCCGGGATAGGCGCCGGCATCCATCGCCACCTCCATCTGCACCGCGGTGAGCTGGCCGTTATTTTTGGCCCCGACCTTGACCCTCATCCAGGAGCCAGGGGCCGGGCCGGAGGCCTCGAATACCTCGGCGCGAGTCATGGCCTGCTTCACCGGGGCGCCCGCCTTCCGGGACAGGAGGGCAGTAATGGCATCGAGGTAGGCGACGATCTTGCCACCGAACCCGCCTCCGATCTCCATGGGAGTGACCTTGACCCTGGAGACGGGCAGTCGAAGAACGTCTGCAACCGCGGCGCGTACCGCGAAGGAACCCTGGGTGCTGGTCCACACGTTGAGTTGTCCGTCGGTGTTCCAGAAAGCGGTGGAGTTGTGGGGCTCGATGTAGCCCTGATGGACGGAGGCCGTGTTCAGCTCGCGCTCAATCACCACGTCCGCCTCGGCGAACCCTTGTTCAACGCTGCCTTTCTCGTAGCTGAGATGCGACGCGACATTGCTGGGCTTGTCCGCTATCTCTCCCATCGCCGAGGTGCGCAGATCCTCGTGGAGCAGCGGAGCACCCTCCTTCATCGCCTCCCGGACTTCGACGACGGACGGCAGCACCTCATAGTCGACCTCGATCAGGGCCATCGCCGATTCAGCCACATGGGCGTTGACCGCGGCGACGGCAGCGACGGGATGGCCCTTGAAGAGCGCCTTGTCGCTGGCAATCATGTGGTCGGAGGCGAACTTGAGGCGGCCATAGTCCCCGCCCAACTCCTCCCTGCTCAGCGATGCAAAGGGCAGATCCTTGGCGGTGACCACCGCCTTCACCCCCGGCAGGGCCTCGGCTTTGGTGGTGTCGATGGACCTGATGCGGGCGTGGGCGTGAGGACTGCGGAGGACTTTGCCGGCCAGCAGTCCGGTCAGCTTCACGTCAGCGCCGTATTGCGCTCGACCAGTGACCTTGTCGACACCGTCCGGACGTATGGGGCGCTTGCCGACGATGTTGTATTCCACCTCTGACAGTACCTGATTCGAAGAAGTCACTGCTCATTTACCTCCGCGATTGTGATATTGATAAGGGCGGGTATCAAACCCGCCCCTAAATAGACAGTCCTTGACCAGTATCTCCTGCTAGCTGTTGCTGGTGCTGACCTGAAGCACGGCGCGGACGATCTTGTCGTAGCCGGTGCAGCGGCAGAGGTTGCCAGCCAGGTAGTGGCGGATGCGGCCTTCATCGGCATCCGGCTCGGCGTCCAGCAGGGCACGGGAAGCCACGAGGAAACCGGGGGTGCAGATGCCGCACTGGAGGGCGGCGTTTTCGAGGAACGACTGCTGCAGGGGATGCAGCCCGCCGGGTGAGGCCATCCCTTCAATGGTCTGCACATCGCGGCCGGCGACCTCTACGCCGAGAACGAGACAGGAGTCGACAATGCGGCCGTCCAGCACGACGGTGCAGGCGCCGCAGTTGCCGTCATTACATCCTTCCTTGGTCCCGGTCATGCCGAGGACATCCCTCAGGACCTCGAGCAAGCTCTGGCGAGGTTCACACAGGAAGTCGGTGTCCTCGCCGTTAATCTTTGCCTGAACGTGAACAACTCCGGGCATCCTCTAGCCTCCCCTGGCGCGCTCGACGGCGACGTTTAGAGTGCGGCGCGTCAGCACGCCGATCAGGTGAATGCGCTGGCGGATGGTGCCGCGCATGTCGTTAATGGGCTTGGCGTCGGCCATGGCCAACTCCGAGGCCTCGCGAATGGCCTCATCGGACACGGGCTTCCCGGCGAGGCTGTCGCCCGCTGCCTGGGAGAACACCGGGGTCGGCGCCACCGAGGCGAGGGCGACCCGTCCCGAAACGAAGTTCTGGCCCGAGGCGTCCAGCACCACGGAACTGCCGACACCAGCGACGGCGATGTCCATTTCGTTGCGGGGGATGAATCGCTGGTAGGTCGCGCCGGAGTTGGCCGGAGGCGCAGGGAACTCGATGGAGACCAGCATCTCGCCATGCTGCAGCGCGTTCTGACCAGGCGCGGTGCAGAACTCCTCGGCGGGCATCTGCCTGGTGCCGTTGGGGCCGGCGATATTGCAGACGCCGCTGAGGGCTATGACCGCGGGGATGGAGTCTCCACTGGGGGCGGCGTTACACAGGTTTCCGCCGATGCTAGCTCGACCCTGGATCTGGATCCCGCCAATGAGCGTCGCGGAATCGATGAGACCCGGGTATGCCGACGCGACGGCCTGATCCTGATAAATGCTATAACAGGGAACAGCGGCCCCGAGAGTAAGGCCGCCTCCATTGGTAATGGTCAGCTGGTTCAGTTCGGAGATATTCTTGACGTCTACCACGACGTCGGCAAGGCGCCGACCGGCCCGCATCATCACCAGAATGTCGGTGCCACCGGCAATAATCCTGGCCCTGTCGCCATGCTCATTCAGTATCGAAACTGCTTCGTCGATACTACTCGGAGCTACGAAATCAAATGCTTCCAAATTGCCCACCTCCTGCGGCGTGAATTATAGCATTCCTCGACATAGGGTCAAGCTGTGCGCTACAGTCAGAGACAGCCTCCGGCAGCAGGATTCAGGAGCGAATTCATGACCACCGGCCACCCCCAGACGGCTGCAAATTCAGGGCCTTCCGCACTGGAGCAGGCGCTCCGGCGAGACCGGGCCGTGGTCGTTGCCGCCGTTCTGATCATCGCCGCCATCGCTTGGGCCTACACCGTGTACCTGGCCGAGACCGGTATGGGAATGGGCGACATGGAAATGGGGATGGCGATGGCCGACATGAGGTCATGGAGCGGCCTCGACTTCGGCCTGATGTTCGTGATGTGGGCCGTCATGATGGTTGCCATGATGACGCCGTCCGCCGCCCCCATGCTGCTGATGTTCGCGAGCGTCAACCGCAAGCGCCGGGAACGGGAGGCGCCGTACGTGCCCACGGGCGTTTTCCTGGCAGGATACGTCATGATGTGGGCGGGATTTTCTCTCGCAGCGACTGCGGGGAACTGGGGCCTGCACCAGGCATCGCTGCTGTCGTCTATGATGGGCGCGTCCACGAACGGGTACCTGGGAGGGACGCTTCTTCTGCTTGCCGGGGTGTTCCAGTGGAGTCCGCTGAAGTACGCATGCCTGAAGCAGTGCCGTACACCCATGGGGTTCCTGATGACGTCGTGGCGGGACGGACGCGGAGGGGCGCTGCGGATGGGGCTGGAGCACGGCGCGTACTGCCTGGGGTGCTGCTGGGCCGTGATGCTGCTGCTGTTCGTGCTGGGAGTGATGAACCTGGTATGGATAGCCGCGCTGGCCGCCTTTGTGCTGGCGGAGAAGGTGACGCCAAAGGGCGAGTGGGTGAGCCGGGGCACCGGCGTGCTGATGCTTGGTTGGGGTGCCTGGGCCATCGTGAACGCGGCGCTGTAGGTCCTGGAGCTATCAGGCTGGCGGCGAGTAACGCGGGCTCAGGCGAGCCGAGCATTCCCGCAACGTTACGGGAGATTCCCTAATCGTGCCCGCCCAGGTCTGCCGTTACGCAATTCACCGTGTCCACCAACGAACCTCTCCTGAATGCGCTGCGTCTGACGCCGTCGACCTGATCAAGGTCCAGGGCGCCGTTGCCAGTGGCGGTTTGGGCCAAGTAAGCCAGGGCGGTGCCCCAAGTCTGGCTGTCGTCGAGGTCGCCATTTCTGTCTCCCTTGGGCAGTTCAATGCTGTGCACGGTCCCGCCCGTGCCGTGCATCTGGGCAATTGCCAGGAGCGGGACGTTGCCCTGGTCCCAGCCTGCCTCGTTGAGGAACGCCCGCTGGGTGGTGGACACGCCGTGCTGTCCAAAAATCACAATGTGGTGGAAACCGCCGCCCAATTCCTCAAAGGTGGAGCGGTAGCGCCGAAAGATGTCGTGGGACAGGCGGTCCTCCGGCGACACGAGGAAAATAGCGCAGACAGGGAAGGAGGACTCTCCGGTCTCGTCAGCAGCGTCCAGGCCGGACTTCCAGCGGGCCAGCTTGTCCAGATCGTGGCTGTCGGCATGACTCATCTGTTGCTCGACTGCATCGGCCATCGGTGCGGCCTCCTCCGGTTGCTTGGGGTCTTTATTCGCAGCGCCTAGCCGTGATCGTCGAACTGGACCAGGATGCCATCGGGGTCGTAGACGAAAATGCTGCTCACGCGGCCGTCCGGAGCGGTGAAGGCCTCCAGCGGCGCGGCCAGCTCCACGCCCTTGCTGACCAGCTCGTCGGCCAAAGCCTTGACGTCGGGCACGGTGAAAGAGATGTGGCTGATGCCGACCTGGTCCAGCTTGATGGGCTCACCGTCGGGGTCCTCTCCGGGATGGCAGGTCAGCACCAGCGATGGGGCGGTCATGCCGGGGCCGTAACGCACGTGAGTGGTGCGCCGGGTCTTGCGGGAGTGCCTGTAGATGCTGGGCAGACCGCCTGAGGTGGTGTCCTGTACTTGGTCGAAGTCGACCGTCATCCCGAGGATGTCCCGGTAAAAGCCGAGAGAGCGGTCTACGTCGCGCACGCAGACGGCTATGTGCGACACCATGCTTGCTTCCATTTCGTGGCCTCCTTGCCGAATCAGAGGTGGATGTGCTCGCGGGACTATGCTAAGGGCCGCCAAAGGGAGTGTCAAAGGCGGACGGCTATTGATACGCGCGCCGTTGACGATGGCGAAAGGCGGAGAGGCCCATCGACGCTTCGGGAAGATTACACCGGCTGCCCAGCCACCAGGGGCTTCAGCATGGCGTATATGACATCGTTGATGGGGGTGGGGACGCCCGCCGCCCGGCCTGCCCGCACCACTGCGCCGGCGAACGTCTCCAGCTCCAGCGGCCGCCCCGCCATCACGTCCGTGTGCAGGGAGGCCTGCAGGTCGTCGAGATTCTCCTCGATGTATTGCAGCGTCGTTTGATGAATGTCGGACGGAAAGTTGACGCCACTGGCGCGGCCAGCATCCTCGATCTCCCGGAGGCAGGCCAGGACCACCTGGCGCCACTCGGGCCGTGGCATCAGCTCCGCCAGCCTCTCCCGGGCCATGGCAGTGGTGCCCGCCATGGTGGCGATGAACAGGAACTTGGACCAGAGCCCGGTCCGTACGTCAGAGGTCAGCTCCGCTGGTATGCCGCTGTCCCTGAGGGCGCTTTCGATGGCGCGTCCCCGCTCGGACAGCGACCCATCGGCCTCGCCGAACACCACCCGCACCACGTCGCCTGCCTGCCGGACCGTGCCGGGTCCCTCCCGACCGGCCTCAATGTATACCGCTCCGGCCATCACCCGCTCAGCACCGAACGTCTCCGCCACACCCAGGTAGCTATCGACCCCGTTTTGCAGGCAGAGGACAGTAGTCTCCGGACCGACCATCGGGGCCATCGCGGGCACGGACACACCGTTCTGGTACGTTTTGGTGGTGAGCAGCGCCAGCTCCACAGTCCCCACCTCTCGGGGATCATCGGTGGCGGCGCAACTCACGGTAAACTCCTCATGGTCGCGAAGGACGCGCAAGCCGTTCGTTCGGATGGCCTCAAGATGGGCGCCACGGACGATGAGCGATACTTCGTGGCCGCCCCTGGCCAGCATTCCTCCCAGGTATCCGCCGACGCTGCCCGCGCCCATAACCGCGATACGCATGGCCCACCCTCCGTCAATTCGCTTGCCTTCACGAACATACCGGAAGCCGCGAGTCCCGGCAAGGCAGGTCTTTCTTGACGGTTGCGGGCTGTCTGCGTATTCTTTGGGCGTTCAGCAGGAGTCGCAAAGCCCCTTTCCCGGTTTACCAATTCGAGGAGACGCCCGATGACGCAGCAGCAGTCGCCACCTCCGATTCCGGCTCCTACGCCACAGCCCGAATCGGACTTTTATTTTGAGAAATGCAAAGAGGGAGAGCTGTGGCTGCGGCACTGCAACGCCTGCGACACAGCTTACTTCTATCCCCGAGACATGTGCCCAGGCTGTTTCTCACGGGACACAAACTGGATCCAGAGCAGCGGCAAGGGAACGGTCTACACTTTTGCCATCGTTCATCGTGGGCCGACCCCGCCGTTTCGCGACCGTGCGCCCTACGTGCCGGTCATCGTTGAGCTGGAGGAGGGCCCGCGTATGCCCTCGAACCTCGTTGAGTGTGAACCTGACCCCGAGAACATCAAGGTAGGTATGGCAGTAGAAGTGGTTTTCCAGGCACTGGACGACAACGTCTCACTGCCCTACTTCCGCCCGGCGGCCTGATGTCTCTTCAGGGCAAAGTGGCGATTGTCACCGGGGGCAGCCGCGGCATCGGGCGTCAGATCTGCCTGGCCTACGGGGAGGCTGGGGCCCAGGTGGTAGTGGCCTCCCGCACCATGAGCGACGTATCGGCCCGGTCGGAGTGGCCCAAGTACGCCGCGGGCGACATTCGAGAGACAGCCCGCACCGTTGCCGGGGCTGGAGGGGAAGCGTTGCCAGTGCAATGCGACGTTACCTCGGCGGACGACTTGCAGATGCTGGTAAAGGAGACGCTGCAGCACTTCGGGCGGATCGATGTCGTCGTTTCCAATGCTGGCATCGACTGCGAGTCGCCAGTAACCGAGCTGGATGAGGAACTGCTGGACCGCGCCCTTGCCACAAATGTGCGCGCGCCAATCCTGCTCTGCAAGTATGTGCTGCCCGCGATGATCGAGCAGAAAAACGGCGGGTCGATTTTCTGTATAACGTCGGGGGCCTCGCAGGGGTACCGGCCGGGGCGCGTGGGCTACTCGATGACCAAGGCCGCTTTGGACCGGGCCTACACCAACCTGGCCGAGGAGGTGCGGGAGCACGACATCGCGGTCAATGTGCTCAGCCCCGGCAAGGTCGACACGTGGATGAACCGCCGGGGCCACTGGCCCGGCACCGAGGGCATACCAATGGACCAGCCGGAGACGATCCGCGACGCCGCCCTGTGGCTGGCGGGAGTCAGGGCCTCGGATTTTACGGGGCACCGCGTTGAGCGGGCCGAATTCGGCCGTTCCTGGGGGCCGGGAATTTCCAATTGAACGACCCGGCAGCATCGATGGGGTTTGCAGGGGCGCACAGCAGTGCGCCTCTTCGGCAAAAGTGGAATCTGAACATTCTAAATTAGAGAGGTATGGCAATGACCACTGCACGCACAGTTACCGCCGAGATTTCGCCCAAGCTGGGAGAGCTGAGCGCCGATGTCCTGTTCGGCGACGTCTGGGAACGTCCGCAGCTGTCCAAGCGGGACCGCAGCATGATCACTGTGGCCAGCCTGATAGTGCTTTACCGAACCGACCAACTTCGCGGCCACTTGGGGCGGGCGCTGGACAACGGGGTCACCAAGGAGGAGATCTCGGAGATCATCTGCCACATGGCCTTCTACGGTGGCTGGCCCACCGCCGCCAATGCCGCCCGCGTGGCCAAGGATGTCTTCGAGGAGCGGGGCATCTAACCCTCTTGTGATAAGCTCACGCAAGACGGAATCTGTAGTAACCCGAGTTGGAAAGTCATGGGAACCGTACACATCATGATCGGCGTAGGTCATCCCGGCGGCGGTGACCTGGAAATGATACCGGAGGCCCTCGTGGACACCGGAGCAACCCATACGATGCTGCCGGAGTCTTTGCTAGCCTACCTGCATATCGAGCCACGTGAGTACGAAAAGTGGGAGTTAGCCGACGGTGGCATCAAAGAATTGGGCTTCGGGATGGCCCGCCTATCCATCGAAGGCCGAGACTGGACTTGCCCCGTTATTTTCGGACCTGAGGACCAGTACCTGGTAGGAGCAACCACGCTGCAGATTTTCAGTCTAATGGTTGACCCGGAAGGAGAGGGCCTCATCCGGCGGACCTACCGGGCGCGTTACATTTAGCGGCTATTTACGGTGTCTTGAATCAGGCCCGGCCTTTCGCAGGCCGGGTCTTTTTGTGCACTTACGACCGCTTGGGTATAATCCCGGAACAATTTTTGCCTCTCCTCAGGGGGGCAGTTTGGGAGAATAGATATGTCGCAAATGACTGGCGCTAAATTCATGGCCGACATGTTCAAGGCCTACGGCGTTACCCACGTCTTCCTGGTGCCGGCGATACTTCGGCGCGCGCTGGCCGAAATGGACCTGATAGGCATCAAGCGCGTAATCACCCACGGGGAAAAGGCCGCCGCTTACATGGCCGACGGTTACGCCCGCGCCTCGGGCAAGCCCGGCATCTGCATGGCCCAGTCCGTGGGCGCGGCCAACCTGGCTGCCGGGCTGCAGGACGCCTACCTGGGACTGTCGCCGGTCATTGCCCTGACCGGACACAAGCGCACCGACGAGCAGTACAGGAACGCCTACCAGGAAATCGAGCACTCCAAGCCCTTTGCGTCGGTCACGAAATTCAGCGCGGTGGTGGACAACGCGGAGCAACTGCCACAACTGCTGCGGCAGGCTTTTCGCGAGGCGACCACCGGTGCGCCGGCGCCGGTACACCTGGACATCCAGGGAATGACCGGCGACTTCGCAACTGAAGCCGAAGGGGACCTGGAGCTCATATTCGAGTCCACCTTCGCGCAACGCCCCGCCTTCCGACCGGAGGCCGACCCGGAGAGCGTGCGGGCGGCGGCTCGTGCCCTGACATCGGCACAGCGGCCGGTGATCGTGGCCGGCGGCGGGGTCACGTCCTCGGAGGCGCAGCAGGAAGTGGTGGAACTGGCCGAGATGCTGAACATCCCGGTGGCCACCTCCCTCAACGCCAAGGGCACAATAACCGACAACCACCCGCTGGCGGTCGGCGTGGTCGGCTCCTACTCCCGGTGGTGCGCCAACCGTGTGGTCAACGAGGCAGACCTGGTCTTCTACATTGGCAGCCACACAGGCAGCCAGGTCACCAACGAGTGGCGCGTTCCCTCTCCGGGTACTCCGGTCGTCCAGATCGACATTGACCCCAGGGAACTGGGCCGCACCTACCCGGCTGAAGTGGCTATGCACGGGGATGCCAAGGCCACCCTCAGACGGTTGATAGAGGTCCTGGAGCCCATCGGCGGACGGTCCGACTGGGTGGGGCGGGCGCAGCAACTGGTGCAGGAGTGGCGCGACGACGTGGCACCCCGGGCCAATTCCGAAGCAGTCCCCATCATCCCCGAGCGGCTCTGCAACGAAATCACCAAGTTCCTGCCGCCCGACGCAGTGCTGGTCGCCGATACGGGCCATTCGGGAATCTGGACAGGCAGCATGATCGACTTCAACCACCCCTCGCAGCAGTACATTCGGTGCGCCGGGTCTCTGGGCTGGGGCCTGTCCGCAGCCATGGGGGCCAAGTGTGCGCTGCCCGACCAGCCGGTGCTTTGCTTCAGCGGCGACGGGGGCTTCTGGTACCACATCGCCGAGCTGGAGACGGCTGTACGGAACAACATCAACGTGGTGACGGTCATCAACAACAACAGCGCATTGAGCCAGGACCAGCGTGGAGACGAGCGCGCGTACGCAGGGATGGACGGCGGTCATCCAGAGGAGCTGTGGAGCTTCACCGACACGAACTTCGCCCGGGTGGCCGAGTCCATCGGCTGCTTCGGCATCCGCGTAGAGCGCCCCGGCGACATCCAGAGCGCGCTGGAGCAGGCTTTCGCCTCGGGCCGTCCGGCCGTGGTGGACGTAGTCACCGACCCGCTGGACAGCCTGGCACCGGTGCCCTGGAGCCCATAGGCCGCGCGGGAGAACACGGGTGCAGGAGGGGCGCGGTAGCATGCGCCCCCTTTTCATTTCTAATTGATCCGTTGCAGAAACTCCCGCGCCGCGCCGTAGTCCCGCGCGCCACCACGACGGATGGGCGGCACCAAGTATACGTCGTGCAGCCCCGACTCCCGGAACCTTCCGTAAAGCTCCAGTGCGATCTCCACCCCTGAACAGCCAGCGGCCAGCTCCGCCCTTACCTCCTCGGGGACTGTGCTGAATAAAACGCCGCCCTGCTCTAGGATCTGCAGGCCGTAAAACATGGGGATGGACAGTGGTTGGCCGGCCTTACGCTGATAGCCGTCGAGGAAACGGAGGGCGTCGTCCGGGTCGAATATGGGCTGCGACATCAGGAAGTCGGCCCCCGCCTCTACCTTGCGCAGGGCCAGGGCCGTCTCCTCATCCAGACCGCGGCCAAGGTCGAAGGTAGCGCCAATACAGAAGTCGGTGGGTTCCCGCAGGCTGGATTCCCGAAAATCCGTCCCCTCGTTCATGAGGCGGATGGCGGCGATCAGTTCGGTAGGGCGGTAGCCGTCCGCGGGCTTGGTAAGTGACAGGTCTCGCTCGCTGAACGGGTCGCCCTGCACCACTACCACGTTTTCCAGACCCAGCATCTGCGCACCCAGTAGCAGTGACTGGATCCCCAGACGGTTCATGTCGCGGGTTGCCAGGGTGAAGATCGTCTCTTTTCCAAGCTCCCGCCGAATGGCGGAGGCCAGCATGGCGGAGTTGGCGCGGACCGCGCGCCCGGGGTTGTAGGCGACGGATATGAAGTCGGCGGGAATGTCGGCGCGGCGCGTTTCGGATAAGTTGCCGGAACGCGGCGGAGAGAAGTCGCAAATGAAACCGGGGCGGCCCGTGGACTCGTAACTGCAGTCGACTACTTTCACCACGGGGCGCCCCTCCGGCACGATGGCTTGAATTGGCTGGTAGTTTAGGAGGCAACCACCTGGTCGCGGTAGTTGCGGAAGAGGTCGATGGACTTTTGCTCGGACAGACCGACGAAGTAGCGGTAGCCGATGATGTACTCCATCACGTCGCGGGCCAACATCAGCAGGTTCTCGCGCGGGTCGGAGAGGTGGAACAGGCTGTCCACGCCCTCCTCCAGGCCCACGTACAGCGTGTCCTCCAGGAGCATGGAATCCCGGTGCTCCATATCGCTGCGGCGCATCCAGCGCGCGAACACGAAGGGCAGGTGGGTGAACCGGTGCCACTCGTCGCCGAGGTCGTAACGGTGGCCATAGCCTCGCATACCCCTTCGGCGGCGCAGGGCGGCGTCCCCGGATATCACCAGGGCGTCATGCTCATCGGCCAGTCTGCACCAGCTCCGGCGCGCCCACTTTGTATTTCTCTGCCAGCAATACCTGCAGCAACTGAACGGAGGTCGGGTCGACGTCGGACAGGGCGACGCGACTACCGTCCAGCTCCTCGATGGGTACGCGGGAGTAGATCAGGTTGCTGCCGGACCGGGCGGCAGCAGAGAGGCAGAATCCGGCCACGGGCGAGGCATAGTCCTCCATTCTAAAGCTGTCGGTAAGGGGGACGGGTCCCCCGTCAATTTCGCCTGCCTTCATTGCCTCGGCAACTTGGTTCAGGGCGATATCCACCAGTTGAACCCCACGCCGCTCCATATCGATATAGAAGGGTTCGAAGCTCAGTTGAACCACACGGCCTACTCTAATCGCCATTTGCTACACACCACTTCAGTTCAGTCAGAATGGGCTGGCAATAGGGCGATAGATTCGCCCTGAATTGCCGGGATGAGACTATTACGGAATCTGATTGTAGGAAAGGTCAAATTGGCAGTCAAGCAGACCAGCGCTGAGACTGCCCATCGAATAGGCGATGAGCCGGACGCATCTACTGGTGCGCTTGTAGTAAACTCGCCGAAATCGGGAGGAGAGCGATGACGAAAAGACTTCGATTGGTCGCTGCTTTGTTGCTCTTGGCGGCGCTCTCGCTGACCGGTTCTTCGCTTGCCCTGGCGGAGGGGGGCGACATTGAGGTGACCGAGGCTACGGCGGTCAGCCTGTTCCCGGATGGGATACTCTTCCAGATCGCTGCGACGAGCGAGGGCATCGTCGACGAGGCCCGTGTTTTTATCAAGAAAGCCGACCAATCAGGACGCAGCTCTTACCGCAGCATTGACGTGGAACCCGGCGAAAGCGTAGTGGGGGACACACTGCTCCCGGCTTCGGGTGGCGACTATTTCCCTCCCGGGACCAAAATTTCCTACTATTTCGAAGTTCGGGACGAGGCCGGCGGACTCGTGCGCACCGATGAGACGGACTTCGTGTACCAGGACAGCAGGTTTGAGTGGCTCACGGTGTCGGAGGGCTTGATCACCGTCTACTACTACAGCGAATACGTGGAGGAACGCGCCCGCATAATCCTTGAAGCGGCCAAGGAAACGATGGACCGCATGGTTGACGTTCTCGGCATCGCACCGACGGACCCGCTTCGCATAGTCACATACAACAACTACCGCCACATGGTGATGGCGCTGCCGTTCCGCTCACAGACCGTCTCCGAGGACCTTCAGGCCCAGGGAATGGCATTTTCGGACGAGCGGGTTTTGCTGGTCCACGGGTTCGACCCCACGGTTACCGGCACCACATCGCACGAGTTCACCCACCTGCTGGTGGCCGAGGCGGCAGGCGGCACTTCCGCCGCCATTCCAGCGTGGCTCAACGAGGGACTGGCCGAATACGGCAACATAGACAAGACGGACGAGTACGACGCCGCCCTGCGCTATGGCATCTACACCCGCCGAATCAGGCCACTCTGGTTCCAGCACACTTTCAGCGGGGAGCCGGAGGACATCATCATCGCCTACGGACAGGGCAAATCGGTGGTTAATTTCATGGTCAGGGAGTGGGGAGAGGACAGGATCTCCAGGCTCTTTGAGTCGGTGAGAAAGACTAACGACATCGACATCTCGCTCCTGCAGGTATACGGGCTCGACCAGTATGGAATCGACAGTGCCTGGCGAGTATCGTTGGGCCTGGAGCCACTGCCGTCTCCCGATGTGCTGGCGAAACAGATGGAGGAGTCGGGTGCCAGTTCTACGGAGCCAGAGAGCGGCGAAGGTGGCGAAGCCACCACCGCTGAGCAGGAGGCGCCGGAATCCGGGGCCGCGCCATCCGATGAGCAGAGGCAGGAAGGCGGCGGCGAGGAGACTCCTCAGCCTCTCTCCACCGAGGAACCCACTGAGGATCCCGCGGGTGCCTCCGCCGACCGGGATTCCGGCGGTTCCTCGTCGCCCTGTTCCGCTCCCCCTGAGGGTGCGGCATCAACGGGTCTTGGGATGCTGGCTCTGATGGTAACCCCGCTGTCGCTGGGGGGCATGCCCTTTATTCGTGGACGACGAAGGAAAAGCTGACCGCCAGAATGTTGGTGTAAAAACCCAGACTGCTTGCGGGGGAAGGGTGGAAATAGCCGGGGCAATAGGGACGGTCAGGGAGATTTCTATCGGGCTCGAGGGTTGAACGCGTCGTTTACTGCGTCTCCCAGCAGGCTGAAGGTGAAGAGGAGGATCGCGAGGGTACCTACCGGAAAGATCAGCAGATGTGGGTTGGTCCTGAGCACCGACAGGCTGCCATTCGCGTAGATCATCAGACCAAGGCTGGGTACCGGGGGCTGAATTCCGATGCCGAGGAAGCTGAGGAACACCTCGGCGCCCGCCACTCCTCCAAGGGATGCCGAAACCAGCACGATTATTGGGCCGCTCACGTTGGGCAGCAGGTGGCGAAAGAGCAACCTTGGCGTCCGGCAGCCAATGGAGAGTGCGGCATCGACGTACTGTTCCTCGCGGGCCTGCAGCACCTGCCCGCGAACCAGGCGGGCCATTCCAAACCAAGAAAACAGCGCCAGACCCAGAGACAGGGCAAAGTAGTCTGCGATTCCAAGGTGTACGAACTGGATGCCAAGCGTGTCCTCCAAACCGCGCATCCATTCAACCATGGGCGGGCGCACCGTCAGGACAATGATCAACACCAGGAAAATGTCCGGGAATGAAGTGGTGATTTCACCCACCCGCATTATTATCGTGTCGGTCATCCTGCCGAAGTAGCCCGCCATCAGCCCCAGTGTTATCCCCAGGGCCAGCGTGCCGGTGGTGAGGGTGACCACGGTGAGTATGACCGTGGTTCGCAGTCCGTAGATAACGCGGGTCAGGATGTCTCGCCCCAGCCGGTCGGTGCCGAAGGGGTGGGCCAGACTGGGCGTCTGCTTGACGTTGGCGAGGTTCTGATCTTTGTATTCGTAAGGCGTCACGACAGGAGCGAGTAACCCGGCACCATACATCAGCAGGATGATGCCGAGGCAGATAACGCCAACCCGGTTGGACAACAGACGGCGCAGCGAGATGGTGAGGTAATTGCGACCTCTCCTCTGGGTAGTTTCGCCCAGAACGTTGGCGCTTTCCCTATGCAACATTGCCCTGCCCCAGCCTTATGCGAGGGTCCAGCACCGGGTAAACGAGGTCAATCATCAGATTGACCGCGACAAACATCGATGTTCCGATCAGCAGAACACCGTCAATGATCGGGTAGTCCCGGGAGAATATCGACTCGATCAGCAGGTTGCCTACTCCCGGAATACCAAAGAACCTCTCCACGATGAACGAGGTGAAGGCTATTCCGGCCAGCGACAGACCGAGCGATGTAACAACAGGTATCAGGGCGTTGCGCAGGATGTGTCTTCGCCTCACTATCATCTCAGGCAGGCCCTTCGCCCGGGCGGTGCGGATGTAGTCCAGGCTGATGACCTCCAGGGTGCTGGCGCGGGTCAATCGCGTAATGATGGCCACCCCCGGAATACCCATGGCCACGGCGGGAAGGATGATGCTGGGAGAGAAAAACCCGTCCCACCCGTGGGTGGGCAGGAACCCCAGCTTATGGGCGAACACCCACAGCAACCCGGGAGCCGTCAGGAATACAGGAACCGACTGCCACGAGAGGGTCATCATCACCGCAGCGGTATCCCACAGTGAGCCCTGCCTCAATGCTGCAAACAATCCTATGGGGATGCCCAGGCCGATGGAGAGGATCATTGCGGCGATATTCAATTGAGCTGAGACCCACATCTTTGCCTTGAGCAACTCGGTGACGGTGCGGCCCCTGTATTTGTAGCTCTCGCCGAAGTCACCTCGGACAACCTTCCCGATATAGCGGCCGTACTGCACGAAAATGTTGTCGTTGAGGCCCCGTTGTTCTCTGATCCGCTCCACGACGGCAGGGTTGTTGTGTTGCCCCATCAGCACCTGCACCGGATCGCCCGGCCCGTACCGCCCCAGCACGAACGTGACGAACGACACTGTGAACAGGATGACGGGCAGCCACATAAGCCGACGCAGGGTGTAGGAGGCCACGGCTCCTCGTCTCTCCCCTACTCGGCCGTCAGGTAGATATAGCGATAACGCGGTATGATCAGCGGGGGAAGCAGGTAGTCGTGCACGTTGGGTTTGACCAGCAGCTTGCTTTCTCCATCAAACCACAGCGGCACCCAGGGCGCGTCGTCGAGAATCATCTGCTCAGCCTGGTTGTACAGGTCGTAGCGCAGACCGGTATCCGTCTCCAATCGGGCTTTCATGAGCAGCTCATCAACTTCCGGATTGCTGTAGTGGGTGTGATTGTTGGTGCTCTCGCTGTGGAACAGGATGTCCAGGAAGTTCTCCGGATCGGGATAGTCTGCAATCCAGCCGATGTCGAACATCTGGAAGCGTCCCTTGTGCAGATCTTTGAGGAAGGTGGCAAATTCCGTCTGCTGGAACTCGGCGGTTATGCCCAGGTTCCGTTCCCACATCTGGAGAATGACCTCCATGTCGAGGCTGACGTTGGCCCCGAAACTCCCCGGAGTGGTTATCGTGATTGGCGGTATGTTATCCAGGTCATCACCGTACTTGGATTCATCCAGCAATTGCTTGGCCCGGACCGGATCGAACTCATACCCCTGCACACTCTCGTCGTAACCCGGGAAGTTGGGCGGCAGGATGCCGTCGGCTGGCTCGACCAAGTCACCCAACACGATTGAGGCAATCTCCTCCTTGTCGATAGCGAGGTTGAGGGCCTGCCGCACTTTGACGTCGTCCAGCGGCGGCTCGTTCACATTCAGGCCGATGTAGTTGACGCTGAATGAGGCGGGCGCCGTCCGAAGCTCTGGATAGAGATCGTTGGTGGGGTCGTTAAGCCGGTCCAGGTCGGCCAACCCCACGCCCGCAACGTGAATCTCGTCGTTCTCGTACATCAGGAGCGAGGTTCCACCGCTCAGGATGAACTTCACCTGCTCCAGATTTGGCGGCCCAAGGTGGTAATTCTCATTGCGCCCCAGCAACAGCGTTTCACCGACGACGTACTCCTGTAGCCGGAAGGGTCCCGTTCCGTTCGGTTCCCGGAACCAGCTGCGCGGGTTGGCCTCCACGTTTTCCTTGTCCAGCACAAACCCTGTGGGGTAGGTCAACTTGGCCAGGAAGTACGACTTGGCCTCGTCGATGGTAATTTCCAGGGTGTTGTCGTCTATCACTCTGACCCCGGAAATCGAGGTTGAATCTCCCGCCACTTTTTCCTTTACACCCACGATATCGCCCAGGTACTGGTCAACAACCGGCGACTCCGTCAGGGGATTGGTGACCCGCTCCAGCGACCACTGCACGTCCTGAGCCGTTACGGGGCTGCCGTCGTGGAACTTGGCATCCCGGCGCAGGTGGAATACGTAGACCCGGCCATCATCACTGACGTCCCACCTCTCGGCGAGGTCCGGAACAATGTGGAGTTCGCGGTCGATGGTTACCAGCCCGCCGAAGACCTCCACGATGATTCTGGCCGACGTGGCATCCGTGGTAAGGTGAGGATCAAGGGTCGGGGGATCGACAAAAAGCTGCACGAGACGCGAGGTTTCGCCGGCCGCGCTCTCCGGCTCGTCGGTGTCTGGGACGGCATCGTCGGGGGTCGATGGTGCGGCCTCCGTTGGAGCGGAAGTTGGTTCGGCCGTGGCAGCAGGCTGCCCCGAGTCGCCTCCGCAGGCCATGAGGACCATAAGCGCAAGGAACAATGCGAAAATTCCCATAGTTTTCCAAACCTTGGATACATTCATACCTGTGTCGCTGTTGCCCCCTACAATTTGGATGCCCTTGGTGGGCCATCCACTTTACGCTGGTACTATTGCGTCATTTTAGGCCCGCCAATCGCGCAGTTTCAATTCCGGCTCTCATTCAATTGGCTCAACCTTGCTTGTAACGCCCAATTGTATTTGATAGCATTGATGTGCGTGGCGAGCGTAGCCGAGTGGTCAAGGCGCCTGTCTGTGGCACAGGAGATCACGGGTTCGAACCCCGTCGCTCGCCCCAATAAGGGCCCGGATAGTCCGGGGCCTGCCTTTCGCCAGCGCCTGTAGCTCAATGGATAGAGCACTGGGCTTCGGACCCAGGGGTTGCGGGTTCGAGTCCTGCCGGGCGCGCCACTCCTTTTCCACACTCGCAAGCCATGCCCCTCTTACGACGGGTACGTCCACACCGGATTTCCTCCTCATTCGTTGGGTTTCGCCTCTGTTGTAGAATGTATCCTCTTGAGCAATTCCTGACCTCCCTGTCGTCGCTCAGGAAGCTCACGCAGCAGTTTCGGGAACACTCCCTTTGTCCCAGGAGGCAAACATGGCAACCCGCCCGCACTTTGACGAAGCGGCAAGAGACTACGTCCTTCAGACAGCGGAAGACGCCGACGTTAAGTTCATACGGCTCTGGTTTCCCGACATCCTCGGGAACCTGAAGGGGTTTGCCATCAATGCCGCCGACCTGCGGGACGCCATCGAGGAGGGTGTCGGGTTCGACGGGTCCGCCATCGAGGGTTTCGCCCGTTACGAGGAAAACGACATGCGGGCCTTTCCCGACCCCAATACTTTTGCCGTGCTGCCCTGGCGTCCCCAGCGCAACGCGGTGGCCAGGATGTTCTGCGACATCCGCGTCCCCAATGGCGACCTGTTCCTCGGCGACTCCAGGGCTGTCCTGAAGCGAAACATAGAACGCCTCGCGCGCCTTGGCTATACGTACTACGTGGGCACGGAACTGGAGTACTTCTACCTGAAAGACTCCAGCGACCCGGCGCCTCTCGACCACGGGGGATACTTCGACCAGCTCTCGAGCCAGCCTTCCAGCGACCTTCGCCGCGACACGGTCTTGAATCTGGCGGAGATGGACGTACCGGTCAAGTATTCCCACCACGAAGCTGCTCCAAGCCAGCACGAGATCGACCTGCAATACACCGACGCCCTTGCCATGGCCGACAGCGTTATGACCGCCCGTCTGGTCATCAAGGAGCTCGCTCAGTTGCAGGGCGTTTATGCGACCTTCATGCCCAAGCCCATCGCAGGCGTGAACGGGTCAGGAATGCACATCCATCAGTCGGTGTTCCAGGGAGAGCACAACGCATTCTTCGATGAGGACGATGAGCATTACCTGTCGGAGGTCGGCCGCAAGTTCATAGCGGGACTGCTGCGCCACGCCCCGGAAATCACTTTGGTCACCAACCAGTGGGTCAACTCCTACAAGCGGCTGGTACCCGGGTATGAAGCGCCGGTGTACGTGTCCTGGTCCCACGTAAACCGGGCCGACCTGGTGAGAGTGCCCTCGTACAAGCCTGGCTACGAAAGCTCCATGCGCGTCGAGTACCGGGCACCAGATCCCGCATGCAATCCCTACCTGGCGTTCAGCGTGATGCTCGCCGCGGGGATTAAAGGCATCGAGGAGGACTATCCCGTGCAGCCGGCCGTGGCCGGAAGCGTCGCAGCAATGAGCGAGGAGCAGCGTCAGACCCTGGGTATCAGGACATTGCCCACCAGCCTCGGCCACGCCATCTCCCTGGCGGAGGACAGCGACCTGCTTCGCGAAGCCCTGGGCGACCATATCTTTCCCAGCTTTATACAGAACAAGCGAATGGAGTGGGAAGAATACTGCTCAACGGTCACAGACTACGAGATAGGACGCTACCTGCAGCGCCTGTAGCCTTTTCGCCAACGCAAGAACGAAACAGAAAGGCCCCCCGAGGAGGGAGGCCTTTCCAATTCTGACGATTGGAGCCGGTGCTAGGTGAAGTCGCAACCCGCGCCCGAGTGCTTCTCTGTGCCGTCCGGGCCGCTGGCCGCAGCGGGCATGATGGCGGCGACCGTCAGCAGAGCGGCGAAAACCAGCGGAATCAATATGCGGCGCATTTGCCCTCCTGCCTGCGTCGGATGTAGACCCAACTTTACCAACAAACATTGCAGAAAATCAATCGGCAATCTGGGCAGGCCCATAGGCGAGGGCTGGGCCTGTATAATCGGCCAACATCTACGCCAGAGTAATATCGTCCCAAACCTACCAGACCGGAGGCAAAATGGCCGGAAAAATTCGACTGGGAATTATCGGCGCGAGCCCGACCGTGGGCTGGGCGCACCGTTCACACCTGCCCGCCATAGCGGCCAGCCCGGAGTATGAACTGACCGGTGTCTGCACCACCCGCATGGAGACCGCCGAGGAATCGAAACGCCAGTATGGCGCGCTTCTGGCTTTCGACGATTACCACGAAATGCTGGCGCACCCCGATATCGACGCAGTGGCCGTGGTACTGCGGGTGCCAGCCCACTACCAGATAGCCAAGGACGCCCTGAACGCCGGCAAGCACGTGTTCACCGAATGGCCGCTGGGCAAGACTACGGGCGAAGCTGAAGAGCTCGCCGAACTGGCCCGCAGCAAGGGGGTCAAAGCGGTGGTGGGACTCCAGGCCAGGGCAGCGCCCGCAGTGCTCCAGATGAAGCAACTCGTGGAGCAGGGCTACGTCGGCGAGATAATGTCATGCTCCATGACCCTTGTTCGAGGCGGAGTACTCGCCCGCCCGTCGGGGCGAACTTGGCAGCGGGACGTCGAGCTGGGGGCGCACACCCTCACCATCGCCACCGGGCACTCTGTGGACGCCATGCGCTTCGTGGTGGGCGACTTTGCCGAGGTGTCGGCCATCGTATCCACGCAGTGCGACCAGTGGTACGAGACCGACACCGACCAGTATCTCGACGTTACTTCCCCCGATAACATCCTGATCAACGGCCGTCTGGAAAACGGGGCGGTCGCATCGGCCTACGTCTCCAGCATACCGTGGGCGGGCAGCGGCTACCGCCTGGAGGTGTACGGACGGGAGGGAACGCTCATCGCCTCCTCCGAGGACTCGCCACAGCTGGGCCCCGTGCAGTTGCAGGGCGCGCAGGGCAGTGATGAGTTGGAGGAACTGAACGTCCTTGACCAGCACCGGTTCGTACTGGAGGGAATGCCGGAAGGGGCTCCATACAACGTCGGACAGCTCTACTACATGTTCGGCGAGGCCATCCGTGGCCAGGGCGAGCGCCAGCCTGATTTCGACACGGCGGTGGACTTGCACCGGCTGGTCGACAGCATACGACTCTCGTCAGAGCAAAGACAGAGCGTCGCAGTCGGGAACTAGGGTGCCGCCTGCGCCACCAGCAGGACCTGTACCTCGACCTCATCCGCGAGATAGACCACTGCCCTGGCGGTGGGCTTGGAGAGTTCCAGTTCGCCCCAGGTGAAGGTGGCAAGCCCCAGGACGTTGATTGCGTCGCCATCGTGCCGGGCCGTCACGTCGAATACCAACGGCGTGACGGTTTCGCCTATCTGGAGCGAGCCGTTCAGCGGTCCGGTGGTCTCTTCGCCGTCAAAAAAGCTCTGCGGCAGGTTCGGCAGTTTGTCGACCGTCACAACCGCCTCAGGGGTGTCGGGGAACAGCTCGTTCTGTATGTACTGGTCCCGGTACTGCTGGTCGCTTTGAAGGGACTGCAGGTCAAGGGTGACCACCGATGGCTCGCCTCCGAGGTTCGCTACCCCACTCAGCCCCGTGCTTGAGATCACGGCGTCGAATCGAACGGGAGCGCGACCCAGTTCCTCCTCAACGGTAAAAGTGACTTTTGACCCCTCTCCGATAACATACGCATCCGAACCGATGACTGCCACAGCCTCCCCAGAGGTCGATGCAGGCACCTCCGTGGCTGTGGATGCCGAAGTTGTCGGAGGCGGAGGGAGCGACAGTTCACCGCTCTCGGCGTCCCCTTGCGTGATCAGCGCGAACCCAACGACCAGCGCCACGATAACCGCCATGACCGGAGACCACTTCAGGAGGCCAATGCCGGGCTTAGCGAAGAAAGAGGCAAGGAAGGGCGTCAGCACCGCGCATATGACCACCACGATGGCCGCCAGCGGCACCATGTAGGACACCATCCGGTCCAGCTGAGTGTTCCCGGCAAACGCAATGATCAGGGCGATGATGAACAGTCCAGCCAGCGCCACCACGAACCACAAAATCTTTTGGGAAAGCCTCGTCCACAGCAGTCCCGATATCCCTCCGACGACGAGGGCCGCAACGGCGACCGTTGCGCTGTTGAAGGCACTGTCCACCGGGGAGTGAAGCGGAAGGGACACCAGTGCCGCAATTACGGCGGCTATGGCCCCGGCGGTTAATCCTGCGAGCATTCCGGCGTTCCTCCCTTCCTGGTCCCCAACCGGCCTGGTCCCCAACCGGCGGCCAAAGTTGCCGTGTTTCCGTTTGCCTTCAGATTCATTATATCCAGCAATTTTAAAGAAAATATCGTTCTCGATTATCGAGTTTTGTCACATCCGATGGACAAAGAAACATGAGCCATTTCGGAGTTTGTGGGGTGGTGGTGAAGTGAGAGGGATGAGTCAGCCATAGGGCGCTCAGTGCGGCCCTTAGTCTGGAGAGCGGTATCGCGGCTTGGCGGTACCGCTCTCCTGTTCTGTGGCAACAGTGGTGGAGTATGTCCTGGACCAAAAAGGTCAGCGTAGCCGCCAGCAATGAGAGCAGGAAGGCGTAGACCAGGCTAACCCTGAGCAGTAGCTTGAGCCGGTTTTCCCAGAACCAGAGCCGGGGACTCTCCATGGCCAGGTCCGTCTTGCAGGCCCGGTAGCACATCTCCACCTGCCAGCGGCGGGCATAGGCCATGACCACTGGGAGCTTCACGAATCTCTCACGAATCATGCTTGAAACGGGCGTGGCATATCGATAACCTATATTTATCAGACAAATATTACTAATCATATTGGCCTGATTTATTGCAATTATTGATGCAATGACGGCTGCTTGGAGGGGAATGATGATATTGTTCAAAATCTTTTGCGGACGAGAGAGAACCAACTGGAGGGAGAACCTGAGGCCACTGTGGTTTACAGGACTTCTTGCGGCCACTTTTGTGGTGACCCTGGTGGCGTTGGGTATGAGCATGCACTCCACCGCATCAGCCGACCCCCGGCCGGCCGAGGCCCCGCAATCCTGGGCAAGGCACGCCGACAGCGGCGGAGCCCAGGGTGGTGGGTCGACCGTCGCCGACCCTGCGCTGTTCGCGAGTTCTCTTGTCCCCTCGATCTCCATGGCAAGCGACGAAGAGGAGGAAGTCGCGGCAAGAAGCGAGTCAGGGTTTGAGGCCGTCTGGCATGCAAGTCTGACGGTCGGATACGCCTTTAACTCAACCGTAGAGATTTTCGGTTACGCGTCTGCGCAGTCTCCTCCTATCGGGTCATTGGATGTTGACTCGTTTGAGTATGACGGTGAAACGTTCGTCATTGACAATCTTATCGTCCAGCAGATTAGGGGTGGAATAACTCAATTGGTGCTTAGCGCAAATCAACGTCTACCGGATGACCTGGTACTCCAGGAGCGGATGCGGGAGCACGCGATTGCAGATTCCCTGATTCTGGGCTCCGGTGCCAACATTCACGCGTGGATTTTCGACTCCCCCCTGGACTGGATCGAGGGTGAAACACTTCGGGTGACGTTGTGGAAGGTGTCGGATTGCCAAACACAGGAATTGCCCCAGTACGCGGGCCCCGACCCGCTCGACTCTCTACCCCAAGACACCCACGTCGTTGGCACCCTGAACGCCGGAGAGACGCTCGCCGGGGAGATCGCAACGCCGGGTCAGTTCCAGCCATTCAAACTGATTGTAGAACCCGGCAAACGATATCGAATAGATATGAATGGCGCAGCGACCGGGGACGGCACCCTTTCCGATCCGTGGATTTCGGGAATCAAGGGAGCGTTTGAAACCGATCACGGACCTCAAATGCAGCCGGTCTGGTATGACGAGCAGGGCAAGGTTTCCCAGGCGCTCACTATTCCCGGTATGGGGGAGGTCGAGCTGGACCAGTACGGACGAGTGTACGTCTTACATACCCAGGAGAACGGCGAAACAGTACTGCGTCCCCCCATGGGAGCCAATGACGACGGAGGCGAGGGATTCAACGCCAGGTTGTTCCTCGTAAACTTTCCGGCAAGGGAATACCTGATTGTGGTGTCGGGGTCGCCGAATGAATCGCCGGTTGGCACTTTCACAATCAGCCTGACGGATGTATCGGAGGACGACTACTCCGCAGACGCAACCAACCCTGGTGAGGTGACCGTTGGCGGCAGCGCTCTCGGGGTCCTGGAAGCGCCTGGGGACATTGACTGGTTCTCCGTGCAACTGACCGCAGGAACGAAATATCAAATTGAGCTGCGGGGAGTTGCCTCCGGAACCGATGCATCCGGCCAGCCACATTTGAGAGCAATACGCGACAATTTAATCCTTGGGGAATATCTGGAAACCGAGGACTATGGACAGACCAATGCCGTGGAATTTTCCCCTCCAGATGATGGAATCTATTACATAGCGGTTGGCAGCGTGGCTCCCTACCTGCCAAACCGCTCCACCTTGCCAGCAGGGGCCTACGAGGTGAGCGTTTCCCTGGCCCCGTAGTTCTCCCAACACCTCCCGCGTTTCCCTGCTATTTCACTTTTTCTCCTGGGTGATCTTGAGAGGCGGCCGTTCCCGTTGGACCTATCTCGGGCGCCGCCTGCCTGAACAACGCCGCGGAGGTCGCCAAAGAGGTCATTTCAGGGCGGAGGCGAAACCATGAACGATTCCGAAACTCAACGTCCCGAAAAGGAATTCGACCTGGGGGATGGGAAATCAACGCTGTTCCTCGTGGTGGTGGTGCCAGTGATTCTTTCGCTGCTGTTGGTGGCGATGGCGGTGGTATTCGGACGGCCAATCGACTCCTCACAGGTGCTCGCAGACGGGCCGGCACCGACCTCGATCTACCCAAACTCAGAGGGTACGGCAGCTGACCATAGCGACGCGATTGAATGGCAAGGCGTCGAGCCTCTCGGGCAGGTTACCGGCGCTCCGACTGCCGATGAGGCTCCCAGCCTGTCCAAACTCATCACTTCCCCTGAGAGAGCGGTGGTGCTGGGCCTGTTCGGAGACTATGACTACCAGTAGTGGCACAGATGGAGGTACGCGGCAGAAGGATGCGGAATCCCCAAAAAGACCCGGTGATTCCGTTTAGATGACCTCTGGTTATCCTTCCGACAGCTTCTTTCGAGCGGCATCCGCAAGTTCGGATAGCCGCTCCTCTCTTCCGTCGCCACTTACGGTCATTCTAACCAGGGCGCGGTGCTCGATGAAGAACAGGCTGGCAGCCTCCTCCAGGCCCAGCAGGTGCTCGAGCACGCCGCTGGATCCGGCGGCGCCAGGGCCGGCCTCTCCCCGCCTGACAAGGTCGGCGCGAATCCCGTCCAGCGCGGCCAGGGCCTTATCGCGGTTTTCGTATAAAACAATGCTCTGGACCACACGGTATCCCGGACCCTGCAGGTCCACCTGTGCCGACGGCCCATCCAGGGACTGCTCCTCGGTCAGCGACAGGACACTGACGCCTACATCCTGGAAATCACCGGGGGCAAGGAGCAAGTCCCGTGGTTCGGTGGAAATCTCCGGTCCGCAGGCGGCGGCTGCCGCTGCCAGTCCGCAGGCGACCAGGAGTGCCAGAAGGGGGGCAAGCCTCATCGACGGTGTCAGTGCTGGTGCCCGTGCTCGGGCGTGCCCCAGCCACCTGCGCCGGGAGTGTGCACGCTTATCACATCGCCCGGCTCGACGTCGATGATTTCCTTGCCCGCCAGTTGCACTTCTTCGAATCCACCGCGAAACAGTGTATTCTCGCCCGGTTCTCCGTGGTGGCCTCCGTGATAACCGGGCGGGGGAAGCCGACGACGTTCCGACATCAGCGTTACCCGGGCGGGGGCCAGGAATTCCACCTCTCGCACAACGCCGTCGCCGCCCTTGTACAGGCCGTCCCCTCCGGAGCCTCGCCTGAGGGCATAACGCCGGAGGCGCAGCGGGAACGCGAACTCCATTGCCTCGATCGGCGTGTTCATTGTGTTGGTCATGTGGGTCTGGATGCCCGAGATGCCGTCCTTGTCGGGGCGGGCGCCCATGCCACCGGCGATTGTCTCATAGTAGACATAAGGCTTATCGCGGACCGGGTCGTGGCCGCCGATAATCATGTTGTTCATCGTGCCCTGGCTTGCCGCCGGAATGACATGGGGCAATGCCTGGGCCAGGGCGCCGAATAGCACATCGGTGATCCGCTGCGAGGTTTCCACGTTGCCGCCGGCGACACCTCTCTGCGGGCGGGGGTTGACCAGTGTTCCTTCAGGCGCATTGATGTGCAGCGGGCGCAGGCAGCCCTGGTTGGCGGGGGCCTGCTCCTGCAACAGGCAGCGCACCACGTACAGGCAGGCCGACACCGTTACCGCTGCCGGCGCATTGATGCAGCCGGGCCGCTGCGGAGAGGTGCCGGTGAAGTCTATGTCCATCTCGTCGCCGGAGACCGTGATCTTGACGGCGATGGGCACCGGCTCCTGGGTCAGGCCGTCGTCGTCCATATAGTCAAGGACGCTGTATTCTCCGTCGGGAATGTCCCGGATGGTCTGCCGGGTCACCCGCTCAGAGTAGTCCAGCAGGGCAGCCATGTGCTCCGAGGTTTCGTCCATTCCATAGCGTTCAAAGAGCTCCCTCATCCGCTGCTCGCCCACGCGGATGGAGGCCGTCTGCGCCGCCAGGTCCCCCTTGCGTTCGTCGGGGGTTCGGGAGTTCCGGCAGATGAGCTGGATGACGTCATGGTTCAACCTACCGCCCCTCGCCAGCTTTATTGGCGGGATGATGGTGCCTTCCTGGTACAGCTCGGTCGAAAGTGGAAGAGAGCCGGGAGTCATGCCGCCGACATCGGCGTGATGCCCGCGGGCCGAGACAAACCCGGCCAATTGCTGCTGACCCTTTTCTCCCGCGTATACAGGCGCCACCATCGTGATGTCGGGCAGGTGCGTGCCGCCGAGATAGGGATCGTTGAGGATAACGATGTCGCCTGGCCGCAGGGCATTGGGGAACACTTCCAGGGCCGCTCTCACCGAGGCCGGCATCGCACCAAGGTGGACCGGCACGTGGGCAGCCTGGGCCACCATGTTTCCCGCCGGGTCGAAAACAGCGCACGAGAAGTCCCGCCGCTCCTTGATGTTGGGGGAGTAGGATGTCCGCTGCAGGGCCACTCCCATTTCCTCGGCCACCGACTCGAACATGCTCTTGAAGACTTCCAGGCTGATCGGATCAACGGGCATTGGTGCACCTCTCGGATTCGGATGACGTCGGCTAGCTTCCCGGGATCTCGGCTAAGATGTCGCGACTTTTCACCCCGGGGAGCGGCACCAGCTGGAAATATTCAGTCGACATAATTTCGTCCACAATCTCCGGCGAGATCTGAGCGAACGGGCCACTGGAATCGATCTGCGTGCGGTGGCACTCCAGGGACTCTTTCTTGATGGCAAGGAACTTGTCGACCTTGCGGACCGTCGTGACTTCGTCGTCCGGTGTGCCGAGCGCATCTATGTCATCGGCGGCGAAGGGCGGGCGTACATCAGCCTCCACCATGGCCTGCCACATTTTCTGAAACGCGCTCCGCGGGAAACAGAGATAGTAAAGATGAGGTCCGCTTTCGTCATTGCAGGCTTCAACGGCCTCCACGGTATGGCGGCAGATGGTGACGTGGTCGGGATGGCCGTAGCCGCCCGTCGGATCGTGGGTGATGACCACGTCAGGGCGCACCTCCCGTATCACTTCCGCCACCTGTTCGACGACCTTGGCCGCCGGAGCCTGAAACAGGCTGGAGGAATGGTTGTTGTCCTCCGTCCCCGCCATGCCCGAGTCACGGTAGTTGAGAAAGCGGACGTCGTCGATCCCCGTTACGTTCATCGCGGTCCGCAACTCCCCCTGCCGCACCTGCCAGAGATTCTCTGGGGTGGCGAGCGCCGGGTCGCTTATTTCGCCGACGTCCCCGTTGGTGGCGCAGACCAGGGTGACCTTGTGGCCTCCCGTCACCAACTCCGCCAGCGTGCCGCCGCACCCGAACCCTTCGTCGTCGGGGTGGGCGAAGACCGCAAGGACTGAGAGATCACATGGAACTTGGGTTGTGGGATTAGTCATCGCTTGAATCAATCCCCGTAGAGCTGGTAGTTGGCATAGGGAGGTTTTCTGGAATCGCTAGCTTCTCAGGGAGAGAGCTGACCTTGTCGATGTCGATTCCCACTAGAATTCCTTCCGAGTCGAAATCGAGTACGACACCATCGTATATTTCCACGCACTCGGCGCTGGGCCTGTCGGCCAAATGTACGACCATTGATTCCATTTCTGAGTGATAGCTGATTCTCACGACTGTCACCTCCTGAAGTTCCTGGCAGGGAACGCATTGTGGACAGTTTCTCCGTCAGGAAAAGTAATGACCCTTAAGTACATTCCTATCTCTTGAATATACGCCCAAGGGCGGATCCGTCCATCCTGTTGCACCTCGGTGCGAACGAGATTTCTTACGGCGAACTCGCACCACTCTTCTTTCAGATAGGGCCGTCTCCAGAGAACGTCATTTCTATAGTACCAAGAGAACTTCATAGAAAACGTGAACAGCGACCCAGTGTATTCCTGCCCGACCTACCCCATCGTCAGCAACAGATTGCCGTAGGCGTCCACATCGCCCAGCCACCCGGGCGGGACGACCGTCGTGGTGTCCATCTGCACGACGAGGGCGGGCCCGACGATCCGGTCTCCGGTGGAAAGCAGGTCACGGTTGTACAGGGGAGTCTCCAGTTCTCCCTCCCGGTAGACAACGTCGACCCTCTCCATCTCGGCCTGCGCCGTACCGGAACCAGCCCCCGATTCCAGTTGCAGGTCAGGCTTGTCCACCGGCAGGTCCAGCTTCAGGCGCAGGTTGACGATTTCGACCGGTTCGTTCCTGTCGGCATAGCCGAACCGTTGCAGGTGCGCCCTGTAAAAGCTGTCGGAAATTGCTCGCGCAAGCCCCTCAGACGAGCGGGAGCTCCGCGATGTCGGATAGTCAACCGTAAGCTCGAAGGACTGACCGACGTAGCGCACGTCCAAGAACCGCCGCGCCGTCATGCGGCCGGATGGCAGCCCCTCCTGTTCCAGCTCCGCCCGGGCCAGTCCCTCCATCCCATGGAACTCCTCCTCCAGGCGCGAGCGGTCAAGGTCGGCGCCCCGCAGCATAACCGTGCGGGAGTAGTCCTTTACGATGTCGGCGATGGCCACCCCCAGGGCCGACAGTATGCCGGGACGGGCCGGTATCAGCACTCTGGGAATCCCCAGTTCCCGCGCCAGGTCGCAGCCGTGCACCGGACCTGCGCCTCCAAACGGCACCAGCGTGAAATTTCGAGGGTCGTAACCCCGCTCCAGCGAAATGGCGCGAATCGCCCGCTCCATGTTGGCGTTAACAACTCTCAGGATCCCCAGCGCAGCCTGCTGTTCGCCCAGCCCGAGCTGGCCCGCCAGTGAGGCCATCAGGCCGCGGGCCCTCGGCAGGTCCAGGGTGAGGCGCCCTCCCAGGAAATGGTCCGGCCGCAGTCGCCCCAGCAAAAGGTTGGCGTCGGACACCGTCAGCTGGTCGCCCCTCCCGTAGCAAGCCGGGCCAGGATCGGCCCCTGCCGACTGCGGACCCACCGACAGCGCGCCACCGGTGTCCACCCGCGCTATGGAACCTCCCCCTGCTCCCACCGTGTGTATCTCGATCATTGGCACACTGATCGGGTGGCCGCCCACGTTGGAACTGCCGGTTTCCTTGATCCGCCCCGGGCACAGCGAGACATCCGTGGAAGTCCCGCCCATGTCCAATGTGATGATGTCCGGATAACCAGCCAGCGACGAAACGTGGAACGCGCCTACAACACCGCCTGCAGGGCCGCTCAGGATGGTGCGCACCGGCTGTTCGGCCGCGAGCCGTGCTGTGATACTGCCGCCGGAGGACTGCATGATGCGCAGTCCCTCACCCAGGGTCTCTTCCAGTTCACCGAGGTAGCGGCTCATCACCTGGCCCACGTAGGCGTTCACCACCACAGTGCTGGTGCGTTCAAACTCCCGGAACTCCGGCAGCACCTGGGATGACAGGGAAATGAACGGCCTCGGGTCCAGTCTGCGGAGGGCCTCATTGACCATGTCCTCGTGCACCGGGTTCAGGAAAGAAAAGAGGAACGAGACAGCCACCGCGTCGACGCTGGACTGCGTTACCAGCTCCATCAGCGCCTCTATGGCGTCAGGCTGCAGGTCCTCAAGGATGGTCCCGGTATAGTCGACACGTTCTGACAGACCGAATCTCAGCTCCCAAGGCGCCAGGGTGGGGGTGCGGTCCTGTTCGAGGTTGTACAGTTCGGCCCTGCTCTGACGGCCTATCTCCAGCACGTCCTCGAAGCCCATGGTAGTGACTAGTGCAGTGCGGGCCCCCTTGCCTTCCAGCAAAGCGTTGGTGGCCACCGTGGAGCCGTGAACAAAGTCGGCCGATTCCGGTGCAATGCCGACTTCGTTCACCCCCTGCACGATGCCAAGCGAGGGGTTCTGAGGCGTCGAGGGGAGCTTGTGGACCGTCAGCTGTCCGTCCTGCAAGACGGCGATGTCGGTGAACGTGCCACCGACATCAATTCCGACCACGCTGCGGGGCATAGGGCTATTCCTCGCTAGTCTTCCAGGGCGATGCGCAGGCGCTTGTTGATACGCCCTTTACTCTCGTGCCCGACCACCCGGATGCTTCCCACCTCGGTGGTGTTGTTCACGTGGGTGCCGCCATCGGCCTGCACGTCGAGTCCCTGGATATCAATTGTCCGAACCTCGCGGATGTTGGTGGGCAGTAGGTTTATCTTGGTGCGGATCAGGTCTGGAATCTCCTCCGCTTCTTCGCGAGGCAGGTTTGCAACCAGGACGCTGCGGGCGGCGGCTACTTCCTCGTTGACTTTAGCCTCGACTTCCTCGGCGAAGTCAGACGACATTCGCTCCAGCTCAAAATCCATCCGGGCCTCGCCTGGCTGCATGTTGCCGCCAGTGACCAGGGCACCGTAGTCCCGCCAGACCACTCCGCACAGGATGTGTAGCGCAGTGTGGGTCCGCATCAACCGGTACCGCCGCTCCCAGTCGATTCGTCCGGAGACCGCGCTGCCCGCTGCGGGTCGGTCGCCATCGATCAGGTGGACAAGATGTCCCCCGTCCCTCTTGACTCCCGTGACGAGATATTCGTGCCCGTCCGCCGTCAGGACCCCGTTGTCGCTGGGCTGGCCCCCTCCGCCGATGTAGAAAGCGGTCCGGTTCAGCGCAACGCCCGTCTCCTCGACGTCCGTAACGGTGGCGTCAAACTCGCGCAGGTAGCTGTGATCGTGAAAAAGCAAATCTGTCATGACGTCTGCTCCGAGACCGCCGGTATTATATCAGAGTGTCTGCAGCGTCCCGCCTGATATTCTGCACACAGGCCATCCCGTCGGTCGCTGGCCAGATGGCCTCGCACAGTCTCCATTTAGTGATGGCTGCTAGACGTCGACGAGGCCATTGCGCAGGTACGCGATCCATGGGAAAGGCGTTCCTCATCCCAACCCTCCGTCCACATTGGATAAGCACCCAGATGTTTCTTGGGTCAACCCCAAAGGGCCTCCCTCTGCGGCCATGACTGCCCTGTTCACCACTGATTACAGTTGCGCCTTGATCAGCTCGCTGGCCACCCTCTACCATGACATCGTAACAACTTGAACGTCCAATAGTTTGCTACCATCGGGAATCAGTTTGTTGATTTTCCTGGGCAACAAAACGAGAGGGTGTATCGTCGCTCAGATGATCCTCTCGAAATGCTCTTTTTGAGAACGGAGATGAACATGATCTGACCGAGAATTTTTGGGCAACTTACCGTGGTTTGACCCCCGATCCCGCCGAAAGCAACAGAATAGGACACAAAGCAAATCTAAAAAATGTTGGTTGTGGGGGCCACGCAACACCCTGAGCCAGTATCTGGAAGCGGTTGGTCTAGGGGCAACGCCTTGAATCCCCTTCGGCCCGGCCAAGCAGGGCAACCGCATTCTAAAGTCGACCGAGATGGAAGTCCCCAAATCCATCGGCGCCCGGCATCAAACATCCTTCATATTCTGTCAAAATCGGTTTTTTCAACCGCTCAGAGGTTAAATCGGCTGCTTGGTTCTCGCTCCAAATTAGAATGCGGTTGCCCTGCCCGGCCAAGTCTCTGGTGTGCCACACCTGACAGATTTGGCATATAATGGCTTGCCGATCGTTATGTCGGTACAAACTACTAAATCGGAGTGGCTGACGAGGCCAGGTTTCAGGGGGGTGCGATGAGGATTTCGTGCTTGCAGGAGAATCTAACCAGGGGTCTGGCCGTTGTGGGACGTGCGGTAGCCACCCGGGCTACCCTGCCGGTGACCCAGAACGTGCTGCTTTCTACAGATGGCGGGATGTTGAGGCTCTCGGCTACCAACCTGGAGATCTCCATTACGACTTGGATTGGCGCCATGGTCGAAGTGGAGGGCGCAGTCACGGTACCTGCACGTCTTCTGACCGAGTTCGTGAACTCTCTTGGCAGTGACCGTATCGACATCGAGATTGAGCCTGGCACAAGGGTGCTCCAGATCAAGTCCGGACGCTCCCAGGCTAACATCAACGGTACTGACGCGTCAGAGTTCCCTCCCATACCGACCATAGAAGACGCTGTCGTAGCGCAGGTTCAGCCTTCCGACCTCAGGATTGCCATATCTCGCGTCGCCTTCGCTGCTGCTACTGAGGAATCCCGCCCCGTCCTTACCGGGGTCGAGATGAAGCTCCGCGAGGGGGGGTTCACCATGGCCGCGGCCGACGGCTTTCGGCTCGCGGTCCATCACGGCGAGCTGGCTCAGTCCACCCCGGAAGAAATGAGCGTCATCATCCCGGCCCGCACAATGACCGAAATTCACCGACTTCTCGGCGACAATTCTGAGCCGGTGGACATAAGGCTCACCCCTCAGCGTGGGCAGGTGATGTTCAGGATTCAAGGCGGCGATACGGTGGAACTGGTCTCTCAGTTGCTGCAGGGCACGTTCCCCAACTATGACCAGCTTATTCCCCAAAGCTACACGACCAGGGCGATCCTGGATCTGCAGGAAACGCTCCGTGCCGCTCGGACCGCCGCCATCTTCGCCCGCGACGGCTCCAACATCGTGCGCATGCACGTCCAGCCCAATGACGGCGATGGTGATTCCGGGGGCCGGCTGGTCATATCCGCCCGCTCTGAGGAGGTGGGCGATAACGAAGACGTTGTGGACGTCGCCGAGCTCGAGGGCGAGGAGGGCAAGATCGCCTTCAACAGCCGTTACCTGCTTGATGTCCTGGGAGTCCTTGAAAGGGGACGTGTTGCCATCGAGACCACAACTTCCTCCAGCCCCGGCGTATTCAAGCCAACCGACAGCGACGATTACGTCCACGTCGTAATGCCGATGTTCGTCCAATGGTGAATAAGGTCGGATCGAGAATTCCCGTCACCACCACCCCTTCCCTCGCCGGAATCACCCCGCATCAGGGTGATCCTAACCCCCAGCAACCCCATGAGCTTCTGAAGTTCCTCACCTTCTAAACCAAAGCCAAGGTGAAATGTGCAGACACATAGGGTAGATTTGTGAGGTAACTGGATTAACTGGTCTCAGGAGTTGTGGGGGTTGGTGATGAGTGTGAGGGAGATTGACCGGTTTCTTGAGCAGTGGGAGATGGATACAAGGGACCTGCACCGGAGGATGATTCTGGCGCCCACGCCAAGGGAGCGTGAACGCTGGCACGCCGTCTGGCTGCTGGCGCAAGGCTGGACGGCATGGTCCACTGCGGAGGCACTGGGACGGGACCCCCACACCATAGGCCGGTGGGCCGCTGCCTTCGGGGAGGGCGGTCCGGAGGCCCTGATATTCGAGCAGACCGGAGGTTCCCCCCCGCCCTCGGCGAGGCGGGGCAGGCGGCGCTGACAGGGGCGGTGCAGGAGTTGCCAGGGGCGGCGGGTATTGAAATGGCCAACTGGAACTGGAGGGTGGTGAACCGGTTTGTCTGGGAACGGTGCGGCATCAGCCTGAGCCGTAGCAGTTGTCTGACCCCGTATCAAGTACGGGGTGACGTTACTGGCTGCACCGGCTGGGCTTCGCCTTCAAGCGTCCCAAGAAACGGCTGCTCAAGGCGGATGAGGTCAGGCGGGAGTCCTTCGTGGCGGAGTACGCGGCCCTGATGGAGGAGGCGTGTCAAAGCAAAGCCAAGACATTCTTTGCCGACGAGGCCCACTTTCGAGCCGACGCCGAGTTGCGGGGCAAGTGGGTGCTTAGGGGAGAGCCGGCATTGGTGGATTCCAGCAGTCCGAGGTACGGAGAGAAGGCCAGTTACTATTCGGCGGTGTGCTTGGAGACCGGTGAGGTGGAATGGATGGAACTGGAAGGGAACAGCAACTCAGGAACGTCGGCAGCCTTCCTGGGGCAGTTGCGGGAGCGGCACACCGAGAGGCTGAACGTGATCTGGGACAATGCCCCGGCCCACCGCGGCGAGGCAGTGAGGGAATATCTCCGGACACCAGGGCTGAACCTGCGTCTGGTGAACCTGCCGGGCTACAGCCCGGATTTCAACGCTGATGAGGCCATCTGGGGCTGGGCGCGAGAGGAGGCCACCGGAAACCTGTGCCTGGGGACCAAAGCCCTGGTGCAGGAGAAAGTCGGCAACTTCTTGGAGGCGCTGGCCGGGCGGAAAGAGGAGGTCAAGCGCCGCTGCCGGACCATCCTGCAATCAAGGGCAGAGGAGTTCCTGCGTAACCCCAATCCAGGTCCCCATCACCAGCCATATGCACATCCCACCTTGGCTTTGGTTTAGGGCGGATTCGACGGTTGTTCCATCCGCGAAATGCAGTGTTACTCCGCGTCTCCGGCACAGCCTGATGAAGTTCGCGCCGTGCAGCGCGTCCCGGTACAACTGGTCCGGTTTGTAGGAAAAGACATGCTTGATTTCCCCGCTGTTGACAAGGTCCCGTAGCGTCCGAATCCCAGCACGATTGGGATCAAGACCCGACCAAATTTCAACTATGATGTGCTCTTTCTTGATTGTCCTAGGAGTTACGCAGTTGAGAGAGCTAAGGCTGGGGATGGGATAAGATAGAGGGAGTGAGGCGGAGGTGGGGGAGATGAACCCGGCCAAGTGTGATGCGGTGGACTACATTCAGTTCTTGGTGGCAGCCCAGAGGAGATTTACCTGCAGCGAAGCGGCGCGGTGTCAACCGGAATCACCGCAAGCTCCAGCCCATGACGCATTCACCCGTCTGCTGCGGAGACAGCCCCCCGGCACGGAGGCGCTGTGGCAGGAAACCCGGGGATTGGTGCGACGAGAGGAGGGGGTGCTGGTGCTGGACGACACCACCCTGGACAAGCCCTACGCCAAGCGGATGGAACTGGTGTCCCGGCATTGGAGCGGCAAGCATAAGCGAGTGGTATGGGGCATCAACCTGCTGACCTTGTTGTGGACTGATGGCAATGCGCTGATACCCTGCGATTTCCGGGTCTATGACCGTCCCCTGAGCGGTCTGACCAAGAACGGCCACTTCCGGCAGATGCTGGAGGTGGCGGAGGGGCGGGGCTTTCAGCCCCGTTGGGTGCTGTTCGACAGTTGGTATACCAGCCTGGAGAATTTGAAAGCCATCAGGGATAAGGGATGGTTCTGGCTGAGCCAACTGCGGTCCAACCGGCGGGTGAATCCCGAGGGAGCGGGGAACTTGCCCTTGGCCACCGTGGCGATACCCCAGGAAGGCCGGCAGGTGCATCTGCGAGGCTATGGATTTATCCGAGTGTTTCGGACGGTTTCCAAAGACGGGGACGTGGAACACTGGGCCACCAATGACCTGGAAATGACGGAGCAACAACGGGAAAGCATAGCGCGCCAAGCCTGGGGAATCGAAACGTACCACCGGGGCCTCAAACAACGTTGTGGCGTGGAGAAATGCCAAGTGCGTACGGCAGAGGGACAGCGGAATCACATCCGCCTGTCCCTCCAAGCCTTCCTGCGGCTGGAAGCCCACCGCTTGAGTGCCGGAGTCTCCTGGTACGAGTCCAAAGCCAACATCATCCGGTCGGCCTTACGAGATTACCTGGCTTATCCCAAGTACACTCTCCAACCAACTGAGTAACTCCTATGTCCAGTGGCTGCAGCAGCTTCACACCTATGGGCTGCCGTCGGGGGCCTTCCGGCCGGAGGATGAGATCCGCCGCCTGCGAAGCTATCTGCGACAGCGGGCCATGCTGGTGCAGTACGCCTCCCAGCATATCCAGCACATGCAGAAGGCACTGACCCAGATGAACGTGAAGCTCCAGCACGTCATCAGAGACATCACTGGCAAGACCGGAATGGACATCATCGATACCATCGTCAGGGGTGAGAGGAATCCCCGAAAGCTGGCCCGGCTGCGCGATCACCGGATCAAAGCCGACGAGGGGACCATCGCCAGGTCGCTCCAGGGCCACTGGCGCAAGGAGCACATCTTCGAGCTGACCCAAGCCCTGGAACTGTACCGGTTCTATCAGGGCAAGATTGCCGAGTGCGACCGGGAGATCGAGGCCCAACTGGAGGGGTTTGAGGACCGCGGCGACGGCGAACCTCCCGCCCCCAATGGCAATAAGCGTAATCAGAACAATGCGCCTAGCTTCGACGTCCAGACCCACCTGTACCGTATGACCGGGGTGGACCTGCCCCGCATCGATGGGGTGGACGGCTATACTGCGCTGAAGGTGATCAGCGAGGTGGGAACTGACATGTCCAAGTGGCCCAGCGCGAAGCACTTCGCCTCGTGGCTGGGATTGAGTCCCAACAACCGCATCACTGGCGGAAAGGTGATCAGCTCCCGGACCAAGCCCAGCGCCAGCCGGGCCGCGGCGGCATTGCGTCTGGCGGCCAACGCGCTGCACCGTTTCGGCAGCGCCTTGGGCGCCTTCCTGCGGCGGAAGACAGCCCATCTGGGTGCGCCCAAGGCCATCACCGCCACCGCCCACAAGCTGGCCAGGCTCATCTACTCGATGCTGCGCTACGGCCGGGAGTACCTGGACGCCGGAGCGCAATACTACGAACGTGAATACCAGCAGCGTGCGCTACGCGCGGCCAAGCGCCGGGCGGCACAGCTGGGCTACCAGTTGGTGCCTATGTCCGAACTCTTCGAACACACCACGCACGCACCTCCCGGCGCGCCAGTCGCCGCGTGAACACTCTGGTTAGTGAGGAGCGCCAACTGGGAGCCGGGGGTGGGCCTCACCCGGCGTACGATGAGCCGCACCGGCGCGGCGCCGGGTTCAGTGCTGAAGGGGGTATAGAGCCTGTCTCAAAAGTCAGGAGGAAGGTTGGGGTGTAGGCTGTGGGCAAGCCTGATTCGGGGTGCCGAAAAGATGCCGCTTCGAGACATGGACCGGGAGCAGGTGTGGCTATTGCCGCCGTCCTTGGACGAACTGTTGCCGTTGGACCACCCAGCGCGATTTGTCGCCGAGTTCGTTGACGGGTTGGACCGGGAGGGTTGGGCGGAGCTTGGCGTAGAAATGGAGGGGGACCCTCTGGGAGCGCCAGCCTATCACTCTCGCGCGCTACTTTGCGTGTGGCTATACGGGTTCATGACTGGGTTGCGCTCATGCCGGAAGCTGGAGGCGGCGTGCCGGGACCAGATACCGTATCTATGGTTGACCGGGTGGCAGCATCCCGACCACAACACTCTATGGCGGTTCTGCAAGGCTCACTGCCAGGCTATGAGGGAGTTGTTCAAGCGCACCGTGCGCACGGCCGTGGCGATGGAGTTGGTTGACCTGGCGGTGCAGGCGGTGGACGGGTCGAAAGTGGCAGCCAACGCCACGAAAGACAGAACCTATGACGCCGAAAGGGGAGGCCGCTTACTGAAGCGGCTGGAGAGGGCGATAGCCGACCTTGAGGCTCAGAACGAGGCGGGAGAGGATACGCCGCCGTCCATCTGCCGGAGGAGTTGGCCGACAAGAGAGCCTTGAGGGAACGGGTGAGGCAGGCGATGGACGACCTGGCTGGCCAAGAGAATCTCAAGCACATCAACCTGACGGACAAAGATGCCCGGTTGATGAAGACGCGGCAGGGCATTGTCCCCGGCTACAACGGTCAGGCAATGGTCTCGCCGGTCGCGACGGAAGGGGATGTGAATGGGATGTTGATTACTGCGGTCGGCCTCGTAGATGAACCGAACGATCACACATCCTTTACGCCGATGCTGGAGCAGGCCGAGGAGACTACGGGGTCCAAAGCGGCGATGACGTTGGCGGATGCGGGCTATCACTCGGGGACCAACTTGGAGGATAGCGCTGGCAGGGGCCAGGCAGTGGCCATGCCGGCGTCATCACGTCGCCAGTATCGGGATCATCCGTACCACAAGGACCGGTTCGCCTACGATGAGAGCAACGACAGTTTCATATGTCCCCGGGGAAAGGTGCTCCCCTTCGAGCGTATCCACATACCCCCCAACGGAGTCCATTACCGGTTTTACCGGGCACCCGGCGCCGTCTGCCCGGCGTGTCCTGCCTTTGGGGTGTGCACGAAAAGCAAGGATGGCCGCAACGTAACCGTTGGACCGTACGACGTGACACTGCGGCGTCACCGCGCTTGGATGACCACCCCGGCGGCCACCGAGGTTTACAAACTGAGGAAGCAAGTGGTCGAGCCGGTGTTCGGGATTATCAAGGAGCAACAAGCGGGCCGCAGGTTCCTCTTACGCGGTCTGACCAACGTAGCGGCTGAGTGGACCGTATTGGCCACATCGTTCAACCTGAGAACCCTTTGGCGAGTGTGGCGCTCCCGCATCTTCAACCAGCTATTTGGGGGAACACCGTGTCCGACCCCGTGGCCACCGGAACCTCACCGCGCTTGGTGAATCGTGCCGAGAACACGTGCTCATCGGCGCTGTCCGACCTATCCCCGATCTCTGGCTGGGCATGGCAAGGTCACTGTACGGCTATCGACCTCTCAAGCCTTCCAATTCCTCATTACGCTTCATTTATTGGGACAGGCTCTGTAGCTGGTCTCCGCCACGTCGGCGGCACCGTCCATCCAGTAGGGGACCGGCGTCCAGTCCGCCTCGGGTATGGCCTCTATCAGGTCCCGCAGGTTCTGGCGCTGGCGGATGGTGATGGAGAAGCGGACATCCGTCTTGCGGCAGACCTGGACCACGGCGTGGTTATAGAAGCCGCTGTCGGCCCGTACCGTGAGTTGACCCTTGGCCCCGGCGTAGCGTACCCGGCTCACCGTCTCCCTCAGGAAATGGCCAGCGCCCCGGGCGGTGTTGGCCCGGCCCTCGCGGAGACGGGCCATCAGCACCTCGCCGGTGCCGGCCGCGACGGCCAGCAGCGGGTGATAGCCCCCGCTGGCCGGTATAGCCGTGATGGCGGCCCCCCTCCTTGCTCAGGCCATAAGTCTCGCAGATGGTGGAGTCCAAATCGATGGTCAGCGGACCGTCGCCGGGTCCGGCCCCAGCCGCCCAGGCCCGGGCCAGCAACTGGCGGCTCACCCGGTCCAGCTGGCGGACGTGGCCCCAGCGGAAGCTGCGCAGGAAGGTGCCCAGGGTGGACGGTGCCTTGACCTTGCAGCCCAGCACCCGTCCGGTGCTGCCGGAACGCAGCGCATCAGCGACGTCGATGCAGTCGCCGCCGGCCAGAGCGGAGGCCACCAGGGTCATCAGCTTGTCTCCGGTGTTGGCCCGGCCAGGGGCGTCGCCCAGGTCGAGGTGCTGTTCAACCAGTTGGGACATGCCGAGGTGCAGGGCCAGGTTGGCCAGCCCGGCAATGGCCAGCAGGCGGTGGTCGTCGAAGGCGATACGGATGCGGTCAGGGTGATTGCGTGGTACCCTCTGTTTGGTGCTCCCGGTTTCTGGCGGGTTTCGTGTTTCAAACCCATTATCCCAGATTCACAGGAGCATCCTCTTGCCGCTTCAGGACACCCCACCTCGCCCTCGCTCGGTGGATTCGGGCTTAACTGAGGCGGGAGTCGGATGTTCTAAACTTGAGTCAGGGTAAGGAGGGAATATGGCGCCGAGCAATGGGGCCGATGAGGCGGCCTTGGAGAGGTCGTATTCGGTTTTGCAGCCGATGGACCCAGCAACCGCCGCAAGGATGCTGAAGGAAGCAAAGCAGGTCATGGACCAACTGGGCGTGGTTTTCTTTCTTCGTCAGGGGACATGTCTCGGCGCAATTAGGGACAACGGATTCATTCCGTGGGATGATGACTTGGATTTAAGCTCCGTCATCGGACTTCACGGGCTCACCGAGAATTCAATAGACCGGGTTGTGGCTGCCTTCAGGGACAACGGGTATTTTGCCAAAGTGGAACCCAACGACGACTACATAAGTGTGGCGATGGTGAAGGCCAATATTAGGACGGACTGGATCTGCCATCGGATCGTCGACGACAACATAATTCAGTACCCTGGGGTCCGAATCCCCGTCGGACTGGTCACTCAACTGAAGGAAATTGACTTCATCGGCGAGAAGTTCCTCGTGCCGAATCCACCGGAAGAATATCTGCGGTGCAAGTATGGCGCCGATTGGATGACTCCTAAGAGGACCGGGTACGAGAAGGATATCCTGGAATTGGTCCCGGAAAGCCCGATTTCGGTGCGAGCCATCCCGCAATCGGGCGACAGCCGGGTCCGGGTTCTTGACCAAGCCGGCGGACCAGTATCCGGCGCGGAAGTCTTGGTCACCGGACTAGGCAGTTACCGGACTGACGAGCAGGGCTACGCGATGATTGGTCTGCCTCGTGATGACTGGTACGCGTTGATTATCAGATACGGCGATCACGAGGAAGTGCTCTACCAAGAGAAGCTGGCCAAAGGCGAAAGCTACGTCTATAACCCAGACCCATTAAGCGTTTCAGGACGGCTCTGCGTTTTATCGACGGAGTGAACTCGCTAGAGAGGCTGGTATTTTTCTACTGCCTAGGATTTATTCCTCGCCCAATCAATCTGAGAAGTCATATCAGCGCCTCGATTTAGGCAGCAATAAGGCGCTGGGAAACATTTAGCCTCCCAAGTTGACACCTCCAATCAATTAAGGTATTGATACAGGCGGGTAAATGCTTACAGTCTGGCCGTAGCCCTTTTTATCGTGGGAATCGGAATCTCTGGATGTTTTGATGGCGCTTCATGGACGTGGGTTTCCGGTTCAACCTTCGTTTTGGGCGTTTTGGCAGTTCGGGTCGCCCACGAAGCGTCATCAGGAGTCCCTACCTGGCTGCCTCCTACGATTCCCCCAGCCCACTGGGACCCTACCCGAATTTCCGAGACTCCTTAAAGGCAACCAAGACCTGCTGTGTCTTGTGCTTAAGGCTCCCGTTGGAGGTATCCATGCCCGACCGGACCGTAGAATATTTGTCCTCCTTGTACGGTGGATTTTGGGACTTTGAAGTCAAAGACTTTTGTTACATGACCAACCCCTTTTTCCCTCCCGAGGCTCTCTTGGAGGACCTGGGCACACACTTGACTGAATTGGTCAAGGCTTATCCATCGACCAACTGGTATGTATCATCATTACTGGCGGGCCCTTTGGGATTAACCGAGCATGAGGTGGTGGTCGGAAACGGCGCCAGCGAATTGATAGACATTTTGGTCAATCGATTCGTCCGTAATCTGGCCATCCCTATGCCTACGTTCAATGAGTTCACCAACCGAGCCAAGACCTTGGGCAGGAAAGTCAGCCCCTTCCGCCTTGGTGACGAATTCAAACTCGACCCGGAAGCGTTTGTCCGGCACGTAAGAAAAACGCGGGCCAATGCGGCTGTACTCATCCGGCCCAACAACCCCACCGGGTCCCTTATCTCCAAATCTGACCTTGCCTTTTTGCTGGAAGACCTCAGGGACCTGGACCTGGTGTTGGTGGATGACTCGTTTATTGAGTTCGTAACCGCGGAATCGGACCAGGCAGCATCAAACTTAGTATTTGAATTTCCGAACTTGATCGTGTTGAAGAGTTTATCCAAGAATTACGGAATTCCGGGGCTTCGTTTGGGGTATGCTGTATCCGGGAATAGTGAGCGCGTCAAGCAGCTGCGACAAGACCTCCCCATCTGGAACATCAACTCTTTAGCCCAGTTCTTCTTACGCCATTACGGAGAGTACCGAGAGGAGTTCACGGTGTCGTGCTTAAAGGTGCGGGAAGCGACCCAGCGGCTGTTTCAACAACTTCGCGGAGTGCCCTACCTTTACCCCTTCCCCACCGAAGGCAACTTCGTCTTGTGCCGGGTTCTTTACGGCCTAACCGGAGAGGAATTAACTTCATCCCTTTTCGAGCAGCACAATATTCTGGTCAACAATTGCAGTGGGAAGGAGGGGCTGGAGGGCCCTTACATACGAATTGCTTCCCGCACCCAAGCGGACAATACGGCTCTAGTAGCTGCCCTACAGGGACTAAAAGCCGAATCATCTCTCGGACATCCGGATTACACCAGTGGAGGTAGAGGATGAAGGCAGTAATCCTCGCTGCGGGCATGGGCACCCGATTGCGCCCCATTACGATGTCCGTTCCAAAATGTTTGGTCCCGGTCAATTCCAAGCCCATTTTGGAGCATCAGCTGGAAGCGTTGTTGACGGCAGGTGTCCGAGACGTAATCCTGGTAGTGGGCTATCTTTCGGAATTAGTGTCCGGGAAGTACGGAATCAGATATGGCGACATGAACATACACTACGTTCAAAATCATATTTATGACCGCACCAACAACATCTACTCCCTGTGGTTAGCCCGACAACACCTGGATAACCAGGTCCTCTTGCTGGAAGGGGACTTGGTTTTCGAACCCGAGTTGTTGCAGAGACTGGCTCAAACTCCTGAGCCGAACGTTGCTATCGTCGAAAGATTTCAGCCTTACATGGATGGGACGATTATCCAGGCCAATGGCCCGAGGGCTAGCAGGATGATCCTCAAAGCGCACCAAGGGGATGATTTCGACTACGCATCCGCTTACAAAACGGTAAATATCTATAAACTGTCTCAAGAGACCCTGCAGAACAAGATAGTTCCTTGCCTCGATTCCTACGTGGCGCAGCAACGGTATGACCAATATTATGAGGCGGTCTTCGCCGACCTGATTTCTCAAGGCTCCATGCGTTTGGCCGTTCTCTGTGCCGCGCCGAATAAATGGGCGGAGATTGATACTTTGGAAGACCTCCAAGCAGCTGAAAAACTCTTTGCTACAGAAACTCTGAATCCCGAGAAAGCTCGGAGATAAGGCTGTTTTCGCCCACCCATCCACCGGAAACCGCAGGCGTTTAATGCCAGCTAACTCTTGAACAGGAGAATGCGCATTTTGGAAAATGCCAAGGCATGGTCCCAGCCCAGCGCCATCGATTATTACTCCAAACATCGTCATGAAGTGTCCGACCTTTACCCATCGGAGCGAGTTTTCTTGCCAAGGGTTTTGTTTCCGGGGATTAAAGTACTGGATGTGGGCTGTGCCTCTGGCGGATTCTTCAACATCATGCGTGCCCTGGAACCAACCATTGACTATACTGGAATAGACATAGCCGAGCCCGCCGTCGACCTAGCCCGCCGGACCTATCAGGAAGCCCGATTTGAGGTCGCCGATGGGGTGACAATTCCTTTCGACGACGGGACATTCGACTTGGTCCACTGCACCAGTGTGCTGGTTATCGAGCCTCGATACCAGGAAGTATGGAAGGAAATGTACCGAGTAACCAGCAGGTTCGTTTTGGCAGATATGCGCCTGTTAAAGGATATCGAAGGACAAGGAGGCCTCCAAGATTCTCACTATCGAATCCAATTCGATGGGCAGGAACAGGAGGCGGTAGTTCCCTATGTAGTGAGCGACGCCGACGAGGTGATCAGCTTCCTATTAGACTTGGAGCCCCGCCCGCGAGCTTTGAGAGGCACCGGCTATTTCCATGAGGTCTCAGAGATGGCAGACACGTGCTACTCGCAAGTATGTATGTCCATATTGCTGGTAGAAAAAGGCGATTTGGAAACAACACAAACTGAACTGGACCTGGACGACTTACCACTGGAGTTCTCAGCTTTTGCCAGTGAAGACGGCGCCTAAAGACTCATTTCCCGGGAGTAGACGAAATCGTGTTCAGAGCGCCTCTGGACACCGCCGACCGCCTGCCTGACGAGCAAAAATACTGGCGTTACATCGAGTGTCAATGGTGTTGACGTCCAGCGAAAGCGTCCTGGCTAACTGGCCAGCAGAAATGTCACATTCACCTCACGGAGAATGTGACTTTGACCCCCAAAGAGCAGACGAGACTCCAAGTTCTGAACAGCTTACTGGCAGGGCATATGACGCTGGATCAGGAGGTCTACTTCCCCCAGGAGCATCCACTTGGCCGGGTGGCGCAGCTCGACTTCACCCGCTGCAACTCTCTGGGAGTAACCATCGGCGGCCGGCGCTACCGCCACCTGCTGTTCCAGCTGGTGTTGAGCCATTCAGGGTGGCGCTACGCCGAGGTGGTTGCTGGCGAGACCTTTCTGGCCCTGAAGCAGGGACTGCAGAACGCGCTCTGGGAACCGGGCGGCGCGCCCCAGGTCATACGCTCCGACAACACCTCGGCCCTCACCCATGAAATAAAGCGCAGCCGCGGCCGGGCACTGAACGACAACTACACCGAGCTCCTGGACCACTACGGGCTCGAGTCCACGCTGATCAATTCCGGGGAATCCCACGAGAATTGCGTGGCCGAGCAGGCTCATTACCGGTTGAAGGACGCTTTGGACCAGGCTCTGATGCTGCGGGGCAGCCGGGACTTCGATTCCGCCGAGTCCTACACCGGCTTCGTTGGCTAGGTGGTTGAGCGGCGCAACCGCCTGGTGCAAGGGAAGCTGAGGAGGAACGCCCACTTCTGCAGTGCCTGCCTCCAGCTCCAGTGCCGGAGTACGTCAACTACCAGGCCCGGGTGCGCAAGTGGAGCACCATCCAGGCAGCCGGACGGACCTACACCTTACCCTCCCGGCTCATCGGAAAGGAGGTGCAGATACGCTTGTACGCCGAGCATCTGGAAGTGTACTACAAGGGCCACTTGGTGGAACGCATGGAGCGGGTGCGCGGTGAAAGGGAGGCCAACGTCAATTACCGCCACGTCATCGGCTCCCTGGTGCGCAAGCCCGGGGCCTTCGCCCGCTACCGGTTCCGTGAGCAGATGTTTCCCACCATGACCTTCCGCTTGGCCTACGACGCCCTCAAGAGGTGGCGAGGCGAACGGACTGACGTGGAGTACGTGCGGATCCTGCACCTTGCGGCGACAACTATGGAGTCCACGGTGGACAGCGCTTTGGTCCTGCTGCTGGAGGCCGGAGAGCCCTTCGACTATGCCATTGTGAAAGAACTGGCGAATCCCACGACGCCGCGGGCACCGGTGCTGAGCCTGTCCGGGATGCCGGACCTGACGGTCTACGACGCTCTGCTGGCGGGGGTGGCCTGATGATGAACGCCAACGCCATTCAGGTCCGGATCGGGGAGCTGTGCCACCAATTCCGGTTGCCCACCATGGGGGCGCAGTCGGTGTCCCGATTCACCGCCGCGGGGCACGGCGACGCCCTGGAGACCCTTCTGGAAGTGCTGGAGCAGGAGGCCGAGGACCGGAGGCAGCGCCGCATCGGCAGGCTGCGCACCGCGTCCAGACTGCCTGCCGGCAAGACCTGGGAGTCCTTCGAGCACGACCGTGTGCCCCTGGCTCTGCGGCAGCAACTGGGCGAGCAGTCTGACGGCAGCTTCGTCGACTGCGGCGTCAACGTGCTGGCCTTCGGACTGCCCGGCACCGGCAAAACCCATGCACTGTGCGCCTCGGGCCACAGGCTGGCGGAAGCCGGACGCTCGGTCCTCTTCGCCCAGGCCTACAGGCTGGTGCAGGATCTGCTGGCCGCCAAGCGCGACCTGGCATTGCCACGACAACTACGAAAGCTCGACAATTACGATTTCCTGCTGCTGGACGACCTGGGGTACCTGCCCCAAGGGGCCGAAGAGTCTGAGGTGCTCTTCACGCTCATCGCCGAACGCTACGAACGCCGGTCCATGGGCATCACGTCCAATCTGGTCTTCTCCCAGTGGAAGCGCATCTTCGCCAACCCAATGGCCACGGCGGCGGCCATCGACCGGGTGGTCCACCACTCGGTCATCCTGGAATTCGACGTCCCCAGCTACCGCACCGGAGTGGCCCAGCAGCGCAGTCAGAAACAGGAGGTGAACCGGCAAGAATAATCGACGGAACCGGAAAAGTAGTTGACGCAGAACACGTAAGGTAAAAGCGTGATGTTCCTGGTGGCGCTGGGGAAGCGGGCCAAGCGTAGGCTAGTCACCCTCGACACCAGTCGGCTGAGGCAACAGCCCAACTTGTAAAGGGCACGCCACTTAAGGAACTTGACCATCGCCGAGGAGTTGCCATACTTGGAGAGAGAACACACCTCTCCGAGACCACGCGAGCAAATTTTAGAAGTAGAGATTATCAAGGTCCCAAAACCGTCAAGCTAGAAACCGGAGTCGAGGAGTGCTTTGCATGAGAGTGTATTGGCGAAAGGTAAAAAGGGGAGAGAACCTGATTCTCAGTGACGAAAACGACGGCCATGAAGAGGAGCTTGGAGGGTTCCGAGACACCAAACGGGGCATCGACGCGTCGGCGAAGACTTTTAGCTACGACCCGAGCCGCTCCCAGAAGGGGTTCCCATCTATCGAAGAAGCCAAGGATTTCGTGGAGTCCTTCAGACCTTGGGAGCTATTCGGTACCCGGGGCGTTACTGTCGACCCTGGGGTTAGGCCCGCCCTAGATTCGGCCACAACAGACACAACGGGCACGCCAGACCAGCCGGCGTAGTCAATGGTGGCGGACCTGCGATCAACGAGAGGATGGTGGCAGTTCTGGAAGAGGAGTTAGACGCTCCATGACCCTCCCGCCAGAGACCCGCGCCAGTAGATGCCACTTGGCTTTGGTTTAGTTTCCCATGCTCGCACGGGCACATATTAAGCTGTTCCAATCGCCAAAGGGACTTCCTTTCGATGGGCGGACGCGGCAACTCTCCGGAACCGTTAACCCAAGAATCAGATGGTTTTTGCTATCAAAGTTGGGGAAAGGGAGTGACGAATATAGCGGAACGACAGCCAGGACCGTTTTAATTCAGGTCGCATTACAAAAAGGAGAAGTAGCCATGCACGTCATCAGAAGAATCGCCAAAGCGCAACCGGGGAAGGTATGGCAGGTTGCCAACATGCTGATCAAAATATGCGCCGCCTACGAGGAGAATGGCCGGCCCAAGGCACAAGTGTATGCGTCCCAGGGCCTGCCGGGAACTCCCAACGTGGCCTATGCTGAGTGGACCAGGCGACCATCGAGCCCAACTGGCTTTCCCAGGTCCCCGAGGTGGTACGGACTCTGAACGCCGAGATGCAGGCCCAGCTCGACTCCTACGAGATCGAGTTCTACGAGCTGGTCACACCGGAGAAGCTAGCCGAGAGGGGCGTCTCATAAAAGACCTACGATAGAAGACCCCTGTAAGCCAAGGAGGGGTTTGCGCATTGCCTCACCTAAATCGTTACCCAACGAAAGTGATTGCCTCACATACAATGTTACCGAAAAGTGGGAGGCAATCGTGTGGCGGGAGGCATCAGCAGGATGGCGAAACAGGAATTATTGGCAACGATACGGGACCGCTACCGCGAGTCGTCCAAAAAAGACAAGGGCCAGATCCCAGGTGAGTTCATCGCCGTTACCGGCCACCACCGCAAGCACGGCATCCGGCTGCTGGGACAGTCCGGCGACGCTGGGGAGAAACTGTCAATGATCCAGGGCCGGCGCATCTACGACGAGGCGGTGCGTGAGGCGGTGATCCTGGCCTGGGAGGCCACCGACCGCATTTGCGGCAAGCGCCTGAAGGCCGCGCTGCCCCATTTGGTGGAATCCATGGAACGTCATGGCCATTCGGACTTGGACCTGGAGGTGCGAGAGCGGCTACTGGCCGCCAGCGCGGCCACCCTGGACCGGCTGCTCAAACCGGTCCGTAGCACCGTGTCCGGCCGGCGCAGGCGGCGGCGGAACCTGTCGCCAGGGCGCAACATTCCGGTGCCGACCTTTGCCGATTGGAACCGTCCCCCGCCTGGACTCCTGGAGATCGACCTGGTGGCTCACTGCGGCGACAACATGGGAGGCTCCTTCATATTCAGCCTGGTGGCCACCGACGTATGCACCGGGTGGCCTGACCATGAACAATCAGGGCCGTTCCCCTGCTGGCCAGAGAGCAATCTCTGGTGGTTACAGGACTGGAGGCCATCGGGCGGCAGCTGCCCTTCCCCATCCGCGGCATTGACTCGGACAACGACAGCGTGTTCATCAACGCAACCCTCACCCAGTACTGCGGCGAGCGTGGCATCGAGTTCACCCGCTCCCGGCCCTACCGCAAGAACGACCAGGCGTGGATTGAGCAGAAGAACGGGGCGGTCATCCGGCGCTTCATCGGCCACGATCGTTACTCGGGCCCGGTGGCGGGGCAGACCATGGCGCATTTGTACGGGGCGATGCGCCGGTATGTGAACTATTTCCAGCCCTCGTTCAAGCTCTTGGAGAAGATCCGGAACGGCTCCGCCGTGGTCAAGCGCTACAGCCCGCCATTCACGCCCTGCGACCGGCTGATGCGCCACGAGGCGGTCAGCGACGATGCCAGGGCTGGGCTGGTTGAGCGCCGGGCCGCATTGGACCCGGTGGCGTTGCTGCATACCATCGGGGAGGCCCAGTCGGCCCTGGCAGCGCTTACTGCCCCGGAGCTCAGGCCTACACCCCATGGCGAGAGCCTGGAGCAATTTCTGGCCAGTCTGCCCGGCCAGTGGCGCCGGGATGAAACGCATTTTCCCAAGGAGCGTAAGATGGCGGCGCCTCGGACCTGGCGCACCCGGGAGGACCCTTTCGCAGGGGTGTGGTGCGACGTGCTCGGTTGGTTGCAGGAAGAACCGGACGCCAGCGCAGTGGCGTTGCTGGGCCGGTTGCAGTCCGCCCATCCCGATCGCTACAGCCAGGCACATCTGCGTACCCTGCAGCGCAGGGTGCAGCAGTGGCGAGGCATCATGGCCAAAAAACTGGTTTATGGCTCGGACGATGAGGCTGTCGTGGATACGGGTGCAATGCCGGAATTAGCGCTGGTTGGTAGCGACCCCAAGTGCTAAAGTTTCGGTAACATTCCTCAATGAGGCAACACGACAGGCAAGTATTCTTGCCAACGCGTTCCGTACCGCCTGACCCGTTGTTTATTGAATGGAGCCTTCAGTTGCTCCGATCCGGAGGAGGATTGGCTAACTGGCAGATAGCATTTTATGCCACATTTACCGAGGGCGTTGGCCCCTGCGCCACTCAGGTAACACGTGCAGGGTTGGGGGGTGATGAGTCTCGGCCCCGCAGGGAGAGCGAAAAACGGCGGGGCCAGACCACCGGCCCCGCCGTTGTGGGTCCGTAGATGACTGCTCTACCGGGTGTCGGTTACGGTGCCGTCGGAGTTGATGCGCAGGCCGACGATGGGGCCGAGTTTGTTGTTGTAGGTGTCCGCGATTATGGGGTCGCTGGTGCTGCCCACGCGGTCGACCCACGCAGGAATGACGTGTTCGATGGTGACCTGTCGGCTAAGTTGTTGAATCTCGTCGGGAAAGGGAATGAGTTCAAAGTCCTGCTCTTCCAAGATGGATAGCGGGCCCGAGATTTGTCCGGAGGCGAGTCGAAGGGCCTCCAACTCTGACTTGGCTGCCTCTTCCAGGATAATCCGCTGCAGGTCCGGGGGTATGCCCTCCCAAACATTCCGGTTGATCACATTGCTGCCAGTCTCGGGGACCACGATTGGACCAGTGAAGTAGGTGGAAGCTTGGTGCCACTTTAAGCCCAGTGCCGTTTCAGGGGAAGAATGGACGCAGTCGAATGTCCCTTGATTCAAGGCATTGGCGACATCGGGGGCACTAACAGCATTTTGGATTTCGAATCCAATTCCATCCATCCAGTCCAGCAAGGTTTGATGGGTTGCACTGTTGACCACGGTCCTGCGCTCCTTGTAATTGAGCATTGCAGAACAGATACCGAACATAATGCAAAAACCAGTGGTGATTCAGCACTACTCCACCGCTCTTATCCCTGACAAGGTTGTCCATGTCAGGTGCGATGGCCTGATAACCTTCCAGGGATTGCTCTCTCGTCAGATAGATTCCATGGAGGGTTGGAATTTCGAAAGCTGGTATTTCTTCGACAAAGAATAGGCCTACCACTGAGGCGCCCTCCAACGAACCATTGGCCAGATCATCGAGCAGTTTGGTACGGTCCAAACCACCACCACCCAAAATGTCCCTGAACTTGAAAGTGACTTGACCATTAGTCCTGGCCTGGAGGTTGGGGGCAAAGTAGTATTCCATCAATCTACAGGGAAGGAGAGAACAGTGATAACAGGCGAACAGGACCTCAATCCGTTCGCCCTGGCTGCTCATAGGGGTCGGCGTGTGCAGATTGGCCCTGAGTAGCAAACTCCTGGTAGTAATCGGACTCGTAAATCCAGGGATGTTCAAGCACGGCTTCCAATGACAGACGACCGAAGCTAAGCCCGCTGGTCGACGGGCCTACCAGCTGTGAGAGGTCGCCAACGTAGATTGCGCCGGGGCCGTTGGCGTGCTGCCTGGCGTATGAAGCCAGCTCCTGCCAGTGGGCCGGAACCGGGGTCGGCGGTGGCTCCGGAATGGAGGTGCACGGAGGGGGCGCTGCCGGCGTGGGTGCAGTGGTAGATTCGGGTGTAGGAGGCGTAGTGGGTGCAGGCGCGGCCAGCGTGGGTGCTTCGGCAGGGGGCGCTGTGGGTTCCGATGTTGGGCTTGCCACAGGAGGCGTAGTGGGCGCAGGCGCGGCCGGCGTGGGTGCAGTGGTAGATTCGGGTGTAGGAGGCGTAGTGGGCGCAGGTACGGTAGGTGTGGGTGCTTCGGCAGGGGGCGCTGAGGGTTCCGATGTTGGGCTTGCCACAGGAGGCGGTGTAGGCTGTTCCGTTGGCGCCTGGGTAGAAGTATCCTAGGAGTCTCCATCGCTATCGCTGGTCTGGGGTTCGCCGCCACAGGCCACCAGTATCAAAGGGATGAGAATTAACCCGATGGTGCAGAGGTTGAGCAGAAAGCGGCTGGGCGAGAATAGCGCTCTGTGCATTTCTGGCTCCTTTGGAGCACGAGTTTGGAGTTCCATTTGCATTCCTGTTGAGGCTATGCTGTCTTGGGAGACGACGTGAAAGACGGGTCGGCGGAGCCAAATGCCAGGCCCTGCAATTGTGGGTTCGTGTATGAATGCTCTACCGGGTGTCGGTGCCGTCGGAGTTTATGCGTAAGCCAACGATGGGGCGAGGTTGTTGTTGAAGATGTCGGCGATTATGGGGTTGCTGGTGCTGCCCACCTGGTCGACCGAGTCGGGTAGGGCAGAGTTGATGGTGGCCTTTCTGCTCAAACGCCTGAACTCATCGAAGTTGGGAGTGTGGTTGAAGTTGCGGCCTAGGAAATTGAACGAATTGAATCCTTGTTCGTTTTGATCTGGCGCCAAGCGAAGGACCTCAGGTTCCGATTTTGCTCCCTCCTCCTTGACCATCTGTTGCAGGTCTGCAGGAATGGAGTCCTACTTGTCCGGCCCGATTAGATTTTCACCCGAGATTTCTCATTTTGGCAGTCCTCAGGCTCAAAGGTCAGTCCAAACGAGACGATCGTAGCGTATTCAGGTCATGCGAGCATGTCAATCTCCAAACTATCCGATAGGGAATGGGTTTTCAATCGTAAAGTACACCTGTTACAGGGCCTTTTCATTTTCTGAATCGAGTCATAGAGTAATGGTGAAGCAGTGGGGAGGTGGGGATGATGAGGTTGCGAGAGGCTTTGGATGGAGTGCCGGACCACCGGAGCAGCCAGGGTCGGCGTCACCCTTTGGGAGCGGTGCTGAGCCTGGCGGTTTGCGCCATGCTTTGCGGTGCCCGCAGCCTTTATGCCATCGCCCAATGGGGCCGGGACCACGGAGCCGCCGCCGGGGAGGCACTGGGTTTCCCTTTGGGGAAAACGCCATGCGTAGCCACCTTGCACCGGGTGTTCAAAGACTTGGATGTGGCGGCCTTCGAGGAGGTGTTGCGGGAATGGGTGAAAGACAGCGGGGCGGACCTTGGGTCAGTGGTGTCGGTGGACGGGAAGACCCTGCGGGGGATTCACGGGGAGGAGATACCCGGGGTGCATCTGGTGTCGGCATACGCCGCCGCAGCGGGGCGGTGCTGACCCAGATGGCCACGGTGGGCAAGGGTCAGGAATTGGCGGCGGCCAAGGTGCTGGGGCAGATTCCCTTGGAGGGGAAGATAGTGGTGGCGGACGCTCTGCTGACCCAACGGGAGGTGTGCCAGCAGATTGTAGCTGGCGGTGGGGACTGCCTGTTGCCGGTGAAAGAGAATCAGCCCACGTTGCAGCGGGACTTGGCGGACGCCTTTTCCCCCTCTGGAAAACGGAAGGGGCCAGGGGCCGGCAGTGGCGGCCTGGCAGGAACAGGAATGGCAGGAACAGGAGCAGGAGCGAGGGGCCACGCTGACGGTGTGGGTGGATGAGTCGCCTAAGCAGCGCCATGGCCGGAGGGAGCGGCGGGAACTGTGGGCTTTGGCCGACCCGGCATTGAACCGCTACGCGGGCAGCGCCGGGACGGTGGGGGAAGGGTGGCCTCACCTGAGGCAGAGCCTGCCCTCGTGAAAACGGGGGTATGCCGGATAGAGCGGCAGCGGACGGTGAAAGGACGGACACAGACAACGGTGAGTTATGCGGTGACCAGTGTGGCTCCTGCTGCTGGAGGGGCAAAGCGGCTGCTGCGGGTTCTCAGGAAGCATTGGGACATCGAGAACCGGGTGCATTGGGTAAGGGACGTCACCTTTGACGAAGACCGCTCCCAGGTAAGGACCGGCAACGCTCCCCAAGTGATGGCAGCTTTTCGCAACCTGACCAGCACCTTGGTGCGCTGGGCCGGCCACACCAACGTTGCCGCTGCCCTGCGCCGCCACGCCGCTCACGTCTCTGAAACCTTCGCCTTGATAGGGATCAATCCCCACCTTAAGCGAGAATGAAAAGGCCCTGCCGTTGGGACGGGCCCTGGTGGACAAACGGCTTTATCTTCCGGAGAGTTGGACCTCGGACAAAGACCGGTGTGAGGCGGCTGGGGTTCCGGAGGAGAGGCGGGGCTACCGGTCGAAGCCTGTCCTGAGCCTGCCGAAGGGACAGAGTTGGCGCTGGAGATGCTGCAGCGGGCCTTGGAGCGGGGCCATCTGCAAGCTGGCTGGGTTGCCGGGGACGACGCCTTCGGGATGTCTCCGTCCTTCCGGGACGGTCTGGAATCCTTGGGGATATGGTACGTCCTGGACGTTCCGGCGGGCTTTACGGTGTGGCCACAGGAACCCGAGCGGACCAGTCCGGCATACCAGGGCCGTGGGGCGCCCCGCAAACCCAGGCTGGTGGGCGGGCAGCGGCGCACCATGGAGCAGCGCAGCGATGAATTGCCGGAGGGGGCCTGGCGGGAGATTACGGTGGCCGAGGGAAGCCAGGGTCCCCGCAGCTACCGGTTCAGCGCTCAGAGGGTGCGTCCGACCAGCAGGCGCAAGCCCGGCGGGATCCACTGGGCCGTCTGCCGCCGGAACCTGGACGGCAGCGAACCCCGCTACTATCTGTCCAATGCTCCGGAGAATACCCCGTTGGAGACCCTGGCATACGTGGGAGGGTCAAGGTGGCGTATAGAAACGGAATGCGAGACGGAGAAAAGCGACGTAGGCCTGGACGAGTACGAGACCCGCACCTGGGCTGGCTGGCATCACCACGTGGCCCTGTGCCTGCTGGGCGGAGCTTTTCTGCTGAGCCTGCAGCAGGCTTGGGGGGAAAAAGATGCCCCGGATCACGAGGCCGCAGGTCTACCGGGTGGTGCGGGAAATGCTGCCCCGGGAGCGGTTCGGGCCGGCTGAGCTGCTGCGATGGCTTAACGAGTCTCAGCTACGCAACGAGCGGGCCAGACGCTCCCACGCCAAGCGCCGGTCCGCTTTGCGCGCATCTCGGACTGTCCCGCCTTGAACAGTCGTTGTAATACTAGTACTACAACGACGGTTTACATGGTGCATCCATTTTTTGAGGCTAGTTTGTATCTGGCGAGACATTGCACCCGCGATCCAACCGCCGGTGGCTGGGGACCACACAGGAAGCATCAGCCGTCCTTTTCCACAAAGCGTCGTTGTAGTACTAGAAGCCAAAGCCAAATGTCAGGCGCAAGGCTTTTATATAGAAATCAAGACCACTGGAGAAAGCTACGACCCCTCCCACACTGGAATCTATGGCTCCGAACACGCCAACCACGACGTTGCCGCAATTCTTGCTCTTCAGGTCAACCACACCATTTACCCCACAACCTAATTGCACCTAACCCCTTTTCGATTCCCACCCGGAACCTCACTATATCTCCCTGACTTGTTAACCTTGAGGGCTAAAAGCCAAACCACATTCCCCCCCACATCCTCCTTCCATAATCAGCCCTCAGCTCGACTTAGAAAATACCACCCCAGAACCGCGGCATAGACCCACCTACAGCTGGAACCCACAAACCTCCGGAAGCCCGGCAACCTTATGGGACAGGTACAACAGCAGCGCGGAATACCTGGCACATCAGGTAGCCGACCCACCCCCCGCCGCTGACGACGCGGCAACAGACACCCCTGGCGTCAATCACGTCTCCTGTGCCCATAGCCCCCGCTTCCGCCTACACCGCTAGAGCGGCACGTACTCAACAACTCGCGGCATCTTCTGGACGACCACCTCCTTCAGTTCTACAATGACGAAACTATATTTGCTGTTAGATGAACATTCCCATGTTTGTGCAGTGGTAGTTACTTTCTGGTCCACCACCACCGTTATGGACATCTCGTCGCAGGTCGCCTGCACCTTCACCCCGAAGGCAGAAAAGGTGGCCCGCTTGCCCTCAAAGTCAAGGGCATGCAGTTTCTTGAAAACCTCCCGGCATGCCTCGACGATGCGGCGCTCAACCTCGGTCGCATCGTCGTTACACCGCTGCTGATCCTCCAAGACCCGCAAGGCATTCTCTTTTTCGTCGGTCAGGGCCTTCAACGGGCCAATCTGTCCCTCCAGGAGTTCCTCGTCAATGTAGGCCTTCTGAAACAGCTCAAGGAGCCTTTTCTGCTGGCCTCTAAGCCGGACTTTGTACAAAACTTAGAATTATTGCGAAAATAGGGTAAGCTAGCCTGACTCCATCTCTCACAACAGGTCAGGCCATGCTTACCCTGCCGGACGCAATTGTAGCCGTTCTCCTGCCCTTCGCAACGCTTTTCCAAAACCGGACTTGGATCAAAGCCCGGGTGCTGCTGGTTGGTACTGTGCTTGCCCCAGGCCAGCGCTCGGTGGCCTCGGCCCTCCGTGTCATGGGTCTTTGCGGGGACCGCAACTATGCCCGCTATCATCATGTGCTCAACCGCATATGCTCAACCGCGCCGCGTGGTCGCCCCTTCAGGTGTCCCGGGTCCTGCTGAGGTTGTTGCTCCAACACTTGGACCGTGGCGACGGTCCCTTGGTCTTCGGTATCGACGAGACCCTGGGGCGGCGTCGGAGGCCCAGGATCAGTGCCCTGGGCATCTACCGGGATGCGGTGCGCTCCAGCCGCAGCTACATGGTCAAGGCCAGCGGCCTGCGCTGGATTTCCCTGATGTGGCTGGGCCACATACCTTGGGCCGGGCGGCGTTGGGCCTTGCCCCTCCTAACAGTCTTGGCACCCTCGGAACGGTATTACCAGCGGCAGGACCGTTCCCACAAGAAACTCACCGATTGGGCCCGCCAGGTGATCCTGCAACTGCGCCGCTGGCTGCCCCGCCGTACCCTGGTGCTGGTCGGGGACAGCGGCTACGCCGTTCTGGACCTGCTGCACCTCTGCCAATCGTTGAGGCAGCCGGTTACCTTCATAACCCGGTTGCATAACCCGGTTGCGCCTGGATGCCGGCCTTTACGCACCCGCACCGCCGCGGCAACCAGGCCAGATGGGCCGGCCCAGAGTGAAAGGTCCTCGTCTGCCCACTCTGAAACAACTCCTCGACCAGGCCTCTCTTTCGTAGGTTCCCGAGCCGGTGGCCTGGTACAACGGGACCACCAGAACTCTGGAACTCGCCTCCCAAACCGCAGTCTGGTATCACTGCGGCAAGCCGCCCGTTCCGATACGCTGGGTCCTTATCCGGGATCCCAAGGGAGAACTGGACACCCAAGCTCTCCTCTGCACCAGCTTGGCAGTGGCTCCGGCGCAGGTCCTGGAATGGTTTGTGCTGCGCTGGCAACTGGAGGTGACCTTCCAGGAGGTACGCTCTCATCTGGGAGTGGAAACCCAGCGCCAGTGGTCTGACCGGGCCATCGCCCGCACCACGCCGGTATTGATGGGTCTCTTTTCCTGGACCGCCCTGGCGGCCCACCTGCTACAAAAACAACGGCCCATGCTCCAGCGCACGGCGGCGTGGTACGCCAAACCGGCACCTACCTTCGTAGATGCCATCGCCCTGGTGCGCCGCCACCTGTGGATCGCATCCCACACTTTTTCGATGTCGGCCTCTGATACCGACATCGAAAAAGCTGCCGGCAGGTTGTACGCCCGCCTCATTGACTCCCTCCCCTACGCCGCTTGAAAGTATAAAGTCCAGCTAACAGACTGTCGTCTTTTCACTTCCAGGCCCGGACCGCCCCCGCAGGAACAGAATCCTCGGGCTGACAAAGCCGGGGCTGACACGGCCTGTACAATCAAGGGCAGGCGGCGCGGCAGAGACTGTCTCCCAAGAGAAGCTGACGGAAGTCGCCTAACCAAAGTAAATCTCTTTTGCGACGGTTAAGATGGGGTTTATTCAGCATTAATTCTCCGTTGGCTTTTGCATCGGGGCGATAGAGACTTTTGATGGAAAGTTTGTTCTCGGGTCGAAACCGTACAATAGCACTTACTATTGCGGCGCTGAGCACATTGATTATCGTTGGATTGGTCGTTCTGCTCGTCTTCGGAGGGGCTGACACTCCTGCGGAACCTTCCTCCCGAACTCCGTCAACTCCGATGCGTGACGGTCAACCAGGGCAGAGCCCGGTTACTTCCGCTCTGCCGACTCCAGCAGGTAGGCCATTGACAATAACGCCAAGTAATGGGGAGGATTCTGCAGGTGAGAACTCTGTAACACCGTCCGGCGTGACTCAGCCAGGCCGAAGCTACTGAAGTTCCCACTCCCCCTCCAACCGTTACCTCTGGAGCCGTGGAACCAACCCGGGCCGAGGACTTGCCCTGGTTTGAGGACGGAGTCAATGACCTTGAACGTGAGGCTGCGGAATCAATCGCCTCGATTCAACAAACAGATTCCACGACTGCGCAACTGGTCATCCATCTCTCGTGGATGTCGGATGAGCTCACCCTAGAGGAAAGACTCACCTTGCCCCGCATCAGGGAACTGGCGGACAAGAACACAGGCCTCGCCCGCAGGGTAGTTCAATTGGCCTGGATCCAGGAGGAGTTGAATTCGATGACGACAAGCTGTTGGATCCAGGAGGAAATCGATGACGACAAGCTGTTGGCGCTCAGCAGCATCGGTGATATCGCCGATGTCAGCGACGCAATTGCCGGGCGGGCCATTGACAAGACCTGGGTAGCAGACGGGGTGTCAGAGAGGGAGCGATTCGTCCTTGACGCTGTCCGAGACATAGCGTCGGATGACCCGGAGGTCGCTCTACAGATGCTGGACTCCCCCTCTGTCGCCGATGGTCTAAGCCCTCAGGAGCTGGAAAGATTTACCGGTTCGCGGGGCTACTTCCTCGAACGCATACGGGCTGAGTATCCACGTTTGTGGGAGACGATCCGGGGTTACGATTGGGTTTCACAAGCGATCTCGAGGACCGCGCCGGCATCACCCTCCGGCATCTTGGCCTCTCCACTTCCGGTGGGCGACCTTACCTCGCAACAACGCTGGGTGCTCATTTTCGTCCGGCGCATCGCGTCAGTGGACCCGGTGTTGGGAGAGCGCGTCGCGACACTGCCCTGGCTGGCCGATGAGATCTCTGATGCTGAAATGCGGATGCTGGATTCCTTGGCCAGAATTGCCGACGAGAACCCCGGGCTGATGCGCCAATTGCTGGACTTGCCGTGGCTCCTCGACGATATAACCGAATATGAGTGGAGGTCCGTCCGTGTCTGCTGGCTACTGAACGGCAATGACACTGGGCAGACCCAGTTACTAATGGACCAGGCTTGGTTCAGGGACGATATCACCGGAGAGGATTTTGCGCTGATTGTGACCCTCCGCACGGGATGCTGGTGGAATCCCTATTTCAGGGAACTCGTGGAAAAGGGTCAGATACTGTCCCAGACACTCGGCGGTTCCAAAGGGGCCGTTAACCTCTATGCGGTTAGCCGAGCTCCCCTGGGGTCGCGCTCCGCCATCGTCTTTCAGGGACTTCGTACCGGTATTGAGGCAATCGAGGAATTCTTGGGGTCGGCATGGTTCAAGACAGACGTTATCGTCTATCTGGAGCCGGAATACAGCTACATTAGGGACGTTGCAGGACTAAATTACGGTACCCACATCATGGTAAAGCTGGATCCCTCCTCACCCCACTTCAATGACGTGCTCTACCACGAACTGGCCCATTTCTATTTTGGATATGGCAACGTACCGGTATGGCTGGCAGAGGGTGGTGCAAATTTCCTCGAGTCTTACACCGTTTTCAGGAGTGAAACCGCCAGCATGCAATCTCGCTTTGACCTAGCACAGCGGGGGGTTTCTGCCCGGTGCGTTCCCCAAGGAATCGCGAGGGTGAACGAATTGCTGGAGGGCATAGCGCACATGCCCTATAGAAGCTATCTGCGGTCAACCCTCTGGCTCTGCACCTACCCTCTGGGGGAGTCCTTCCTCCTTGGATTGTATGTTGGCATGGGCCATGAGGTGGTGGCGTCGTCAATGAGGGTCCTTTACGAGAGAGGGTCCACTACTTATGTGCCGGCCTCGGAGGTCGAGATCTATCAGGTTTTTCTCTCGAATACTCCAGCAGCGCGACAGGACGAATTCAAGAAACTGTACCATTGCCTCCACGGACGGCCCATTGCCGGATTTGTGCCTCAGGGGACAAACGAGCTGGGAATACCGTGCCCAGTGGATCACCCTGCGCAACAGTTACCGACTCCATCCCCGACTCCCGCCAGGACGTCGGCACCACTACAGGTGGAGGGCACTGTGGCCGGAGACCGCGCTGCACTGATCGCCTTCTACAATGCCACCTGGGGGCCGGGTTGGGTCAATGATGACAACTGGCTGACAGATGAGCCTTTGGACAAATGGTTTGGAGTCAGTACCGACACCAACGGAAGGGTCTTTAAACTGGATATTCGAGAAAACAACGCGAAAGGGCGGCTTGTTGGTGAACTTGGCCAGTTGGGAGCTCTCCGTGAGTTGTTAATTGGAAACAGAGGTTTTGACTGTGATCGCGAAACTTGTACCCCCAATTCGGACACCCCTAACCAGTTCACAGGAGCGATACCCGAAGAACTCAGCAACCTAAATTCCTTGCTCTCGCTCGACCTTACCGTGACCGGGATTTCTGGAACGATACCCCCGTGGCTGGGTCGGCTTCCTAAATTGAGGAGCCTGAATCTGTCCGGAAAAAGGTTCGTTGGTGGCCTGCCCGCGGAACTGGGAGAGCGCAGGAAATTGGTTGTCTTGGGAGTATCCCACAATCTCCTCAATATTGGGACCGTTCCCTACTGGGTGGCTAGCCTGAGAGACCTGCATGCTCTTAACTTGGGGAGGAGTGGCCTTACTGGAACAATACCCTCATATCTGGGCGATCTCACCAGGCTGAGGTCACTTGATCTAGCAGGAAATTAGCTCACGGGTGAAATACCGTCTAGTTTGGGAAACCTTTCCGATATGGAATGGTTGAACCTCTCATCAAACCAGCTGTCCGGCCAGATCCCGTCCAGCTTGGGGAACTTAAAGGAACTGCGTGGATTACTTCTCTTGGGTAATCAGCTATCTGGTTGCATTCCTAAGTCCCTGGAGTCCGTAAACTACAATGACATGGTCGGCCCACTTTGCCAGTAGATACCACTTTGCCAGTAGATACATGGGGCATGACACGCACGGTCGGAAGTCAACGCTCGATACTACATCGAAAAAAGATTGCCATTCTCTTTCTTGCACCGTCATAGAGCCTTAAGGAACTACTGAGAATGTTGTCTTCGCTCACCGTCAGCCGTACGCAGGAAAAAGACGTTCTCAAACTCAAGACGTACAAGCTCGTCGGGAACCGGAACGGCGCGCTAGTTCGTTCTGGGAGATGCCCAGCTGGTCCAGCAAGGCCCACACCGCGTCCCGGTTGAGCTTCACCCTGGGGCGCACGGGACGCTGGCGCCTCATCTCGCCTGCTTCCTCCCCCGGTTGGCGCCGCCGCATGTGTTGTTTGAGCACCAAGAGCGCCTCCGGCGAGAATGCGGGCAGGGAGAGCCTCGTTGGCTCGGAGCGGCGGAGCCTGCCTCTGCATGTCCGCATGTCCGGCCCTTTTTGTTGCCCGCTTGCCTCGCTGAAAGACTCGGAACCGGCGCCGCGCCCGCCAGGGGATTCAGACGCCTACGGCGGGTGCGCTGTTGCCCTGTTCTACTGACCCGGCCCTGATACGGTGACCTCCAGGCGGTTGGACAGCTTCCTGCCGTCGCCGGTGCAGATGGCTCCCTCTGCATTGCAGTCCGTGGTTGCCGGCAGTTCGATCTTCACGTCCCCGTTGCCATTCGGTTCTACCGTGATCAGCCATCGGATGTTGCTGGGCTTGTCCATTCGCTGCGCCTTACGGACCACACCCCAGGTCTCAGTGAATGCAAAGTTCCTGAGGGTCACGTAGCTCAGGCCAAACTCCTCGCTGAACTCGATTTCGAAGGTGAACTCCAACGAGCCGTCGTGGGAGGACGGGGCGGCGACCTTCAGCCGGACGGTGAGGGGCTCCGGTGCCGCCGCCACTTCGGCAGTAGCAATGCTGGTCAGGGTCTCTTGGTTGTTCCGGTCGTCGGTGAAGGACACCCGCACCTGGATGGTCTGTCCCTGCTCGCTGGTGGTGAGTTCGTAGCTGGAGCCGGTGACTCCTTCTATGTCAGTACCGTCGGCGATCCACTGGTAGTGGTAGGAAACGTTGGTCAGCCCGTCCTCGTCGTCTATGGGCGAGGTGTCCGCCGTCAGCGTCTGCTCCACTGGGGGGTTCCGCTGATGGTGGGCGCTCCCGTGGCATCGCGGTTGGGCGCGGCAGCAACGGCCACGGTAGCCACGCTGGTCAGAGTCTCCTCATTGTCGGCGTCGTCGGTGAAGGTCACCCGCACCTGGATAGTCTGCCGCTGCTCGCTGGCAGTCAGGGTGTGGGTGGAACTGGTGGCTCCTTCTATGTCAGTACCGTCGGCGATCCACTGGTATCGGTAGGACACGTTGGTCAGCCCGTCCTCGTCGCCTATGGCTGAAGTGTCCGCCGTCAGGGTCTGGTCAACCTGGGGTATCCCGGTGATGGTAGGCAGGCCGGTGGGCGCATTATTCTCAGTCTCAGTGGTCTGCTCCGACACGCCTCCGTCCGACACGCCTCCGCTAGGCGTACCCTTCGCCTCGGCAGAGGCCGGGCCGTCGCCCACGTCATTGGTGGCTATGACCCGCACCGAGTACTCCACTCCGCCGGTCAGCCCGGTGAGGGTGAGGGTGATCCCGGTTTCCGAGTCCTCTGAAACGTCGGCTTCGGCGTCCCAGCTGTCTGAGGCCTCCTTCCACTGGACCCTGTAGCCGGTGACGGCGGAACCGCCTTGGATGTTGGGGCCTGCCAGGACGCGTCTAGTTCCTGGTTCTCGTCTCCTCTGGCCACGGTCAGGCTCAATGGCTCCGTGGGAATCGTGGCCAGGACCGCTTCCGTCGCCTGGCTCGTCAACGTCTCGTCGTTCTCCCCATCGTCGGTGAATGAGACCCTGACCTTGATGGTCTTGCCCACGTCATTGACCCTTGGCGTGTAGGTCCGGGCCGTGGCGTCCTGAAGGTCCGTGTCCGCCGTTCCGTTGTTGGCAATCCACTGGTAGTCGTAGGAAACGTTGTTGAGGCCGTCGGAGTCGGCGATGCCCGACGTGGAAGCGGTTAGCCTCTGGCCCACCTGGGCGGTGCCGTCGATGGCGGGCGCGCCGGTGGCGGCGCTGTTGGTCTCACCGTCCCCGGCGCTTTCGTCGTCCGTCGTTATGTCGGTGGCCGCCAGATCGACGACGGCGTCCCGGTAGGGGCTGTCCCAGAGCCAGTCGAAGATGGCGTACCTGCTGGAGGTCCCGAGGGTGATGGTGGTCATGGTCCGGTAGACGAACTTCCTGCCGTTGGCCTGTTCGTTGTCGGTGAATGACGTGCTGGTGTCGCCGTCGCCGCCCTCGCGCAGGACCTCCCAGTCCTCGTTCTCCGGGAAGTACAAGTAGCCGTCCGCCCGGGTCCTGAACTCGCGGCGCTCCACCACGTAGCCGGTGATCCAGGGATCGCGCACGGGGACGTTCGCGCCCTGGAGGCCGGCCCAGATGGTCAGACTCCATGAAGGCGGGGCCTCCCAGGCCATCCTCCGCTGGCTGTCGGTGTCAAGGGTCAGGCGCACATTGCGGGAATCGGCGTGCAGATGGTCCTGGAACGCGGGGCCGTATAATTTGAAACCGGAATAGTCCGTCTTCGACTCCACGATGCCCCCTGCCCCGTCGCTCTTGATGTAGGTCACCAGGTAGGAGTAGTGCGGACTGTTCCCATCGCCGTAGCCGTCACCGGTGTGGGTGCAGTCCCGGTAACTGGTGGCCCGGGAGTTGAGGCTCTCGTGGATGACTCTGTAGTTGTCCTCTCCCAGGGTCAGGCGGCGTATCCGCACCCCGGTGTAGTCGGCCATGGTGGGAGCCGTCCAGGTCAGGGTAGCGCAGTCCAAGGTGAGCGTGTCCATCAGGTTGGTGGGCCGCAGGGTCTTTTAATTATTGGCGGGTAGGCCGATGAGGGTGAGGGTGAGGGTCTCCCAGGGTTTCCAGCCGTAGTGGCGCAGGGCCGCCGATATGTTTTTCACTCCGCCAAGCCGCAACATCCCTATCACCAGGTTCCGCAGCGCCGCCAGCAGTTGCGGCGACGACCCCGTTCGCACCTGGCTCAGGTCCTCGCCAAAGACCACGCCCCGTACCCAGTGCAGCCGGTTCTCAATCGCCCAGTGCCCCCGCCATATCTCCAGCAATCGGGCAGCGTCCGCCCGCTCCGGCGGCAGGCTGGTGATGGCGTAGGCCCGCTCCCCCGTCTCCTTGCCCTTGCGCCTCCGGGTCCGCTCCACGCAACAGACCTGTCCCAGTCCGGGCCAGTCCAGGTACTCGTTCAGGTAGCCGTTCAGGGCTGTCGACGCCCACAACCGCCGCCTTTCCCACCAGTCGCCGCGACTGCCCTCTTGGCACGCGAAATCAAAGCTCTCGCCCCAGGGCGGCTGCTCAAAGAGCAGGCTCACCGCCTCCTTCATCCCCGGCTGGTTGTCCTTCAGCGCCCAGAAATAGTCCCCGCCCTGCTCCAGCACCCTCAGGCTCAACTCCCGCTGGCAGTACAGGGCGTCCCCGGTAACCACCTTCCCTCTCAGTTCCAGTTGGCCCAGCAGGCCCGAGGCCATCCCCAGTTCACTCTCCTTGCGATCACCCCTGACCCCCCGTTTGTCCCAGTACCAGGCCGCTCTCTCCAGCGTATGCCGCCACCAGCCTGACCCCGGGCAGTTCACCGCCGTGTATCCCACGCAACGCCTTGCCGTCTATGGCTATGGTGGTCTCACCCTCTCCCAGGCATTCCTGGGCCCAGCGGCCCAAGGCCGCCTCGAAAGCGTCAACGTCCAGGCGACGGAACACGTGATGCAAGGTGGCCACACAAGGGGTTCGCTCCCGGCTGAACCCCAGGGACTGGGCAAACTGGGGGTGTTCCCGGCCCCACTGGGCGATGGCGTAGAGACTCCTGGCGCCGCTGAGCATGGCGCATACCGACAGGGCCAAGACTGCCGACAAGGGATGTCGCACTCCCTTCGGCTTCCTGGGGTCCTCGATCTCCTTCAGAGCCTCCAGCAGTCCGGGTCCCCAGTCCCCAACACTCTCATCCCACACAGCCGTCCTCCACACTCCCAAGACTCTGACCCCAATTATCCAACACTCCAAATAGCCTTTTCTACAATTAAAAGACCCTAGGTGGGCCGGAAGGCGCGGGCGCACTCACCGGTCTTGTGGGAGATTTCGGTATAGGGACCGAAGGTGTCGAGCAATATAATTCCGCTCCCACGCAGTCTGATGCGGAATTCATAGATGGTGTCGCAGTCCAAGCCCGTGGCGATGCCCACCAGGGAGCGGTTGCTGGAGGTGCTGGGTGTGTGGTCGAAGTCCCCCCGGGTGATCTGGGTTCACACGCTGTCTCCCCGTTTGCGGAACTCCAACTCATACTCGTCCGCGCCCCGCTCGGACCACCAGTTCAAAGCGATGGCGTCCTGGGATTCATCGACGGCGAGAAACCCGCGCACCGGCGGGGGCGGCATGTCGTCGTCGTTGGGGGCCTGGGCGCTGCCAATCACGTCAGAGTCATTGAGGGTGACGGTCAGTTCGGTGGCCGGACTCGAGCTGGCATGGATGGTCGCAAACCTGATGCCGATCGAGTCCGGCCTGTATTCGGTGGCGTCGGAGCCGGTCGTGAACACTTGGCCCCATGCCTCGTGTACTCTGTTGAGTTGGCGGCTCTGGAAGGTGCTAATGCCCTGCCCCTTGTTCTTGACCAGGGTGGTTGTCGTTTGCCCCTGGACCGGCTGGTCGCCGAAGAGGGCGGCGGCTGCCAGCGCCAGGACCATGACTATGAGCAGCGTCAGGGCCGTTTTTCTTATAGGAGGCCGCGCGGCGCGCACGGTCCCGGACTGATCTGCGGGAAGCGGGCTAAGTCTGGGCATAGGTACCCTGCTGGTGTGGTGTTCGATTCTTGAGGTCATTCGTGTGTAAATTCTGTTATGCACGGTGTGGCTTCGTGAGGTAGGAGCGGGGAGGAGGCGCACGGGACAGCGGATGGCGAATGTCGGGGAGAGCATTCGCGCCGGTTCGGGCCTACCGCTGCCGGAGTGTCGGCTTTGACGTAGCCCGGCCACTGGCTGACGCCTGTGGGGCTGACCGACTTGACCCGGTAGTTATACTGGCTCGCCGCCGATACCGTTGTGTCTTCGTAACTGGTCTCGGAACCGTCATTGCTATCGGTAACGAGGAAGACCTGCGATGCGTCCGTGTCCGGGTTGCGGCGCAGGATGGCGCAGTGGGCGACCGTCTGGTCCGTTGAGGCTGTCCAGGTGAGGCCGACCGGATCGTGCTCCGCCGAGGCCTGGAGGTTGATGGGCTCGGCCGGGGGATTAGTGCAGGAGTCAGCCGCGGTCGGGGTCACCTCCTGGCTCTGGGCGTGCGCCTTCAGGGCTATGGCCAGAGCCGGTACTTCCAGCCCGGCAAAGAGCAGCGGAAGCAGCGCATTACGCTGGGAGGCGGTCATGGCTCACCCCCAAAATCGGGAGGGACGGGGTGAACATCTGTGCTAGACCTCCGTGGACGGCACACCGATGCGAACGGCGCGGCGACGGCAGGGGCCGTCGTTCCATCCGCTACTGTCCCAGGTGCATGCACCGGTTTATTCAGTTCCAGGTGAATTTCTCCCCGCTGGCACATTCCGCCGTTTCCTTCAGCACGCTCTTCATGTTCCTAACGCATCGGTGAGCTGCCCGCTTAAAATCTCTATATACCAATTAATGGTGCTACTTAACCACATTAATTAGCGCCTATACCAATACTAATAGTGTGGGTATAGGATGTGTTTCACACCAACGGGGGTAATTCGCCGGGCGGGACTGGAGCCAGGCACAGGTCCCTTCGGAGCCGTCCCAGGGTCCGCTCAGATACGTTCCAAGAGGGTGGCGCGGGCCGTTTCTCGTTGTCCGAAAAGGCGAGGAGAGCCGGAAACTCGATGCCCTCGAGCCGACCTTGCTCCGGGCCGATGGGTATCCTCTGACCCGGCCGGCCCTCCCGAACCTGCGCTAGCGCCGGGGCTGGCGCTTGTGATGTGTATTCATCACACATACGAAGGTTCGATTACAATCTTGTCATCACTGCAGTCCGGCGGTAGATTGATTTTGGAGGCCCACTTTCTGTTGCCAGTTCGATTCAGCCACCTGCAGAACATCGGTGAGGAACATGCAGCGGGGTCGTGTCACAGCTTGGATGATGAGGTTGGGTAACGACCAATATCCAGCCGGAGGGATACCCAGGAAAGTGCGGAGTCAGGTGTGGAACGCTTGACGTTAGCCAGGTTTTCGCGGCTCTTCCGGGGGCCTGAGCGCACCAACCCCGAGGAGCTGCTGCACGCCGCCAGGGTGCTGCTGTGGGTCCGGTGGTTCGGCCTGACCGCCGCTTTTGTGGAAATCCACTACCGCGTGGACTACGGGTCCCTGAGCCACGTTCTCAACACGTTCTACTGCCTGGGGTTCCTGGCGGCCAACGGGTACGTTCAGTGGCTCATACGCCGCAGGGGGACGGTCAAGCCGTCGTGGCTGTTCGCACTGAGCGCCCTGGACCTGGCGGCGATCTCCTTCAGCACGTCCCTTTCCGGCGGTTTCAACAGCCCCTACTTCGTGCTGTACTACTTCGCGGTGGCGGTATTCGCCTATGTGTTCACCTCTCCCCGGCTGGTCCTGCCTTGGACCACCCTGGTGGCGGCCATCTACTCGGCGCTGAGCTTTGCGGTTGAGCCGGGGCTGGATCTGGCCGGCAAGGAGGAGCAGCACCTGTTCTACCGGCTGGTGTCGTTGTACGCCGTATCAGCGGCGGTCAGCATCATCGCCGGCCTGGAGCGGGAAAGCCGGAGGAGGGGGCTGGAGCGGGAGCGGGAACTGCAGCGCCAGCGCATCGAGCTCTCGCAGACCATCCACGACACCACCGCCCAGTGGGCGTACATGGTGAGCCTGGGCGTCGAGGGGGCGATGGAACTGGCGGACGAGTCCCAGGAAGCGCTGAAGGCCAAGCTCCGGCTGGTGGCGGAACTGTCCCGGTCGGCCATGTGGGAGCTGAGGCACCCCATCGACGGCGGGCAGATATTCCGGGGAGAGGAGCTGGGCGAGGTGCTGGAAGCCCACGCCGCCACCTTCACCGTCATTAGCTCGGTCCCGGCGGAGGTGGTGCAGCAGGGCCGGGAGCCCCCGCTGTCGATCATTGACAAGAGCCTTCTCTTTTCGATTGCCCACAACGCCCTGACCAACGTGATCCGGCACGCCGGGGCCGGCAGGGTCGTCATTGGTCTCGACTGCGACGGCGAGGAGCTGCGGCTGTCTGTGTCCGACGACGGCGCGGGGCTGCCGGAGGACTACGAGGCCAGGGGCCACGGGTTCAGGAACATGCGGGCCGACGCCGGGCGGATGGGCGGAGTTCTGCGGGCCGAGGTGGCATCGAAGGGCAAGGGCGGCGGGACCATCGTTACCTGCGTCGTGCCCTACGGGAATCTCAGAGGAGGGGAGTAGATGACTAGCGACAACCGGACCAGCGTGATGCTGGTCGACGACCACTCCATCATGCGGGACCTGTTGCGGGACGCCTTGGAGAACACCGGGGAGTTCCAGGTGGTGGCCCAGGCGGCCGACGGGCAGGAGGCGCTGCGGCTGGTGGCGGAGGCTGCTCCCGACGTGATAGTCATGGACGTGATAATGCCCGAGCTGGACGGCATCGAAGCCTGCCGTCAGATTATGGAACTGCTGCCCGGCGTCAAGGTCCTGATGCTGACCGCCTCCAATGAGCAGGACGCCATCGTGAGGTCCATCGCCGCCGGGGCCACCGGCTACCTGCAGAAGTACTCCGGCAAGGAGCAGCTGCTCACGACGCTGCGGGAAGTGGCCCTGGGCGAGTTCCGCATCCCGGGGAGCGCGGCCCGGGGGCTGGCCCGCGCGGTGCGCAGCCCGTCGGCCGACGACGCGGCCGAGCGGTTGGCAACCCTGACGCACCGGGAGAGGGAGATACTGAAGCTGTTCGCTGAGGGGCTGACCTACCAGGAGATCGGCGAGATCAGGAACAACAGCGCCCTCACCGTGCGCAACGCCGTGTCCGCCGTCCAGAGGAAGCTGGCGTTCAAGACCAGGCAGCAGATGGTGGTCTGGGCGGTGCGCGCCGGCCTGGTGGACGGCGGCTCGGAATAGTCTTCTCCATCAGGGGGCATCCCGTACCGGGCAAACGGTGAAGTCCAAGATCCCGGCGGGCAGTCCAGCGTCTTGTTGCTGCCACAGCTTGCCGCTACTCAGTCTAGGTGAATACCGACTTCCGCAAATGTAATGCCCCTGTCGTATCTTGAGGTGGACCCCATGGTTTGGACAGGATTAGGCCACAATTAAGTGGGACTCCTGCACTTCTCCGTAGGATACCAAGACCGGTTGGTTCGGGCACCTCCTTTGCTTCGGTTCCTCATCCTCCTCGACAGTCTCCCCGTAGAAAACCTCCGCCGGCGTCCGGTAGCCCAGGGCCTGATGCGGCCTCCGGTAGTTGTAGAACCGGAAGTATTCCCGCAGCCCCCGGTGGGCCTCAAGGCCGTTGGCGTAGGCCTTTAGGTAGACCTCTTCGTAATTCACTGTCCGCCATATCCGTTCCACAAATATGTTGTCCTGGTACCTGCCCCTGCCGTCCATGCTGATCCTCACCGAGGGATCCTGGAGCATTTGGGTGAACTCGCGGCTGGTGAACTGGCTTCCCTGGTCGGTGTTGAACACGTCGGGCGTTCCTTGGCCGAGGGCCTCGGTCAGGGCCTCGGCACAAAAGCCGGTCTCCAGGGTGTTGGACAGCCGCCAGGCGATCACGTACCGGCTGTGCCAGTCCATGATCGCGACCAGGTAGAGGAATCCCCGGGCCATGGGCAGATAGGTGATGTCGGCCGCCCACACCTGGTTGGGCCGGGTGATCGTCAGGTCCCGCAGCAGGTAGGGATAGACCCGGCGTTCCGGTGCTGGTTGGCTGGTGCGAGGCTGCCGGTAGACGGCCCGCAGCCCCATGATGCGCATCAGCCGTTGCACCCGCCTCCGGCTTACCGGCAAGCCCTGCCGCTCCAGCGATGCCCTCATCCGCCTGGAACCGTAGAATGGGGTTTCCAAGTACTGGCGGTCCAACTCCCTCATCAGGGACAGGTCCTTTTGCGAGGTCTCCTTGGCGCGGTAGTAGAGGCTGGAGCGGCTGACGCCCAGCAGGGCGCACTGCCGTACTATGGACAGGGACCGCTGCTGCCGGTCAACCAGTTCACGCCGCTGTGCCGGGGTCATGGACCGGACCTTTCCTCCAAGAAATCCCGCTCCACCTTGAGCTGGCCGATCTGCTGGTACAGGCGAGCCACCAAGGCGTCGTTGTTCTTGTTCTTCTGCTCCTTGCCCTTACTGGTTCGGTCGCCCTGGTCGAAGATGTCGGCCGCGCCATCGGCCAGAGCCCTCTTCCAAGTCTGAATCTGGTTGGGGTGAACCTCGAATCTGGCTGCCAGTCCGGCCACCGTCTGCTCGCCCTTCATTGCCTCCAGTGCAACTTTGGCCTTGAAGGCCGGGCTGTGCTTTCTTCGCTCTCTGGACATTTCCCGCTCCTCTCGACAGCTGCCGCTGCCCTCAGTTTAGGAGAAGGATTCCCACTGAGCTACCTGTCCAGTTTCCTGAGTCCACCTCACATCGGGAAGGAGATCCAGGTCCGGCTGTACACCGAGCACCTGGAAGTGTACTACAAGGGCCACTTGGTAGAACGAATGGAGCGGGTCCGGGGTGAGAGAGAAGCCCGCGTCGACTACCGCAACGTCATCGGATCCCTGGTGCGTAAGCCCGGAGCCTTCGCCAGGTACCGCTTCCGGGAGCAGATGTTTCCCACCATGACCTTCCGTCTGGCCTACGTGGCGCGACACCAGATGCCCTTCGGCAGTGGCGCGGCGAACGCGCCGACGTGGAGTATGTCCGGATCCTGCACCTGGCCGCGACAACCATGGAATCCACGGTGGACAGCGCCCTAGCGCTGCAGTTGGAGGCCGGAGACCCCTTCGATTACGGCGCGGTCAAGGAGCTGGCCAACCCGATTCCGCCGCTGGCGCCGGTGTTGAGCCTGACCGGTATGCCGGACCTGAGGGTCTACGACTCCCTGCTGGCGGGGGTGGCCTGATGACGGACACGGTGGCGATAAACGACCGGATCGGGGAGCTCTGTCGTCAATTCCGGCTGCCCACCATGGGAGCGCAGTCGGTGGCCCGCTTCACTGCCGCGGGACACGGCGATGCCCTCTCCACATTCCTGGAGGTCCTGGAGCAGGAGGCTGAGGACCGAAGGCAGCATCGCATCGGCAGGCTGCGCACATCATCCAGGCTGCCCGCGGGCAAGACCTGGGAGACCTTCGAGCATGACCGGATGCCCTTGGCGCTACAACAGCAACTGGGCGCGCTGGCCGACGGCGACTTCGTCGAGCGGGGGGTCAACGTCCTGGCCTTCGGGCTACCGGGTACCGGGAAGACCCACGCACTATGCGCCGTGGGTCACCGGCTGGTGGAATCGGGCAGATCGGTGCTGTTTGCTCCAGCATACCGGCTGGTGCAGGACTTGCTGGCCGCCAAGCGGGATCTCGCCCTGCCGCGACAATTACGCCGCCTCGACAACTACGACTTCCTGCTGCTGGATGACCTGGGATACCTGCCCCAGGGAGCCGAGGAGTCCGAGGTGCTCTTCACCCTCATCGCCGAGCGCTACGAACGCCGGTCTCTCGGCATCACCTCCAACCTGGTCTTCTCCCCGTGGGAGCAGATCTTCGCCAACCCCATGGCCACCGCTGCTGCCATCGACCGGGTAGTGCATCACTCCGTCATCCTGGAATTCGATGTCCCCAGCTACCGGACAGGGGTGGCTCAACAGCGGGGTCAGGAGGCAGGAGGTGAACCGGCAAGAATAATCGACAGGACCGGCAAAAGTAGTTGACGCCAAACACGTGGCCATTCCACGCGAAGACGGCGTGGCCACCTTAGAGGATGGGAGCAGAGGATGGGAGCGGTTCGGGCAATCGTTAGACAGCCATCCGATTCCGTAGGCAGGTGCGGACTATGGCTGCATGCCGTCAAACCATCGGCTGGGTGGGCGGGCAGATGGAACTATACGGGGCAGATAAGGCCGAGGCGTACATGATGCGTAATTGCATCACGCGCGTCAGAATGGAGGGGCAAATGACGCGCCCTTGAGTGCACTGCGGAGGGTTGGCGGATACGCTTTAGCTGGTTCCCCGTAGCCGCGGGTCCAAGACGTCGCGCAGGGCATCGCCCAGCATGTTGAAACCAAACACCGCTACACTTATCGCAACGCTGGGGAAGACGATCAACCACGGCGACACTTCGACGTACTTTTGTCCCGCGAAGGCCAGCATACCTCCCCAAGTGGGAGTGTCTAGCGGAGTACCCGCGCCCAAGAAACTGAGTGAGGCTTCAATCACGATGGCGAAACCGAGATTGGCAGTGGCGAACACGATATATGGGGCCATACAGTTGGGCAATATATGTAGAAAAATGAGCCGCCGGTTGCTGCTGCCTACGGCTCTCCCTGCCAGTATATAGTCCATCTCTTTTATGGCCAGGGCCTGGGAGCGCACGATGCGGGCGGCGCCGGGTATCAAAATAATGACCAGAGCTAAGACAACGTTCTGCAAGGAAGCGCCCGCGACGGCCACTATCGCCAGCGCAAGGATAATGGACGGAAAGGCCATGAAGGTGTCCACAATGCGCTGGACAATCAGGTCCACCGTACCGCCGAAGTAGGCGCTGATAATGCCTATCAAGGCGCCCAACGTTACCCCTATGCTCACACTGGCTAAGCTCACGTAAATGGACACCCGTGCGCCGTAGATTAACCTGGTGAGCGTATCCCTCCCAAGGGAGTCGCTGCCGAGCCAGTATCTTCCCCCGGTGTCCTCGCCCCCAGCGTCCGTGACTGCATCGCCCGGCCCCGCGAATCTGGAGGTCACGTGTACTTCCAGCGGGTCGAAGGGCACTATGAACGGAGCCAGGATAGCTAGCAACACAATCACCACAACGATGACGGCCCCTATCGCCCCCAGGGGCTTCTTCCTGGCAAACCCGGCGAGCCCTTGTAAGAGGGTATGCTGCCATCTCAAGCCTATACGGGCCGCCGCTACCGGTAGGGTTTGAGTCTCCCCGCCTCTAAGCATATCGAATTCTCGGGTCCAGCCAGCCGTAAACCAGGTCAACTATCAGGTTCACCGTGAGAACGGCTATGGCGTAAACCACGACGTCTGCCTGAATCAGGGTGTAGTCCCTGTTATTGATGCCCTCCAGCAGCAGTGTACCCATGCCGGGCACCACAAAGATCCTCTCAATGATTATCGTCCCCCCCAGAAGGATACCCACGCTCCATCCGGAAACGGTTATGATGGGCAAGGAGGCGTTCTTGAAGGCATGCACGTAGATTACCCTCCATTCCTTGAGCCCCTTAGAACGGGCCGTCCTGACGTAGTCCTCACGCAGGACTTCCAGCATGGCGGAGCGAGTTACCCGGGCTATAAAATTCATCTGGAAGAACGCCAGGGTCAGGGCGGGGAATACCAGCTGTTGCAGGTTTTTCAACGGGTCTTCCCAAAGGGTAGTATGGCCAAGGGGAGGCAAGTAGTTGAAGATACGCACCAGAAGGTATATCACCACCAGTCCTGTTACAAAGATAGGTATGCTTATACCAGAGAAGGTGAAGAGCCTGGCAATGTAATCACCTATGCTATCCTGCTTGATCGCCGAGATGATTCCTAACGGCACCGCCACTATGAAGCTGATGATGCCCGCCATAATCGCGAGCTCTATTGTGAGGGGTATTCGGGGGCCGAGCTCTTCCATGACCGGCAGCCTGTAGTACATAGACGTACCCAGGTCTCCCTGCGCCAGGTCCGAAATCCAGTCCCCATACTGGACAACTATGTGTCTGTCGGTCCCCAGCTCATGCCGCATGTTCGTGAGGTCTTCGTCGGTGAAATTCCCATCACCTGAAGCGCCTGCCAGTATGAGGAGGGCTGGCTCCCCGGGGATGATACGCATCAGCCCGAAGACCAATAGCGTGACCAGTAATATCGTGGGGACATAAAGCAGTAGTCGCTTGACGACGTATTGCTGCATCACACTACGACCCGAGATTACGCCGGGCCCAGGGGTGGCATCCCTGAGCCCGGGCTTGCTTACCGCTAATGTGACGCAACCGGCCTACTCCTCGAACCACATGTGCTCCCACTTCAGAATAGTTTGTATGGTCTGTGGTGGGACGTAAGCCCCTGCCTCGGTCCTGACCCTGTCACTCATCACGTTGAAGTTGGTTGCCCACTCAATCAGTATGTTTGCGTCCCTTTGCCCCTCCAGCAGTAAACTCTCCATCTGCCGGAGTATCTTCTGTCGTTCGACAGGGTTCGCTTCAATTGACTGCTTGTCAAACAGTTCCTGGAGCTCGGGGTCCACGTGGTTGGTGTAGTTCCTGGCTCCACCCATATATACGGACTGCACGTAGTCATCGGGGTCGGCTATGTTAACTCCGTAGCCCCACAGGGCCATGTCGAACTCTCCAGAGATCATGCCCTGTACATGGGTGTTGATGTCGATGATCTTCGTTTCCATTTCCAGCCCCAGGTTTCTCCTCATCTGCTGGGCCCACAGCTGGACCAGGTCGGAGAACCATAACACCGGGGCGGTCTGAATCACCCTCTTACCCAGCATCGAAGGGGGATCGTAGCCCGCCTCCTTCAGCAGTGCTATGGCGTCGTCTATATCGTCCTGCTTGGTCCTGGTACTTCCGGGCATCCCTCCGTAGCCGGGCAACTCGGCCAGCTCCTCCTCAGTGTGGCCATACCAGGAGTTGGTAGGGAAGGGGGCGCCCACCAGATAGCGCCCTGCGCCAACGCCCTGTTGAAGCTCTGTCTGGTCGGTAGCCAGCCTGAGCGCCTGTATTACCCTGAGGTCACTCCAGGGATCTTTCTCGGTATTCACGTTGACCCAGATTGCCAGGTTCGCCACCGTCCAGTGCACGGTGTACTTGCCCTTCAGGTTTTGTTCTATCGCCAAGGCGTCTTCCACGCTCAGGCGGGGGGCCATGGCTGTCCAGTCGACCGCCCCCGTTTCGAAGGCCGCGACAATAGTGCCCGGGTCCAATATGTTGTTCATGGTCAGGCTGTCGAAGAAAGGCCGGTCTTCTTTGAAGTAGTCGGGATTCTTCGCATGCCGCCAGAAGCTGCCTCGCCTGTCATCGTTGGGCATAAATGGGCCGCCGGACACTATGTTCGGATGCTCGTTTATATCTATCCCCGCCTCGATTACGTGCTTGGGTACTACCTTCATGTAGTCCACTGCAAGGAAGGGGAGAAAGGCTGCCGAGGCAAATTTCAGGTTTACCTTCAGGGTGTAAGGGCCTAGAGCCTCAGCATCTTTGGTAGCAGCTCTGAGCAGCCCCACCCTTGGCCTAGGCTCTCCGGGCTCGATCATCCGGTTGACGCTGAAGGCCGCGTCCTCGGCCGTGATGGGCTCTCCATCGGTCCACTTGGCGTTATCGCGGAGGATGAAGGTGAAAGACATACCGTCTTCGCTCGACTCCCAGGTTTCGGCCAGGTCTCCGATGATCTCTTCGGGCTTGACGGGGTTAAACTCCACTACCTGGTTGTAGAGGGGGCTGATAGCGCAGTTGGATTCCAGGCCGGTGCCCAAGTGGGGGTCCCACTGGGATGGGTATGCGGGGCATAGAAAACTTGCATCGCCACCTCGAATCCCCACAACCTTGGGAGCGGGAGTCGGGGTTGGTGTGGGAAGGGGCGGTGTCGGGGTAGGAAGGGCCGGGGCCACCGGCGCGATGGTAGGTGTCGGTGTTGCCGGCGCATCCGTCATTGGCGTGGGCGTAGCGGTAGCAGATGGTCCAGAGGTAGGGGCGGCCGTCGGGGCTGCTGTCTCTTCATCATCCCCACCACAGGATACTGCAATTGCAAGGACCAGCAACAGCAGGATGGAGAGCAAGAGCTTGGGCTTGGATAACCAGTGATGGGCCACAGCTGCACCTCCATGTGTTTCTCTGGTGTAACCCTTGGTTCCCGGGTATCTATGGGGACGATATTAGCAACCAACCGCCTCGCTGGGTTTTGGGTTGCTCTTAACCCTCCCATCGCTAGGGACATTTTTGTTCTACTACCTTTTGGTTAGGCGCAATCTAACGGAATGCGGATAGGATTGTCAAGGGAACGTCTAAAGAATTGCTTTCTATTCTCAGAATAAAATGGGAAACGTTGAACATTGGATGTGGAACGATGTCAACTCGTTGGCCGAGTTGCCGTATTCCTACCGCAACTTCGATTCAGCGCTTGCGCTGAAAGCCCGAGCCCGGGTGACAAGCTAACGTGAGCCTTCCACTTGAACCGCAACGATGTCCAAGTCATGATACTTCTGGTGGTGCAACGACGACGCGTAATGACCCAACAGGAGGAGGGATATCTCCCGGCCGTTCGCTAGTCCGGGGCCTCTCCCAGATAAGACAGCCGGTCCTCCAGGTTCTCCCCCCGAATGCAAACACAAACTCCAACTCCGTCCCTCCCCGCTGCGACGCGCGGTTACTATCAGATGTCGCCCTCTATCCCCTCCAGGTCATCACATTCTTCCGACGACAGGCTCGACAGCGTCTCCTCTCCGACCAACACCAGTCGCTCCGCTGATGCCTGGTCCCATCCTGCCTTCGATGCGAACCCCAGAGGGAATTCCACCAACTTCGATAGAGCGTCTGAGTCCGGGATAACGGAGTGATGGACCACTCTGCCAATGGCTGCGTCGGTGGGCTCTGACGGTGCTACGACGCCCTGGCTCTCGCTACCAGAGTGGCCATGCTCATAAGGTGGCCCTGAAACATTTTCACGCCCATGCTCTGGCCCGGCGGCAGGTCCAGGTTCTCGGCCAGCAGCGCATACGAGCACGGTTCAACCATCTTGCCGACCTCGGTAGGAACGTCGCCTCCGAGGGAAGACCGGCACACGCTGCGCCGTCCTGGCCTAGGTGAAGTCTTCGCCACGCCACTCTGGTGAATGTCGGCCTGAATGCCCTGCGCTTGGAAAAGTGGTTCCCTGCCGCCATGTCCACGCCACTGCGAGCCAAGGCTTGCGCACTTCCGCCCGGAACAGACTATCGCCCGCTTATCTGGACAATCACTCTGACTTAGCAATCGTCCTAGCAGCCCGCCGTAGGGCATGTGCAAAGTCCCTGGACGGATCAAGACGGTCTGCGAGGGCCGGTTTCAGTAGACCCTACCGTCCTCCCGGCGAAAGCCGGGACCCAGGAATGCTAAGAGAACTGCACCGTTTTCCAGTAAGAGATCCTGGATTCCGGCCTCCGCCGGAAAGACGGCGTGTGGTTTTACGGACTTTGCACAAGCGTTGCAGTCCACCGGGGCCATGGCAACGCTTAGAGCGCCCGGTGCAGTAGCTCCACGACCTCCTCCTGAGTGGCTATGGGGCGAGGATTGGTTGCGACCACCAAGTCCTCCAAGGCGTCCTGGGCAATGAGGGCCAAGTCAGCCTCTGAAACACCCCAATCGCTAAGCCGGCGGGGAATGCCGAGAGTGTCGATCAGGTTCTCCAAGGCCGAGACAGCCGCCGCGGCGGCCTCGTCGTCGCTGGCGTTCCGGGTATCGACACCCATGGCCTCAGCAATCCGCCGTTGTTGCGGAGCCGTCACCGAGCGGTTGAATTCCATCACTCGGGGCAGCATGATGCAGGAAGTCACCCCGTGGGGAACATCATTCCTAGCGCCAAGCTGATGGCCCAAGCCGTGGCTCAGGCCCACTTGGACGTTGGTCAAGGCATAGATGGACATCCAGGCGGCTACTTGGCAGTAACCGGCCGACTCCAGGTCGTCACGGTCGCTGGCGGACCGGGGTAAGCGTTGCTGCAAGAGCCGCAGCGCCTCCAAGGCCAGTCCGTCGGAAAAGGGAAAGCTGATTTTGGAGCAGACGGTTTCAATGGCGTGGTCCACCGCTCGAATACCAGTCGAGGCCCAGAGCCATCCCGGTGTCGCCGTGGTGACCACTGGGTCCAGAAACGCCGCCGACACCCAAAGCCCGTCGCCGGTATACAGGTCCTTTACCTTGCGTTCCTCGTCGGTGGCCCCGGCAAAGTTGGTGAACTCGCCGGCTGATAGGGTAGTGGAGACCGAAATGTGGGGTAAGCACGGGTTGTGCACCGCCGGTATTTCTACTTTATCCGGATACTGGAACCGGATACGGTAGCGGTCAAGTTGGCGCTCATTGGTGACGTTTTCAGCCAAGCACAACGCTACCAACTTGGCGGTGTCGTTGGGAGTGCCCCCACCAAAGCTGATCAGGAGGTCTGCATCAGCACTCTGGGCCGCTCGGGTAGCCGCCAACACCGTGGCTCTGGGAACGTGCTGCCGCGTCTCACCAAAAACTCCAACACAGCGGTCGCCAAGCAACTCTTGAATTCGCCCCAAGATAGTTCCCTGCTGCATCAGGGAGTGCCCGGTGATGATGAACACTCGGGCGCCGCCCAGCTCATCCACCGCCGCCGGAAGACCGGAAAGACAGCCTTCACCGTAGTGGACCCGTTTCACCTGAGGGGAGGTGAATGACGCTATCGGCAACGGAGTCCGGGCATGATTTACCTCCAGACCTGTATTCCTTTCGGGCTGACTAAACCACTCGGGCCGATTAAACCACGAGTGGACTGAAACGGGATACCGGCGCCGCTTAATCGACACCCTAGTGTAGCCCAATTCCGGTGTCAATTATCAACGGATTACTGGCCAGGGCAGGGCAACCGCATTCTCCCGATAAGGAAGGTGACTGATAAGATTTAAGTGGTGAGCAAGCATGTGATGGGAAGGATGGTGGTGATGAACAGTAATGCAGGTGGCAGCTTAGGCGAACATTTCGGCAATGGGGAGGACCCCGGAGGGGACCAGGGCAAGCGGCATCAACTCTTGGACATCATCGCGATGACCATCTGCGCGGCTATCGGGGGCGCAGAGGGTTGGAGCGACGTAGAGTTGTTCGTCCAATGCAAGTACGAATGGTTCCAGAGATTTCTGGACCTGCCCAACGGGGTACCTTGCCCTGACACCTATGCCAGGGTCTTCGCCCGCATTGACCCGGAACAAATCCGTGACTGCTTCATGGACTGTAAACGGCGGAGTTAAATTGTTCCGTGCGGGCGGGTAGCCGCCGACATTGGGCGGTCGAAGTTCAAGGAAAATGTCCGCCTGATTGTTAAGCAGAAATGTCCTTCGTTTAGGCTACGATGGTATCAGATGTTGGCGTTGGAGGGGTTCCCCTGGGTCGCCGCGTCGGCGGACTCTCGGCGTCGATGTATCTCCTTACCGTCTCCCTGTGATTCCCAGTTCCCTCGCCATTCCCCGAATGAACAGCCCCTCCGCTTTGACTCCTGTACGGCCTTTCACCTCTCCCTCTGTAGGAAAGTGGGCTTCCGCACCGGGGCCGAGACTGTCATTGCCGCCACCTCCTCGTCAACATCAGGGTAGTGTTCTCTTGCCTTATCCAGCTTTGCCTTCAGCGGTTCGGGAACCGTTGCCGGTGAGTCTGCCGGACCCTGGGGATCGGAGTGCGGGACAGGAACGCCAGACGAGGGCCCATTGCCGGACCGGAGCGCTCCCGGGCGGGGCGGCGCATCCTGGGAGGCGATGAAGCGTCCCTCATGCTCCAGGGCCCGGCCCAAGGGACTGACGCAGGCCAGGAACATCCCGGCCTGGCAGTTGGCCACTTTCCCCAGCCTGCCGCAGTACTGGCGGGCCACCCCCGCCGATTTCCTCCCCTGCTTGGGAAAGTCGCTGCCGTCGAACACCCACACGGCCTCGGGATGCCCTAGCCTGGGAGCCAGGTATTCCTGCAACCGCCCTATGACCGTGTCACCGGACCACCGGGCCTCGGTGAGAAAGCGCTGCATCGCCCGCGCCGGAATGCCCACCGATTCGGAGAGATTCTCGGCGTTGCGCCGCTCCTAGGCCTGGACCAGCAGGGTCTGAAGATAGTTCCGGCTGTGCTCCCGCCACTGCTTGCGGCCGAAGGAGCCCGCAAAGACGGCGTGAAATTCCTGAAAGCTGTCGTAGACCCGCTCGAAGCCCGCCGCATCCATCACCCAAACCGCCCATCATCATCCGGCCAGCTATTCTACCGCTCAACCAGTCGTAGTAGTACTGGGGGTACATTTTTCCGAAATCATTGACGAGTGGGAATAACTGGAGCCTTTAGAATGGAAAGATATCGTAAAGAACTATAATGGAATCGCCGGAAAATCGCTTACTGTTAGCCAAGTGGTGCCCTGGTTTAACATCGAACAGAATCGGGGATAAGCTCCGTTCAAAAGAGATACAAATGAACCTGTGCATCGCTGCCAGAGGAAACATAATATCGCGTTTTGGATGAGGCCGGAAGATGGGAACCGCCCCGCGCACTGTAGCTGCAATCTACCGACGGGCCCTCGTATGGGCCGGTTACGACTACCTTCGCCATGGCCTGCGAATATCGCTATGGGTGCGATGGTTCGCGGTGATTGCGTGGCTGGCCCAGCTCCACAACCAGGTAAGTTTCGCGCAACCTGCCTACGTGGCCCACGGCCTCTTCGCCGTTGCGTTGCTGGCACTGAACGGCTACGTCCACTACAGACTCGAGATGAGGCGCCCCATTACATGGCGATGGGCGTTCGCTCTCAGCGGGATAGACGTGGTGGTGGTTGCGGGAGGCTTGGGCGTCTACACCGGAGACATCAACACTTTCGTCGTTCTGTATTTCGTCGGCCTGGCCATGTTTGCAGCGGTTTGCACCTCGTTCGGAACCACTCTGGCCGGGGCTACTGCGGTAACTGCCCTCTACGTGGCTACAAGTTCTGCGACAGCCCCGGAAGGCGGAATGGAACTCACTGCAAACAGGTCCATGCTCACCAATGTGATCGCCATCTACGCCGTCTCAGGTGCCGTCAACCTTGTGGCGAGGTTCGAGCAGGTCAGGTCGAATTTGGACCGTGTTCGAAGAAGACAGGCCATTGACCGGGAAAAAGAACTGCTCCGAGAGAGAGTAGAACTCTCCCAGGCCATTCACGACACGATTGCGCAGTCAGCGTTCACCATTGGCCTCGGCCTTGAGACCGCCATCGAGGTGGCCGGCGCACAAAGGAATGAGAACCGCGATGAACTGATCGAGAAACTGGAGGCCATGCTCGCGCTGTCGAAGTCAACGATGTGGGAGTTGCGACATCCCATAGACGCGGGAGCCATCTTCGAAGGGCGGGAGTTGAACCGGGTGCTGCGGTCCCATTCCTCGACGTTTTCTGCCATCACCTCGATTCCCACGGAACTGGTCCAGTCCGGCACCGAACCGCCCCTGCCCGCGCCTGTCAGAAGGCGTCTTTTTTCCATATCTCACAACGCCATGACCAACGCGCTTCGCCACGCTCAAGCAGAGAAAATCACCATACAGCTCAACTTTGAGGACGACCATCTGCAAATGTCAATTGCGGACGACGGTATCGGCCTCGCCGACGACTATGCTGACCGTGGGCACGGTCTCCGGAACATGCAAACGGAAGCGGAACGCATGGGCGGCACACTGGAAATCGTCTCTGGAGAATCAGGTCGTGGAACAACTGTGTCATGCGTCGTCCCATACGGAACAGGCCAGGGAGGTACGTAGCATGCCGACGACCGCACCAACAAGGGTGATGCTGGTTGATGATCACGAAATCATGCGCGACGGCGTTAGGGAAGTACTGGAGCGTTCCGGGGAGTTCGAGGTTGTCGGCCAAGCCGGGGATGGAGAGGCTGCCGTGAGGGTTGCCCAGATTCTCAAGCCCGACGTCATCATCATGGATGTAATGATGCCCGTCAAAGACGGCATCGAGGCGTGCCGTGAGATTACGGGGATGATGCCGGAGACCAGGGTGCTTATTCTGACTGCCTCCTCTGAAGAAGACGCGGTGACGGAGGCGGTGGCCGCGGGCGCCACCGGGTTGCTCCACAAGTACTATGGGAAAGAACAGTTGTTGAGTGCAGTGCGGCGCGTTCTGCAGGATCAGTCCCGGATACCTGGTGATGTGATAAAGCGTGTGTTCACCGTCATCCGCACTACCGCCGGCGAGGCTACCAAGCGCGACGAGGGTATGCTGACCGAACGAGAGCGGGAAATACTCACCCTTTTCGCACAAGGGATGTCCTACGCAGCTATTGCCGAGGTCAGGAGCAACAGCTGGCTCACCATCCGAAACGCAGTCTACGGAATCCAGGACAAACTGAAAGTGCAGTCCAAGCAGGCGCTGGTCGTCTGGGCTGTACGCAACGGCTTGCTGGATGATTGGGAAATTGGCAGTTAAAGGGGACCCACCGCTTTCGGAACCGTGGTGAATGCGATGCTCAGGATGAAGTTCAGACGTGAAGGGACTGAATCCTCGGGTGGCAGGGATTTTCGCCCGCGCGAACCCCTTTACGCGGAATCTCCTTCTGCGGCGGCAGACAGTGGGCTTGAGGCCGTCAACCGCCGGAATAGACCTTGTCACGCGGCTAGAAATCTGTTGGGTTTGGCTGCGGGAGTCCTGGCCCTGCTGGCGATACTGGCCTGCGCTGATTCTGCTGAGCAGCCGTCGCCATCCCCGACGCCGCAGTCCCTGCTTTTTGCCACCCCACCCTCCGCCGCATCCACCGGTGCCGACGACCAGGCTTCTCCCGGTATCGTGGTCCAGCTTGATTCGACACCGACTCCCTATCCGACGCCTACTGCCTATCCCACGGCTACACCTTATCCAACACCCACGCCTTTTCCGACCGATCCCTCCGCCCCGACAGTCCCCGCTGCCACAGGGGAGGAGAGGGGACAAACCCCGGAGGCGACGCCGTCACCCGCTCCCGTGCTGGGCCCCGTCATCCAGATAAACATTCCGAAGAAGTCCGAGGTGCAGCACCCAAAGGCGGCAACGACAATTAACGTCATGATCGCCAGGGTCGAGGCAGGAGAAATCTCCGTAGAGGAAGTGGCAAAGGAAGCCCCCCTGCACCGGGGAGAATCGGTGGGGGTGATCATACACCTCTCCGGAAATGTGGAAGCGGTGGCTGCCTTCCTCAGAACGAACGGAGGCTCGAATATCATTCCGGGCGAGGACTACATCGAAGCCTTTGTGCCGGTGTTGCTGCTTGGGCGAACGTCTGAACAGTCCGGAGTGTTGAGTGTCCGGCTGATTCAGCCGCCTGACTCGCCGCAAGGCGGCTCAGGGCTGCCCGGGAACGGCCCGGCAGTGCATGGGTCGGTGGCTTGGAATGACGCCGGGTACAGCGGCCAAGGCATCAAGGTGGGGATAATCGACACCGGGTTCGGCGGATTCAAGGACCTTTTGGGCACAAAGCTTCCGTCGGCAGTACAGGCGAGATGCTACCCATTGGGATGGGGCGCGCATTCCACTGATTTAGCGGACTGTGGAGACGAAGATGGAGTCGAAAGTGAAGACGAAAATACGCACGGAACGGCAGTTGCGGAGTCCCTCATGGACCTCGCTCCTGAGGTCTTGTTGTACATATCGAATCCGAGATCTCCTTCAGCCTTGAAAGACACCGTTAATTGGATGATCTCGGAGAACGTATCGGTGATCAACCATTCACGGCTGTGGGATTTCGACGGCTACGGAGACGGCACTTCCCCTTTTTCCATCAGCCCCCTAAACACCATAGATACGGCAGTGGATGCCGACATAGTATGGGTCAACGCGGCTGGCAACCACGCCCAAAGAACGTGGTTCAAACGGGGTCCCTTTTCCTTCAGCAATGTCAATATAGGCGGCGAAAATGTTCGTGTTGTCAATTTCAGCGGGTCTGACTACAAAAACGCTTTTTATTCCCGGGGTAGACTCGAACTGCGTTGGGATGACACTTGGGGTGGAGCCACCCGAGACCTCGACCTGATCCTCGTTCATCCTGATGGTGAGCGGAGCGCGCCATACAGCGTCGATATTCAGTCCGGGGGACCTGGACAGAATCCGTATGAATCGGCCTCAGGCTGGGGGGGAGTAAACTACGGCATACTGGTTCAGCATGCCTCGGGAAGCGAACCTGGATGGATTCAGCTGCTCAGCCGGTCGACTAGTCTGGATTATTCCACGCCCGAAACCGGGAGCATCATTAACCCGGCGGAGAGCGCCAACCCCGGCATGCTTGCCGTGGGGGCTGCCTCCTGGGACAACTTGAACTCTATAGAGGATTTCAGCAGCCGCGGCCCTACACCTGACGGGCGAATCAAGCCGGACGTGGTCGGAGCGGACTGCGGAGGCATCGAGGTCAGTCCGGCCGCATTTTGCGGCACCAGCCAGGCCTCACCCCACGTGGCCGGCATGGCGGCGCTGGTACGGCAACGTTTTCCCAACTACACTCCGGCGCAGGTGGTGTCCTACCTGAAGGACAACGCCGAGCAGCGCATAAGCTCCCCCGACCCCAACAACACCTGGGGCCACGGCTTCGTGGTCCTTCCCGGGATCACACAGACCCAGCAACCCCCCGCCGGTCCGCCCGGAGCCCCAACCGTGACGTCGGTGGGATCCGGCAGGAATTCCCTCACGGTTCGCTGGCGCGCTCCCGTGCAGACGGGCGGCTCTGGAATAACCGCCTACGACCTGCGTTACGTCCGCAGCGATGCCGCCAACAAGGGCGATGCCCAATGGACGGTGGTGGAGGATGTCTGGACCGGCGTAGGGGCGCTGAGCCACGAACTGACCGGGCTTGAGGGTGGGCGACAGTATGACCTCCAAGTGCGGGCGGTCGACTCCACTGGCGACGGGCCGTGGTCTGCAACCGACGTTGGGACCCCAGACACGGGAGAGGCGATACCCCAGTCCCCGGCAAACGCCCAATACCGGCACGATGGTGCGACAGTCGTCGTGACCTGGAGTCTCTCCACGGGTGCTACTCATCATAAGGTGTATTACAGTGATTCCAGGTTCCCCAGGTGCTCTTTGTTTGCCTCTGGCACACTGAACGGCTGTGAATTGCTGGCTGGAGCCGTTGCTGGCACCACCTACACGCATTCCAACCCCGATGCCGAATACAACAGCTACTGGATCACTGCCTGCAACGACGCCGGATGTTCCGAAATAGACAGCGCCAACCCGGCCCGCCTGGAGGGAGCTGCACCCGCGCCTGACCTGGTGGTGGACACGCCGATGGTGAGCGAGAGCGCCCCGACTGCGGGAGCGCGGTTCACGCTGAGCGCCACGGTACGCAACCAGGGCAATGCCCGTTCGGGCTTCACCACGCTACGCTACTACCGGTCCACCGACTCGACCATCACCGCCAACGATACCTCCGTTGGAACGGACTCCGTGTCCCGTCTTGAAGCATCGGCGAGCGGGGATGAGTCGATCAGCCTGACCGCGCCCGACACGCCCGGGACGTACTACTACGGTGCCTGCGTGGACTCGGTGTCCGATGAGTCCGACACGGCCAACAACTGCTCCAGCGCGGTTGCCGTTACCGTCGGCGCAGCGCCCGCGCCCGACCTGGTGGTGGGCGCGCCCACAGTGAGCAGCAACGCTCCGGCCGCCGGAGCATCGTTCACTATGGACGCTACCGTCCGCAACCAGGGCAATGGAGCATCAGGCTCGACCACCCTGCGGTACTACCGGTCCACCGACTCGACTATCACCGCCGCCGATACCTCCGTTGGAACGGACTTCGTGTCCAGCCTTGATGCCTCGGAAAGCGGCGGTGAAAACGTGAGCCTGACCGCGCCCGACACGCCCGGGACGTACTACTACGGTGCCTGCGTGGACTCGGTGTCCGATGAGTCCGACACGGCCAACAACTGCTCCAGCGCGGTTGCCGTTACCGTCGGCGCAGCGCCCGCGCCCGACCTGGTGGTGGACAGGCCCACGGTCAGCACCAGTGCTCCGGCCGCCGGTGACAGGTTCACGCTGAGCGCCACGGTGCGCAACCAGGGCAATGGCTCGTCCACCTTGACCACCCTGGGCTACTACCGCTCCACCGACTCGACCATCACCACAGGTGATACCGCCGTAGGAACGGACTCGGTGTCCCCCCTAAACGCATCAGCAAGCGGGGATGAATCGATCAGCCTTACCGCGCCTTCCACGGAAGGCACCTATTACTACGGCGCCTGCGTGGACTCGGTGTCTGATGAGTCCGACACGGCCAACAACTGCTCTGCTGCGGTGGCAGTAACAGTGGGCGCAGCGCCCGCGCCTGACCTGGTGGTCGACACGCCGACGGTGAGCGAGAGCGCCCCGACTGCGGGAGCGCGGTTCACGCTGAGCGCGACGGTGCGCAACCAGGGCAATGCCCGTTCGGGCTTGACCACGCTGCGCTACTACCGGTCCACCGATTCGACCATCACCGCCAACGATACTGCGGTTGGAACGGACTCCGTGTTCCGTCTCAACGCATCGGCGAGTGGGGATGAGTCGATCAGCCTGACCGCCCCTTCTGAGCAGGGCACATACTACTACGGAGCCTGCGTGGACCCGGTGTCTGATGAGTCAGATACGACGAACAACTGCTCCAGCTCGGTGGCCGTTACCGTCGGCGCAGCACCCGCGCCCGACCTGGTGGTCGACACGCCGACGGTGAGCGAGAGCGCCCCGACTGCGGGAGCGCGGTTAACGCTGAGCGCCACGGTGCGCAACCAGGGCAATGGGGCCTCAGGGTCTACAACATTGCGCTACTACCGGTCCACCGATTCTGTGATCACCACCGCCGACACGGAGGTCGGGACGGACTCGGTCCCCCGGCTCAGTGCGTCGGCGAGCGGGGACGAGTCGATCAGCCTGACCGCCCCTTCTGAGCAGGGCACATACTACTACGGCGCCTGCGTGGATGTGGTGTCCGACGAGTCCGACACGACCAACAACTGCTCTGATGCAGTGGCCGTGACGGTGGGCACAACTCCCGCGCCGGACCTGATAGTAACGAATTTCACAGTCAGCAACAGCAGTCCGGTCGCCGGTCAGTTCTTCGCTATGAACGCTACGGTAAACAATCAGGGCAATGGTTTATCAAGCTCGTCCACGCTGCGCTACTACCGCTCCACCGATGCGACCATTACCACCACCGACGCGGGAATCCCAACGAACGGGAGTCCGGGCTTTCTTTCTGTGGATGGTCTGAGCCCTTCCGGCAGCGTAGACAAGTCGGCCGGAACCCGAGCGCCGTCCACACTCGGCACCTACTACTTCGGTGTGTGTGTGGAAACGGTTACAGGGGAGTCCGATACGACGAACAATTGCTCGAATGCGGCGACTGTAACGGTATCGAGAACAAACCGGCCTCCTCGTCTTACCGGGGAAGTTGACGACAAGATCGTGGCATTAGGTGAATCATTCAGGGTGGACCTCTCCGGGCTCTTCACGGATCCAGATGGTGACGCTATAACCAGCTACGGGTTTACGTACAGGACCATAGGAATCCTCAGCGGGACCGTCAACACCAGGACTGGCATTCTGAGCCTCCGGGCCATCTCTGTAGGGGAGACTATTGTCGCTGTTGACGCCAGAGACAGTAACGGTACATCGGGTGCATCTGAGGACCTCTTCAATGTCACTGTGACTGCCGCGGAAACGGCGGAGAAACCCGGCGCGCCCACAGGCCTGACAGCAACGGCGGACGGCCAAACGGAGATCGATTTGTCTTGGCGCGCGCCATCGGACGACGGAGGCGCGAACATCACCGGCTACCGGATTGAGGTGTCCACCAACGGCTCCAACTGGAGCGACCTCGTAGCAAATACCCGCTCGACCAGCACCAGCTACTCGCACACCGGGCTGACGGCGGGAAGCACGCGCCACTACCGGGTGTCGGCCATCAACTCCGTCGGCACGGGCCCAGCATCTAACACCACCTCAGCCACTACTGCTGAAGAAGTTGTCTCAGAGGGCACCTGCACTGTAGACCTAGTCGTCCGGCCTGGAGAACGCTGCTCCCATCCCGGCAAGTCTGCCGAGTTCTGGGTCGATTCTGATGGGATAGGTCACTACTTGGCCGGAGGTTTCAAATACCGTTCCGGGTCCAAGATCGAAATCCGCGACTCGAACATCAACGGGGTCACATACACCTTCGTCGCAAGCAAACAGGACGATGGAAGCTGGCTGGTCGAAGAGGTGGGCTGAGCATCATCTGTTTCCGGTGAAGCCCGGCGTCGCCGAGTACCTTGTCCGAGCGGTCAGGGTTATCGGCGACGGATATGCCAGCTAAATCGCGGGCATTTCAATGTGCTGGCTAGGATTTTCCAGGGTGGTTATTTCAAGAGCGCGAGATGTGAAGGTATCCGACATGAAACTGGCAATAGTTGGAATGTTCTTGATCCTCGGAGCAGCCGTTTTGTCGTGTGGCGGATCTGATGACCTACCCACCCCGACGGCTAGGAACATGCCTCAACCTACGGCCACGGGCGTATCGACCGCTGTACCGGAGTCTACCAACGAGGTTAGGTCTACTCGTGCCTCTGGGCAAACCTCTCCTCCATCAACCGCAAAACTCCCGCCCGGAGACCCGGAACTCTATAGAGCGATATGGGCGGGAACTATTGACGAAGTGCGTGCTCTAGTCGCCGAGGGCCACGAGGTCAACGCCAGCAATGAAGACGGCGACCCCCTCCTGTACACTGCCATTTGGCGTGCCGAACCCGAAAAAGTGCAGATACTGGTGGAGGCCGGCGCGGATGTCAACGCCAAGGACTCAGACGGCGACCCTCTGCTCCATACTGCTGTCTGGCGGAAGAGGACCGAGGCACTGAAGATCCTCATTGCAGCAGGCGCTGACGTCAACGCGAGGGACTCGAGGGGAGACCCGTTGCTCTATACCGCCGTCTGGCGGGAAATACCCGAATCTGCCAGGATCCTGATCGACGCCGGAGCGGACGTGAACGCGAAGGACTCAGGGGGAGACCCGTTGCTGTACAGCGCAGTTTGGCGGGGTCAAACTGCGTTGGTGCAGCTCCTGATCGACGCCGGAGCGGATGTGAACTCCAGGGACAACAGCGGAGACTCCATGCTTCACGAGGCGCGGTTCAGGGGACATTCCGAGATTGAACAGATTCTCTTGACCGCAGGCGCAATGGAATAGTTCCTGCGTGCCGCCCCGAAGGGGGACACGCCTTTTCGCCCAAATCTTGGAAGCTGAGGAACGGACATGAACGAGGCAGGCAGTCAGCGAATGATATCTGGCCGCTCTCTGAAACTGATGGCGGGTGCGGTGTCCGTGCTGGCGCTGGCTCTCCTGGCATTGCTGGCTGTGGGCTTTTTTTCAGACGGTTCGTCCCCGTCAACTTCCTCTGGGCAGGTCTCAATGTCCAGGTCCCCGAAAACCGGGGAAACCTCTTCGGCGCCCTCCGGGGGTGCGGCCCTTCACGCGGCCATTGCAAAGGCGGATGGCGAGGCGATGCTCGTGCTCATTGAAGGGGGCGCCAATGTTGACGCGAAGAACAGGTTCGGAGACCCGGCCTTGCACGCAGCAATTGCCGAAAGCGACCCTGAGCTCGTCAGAATTCTCGTCGACGCCGGGGCAAATGTTGACGCAGAGAACACCTACGGCGACCCGGCGCTACATCGCGCAATCCTGAAAGGGGATAGGGCAATGGTCAGGGTGCTGGTCGAGGCCGGTGCCAACGTTCACGCGACAAATGTCTTCGGTGACTCTGCGCTGAGCCGGGCGGTCCATCAGGGCGACAGGGATATCCTACAGACTTTGGCCGATGCCACGGGTGGCTGACATCTACTCATGCGCGCGGACTAGAGATAAATTCAATATTCAACCTACCCAGCTCCCGGAGTAAATTTCCTCAATGCCTGGAAGAAACTATCCCCAGCTTAAGCTAGGTCATCTTATTAGAATCGCAGTGGGCGTACTGGTACTGTTCGCTCTCATAGCCTGCGGCGGGGATAGCGAAGAGCCAGGGTCTTCGCCGACTGCGCCGCCGGGAATGTTTTCCACTCTCCCCACGGACGAGGCGCCGGTATTGGGCGATCAACCTCCGACCATTGAGCTGAATACGCCGGAACCAACGTTCACGCAGCAGCCAACATTCACGCCCAATCCGACCTACACGCCGGTGCCGACCCATACTCCTCTGCCGTCAGCTACTCCGGTACCGACGGTTGCCCCAACAGGTACGCCAGTGCCGACGCCCAACCCCACGGGTACGCCGAATCCGACGGCGACGCCCAACCCGACGGCCACGCCCGAGCCGACAGCCACGCCAATGCCGGCGCCCACTGCAATACCGATGGCCACCCCTACCGTCGTGCCTAATGCTGCTCCAACTGCCGCGACCACACCATCGGTCAACACGGGATTTACCTGCGTGAATGAATCAGGTCCTCCTCCCCTCCATCAAACGGTGAAAAATGGCAACTTGGAATTTGCTACTACCCTTGCCGAGCTATGCAAGGGCCACGTTGACACCAAGTATGGCTATGGCTTTCGGCTCGACGAAACACCACTCAGCCTCGCGGTGAAGGCACGGAGTCCGGAGATGGTTCAAATGCTCCTAGACGCTGGGGCAGATCCGAATACCGTTACGCAGATCGAATTCCGCCTCTATGAAACACCTCTCAGCCTGGCAATAAAAGCCCAAGCCACGGAGATGGTGCGGATCCTCGTAAATGGAGGCGCAGACGTAGACAGGAAGACCCAAAACGGCTTTCGACACGATGAAACGCCTCTGACCCTCGCCGTAAAGGCCCAAGCCACAGAACTGGTACGTATTCTTGTCAGCGCTGGTGCTGACCCGAACAAGGGAATGCAATTCGGTTTTCGCCTTTACCTAAGCCCGCTTGAGATCGCAATAGCGGAAGGTTACACCGAGATTTTCCAAATACTTACGGGGACGTCCAGTTGAGTTCCGGGTGCCGTGATTCCGGTCAAATGCCTAAAGCTGCGGCTCTACCCACCCCCGTCTCCACCCACGGCCTCGATGGCGTGGGCGGGCGCCCAGCCCCGTAGCTCGCCGCCGGGCAGGGCGATGTGCCGCCAGCCATGGCGGGAGCCGACCAGCCGTACCTGCGCGCCGCTGTGCAGGGCGAATACCTCGGAATACTGCTGTCCCGGGCCGTCCAGGATTTCCACGGTCCGAACCGTCACCACGGCGGAGTTCTCGTAGGGATTGGAGTACAGCATACTCAGGGTCAGCACCAGCGAAACCAGCATGAGAACGAAGGCCACGACGGTTCCGCTGTGCAGCACTCCTCTCAGCCGGGTCGCCGGCCTCAGTACCAGGACGCCAACAGTGACGGCAACGACCGCCCACAGCAGCAGCGCCGCCATGCCGAACTCGCCGGTGGTGGCCCACTGCCGCCCGAAGTCCGATACGCTGGCCACCAGCGAGTCCCCCTCGGCGTCCAACTGGTCCACCGTCCTGCTGTGGGCCAACTCAAGGTTGGTCAGGATGTCCGGGTCGCGCGGCGAGATCTCCTCTGCCCTGAGGTAATTCAGTACGGCGCGGCCCAGGTCGCCGCTCTCCATGTAAGCGTTGCCCAGGTTGTAGTAGACTGCCGCGTCCCGGTAGCCCCGGCCGATGAGGGCCTCGTACAGCTGAGCGGCTTCTGCGTACTCTCCGCGCTCATTTTGGGCGTTGGCCTCGGCCATCAGTTCACCCGCGGGGGGCTCCTGCCCGTGCACCACGCCCAGGACAGCCAGGAAGACTCCAAGCGCCGCCAGTGGGCCTATGGCCAGCTTACGCAGTCCGCTCATGCGCGGATGGCCTCCTCCAGCTGTTCCAGTAGCTGAATTGTCCGCTCGGCCTGATCTCCCGGACTTCCTGCGACATCCGGCGACGGGGCGTATCTAGTGGCTTCGCCCACGGCCAGAGTTTCCTCCACACGCTGCGCAAGGTCATCACCCACGCCCGCATCGTGCAAGTTCCGGAGTAACGCCCCTGTGGTCACTCCACTCGGAGACATTTCCAGCCGGGCAGAGACGTAGGACAAGAGAGCATCCCCGGAGGCTACCCGGGCATCAATCCCGGAAGCCACGGCGCGGCTCAGGGCCGCTCTTGCGTCCGGCAGCGCGTCCCGTCTAAGGTTTTCGGCGCGGGCTGCATCCAGGGCAGACCGCCTGCGCCGCCAAAACACAGCACCCCCGACCGCCAGTGGCGGAATGACCCAAGCGGCCCAATATCCCGCGCTTTCGGTTGGGTCCGCTTCTGCCTGGCGCAGCGACGACGGCACAGGCTTGAGTGCCCTCATCTCCGGTGCCACTTCTTCCTCCGAGGCAGCACCAATGTCAGGAACGGCTGGCACTGCGGGCAACCCGTCACCCCTGGCGACCGAGACGATTATTGGGCTCGAGGCCACCATCTCGTATTCTCCCGTCTCTGGATCGAAGTGGGTATAGCCAATCTCGGGGATCGACAAATCCCCTTCTCTTTGCGGAACCAAAGCAATTCCGTAGCTGCGACTGCCGGAAACTCGGCCGGCGACAACCTGTGTCTCGGTGCTGACGGGTGATTCGACGACCCGCCAGCCGTCGAAACCGGGCCAGTCTGGACTGGGCAACGCCTCGATATTGCCCTCTCCCGAAACGGTCACGGTGAGCTGCACCGGTTCGCCAGTGCTCGTAGAAGTGGTGTCCACCTGGGCGGAAATGTTGAACCTGCCGACCGCCCCGCCGAATCCGGCGGGTGCACCCGCCGGAAGGGGAACCACCTGCACAGGCACAGGGTCGCTTTTCAAAGAGGCTTTTTCGCCGGAGGCGTCGTCGGATACGGTCAAGGCCCCCGGATCAATTGGAGCCGCCCCAACCACGGTGGGGAACAGTATCGTTCGCACCTCGAGCACGTTGTAATCCGTGGAGTCTACGGTGGCTGTGTACTCCTCCTGCTCCACCCTCTGGCTGTTCCAGAAGCCGGCAAAACCCGGAGATTCATACCGCACTTGACCGGAGCCCAATGTTGCTCCGGCGGCTTGGTATATGGTGAATACGTAGGTAATCTGCTGGCCCAAGAACGGTTTGTCATTGTCCACCGATGCCTCAACGAACAGCGGCTCGCCGGACGGGGACTGGGCATGAACGGAAGGAAAAGCGGCCAGCGTCAACGCTGCGCCTGCCATGGACAGTACGATCAATAGCCGCAGGATGTTTCTCGCTCTCGCCACTTCTGGAGCCTACCAGTCGAACTCGCTGGGAGGTTTGGGGGACACCAGCACCTGGCCGCGCTTCTGCTGCAGCGTCTGGGCGCTCTGGCCCACTGACTCTAGGATCTGACGGGCCTGCTCCACCGTCAACGGCTGGTCCTGTTCCTGCTCCTGCTCCTCTTGCTCGTCCTGTTCCTCTTCGTCCTGTTCTTCGTCCTGTTCCTCCTCCTCTTGCTCTTCGTCCTGTTCCTCCGGAGGAGACTGCCTCAGCGCCAGCTCCAGGTTGTGTTTGGCTTCCTCGTCGTCCGGGTTCATCCGCAGCACTTCCTTGTAGGCCTCGACTGCTGCCGCATATTCCTCACTCTGGAAGGAGGCATTGCCCCGGTTGAAGAATCCGCGGGCCCGAAGATCGCCGTCGGCGAATCCAAGGGACTCATCGTAGGTATCCAGGGACTGTTCGTACTCCTTCATCCGGTACAAGGCGTTTCCCGAGTTATAGTACGGCTCACCATACTCAGGGGAGCGTTCCAAAGCCAGTTGATACGCATCCAGCGCTGCGGCATAGTCGCCCGACTGGTACGGCCCGTGGCCGGAGTTGTTTACCTGCGACGGAGTGGGGCCGCAAGCCATCATCAAGAGCGCCAGGACCGTCGCGAAAACCAGCAGTGCCCCCCTAGACATCGCTCGTTCCCCTCAATACCGAGTTGCTTCTTCCTGACTGCCGAAGGAAGAGCCGGTCCGCCAGCAGCTCGGCCAGTGCCAGGAATAGCAGGCCCGCCAGCAGGAACAGCTGGAACCGTTCGACCCTTCGTTGGTTGAATTCGCTCTGGAGGCTGCGGTCCTCGAAAGACTGGATTTCCTCGGCCAGCGCCGCCATTGCTCCCGGTTCGGCAGCCCGGAAGTAACGGCCTCCACCGCTCTCCGCAATCTGCTGCAACGCGATTTCGTCCATTCTGGAGACGACGGTTCGCCCATGGGCATCCTGCCGCTGTCCGGTTATATTTCCCCGCTCGTCGAATTGGGGAACGGGGCTTCCTTCGGGGGAACCCACCCCAACGGTGAAGATGACCGCCCCTTCCGCTGCGGCCTCCTTGGCCGCTGCGATGGCGTCGCCCTCGTGGCTCTCGCCGTCGGTCATTATCACGATGATTTTCTGATGCTCCCGCTCCGTGCTGAACCCTGACAAAGCGGTATCAATCGCTTCGGCGATCACCGTGCCCTGTCGGCTGATGGCGTTGGGGCTGGCGTGATTAAGGTAGGTCCTAGCCGTGGAGTGGTCGGAAGTGAGTGGAAACTGGACGAAGCTGGCCCCGGAGAACAGCACGATGCCGACTTCATCTCCGTCCAGCCGAGATATGAGGTCTGAAATCTCCAGCTTGGCACGGTCCAGGCGGCTGGGTTTCAGGTCCTGGGCCAGCATGCTGCGGGAAATGTCCACGGCGACCATGACCTGTACCCCGGCCTGCTCGACGATCTGGATGTCGCTGCCCCACTGGGGGCGGGCAAGGGCGACGATAAGCAGGGCCACGCCCAGGAACCACAGGGCGAGCCTGACTGCCCGCACTCTGCGGCCAGCCGCGAGGGTCAGCCGTTGCACCAGGGCGGGGTCGCCGATGCGACCAGCCGCCCGACTCCGCCGCGACAACGCCCACCACACCAACACCCCTAGGGCGGGTAGCGCGGCCAGAAGGTAGAGAAACTGCGGTGCTCCGAAGGTCATGGATGCCTAGGGCAACCTCCTGAACACCGTTTGAGCCAGCACCAGCTCCAGCAACAAGAGCGCCAGCGCCGGAACCAAGAACCAGGCCAAAACCTCTTCATAGCGGGTAAAGACCAAGACCTCCACCTCGGACTTCTCAAGGGCGTTGATCTCGGCGTAGATGCCCCGCAATCCCTCGGTGTCCGTGGCCTTGTAGAACTTGGCCTCGGTGATGTCTGCGATCTCCCTGAGCATCGCTTCGTCAAGGGCGCTTCCCTCAGGTGCGCCGGTCGACACTCCAGGATCGTCGGTGCCGACCCCTATGGTGTACAGCTTGATGCCCAGGGTCTCCGCAGCGGTTGCCACGGTTATGGGATCGATCTGTCCCGCGTTATTTACGCCGTCGGTGATGAGGGTAACCAGCTTGCTCTCGGATTCCGAGTCCTTGAGCATATTGGCGGCGGTCGCCATTCCGCTGCCCATGGCCGTTCCGTCCTCTATCCCCAGCTGGTCCGCCAAGTGCACGTCGCTCAGCAGTTGCAGCAGGACGTCATGGTCAAGGGTGGGCGGGCTCTGAATGAACGCCTCCTGCGAGAACACGACCAGGCCGATACGGTCGTACTTCCGCTCCTCGATAAATTCGGCGACGATCTGCTTTGCTGCGCCCAGCCTGTTGGGCGCGAAGTCCGTCTGTCCCATACTGCCCGAGATGTCCACGGCGATGGCGATGTCCACTCCTTCGCCGCGAATTACCTCCCTGGCATCGCTGACCTGTGGCCTGGCAGCGGCGACAATCAGGAGCGCCAGAGCCACAAACTTGAGCGATGAAACGAAGGGCATCACCCGCAGGCGGAGCGATCGCCCGCCTCCGGCTATCAGCCGGTTGTCGGCGTACCTCATGCCAGCGGGCCCCATGCGCCTTCTCCACAGGTGGGGCAACGCCGCCAGCACCGGCACCGCGAGCAGCAGGAAGAGCAGCCATGGTGAGTCGAAGCTCAATCCGCTCACGGTGTTCCAGCCCCTCCTGCGGGAGTGGCAACGGCAGTACGTTGCTGTAACGAGAGACGTATTGCGTCCACCAAGGCCCGTGCCTCCGCCGCAGCCTCGTATGCACGGGCAACAGGAGGCTCGTAATTTGCGAACTTCACCAGGTCGGCTTCCTGCAGTAGTCCGATGATCGCCCTGGCACTTCCGGGATCAAGGGAGGAACGCCTTACCGTCGTTTCGATCTCCTCCGTCGACATATCGGCGGCTGTCGCCCGCCCTTCGCCTTCAATGAAGGTGGCGCCCAGGCAGATTCGGAGCGCATCGGCCATAAGGGTGTAATGCTGTTTGAGGTCCCCGCCCGCCGGGAGGTCAAGACGGGCGATACAATCGAACTCCTGCATTGCGACCTCCCATGGGCTCCGCGTATCGACCTCGGGCGAGACAGAGGCGTCCAGGCTCCGGGAGCGTCTGTAAAGGTAGTAGCCCGATGTCCCCAACAACCCCACGATGATCAGACCGCCAATCACGAAAACGGCGGGCCAGTCCCAGAACGAGGTGGAGAAGTCTGCCGGCGGACGCAGGTCTTTCAGTTGGTCATCGGAGCCGGACAGGACGGAATTCACGGTCAAACGCACCGGGTGGGGTTCAGTCTGCTCCACGCTCCCGTCGGGGCTCCGGACGGTTACTGGCAACGAGGGGGTTTCGAAGTCACCTGTTTGAAAGAGGGTCACCCGAACTTGCTTAGCGACTGTTCTGACTCCGCCGTCTACTGAGATCGTCTGCACGGCCGTCTGATCCTGAACCTCGAAGGGGCCCCATTCCCGTTCCAGCCGCGGCACGACCACGACGTGGTCCGTCGGGTGGACAATCACAAGGCTCAGGATCACCACATCTCCGACAGTCAATTCGGAGTGATCGGCGACAAAGGACATGCGGACGCCCTGCGGCGGAACATTCTGCGCGGCGGTAGGATTGACGGTGGCCAATGAGAGCACCGCCACAAGAAGCAGGACAGGCCAAGCCGAGCCCCGACAATGGGCCCAGGCGAGCCGTGCCAGTGGAGCCGGCCGCTCTGCCCATTGATCTACTCTCACCGACCCAGCCTTCGCAGCCGGTCTTTGAAGAACGCCCCCACCTCGGCCACATAGTCTTTTTCGGTGGTGACACTAACCCGGTCCACGCCGGCAGCGGTGAGCACTCCGTTCTTTTCCGTCTCAAGGCGGGCGGACCTTTCGTAAAACTCCCGTCGCCATCGGGCGTTGCTGGTATCCACCCACTGTAGTTCACCGCTCTCGGCGTCCTCCAGGGCAAGTACGCCAACATTGGCTATTTCGTGCTCCAAGGGGTCGCTCAGATCAAATGCGACAACATCGTGGCGCCGGTTGGTAACCAGCATCGCCTGCCGGTACGACTGCGGGTCAGCGAGGAAGTCCGAGACCAGGAAGACGATGCTGCGGCGCTTGAGCATCCGGTGGACCGTGTCAAGGGCGAGCCTGATGTCGGTGCCGTTGCCCACCGGCTGGAACACCAGCAGGTCCCGCAGCATTCGCAGGACGTGGCTGCGTCCCTTGCGGGGCGGGACAAGCGACTCCACGCGATCGGTGAAGAGGAGCAGGCCCACCTTGTCGTTGTTGGTGGTGGCCGCGAACGACATGACTGCGGCCAACTCAACGGCAAGGTCCCGCTTGAAACGGTTCCGGGTGCCGAAATCGCTGGAACCGCTCACGTCCACTGCGAGCATCACCGTCAGTTCCCGCTCCTCCGCGTAGCTCTTCACGTAGGGCTCGCCTGTGCGAGCGGTAACGTTCCAGTCGATGGAGCGCACGTCGTCGCCGGGATGGTACTGGCGGACCTCGTCGAACTCCATGCCCCGGCCCTTGAACACCGACTGGTACTCCCCGGCGAAGCCGTCGTTGACCAGCTTCCGGGTGGTTATCTCTATTCTCCTGATCCTGGCCACCAGGTCGCTCATCAGCATTTATGGCACTTCCACGTTATCCAGTATGCGCTGGACGATCCGGTCCGAGGAGACGTCCTGGGCCTCGGCCTCGAAGGTGGTGATAATCCGGTGGCGCAGGATGTCAGGAGCTAGTTGCTTGATGTCGTCGGGGACGACATAGCCGCGTCCCTTCAGGAAAGCGTATGCCCGAGCTGCGGAGATGAGATTAATTCCGGCCCGGGGCGACGCGCCGAAGGAAATCAGATTACTCAGGTCATCGAGCCCCACCGAACTGGGTGTCCGCGTGGCAATGACCAGGTCCAGAACATAGTCCTTGATCTTTTCGTCTATATAGACCTGGCGCACGATTTCCCGCGCGTTCAGTATGTATTGGGAATCAACGACCGGCTGCACACCCAGCGGCGCTCCCGACGTCATCCGGTCTATAATCTCGCGTTCTTCGGAACGCTGGGGGTAGTCCACCACGACCTTGAGCATGAAACGGTCCACCTGGGCCTCCGGGAGGGGATAGGTCCCCTCCTGCTCGATGGGGTTCTGCGTAGCCAGGACAAGAAAGGGCGCGTCTATCGGAAAGGTCTCGTCTCCGATGGTGACCTGCTCCTCCTGCATCGCCTCAAGAAGCGCGCTCTGGACCTTGGCCGGCGCCCGGTTGACTTCATCGGCGAGGACCAGGTTAGCGAAAATGGGCCCCTTCTGAACGCTGAAATCGCCAGTGCGGGGATTGTAAATCCGCGTGCCTATCAGGTCCGACGGCAGCAGGTCCGGAGTGAACTGGATACGGGAAAACCCGGCCTGAATGGCCTGCCCAACGGTCTTGACCAGCAGCGTTTTTGCCAGTCCCGGCACGCCCTCCAGCAGTATGTGACCGTCGGCAAGTAGCGCCACCAAGGCCCGCTCTACCAAGCGATCCTGGCCGACGATGGCCTTGCGGATTTCCGCGTCCAAAACCTGGACGAAACGAGCCTCTTTTTCAACTAAATCATTTATCTGTCGAAAACCGGCTAAGGTCGGCATAGCAATTTCGGGCTCCTTTCACAATTCCCAAGCTGGGCTCAATGCGGCGCGGCAGATTATTGCAGGTAGTCTGGATGCTTTTCCTCTTGGCATGAGTAGATTTCGAGTTATACGCCTTTAGCGTGATGAGGTCCGCCAGCGGGCATCGGTCCACGGCCTTCTGTTCAGGAAAATATGAGATGCTCCTTCAATTCACCCAAATAGACACAGGCACTGAATGGGAGGGGAAAACGTAAACCGCGGCGTTTTCTTGCTCTGCAGCTGCAATTGACCATCCACCAACACTACTCTCCGTCATTTGTCTGCGCCTAGTTTTGGCCACGGCCCTGGCCGAGACGCATCCTCTGGTATTCTGAACACACTTCAGCACCAATAATCACGATCATTCCAGACATATAGGTCCAGACCAATAGCACTATAACGGAGGCCAGGGCGCCGTAGATTTTCTCGTAGGCTGCATAATTTTCCAAATACCACACGAATCCGCTCTTGCCCACATCAAATAACAACGCTGCCACTAAGGCCCCAGGCCAGACATACCGCCAGTAGGTACGGGCGTTGGGCGCGAACTTGTATATCAGGAGGAAGACTGCCAGAGAAAACACGAATGGCAGCGGTCGGGCCAGGGTGTTGATCCCATTATGCTCCACGAAGGCGAGACGCCCCAGTAGTGGCCACTCTTCATTGCCGAGCACCTGAAGTCCAGTGGTGAAAATCACCGATAGTACAACCAGTGGCGCCACGGCTACGGCCATTACGAAATGTCGCGGCTTCTCCTTGTAGAAGGGCCGGTCGTAAGAGATGTCCCAAGCGCGATTGACCGCCCTCGTGACGGCGCCGAACAAAAGACTGGATGACCACAACAATCCGACAACGCTGAAGATGCCCAGCAGGCCGCGAATGTCATCCACGGCCTCCACGTTGGATGCCAACAGCCCCTCTGAGCCGGGCAGATAGGTGTGGAAGAACCCGAATACTTCGGCTTCGACCACATCCGCTTCCAGCATAAGGCTGAGCAGGCTAACCAAGCCGATGGCCAGAGGAAAAAGGGAAAGGACGGCATAATAGGCTATGGATCCAGCTAGGTCCACGGCAAAATCGTCGCCCAGTTCTCTCCAGGTCCGGCGAGCCAACTCCACCGCCATAATGGACCCAAGACGACGCCGCAAACGCCTAGCCCATACTCGGAACAGCCGAAAGTTGCGATTGGATGAAACCCGTGAACAGGCCTGCTTCAGCATCTATTGCATGAGCGGGGCCCTTTAGATGCTTTTACCGAAATGGGGAATGAGTACACAGCAGTATGCATAGCTTTGCCCCGATCCCAAAAAACTATCGGTCTGGTCCAGTTTCTATCGAGAGGTTTGTGGAGAATCACCTGCTACGCCATACCTTGCCCTACTTCCGAGAAGAATCCTCTTATCTCGTACCCGCCCAGTTGTTCGGGTCCGGCCCAGAGGTGGGAACATGGTCAAGAAGCCCCCGAATCAGCCTTGGCGTGAGTGCCGGGCTGCTCGGGTCGAAGTGGCGTGAAGCGGCCTCAATGTAGGGCTGGCTTATGCGCCCGAGGTATTGGGACACCCCCTCCGTTCGGATGTTTTTCAGGGATTCCGTATAGAACGAGAATAAATGGTCGCTGCCCATTTGCATGCCAGCCCCGACTGCGGCGGCAGCCACAAGCGTAGAGACGGCCAGTATCGAGTGTTTCTGCTCCCGTGCGGCTTCGTTCAGTTGCGAGAATACCTCGCCCAGCCGCTGCGGCCCAGGAATCAACTCGGCATGCTCCCGGAGCAGTTCCACGGCGTCGCGCATGTCGGCGATTGCCGCGGGCGGAATGTCGACCGCGTCCGCCGCCTGGCTGGAGGCTTCGTCAAGGAAAGCGAGAAGGTCATTGACAGTGGAGACGTCGGTGCTTTCCGGCAGTACACTCAACCCCTTGAGTTCTCCCACGAAGGTGTCCAGGTAGACACGGGTCCCGTTGGTAACGTCGGAAGCCGCCGCGAGGAACCAGAGGGGCGAAAAGCCCACTGTGAAGACGCACCCTGCTTCCACGACATTGCCGGCCACCTTCCGTTTGATCAGTTCCGGGGCCGGCATGTCCGACGGAAACCGCCCCTCTACGCCGCCGACAAACTCCACGGTGATCCGGAACGGGCGGGCGACCGTGCACTGATAAAATTTCGAGTCCCGAGCTGCAGGCGGCAATATATGGTCTGCGGCCTCCAGCAGGAGCCCGCCGCCTCCGGCGGCCGTGGCGCGGAGCAGGCGCTCCGGCAACGAAACCACATAACCTGCTAGGGACCTCCGGCTTCCCTGCCTCGGGATTTCGGTATCCTCAGCCCTTGTCGTGGGCTTTGCATTTTCCTCCGGCATGACTTTCCACCATTTCCTAATTTTGACGGAACCGAATCGGCGTTCGCCCCTTTGAGCACTAAAATACGCGCCCTCTATTGTGGTGCAACGATGCCTATCATAGAGTTCCTTGTCAACAGAGGTTAAGGTTCACATGTACCCATCCAGGACGATTGTAAAGTCTTCCGGCCTCAAATTTGTCTGAATCAGGATTTTGGGGTTATCAGGATGATCCCCAATCCTGCTCATCCATTAATCCTGTGAATCCTGATTCAGACCATGACTTGTATCTTGACATAGGGACGACGGATCTTCCCTGGCGAGTGATCGCGAGTGCGTCAGACCGGCAATGATAGACCTCCAGCACTCCTCCATGGCGCAGACGAACTCGGCGCTGCCTTGTGGCGGGAGGAAACAGCACACATTCAGCCAGGGCCTGCCCCGTTGCAGAACGGGGGCTTGAATTCGTTTCTTTCACAGTCCACCAGACTTGACGATAGACAGAACCATATTGGAGATGTGGCTGGTACTGTCAGGCTCGCCAAGGTCTGTCACTGCGCGATCATGGCAAGGGCAGCATGGGCGGCGGCATTCTCCCGAAACCAGCCTGGACGATAACTGCCTGGTTCGGACCCTGGCCCTTGCTGTCCCGGAGGAGGGCACGTCCTTTGAACAGACACTCACCCTGCGCGGCTGTGCGGTAGGCAGCGGCACGGTGTCCGCGGCACTGGTGCGCCAGGGAACAGAACGGGCCAGTGCGTCCGAGGCGGTGCAGGTCGTGTTGGCCTCACCGCCGACACCCGTGCTGGGCCTTTCCCACAGCAGCGATGAGAGCGTCACGCTAGCCTGGCGGCAGGACGCGGGCATATCAAAATACGAGGTGCGCTACTCCTCCGCCAGTTCACCGGAGGTGACAATTGAGACGACAAACATACTGGGCGTCGCCATCGGCGGTCTGACCTGCGGTGGGGTCGCCTACAATTTCTATGTGAGGGCCTGGGGCAACGGCACCGACTACCTGGCCGAATGGAGTGGGGAGGGCCAGGTCGAGGGAACCACCACGGCCTGCATTCCGGTGATCAGCATCGCGGTCAAGGACCCCAACGACCCGGTCAACCCCTCCGTGAATGAGGGGGACCGCGTGGAGTTCGAGCTCACATCGACCATCGCCCGTCAGAACCCTCCCCTGAACGTCAATGTCTCCGTAACCCAGCAGGGGAATTTCCTCACCGGAAACATCCCCGCCGCCATCGGTTTCGGGAGGACAGTATGTCGGAGATTCTAATTCTGGAGACCGCCCCCGACGGAAAGGCCGGACCCGGCGGCACGATAACCGCCACCATCGACAGCGGGACGGGCTACAAGGTCAATCCCGCCGCCATGCAGGCCACCGTCACCGTAAGAAACACCGAAGTGCAGCTACGACAGCCGCAGGGCGAGGTGATACCTGCCGGGCTGCGCAGGGCGTATCTGGTCTGGCCAGCCGTCGAGGGAAGCGATGCCAACACCCGGTACTCCCTCGAAGTCCGGCATACGCCTCGGCAGCTGGAAGGCAACTTCAAGCGGCCCAACGGTACAGCGAGACGGGAGTGGATTCTATGAAATCGACTTGGACGCATTTATTCCACACTCAACGATGATGGCCACCAAGGGTGTGGGGCTGGCGGACCACGGCTACTACGATTTCCGCATCACGGCTTCAGAGAGCACCGGGGAAAACCGAGCAACACCAGCAACTCCATCAGGGTAATCGACAATCCGCTGCTTCAAGAGGGAGGCAAGGCATATTCGACTGCCAGCGACACGGCCAGGCTCGAATGGAACAGAGAGATCTCAGGGACCAACTATGAGATCCGTCACCGGAAGACGAGCTTCTACACTGCCTTCGGCAGAGGCGAAAATGACCACACCGACCCCGACTGGGCCAAGGGTGGAAGTTGGCCATATTTTGGGGAATTCTTCGACCCGGAAACGCCGGACCACGGTATAGATGGTGTGGAAACAATCGACGGCCTGGAAGAGGGTGAGATATACGGTTTCCAAATCAAGTACGATATTCCACCGGCCACTGACATTGACCTGACCAATGACCGAACTATCCATGTCTTCTCGGCCGGGGATGCCTACGTCTGGCCTTCGGACGAACCGCCCGACGGGCGGGTGGCGACCTTCTTTTCCTTCGGACGCCACGCCAGCAGGACTTTTGAATATGTCATCTGCCACTCTACTTTCGACCATCCGGACTCCCCGATGGTAGATGAAGGACCCGGCTTCGGCGAGGCGCCCGAGACATCTCCTCTCTGGTATGCGCGTGAGGCTATGAAGTGTTTGGCGGTTACGACGGTGTGTAGGTGGCTACTAATCTAGCCACCTAAATTTATGTAGGCGAGAGCGAAAAGTTGCAGAAACACCCTCTCAAAATTGTTGTCCCAAAAGTGATGTTAGGCACTTGCCAAATCGATGCAGAGTCCTTTGTGTTTTCGTAGGTGAATATGTAGGATGAGGCACACGATAGGCGGAATCACCGGCTGCCACTCTACGCCCGGACAGCGGAGGAGGCCGTAGGTTCCGCTCGTCCTGCCCGTGATAGAGGAGGCATTGATATGGCACTTGACAGGCCCGTCCATGCACCTGGGACGGCGGACGGCGGACGGAGCGACGGATCCTGCCGTCGCTGCGCCGGGGGCCGCCCTGCACGGCGGCCTGGGACAGCCCCCCAACTTTTACCCCTGGCAGGCCGACGGTGAGTCATGATCGCCTTGCGGCGACTTGCGCCGCTCCCACTGGTCCTTGTTATTGCCAACGAGGTTCAAGGGGCCAAGATGCCGATTTCGTTGACCGGGACTGCCGTCCTGATCGCCGTGCTGTTGCTGGTTGCATGCGGTGGAGATCAGGAACCTCTACCGGCCGCCCCCTCGGAATCTGAAGCCACGCCAACTTCGACACCTCGCCTCGAGATTACTCCCGTAGCTACCGTTTTAACCACAGTGAGCCCTTCTTATACTCCTGGGCAGATTCATTCCGTAGCGCCGACAACGAACGCCACGGCCGTGGCAACGCCCTCCGCCACTCCATTTCCTACTCCCGTGGCAGCGGCGACTCCCACGCCCACAGCCACGCCCACCCCTACGCGCATCTCAAGGGCGACGACGATTACGCTGACACCGGATACGGCGATGCTGGAGGCCCCTGGCGAGACAGCTCAACTCGCAGTGATGGTCCGCGACCAGAACGACAGGGCGATGACAAGGCTACCGGTGGCGTGGGAGAGCAGCGACGAGCGGACTGCCAAGGTGGATGCAAAGGGCCGGGTCACGGCCGTTGCCAGCGGATCAGCGACGGTCACCGCAACGGTAGGGGAAGCGTCGGGGACCTCCGAGGTCATGGTCATAGACATGGAGTGGGCCGCAGAGTTCATGGCCCGGCAACACGTCGTGGACGCGGTCCAAAACCTTGCTATGCGTGTCGATCCGAACTGTACGGTGGATTGCGAGACCAAATGGTTTTCCGGTCCCGGCTCGATCGATCTCGGGGGACATCAAAAAGGTCGCCGGAGTGGACATGGGAGTTGACAGCACAGGCCGCGGCCTGGCGGGGATGATCCGGGTGCGCGACGCTTTCGATAACGGGGGCATTGCCAACGCGCGGGTGGTGCGTACATATTCAGATATAGAGACCGCGAGAGAGAACGGCGACCATGCCGTCATGTTCTATGTGCAGCGCCGGCCGGAGGATTCCGATTGGCAACTGGACGGCGATGTGGGCAAACTGCGGCGCTGGTACAACGAAGGATTGAGGATTCTCCAAGTCTCTTATGGCCACAACCCTCCATCAAGGCCGGATGCGCACACTCCCGACGAGCGACTTGGCTACGGGTCTAGGGAGGGGGATGAGAAAGGCGTCCACGAACTCGGCCACGAAACGGGCCGAATGGTCCGAAGGCAACAGATCGTCCAGAGTGGGCGGCAAGAGCCACATCTGTTCCCGGTCCAATTCGCGGAGCGGCATCGTCTCACCACCTCTCCAGGGTCATTCCGCAGTGTACACCCAGCCATTCTTGCTGACTGCTGAGACAGGCTGTTTGGTTAGTTCTGTCCGCGAAGGCGCGGATCAAGAACGTCTCGCAGGGCGTCCCCGAACAGGTTGAAGCCGAACACCACAACGCCAATCGCTATTCCGGGAAAGATCGCCATCCATGGCGCGATGTCGATTCCCTTGGAGGTGGATTGCGCCAACATCCCGCCCCAGGAAGGCGCGTCCGGAGGTGCCCCTATTCCCAGGAAACTCAGTGAGGCCTCGGCAATGATGGCGAAGCCCACCGTGATACTGAAGAATACTATGTACAGGGATGCGACGTTCGGCGACAAGTGCAGGAATAATATCCGGCGGTCGCTGGCTCCGATGGCCGTGGCTGCCAGTATAAAGTCCATTTCCTTAAGGCTGAGCACCCTGGACCGGATCGTACGGGCTGCTCCAGGAGCGAAAATAATCATAAGGGTAATGATTATGTTCTCCAGAGACGCGCTGCCAAATGCTGCCATAATGGCGATGGCGAGGATGATGCCCGGGAACGACATGATGGCATCCAAAACCCGTTGGATTACGAGGTCGACGGCTCCTCCGAAGTAGGCACTGGCTATTCCCACGAAAGTACCGATCGTCGTTCCGATCAATACACTAACTATTCCTACGTAGAGCGAAATACGGGCACCATAGAGCAAGCGGCTCAATACGTCTCTGCCTACCTGGTCGGTGCCGAGTAAAAATTCACCTCCGGGGGACGTAAAAGACAAACGGGGATGGGGTTCGTAGGGATCGAAGGGCGCGATCAGTGGGGCGAACACCGCCACCAGTATTGCCAACGCTACGATGACCGCCCCGACCATTCCCAACGGCTGCCTTCGCGCGAAATCGATGAGCGTTTGAATTACGCTCGATGTCATGCGGATTGAACTAGGGCGGTGTAGTGTTGCTACAGATAACGGTTCGTCCGCCAAGACTCCCCCTCAAGACTTCCCGCTGTAATTGTGTGATCAAGCAGTGTGACTAGGTTGTGTGGCTAAGTGAACCGGATTCTCGGATCCAGCCATCCATAGGCGATATCGACAAACAGGTTCAAGACGAGCACGCCTCCCGCGACGAGGAACACTATCCCTTGAATCATTGTGAAATCGCGGTGGAAGAACCCCTCCCAGAGCGATAGTCCCACACCGGGAACAGTAAATACCTGTTCCACCAACACCGTGCCACCCAGGAGTACGCCCACCTGCCACCCCGAGATGGTCAGTACCGGCAAAAAAGCGTTCTTCAGGGCATGACGGACTATGACCGCCTTCTCCCGGAGTCCTTTGGAGTAAGCGGTGCGGATATAGTCCTCCCGCATCACGTCCAGCATGGACGAACGGGTAACGCGGGCGACCAGTGCCATGTTGTAGTAGCCCAGCACTATCGCCGGGATAATGAGTTGCTTCAGGTTTTGCAGCGGGTCCTCCCAGACCTTGGCATAAACCACCGGAGGCACCCAGTCGAACACTCGAAGCAAGACATAAATCGCGATAATGCCAATCCACCAGTTCGGCAGCGCGGTGCCGGCGATCGCGAAGACTCTCGCCGCGTAGTCAGGCCAGGAGTCTTGCCTCACCGCCGAAATGATACCTACCGGCACTGCCACCACGAAGCTGAGGACCAGGGCGAGCGCCACAAGTTCGAGCGTGGTAGGGAATTTCTCTTTCAACTCGTCCCAGACGGGCTGCCCATACCACATCGACTCCCCGAATTGACCGCGGAGCAGGTCCCAAATCCAAGTGGAGTATTGAACCATGATGGGACGGTCGGTGCCCAATTGACGGCGCACCTCGTTCAGTTCCTCTTCAGTAAATTGGCCCGCGTCCCCCTGGTCGCCTATCAGGATGGCTAAGGCCGGATCTCCAGGGATCACGCGTAGAAGCACGAAGATGATCAAGGAGATCAGCAGCAGGGTCGGCACAAAGAGGATGATTCTTTTCGCTACGTAATGGCCCATGGATGCTCCGTACCGGAATTTGGTGCGACGCCAGCCGGACCTCGCCACCTCGCATCCAAGACGTGGCCTGACTGGACAGTGGAGCGCCTATCTGGGGATCTCCACGGCCGCACCTAATCGTCCAGCCACAGGGAATCGAACTGCATATAGGTGGAGGCCACCGTCAGAGGTACGGCGAAATTCTTCAACTTTTTGTTTGACGACCAGAAGAAGGGTTGGTAATACAGCATCACAGCCGGGGTGTCGTCGAAAAGGATGATATTCTCCATTTCTCCGATGAGTTCCAGCCGACGAGCCGGATCAGTGGCCTTGGACTGCTGATCGTATAGCTCGATGAAGCGGGGGTGGGACCAGTGGCTGTAGTTCCTAGTTCCCTGGGGCATGTAAAAAGCGTTCAGCAGGACATCTGGGTCGGGGACAACGTAGCCGTTGCCCTGTATGCCCAGCTGGAAATCCTCTCCCTTCCAGGCTTCGAGAGCGGTCTGGTACTCGAGACCTTCCAACGTAACATTGACGCCGATGTCCTTGAGCTGGTCCTTGATCAAGGCAGCCGAATCCGGGTTCTGGCCCTCGGTGAGGCTGAACCGCAGCGTAATGTCGAGTCCATCCTCGTAGCCCGCTTCGGCGAGCAGGTCCCGGGCCGCCTGCAGATCCTCCGGATGCTTCAGACCATCGGCGGTGTAACGGAAGCCCGGTTGTTGGGCCAACTCCTCGTGACTCATCCCCAGCCCGGCCCAGGTCTGCACTGGACTGCCGATGCTGCCTTCGCCGGCGATGTTGGCTTGGTTGATAGCATCCCTGTCTACTCCTAGGAAGATGGCTCGCCGGACCTTCGGATCATTCGTGGGCGACTGGTTCACGTTCATCATCAGGCCAAAACCCGCTTGGTCGCAGCACATCCGCGGTACGGTGAGGATATCCCCGGCATCGTCCGCCAGTTTCAGGTAGTCGCGCACAGTCAGGTTGGTCCAGCCGAGGGTCGACAACATGACCTGTTCAGCCTTGAATGCCGCGATGATCCGGCTGATGTCGCTGATGATGATCTTGTTTATGCCATCAAGGTAGGGCAACCCTTCTCTCCAGTAGTTCTCGTTTTTCTCGAACTCGAGACGGTTACCCTTGACATACTTAACGAACTTGTAGGGACCGGTGCCCACCATGTTTTCGCCCAAATTGATATCTACGCCCGCCTCAACCACATGCTTGGGCAGAATCTTGACGTATTCCATACCCAGGACGTTGAGGAATGCAGCAGCGGGGAACTTCAAAGTGACCTCAATGGTATGGTCATCGATGATACTGGAACTCTCATAGTATTGACGGATCAGCCCTGCCCTGGGTCGGGGCTTCCCTTCCTCCACCATCCGTTCCAGGCTGAATGAGGCGTCGCTAGCGGTGAAAGGTTCGCCATCTGACCAGACGACGTGGTCGTGAAGATTGAAAGTAAAGACGAGACCGTCGTCGCTAATGCCCCAACTCTCCGCCAGGTCCGGCACGATTTCGTCGGTGGGTTCAAATGGGTTGTATTGCACCAGGTTGTCATAGACGTGGGCAAACTCCGAGGCATCGAGCCCGGCCACTGAAGGATGAGGGTCTAATTTGCCGGGAGGCCCATGCTTTTGTATGTTCAGAACCCCGCCGTACTTCGGATCGCCTGGTGCTGGGGCCGGCGGTTCCGTGGGTTCGGATTCAGGGACCGGCGTTGCTGCCGATTGCGCTGCCCCTGTCGGGGCTGCGGTGGCTTCGCCTTCGTCGGCCGGCGTGTCAGAAGAATCACAGGCCACGATGAGCAGCAAAAACACCATTGTGATAAGAAGTGGGAACATCGCCAATTTGCCAGAGTTCGCTAACATGGCTGAACCTCCAAAAATGACTTCTGATGAGGTTGACGTCTGGTGATACGTTGAACGAACCCGGTGTCGTCCAATTTAGCGACATTTCAGATTGTTAGTGACGAGTTACGTCTATATATTCTCAGTTAATGCTAAATATGAAATTAGTATTTCATAATTTATATTTGCAAATAGATAAAAACGCATAGGGGCGCTATCATATCGAGCAAGCCTGTATAAGTCAATAGATGAAAAACCATGGTGAATTGTCTCGAAGTTGCGTATACGTACCCAAAACTAAAGCCGTACATTACGGGCCTTGGAAATCGGGCTGAGAAGCATGAGTCATCCCGAATTTTGGAAAGGCGGGTAAAGCCGGGAAAAGTCGTATAGGAAAACAGGCAAAAAGAGAGACCCCTTCGGGTGGAATGGGATTGTCATGAAACCATTCACCGGTGGGGGTCTTTTCGTATGTTGCGGGATAGGGTGGGGCGGAGGCAAGGGCAGGAGGTTGCCAATCTGTTGCAATCTTTCATTGGTCCCTTGGAGGGATGGCTGGACCAGCAGATAGACCGGCGTCTGGTGCGCACCTTTTTCCTGGCCCTGGCCGCCATCGTGCGCCTGCGCCACTCCCGGTCCGGGTTGCTACTGAGCGAATTGGGCGCCCACGTGCTCTCCCCGGCCCCGGCCCCGGCCGGTACCAAGCGGCTCAGCAATCTGTTGCGCTCTCCCAAGTGGTGCCAAACACTCTTGGAGAGGTTTCTCTGGCAAAGGGCGGACCAGGAACTTACCCGGCTGGAGGAGCGGAGCGAGTTGGCCCTGGCCATCTGGGACGAAAGCGTGCTGGAGAAACCGGAAAGTATCGCCCTGGAGGGATTGTGCCCGGTCCGCTCCAGCAAGGCGGCACGCCTGAAGCGCATCAAGCCCGGCTACTACAATCCGCCGGGAGGACCGCCGGTATTCGTTCCCGGCCTGCAATGGCTCACCGTCATGGTGGCAGGGATGCAGGGGCCTCCCGCCCTGGCGGCCATGCGCTGGTGGACCAGCCGGGGCAAATTGGCCAGCCACCGGCGGGAGCAGACCACATCCCTGCTTTCCCAGTGCGCCGCCGGGTGGCAGAGGCGGGTGGTCCACGTCTTCGACCGGGGATTCGCCGGAGCGCCCTGGCTCAGGGAGCTGAGCGGACACCAACTGCGGTTCATCATGCGCTGGCCCACCCGCTACCGGCTGGCCGACGAAAAGGGTGAGCGCCCCGCTTGGCAGATCACCCGGGGCAAACGCTCCCAGGACCACCGGCAGATCTGGGACCTGCACCGCCGCCAATACCGCAAGACCGGCATCGTGGCCGTCCCGGTGCGCCATCCCAAGGGGAGGAGCAACTGTGGCTGGTGGTCTCCCGGCCCGGCAAGGGCCGCAAACCCTGGTACCTGCTGACCAACGAGCACATCGCCACGCCCGATGACGCCTGGCGGGTGGTAATGGCCTATGCCCGCCGCTGGCAGGTGGAGATGTGCTACCGGGCCTGCAAGACGGACCTGGCCATGGAGAGTCCACGGCTCTGGTTCTGGGAAAACCGGCTCAAGCTGCTGCTGATGGTCAGCCTGGTCTACGCCTTCCTGCTATCCCTGCTGGCTCCTGAGCTGGTGTCTTTGGTCCAGAACCTGCTCCGCGGCTGGTGCCATAGAACGGGAGAGCGGTACCGCCAAGCTGCGATACCGCTCTCCAGATTGCGCGCCGCCCTGAGCGCTTTCTGGCTATCCTATCTCCCCAAACTTACATCTGCTATGCAAACCTCGCGATGACTCATGTTCGTTGACCCGTGAATACCTTTTTCGCCAGCCTATTATGGAGCCTGAGGTCCCATGGTGATTGGAGCATCCACGATGTTAAAGCCACTTTCGGCACTGGCATCGACCACGATTTCCAGACCGACAAAGGGGCCTATCTTGTCGTTGAATACGTCGACGGTACTTTGGCCTTTGTCGGGATAACCAACGCGCTTGAGCCAGTTTGGAATTACCTGGTTGCGAGCTGCTTCCGCGCTCAAGGCGCGGGCCTCGGGACCGAACTCCACCAGCTCCAGACCGGCCTGTATGTTGCGCTCTACGTTGGTCACGTTTTGGATGGCGGTCAGGCGCAGGGCTTCCAGTTCGTGTTTCGCACCCTCTTCCAGCAGGATCTGTTGCAGGTCGGCGGGAATTCCGTCCCAAACGTCCTTGTTAACTACGTTGGTAGTGGAGTTGAAGCTGTACAAGCGACCGTTCATGTAGTCGGTAACTTCGTACCAACGTTGCGAGAGGCCACCTCCGGCGCCGGTTACCCCAGCGTCAAGGATACCCCGCTCAAGGGCGGTGTACACTTCGGCGAAGGCCATGGCTTGGGCCTTGGCGCCCATGTAGTTGATCCAGTCGGATAGTTCGGTGCTGTGGCTGCGGGTCTTGAGGTCTTTGAAATCTTCGGGACTCTCCAGCCTGTGCTTGCTGAAGAAGAACTGGTCGTCGCCGGCAATCCAGTTGAAGTAGAGCACAGTAGCCCCGGTCTCGTCCTTAATCACTTTCTCGATGTCTTCAAAGATGTTGGTTAGTACCAAGTAGTGGGTCTCATGGTCGGGCCACAGTCCCCACAGGTATTGCACGGCCAGCGTCGGGAATTCGCCGCCGACATAGCCGCCGTAGATTTCGGACAGCGACAGCGTGCCGTCTGCCAGCAGCGACATGGTGTCGAACCCGGCCAAGCCCAATTCCGGGAATGAGGTAATTTCAATCTCGATCTGCCCATTGGTGCGCTCCAGCACGTTGGCGGCGAAGTAAGCCTCCATGTGTTTGCACCAGAGCAAGGTGCGGTTGATGCAGGCGTGCTGCAGAGTGATTTCCTCGCCCTCGCTCACCAATGCCGTAGGATTGGTAAGTCTTGCTTTTTCCGGAAGCGACCGATAGTAGTCGGACTCAAAAACCCATTTATGGTTCAATAGCGCGTCAAGGGGAACGTTTCCCTCGTCGTCACCCAAGGCAACGCCGTGCTGTTCCATGAATTCTGCAGTTACGGACGGTCCCGACAAGGCTTCCCAGTTGCTGTCTCCGATGTAGATAGCGCCAGGCCCGCCTGCGTGCTCGGCGGCGTAGGCCTTCAGCTCATCGCTGACATCCCACATCGCGTCCGCTTCCATCATGGAGTCGCCATTCTCTTCGTCCTCCTCTTCCTCCATCTTGGCCTCAGGGGTTTCTCCAGCCTGTCCTGAACTGGCCTGTCCGGAACTGGCCTGCCCGGAACTGGACGTCTGCTGTTCCTGTTCCTTTTCGCCTTCCTGTTCCCCTTCGGTAGTGGATTCAGATGTCGGGGCCGTTTCCTGAGAGTCGGAACTCTGAGCGTCCTCAGCCTTCTGCTCCGTCGTGGTTTCTTGCGTCGCGGCGACCTGTTCAACCTCGGGGGTAGTCGCCCCTCCACATGCCGCAATGAAAGCCATCAATAACACAATCGCAAAGGACACAATAACTGTAGTTCTCACAATCACCTCTATGTATTGCGAAAATGTTCGCTTTTGGTAAGTATCACATGCTCGCTATCGACTGTATTCGGCAATGCGTCCGGGAACAATCATGGCATGCTAACACAAACACTCCTGGCACAATGGAAACAAACGAAATGCATCGAAGAATATAGAAATTAGTAACTGTTCAGACTTGAGGGGAAACGAGGAGTTCGCGGCAGGCCAGGAGGGGGTTTAGTCCCTGGGCGCGCCAGGTGCCGAAGAGGGAAGCCAGGGCCATCTTGGTCTCGGTGCCCTGTTCCGACCGGGTACCGCCGCTGATCTTGCGGCTGATCACCAAGGGCGCAGGCTTCTTTCTGCAGGGTTGTTGTCCGAAGGCGCCGCTAGCTCAGTCACGAAGACGAACAGTTCCTTGATAAAGCCCTTGATGCGCCGGCAGAGTTTGTTTTGCACCGCCGCCGGGTCTTCCAGGAAGGGCTGGCATCGGGCCAGCAGTGCTCGCTCAAACTTGCCTTGGGCCAGCCGGCGTTGCTGCGCCTTAGGGTGGCTGAAGTCCTTGGCCAGTTCCCACAGCCGGTGGACGTCCGCCGCCCACCGGGCCAGCTTTTGGTTCTTAGGGTAGAGGGCCTTCAGGTCATGAACCTCCCGCAGCAGGTGGGCCCAACACCGTTGCTTGAGGCCGTCATAGTGGTGGTAAGCGGCGTAGAAGTCGCTGACCAGCACGCCGGCAAACTCCTCGCCCAGGACCTCATCCACCACCTCCTTGTTCCGCCCCCGCCGCAGGAAATACCGGTCGGTGGGGGTGCTGAAGGTCCAGACGTACCCGTTGGCCCCGTCCTGGCGCCAGCCGGTTTCGTCGGCATGAACTACCGGGCTGGCCCGGATACGGTCCACAATCCCGGCCAGCCCCGGTTGGGATTTTCGGGCCACCTGGTGAACGGCTCCGACGATGGCGCCTAGGCTTAGCCGCAGTTGATGGACGGTGTGCAGATACCACTGGATGGTGCGGAAGGGCAGCCGGCCGTCCTCCCGCAAGGCCGCCATCAGGCTGAGCAGGTTGACCCCCAACCTCTGCTTCCCCAGCGCCACACCCGCCAGGTCCGCTGGAGGCGTCCGGCGTTGCTCACATACCGGGCAGACCCGGGTGATATAGACGTGCTCGGTAACTTGCGCCGGAACCGGCGGCAGGTCGATGACCTCCCGGGTGCGCTGGGTCCAGCCGCCCGACAGCCCGGTGCCGCAACCGGGACACTCCTCCAGCACATGCTCCACCCGCTGGGTGGGCGTCATGCGCTGGCGGGCGAAGCCGTGGGGCCTTGGATTCCTGTTCTGTTTCTCCCTGGGGGGCCGCTGGCCCGATTGGGGCTTGACCCCAGGCATTCCCCGGGGGCCGCCAGGCTTGGCCTTTCCTTCCAGAGTCTCAATCCGCCGCTGCAACTGGACGATGACCGCCTGCTGTGTCGTAACTGTAGCCTGCAACTCCAAAATAGCAGCCTGCTGTTGGGCGATGGCCGCCAGCAGGACTTCACGGGGAGCGGCCGTAAGATCAAGGCTCGTGTCCATGCTGCAGGTTTAACATAACCGCAAAACGGTCCACCTTTGCTCTTTCGGCAACTTTCGACCAATTCGACCCACCAAGTCTGAACAGTTACAGAAATTATTGCTAGTTCTACTATTACAATGACGGCTTTATGGTGGGGGCTCCATCCTGCCTTGGCGGCAGGCGGAGCGGCGTTTTGCGTGGGAGCGGCTGGCCCGCTCGTTGCATTCTTGCGTCTCCTCCAGCCATCGCAGCAACTCCTCCGGCCCGAACCGCTCCCGGGGCAGCATCTCACGCACCACCCGGTAGACCTGCGGCCTCGTGATCCGGGGCATCTTTTCCCCCCCAAGCCTGCTGCAAGCTCAGCAGGAACGCTCCGCCCAACAGGCACATCGCTATGTGATGATGCCAACCCGCCCAGCTCCGGGTCTCGTATTCGTCCAGCCCCACGTCGCCCTTCTCCGTCTCGAACTCCGTCTCTATCCGCCACCTGGAACCGCCCACGTATGCCAGAGTCTCCAAAGTTGTGTCCTCCGGCGCGTTGGACAGGTAGTAGCGGGGCTCACTGCCGTCCAGGTTCCGGCGGTAGAGCGCCCACATCTCCTCCCCGGGCTTGCCCTTCCGGGTTGCCCGCACCCGCTGGGCGCTGAACCGGTAGCTGCGGGGGCCCTGACTTCCCTGGGCCACCGTTATCTCCCGCCAGGCCTCAGCGGGCAACTCATCCCTGCGCTGCTCCATGGTCCGCCGCTGACCTTCCCGCAGCCGGGGTTTGCGCGGACGCCCGGTCCCCTGATATTCCGGACTGGTCCAGGCTGGCTCCAGGGGCCAGACCGTAGTGCTGCCCGGAACGTCCAGCACGTAGCGCATCCCCAGGGCCGCCAAGGCCTCACGGAAGGACGGCGACATCCCGAAGGCGTCGTCTGCGGCGACCCACCCGGCCCTCAGGTGGCCCAACTCTATTGCCCGCTCCAGCAACTCCAAGGCCAACTCCGTCTTTGACCGGTAGCTGCGCCTCTCCTCCGGCACCCCCCCCCGCCGCACACCGCTCAGGGTCCGAGGTCCAGCTCTTCGGCAGATAAAGGCGCTTATCCACCAGGGCCCGTCCCAAGGGACTGACGTAGGCCAGGAACATCCCACCCTGGCAGTTGGCCACCTTGCCCAGCCGCCCGCAGTACTGCCGGGCCACTCCCGCCGACGTCCTACCCTGCTTGGGAAAGTCGCTGCCGTCCAGCACCCACACCGCCTCGGAATGCCCCAGTTTGGGCGCCAGGTACTCCTGCAGCCGCCCTACAACCGCGTCATCGTCCCAGGGAGAGCCGGTAAGGAACCGCTGCATCCCACGGGCCGACACAGGGACCGCCCCGAGAGATTTTCGGCGTTGCGCCGCTCCCCAGCCTGCACCAGCAGGGCCTGAAGATTGTTCCGGCTGTGCTCCCGCCACTGCTTGCGGCCGAAGGAGGCCGCAAAGCAGGCGTGAAATTTCTGAAAGCTGTCGTAGACCCGCTCGAAGCTCGCCGCATCCATCACCCAAACCGCCCATCATCATCTGGCCAGTTATTCTACCGGACAACCCGTCGTTGTAGTACTAGTACTACAAGTAGCAGGATATCCCGAAGCTGCAGGGCGAGTCGACACCAGCTCCGTATACCAGAAAAAAGGACGAACCATGATCGGCCCGCACCACCGACGCCATTTCCCGCGGAGGCGGCAAACAGTCCCCTACCAGCGTCCAATGAAAGAATCGAACCCGGAACCATAGAACCTAGCCGCGTCCCAAGACTCGCGCCGCAGAACCTCAAATACCGAATTAAATCGTATTCAGCACAAAGAATAGAATTTAAAAAGAAATCGCTGTGCAAAGCCACCGCGAGCAGAACCGATGGCGCCGATTCAGATGGTCAGATGCAAAAAGCCCTGTAGTATTGCGCGCTGAAAGCACTCAAGGTTACGGCACAATACGCGGACGCCGATGGCTGTCGGGAAGAGTTCCATCGGATAATGGCGGATGCCACCGGCGAACGCAGAGCCTTCGACAACATTGTCGTTTAGAACCCCGTGTAATTCGCGCTGTCGCTGGACGAATCCGTGCTGGCAAGGGGCAAACTGGAAGCCAACGGTGTACGACTGTTATCGGTGAAAGAGAGGTCGCCTCGGAAGTAGGCCGCAGGCACTCAGAGGCAGCAGGGCCGTGGAGCCCGGCGTAAGCCGGGCGCTTCATTATAAGGGGAGAAGACGTGGCGCTCGAATATGCGCCCAGGGATCAAAGTGGAATCGGGCCGACCGAAAACCCCCGAACGCTCAAGGTAGCTCCGATGTGATTGTGTCCATAAATAATAACGGAATCTTACTGACGACGCCACAAGCCCGACGATAGAAATTACTTCGACCCGAACGAACTAAGAGATACCGACCACAATGAAGGCCAAGTAATTACCCGTCATTAGGGCACCCTACACGACGGCCGGTAAGTGGAAAGCCCGGTTCACGCCGGGCTTTCATCCGTTGATTAGGCCGATAGTCACCTTAATGGCAAATATGCCGAAACCTCGAGGGAAATCGCGCTAAGGGTGCCAATTGCAGGCCAAGGGCGAGAAATGGACGGCTCGCCCTAAACCGTCAAGTCCATAAGTTCCTGCGGCTAGACTGCCGCTGCGGGGTCTCATGATAAGCCCGAAGCCACCGGCCAAAGAGTAACAAGGAGATGATAGAATGACCAACGTCACGGAGTGTCACCCCGAGGTTGACGACTGGAAGGCTGACGCCTTAGAGGCCACTCGCCAGGCTTTGGCCTCAAGACAACCGTATAACGCCAATCGAACAGTGATTCCGATGTTTGTCCAGTGCTAGTTGAGATAGCTGACTGATTCATGGTTAACCCCATTTTCGGAGCAAAAAATGGCACAGCTCGAACTGTCCTCCGGCAACCAGGTAGAGATCGACGATCTGCTTTTCGAATTCATCAGGGACGAAGTGGTCCCCGGGACCGACTGGACTGCCGAGGCCGTGTTCCGGCATTTGGGTGAATTGGTGGAGGAGTACGAGCCTCGCAATCGCGCTCTTCTGGAGCGGCGCGTGGAGGTCCAGCTGCAGGTCGACGACTACTACCGGAGCAAGAGGGCTGAGGGTTGGCGGCCCTCGCAGGACAACAGCGGGAAGGATGCGGCCGATCTGGAACATTTCTTAGTAAGCATAGGCTACCTCCAGCCTGGCGGGTCTTTGGATTTCGAAATGACCACTCCGCAACTGGACGCGGAGATGGACCAGAACGGCCCGGAGCTGGTCACCCCGGTATCCAACGCCAGCATGGCCGTGGGAGGGGCTAACGCGCGCTGGGGCAGCCTGTACGACGCCTACTTCCTGAGCGATGTCAACCCGGATATAGACCGGGAGGAACAGCGCCCTGCGCGTCTGCGAATGGTGGTCGAGGAGACTAACGCCTTTTTCGACGAGCACGTGGTGCAGTGGAATGGTGCGAATGGAATCGGCGACATGAGATCATTCTCGGTGCGTGAAACTGCCAGCGGCCGCTACGAACTGGTGGGCCAGACCGAAGACGGTGAGGCAATGCTTCGGGAGCCGGGGAAATTCCTCGGGTTCAACCTGAGCGGGCAGGGTGATCTTGACGAGTTCTTCCTCGAAGATAACGGCCTGCACATTCAATTCCAGCTCTATGAAGGTGGCAAGGTCAACGAGGAGAACGGACAGTTCCGCGACCTGTTCGTGGAATCTGCCATCACCAACATCGTCGATTTCGAAGACGCCGTGGCGGTGGTGGATGCTGATGACCTCGTGATCTCGCTCCGCAATTACCTGGGACTGATTCGTGGCGACTTGGTGGGGTATGGCTCTCGGGGCAACCTCAAGAGCCTGAATTCCGACCGCACCTGCACCGGTTCGGATGGACGGGCAAAATCTCTCAAAGCAACCAGCCTTATGTCTGTGCGCAACGTGTCGTTGCACATGTACACGGACATCGTGAAAGTGGGAGGCCAGGAGATCCCCGAGCGCATGCTCGGCCTGGTGCTAACCACACTGATCGCCACCAGCCATGACAAGGGTTCCAACGGGGAACCTCGGGACGATGGCACTGGCGATCTTCCGGTTCGTGCCCCCAACAGCAGCCGCGGGATGGTGTACCAGGTTACGCCCAAGCTGCAGACTGCCGACGAAGTTGCAGAGCAGATGCGCATATTTGAGGCCATCGAGTCGCGGCTGGGCCTGACGCCGGGCTGCATTGTGATCGGCATAATGAACGAAGAGTTGGGAATGACTCTTCAGTTGTCCGAGGCGCTGCGGGCAGCGCAAGGGCGGACTTTCTTCACCAACACGGGCTTTCTCGACCGCACCGGTTCCCAGATACGGGCCCAGATGCAGGCCGGTGCTGTGGACCTGCGCGACGACCTGACCCAGGCAACTTTCAATGTCAGTTACGAGCGGCACAATGTCGACGTCAGCCTGCACGCCGGAGTCCATCGCCACGGCAAGGTCGGCAAGGGTATGCAGGTTCGCAACCGCGCTATGGCCGAAATGTTGCAACGGAAGATCGACCATCCACGTACTGGGGGCAACACTGCATGGGTACCGGCCCCTTATCCCAGCGACCTTCATTCCATGCACTACCACATGATTGATGTGGACGAGGTGCAGCGGGTCATGCTGGATTCCCCGGCGCAGAACGTCGAACGGGTTTCGCTACTGTCCTTCCCCGCGCTAATGGAGGACAAAGTGGCGGATCCCGAGGTCAAGGCCAATCTCACCCTCCGCTACGCTCACAGCATGGTGGCCTATGTGGAGCCATGGGTAAGGCGCGGCATTGGCTGTAGTGGAGTCCCGAATTTCGACGGCATCGAGGAGATGAAAGACCGGGCTACGGAGCGTATCGACGGAGCCATACTCGCGAACTGGCGCCTGCACGGTGTGATCGGTCAATCCGACTTGGAGCAGGCCATAGTAAGGGCTGCTGAGGTGGTCGACACCCAGAGTTCCGGAGCCGCGGGTTATGAGCCCCTGGCTGACACCGAGGAAAAGCGACAGGCTCTGTTGAGTAATCCGGCCATTATCGCGGTGCTCGAAATCATCGACGAGGCACTCTCATCTCCCAGCGCTTACGTCGAGCCAGCCCTGTGGCGCAACAGGCAGGCGATAAAGGCCGCGAAGTCTTAGGGCTGTCTTCGGTCCTAGCAGTAAAGCAGGCTCTGGAGGCAGGCTCCTTCCGATGAACAGCTCCGGTCAGGTTGCCGGGTAAATGGGCAGCCCAGCGGCCCGACCGGGGAAGCCCCCTGGGGTGCTCAACCTCACAGGCCGGGCGGCGCACTGGAGGAGGACACGCGCGTCGGCCTGCTTGAGAGCGATTGTGAATGGTCCTGCCGCCGGCCCTGCGGACCTGAGGGAGGCCCGGAGAGGGAAGCCCAGTGGATGCCCTCGGGTAGCCCGGAGGAGGGGCCAAGCGCCCAGCCGGGAGGCTGCTCCCCCTCCGGTTTGGGCAATCCCTGGAAGTGGGCGGATAGTTTCACCCTCTGGGTGGCGTTGTCGCCCTAGTCGCAAGGCACGGAACCATTGAGCGAACCCTGATCGTGGGGAATCAAGGGAAGACGAATGCTCACCTGAATTCCCTTCAGGCCCCTCCATGTCCTCTCAAGAGGTTCACCTTTTTCCGTTGAGGCTCCGATCCATTGGCAGCCTGTCTTAAAGTTCCAAATGAAAATTCTTAATGATTGGAAATGTATTATCGAAAAAATAACTGATAAGTGCAGATACCAGATAAAAAGATCACACTGTGTCAATAGATAACTCAAAACTCAAACGATTTGGACGTAAATCCTGAGATCTGCCATTCCCTGTCCAATACTGATTCCTGCGGAGGAGGGAATTTCCAGATTCGCCGTGGTGAGAATATGTAAAGTGGCATTTCTTGCTGTTAAGATTGATGGCGGTTCATTCGACATAATCTTGGGGTCTCTTTCAACCGATGAACCAGGCAACGAATAGCAACATCATTCCGGGTATGCGCTATAAGGATGCCCCCGCCGCAGTTGAGTGGCTATGCTGCACGTTTGGATTTTCTGAGCACCTGGTTGTTCCTGACGGTGATTGCGGCATCGTCCACACACACCTGGTGCTGGGCAGTGGCATGATAATGCTGGGGTCCTCAAGGGAGGGCGGTGAGTTCGACAGTTACGTCCGGCTGCCACGGGAAGTCGGGGCCAACACTCAGTCAGCCTACGTGGTCATAACGGACATCGACGTGCACTACCGCAAGGCCGTCGAGGCTGGAGCTGAAATTGTCTACGAGATAGCAGACCAGGAATACGGAGGGCGGCTGTACAGCGCATTGGGTCCAGAGGGACACCTGTGGAACTTGGGGTCATACGATCCTTGGGCAGAAGCAGCCGAGTAGTAGCGAGGGGAGGAAATGACGCCAGAAGTCGACCTGCTTAAGGAACTGAATCTCGCCGACGCCGTCAATTTGCTTCAGCCGGCAATGATGTTCGCCGTCGGTGTCGCCATTTACGCCATAATGATCTTCAACCTGTACCGTTTTATGTCCAGGAGGGACATCTTCAATCTGGACTTCACCAAGTACGAGGAGTCCGGGCACCCGGTTCTCAGGAAGACACTCCACTTCATCTTTTACATCGCCAAGTACCTGTTGATCTTCCCCCTGTTCGCCTTCTTCTGGTTTGGTGTGCTGGTGGTTATGGTGGCTTTCCTGTCGAAGACCAAGGAAGTTGAGGACCTGCTGCTCATCGCGATGGCGGTCTTGACGGCTGTGAGGGTGACGTCTTACTACACGGAAGACCTTTCCCGCGACATTGCCAAGATGCTTCCCTTTGCCCTTCTCGGCATATTCCTTATCGACCTCAGGTACTTCGACCTGAGCACCTCCACGGAGCTGCTCAACCGCGTGGGAGCCGAGTGGAAGAGCATCTTCTACTACTGGGTGTTCGTTATTCTGCTCGAGTTCGTGCTGCGGATAACCGAACCTTACCTCAAGGCGCTGTACAACAGCATCAAGAACCCGAGGCGGCGCATCCGTCAGGAAACGGTGGAGGAGCCGCTCGAAGAGGCAACACCAGCGGTGGAGGAGGTTGAGGATAGACAACCACCCCGTACCCACACCACCCGCGCGCCACAGGAGGCGGACTGATGCTGATCGTTGATTCGCAGATTCATATCTGGAGCAGCAACCTGCCCACCAATCCCGCTCACCGGCAGATCACCTCTTATACTGCCGAGGATGTGCTCCGCGACATGGATGAGGCAGGCGTGGATGCGGCGGTAATACATCCACCCGGCTGGGACCCGGGCTCAGACGCCCTGTCGGTGGAGGCCGCCCGGAGCTATCCCAACCGCTTCTCCATCCTGGGCAAATTCGCACTGGATGATCCGGCGAGCGGCGACCTGATTCCGACCTGGAAGGACCAGCCCGGGATGTTGGGGCTGCGCTTCACGTTTTTGCAGCCTCATCAGCAGTCCTGGCCGACCGACGGCACGATGGACTGGCTTTGGCCCGCGGCAGAAGAGGCGGGGCTTCCGGTGGGACTTGCCTGCGCCAACTTCCTTCCAGTGGTGGGGGAGGTGGCCGAGCGGTATCCGCGGCTGAAGCTGATCGTTGACCACATGGGACGGGGGTCGGGTCTGACCGACGCGGCCGCCTTTGAAACCCTACCCGACCTTCTGGCGCTGGCCAGGTATCCCAATGTAGCCTGCAAGGCCTCGGGCGCTCCCAGCTACTCGAGCGCGCCCTATCCCTACAACAACATCCAGGACTACCTGCACCGGATTTTCGACGCCTTCGGACCCGACCGGACCTTCTGGGGCACCGACATCACCCGCATGCCCTGCTCGTGGCAGCAGTGCGTCATCCTGTTCACCGAGGAACTGCCGTGGCTGACCGGCGAGGAACTGGAGAAGGTGATGGGCAAGGCTCTATGTCGCTGGATTGGATGGGAACTGCCCGGCGCGTAGCTGAGCCATTGTTACCAATAGAGCGCCGTGGGCATCCTGTTCCCCACGGCGCTTTGTTTTCCTTGGCTCATGACGCGATGCCAAGAAACTATCTCAATACGACTTGGCCCCAAAAGAGTCGGTTGGGCAACGTTCTAGGCCCCTTGATTCCTGCTTTCGCGTGAATTTCGGCTTGGGGGCCTTGGCCCTGTTTGAGACGGTTACTAGTTCTCGACGGGGTTTCCGCTGATCATCCACTCGGCGTAGGAGCCGTCGTAGAGGCGCACGTTGTAGCCCGCGTGCTTCATAGCCAAGTAAGGCAGCGAGGCGCGGAGGCCGCTGCGACAGTAGGCGATGACCGGATCGTCTTTGCCAATGCCAATGGAGGACAGTGCGCTCTCCGCCTGCGAAGGCTCGATAAGCAGGCGGCCTTCGCTGCCGGCCAGCTCGCTCCAGGCCAAGTGAATGGAGCCGGGGATGTGGCCGGGCCGCTGGTCTATCTCCACTTCGCCGCGGTATTCCTCGACGGAACGGGTATCGAGCAACCTGGCGCTGCCTGGGTTGGCGGCGTCGTCCACATAGGCGCGAATGCCGCTCCTTACCTGTGGAGTGAAGGAACGAGACTCGCCAGCAACGGGGCGGTAAAGTACGTCGCGACCCCCCTCCTTCCAGTGGTCGTAGAGCAAGTCCATGATGTGGATGTCGTCGCGGCCCATGTACTCCAAGACCCACGAGTGCATGGCGGCGTTGCGTCCGTCCTGTCCGTCGTACAACACGGGTACGACGTCGTCTCCCAGCCCGGCTGCGCCGAAGACCTCGGCCATCCGTTCAGGGGGGAGCAAACGGGCCTGCTCGTCCTGGAGCTTTTTCAGCGGGACGCTCACAGCGCCGCGCAGATGCCCCATGAGATAACGCATGGCCGACCGGGGATCTATAAGCAGATACCCCGGTCGGCCAATATGTTCTTGAACCCAATCGGCGGAAACGAAGGTGGCCATCAGCCAATAGCTTCGAAGTCGGTGGAGACATTGGTGGGGTTGACCACCGACTGGGTGACCGGCGAGCCCTCGACGGCCAGCCGCCAGATCTCGCGCAGGGTGTCCTCGTCGGCGTCGGCGCGGACGAAGCACTTGGCGGAGATGCTGCCATAGCCCGGGTTGCCCTCGTCTTCAACGCCCGCCCACTTTCGGATGTTGTCGAAATAGCCTTCAACGGCGACTTCGAGGTCGTGGATACGCACGCCCTGCTTGGTGGCGTTGACCACGAAGCCGACGGTCATGCAGCTCCCTATGGCCGACAGCAGCTGCTCGTGGGCGCTGGCAGCGACGTCTGTTGCGGTCAGGTCGCCGGGTTCATCCATGTCAACAGTGTGGTTGCGCATAAAGGCGCGGGCTTTCATTCCGCCCTGCCAGGCAACCCTGGACTTCCACGGACCGGTGACGGCATTGAACACGTCGGGGTCTCGGAAGGATTCGAGTACTTCGGCCAGCTTTTCCCGGGGAAGTCCGTTGAGATCTCGTTCAGGTTCCTGCGCCATTTGGACACTCCTGTGTTTTGCGTTGATGTCTGATCCGATGGCCGGGGCGAAAGGCCTTTCGCCCCGGCGGGCAAGTCATTCAGGCGTACTCTGCACGGAGAAGGTGTGCGGCCTCGGTGATGGTCCTCATCTTCTCGATGGCCACGTCGTGGGTGTTCACGTTCCTTTCGGCGAAGGTGCCGAAACCACAGTCGGGGTTCAGGTAGATCTTGTCCGGATCGAAGTACTGCAGCAGTTCCTTCACACGGGCAACGATCTGTTCCGGGGACTCAATTTCGTCGGTGCGGGGATTCACCACGCCCAGGCCGATTTCCTTCTCGTTGCCGTATTCCTTGAACACTTCCATCTCGCCGGCGCGAGGGGTGGCGCACTCAAGAACCAACTGGTCGATGTTCATTTGCACCAGGTAAGGGAGCATCGGGCCGTAGTTGCCGGTGAGCAGGACCTCTTCCTTGCGGCTCCAGTTGCCACGACAGACGTGTACGCCGGTCTTGATGCCGTCGATGCCCTCCAGGGTCTCGTTCATCAACCGTACCGCCATCTCCAGTTCGTCGGTCGGGTCGCGGCGATTGGGGAGGGCGGCGCACATAAAAGTCTCGGTGGTCTCCTCGCCGAACACCACCTGGGAAAGTGTGGGTTCGTCGAGCTGGATGAAATCGCAGCCAGAGTCACGCAGCGCGATGATTTCCTCCCTGAGCAAGGCGACCACGTCTTTGGCCAAATCGTCCGGCGTGGGATATGCCCTGTCGGACAAACCTTCGAACCAAGCGGACCGCGTGAGCATGTAGGGGCCCGGGATAGGAATCTTGACGGCGCGGTCGGTGTGTTCCTTCACAAAGGCCAACTCGTCGAGAGCCAGCCCCTGCCGCTTCGTGATCGTCTCGATGGCGATGGGGCTCTTGATGGCGAAAGCGGGAACGTCCAGCGCGCGGAGGACTTCTTCCATGCGGGCGCGGTCCGAGGAGTAGTTGAGCAACTCCGAAACTTTCATGAGCTGCATGCCGTTCAGCTTGTCAACGGCGAAGGAGTAGAAGTTGTCCCGCCGCTGCTCGCCATCGCTAAGGATGTCCACGCCAGCCTTTTCCTGGGCCCGGATGCACTCCAGCACCTCGCCGTCGGCAACCTTGTTGAAATCGGCCAAAGTGGTCTCGCCGGCCTCCTTGCTGCGCAGGGCGCGCACCAAATGATTGGAACGGGGCCAGCTACCCACTACGGTGACCGGAAAAAGAGGAACATCTGCCATTGGAAAACTCCCAGGGCCTTTAGCCCGCCGAAGGTCACCGCCGGTCGCAAATAAGCCAAGTTACAGCGGCGACGCGCAATAATCGTCCCTTGGAAATGTATCTATCCCTTCCATTCATGTCAATCATGCCGTCTCTACAAGCAGGGCCTTTTCAAAGTGTCATCGAGCGTTGTTGGTGAGGAGAAATCGTCACTCCCGCTTTCGCGAGAGTCCAGAGGCATTGGTAGCGGGGGCGCTGGATTCCCGCCTGCGCGGGAATGACGGCCGGACTTTGAAAAGGCCCTGCTCTACAAGGCGGCGTTGCCAACCAGATGGTGTAGTGGTAAACCCGGCCTGCAACTTCGTCCCCAAATTCTCAGGCGTTGGATTCCCGATCCGCCGCCCGGACATGTACGCTTTCCATGCGAGGTGCCTGGGTGGTGAAAAAATCCTTAAATCCGCTCATTTCCGCTCATATCCGAGCGTTTCCATTTATTACGGAGGTGTCGTCCATCCGAACGGCCAAGCATTCGCAGTTACGTTGAGGATGGGACTGGATTTTCCCAAGTCAGCCCCCAATTTTCCCATTTCGTCCCACGAATACCAGAAAAAGGGTTAATTCAACTTGAAATCGGGGTCAAAATGCGCAGGAGGAGCCAGAAATTCGGAGTCCCGCTCCATTTTGTCCCATTCGGTCCCATCTGTTTTGTCGCAGGCCCCTCGCCGGAGGGATTCGGGAAGCGACGCACCGGAGAATTCCAGCGCCGACCAAACGGGAGAGCGCACTCCCCGATGACTTCAGCATGGGGGGGTTCGGTATTTCGTGCTTCCTCCGGTCGTTCTCACGAGCGATGCCTTCGTGTGGGTGCGGTGCAAGGGCCCATGAGCACCAGCTTGCGCCTAAAATTTGGTGTGCGAATAAATGTACTAATAAATGCTGTTTTCAGGGTACCGGAGCACATCCGACGAGTCAATGGGTTGCCGTCATCGCACGCCGTCATCGCACCAGGATGCAAGTCCGGTGTTCGACTCTCACGTCAAGGTCATTTCACTGACAGGCACTGGATCCCCGCTTTTGCGGGGGTGGTGGATGTTCTTTGGCGGGGTCACGACGTTCCCGGTCGAGTCGGGTTATTGAGTAGGTGACGGAAGGTGTGGCAGCGATCTACCGGAGTCGCGACGCCATTGGGGATAGTGACTGGTGGGGTATGAAAGGTGCACCTGCAGGCCTCATTACACCTTAAACATAGGGATTCCTCAGCCCTTGCTGCCTATTGACTTAGCGGCTGCCGATAACCTATATTCCGCTGGGCTTCATAGGACACTCAAGAAAAGATTGCAGATTACTATTTTCTGACATATCGCGGGAGATTTTTGGCCAAAGCTCAGCAAATAGTTACGAAATACGTGTAGTCTGTGAATGCTCCAAGGGATTCCGCGGAGCAATACTTGTTGGAGAGCCGGTGCCTTGGGGCATCGGCAAATGTACTCAGGAGGTCAACGGAAACATGGTGAACATACATTGGAGGCCCGGAACCCTGCTTCTTGCACTTGTGGCCCTGGCGTTGGTGCTGGTGGTCGCCTGCGGCTCATCGGAGACCGTGGAAGAAGAGGAAGAGCAGGCATCGGCGGCCCCGACTGCGGCACCTACGGCTGCTGCTGCCGCCGCGGGCGAGGAAGACGAAGACGAGACAACCACCACTACGGCAGCGAACACGCCCACACCTGAGGCGACTCCGGCCATGGCGATGGCAACTGCCGCACCCGACCCCACGGCCACTCTGGCACCCGAGCAAGCCGCAGAGGCCCCTACGACGGCCCAGGCGATGGCTGTCCCCGCGGGCAAATATGGCGGCGTAATGGACCTGCACGTGGCTGGCAACGTGGCCCACTGGAACATAATGGAGTGTGGTTCCGGTGGCACCTGCATGTCCCCCACTTCGCCGTTCTCCAACGGACTGGTCCACTACAACGGTGAGACGTCGGAACAGCTGGACATTCGTGGGGATCTTGCCACCGGATGGACGGTGAGCGAGGGCGGCACCCGGTACCTGTTCGATTTGCCTGAAGATGCCCGCTGGCATGATGGTGTGCAGATTACGTCGGACGACGTGGTCTTCAGCATAAACGAGATGCTTCGCTCCGACGCCCCCCGGCCACGCTCAGGGCAGATCAGGCCCTACGTGAAGAGCGCTGAGGCTATCGGACCCTACCAGGTCCAGGTCGATCTCAACTTCGCCTCTTCGGCGTTCCTGGCATTCCTGGCCACCGACTTTATGAAGATGTGGCCCATGCATCACGTGGGCACAGAACCGGACTTGCAACTGAACATGCGTCTTGAGGAGAACATCCTTGGTTCCGGCCCGTTCAAGATGGTTGAACACCAGAAGGACGTGGTCTACAGCTGGGAGAAGAACGAGGACTATTTCAAGGAAGGGTTGCCTTATTTCGATGGGATGAACTACTACATCATCAACGATTCCCAGTCGATCCTGGGCGCCTACAAGGCCGAACAAGTGCTGATGACCGTATACCTCAACAGCAACCTGAATGTCCGGGAAGGCCAGGAATTGCAGGATCACCGGGAGGGCAAGGGCCGTGTGTTCTTTGCAGGGCCTACCCTCTGGCACGGGATGCTGATCAACACTGAAAAGGCACCATTTGACGATGTTCGCGTTCGCCGGGCGCTTAACTTGATCCTGCACCGGCAGGCATTTAATGAAATCTTCGGGGCCGGCGAATACCTGATCGGATCGCCCCTGCCGCCGGACCAATGGTTCGGCAGGACTTCCGAAGAGTGGGAGTCCTGGCCAGGTCTGCGGCAGACGGACGCAGGCGACAAGCATCCGGACGACATCGCGGAGGCCCAGCGGTTGATGGCAGAGGCCGGATACGAGGATGGGTTCGAGACCACCATCCTGGCCGCCAACTTCCTGTCGTTCCCGGACATGGCCCAGGTCGCCGCCAACCAGATGGAGCGGTGGCTGGGGATCGAGGCCACGGTGCAGCCTGAAGAGCCCGCGGCGGGATATGTCCGCTACGAGGCTGGCGACTGGAGTCTCGGTTTCCACGGCAATGGCATCTTGGTAATGGATCCCGACCAGCTGGTGGCCGGCAGTTACCTGAGCAAGGCCACCCGGAATTACAGCGCCTGGGAGCCCGAAACGATTCGGGATTTATACGAAGCCCAGCTGAGGGAGACAGATACGGAAAAGCGGCGAGAGCTGGTGCTTGAGATGGGAGACTACCTGGCCAACGAGGACACCCACGTCGCGATCACCACCTGGGCGATGCTGGTGCCATACGTCGACAACCGGATCAAGAACTACAACATTGCGTCCGGATTCGCCAACCACACCAACAAGGAACACCTCTGGTACGAGGAATAGCATCAACTGAGGGGCGTACCTGCGTGCGCCCCTCTTTCGTAAAGTCATCTCGGGTGCTGCCGGGAGCCGGCTGGTAGAGGGAGCAGGCGATGAACTCTTACATAGTGAAAAGACTTGCGCTTTTCCTTCCCACGTTGCTGCTGGTTACTATCATCGTTTTCGCTCTCATGCGGCTGATCCCCGGCGACCCGGCATATCTGCGGCTGATCGGCACCGACGGCGACGCCGAGTTCACGCCGCAGCAACTTACGGACCTGCAGGAGCAGTTGGGGACGGACAAGCCACTGGTGCAGCAGTACGTCTTCTGGATATGGGACATGCTGCGGGGCGACATGGGGCTGTCGATGATCCACGACACCCCGATCATCAACGACCTCAAGGACCGGCTGCCCATCACGATTGAGCTAACGATCCTGTCGTTAGCCCTGGCCACGGTGGTGGCCGTCCCACTTGGCGTAATTTCGGCGGTGACGCAGGACTCACCCGCCGACTATGTAGCGAGGCTCGTCGCCATTGCGGGCGTTGCCATGCCCAATTTCTGGCTGGCGATCCTGATCATCATTGTCCTGGTGAACGCCTTTGGGTGGTTACCGCCCTTAGGATACGTGGACTTATGGGAGAACCCGGCGAAGAACCTGCAGCAGCTTATCTTCCCCGCCATTGCGCTGGGTTTCTACAACATGGCGCTAATCGCGAGGGTGACGCGGAGCGCGATGCTGGAAGTATTCCGCGAGGACTACATCAGGACAGCGCGTTCCAAGGGCCTGAACGAGCGGGTGATAATAGTTCGCCACGCGCTGAAGAACGCGTCGTTGCCGGTGCTGACCATCTCCGGGTGGCAGATCGGCAGGCTGCTCGCCGGAACAGTCGTAATTGAAAAGATATTCCTGGTGCCGGGAGTCGGGCGGCTGCTGATAGACAGCATATTCGCCCGGGACTTCACCATGATCCAGGCCATCGTGATGATGGTGGCGACGATGGTGTTGCTGCTCAACCTGATCGTTGACCTGATGTATGGATGGCTTGATCCGAGAATTCGCTACGCCTAATTAATCTGTCCGCCACCGGGAGGTGGATCCGTGGCCGTGTATCGAGTGGAAGAGAGAGGGGATGCGCTCAGCCTGCCTGTAGGGTTGCGTCCCAAGCCGAATATCTGGCAGAACCTGCTCAAGTTCTGCAAGGACAAGCCGCTAGGGGCCTTTGGCGGTGGCGTCGCGGTCCTGCTGATCGTGCTGGCGCTCATCGCTCCCCTCGTAGCCACCCATGACCCCGAGCTGACCGATTACCGGGCCGTTCTGGCCTCTCCCAGCACCGAAATGCTGCTGGGCGGGGACCAGATAGGGCGCGACGTGTTCAGCAGGCTGGTTTACGGAACGCGAATCTCACTACTTGTTGGGATTCTTAGCGTCCTCTTTGGCGTCACTATTGGCTTGGCGGTGGGTCTTGTAAGCGGCTATTTCGGTGGGGCGGTCGATCTGGCGGTGCAGAGGGTGATGGACGCCGTGATGGCCTTTCCTGCCCTCATCATGGCCCTGTCGATCATGGCTGTAATGGGGGCGTCCATCGTAAATGTGATAATCGCACTTGCGGTAATTTTCATACCTGGCGCGGCACGCACGATCAGATCGCAGGCCCTGAGCATCAAGGAAACCGACTACGTGCTTGCGGCCAGGGCCATCGGAGTGTCGGACCTGCGTATCATGGTGCGACACATGGCGCCCAACTTGGCGGCCACGTACATTGTGCTGGCCACCATCTCGCTGGGATGGGCCATCGTGGTCGAGGCTTCGCTGAGCTTCCTGGGCGTGGGAGTGCCGCCCAACGTGCCGACATGGGGCGGCATGCTGACGGGCGCTACCAAGTACGTCGAGACCGCGTGGTGGGTGGCGGTGTTCCCTGGGCTGGCCATCGCCGTGGTGGTGTTTGCCTGGAACCTGCTGGGAGACGCCCTGCGCGACGTTCTGGATCCGAAGCTCCGTGGGTCCACCTGATTCGTTCCAAGAATCTGGTGTCAGATACCGAGCCCCTCTCCAACCGGGAGGGGCTCTTTCTATATCACCAACGATTATTTCTCGCGACGCCTTTGCGCCGTGTTCTTGTCCCCAACCTGCGCATCTCATGCAGTGCCGGCGACAAGGCGGTGGGTGATCCCTGGACTGGTGGCAGGGTTCATTGCGCTAGGGCCGCAAAGGAGGCCGGTTGGCCTGGACATGTAGGAGTGCGCCACAGGGGCCGAGTGGCGGCTTACAGGGGGCGCGGAATGCGAGATGGCAAACGGGCTGCCTGGGGAAAGCCAGGGGTTTGATGAGCGGAAACAGGTTGCTTTCTGAGCCGCCCGCTGTTTGACATTCCGTCCTCGGCGGCTATAGTTGAGAACGGCTTTCAGGCGTAGCCAATCAACCAGATTTCACCTGCCGGAGGTACGAATGACCACCACCGAGCAACGACCCAGCAGTGATTACAAGGTCGTCGGCACCAGGCCCATCCGCCACGACGGTATCGACAAGGTGACCGGAGCCGCCAAGTACGGCGCAGACATCCAGTTGGCCGGGATGCTGCACGGCAAGGTGCTGCGCAGTCCCTATGCCCACGCTCGCATCCGTGGCATCGACACCAGCCGCGCCGAGGCCCTTCCTGGCGTCCTGGCTGTATTGACTGCCAAAGACTTCCCCATCATCCAGGACCAGATCATCGATCTGGCCGAGACACAGGGCAACGTCCGCCTGATGGCCGAACACGTTATGGCTCACGAGAAGGCACTTTACCAGGGCCATGCCGTGGCCGCTGTCGCCGCAACCAGCCCCCACATCGCCGAGCAGGCTCTCGGCTTGATTGACGTCGACTACGAGGTGCTGGAGCCCGTATTGTCCCTCGAGCAAGCCATGCGGGACGATGCCCCCGTTATTCACGAGACCCTTTCGACTCATTTCAAGCAGGAGCGTTTCGCTCGCGGAGAGGACACCGGCGCACGGGGCAACATCGCCAGCCACATCCAGCACAAGCTGGGCGACGTGGAGAAGGGTTTCCGGGAAGCCGACGTGGTGCTGGAGCGCGAGTATTTCACAGGCACGGTGCACCAGGGGTACATCGAACCGCATGCCTCCACCGCCACCTGGACCGGTGACGGGCGCCTGACCGTATGGACATGCACCCAGGGTTCCTTCGCCATTCGCAGCTCCACCGCAGCCATCTGCGGTGTGCCAGAGGACATGGTGCGGGTAATTCCCACGGAAATTGGTGGCGGATTCGGCGCCAAGATCACGACTTACCTGGAACCTTTGGCCGCGATTCTGTCCCAAAAGACCGGACGCCCCGTCAAGCTGGTTATGAGCCGCAAGGACGTGTTCGAGGGAACCGGACCAACCTCTGCAACAACACTGAGGACCAAGATTGGTGCCACCAAGGATGGGATGTTCACTGCGATCCAGAGCTGGATGGCCTTCGAAGCCGGGGCGTTCCCCGGTTCCCCGGTGGGTGGCGGCACTCTTTGCGCGACCGGGCCGTACAACCTCGAGAACCTGCTCATTGATGGCTACGACGTGGTGGTCAACAAGCAGAAGGTGCAGGCATACCGGGCCCCCGGACAGCCACAGGGCGCCTTCGCCATAGAGCCTATCATCGACGAATTGGCTGGCGAGCTGGGCATGGACCCCATGGAGTTGAGGCTGAAGAACGTCGCCAAGGAGGGCGACCGGATGCCCAACGGCGTCGCCCACCCGCGCTTCGGCGTCAAGGAAATGGAAGAAGCGATGAGGGACCACCCGCACTACAGCGCGCCGCTGGGTGAGCCCGGCAATCCCTCCGCACGGAGGGGGCGTGGCGTCGCCGTGGGCTACCGCTGGCAGGCGGGCCAGATGTCGGCCGCAACCATCATCGTGAACAGCAACGGCACCATCAACCTGGTGACCGGTTCCGTCGATATCGGAGGCACCCGCACCGCTGTGGCGATGCAGGCCGCCGAGGTCCTGGGCATCGCCGCCGAGGACGTGATTCCGACGGTGGTGGACACCGACACCATCGGCTACACCGCCGTAACCGGCGGCAGCCGCACCGCCTTCGACACGGGACTGGCCGCAATCCAGGCCGCCGAGGACGTCAAGCGGCAGATGGCTGCCCGCGCCTCAGCTATTTGGGAGGTGCAGGAAGACGACGTGGCCTTTGAGGACGGCGTGTTTATCTGCAGGGTCAACTCAGAGGACCGTTTCACCTTCAAGGAACTGGCGGGACGCATGATGCGGACCGGCGGCGCCATCACCACGTCGGTGTCGGCAGTGTCCACTGGCGTTGGCCCGATCATTGCCGGCAACATCTTTGACGTCGAGGTCGATACAGACACAGGGAAGGTGGACGTCGTCCGATGTTCCGCGTTCATGGATGTCGGCACAGCGGTCCATCCCAGCTACGTCGAGGGCCAGATCCAGGGAGGTACGGTGCAGGGTATCGGTTGGGCGCTGAACGAGGAGTACGCCTACAACGATCAGGGAGTGATGCAGAACTCCAGCTTCCTCGACTACCGGATGCCCACCAGCCTGGATGTTCCGATGATCGAGACCGTGATGGTGGAGGTCCCCAACCCGCGCCATCCGTTCGGTCTGCGCGGAGTGGGTGAGGCACCCATCATTCCGCCCCTGCCGGCCATTGCCAACGCGGTCTCCGATGCCATCGGCGTCCGCATTACCAAGCTTCCCATCACCCCCGCGGACGTTCTGGAGGCCCTGGAGAGCAAAAACGGGTAAACCGGAAGCTCCCTTTGGGGCGGCTGTTATCTGGTCAAATGGAGGGGCCCTGTTTGTTGACAGGGCCCCTCTGGTTATAAGACGCTGGTAGCCCATGATTTCCAGAGGCTCAGCGCACCGGGTACCCAACGCTTTCCGGGCCGTCCTTCGAAACCGGGATTTTCGCTATTTGTGGGCCGCCGGCGGGCTGGACAACTCGGGGCGCTGGATGGAAGCCGTGGTCATGGGGCTTCTGGTCCTCGAGCTGACGGACTCCCCCTCTCAAGTCGCGTTGCTGTTCGTTTTCCGCTGGAGCCCCATGCTCCTGATTGCCCTGCCGTCGGGAATGCTGGCCGACCGCGCCAACCGCTGGCAGTTGATGGTAGCCGTCCGCACATTGATCGTGGCAGTCATAGGCACGCTGGCCGTCCTAGTTGCCACAGACAGCGTACAGCCGTGGCACCTGTTCCTCGGCTCTCTGTTAATGGGCTGGCTTTACGTTTTTGAGTTTCCGTCCCGGCGTTCCTTCATCTACGAACTGGTGGGCGGACATCAGATTGTCGGTGCGATGTCGCTGGAAACAATCACGGTTACCATCGGGCGCTTTCTTGGTCCGCTCCTGGGCGGGTACATTGTCCAATTCCAGGGATATCCCCTCGCCTTCATCCTGCTGACCATACTCTATGGACTGGCGTGGATCCTGACCCTGCTGGTCAGCTCCAGATTTCCGGCGCGCTCTACCGGTTCCTTTAACTTCCTGGCCACGGCGGCATCGGGGATACGCTACGCCTGGGGGAACCGGATCATCAGGGCCGTGCTGGGGTTCACCATGATTATGAACTCCCTGGCGTTCAGCGTAGAATCGCTGTTCCCGGTAGTGGCCCGTGACCACCTGGGAGTCAGCGAGGGCCTAACCGGGCTGCTGATCGCCGCCCAGTCCATTGGCACCTTTGTCGCCGCCATCGGTATCGGAATCCTCAGCGGAAGCACCTATCACGGACGTATCTTCTGTGCTGGACTGTTCATACAACTGGTGAGCCTGGTGCTGTTTGCGTTCTCCCCCTGGTATCCCGTTTCCTTCATACTGCTGCTCTTCGCGGGCATCGGCAGTGCCGGATTCGGCACCATGCAAAGCACCATCATTATGATTGCCGCCACCCCCCAAATGCGGGGCACTTCACTCGGTGTGCTAGGGCACTGCATAGGCGTGTCGGCCATCGGCGCGCTCGTGGTGGGGCAGATAGCGGAACACATAGCCCCGAACATCGCGGTCGGGATGAGCACTGGCCTGGGTCTGTTCCTGCTGATAACGCTGATTCCCTTCTCCCCGCTGGTCCGACGGCCGGTATCGCCGCCGGAAGAGCCGGAGACCACCGAGGAGGGGGCACCAGTGGCAAGGGCCGCCTAGCTGCTGTCTTCTACAGTGCCCCCTCCGCTTCCAGCGCCTCCAGTTCCTCGGGGGTGAGACCACCGATGTCGCATAGGATTTCGCGGTTGTGCTGGCCGAGAGTCGGAGGCGTTTCGGCGGGGGAATCGACGCAGCCTGTCAAGCGCACCGGGGTTCGAGGCGACCGGAAGGTGCCTCCCAGGGTGTCTCCGGTGTCGATGTACATCTGCCGACTTTCGAGGTGGGGGCAGTGAGCCAGGTCCTCCATGGTTTGAGCCATTCCCATTGAGAATCCCAGAGCCACCAGTTTCTCAGCGATTTCCAGCTTGCCGAGGTTGACGGACCACTGCTCAATGGCTGGTACAAACTCGCTGACGAAGAACTCGCCGCCCATCTCGCCGCCCAGGAAACGCGGGTCTTTGGCGAGGTCATCGCGGCCGATGGTCTGCCACAGGGAGCGCAGGCGCTCTTCGGTACGCGCCCCGGCAAGCACCAGGTAGCCGTCCTTTGCGCGAAAGGTCACTCCGGCGGTGGCCATCCTGTCGTGCGAACGCATCGGCGCCTCGCCGGTGGCATGGTAGTGGTTCATGTTGCTCTCGATGTGGGAGACCATGCACTCGTACATTGCCACGTCGATATGCTGACCGCTTCCGCTCTTGCGACGGGTCTCCAGCGCCAGCACGATGCTGAGGGCGGCCCAAAGCCCTGGGATGGAGTCGCCGATATTGTCGCCCACGGCCTGGGGAGAGCCGTCAGGGTCGCCGGTCATTTCCATCCACCCGGACATTGCCTGAATTGCCATGTTGTTGGCTGGCCACTTGGAGTACGGCCCGGTAAGCCCCTCGCTGTCGCCGTAGCCGGTGATGCTGGCGTAGACGAGGCCGGGGTTGATTTCGCTGAGGCGGTCGTAGCCCAGACCCAGGCGGCCAAACGCCCCCGAGCCCCAGTTGTCCACCAACACGTCGGATACCGCCACGAGTTGCTCAAAGGCCTCCTTGCACCTGGGATGGCGGAGGTCGATGCTGACGCTTTTCTTGTTGCGGTTGATGCCCAGGAACCGCGAACTCATCCGGTTCCCCTGTTCATCGGTAATGAAGGGGGTCCTTCCGCGAGCGATGTCGCCGGTGCGTGGCCGTTCGATCTTGATGACCTCGGCACCCATGTCGGCCAGGATCAGTGAGCAGAACGGTCCGGCGACGATGTGGGTCGCGTCGAGTACGCGTATGCCCTCCAGGGGCAGGGGCAGGCCTGTGGGCATGCTGAGAGGGAACTGCGAGTGAGTGGTCATGGCGTATCTCCGGTATACCGGGCATTGTGAATATTTCAGGTGTTCCCGGGTGGCCTTATCATAATAGCAATCGGGAAGGAGGGAATTAGATGAAAGTCAACGGAGTCTCTCACATAGCACAGTGCGTGGCCGACCTGGAACGGTCGCTGCATTTCTATCAAGACCTGCTGGGCCTGACGGTCAGGTTGCACACCACGCAGGATATGGCGCGCAGGCCGGGCGCCGAGTCGGCGGAGATGTACCAGAGGCCGAGGGAGTCGCGCACCGTGGCCAACGTGTGGTTTGACGACCCGGACACGGCCGAGCCTTTCCTGGTTCTGACCTCACATCCTGGGAGCCCGGTGGAGGGCGAGCCGATAAAGCTGGACCAAATCGGAATCAGCCACATATCCTTTGGGGTGGAGGACGTTCGGGCCTACGCTGAGGAACTGATGGCCAAGGGCGTTTCCCTGGCAGGGACTCTGGACGACTTTACCGACGACCAAGGGGTGATGCGCACGTTCTTCGTTTACGACCCCGACGGGATCCTGGTGCAGTTCGACCAGGGGCCGGGACAGTAGCCGCACATCATTCCGGCAGCCCGTAGGTAGCCAGGAGGCCATCGACCATTCCGGTGGCCCGGTCCCAGTCGTAGGTGCGGAATGAGTTGTTTCGAACGACGTATCCCGCGCCAGCGTAGAACAGCTCGAACTGAATGTGGCGGGAGGCGAACTCGGAGCCGATGGCATCCCAGGCCAGCTTGAAGAGCTTGACCCGTTCCCGCGTCTCCGGGCCCACAGCGCTCTGGCTTCTGTCGATGTAGTCGGCGATTTCGGGGTTTCCGAAGTCATTGGCGGATGACGGCAGCATGATGGGGCTGCTGGCGGCCAGGTCGCGCAGGGTGTTCATGATCTGCGGATACATTTCCTGGGCCATCACCTGAGCGGTGTAGAGGGGGTGCCGGTCGGGCACGTAGTAGGGCCCCACGTATCGACCGGCAGCCTCCATCCCGTTGACCAGGTTCTCGATGACGCCTGCCTGGGCTGCGAGGCGTCCCAACGTCTCGACGACCTGGGGGATTCGGATAAGGTCGTTGGCGTCCGCCATCCTGCGGGCCAGACCGACGAGGAACCGCAGCTTCACCATCATCCTGACCTGGGACTGGTAGTTCTGGAAAATGTGTGTCGGGGCCTCGTGGAACTGGTCGCGGCAAAGGGCAATGTCGCGGTGAATGAATACCCGCTCCCAGGGTACCTTTACCTCATCGAAGTACAGGATTGCGTCGTTCTCGTCCAGTTGGTACGACAGGGGGTTGTCGAACTGGCTGGGAGCTGATTCCTCGTAGGACTTTCGCGAGAGTATTTTGAGGCCGGGGGCGTTCATGGGGAGGGCCACCGAGAAGGCGTGCTTTTCAGCGCCAGGGAGGAGCGGCTGGATGGTTGTGCAGAGGACCTCGTTGGCGAGGATGCTGCTGGTGCCAAGGGTCTTTGCCCCCTTGATGGTGAGGCCCGAGGAGTCTTCGTCGTAGATGCCGGCAACCAGGAACTCGTCGTGCTGGCCGGTCCAGCCCTGCGGGTTGGTGATGACGTAGGTCACGAAAAGGTCGTTGTCGCGGACGTATTGGTAGTAGTTGACGAGGGCATTCGCGCGGGCTTCACCATGGGCGCGGAACAGGTCGAGGCGCATCATCATGCCGGCCAGAGACGATGCCACGTGGTCGGGGGAGCGTCCCATGTAACCAAAGGTGCGTTCGGCCCACCTCTCCATGGCTTTCCGGCGAGTGACCAGCTCTTCGTAAGACCGGGGGAGCTGCCAGGAACGGTTGACCCGCTCTCCGCTGGTGGGGGACTCGAAGGTCATCATGTCCAGGTTTTCCGGAGAGGCCTGGTAATCGTACAGCGCTGCCGTTGAACGCACTGCGTTCCGGTAGGCAGGATGGTCAACCACGTCCGTAATCAATTCACCGTCAAGGAACACCTTGCGGCCATCGCGCAGGCTTTCCAGATATTGCTTTCCGCTCCTGACCATCGCTCGCTCCGGGGCCACACATGCGCCTTGGAAGGCTGGTTCGTGAAAACGATGCCAATGATAGCACAGGGATCGCGGCACTCACGGACTATCTGCCTTTGCTATAATCGGGCGGAAGTCTGGCTACAGGGTGGGCAGGGTATGCGTCTGATCTCCTGGAACGTAAACGGTATTCGGGCCGCGCACAAGAAGGGCTTCCTTGATTGGGTTGACTCGGAGCAGCCCGATGTATTGTGCATCCAGGAAACCAAGGCACACGAGTCGCAACTGCCGACAGCCCTCAAGGACGTGGAGGGTTACCGCGCGTGGTTCTCTCAGCCGGAGCGGAAGGGATACAGTGGTGTCGCCTTGTACAGCCGCCAGGAACCCCGCAGCGTCAGCCTTGGCCTCGGAGTGGAGCGTTTCGACAGCGAGGGACGCACCATCGTCGCGGACTACGATGACTTCGTACTGCTGGGCATCTATTTCCCCAACGGCAAGCGCTCCGCAGAGCGACTGCGCTACAAAATGGAGTTCTATGACTCCTTCCTGGAATACGTGGACAATCTCCGCCGGGAGGGCCGCAACGTCCTGGTCTGCGGCGACGTGAACACCGCCCATAAGGAAATCGATCTCGCGCGACCCAGGGAAAACGAGAAGATATCCGGGTTCCTCCCCGAGGAGCGGGCATGGATGGACACATTCCTGGAGCACGGATATGTGGACACCTTCAGGCAGTTCAACCATGATCCGGACAACTACAGCTGGTGGGACCAGATGACGAGGGCCAGGGAACGAAACGTAGGCTGGCGCATCGACTACTTCTTTGCGGACAGCGACTTTGCGCCGAATCTCACCGACGCCTTCATCCTGCCCGACGTGATGGGTTCCGATCACTGCCCGGTGGGCATCGAGATTTCCTGACACGGCAGCGCCGGCAAGCCGGTAGCGCCGATTCAACCAGTCGATTCAACCAGAGGAAGGGCTGACATGAAAGACACCGTCGAGGTCTTTTTCCATTCACAACAGCCGTACACCCAGCTGAACGAGGAGGATATCGCCCAGTTCCAGTCGGGGCGCCTCGATTTCCCCAACACATACTTCAACCCCGAGAAGGCACATCACCTCTACAACCAATACCACGAGCAATATGCCATGGCCGACGAGGCTGGCCTCGACGGCATCATGACCAACGAGCACCATTCGTCGTATTGGAACATGAAGCCGTCGGCCAACATTGATGCAGCGGTTATCAGCCGCCTCACCAATCGCGTGAAAATTGCCATCCTGGGCAACATCATACCCATCAATGAGCCAGTGCGAATGGCCGAGGAACTGGCGATGCTGGACTGCTTCTCCAACGGCCGACTTATTTCCGGTTTTGTCCGGGGCGGCGCGGTCGAGACCCTGCAGGCGGGCATTGACCCCACCGAGAATCGTGACCGGTTCGAAGAGGCGCACGACCTGATCATCAAGTGCTGGACCGAGCCGGGTCCCTTCCGCTTCGAGGGCCGGTTCTACCACCACCGCGTCGTGAACCCGTGGGTGCTGCCGGTACAGAAGCCGCACCCGCCAGTGTGGTTCCCGGGAGGCAGCAGCCCGGAAAGCGTAGTCTGGGCCGCCAGCCACCAGTATGCCTACATGAACCTGGGCGCTCTGATCAGCCTGACCAAGGAACTCAAGCAGGTCTACATCGACACCGCGAAAGAGGTGGGCTTCACGCCGGGGCCGGAGCATTTCGGCTACCAGGTGCGTGCGCTGGTGGCGGACACCGACGAGAAGGCGCAGGAACTGGGTAGAGGGTTCCTGTGGGCCGGTCGGCACCGCATGCGCGGCCCGGTGGAGCATGTGGACCCACCCGGCTACCAGTCGCCGACGGCCAGCCGCCTGGCAGCCCGGCGTATCGGCGGCGCGGCTGCCCCTCCGGCCAGCTACGAAGACCTGCAGGACGTGGGTGCGATCGTTGTCGGCAGCCCTGATACTGTTACGAAGAAACTGTCGGCGATGATCGAGGAGCTGAACCCAGGCTACATGATCCTCATCGGGAGCGACGGAAACATCCCACACAAGGACGTAATGCGTTCGGTGGAGTTGCTCGGCAAGGAAGTGGTGCCTGCCCTCCACGAAATACAGCTGACGCCGTACGAATAGCGGAATCCGGCAACGAAACCTCACTGGTATAATTGAACCTAAGTGGGTAATGGAGTCACGAGGAAAGAATGAGCCGAGTCAGCAACGCAGCCGAAGCACTGTTGCAGCAATTCAGGTCCAAGGGAAAGTACCTCCTGGAGGGCGAGCTACTCCCCGAGTCCATCGATGAGGCCTACCAGGTCCAGGATGCCTACCAGGGCGCCCTGACCAAGGACTTTGGCGAGGTGGCAGGGTACAAGATCGCTTACACCACCACCGCGCTCCAACAGTCATCGGGGATCAGTGAACCTGTGGCGGGGGTTATCCTGACCAACAACGTGCGCCATTCACCCGCGGTGTTGAACGCGAACGATTTCCTGCAGCCCGGGATTGAATGCGAGGTCGGCGTGTGGATGGGAAGAGACCTGCCAGCATCGGGCGCGCCCTATGACCGCGATGGAGTGTCGGGGGCGGTGGAGGCGATCATGACGGCCTTCGAGGTCGTCGACAACCGGCGAACGCAGGGCCAGGACACCCAGACCCAACTGCTGACGACTATCTCGTCCAACATCCTGAACGCCGGTGTGGTGCTGGGCGAGGCGGTAACCGACTGGCGGGACATACACCTGCCTGGCTGTCGTGGCTATATGGAGATCAACGGTGAGCTGGTTGGCGAGGGAGTGGGGTCGGACGTGATGGGGCATCCCCTGGAGCCACTGGCATGGCTGGCGAATGCCCTGGCCTCTCACGGCAAGGAACTGAAGGCGGGGATGGTTGTCATCACTGGCAGCATAGTGCCGCCAAAATGGCTGAAGTCGGGAGATTCGGCCCTTATTGAAATCGAGGGCCTTGGGAAGGCTGAACTCAGCGTGTCATAGGACTGGACCGATGAATTTTCTGGCTGCTGCCCAAGGAGGCGGCGGGCGTATGGATGTGATGAGGTAACTCATAGTGACTATTGCTTGCGGCGCAGGAGCGCCGACGGGAACGCGGATGGACCCGAAGGGTCTGGAGCGTGTAAAGGAGCTGTTTTTCGAACAGATTGATTCCGGCCTCCACCCTGGGGCCGCGCTGGCCGTATACCATCAAGGCGAACTGGTGCTGGATCTCTTCGGCGGGCTCGCCGACAATGCTACGGGCCGTCCGGTGGACGAGAGCACCATGTTCGTACTCTATTCGTCCACCAAACCGGTGACGGCCAGTTGCCTGCACATTCTGTGGGAGCGAGGCAAGCTACATTGGAGTGACCGCGTCGCGGAGCACTGGCCCGAGTTCGCCCAATCAGGCAAGGAAGAGGTGACCATCGGCCAGGTGCTCACCCATCGTGGTGGGTTCCCGGACAGCCCCAGCCACATGACGTGGGACCGGTGGAACGACTGGGACGCCGCCGTCAGGGCAATGGAGGAACTGCGGCCAGACTATCCTCCTGGGCGAGTTATCGCCTATCACCCCCGTAACTTTGGCTGGGTCATCGGCGAGCTGGTTCACCGTATCGACGGCCGCCCGATAAACCGGTTTGTACGAGACGAAATCACCAGACCGCTGGGGATAAACGACCTCTACATCGGCCTGCCGGAGTGGCTGCTGGACCGCGTCTCCAAGCTGCACGCAATGGAAGACTGCGACCGCCGCAGCCAGGTCGAGCTTTACAACAACCCCGAGGTGCACCGGACAGTGCAGCCGGCCGGAGGGGGAATATCAACCGCACGGGGCTTGGCGCGTTTCTTTGCGATGATGCAACTGGGGGGCACGCTGGACGGAGCAACGGTGATGCAGCCCGAAACCGTAGCGGAGGTTACTGCAGCACACTCGGAAGGGATTGACCATTCGCTGAACCGCCGCGTCATTCGCGGGATGGGCCTCTCCCTGGCCGATCCGCGTACCGGTGACCCGGACAACCTGGACCCGCACACATTCGGGCACGCTGGGTCGGGAACGTCCGTGGGCTGGGCCAACCCCGACACCGGCCTGGCGGTGGCTTACATCACCAACGGATTTCGGGCCGAGATTTCCAACACGCCCAGGCTTGCCGCCGTTTCACAGGCCATTACAGACGCCTGCTACTGACACCTTTCTATTCGACCACGTCCGAGAATACGATCCACCATTCCCCCTCGATCCGGCGGAACACCATCTGCACCCGTCGCGTGTCGATCGGGGTCTGAACGGACAGGTAGGTCTCGTAGTCGCCGTTTTCCTGCAGAGTCAGCGGCGTTTCCTCCGATATGCCCAGCTTGACCCTGAAGAGTTTCATTCGCCCGATGTCTTTTCGGATGGGCTCTTCCTCGGCCGCCCGGTAATTCTCCTCGAGCATGGAAATGGCGTGATCGGCGTCGTAGTCGTTAAACGCCGCCCAGTACTGTTCAATAATCTGCTGAATTGTTGCCAGGTCTTCCGCTGTCGTATCCGGCGTCGGCGTCGGGGTGGGCTGGGCAGTCGGGGAGGGTGCCACTGTGACCACAGCAGACTTCCGTGTCACTGGAATCGCACGGGTTCCAGCCGGGGGAGTACCGCCGGGTTTGGTCTGAGTGGCGGTTCGAAGGCGGTCTGGTGGGGGTGACTGGAGTCGCGGTAGGAGTTGGCCTCGTCTCGGGTGGCTCCGTAGGTGTGGGCGATGGCCTGCTGGCGGCGGCGACTGAGGAGTCTGCGGGGGTCGATGCTGGCTCACCTCTGCAGGCGGCAAGGAAGGCGAGCAACGCGAGTGCGCTCAGGATGACGATCTGGTGCCTCAGCAAGATCCCCCATCCTGTCGCGGGGGAGAGTAGCCTTCCTCCCGGTCATTGCGCGGTGCCGTCGCGTACCTTATTCTGGAGTCGCAACGGGCGACCCGCCCAATCAGGCTGGTCCAAGGAGTTTTAGCTATGGCAGGTCCCAAGGAAGCGTACACCATCGAACTTAACCCGGATCAGATGGCCTTTATCCGTCAGGCCAAGGAGAAGTACAACCTCTCTAGCGAAGACAAGGCTATGCGGGTGGTTCTGGACTACCTCATCACCAGCCCAGACGTTCACGCGAAGGTCTTCTCCGAACCGCGCTGCCTGCGCTGCGAGTAACTGAATTAGCGGGGGCGGGGTTTTAGCCCGCCCTTTGCTTTTAGCCGTCCTCTAAGCCTCTGCCGCGAATGGGAGGGGACTTTCATTCAGGACAGCTGCTGCACTGCCTCGAGGGCCAGCCGGTAGCCGTATACACCGCAGCCGTAGACCGCGCCCTTGCAGACCGGCAGCACCTGAGAGACGGTGCCGCGAGAGGTTGGGTTGGAAACGTGGACCTCGAAAACGGGGAACTTGACCTGGGTGATGGCACTCCGCAGCGGGCCCACGACTGTGGTGTAGCCGGCCGGATTGATCAGACAAGCATCGAAGTCGCGTTCGTGGGCATCGTACAGCGCGTTGGCGACCTCGCCCTCGATGTTCGAGTGGAACATTTCGACGTCTATTCCCAAGCCCTCTGCGTAGCCCCTGATTTGCTCGTCAATTTGGTCGAGTGTAGCCGGGCCGAATATTTCGACCTGCGACTTGCCGCGCATGTTCATCCCTGCACCCTGGATTACCAGCACCTTGGTCATTTTCTAAGCTCCTTAATTCCAGGTATTCGGTCTTACTCTGCTCCGGGCCCGGTGTATTGCGGCCCGCCGACAACGGGCTCGTTCGGCACTTCACTGACGTAGCCCGCAAGCATAATGTCCAGCTGCAGCATAAGCATCTTGTTCCAGGCTTCCGCAGCCCTGATGGCCAGTTCCTGGTCGTCCAATTCCCTTCGCAACAGGTCCGTGACCGCTGCTTGAATGTACCCGATAGTCCCGATCATGAACCGGGCCGGCACGGAGCCCAGGTGCGCGCGGTGGAGTGGCGGATGGCTGTGAACGATCCCCATTGCCAGCACGCGTATTGGGTAATCGGTGTCCATCTGGAAGTCCACTGAGCCGCGCAGCCAGCGCATAAGGCTGTGCTTGCGCCGCGTTAGCCGGTCCTCGTTTATTTCGCCGTGTTCGTCGGCGAAAAACCGGCGTGTCGCGGGAAAATCCAGGAAGTTGTCATAAACAGACGCCGTCAAGTCGTCGCCGTGTTCCAGGATCACGTCCCGGGTGGACTGGATCAGTTCCAGGCCCTCCTGGTCGAGCCCCACGAACTCGGCCAATTCCTGCATCCGGCCCGGCCAGTCGATTACCTGCGTCATTGACTACTCCGAAACCCGCTTTCCAACCTGGCGTCCGCCCGCCAATTGGTCGCGAACCCAAGTGAATATACCGCCTCGCATTCCGAGGGGCAACCGCACTAGGTCGCGGTACTGGGTTCCGGCTGTGCCAGGGGACGCTTGATCAGCGGGGTAAACGCCATCGCCGGTACCAGGAGAGCCAGGCCAGCCAGGGCGTGTAGGGAAATGGTGTTCTGCAGTCCCAACACGGCTACTATGAAGCTGATTTCCAGGGCGCCCGTCAGGTTAGCCACTCCGATGCAGAAACTGAGCAGTCCCATCATCTGACCACGCATCTCGGGGGGCGACACCAGCATCATGATGCTGCTCTGCATTGTCGAAAATCCCGCCTGTCCCAGTCCACTGACAAACAGGATTACAAAGGCCAGGGAGTACCACGATGACCACACGTATGCGGCCGATGCCAGCAGCACAATGATCGACCCGAAGGCGAAGTATCGCCCGTGAAACCTCACTGCGCGAGTGGAGGCCATCATCGCGGCCCCGGCCAGATGCCCGAATCCGTCCGCGGCCACCAGTGTTCCGACCAGTGCGGGGCCAACCATGAGCAGTTCCTTGCCAACGGCAGGGATGAACTGCTGCAGGGGGAACACCAGTGAGTTCATCACAATGGTGATTGACAGCATTCCCACCAGCACCGGGTTCTTCCAGGCGAGCGCGAAAGAGTTGCCCAGGCCCGCCCACATGGGCGCCACGGTGGCGCGAGATCCGACAGCCGGAATTCGCAGGCGCGAGATCAACAACAGGTTGTCGGCATGCACGAAAAGGAGAAAGATGTAGGCAACAGGATATCCCGAGAACTGGATCAGGAGACCGCCAATAACCGGGCCCACCATCTTCCCGACGTTCTGGGAGATCACATCCATGGACATGGCGTTGACCAGCCGGTCGCGCCCCACAATGTCGAAGATGCCCGTCCTCCGGGACGGGTCCTCTACGGCCTTCGTCGTTCCCTGGATAAAGGCCGCCACGAATATATGCCAGGTCTGAAGCGAGTCCAGGCCGTAGAGCATCAGGGCAAGGAGTCCAGCGGCGGTTGCCAGGTTGGCGGCCTGGGTCAGCAGCATAACCCGCTGCCGGGAAAACAGGTCGGCGATGTAACCGGCCAGAGAGGAAACGAAGGGTCTGGGTAGATTGTTGAACACCCAGAGGAGCATCAGCTGCGAGGGATCGTTGTCGGTGATATCCAGGATCAGGAGGCTCAGCGCCAGTATTTCATACCGCCGTCCGAACTCGGCCAGGATGCCCACGGACCAGATGATGCGAAAGTCCTTCACTCGCATCAGTCCTGCCGTAGTGCCGCGAACCCCCGAAAACGGCCTCATCAATGCTCCACACCTGCATTTCCTGTCGGCGTTGTCGACTGGCCCGGCAGGAATCACAGTATTCTAACGCCTGCGCACAGCGCGTCAGGTTGGTGGCCGGAGCATCGTGCCTTGAAAATGCTGCGTAACCGACCTATTCCGGTGGGGCAAGGCGTGTAGCAGCGGTGAGCGTTTCATTCCTTTGCCTTGACAGCCCAGGCGGAGATGGCTACTTTACCAATTACATTGCCTCCCGATGTATGAGCGACACTTGGCACATCTCGCAGACACAGTTGCATACCGGTCCGGGCGTAGCCCAACGGAAAATCCCCCCAGCTGGGACTTTGTCCCCGGCTCCCGAACCTGTCCCATTGTCATCGCGCACCGTGGTGATGTAGCCAACGCGCCCGAGAATACCCTTTCCGCCTTTCAGAAAGCGTATGAGGGCGGAGCAGACGGCGTGGAACTGGACGTCCGGCTGACACGAGACGACCAGTTGGTGGTGTTTCACGACCGTGGTCTGAGGCGCATCGGCGGCGTCAGCGGTCTGGTAACGAACACCACTCTGGAGGAGATGAGGTCGCTGGACGTGGGAGGCCGGTTCAGTGATGAATACCGGGGAGAGCAAGCTCCGACCCTGGACGAAGTCTTCGAATTGCTGCCCCGGGACTACCTCATTAACGTCGAAATGAAGGCGGTCATCGATCGCATGCGGCTCATTGCCCACCTGGTTGCCGAAACCGTGCGGCGTCACCGGAGGTGGGGCAGCACGCTCGTGGCAAGCTTCAATCCCATATCCCTCTGGGAACTCCGCAAGATCGATCCCACCATTTTGCGTGGCTACATCTGGTCCCGACGGCACCCTCCCCCCATTCGCTCGCGCTGTTTCAGTTGCCTGGTCAGGGCTCACTGGTACGATCCCGCCAATGACAGCTACAACCCACACCTCATGCGCAAGATGAGAAACAGGGGTGTCCGCACCCTGGCGTGGGACGTCGATTTTGATAGCGACCTGTTGCGGATGGCCGATGCCAGGCTGGACGCTGTTGTAACCGACAACCTGGACCAACTCTTGCAGCAAAAGGCAAGACTTGATAAAATATGCTTGGAGTAGTGCGCCATTTAAGAGATCGTTCCAGGGCTTAACGTAGTCCCTCTTTCAGGTGCGCAGGTTTGGTTGGTTCGCTGGGGTTCTGCAATCCGGCGACCGACCTGTTGTCATTGGCGGCAGGGTTCAGGAGGTCTGGTGGTGGCCGTGTTGGATGACATAAAGACCAGGCTGGATATCCTGGAAGTCGTGGGTCAGCGGGTACAGCTGCAGAGGTCCGGACGCAGCTACAAGGGCAATTGCCCCTTTCACCAAGAACGCACACCCTCTTTCCACGTGTTCCCAGACCGGCAATCGTGGAGGTGCTTCGGGGCCTGCGCCACTGGCGGGGACGCGATCTCGTTTATCATGCGGTCAGAGAACCTCGAGTTTGGGGAGGCGATCAGACAACTTTCGCGGCAGGTGGGCCTGCCTATGCCAGACCGCAGGAGCTCCCGACCGGATCATCCGGCCTTTCGAATCAATGAAGCAGCCTGCGCCTACTTTCAGCGTACGCTGGCCTCTACCCAAGGGTCAGAGGCCCGGGAATATATTGAGCGTCGCGGTCTTGACCGTGCGGCCACTGAAGGGTTTCAACTTGGTGTGGCCCCCAACGACGGGGAATCACTGCGAGCTCACCTTCTGCGGCAGGGATTCGACGCCGGCCAACTCCTGGCCGCAGGTATTGTAAGGGAAGGAGATGACGGCCAGCAGCGGGACCTTTTCCGGGGACGGCTGATAATCCCTATCCGGGATGGCGACGGAAGGCTGGCTGGCTTCGGCGGGAGGGCTCTCGACGACTCGCAACCCAAGTATCTTAATTCTCCACAGAGCGAGGTGTTCGACAAGAGCCGCATCCTGTATGCGATGGACCGGGCGCGGGACGGCATCAGGAAAGACGGTGCGGTTATCGTGGAAGGCTACATGGATGCCATTGCTGCTCACCAGGCAGGGTTTCAGAATGTAGTCGCCTCCATGGGCACCGCCCTGACCGAGCCGCAGGTAAACACCATCCGCCGCCTCACCGACCGCGTGACAATGGCCCTGGACCAAGATGCGGCCGGCCAGCAGGCCACCCTGCGCAGCCTGGAATCCTCCTGGCGCATTTACCAGAGCAGGGTGGCAGGAAGGTCCGGCGATACGACGGTTCTGCAACGGCAAGAGAACCCGGAAATCAGCATCGCGGCCCTGCCACCGGGTCAAGACCCCGACGATGTCATCCGGCGTTCACCCACCGAATGGAGGGAATTGATCGGAAATGCCCGGCCCCTGTTGGAGTTTGTTATCTCGGCGATGTCTGCCAATGTCGACTCCTCTTCCTCGAGGGGGAAGGCCGCCATTGCCGAACAGGTGTCGCGGCTGATCTTTGCCGTACAGGATGCGCCGCTGCAGGACCAATATTTCCGGATGCTGGCCGACCGGCTGGAGGTGCCTCAGGATACGCTGCGAGCCAGCATAAGCAGGTCGGCACCTGTTCGGAGGCCAAGGGGCGCGTCCGCCGGTCAACCTCAGCGTTCCGGGCAAGAGGAAGGGACAGCATCGCCGTTCGCCCGCCTGGACCATGACCCGCTGGAGGAGTACTGTCTATCGCTGCTGCTCAGGTATCCAGAGCTGGGTGAGTTCGCGGAGCCTCTGACCGAGGACATGTTCCTGCGAACGGACAATCGGGAAATATTCAGCAGGTTGTTGTCAAACGCCGGAATTCAAGGCGGACAGACAGTTTTACATGAACCCGGTTCAAGATTTAGTGAACACGGCGAAGTGCCGGAGGGCATTCGCGAACAACTGGAGTCGCTGAAGACAAAGACGATGCCGCCGATGGACCTGGTAAAACGCCGCAAGGCGCTTGGAGACGTGGTGGCCCGGCTGGAGGAACGCAATCTCCGGCAACAAAAAAGGGATGAATACGACCGCTTTGCCGATACCCCCGATGGATTGAACGACGAGGATGGAATGACCGCTGTCGCCGTCAATGAGCGCCTGAAAAGAAACCAGGAGGTCAGATCAGGTGCAAGGGGTAGGCAACCTTAACCCAGCAGCGATTCCCGGGACAGAGGGGATCCCTTCGTCTCAATTAAACCCCGGTTAAATTTACTTACGCATAACTTTCCTAGTCTATTCAAGGAGATTTCATGGTCAGTCACCGACACGCTTCCAGAGAACTCAACCCAGAGGACTTCATGGAGCCGGCCGCTGAGGAAGAAACCCAAGAGCGAGACCCGATAATCGATATCTTCCGCAAGGTTGACGCCGTTCAGGAAGAGGCCTCCGAGGACGGGGACGGCATCGCCACCCCACGGGCAGCGGCCCTTCCTGTGCCCAGCGAGGAAGAGCAGTGGGACCAGCCCGAAGCGGAGGGCGGCCAGGAAGGCACCGAAGGCTCCACCCAGGAAGCTGAGGCAGAAGAGCAGGAGCGCGGGCCAGAGGCCACCGAGACCATGGAAGTCCTCGACGACCCTGTCCGGATGTACCTCCGGGAGATAGGCCGAGTGCGGCTGCTCACCTCCGCCGATGAACGGAAACTGGCGCGCCAGTTGGAGGGTGGCAAGCACCTTCAGGGGGTGAAGTCCGAGTTGCTCGAGGAGCTGACCGAGGATGCCAGGCCGTGGCAGATCACGGGACGGCTTCTTGACCGCATTTCCGGGAACGAACCCCTGATCACAGCCATGGCCCAGGATTTCCAGGACCGCCACGACGAGGCCCTTTCGCAGCTGCTGGAAACTCCGGAGTTGAGGGAGATCATCAAGACCCATTTCCCTGCCGAGGATACATCGACCGATGAGGCGGATGAACCCGGACGGAACGGCAATGGCGTCTCTGACCTCGAAACGGAATCCGATGAGGACGCCTCCGTCTCCAATCCCACACTGTCGGAGATCCTGGAGAACCCTCAGGTGGGCGAGGGAGTGAAGGCGGAATTGCGGGCAGTGCAGGAAGGTCAGGAGGAGGTGCTGCCGGCAGACGCCAGACTGCTCGACATACTCGATAACCCGGAGGTCAGTGTAAACATAAAGGCCGCGCTGCGCGAGGAATACGGCCCTGCACCTGAGGTTCAGGAAGCCCTGAATGGCCATGAGACGAACATACCGGATCCCCAAGGACAGGAGCCACCGGCCGCGCCGTTCAACCCAACGCTTTCCGAAATCCTCGATATGCCCGAATTGCGAGAGGCCCTGGCCCCTGAATTGCGCCAGGCCATAAAGCAGGACGTGCTGCCGTTCAATCCCGACCTGTCTCTTCTCATGGAACGCAAGGAACGGCCGTCCAGCACCAACCCGAATCTGTTGCCCAACAATCCCGCCCTTTCGCAGATCATTGCCAACACTCGGCTGCGAGACTCCATCGACGCAGAGGTCTCGCAGGAGATGCTGGCGCGGCTCGCTGAGGACCTGGATGAACCTGCGGAGGACATCTATCGCAGGGTTCTGGATCTGTCGCTCAGCTCGTGGGTTCTGGCTCCCACCACTGTTGATGCCCTTCACGATGCCCCGCTGACCGAGCTGGGATCGGCCTTGGGGAATCCGGAGCACCTGGCCAGGCTCCGGCGTTTGGACCCGTTGCTGAAACAGCACTACAGCCGGGTGCAGGCCGACAGCGAAAAGGCCCAATCGCACCTTACCGAGGCGAACCTTCGCCTGGTGGTCAGCGTGGCCAAGAAGTACATAGGCCGCGGTATGGCGCTGCTGGACATGATCCAGGAGGGCAACATAGGACTCATTCGGGCAGTCGAAAAGTTTGACTACCGCAAGGGCTACAAGTTCAGCACATACGCCACCTGGTGGATCCGGCAGGCGATCACCAGGTCCATCGCCGACCAGGCACGGACCATCCGTATACCGGTGCATATGGTGGAGACCATCAACAAGCTCATGCGCCAGCATCGGCGGTTGCTCCAGGAATACGGACGGGAACCCACTCCCGAGGAAATCGGTCAGGCAATGGAGATCGGTCCCGAAAAGGTAGAGGAAATTCTGAAGATATCCCAGGAGCCGGTGTCGCTGGAGACCCCCATAGGCGAGGAGGAAGATTCTCACCTTGGGGACTTCATCGAAGACCGAAACGCCCCCGCGCCAGCGGACGCTGCATCCTTTCAACTGCTTAAAGAGCAGGTTGACGAGGTGTTGCACACCCTAACCGAACGCGAAGCCAGGGTACTCGTGCTACGTTTCGGCCTGGAGGATGGGCGCAGTCGTACCCTCGAAGAGGTGGGCCGTGAGTTTGGAGTGACTAGGGAACGCATCCGGCAGATTGAGGCAAAAGCACTCCGAAAGCTCCGTCATCCCACCAGGTCAAGAAAACTCAGGGATTTCCTTGAGTAAAAGACGCTGTTGGTTGGTGAGCGGAAACGGCTTTATCGGATTAATTGTCGTCGGCGATGTGGTAGACGGTGACGAAACCTGATAAAGCCTTTTCCAACTTTCGGAAACACAGCAAGCCTTTCGGGTATTTGGTCGTGACTTTACATAAGCAGTAAATTCGTTATGTTAACTGAATTCGTAAAATAAACCAATATTAATGGCTGTTTTTGTTGAAGATCTGTAGTCCATGACGGTATACTCACCACAGTCGCCAGTGAGGGAGGTGGTTCCTGTGGGTGAAATGAACGTACCCAAGTGCCTGAAATGCGACGTCGGCTACTTGGTGCCGCTGTCGGATTATGGTGGACAGGGAGCGGCGGTGCACTATAAGGCCTGGGTTTGCGTGAATCCACCTTGCGGATTCAACATAAAAATTAGAAACGGCGATATTTACCTCAACGAACCCATTACGCCGGGTTCCATGAATACTCCCAGGGTTCGCTGAGGGAATTTGCCAAAACGGGCTGAAGAAGCCCGTTCTTAAGACGCCTCCGCCGTGCTCCCTGAACGCTCCGGGGAATAGCCGGGTGGTGGTGATGTGAGGATCCCGGTCCTGGAAAGCCGCCTTGAATGCGGTGGTTTCCTGGGAACCGGGAGGAGGGACGCTATGATAGCCGGATACGACTATATGATCCTGCGCGACGGGATGAGACGGTTCTGGACCCGAACGCGCATTGCTGGTGCAACCCTTGTACTTACAGGGGGAGTGCTAATCGGGGTAGGGGCGGCCTATTACGGTTACGCCAGCAGCGCTCGCGCAGACCTGGATAAGTACAACGTGTCGGCAGTCGAACTTGTGCCGATAATGGTGGAGAAGCCATCGCCGCCGCCATTGGTGCTGTCCAGTCCCTCCATCATTCCGGAACACTCTCTCTATTCCGGGGATTCCGGATTCATTCCCGTTGAATCCGAATATGTCCTGCCGGACGGATTCGTCCTGATAGACTTCAGCGAAGAGGACGCGCTGTACCCCGTGGCCGCCGCTACCAGCATCACCATACCTTCTCTCGATATTCAGGCATCGGTGTCGGAACTGTCGATTCAGGACCTGGGAGACCGCCGGGCTTACGAGACTCCCGATAGCGCTGCGGGACACATTCCAGAAACCTTTAATGCGGGAGAAAATGGAGACGGCTGGTATTTCGGACACATGGAGAGCCCGTTGCTCGGAGAGGGTTCGGTGTTTAACAACTTGGACCAGGTGCCCGACCTTCTGATTGCGGGCGAAGACGTTCAGGTCGTCACGGACAACGGCACCGAACAATTCCTGTATCGGGTGACCGGGACGCGAGTGGTTCACGAGGATGACATCACACTGGACGGAGACGGCGAGCCCGACATACATCTGGTGTCCTGTTTCCCCCGCCTGGTATACGATCATCGACTCATCGTTGACGCAACACTGATAGGGAAAAAGACAACCAGCTAACGAGACAACGCGAACAGTTTCCCGAGTGGCGGCGGTCTATCCGGAATTTTCGGGAGGGCCGCCGTCCTCTTTGATGATCTTGAGGGAGCGAAGCCTTCTGCCCGCAACCGTGGCCACCTCTACCCGCAACCCCTCCTTTTCCACCACGTCCCCTACGTGGGGAATTCGTCCAAGGTGATGGTATACGAACCCTCCTACGGTATCGTAGTCGTCGCTCTCAATACTCACCCCGAAGAACTCCTCCACATCCTCGGTACTCAGTCCTGCGGTCACGAAGACCGTTCCGTCCTCGGCCCTGGCTATTTTCGAGTCCCGGCCACGGAAAAATTCGTCCTCAATCTCTCCGACGATTTCCTCCAGGACGTCCTCCATGGTTACCAGTCCCTCGGTCCCGCCATACTCGTCAACAACGACGGCTATCTGGGTGCGGCGTTCCCGAAACTCTTCCAATAGTTCATCCACCCGCTTGGTCTCCGGAACCATGAAAGCCGGGCGGGTGAGGGCCCTGACATCGCTTTCGTTAACCGGGTTTGCTATTGCTGCCAGCAAGTCCCGAACATAAAGGATCCCCAGAACGTCATCTATCGTTTCCACGTACACCGGCAGGCGGCTGTGGCCAAATTCCACGATGGTTGAGACAGCCTCGCTCAGCGATGCGCCCGCCTCGATCGCCACCATGTCGAGGCGAGGCACCATCACCTCTCTCACAGTGGTGTAGTCGAGATCAATGATGGAACGGAGCATCTCGCGGTCCCTCTGGTCCAGGCCGCTTAGCTCTTCCTCTGTGATCGTGGGTTCGGAAGCAGGGAGAATGAGGCCGGGATAGCTTTCGGCGGCAGCCAGCCCCTGATCCCGGTTGGGGCCACCACCATTTCCTGGCTCGTGGCCGTTTGCTGGCCGCCTCGAGCGGCCGTTCCCCCGTTTTCTGCCGCCGAGTTGACGGAACAACCAGCTAAGCGGAGCCATGACTAACGGCAGCCGGGGTTGAGGATAGGGGCCTTTGAGAGGAAGGGATTGTCAGCGGGACCCGTGGCTCAATTCCCTCTGGCCGCAGTTGGGCCGTCTTCGGACGGAAGCCTGGTTTATGACCGTCCGGGTCTGAATCCGGAGGGGGGTTATCAGTATCCAATCCTTATAGTCTCCCGAATCCCTGATCGTCAGGCTGTACCGTTCACTTTGAACAGTACTTGCCTGTACGGGGAGGTCAGGCTATTTGAGAATTCGCCTAATGGTAGCAGGTACCCCCACAACCAGTCTAGCGGGAGGTACATCCTTGGTGACCACGGCCCCTGCGCCGGTGACCGAACCCTCTCCTATGGTAACCGGCGCTACCAGCATGGTGTCGCATCCGATGAAGGCGTCGTCCTCCACCACCGTTCGGTGCTTGTCTTTGCCGTCGTAGTTGCAGGTGATCATGCCCGCGCCCACGTTCACCCTGGCTCCAATAGTGGCGTCACCGGCGTAGCCAAAGTGTCCCATCACGGCTCCCGCCTTGAACCTGCTCTCTTTCACCTCCACGTAGTTGCCGATGTGAACTCCGGTCTCCAGGTATGCACCCGGCCGCAGGTGGCTGAAGGGGCCGACATCGGTGTGGTCCTCCATGGTGGCCTCTTCAAGAGCGGAGGACGTTACCCGGCAGTTATTGCCAATGACGCTGTCCCGGACGACGGAGTTGGGGCCGATCTCGCAGTTTTCTCCCACTGCCGTTCGCCCTGTGAGCATGGTATTGGGCAGGATTATGGTGTCCATTCCCAGGGAAACGTCGGCGTCGATGTAGACCGACCCCGGGTCGGTCATTGAGACGCCTTCCTGCAGCCATCGTTCCCGTATGCGGTCTCGCATGACCCCTTCGACGATAGCCAATTGACTCCGGTTGTTTACCCCAAAGACCTCCTCCAGGTCTCCAACGAGAACGGCAGATGCGCCTGCTCCGCCCTGGGCCCCGATTTCTGCCAAGTCCGTGAGGTATGACTCTCCGGAAGGGCGAGGGGGGATCTTCTCAATAGTCTCCCAAAGCCAATCGGCCCGGAAGCAATAAACGCCGGCATTGACCAACGGCGCACTGTCGTCTCCGGTGCCAGCGGCCTCAGCCGCCTCGACGATCCGTGTGACCCTCCCTTTGGACAGCACCACCCTGCCAAAGTCCGGCAGCCCCTCGTTTGGCGCCGTTAGTACCGTCATTGATGCGTCTGATGCGGAATGACTTTCCAAGAGATCGAGGATCGATTCCAGCGTAACCAGTACGGTATCGGCACCGATGACCAGCACCTGCTCTGCGGCTCCCTCGAGCAATTCGCAACAAGCGATTACCGCACCCCCCGTGCCATTGGGCACCTCCTGTAGCGCATATTCCACTTCATCGCCAAGAACGGCCCTGATGGCGTCGTGGTTGTCGGGAGAAACGACCACCATTACCCGTTCCGCGCCAGCCAACTGCAGCAGTCTTACCGGGTAGCGGACCATCTCCCTGCCGCAGATGCGGTGCAACGGCTTTGGTATCCGGGACTGCATCCTCTTACCCTCGCCCGCTGCCATAACTACGCCCGTGAATCCCATAGCCAGTCCTCCGTGGGAGCCATCTTTCGCTTTTCGACCGCTCTCCAATTATAGCGCGCCGCGTTCCCAGCTCACTTGACTCTCGTTGACATAGGTGTACGGCGCCTTCAAAATTGGGCTGCTTCCGGGAACCCTATAGTTTCCTATAACCGCAAACGAAGGCTACATGTATGGAACGCAACGAGTTACCATTCCTGTCTGCCACCGAGCTGGCGGAATTGATCAGAACGGCAGAGGTTTCGCCTGTCGAGGCGACAGATGCATACCTGGCTCGTATCGAGCAGGTCGATCCGTCGTTGAACTCCTACATCACCGTCACATCCGATCAGGCAAGGGCGGAGGCGAGGCAGGCCGAGGCGGAAATCGCCGCCGGAAAATACCGGGGGCCGCTGCACGGCGTCCCCATTGCGGTAAAGGACCAGTTCTGCACCCAGGGAGTGCTGACCACGGGCGGCTCTTCGATTCTGGAAGAGTATGTGCCGGACTACGATGCGACGGTGATGGCCAATCTGAAAGAGGCCGGCGCGGTACTCCTGGGAAAGCTCAACATGAGCGAGTTCGCAATGGGCGATGCATTCCATCACCCTTACGGCCGCCCGCGCAATCCGTGGGATCTTTCGCGCAACCCCGGCACCTCCAGCAGCGGCTCGGGGGCAGCGACGGCGGCGTTTCTGTGCGCCACCTCGCTGGGAGAGGACACCGCCGGGTCCATTCGCGGGCCTGCTGCCTTCTGTGGCTTGGTCGGCATCCGTCCTACGTGGGGTCTGGTCAGCCGCCATGGCATGCTGGCCTCCACCTGGTCCATGGACGCAGCCGGGCCAATTTCCCGCACGGTCAGGGACTGCGCCGTTACACTCCAGGCCATCGCCGGTTTCGATCCCAACGACTCCTACACCCGCAACGCTCCTGTCCCGAACTATCTTGAGGGGTTGGAGGCAGGGATACAGGGCCTGCGCGTCGGGGTCATCAGCGACCGTGTCAACGCCGATGGAGTGGAGCCGGAGGTCCGAGATTCGGTTACCGCTGCCGTTGGACAACTTGGCGAGCTGGGCGCGGAGGTGGAGGAGGTCTCCATCCCGCTTATGGCTCAGTCTGCGGCCATCTCAACTACCCTGATATACGTCGACGCCACCGCCGTTCACCGGAGGGGACTGCAAGAACACCCTGAGAAATACGACCATAACAACCGGGTGCGCCTGCTGACCGGGGCCTTGATCCCCGCTCAGGCCCACCAGAAGGCCAACCGTCTGCGCCACATCATGCGGCAGCATATTCTGGACGCGCTGAACCGGGTCGATGTACTGATCCTGCCGACGTCGTCGGTGCAGGCAACCCCGATTCCCACTGAGGCCGGGATGGCCAAGAACGGGAAAGAGGATTTTCTGACCATGCTGGGCGGGCGCAGGACCTACACCACACCCTCCAACCTGGCGGGCGTTCCCGGCCTGTCCATCAACTGCGGCTTCACCTCGGACGGCCTGCCCGTGGGACTGCAGATGGTCGGCCGCCCCTTCGACGAGGCAACCCTGTTCCGCGCTGCCTACGCCTACGAGCAGGCCACCGACTGGCACACGCGCAGGCCGCCGGTGTAGAGCCGTCAGCTTGAGGCAAAATCAGTTCAAGGATGGAACCATGACCAGCGTATGGGTCATTCGCTCCGATTACGGAAAGTACGCCGGGCACTTTGTTGACGACTGTTATGTCGGCGCCGGATGGTTGCGGGAGAATGATCTGTCGGGGGGCAAGACCAAGGATGAGCTAACGGAAATGTACCGCCAGGCTCACCCGGACCATTCTCCACGGACTCGCGGCACGAATGTGGGTCAACTCCGGCTGTTTCTTGAAATGGAAGCTGGCGACTACGTTATCACGCCTTGTTCCGACTCCCAGTGGCTGTATTACGGCAGGGTGGCCGACTTGCCTTACTACTACGCTCCGAACGACAGGGATGGCTGTCCCTTCCCGCACCGTCGGCCTGTCAGCTGGTCCGGCAGACGCATCAATCTGTCAGAGTTCTCTGAGGAGTTTAGGAGGGCGCTTAAGTTCACGCAAAAAACGGCGTTTCGTGTCAAGCAAGGTGAGGAATTCATTAGCAAAATAACTCAAAGGGTTTTTCCGGCTCCGAAATACAGTAAGGACGAAATAGCCGACCGGGCGAAGAAGATATACGAAGACAAGATAAAGGCGAAGGTGGAGCCGAAGGAGAACGGAAAATTCATTGTCATTGACATCGAGAGCGGTGACCACGAGGTAGACCAGAAAATGCCGGTTGCCTCCCGCCGACTGCGGGAACGGCGCCCAGACTGTGTGGGATATGGTGGCAGGGTGGGCTACGACACTGCCTATCATATTGGCGGACGGCCGGATCGTCCCCAATGATCAGAGGGAGGGTAGACGCACAGCGGCAAGCCCGGGTGCAACTTGAAATCGAGAGCGGCGATGGAGGCCTTGAGCCTATTGATACCGTGGTTGACACCGGATTTGACGGGCATTTGACTTTACCGTCGCAGGTGATTGCGGAATTGGGTTTGGAGCCAGATGAGCCATCCGATGTAGTCCTAGCAACCGGCTCAAGGGAAAGAGTGAATATTTGGCGAGGGAGCGTACTCTGGCACGACCAAATTCGCAGGATTTTTGTCTTGGAGGCCAACGGAGTCCCTCTGCTGGGAATGGAACCTCTGGAGGATAGCCAGCTGACTCTCCAAGCAAGAATCAACGGTCAAGTACTGATTGAACGATTGGAAGTAGCATAACCATTACCCTTTCACCCTCACCCCAGCCCTCTCCCTCAAGGGAGAGGGAACTTTAAGGAGGGCCAATGCCGGAACTGCATGAACTGACCGCTGCCGAGATGGCGCGGCAAATACGAGGGCGCGAGATCAGCGCAGTGGATGTGGCCGAGGCTCTGCTGGCCCGCACCGACTCGCTGGAATCGCTGCAGGCCTGGGTGTACATCGATCGAGAGACGGTGCTGGCTGATGCCGAACAAAGACAGCGGGAGTTAGACTCGCTGCCCAACCCCGGCCCGCTGCATGGCGTGCCGGTCGGGGTCAAGGACATCTTCTACACCGCCGGAATTCCAACCACCGCCTGCTCCAGGGTGTACTCCGATTTCGTGCCGGAGTTCGACGCATCTGTTCTGACCAGCCTGAAGGAAGCCGGGGCCATCATGATGGGAAAGACGGTGACGACTGAGTTCGCCTGCCTCGACCCCTCACCGACGTTGAACCCATGGAACCCGGCCCACACGCCCGGCGGCTCCAGCAGCGGGTCGGCCGTGTCGGTCGCCACCGGCATGTGCCCTGTTGCACTGGGTTCGCAGACCGTCGGCTCGGTGCTGCGCCCGGCTTCATACAACGGCGTGGTCGGCCTGAAGCCCACCTACGGCCGGGTCAGCCGCCATGGGGTGGTGCCGGTCAGTTGGTCCCTTGACACCATGGGCTGGATGTCGCGGTCGGTGGAGGACGCTGCCCTGATGCTGCAGGTTATGGCCGGCCCCGATGCCAACGATCCGGTGTGTGCCCGTTTCCCCGCTCCAGACTACCTTTCCGGCCTGGAGAACAGCGCGCCGCCCCGCATCAGCCTCGTAACGTCCTTTTTCATGGAGGAGTCCGACGAGGAAACGCAACGCCACACCCGGGCCATGCTGCAGCGGCTCGCGGAAGCAGGAGCCACGGTCGACGAAGTCAGGCTGCCAGACAGTTTCAGCACGGCCATCGAGGACCAGCAGATCATCATGCGCAGTGAGGCAGCCTCATTCCACCGTCCGATGTACGAGACCCGTTCCGAGGAGTACCAGCCGCTGCTGCGCCGCCTGCTGGCGCGGGGGCTGGAGACCAGTGCCGTCGAGTATTCCGCCGCCCTGGAACGCCGCCTGCGCTTCATAACGGACATGCAGGTGCTCGCCGAGAGCGCCGATGTGCTGCTGACGCCCACCACGCCCACCCCTTCGCTTGCAGATTTGAGCAACACCGGCAACACCCAGTTCCAGGGCCCGTGGACGTCATGTGGTCTCCCGACCATCACCTTCCCCTCTGGTCTGGCCGAGTCAGGGCTGCCGATGGGACTGCAGATCATTGCCGCGCCGTTCCGGGAGGAGCGCCTGCTGGCCGCCGCCCGCTGGTGCGAGCGCGTTCTCGACGTCCACCTTGCGCCGCCGGTGTAAATGCTTTTGCCGTAGGAATGCAGCTTAACTTATACCCCGTCATTCCTTCAGAATAGTGGATCCAACTTGAACCTAGGAGAGGCCGCTATGCCGCAAGCCAACATCCCGTCCGAAGAGGAAGTGCTCAGCTATTTCGATAAGTTCTCCAACTGGGGCCGCTGGGGCGATGACGACGAGCTGGGCGCGCCCAACCTGATCACCCCTGCAAAGGTGAAGCAGGCCATATCCACAGTGCAGGAGGGCGTACGCATCTCCATGGCCCGCACCATCAGCTTCGAGGCCACCGTCGACGCTCCGATTCCGCCGGTGCACTTCATGGTGGAGAGCGGCGAGGGCTGGGCCAGCGGCCAGAAGGTCAGCAACCGCGCCTTTCCCGCCGCCACCGACTACTTCGGCATGATCTTCCACGGGTACACCGTTACCCACGTCGACAGCCTTGCCCACTTTTTCTGGAACGGCAAGACCTACAACGGCAAGCCCGCCCACTTGGTATCCACCAGCCTCGGCGCCACCTTTGGTTCCGTGGAGGAGGCCAAGGAAGGCATCATCTCCCGCGCCGTGCTGGTGGACGTACCTATGGTCAAGGGCATCGACTGGATTGACCGCGGCGAGGGCGTCATGATAGACGACATCCTCGCCGCCGAAGAACGCTGCGGGTTCAAGGTGGAGGAGGGTGACGTCCTTCTGATCCGCACCGGTCAGCTGAACCGCCGCAATGTCGAGGGCCCGTGGCCGCGGGAGGCCGGGTCGGCGGCGTGCCAGGCATCCTGCCTGCCACTGTTTCACGAGCGGGGCATCGCCATGCTGGGCACCGACACTGGCAACGACGTGAACCCGCCACAGTACGAGAAGGTGCCCAGCCCCATCCACCAGGTGGGCATCACGGCCATGGGAATCTGGATACTGGACAACGCCAACCTGGAGGAGGTGGCAGTGGCCTGCCGCGAGCGCAACCGCTGGGAGTTCATGATCTCCATCGGCCCGCTGCGGCTGCACAACACCACCGGATCGCCGGTCAACCCCATCGCGATATTCTAGGCCGAGATTTTTCAACGCAGAGGACACAGAGAACAGCGCAGAGTACGCAGAGATCCGGATTATCAGGCTAATCTCGGCGTTCTCGGCGTACCCTCTGCGCCCTCGGCGTTGAAGAGAAGAAGGGAAATCGAGAAGTAGGAGGTCAAAACATGGCGCACTACGTATATGTAGCCGCACAGGATGACAACAAGATCGGTATCTACACCATGGACGCGGAAAGCGGTGCGCTGACGCACCAGTCCGACGCCGCGACACCCGGCGGGCCGTCGCTGCTGGCCATCAGCCCCGACAAGCGCACGCTATACGTCAGTCACCGCGAGGGGCTTACGCTGTCGAGCCAACGCATCGACCCCAGCACCGGTGGCTTGACCCAGACCGGCTCGGTGCCGGTGGAGGACTGGCCGGCTTATATCGCCACCGACCGCTCGGGACGGCATCTGACGGTGGCATTCTACGGCGGCGCCCGCGCCGGGGTGTACCCCATCGGCGACGACGGCGAGCTGGGCGGACCGGCCAGCGAGTCGGTGACCACGGTCGACGGCGCCCACGCCATCCTCACAGACCGCTCCAACCGCTTCGCCTATGTGCCGCACATTGCCTACATCCAAGACAACGTGCTGGAGCCCCCGAAGAACATCGCCGGCCCGAACGTGATCTACCAGTACAGGTTCGATGCAGATGCCGGAAAGCTGACGCCCAACGATCCCTTAGTGGTGGAGATGGGTGGGTTCCTCGGCCCGCGCCATTACACCTATCACCCGTCGCTGGACGTTGTCTACTTCTCCGACGAGCAGGGCAGCAGCGTCACCGCCTACAACATGGACTCAGAGGGCCGGCTGTCGGCGTTCCAGACAATCTCCACGCTGCCGGAGGGGCATACCGAGCGCAACACGTGCTCGCAGATCCAGATGACCGCCGACGGACGCTTCCTTTTCGTGCCGAACCGGGGCCACAACAGCATCGCCAGCTTCTCCGTGGATGCAACCACTGGGGCGCTGACCGCCGTGGACCGCGCCTCCACGGAATCCGTCCCCAGCGCCTTCAGCCTGGACCCCCAGGGTAAGTTCGTGTTCGGGGCAGGCTCGGCGACCGGGCGCCTCTCCGCCCACAGCATAGATGAGGGCAGGATGACGCCGATCGCCACCTACGATGTGGGGGCGCGTCCCATGTGGGTGCTGACGACCACCCTCGGGGAGTAAGTCGAGGCCTCTGGTCGATCAATTGCCGGTTCTCGGAATCGGAGGGGGTGGTGGTCGCTATAGCGACCACCACCCCTGTCCTGTTTTCGGGTGTGAGCAATTTCCCCGGCTCAGGGTAGCGCAACTGACGTAGACTATACTGGCCGCGAACAAAATCCGGCCTACAGGCAGTCGCGTGAACATCGTGAACCTCTTTCCTCTGGCCAGAGCCTTTACTTGATCTACGCAAGGGCTGCTTCGGGCGACCAGTAGCAGTACGAAACGGTCTACGCCGCACCTGTTAAAAGGAGACCAACGGCATAGCCACTCAAGCCAAGCCAACGGGCGCAAAAGAGTTGAACAAAGCCTGGTTTTTCGCGGTGCTTTTGTTCGCTGTGGCTGGCGCTCAGAACTCGGTATTCATGCTTCCGCCTCTCCTGGTGGAGATCGCGGCGGAGTTTGAAATATCGGTGGCCGTCGCGGGCCAATTGGCCACCGTCACTTTCGCGGCGTGGGCTATTGCCGGGCTCTCCGCCGGACCGCTGTCGGACTCCTTCGGGCGTCGTCCGGTGATCCTGGGCGGCCTGCTCATGCTGATCGTGTCCGTCGCCGCTTCTGCTTTCGCACCCAACATCGAAGTCTTCCTGGCCCTCCGGGTGTTGACCGGCTTGGCAGCGGGGGCGCTGCCTCCCACCTCGGTGGGGGTTTTATCGGATGTCATTTCTCCTGAGAGACGGGCGCAGGCGGTTGGCGCCCTCTTGGCCGTCGGCGTGTTGACTTCCGCATTCAGCGTTCCCTTGGCCCTCGGTCTGACTAACCTTGGGGGCTGGCGCTTTGCTTTTGTTTTCGCCGGGGTCCTGGTGGCGACAGGATTCTTAGCGAACTGGGTGTGGTTTCCCAGGGACAGCAGGGAGCGGATCCGCAACTGGGCCTTTTTCTCACGGTACTGGTCGCTGGTGAGACAGCCCTTTTTTCGGGTTGCCCTTGCGGTAGGCTTGTCGCAGCGAATAGCTTTCTGGACGATGGTCAGTTATTTCCCGACCTACCTGAGGGATACCCATGAGTTGAGCGTGGCTTTGGCAGCCCTGCCGTTGGGCATAGTTGCCCTAGGGCAGACGCTTGGTAGCTTCGTTGGTGGACCCGTGGCCAATACTGCGTACCGGGCTGTCCTGCTCGGGATCACGTCTGTCGGAGGAGGCATCTGCGCCTTCCTGTGCTTTGCCGTCGAGTTCCAACTCTGGGTGGCCGTTGCCGTAGCAACCGTCGGAGGCGCTCTGCTGGCAGTGACGATGCCTGCCCTGGTCGCCGCCAGCACAGAGTACTCCGGCGAGTCCAAATCCACCGGCGCCAGCATATTGGGGATGAGCAACCAGACCGGCGGCGTCCTTGGAGCGGCCGTCGCCGGCGCTCTGCTGGCGAGCAGCGGTTTCGGGGGGATAGGCTATTTCTGTCTGGGCGTGACCGTAGCATGTGGCCTGATGACAACTGTATACGGCGGTAATCTGCGCAGGGGCACGGCCTGAATAGCCGCTACCAGCGGGATGGTACTGGTTGCCACCGGATGGTGGAGAAGTTCGTTCTGACGACACCGTGACACCGGCAATTCGGCTGGCCGGCGGCATGCTATGCTTATTGCCCTAAAGGGGACATATCAACTGCGAATCCGGAGGAATACATGCCAATCGAGTTCTGGGCCATGGGTCGTCCAAACGCGGGCGGGCCCAGTTCTCAGGAGTTCAACGCGGTGCGCCAGGCAGTGCGCGCCGAGGAAATCGGGTACGACGGCATCGTCTACGTTGATTCCCAAAACCGGTACGGCGACACCTACGTGGCAATGGCACTGGCCGCCCATGCCACATCGACCGTCAAGCTGGGCACCGGGGTCACCAACTCCTATACCCGCCATCCCGCTGTCACGGCGTCGGCCATTGCCACCGTGCAGGTGGAGAGCGGGGGCAGGGCCTACCTTGGTATCGGCAGGGGAGACTCGGCCCTGGCCCACCTGGGTCGCGCGCCCGACTCCGTTCCCAAGTTCGAGAGCTACCTTGAGAGGCTCCAGGGATATCTGAGGGGAGAAGAGGTTGCTTTCGAATCCGGCGGGGATATCGATTCCGTTGGCCTGGCAGACTACAAGGATTCCAGCCTCATCTTCTGGATTGATGACGTCCGGCCACCCAAGGTGCCCGTTGACGTTGCAGCGACCGGACCCAAGGTCATTTCCGCAGCAGCCCGTCACGCCGACAGGGTTACCCTAAATGTCGGCGCAGATGCAGACCGGACCCGGTGGGGCATGGAAGTTGCGCGGTCCGCCCGCGCTGAGGCGGGTCTGTCCCCGGACATTCCCTTCGGCGCCTACGTGCCCCTTGTGGTGCACGACGACCCCGAGGAGGCTGCGCGGATCGGTACCTTCCAGGTTTCCTTGTTCGCCCGGTTTTCCGCCATGTACGGCAGCGTAGTTGGACCCGTTTCGACGGAGCAGCGGGAGGTCATGCGGAACATCCACGACGCTTACGACATGCAGCATCACGGACTCGCCGGTTCGCCCCAGGACGAGGCGGTGACCACCGATTTCGCCAGGGGCTTCGGGATTTTCGGCCCACCCACCCACTGCGCAGACCGTTTGGCGGAGTTGATTGAGCTGGGGGTGGACAAGTTCATCATCCGGGGTGTGTCTCTTGATCCCGCCGACCCTGATTCAAGGGCCGCCGAGCGCTTTATCGAGGAGGTGGCTCCACTGCTCCGGGATTAGATGTGATTAGTACTCAGGACTCAATGCCTGAGTCACTCCTGCCGGCCAAAATGCCAAAACGGTTGCAAGGTCTCTGAGAATCCGGTGGTGGTTAGCCCAGAGTTTGCCGAAAGCTGGAATCACCAACGGATTCTGTTTGTCCGAGCTTTGACTGATTCAGGCGCAATCGCGTAGGGACTTCGGCGACTCTGCAACGGCTCATGACAACCTTCGCGAATCAGGCGGTGTTGGAAAAATCCGGTGGTCTAGTGTTCCTGCGGAATGACGTGCAGGTGTAGTGTGTTTTGGCATCGCACCCTGATGGGCCTGAGGCGAGTTGACGCTACCCGCCCCGCTTCGCCAGCCTCCGTAGCAGTGCTCCCAGCCGCCCGGTCAGCAGCCGCGTCGAATACGCCCGGAGCGCCAGCTGCTGCGAGGCCATCGAAGACGTCGGGTAAACGTGAATCGACCTCGCCAGGTCGCCCAGCTTGACGCCCTTGTCCATGGCGAGCGTCCACTCTTGCACCATCTCGCCTGCTCCTGGTGAGACCACAGTAGCGCCGAGGATGCGCCCGTTGGGCATATGCACTGCCTTTACGAAGCCGTCGGTCTCGCCGTCCGTGAGTGCGCGGTCCACTTCGGCCATCGGCCAGCGAGTAATCGCCACTCGGTCGCCGTGTAGCTCTCTCGCCTCCTGCTCGGCCAGGCCCACCTGCGCTGCCTCCGGGTCAGTGAAGGTAGCCATTGGCACCTTCTCCCGCACCGCGACGGTGTTGCCAGGCAGAAAGGCGTTTCTCACGGTCATGAACCCCTGCCACCCTGCATAGTGCGTGAACTGCGGCCCGCCGGTCACGTCCCCAGCGGCGTACACCCGCTTGTTCGCGGTTTGCAGGTAGCGGTTCGTCTGTATGCCGCTGGGACTTGCATTAACTCCCGCCGCCTCCAGGCCGAGTCCCTCCGTGTTGGGGCGTCGGCCCACGGCCACCAACAGCTTCTCCGCCTCCACGCATCGTCCGCTGTCCAGTTCGATGCTGACGCCACTGTTGTCCGGTCCGGCGCCAATACTGGTCACCTCAGCGCCGGCCAGTACCCGTATCCCCTCGTCAGCGAAACGCCCCGATATGACCCCCGATACCTCGGGGTCCTCCTGCGGCAGGACGCGTTCGGCTGCTTCAATCAGCGTCACCTGCGAACCCAGCCGGGCAAACGCCTGCGCCAGCTCGCATCCCACGGCTCCGGCGCCCACTATCGCAAGCGAAGCCGGCAGCTCATCCAGTTCCCAAATCGACTCGTAGGTGAGGTACTCGATGCCTTCCAGTCCCGGAATCGGCGGAACTACCGGCGAAGCTCCGGTGCAGACCAGGAATCGTCGCGCTGAGAGCGAGCGCTCCTCGACGCTTACGGTATCCGGACCAGTGAATTGGGCCTCTCCCAGGATGACATCTATGCCCTCGCCAGCCAGCACTTCCGGCGACTCGGCTTCGTAAATTCGCCGCACTACGGAACGGATGCGCTCCATCACCAGCCGAAGGTCCACATCGGGACTTGCGGAAGGGAGACCGAACTGGTCAGCGGTCCGCATTGCCTGCGCAACCCCCGCGGCTTTAAGCAGTGCCTTACTGGGCACGCAGCCTGTCCAGGTACAGTCTCCGCCGACCCTCGAACGCTCCACCAGCGCCACGGATAACCCCAGCTTCACGGCAAAGCGGGCCGCTGTCAGACCTGCCGAACCGGCGCCGATGACCATCAGGTCGTAGTCAGCTTTCAAACGGAGCGCCTACGAGTAGTTGGGCGGCCCCTGGTTCAACCCGGCGATCCGCTCGCACCACTGGGACGCGCCCAGGACCCTGCCCTCCTCGGCCCAGGGCCCGCCGAACTGCACGGCCATGGGCATTCCCAGCTCGCTGAGGCCCGTCGGTATCACCACGGTCGGCAGTCCTGCGGCCGTCCACGGCACCTGGAAGGCGGCGTCGCCGGTAGTGTTCAGGTCCTTCGGCGCGGGCGCAGGGGTGGCCGGTGTCATAACCACATCCACGCTGGATGCCATCTCGTTCATGTCGGCCCGGAACTGGCGCCGCAGACGCTGCGCCTTCAGATAGGAGGATGTCGGGATGATCATTCCCATCTCCATACCGGCCCGGATGCGCGGCCCGTAGTCTGCGGCGCGGATGCGGTGGTTGGCCTCGTGGAACGCCGCGCAGTCCACGTTCATCACGATGCGCTGGAAGCTGTGTACCCTGGCGAAGCTGTCCGGCAGGGGGATCTCCTCCACCTCCGCGCCCGCCTCCGCCAGCTGGTTGGCCACTGCTTCCGTGTGCGCCCAAATTTCTGGCGTGCAGTAGTCCTGGTAGTACTGCCTCACCAGCCCTATGCGAGGTGGGCGGTTGTGCTCGGCCATCTGCGCAGCGAAGTCGGGAACCGGTTGACGCAGGGACCCGGGGTCGTTGTCGTCCTCGCCACTCAACACCGTCAGCATCGCCGCCGCGTCGGCTACCGTCCGCGTCAGGATGCCAACGTGGTCCAGCGACCAGCTCACCGGCACCACACCATAGCGGCTGATGCGTCCGTAAGTGGGCTTCAGTCCCACGATTCCGTTGTACGCCGCCGGTCGGCAGGTGGAGCCGCCGGTCTGCGAGCCCAGCGCCGCAGGGACCATCCGGGCCGCTACAGCAGCCGACGAGCCGCTGCTTGAGCCGCCGGGCGTATGCTCCAGGTTCCAGGGATTGTGGGTCGGTGACGGGTCTGAAGTCGCGAATTCAGTGGTGACCGCCTTGCCGAGGATGATTCCTCCAGCGGCCTTGATCTTGGCCACAGACGTGGCATCGAAGTCCGGTACAAAGTCGGCGTAAACCCTGGACCCGCAGGCGGTGAGCATTCCGGCCGTATAGAAGATGTCCTTCAGTCCCACCGGCACGCCGTGGATAGGCCCCAGGAAATCGCCGCGACCTGCCTCCGCCTCCCGTTCGCGGGCGACCGACAGCACGGCCTCACGGTCGATGGTTACCCAGGCCTGCAGGTCGCTGTCCAGCGCATCAATCCGCGCCAGCAGCGACTCCGCCAGCGCCACCGGCGACAGGCTGCCATCCCGGATCCGGGCCGCAGCGTCAACTACGGAAAGTTCGTAAGGATCGGGCATCACTCAACCTCTTCGTATCGACTGGATGTGGGTGCCGCCCTGACGGTCGGCATAGCTGCCTGACCGATCAGGTCTATCGCTCTTGGAATAATCCGGCTCGTCTTTTCTGCGAAAGCAGGAACCCAGGGCTTTGAATGCAAGGCAGGTTTCGATGCGAAAAGCCGTACCAGTTCTCCCCCTGGCTCCAATAGTTCGAATCATGTGGCTGCTGGATTCGCCCGAGAGCCGGAATGACGTCTCATCGGGACAGCAAGCCGGCCTTCCATTGCCGGATGTGAAGGCCGACGTCACTCATGCACCAGCGGCTCCAGGTCCCTATGCACCTCCGCGCTCTCCACGTCGGTAACTTGCTGCGCGGCGGTCCGAAGGTATTCCTCGAGCTCTTTTGCTCGCTCTTCACCGAACTCCACAACTGCTCTTCGTCTCAGTTCCTGATATGCCTGCTCCAGGTTGTTGCTTTGGGTCATTATTGCATCATCCACAATGCTGGATTCTCCGGGTAGTGTTCTACGGAATTCTAATTGCGCACCTGTGGGGGGTCAAACGCAGGCGACCGGGATGCTACTGGTATAATCCCAAAAACTGGCTAACATTGGCACAGGGAGGAAGTCATGCCCGACAACCTATCAGGCATCCTTGAGTCCCCGGAACATACTCATCTGGCCGAAGTCGGTGGCAACACCGAGGGACCACTGTGGCACCCCGATGGCTACCTGACCTTCGTATCCCTCACCGAGAGCCGGCTTTACCGCTGGGATGAGACAATCGGCGTCTCGGTACTACGTGAAGACACAGGCGAGGGCAATGGCTGTGCCTTCGACATTCAGGGGCGGTTGATTATGTGCGAGGGCGCCGACAACCGCCGCATCACGCGAATGGACGCCGACGGCACGGTGACCGCGATCGCCGAACGCTGGGATGGAAAGCGTTTCCACAAGCCCAACGACCTCGTAACCCGTTCAGACGGCAGCATCTACTTCACCGACCCGTCTCTGCGTCTTGAGGCGGAGCTGCGAGAGTACGACTTCGCCGGCGTGTTCCGGATCGCACCCGACGGGAGCATCCACGCGGCCACCGACGGGTGCGAGTACCCCAACGGGCTGGCGTTTTCGCCCGACGAGTCGGTGTTGTACGTCGCCATCAGCCGCGTCAGCCTCGACTGCATCGGCGAGGAGGAGCGCGGTGAGGTCTGCACGCACCGGAAGATCCGCGCCTTCGACGTCGCCGCCGACGGCTCACTGAGCAACAACCGGGTTTTCGCCGATATGAGCTCCGCCGAGCCGGGTGTTCCCGACGGCATGAAGGTGGATACCGCTGGCCGTGTATTCTGCACTGGCTCAGGTGGCATCTGGGTCTTTGAACCGGACGGCACCCATGTCGGCGTCATCCGCGGTCCCGAAGTTCCCCGCAACATCGCCTTTGGTGGCCCTGACTACCGCACCGTTTACACTACCCCGGGCCGGTCCATTTACAGTTTCCGCGTAACCACGCCGGGCATCAAGCCGTAGGTCGCTGGGAAGGTGAACGCTTTGTGGTGAACGCCATACCCAGCCTGTAAGATAACCAGCACCCCGAATCATCGATCAGGAGAGGAATCGTGACTTCCAGCAATATTGTCGGTTCCGGTGGTTTCAGCTACGAGATGAACCCTGACTGGGCCAAGCTCCCGGAAGGATGGGAGATGCCCACTGCGGCGGTGTACGGAGACTCCCAGGACCGGGTCTACGCCTTCAACCGCGACCCCGAGCACCCTGTCTGCATTTTCGACAAGGAAGGAAACTTCATCTCCGCGTGGGGCGCCGGTCTGATCACCTTCGCCCATTCCATCCTGCTGGACAACAACGACAACGTCTGGCTGGTTGACCGCAACACCCATGAGGTCCACAAATACACCGGCGACGGCCAGCACATCATGACCATCGGCCAGAGGGGGGTCCGTTCCGATACCGGCGTTGACCCCGAGGACTATAGCTCCACCGCCTTCCAGTCGGTGACCCACGGCGGCCCTCCCTTCAACATGCCCGCTGGCATCGCCCTCAATGACGAGGGTCAGATCTTCATTGCCGATGGCTACGCCAACGCCCGCGTCCACAAGTTCACCCCCGACGGCCAGCTTATCCAGTCGTGGGGAGAACCCGGCGACGGCCCTGGACAGTTCCGCCTGCCGCATGGCATCTGGATCGATCGCCAGGGACAGGTGCTCGTGGCAGACCGCGAAAACGACCGCGTGCAGGTGTTCACCCAGGATGGCGAATACATCACCACGTGGCCCAGCAAGCTCATTGGCCCGGCCCTGTTTTATATTGACGCCGAGGACATCGTTTACATTCCGGAGCACAACGGCGGTCTGTTCAGTGTCCTGTCCCCCGACGGCGAGATCATCACCCAATGGGGCTCCGAGTTGCATCGTTCCTGCCACGGCGTATGGGCGGACTCGGACCGGGACCTGTACTTTGTGATGCCTGGAGAGTGGGGACGCTCCCGCCGCGTCGTCAAGTTCCACCGCCGTTAGGTGTAGAATTCCGGCCCACTGCAAAGGTCGTGGGGCTTGCGGCCCAATTGTGCCCTTTGCTATCATGAATTCCTGCTGTGGGGCTGTAGCTCACTCGGGAGAGCGCTTCAATGGCATTGAAGAGGTAGAGGGTTCGATCCCCTCCAGCTCCACCAAATAAACAAGTCTTCATCGGGCCTCCCGATAACGGAAGGCCCTCTTGGTTTGCAATCTCTTCCCCCCGAGAAGGCAGTCGGCCTCTCGTCCATTACCTTTCAGCCATGCCCTTTGATCGCGAGTGTGCAGGGTCCGATCCCCACAGTTCTACCCTCACCTTCCGGTGCCACCGGGCCGCTGGTGGTAATTGCACGATGCTCCTGAGCCCGGATCGTCGGTACAAACAGCAATGTCTATCAGCTTGAGAGCGCCTGGAAATTCACGGGAGAGGCCGGGCTGGCTCACTTGGCCGAGTTCCTCAACTGCGACTTTCTACACGTTGATGCTTCGGACGAGCTAGTCGACGCGGTATACGCCATCGAGGCGACTTGCCATGCGCCGGACAAAGTGAGCGTCTACGGAGAAGTCTAGCGCCCTCTGAAACCGGGGGCGTGTTTCGCTGCCTACGAATACTGCTTGACCGATTGTTTCGACGCCCGGGCCCCCTCCACAAGGGGATCAAAGCCTACTTTAAATTGGGAGGCGAACTGTTCGTAATCGACGACCTCAATACGGTTGATGAGGCGCTAAAGACGGTCGGCTTTGAGGTGGTGGAGACACGGGATCTGGCGGTCCAAGCCGGGCCATCGATTCCCTGGTATCTGCCGCTGGCTGGTTCAGGCATTTCCCCGGCCAGCTTTCGCAGTTCATGCATCGGACGCTGGGCCACCCAACAATCGCTCAGGGTGCTCGAGGCGCTTCACATTGTGCCGCAAGGAACGGTCCGCGTTTCCGAGACCTTGGAACTCTGCGCGAAAGCAATGGTCAAAGCAGGACGGCTGGGCATTTTTACACCCATGTACTTTATCCACGCTCGCAAACCCGGTTGATGGAAGCAAATCCTCTCGTCCCAGAGGACTCACGGGAAAGGCGTTGGCCGTCCGAAAAGGTTCCTCTCTCCGGCATCAACGGAAACCACGAGTAGGGCAGGCGCGGAGAGGCGGTTCGCTGCTGAGTTGAACAAACCACCGGCGGCCGCAACTTTTCCTTACCTCACCGTCGCGACGACCGGTGCGCAGTCATCACAGACTGCCAGGTACGTTCCGGGAGCCACGCTCTTTCCTTTGTCCTCAGGGACTAGGTTCCGGCAGCCCAACATGTCGCACTCCCGCATGCTTGGCTGATGATCCGGCTCGAGGTACTTCTCCACCGCCTGGATCGCCGCCTCTACGCCCATCCTCTCCACCGGGAGCCGGAAAAGCAGGGCCGGGTCGCCTTCCTCCTGGTCCTGACCGGCAATGGCCTACACGTGACCTGTCTCGTGAATGATGGCCAGACGCATCTCCCCCTCGGGGCTGTTCCACGTTCCCAGGCAGGTTTCTGTCGGGTCGATTATCTTCAGTTCCCTGATGAGGTCATCTATGTGTGTCTCTATAGCAGATGCGTTCATTTCACTGCCTCCTCCGGAGATTCCCCTTCGGGGGGCTCTTTTTTCACATGTGACTTCTCCGTCTTATCTCTCGGTTCGACCACCTATTGGCTGGCAGGTGCTTTCGCGTGGTGCTTCCCCATGGGCCCCATTTCGGACCTCCGTTGTCCATCGAGGCTTTCGCCTGAGCTGGTATCTGGCAGCATAGTTGGCCCCTGTGGCTGAAGTGGCGCCCGATCTTCGACTGCCGAAACGCAGTTCCGTGAAACCGTAGGGAGTACCCGCACGTCCCATCGCGTCCGGCTTGACGACCATTAAGAACTCGGTCTATCCACAATCCGTATAACATCAAAATATATTATATAATATATCGCTCATAATGGTAATATTGGTACTGCTGATTCTCTAAATCAACATACCCGCCACTTTGCGTCCTCCCTCGCCTGAGGTCTGGTTCACTCCTCTGAACTCTAGTCGGCTGCCCGTTTTCTATCGCTGGCCGATGAAACTGGTTCTTGATTAGCGTGCTTGTCCCTGACGCAGGCGCAGGAAAGACGGCCAAACCGACGGTCACAGCACACTATTCGCTTGGCGTTGGAAAATAAACTTGACCTCAACTGCTTAACCCTTTCATTTAGCGGTATCAGCATTTGGATGGTCATTTTCTTTTAGCCGGGATTCTCTGGAGCATTCCTCGCATTAGCCGCGTCCTCTTCGGGTATCACCGTCGGATGTGGCTCCGAAACCTAAACCAAAGCACAAGGTGGGATGTGCAATGGCTGGTGATGATGAGAACCTGGACGGGGTTACGCAGGAACTCCTCTGCCCTTGATTGCACTGGTCCGGCTGGCGCTTGACCTCCTCTTTCCGCCCGGCCAGCGCCTCCAAGAAGTTGCCGACTTTCTCCTGCACCAGGGCTTTGGTCCCCAGGCACAGGTTTCCGAGTGGCCTCCTCTCGCGCCCAGCCCCAGATGGCCTCATCAGCGTTGAAATCCGGGCTGTAGCCTGGCAGGTTCACCAGACGCAGGTTCAGTCCCGGCGTCTGGAGATACTCCCTCACTGCCTCGCCGCGGTGGGCCGGGGCATTGTCCCAGATCACGTTCAGCCTCTCGGTGTGCCGCTCCCGCAACTGCCCCAGGAAGGCTGCCGACGTTCCTGAGTTGCTGTTCCCTTCCAGTTCCATCCATTCCACCTCACCGGTCTCCAAGCACACCGCCGAATAGTAACTGGCCTTCTCTCCGTACCTCGGACTGCTGGAATCCACCAATGCCGCTCTCCCCTAAGCACCCACTTGCCCCGCAACTCGGCGTCGGCTCGAAAGTGGGCCTCGTCGGCAAAGAATGTCTTGGCTTTGCTTTGACACGCCTCCTCCATCAGGGCCGCGTACTCCGCCACGAAGGACTCCCGGACCTCATCCGCCTTGAGCACTTGGGACGCTTGAAGGCGAAGCCCGCGGTGCAGCCAGTTCAGACAACTGCTACGGCTCAGGCTGATGCCGCGCCGTTCCCAGACAAACCGGTTCACCACCCTCCAGTTCCAATTGGCCATTTCAATACCCGCCGCCCCTGGCAACTCCTGCACCGCCCCTGTCAGCGCCGCCTGCTCCGCCTCGCCGAGGGCGGGGGGGAACCTCCGGCTGCTCGAATATCAGCCTCCGGACCAGCCCCGAAGGCAGCTGGACCCACCGGCCTATGGTGTGGGGGTCCCGCCAGGGCCTTGAGCCGTGGAGATGCCGGCCAGCCTTGCGCCAGCAGCCAGACGGCAGCCAGCGTTCCAACTCCCTTGGCTGCCAGAATCATCCGCCGGCTGTGGCTCCTCGGCACCCATCTGCCATTGAGTCAAGATGCTGATACCATCTCCCTCACACCCATTAGGCAGCCTCTCCACAACCTGAGACCAGAGCTAATCCCAGCTACCTCACAAATCTACCCTATGTGTCTGCACATTTCACCTTGGCTTTGGTTTAGTATTACAACGACGGTTGACCTTAAAGGGCTCTTGGAACCCCTTCCCCGCTATGGGTCACCTGGCGCGACAGCTTCGCCCCCGATCGTTCTCCAACCTACAATTTCTGCTAACCAGCCACCCAATTTGATGAAGCGTCGTTATAATACCAGCCTGTCCGAAGAATAGGAACTGGGTTTGGGCAGCCTCAGCAGGAGAAAGCCATCCGGGGACGGTGCGGATTGGGAATGCCGGGAATTTCCAGTGGAAATCACCGGCTCCAGACAGAGGAGACTTCCGCTTGGCAGGGGTGCCTTTGCCCTTCACCTTGCCGCCTCGCCCGCCACCAGTTGGAACAGCTTCAGCAGGCTGTGGCCCGTGCAGATGAGCGACCATTCCCGGTTCACCTTCCCCAAGCCCCGACAGGAACTGCCGGAAGCCACGGCCCTGCTTGATCTGCCGAACACCGGCTCCACCGGCAGGGCGTAGCGTTTCGCCCGTTTGTCTGCAGCTTGCGCCGCATCCGGTCCCGGGCCGACAGTCCCTTGGGTATCCGGCCCCGGGGCGCGGTTCCGGTTTCGTGCCATGCCGAGTCTTCTCCGGGCGATATCGGGTCCACTCCCAAGGCCATTTCCTCCGTCCCTTGGCCCAGGTACCAGGCTCAGGCGGAGACTTCCTTCGGACCGTGCCCATGTTGCTGATGGCCTCCTCCACCGGCACCCTGCCTGCCGTCCGAACACAGCGGGCTGCCAGGGTCACCTGATGGGCGGTCCAGCACCGCCGGCAGTTGTAGAGCCGCTTGTCCCACCCTCCCGGGCCGGGCATGATCCGGGACTCCGGGTCGGTGAAGTTGCGCTGCCTTGTCATCGGGCACCCCAGGATGCTTTCTGCCCTCGGACTCCGCCTGCTCTTCCGCAGCCCTGGCCTCGGCCTCCAACGCCGCCTTGGCCTCCCTTATCCTTCGCAGCCGTCCCTCCCGGAAGGACAGTTCCTCCGGCAGCTCATCTCCCCGCTTGTCCCGGCCGTACCGGCGGTACTCCTCCTCGTCCACTTCCCCGGCTCCCCGGAGCAACTCATCCACCTCCGCCGCCAACTGCTCCTCCTTCTCCTTCATCCGCCCGTAGCTCATGGCCTTGTGCCTGGAGGCGTTGGCCCTCACCTTGGTGCTGTCCAGGGCCACGTGGCCCAGCTTCACCAATCCCGCCCGCCGACAGAGATCCAGCACCTGCAGGAGCAGGCAGGCCAGCGCCTCCAGGTGATCCTTGCGGAAGTCGGAGATGGTGCGGAAGTCGGGAGTGTTGTTGGCCGCCAGCACCCGGAAGGCGATGTCCTTGTGGAGTCGCTGGGCGATCCGCCGGGAGGAGGCCACACCGGTGCAGTAAGCGTAGAGCAGCACCTTGACCATCATCCTGGGATGATAGGGAGGGCCGCCGCGATCCTCGCCCTGATACCTGATGGTGATGGCAGACAATTCCAGTTTGTCCACCACGTCAGAGATGAAGTAGGCGAGATGGTCCTCGGGCAGCCACTCCTGGAGCGCCGCCGGCAACAGCAACTGCTGGCCGGGTTCGTAGGGCCGGAAGGTCTTGCTCATCGCTGCCTGCCCCCGCTGAAGGCTCCTCCCATCATACCCTCAATCATCCACCAGTAACGTTTCTCGGACAGGCTACTACTAGGTCGCCCCAGTAACGTCCTCCACGACCCCAACCAGCGGGCCAGAAGCGACCGAGAGTGCATCGACACCATCCTCGGCTCGTGCTACTTCCGACACGGAATCAGTTACTCACCCGGCCGTAATGCCGACTGTGGAGCTAATACAGTCCAGCGAGGAAGCGGTACAGCCGACTCCTGCCACACCCCTCCCACTCACTCCCGCCCCTTCGAACTCTCCTGCTACCACGCCGGATCCGACAGCAGGAGGGCCGTAGCCGACGCCGACCGCCGCCATACCCGTCGTGTCTCCTCCTGCTCCGACGCCTCAACCCACGGGAGAACGGCCGTTGCCTACAGCCACCCAGTCCGCACATCCTCCTCTTACACCCGCCCCGCCGCCTCCCACCCCCGCTCCGCAACCGTCACCCGAAGGGCAGGCCGCGTTCCTGCTCTCCGAATCCTTGCCTTGGTTCGACAATCCGCCTGACCGGGTCCATGAAGTGGCCGGAACGACCATCATTAACATCGGGCTTCGCATTCCTGTATTGGGAGAGGAGCTGGCCAGTCTCCCCTGGATCGCCGACGGCATCACCGATGACGAACTGGAGACGATCCGATTTCTGGAAAGGATCGCCGAGGTAGACCCAAACCAGGCTTTCCGGGCGTCGATCTTGCCGTGGACGGCCGATGGTCTTCGAGGGAGCGAAATCGAGGTCGCGCAATCTCTGCTCAATATCGCCAGGAAGGACCACGAAATGGCCACCCGGCTCTTCGCGCTCCCCTGGCTGTACGACTGGGTGAACGTTCGGGAAGCCTCCGTTTTGGAAGGGTATTCCCGCCTCGCACAAATGGACGCTGATCTCCTGAGGAATCTCGCGGCAAAGCCGTGGCTATTGGGCGGGGTCTCTAAGTTCGAGGCTGACGTCGTTGACGAGATTCTGAAGATCGCCCGATCGGATGCCGCACTTGCCCGGAAAGTGCTGGCATTCCCCCAGTTGCGCTACGAAGCAAATCACGATGATCAGGAGACGATACGCAGCTTGGCCAGGGTGACGGAGGGTGTCCCCGAATTGGGACGCAGGGTGGCGATAGCGCCTGATATTGCCAATCTGGAATTTGTTACCTCCCGGCAATGGGACGTTCTCTACAGTCTTTCAATCGTGGCCAACCGCGACGATGAGCTGGTCTCGAAGAGTCCGGACACCTCGCCCAACATTCTCAGCTGGAGAAACCGCCATCTGTTCGGCGCTCTCTCATAACTGATGCTGGAACGTCGGGACGCCTAATGCGGAACTTGCGCGGCAGCCTTGGTTTACCGACGGCCTGAGCGACAAGGAGGCGGCGTTTCTTATCGCTGCCAAGAACATGCTGACGAACGCTCCCAATGAATTTTTCGAGATGCTGACTTCCCGGAATGTCGAATCGGGACCAGTTCATCTTCCTCTCGCTGGGGAGGTGTCCATCCACGTAGTTCTCAACGATCCACTCCCCCCAAGTGAAGACATTCCGGCCAATATCGCCGAGGCATTGATATCCCTTGAGGAGTTTCTGGGGATTCCCTTTCCGCAGGACTTCGTGGTGGCGCTGATGCCAGTCGTCGGGCCCGCCGCTGAAGTCGAGGTCTACTACTCAAACCTGAATGCAGGGTGGAATGTGGGAGGGGCATATGGCGGCGGGCACTTTCTGGTTCTCCGGGCAGGAAACGCACCTGTGAACCGCTCTGTTCTTTACCACGAACTGGCCCACTACTACTTCAACTTTGCGCACCCGGCCTGGGTCCTGGAGGGAGGCGCCAGTTTCATGTCTGTCTATACCCATGATCGACTTGGCCTGCAGCCGCTCGAGAGCCGGCTGACCGGCTTGTCAAATAGGATAGAGGCCGGTTGTCTCTCAGAGGAGGTGCGGAACATTTTCGACCTGGGGGAGCCGGGTTGCACTCTACAGGCTGACGGTCGTACGCGGTGCTTTTATTTGATGGGAGAACGATTCTTCATATAGTTTTCCTTGTCCCTTGGCCCGGATACCTCAGCAGGGGCGTTAAGGGGACTCCTGCAATCAATTTACTCTCCGGAACGCTCAGTCCCCCTTGAAACGAGGGATATCGTTCTCGCCTGGTGGAACAATGCTCCACCCGACCGGCGGGAGGATTTCCGGCAACTTTTCAGAGAGCTTCACGGCGGACCGGCCTCTGAATTCGATCATTTCCAATTCCGCGCCGGGATAGGACGGGAGTATGAAATCAGGGCCAACTTCGAGCTGTCTGAAATGCCGGATGCCCGGATGTGGCTCTTTGCCCCGGACGGGATGACGCAGATTTACAGATTCGTGGATCAGGGCCGGACCCATGGCGGCAAGTACCTGGAGTGGGAAGCTCCCGAATCCGGTAACTACGTCGCTGTTGTGTGGAGCCCGGCAGGTGATATCGGGGACTACACCCTCCAGGTGCTGTCCGGATTTGACCGGTAGGGCACATTTCCGGGAGCGTCGGCCGGGATTGGCCGCTGCGGTAAGGCCATTGGAGGAGTGCAGCCCCCGCGTCGACTGAGTCCGACGGCCAAGAGGCAAAGGCCCTCTCCAATCCAGGAAGGGGCCTTAAGCGTGCCTGCGGATGACTCAAAGTCAGTTTCTGCTGGCCTGTCCCCCCAGTCTGGCTGCCAGGGCGGCCATGCTGGCAAATTCACCAACGTCGGTGGACTGGGGGAGAAGCTGCTGAACACGGCGGGCCTCGTCGGCCACGGCTTGCAGGCTGCCCTCCCGTGCCCAATAGCTGCCCCGGAGTACTTCGGCAAACTCCGCGACGACTGCGGTTAGCTGGAATCGTGAGGAGGCGTCCTCGAAGGAGACAGCGATCGCGCTGCGCTGGAACTCCTGATTGATTTCAACCACCTCGTTCAGGCCAACATCCTCGTATCGCATGTAGACGGTCCCCAGACTACCCTCTGCGCCCTCCCGGAGCTTCAGTTCGTAGAGAGCGGTAACGCTGTGGCCGGCGCCAATCTCGCCGGCGTCAACGGCGTCGTTGCGGAAGTCCTCGTCGGCCACGTCGCGGTTCTCATAGCCGAGGAGGCGATAGCGACTGACGGTCTCGGGGTTGAATTCAACCTGCACCTTGGCGTCCTTCGCGATGACCTGGAGGGTGCCGGTCAGGTCGTCGACGAATATTCGCTTTGCCTCGGATAGTGTGTCGACATAGTAGTAGGCGCCATCGCCGTCGTTGGCAAGTTGTTCCATCAGGATGTCGTTGTAGTTGCCCATGCCGAACCCGACGGTCGTGAGGGTGACCCCCTTGTCTACGTATCCCTGAATCTGGCCCAGAATCGAATTTGGACCCGTATTGCCCACGTTGCCGACACCGTCCGAGAGAACCATCACCCGGGTAATGCGGCCGGGCTCTATCTCGTCTACCGCGAGCTTGTAGGCGACCTTCAGGCCGTCCTCGACGTATGTGGAGCCGCTGGGCTGCAGCGAATCGATGGCTCGGAGGATCTCGCCCTTGTTGCGACCGTCCGTGGTCTCGAGGAGGACGGAGCCGCGATTGCCGTAGGTAACGATCGCTATTTTGTCGTCGGACCGGAGCTCATCTACCAGCAGCCTGAGAGATTGTTTCACCAGCCCCAGGCGGTCTTCGCGGGCCATTGAACCTGAAACGTCAATGGTGAATACCAGGGTGGCGTCCTGTCGCTCCTCCTCGAGAAGCTCCTTCCCCTGCAGGCCGACACGCATCAACCAATGATTGGTGCCGCCAAATGGTGAGGGCGAACCCTCGATATGGACCGCGAACGCGCCATCGGTGGGTACCTCGTAACCCTGGTCGAAGTAATTAACGAACTCCTCTACTCGCACGGAGTTCTGGTCGGGCAGGAATCCATCATCGAGGAACTTCCGGGCTACGGTGTAGGAGGCAGTATCCACGTCTATGGCGAAGGTGGAAAGGTGGTCGTCCTCCGTGTCTATAAATGGGTTGACGCCGTAGTGCTGGAAAAAGGTAAGGTCGTAGGCCGCGTCGTTGACGGTGGCGGAGCCTCCGATGGTGTTGAACCCCTCGGGCTGGCCCGCCTGGGTCGCTACGACGACTGCCTGCTGATGCGGGGCAGCCTCCTGTTCCACGTCACCGGCTGGAAACGAGGTCGCGGCGGGAGCATAGGTGTGTTCCGAGTACTCTGAGCCAGCGCCGCAGGCCATCAAGGCCAGCAACAGCACGATTGCCAGGGGCACGATTGCCTTCAAGAGGATTTGGTACATCTCATCGCCTCCATAAATTTGGTGTGGCAATGGAGATTGTTGCTGTTCACAGGCTGTACATTGGACGACAGATATGTAACATTCGGCCTGTATTGTGTAGCGGAGTTGTATCACTTGCCAACTTTCGGCGAGCTTCTTACCTCCCACATCGAGCGGTCCGGGATGGGAGATTCAGACCTCGCCCGGCGTATCGGTATCAGCCGTTTAACCCTGATTCGCTGGAAAGAAGGGGTTACTGCGAGACCCCGCTACCGGGAGGATGTCCTTCGTTGCGCCGAGCTTCTGAGGCTGACCTCCGAAGAGCGCGACGAGTTGCTGCTGTCGGCGGAATTCGAGCCGGAGGCCCCTCCTCCCGAGGGAGTTTCCCCAGAACCGCTCTCTGACGCAATAGCGCCACAGCCGGAGTCGGTGCCCCCGGCGACCGCTACCATCGTTGCCCCAGCCAATGCTCCCACCTCCGCCCACCGGCGTCGCGGATTGCGGGTTGGCGTCTCCGCCGTGGTAGTGGTGTCCGCCGCTGCTGCCGTAGTCATAGCGATTGTGTTGCTCCGCCTTTCCGGGTCGCCGGACCACCCGGTGGCCGCAGCAGGCGAGTCATTGATCGTAATCGCCCCCTTTGCCAACTACACCGCCGGGCAACAGGGGTTCAACATCCGGGGACGGCTCAGGGCCAGCATCAACCAGGAGATTGCCTCGGCCGGGCTGTCCGGTGTCCGGACAGTGGACTGGCCGGAGAAACTCACTGGGCACGCTGCTGCCGAAGCAGTGGGCGAGCGCTCCGGTGCCGCGATAGTTATCTGGGGAGAGTACGACAGCGGCCGGGTCCTGGCCAATCTGACCTCTACCCGCACGGAGAGCGAGTCCTTCGGCCCCCAGGTGGTGGATATCGCCTCTTCGCCGTCTGAGCTGCCCACTGCAATCAACATCGACCTGACGGCGGAGGTGCGTTCGGTGGCCCTGCTGACCCTGAGCCAGCTTTACCTGGAGCAGGAGGATTTCGATTTGGCCAAGACGGTCCTGATACGGGCCCTGGAGCAAGCTCCGTCGGACCCCGCCGCACTGGCCAACCTGCGGTACCGGCTGGGGCACGCATACCTGGGCGGGAAATACGCCGACCTCGACGAGGCCATATGGCGGTTCACCCAGGTGCTGACGGTACAGCCGCGTTCCGCCGACACTTTCAGCAGCCGGGGGCTGGCATACCTGGAGCGCGGCAGACCAGGAGACGAGGACCTGGCGATCGCCGACCTGTCCAGGGCCTCGGAACTTGCTCCGGAGAAGGCGGCGCCTTATTTCAATCGGGCCGTGGCCTACATGAAGCGGGGACAGGGTGGTGACCTTGACCGGGCCCTTCGCGACCTGGAGCGGGCCATCAATGCCGGGTCGGAGGGAGCCGGAGCATACGTCAACCGCGCCGCCGTTTATCTCAGGCGGGCCAACGACGGCGACCTCGGCAGGGCCTTCGACGACCTGGAAGAGGCCATCGACATCGACCCCGAACTGGCGACTGCCTGGGTGAACCGGGGCAATGCCCACCTGCAGCGCGGGGAAGAAGGGGACACCGAGCGTGCCATAGAGGACTTCACGAGGGCCATCGAGCTCTCGCCGGATTCCGGTGCTGGGTACTTCAACCGCGGCCTGGTCCTCTCCGAACTGGAAGACTGGGAGCGCTCGACCGCCGACCTGCGGGCCGCGCAGGAGCGTGAGCCGGCCAACGCAACTTTCAGCAACACGCTGTGCTGGCAGCTTGGCGTCCAGCGCCAACCGCAGGCGGCCCTGCCCTACTGCAACCTTGCGCTGAAAGACGACCCAGATGGCCCGGCCAGGGACAGCCTGGGACTGGTCCACGCGGTGATGGGCAGGACTGATGAAGCGATCGAGGATTTCCGGGTCTTCCTCGATTGGGTCGATGCCTCGGTCAAGGGCACTTGCCGTCCCTATTACCGTCCCAGCCGGGAGTCGTGGACCGCAACGCTGAAGTCGGGCGGCAGCCCCTTTGATGAAGCAACACTCAGAGAGCTTCGTGTGCGTCCGGTATTGCCAGAGGCCGGTCCATGTTGAGGTCACGGCCAGATTACTGCTCGCTGCTCCGGGATGCCAGGACGATTGCAAAGTCATGCCCAGAGGGTGTGTGACAAGCCAAATCAATCCATTGATCACGGTCTGAAAAGGCAAGGTTCCTTCCTATTGAGATAGGGGTGCGCCCTCACCCTAACCCTCTCCCAGAGGGAGAGGGGATTAGTCACACACCCTCTTAGTCCCAACGCGGTGGGTCTATCGAACCGTCGCGGATTCCGGCGGCTGGTCCTTCGACAGGCTCATGGAGCAGCGTGTTGGGGCTGGCGGTGTGGGTGATGGAGGGCGTGTCGGGCGTTGGGGCTGGGGGGATTTCCTGGGAGAGTGGGACGTGCAGCGGCTTTCTGGCGCGTTCAGGCCGCCGGGAGGGCATCGAACTGGAAGACGTTCCAGATCAGGCTCTTCTTCCAGGCGCTGGGCAGGAGAACCTGGGCGATGCCCTGGGGATCGGGCTCCTCCTTCTTTTCGCAGTGACGACCGATGTGCTTGTGCAGAAACGTAATGGTGTCGAGGAACAGGCCCTTTCGGAGATCTTCCGGGCCAGGGAATGGGAATCGGGGAGGGGTTTCCTGTCGACGGCGGCGACATGCCACTGCTCGCAGAACTCCTCGACCAGGGGCCGGAGGGTGACGACGGCGAGGGGCAGGGCCAGCCTGCGCTCAAGGGCCTCGATGCGGTTGCGGATGTGGCTGAGGGACATGGTTTCTCCTGTGGCCGGATGGCGAGATTTTTGTTTTTTCCGCTCATTTCCGCTCATTTCCGCTCATTTTTGTCTCCTTGGGAGGGAGCGGGAGGGAGGGAGCGAGACAAGTGATTTTTCACCCTGGTCTCCGTCCTGCCAGCCATCGTCAGAGTCCCTGGATTCCCGCCCCCGGTCGGGTCGAGGACAAGCTTTCGCGGGAATTGCCGATGGCCTTTGGGGCCACGTTTGGGTATGAAAATGGGGTTGGCACAGGAACTCAGCGAGGATTTCACCCCCTCCCTAACCCTCCCCCTCAAGGGAGAGGGAACAGATTTACCCCGATTTTCATGGCAATGGCGAGTTGGCACCGGGGCGACGGCCTAGAGCTGGGGTTTGGTGCCCTTGTCGGCTTCGACAGCCTGCTCGAGGGCGCGGAGCTTCCGGTGCAGTTCGTCGACCTCCCGGTACTTCATGCCGTAGTTGAGCAGATAGCGGGCGGCGCGCATGCGCAAGACCGGGTCGGTGTTCTCGACGGCAATCCTGGCGAAGATGTTGAGGCACTCGGGAACCAGGGCCTGGACCTGCATCAGGGCGATTTCGTAAGCGTCTTGGCGCAGGCGGTCTAGGGCCGTGCGGAACCGGGGTTCCTCCAGCCAGCGGCGGAGGGTTGACTCGCCGACGCCGGACCTGCGGGCGGCCTCGACGATGGTGGGGGCCGAGAGTACGGCGGGCAGCGCGGACTGCTGGCGGCGGGAAAGACCGGGGACGTCGATGGCCCACCGGTTTTCGCCGGGCTCAGGGGACTTGGATTCGCCGGGATGACCGGGAGCGGGTTATCGGGAGCGGGTTGACCGGGACCGGGTTGATCGGGACATGGATCATCGGGACCGGATTGCCATTGGAACGGGGATTCGGGTGGGTTGATGGTTTTAGCAGTCATCGAACGTCAAGGGGCCTCGGTGGCCGTCCCTGAATGGCCCAGCCGCCGGTGTTGCGGGCTTGAGGGCGGGACTGGTGTTATTGTACGTTTGTTCTAGTTTGGGTGTCAAGGGGGTGTCTGAACTGCAGGGTCTTTTGATTTGCCTTTGGGGGAGGGGAGGGTGGGGGTGTCCTGATTTGGGTTCGGGGTGTCTACTGCATGGAATTTCACCTGCCCACCTGCGGAGGCCAGTCAAAGCGGTAGGGACATCGCGATGGATCGCTTTTCGCTCAGCAATTGACGAAAAACGATTAGTTACACAATTCAGGATCCAAATAGACCGCAAGAGATGAGGTGCGATTTGTAGGCCCTCCAAATCCCACATGCTCTGCCTCGAATACCATTGGATGTGATGCGCCGTGGCACCAGCGTAGATGGTCTGGCCAAGAGGCACTCGTAGGTTCAACGTCTCCTAAAAGGTTCTTGCCAAAAATGGAGCTGAGTTATCGACAAAAGCGCTTCGAGTGGACAGCCACCTGGAATCCGGTACAGGATGCACGATAGATCAGCCCTGGCTTGTTGCCCACTGCTATGCCAAGCAGGTGAATCACCTTAAGGTTCAAGTAGGTCGGCCACGTTTGGCTGGCTCGGCAGCAATCCACATCAAACGACATCACGACCGAGTTGGTATAGACGTTTGGAATAAAAGGCCCCGAGGCGAATCTTCGTAATCGAATGTCCTAGAGTTGACCTCTTCCACGATGAAGTCCCATCTTTTCAGAGAGGTCATAAGAAGCTCCGGAGCAATTTCGATCATCACACCAAATACTAACTTCGGCTTTGAGCGCATGTTGGCCTATTTTCAAGTGAGTGAGGCTCTGGATTGGCCAGAAAATGTTTGGCTGGCACTCGGTCAGCCTCTCGGTTGTCTGACCCGTTTCCAGAAGGACAATATGCCCCAATTCACTGCGCGAACACTTAGAGGATCGGCAAGTGAGTAGCGAGGCCTGCTATTCGGAGCCTTTTAAAGTCGATTAAATCTGACGCGAAACCCTTGAGAGGGGAACCACATTGCGTCAGTACCTGGTGCATGCCACTTGTCAGACCAGATCCCAATGGGCTGAAGGCGTTCGGGACTTGTGTGGAGGCAGGCGTACCTTTCTTCTTCAAACAATGGGGAGGGCGACAAAGGAAATTAGCCGGAAGAGAACTCGGCGGACGAATTTGGGATGAGATGCCGAAATCCCGCCCAATGCCTCGAAGCTAATGTCAGTTGACAGTCACAGCGCCTATCAAGGGAGGTGATGCAGCTTGTCTTCAACGCTTCCCATACAACCTCACACCATCGCCAAACACCATATCCTCAATTATCACTTGCAGGAATGGTTCCCAATATTGGGTAGGACGCATAAAAGACTGCGGTATATCGACGGGTTTGCGGGTCCTGGGGAATTGAAAGCGGGGACCTTGGCTCTCCGATTCTCGCATTAGAAACGGTGACCGAAGTCATAGAGATTTCGAACGGTTCTCCGTGAGAGGGAGGGGAAATGGAGTTTCTCTTTGTGGAGAAAGACCCAACTTCCACCGGTCCCTCAAGTCAAAGGTTGATAGTGACTCCTGGCCAACCAATTTCAATATTGACATTAGATCGGGTGAATTCGAAACTACTTTAACCACCGTACTAGATGATGCTTCAAGAATGGGGCAAGGAATCCCCCCGACCCTCCTATTCGTCGACCCTTTTGGTTCCGCAGGACTTCCGATGTCTTTGTTTCAAAGACTGTCAGGCTATAGCCGAGTCGATGCTCTAATCAATCTAAATCACGCTGAATTCGTACGTTGGATACTTCCCGATCCCCTCAAACACATAACGGCGGACAGGCTCTATGGAGGGTCCAGGTGGAGACCAGCCTTGACTTTAAATGGGGAGCAAGGCCAGTTTTGGTTGACGAATACGAAAAGCCCTACGAGACAACGGCTGGGATCACGACTAGTTTCGAAATGGTAAACACATTGAATCAGATTGCCTACCACTTGGTTTTTGGAACAGCAAGTACTAGGGGGCTCGAAGCAATGAAACGAGCCATGCGAAATGCTTCCCAGACAGGAGAATTCCGCTATTCGGATAGGATCGACTCTGCGCAGCCCGTACTGTTGGGGCGTAGGATGGGACACGTTGGCTGGCAGTTTCGGCGGGGAAATCGCCGATCTCAGGATGACTATTTTTCAAATATGAGGGAAAGGCCTCGGATTCGACCAGCTTATAGAGGATGAAATCGACGGGCGGTAGATGTGGCTAGGGTCTGGACCTCCAGGCCCGCGCTAGACGGTTGTGGAGCGGCGATGACGGTAGCCAACGGAGCGGAGATGACAGGTGGGATGGGGATGACGTTTGGGTGGTACGTCGAGGGCGCCTGGGGCACGCTGATTTGCTTGGGGACCTCGCTATCCGTCCTTCGACAGGGATCAGGTAATATCGATCAGGGCTCACGGTGGCGGGCCCCTGCGTGTTCCTGGGGAGCAACCTTGGTAATGACGGTGGCGGGTGCTCGGGCTCGGCACTTGATCCCAGCCTGCGCGGGGACTGACGGTTGTGGAGCGGGGATGACGGTGTGGGTGTCTGGGGATGGTGGTGTGGGTGATTGTGGCGACTTTGCAACGTCCTGTCCGGGAGATCAGGGCCTTTTCAAAGTGTCATCGAGCGGTTGTTGGTGAGGAGAAATCGTCACTCCCGCGAAAGCGGGAGTCCAGAGGTATTGGTAGCGGGGGCGCTGGATTCCCGCCTGCGCGGGAATGACGGCCGGACTTTGGAAAGGCCCTGCCGGGAGATGCTCGCCCTTGACGAACTGCGGGGATGTGCATACAGTTTTCGTAAATTGATCAAGATTGCTATAACAGGTCCGTAATGTCCGGTTGCCACACGCATTTGCCTGCCCGGCCCTTGGGAGACGCCCGACCATGATGATGGAACACATGGGCATCCGCTGGGGCTACGTGTTCCTGCGGGCGTCGAACTACCTCAACCCCGAAGAGTTCAATGGCCTGATGATTCAGGCCGTCGAGATGTATCTCGCCGGGGAATCCGAACGCCAGGTGAAGCACGAGAGCTATGACGGGCGGCTTTCTACCGAGGGCCGGTACGAGGTGATGGGCGGCTTGGGCGGCCAGCGTTTCGATGCTGCATTGGAAACCGTCTATGGCCGGGACCAGGCCACGTTCCTCGTAAACGAGCAGACCGGCGGCGCGGCGCGCCCATCTCCGTAAATTAGGCGCTTCCTTTCCCGCGAGGGGAGGGTTACGGTAGGGGCGCTCTTTTTCTTTTCCCATCCAACCCGGCGGAGACTGACATGGCTGCAGGAATCCCCTTGGCCCGGCAGGTTGGCCGCGTACAATCCTCGGTGGTCCCCCTCGATGCAGGCGAAGAGGTCCGCTATCAGACCATCGCCGAGGAGGCCGTGACCGTCGACGTGCACCAGCATCCCTTCGTGCTTCCCGAGGTGATGGAGCAGCTGGTGGACCTCGTTCGCATCGGACGCTACCAGTGGGGCTACGATGCGGTCCGCGCCGGTGGCTGGACTGCCGTGACCACCGCCAACGTTTTCGGCGGACTGAAGAGCACCGCAGACATGTCGTTCGTCGAGTATGACGACGTTGCTGCCGAGGTGGGGAACATGGTGGCCGATGTGTCCCAACAGGATGGCATCGTTCGCGTCGGCAACGCCGCTGAAATCGAGGCCGCCAAGCAGCAGGGCAACATCGGGTTCCTGCCCACCCTGGAGCACCTGCCCATCGGCAACCGCATCGAGCGGCTGGACCAGCTCTACAGCATGGGCGTGCGGCTGGCCGGCATCACCTACAACCGCCGCAACTACATCGGCGACGGTATGAACGAGCGCAACCCCGGCGGCCTCAGCGACTTCGGCATCGCGGTGGTCCGCCGGATGAACGACCTGGGCATGGCCATCGACCTCTCGCACGTATCCACCCCCAGCGCCCTGGACGCCATCGAGTTTTCCCGCGTGCCGGTGGTGTTCAGCCACAACGCCGCCTACGCCCTGCGCCCGAACCGTCGCACCCGCCGCGACGAGGAGCTGACCGCCTGCACCGAGAACGGCGGGCTAATCTGCATCACCGCCGTGCCCAACTCGCTCAGCGATGACCCCGAGCAGGACATTGAGTGCGTCCTCGACCACTATGACTACATGGTCAAGCTGGTTGGCGTCGACCACGTCGGCATCGGCACCGACACCACCGTGGGCGATCACGTGGCCTTCCACCGCGTGGTGATGGGCCGCGACGGCCCCGACCAGTTGCCGGCCCCGTACCTGAACGGCCTGGAGTCGCCGGCCGACGGCGGCAACATCATTCGCGGCCTGATCCGGCGCGGCTACTCCGACGAGGACGTCCGCAAGATCATCGGCGGCAACGCCATGGAGTTTTTCCGCCGCGTCATGGGCTAGTTCGTTATGCCGCCGAAAGTCAGAGAGGCCATCCGTATTGTCGAGCGTGATGGGTGGAGGCTAACCCGCACGCGTGGCAGCCACCGGCAATTCCATCATCCGGTAAAGCCGGGAACGGTTACAATTCCAGGCAATGCCGGCAGGGACTTGGACATAAGGACGTGGCGAACAATTCTTAAACAGGCAGGGCTACGAGAAAGAGATCTATGAAGCTGAAATTTGTAGCTGTATATACCGAGTTGGCCACCAACTACTGTGCTTACTTGCCTGGCTTGCCAGGATGTGTCAGCACAGGCACGACCTGGAATGAAATTCAGGACATGATCCAGGAGGCTGCTGAGTTTCATATAGAGGGAATGATGGAAAACGGCGATCCTCTTCCGAGCGAGCGAATGTCTGCCGAGGAGGCAATGCTCCATCATTGCGAGCCGCTGACTGAACAGGAGATTGAGGAGTATTCCCAGTACGGGGAATGTCCGACGGTGTTGTCTGTTACATTCAAGGAAATTGAGGTCGAGGTCGCCAGCACATCGCCGATTCCAACCGGTTGATCCACTGGCGCGATAACCATGCCACAGCCCTTCACCACAACCGTCGTCGGCAGCCTGCCCAAGCCGGCCTGGCTTTACCAGCAGCGCCCGCTGGCCGGTCCCGGTACCGACCATCACGGCAGCGGCGCCGACTGGAACTTCGAGGGTGAGCTGCTGGAGCGGGCCCAGGACGATGCCACCCGCCTTGCCATCCACACCCAGGAATCGGCCGGGATCGACATAATCTCCGACGGTGAGCAGCGTCGGAAGTCCTACCTTACCTACATCGCCAACCGCCTGACGGGCTTCGACTACGAGAGCCTCGCCGAGAAGTGGATTCGCGACGGCCGCCGCCTGGCCCAAGTCGGGCGCTGCGTGGGACCCGTGGGATGGCCCGGCCCGCTGGCTGTGGATGATCTGCGATTTCTCAAGGCCGAGACCAACCGTCCGGTCAAGATGACGCTGCCGGGCCCGATGACCATCGTGGACTCCACCTTTGACGCTCACTACGGCAACGACCGCGACTTCGCGATGGCGGTGGCTGCGGCGATAAACATGGAGGCCCTGGAGCTGGACAAGCTGGGGCCAGCGGTGATCCAGATCGATGAGCCCGTGTTCAGCCGGTACCCGGAACAGGTGGCGGACTGGGGGATAGAGGCGCTAGACCGCTGTCTCGAGGGTGTGAACGCCGCCACGGCCGTGCACGTTTGTTACAGCTACGCCATGCCCGGTGTGCCCCGCCCCATCAAGCCCAGCTACCCTGTGATCCTGGCTGAACTCGAGCGATCATCGGTGGAACAACTGGCCCTCGAGTTCGAGGCGCCTCGACTAGACCCGGCCCTGCTGGAACTGTGTCCGTCGAAGACCGTCCTGTTCGGATGCGTCGACAACGGCAATGACACCGTGGAAGCGCCTGACTGGATAGCCGACCGGCTCATGCAGGCTGCCCGCTACCACGATCCGGAGAAGCTCCAGGCCGCCCCGGACTGCGGGTTGGTGCCCCTCAGCCCCGAATTGGCCCGCGCGAAGCTCCACGCCCTCGTCGCCGGAGCGCGCCTCGCTCGCGAAAAGCTGTAGCGCTCTTTTGCCGATGAAAGGCAAATTAAAGGCCGTATGCTATCCTGATTGAAGATGGATCGACTGGTGCCGGGCCTAGGGAGCGCGAAGAATGAACTGTCCTGACTGCGATGTCGCCCTGGACGAAAAAAAGTACCGGGGCATCGAAATCGACCACTGTCCGCAGTGCCGCGGACTGTGGCTGGACTTCGACGAGATGGACCTGCTGGAGGACACCGCCAACCGCGATGAGATCCTCAAGGGAATGCGGGAATACGCGCGCCGGACCGGCGAACGCCCTTGCCCCCACTGTGGCGCGGCCATGGACGTCTTCAACTACCGGGCCCACAACCTGCCCATCGACCACTGCCCCAACGAACATGGCTACTGGCTCGACAAGGGGGAAGAGGACCGTATCCTTGACTTGATGAAGGAACGCGCCCGCGACCTGCGCCGCTCAGGGTCTGCCGAGCAGCAGTGGGCCCGTTTCATGGAGCGCGGCGGCACCCGCGGCGGCTTCCTGGACCGCATCAAGGACCTGTTCAGCTAGGTCTGGACCGGCCCCTCTCTGAGAGGGTGTGTGACAAGCCAAATCAATCCATTGATCACGGTCTGAAAAGGCAAGGTTCATTCCTATTGAGATAGGGGTGCGCCCTCACCCTAACCCTCTCCCAGAGGGAGAGGGGATTTGTCACACACCCTCTAATGCCCGCCAGGAACGACCGCACCGGCTCCTCCGTACGGGAGTAGTCGTACTGGGCGTAGCGGCGCATCCGTAGCTGCACCACGTCGCCGTTGAAGTAGCGCTGGTACAGCGTTTGCCTCGAGCCGAACTGCGTCCCGACCAGGTCCCACGCCAGCCGGAGGAGTCGCACCCGCTCCGGCGTCGCCAGGTTCGTGCCTTGGTAGTACTTGGTCATATCGGCGGCCAAGGGGCTGTTCAGGTCTGCTTCGCTTGGAGTGAAGCATCAGTCCGCTGGTGGGCGAGGTGGAGGTCATCTTTTCGTGGAGGTCGGGCGCGGGCTGGAGGTCGTAGATGCCGGGCAGGGTTCGCGCCATCCTGGGCATCTTCGGGTGCGACGTCGCGTCGGCCACCCGCTCCCCTTCCAGCCATACCTCGCGGTTGTCTTGGAGACCTGCCAGGAACTGCTCACCGGTGCGAACCGCTATGGCACGCCTCCCAACTCTTCCCGTGTCTTTTTGTTCACCAAAGAGGGCGCACACTGGTGCGCCCCTAAAGCGATGGCTTTGTTCCGGCGGCAGGGTCTTTTAATAGTTCCCTTTCCCTTCAGGGGAGGGACAAGGTGGGGGTGTTCTCTGGTGGTTCACAAAGATGTCGTTGGCCAGCATTTCACCCTCACCCCAGCCCTCTCCCTCAAGGGAGAGGGTCAGAGTGGGGACGTTCTTTGGTGGTTCACAAAGATGTCGTTTGCCAGCATTTCACCCTCACCCCAGCCCTCTCCCTCAAGGGAGAGGGAGAATTAAAAGACCCTGGTTCCGGCGGGGGACGACTTGACGGCCCCCGATTCAGTCAACTTTCCGGCTATCCTGGGTAGCTGTTGCCCCAGCTGTCCACGCCGCACACCTCGGTCAGCGGCCTGCGCTGCACCGACCCGAAGGCACCCCTCGGGTAGCCCAGCGGCATGCAGTACACGACCTGCGCTTCGTCCGGGATGCCGAACATCTCGTGGACCCGCTCCTCCACAACCGCGTGCAGCGTTGTGATGGTGCCGCCGATACCGAACGCCCGGGCCGCCAGGAGCATGTTCTGGGCCGACGGGATGACCGAGCCGGCGGCCTGTGCGCCCTTGGCCGTGGCGCAGACCAGCACCATAACCGGGGTATCGCCGATTTCGTCGGCGAGCCGCCTTGCTGACTGCATTGAATTCCTGCCCGGGGGCAGGTCCTCGGGGCCCATGATGCCCGCGTCAGCCCGCTTGGCCCACCAGGCCTCGCGGTACAGCTCTCCCAGCTTGCGGCGCTTTGCCTCGTCCTTGACAACGATGAACCGCCACTGCTGGGTGTTGCCACCGTTGGGAGCGCGTATTGTCGCCTGCATGATGTCCTCGATGACATCGTCGGGGATTGGGTCCTTCTTGAACCGCCGGATGGCCCGCTGGGTGAACATGGCCTCTCCCAGGGGCATGGTGTTCAGACGTTCGGCAGTGGTCATTGCAAGTCACTCCTCAATCGTGTATTCAATGACGTCCAGTCGCTTCCTTTTTTCAGCGGGAGTGTTGGGCAGAGACCGCCTCGTCTTACGCGGAGGGCGAAACGCTCTTCTCAGAGGGCCGCCGTGGCCGCCCGGCATTTCCGTCGCTCCGAAAGCAGCCGTCCGTAACCGTGGACAGGTTCGTCAATGCCTGCCAGCGCCAGGGCCCGCCAAAGCGTCGCCGAGTGGGAGGTCACCACAGGCTTCCCGATGGCATCCTCCAGCGCCTGGGCAGCAGCCATGGCATCAAAATTCATGCAACTCACGAAAAGGCCATCCGCGTCCCCGCCGCTCTGTTGCCACGCCTCCAGCGCGAAACGGTAGATCTCGTCCGGAGAAACGGCGGCGAATTCTGCGGCCGTCTGAAATCCCATCCCCGCCGCGTGAACTGTCTCGATTCCGGCCTCTTCCAGATATCGGCTTTCCGCTTCGTGGTAGCTGTGCGGGTAGGGGCTGGTAAGCACGACCCGCTCGATCCCCAAGTGTTGCAAGGCCTCTGCCGCGGCCAGCATCGTCGAGGTGGTGGGTGCCCCGTACCGGCGTTCCATGTCCTCGCAGAATTCCCGGTCCTTGGCCATCCCCCTCTGGGCGCCGCTGACGGTGCAACAGTAGGCGATGGAGTCAACTTCCGCCGACGCCAGTTCCTCGACGGCCCTGGACGAGCTCTTCTCCATCTCCAACAACGCTTCCAGTCCATTGTCGCCGCCCAGCATCATCCGGCTGGTGAGAAAGCCGATGTCCGGCACGGCGAGGGGGTAACGCAGCTCCGACACCATCGACGCGCTGACCACAACCAAGCCAATCTTTGCCCTGGGTGCGAGGCCTTCAAGAATTCCTGTGTTTTGCGGCATGACGGCCACCTGAAGCCTCCTGCAAGGCGAGCATTTTAATGGTGATATTGGGCAGCAGAAATGTTACCACATCGGCCACCGGCCAATTGATATAATGCCCTGAACGCACGGCAAGTTTCGGGAATCCCTCGCCAGCCAGGTCGGGACGCCGACAGGAGGAAACGTGGCAGACAACACCAGCGCACTCAGTCCAGTGGCGGCATCCATCTATCAGCGTCTCGGTATCTCGGAGATCATCAACGCCGCCGGGTCCATCACGCGCCTCGGGGGGACCCGTACACGGCCCGAGACCCTTGAGCTCATGTCCCAGGCCGCCCGGGTAATGGTCAACATCGACGATCTGAACCGCACTGCGGGACGGGAAGTTGCTCGTCTGACAGGCGCGGAGGCGGGGTTCGTATGCAGTGGCGCGGCGGGCGGCCTGCTCCTGCAAGCCGCTGCCTGCATCGCCGGAAACGACCCCGTGAAGATGCGGCAGTTGCCCAATACCGATGGCCTGAAGGACGAGATCGTCATCCACACCATGCACCGCTTTCCGTATGATCAAGCCTACAGGGCAGCGGGCGCGAAGATGGTGGAGTTCGGCGACTATCTCTATGCCCACCCGTGGCAGCTCGAGGGCGCCATCAACGAGCGGACTGCCGCGATCGCCTACCTGTGCGCACCGTTCTCCAGCAACAAGGTGATGCCGCTGGAGAGGGTGTGTGAGATCGCCCGCGCCCACGACGTGCCGGTCATCGTCGACGCCGCCTCCATGTTGCCGCCCCGCGAGAACCTCTACCGTTACCTGCGCGCCGGGGCCGACATGGTGGTTTACAGCGGTGGAAAGGGCGTGCGCGGCCCCCAGGGGAGCGGCATCCTAGTTGGCCGTGCCGACCTCATCGAGTCGGCCGCCCTGCAGGCCAGCCCTGCGCAATTCCTGGGTCGTGGGATGAAGGTGGCAAAGGAAGAGGTAATAGGACTCGTGGCCTCACTGGCGGCCTTCGTGGAGGAAGACGAAGAGGCGGAAATGACTGCCTACCGTGCCCTCGCCCAGCGGGCCGTGGATGCACTGGTTGAGATTCCGGGTCTCGAGGTTACCCTGGAGCACGACAAGTTCAATTACCTTATTCCCCACGCCGTAATCCGGTTCACCGACGACTGGCGCGGCCCCAGCCGAGACGACGTGGCGGCGGCGATGGAACAGGGTGATCCCCAGGTTTACCTGCACCAGCTGGGCGGTCCGCATCAACTGGGTGTTGACCCCCTCAACCTGACGGAAGAGGACACAGAGATTGTCATACGCAGGCTGAGGGAGGAGCTCACCCGGTAGAGGCAACTCCCCGCCCCGGAAATCCTTACTCAGTCCACCGTACAGCGCTGCTCAACAATTCATCAGGAGCGAGTAATGTCCATCAAGATTGATCTGCGGGTTCCCCCCTGCAAGCCAATTCCCATGGTGGCTGACTTTGTGAAGCAATGCGAGGACGCCGGATTCAGCGGCGTCGGGATCCTCGACTCCCAACTGCTGGAGCGGGACTGCTTTGTCGCCATGGCCGCTGCCGTGCAGGCCACTGATCACATCAATGTCGCCTCTGCCGTTACCAACCCGGCGACCCGCCACCCGTCGGTGGTGGCCTCGGCGGCGCAGACGGTGGGGGAGCTGGCCCCCGGACGGGTGCAGATCTGGATTGGCCGCGGGTACAGCTCAACGGCTACCATCGGCATCCCTCCGGCCACAGTGCGGCAGATGCGTCACTCCGTGGTAACCATGAAGGAGCTCATGTCCGGCGAAATGGTCTCCTTCGGAGACGCCAACAGCCGGATGCGACATGGTGGCGAGGCTCCGCCGCCTCCCGTGTACATCGCCGCCACCGGCCCGCGAGTGATGAAGGTCGCGGGAGAGGTTTGCGACGGAGCCCTCCTGATGACCGGCATCCATCCCGGTGCCGTTGCCGAGGCCCGTGAGATCGTCGCCGACGGAGCCCGCGCTGCCGGACGCAACCCCGACGACGTGGAGACCATATTCACCGCCACCACCATCATCAAGGACGACCTCAAGGAGGCCCGCGAGATCGCCCGGCCCCTGGCGGTTGCCCGCCTCATGGAGGACACTTATCACCGGTGGCTCAATGCGGCAGGAATAGACGTGGGCGACTGGGAGCTGCCCGCAGGCCTGTGGGACCTCTACCCCGACGTTCCCCACGCCGAGGACTGGGAGAAAGCCCAGGAACTCTGCTCCTTCCTGCCAGACGACGCCCTAGCCGCCATTTGCGATTACATGGGCCTGATAGGAACACCGGAGTATTGCGCCGAACGAATCAAGGAGGCAGAGAAGGCTGGCCTGACCCATCTCTACCTGATGACCGGAGCCACATACGAGTTCGCCACCGGCGAGATGGAGGCTTTCCGGGACCACATCTTCCCCTCCCTCAACGGAGACTGATCCAGCGGGGCCTCAACGTGGTTCGCCACCACCGCTGGATGCTGTAACCGTTTGGCCGAAAATGTCCCGAGCTCGCGATATAGACGGAGGGACCGGCCCGGTCGGATTGCCGACCGGGCCAACTTGCACTTTTCGGCGATGGGTTGTCCTCTCAGTTGCGCTGCTGGCCGCGTCGTTGCTCGCCGGAATTGCTTGCGGCGGCGGCTCCCCGGCGGCTCCCCGGCCGCAGGGCGAATTCTCAACCCAAGGCCTTGCCGCCGTCGAAATCGTCCGGCAGTTGACGCCCTCCGTGGTGCATGTGTTCACCGAAACCGCTTCCCAGGACCCTTCGAGATTGCAGCGTCCTGCTGTGGGTGTTGGTACGGGAATCATCCTGCATGAGGATGGGTATGTTCTGACCAACAACCACGTCATAGCCGACGCAGGGGCGATCACTGTTACCCTGCACGACGGCGAGAGCTACCGAGGCCTGCTGGTCGGCGGTGAGACCAACCCCGATATAGCGATAATCAAGCTTGACGCGTCCGGCCTCCAACCGGCGAACACCGGCACCTCGTCGGACCTCCGGGTTGGCGAGGATGTCATCGCCATCGGCCATGCGTTGGCCCTTTCAGGCGGCCCCACGGTCAGCAGGGGCGTAATCAGCGCCCTGGGACGGTCCATAGACGCCGGGCCCCAGGATACCTACGTCGACCTCATCCAGACCGACGCCTCCATCAATCCGGGCAACAGCGGCGGTCCGCTGGTCAACCGGTTCGGCGAAGTCATCGGCGTGAATACGGCAGCGATCCAGGGCGGGCAGGGCATAGGCTTCGCCATCAACATCGACGATGCCCTCACCGTGTCCGAGCAACTCATCGAGAAGGGTTACGTTGAGCGCGGGTTCCTGGGAATTGCGCCCGTCAACCTGACCCCGGCTATCGCCGCGCAAATCGGGGTCCCGTCAGCGAGGGAATCCTTGCCAGAGTGGTGGCGCGGCGCCGATGCCGCTGGCCTGCAGGGAGAGGATGTCATCGTCGCCCCGACATACGCAACACCGGAGACCTTTCCAAGTTCCTGCTGGAGAACCTTCCCGGCAAGGAGGTCGCCGTCAGAATTTATCGGGGCAATTCTGAGATTGAAACTAAGGCTACCCTGGGCGAGAGGCCCCTGCCCTAGCGGCAACCGGTAGCCGCCGAAGCGGTCCAGGGCGGTGTCTGCCCCAATGGCGCAGCGGGAAAGCCGCCCACAGTGGGGTATCCTCGAAAAAGCACCTGGCGAAAATTCCGGCGCCGATGCCGCTGGCCTGCAGGGAGAGGATGTCATCGTCGCCTTGGGATCCTCCCGGAAGGGCTCCAGTGCAGGACATACGCAACACCTGGCATGAGACCTCCACCTTCACCACCGAGCGCAGCCCAGGCCAGTCCCCGGCAGTGCTCAGGTATTCCTGCTAGCCCAGAGAACCTTCCCGGCAAGGAGGTCTGGCCCGTCAGAATCCGCTCCCCGGTATCGTCCGGGCGGGGCAATTCTGAGATTGAAACTGATTTCGTTGGGCTTCACCCTGGGCGAGAGGCCCCTGCCCTAGCGGCAACCGGTAGCCGCCACCGCCTGGGTCCACTCCATGAAACAGCGCTGGAAGCGGTCCAGGGCGGTGTCTGCCCCAATGGCGCAGCGGGAAAGCCGCCCACAGTTCCAGCAACTGGGGTATCCTCGAAAAAGCACTCACTGGCAACCGAAAATTCCAGTGGTGCAACAGATGACAGATTCGCCACTATTGGATACCATACTCGAGGCCAGAGTATTTTGCCGGAACTCCCTTTTTGTGGGTAAAGGCGACAATTGTATGCGGCACCAGGGTGGCGACCCTGGCCGCTTGAGCAGGGGATAGCGTTGACCGATACGGCTCTTGACCAGTTGTGCATCAATACCCTTCGTTTTCTTGCGATTGACTCGGTACAGAAAGCTCGTTCCGGGCACCCCGGGGCTCCCATGGGCGCCGCTCCCATGGCCTACGTGCTTTGGGACCGGTTCCTGAAACACAATCCCGCAGATCCCGAGTGGCCCGATCGCGACCGGTTTGTCCTATCCGCAGGGCACGCCTCGGCCATGCTGTATTCCCTGCTGCACCTGACAGGCTACGACCTGCCCATCGAGGAGCTGCAGCAGTTCCGGCAGTGGGGCAGCAGGACGCCCGGGCATCCGGAATACGGTCTCACCCCCGGCGTGGAGGTCACCACTGGTCCCTTGGGCCAGGGCCTGGCCAACGCCGTCGGCATGGCCTTGGCCGAACGCTGGCTGGCCACCCGGTTCAACCGGCCCGGCCACGAGATCTTCAACCATTACACCTATGCAATCGTCTCCGACGGCGACCTCCAGGAGGGTGTCGCCGCCGAGGCTGCTTCCTTGGCGGGAACCCTTGGCCTGGGCAAGCTAATCCTGATTTACGACGACAACCAGATCTCCATCGAAGGCGATACCGATATCGCTTTCCTTGAAGACGTGCCGGGACGCTTCGCCGCCTACCGGTGGCAAGTGACGGAGAGTCTCGATGGCAACAATCTCGACGCCGTCGCCGCTGCCATTGAGGACGCCAGGTCCGATGTCAGCAGGCCCAGCCTGATTGTCTGCCGAACCGTGATTGGCTACGGCAGCCCGAACAAGGCCGGGACGGGTGGAGTTCACGGCGCTCCCCTGGGCGATGACGAGGTCGCCCTGACCCGAGAGCAGTTGCACTGGCCCTACCCGGATACCTTCACCGTGCCGGGTGAGGTGCGGGAGCAGCTGACCAAGGCAGTTGAGAGGGGACGAGTCCAGCAGGAAGAGTGGGAGATGTCCCTGTCCAGCTACAGGGAAAATTTCCCGTCGGAAGCCCTGCGCCTTCAGGACGCCCTCAACGGCGTCCTGGCACCCGGGTGGAGCGGCGGTCTGTCCAGCCTGTTCGACGACGTGTCTTCCATTTCAACCAGGGAGGCGTCGGGGAAGGTGATGAATGCCATCGCCGACTCCGTGCCGAACCTCATAGGCGGTTCCGCAGACCTGGCGCCGTCAACCCTGACCATCCTGAACAGCGAGGGCCACATTGGTCCGGGCAACTTTGATGGGCGCAACCTGCACTTCGGCGTTCGAGAGCACGCCATGGGAGCGGTTGCCAACGGCATCGCGGTCCACGGAGGCGCCATACCCTACGCGTCGACGTTCCTGATCTTTTCCGACTACCTGCGCCCGGCGCTGCGTCTCAGTGCCCTGATGGAGCAGCAGGTAATCTACGTATTCACCCACGACTCCATCGCGCTTGGCGAGGACGGCCCGACCCACCAGCCCGTTGAACATTTGATGTCGCTCCGGGAGATGCCCGGCCTTGCCGTCATCCGGCCTGCGGATGCCATCGAGACTGCGGTCGCTTGGCAGGTGGCCCTAGAGCGGAGCGAGGGCCCCACGGCGCTGGCTCTCAGTCGCCAGAACCTGCCGGTGCTGGACCGCGATGCCCCCGCCCACGAGGCCGCGAGAGGCGGTTACGTTCTCTGGGAGTCGGAAGGCTCTGATCCCCAGGTAATCATCATCGCCACCGGGGCCGAGGTCCACATAGCACTGGAGGCGGCCAAGGCCCTCGATGCCGACGGCGAAAGAGCCCGCATCGTCTCAATGCCCTCGTGGGAGCTGTTCGAAGCCCAGACCAAGGAATACCGGGATGCCGTACTGCCGCCGTCGCATAGGGCGCGCCTTTCCGTGGAGGCCGGTGCGACCAACGGTTGGGCCCGCTATGTGGGGCTGGACGGGGCATCCATAGGTATGTCCACTTTTGGAGCATCGGCGCCCGGCGGCGTTTTGCTGGAGCGCTTCGGTTTCACCGCTGCCCGAGTGGTCGAGGAAGCCCGCAAGCTGATCAACGCAGCGTAGCGCGAGTCCAACCCGGAAGGTGGTTCAATTTGAGCGAACCCACGCTCGATGACCTGGTCTCCGGCGATCCCGCCACATCAGAGGCGGCGCGGCGAATGCTGGACGGTCTCATTGATCGCGGCGTCCCACGGCGAATCCGGGAACGGGACCACACCGTCTGGCGTGCAGACCCCAGGGAGATTGGGAACCGGCTGGGCTGGTTGGACGCCGGGAAGTTCCTCCGTCCGCACCTGGGTGGATTGCAGGATTTCGTAACCCGCATCCGCGATGAGGGTTACCGGGACATTGTTCTCCTGGGAATGGGCGGAAGTTGCCTGGGTCCGGAGGTGCTGCGGCTCGCCTTTGGTCCCGTGAGCGGCTATCCCCGCCTCACCATGCTGGACTCCACCGTTCCCGAGCAGGTGGAGGCCGTAGCATCGGCGATCGATCCGAGTCGCACCCTATTCGTCGTTTCCTCCAAGTCGGGCGGCACCATCGAGACGCTTTCCTTCTACCGCTATTTCCGGGGACTTGTGGAAGAGGCTGCGCCGGGCGGAGATGCGGGGCGCAACTTCGTCGCGATCACCGACGAGGGCACGCCGTTGCAGCAGCTAGCCCGGGAGACGAATTTCCGGAGAGTGTTCCTGAACCCGGCGGACATCGGGGGTAGATACTCGGTGCTGTCGTGGTTCGGCATGTTGCCTGCGGCGCTGGCGGGCATCGATGTGAAGCGCCTGCTGGACAGCGCCGCCACCATGCGAGACCAGTGCCTGGGCGACGACCCCGGGGCCAACCCCGGCCTGTATCTGGGCGCGCTGCTTGGGTCGGCGGCCCTGAGCGGCAGGGACAAGGTGACGCTGATCGCTCCGGCGCCGATAGAGGGCTTCGGCCTCTGGGTGGAGCAGATGATCGCCGAGAGCCTGGGGAAAGAGGGGCGGGGAATTGTGCCAGTGGCGGGCGAGCCCCTGCTCGATGCGGGCTGTTACGGTGATGATCGCCTGTTCGTCTTTCTCGAACCGCCGTGGTGCGGAGAGATATCGTCCTCCGTGGACCGCCTGGAGCAGGGAGGCCATCCGGTGGCTCGCCTCAAGCTCCAGGACTGCAGCGACCTGGGAGCGGAGTTTTTCCGCTGGGAATACGCCACAGCAGTCGCCGGATCAATCCTGGATGTTCACCCCTTCGACCAGCCCGATGTCCAGGGTGCCAAGGACAATACCGACAGTTTGCTGGACTTTTACCTCCGCGAGGAGAGGCTGCCGGAACCTGCCCCGTCCGGCTCCGTGGCTGCACTGCTGGAGCAGGTCAGACCGGGCGATTACCTGGCCGTCATGCCCTACACGATCATGGATGCTCAAGTAGATAGCCTGGTCAGCGAGTTGCGGGCTGCGGTGATGCGCCGGTGCCGGATCGCCACAACCGCAGGGTACGGACCGCGCTATCTGCACTCCACGGGACAGCTACACAAGGGCGGCCCAGGCTCCGGGCTGTATCTGCAACTGACGGCGGATTCCCACGGGTCGCTGCCAATCCCGGGCCAGCAGTACGGCTTCGATATCCTGGCCACGGCCCAGGCCATTGGCGACTACCGCGCGCTGACCAACCTTGGCCGCCGCATCGTCACCATAAACCTCGGCGATGACGCCGTCGCTGGGCTGGAGAGTCTCCTGGACGACTCTAGCGGCCCTCCACTTTCGTAATTTCCATCCTAAGAGGGTGTGTGACAAGCCAAATCAATCCATTGATCACGGTCTGAAAAGGCAAGGTTCATTCCTATTGAGATAGGGGTGCGCCCTCACCCTAACCCTCTCCCAGAGGGAGAGGGGATTTGTCACACACCCTCTTAGGTAATTCTCATCCTGGAGGCCTCCATTGGAACTCGGACTCGTCGGCCTTGGGCGCATGGGCGCAAACATGGCGCGTCGGCTTACCACCGGCGGCCATCGAGTGGTCACGTACGACGTGAACGCAGAGGCGGTGGCCACGTCTGCCGGGTTTGGCAGCGAGGGCGCCGGGTCCCTGGAGGAACTGGTCAGCCGGTTGTCTCCCCCTCGCGCAGTCTGGTTGATGCTACCCATCGGCCCGCCCACCGAGGATACGATCACCGCCCTGGCGCCGCTCCTCACCCCTGGTGACCTGCTATTGGACGGCGGAAACGCCAACTACAAGGACAGCATTCGTCGTGGGAAGGAACTGTCCAGCCGGGGCATCGAATTCATAGACATTGGCATCAGCGGCGGCATCTGGGGACTGGCCCATGGTTTCTGCCTGATGGTCGGCGGTCCCGACGCAGCGGTCAACAGGATGGAGCCGGCCTTCCGCTCCCTCACGCCCAGCGAGGACGTGGGGTACTGCCACTTCGGACCGAGCGGCGCCGGCCACTTCGTGAAGATGGTGCACAACGGGGTCGAATACGCCATCATGCAGTCATACGCCGAGGGGTTCGAGCTCCTGGCAGCCAAGGAGGAGTTCGACCTGGATCTATCCGCCGTGGCCGAGACCTGGCTGCACGGCAGCGTCGTGCGATCCTGGCTGCTCGAACTGGCGGCAGCCGCTCTCAAGGATGACCCAGGCCTGGAGCACCTGCAGGCGTTTGTCGAGGACTCCGGTGAGGGGCGCTGGACCGTTCAGGAGTCGGTGGACCTGGCCGTCCCCATCCCGGCAATCACAGCGGCGCTGCAACAACGTTTCCGCTCGCGGCAGGATGGACCCCTGGGCGCCAAGTTGCTGGCGGCGCTCCGTCAGCAGTTCGGCGGCCACGCTGTCAGGCGGAGCGGCGAATAATCTGTCCACCGGGTGGGTAATGCCGGACCAGACTACGACCATCGTAATCTTCGGAGCGTCGGGGGACCTGACCACCAAGAAGCTCGCCCCTGCCTTGGCCGATCTCTATTCCAAGGGCAGGCTGGGGCGCGATGTGCACGTTGTGGGTGTGTCCCGCAGTGACATGACCGCCGACGAATTCCGGGCCTCTTTCTATGAGGGGTTTGGCCAGGACTCCGAATTCCCGCCCGCGCCTGAGCTGTGGAACGATTTCGCGGACCGGATCCACTCCTGCTACGGCGACGTTATGGCTGAAGACGGCCTCCGCGACCTCAATCGCACTCTCGCCAACATAGAGTCCCCCGATAGTCCCGCCAACCGCATCTACTACCTGGCGCTGGCGCCCTTCCTGTTCCCCCATGCCATCAACACCCTGGGTAAGGCGGGCTACCAAAAGGAAAATGGATGCTGGCGACGGGTGGTGGTTGAAAAGCCCTTCGGAGTGAACCTGGATACGGCCAGAGAATTGAACGAGACAGTTCATTCCGTATTCGATGAGCACCAGGTCTACCGGATCGACCACTACCTGGGCAAAGAGACGGTCCAGAATCTCCTGGTATTCCGGTTCGCCAACGCCATATTCGAGCCGCTGTGGTCGCGCAATTACATCGACAACATCCAGATAACGGTATCCGAGTCCGTCTCCATAGCGGATCGGGCCGCTTACTACGACAACGCCGGTGTCCTGCGGGACATGTTCCAGAGCCATCTTCTCCAGTTGCTGGCCGTGGTTGCCATGGAACCGCCCTCGACTTTCGAGGCCGACACACTGCGCAACGAGAAGGTTAAAGTGCTGGAGTCGGTCCGCCACATACCGCCGCAGGATGCCTCGCTGGTCGCAGTGCAGGGTCAGTACGATGGCTACCTCGGCGAACCCGGTGTCCCTCCGGAATCCCGCACCGCCACCTACTCCGCACTCCGGCTGGACATCGACAACTGGCGCTGGCAGGGCGTTCCCTTCTACCTGCGTTCCGGGAAGGCCCTCAGGGACAAGCGGACAGAGGTGCTAATCCAGTTCCGCCGCCCGCCCCACCTTATATTCCCCCAGGGACGCAGCGGCGACATAACATCCAACACCCTCTCCATATGCCTGCAGCCCAACGAGGGAGTCCACCTGGAATTCCAGGCCAAGACCCCCGACTCCGTTTTGGACCTACGCCCGGTAAACCTCGAGTTCCACTACGAAGACTCGTTCGGCGGCCAGGAAATCCCCGACGCCTATGAGCGGCTGCTCCTTGACGTCCTGAACGGCGACGCGTCCCTGTTTATCCGCAGCGACGAAATCGAGCAGGCTTGGAGCATCATGGACCCGCTCATCGAAGGCCTGTCCGATCCTTCAACCCGTCCTCCTGAAATCTACGACTCCGGCACCGAGGGCCCCTTCTCAGCCGACGACTTTCTCGCCCGCGACGGACGCGCGTGGCTCGGCAAGTGCGTCGGCGGCTAATACCGCCCGCCGGCCTCTGCCTTCAGGGGAGGGACAACCGCCCGCCGACCAGCGACGCCGGATCAACCAGCGGCGATATGTCCTATAATGACCAGACCCTCCACCCATGAGACCGGATCACGAGGAACACAATGACCAGCAAGCTGAAAAGCGATTCGAAACGAACCGGGACACTCGAAGTATTCCCGGAGTTCCCGCCCAGAGACGACATGCAAAACGCCCTCCATCTCTACGACGATGGCCACCAGGCCATTTTGCGCAACCACTTCGGTATTAACGACACCACGATCATTCTCAGTGAAATACCCGTCCGGTGGACACCCGGCCAGCGCGAGGGCCACCGGATTCCTGACTTCCTTATAGCGTTCAACGTCGACCGTGCTCTGGCTGTTGAGCAGAACGGATACTCCATCAGGGACCAGGGTAAGCCCCCTGACTTCGTCTTGGAAATCGCATCACTTACCACCAGCAATACGGATCTAATCCACAAGCGCCACGATTACGCAGCATTCGGCATACCGGAGTATTGGAGGTTCGACCCCACCGGCGGCAGACGCCACGACGCGCCGCTGGCCGGCGACCGGTTGGAGGGAGGAGAGTATCAGCCCGTAGAAATCCACGAGCTTGCGCCGGGCCATCTCCACGGACACAGCGACATACTCAGCCTCGACGCCTGCTGGGACCAAGGCAAACTGCGCTGGTTTGACCGGTCCTCAGGTCAGCACTTCCTTACAGTCGCGGAGGAACAGGAAGCCCTTGTGTCCGAGCGCGAAGCCCACGCCGCAGAGCGAGAGGCCCGTATCGCCGCCGAGGCTCGGGTACGCGAACTTGAAGATCAACTGCGAACCCGGGACCAGCACTAAAACCTATCTGGAAACGCGCTGCGTACCCAAATCCGTAATTCCCGCCCCCACCGTAATTCTCGGGAAACGTGGGAGGAGAAGTACAGTGAGTAATCCCTAAGTAAAAGGAACTACCGTCGCTTATCGCCGTGGAGCAGCCAACTTCCTCAGAATTCCGAGGTGAAGACCGCGGTGCCCTGCCAAGCAACACTACACTTTGCCGGAGCAGAATCGTGGGACCGCTAGCAGTAGCCAAGAAAGTCTTATCCTACGTCTTGCCTAACATATCCGAAATAGTCGTGAAAGCTAGTGCAGAAATGGAGATTCATGCAACGCCACAGACGTCGGAGCGCGATAGCGGCACTGGTAAAGCGGACATTGGTATTCTGCGCACCAAGTTAGTGAATATTGAAGGGCGCTTGGAGGCCGAAGAGAGCGGCTCGGTAGCGCAAGCCGAATTGATCGTCCAGCTTACCAACCACAACGCGGCAATCCTGGCAGGGTCTTTTAATACAGGGGAGGGACAAGGTGGGGGTGTTCTCTGGTGGTTCACAAAGATTCGTTTGCCAGCACTTCACCCTCACCCCAGCAAGGGAGAGGGAGAATTAAAAGACCCTGCTGATCCTGGCGACTGTCTCGGTTATTTCCAGCGGAGTCGCGATAGCTGCCCTCGTGCTGGCCATCCTCTGATTCGACCCAGCCGATGGGCAGGAACCAGAACCTAGCGAAGATGTAACCATATCCCTAGTAGCGAGCGAGAACATGCCAGACTTCCGTATCGGCGTAGACATCGGCGGCACCTTCACCGACATCGTATTTCTGGGCGACGACGGGCGCGTGCTCACCCGCAAGATCGCCAGCACCCCGGATGACTACAGCAGGGCGGTCCTGAACGGAATCCGGGCCGGGATTGAAGAGTTGAACATCGAGCCCGGCTCCATTACCGAAGTCGGCCATGGCTTCACGGTGGCCACCAACGCCATCATCGAGGAAAAGGGCGCCCACATGGCCCTCATCACCACCGAGGGCTTCCGTGATGTCCTCGAGTTCCGTCGAAACCGCACGCCCCGCCTCTACGACCTCTACTACGAGAAGACGCCCACCCTTGTGAAGCGCCAGTACCGCCTCGAGGTAGGCGAGCGTCTCAATTTCCGTGGCGAGGTGCTGCGACCCCTGGACACCGGCTCCGTCGACCGCGCCGCCCAGGCGGTGGCAGACAGCGGTGTCGAGTCCGTTGCCGTCTGTCTACTGCACTCTTACGCCAACCCAGCCCACGAACAATACGTCGCCCAGGTCCTCAGCGAGCGCGCCCCAGGGGTCATCCAGACCCTTTCCTCCGACCTTCTCCCAGAGATGAAGGAGTACGAGCGCACCAGTACCACCGTCATCAACAGCTACGTCCGCCCCGTGGTCGAGACCTATCTCGGCCTGCTGATCCAGGGCCTGGAGGATGTGGGGATTACCGTGCCGCTGGCCGTGATGCAGTCCAACGGAGGGCTGGCGACCTCCGGCATCGCAATGGAGCGACCGGTCTACTGCATCGAGTCGGGCCCCGCTGCAGGGGTGGTCGGCGCCTTTCATCTCGGACGGCGGCTCGACATGCCCAACCTGATGACCCTGGACATGGGCGGCACCACCGCCAAGGCCTCGATCATTGAGAACGGCGAGATGCTCCAGGCCCCCGAGTACGAGGTTGGAGGCGGAATCAGCGTGGGCCATCGCCTGCTTCGAGGGAGCGGCCACATCCTCCGCGTCCCCGCCATCGATCTTGCCGAGGTTGGCGCAGGCGGCGGCAGCATTGCCACCGTCGACCGCAGCGGCTCGCTGCGGGTCGGCCCCCAGAGCTCGGGCGCCTATCCCGGCCCGGCCTGCTACCAGCTGGGCGGGCAGGATGCCACGGTCACCGACGCCGACGTGCTGCTCGGCTACCTTAACCCCCAGCATCTGCTGGCTGGCGATTTTCCCATCGACGCGGAGCTGGCGAGAAAGGCCGTGACCGACAACGTGGCCCGCCCGCTGAACATGTCCGACGTCGAGGCAGCCCACGGCATACACCTGCTGGTGAACTCCAACATGGGGCGCGCACTGCGGGCGGTATCCAGCGAACGCGGCCGCGATCCCCGCCGCTTCGACCTGATCTGCTTCGGGGGAGGCGGACCGGTCCACGCCGCCGGTCTGGCTGAGATGCTGGACATAAGCCGCGTCGTCGTGCCGCCGTTCCCGGGGGTTTTCAGCAGTTTCGGACTCTTGGTGGCAGACGTGGAGCATCACTTTGTCCAGACCCACTTCAAGACCTTCGAAGAGATAGACCTGCCCACCCTGGCCGGACTGGTGGAAGGCATGTGGGAGGAGGGCCGGCGCCAGCTACGCCTTGAGGGTTTCGACGAGTCCCGCCACGAGGTGATCACCCAGGCCGATATGAAATACGAGGGCCAGGTCTCCGACCTCACCGTTCATGTGCCCTCCGGCCCCGTAACGCAGGCGACACTGGCCGCCATCGCAGAGAACTTCGACATCGAGCACGAGCAGTCCTTCGGGTACCGCACCGATGCCAGCTACCAGCTCGTCAACATCCGGGTCATCGCCCGCGGCCTCCCGGACAAGCCGCGCATGCCGGAACGATTCGAACTCACCGAGCCATCGTCCTTGAGCTCGCCGCAGAATGGCACACCTCGTGTGCGTCCCGTCTACTTCGGTCCCAACCGAGGCTGGGCCGACACGCCTATCGTCAGCCGCATCGGACTCTCCGGTCGCTCCGAGGCCGGTCCCCTGCTGATAGAGGAGTACGACTCCACCACTGTCGTGCCGCCCGGTTGGACCGCGACCGTGGACGACGCCAGCAACATCATCCTCCAGCGCTGATGGGCGCAGGCGTCCGTCGCTGGCTCCCGCCCTCCTGCCTGCTGCTGCTGGTCGTGGCGGTGTGGGTGTTCCTTGGCGTATCCAAATGCCCGGACAGTTCCTGGGATGGCAGTCCGGCGATAGCACGGGTCGGGGACGATTGCGTTTACGCGCTCCAGTTCAGCACCTATCTGCGGGACCTCTCCCTCAGCCTCGGCTTTATCCACCAGGGATCCGAGGCGGATGAGTCGAGCCTGGGCGATTACGTCAGGGGCAAGCAAAGCCTGGCTTCCGAGTTCGGCCTGGATAATGCGGCCTTTGCCACGCTTGCCCAGGACCTGGCCCTCTACCGGGCAGCGGTGGCCGAGGGACAATCGCCGCTTGCCGGGGATGTAATGGCCGTGATGGGCACGAACCGGGAGCGTATCCGGAACCTGAGCACGGTGCTCGAACTCCATGAGCTGGCCAAGGAATCGAACTTGGCGGCATTCCGGGACTTGATCGAAAGCCCCGGGGCGCGGCAACTGATACCCGTGCAGGGGGAGGAACACATCCTGGCATTGTTCGAAGAGGCGGGCAAGATAGACCTCTCCGGTGCCGCAGAGGGAATGAACGTCCATTCGGCCTTGCTCGACACGGTTGGCGAGGAGCGGTATTGGACCGAGGTGTTCTTCGAACTGGCCCACTGGCTGGTCGCCATTGAGTCCCTGCGACTGGCCGTTTACGAAAATGAAGCTCCCCTGAACTCCGCTCTCCTCTGGCAGGACCTCAAGGAAAAAGCCTGGGGCAGCACCGTCATCGAGTTGACTGATGCTGCCCCAGAAGGGTTAACACTGAGAGACGTCCACCAGTTTATGAAAGGTCTGCACGCCCTTGAACGAGACCTGCTGACGAAATAGCAGGCAGGTCTCATCCCGGCGCGCAGGGTTCCGATTACGATTTAGAAACTATCTCGAGACATCATTCGGCCCGGCAATCGCCATTTCCGCGAAAGCTTGTCCTCGACCCGATCGGGGGCGGGAATCCGCAGGGTCAGCCCGTTCGCTTTGCCCTTTCACCCCCACCCCAGCCCTCTCCCTCAAGGGAGAGGGGACTTTTGAGTTAGCTACTTAGTCTGCCGCCCCAGCCCAGGACACGCCGTTCAGCACTATCTGCTGGAACTCCGGCGTCCTCAAAGCTTCTGCCGTCGTGCCCGAGCAGAAGCACGAACACCTTGCCATCCCCGTAGCTGCGCGTCCATCCCAGCGGGTAAGTGCCTCCCGGCATGAACGTCGGCGCCCGGTCGGGACCCCACGGCCAGGTGCCGTCCTCGGAGTCGCCGGTCAGGAAAACGTCATTACCCTCTGAATTGAAGGTGGTGTTCATGTACAGCTCGTCACTGGTCAGGAAGTCCGACACACCCTTCGCGCCCGCGTGCGCGGCGTTGCTGATGTTCACCTTCATCTCGCTGTAGGGAGGGTGATAGCTGGTGGTTTACAAAGATGTCGTTTGCCAGCATTTCACCCTCACCCCAGCCCTCTCCCTCAAGGGAGAGGGAGAATTAAAAGACCCTGATCAATCTATGGGTGTTCTTGCAAAGCTCGAAACATATGATGTCATTCTGAGCGATAGCGAAGAATCTCACCGCTGAGAGCGAGACCCTTCGCTTTGCTCAGGGTGACAAGGCCAGTAGGGCAATGACAGCGCTCTACGCCCCAGCCCAGGACACGCCGTTCAGCACTATCTGCTGGAACTCAGGGGTCTCGAAACTCCTGCCGTCGTGGCCGAGCAGAAGGACGAATACCTTGCCATCCCCGTAGCTGCGCGTCCATCCCAGCGGGTAAGTGCCTCCCGGCATGAACGTCGGCGCCCGGTCCGGACCCCACGGCCAGGTGCCGTCCTCGGAGTCGCCGGTCAGGAACACGTCATTACCCTCTGAATTGAAGGTGGTGTTCATGTACAGCTCATCACTGGTGAGGAAGTCCGATACTCCCTTCGCGCCCGCGTGCGCGGCGTTGCTGATGTTCACCTTCATCTCGCTGTAGGGAGGGTGATAGCTGGTGCCTGTCACCCAGCCGCCTCCGGTTACCTCGTCAAATTCAGACCACCCGCTGGGCACGCAGCAAGCGATGTGGATGCAGACGAAACCCTTGCCCGACTTGATGTAGCTCTTCAGGCCCTCTTTCTCCGAGGACTGCAGCTCCCAGTCGCCGAAGTCAGGCAGGTTCTCACGACGCGTGTTGAACACCAGGGCGTCGTAGGCTCCCAGACCGGACGCATCGGCCAGGATCGCCGCTTCCTCCGTGATGGTGACGTCGTGCCCTGCTCCCTTGAGGAATCCCTCCAGCACCGGCGTCGATTCTTCGTATGGATGCCTGCCTCCGGACATAAGCAGCAGTTTCATCGGTCTGTCTCCCGTTCGAAAAATGTGTCTTGAATACCCGCGTTTCAGAGTTCAGCAAGTTGAATTCCAGCGTACCGATACCCTTTGGAGGGTGTGTGACAAGCCAAATCAATCCATTGATCACGGTCTGAAAGGGCAAGGTTCATTCCTATTGAGATAGGGGTGCGCCCTCACCCTAACCCTCTCCCAGAGGGAGAGGGGTCACACACCCTTTGTATCGGTATCCCTTGGCAAGGGGCGCGTCTGCCCTCGATGGACGTCCGTGCAGCCCGGAGCGCCTCAGAACTGCGACGCCAGTGCCCGGTCGCCCTCGACCGTGACATCCCCTGCGGCCACTGCCTGCTCCACCGTGAACCGGCCGTAGGCCAGCAGCGCAAGAGTCGAGGCGGTGCACGTAAACGTAACGTCGGCGGCGTCGCCGGTGCTGTCTTCCATGAGCAGATCACCGCCGCCAGCGACAATGTCGTAGCTCCCGCCGTCCGTCAGGCTGAAGCGGAACCGCGAGGTCGACGCAATACCCGACCCAGGCTGGAACAGCCTCCCCACCACGAACCCGGGCAGCAGCTCCATCAGCGCCGGAGTCACAGCGTCCGGCAGGTGGGCAGATCCCTCCAGGCGCGACCGGATGTCCCACTCGTGCACCGATATCTCGGCCAGCCGCAGGATCAGGTATCGCCTCACACTGAGGTAGGATGCAGGATGATAGCACTGCTTATCCCAGTCACCGGGGCCCATGCGCGCCAGTAGCGCGTCCAGCCGTTCGCAGTTCTGGCCGAAAGCCCCCACCAGCGTTTCCCCCAGGCTCTCCCGCATCGCCACGGCCCGCGCGGCGTTGGCCGCCATTCGTCCGGCGAGGTCGAATTCCTCGGGTGGGCCCATTCCTTCCGGCGGCGACGAATCGCCATTTGCGCCCCGCTCGATGTTCCCCGAGAACATATCCACGGCCATTGTCATGTGCGCAACCACGTCCGCGTTGTTCCATGCCTCGCACGCGCTCTGCGTCTCCCAGTCCGACGGCGACAGCGCCTTGAAGTATTCCAGCAGCCGCGCCGATTCCGAGCTCACCAGCGTGGCAAGTTCCTCGGAAGTTGTCATTCCAGTCCCTCCGGTTCTCAGCTTCCCTGATGCAAATACGGGAGTTGTCCCGACCAGTGCGTCCCGCTAAGTCGCCAGGAACGCGGACAGCTCGCGGTTGACGTCGTCGGGGCACTCCCACTGCAGGAAATGGCCGTAATCGCCAAGGTGCTTGGACTGCACGTTGGGAATTACACCGCGCCAGGCGTCATCCAGCGGTCCCGCGCCCATCTCTTCCGCCGTTCGCACCCGCCGGGTACCGTACAGGAACAAGCCCGGCACCGACAGCGTGCGCCCCTCATCGGCCCGCCAGTCCGCCGGATCGAGATACGCGGCGGCCCGGTAATAGTTGAACCCGCCCCGTAGGCCACCGGGCGCCGAGTACACCTTGACGTACTCGTCAATGATTTCTTGCGTCAGAGGGTATTTGTTGATGCACCAGTCCCGCAGGATGTGCCGCAGGTAGATCTCCTCCCTGCCCTCCAGCAGCTTCTCCGGCAGGTCGAACTGCTGGTGGAAGTACGAGTGCCACCGCTCGCGCACCACCGACGGCACCTGTGGCCCCAGCTGCTCGTAAGGCGGCGTGGCGTCCAGGAAGGAGATCTTCCGCACCGCCTCCTCATGGTCCAGCGCGAACCGGAACCCCACCCGCGCACCTATGTCGTGCGACACGATGTTGACGCTATCGTGCCCCAGTTGCCGCACCAGTTCGTACATGTCGGAAGCTGATGTCTTCGTGTCGTAGCCATAGAACGGCTTGTCCGAGTGTCCGAACCCTCGCATATCGGGCACGATCACTTGGTACTGCCCCGAGAACGCGTTGATCTGGTTCCGCCACCCGTACCAGAACTCCGGCCACCCGTGCAGGAAGAGCACCGGATCACCCTCGCCCTCCAGCACGTAGTGAATGTTGATCCCGTTGATTCGAGTCGTGTAATGGCTCCACTGTTCCGGGTTCAGGTCAGCCATATCGACCTCCTAACATAATCACCCAACTGTAGATGAACACCGAGAATTCAATCCTGTATCGTCCTGTCCCCTGCTTGAGGATGGGGCTCTCACTGGGTTCAATCCGGGCAAATCCTAATGAGCAATCGGACTGGGCACCCAGCCGCCGTACACCGGGTACTGGCTGCAGATGAATTCGATGTAGGCCGGCTGTCCGGCGTCGTTGGCGTCCCTGGCCCGCGCAAATGCGTCGACAATCTCCGCCGGGTCCGACACCCGTTCGGCGTGCAGGCCCAGCTCCGACGCGACCTTCGACATATCCACGTCCTCGTGCCCCATCACGCGGTGGGTGAAAGGGTCGTGGCCCTCGCCCCAGAAGCCTGGGCCGTATCCGGCGAAGCCCCCGTTGCTGACATGCACAACCGTGATGCCGATATTCTGTCGCACCGGCACCTCCAGGTTCCCCAGCATGTAGCCGACGCCCGCGTCGCCGGTGACTGCCACGCAGTGCCGGTCAGGGAACGCCAGCCGCGCCGCCATGGCGCCAGCCAGCCCGAACCCCAGGGTCGAAATGTTGCCCCATCCCAGGAACCCTCGCGGGATCAGGGTGTCGTACACCGTGCTCAGCTGGTCGCGGGTGTTCCCCGAATCGTGGGTTACAAAGGACTTCATGGGGTCCAGGGCCTTCATCATGTCGCCGAACACGCGGTAGGGATTGATCGGCTGATCGTCCGACGCCATCACCTCCCGGTACTTCGCCAGCCCTGCGTCCCGAGAAGCCTTGACCGCGGCGGCCACCTCGTCGCCATTCCGCACGTCGCCCCCTGTCCGTTCCGCCACTCCGTCGGCAAGCGCCCGCAAAGTGAACTTGGCATCGCCCAGCACGGCGTGGTGCGTGGGGTAGATACGGTTGATGTGGAACTCGTCCAGGTTGCACTGGATGATCGTCTTGCTGGCGGCGTTAGGTATGCCGTGGGTGAACCGCCCCGGCGAGAGGCTGGATCCGACCGTCAGGATCACGTCGCTCTTTTCCAGGAACTCCGCGGGATGATCACCGCGCACACCAACGAACAGGGGGTGGTTTTCAGGAAAGGCGCCCTTGGCCTTCAGCGTAGTGATGACCGGGGTGTTGGCCAGTTCAGCGAGCTCTTTCAGCTCCGCGGAGGCTCCGGCATAGATCACGCCCTCACCGGCATAGATCAGCGGGTTCTTTGCGTCCAGCAGCAGGTCGATGGCAGCGTTCACGTCGTCCGGGTTGGGACCGGCCTTGTACGCCTTCGGGGGAAAGTACGGGTCGGCGGTCTCATCAAAGGTTGCCGTCGCGTTCGGCACCGCCAGCACCACCGGGCCGGGCCGCCCGCTTCGCAGCATTGAAAACGCACGCCGCATGAACTCCGGCACCCGCTCCGGCCGGTCTATGTAGCCGAACCACTTCGAAACCGTCCTGAGGCTCGTCGTGACGTCAAACTGCGTATTCTCCGAGCTCCCGGCCGGTATGCCGTCGGTTATGCACAGCATGGGCGAGTTGTCCTCGAAGGCTTGAGCCAGCCCTGGGTAGGAGTATTGCAGGCCCGCGCCGTTCACCCCTCCCTGCACCGTGCAGACCCCGATGCGCTCGCCGGCGGTGACTCGCGAGTACGCGTCGGCCAGCGCCACCGCGTACCGGTCGTCGCGCATCATGATCATCGGCACTCCCTCGCGCCCCAGCGCGTTGTTGACCCGGCACACAGGAAATGTGGATACCCACTCGATGCCCTCCTGCTTCAGTATCCGGGCAATGGCAGTTGCAACGTCAATGCTCATCAGTAACCCTCGTTCAGGCTTGGAATTGTCGCGCTGATTGTATCACTGCCGCCCGACATAATGCCCTTGGCGCCAAGAAACTATCCCAAGACATTACTCGCCCCGGTAAACGTCATTTCCGCGAAAGCTTGTCCTCGACCCGACCGGGGGCGGGAATCCAGGGAACCAGGCGGTTCGCCGCCCCTGGGTAAGCGAACTGAGCCGTTTTGAGATAGTTACCAAATGTTCATGCCGGGAGCTGGAGGGACATCGGATGCCCGTCGTTCTGTAACTTCACTATTACCCTGGTAGAAGTCGGGTGCCCTCGAAAACAATCGGGGTATGAAAGGACCGGATGATCAGGTATTTGGGGCTTTATTTGAGGATTAAAGTCATGAAATATCCTCGATTAGGGCCTGAATAACAGATACAAATGGCAACTCTTTTCAGTACTTGTCTACATAGATGCATGGTCGAAAATTGCTCTTAATATTTACGGGGTTATTCCCTAAAATTGTAGATGTATATCGAGTTACTTAATGCTTGGTAAATTGCCAAAGTTAACTTGGCTGGGGTTACTGGGCGCTTGTGGAACCGGGGGAATTGGCCGTTCCATAGAGGGACTTGCGTGGAGGGACTTGCGTGAATTATGGCATCAGTGCGTGAAAGGCAGAGGGTCAGGGCGGTCCAGGTCGGGTTTGTCATGCGGTCTTATCGAGAGTCCTTCCAGCGTGAGGACGGCCGCAGGGGGCTAACCCAGGAGGAACTGCTGACGAGAATGGGAGCGGCGGACGAGGTATACGCCCAGAGATACAGCCACGCCACCGTTTCCCGCTGGGAAACAGGCCATACCCGCCCCACAGTTGGTCGCATCAAGGCTTTTGGAACAGCCGTCAACTTGTCCGAGACCGAGGTTGCCGGGCTCATTCTATTGGCTGGGCTGGCCACTGACTTTGATACCGCCGCCAGCCAGGTGGACGTGCCCGGTGCAGAACAAGGGAAAGTCCGGCAGGATTGGCGCGAGCCGGAATTCGGCTCCGGGAACGTAGATCAGGCGAGGACCGGTCCGTCATTGCTCCGCGGGATGGGCATGTTTCTGTTATGGAGATTCCTGCCCCTCTCCATCTGGATCGTGGCCCTTGGTTATGCGCTTTCTTTCGCCAACTGGGACGGCGTATTGATGCCGGTGGTTTACGTCGGTCTCACCGTTGGTGCTGTACTGGCTCAGGGGTTTGTCTTTCCATCCAAAGAAATCTCGCTCAGGGAGCTTCTCTGGATTTCCGTGTTCTTGATACTGAGTACTCCGCTGCTGCAATTTGCGCCCATAGCGATGGACCACTACAACTTCTATGCCATCGGAGATTTTGCCGGGACGCCGGTCCCTTATGTGCTGGCTCTCATGCTCAATCTAGTCCTGTCGACGGTCGCGGGGTTGATGTTCCATTCCTTTTGGGTTCAACAATATCGCCAGGTGGGCGAAAAGCGTCATGCCTTTCGCCGGGCTGCATTGGTTGGTGTCGCCCCGGTGGTCGTGGTATTTGGGATAGTCGTGGTTATTACCAACCTGGCGGTCACCATTCAGCTCGTCTTTTTGCTCGCTACCCTTGCAGCGGTTTTTACCGCTTTTCTCCTTTTGCGGGATCCGTCTCTTAATCCCGGGGAGCGGGACCAGCGAGTCCTGTTCCCGACAGTGGTTGCGACGGGTCTGGTCACGGGACTCGCTGGGCTGTTCACGATTCTTTTCGTTTATGCGTCTCCCGAGCTGCCCAGAATTCTTCCGGATCACAACCTGGTTGCCTCCTGGGAAATAAACTTCGATGAGCTGGGATATTCCCGGGAGGAGGCGTTGCAAAAGGTGAATGTTGGATACTTGAGGCACGCCATGTGTCTCTATGTGTACATGCTGTTCATAATTGGTGGAAGATTGCTTGTCGCGGTCTACAGGATCGGCGGCGGCAACGGTGAGGAGGTGGCATCACCGTCCCAGGTACAGGCGGCCGTGCCCGGGGAGGGCGAGGCCCCTCGGAGCCGTCGCCCCACGCTTTCCCTCTCCCCCGCTTGGTCTTTCTCGCGGGTTCTGTTTTCCGGGAAGGGGTGATTCTCTTGCGGACCTGCAAAGATTCAGGGAGCTGACAAAAACCGGGCTGACAAAAACCGGGCTGACAAAAACCCCACCGTGAAACTGGTAGCCCACGGCCTTGCGTCTTTCACCACAAGAAATACGGCTTGAAGTCAAAAGAGGCGAGGCCGCAAAATGCGGCCTCGCCCCAGGGTTTGGAACGGCGTAGCAGCGGTTGTTATCCCTCCTGTCCGTCGAAGCCGTTTGCTCCAGTGACCACGATGGTCTCTCCTCCGCTTGTCTGGCCTCCCTCGTACATAAAGAAGTAGTACAGGTCCATCTCGAATACTTTGACTTGGTAGGAGACATCGGTTGGCTGGTTGTTCGGGTCGGTGGCGTCCCCGCTCCATCGGACGAAGTCGTTGTTGAAAACGTGCATGCCTGGCTTCTCGAGAGAGGAAATCCATTCCGTCCGGTCTTCGTTGGACACCAACTCCTGGATCTCGGTGGGGTTCCCGTCCCAGTCCTCAAAGTAGTTTGACCCCATGCGCCCCACGCAATTCCAGGCGCTGTTCACGAACTCACAGCTCTCGTACACGTCCGCGGCATCAATTTCGGAAACCTGTCCGCTCTCGGCGAAGTACGTCTTGTACAGCAGCTCATTTAAAACGATGTCGTAGCCCGTTACGTCCGGGTGAACCTCGTCCCATTTGCTCCAGTCGATGGTGAAACCTCCATCCAGCTCAACCCTTACCACCGCGAACTTGCCCACCTGGCAGTTGGCGATCAACCCATCCCGTTCGTCATTTCTGCACTTGTCCGCAACGCTATCCTCTGTGGGTGGGTCCTGCTGCCCCTTGGTAACCACCGCCGTATAGGTCGTCGACCCGCTGCCCTGGTCCTCGCTGACCGTTACGGTGATCTCAGTTTCTCCCACCGCCAACTCCACCTGGTGGCCGTTCCGGTTTGGCCTGCTGTCGGCTGGCGTGATCTGCACGGACACCCCTGAACTGGCGGTTGGCGTGGCCGTCACCTTGACGCGCTTCTTGCCGTTCGGCGCGGTCACGCTGTATTGGAGGGTGCTGCTGCTGAACGTAAGAGATAGGCTGCCCAGCTTGAGCGACGCCAGGCTCGTGTCGACTGGCGGCGACTTGACCGTGTCGGCCGTCTTGCCGCTGGCGCTCTTTCCCGCCCCCTCGCCGTCCGTGTAGTCCACCATGGCCCTCAGGTACATTCCCACGTCCGATGAGGCGGGTATGTACTCGTCTGTGTCGCCTCCTTGTATTGAGATCCACCCGTTCTCTCCGTCCTGGGACTTCTCCCAGTGCCAGTCGCTGCTGTTCACCACATCCGGGTCGGTCAGCGTGGCAGTGATCGAAGTGCCCACCTCAGGCTCACCCATTGAGAGATTCACCGTGCCGGGCTCGTCGACATTTTCCAGGCTGATCGTCAAAACGATCGTGGCGTCCACCGAATCGTCCTGGCTGTGGTCGGCAGCCCGGCCGTCCGTCACCTGTAGCGTAATTTCGAGTGACGGGTCAGTCTCGTAGTCCAGCAACGCTCCTGACGCCACCTCCAACCTGCCCGTCGTGGAGTCTATGGAAAACTTGTCAGCGTCCGTCCCCAACGCCAGCGAGTAAGACAACGCGTCGTCCTCCGGATCAGTCGCGGCCACGACAGCGCCCACACTGGTGCCCGGTGGAGCGTTCTCGCTTATGGTCCTCGTTGCGCTTGATCCCTCATTGAACTCAGGCGCTTCGTTCTCGGAGCCGCCAACCGCGATTGTCGACGTGCCAGTGGCCTCTTTGCCCTCGCCCTCGCCATCATTGTAAGAAGTCTTTGCGCGGAGGTATTTTCCGGTATCGGCCATCACCGGGAGGTAGCTGTCCAAGGTGGCGTCGGCGATGTCGGTCCACGTCGTGGCCTCAGCGCTGTCGGCCGTCTGCCATTGCCAGGTCACGTTCCTCAATACGCGGTCCGGGTCCTGGAGTCGCGCGGTCAACGCAACACCGACCTCCGGGGATTCCGGGGACAGAATCACGCTACCGGCTTCATCGGCGTTTGCCACATTGATCATCACAAGGTGGTTCGTATCCCACTCCGTGTCGGCCACCCCTTGATGGTCCTTGCTGTCGCGCACCCACACCAAGGCGAAGAGCGTCGTTCTTTCCTCGTAATTTATGGCCGAATCATACTTCACGAAAAGCTGACCGTCTGAAGTGATGTCAAGCAAGTCGGTGGTGGAGAATGCCAGTTCAAATGTAAGGGTGTCCGACTCGGGATCGGTGGCCGAAATTGGCGATCCAACGTTGCTACCCAGGGCCGCGTCCTCACTGACTGAGAGTACCTGGGGCGTGTCGGCGTCAAATGTCGGGGGCCTGTTTGTGGGGGGGTCTGCCAGGACTTTTTTGTCCGTTTCAGTCTCTAGGCTCGCTGCGTTCACGGTGTCAAACCCGTCCCTGTACGTGGCCGTGAATCGCAGGTACATATCAGCGTCAGCTGTCACCGGCGTGTACTCATAGTTGGTGCTGCCGCTGTTGGTGACAGACACTTGGGTCCATGCAATGGAGTCCGCGCTCCTCTCGACAGTCCAGCTGACCTGGTTTCCATTGCTGAAATCCACCTCGTCCGGATCCGTGAGGGTTGCAACCATCTTGACCCCCACCTGCGGATGCGCACTGTTCAGGACAAGCTCCCCGGCTTCATCCAAATTGGTCACTTGTATCGTAATCTCAAGCTCGTCATCCCAGGTGAAGTCCCTTCCCCCTAGATCATTCTTGTTGTCGCGTGCGCGCATGTTGACCACAAAGGAGCTCATGCTTTCGTAGTCTAGGGTTTCGTTATAAAGGAGCTTGAGTTCCCCTTGGTAGAACCAGAAACCTTTTCTTGAATCGGAGGTAATTTGATAAAAGATTGAATCGCCATCCAGATCGGTGATCCCAAGTCGGGCGATAACAGTGTCGTGCGTCGCGTCCTCGGCAACGGAGAATACCGTGCCATCGGCTGTGGTGAATTCGGGGTCCGCATTGCGAGTGACGTTTATCGTTACATTGATGGCATCGTCGGCTTCCGAGCTGAGCCCGTCAAGCCAGCTCTTGCCGTCCGTCACAGACACCGTGAGTGTGTATTCCTCTCCGCCTGAGAACGCGGTGGCGTCATCCCTGACAAATAGCTCACCCGTCTGTGAGTCAAGACGGAACACTCCCAGCCCTCCGCTGGTCAACAGGTATGTAATCGTGTCCCCGTCTGGGTCGGTTACCTGGGGTATTGTGCCGACGTAATCTCCCGTGCCGACAGTCCGATGGATCTTTAAGCTCGCCGATGTCCCGGTGAACGTGGGCGACGTGTTGACCCCGCCATAGGCGTACAGCATCTCGTCGTCGCTGTCCGCCACCCAGAATCGCAGCTCATGGCCGGTCAACCCCCCGGTCGGGTGGTCATTGTCCGGAACCGTCGAGAATTCCCGTGCCTCCCGGCGGCTTCCACTGGACAGATCGTAGGCGTAGGCGTGCTTGTCCTCGGCATCCATCACCCAGATGGTTTGGCCGTCCGACCATATGCCTCCGGCATCGGCGTTCACGCTGGCCAGGCCAATATCTTGGCTGCTCTGCCGGCTCTTGGCGGAAAGGTCGTACGCGTACAATTTGTCGTCCCCTGCATCGGACACCCAGATGGTGTCTCCGTCCGACCAGGTTCCCACCGGGTCCGCGTTATTTGAATGCAGTGTGATCGACTTGTAAGGCACTAGTAGCCCCACTTCGTTCGGTTCCGGGTCCCTGTAATAAGCGAATAGGAAATCATTGATCTGCCCGTCGTCCACTACCCAGGCGGTTGTGCCGTCCGACCACATGGAAAGAGGTTCAAGGTGAGAGGTCTGCAGTTGCACATCCTTGGCTGGCCTTCGTGTCCCAGCGCTTAAATTGTAGGCTAGCAACTTGCCGTGGTCGGACCTTCCCGCATCAGCCGCCCACATAATGGTGCCGTCGGTCCATATACCGGTCGGCGTACCCACATGCGAGATGTCGACCTCGTCCTCCGGATGCCTGAAGTCGCGAAAGTGCATTGCATATATCTTGTCGTCTTCGTCATCGGCGACCCACATTGTTTGTCCGTCAGACCAGATGCCCGTGGGGTCGTCGTTTTCGAGAGGCAGCCTGATGTCTAACGTTGGCTTGTGGTCTCCGTGAGAGGGGGAATTGGGGTTCCTCTCGTAGACATACAGCATGTCGTCGGTAACGTCACTGATCCACACAGTCGTGCCCTCTCCCCAGATGCCCCAGGGATGGTCGTTGTCGCCATGCAGGTCGAACTCCTCATTATTCAAACGGCTCCCGTCAGTGGTGCTGTACGCATATACGTAAGTGTCGTCCCTGTCGACAACGAAGATAGTGGTGCCGAATCCCCATACACCACTGGGGTGGTCATTGCTGCCTGCCAGCGATATGTCTTTTTCAGGAATTCGCTGGGTATTGTTGTTGCTTTGCTTGTTGAGCCCATAAGCGTAGAGTTTCTTGTCGTCCCAGTCCGCAATCCACATTACCGAACCGTCTGACCAGATCCCCTGTATCTTGACGGAGTCGTCGCTCAGGTTGAATTCGCCCTGGTAGTGTCTTTCTCCGGAGTTTAGTTTGTAGGTAACAATGATGTATTCGCTGCTGTCTCCATCATTCTCCGCAACCCACAGGGTGGTCCCGTCGCCCCACACTCCCCGCGGTTTTTCTTGGCTGGATATGAGGTCAAAGTTCCTCGATGTAAGCGGCACAGTAGCGTTTGCAATCTCCTGGGTCACAAGGAAAAACAGTATTCCAGTAATGGCGGATATCAGTATCAGGAGTCGACGATATCGAATAGCTGCAATTAGTCCATCCACCACAGCAATAACCCTCCCTTTCAGCTTGATTTGGATCAGCATTGATGAACGACTAGACCGAAAAGTAACGTTAAAAACATACCTTGTAGATGTGACTTATTTGTGAGAATGAGGGGATTTTTTGTGCATAAAACGTAAGAGTACCCCCACAATTCATTAACAATTTGTGGAGATGATTGCAGAGGTCCGACTTGCTATTGGAGGAAACTCTGGCCTTATCTGGGAGGTGGAGGTGGAGGTGGAGGTGGAAAAGTTTTGGGAACGAAAGCTGGGTTTCTCATCACCAGTTATGCGAGGAAAAGTGGACGCGACTCACTAAAATCTGGACTATAAAATCGCGTGATTTTCCTGGCCCTCACGGCCATCGCCGGGTGGCCTGGGCCCTTTTCACATCCGGCCTAAGGGCGTAAGTTGTTCGCCGCGCCTCTGCCCGCTGGAGGGCGACTGGTGATCGGCAAGCCAACCCTCGAAAACCGGGCTATCCGCCGCCCATGCCAGGCCGACCTGCAGGTATCAGAGGCATTTCAATCTGTTGGACTTGAGGCAAGTGCAACCGTCATTGCCGCGAAAACAGCAATCCAACTCCAAATGCTTCTGCCGAATGCTTCTGCTGGAAGTGTTACTCGACTACCTGATTCGGAACACAATTGGGGGAATCGCCCATTCTTGCTTGGTCTGCCTGTGTATGGCACCATGCCCCAAACCAATTCCGCTCCCCAACCCCGAGCCCACGAGGAGAGTCCGATGCTGCAGACGACCGATCCGGTAACTCGCGAGATCATCAAGAACGCCCTGATGAGCGCCGCCGACACCATGGCGCTCACCGTGGTGCGCACCGCCCGCTCGGCGGTCATCAAGCACGGCATGGACTTCTCCACCGCCCTCTTCAACGCCGAGGGCCTGCAGGTGGCCCAGGGCCTCACCCTGCCGCCTCACCTCGGCAGCATGGCCCCCGCCCTCGAGGGCGTCATGAACGCCTTCGGCGATGACGTTAAACCCGGCGACATCTTCGCCAACAATGACCCCTACGAGGGCGCCAGCCACCTGCCCGACATATTCCTGTTCAAGCCCATCTTCGTTAACGATGTCCTCATCGGCTGGAGCTGCTGCATCGGGCACCAGACCGACATCGGCGGGCGCGTCGCTGGCGGCAACGCCTGCGACAACACCGAGATCTACCAGGAGGGCCTGATCCTCCCGCCCCTCAAGCTCTACGCCGAGGGCGAGCTGAATCAGGCAGTCTGGCGCATCCTCGAGAAGAACGTCCGCGTCCCCGACAAGGTTCTCGGCGACGTCCAGGCCCTCCTCGCCGCCGTCCGCTTCGGTGAGCGCGACCTCCTCCGCCTGGTCGACGATTACGGCCTCGAGGAGATGAAGAGCTACATGGCCGACATCTTGGACACCACCGAGGCCCTCACCCGCGCCGAGTTTTCTTCCCTGCCCCAGGGCGAGTGGAGCTTCGTCGACCACATCGACAACGACGGCATCGACCCTCAGTCCATCGACATCCACGTCAACGTGAAGATCGACGGCGATGAGGTCTTCGTTGATTTCGACGGCACTTCTCCCCAGGCCAAGGGCAGCATCAACCCCAACTTCGCCTACACCAAGTCCAACGTCTACGCCGTCATGAAGTGCCTCATCGACCCCGCCATCCAGTCCAACAGCGGCTTTTTCCGTCCCTTCAACATCACCGCCCCCGAGGGCTGCTTCGTCAACCCGCAGCACCCGGCGCCCGTCGCGGCTCGCGGCCTCGCCGGATTCCGCATCTGCCAAGCCATGTTCGGCGCCATGGCCCAGGCCCTGCCCGGTCGCGTCCCGGCAGCCTGGGGCGGCGGCGAAATCGGCCTGAGCTTCGGAGGCTACCACCCCAACCGCAAGGCATGGGTCTACCTCGAGTTCAACAACGACGGTCCCCGCGGCGGCGGCCCCAGCATCGACGGCGCCGACGGCCTCGCCTCGCCGGTGCTGAACATGGCCAACACCCCCATCGAGAGCATCGAGTCCGACCAGCCCCTGCTGGTCGAGCGTTTCGGCCTAGTCCCCGACACCGGCGGCGCTGGCGAATACCGCGGCGGCCTCGGCATAGTCCGCGAGTTCCGCCTCCTCGCCGAGGAAGCCACCTTCCAGCTACGCTCCGACCGCACCAACTTCCGCCCTTGGGGCGTCGAGGGCGGCAAGGACGGCACACCCACCCAGAACACCCTCAACCCAGGCACCCCCGAGGAGCGGGAGCTCCCCGGCAAGCACCTCATGACCCTCAAGAAGGGCGACCTCTACCGCGTGATCCAGGCCGGCGCCGGCGGCTACGGCAACCCCCTCCACCGCGACCCCCAGGCCGTCCTGGAAGACGTCCAGCAGGAAAAGCTGTCGCCTGCATACGCGAAGGCCGAGTACGGGGTGGTGGTGGGCGACGACGGCCACCTGGACCTCCCCGCGACGGAGGCGCTGCGGGCGGAGATGGGGGCGGACTAGGCTATACTGAAAGTATCTAATCGAGGTGCTGGCTAGATGCGCGCGAAAATGACAGCCCCAAATCAGATCACCCTTCCGCACGTGGTGGCATTGGGCCTGCATGGCGTAGAATACCTCGACATTGAAGAGCGAGACGGCTGCCTTGTCCTTACTCCGGTTCCCCGCACGGCAGCCGATAAAGTGCGAGCCAAGCTGGCACGGCGAGGGATAACTCAGAAGGATATTGACGACGCCGTCAAATGGGCTCGAGGCCAGTAACTCCTCACGTAAGATTGGTTTTGGATACCAACGTAACGGTGTCCACCCTAATGCATCCCTACGGATCGTTGGTCTGGATTAAGGGCGCTTGGCAGACCGGTTTGATCCTACCTTTGCGAAGTGAAGCAACCACGGCGGAACTGGTTCGAATCTTGTCTTACGTAAGATTTGGACTTAGCGAAAACGACCAGCGGACTATGTTGAACGACTACATACCCTGGTGTGAGGAGGTTCCGATTCCTCCTGCATTGGATGTACCGAACTCTCGTGACCCCAACGACCGTCCCTTCCTCGAACTAGCCCTAGCCGGCAACGCCGACGCCCTCGTCACCGGCGACAACGACCTCCTCGTTCTCGCCAACGAATTCTCCGTCCCGATCATCACTCCCAGAGAACTGAGAGAAAACTACCAGCCAATCGTTGAGTGAAAGTTCGGATCTCCAAACACCAAGCGCACCCCGGCACCCCCGACGAGCGGGAGCTCCCCGGCAAGCACCTCATGACCCTGAAGAAAGGCGACCTCTACCGAGTCATCCAGGCCGGAGCCGGCGGCTACGGCAACCCCCTGACCCGCGACCCCCACGCCGTCCTCGAGGACGTCCGCCAGGAAAAGCTGACCCCCGAATACGCCCGCCAAGAATGCAGCGTAGTAATCAACCCCCAAGGCCACCTCGACCTACCCTCTACCGAGTCCCTCCGCGCTGAATTGGCAGCGGAGTAAGCTACAATATAAGAATCAGCAGAAAGGTTGGCGCGAGATGCGAGCAAAGTTGATAGGCGGCAACCAGCTGGTTCTCCCTGACGAGGTTGTTCTCGCCCTTAACGGCTGTGAGTTCGTGGACATAGAGGCAAAGGACGGCAGTTTCGTCCTAACTCCGCTCAGGCAACCGAACTTGGACGATGTCCATGAACAAATCGAAAGGTTGGGAATAACTGAGCAGGACATAGCGGACGCCGTCGCCTGGGCTAGGAGAGGTGGCGGTGCAGATGCGCCTGGTTATTGACACCAACGTCCTTATCTTGATTCTACCAATTGGCCATGGCTTTCATAGCCTCGGCTCCGCTGCCCGTTACCACACTTGGCGGCGAAAGCCCTGCTTCCCTGTTACTGCCGCAAGACAATGAGCCCACCACTCTGCCGGCAGGAGGCAGCGATTAGGAGGATGTTAGATGGACGGATTCTTGGGTAGTCTCAAGCCAACCTTTATCTTCAAATGGTTTCGCCGCGACAAGTCGGACAATAACCGCGCCATCGAGGTTGGCGGGATAAAGGGAAACTCGAACACAGTGACCGTTGACCAAAGTGTGGGGACGGTTATCGTCAGTCGCCCGGAGCAAATTAGAAGCAATGAGATTCAAGTAAAGTCTGCTCAAGCGATATGGGACGCAGTCCAAGAAATAAAACGTGTCCAGTGCCTTGCCATCTTCCACATCGACATAACCCACGGCTGTATCTCCGATGCTGCACTGTTGGGTAACCCGGACTACATCACAGCCAAAGCCGAACTGGACCGAGACCTAGACCGGTTCCGTGAGATCGGACAGTGCAAAGAACGCGAGCCCTATGTCCCGCGCCGTCTTTGGCTCTTGTTCAACTCGTTCCGCATACTGTCCGTTCGTCCGGTAAGGATCCTACGCTTTAAGGGCGATTCCCCGGCACGACGGTGGTGGGAAGATGAGATAATCCGCAATGAGCTCACAGGAGAACACTTACCAGAGGAGCTTCACGGATTCAACCCGGCATCCACGCTGGAAACGCCGCACAAATACGTTCTTGATTTGATTGAACGAGAAATCAGTGGGGAGATACGCCAGGTAACGATTGGTGAATAGGGGCTCTCGCTGCCATGAAGCACCTGATAGCGCGACTCCTTGTGAACTGAACATCAGACAGGCGCAAGTGTACCTTACGTTCGAGTTAGTCCGCGTCAGGAGCTTGTTCGAGTGCGTGAGCCAGCTCCGTTCTCCTGGTTATATTGTGCCTATTGACCTTAAACCAACCCGCATTTGTTATTCGAAAGCTTCCGGTGTCTTAGCACAATGCCATCCAGCAAGCGGCAAAAAATAGTGTGGATTGGCTTATCTCGGGATTTTGATTCAGGGCCGCCTGAACCCCCTTCTAGCTTGACCCCCATCCTCAACGATCGCCCCCCAAAAACCAACGCCCCCCGCAGCTGCGAGGGGCGTTTCTACGTCAGCGAACAGTGGCCGCGAGCGAATGGCCTAGAGCGGACCTAGCGGTCCATCACCGTCACGGTGCCTTCCTCCGGGTTGTACTGGTAGCGGACCACCCGGTCCAGCTTCTGCGACTCCAGCCGCACCACCAGCGCCCGGTCGCCCGTCACATTCAGCGTGTTGTGGATCTCGCCCGGCAGGAAGAACGCCACCTTGCCGTCGTCCTGCACGAAGTCCCCGGTCTCACCGATCTGCACCGAGTCCACGCCCTCACCGGGGTAGAACCAGCGGAACTTCGTCTGCTTGATCGCGCCCTCGTACACGCCGTAGACCACCCATGCCGCGCCGTGGTCGTGAGGCAGGTTGTCCTGGTCGGGCTTCTGCACCGACGCCATCAGCCAGAATCCGCCGCCCGGGTGCCCGTAGTCCTCGTCCAGGTGCAGGTCATACCGGCCATAGCCGCCCTCGTCGGGAAGCTCCAGCCGCTCCTCCAGCCAGCCGGGGGTCTGCAGCAGCACTTCCATCTTCTCGGACACGCCTTTGGCCTGCGCCAGCGGGTCCTGCGTCGCGTCAAAAATCCCGCGAACGTCGTCAATGAATTCGTCAACCGTGTAGGCAGTGGTCGTCATTGTTCTCCTCCCTGAATTCCAGTGTCACCTCTAACTTTATTGTGAATGGGCCTTGCCGGAGTGTCAACTTGAACGGCCAACAGGCAGGATTCCGAAGCAGCCCGTTGGGCAATAAACACGGTAGGGGCAGCCCTTTCGGCAGCTCTGCACATGACAATACCGTCCCGATGGGAATCCTAATCAATAGAACCTCGACCGTGAACAGCACCGTAAACCAAAAACCAGTCGGCCCGCCCATCACAAGGATCACAGTTTGTACGAGCCAGCCCCGTCGCCTTCCGCTGGAATTTTCCCCCACGCGCGGCTATCATAGCGGCAGACCCGAATAGACTACCGAAATGCAATCTGGGAGGCATGAAAATGGGTGACTATTCCATCTTCGTGGGCACTATTGGCCAAGGGCTCAACATCAGCTCCGACAGCGGCGATACCTGGACCAAGATTCGCAACCCCATTCCCACCGAGGGCAACGTCCGCGCCTTGAGTACCTATCCCGACAACCCCCACCGCATACTGGCCGGCTCCGATGGCCTCGGCCTGTTCCGCAGCGAGGACAACGGCCTCTCGTGGGACAGCATCGACGCCCCCACCGGCGACCTGCAGGTGTGGTCGGTGGCCATTGATCCCGGCAACCCCGACACCATCTTCGCCGGCACACGCCCCGAGGGCTTCCGCTCCCGCGACGGCGGCAAGTCCTGGCAGAAGCTCGACATGGGCGTGAACATGGAATGCCCCATCGGCACGCCGCGCACCACCAACATCATCGTCGACCCCCGCGACAGCCGCACCGTCTGGGCCGGCATCGAGGTCGACGGCGTCTACAAGAGCCTCGACGGCGGCGACAACTGGGTCCACCTGCCCGACCTGGGCCCCGACCCCTTCCACGGCGACATCCACGGCATGGCCCTGCGCGGCGGCGACAACCCCGCCTTCTACTGCACCAGCCCCTTCGGCATCGCCACCAGCAACGACGAGGGCGAGAGCTGGGACTACCATTACTTCCCCAAGTTCGGTGAGGCCGACGCCCGCTCCTACTGCCGCGGCATGATCATCAAGGCCGATGACCCCAGCACCATGTTCGTCGGCAACGGCGACTTCATCCCCGGCGTAACCGGCGCGGTGCAGGTCACCCGCGACGGCGGCCAGAACTGGGAGAAGGCCAACCTCCCCGTCGAGCCCAACTCCGTAGTCTACTGGCTCGCCAACAACCCCGAGATGCCCAACGTAGTGGCCGCCGCCAGCCTATTCGGCTACGTCTACGTAAGCGAAGACGGCGGCAACACCTGGAACAAGCTACAGAAGGAGTTCGGCGAAATCCGCTCCCTCGCCGTAACCCCGAACTAGCCCTGGCACAGTCCCTTAACGGCACAAACCAAAGAGGGCGGGAATCACTCCCGCCCTCTGCTGCTTTACCAAAGCAACCAGCAGTCACTCGGCCGTCGGTGGATTCAGACCGTAAATGTTGGTGTCGTGCATGGTGGCATTACACTCTCTGGTTTCCGCACTGATCTCCAGCTACAATTGGACAGAAAGACGGCGACGGTTCTGTATGGCGACTTCTGACTATTTGACAAAAGAAGATTTCCGCTACGAAATGCAACACTACGCAACCAAAGAGGACTTGGCGCAGCTTGAAGCACGCTTGGTAAAGTGGATGGTCGGGTTGATGGTGGGTGCAACCGTTGCCGCTACGGGCTTTGCAGTTCTGATTGAGAGGCTGACCACTTAGCGACCATAGAATACCACACTGCCTCCCCTCTCACCCCGTCATTCGCGCAAAAGCGGGAATCCAGTAAGCGCTACCTACATTTTCGTATTGCTCATCAATGAAGACGGCGTGAGATACAATGGAAATCACATAGGATGATCCAGAGGATAGAAAAGAAATGACCCAGCCGGGCCCAGATACCACCGAAACCCGCTCTCGGCAGGGGAGCCATCATTTCGCCGAACTCCTCAAAGATATCCGGGCCAGTTCTTCCTTCATCAAGAAAGTGGAATACAAGCGGCACGTCAGCCACACCCTGCTGAGTCCCGTCAGCCACCTCTGGCGCTCCGCAGGCCTCGCCTGATCCACTCCGCCGCTCACGGCACCGAATCAGGCTCGGCATCAGGCTGGAAGACTCGTGGACCAGCATGACCTGCTTGAGGTCATGCTCTCAGATGCCATCGTCAGGGGAACCCACGAGGGTGAACCCGCCTACGCGGTAGTGGAAATATCCCTCACCATCGGCGACCGGGACATAAACCGCGCCGCCGACCGGGCCGCAAGGTTGGAAAGGGCCACCGGTGTCAGGACTTTCGCCGTGGCCATAGGCCAGCACATTCCGGCCCACCAGGAAGTCCGCGCTGATCCCATGAACGTCGCACTCATACAATTGTCGGAATAGCGATCTCCGAACTACGCCGAACCTCTCTGCGTGCCACTGGCCACAAAGTGTAGGGGCGGGTTTCGTACCCGCCCTTAAGTCCTCCAATTCAGCCCGATGTTAATTCAGGCCGTTTAAGCGATTGACATGATTTGCCCAAACTTGTGCGTTTCGTAGAAAATAGAATCCGCAGGTGTTGCACAGCATTTGAAAGAAACCTTCAACGCTTGGTAACTTAAGGGGTTCGTTACCTACCGCATACCCCCTGGCGCTATTAGAACCGCAAGATGGACAACGGTCTCCGATGATCTTTGGATGCGGGAACCCTCTTTGGATCAAATACTTCAACTCGGCCATTTCAGCCAAAACGTGACTAGTTGTCGTCCATCGGTCCGAAGGATTACGACGTATCGTGCGCTCAAATATGTTCATCAGGAACCAAGTGTCGGTCTGCCTTGGAAAGATCTGCTCCATAGATTGATTGCCAAACACGGGTTCTTCTCGAGCGAATGCTCAATTTCTTGAAGTAATGGCGGACCATAAGACTTTCGCTGAGGAATAAATGTCCGAGTAAACACCTACTTCTGAGTCGTCTCCAAATTCGCATTCCGGTGACGTGTAGTTTCGAGCACCCACGTTTTCGTCGGTTAGGGTAATTAGTGCCCCATCTTGAATCTGGCAAATGCCGAAATCGATTAAACGCACAGTCCCGTCAGGAAGGACAAGAATATTCTTGGGACTAATATCTCTATGAACAATCGGAGGAATTGACCTTTCGCATTCAGCAATCGCCCTGATGATTTTCTCGAATAGAGTTAGACTGGCCTCGACATTCCCCTCATATGGGTTAGCTCCCGAGAAGAGGACCTTCTCCAAATCTCTCGCACCCTCGTGGTATTCCATAACGTAAAAGTGAAAATCATCGTCCGCCCCGGAATGGTCGATGATTTTCACTATCGACGAATGATTCAAGCCCTTGACCGCTTGTATCTCTCGCTGGAATCGCTGCCTAGCCTGCGAGGAGGCTGTATTCCTGAGTTCCTTGAGTGCGAAATGGGTACCCTCGGGGTCGTCTTTACGAGTAACCAATTGAACCTGACCCTGGCCCCCGCTACCCAGCGTTCGACCAGTCGCTTGCCAAGGAATGTGTTCAGGAATGGCCATCTTTAGGTCCTCTCGAACTCAAAGCTAAATTAGAAGGGCCAAGGTCAGTCTACAGTGCCCTATATGACAATGCCCGCCAAGTGTAGCTCATATTATATCCGGCTTACGTTAGGTATGTTGCCTGCAACTGTCACAAAATTCGTACCTGTATCCCTGAAAAACCAAACCGCCCCGCCGGTCCAACCCAGCGGGGCGCTCTCGTTCCTGCAATGTTCGCGTCAGCGAAGACCCGGGGCCAGAACCCTACAGCGCCTCCAGCCCCTTCCGCACGCAGTCCTCGTCCTCCTGGGCTGTGCCGCCGCTGCCGCCGATGGCCCCCACCAGCTCGCCGTTCTGGACTATCGGAATCGCACCCTGCGCCGGGATGATCCGACCGCCCTGGCTGCCTATAATCGCCTGCATCACCGGGCGATTGCGCACTACGCAGTCACTGTCGCTGAGCCCAGTTCCCCATCCGCCACGTAACGCTCGAACATCTCCCGGGCTATTCCATTGCCCGCAGTAGGAGGCGGCAGTGATTTGCCGTCCTCGCGGTATAACTCAACTATCTCTTCAACAATATCGCACAGCTCGGCATATACCGCTCTCTCGTCGTCCCCATGGCACCCGCCGTGCATCAGCCCCGGAGACGTGCCGGTGTAACACTGGTCTTCATCAGACCATTCGACGATCTTGACGTACCGGGCGCTGTCTTTCATTCCGTTATCTCCTCTATCGCCCTTCTCACGTCCCTGATTTGCTTCGGCTTGGCGTCAGTTCCAAGATTGCCTGAAATTGTGATCGGCCTAACCGAACTTGGATGAACGAAGTTTCGGTGGCTTCCCTTGCCTCCCCGGTTGCGGAACCCGGCCCGCTCCAATTCGGCGATCAACTCCCGTATCTTCGGTGGCATGGGCTTCTTTCAGCTAGTCCGGCGGAGTCTTCTATTTTACCGAAGGGCCGATCATGCTGACCGGCCCTTGCATACTTAGTGTTGCATCAGGCTCTTTTACAGCGACTCCAGGCCCTTGCGGACGCAGTCCTCGTCCTCCTGGGCTGTGCCGCCGCTGCCGCCGATGGCCCCCACCAGCTCGCCGTTCTGGACGATGGGGATGGCACCCTGCGCCGGGATGATCCGTCCGCCCTGGCTGCCTATAATCGCCTGCATCACCGGGGACTCCGCGTTGATCTCCCGGCTGTCCCGCCCGAAGAACACCGACCCCACGGCCTTGCCGGGTGCCGCCGTCGCGCTCACCGCGATGGCCCCCGCCATCCGCTGGAAGGCCACCAGCTGCCCGCCTCCGTCCACCACCGCCACGCTAAGCTTGATACCAATCCTCTCCGCCTCTGCGATGGAGGCGCCGATGATTCTGTTTGCGTCCGCCAACGATAGAGCCATTTCCGTACTCCTTATGACATGACGTTTTGTGCCCGCCACGCTCGTCCCTGGACCAATTTTGGGCTGGCGAGGGACGACGCGAAGCAGCCCAATGTTAACCCCTGCCGCCACCTGCCACAACCCGAAAGCGACCCTCGGCATCTTTTCTCGATCTCCGCCCTGCGCCAACCATACTCTGCCCATCCAGCGGCCATAAAATTCCTGGCGCAGAAAAACTGATGACACCCGCCCATTGCCTGCTATATTAGAACACATATACCATTAACTGGGACAGCCGCAAAGGGAGGGCTGAATCTGACACGGCCACTGATGCCCCAGGACACGCTTTGTCTGATTACCATGATCCCGCCGACGACACTATGCTCCACTATTCCCAAGACCTGGAGGATACCTCCTCTATAGACGCCGCTGCCCAGGAGTCCGGCCACAACTCCCCCGGAATGCCAGAATGGGACACGATGGGACTAAATGGAACGGGACTCCGAAATTTCGCTGCCGCTGAACCCGATTCCGGCGGACTTCAGGTTCAAAATCCTGGCGAGGACTCCATGGAATGGGACGGAACGGGAATAAATGGGGCGGAAATGGACAATTTCAGTCCCGACAGCCCAACTGGCTCAGGCTCTCAGCCCCCTGTCAGCGAAACTGACGACGATGGCGACGATTCGGAAATCACTTACGCGGAATTGGTGCACGGGCTTCTGGATTACTTGAGGTCCAGCGACGCTGAGCCTGAAAATTCTGACAAATCCGACAGGCAGGTGACCCCTCTCACTGATCGCCAGCTGGTGGTGAGGCTGTCGAACCATCGACGGATTGAGGGACAGGTTCTTCGACAAGATCAGGACTAGCGGTGTGGGTGATTGAGCGACTTTGCAATCGTCCTGCCCCTCCGCTCGGGACGATTGCAAAGTGTGGTGGCGAACTGTTCACAAAGAAGACGTCACTCCCGCGAAAGCGGGAGTCCAGAGGTATTGGTAGCGGGGGCGCTGGATTCCCGCCTGCGCGGGAATGACGGCCGGACTTTGAAAAGGCTCTGGCCTCAACTCCCCGCTGTTGCCTAACAAATCGGCGATGACTATAATTGCGGCAGCTAATGGCGGGATGAGTCCCAGGCCGCGATGCGGAATTCTTCGACGATTTCCCTGTCTGCACGGTGAAACGCCTTGCGGGACGCCCGCGGTAATTCCCCCAACCGGCGCCACGCAGACTACACAAGGAGTGGAGAATGGTTGACCAGCTAGCGCGACCCAAAGATAAGGCGGAAATTTACTGGTTCTCCGAGCAGCCCTACGGCCACGTTGGCGACCAGGACCTGGAGAAGTACGACTCCGGCCGCCTGGGTTTCCCCAACACCTATTTCGACCCCCACAAGGCCAGCATCCTCTATAACCAGTACCACGAACAGTATGCCCTGGCCGACGAGGTCGGCTTCGACGGCATCATGAGCAACGAGCATCACGCTTCGTACTGGTGCATGAAGCCCTCCGTCAATCTCGACGCCGCCGTCATCGCCAAGTTGACCAAGAACGTCAAGATCGCCATCCTCGGCAACGTAATCGCCATCAACGACCCCATCCGCATGGCCGAGGAAATCGCCATGCTGGACTGCTACTCCGGCGGCCGCATCATCTCCGGCTTCGTGCGCGGCACCGCCGTTGAGACGCTGCAGGGCGGCGTCAACCCCACCGAGAACCGGGCCCGCTTCGAGGAAGCCCACGACCTGATCATCAAGTGCTGGACCGAGCCCGGCCCCTTCCGCTATGAAGGCCAGTACTACCACTACCGCGCCGTCAACCCGTGGGTGGTGCCCATGCAGAAGCCCCGCCCCGACATCTGGTTCCCCGGCACCGGCTCTCCCGAGAGCGTGGTCTGGGCCGCCAAGCACAAGCACCCCTACATGAACCTCGGCGCCCTCGTGGACACCACGGAGTGGCTCAAACAGGTCTACATCGACACCGCCGAGGAAGAGGGCTGGAAGGCAGGGCCCGAGCACTTCGGTTACCTGCTCCGTTGCTTCGTCGCCGACACCGACGAGAAGGCCATCGAGCTTGGCCGGGAATTCATGTGGACCATTGAGCACCGCCAGCGCGGGCCGATGGAGCACAACGACCCGCCCGGCTACCAGTCCCGTGCGTCGGTGGAGATCAAGGCCCAGCGGCCCACCGGTAACGTCGCTGGCGCTGGCGGCCTTGGCGTCGGCCTGTCCTATGACGAGCTTCGCGGCGTCAACAACATCATCGTCGGCAACCCCGACACCGTGACCCAGAGGCTGACCGAGGTCATCGAACGCCTCAGCCCCGGCTACATCCACATCTACGGCAACGAGGGCGCCATGGACCACAAGGACACCATGCGCTCCATCGAGCTGCTGGGCAAGGAAGTCATTCCCGCCCTGCACGAAGTCCAGCTGCAGCCGTACGACGACCGCCCCCGCATGGACACCATCCGCTCCGGCACCGCCGGTCTCGCCCCGTAACCCTTCAGTTAAGCGTTGAGCTTGACGAACAGCCCCTCTCAAAAAGAGAGGGGCTGTCATTTCCAAAGCAATCCAACAAGTTCATTCGTGCGGCTCGTTTTCGGACTCCTCGCAGTCCTGCTGGCATTGACCCTTTCCTGCGGCGACATCGGCGAATCATCGTCCGACCCGGTTCGGGTAGTCAGGATTCGGGCGGGCGAAAAGATTGACGGAGAATGCAGGTTCACCGAGGATTTGTCGAAATTCCCCGTGACCTATAGAACCAATCCGGAGAATTGCTTCCAGGCAGTCACCATCGGCCCGCTCACCGGAACTGAGCTGGAACGGATGAAGCAGGAATGTGCCGCTGTTTTGGGAAGAGTCCTCTCCGTACCAGCAGGCGCTGGTGGGCGAATCGGTTGATGGCGAATGCCGATTTGACCACCCCGCAGTGCAGGCGTATCTGGAGTTCTCGGAAATTGTGTCTACCGACAAGACAGACTGTCTTATGATTGTTGAGATGGGCCCGGCCACCCAAATGCAACTCGACGAAGTCCAGCGCCACGGCAATACTGAATCCTCAACCGCCGTGCCCGCCCGGACTGAACCTGTACGTAACCAGAGATGAGCAACTTCAGCGTAGTAACCGGCGCCTTCGGCTACACGGGAAAGTACATCGCCCAGCGCCTGCTTGAGGATGGCGAAACCGTGCGGTCGCTCACCCGCAATCCCCAGTCCTTCAGTCCCTTCGGTGATCAGGTCGAGCGCCACCCCCTCGACTTCGAGGACACGGGACAGCTGGCCAGAAGCCTGGCGGGGGCCGACACCCTCTACAACACGTTCTGGATCCGCTTCGCCCGCGGCGGCATCAACCACGATCTGGCGGTGCACAATTCCAGGAACCTGGTGGACGCCGCCGTGCTCGCAGGGGTGCGCCGCATCGTGCACATCAGTATCACTGGCGCATCCGCCGAGTCGCCCCTGCCCTACTTTCAGGGCAAAGGCGAGGTTGAGTATTACCTGAGGGATTCCGGCCTCGCCTGGTCCATCATCCGCCCCACTCTGGTCTTCGGCCGGGAGGACATCCTCATCAACAACATCGCTTGGTTCCTGAGGCGGTTCCCCCTGTTTCCGATCGCCGGCTCCGGCGACTATCCGGTGCAGCCGGTCTTCGTTGAGGACGTGGCCCGGTTGGCCGTGGAGTCAGCATCCGCCGAAGGCAACGTCACCATAGACGCCGTAGGGCCCGAGACCTTCAAATTCAAGGAGCTGGTTGCCCTCGTCCGCAGCATCACGGGTGGCCGCTCTCTCCTTGTCAACCTGCCTCCCGCCTTGGTCTACGCGGCCGCGCAGTTGATGAGTGTCCCACTCCGTGATGTCGTCCTCACCCGCGACGAGATCGACGGCCTCATGGCTGGCCACCTGGTCTCCAGCAATCCGCCGACCGGTACTACGCGCCTGACCGGCTGGCTCAACGAACACCGCCAAACCCTCGGCCGCCATTACGCCAACGAGCTGGCCCGCCACTACCACTGACCGCTGTGCTATGATTTTGGAATCAAGCTGATTTAGAGCGTCTCCGTCAAAAAGTGCCGCCAAAGATAAGAGAATTAATCGCTGACTTGGAGAGAGCAGGGTTCCGAAATCGTGGCGGAAAGGGAAGCCACCGCAACTTCGTCCATCCAGTCACGAGGAAAAAAGTTCTTCTGTCTGGAAATTCGGGCAGAGATGCTAGGCCTTATCAGGTTAACGACGTACGAAATGCCATTGAGGAGTCGCAGCAATGAAGGATAGCGCACGATATGCAAAGGTAGTTGCATGGTCTGAGGAAGACCAGTGCTATATTGGCTACGCTCCTGGCCTAATATTTGGGGGGTGCTGCCACGGGTTGGATGAAAAATCTGTTTTTGCTGAACTGTGCGACATAGTAGACGAGGTGATAGAAACCGACAATGTGGAGGGAATGGAACTTCCTTCCCCAACTGCGGGCTACCATTATCCGGGAGATTCCTTGAGGAAGGCCATCATGGCTATTGAGCCCGATATAGCCCAGGTCCGGTAACGGGTACGTTCAGGCAAAAAAGCCGCAGGGCTCGGCACTCCGGACCCTGCGGCCTTTAACATCGCCCCTGAAGGCTATTGACTACTCAGGCAGCCACATCACGCTGGAGATTTCACTGAACTCGCGGCGCAGCTTGCTCCAGGAATCGCCTCCGTCGTCGCTGCGGTACAGGTAGCCGTAGCGGCTGCCCGCCAATACCACCGACGGGTCGGCGGATTGAATGTTGACCGTCCACATGGCGGTGTTGGGTTCCACGGGCAGGGGCAAGTCCTGCCAGGTCTTGCCAGTGTCCTTGGAGCGCATGATGGTGCCGGTCTGTCCCGGAGTGGTGTCGCCGATAGTTACGAAGATCACGTTGGGGTCGTCCGGCTTCACCATGATCCCCCGTGGGTAGGTGAGCGGGAAGACCTCCCGGATGCCGAGCCGGTCCCAGCTCCCGCCGTTGTCCCCGCTGGTGTACACGTCGTTGTTCACCACACAAACGACCGTGTGAGGCGGCCCGGCGGCCACGGCAACATTGTGAACGTCGAGGTTGGGAATCGCGGTCCCATTGATGGATTCCCACGAGTCTCCGGCGTCAGAACTGTGGCGGAGTCCGTCGACCTCGAGACCCACCCACACGTCGCGATGGTTGTTGGGGTCAATAGCGATGCCCGTAACCCGGGGCACGCCCACGTTGGGGCACTCAGCGGCGATTTCAACTGGCCGCTGCTCCCAGGTCATCCCGCCGTCCGTCGAGCGGAAGATGCCGGCGGGATCCGGGGTGCCCGTACCGGCGAACATCAGGTTGGGGTCGGATGAGTCGACGGCCATTGCCCAAACGCATGTGCCGCTCATCGCGGTATCCAGCAGCCCCCACTTCTGCCCGCCATCCTCGCTAAGGTACAGCCCCTTGTCCGTGCCCGCGAAAATCACGCCGGGCCGGTCCGGGTGGTTGGACAGGACACGCACCAGGGCATCAGAGTGCATCCCTGCGTCGATGCCCACCCGACGCCAGGACTCGCCGCCATCGGCGCTGCGCATGATTCCCTGTCCAATGGTGCCTACCAGGATAGTCTTCACGTCTGTCATGACTTCGCCTCCTGACATTTAGTCGCCCTTGGGAGGGGTAGTCCAATCGGTGTTGGCTGGCTTGCAATAGCGCCCTGGCAGTTTCCGGCTCAGGATAGCGCGGCTATCACCTCGCCGGTGTCTCGTACCCGCACCAGCAGGGGGAGCACGTGCTTGATGGTCATCTCGTGGACGTCTTCCTCACCGGCGGTGCAGCAGTCGCTGACCACCACGCACTGGGTGTCCCGGTTCTTGGCCTCGCGGGCGGTTCCCTCCACGCTGCGTTGCGTGGATATTCCGCCAACCAGGATGGTCTCGGTGCCAAGGGACTTGAGGATGCCGTCCATGTTTGTGCCGTAGTATGCGCTGAACCTGGGCTTGACGACGATGTAGTCTCCGGCTTGCGGAGCCAACTCATCGATGACTTCCACTGCCGAAGTGCCTTCCAGCATAGCCGCGCCTCCACCGCCACCCACGTCGGCCACGGTCTTTGGGGCATCGGAGTTATCAGCGCGCCGGTATGTGGTGATGTAGATGATCGGAGTCCCCACCTCGCGGCAGTGGGCCACCAATCTTACAAAATTGTCGATCACACCCTGGCGGTTCGGGGGCACGTTGTATGGCGGACCATTTCCTTTCGCCACAGCGTTGATCATGTCGATGAGAATCAATGCGGTCGATTTGGGATCGAGTTTCAGGTCATCCGGCATATCGGAATCTCCACTCAGTAATTTGTTTCCCTCCCTGTTAGAGGGTGTGTAACAAATGCTTTTTCACCCATGTCTCAGTCCTGCCAGAGCCCCTGGATTCCCGCTTTCGCGGGAATGACGAGTTGGCGCCAGACATTTGTCACACATCCTGTTAGTGAGAGGGGCCTCGGGACGGGATGGTTAGCTGCCGGTGTAAGTCGCTGGACTGGCCAGGAACTTGGTACGGCAATCAAGGCCGCAGAAATAGATCCAGCTGCCGTCGTGGAAGATTCGCGTTCCCTGGTTGGGGTCGACCTCCGAAGCTCCATGCCGGGTCTGGGAGGTCTGGGCACGGGCCTGCTCTTGGTCGATTTCCTTGCCGCAAACGGGGTCCATGGCCATAACATTCACTCCAGTTGAGCCGGGTAAAATCAGGCGGGCAAAGGCAATCCGAGACGCACCTTGCCCGGATTATCCAGCAGGGCGCTCGCTATCCTTGCACGATGGTCGAAGGTTGTGCCCAGCCTCATGGTCCAGGCAGACACGCGACGCAGCCACAGATGCAGGTCAAACTCCATCATGAAGCCGATACCGCCGTGGATGACCTGGGACTGCCTGACGACGGCCTCACATTTCTCGTTGGCGAAGGCCTTGGCCTGAGAGACCTCCACGCCCGCCGGTAGCCCCTGGTCCATTTTCCACAGGGCCTCGTAGGTGAGAAGCTGGGCGCCGTCAGTGTACAGCAGCATGTCGGCGCACATATGCTGGATGGACTGGAAGGCCGCGATCGGCCGACCGAAGGCTACGCGGTTTTTCGAGTATTCGATGGCGAGCTCGGCGTCTTTTCGGGTGGCCCCGATCATCTGGCAGCAAAGCATTGCGGTGGAACGTTCCAGCATCCGCTCCAGTATGGGCCAGCCGTTGTGAAGCCCGCCTATCAGGTCCGAATTGCTGACCCTTACGCCGCCCAGGTCCACCCTGCTCTGCTTGTCCTTGGCCAGCGTCACCAGCTGGGTATGGGAAACTCCCGCAGCGTTCGGGTCGACAAGAAACAGCGAGATGCCCTCGCTGGACTCCGACGCCGGGGCAGTGCGGACGGCCACCAGGCATCTTCGGGCGACATTGAAGTTGTCGACAAACATCTTGCTGCCACGCAGGATCCACCCGTCGCCGTCGCCAGTTGCCTCTTCGACTATTGCCGATGGAATCAGGCGAGGATCACGCTCGATGACTGCCCAGGTCATCACCATGTCGCCGCTGCACACCGCAGGGAGCAGTTCCCGCCTCTGTTCTTCCGTTCCGGACTCCGCGATGGTCAGAGCGGTGGTCATGGTGCTGTGGAACGGAACCGGAGCGAGGACGCGGCCCAACTCCTCCATAACCAGCCCCAAGTAAGTGAGGGGCAGACCCTGGCCTCCATACTCCTCGGGCATGGCCAAGCCCAGCCAGCCAAGGTCGGCCAACTGTCTCCAAAGGCCGGGCGGATAGCCGTTTTCGTCCAGTTCCATGTCGCGAACCAAGGTAGTGGAAACCTCTGCCTCCAGAAATTCCCTGGCCGCATTCTTTAGCAGTTGTTCCTCTTCAGAGGGCAGTATGTCCATTATCTTTCCTGAGTAGGTGTGGTGGCGTTCTTTGGTATTTAACCCCGAGGCATGCCGAGGCCGCGGCGGGCCATCTGGTCGCGCATTACCTGCACGCTGCCGTGGTTGATGCCCGACTGGAAGGCGCCCATCACGTTGTGGGCGAAAACGCCCTCTTCGATGGCCTCCTCTGAGCTGCTCAGCAGCTGGGCGTAGGGTCCGAGAATCTGGGTGATGGTCTCGGTGGTATGGACGCCGTGTTCAGGCGCAAAGACCTTTTCCGCCGAACCCTCGTAGGTGAAGCTGCCGCCCCGCTCAACCAGGGACATGCTTCGCATGGTCATCAGGCGGCAGACCTGGGCTTCGGTCCAGAGCTCGGCCAGCTTGTCCCGAACTGCGGGGTCGGCGGCGGGAGAGTGTCCGCCGAAGTCGTTTTCCTTAACCCAGTTGACGATATCCTCGTCCCTGCGTACAGAAATCAGGTATCGGCTCGCGCCCACCCGGTCCAGGTTCAGGCCCATGGCGCCGACGTACCAGCCCGTGTTCTCTTCGCCCAGCAGTGCAGACGCCGGAACTCGCACGTCCTCGAAAAATGTTTCGTTGGTTCGGGCCATTCCATAGGTTGTGCCGAGGGGCGCAGGCGGGTCGTTCTGGATCGTCCAGAGGGGACGGACGGTGATGCCGGGGGCATCCATTGGAACCAGGAATATTGAAATGCCACGATGGCGCGGGGCATCCGGGTCGGTGCGGGCCATAAGGTAAATATGGGTGGCGTAATGGGCCGCCGAGGTGTACATCTTCTGGCCGTTAATGACGTACTCATCGCCGTCGCGCACGGCGCGGCACTGCAGACCAGCCAGGTCGGCGCCGGCCTGCGGCTCGGTGAAGCCCAGCGCGAAAATGATCTCCCCGTTAATCAACCCCGGGATGAAATGCTGCTTCTGCTCTTCGGTCCCTGCGGCCAGGATGGCAGGAGCGCCGCTACCGGCACCGCCGACCGCGACGCCAACGCGGGCGAATTCCTCCTCCACGATGTACTGTTCCATGCGGCTTCCGCCCTGCCCACCGTATTCCCTGGGCCAGCTGATTCCAATCCATTTGCGTTCGGCAACCTTGCGAACCAGTTCGCGGTAGTGCTCTCCGCGACCACCTTCCTCTGCGGTTTCCAGCTCGCCCAAGACATCGTCGGTCACGTGCTCCGCGATGAATGCCTGGATATCCTGGCGGAGGGCTTCCTGTTCAGGAGTGTATGCAAAGTCCATTTTGGCCTCGTGCTGTCAGGATTGGGTGGTCTCCGCAGCGTAAGCAGTGATGCACACGCAAAGTTGTGAAGAGCCTGAGTTCCAGTACCAGCCATTTTCTTGCGCCGTATGGGCAGTGTCAAGTTAATAGGGGCTGAACTGGGAACCGCCCGTCGCGCGCGATGGCTGTTCGTAAACTGGAGGAGTAGCGATACCTAAACCCGGGAGGCCCGGCTCGCGCAATAATTTCGCTCGGAATGGCCGGGGAAATGGGAACCCGCAATCCCTGCCACGAAAGACTGTCTAGTCGCTGGGAGGCCCTGCCAGTAGGGCCACCAGTTCCTGCACGGTATCGCTGGAGGCGTTTTCGAGGTCTTCAACGATCTCGATGTACCGTTCAGTGTCCGCCTCGCCGAGAACTCGGGTTGCGCAGGAGCGCACCTTGGCCAGCCGTTCGTCGCGGGTCAGCGGGTTGCCCCAAATTCCCTTTGGCCGGTCGCAGCGGGACCTGTATGTCTGCCCGTCGGCCGTTTCGACGCTTATCGTGATCCACATATCGTCGAAATTGGCCGGTATTTCGGGCTTCATGTCAACGGTGGTCTTTTCGAGGAGAGCCTGCACCTCCGGGCGATGAACCGCCTCGTCAGTGAATGTCTGGATACCGATTTGCCCGTCCAGGAGCGCTGCGGCGACGGTGTACTGGAAGCTGAATTTCCCGTCCAGGCCGGTCTCCGGGAAGGGACGGCCGACGTAGCGCATGACAGGCGCCTCTATCGAAACCGCTGTTATCCGGGTGGGGTCGACGCTGAACCTTGCCTGCAGGTCGAGAGCTGCGTCGATTCCGCGGTGGGTGCCATACTGGCTGGGGTGCTTCTTGATGGCCACGCCAGGGTCGACCAGCCGGTAGGGGTTACCGAAATCCCGGGTGACTGCGTCGAGCTCGAAGTCGTTTCCGAAGAGGACGGCAGCATAGCCGCTTTCATGCTCAAACACGTTGGCGTTGGCCGTGAATCCTTTGTCCGCGAGAAGGGCGGCCTCAAGTCCCATGCGGCCGGCGTTGCCGCAGTGGGTGGACTTGGTCATGGTTCCGGTGTTGGCGGACACGGTACCAGCCCGCGACGCAGCAATGCCAAGGGCCATTCGGGTCTGCTGGGTATCCAGGCCCAGCATCACGGAGCCTGCCGCCGCGCTGCCCATCACTCCCACCAGACCCGGCGGATGAAACCCGCCAAGACCGAGGTGCGCCGAAGCCACTCGAATGCGTCCCTGGACCTCGAAGCCGGTGATCAGAGCAGAGACTATGTCCCGTCCGCTCGCCTCTCGGCTCTCGGCCAGCGCCAGGATGCCGGGCAGCGTGGGAGAGGTGGCATGAGTTGCGGGGTGCCACATCACCTCGTAGTCCAGGACGTGCCCGGCCACTCCGTTAACGAAGGCAGCCATGGGCGGCGATGTCCTGAACCCTTGGCCGAAGACGGAGCAGAGAGGGTTTCCGCCCATCTCCTGGGCGTATTCGGCCACTATCCGGGCCGCTCTTTCCCTGGACCCGGCGAGGGTCACCGCGAGGCCGTCCAGAATCACGACCTTCGCTGCCTCAACTGCTTCAGGAGGCATGGCGTCAAAGCTTGTGGCGGATATGTGCTCGGCCAGCTCTTCGGTAACGGACATATCACTCAGCAGCCGTTGGATGATTGGTCAGGAGGAAGGGAGGTCAGCCAGCACCGGACGGAGCGCTTCGATCAACGGGGGCAGAAATTCCTGCCAGGCGCCAATAACCCCGAAGTCGGCAGACCTGAAGATTGTTGCGCGGCGATTCTGGTTGACGGCTACGATGATACCCGCCCGCTGCAGGCCCACGGTGTGGTTAAAGGCACCGCGAATTCCGACCGCAATGTAAACGGTTGGGGCGATGGTACGGCCACTGACTCCAACCTGGAGCTGCTGGGGCAACCAGCCGGCGTGGACCACGTCTCGTGTGGTGGCCACGGAAGCGCTGATGGAGCGGGCCAGGTCCTGCAGACCTGTAACGTTTTCCTCGCCTGCCCCCATTCCGATGCCGACGACGATGCGGGCGCGGGCCAGGTCCAGTCCTTCGGTGTCTTCCTGAAACTCCTCCCGGACAAGACGGACGTCTGCTCCCTCGAATGGCGCGGCAGCCAGGTGCTCGACTGTCGCAGTTGCGCCTGGGTCCTCCACGGCGGGCGTGAGCAGCCCGGGACGAAGGGTGACCAGATTGGGAAGGGTTTTGGACAGGATCGGGGCAACGACGTTCCCGCCCAGAGCCGGTTTCAACTGCACCAGTTGGCCATCATCGTCGATCTCGAGGTCGATGGCGTCACCGGTCAATCCCAGGCTCAACTTCGCCGCCAGCCGCGCCGCGAGGTCACGACCGTCGGCTGTGGCAGCGAACAGTATTGCGTAGGGCGTCTCCCGTTCCACCGCGGCGGCGAGGACGTTTCCCACGGCGCGTCCGCACACTGGCCCGAGGGACGAGTTGTCTATCAGCAAAACCCTGTCGGCTCCGGCAGCGGCCAAGGACTGTGAATAGGCCTCTCCCCCCCCGGCGATGACGACGGCAATCACTTCGCTGCGGGTAATGGCCGTGAGGTCGCGGGCTTTGCCCAGCATCTCGTAAGTGACGTGGGCAAGTCCGTCGCGTGAGTTCTCGGCAACGACCCAGATGCTGCGCTCTGCCTGGCCGGGGTATCGGGGCAGAGGTTCTCCGGACATCTCCGGTTCCGCTGCGGCCAGTTCAGCCAGGCGTTCCCGCACCGAATCTGCAATCTGCTGCGCTGCATCCTCGGGAGTGACTTCCTGCAGCGTGACGCCAAGGCGGTTTGGCTCCACCAGGCGTATTTCGTTGACCCACGTGGGGGATCCCTGTGAGCCGAACTGCGACGTATCGTCCGACAGCATGGCGCAGTTCACTTCGTCCACGGGCTTGGTGGCGGCCTGTTCCATCTGCTCGCGGTTGGGGAAAAGCTCGGGAGCAATGCCTTCGGTAACGCAGATGACTGCAGGCAGGTCGCATTCCAGCGTCTGGAAGCCCTCGTCGGTAATTCTCTCAACAACTGCGGTGAGGCGGTCGTCGCTCAAGTTGAGTCGTCGTACGTGACTCACATGCGGCAGGCCCATAAGCTCAGCGACCTCGGGGCCCACCTGTCCCGTTTCGCCGTCCGTGCTGTTGCGCCCGCAGATGATCAGGTCCGGGGCCTCCCGAGCCAGGGCAAGCGCCAGTGCTCTCGAGGTGGCCAGGGTGTCACTGCCCGCCAGGGCGCGATCAGAGATGAGCACACCTCTGTCGGCTCCGAGAGCCAGGCAGGTGGTCAGTCCCTCGGCGGCTGTGGGCGGTCCCATGGTCAACACCACGACCTCGTCGTCCGGGACGCTTTTCAGTTCTACCGCACGGACAAGGCCCAACTGGTCGAAAGCATTGACCTCCGAGGGTACTCCGTCCCTCACGATGGTCCTGGCCTCGTAATCGAATTGCATACGCGCAATCACTGGCACGTATTTCATGCATACGGCGGTTTTCATGGGCGATTAATACTCAGCTCGGCGGATGGATGAGGGAGCCTGAAGACGAAAGCGACAGAATGTAGGGCGACTGTAGGTTGACACGGGGGAATTGCCACACAGGTCTATGGGGTCTCGCCCGACACGTTGGTCAGCACTGCCTCCTCCCGCACTTCTGCGGTCATTCTCTGCAGGCGCGAACTGACCGCGACCGGAAAGTTGGGGGGACGCCGCAGGTCCTTGAAACGGGTATCCAACATCGTGAACTCACATTGGAACCGGTCTCGCAGCTCCCCAAGCCTGGGCGTGTGCTCAGTTCGGATGCCGGACGACATAACCTCCCGAAGTAATGGCTCAGAACCCACCGGTCCACTTTCCTCCTCGAGGCCTATGATGTCGCCAGTCAGCACACCGTCATTGGTCCGCCGGAAAATTTGCTTGGCGCCAGGAAGGGACATCTTCCCTTCACTCAGCTTCATAACGGGCCGGTTGTTGAAATAGGAGACCTTGTAAACCATGTCCGACCACGGAGCATCGGCGGAGACCCCTGCCTTGGTGCCCACACCGAACAGGTCTATCGGCGCTTCAGCGTTTACCAGGACATCAAGCTCGTATTCATCGAGGCCGCCGCTAACCAGAATTCTCACGTAGTCCAAGCCGTGGTCATCCAGAACATGGCGAACCTGGCGGCTGAGACTGGCATAGTCTCCGGAATCCAACCTGACGCCCGCCAGGTGATGCCCGTCGGCCTCCAACTCCTTAGCAATGTTTACTGCGTTGAAAGCCCCTGTTACGGTGTCATAGGTATCGAGCAACAGGATGGTTCGGTCTGGAAAGCACTCGGCATAGGCCCGAAAAGCGTCCAACTCTGTCAGAAAACTGGAAATGAAAGAGTGCGCCATAGTTCCCGCGGGCGGGATACCATAATGACTTGCGGCCAATACATTGCTGGTCGAAGCGAAGCCGGCGATGTAGCTGGTTCGGGCCATCTTCATGGCGGCGTCAGAGCCGTGAGTGCGGCGGGAGGCGAAGTCGGCGATGCCGCGACCCTGGGCTGCCCAGACGCACCGGGCCGCCTTTGTGGCCAGCGAGGTCTGCAGGTTCATCTGGTTGATGACATAAGTCTCGACCAGTTGAGCCTCGATGATGGGCGCCGTGATCTCCAGGAGCGGCTCGTCCGCAAAAAACAGCCTGCCTTCGGGTACGGCCCGAACGCTGCCGGTGAAGCGTACTCCTTTCAGGAACTCGAGGAAGTCGTCACTGAATATACCAAGGGACCGAAGATACAGGATTGCGTCGTCGTCAAACTGTAGCTGGGTCAGGAAATCAAGAACATCGTCGAGGCCGGCGGAGACGAGGAAGCCGCGATTTGGCGGGTAGCTGCGAACGGTGAGGCTGAAGGTGGCAGGCTGGTGCATTCCCTGGACAAAGTACGATTGGGCCATCGTCAATTCGTAGAGGTCGGTAAACAACCCGAGTTGACCATCCGAATATGCCAGATTCGGCCTGCTCATGAGTTCAAAATCCCGGTTCCTGCCTTTCTGCTCGATCGCAGGACGAACAGCACTCGCTAATCAGCACCCACTAATTCCTAGAACATTATTGTAGTTCAGCCATTTGAGTGTCAACCGATGGAGACCCGGTCACAGGGCAATCGCATTTGACTTTTCTAGCTCGTCATTCCCGCGCAGGCGGGAATCCAGGTCATTCGGAGTGCATTCTCCATCGAGTTGGAAGGGCCTATCAGGCGTGTGATTAACGCGATTTCTCCCGGCTTCCGTCCACTGGATTCCCGCCTGCGCGGGAATGACGGTTCACTCAGCCAGTGAGCAAGGGTTGCTCCTCCAAATGCGATAGCCCTGGACCCGGTCACCTTCCCGAGCGCCGTCATTCAAATGAACATTCCTTGACACATTGCGCGGGGGTTAGTAGCATGAAACAGTCCCAAGCGCCGGATGTACAGCCCGGATCGGGGGGAATTGGGGACGGAATGGGCTTCTCGCGCGAGAAGCTTTTTTGTTGCCCGTCATTTGGAGCCCCCCGCCGCCGGTGGTCATGATCCCTAGTTGCCCGGCCAAATTCCTTTGCAATAAGCCCCTGGAGCTGGCTATTTGAGTGAGATCCGACCAATAAGCTGGCAGGACGGCAGGTTGCATCTGCTAGACCAGACCCTTCTTCCCGCCGAGGAAACCACCATCGTAGTGGAGCGGTATGAGGATGCGGTGTCTGCGATTCGGGAGATGCGAGTGCGCGGCGCCCCCGCAATAGGGGTAACTGCGGCTTACGCCGTCTACATGGCGGCCAGGGATATCACCTCTGGCGATCCCGAGGAATTTCTGACCCGACTGGAACAGGCCTGTGTCAGCATCCGGGCCGCCCGGCCCACAGCCGTAAATCTCGGCTGGGCGGTGGACAGGATGATGTCTGCCGCGAAGTCTTCTGCTTTGAATGACGACATTCCTGGAAGGCTGCAGGCTGAGGCCGAGGAAATCCATCGCGAGGACGAGGAAATCAACCGGCGTATGGGGGAATTCGGCAGGGATCTGATGCCGGACGGAGGCTCAGTCCTGACCCATTGCAACACCGGGGCCCTGGCAACTTCCGCATTCGGCACTGCGCTCGGGGTCATACGGGCGGGCTGGGATTCGGGCAAGCGGTTCGAGGTGTTCAACACCGAAACGCGGCCCTGGCTCCAGGGGGCAAGATTGACCTCCTGGGAGTTCCAGAAGCTCGGCATTCCAGCGACGCTACTCGCCGACTCGGCAGCGGGCATGCTGATGCGGCAGGGTCGAATCGGCTGCGTCATCACGGGCGCCGACCGTATAGCCGCCAACGGAGACACCGCCAACAAGATCGGCACTTATATGCTGGCCGTTCTGGCCCGTGAAAACGGCATTCCCTTTTACATTGCCGCGCCCACCAGCACCATTGACCTTGCGCTCGCGGACGGCGACGGAATCGAAATCGAACAGCGGCCACCCGAAGAGGTGTCGAGATTTGCGGGCGTGGCGACAGCACCAGAGGGAGTGGCGGCGGTCAACCCCGCGTTCGACGTAACGCCGCACCGGTACATCAATGCCATCGTCACCGAGCAGGGCATCGCGTCTCCTCCATTTACGGAGAGTCTGAAGCTGGCAGTGAATACGGGACCTTAAGAGAAGATACGGTGAACCAAGCTCAAGCGGAAATAGCTGTCATCGGGGGCAGTGGCCTTTACGAGATAGACGGTCTGGGAAATGTTGAGAGCCTAGACGTAGACACACCCTTCGGCAGTCCCAGCGACTCAATCGTTTTGGGAGACCTCTCCGGGGTGCGTGTCGCTTTCCTCCCCCGGCATGGACGAGGGCATCGCTTCAATCCCACCCATATCCCGGTGCGGGCTAACATATATGCACTCAAGACTCTGGGAGTTGAACGGGTTATTTCCGTCAGTGCGGTGGGGAGTCTGAAGGAGGAATTCGCTCCCCTGGACCTCGTCATCCCCAGCCAGCTTATTGACCGGACTCGCCTGCGTGAGAGCACGTTCTTCGATGAGAACATCGTGGTTCACGTGGGGATTGCCGACCCCTTCTGTCCTGTGGCCAGCCAGGCCGTCCACCGCGCCGCCCAGGCGATGGACGTGAACGTCCACCCAGGTGGAACATTGGTCGTGATGGAGGGCCCAGCCTTCTCCACTCGCGCCGAGTCGTTCATGTACCGTTCGTGGGGAGCAGACATAATCGGTATGACCGCCCTGCCCGAGGCCAAACTGGCCCGCGAAGCCGAGATGTGCTATGCCACCCTGGCCTGGATCACCGACTACGATGTCTGGAGGGCGAACACGGAAGAGGTCAGTGTCGAGGCTGTTGTACAGAATCTGCAGAAGAACGTTGCAACGTCCAAGGAACTTATAAGCAGGCTTGTCCCTGCAATTTCCGGCGAGCGGGACTGCACCTGCGGTTCCTCTCTCAAAGATGCCATCATCACATCTCCCGAGAGGATCCCAGGAGACTTGAAGCAGCGACTGGCTCCCATCATTGGAAAATACGTGGCCTGAACGGCCGAGGACAGATCCTTTATCTCGCAATCAGGAGGTTGAACCATGCCAAGGCAAGATCCCGGTGAGCCGTATTTCCGTGTTGATTCCGTAGAGGCCAGGCAGATATTGGACAGCGACCCGGACAACACCGTGGTGGTCGATGTCCGCCGGGATGACGAGTGGGTTACCGGCCACGCGACCGGGGCAATCCACATCCCCATTGACGACTTCGCAGACCGCATTGGAGAGGTGCCGCAGGACAAGAGGCTGCTCTTTATCTGTGCTGCCGGTGTTCGCAGTGGACTCGCCTGCGAGCTTGCGACGTCATTTGGCTACGATACGGAAAACCTGTTCAACGTGGAGGACGGCACACCGTCCTGGATAGCCGCTGGCAATCCGACTTCCTATGGGAACGACCCATAAGGTTTCAAACCACGATCACCGCGCTAAATCACCGCGATCAAAATCACCGCGCTAAATCACCGCGCTAAATCAGGGAACGCAGCCTCAGGGCTGATGCGCCTGAGAAACAACACCAAGGAGTTACTCTTGGCTACACAGCAAGCGAATGGAGACGTCAAAGACCTATCTCTGGCCAGGGACGGCGTGAATCGAATTGAGTGGGCCGGACGCGAAATGCCGGTCGTCAATCTGATCCGCGAGCGTTTCGCCCGGGAGAAGCCTCTGGCGGGAATGCGGCTCGCCGCATGCCTCCACGTTACATCCGAGACCGCCAACCTGGCCATCGCCCTCAGGGACGGCGGCGCAGAAGTCTGCCTCTGCGCCAGCAATCCCCTGAGCACGCAGGACGAGGTGGCAGCAGCCCTTGTAACCGAATACGGAATTCCTACCTATGCAATCAAGGGCGAGGATGACCAGACATACTACAGCCATTTGACGGCCGCACTGGATTTCAAGCCGCACATGACCATGGACGACGGGGCCGACCTGGTTACCATCCTTCACACGCAGCGGTCGGAGCTTGTGTCGGACGTGATTGGAGGCACCGAGGAGACCACCACCGGAGTTATCCGGCTGACTGCGATGGCCAATGACGACAAGCTGCGGTACCCAATCATCGCGGTCAACGACGCTGAGACGAAGCATTTCTTCGACAACCGTTACGGGACCGGCCAGAGCACGCTGGACGGCATCACCCGCGCCACGAATATCCTGTGGGCCGGAAGGCGAGTTGTGGTCGCAGGATACGGCTGGTGCGGACGAGGTGTCGCTTCCCGCGCCCGCGGACTGGGCAGCCACGTCATCGTTACCGAGACCAATCCGATCCGTGCGCTCGAGGCAATCATGGACGGCTTCACGGTGATGAAGAGCATCGAGGCCGCCAGGGTCGGCGAGGTGTTTATCACGGTCACCGGCGGATACCACGCCATAGGCCGCGAGCACATTGAGGTCATGCCGAGTGGGGCAATCCTGTCGAACAGTGGACACTTTAACGTCGAGATCGATATTCCTGCCCTTCAGGAAATGTCGGTTTCCCAGCGTGAGGTACGTCCTTTCGTCGAGGAATACCAGATGAAGGACGGCCGTAAGCTGTATCTCCTGGGCCAGGGCCGACTGATCAACCTGGCAGCCGCAGAGGGTCATCCTTCCGCCGTAATGGACATGAGCTTCGCCAACCAGGCACTGTCTGCGGAATACATCGTGAAGAACCGGGGCAAGCTGGCTGCGGGCGTCCACACCGTGCCTTCGGAAACCGACCGGGAGGTCGGCCGTCTGAAGCTGGAGTCCCTTGGCGTGGGCATTGACAGCCTGACCGCCGAGCAGCAGAAGTACCAGGAGAGCTGGGAAGAGGGCACGTAGCCCCCAGCCCTTCCTGACCACCATCACCGGCAGCAGCCGGAGCAATCGACCGGAGGACAATCCCAATGCCCATTCAATTCATGACATCCCCAAAGTACCTGCTCACATCAGAGTCGGTCACCGAGGGACATCCTGACAAGCTCTGCGATCAGATCTCCGACGCGGTGCTTGACGCAGCATTGCGCGGGGACCCAATGAGTCGCGTTGCCTGCGAGACCGTGGCCACCAAGAATCTCATAATGGTCACAGGCGAAATAACCACGAAGTCGGACCTGAATTTCGACGAGATTGCCCGCGGCGTCATGCGCCAGATCGGGTACACCGACGTCAGTTACGGTATTGACGGCAACTCCTGCGGCGTGATCGCTCACGTCAGCCAGCAGTCTCCGGACATCAGCAGCGGCGTTTCCACGGCCCTTGAGGAGCGTGGCAGCGGCGCTTCCGATGCGCGGCGGGCCACGGGCGCCGGCGACCAGGGAATGATGGTCGGCTTCGCCTGCGACGAGACCGACGGGCTGATGCCCATCACCGTGGACCTCTCCCACCGCCTGGTGGAACAGTTGGCGGCTGTCCGGAAGGACGGCCTGCTGGATTACCTCGGGCCGGACGGCAAGTCCCAGGTCACCGTCGAGTACAGCTACGGGAAGCCGCACCGCGTTGATGCCGTCGTGATCAGTTCGCAACACCAGGACAGTGACGACCGCGAGTCATTCACAAAGAAGATTCGCAGCGAAATCCTCGAGCACGTCATTCGTCCCATCGTTCCGTCAGAGTTGCTGGACGACAACACTCGCTACTTCGTGAATCCCAGTGGCTGGTTCGCCGTGGGTGGCCCGCAGGGCGACACCGGCCTGACCGGACGCAAAATCCTGGTCGACACCTACGGTGGAATTGCCCGGCACGGTGGCGGCGCCTTCTCAGGCAAGGACCCGACGAAGGTAGACCGCTCCGGCGCCTATGCCGCCCGTTACGTGGCCAAGAACCTTGTGGCCGCGGGATTGGCCCAGCGGGTCGAGGTCATCGTTTCCTACGCCATCGGCGTGGCCGAGCCCATCTCGGTGTCGGTAGAGACCTTCGACACTGGCCACGTCGCCAATGACCGCATCGAGGCGCTGGTGGGAGAACAGTTTGACCTCCGTCCGGGCGCCATCATCGAGGACCTGAATCTCCGTCGGCCCATTTACCAGCCCACTGCGGCTTACGGCCACTTTGGCCGCCCGACCTCTGAAAAGCTGGGGTTGAGCTGGGAGCTTACAGACAAGGCTGATGCCCTGCGTACTGCTGCCTCGTGACCGCTATCCCCTCTCCCTGAGGGGGAGGGTGAATCCCCGGATGGATACCCTGCAAATCAGGTTTCAAATCAAGCGGCGGGCGCAAAGTCCGCCGCTTTTGGCATAATGGCGTTTTACAGGGGGGAACATGACTCAGCGAACCGAGATCAGATTCGGTACGGATGGGTGGCGGGCCATAATTGGTGAGGACTACACCTTTGAAAACGTGGCCAGGTGCGCCATTGGGCTCTGCAATTACATGAAGCGCCGGGGTACTGCTGACCGGGGACTGATCGTGGGGTACGACACACGCTTCCTGTCCCCCGAATTCGCATCGACGGTCGCGTCTGTCGCCGCCAGCCAGGGTGTTCGGACGCTGTTGTCGGACAGTGCGGCGCCCACCCCGGTATTGAGCTATAACGTCATGCATCAAGAGGCTGGCGGCGCGGCAATAATCACCGCCAGCCACAACCCGGCAATCTGGAACGGCTTCAAGTTCAAGCCCGAATACGCGGGCAGCGCTACCCAGGAAATTACCGACGAACTGGAGGAGGCAATCAGCCAGGTTGGCGCCGTTGACATCCACGAATTCGATGACGCCCGCAGTTCCGGGTTAATCGAGGACCTGGAGCCGTCTGAACCGTACTACAACCACATCTCACGGCTTGTCGATCTGGACGCTATTCGCTCAGCAGGCTTCAGCGTGGTCGTCGACGCGATGTATGGGGCGGGAGCCGGGTACCTTCCAAAGTTGCTTGAGGGCGGTGCGACTACGGTTGAGGAGCTTCACGGCGTCCGAAACCCGGCGTTCCCCGGAATGGCACAGCCGGAGCCCATTGCTCATAACCTGACGGAGTTGTTGCACCGTGTGCCGTCTGCAGGGGCATCGGTGGGGATCGCCCTGGACGGGGACGCCGACCGCGTGGGCGTCATCGACGAGGGCGGCCGCTTCATAACCACCCTCGACACCTTCTCGCTGTTGGCTCTCTATCTCATGGAGGAAAAGGGATGGCGTGGTTCCCTTATCAAGGGAGTCACGGCATCTCAGGCCCTGAATAAGATGGGGAACCTCTATGGGGTGGACGTTCATGAGGTCAGGGTCGGTTTCAAGCACATGGGCCCACGCATGGATGAGCTGAACGCCCTTATGGCCGGAGAGGAAAGCGGGGGTTCGCTTTTCGAGGACATGTTCCGGAGCGGGATGGCATTCTTAGCGGGCTTTTCGTCCTGGAATCGATGGCCAGGACAGGAAAGACCGTTTCCCAGCTGCTGGAGAATCTATTCGAGAGGGTCGGCCCTCACTTTTACCACCGCCGCGACATCGAGTTTGAAGCCGCTGACCGGGACCGTATCAATCGGATGGTGAATGATCCAGAACTTTCCAGACTTGGCGACTTCAAGGTGGAGGCCTCTGACAGCATCGACGGGCGACGCCTTCACTTTGAGGACGGTTGGCTGGGAGTCCGCTTCTCGGGCACCGAGCCTCTGTTGCGCATCTATGCGGAGGCTGGCTCACCCGAGCGGGTATCCGGCCTGCTGGACGCTGCGGTCAAGTACCTGGGTGTATGACAGGAGTCAGCCTGCCTCTCACTTGCGGGGATTTCTTGAAACTTACATAGGGCATCCTGGAGGTGTTAGAAATGGCGGAGAAACGAATACTCTGCGCAATTGGGGTGGACCTTGACGCCGTGGGTGGGTGGCTTGGCTCTTACGGAGGAGAGGATTCTCCCGACGATATATCCCGGGGCCTGTTTGCCGGTGAGGTCGGCACGCCGCGGTTGGTGAAACTGTTCGATCGCCTCGGCATCAAGACCTCGTGGTTCATTCCGGGCCATTCGGCGGAAACCTTCCCCGACGAATGCAGGATGATAGTTGAGGCGGGACACGAGATTGGACTGCACGGCTACTCCCACGAAAACCCCATTTCGATGACGCCCGAGCAAGAGGAGGCTGTGCTCCTGCGTTGCATAGAGGTGCTCTCCGAGTTGGCAGGCAGGGCCCCGACGGGCTACGTGGCGCCGTGGTGGGAGTTCAGCCACGTCACCAACGAACTGCTGCTGAAACACGGGATCAAGTATGACCACAGCCTCATGCACCGGGACTTTGAGTGCTACTACGTGCGGGTGGGCGACCGGTGGACCAAGATCGACTATTCCCAGCCAGCCGATGTGTGGATGCATGCCCTGGAGAGGGGCGAGGAGACGGACCTGGTGGAGATCCCGGCCAACTGGTATCTGGACGACCTTCCGCCCATGATGTTCATCAAGAAAGCACCGAACAGCCACGGGTTCGTCAACCCCAGGGACATTGAGTCAATGTGGAAGGACCAGTTTGACTACGTTTACCGGGAGTATGACGAGGCAATCTTTCCGATCACCATCCACCCCGACGTCAGTGGACGGCCCCAGGTAATACTCATGCTGGAGCGGCTGACCGAGTACATCACCTCTCACGACGGAGTGCAATTCCTGACGTTCAACGAAATCGCGGACGACTTCCTGCAAAGGCATCCGCGGGTGAGGCCTTAAGGTTAGAGGCGAGGTATGAAAGAACGCCCCATCTGAGACGGGGCGCTTTCATTGACCCTGGATTGCGACTGCGACCTTACATAGACAGTCGCAGCGGTTTAGCGCTTTGTGTACTGCGGCGCGCGGCGGGCCCGCTTCAAACCGTATTTCTTGCTTTCCTTGATGCGGGCGTCCCGGGTCACGAAGCCGGCCCTCCGGAGCGCGGGTTTAAGCGCCGGATCGAAGGCGATAAGGGCCCGGGTAATCCCGTGCCGCACAGCTTCCGCCTGGGCGTTTACTCCGCCTCCGGCCACCTTGGCGACGACTCGGAAGCGATTCAAGGTGTTGGTTACGTGAAAAGCGTCATTGGCGATGCGCTGCCAGGTGGACCATCCGAAGTATTCGTCCATGGGTTTACTGTTCACAATAAAAGGGCCGCCGTTGTCAGCATACAGACGTACGCGGGCGATGGCCGTCTTGCGCTTTCCAGTGCCGTAGTAATACTGCTGAGCCGTGTCCAACTGCACCAAGAGTTCCTGCCTCCGTCCGTCGCAGGCCCCTTACTGGGCCTGCAGAATTAGCTGACCTGGGCCACCTGGGCATCGTGAGGATGCTGTGCGCCGGCGTAAACTTTGAGGCGCTTCAGCATTTGGCGTCCCATATGGTTGCGCGGCAACATTCCCTTGACCGCCAACTCTATCACCCGCTCGGGGCGGGATTCCAACATCTCACGCAATCGAATCGTCTTGAGGTTGCCGACGTAGCCCGAGTGCCGGTAGTAGTATTTCTGCGTAGTCTTTCGCCCCGTGGTTCGCACCTTGGAGGCGTTCACCACTACCACGAAGTCGCCGGTCATCGTGTGAGGGGTGTAGGAGGGTTTGTCCTTGCCCTGTAGGGACACGGCGATATCCCTCGCCAGGCGTCCCAGAGTCTGCCCCGTGGCGTCGAGGACCTTCCAGTTGGCATCGACGTCGCCGGGTTTCGGGAAATATGTGCTGTTTCTCTTCATGGGTCCTCTTAGGTCTCCACTGGAGGCGCGCTGAATGTGCCCTCAGGATAATTCACTTGTATCAGACAAAGCCCTCGTGCAGGCAGCAGAGGGACCTCTGGAACACCAGGGCTCCCCTCAAGCGTCTGTTTCATGAGTTCCACTGGCTGCCTGCCCTTTCCTATCTCCACCAGGATTCCATTTGCCTTCCTGATCTGCTGTTTAAGGAATCCGTTGGCCTCGCTCTCCAAGACTACCGTGGCTCCATCCTGCTTAACGTCCCACCGGATTACGGTGCGGACGGCACTGCGATCTTCCGGATGCCCCGATGCGATCACCCTGAAGTCGTGGGTTCCAACCAGCGACTTGGCTGCCTCAGCCATTCGGGAGACATTCAAGGGCACTTTCACCCAAAAGTGGGTATTACGCAGCAGCGCTGTAGGCTCTTCCCGGGCCAGGATCCTGTACTGGTAAACCCGGCCAATGGCGGAGCGTCTCGAATGGAACCCCACCGCAACCTGGTGAGCTTTCCGTACCCTTATGTCGGCAGGCAGGAAATAGTTCAGAGCTGGTGTAAACCGGTCCGCAGGATGCCTGGAACCGGTTAGGAAGTCCACAACCTGGCCGACGGAGTGGGCTCCCGCGTCTGTGCGGCTGGCACCGCGCACCCGGATTCGCTCACCCGTAAACCGGGCTAGAGAATCCTCCAGCGCACCTTGAATTGTTGGTTGGTTAAGCTGCAGTTGAAACCCGCTGTAATTGGTGCCCTGATACTCAATCCACAAGGCAATGCGTCGCAGCGGTGCTTCCCGGCCGCAGGCAGGCTCACCCTTGCCTGGCGGCAGATCATCCGGTTCTACGATCTGGCCTGCTCCCTCAGACCAACTCGATGACCGCCATTTGGGCGGAGTCACCCTGGCGGGGGCCAAGCTTCACTATGCGGGTATAGCCGCCCTCACGGTCGGTATAACGCGTCGCAACGTCATCAAAGACTTTTTCCACCACCTTTTTGTTGGGCACTTGGGCCAGTGCCAGCCGACGGTGGTGCAGGCTACCCTTCTTGCCGTGGGTAATCAGTTTTTCCGCCACGATACGGGTCTCTTTGGCCTTTGCCAGCGTGGTGGTAATTCGCTCGTGCTTAATCAACTCTGAGACCAAGCCGCGCATCAGGGCCTTTCTCTGGTCCTTGTAGCGGCTCAACCTGCGCCCTGAGACGCGGTGGGAAGCCATTGCTAGTCAATCTCCTCGTATTCCAGACCGTCGCCGTCAGATTCCACATCAGCGGAGAGAGGGCTGGCGTCATCGAAGGTCATACCCGATGGCAGAGATGTTGAGTCTCCATCTTCTCCACCACCCATCAACTCGGTCAGGTCATCTGCCGTGAATGGTCCTACGTCTGAGGAATCGCCATCCCGTTCCTGCCTGGGACCGGTGATGCCGTGCTCAACCAGTTTTTCCTGAAGTTCGACCAGGGATTTTTCCCCGAAATTGCGAATCTTGAGCAGGTCATCGTCGCTCATTTCCAGAACTTCGCCCACGCGGTTAATCTGCGCCCGCTTCAGACAATTGAGCGTCCGGGGCGAAAGCTCCAGCTTTTCGATGGGAGTCTGGTAGACCTCGGGAGACACGACAAGCGGCGCCCGGTCAAGTCCGTGCTCCACTGTGCGACTGAGTTTGCTGAACAGGAAGAAGTTCTGGACCAGCTTTTCGGCGGCTTGCTGCACTGCCTCTATGGGCCGAATGGCTCCATCAGTCCAGACCTCAAGCAACAGCCGCTCGAAGTCAGTTACATGCCCGACACGAGTGCGCTCGACCTTGAAATTAACCTTGCGAACCGGGCTGAAAATCGCGTCGACCGGCAATGCACCGGCAGGGAGGTTCAGTCCGTCATCACCCGGCTGGGCGGTCTGGTAACCGGTGCCCTGACGCACATTGAACTCTATGGACAGCTCGACCTCGTCGTCATCCAGGGTAGCCAGGTGCTGCTCCGGGTTCACGATCTCGAAGTCTGAGGAGGTCATGATGTCGCCGGCGCACACCGGCCCACCGCCCCTGACCTCGAGCCGCATTTTCCCGTCGCGTCCCGTAGCGGACCGGATGCGGACACCCTTGATATTGAGGAGGATCTCCATGACCTCCTCTTTAACTCCGGGGATGGCCATGTACTCATGGACTACATCCCCGATCTTGACCCAGGTTACCGCCGTGCCGGGGGTGGAACTGAGAAGAATGCGACGCAGCGGGTTTCCGATTGTCTGGGCAAATCCACGTTCCAGAGGTCCCACGGCGACTCTTCCATAGGTGTCGCCAGAGACCTGCACCGATATTTCGGGGGTTGGCACTACCGGTCCATCGAAGGGACCAGCGGTAGGCATCACGAAAGTGTCTAACATTGACACTGAACTACCTCGAGTAAAACTCTACTATAAGCCTGGAGTCCAGGGTGGTCTGCAATTCCTCGTCGGAGGGTAGAGCAACGATTCGACCCGACATTTCGCTGATGTCCAAGCCCAACCAAGCGGGCACAGGCCTCTTTGGCAGGCCCTCAGTACGGTATGCGTAAAAGTCCGTGGTCTTGTCGGCTTCGCGCCATGTGATCGAGTCACCAGGCCTTACGGAATACGACGGGACATCCGTCTTGCGTCCGTTCACTTGAAAATGCCCATGCAGCACCAATTGACGTGCCTGCTTGCGTGAATCGGCAAACCCCAACTGGAAGACAACGTTGTCAAACCGCCGCTCGAGGCTGCGTAGCAGGTTCATTCCTGTAACGCCCGGAGTATTGAAGGCCTCGTCCATGTACTTGCGGAACTGGGACTCCATCACCCCATAGATGTACTTTGCCTTTTGTTTTTCCAGCAGATGGACGCCGTAATCAGACGGACGGCGGCGGCGCCTCGAGACGTTGCCGGGCGGGTTGCGCCGCTTTTCGAAGGCGCAGCGAGGAGTGAAACAGCGGTCGCCCTTGAGAAATAGCTTTTCGCCGGAGCGCCTGCACAGACGGCAGGCCGGCCCTGTGTACCTTCCCATATATGGTTTCCCTACACTCTCCTTCGCTTGGGCGGACGGCACCCGTTATGCGGAATAGGGGTGACGTCCCGGATGCTGGTCACCACCAGCCCCGCCCCCTGCAGGGAGCGGATGGCAGCCTCCCGGCCGGCACCTGGTCCTTTGATGAATACGTCAATAAGGCGCATCCCCGCATCCCCGGCTCTCCGGCCCGCCTGCTCCGCAGCCCGCTGGGCAGCGAAAGCAGTGCCCTTCCGGGATCCCTTGAAGCCGACCACGCCCGAGCTGGCGGATGCGATCACGTTACCTTGGGGATCGGTGATGCTGACCAGGGTATTGTTGAAGGTCGAATAAATATACGCCCGGCCCTGCGGCACTGAGCGCCGCTCCCGGCGTCTGGTTCTGGGTCTTGGCATTTAATACACCGCCTACTTCTTGCCGCCGGTGCGCCTGCCGCGGCCTGCAACAGTGCGGCGCGGACCTTTGCGCGTCCGGGCGTTGGTGCGGGTGCGCTGCCCTGACACGGGCAGGTTCCGGCGATGGCGCAGGCCCCGGTAGGAGCCAATGTCCATCAGCCGGCGAATGTTCTGGTTGACCTCGCGTCGCAGGTCCCCCTCGGACAGGTATTCCCGGTCAACCAGCTCGCGAATCCGGTTCACCTGGGCCTCGCTGAGCTCATTCATCCGGGGCGGCATCGAAGGATCCAGGTCCGCCTTGATTATGATCTCTTCAGCCAGCTTTGGCCCGATTCCGTAAATGCTCCGAAGGGCCACATGTGCCCTCTTGCGATCGGGAACGTCTACTCCGGCTATGCGTACCACGTTGCCTCCTGTGGCTGTACAGTCTCGAATGCAATCATAAACGGCAAGACCTAGCCTTGCCGCTGGGCGTGCCTGGCGTTCACGCAGATGATGCGGATTACGCCCTTTCTCTTTATTACGCGGCACTTGTCGCACCGCGGCTTCACAGATGCCGTAACTTTCATTCTGTGCCCCGAAATTCACATTGGTCTGAAGACGAAAATATAGCCAGGCCACTGCCCGACCTTGCAGGACTTGATGAAAAGCCTCAGCTGACCAGCGCGGGAATGATGAAACGCGAGCGCTACTTGAACCGGTAGGTGATTCTTCCACGGGTTAGGTCGTAAGGAGAGAGCTCAACAAGCACCCGGTCTCCCGGCAAAACCCTGATGAAGTTCATGCGAATCTTGCCTGACACATGGGCCAGAACCTCGTGATCGTTGGGCAATTCCACGCGGAACATACCATTCGGCAGCGCTTCCTTTACGCTAGCTTCGACTTCTATTGCCTGCTTCTTCGCCATAAAACCCCTTTCAAATAGAATTGTTGGGTACCTTTGGCGCAGGGCGCCAAAGGATTACATATGCACGGTCAGGATTTCCGGTCCCTGGTCCGTTATTGCTATCGAATGTTCAAAGTGAGACGAGAGCTTACCATCTGAGGTGACCACCGTCCAATCGTCATCCAGAATCCTGGTTCGCCAGTCACCTGCATTGAACATCGGCTCGATTGCGATGCACATGCCGGACCGTAGCAGTGCCCCGCGCCCGGCGATTCCATAGTTGGGAATCTGAGGGTCTTCGTGAAGGAACCTTCCCACGCCGTGGCCGACAAACTCCCTCACTACTCCGTATCCGCGGGACTCCCCGTACGCCTGGACCGCGGCTCCTATATCACCAACCCTGGCCCCGGGTACGGCGGCCTTGATTCCCTCTTCCAGTCCCCGCCGGGTGTCGTCCATCAATGCCAAAAGCGCCTCCGGTACCTCGCCGACTGCGATGGTTACCGCGGCGTCTCCGATGAAACCCTCGATCGTTGCCCCTACATCTACCTTGACAATGTCTCCTTCCTGGAGCTTACGCTTTCCAGGAATGCCGTGGACGATCTCCTCGTTTACGGAGGTGCAAATAGTTGCCGGAAATCCCCTGTAACCCTTGAACGTCGGGCTGGCTCCACGGCTGGTAATTTCCTTGAAAGCAATCCGGTCGAGATCCCGTGTTGTCATTCCGGGCTCGACGGACGCCTTCAGCAACTCGATCGTCTTGCCTACGATCTCGCCTGCTTTTCTCATGGAGTCCAATTCCCGAGCGGACTTAACGGTAATCCCGCCCGAATAATTGGATGGTGAGGTCGAAGCAGTATCCTTTTTGCGGTTCCGATTCACCTTACTATTATACTCCGAAATAAGATCGATTGAAAGGCAGACATAGGGCTCTCAGCGGCCTAGAGGGCCTCCACGATGCGTTGGAAAACGCCGTCCACGGTATCTTGCCCCGGGATCTCAACGAGCAGTCCTCTGTCCCGGTAAAATGACAACACCGGCGTTGTTTCTTCTCGATATACGTCAATCCGCTTCTGCACCGCCTCGGGACGGTCATCGTCGCGCTGGTACAACTCGCCGCCGCACCGCTCGCATCGCGGCGCGGGGCTGCTTCCCGAATGAGTGTAGGGAGCCTGGCACTCCCGGCACACATACCGGCCTCCCAACCGGCGGGTTAGTTCCTCCTCCGGGACATCGATGTGCAGCACATGGTCTATGTTGCGAACTCGCCCGGTCAGCGTCTTTTCCAGCTCTTCGGCTTGCCTCGCATTCCGGGGAAAACCGTCGAGAATGAAGCCGTCCTGGGACCCGATCGACATGACCTTGTCCAGCATGATGTCGATCACCACTTCGTCCGGCACCAGTTCGCCGCGGTCCATATACTCCTTGGCTCTCAGCCCCAGGGGTGTCCCCTCCCGCAAGTTATGGCGAAAGATGTCCCCGGAACTGACGTGCGCCAGATCGAAGCGGTCCGTGAGCAGTTGAGCCTGGGTACCCTTCCCGGCTCCGGGCGGTCCAAACAGCACAAGCCGAAGACTGCTCGCCACGTTACCTGAGGAACCCTTCGTAATTTCGCATGGTGAGCTGGGCCTCCAGTTGGCGAAGTGTATCCAGACCCACTCCCACCATGATCAGGAGGCTGGTACTGCTGAGCGAAATGGCCTGCACACCCGTTACCAGCGAAGCCAGGTACGGCATGATGGCCACAAACCCCAGGAACAGAGCGCCGCCCATGGTGATGCGAACTATCACCCGGTTCAGATATTCCTGCGTAGGCCGGCCAGGTCTAATGCCCAGCACAAAGCCCCCGTTGCGCTGCAGATTCTCAGCCAGGTTTTGCTGGTTGAAAATCACCAAAGTGTAGAAGAAAGTGAACAGCACCACCAGCACAAACACCATCGCCCAATAGAGAGGAGACGTCGGTACCAGCAGCACGGCAAAGAAGTTCGCCACGTCCCCGACCCACGACGTGTTAGTCGACAGATAAGTAGCAATGGTGCCGGGCAAAATCACGATGGAAAAGGCGAAAATCAGGGGGATCATCCCGGCGGAATTAATTCGCAAAGGCAAGTAAGTAGCGCCGCTCTGCCGGTACATTCTCCCGCCACGGAAAATGCTGCGGCCATATTGCACGGGTATTCGCCGGTGGGCCTCGTTGAACAAGACGATCAGGGCAATTATCAATACGCCAATGATGGCAAAAAAGCCGACGCCCAGCACGTTGTCGCGGTCAAGGAATCCCTGCGTCAACAGACTGGGAAAACCGGCGACGATGCCCGCGAATATGATCAGCGATATACCGTTGCCGATGCCCCGCTCGGTGATCATTTCGCCCAGCCACACCAGGAACATCGTGCCCGCCGTGATGGACAGCAGGGCGGCCATGGTGGGCAGCAGGGCATCTCCTGCGAACCCCACACTGGCTATTACATTGCTCTGTTGCAGCAGCACCAGCTGGCCGTAGCCCTGCGCCAGCGCAATCGGCACAGTCAGATAGTGGATGATCCGGTTCATCTTGACCCGGCCGGCCTCTCCCTCCCGGGAGATCTCCTGCAATTGCGGAAAGACCGGGGTAAGCAACTGGATCACGATGGAAGACGTAATGTACGGGAAGACTCCCAGCGCGACGATGCTCATGCGGCTGAGCGCCCCCCCGCTGAAAAGGTCCAGGAAACCAAGCAGCTCGTTATTGCGGAACAGGTTGTCGAGCTGGACCTGGTCAATGCCGGGCAGGGGAATGTGCGCGATGAACCGGTACAGGGCCAATATGGCGAGGGTGAAGAGAATCTTGGCCCGCAGGTCGGGCAGGCTGAACGCGTCTATGGCTGCCTGGAGCAGCCTTGGGAAACGCCCACCCTGGGTCTCGGTGGCCATCATCGGGCAGAGATTTCCTCCGCCGTTCCGTTGGCCGCCTCAATGGCCTCTCGCGCGGTGCGGGTGAATTTACTGGCAACCACCTGCAGAGACTTGGACAGTTCACCACCGCCAACGATCTTGACGGGGCGGTTGAGGTTGCGGATGTAGCCTCGCGCGGCAAGCACCTCGGGAGTCACCAACTCACCGGCATCGAAACTGTTCAGTGTCTCGACCTTGACCAGCGAGTAGTACGTCTTGAATATGTTGGTGAAGCCGCGACGCATCGGCAGTCCCTTGATGATGGGCAATTGACCGCCCTCGAACCCCACCCGGGGTCCGCGGCCCGACCGGGACTTCTGCCCCTTCATCCCGCGACCTGCGGTGCTGCCCTGGCCTGCGGCATCACCGCGGCCAATACGTTTGCGGTTCCTGCGTGCCCCTTTTGGGGGCGCCACTTGATGCTGCATCATGCCGCACCTCCAACCTCTTCCACTCGCAAGAGGTGCTCTACTTTCCTCACCATTCCCCGAATGGTCGGCGAGTCCTGGTGGACTACCGTATCCTGCAGGTGATGCAGGCCCAGGGAGCGGATGATTTCCCGCTGATTCCTGGGCCGTCCAATGCAACTCTTTTTCCAGGTGATCTTCAGTTCAGCCATATATTGGTCCCGCTTTCCTGATAGTCGCGTCAACAGTCGGCGACGATTAACTTGCCACTGCAGTTGCCGTCGCGCCTTCCCCTTCCGGAGTGGCAGGCGCAGGCAAGGGGCGTATCCCTCGCTTTGCCAGTTCGGTGGCCGGATCTTTCAGCTGGCGCAGAGCCTCCATCGTTGCGTACACGATGTTTATCGGATTCCGCGAGCCGAGGGACTTGCCAACGACGTCCTTCACGCCGCCCAGCTCGAGAATGGCACGCATACCACCGGCGGCGATTACTCCCGTACCTTCGCGGGCGGGCTTAATCAGCACGATGGTCGCGCCTTTCTTGACAGTAATCTGCTGCGGAATGGTGCTCCCACGGAGAGGGATGGTCACCATTTCCCGGCGCGCAACCGCGTTACCCTTTCGGACAGCGTCGGGAATAACGAGAGCCTTGCCCAATCCGGCTCCCACGGTTCCTTGGCCATCTCCAACCACCACCAGAGCATTGAAGCGAAGCCGTCGGCCTCCCTTCACCACCTTGGCGATACGGCGGGTGTACACGACTCGTTCCTGGAAACCGCCTGTATCCTCTTCTCGTGGCGCCCTCTCTCGGGGCGGTCGACCGTCCCGGGGACCACGTCCTGGGCCACCATCCCGGGATTGCCTGTTTTGTCCCGGCGGTCCACCTCGGCCCGGCCCGCCGGCCCGGCCTGGTCCACCGCGTCTTCCTGGCGGAGTTTGTACCATCTGAGGTTTGAACCTCCCTGATTCCTGCCTAGAGTTAGTTGAGCGGACCTAAAACCGCAGGCCGCCCTCGCGGGATCCGTCGGCCAGCGCTTTGACGCGTCCGTGATACTTGCACCCGCCGCGGTCGAATACAACCTGTGTTACCCCCGCTGCCAGTGCCCGTTCCGCCAACACCTGGCCTACAACAGCCGACACGTCCGTCTTCGGACCTGAAGCGCCGGACGCGGTCTCCTTAAGAGCCTCCTGGCTGGAGGCTGCAACGATAGTCCTGCCCGTCGAATCGTCGATAACCTGGGCGTAAATGTGCTTGAGGCTACGAAACACGGACAGCCTCGGCCGGTCCGACGTTCCTGAAACCTTCTTGCGGACCCGCGCTTGGCGTACCTTGCGCAGGTGTCTTGCGTTCTTGTCTTTTGGCATACCTGACTCGAATTCTCCGGTGCCTGATCTCTCTGCCGAATTTCAACGTGCTGCCCTGGGGTCGCGGCGTGCTAGGCTTTCCTTGCAGCCGACTTGCCAGGCTTGAAACGCAGTACCTCTCCCTGGTAACGGATTCCCTTCTCTTTGTAAGCGTTGGGAGGCCTTACCTTTCTCACCCGCGCAGCCAATTGACCTACTTTCTGCTTGTCAATGCCTCGCACGTGAACCCGGTTGTTTCCCTCGACTTCCATTGTTACGCCTTCCGGCGGCTGAATTTCTACGGGATGGCTGTACCCCACATTCAAGACAACGCCTTCGCCGGAAGCCTGTACGCGATAGCCGACGCCCATCAGCTCCAGGGTACGGGTGTAGCCGTCTGTCACTCCCGTAACCGCGTTGGCAATCAGGCTGCGAGTGAGGCCGTGCAGGGAATGGTGAAACTTGCGCTCGCTGAGCCGCTCCACGATAATCTCGCCCTCCCCGACCTTTACCACCACATCCGGGTGGTAAGTCTGGGTCAGCGTCCCCCGCGGTCCCGAGACGGTAATCTCACCATATCCGATATCGACGTTAACCCCGCTGGGAAGCGGGATTGATTTCCTGCCGATTCGCGAAAGCGTTCGCCCTTGGGCCTGTCCGTTCCCACCGGCTTCACCAGACATAACAGAGCAACTCCCCTCCGATTCCGTCGCGCCAAGCCCGACGTCCGGCCATCAGACCCCTGGAAGTGGAAATGATCGCAAGTCCCAAGCCGCCGTACACCCTCGGAATTTCTCCCTTGCCGACGTAGACCCTAAGGCCGGGTTTGCTGATCCGCTTCAGACCGCCTATGGCCGACTGGCGCCCCTCGCGGTACTGCAAGTGAATACGCAGGGTCGGATGAGCCTGGCCCCTGGGAGTGTCGAAATCGCGGATAAACCCTTCCTCTTTCAGAATCCTGGCAATGGCCAGTTTCATCTTTGAGTGAGGCATCATCACCGAATCGTGCCGCGCCTGAATGGCGTTGCGGATTCGAGTGAGCATATCTGCTATCGGGTCGGTTACGGGCATTTGCGCCTCATTTCTGGAGATGTGTTTTTCGTATTTGGATTCTTGGATTACTGGTACGGAAAACCAAAACTACAGGCTGGCTTTGCGAACACCCGGCAGCTCGCCGGTCAGCGCCAATTCCCGGAAGCAGATGCGGCACAGACCCGCGTGCCGTATGAATGCCCGCGGACGCCCACAGCGTCCGCAGCGATTGTAGGCCCGCACCGGATACTTTGGCTTTTTGAGCCATTTCTGGATCTGGGAAGACTTCGCCACGCAGCGCCTCCGTCAGGTTTCGCGAATGAAGGGGAATCCGTAGAGTTCCAGCAACCGCATCGCCTCAGCGTCGTTCCGCGCTGAGGTGGCGATTGTCACCTGGAGCCCACGAATCCTGTCAATCGAGTTGTAGTCGATTTCGGGAAATATGATCTGCTCCCGGATGCCCAGGGAGAAATTTCCGCGCCCATCCATGCCCCGGCGCGGCATGCCTCGAAAGTCCCGGATGCGCGGCAGGGCAGTGTTCACCAGCCGGTCCAGGAAATGGTACATCCGGTCGCCGCGAAGGGTTACCGCTGCCCCAATGGCATTGCCCTGCCGGATCTTGAATCCCGCAATGGACTTGCGGGCGCGGGTGATGATCGGCTTCTGCCCACTGATGGTAGTCAGGTCCTGTGCCGCAGCCTCCATCGCCCGCCCGTTGGTCAACGCCTCGCCCAGCCCGATGTTCAGGACCACTTTCTGAAGGCGGGGCACCTCCATTGGATTGGCGTAGCCGAACTCCCGCATCATTTGCGGGACAATTTCATCGCGAAACTGCTGTTTCAGCCTCGGCGCGGGAGGCGCGTCATCGGACGGTTCGGCCACCGCGGTTGCCGAACCTCCATCGCGCTGACGTCGTCCGGAACCCCGGCCACCGCGCTGTTCGCTGGTCTGTTCTTCCGTTTGTTGCTGCGTTTCGTCATCGAGCATCGTCGATCACTTCCTGGCATTTGGTGCAGGAGCGCACTCTGGACCCGGTTTCCAGAAACGTGACCCGGGGCCTGGTGGGCTCGTTGCACTTGTTGCAAATCAACACGACGTTGGAAACGTGGATGGGTGCCTCCATCTGGATGCGGCCCGACTGCCGCACACCCGGCCGCCCGCGCATGTGCTTGGTCACCACGTTCACGCCCTCTACAACCACGCGATTATCGTGGGGAAAATTGCGCTCTACGCGGCCGCTCTTTCCCTTGTCCCGGCCTGCAATGACCAGCACGTTGTCACCCGCACGAATACGCATCAGACTACCTCCGGTGCGAGGGATACGATGCGCATGAATCCCCGGTCACGCAGCTCACGGGCCACTGGCCCAAAAATGCGGGTGCCCCGGGGGTTGAGATTATCCGCAATCAGCACGGCTGCATTGTCGTCGAACTTGATATAGGTGCCGTCCGGCCGACGATGCGCCTGCGCCTGCCGTATTACAACCGCGCGAACCACATCGCCCTTTCGCACCGGCGAGTTGGGAGCCGCCTCGCGCACATTGCAGACTACAACGTCACCAACACTGGCGTACTTTCGGCGGCTGCTACCGGGTATGTTTATCAGGCGGATAACCCTTGCTCCGCTGTTGTCCGCCACGGTAAGCCTGGTGTAGGTCTGAATCATTCCTAAAATCCTTGGATCTGGTGCGGGCCACCCCGGGCCCGGTACATGCTCTGACTAGTCGTCTTCCTCTTCGTCATCCTCATAGCCACCATCACCGGTAACCAGGAGGTCGAGGAGATCGGGATCGATATCCTCATCCATTTCGACGACTGCTTCTTCCTCTTCAGGTACGTCGACTTCCGTTAAGGCGTCGCCTTCCAACTCGATGGGCCGTACCTCTGCAACTTGGCGCCGCTCCAGTATCTCGATCAGGCGCCAGTGCTTGGTCTTGGAGATGGGACGGGTCTCTTCAATTCTGACAACGTCGCCCAAACGACACTGGTTTTCCGGATCGTGCACGTAGAAACGGCCCACCCGCCTTACCTGCTTGTGGTAAAGGCGATGCCGCTGCTTCCACACCATCTCCACCACTGCCGTCTTGTCCTGCTTGACCCGCACCACGAATCCGGTGCGCACCTTGCGCCTGCCTCTGGTCACCACTAGCGGCCCTCCAACATCTGCCGCTCGCGGATTACCGTGCGAAGGCGGGCGATGGTTTTTCTGACGGAAACCGGCTCGTTGGAGTTGGGCAACTGGTTAGTCGCTGCCCTGAACCTGAGGTTCATCAACTCGCGTCCGGCTTTCTCCAACTCCTCCTGGAGCTGAAAATCGCTGAGTTCTCTAACTTCATGAATACGCATAATTCAACTAGGCGGCCGCGTTGCTCACGGCAGTTGCCAAGCGGTCCCGGAACACGATTTTGGTTGCGATTGGGAGCTTCTGCGAGGCAAGGCGCAACGCCTCCACCGCCTCGTTTTGCGGAACTCCGGACACCTCGAACATTACACGTCCCGGCTTGACCACCGCGACCCAGAAATCCACTCCGGCCTTACCGCCGCCCATGCGGGTCTCGGCAGGCTTTTTGGTAACAGACTTGTCCGGGAATACCCGCACCCAGACCTGTCCGCCGCGCTTCAGGTGGCGGGTGATGGCAACACGAGCGGACTCGATCTGCCTTGCGGTTATCCAGGCAGGCTCAATCGCTTTCAGGCCCACCTCACCGGCATTCACACTGCTGCCGGCTACCGCGGCTCCTCTCATCCTGCCCCGGAACTGCTTCCTGTACTTGGTGCGCTTAGGTTGTAGCATAATCAACTCCAGCTACGTGTGCGGCGGCTATCCGAGCTACCTTGCGGCTACTCGAAATTCGCATCCATCAGTGCTTCTATGTCAATGTCGGGATCACTCGCCTGAACCGTGACCTCGATGTTCTCCAGCTCTGCGGCCTCTTCGGCCCGGGCGGGCATGACCTCTCCGGTATAGACCCAGACCTTCACCCCGACGCGTCCCATGATCGTGTGCGCCTCGGCCAGCGCGTAGTCTATGTTTGCACGCAGGGTGTGCAGCGGCACCTGGCCCAGCATCAGCTTCTCGGTGCGGGCGATTTCCGACCCGGAAATCCGGCCCTTGACGATGATCTTGATCCCTTCCGCCCCTGCCTGCATGGCCCTCTGCGCCGCCTGACGCATGGCCCGGCGGTAAGCAACCCGGCGCTCCAGCTGGTCACCAACGTTTCGAGCCACAAGGTATGCGTTTAGCTCCGGCTGTTCGATTTCCCGGATATTCAGCTGTACGCGGCTGCGGGTGATGGCCTCCAGCTTCGTCCGCAGGTTCTTCACCCTTTCGCCGTCGCGCCCGATGAGAATGCCCGGCCGTGCAGAGTGAATGTCGATGACGCTGTCCTGCGCGCCCCGGTCAATCACCACGTTGGCTATGCCGGCGTCCGAGAACATACGGTATTCGTTCCGGATACACTCGCGCAGATTAAGGTCCTCTTTCACCAGGCCGCGGTAAGACGACCCGTTGGAAGCGTACCAGTGGGCCTTCCAGTCCTTGATGATGCCGAGCCTAAATCCGTATGGATGGGTCTTGTGGCCCATTCCTCTTTCTCCTGCTACTCGTCTTCGTCAACGACCACGATGACGTGGCTGGCGCGTTTGGTGATGCGGCCGATTCGTCCTCGGGCCCTGGGGCGGAAACGTTTCAATGAGGTCGCGTTGTCAGCCGTAATCTGGATGATCCTCAGATTGTCGCGGTCCATCAGCATGTTATTTTCGGCGTTGGCGGCTGCCGATTGCACGACCTTCGCCACCGGTTTTGCCCAGGGCGACGGTAACAGCCGCAGGGTGTTGAGGGCGTCGTCCACCCTCTGGCCACGCACCAAGTCCAGGATGGGCTTCAGTCTCTTTTGAGAGGCGCCCAGTTGTTTTGCTACTGCTCTGACTGGTGGCACTGTGCTACCTCGCGCGGCTCGTGCGTTCTGAGCGGGCAACGTGGCCCCTGTACGTCCGGGTCGGCGAGAACTCGCCAAGACGGTGTCCCACCATGTTTTCGGTGACAAAAACCGGCACGTGCCTGCGGCCGTCATGTACTCCAATAGTCAGTCCGACCATTTCCGGCATTATCATCGAGGCCCGCGACCAGGTGCGTATGACCGTGTTGGCTCCGGAGCGCTGCACCTGCTCCACTTTCTTTATCAGCTTGGGATGAACGTACGGTCCCTTCTTGATGGAACGGGACATTCTAGCGTCTCCTGCCGCGGCGCATTATAAATTTGCTGGACGCCTTCTTCTTGTTTCGCGTCTTGTAGCCCAGGGTCGGCTTGCCCCACGGTGTCTTCGGTCCCGGCATTCCAATGGGAGAGCGGCCCTCGCCGCCGCCGTGGGGGTGGTCGACCGGATTCTTGGCGACGCCCCGAACCTTGGGACGCCGGCCCATGTGCCGCGTGGCCCCCGCCTTGCCCAGGCTCTCGTTCTTGTGGTCGGGGTTGGAGAGCTGTCCAATGCTGGCTCGGCAACGCAGCAGCACCCGGCGCATCTGCCCGGATGGCAGACGTATCAACACGTACTCGCCCTCACGAGAGAGCACCTGCGCCCCCGTGCCTGCTCCCCGTGCCAGCTGGCCGCCGCGGCCCGGCGTCAATTCCAGGTTGTGGACCACCGTTCCCGTGGGTATGTTCGTCAACGGAAGCGTGTTGCCCAAGCTGATTTCTGCATCCGGCCCAGACTGTACTGTATCCCCTACTGCCAGGCCGTGAGGGGCAAGGATATAGCTCTTCTCTCCGTCGACGTAGAATATCAACGCGATCCGAGTCGTCCGGTTGGGATCATACTCGATGGACTGAACCCGACCCGGCACACCGTCCTTCTTTCTCTTGAAGTCGACGAGACGGTACATTCGCTTGGAGCCGCCGCCCCGTGCGCGCGTAGTAATGCGACCCCGGTTGTTTCGACCCGCGTGATTCTGCTTGCGGGAGATGAGGGTCTTTTCCGGTTTTCGAGCGGTGAGCTCTTCAAACGATGCCCGCACCGCGTTCCGGGTGCCGGGCGTTATCGGACGAAAATTCTTGAGCGGCATGCTGAGCCCCTTACAGCCCCTCGATGAGGTTGATGCGGTCTCCCTGCTTGAGGGTCACGACCGCCTTCTTGACATCGGGTTTCTTGGCGATTCGGGGACCGTAACGCTTTCGCTTGCCCCGCAACTTGGAAATGTTAACGTCCAGCACAGTGACGCCAAAACTCTTCTCGACCGCTTCCTTGACCTCCACCTTGTTGGCCCTGGGAGCGACCTCGAATGTGTATTTGCCCGTCTCCTGCAGGATGGTGCTTTTTTCCGTGATGGTCGGCTTGACCAGAACGCGGTGAATATCCATCTACTCACCGTCCTCGTGCTCATCGGGTAGGGTATCCCCCTCGGATACCGATTCTGCTGTTACCGATTCTTCAGGCTCTTCGGTAACCTCTTCTGCAACTGCAACAGAGCCATCGTCGCCGGAGCCATTGGCTGCGGCGAACTTCCGTCCACGCCGCCCGTGGGGGTCACCGGCCAGGCTCTCTTCAGCCCACCGGGCCGCTTCCACGGTAAGGATAACCATCTCCCGCGAGAGCAGTGCCTCGGCATTGATCTGGTTCACGGGGAGGGTGTAGATCCTTTTCAGGTTACCTGCGGCCTGAACAACATCCTGGTCCGTGCCCAGCGTGACCACCAGTGCTGAACTGCCAATGTTCAGACGCTCCAGCAGGCCCGCCATTGACTTGGTCCTCCCGTCCACGGAATCCATCGAATCAAGACAGACAAGCCGGTCGCTGCGTATCTTGTCTGACAGGACGCAACGGAGGGCCGCCCGTTTCATCTTCTTGGGCAACGCCTTCCGGTAGCTCCTAGGGTGCGGCCCGAACGCCACGCCGCCGTGCCGCCAATGCGGCGCCCGCGTGCTGCCCTGCCGGGCCCGGCCGGTGTGCTTCTGTATCCACGGCTTGCGGCCGCCCCCGGACACTTCCGCGCGGGTCTTGGTGTCGTGGGTGCCCTGTCGGCGATTGCCCTGGTAAATGACCATCGCCTGATGGACCAGGGTCGGATTCATCGGTACGTCGAAGACGGCATCGTTGAGATCTATCGTCTCAACCGTGTCGCCCGACTGATTTTTCACTGCGACTTGCATAGCGTTGCTGCCCGTCTGCTAGGCCGCCCGCCTGATCTGCACCAGGCTGTTGGGCGCGCCGGGGATGCCCCCCTTGACCATCAGAATATTGCGGTCGGTGTCGACACCAATGACCTCAAGTCCTTTTACCGTGATACGGCGGTTTCCCATGTGTCCTGCCATTTTCAGGCCCTTGAACACTTTTCCGGGAGTGGTGCCGCCGCCAATGGAGCCTGGAGCCCTCGCCCGGTCAGACTGACCGTGAGTCCGAGGTCCGCCTCTGAAGCCGTGCCTTTTCATGGTTCCCGCGAAACCCCTTCCCTTGGTACGGCCGATGACATCGACCTTTTCTCCCTCGGTGAAGATGTCTATCCCCACCGTCTGTCCTACGGAAAATTCCGTCGGATTGTCGGCCTTTACTTCCCGCAGGAAGCGGCTTGCACTGCTGGGGCGGAAGTGCCCCTGCATGGGTTTGTTGGGCCTCTTCAGACTGTCAAAGCCCAACTGCACGGCCTCATAGCCGTCACTATCCTTCGTCTTGACCTGGGTAACGACGCAGGGCCCCGCCTCGATGAGGGTCACTGGAACGACGATTCCGTTCTCACGGAATATCTGCGTCATTCCTATTTTCTTGCCGAGAAATCCCCGAAGCATATGCTGCTTGCCCTTTTGCCCGTCCGGAAATTCCCGGACGTGGTCCTGGTACTCGGACCTAGAGTTTGATGGAAATATCGACCCCGGCAGGCAGATTGAGCCTGGTCAGGGAATCGATGGTCTTTGACGTGGGTTCCAGGATGTCAATCAGGCGCTTGTGAGTGCGAATCTCAAAGTGTTCCCTTGAGTCCTTGTCCACGTGCGGACCACGGATCACGCAGAAGCGCCTTATGTGAGTGGGCAAGGGCACTGGCCCGGCAACTCTCGCCCCGGTGCGTTCGGCGGTCTCCACTATCTGTCCCGTCGAAAGGTCCAGCATCTTGTGGTCGAACGCCTTCAGGATGATCCTGACTTTCTGCCTTGCCTGCATACGTTTTCTTCAGCCTGCCTGACTCTGATGGGTACCCCGACATGGGGCTAAAACATTAAACCCGAAAAGCCGCACCGAAACCGTGCTTGCGCTCAAGCCTTAACCGGCTAGAGCAGGGTTCGGAGCAACCCCTCGGGAACCGGTTCGTAGTGGCGGAACTCCATCGTGTAGGATGCCCGCCCCTGGGTTACGGAGCGCAGTGCCGTTGTGTAGGAGAACGTTTCTCCCAGAGGCACCAGCGCCCGCACTGTCTGTACGCCGTCCTGCCCCTCGATTGTTCGGATTTGGGCGCGCCTAGTACCGAGATCCCCGATCACGTCACTGAGGAAGTCGCCCGGCGTTACCACCTCAAGGTCAGCTATCGGTTCCAGAAGTGCAGGAGCGGCCTTTCTGACCCCCTCCCGAATCGCCATCATTCCGGCGCTCCGGAAGGCCATTTCCGAAGAATCTACGGTATGGAAACTGCCGTCCACCAGCGAGATTTTTAAATCTACAAGAGGATAACCGCCGAGAGGCCCATTGTCCAGTGCCTCGCGCACTCCCCGTTCCACGGCCGGAATGTATTCTCGCGGTATTGTCCCGCCGGCGATTTCGTTCGAGAACTGGATCCCTTCGCCGCGGTCCAGCGGTTCCAGTTCCAGCACCACGTGCCCGTACTGACCATGCCCGCCCGTCTGCCGCACAAAACGTGCCTCGGAGCGGTACGGACGCGTAAGGGTCTCGCGGTAGGAAACTCGCGGACGCCCTACCTGGGCCTCCACGTTGAACTCCCGGCGCATCCGGTCGACGAGGACCTCCAGGTGCAGCTCGCCCATCCCGGACATTACCGTCTGGCCCGTCTCGTCGTTGAACCGCACCACGAAGGTCGGATCCTCGTCCGCCAGCTTCCGCATCGCATCGGTCAGCCGGTCCTGGTCCGCGCGCGTCATGGGCTCGATGGCTACCGACACCACCGGGCTGGGGAATTCCGGCGGCTCGAGAATCACCTGGCCGGAATCGGCGCAGATTGTGTCGCCGGTGAATGTGTTCTTGAGACCCACCGCGGCGCAGATGTTGCCCGCAGTGACGTCTTCCAGTTCCTCACGGTGGTTGGCGTGCATCAACAGCAGTCGGCCAAGCCTCTCGCGCCCCTTCCGGGACACATTGCTAACGGAAGCACCGGACTTGACTCTGCCTGAGTAAATGCGCAGAAACACCAGGCGTCCCACGTACGGGTCGGTCGCAACCTTGAATGCCAGCGCAGCTAACGGGCCCTCGTCGTCGGGATGGCGGAGCTCGGTTTCCTCCGACTGCGGGTTGACTCCCTCCACCGGAGGCACGTCTGCGGGAGAGGGCAGGAAATAGAGCACCGCGTCCAGCAGCGGGTGAACTCCCTTGCCGGAGATGGCGCTGCCGCACAATACGGGCACCAGCTCCCTGCCGATGGTCGCGCGGCGCAGCGCGCCTCTCAGGTCCTCCGCGGAGAGTTCCTCGCCCTCAAGATAACGGATGAGCAACTGCTCATCCGTTTCCACAATTTTCTCAATCATCTCCTGCCGGTAACGGTAATACTCGTCCTCAAACTCGGCAGGGACCGGTATGTCTTCGTAGTCATCGGCGCTTGTGCGAGTGCCGCGGCCCACCGGATATACGACCGCGCGGCCCCCAATCAGGTCGATGGTGCCGCAAAATTGGTCCTCTTCACCCATCGGCAACTGGATGGGTACGGGATTGGCATTGAGGCGCCGCCGGATGGATTCCAGGGTGCGTTCATAGCTTGCGCCGACCCGGTCCATCTTGTTGACGAAGCATATCCGGGGAACGTCGTAGGTGTCGGCCTGGCGCCACACAGTCTCTGATTGCGACTGCACGCCAGCCACTGCGTCAAGGACGACAACACCGCCATCCAGCACTCTCAGGGAGCGTTCAACCTCTGCGGTGAAGTCGACGTGGCCCGGGGTGTCGATGATGTTGATGCGGTAGTCCTGCCACTGGGCTGAGGTGGCGGCGGCTGTAATCGTTATGCCCCTTTCACGCTCTTGGGGCATCCAGTCCATGGCTGTTGTGCCATCATCCACCCCGCCTACCCGGTGAATGCGGCCCGTAGCATAGAGCACCTGCTCTGTTACGGTGGTCTTGCCTGCGTCGATGTGGGCGATGAATCCGATGTTGCGGATCTTGTCGATCGGGAAAGTGTTCTGCATGACAATGGGCACTGGGTAGGAGCGGGCAACCCGCCTTTTCGCTACTGCCCGCCGGGGTTACCGGCGGTAGTGAACGAAGGCACGGTTGGCTTCTGCCATTCGGTGCAACTCCTCCCTTCGGCGGACTGCCGAACCTTCCCCGCGTGAGGCGTCCATCAGCTCCATTGCCAGCCCCCGGCGCATGGGCATCCCCTTGCGCGACCGGGCGCCACGGATAAGCCAGCGCATCGCCAGGGCCTCGCTGCGTTCGGTGCGTAGCTCTGTCGGCACCTGTATGGTGGCGCCGCCCACGCGTTTGGGGCGCACCTCCACCGCAGGTGTTGCGTTGCGCAGGGCCTGCTGAAATACTTCCAGCGGCTCGCGGCTCGATTCGCTTTGAATAATTGAAAACGCGTTATAGGCCACTCGCTGGGCAATGGACTTCTTACCCTTGAGCATCATCCTGTTGATGAACCTGGCCAGTTCCACGTCGTTGTAACGTGGGTCCGGCGCGGTCTCGCGACGCTCTGCGCGTCTCCTTCTGGACATGGACAGCTACACCTTATGAATCGAATAATGACTTGGATTTGTCACGCCTTGTGCGACTGCGCCCAGTCAAAAACCCCCGCTTCTAACGGCGGGGGCGATTGGCTCCATATTTGCTGCGGCCCTGACGACGGTCGTTTACACCCTCGCAGTCCAGAGCGCTGCGGACGATGTGGTAGCGCACACCCGGCAGGTCTTTAACCCTGCCGCCGCGCACCAGCACCACCGAGTGCTCCTGCAAGTTGTGTCCCTCGCCGCCGATGTAAGCCGTAACTTCGACGCCGTTGGTGAGCCGCACCCTGGCAATCTTGCGCAAGGCCGAGTTGGGCTTCTTGGGCGTCATCGTGCGTACCTGGATGCAGACGCCGCGGCGTTGGGGGCAACCTGGGCCCCATTTCACGCGGTTTCTCAGCGAGTTCTGTACCCAGTGCATGGCCGGTGCCTTGGTCCGTTTGCGAACCGGTTTGCGGCCTTTTCTGACCAGTTGGTTTACTGTGGGCATAGGTAAATCTCCGCACATCCTTCGGTGGAATAAACAAGCTAACAAGCATTTAAACAAATGTCAAGAACCGCTTCTCCGAATCCAGGGCCTTTTCAAAGTGTCATCGAGCGTTGTTGGTGAGGAGAAATCGTCACTCCCGCGAAAGCGGGAGTCCAGAGTTATTGCTAGCGGGGGCGCTGGATTCCCGCCTGCGCGGGAATGACGGCCGGACTTTGAAAAGGCCCTGCTCCGAATCTCCGACTTCCTCTGGTCCTTATCCCGGGCAAATTTGGCGCGGAATTGAGGAAAGAGACCTTTTTTGTAGATGTAATTCTACCTGTTTCATCCAGACCTGTTTCATTCAGACCTAAACCAAAGCCAAGGTGAAATGTGCAGACACATAGGGTAGATTTGTGAGGTAACTGGATTAACTGGTCTCAGGAGTTGTGGGGGTTGGTGATGAGTGTGAGGGAGATTGACCGGTTTCTTGAGCAGTGGGAGATGGATACAAGGGACCTGCACCGGAGGATGATTCTGGCGCCCACGCCCAGGGAGCGTCACGCCGTCTGGCTGCTGGCGCAAGGCCCATCGTCCACGGCGGAACTGGGACGGGACCCCCACACCATAGCCGCTGCCTTCGGGGAGGGCGGTCCGGAGGCCCCAGACCGGAGTTCCCCCCCGCCCTCGGCGAGGCGGAGCAGGCGGCGCTGACAGGGGCGGTGCAGGAGTTGCCAGGGGCGGCGGGGAAATGGCCAACTGGAACTGGAGGGTGGTGAACCGGTTTGTCTGGGAACGGCGCGGCATCAGCCTGAGCCGTAGCAGTTGTCTGAACTGGCTGCACCGGCTGGGCTTCGCCTTCAAGCGTCCCAAGAAACGGCTGCTCAAGGCGGATGAGGTCAGGCGGGAGTCCTTCGTGGCGGAGTACGCGGCCCTGATGGAGGAGGCGTGTCAAAGCAAAGCCAAGACATTCTTTGCCGACGAGGCCCACTTTCGAGCCGACGCCGAGTTGCGGGGCAAGTGGGTGCTTAGGGGAGAGTCGGCATTGGTGGATTCCAGCAGTCCGAGGTACGGGCAAATTTGGCGACCGGAAATTGAGGAAAGAGACCTTCCTGGGGCAGTTGCGGGAGCGGCACACCGAGAGGCTGTGATCTGGGACAATGCCCCGGCCCACCGCGGCGAGGCAGTGAGGGAATCTCTGAACCTGCGTCTGGTGAACCTTACAGCCCGGATTTCAACGCAGAGGCCATCTGGGGCTGGGCGCGAGAGGAGGCCACCGGAAACCTTGCCTGGACCAAAGCCCTGGTGCAGGAGAAAGTCGGCAACTTCTTGGAGGCGCTGGCCGGGCGGAAAGAGGAGGTCAAGCGCCGCTGCCGGACCATCCTGCAATCAAGGGCAGAGGAGTTCCTGCGTAACCCCTCCAGGTCCCCATCACCAGCCATATGCACATCCCACCTTGGCTTTGGTTTAGCTTTGGGAGAGGCCATCGCCATCAAGCCCTAGCCTTGCCAGTCAATTGGCTTGTGCTCCTTTAGAGGCGACAATTTTCGCCTCGCTTGCCCACGACCGACGCTGTCGTCTTTATACGGTGGTGTCCCAAATCAGGTGGTTTACCGATCAGGCATACGTCTTTCCCGCAAAGAGGCTGCCCTCCACTCATTGAGAGCGGGATTCCGGGGCCATTCACTTTCAGCCTGCAAAGCGGTTCCGCCACCCAAATGGGAACCCCGCCCGAAACGAGCCCGCCTCTCACTTTCTACGTAGCGGCCACCCGGGCGAAAAACTCCGCCGTTCACCACCTGAAATGGTCTCGATCAGGCCCTCTGACGGTATCGCAACTCGCGGCGATTTCCTTATATACTGGTCTCGCCCTTTCTACAAACAGGGCCCTGAATTGCCGCGAGGAGGACTCCCTTGGCCCGTTCTTTGCCCTATGCCGATATGGACAAAATGGTGTCTCTGTCCAAGCGCCGCGGGTTCGTGTTCCAGAGCAGCGAAATCTACGGCGGACTTGGCTCTACATGGGATTACGGGCCTTTGGGCGTGGAACTCAAGCGTAACGTCAAGGAGGCCTGGTGGCGCTCGGTCATTGCCAGCCGCGATGACATGGTTGGCCTCGACGCCGCCATACTGATGCACCCCCGCACTTGGGAGGCCAGCGGCCACGTCGAGAATTTCAGCGACCCGCTGGTTGAATGCCGTGAGTGTAACCAGCGATTCCGCCAGGACCACCTTCTGGAGGAACAAGGTATCGACCCAGCATCTCCAGCGGCCGCTGGGGCTGCCCAGACACTCCGCTGCCCCGACTGCGGCGGCGAATTCACCGAACCCCGTCGCTTCAATCTGATGTTCCGCACGTTCATGGGCCCGGTGGAAGACACCGCCCACGAGGTCTGGCTGCGCCCCGAGACTGCCCAGGGCATTTTCGTCAACTTCAAGAATGTCGTCGATTCCTCGCGCAAGAAACTGCCTTTCGGCATTGGACAGATTGGCAAGTCCTTCCGCAACGAGATCACGCCCGGCAACTTCACCTTTCGCACCCGTGAGTTCGAACAGATGGAGGTGGAGTTCTTCGTACGACCCGAGACGGACCTGGTGTGGCTGGACCGCTGGGTTACCGACCGTTTTCAGTGGTACGTTGAACACGGCATTCGTCCCCAGAACCTCAGGCTGCGCCGCCACGGACCCGACGAGCTGGCCCATTACGCCAAGGACTGCTACGACATCGAGTACCGTTTCCCTTGGGGCTGGGCCGAACTCGAGGGCATCGCAGACCGCACCGACTTCGATCTCAGGCAGCACGCCGAGTTCAGCGGCGAGGACCTGACCTACTTCGACGACGATACGAAAACGCGATATTACCCTTACGTCATCGAGCCCTCGGGGGGCGTCGACCGCGCGACTCTGGCGTTCTGGTTGGACGCCTACGACGAGGAACCCGACGGCAACGCCGTCCGGGTCGTCTCCCGCCTGCACCGCCGGCTGGCTCCCGTAGCGGTCGCGGTGTTGCCCCTCAGCCGCAACGAACGGCTCACCCCCACCGCTCACCGCATACACGACCTGCTACGGCCTCACTTCAGCGCCCAATACGACGATGCCCAGAGCATCGGCCGTCGCTACCGTCGGCAGGACGAGATCGGCACTCCATACTGCGTAACCGTGGACTTTGACACCCTTGACGACCATCAGGTAACCGTCCGGGACCGGGATACCATGTATCAGGCCCGCGTACCTGTCTCGCAACTGGTGAATGTCTTGCGGGACAAGCAGGAACACGGCTGGTAGGCCGCCCGGGCATGCCCAACCTGGTCTCCGGTGCCGTCCGCCAAGGGTTGTACACCCACATCGTGGGTCGGCGCATCCTTTACCATCCGTTGCTGGGTTCCACCATGGACGAGGCCACCCGCCTCGCCGTGGACGGCGCCGACGAAGGCACGGTGGTCATCGCCGAGCGCCAGTCTGCGGGCCGTGGCCGACAGGGACGCAGTTGGGTCTCCCAGCCCGGCAACCTGCTGTTCTCGGTACTCTTTCGCCCCACCATGGAACAGCTTCCTTTAGTCAGCATTATCGGCAGCCTCGCCACAGCACGTGCCGTGCGAAAGGTCGCTGGTGTCGACCCGGCAATCAAGTGGCCCAATGACATAATGTTGAACGGCCGCAAAGCGGCGGGCATCCTCGCGGAGAGTGCCGTTGAGGGCGATTCCGTGTGCTATGCTGTTTTGGGAATTGGCATTAACGTAGCCCTCAATCCCTCTGATGACGATGAGATATCGGCTATCGCCATCAGCGTCAACGAGGCTGCGGGCACTGAGGTGGCCAGGGAGTCGCTTCTCAGGCAACTGCTCCTGGAGTTGGACGACCTCTATCGGAGATTGCGTACCGGAGGCAGCGATGCGGGCCGAAGTCCTATTGAAGAATGGAGCGGCCTGCTGGAAACCATCGGCAACACGGTAACGGCGACATTCCGTAATGAAAGCATCTCCGGCGACGCCATAGGCGTAGACAGCGCCGGTAACCTGCTGCTCCGTACCGAGACGGGCGAGACCATTACCCTGACGGCCGGAGATGTAACGCTGTCGGCGCATCCTCGCCAATCTCGTAGCGGCTCTCACTCGACCTGAATTCAAGCTTTCGGGGCAACCATGCTGGAATCACTGAGTCTTGACGGCAAAACAGTTGTGATCACCGGAGGCGGCACCGGCCTTGGCTTGGCCATGGTGCGCGCCCTCGCTCGCGCCGGGGCGACGCTCGCCATCGCGGGGAGGCGGCCCGCCCCCATCGAGGCCGCTGCCGCTGAGGTGGAGTCCCTGGGCAGCGAGGCCATCTCGGTAATCACCGACGTTACCGACTCGGAACAGGTCGAAAACTTGATGCAGGCCGCGACCGACCGCTTCGGCAAGATCGACGTCCTCATCAACAACGCCGGCGCCGTGCAGGACAATGTCCGCAAGCCCATCTGGGAGATAACCGATGAGGAGTGGCACCGGATCATGGACGTAAACCTCACCGGTGCCTTCTATTGCTCCCGCGCCGTATCCAAGCCCATGTGCGACCAGGGCCACGGCAAGATTGTCAACGTGGCGTCCGGCTTCGGCATGCGGGGCGGCCGGGACATCTATATGTACTGCACCAGCAAGGGTGGCATGATCCAGCTCACCCGCGTGCTCTCATTCAACCTGGCCCGCTACGGCGTTACAGCCAACAGCATCGTTCCGGGATTCGTGCCCACCGGCGACATGGGGGCGACCACCTCCAGCCTGCCCCGGTCGGGGGATTTCCTGCCCATCGGCAAGCTCGGCAAGCCTGAGGACTTCGGTCCGCTGGCAGTATTCCTCTCTTCCGGCGCGTCCGACTACATGACCGGCGAGATGATCATCGCGGACGGCGGCGGCTTGGCCGGCGGCATCACCCCCACGGGCCACGCGCCAGTGATTCCGCTGGAGCCATAGAGCCTTTCGGCTTCCCCCTTGCCCCTAGACAACGGGGCTTTACAACCAGATCAGGAGATAAACATGCCGGTTCTGCCGGAATACGGACTGTCGGGACAGGTGGCCATTTTTGCAACCTCCGGCGGAGACGAAGCTCCCTTCTTCGCCTCTGCCTTGGCTGAGTCAGGGGCGCAGGTATTCGCTGTGGCGCGCACCGGTCGGCTTCTCGACTCGGTGATGGGCGCCCTGCCCTCCGGCAGCCACGGGGTGGTCATGAATGCCGGCTCCGACGTCAGCGCCCAGCGGGTACTCGCCGAATTCGAACGCCACCACGACCGTGTCGATGTCTTGGTCAACGACGCCCGCAGCATGTTCGCCGCCCCCCTGGGAGACATAACCACCTTGAGTTGGGAGGAAGTGCAGACCCGCAACGTCAAGATGCCTTTTCTGCTGTCTCAACAGGTCTTGCCGAGGATGGCTGAACGCCAGTACGGCCGGGTGGTCAACGTCTTCTCCGAGCTGGCCGAACGGGGAATGATCAACGGCTCTGCCTTTGCCGCGAGCCAGGCCGCGCTGCTTTCCCTGACCCGCTCCCTGGCTGTGGAGTGGGGCCGCCACAACATTCGCATCAACGCCTTGGGTACGGGTGTCTTGGACAGCACCGGCCAGCCCATCGAACAGCAGCTCGAGGAACTGATGGTCCGCTACACACCCCTCCGCCGGAAGGGGCGGCCCGAGGACATCGGGCCCCTTCTCGTCTACCTGTGCTCTGAGTCCTGCGACTATTCCACTGGTCAGCCCATTTACGTCGACGGAGGGCTGAACGCCCATCCGTAGAGGACCGGGCTTTGTTCCCCGCCTGGTTTTTTGCCTGAAACGGACGCTGATGCAATCCAGGGCAATCGCATTTGACTTTTCTAGCTCGTCATTCCCGCGCAGGCGGGAATCCAGGTCATTCGGAGTGCATTCTCCATCGAGTTGGAAGGGCCTATCAGGCGTGTGATTAACGCGATTTCTCCCGACTTCCGTCCACTGGATTCCCGCCTGCGCGGGAATGACGGTTCACTCAGCCAGTGAGCAAGGGTTGCTCCTCCAAATGCGATAGCCCTGTGATGCAATCCCGCTTCAATTACTATCCCGCGATGCTTGGTGTAAAATAGGTCATCAGCAGGCAATGGTCCGAGACGCTTTGGAATCAGTCAGGCCCGTGGCGCGGTTGCGCGGCATGTCTGATTTGAGCGGCGGATCCCTCAGCCTTCGGAACACCCTCCAGGACCAGGTCACCTCGCTCCTCACCTCCTTCGGCTATCGACCGCTGGAGACGCCTCTCCTGGAGCCGACGGAGCTATTCCTAAGGAAGTCCGGCGGCGAACTCGCCTCCCAGTTGCTGAGCTTCACCGACCCCGCAGGTCGGGCAGTGAGCCTCCGTCCTGAATTCACCGCCCCTGCCTTGCGCCACTACCTCGAGAGTCCTGGGGCCATTGAGTTGCCCGCCCGCTGGTACTACTGTGGCCCGGTCTTCCGTTTCGACGGCTCGACTCTGCAGGACGACGCCCCGGCCCGTAGCCAGTTCGCCCAGATCGGTGCCGAGTTGCTTGGTAGTCCGAGCATTCTCGCAGATGTGGAGCTTTTGACCCTGGCGGTATCGTCCCTGTCGAAATCTGGAGTAGAGGGCTGGACCCTTCGGCTGGCAGACCTTGATGTTCTCAACAGTCTCCTGGACCCCGTCGGATTGTCTGAAAGGGCTCGGGCCTTCGTCGTCCAGAATGTGCCGCGACTTGGCGAGGCCGATACGGCGATTGCCCAGTTGATGGACGAGAGTCGTCGTCTGCATATTGTTGGTCAGCCGGATGATGACGACTACCTGAGCCAGGCGGTGCAGGGTCTCGACGACGACGAAGCGCGGCATGTGTTGCTCGGCGTGCTTCGCTCCAATCCCCTCGACCAGCTGGGGCAGCGGACACCGGAGGAGGTCGTTGAACGTCTCCTTCGAAAAATCCGCAGGCCGGATGCTGAGGAGGGCCTCCGTCTCGCCTTGCAGTCAGCTTATGATCTGGCCCAAATCCGGGGAGACACCCGGACGGCCCTTGCCGGGGCGTCCGCAGCCCTTCGCAGGGCGGGCGCAGATACCTCGCCGCTGGACCGGCTGCAGGGCGTGATCAGCCTGCTGCCGGACGACCTGGCAGGATCAGGCCAAATTACCCTGGACTTCGGCCTTGTACGGGGGCTGGCCTACTACAACGGCATAATATTCGAGGTCTCTCACCCCGGCTGGCCCACTCCCTTGGGCGGAGGCGGTCGGTACGATGGGCTGTCCCGGGACTTGGGCGGAGACGGAGTCCTGCCAGCCTTGGGATTCGCCTACAACCTCGACGCGCTGGCAGCACTGACGGCTGCCGGTTCGCCCGGCTCGCGGACAGGAGCCGAAGGAACGCTCGTCGTTGCCGCCACCGAGGAAGCCCGCGCCGATGCCCTGAAAGTGGCTCAGGATCTGCGCCATAACGGTGCAATTGTCGAGGTCGAAGTCTGTGAACGGGACGTTACAAACGCCCTGTCCTATGCCCGGAATCGTCGCCTTGAGCGGATCATAGAAGTCAGGCAGGGCGGCGAGACGGTCGATTACAATGTTTGACGAACATTCGGTGCCAGGCAACGAAATTGATGCCTTGCCTCCCACTGACTTGTACGGGCTGTAAATGAGTGAAACGGGATCAGCCAATGGAGCGCCGTCGCTGCGCCTGCTCTTGCCCAGCGACGGCGATCTGCACCAGCCGACGCTCGACTTTTTGCGGGGGTGTGGTCTGCCTGTACGGCGCCCTAACGCCCGCCGCTACACCGCCTCCGTCCCGGCCATTCCCGGCGTGGAAGTCCTTTTCCAGCGCACCGCCGACATCACGGCCAAGGTGGAAGAGGGGAGCGCCGAGCTGGGCATAACCGGCCTCGATCGTTTGCTGGAATACCGCGAGGACGATCGGCGGGCGGCCGTCCTGGTGGACAACCTGGGATTCGGCCGCTGTGATCTGGTGCTGGCGGTCCCCGACTCGTGGCTGGACGTCACATCCCTTGCCGACCTCGCTGATCTCGCCCTTGAGTTCCGGCAACGCGGCAAGCAGTTGCGCATTGCCACCAAGTACCCGCGTCTCCTCAGCACTTTCCTGTACGACCGGGGCATTAACTATTTCACCCTAGCCCCCGCTTCGGGGACCCTTGAGGCAGCGCCGGTCGCCGGTTACGCCGACCTGATCGCCGATCTGAGCGCCACGGGCACAACGCTCAAGGAGAATCGGCTCAAGACTTTGGATGACGGCACCGTGCTTAGTTCCCAGGCCTGCCTCCTGGCCAATGCCGAGCTGTTGGTGCGCTCATCCCGGACCCGCGAACTCGCCCGCGCGCTCACCGAGATGATGGAGGCCCACATGAGGGCCGAGCCCTACTATCGTCTCTCCGCCAACGTGCAGGGCGACTCCGCCGAGCAGTGAGTGCGATGGTTCTGGCCCGCCCGGCCCTCGCCGGGCTGCGTGGCCCCACCGTGGCCCGAGTCTACAACGTCGAGGAACAGGGCTGGTTTTCGGTAAGCCTGCTGGTCAAGAAGGACAACCTGCTGGCCGCCGTAGACCATCTGCGGGACTGCGGGGCCGTGGATGTGGCCGCGTCGCAGGTATCCTACCTGTTCGATAGCCACTCCCACGCCTACGGAGAGCTGTTCGGCACACCCCAGGAACACGGTTCGACAAGCCCATTCTGAGGGGATAGAATACGGATTCCCAGCGTGTCCCGTTTTCCCGTCCTGTGGTGGCGGGCGCAACGGTTCACGATAAGGACCAGTTTCGGATAAGGCCGGGGTAGAGAATGCCCAATCTGCCAATGCACATCTATCTGGCTAATGAGGTCGCGGAACAACTGGACTGGGGTTACGTTTACGATCACATTGGCAGTTTCTACCTCGGTTCAACCTCTCCCGACATCAGGGCCATGACCAAATGGCCGCGCGAACAGACCCATTTCGCCCCTCTTTCCGTTCGCGAAGTGGGGACCGGCACTCGCACCATGTTCCACAACTACCCTGAACTGCGGGATGAGGGATCCCTATCCTCTGCTACCCGGTCGTTCCTGCTTGGCTACATCTGCCATCTGGCATCGGATGAGGTCTGGATAACCACGGTTTATCGCCCGAACTTCGACACGCATAGCGAGGGGACCCGCCTGACAATTAACCAGGTTGAGGCCGACATCTGGGACCGTGCCCTTCAGCTGGATATGGACCGCCTGTCTCTCCCTGATGTGAGCGGTCCGATGAACGCCGGACACGCCGTATCCTGCGGCGATGATGGCGTGTCAGTGACTTTCTTCGAAGACGGCCTGCTTTCTCAATGGAAGGAAAGGGTTTCCGGATTCGTGGGGCGGGAGTTTGAATGGTCGCGGCTGAAATTTGCGCTCAACCGTATGTACCGCGACAACGACGACGTGCAGGAGACGGTAGACCAGTTCCTGGAGCGTATGCCGCAAAGCCTCGATGAGGTCTACCGGAAAATTCCAGAAGCCAAGGTGGAGAACTACCGCCGCGAGGCAGTGGCCGCCACCATCGCACATGTCCGCGAGTTCCTGCCCGAGTAGTCTCGCCGGACCCACTCAAATCTCTGGAGTATCCAAGTGGCAGCCAACACCACTCTGAACATCATCCGCGGAGTAGAGAACGCCGGGAACGTCCTCACCCGCATCGACCCGCTGGACCTGTCATCCTTGCCGGAATCCGTGCTGGAGCGCACCCGCAAATCCTTTGGAGAAGGCGTAACCCCTGCCGAGTCCGTCGTACGGATGTTGGCCGACGTAAAAGCGGACGGCGACGCCGCTGTGCGCCGGTATGCCCGGCTGCTCGACGGAGCCGACCTCGAGGACTTCCGCATTCCTGACGCCGAACTTGACGCCGCCAGCGACCGGGTGAGTCCCGAGCTCTGGCAGTCCCTGGAACTCGCCGCGGACCGCATTCGCTCCTTCCACCGTTCCACTCTCCCGTCGGAGTGGATGGATCCGTCGCAGGGCTTGGGTGAGCTGGTACGCCCCCTCGCCCGGGTCGGCGTGTACGCACCCGGCGGCACCGCCGCCTATCCCTCGACGGTCCTGATGACCGTGATCCCGGCGCGGGTTGCTGGCGTCCGCGAGGTGATCCTCACCACGCCGCGCGTCGGTTCCCGGCCGCTCAACCCTGCCGTGGTAGCCGCCGCCAAGATCGCCGGCGTCGATGCCATGTACCAGGTCGGCGGTGTCCCGGCCATAGCGGCTATGGCCTACGGAACGGAGACCATACCCCGCGTGGACAAGATTTGCGGCCCCGGTAATATCTTCGTGGCTTATGCCAAGAAGCTGGTCCAGGGCTCTGTCGACATCGATGGGGTATTCGGGCCTACCGAAACCATCATCCTGGCCGACGAAAGCGCCAACGCTGACTTCTGCGCCGCCGATCTCATCGCCCAAGCCGAGCACGACCCACTCGCCACCGCAATCCTCGTCACCGATAGCGAATCACTGGTTGCTCGCGTGGAAGACCGCTTGGAAACCCAGTTGGCATCCGCGCCCCGGGGCGACATCGCCAGGCAGGCGCTGGAGCGGCAAGGGCGCGTCGTGCTGGTCGACTCCCTGGACGAGGGCGTCGATCTGGTCAACCGAATAGCTCCGGAGCACCTCTGCCTGCTGTTGCGGGAGCCGTGGAGCTGGGTCGACCGCATCCATCACGCTGGCGGTCTGTTCCTCGGAGAATACTCCCCGGAGGTGATGGGCGACTACATCGCGGGCCCGAGCCACGTCATGCCCACGGGCGGCACGGCCCGCTTCGGCTCGGCCCTCAGCGTCCACCACTTCCTCCGCACCATGCCGGTTGTGGGACTGAGCCCCACCGACTTCCAGCACCTCGGCCCGGCGGCCGTCCAGATCGCCAACGCCGAGGGCCTCGCAGGCCACGCCGGTGCTGTGCAGGTCCGGTTGGACTCCCTGAAATCCGCCGTCACGTAATCTGGGCTTACAACAATCGGACACTACGGTTCGAGGCAGGTCAGGAAGGTATGCCCGAATTTACCGAACATTTGCAGCAATCTATGCTCCCGCACATTCGCGGCTTGGGCGTGTACCAGGGCGTGGAGCCGGTCGAGGTTATGGCCGAGCGGGCCGGTATCCCCCAGGACAGGATCATCCGCCTGAACGGAAACGAAAATCCATACGGGCCGTCCCCTGCCGTCGCGGAGGCACTGGCTGATTTCCCCAACTTCAACCACTACCCGGACCCTGAGCAGCGGCAGCTGCGCGAGGCCCTCTCCGGCTACGTCGGAGTCGACGCCGACCGCATAATCGCCGGTAACGGCAGCGACGAGCTCATCGACATGCTGTTCCGCATGTTCATTGGCCCCGGCGACAACATAGTCAACCTGACCCCGACCTTTGGTATGTACTCATTGGGCGCCGAAATCTGCGGCGGCCAGGCGGTTTCGGTGCCTCGCGACGAGAACTTCGAGATCGACCTGGAGAGCGTGAAATTCGCCATCACGCCCCGAACCAAGGCCATTGTGGTCTGCTCGCCCAACAACCCGACCGGCAACATGCCCACCGAGGCCGATGTCCGTGCTTTGCTCGACACGGGGATCCTGGTCATCGTGGACGAGGCCTATTACGAGTTCAGCGGCCAGACTCTCATGCCCCTCCTCCACGAGTACCCGAACATCGTCGTCCTGCGAACGTTCAGCAAGTGGGCAGGACTGGCTGGGCTCCGCATCGGTCTCGGCGCCATGCACCCGGACCTCGCAGGCATGATGATGTCGGTCAAGCCCCCGTACAACGTCAACCTGGCTGCCGAAGTCGCGCTGATCGCCTCGCTGAAAGACATGCCCGCGCTGCTGGACCGTGTCAACGCCATCGTCGATGAGCGCGACCGCATGACCGGACTGCTGGAGGCCATCCCCACGGTCAAGCCCTATCCCTCCAAGGCCAACTTCATCCTTTGCCAACTGCCCGAGGGAAGCGGCCCCCGGGTGTTCGAAGGCCTCTGCAATCGAGGCATATTCCTCCGGCACTGGAGCAACTCGCGCCTCATCGACTGCATCCGGACCTCCGTGGGTCTGCCCGAGGAAAACGACGCCGTGGCGGCAGCATTGGCCGAGCTGACAGGGGACTCCAATGGCTGACAACTCCAACCTGCCCGCCGTCCCCGAAGGCCGCACGGCCAAGTTGCACCGCACCACCGGCGAGACCGAAATCCGCTTGGCCATCGATCTCGACGGCGCTGGCGTCTACGAGGTGGACACCGGCAACGGGTTCCTCGACCACATGGTCAGCCAGATATCCCGCCACGGCCTGATCGACATCACCCTCCACGCGAAGGGCGACCTGCACACTGGCTGGCATCACCTTGTCGAGGACGTGGGCATCACCCTAGGCCGCGCCCTCAACGAGGCCATCGGCGACGCCCGTGGCATCCGCCGCATGGGCCATGCCATAGTGCCGCTCGATGAAACCCTGGCGATGGTGGCGCTGGACTGCTCAGGACGAGGTTACGCCGTAATCGACACCACCATCGACGACTCAATGGTCGAGACCTTGCCCGGCTCCCTGGTTCGCCACTTCTTCGAGTCCATCGCGCTGGAAGGCAAGATCAATCTCCACGCGAGGATCCTCACTGGAATCGATCCTCATCACAAGGCCGAGGCCCTCTGCAAGGCGCTGGCCCGTGCCCTACGCGACGCCCTCGAGCCCGACCCCCGTTCACCCCACGCCGTCCCCAGCACCAAGGGCACCCTCAGCGGCTGACAGGGCAACCGTCTCTTGGTAGGAATCGAAGCGATTCACCGCCTTAACACATAGCGGATTTGGTTGGTCCATTCATCTTCTAGGCTTGTACCAATCAATTCCAATAAACCCACGATCGCGCGGCCCATAGGGATATCCTGGTGAACAACAACCACCCCGGGCATTGGCAACCCAGTTAAAAGTCGAGAAGTGGCATCACCCAGCATTGAATTTTCGTCGTGAGTCAGGACTATTCGGCCAGCTTGGGCCGCCCACTCAAGAATGTCGCTATCTGAAGCTCCGCTTAGTCCCACATCCTGCACTCTCGAGATCACTAATGTTGGGTCGCGAGAAAACACCCCGCGCACAATATCCCGATTGAACCCCTCATCGGCCAAGAAGAGGGGTGTGTATCTATTCACAGGAGGTCGCTTGTTCAGCTAACTCCTCTTGAAGGCGATATTTCCTTACCCTGTCATAGAATTCTCGGGCGCCTGGGCGAGATTCAAGCTCCTCCACCATTTCATCCCAACGCCTCTCGTACTCCTCTAGGTACTCCTCCACTTCCTCCGGCCTGTGCAAGTAGTATCCGATGACTGAATACACGTCCCCAAGGCTGACAGCGTCGAATGCCCACTGGATTTGCTCTGGTGTTCTCCCCCGCTTGTGGGCAAAGACAATTCCCTCAAGGGCCACCTTGGTATTCCCAACGTAAACCGTGCCCCCTTCGGTCTCCCGAAGGGGCACCCGCTCCTCATCGAAAGTCAGCTTAACCATACGTCGCCAGTGGCCTTCTGCCAGATTCCGATTTCTCAATTTTCGGGTAGCGGGGTTCCAAAAAACCACCTGACCTAAAGCGTCCGTCCCCGCCGCGCGATGAAGTCCGGGAACGCCTGCTCCACGCCGTAGCCCTTGACTTGGCTGGTGTAGTTGACCTCGTTCTCCCACATCCCCCGCAGGTCCGCCGCCTTGTCCCGCAGCAGGATCTCCTTGATTCCGATCACCGACTCGGGACGGTGCCCCGCTATGGTGCTGGCGATCTCCATGGTCTTGTCCCGAAGTTCCGCGGACGGAACCAGGTGGTTCAGCAAGCCCACGCGGTAGGCCTCCTCGGCACCCACTACGCGCCCTGTGAACAGAAATTCCTTGGCCGTGGGCCACCCGACCTGGTTCGTCAGCGTCCAGGTGCTGTTGATGCGGCCGTAGGCCACCGCCAGGAAGCGGAAGCTGGTGTTCTCGCAACCCGTCCGCATGTCCAGGCAGGACGCCAGCACCGCGCCCCCTCCGTAGGCCAGACCGTTCATCATCCCGATCACCGGCTTGGGCGAGGCCGATATGTCATACATCCAGTTCTGGTATCGGAGAGAGTTGGCCTCGTGCTGCTCCTCGGTCAGTTCCTGGGCATGCACTCGCTGCTCGTGTATGTCCCCTCCCGCGGAGAAGGCACGTTCGCCTGCGCCCGTGATGACGATGCAGCCGACACCCTCGTCCTCGTTGCCCGACATCACGGCATGATGCAGTTCGTCGTCCAGCAGGTGATTCATCGCGTTGAGGACCTCGGGCCGGTTCATCGTGATGACCTTTACACGGTCCTCTATCTCCACCAACAGGTGCTTGTAATCCATGGCAACTTCCTCCGGGCCTGGCGGACCTATTCGATTCTCGCCATCGATTTTACGGATTTCCCTCATTTATCGCAAAGTCCGGGGGAGGCCATGACCCGTTGTGTTAAACTGCGGGGCGATCTTGACCAGCGGAGGCGGCGCAATTGACCCAGCGACTCAAGGCAGGCGAGGCCGTAATTGAGCTCCTGAAACAGGAGGGTGTCTCCCACATTTTCGGCATCGTCGGCTCGTCTTTCCTCGACATACTCGATCCCCTCTATGATCGCGAGGACATGAGCTTCGTCGGCGTTCGCCACGAGCAGGGCGCCGCCCTCATGGCCGACGGTTTCAGCCGCATCTCCGGTGCTCCCAGCGTCTGCCTCGCCACCAACGGCCCCGGCGTTCTGAACCTTACCTACGGCATCGGTTCCGCCTACGTCGCCCACTCGCCCGTGGTCGTCATCGCGCCGTCCGCCTCCCGCCGCGACCAGAACCGCGGCTCCACCCAGGAGTTCGACCAGATCGCGCTCTTCAAGCCCATCACCAAGGCGGCATTCTCCATCAACCGCATCGACCGCCTGCCCGACGCGCTGCGCCACGCCTTCCGCGTGGCCACGTCGGGCAAGATGGGGCCCGTATTGCTGGACATCCCCCGCGACCTGTTGCCGGGGGCTGAGGTGGAGTTGGACCTGCTTCCCCCCGATGCCTACCGGCCCGGCCAGACCCGCTCGCGCGGAGACCTGCGGCTGATCCAACGCGCCGCGGACGTGCTCGCAGCCGCCCAACGCCCTGTAATCCTGGCAGGTGGCGGAGTGCAGTGGAGCAACGCGGGAGGTGTAGTCTGTCGGCTTGCGGAACTGACCGGCGCGGGTATTGTGACCTCCTATGGCCGTGCCGACGCCGTGCCCTCCGACCACCCAAATTTCCTCGGGCATCTCGGCCGTCTCGGCTCTGCCGAGGGAATCGAGGCCGTCCGTGAAGCCGACGTCATCCTGGCCGTTGGCACCCGCCTTGGCCAGTCCACCACCTTTTACGATAACCGCTTCATCCCCGCCGACGCGAAGATCATCCAGGTTGAGATCGATCCCGAGGAAATCGGGCGCAACTACCCCGTCACCGTCGGCATCGAAGGCGATGCCGCTGCCGTGTCCGAGGGCATTCTCGAGGAACTCCGGCAACGCGAACCCCGCGTCAACCCCCAGTGGGCCGATGAGGTCAGAAGTTGGGCTGCCCGCCGCGCCGACCGGCTTCGAGGCGAGGAACGGCTCGACACCATGCCCATGAAACCCCAGAGGGTGTACGCCGAGCTGCGCAAGGTGATGCCACGCGACGCCATCGTGGCTCTCGACGCAGGCCTCGCCCCCAACTTCGGCCAAGACCGCTTGGACTTTTACCAGCCTCGCAGCCTGATGACCTCCCTTGATCTCGGCGGTCTCGGATTCAGCTTCCCCGCTGCCTTGGGTGCCCAGTTCGCCGCTCCCAATCGACCGGTGGTGAACTTCAACGGCGACGGAGGCTTCCTGTTCAACGCCCAGGAGTTCGCCACCGCCGTCGATTACAACCTGCCGGTGGTTACCATCATTATGAACAATGGCAGTTGGGGTTCGGAAAAAGCCTACCAGCGCTACGCTTTCAACGAGCGCTATGTCGGTGCCGACACCCTCAATCCCCGCTACGATAAGTACGCAGAGCTATTCGGGGGAGTGGGCTACTACGTTGAGCGTCCCGAGGATGTGGGCAACGCCATGCTCGATGCTTTGAGCGCCGGCAAGCCCAGCATTATAGAAATCCCCATCGACCCCGATGAGCTGCCCCGCCCGGCGCGTCTCGCCGATGTGCAGGCACCGCCTCAGTCTTGATCCGGCTGCGTTGACACGCGCCGCAATAGAGAGAATGCAAGAGATATCTTTGCCGCAAGAGATCTCCCTCGAGGGCAACGCCATAGTCATTACGTGGGACGACGGGCATCGCAGCCCGTATTCTCACAGGTTCTTGAGACTCCGCTGTCCCTGCGCAAGCTGCGTGGAGGAAATGACCGGACGTCCCATCCTTGACCCTGACTCCGTTCCCGCCGACGTCAAGGCCATCGACCACATGCCTGTAGGCAACTACGGTATGCAGTTCCTGTGGGACGACACCCACTACACCGGCATCTATACCTACCGCCTCCTCCGGGCCGCCTGCACCTGCATAATCTGCAACCAGGCCCGCGCCGAAGCGGCCGCCGAGGGCCGCTAGGACGGGTTGGGGGGCTCCTGGCTGGCCGGGGTCTCCGGGCGAGTCCTCATTGGCTTTTCCAGCGAGGCCTTGAACTTGGGAGCGGTGAAGGTGTTGGAGCGAAACGCGAAATTGGACAGTTGACGCTGCCCCGGCTCCCCGCATTCTTTGCACTCCGCCGGCGAGTCCGATTGGGAGACCGGGCGGATTAGCTCAAACTCAATTTCGCATTTGGCACAATAGTATTCGTAGATTGGCATAGGTATACTCCCCGCCAGATAATCCAGGGCCCATTCTAAACCCCGGTGGTGTCGCCGCGCCACGCGCGGGGCGCCCCGGCAACTCAAACAACATCGGATTAAGACGACATGCCCGAATCAGCCGACGTAGCAATCATCGGAGGCGGCGCAGCCGGATGCGCCGTTGCCTGGTATTTGGCCAAGTCCGGCCTGACCAGCACCATCATCGAACGCGAGGGCGTGGCCTCCCAGGCCTCAGGGTACGCCGCTGGCGGCCTCAACCCCCTCACCGGCCACGGCATCCCCGGCCCTCTGGCGGAGTTTGCCTGGGAGTCCTTTAACCTCCATATGACCCTTCACCCGGAGCTGAATACACTGACCGAAATCGACTACCAGCTCCGCCAGACCTCGGAAATCATGCTGACCTTCGATGACTCCGGGACGCCTGAATTGCAGGACATCGCGGAGAGATTTACTGCCACCGACGGCTTTTCTGCCTCCATGGCCGACGAATCGCAGGTACGCAAGCTGGACTCGCGGGTTACCGGCAATTTCGTCGGCGGTGTGTTCAAGACCGGCAATTACGCCCTGGACAGCGCGGCCTTCACCCAGGCCCTCGCCGCCGCTGCCCGGCAGAAAGGCGCCACTCTCCGGCCGGGGACAGTTCGCGGCCTGGAAATTCATGCCGACCACGTGACCCACGTCCTGCTGGAAGACGGCCGGATCGAATGCGGCCAGGTCGTTCTCGCCATGGGCCCCTGGTCCCGCCAGGCCGAAAACTGGCTCAACACCTACATCCCCGTCGACCCTCTCAAGGGCGAGATCCTCCGCATGCGCCTTCCGGGAGACCCCCTTGAGCACGACGTCTCCGGCGGCGGCGCCAGCATCTACTCCAAGCCCGACGGTCTTGCCTGGTGCGGCACCACCGAGGACTGGCGCGGCTTCGACCGCCAGCCCCTGCCGGAAACCCGCGACCGTATCCTGGACGGCGTCAAGCGAATACTGCCTGCCATCTCCGACGCCGAGCTGGTCATGCACACCGCGTGCCTCCGCCCCGTTACCCCTGACTGGCTGCCGATCATCGGCCGCGCTCCTGGCTGCGACAACGCATGGCTGGCGACCGGCGCTGGCAAAAAGGGCATCCTGCTGGCACCGGGCTTCGGCAAGGCGGTCGCCGACCTGATCACCCAGGACGAAACGTCCCTGTCCATCGAAAACTACGCTCCCGCACGCTTCGCCGCTCCCTGACATCTTTCCTGGATGTAACATGACTGTAGGGCAACAAGGTCATTCAAATGTCGAGGTTCGAAGATGACGACGGCTAGGATAATTACCAACGCCTGGATCCACCGGACTCTGCCAGACATCTTCTACGAGGAGCCAGAGCCGGTTGAGGATGGTATGCAGCAGGAACCTCCCATTGACCACATCAAGCGCTTGCTCATTGCGTATTTCGCTGATCGGGAGGACGTTTTCGTCTCCAACGCCGTCTTCATTTCCTACGACATCAACAACGGCAACGCCCGCGTCCAGCCTGACCTGTTCATAGCTTTCGGAGTCGACGCCGCGGCAATACGCGTAAACCTGCCCAACTTCTGGATCTGGGAAACAGGCAAGGTCCCTGATTTCGTCATGGAAGTCGCTTCTCCAAGCACTGCCGCCAATGACCTCGGCCGCAAGCGCGAATTGTACGAGAGGCTTGGTGTAGCGGAGTACTGGCGCTTTGATCCAACTGGCGGCGACCTGTACGGCCAACCAATGGCCGGGGAGCGCCTGGTCGAAGGCCGTTACTTGACCTGCCAGCTCATTACCGCTGCTGACGGCACGATCCGTGGCCGCAGTGAACTGCTCAACTTGGACTTCTCTTGGAACGGCGGGGACTTTGACATTCTGGACCCTTCCACGGGCAGCACTATCGACCCGATGGCTACCGTCCAGGAAACACTCCAGGCAGCGCTCGCCGAACGCGACAAAGCCCAAACCGAACGCGACACGGCCCAGGTGAGAGCTGCACGGGCCGAGGCGGAGGCCGCCCGTCTGCGGGAGCAATTGCGGTCCCTTGAACAATCACAATAACTGTGCGTCTGCCCATCCCTCAATGCCCTGAGCATATACCTCCCGTTATGTCTGTAGACATGAAGATACCTGATTTCATTCTCGACTGCTTCGTCGCGAGTCAAGGAGCAGAAAGTTGCCGCTGGGATGGGGAATAATCGGCATCGGCTCCCACGCCGACCTGAAAATCGCCCCGGCCATGAAGCTGGCCGACGACGCCAGCCTCGTCGCAGTCTTTAGCCGAGACCAGGCCCGTGCCAACGCCTTCGCCGAAAAGCACGGCGCCCAGGCCGCCTGCAGCGACCTCGATGCCCTTCTTGCCGACTCCCGTGTCGACGCCGTGTTCGTCGCCTCCCCCAACTACCTGCACGCCGGCCAGACCATCCGCGCCGCCTCTGCCGGCAAGCACGTGCTCGCCGAAAAGCCCATGGCCACCACCGTCTCCGACTGCGCCGCCATGGTCGACGCCTGCCGGGACCACGGCGTAAAGCTGGGCATGGGCTTCGAGCTCCGTTTCCACCCCGCCCATCTCTGGGCGCAGCGGCTGATTGACGACGGCGCCATCGGACGCATCCGCCTCGCCCACGGCCAGTGGGGACGCGGCAATCGCGGCGAGCCCGAACACCGGCCCCGTGTCGGCCTGCGCGAGTGGTGGGAGACCCCGGAGCTCATCGGCGATGCCTCCGTCCTCGTCGGTCTCGGCGTGCACGTATTCGACCTCATGCGCTTTCTCCTGCGCGAGGAGGTCGTCGAGGTCGTGGCCATGACCGATGGCCAGACCACGCGGCAGCCACTGGAGCATATCGCCACCATCGCCCTGCGCATGACCAGCGGCGTCATCGCGCAGGTCATGTGCGGCCGCATGCTTCCCGACACCCAGAACGATCTCGCCCTCTATGGCTCCGACGGCCGCATCGCCACCAAGGAGACCGTCTGGGAGGCCCGCCTCGGCCGCATGGAGGTCGTCAGCGCCACTGCCAACGACACCGCGGTTTGGGAGTACGACTACCTCGCCAACTTCGTGGCCGAGCTCAACGACTTCCGCGACGCCCTCGAGAACGACCGCGATCCCGCGGCCACCGGCGACGACGGCCTCCACGCCGCCATGATCACCGACGCCGCCATCGAATCGGCCAAGACGGGCCGTATGGTCAAGGTGGAAATGAAGGCCCATCGCCACTAGCGGCACAGGATCCTGGTACCTATTAGCCGTAGGAGGGGCGATGACTAAGTGACTATCTCAAGACACGCCACAGCCTCCGAACGGTCATTCCCGCGCAGGCGGGAATCCAGGGCTATGTGCTTGCAGGACGGGTACTCAACCGAACCCCTTAATACGGAACGCTACCTAGGCAACCCCTGTGGTTGCCCCATTTGCGCATCAATGCAACGATGTTGCACTAATAGCACCATTCACCCCGAACCCAACATCACGGAGACCTGCTATGACCACCAGTCAAACCGGCCCCCAGTCCCAGGGCGCTCTCAGCGGCGTCCGGGTCGTCGAGTTCGGACAGTACATCCCCGGGCCGCTGCTCAGCATGCTCCTCGCCGAGCAGGGCGCGGATGTCATCAAGGTTGAGCGCCCCGGCGGCGACCCGGCCCGCACCGAGCCGGCCTTCGCCACCTGGAACCGCAGCAAGCGTTCCGTCGAGCTCGACCTCAAGTCCTCCGACGGTCTCAAGCAGGCCCAGGAACTGATCAACTGGGCCGACGTCCTCATCGAGAACTTCCGCCCCGGCGTCGCCGACCGCCTCGGCATCGGCTACGCGGCAACGGCCGACAACTCCGGACTCGTCTACTGCTCCCTCCCCGGCTTCGGCGAGGATAGCCCCCACCGCAACGACCGCGGCTGGGAGACCATCGTCGGCGCTGCCACCGGCGCCCACCAGGGCCCTGCTGGCATGGACGAGCCTCTCTTCCTGCCCCTGCCCGCGGCCAGCACCTTCGCCGCCATCATCGGCTCAGTTTCCGTCGCCATGGCCCTGATCGCCCGCCAGCGCACCGGACGGGGCCAGCGCATCGAGGTGCCGCTCCACAGCGCCATGTTCGCCGCCATGGGACGCCACCTGTCCAACTTCCACGACATCAATCCGCCCGACCTGTTCACCCTCCCCCGGAATGTCATGTCCCACCAGTACGAGTGCGCCGATGGCCGATACGTCCAGAATCAGGGCATGTACCAGCGCTTCGCCAGCCAGTTCCTGCAGGCCGCCGGCCGCCCCGAGTGGATCGAGGACCTCGAGGACCTCTACGGTGCCGAGGTCAGCCCCGACACCATCGAGCTCTGGCGTGACCGCGTCGAAAACCTCTTCAGGGAAAAGACGGCGAGGGAGTGGGAGGACGCCATCGCCGAGACCGGAGGCGCCTGCACCGTCTGCAAAACTGTCGATGAGTGGCTGGTCCACGACCACGCCATCGCCGGCGGCATGGTCATCGAGATTGATGACGCCGAGCACGGCGCGATGAAGCAGCCCGGCCCTCCCACGCGCCTGCGCGGCACTCCGGGCCCGGCCCCCCGACGCGCCCCGACGCTCGGGGAGCACAGCGTCTCCGCGTTGTCGGAAATACGGGCCGCGCCTCCGGGCCAGCGCGTCAACCGTCACGAGGACATTCTGGCCGCTTTGCAGGGCGTCCGCGTCCTCGACCTCTGCATCGTCCTCGCTGGCCCCACCTGCGGGCGCACCCTTGGCGAGTTCGGCGCCGACGTCATCAAGATTGACGATCCCAGCCGCCCTTACGACTACGGCGGCAATCTCGACGTGAATCGCGGCAAGCGCAGTATCCAGATCGACCTCAAGAAGCCCGAGGGTAAGGAAGTGTTCTGGAAACTCCTCGAGACCGCCGACGTAGTGGTCGAAAACAACCGCAAGGGCGCCATGGCCCGCATGGGCCTGGGCTACGACGAGGTCCGCAAGCGCAAGCCCGACATCGTTTACGCCTCCACCAACGCCTTCGGCTACGACGGCCCCTGGGCCGAGCGCCCCGGCTGGGAGCAGCTCGCCCAGGCCACCACCGGAATCCAGGTGCGCCGCGGCGGACGCGACGACGCCCCGCAGCTCTTGCCCTACCCCATGAACGACTACGGCACCGGCCTCCTCGGCGCCTTCTCCATCGCCATCGCCCTCCACGAGCGCAACCGCACCGGCAGGGGCCAGTCCGTCGATGGCGGCCTCGCCCTCACTGCTTGTTTCCTTCAGTCTCCCTACTTCCTTGACTACGAGGGCTACCAGCGCAATGACCCCGAGGGTCTCGACCTCCGTGGCACCTCCGCCCTATCCCGCCTGTACGAGGCTGCCGACGGCTGGTTCTGCCTGCACTGCCCCGACGACCAGTCCTGGGCCAATCTGACCAGCCTCCCCGAGCTCTCCCACCTCGCCACCGACGATCGTTTCCGCGACGCCGCCTCCAGGCACGACAACGATGTTGCTCTCACCGACGCCCTTTCCGCTATTTTCGCCCAGGGCTCCCGTCAGGGCTGGATCAAGAGTCTGACCGAAGCAGGTGTCAGCGCCATCGAGAACCTCGCCGTCCCCGACTACCACAACGACGCCGACGTACGCAGGGCCGGTCTCATCGTGGGACGCGACCACCCCGGCATGGGCATGGCCGATCATCTCGGCGTGGTTGCTCAGCTTTCGGACACCCCCGCCCGCGTCGGCCGTCCCACCCCCGTCCTCGGCGCCGAAACCAACGAGATCCTCACCGAGGCCGGTTACTCCGTGGCCCAAATCGCCGCCCTCAAATCCGCTGGCGCCGTCGTCCAGCACGGCGAATAACCCGGAATCATAAAAATCAAAGGGAAACAACCGCAGGGTTGTCTCCCCTTGATTTAGGGTAATGCGCTGATAGTCTATACGCACCACTCACGCACCGCTCTAGGTGACAGCGGACCTCGATGGAGAGCAGTAAATATGACAACTCAGCAATCAGGCGGTACCTGTGCCTATCAGGACTGCGAGCAGCGTATCGCGTCCTGGTACCAGTTGTGCCGAACCCACAATGGAGCCAAAGAGAAAGGCGAAATCGACGAGTGTCCCAAGTGCAGACAATTTAAGGATGCAAACTATCCGCTTTGTCGCAACTGCAACACCGCGGGCAGGAATCAAACCGGCAGTAGTCCAGGAAGGTACGAGCCGGAGAGCAATCCCAAGTGGGAAGCTGCCGACGATGACGGTGATGTATTTTTTATCTACATCCTGAAACTGGACGGCGGAAAGTTCTATGCAGGGCATACGCGGGAGCTCAGGGAGCGAATGGGCGAACACCGCGACGGAAAAACCCGGAGCACTGCAGGAAAGAACCCGCGACTTGTCTGGTTTGATTGTGTGTACACTCGTGTCGAAGCTGCCGGAGGCGAGGCGTATATGAAAGAGCTCATCGACAAGAATGAGCGTGAAGTGCGCCGCATGGTCAGGGAGTTTCAAGACCTGTTAGGAGAAGTGGATACGGAATCAAACCCCAATGAAACGGCCCCACCAGCCAGCGACAACGCGAATAAGACTGCTTACCGCCCGCCCAGGTACGGTTATCGCCGTCAACCGGCAAAGTAGCTGGCAACTGGATCCAACTCACAGGTATTCCGGTGCGCCCTGAGCTTATCGACGGGTCGAACCATAAACGAACTCCCTTCCGCTCGGCCCGTCATCCCCGCCCACCACGTCATCCTCACGAAAGCCGGAATCTAGTGGCCTGATCCCTTCAATCACTGCACCGTCCTGCCCCAGCTGTCTCGGCATAGGCCCTTATTTCTTGACAGCCACAGAATTTATTACGTACATTTTTTCTATGACAACATTAGTCACAGGGCACCTCGTCTCGCCACCACCAGGTGCCCCCTATGCCTCCTCTGCTCAAGCCAAAGGGACAAAATGGGACGAAATAGCACCGGAATCAAAAAAAGTCAGGTCAGCGACCTCAATTGTGAGGTAAATCAGCTTTGAAACTGACCATCCAGCCGTGAAAAACGGGGAAAAATGGGAATATATGGGAACACGTGGGAAAAATTCAGTCCCGTTTTTTCCTCACGGCCCGGCGGCGGAAAGTGTGAAAACATCAGCAGATCCCCCTCTATGGCAAGTGGCATTAGGCTGAATTATTGGAGGCGATTGCCCCTGACCGGAGGAGCTCCAAACTGGCAGCACATACGGCCCCGTGGTAAACTTGCGACATTCGGCGGAATAGGACGCCCCCTCGGCGGAGCGCGTCTCAGAGGCTGGCATGCTGCGTATCTACAACACCCTCACCAAGAGTGTAGACGAGATCGAGCCCGCAGAGCCGGGCAAGATTAGTATGTACACCTGTGGGCCAACTGTGTATCGGGACGCCCACATCGGTAACCTCCGCACCTACATGATGGCCGACTGGATCCGCCGGGCCCTCATGCACCACGGTCTTCAGGTGCACCACATCAAGAACATCACCGACGTCGGCCACATGCGCCAGGAGCTTGTGGAGACGGGCGGCGACAAGATGATCCTCGCCGCCCTCGCCGAGGGTAAGACCGTCCAGGAAATCGCCGAGCTCTACGCCGGCCGCTTCCACCGCGACGAGGCCCGCCTGAACATAATGGATGCCCACGTCTTCCCGTGGGCCAGCCAGCACATCCCGGAGATGCTCACAATCGTCGGGACGCTGATGGAAAATGGACACGCCTACGAGCGCGGCGGCAACATCTACTTCGACGTCCCCAGTTTCTCCGACTACGGCAAACTCTCTCGCAACACCGGCGCCGACCTCCTTGAGGGCGTCCGCGCCGAGGCCGACCCCCTCAAGCGCGACCCCCGCGACTTCACCCTCTGGAAGGCCGCAGAGCCCGGTCGCGACGTCAAGTGGGATAGTCAATGGGGCGAAGGCTTCCCCGGCTGGCACATCGAATGCTCCGCCATGGCCTCCAAATATCTCGGCGAGTTCTTCGATATCCACACCGGCGGTGTCGACAACATCTTCCCCCACCACGAGGACGAGATCGCCCAGAGCGAAGCCGCCTTCGGTGAGCAGCACGTCCGCTACTGGGTCCACGCCCAGCACCTGCTGGCCGACGGCGCCAAGATGGCCAAGTCATCCGGCAACGTGTTCCTCATCGAGGAACTGATCGAACGTGGCTTTGACCCCCTCTCTTTCCGGTACCTGTGCATGGCCGTTCTCTACCGCCACCGGATGAACTTCACCTTCACGTCCCTGAAGGCGGCCGAAAAGGCGCTCACCAACCTGCGCACCCGCATCTGGCAGTGGAGCCTGGAGCCTGATAGCAATGGCCATTCCGCTGAGGCCGATGAGTTCCGGCGCCGCTTCTGGGAGGCCATCGACTCCGACCTCAACCTGCCTGGTGCCCTCGCCGTAACCTGGGAGATGGTTCGCTCCTCTCTCCCCGGCCGCGCCAAGATGGGTTTGCTCCTTGAGTTCGACGAGATGTTCGGCCTTGACCTTCATACGGCCCCGTCCAATAACAGCGTGGGCGAGGAGATATTCGCTTCCCTGCGTGAACGCGAGGCTTTGAGAGAGCGCCAGACCTGGGAGCCGGCCGACTCGCTCCGGGCTCGCCTCTCCTCCGACGGATACGTCGTCGAGGATGCTCCCGACGGTTCCCGCGCCCGCCCCAAGACGCCTCTGGAACGCCGCTTGGAAAAGTGGAACTCTGTCTCAGCCTCCAGGGAAGTGCCCTCTCGACTGGATGAGCCGTCAGAGTACGACTTTACCTTCATCCTCAATGCCTATGGCTACCCCGAGGACGTGCGTCGCTGCGTAAATGGCATGCTCCGCAACTCCGCAGGCTACTCCGCCGAGGTAATTGTTGTCGACAGCGGCTCCACCGACGGCACTGGTGAAATGCTGGAGGAAATGCAGGGACAGCACGAAAACCTGCGGGTCTTCCACTGCGATCACGTCATCGGCGACGCCGCCAGCAAGAACATCGGCATCAAGCAGAGCCTGGGCAGGCACATCATTGTCGTCGACGGCTCGGCCGAGATCGTAGGTGACATCCTGGGGCCCGTGGCGGAAAAGCTCAGCGATCCCACGGTCGGAATCTTCGGCCCCTACGGTCTCACCACCGACGATATGCAGCACTTCCACGAAGAGGTCGACGAGGGCGAAGCCGACGCCATGCAGGCCTACTGCATGTCCTTCCGCCGCGATGCCGTCAGCGACGTGGGCCTGATGCGCGAGGTGTTCCGGTTCTACCGCAACCTCGATATCGACTACTGCTTCCAGTTCAAGGACAAGGGTTTCCGGGTTCTTGCCGACTCCTCACTCCCCATCGTTAGGCACGAGCACCGGCAGTGGACCGAGCTGGACGACAACCAGCGCGACGAATTATCGCGCAAGAACTTCGGCCGCTTCCTCAAGCGCTGGGGTAACCGGCCCGACCTGCTGATCACCGCCGGGTCCCGGGGCTTCGGGGGCGGATTCAATCACTGATTCAGTGCCCCTTGCCTCGTCCTGTTGCCATACTCCCCCTGGGCTTCGGGAGCTGACCCATCGTGTCTGAGCTTTCCGAAAAGCTGCTGGCCGGAGAGCAGCGCGCCCTGTCCCGCGTCATCTCCATGCTGGAGCGTGGAGACCCCGCTGCTGCCGATGTGATGCGACACATTGATTCCGCTACCGGGCATGCCTACACGCTCGGCATCACCGGCCCTCCCGGCGCAGGAAAGAGCACCATCGTCGACCAGCTCACCCGCCATCTGCGGGCTCAGGGCAAGCGTGTCGGTATCGTCGCCGTCGACCCTACCAGCCCATTCAGCGGCGGTGCCTTGCTCGGCGACCGCATCAGGATGCAACGCCATTACCTCGACCCCGGCGTCTTCATCCGCAGCATCGCCACCAGGGGCCAGACCGGAGGCCTCCCCCGTATCGTCAAGGGCGTCGTAAGGGCCATCGATGCTGCCGGCTACGACGTGGTCCTGGTCGAGACGGTGGGGGTGGGCCAGACCGAGCTGGGAATTATGGGCGTGGCCGACACCGTCGCCGTCGCCTTGATCCCGGAGGCTGGCGACGCCATCCAGGCGCTGAAGGCCGGCCTGATGGAGATCGCCGATCTCTACGTCGTCAACAAGGCCGACCGCGACGGCGCCGACCAGATGGCTGCATCGGTGACCGCCATGCTCCACATGTCGCTCACCACCCCCGAGTGGGTCCCTCCGGTGATGCTGACCGCCGCCCACACCGGCCGGGGCATCGAGGACCTCTGGGCCAGGCTGGAGGAGCATTTCGCTTACCTTGAGACCAGCGGCAATCTGGCCAAACGCCGCGGTGAACACCGCACGCAGGAGTTCCTCGAGGTTGTCGAGGAGGAGCTGGTTCGCCGCCTTCGCAAGCTCGTGCAGACTGACCCGGCCCTGCTGTCGGTCCTCGAGGGCGTGGCCGCAAAGGACGCCGAACCCTACTCCGCTGCCCTCGAATTCCTCCGCTCCTCCTCCCTGAATCCAGGAGGCCCTCGCAACGCGACAGCGATAGCTGTCTCCCGGGTCCATCCCCCTGGCCCTCGAAATTGGCACGATATCCTGCGCTTACAGGTATGCCTGGATGTTGTAATATATGATATTATTCTTTTCCCTTATTCGGGGACGGAGCTTCTGTTCTGGCCGGTTCACGGCTGGCCAACAGGGAGGTGTGAACTATGGACCTTCATATTCAGGGGCGGAACATCGACATCACCCGCTCGGTGAAGGAGCACGTGGCCGCCAAGCTCTCCTCCCTCGACCGGCACCTTCCCGCCCTCACCAGGGCCGATGTCGAAATGGCGTCGGAATCGACCCGCTCACACCAAGACCGGGTCGTCGTTCAGGTGTCGCTCAATATTGGAGGGGACCTTCTCCGCGCCCAGCGTCGCGCCGGAAGCGCCAGGGCCGCGGTCAACGCCACCGTCGAGGCCCTTGACCGCCAGGTTAACCGGTGGAAATCCCAGACCTACCGCAGCGAACGCATGGCCCGGCTTGCCCCCGACGCCGATTCTGTCGTAGAGGCCATGGCGTCCGAGGGGTTGCCCCAGGATGAAGCCGAAGTAGCAACTGCCGAACCCTCCGGCGACCTCGTCAGGACCAAGCAATTCGACATGGATCCCATGTCGGTTGAGAATGCTGCTCTCCAGATGCAATACCTCGACCACAGCTTTTACATGTTCCTAGACGAGGAGACCAACCGCTACAGCGTCCTCTACCGCCGCGCCGACGACAACTACGGCCTCATCCAACCCACCGACCGGTAGACCACTGCGGAGGCTCGACTGTCCCAGGCAGCTCGGTACCTCGAACACGGACACCCCAAAGGAAAAGGCAGGCCGACGGCCTGCCCTTTCCTTTCATTCCCCTGCGACCAGGTATCCGCTGGTCTGTGTTTCCCTCTTAATCGGCGCTGCTATTGTGCTGGTCGCTGCTCCCGTTTCCACCCGAATTGGCCCCCATTGACATGAAATTGCCCAGCATCGAGGTGAACTCCATCGGGAAAATCCACTTGGTTGACGGGGAATCGCCCAGCGACTTGAGGGTGTCAAAGTATTGCAGGCTCATGGTGCGGCCGTCGGCCTGGTTCGCCACCGCGTTGATCCTCTCCAGGGCCTCGCTGAACCCCATGGCCCGCAGCACGGCCGCCTGCTGCTCGCCCTCGGCCTTCAGTATCTCCGACTGACGTTCGCCTTCGGCATTCAGGATGGCGGACTGCTTTTCGCCCTCGGCGCGGTTGATTTGCGCCTGACGGAACCCCTCCGATTCGGTAATATCGGCAGTCTTGATGGCCTCCGCCGACTTTTCCCGCTCCATCGCCGCCTTGACCCCTGGAGGAGGGTCAATCTCGTTGATCTCAACCTGCGAGACTTTCACGCCCCACCGCTCTGTAACCTCGTCCATCCGCACCTGCATGGAGTCGCGGATGCGCTCCCTTTCGGCAAGGGCGTCGGTCAGCGTCGTCGCGCCGATGACTGCCCGGAGGGTGGCGAAGGCCAGGTTGACCACCGCCAGTTCGAAATTCTGCACTTCCAGGACAGCGCGGTCGGCCATGGAATCTATGACGCGATAGTAGATGACGAAGTCCATATCCACCACCACGTTGTCCGCAGTGATGTATTTCTGGGTCGGCACCCGGGCCACTCTCTCTCGAAGGTCCACCTTGGTGCCGTGAAAGACAAAGGGAATCAGGAAATGCAGTCCCGAACCTTTGGAGCCTGTAAACGTCCCGAACCTCTGCACTACCATTCTCTGGTACTGCTGCACCATTATGAGGCCTGCCGACATGACGCCCTCCTTTGTGTTCCCCGCTGTCCTGGTTTTGATGTCCTGGTTCTGAGTAATACGTCTCAGCTATTCTGGTGGATCCTGCCTGGCAACGGTTAGGACCAGCCCGTCTATGGATATTACCTTTACCTGCTCCCCTGCCGAAATGTAGCCACCATCGGCGCTGACGGCGGTCCAAGTGTCGTTTGCTACTCGGACCGTTCCTCTCGGATCCATGAGAATCGTCACCGACCCGGTTTGACCCACGATGGACTCGGCCGCGTCCGCCCTTCGTTCCCTTCGCGATTTTACGGCCTCGCGGGCCAAGTATATCACGCCCCCTCCCGTGATCACGGCGACCCCGGCGATAAGCCACCGGTTCACTCCAATGTGCGGCAACGTGGGTGATGCATCGCCGAACTGCGCAAACAGCAACAGACCACCGATAATCAGGCTGACAATTGAGGCGATTCCCAACACGCCGAATCCTGCAACTACTATCTCGGCGGCAGCCAGGATGATGGCCAGCAGTATCAGGGCCACGCCGGCCCAGTTCACGGGCATATTACCCAGGGCCACAAAGGCCAGGATCAGGCAGATGACACCGACGATCACCGGCACTAGCAGGCCGGGATTGAACAACTCAATCACTATTCCCAGGCCCCCGATGCTCAGGAGAAGGAAGGACACGTTGGGGTCTGCCAGGAACTCCAGCAACGTCTCTAGGAAGGTCTTTTCCAGATCAATCGTGGGTAATCCGGCGGTTTCCAGAATCACCATACCTTCAGGCGTTTGTACCGATTGCCCGTCCAGTTGGCTCAGTAGACCCTGTAGGTCCTCAGCAATAAAGTCCACGACATTGCCTTCCACCGCTTCCCGGGCACTGTATGAAGCCGCCTCCCGTACTGTGGCCTCCAGCAGTTCCTCGTTGCGGCCCCGTTCCTGCGCGATGCTGCGAATCAGCGCGGCAGCGTCATTTTCCACCTTGCTCGCCAGGGTTTCATCCAGATCCCGGCCGGTGGCGGAGACCGGAGTAGCCGCCCCGATGTTGGAGCCAGGCGCCATTACCGCGAAGTTCGCCGCCGCCGTGATAAACGTGCCGGCCGACCCGGCCCGCGCTCCCCGCGGCGAGACATAGACAGCGGTCGGCAATGGGGAGTCCAGCAACTGCTCCACTATGTCGCGAGTCGAGTTCAGCAGTCCGCCCGGCGTGTCCAGCCGTATAACCAAAAGCGTTGCCCCGCCCTCCTGGGCCGTGGTGATGGCCCTCTCGATATAGCGCTCTTTGACGGGGTTTATCACCCCGTCAATCGTGATTGCCAGCACGTGCTTTCCCGTCGGCTCCTGGGCTGCCGCTAGCCCTGCAAGCGGGCCCATCAACGCCATCAGGACTGCTATGGCCGAGCATAGCGACACCATTCGCCTGAGACCGGTCCAGGTCAATGCAGTCAAGACTGCCTTCCCTCTTGCCCTTCCAACAGAATCAGCATATACAATATCAATTATACGCAATTGTAGATAAAGGCCAAGCATTCTGGAAAAACTTCACATTGGCGCAGTCTTCCTCCTTCATAATCTCTTGAAATTCCTCTACCGGAATCTGATTAGGCTGCGGTTTCGTATTAATGTCTGCTTATTGCGAAAGAGGTGCTCAAAATGAGGATATCGTCGGCTCTTCCTTTGAGATGGACAGTAGCGTTCTTGATGTTGGCCTTTCTGCTGGGAGCCGCCGCAGCCTGCAACAACCCCTCGCCGTCAGAATTGGAAAGACAAGATAGCCCCCGATCTGCCAATGGCGTAACGATTGCCCCCCAGCCAACTGAGACCAGTCCACCGGCTCGCACTACGCCCGCTCCCGTTTCAGTCGCGACATCTTCGTCTGAGACCACAACATCGGCAATCTCAGCCACGGAAAAGGCTCCCGCCTCTCCTGTCGGCTCGACCGCGACTCCCGAAAACGAACCGGAGCAGGTTGCAGCCTCCGAGGCCTCCGCGAGCCTTATGCTTGCCGCGTTCGAGAGAGTCCTGAGTGGCATTTATGAGGACGTGGTGCCTTCCGTTGTTTATATCCGGGTGCCGACCTCTGCGAATAACTCGTTACGGCGCATGCAGGGGGTTCCGGATGAGTTCCTGTGGAATGCCGGATCCGGGTTTGTTTGGGATGACCAGGGCCACATTCTGACCAACCATCATGTCGTCGAGGAAGTATCAGGGCGGCGAAACGCGGTTACAGTGATCTTTGCCGATTCCACTCAAGCGAAAGGCACCGTAGTTGGGAGCGACCCTCACTCGGATTTGGCGGTAATCAAGCTGGAGGAAACGGACCTTGATCTGAAACCCGTCGTTCTCGGGGACAGTAGCAAAGTCAAGGTCGGACAGCTTACTGTTGCCATTGGCGCCCCCTTCGGCCAGGAATTCACCATGACCTCCGGCATCGTCAGCGGCGTGGGGCGCAACATCAGAGGACAGACCCAGTTTACGATCCCGGAGGCCATACAGACCGACTCCGCCATAAATCCAGGCAACTCCGGGGGCCCGCTGCTTGACCGGAACGGACAGGTGATCGGCATCAACACGCGAATAATCAGCCGTTCCGGAAGCTTCTCCGGGGTGGGGATGGCTGTACCCATTAACATCGCAAAACGAGTCGTTCCGCCCTTGATCTCCGACGGGGAATTCGACTACCCGTGGCTTGGGGTGAACATAGGGACAGTTTCTGACCTGTACATTGAGGAAATGGATCTGCCGGATGGGATCCGGGGGGCGCTAATTATTGCAACCGTTGAAGGTAGCCCAGCCGACAAGGCGGGGCTTAAGGGTTCGGACTCGACGGTTGAAATTGAAGGGGCGCCCTATCCAGCGGGAGGGGATATTATTCTCGCCATCGGCCCCCACGAGGTGGCTGATTCCAGTGAACTCATTGCTCACCTCACCTACAACAACAGCCCCGGAGACACCATCATCCTGACCGTCCTGAGGGATGGACAACGTGAAGAGATAGACGTTACTCTGGGCCAGCGGCCGAACTCTCCATAATTCCGGCGGTGCGATTGGGACAGACCGTTTGACGATCGTCAAGTCCATCTACACGGTGGCAGTAAAGTCATTGGCCCTGGATGAGCACAGCTCCGTGACTGTAGGTCCTGCGGGCATTGCGGAGGACCGGCGCTTTCATCTGATCGATGGAGGCGGCCGACTCCTGACACAGCGACAACGGCCGCGCCTGGCATTGGTCAAAAGCCGGTATGAGCCCTCATCCGAGCGACTAACGTTTCTCTTTCCTGGCGAAGAGGCGATCACTGGCTCGGTGGAGCTTGGCGAAACCGTAAGGACCGCAATATGGGGACGGCCCGTGCCAGGGCAGGTGGTCAATGGTGAGTGGAACGAGGCTCTGTCCAGTTATTGCGGTGGGCCGGTGCGTCTGGTCAAACCCGAGGACGCAGGTCTCTCTTACGACGAATATCCGTTGTCCGTGCTGTCCCAGGCCTCCATCGATTTTATGGGCCAGCTGACAGACGGGGCGAAGACCTTCGAGGCCAAGCGTTTTCGTCCGAATTTTCTGCTCGAAGGATGCTCGCCCCACGAAGAGGATACTTGGCTTGGAAAATTGGTCACCATCGGCCATGAGGTGCGATTGCGGATAGTGGCTCCCGATCCCCGGTGTGCCATTACCACCGTCGACCCGGAAACAGGGGTGCGCGACTTTGATACTCCCAGGTTCCTGCTTGCCTACAGACCAGCCGCCCGCGCTCCATATTTTGGCGTATACGCGGTTGTCGAAAGCCCAGGCACGGTATCCGTGGGCGACTCAGTGGATGTCTCCGAGGCAAGCTACGTCGGATAACGTCGCTGTTTGGTCACACTAAGGGCGCTATCGACTGGAAACCCGTGCCACTCAACTTGGGGACACCGCAGTTGAATTCTTCCCACGCGTTCTTCTCCATCAAATGACACCTGCCTCTTGATTGAGCGCAGCCACTTGGTTTCGCTGCACCAGAGGTGATGCCCTCCAGTGGTCAAATTTGTCCACGATCTACTCAACAATTTTCTGAAAAACGTCGCTCGTCGGCAACTCAAGAGCGTTATAAAATGAATGACACTGATTCCGAACAAACATACGCATACAGTTGAACCCCATAAACTGATCGCGAATTTAAAACCAATACCGTAAATATCCGGAACAAAAACTCCAGCGCAAGGGGCACAGGGTTTGTCTCTGAGTGAATGTAGTTCGCTGATGTCCCGGCTCGTCGAACCAAGACGCTATGTCTCTTGACCTTCAAGGGCCCGGTTTGACAGGTTCGCTAGCTGCTATCTACACTCTAGCCCAATCGTCGTCAGCTTTCGGATAGAGGTCCTCGCAATGAATGAAAACCGGGTCAAGCGAGTCATGAGAGAGGGCGGTCTGGCCATCGTGAGCCACGTCGGATTCTCCGACCCCGCTGTCGTGGAAATCATAGCTGCCGCAGGCTTCGACGGCGCTTTTATCGACATGGAACACTCCGCCTTCGACATGCGAACCGTTGGGGAGATGATCCGGGTCGCGGACTTGTGCGGGATTACGCCCATTGTTCGCGTCCCCGAGAACAACCCCAAGACCATCCTGCGCATCCTCGACGCCGGTGCCCAGGGGATCCAGGTGCCGCACATCGAGGGTGTTGAAGGAGCAAAGCGCGCAATCGCTGCCGTCCGCTACCCGCCAGATGGTGAACGCGGTGGAGCGGGAAGCACACGCGCAGCGGGGTACGGAGGCGTGCCATGGACCGAGCACATGCGCACCTCCAATGAAGAGATACTCCTGATCATCATGACTGAGGACAAGCGCGGTCTGGACGAGATCGAGGAAATCGCGGCCCTCGACGGAGTCGACATAATCTCCCTCGGGCCCACCGATATTTCAACCGCTTTGGGCATGACCGACCCCAACGACCCTAGGTTGCGACAGACCTTCGTGGACCTCGCGGCGCGAGTGAACGCGGTTGGTAAAGCCAAGGTCTACGTTCCCGTAAATCACTCATCGCTGCGGCTTTCCCCGCGGGAACTCCTTGACATGGGGGTCAACTACACTTCCGTCGCCCCCGCGCCTCCGACCATCGTGCTGAACTCCCTCCGTGATTCAGCCGCTCGCATACGCGAAGAGTCCGGCAGGACCGCAGTAGCATAGTCTGAATCTTCCTCGGACCATCTTTGCTCGGCTTGCTTGGGACGATTCTTAACCCTGGAGACTTCAGAATAGCTACTCAGAGTGTCGCATCCAGAATTCCGACCATCGCAGGTAACCGGCAATTTGCCGCTGCTGCTGTAGAGGAATCGGTTATAAACTCGGATAGCAGGGAATACCTACACCTTCGCCGGCTGTTGGCCGAGCGGGGACTTCTGGACCGTCAATACCTCTACTACGCCGTAAAAGTCACCGGCAGCCTCTTGGCCCTGTTCCTCGGTGTAGCGATTATCGTTGCCTTTGACCAGTTCTGGGTTCAAATGCTGAACGCCGTGTTCCTGGGCATAGTGTTCGGCCAGTTCGGGTTCCTTGGCCACGATTCGGGGCACCGGCAGATATTCCACTCGGCCCTCAGGAACGACCTGGTGATGCTGCTGGCTGGCCTGGTCACGGGCATGACCCCCAGTTGGTGGCAGGATAAGCACAACGCCCACCATCGCAATCCCAACCAGCTGGACCTGGATGGCGACATCGAGGTCTCCGTGTTTGTATTCACCGAGGAACAAGCCCTTCAGACCAAGTGGCCCTTTCGACTGCTGGTAAGGTACCAGGCCTTTTTCTTCTACCCGATACTTCTCCTCACTTCGCTCAGTCTGCTCGGTGGCGGCGTTGCCTTCCTCATACGCGGGAAGAAGGTCCGGTACCCGTTGGCCGAAGTCACTGTGGTCGTCGCAGGCATCGGCCTGTACCTCGGCATACTGTTTGCCTTTCTCCCACCCTGGCAGGCAGCGGTGTTCATCGTCGTGCATCGTGCCCTGGCGGGATTTTACATGGGCTCGGTCTTCGCTCCCAACCACAAAGGAATGCCGGTCCTCGAGCCGGGCACCAAGCTGGACTATATGCGCCGGGCAGTGCTGGCCTCCCGCGACGTCATCCCAAACCCGGCAATCGACTTCGCATACGGCGGGCTCAACTATCAGATCGAGCACCACCTTTTCCCGAACATGCCGCGCAATCAACTGAAAGTAGCTCGCGAGGTGGTGAAAGAGTTCTGCCAGGATCGGGGAATCCGCTACCACGAGACGGGCTTTTGGCGATCGCACGTCGAGATACTGGGCTACTTTCACGAGGTCAGCGCTCCCCTGCGGAGAAAGCGTACTTAGTCCCCGTCGTTGGTTCGCGAAATGGCGTATCGCGCCGCCGCTTATCGAGCTGAAGAGCGATGCTACTGCTGTTGTTGCTGTTGCACGAATCGCCGGCAGACTTCCTCCTCTGATACGGGCCCTGAGTGAAACCATGCCTCCTCGATAGCGGAGTGCAACCGTTCCAGTAGCGGCAGCACCTCGTCCATCAGCGAAATAACGTCCTCCGCAGTAGCAACCGGCGGTCCGTCTGAGTCCATCACCTCAATCGCTGCACCGAGCGCCTGCAGGACCTCCACGGGCGCAACGTGCGTAGCGTTGAATCGGGCAGCCACAAGAGATCCCCGCAGAGAGGCCCCGCTGTCCCGGGTCAACAGGAGATCCAGGGCTGTTTCGCCGGGCCCCACATTTACACCCCCGATGCTGGCCGCCATTTCCAGTACCGTCCCGATCTCGTGTTGACCTGCTGTAGCAGCCTGCGTCGCTGACCAGCGCACCACTCGGGCGATCGTCTGAGCGCGCTCGATCCACCGGCCCAGCCAGACCAGGTTACAGACGCGGGAATCCGTAATCCAGCGGTCTGCGCCACAAGCAACAGCTCTTGGACCGTTATGCTTGGTCATCGGTCCCTTTCCGGCATGTCTGGAGGATAGCTCGGGCTGCCCGCCTCATTACCTACCACGTAGGCGTCCTCCAGGAGGCTCAACGCATCGGCCAGCGAGAACTGCGAGTATTCAAAGCGCACATCTGCAATAGCCGCGATATCTACGGCACCGCCAGTGGAAAGAAAGGAACCCACCACCGGCGAAACATCGGTGTAGTCCCGGCCAACGCCGAATTTCACGTAGTCACTGGGCGGAGGCAGCATTACTCCCCTGGTGGGGTCGGCTGCCAGCCATCCACTGACTGGATGAAAAAACTCTACCCACGAATGAGTTTCTCCGGTTTGCCCGGTGATCAGGCCACTGGCATAGCGGCAAGGAATCTTGAGCGACCTCAGCAACCCCAGGGACAGATGTGTCTTGTCCTGGCATACGCCCTCACCTGCTTTCATCACCTGTTCCGCAGTGGTGGCGACCGAGGTTGTCCCCCTTGTGTAGAGGACGTTTTGAAACACCCACTGGTTCACTTCCTCTACCGTGGCGAGCAGTCCGCCGCCTTTGCTGCAGATGTTGGCTGCCGCGCCGCTCACGCTATCGGGGTCCACGAGAGGAGAAAGGTTCGTGTATTCGAAAGTCTCGGGGAGACCCCGTAGCTCCTCGGTGGATACCTCTTCGGCTGCTGGCGGCAACGTGGAAATCTGCAGATTTCCCGTTGCTGCAACTGTGAAGTTGGTATGCGGTTCTACTACCCGAAAGCGGCGAACCTGGTTACCGAAGCGGTCCTTGAAATCGACGCCACGTCCTGAGGGGATTGACCAGACCTCCGACTCTAGCTCGGACTGTCCCTCTCCCTCTCGAGGGAAAATCCTGATCAGGTTGTCATTGTGGATGACCGTGTCCGAGTAGCCGTATCTGACCACGTATATGAACGATACGGTGACAGTGTCTAGCGGACTAGCCAGGTTGGTTTGCATAAGCCACCGGAGGAGTTGTTAGTGATTCTGCTTCCCTGCTGGGCCACCCTAGTCAGCCCTCCGGGAAACAAGGAGACGGTGCCGTTCCCGCTTTGCACCGCGAATACTCTCAGATCTACGAGCTGCGGTTCCAGGCTCTGTATCTCTCCATTAAAGACCATCTGTTGAGAAAAATCCAAGGTCTCCTGGGCAATGAACATCAGCGGATTCTGAAGAATGTTGTTTGCCACCCCGGCCTTGTACCCCTCTCCCAGGTCGCGCATCACGATAACACCGAGGCCGCCATATCCTTGGCGTGTCTTGATTACAAGGTCATCGAGGTTCTCCAGCACATATCGTCGGCTCCCCGCCTCCGCCGGATTGTGGCTGGGCGCCGTTCCAGCACAGCGACCTGGCCAAGGTAACGTTCGAACATCCTCGGCACCCAGAGAAATACGAGCTTGTCGGCGGCGGCTCCTTTGCCTATGCCGTTGAACAGGACCGCTTTCCCGTTCGGATATGCCCCTGCCAGGCCTGGTACGAACAGGTCCAGGTCCTCCACCCGGCGGTAAATCACGTCCACCTTTACATGCTAGTCCAGGGTGCGGGCATATACATAGCCGTCGGCAACAACATATTCAGGCAGCCCTTCTCAGTCCTCACAATCGCCTGTTTCTTCGTGGCAGGACCGGTCTGGGTATTCAGCCATAACTACCTGGCCGTATTTTGGGCTGGACGCCCTGGCCGTGGCCGCCGCGATATATGCGCTGTATAGCGTTGTCGCCGCCAACCCGCTGCCCGTCCTGCCCCGGCCGATAGGCTGAAGGTAAAAGACCGCCCCGCAAAGGAACGGCCTCCAGCACCTTTGATCCGTCCCATTACCCTACCGAATGGCATAGGTGATTTGCAAGCCCACGGTCACATCGACCTCCTGGGCCGCATCGAAGGGCATCAGGTTGGGATAAGGAGCGTTGATCTGGCTGCCGCACGTCCGTATATCCGAAAAACTCAGGGCGAACACGTGGTCTGCCAACGGATATTCCAGGGCTCCCATCACGCCCTCTCGTCCTACCCCCAGGGCTTTGGCCAGATCATCCGCCGCTCTTTCTGCGCTCGGAATGGCCTCCCGTCTGGCTAACGAGAGCGCGCTTTCGCAATTCTCATCCGTCAGTGTATAGACAATGCCATACGACTCTGACCGACGAATCACCTCCTCGACTATGTCGATGATCTGGTCCTTTTTCTCATCGAGTTCGTCAAGGGATACTTCAACCGAAATCGAAGAGGGGCCATACCGTGCCAACTGGCTGAATTCGATGGACTCCTCCGGAATTCCAATCTCATCGAGTCCCTCTCGAATGTCCGCCCTATCCCCGTCCGTCATCAGCTCCGGCCCAGAGGGACCGTACCGCTGTTCGGGCAGTATGATGACGTAGGCTTCATCGGCTGCGATAGTCACAGTACCTATCGCCGAAACCGTAAGCCCCCCCTCGGTTGGAACGGATTGCAGTCCTGTTTGGGACGAGGAGGAGAAGCCGCCGGATAGATACAGGCGGCTGCTGGCTGATGACGGAATCGCCCAAGAGCTGGCACTTACCACCCTGAGGGAGCCGCCCTCCCGTTCCTCCGACGGCTCTTCAATCCCGGTCGACGAACCAATCCGCGTTTCGGTGGGCGCTGGGGCGACCGTCGAAGCGCTGCCGGTGGGGACTGGGTCGCTGGACTCCGGAGTAGACGCACGGCGTTCATCAGGGACTGTGTCCGTCGCCTGCGGGGCTATCGAAGGCGCGACAGTTGTGGTCTCCGTCTGGGAAGGAGAAGGGTCTGACGAACATCCTGTCGTCAGACCCAAGGCCATTACTATCACGAGAACCGCCGGAATCAGTCGCAGTGCAAGAGTCATCGTCATCCCAACCACCTCACATTTTCGCAGCATCCCAAGAATACCCGCTAATCGGGATTCAGCTCGGCGAATCGAGGCATAACCTCTTTGGCGAACAGGTTCAGAGACTTTTCCCATTCCTTCTGGTTCTCTATGTTGTCATAGATCAGGGAGAGAATCGTCCCGAAGCCCCCGCACATCTCGTACAAGCTCAGCAGCCGCTTTTCCACCGTGTCGGGGGAGCCGACCAGCCACACGTGCTCGGCCATGTACTCCGGGGTAACGGCCTCGTCCGGAACGCTGGAGTCGTGCTTTATCACGTGGGTCAGACCGAAGGCCGAAAACAGCGGCAGCAGGTAGTCGCCCCACACCCGGCCCAGCATACCGTTCACAGCGCCGTCCATCGCCTCGTCGTCCGAGTCCGCCACCCACACGTCGCGGGTGATGCGCCAGTCGGAACGCTTGGGCGTCCGGCCGCTGCGATTGGCGCCCTCGACGATGGCATCCCAGTGGCTGATGACATAGTCTTGATTGAACGCCAGGCTCATGGGAAGGAAACCGTTTTCGCCGGCGATTTTCAGCGTCTCCGACCCGATGCTGACCGACGCGACGCCGATGGGCGGATGGGGCTTCTGGTAGGGCTTTATGAAGAAGCGGAGCGTGTCCAGCATCGGTTCCGGGTAGTTCACGTCCCAGAAGTCACCCTTGTACTCGAATGGTTCCTCGCTGGCCCACAGCTTGAGGATGATGTCGATGGACTCACGGGTCATGCGCCTGTGCTGCCCGCCCATCCCGTCAACGTCGAAAAGCCGGTAGTCGGTGGGCAGCCCGCTGGAGCCGATGCCGAACATGAAACGGCCCTGGGCCATGTGGTCCAAGTAGGCCACCCGGCAGGCCAGCTCGGCGGGATGGTGGTACGGAAGCAGGTGCACGCCAGTGCACAGCTTGATGTTCTTTGTCCGCATCAGCGCCTGCGCGATCATCAGGTCTGGCGCCGGGATTGGCTCCCAGGGCGATGTGAAGTGCTCGCCAATCCAGGCCTCGGAGAACCCCAGCTCGTCGGCCATCTGCAGACAGTCCAGGTCCCACTGGTGAGCAGCGTACAGTTCTCGCTCCGGCGGATGCGAAGGCATCATAAACATTCCGTAATTCATCGGTCCTCCGTTCAGCCCTACTGGACTGGCATATTCTGCGAACTAGGCCGTATCCGGGCCTGGAATGATCAGAAAAGGCAATGGCCTTGCTGCCGTTGAACGCTAATTTACCACGTTGACTCGGGCTTGGGAAACGAGGTCCGACGCGCCGGGCCGAACGTCACCAGAGGCAGGACGAGTGGCCTCGCCTCGCTCTTGGATGACGATCCAAAGACCCCGAGGCCAACCCAGAGCGGCCTTGAATCCTTTTGTATTGTTTATTATGATATAGCACGGTGTACATTATAGGTTTTGAACGTTATATCCGGTGCCGCCGGCTCAGTGCTGGTACCCGTGGAGGCAGTCCTCTGTCATTCGTTGAGGAACAATTGGCGGTGTCGGCGGTGACCTACGCATGAGGCAGCCTCGTATCTTTTACGGCTGGTGGCTGTCTGGACTGGCCGGAATGGTGATGGTCATTTCGGCCGTGCCCGTCTTCCACGGCATGGCGGTGTGGTCTGTCGCGCTCAGGGACCATTACGGTTGGAGCGCCACCCAACTCGGCGTTGCCCTCTCCCTCACCCGCGCCGAGGGTGCTATGTTCGGCCCCATAGAGGGGTGGACGGCGGACAAATTCGGCACCAGGATAATGACGGGCGTGGGCCTGCTGGTGCTTTTCGGCGCCTTTGTGCTCTTCAGCTTCATGCAGGACTTCAGCATCGGCTCTTACCTGCACGTCGACGCTCTCCTCGTCTTTTACGTCGCTTTCATGCTGATGTCCCTGGGTCAGGGCCTAGGTGGCTGGGTTCCGCTGATGACCATGCTGAATCACTGGTTCAGCCGGTACAGAGGCACTGCCATGGGCATTTCGATGGCTACCATGACCGCCGGAGCGCTGGTCGTGGTCCCGGCCCTCGCCTGGGCAGTCGATCCCGAGGCCCAGCGCCTGGGCTGGCGCAACACCGCATTGATTATCAGCTTCGTCATTCTCGGCGGAGCGATTCTCCTGCCGCTGATGATTCGCAACAGGCCGCAGGACATGGGCCTGCTCGCGGACGGCGACCTGCCGGATTCCCAGCAGCAGGTTCGCAGGGAGCCAACTCCTGAGGAACAGGCCGCCTCGAAACCCGCCGGTCCCGAGCTCACGGTCGGCCAGGCCCTCCGGACGCAGGCATTCTGGTGTATAGCCTTCGGACACGGGTTTGCGTCAATGATAATCCTCGCCATCATGTCCCAGCTGGGTCTGATGATGACCGAGATTGGTTATTCGCTGCAGACCGTGGCGTGGATCGTCGCCCTCTACAATTTGGTCTCCCTGCCTTTCCAGTTCGGAGGCGGCTACCTGGGGGACCGCATTCCCACCAACGTCGCTCTGTTCGTGTTCACCGCCATCCAGGGTGCAGCGGTGGTCCTTATAACCATCAACACCAGTATCTACATGTTCTACGTATTCGCCATCCTCTTTGGCATAGGCTTCGGCGGCCGCACTCCGCTAACGACAGCAATCAGGGGCGAGTACTTCGGAAGAGCCTCCTTCGGCAAGATCCTTGGTATTTCCACAGTGCCAATGAACATACTGCTTCTCATCTCCGCTCCCTTGGCCGGGTATATGCGCGATCAACTGGGCGACTACCAGTGGGCGTTCCTCACCCTGGCGATCCTGAACGGTGTAGGCGCCTTTCTGTTCCTCATCGCCCGCCGCCCGAGGCTGCCATCCACCCAGCCCGCTCCGGCACCTGTCGCCGCCGCCTCCGCAGGCGACTCCTAGGATGTCCCGGCCTCCCTTGATTCCATTTCCTCCAGAATCCACGGCCGAAGCTCGATTCACCGTCGTGGACCTGCGATGAACATCGCCCGCTCCTTTATGCCGCAGCGTCTCTTCTATGGCTGGGCGCTGGTCGGCGTGGCGGCCTTTGTGATGGTCGTAGGGACCGTCCCTCTGTTCCAAGGGATGACTGCCTGGTTTGTCGTGCTGGAGAGCCACTTCGGATGGACCCGAACGCAGCTTTCCATCGCCTTCTCCCTCAGCCGGGTGGAGGGCTCGATCATGGGGCCCGTCAGCGGCTACCTTATCGACAAGCTCGGTTCCCGGCGCATGGTGCTTATCGGGCTGGTCATTGCGGGTGGCGGATTCGTGATCATGAGCCAGATGCAGAACATCTGGCACTTCTATGCGGCTTTCATCGTTATGAGCATGGGCGTCGGCCTAGGCACCTGGATGCCCATGATGACGGTGCTGAACAATTGGTTCTCCCGCAATCGTTCAACCGCCATGGCGCTGGCAATGGAGGGGTTCCTGGTTGGGGGGATGGTGCTGGTGCCGCTGCTGGCCTTCGCCATCGACCCCGATGTTCCCGGACGCCCGGGCTGGAGATTGACGGCCCTGGTAATCGGGATTTTCCTAGCGGCGGTGGCCTTGCCAGTCTCTCGCCTCATCCGGAACGCCCCCGAGCCTTACGGTCAGTTCCCCGACGGCGAGCCTGCCGCTCGCGCTCGGCCTGCATCGGCCACCGCTGCCACGTCAGCCGCAGACGATGAACCGGACTACACCTGGCAGGAAGCAGTGCGCACCAAGAGCTTCTGGCTGATCACCATGGGGCACGCCTGCTCGTCCATAGTCATCGTCACCATCACCGTGCACCTCGGCCCGATGCTCGACGACCGCGGGTTCTCGTTGCAGACGGTGGGCTGGGTCGTTGGCGCCTACACGGGAGTGGCGGCAGTGTTCACTCTCATCGGCGGCTATGTCGGCGACCGGCTGCCCATACGCCTAGCCCTGTTCGGATTCTCCGCTGTGCAGTCGGGAGCCGTATGGGTGCTGCTGATGGCCGATACTGCGCAGATGGCATTCCTGTTCGCAGTGCTGATGGGCATCGGCTTCGGTGGCCGAAATCCGCTCACCACGGCAATCCGGGGCGTCTACTTTGGGCGGAGGGCTTTTGCCAGCATCACCGGAATGTCAATGATTCCGATGAACGTGATGCTGCTGGCTGCTCCCCTGTTCGCTGGGATAATGTTCGACGCCACTCAGAGTTATTTCGTTCCGATGGCGACAATCGCAATTGTCAGCCTGGCCGGGTCATCCCTTTTCCTGTTCCTCGGCAGTCCCCAGGCGGCGGCAGAGACCCGCCGCAGGCGCGCCGCTACGGCCGTACAGGGAAGCCAGGCAGACTAACTGGCAATGCCGTCGGCAGATCCCCCGTAGTCAGGAGGGGATTTTGACCGGAGAGGCCGACACCCGGCAAAAAAGAGAGCCGCCTTCAATCGAGGGCGGCTCTGAGTTTGGCCGGGGATTCGGTGGCGGCTAGGAAACGTTCTTCTCCAGCAACTCCCTGATCTCCACCACGGTGGCAGCGATCCAGTCGTCGGCCTTGGCGTTTGTGCGGGCGCGGCGTTCCCGGCCGAATGCCTGATCGTCGATATCAGGATTCTCGGCCCGGATGTCCACCTCGATCTGGTGCATCTCGCGCTCGGCGACTTCCGGCCGTTCGATCCAGTGGCAGATGTAGTCGTGGTCACCGGTGTAAAAGACGGCCACCGGAATTGACATCCACTTACCTTCCTTCAGGAACTCGTTCATGATGTCGTGATGCGAGTCCCTGGGGAAGATGCGCATCTCCATTCCCGCCGCCTCGCAGATGCGCGCCAGCACCGGCAGCCCGCGAACCACATCGCCGCACCAGTCCTCGCCCAGCACCAGCATCTTCTTGGGGCCGTTGTCCCGTGCTACCAGTTCCCTGAGGGCCCGGGCGTCGTCGTCGGAAAGCTCGCTGCCGTCGTAGAAGCCCTCCATGCGGGCTTTGTTTACCTTGATCTCGTTCATATAGGCCAAGTAATCGAACCCCTCAGAATACCGCTCCGGGGTTACCACGCTCGTTTCGCTCGCCATATCGCCCCCTTTCATATCTGCTTCGAAGTTGATTGCAAAGTGTCGATGCTCGGAGCGGGCACACGGCCCGTCAGCCGATTTCTCAACCAGTCATTCCCTTGTAGCCTATCTCTACCTTGCCGTCAGGATAGACGATAATCGGCACGGCATCCCCATAGTCCAGTGCCTCGTCCAGCGTGTCCTGGCTCTGGTCTACCCTTTTTTCCTCGTAAGCAATTCCCTCTCGTTTCCACGCGCCGCGCAGAGCATCGCAGGCCGGTCAAACGGTGAGGGTGTACACAATTGGAATATCGGCCATCAGGGACTCCTTTTGCCGTCACCGGTCCCTCAGGGGACCAGGATTGTGGAGCAATTTTACAACGGTGCATGCCCCAACGCCAACCGGAAGCCCGTTTGCCGCTGTCAAAGGCCGCAGTCTATAATTACGCCGCCGTAGGCCCGCCCTCAGCGGTTCGACGAGCCATGATATCTGCCACCCGCATTGGCTGAAGACAAAGCCACAGGCCACCGGGGAGGGAGGAAATATGTTTACCCTGTTCGTTACCGTCAAGATCAAGCCGGGACATCGCGACGAATTCATCGCGGCCACCAAGGGCGATGCCGAGGGGTCGAATACCGCAGAGCCGCGCTGCTTGCGCTTTGACGTTCTGGCCGACAACAACGATCCCAACACCGTCTACCTATACGAGGTCTACGAGGACAGGGACGCCTGGGAGACTGCTCACCGGGGAATGCCACACTACTCCAAGTGGCGGGAAACCGTTGCCGAGTGGTTCGACGGCGACCCCCAGCGCGTCGAGACCACCACCCTTTTCCGCCGCGAGGACTTCGTCTAGGCGAACGCACGCAAAGACAAGGGAACGACAAAGAGTCCCCGCCAGGCATGAGCGGGGACTCCTCTTTTCGTGGGTCTTGCCTAACTACGCCTGGCGCTGCAGTACTGTTCGGAAGGCATCGACGAAGGTGTCGACCTCCGCTTCCCCTAAAACTGTCGAAACTGCGCCCACCAGGTTGGGAGCCATCAGAATGCCTTCGTTGAGCAGCCCCAGGAATACATTGTGCCGGAATGCCGAGTCGGCCTTGGCGATGTCCCGGTAGCCCACCAGGGTGTCGTCCTGGAAGTGGATGCCGAAGAGCGAGCCCAGCCCGGTAACCTGCACTGGCACCTCGAGTTCCCTCCCGACCTCGCGCAGCCCGTGTCGAAGGTACTCCGTCACCTCCGCAAGCCGCCGGTACACCTCCGGCGTCAGCTGCTCCAGCGTCACTGCTCCCGCGAGCATGGTCGCCGGGTTGGCGTTGAACGTGCCCGCGTGGGCCACTCGCGGCCCCGTCGTAGGATCGTACAGGTCCATGATTTCCTTGCGGCCGCCGAAGGCCCCCACCGCGAGGCCTCCTCCCACGATCTTCCCCAGCGAGGTCATGTCCGGCGTGATCCCGTAGTACTCCTGCGACCCTCCCGGCGCCGCACGAAAACTGATGACCTCATCGAAAATCAGTACCGTTCCGTTCTCGGATGCAAAGTCCCGCAGCATTTCCAGGAACTCGTGCGTCGCAGGCAGCATCCCAACCGACCCAAGCATGGGCTCAACGATTACCGCCGCCAGGTCGTCCTTGTGTCGCTCCAGAACCTCCCGGGCCGGTCCAGTCTCGTTGAACGGGATAACCACCACTGAGTCCAGCACCCCGTCCGCCAGGCCCTCGGTGGCGGGCATGGCATCAGGATTCAGGCGCTCTCCGGCCTTGCTGGGGTCGACCCTGACGCTGACACTGACCACGTCATGGCTGCCGTGGTAGCCGCCCTCGGCCTTGGCAATCAAGCCGCGTCCCGTGAAGGCCCGGGCGGCCCGGATGGTGTTAAGCGTTGCCTCTGTCCCGGAGTTGGTGAACCGCACCAACTCGAAGCTCGGGATGCGCTCGCACAGCAGCCTGGCCAGCCTAACCTGGTGCCGGTTGGGCGCGTTGTACACCAGGCCTTGCTCCAGTTGCTCCCGCACGGCTTCCACCACAGGCTGCGGCCCATGTCCCAGGATCAGCGTGGTCATTGTTCCGATGAAGTCCAGCCGGTCGGTACCGTCGGCATCCACCACGTGGGCTCCAGACGCCTTTTCCACGAATATGGGGTAGGGATTCCAGAAGATCGAATTCCGGCTGTCCCCTCCCGGCAGATACTTTTTCGCCTCTTCCCACGCGGCCTTTGACGTCGGAGTCTTTTCTACGTATCGCTCAAGCTCGCTGTTCACGGGAGTGCCTCCGGTCATGTAATTGGTTGGTGGATATGGTCAGGCCGCCGCCGGAACGGCTGGCGCAGGGAAATAGACACGCCGCAGTGTGCCGCTGCCGAAGCTCACGGCCATGGCGCCCAGGAAAAGCACCCCGCCCACGAACAACACCGCCGGGGCGGTGAACACGTCCGACAGGGCAGCACCGATCATGTTGGTAATCGCCATGCTGCCGCCCACGTGCACTGAATACACCCCCGCGACGCGTCCCCGTACCGAGTCATCGGTCAGCATCTGAATGACGGTATGACTGATGGTCATGAAGCCAGCCTGTGTCGCTCCAATGAGCACCGTGGCCAAGATCGAAACCTCCCTGACGGTGGACACGGCCAGCAGTATTGGGGCCGCCGCGCTGAGCACACCAAACAGGAGGAAGATCTTTCCCCTTGCCGAGGCTCCGCGCACGCCCGCCAGGAAGATTGAGGAAATCAATGCTCCTGCGCCCACGCCACCCATCAGGTAGGTTACTCCGACCGACCCCGCGCCCAGTTTGGCCTCCGAAATGGCCGGCAGGATTGATTCATAGGACATCACGAAGGCGCAGTGGGCCACCACCAGCAGAATCATGAAAAGGAGCCGTGGGCTCGAGTAAATGTACTCGAATCCTGCTATCAGGTTGCTCCAGAAGCCTCGGGATTCGTCGATCTCGCCTGTAGACCGGGTTTTCACCCTGGACATCTGTACGAACCCGACGAAATAGAACACGCTGCAGAACCAGAATGCGGCGTCCAGGCTGACGAAAGCCAGCAGAGGGAGTATCAGGAGAGGGCCAATAAGCCTCGACCCCTGCTGGGTCGCCTGGTTAAGCGCCAGAGCGTTCAGCAGATGCTCCCGCGGCACGAGGTTCGGGATCAGGGCCTGGGATACCGTCATCTGGCCGGCGCGGAGAGTGCCGTTGAACAGGGCCAGGAACGTCAGTGCCCACGGCCCCGCCAGGTCATTCATCACCAGGAAACCCAGCAATATGTTGTGCCCCAGGTTGAGGGCGAAGATCCCGCGCAGCAGGGTCTGGCGGTCGAACCGGTCGGCCAGGTAACCGACGAAGGGAGTGGAGAACACCCGTGGGAACATCGCCGCAAAGGTGATGATGCCGACCCACAGGGACGCTTCGGTGAGTTCCCACGCCAGGTATCCCCGGATAACGATGAGGGCCCAGGCCGCCGCCCCCGAGCAGGTGGTCGCGATCCACATGGTGCGGAAGTCGGCGTATTTCAGCCCCAGCAGGAACCGGTCGCGGGTGGAAACAAGGTAAGAGGTCAAGGACAAGCTCCTGCTGTCCGTGCTAGCTCCAAGAGACAACCGCTGCATTATAACAGCGCCCATGCGGTAGATAACCGCCGGGCAGATGGCAGGGCTATCGCATTTGGAGGAGCAACCCTTGCTCACTGGCTGAGTGAACCGTCATTCCCGCGCAGGCGGGAATCCAGTGGAGGGAAGTCGGGAGAAATCGCGTTAATCACACGCCTGATAGGCCCTTCCAACTCGATGGAGAATGCACTCCGAATGACCTGGATTCCCGCCTGCGCGGGAATGACGAGCTAGAAAAGTCAAATGCGATTGCCCTGGGGTAGATGGCAGGGCAATCGCGTCTTAATGATAAGCTTGGCAAGGGATGAGTCGGGTTGAAAGAGGGTGCTGATGGATGGGCAAATGGATCATTTTCAGGGCTTGGAGGACCCTCGGATAGAACGGAGCAAGCGGCATCATTGCTGGACATCGTTGCCATTGCCATCTGCGCCGTGATTTGCGGTGCTGATATGGCCCGCAACTTGACGCCCCATTCGACACCTTCGCCTTTCTACAATCCCGAAGCCACGAGGTGGTGGCCATCGACGGCAAGACGGGGCCGCGAATCACAGGCCCCGTGGCACTCTTGGGGCAGGTGAAGAAGGAACTCATCTGCTCATGCCCCTGCAAGTCCCGGAAGAAGACTACCTGCTGGCGTCTGCTCCCACCATACCGTGTGCTACGCCACCACGAACAAGGGGCACGGGCGCATCGAACGGCGAGAGTGCTGGGCTATAGACGCGGCCTGCCGGAGGCCGTGCCTGGGCTTCTGCGGCAAGCTGCTGGCCGACTACGGCGCCGACGTGGTGCGCGTAACCTTGGAGCCGCCCGGCGGCGACGCCTCCCGCTCCAGGCAAGCGCCTGCAAGCCGTTCGCAGGCGACGAGGCTTGACGGGCCGGACCGCAGCCTCTATTTCCTCTTCTACAACCGTGTGCTCACCAACAAGCGCTCCGATCACGTGGTGCGCTGGAGCCGCCCGGCGGCGACGCCTCCCGCTCCAGGGGGCCGTTCGCAGGCGACGAGGCGGGGCCGGACCGCAGCCTCTATTTCCTCTTCTACAACACCAACAAGCGCTCTATCACACTCGACCTGCAGTACGAGGACGGCAGGGACCTGTTCCGCCGCCTCGTGGGCCAGAGCGACGTTATCGTCGAAAGTTACCCCGTCGGCTACCTCGATTCCCTTGGAATCGGTTACGAATCGCTGCGCCAGGTCAACCCCGGCATCGTAATGGCGTCAGTCACGCCCTTCGGCCAGACCGGGCCGTGGAAGGACTACAAGTCCAACGATCTGGTTGCACTTGCCGCGAGTGGTTTCATGCAGATCACCGGCGAACCCGACGGCCCGCCCATGCGCCAAGGCAACGATCAGTCTCATTTCCCAGGCGCCCAGTTCGCCGCCGCGTCAATCCTCGCTGCCCTCTACCACCGCGACTTCGGCGACGGCGAGGGCCAGCACATCGATGTTTCCCTGCAGGAAGCACTGATCACCTACTACACCGACGCCCACCCTGCTCTGGCCTGGATGCTGCTGGGCGACAATGTGACCCGCGTCGGCGCAACCTCCACCCTCGTCATCCCCCTGGGCGCCTACCCCAGCTCCGACGGTTGGATTTCTGCCGGCATCATCACCCCCCGCGAGTGGGACACCCTCGCTCAATGGATCTACGAAGTCACCGGCAACGAAGAGGTCCTGAACGAGGCCTACCGTGGCGGTAACCAGGACCGCGCGCCGTTCAACGACATCATCACCGCGCTGGTCATCGACTTCACCACCCGCTACACCAGCGAGTTCCTTTTCCACGAGGGCCAGCGCCGCAACCTGGTGTTCATACCCGTCAACACCGTCTCCGACCTGCTGGCCGATCCGCAGCTCGAGGCCAGCAATTTCTGGTTCGGCATCGACCACCCGCAGACCGGCACACTGCAGTATCCGCAGGGCGTGTTCGACAGCGAGGAGGTCTCCCCGGCCTCCAACGCCGCTCCCACCCTTGGGCAGGACAACGAAGCCATCTACGCAGGCGAGCTGGGCCTCTCCGAGGCGGAGCTGTCTGCGCTGAAGAGCGAGGGGGTCATTTAGGTGATCGAAAACGGCAAGAAAGCCCTCCAGGGCGTCCGGGTGCTGGAGCTGGGCCCCTATGTCGCCCTGCCGCTTACCGGCCGCATCCTGGCCTCCCTGGGTGCTGAGGTTATCAAGGTAGAGACCAACAAGGTGCTTGACGAGATGGCCTTCATCCCCGCTTGGTCCCGCGGCGCCGGCCAGCCCGACTTCCAGCGCAACAAGAAGCGCGTATCCATCGACGTCCGCACGCCCGGTGGGCTGGAGGTGTTCCAGGAGCTGGTCAAGGTCAGCGATGTCTTCATGACCAACTTCCGCCGCAACATACTCGACCGCTGGGGCATCGACTTTCCGGCAGTACGTGAGCTCCGGCCTGACATAATCCTGATGTGGCAGACCGGACTCGGCGGCATCGGCCCCTACTACACCTACAAGTCCTACGGCATCCTCGTGCAGCACATGGGAGGCGTCTCCCTGATGTCCGGCAATGAGGGTGAGCCACCCTCGGCCATCAACACGTCATACTCCGACTACCACACCGGCGTGTTCCAGCCCTCGGCTATCATTGGGGCACTCATGCGGCGCCGGCTGACCGGCGAACCGGCGATGATGGAGTCCTCGATATTCAAGTCCGGCGCGGTCACGGCGGGGCCATCCATCCTGGACTACCAGGCCAACGGCCGTCTGCCCGAGCGCAACGCGAACCGCAGCACTGACTGCGCTCCCCACGGCGTGTACCAGTGCCTGGGCGAGGACCGGTGGTGTGCCATCGCCGCGCAGAACGAAGAGGAGTGGGACGGTTTCCGCCGCGCCATCGGCAACCCCGAATGGTGCAACGAGGCTGAATTCGCGACAAACGAAACGAGGCTGGCCAACCAGGACCACCTCGATGCTCTCATCAGCGAATGGACGTCTCAACACAGCGCCGACGACGTGATGGCCGGCATGCAGGCGGAAGGCGTACCCGCCAGCATCGTTTCCCAGGGCGACGACCTGTACGCCAGCGAGCACCTGAAGGCCCGCGACTTCTATCGCCCCACGCCCTATTACATCGCGGAGCGCGGCACGCCGGCCTGGGAGTGGGAAAAGCGCGACAGCCTCGCTTGGTCCACCCCGGCGCGCCTCTCCGAAACCCCAATGGAGTTCGGCCACTACAGCAACGTGGGCGAGGACAACGACTACGTGTTCCGCGAAATCCTGGGCATGCCCGACTCCCGCATCGAAGCCCTCAAGGAGGACGGCTCCCTTTACTGAGACGATAACGGTGCAAATCACTCTGACCATGGCAACGGCTCAGACGCGAGGGAGTCTCTGATTCGGTCTGTACGCCATTCCCGCGGGAGCGGCATTCTAGCTGACCATAATTGAAGGATTACAAAGCATGGTTGATTACAGCGGTTACCAGGACCTGCTCATCGAAAAGAAGGACGGCGTTGCCCTCCTGACCATGAACCGTCCCGAGGTGTTCAACGCCACCGGGTTTGCCCTGCACAACGAGCTTTCGCGGGTGTGGCTCGACCTGGGCCGGGACCCCGAGGTCCGCGTGGCCGTCATCACTGGCGCAGGCAACGCCTTCTCGGCTGGCGGCGACTTCGAGATGATCGAGCAGTCCATCGGCAACGCTGAGGTGATCGCAGGCACCATGCAGGAAGCCCGCGACATCGTCCACAACATGATCAACCTGGATAAGCCGGTCATCTCCGCCATCAACGGCGTGGCCGTGGGCGCAGGCCTCGCGGTGGCGCTGCTGGCCGACATCTCCATAGCCTCCGAGCGCGCCCGCTTCACCGACGGGCACGTGCGCCTCGGCGTCGCGGCCGGAGACCATGCCGCTGCCATCTGGCCCCTGCTGATGGGCATGGCCAAGGCCAAGTACTACCTGCTGACCTGCGAGTTCCTCGACGGTCCCGAGGCGGAGCGCCTAGGCATGGTCAGCCTCTGCGTGCCCCACGACGAACTGATGGAGCGGGCCATGTCCGTCGCCCGCAAGCTGGCCGACGGGTCCCAGCCGGCCATCCGCTACACCAAGCGCTCCCTCAACCAGTGGCTCCGTATGGCCGAGCACACGTCCTTCGACTACTCCCTAGCCCTCGAGATGCTCAACTTCTTCGGCCCCGACGTCCGGGAAGGGCTCGACTCGGTCCGCCAGAAGCGCGACCCCGACTTCCCCTCTGCGCGCTAGATTTTCGACGACTGGTCAAATGAATATCGCAGAAGTAAACGGCAAGAGATCAGAACCTTTTCCGGGTCACCGGGCAAATTGCTCCTATTGCGGGAAAGAGATGATTGCCAAGTGCGGCCGGGTAAAGATTTGGCACTAGGGCGCATAAGAGCAAAGCCAATTGTGACCCTTGGTGGGAATCAGAGACCCAATGGCATCGAAGTTGGAAGAATCAATTTCCAACACATTGGCAGGAGGTAGTCCATACTGATCAACGTACGGGAGAAAAACATATCGCAGATGTTAAGACATCTCACGGGTTAATAATTGAATTTCAACATTCCCCCATAGATACGCGGGAATTAGAGAGCCGCGAGGCGTTTTATGAGAATCTTGTGTGGGTTGTGGATGGCGACCGTGGATCGTTAGACCCCGGTTACTTCAGCGTAGGCCTTGAAACAATGGAGCCTGCCAGTTTCGATCCACTGTCCTATTATCTAAAATGGTGGGGCAAAAGCAGGCTCTTGCACAACTGGGCAATCGCTACTTCCGATGTTTACATTGACTTTGGTCACGATGAGCGTCTTTGGAAACTCGCTTACTTTGAACCAAAAGATAATGTAGCGGTCGTGATGCCAACTGTTCGTGAGTGGTTCGTTGAAGCTTGCACGAATGGGCAGACCATTCCCGGCATTGCAGCAAACGAAAATGACCCACTGACATATCAACGACAATTGGTTGAGGTACATCCACGAAACAATCCTCCTTAACAGTCAGGGTCAATCGATTCATCGCACCCTCCGCGCGCTAGGGCCGCGTCATCCACACGGCGAACGCCACGATCCACAGCACCAGCAGCAGGTTGATCCGCGCCGCCCACTGCACGAACAGGCGGCCGGGACCGGTGGGCAGCGGCGACCCCGACGCCCGCGCCGCATCCAGCCGGTCCATCATCTTCGGCCCCAGCCAGAAGTCATGGATGAGGCTGAGAACGATCACGATCACGAATATGCCCGTCTTTCTCTGCAGGTAATCGAGAAAGTGCGAGCTGCCGGTGAAGAACGTCTCTGGGCGGACGTTCCAGTACTCCCACGCCAGGTAGGCGCCCGATCCTGCCAGCACCACCTTGGCGGCCCAGGCGATGGGAACGAACTTCTCGGCGGCAGCCCTCAGCGATCCAAATCCTACCCCGGCATCCCGGCGGGCCAGCGGCACCATCACCATCAACAGGAACAGCATTCCGCCCAGCCAGGTTGTGGCGGCAATCACATGCAGAAAGACTAGAATCTGGTACATCTGTGGCGTTCCTCAATCGGAAATATCTGCTTTTTGACTGCAAGAGCGCACCGTCGTGCGCCCTTTTTATTCCTGCGTCTTGGCTACGTTAGCCAGGGAATATCCTCTTTCATATAGTGCGTAGCGCGGAATACACGGTTGACCGGCTGTTCTTCGGCGTCAACGTGGAAATGGGGGTTGATGAATTCCCAGACCACCTCGCCCTCTGGCGTAACCTGGAACATCCTCCCGAACTGCCCCTCGGTAACCAGCGTGTTGCCGTTGGGCAGCCGTCGCGCCCCCGAGATGTAGGCACTGAAGAAATTGTAGGCCGGGTTGTCCGTGTACTCCCAGACAATCTCGTTATTCGCCGGGTTTACTTCGATGACGCGTGAGAAGGGCAGGCCCGACTCGTGCCGGTGGGAACCGTTGTCGTAGATCAGAACATTGCCGTTGGGCAGCATGTTGGGGTCGTGCTGTTGCGCCAGGGTCTCATAGCCCAGCTCCCAGGTGAGCTCCCCGCTGGTCTTGTCGACGATGCCAACGGTCGAGATGTTGCGGAAGCTGAACAGCACCCTGTCGTCCCCGATCGGCGCTACTGTGTTCCCGTGGCTCCATTCGTCCCGCCGGTCGTTCATGGTGATGATGTGCCTGTTGACGTCCAGATGCTCCGCGGCGTGCCACTCCCAGGTGCGGTTGCCCGCAGCGTCCACCTCGACCAGCACGTCGGCCCACATGCCTTCCGGAGCCGAACCATCCACGCCCCCTTTCACCCTCGCCGCCAGCGCCGGGTCCATCAGCTCCAGCGTCATGTACAGCGCACCGCCTGCTTCCGTCCTCCGGTGGTCGTGGTGGTGGTCCGGATCGCGGTGCTCCCACACCACGTTGCCGTGGCGGTCGGCCTCGATCATCACTCCGCCCTTGAACCGCTTCCACGACGGAAATCGGTCCCAGGTCTCGTCCATCACCTTGCCGCCGTAGAACACGTTCCCGTTGGGCAGCAGGTAGCCGTACAGTCCCGGCGCGTAGGGCAGCCTCCACTGGTGGGCCACGTTCCCTTCCAAGTCGATCAGGTACAGGTCGCCCCGGCTGGCCATCGGCGTGTACAGCACGTACCCAGGACAGGCCCTGTCGGGGTCGTATGCCGTCAGGCCCGTTCGCCCTGTCCGCCTTCGCGTCTGCTGGTCAACGCTGGTCATCGGTTCACCCTCCTGCCGCGCCATTTGGTGATGCGTCCGCAAACTACTGCGCCACGTAGCCGCCGTCCACGGCCATGTTGTGCCCCGTGACAAAGCTGGCCGCCGGCGACGACAACCAGATTACGGCCTCGGCGATCTCCTCCGGCTCGCCCAGCCGTCCCACCGGGTGCCGTGAGATGACCGTCTGCTCCATGGCCTCGTACTGGTCGAAGAGCGGCCGCACCAGCGGCGTGTTGATATACCCGGGACAGACCGAGTTCACCCGTATGCCGTCCTGCGCGTACTCCAGTGCCGCCGCCTTGGTCAGCCCGACCACGCCGTGCTTGGCCGCCATGTAGGCCACTGAGCCGGAGGTGGCAATCAAGCCCATGATCGAGGCGGTGTTCACTATCGCCCCGCTGCCCTGCTCCAGCATCTGCGGGATTTCCGCCTTCATCGAGAGCCACACGCCCTTCAGGTTGATGCGGATTACGCGGTCGAAGTCCTCCTCCAGGTAATCCGCCGACCGCCGCCGCTCCCTTCCGCCCGAGATACCCGCGTTGTTGAACGCGCAGTCAAGGCTCCCGAAAGCCCGGATGGCCTGCTCCACCATCGCCTCCGCCCCGGACGCATCGGAGACATCGGCGTGCACCAGCACGGCCTGTCCGCCCGCCTCCGTGATCAATTGCACCGTTTCCTCGCCGCCCTCCACGTTCAGGTCCGCCACCACCACCCGCGCGCCCTCGCGGGCATATGCCAGCGACGTCGCCCGCCCGATGCCAGATCCGCCGCCGGTGACCAGCGCCGTCTTGCCGTCAAGCTGTCCCGCCATTCCAATACTCCTGTCCGATATTCCAGTGGGGTTAATGTATCGCGGATTATACCCGCCTGGTCACGCTGCGCCATCGCCCTCTATCCGCGTGCGCGCCGGTGGTAAAATACTTCCACCCACACGCAAACCGCGCCTGCAGGGGCCTGAGTTCGAGGTGAAGCGATGCCGACCAGCGTAAGCACAATCGAACCCGATATCCCCAACATGACTGACTACCAGCATTCCTACGCCAACGACCGCATCGAAGTCCCGGAGTTCTTCAACTTCGGCTTCGACGTCGTCGACAAGTGGGCCGAGGACCGCACCAAGCTGGCCCTGCTGTCCGCCGACTCCAGCGGCGAGAAGGCCACCCACCACACCTTCTGGGACCTGATGACCCTTACCAACCGTTTCGCGAACTCCCTGCGCGACCTCGGCATCCGGAAAGGCGACCGCGTCTTCATCATGCTCCCCCGCATACCCGAGTGGTACGTGGCCATGGTGGCGCTGTTCAAACTCGGCGCCCTGCCCATGCCCGCCACCACCCTGCTGACCCCAGGCGACATCGAGTACCGCATCAACCGCGCCGAGGCGGTCATGGCCATCACCGACGGCGAAAACGCCGCCAAGGTTGAGCAGGCTGGCGGAGGCTGCCCCTCGCTCAAGCACCTGCTGGCTACCGGCGATGACCGCCGCGGCTGGCTCTCCTACGAGCGCATGGTCGCCGACGGCTCGCCCGCTCTTGACGGAGTGGAGCCCACCAGCAGCGACGACCCGCTCCTCATCTACTTCACCTCCGGCACCGTCGGCTACCCCAAGATGGTGCTGCACACCCAGGCGTCCTGCGCCATCGGCCACACCCTGACCGCCAAGTACTGGCACGACCTGAAGCCCACCGACCTGCACTGGACGCTGTCCGACACCGGCTGGGCCAAGGCCGCCTACGGGAAGCTGTTCGGCCAGTGGGCCCTCGGCGCTACGGTGATGCAGCACGACGCGCGCGGCCGTTTCGACGCGCCCATGACCCTGCGGATGCTGGAGCGCTACGGCGTAACGTCCTTCTGCGCGCCGCCCACCGCCTTCCGCATGATGGTGCTGGAGGACCTGAAGCATTTCGACCTAAGCGGTCTGCGTCACTGCACCGGCGCCGGCGAACCCCTGAACCCCGAGGTCATGAAGCAGTGGGAGGACGGCACCGGCCTCACCATCTACGACGGCTACGGCCAGACCGAGACCGTGCTGCTGGTCGCCAACTACCGTTGTCTGCCGGTCCGGCCCGGCTCAATGGGCAAGCCCATCCCCGGCTTCACCATCGGCATCGTCGACGATGACGGCAACGAGGTCCCCACCGGTGAGGAGGGCCAGATCGCCGTCAAGGTCAAGCCCGACCGACCCTTGGGGCTGTTCCAGGAGTACTGGCGCGACGACGAGGGCATGGAGCGCTCCTTCGTCGGCGACTGGTACCTCACCGGCGACAAGGCCTACCGGGACGAGGACGGCTACCACTGGTTCGTCGGGCGCGCCGATGACGTGATCATCTCGGCCGGCTACCGCATCGGCCCCTTCGAGGTCGAGAGCGCCCTCATCGAGCATCCCGCCGTCGCAGAGTCCGCCGTCGTCGCCAGCCCGGACGCGGTGCGCGGCGAGATCGTCAAGGCCTTTGTAATTCTCGCCCCCGACTACGTCCCGTCCGATGAACTCGTCCTGAGCATCCAGGACCACGTCCGCAGCACCACCGCGCCCTACAAGTACCCCCGCTCCATCGAGTTCGTAACCGAGCTGCCCAAGACCGTCAGCGGCAAGATCCGTCGCGTCGAACTCCGCGAAATGGAGCTCGAACGCTCCCGCTCAACCTGAGCCTGTCAACAAGAGAATGCTGTGGGGGAGGCGACCGCCTGCATTCCGTAATTCACCCGCAGGGAGACATTCGCATAAACGTCATTCTCGCGAAAGCGGGAATCCAGTGAATCACGGCGACCATCGGCGGTATAGGAGAAAGAACCGCGTGTCTGGTCTTACCGGGACGCCGTTAAGAGCACTCTCGCACATCCAAAGTGGACGGAGGACCACCCATGGACAGTTTCAGCGACCAGCTTCGCGCCGAGGCGGAGCCAATCTGGCGCGAGATTTTCGCGCACCCATTCCTCAGAAGCATAAAGGACGGCACGTTGCCCCTTGAGACATTCCAGTACTACCTCGGCCAGGACTACCTCTACCTTGAAGGCTTTGCCCGATGCGTGGCCATAGCCCTCGCCAAGGCTCCCAACGCCGACTTGCTGGAGGACATCGCGAAGCGAGTGATGACCCCCATCGAGCGCCCCCTCCATCACAAGCTGCTGCAGGCCGCTGGGCTCACCCTCGACGACGCCAAAGCCGCCGTCGCATCCCCCACCAACGCCGCTTACGTCAACCACATGCTCTCCGTCGCCAACCGCGAAGGCCTTGGCCCCACCGCCGCGGCCATGCTCCCTTGTCCCTGGACCTACCACCTTCTCCGCGAGGAGCTCGGCCAGTCCGAGCACCCGCTCTACGGCCAGTGGACCAGCTTTTACGTTTCCGGCCTCCTCGAGGATAGCGTGGCCGCTTGGCGCAGCTTCGTCGACCGGCAGGCCCAGTACGCCTCCCCTGAGGAGCTCGAATCAATGCGCCAGGCTTTCATCACCAGCAGCCGCTACGAGTGGATGTTCTGGGACGCCGCCTACCGCCGTGAAACCTGGCCCGTATAAGCCTGGCGCCCGCAGGCGCGCTTGAATCCTTCCTTGCCATGGACAATCCCGAGGGGATGCGGGGGCGCTTGACCCTGCGACCGCCCTGCAACGAAGCCCGTAGGGGCGGGCCTTGTGCCCGCGCGGCGTCTGAACCGCGAAATCTCAACAACCACCTACAAAGGAATCTCACCATTCCAACCAGCCACGGATGCTTCCAAGCCACGGATGCTTCCAAGCCACGGATGCTTCCAATGGTGATCCCTTCCCTCGCAGGATACCGTAGGGGCGGGCCTTGTGCCCGCCCTGTCGTCAAACGGTCAAACTCCCTGGACTCGCAAACGACTTAACGAAAGGAGACCCTACATGCCCAAAGCGCCCATCAACGGCATCGACCTCTACTACGAGTCTCACGGCAGCGGCCCGGCCATCATCTTCGCCCACGGGCGCGGCGGCAACCACATGAGCTGGTGGCAGCAGGTCGCCCGCTTCTCCGGCGAGTTCCGCTGCATCACCTTTGACCACCGCGGCTGGGGCCAGTCCGTCGCACCCTACGGCTCACCCCTCCGCGAGAATTTCGCGGCAGACATAATCGGCCTAGCCGATTACCTGGGCCTTGAAGAGACCTTCCTGGTGGCCCAGTCCATGGGCGGCTTCAGCTGCCTGGAGTTCGCCCTCGCCCGCCCCGGGCAGACCCTGGGCCTGGTGCTGGGCGATACCACCGGCGGTGTCGTTTCCCCGGGTGTCCTCGCCGAACTGGCCAAGACCAACCCTCCCGACGGTGTGGCGCGCTCCCTAGCCGCCGAGTTCATTTCCGGCAAGCCAGACCTCACCTTCCTGTACCAGCAGATCCAGGGCCTCAACCCCGAGCGGGGCGAGGACGGTGTCATCTCCGGCTTCCGACGAGAGGACGGACGCCAGGAGGCCGACTTCATCGGCTGGCAGACACCCACCCTCCTCATCGTCGGCGAACAGGACGCCATATTCCCGCCTGCCGTCATTTCCGAGGTGCAGAAGGTAATCCCCGCCTCACGGATGGAGATCGTCCCGGGCACGGCCCACTCCGCCCACTACGAAAAGGCCGACGAGTTCAACTCCCACCTGTCCGCCTTCTTCGCCAACGTTCTAGCCGAGCAGACTGCTGGAACGCCGGCGGACTAGGAATCAGAAATCTGTGAAAATGATGGCAACCGCTGTAGCACAGGAGAAAAAGGGCGTCCACAAAGGGAAGCTCGAACGGGACAGTGCACTGTGGGTAAGGGCAACCCTTGTGGTTGCCTATTTATCCATCAACACAACGGCGTTGAGCCACTGGCAGCCCTGTCTACGCGGATGAGAGGCAAAAGCGGGGGCGATCAGCCGCTCCTCTTTCGGTTTGCCGTTCCGCGTAGACAGATGGGCAGCGCTACAGGATTTCCTCCTGTCGAATCGCAGCCTCGGTGGCGGCCCGGTCGTTGGTGGTCAATGCTATCAGCGCGTAACCGTCCTGCCTGGCCAGGATGTGCAGGTTTCTGGATATTCACGCCCGACTGTTTCAGCCCGTCCGCCACGCGGGCGAGCGCGCCGGGTTCGTCCCGCAGCCGCACCACCACGGCGTCGTCGCTCACCGCCTTGTAACCGGCCTGATTTAGAACTGCAAGCGCGTGGGTCGGTGTTGTCGACCGTCATTATCACCGCACCCCGGTCACCGGCGGTCTGAGTGTTCATCGATTCCACGTTGATGCCCGCTCCGGCCAGGACACTGGTTATCCCGGCGAGAACCCCCACCTCATTGTCCACCATTATGATGATGCGCTCGGTCGTGTTCATTTGATCGTAACTCCGGTGCGCCAATGCAGGTTTGCGATCACCCTGCGCAGTCTTGTACCAGCTCGTCGACCATCTCCCGCGTCACGTGGGGCATGGTCACGATGCGGACATCCCTGCCCTCGGGGGCGATCTGCCACTTCGTGAATACGGACGGCGGAGGCTTCGGGAAAACGACGGTAGCCGAGTTCCTGTTCCGCCATGCGCGAATGCCAAACTTGTTAAACCGGCTGACGGCGTACTCCGCAGTATCCAGCATGCGATCAACCTTCTCGCGCAGGCCCTCCTCTCCCAGTGTTTCCAGCGCGTACCACAGCATGAGGGGCGCAAAGCCGTTGCGCGAACCGGATAGGGTTGTGTCATGGACGCCGACGTATTCCACGGCCCTTCCCACCCTCTCTACGTGGGCACGGCGCGTGACAACGACGCCGCAGGGCAACGGGGCTCCTATGAGCTTGTGTCCGCTGATGGAGATGCTGTCAATTCCCGCGTCAAACCCAAAAGGCTGCGGCTCCGCAACGAAGGGAAGGATGAGACCGCTGAGGGCAGCGTCTGCGTGAATGTAGGCGTTGGTAACACGCAGGTCCTGTAGAATACCCTTGATTTTCTCGAGGTCGTCAACGGCTCCACGCACGGTGGTCCCGATGTTCGCCATGACCACCACTGGCAGGTCCCGGTGGACCTGTATCATCTCGCGGAGGTCCTGGTAGTCGATTTCGCCATTCTCGTGGCTCTTTATCATTATGTAGCGGGCATTCAGAACCCTCACATTCTTGAGGACGCTATAGTGAGTGTCTTCGGAAAAATAGAACATAGCATTGGGGAACAACTCTCTGGCAAGGTAAAGACCATACATGTTCCCCTCTGTGCCGCCGGAGGTGACGTAGCCCCACGCTTTCTCCGGGTCTATGCGAGTCAGTTCGGCAAACTGGGCAATGACCTCCCTCTCGATTCCATGGGTGTTGGAACGATATCCGCTTTCATGAAAGGGGTCACCGACGTTGTTCAGGGAGAATTGCAGAAACGGGAACAGGGGGGAATAATCGAATTCCTGGCTGCCCGGAAAGCCGACTTGCTGTCCAGTTGATAACCTGGTCTGCTCCAGCAGCAGGTCCAGCTTTTCCTGCATTTCCGAATCTACCTGGCCGTGCACTGTTCCGGGAAATGCCATAGCAATTCTCTCCGGGTTGAATGGCGGTTGAATGGCGGTTGAATGGCGGTTGAATGGCGGTTGAATGGCGGTTGAATGGCGGTTGGTGTATTTCTACCAATACGGTAATTGACAGTTGGTAAATCCGCAATCCACGACTGGCAGTCCATAGCAAAATGAGCAGCACCGTCCAAAAGCCTTTTCCAATTCATCCCGGAACCTCCGGGACCGCGATGTCCCCTTGTGGGCGGAGGGAGAAGATGACAACGTAAATATTCATTACAGGACACTTTCTTTGCCATCGTCCCTCGGACCCCTGCAGGGCCGTTGCTTGGTCACTGTGACGCCGTTGGTGGTGATGCCCTCGAACCATCTTCAGTCCCTGAGTACCCGTCCTTCGACAAGACCAAGACTGACGGCTTGAATGATTGGTATGACCCTGAATCGTCTTGCAGGGCCTTTTCAAAGTGTCATCGAGCGTTGTTGGTGAGGAGAAATCGTCACTCCCGCGAAAGCGGGAGTCCAGAGTTATTGGTAGCGGGGGCGCTGGATTCCCGCCTGCGCGGGAATGACGGCCGGACTTTGAAAAGGCCCTGATCGTCTTCAGGGCCTTTTCATTTTCCCAACAACGCCGATATTACCGCTCACCCTGAGCTTGTCGAAGGGCCGCCCACTGGTGGTTCGACAAGCTCACCACGAACGGGGCTTCCTGAAATTTCCAAGAATGAAAAGGCCCTGAATCGTCTTGGGCTGTCGTTGACGCACTCGACCGCGCGATGGTAAATTGTGCTTTAAATCAGCATCGTATAAGGTTCTGGCGGGAGCTTGGGCAAGCCAGGCTGAGAGGGCGTCTTTCAGCGGCGCAGCGCCAATAGAACCAGTTGCGCCGTCGCCCGTCTGTACCTGACCCGGCCGTAGCAGCGGAGCCCCAGTCAAATATGGCTAGGCGCAGGGAACAGGACACCAGATTTGGTAAAGCCCATCGGCCGCCCGGAATCGTCCCGGCGGCTGTTTATTTCTTAGCCGCAGGGGCTTTAGGAGCAGGGTCGAAATGTCGGACGAACTGGTTATCGGCGGCAAGACATTCAATTCGCGGCTCATCGTCGGCACCGGACGCTACCGCACCATGGAGGAAATGGTCGCGGCTGTTGAGGCCTCCGGTACCGAGATGATTACCGTTGCCATTCGGCGGCTCGATCTCGACGATCCAACGGCCAAGACGCTGCTCGACTACATCGACTGGGGGAAGTACCAGATGCTCCCCAACACGGCGGGCTGCGCCACCGTCGAGGAGGCGATGTTCGTCGCCCGGCTCGGCCGCCAGGTCGGCCAGACCGACTTTGTGAAACTCGAGGTCATACCTGACCACAAGTACCTCTTCCCCGACGGCGCCGCCACCCTTGAAGCCGCCCGCCGTCTCGTGGAGGAGGGCTTCGTCGTCCTCCCTTACATCCACGCCGACCCGGTGCTGGCCAAGAACCTGGAAGACGTCGGCTGCGCCACGGTGATGCCCCTAGGCTCCGCCATCGGCTCCGGGCAGGGCATCCACACCCGCGAAGAGGTACGCATCATCATTGAGCAGGCCAACGTGCCGGTCGTGGTGGATGCCGGCCTCGCTGTCCCCTCCGACGCCTCGCAGGCCTTGGAGATGGGCGCCGACGCCGTGCTGGTAAACACCGCCATCGCCCAGGCAAACGACCCGGCAATGATGGGAGAGGCTTTCAAGGCGGGAGTGGAGGCTGGCCGCAAGGCGTTCCTCGCCGGTCGCATCGGTGTGCGCCAGTATGCCGCTGCCAGCAGTCCCACGACCGATGTTCCCCAGCCTGCCGGGGCCACGGCCTGACCGGTACTGGCCCGAAGCACCCTGCCGCTTAAGCCCGCGATGGTGGCTGGACTGAAGCTGCCCTGCCTTTGCCTAGTCGCCGACTGCTCGGTCGTCTCCGTCGACGAGATTCCTGACCGCGTCCGGTCTGCGGTTGATGGCGGGGTATCCATGGTACAGCTGCGAGCCAAGGAGATGCCCGGCGGCCTGATTTTGTCCCTGGCCCGGGAAATGGAAGACGTCATCGGCGGTCGCGCTGCTCTCCTGATCAACGAGCGAGTGGATGTCGCCGCCGTGGCGCCCGCCAGTGGTGTGCAGCTCGGAGAGGCGGCGCTGTCGGCCTCGTCGGCCAGGCAGCTATTGCCTGCTGGATCTCTCATCGGCCGCTCGGTTCACTCCGTGGAGGGGGCGGTCCAAGCGACCTCAGATGGCGCCGACTTTCTCGTCGTCGGCACTATGTTCGCAACCCGTTCTCACCCGGGCGAGGAACCGGCGGGCCCAGGTCTGCTGCGGCAGGTAGCAGGGCGTTGCGACCTGCCCCTGATTGGCATCGGCGGCATCACCCCCGAGAACGTCGACTCGGTGATCGAGGCTGGAGCCTCGGGCGTGGCTGTGATCCGCAGTATCCTGGCTGCCGACGACCCAGGGCACGCGGCCGCGGAGATGCTGTCCGTCCTGGAAGCATCGTGGCAAAGGCACGGCCCATTGTTGGATAATGGACATGAGTTTAACGCTGGCCGCTGATCCTGACCGGAGGCCGATTACGACATGATCAACCTGATGGTGAATGGCAAAGAGCGTCCCACCGATGCCAGCCAGGACTTGGAGACGTACCTGAACTCCTTCGGTTTGGACCTGAAGCACGTGGCTGTCGGCTACAATGGCGAGGTCCTCGAGCGGGAGCAATACCCTGAGGTCACGCTCCAGGACGGTGACATCCTCGAGATCGTACGCCCGGTTGGCGGCGGCTGACCCGTGTCCGATGCCCGCTTGTCTGGGGTCGCGACCATTCTGGCATCGTCGCGGGTCGATTAGGGCCGACGTCGTGCAGGAATCTCGGCTCGACCTCGAAGTCCTAGACCCCATCCTCCGCCAGGTCCTGACCGACCATCGTGACAGGACCTTGGCCTGGATCCGCACCGAGCCCGGTGCCTGGGGATATCTTGCCGGTCAGGGTGTCACCGCCACCCGCCGTCACCTCGGCCGTCAGCTGACCGACGCTGAGCGCCGGATGGTCTGGAGCCGCCTCTGGTGGTGGCTGGAGCAACTCAAGCTCCGCCTCCAGGAACCCCAGTAGGCTCCCTCCATCCGCCGCCCCATTTTCTTCCGAATTCCCCAACGGCCATGGCCGAACCGGCCTCACCTTTACCAGGGCAATCGCATTTGACTTTTCTAGCTCGTCATTCCCGCGCAGGCGGGAATCCAGGTCATTCGGAGTGCATTCTCCATCGAGTTGGAAGGGCCTATCAGGCGTGTGATTAACGCGATTTCTCCCGACTTCCGTCCACTGGATTCCCGCCTGCGCGGGAATGACGGTTCACTCAGCCATTGAGCAAGGGTTGCTCCTCCAAATGCGATAGCCCTGTCACCTTTACGAATTCCCCATCAACCGTGGACTGATTGCGGTTATAATCGGTAGTTGGAATTCGTCCCCGTCCCGCAGGCAGGCCAAGTCTCCTTCAACAGCATGGTGTACCCGCCAGCTCGGTAACCGGAGAGTAAATGGACGATGCCATTGTCCGCGCCACCGGCATCCACAAGACCTACGACACCGGCAAGGTCCAGGTAAACGCCCTCCGGGGCGTGGACCTAACGGTCCGCCGCGGCGAGATGGTTGCCATCATGGGCCCCAGCGGTTGTGGCAAGACCACCATGCTCAACTGCCTCTCGGGCCTTGATGACGTGGACTCCGGTCAGGTGGTCATCGACGGGGTGGTGCTCCACGACCTGCCCGACGACGACCGCAGCGACTACCGGGCCAGGAACATGGGGTTCGTGTTCCAGCTCTACAACCTGCTGCCGGTGCTCACTTCCGTGGAGAACGTCGAGATGCCCCTGCTGCTGTCCGGCACAGGAGCGACGGAAGCCCGGCGCCGCTCGCTGGATATGCTGGAACGTGTCGGACTCGACGACCGGGCCACCCACCTGCCCGGCGAATTGTCCGGCGGTCAGCGCCAGCGCGTTACCATCGCGCGCGCCTTGATCAACCAGCCGTCCATTATCTGGGCCGACGAGCCGACTGGCGATCTCGACAGCGAGACCACCAACGAAATCATGGAACTCATCATCGAGCTGAACCGTGCCAACCAGCAGAGCTTCATCCTTGTGACCCACTCCGAGGAAGTAGGCCGGATGGCTCACCGCATCGTCCGCATGCGTGACGGCTCCATCGTGAACGATGGTTTCCCAAACCACTAGCCGCACTTCGGTACCCTTCATCAGGCGGCCAACCTGATGGAAGACCTCTTCGGCGTCAAGATGGACCACATCATGATCGTCTTGCTCGTGGTCTTCCTTCCCTCCCTGGCGATCATCTCGGTTATGGCCCTGCGCAACCGCGTGATGCTCAAAATGGCCCTGCGCAATATCCCGCGCCGCAAGGCCCAGACCGCTCTCATCGTCACTGGCATCATGATCTCCACCCTGATCATGGCGGCCTCCTTCGGCACCGGTGACACGCTGACCTTTTCCATCCGCAACGCAGTGATCGACGGGCTTGGCACCATCGACGAGTTCGTGCTGTCAGCCCGGGCAGGGGAGAACGACCAGTTCGGAGGGGCCGCCTACGTTCCCATGGAGCGTTTCACCTCGCTCCAGCAGGACCTGGCAGACGTCGACACCATCGACGGACTGGCCCCGGGCCTGGCGGAGATCGCCCCCACCGTCAACGACCGCACCTCCCGCAGCGAAGGCAGGATGCAGATCGCCGGGGTGAACCCCGACACCCTTCAAGGGTTCGGTGGCTTCCGTCTCGAAGATGGCAGCGATGTCAGGGTGGAGGATCTCGGGCCCAGCCAGGTGTTCATAAACACCGCCGCTGCCAAGAACCTCGAGGCAGTACCCGGAGACATGCTCACCGTTTACGTGTACGGCGAACCCGCTGCCCTGACGGTCAAGGGCGTTGTGTCGGGCGGCGGCCCGGTGGGTGCTGAACCCACGCTGTTACTCCACCTCAACAAGGCCCAGGAGTTGTTCAGTCGGGTTGGCTTTATCAACTCCATCGTGGTCTCGAACAAGGGCGACGAATATACCGGCGCCGAACTCAGCGACGAGGTTACCAGGACGCTGCGGGTGCTTTTCACCGATCGCGAAATGGCCGTCCAACTCAAGGAGGCCCTGTCCCGTCCCGATGTGCTGGAGCAACTGGAACTCAGGCGGCAGCGTGCGCGCATTTCCGACTCGCTCAGGGATGATCTTGTCCGGCTGGAGGAGGAGCTATCCGGGCCGGAGTTGTCAGGCGAGTTGGTCTCTCTCTTTTCCGACGACGGCGTTCGGACCGAGTTTCTGCAGGCGGTCGCGGCTACGGATGACGAGGAGCTTTCCCGCGAGGTCAACACCCTCGTGGTCTCCATGGCGGAGTTTGTCGTAATCGACATAAAGCGTAGCCTTTTGGAGACGGCGGAACAGGTGGGCAGCATTGTGACCAGCTTCTTCATCCTGTTCGGTCTGTTCTCGATAATGGTCGGGATACTGCTGATATTCCTGATATTCGTGATGCTGGCCGCTGCTCGGCGCTCCGAACTCGGAATGGCCCGGGCAATCGGAGCAAAGCGATGGCACCTGGTCCAGATGTTCGTTTTTGAGGGCACTGCCTACTCCCTGGTATCCGGCGTCGTTGGCGTGGCGCTTGGGCTGATCGCCAGCGCACTGATAGTCGGCATCATCAACCAGATCTTCGCCGGGGGCGGTACGGGCAGCGACACCGACGGCTTTCAGCTCACCAGGCATTTCGAGGTCCGAAGCGCCGTCGTCGCCTACTGCCTCGGCATGGTCATTACCTTCATCACCGTCGGAATATCCGCCTATCGGGTCAGCCGCATGAACATCGTGGCGGCCGTTCGCGATCTCCCGACACCCCAGGAGACCAACACCGCCAGCGCCCTGCAGCAGCTCTCCAGGCTGATAATCGCCGGCCTCCTGCTCCTGCCTCTGCAGGTGCTCTATGCCAGCGCCCGCGCCTTCCTGTCCGGCCGAATAGTCCGCGGGATGGTCCTGCTGGCGCTGGCCCCGTTGTCCGTTCTTGCCGCGCCCTTCGTCTTCGTCTACACGCTCTTCCAGCTCCTCCTGAGCCCCTTCCGCCAGGGATGGATGGTGGTCATCCGTATCTGCCTGTCTGCCATTGTGATTGGCATAGGTATCCTCGTGACCTGGACAGGCACCCAGACCGACACTGCAATGGGTATCAGGATTGGCGTCACCCTGGCGATAGTGGGCGTGGGGCTCCTTATCCGCTCCCTGATGAACGTGAACCAGGTACGCCCCGAAACCTCCGACCGGGTGGCCTACTCTTTCATTGGCGTGGTCGTCCTCGCCTACTGGTTCGTGCCCTTCAGCGTGCTGAAGAATGTGTTTGGAGAGATCAACGCCGGTATTGAGATGTTCTTCATCTCCGGCATCACCATGGTCACCGCAGCCGTATTGGCGGTAATGTTCAACGCCGACCTCCTTCTGCGGATTCTGACCGCCCTGACCGCCCGAATCGGCCACCTTCGGCCGGTGCTGGTGACCGCTGTTGCCTACCCCATGAGCGCCAGGTTCCGCACCGGGCTTACCCTTGCCATGTTCGCTTTGGTCATATTCACCATGATGGTGATGTCCATTCTCACGGAGGCTTTCAGCACCACCACAGGCGATGGTAACGAACTCGTGGGCGGCTGGGAGCTGTCGGCCACGGTGAACCCGCGCACGCCCATATCGGACATCCGCGCTGAAATCGAGAACCATCCCGACCTCGATGCGGCCGATTTCGAGGCCATAGGCAGCTACACCTACATACCCGTTCAGGTACGTCAGCAGGGAGCCGAGGAGCAGAGCTGGAGATCGTACGGGGTACGTGCTGCCGACGACGACTTTCTCACCGAATCCGAGACGGCGTTCCACCTTATCGCCGAGGGATACGGCTCCTCCTCGGAGGAAGTCTGGGAGGCCCTCCGCAACGACTCGACCCTCGTGGTGGTCAATGCGCTCGCCGTCCCAACCCGGAGCGGGTTCCGCGGCGAGAATGCACCGGAATTCCAACTGGAAGGAGTCTTCTACGAGGACGAGTCCCTTCAGCCAGTCCAGATCGAGGTGAGGGAACCCAGGACCGGCGCCGAGATAGGTCTCACGGTAATCGCCATCATCGACGGGGCGGCTGATGCCTTTGGCCAGCTCGCTGGCGGCATGATCGCCTCCCGTAAGCAGTTGGACGAGATTTCTCCCTTCCCTATTCCGGTCACCAACTACCGCTTCAAGTTAACGGAAAATGCAGACGAGGCATCTGTCTCCAAAAACCTCGAGTTCGCCTTCCAGCGCAACGGCCTCGAGAGCAACGTACTCGCCGAGCAGGTCGAGGACTCCGTATCAGCCAACCGGTCCTTCAACTACCTGCTGACCGGGTTCATGGGGTTGGGCCTGATGGTGGGCGTGGCGTCCCTCGGCGTGGTCAGCCTGCGCGCGGTGGTCGAGCGGCGACAGCAGATTGGCGTCCTTCGGGCCATTGGCTATCGCCGAAATATGGTGCAGCTCAGCTTCCTTCTGGAGTCCTCCTTTGTGGTCTTGCTGGGGGTCGCTATCGGTGTGGGCCTGGGCACCGCTATCTCCTACAACATAGTCAGAGAGATCCGCGAGGACGTCGAATCCATACGTTTCGCCTTCCCATGGCTCCAGATTGTGATAATCGTGGGCGCTGCCTATCTGTTCTCTTTGGCAACCACCTTCCTGCCCGCCCGCCAGGCCAGCAACATCTATCCAGCAGAGGCCCTGCGTTACGAATGAACTCCGGCGGTAAACAGCAGATTGAAATACGATTGGGATGTAGCAAAAAGCCGTATCAACCTTGAAAAGCATCAGGTTGGCTTTTCAGAGATCGTAAATTTTGATTGGGATGAGGGGGTTGTCAGGAGGTCAGACCGGTCCCAAGAACTACGATGGCGAGCGATAGGTTATTTGGGCGAAAGACTCCACGTAGTAGTGTTCGCAGAAAGAGGAGACGTACAGCGAAAAATATGCATGCGTAAGGCAAGCAACAATTAGAGGAGAGAGTATGCCCAGGCTTAGACCGGGTGACATACCTCTGACGCCGGAAGAGGACGCAGCTGTGGAGACGGGAATCCTCGCAGACCCGGATACAACTGACCTTGATTCCGAGTGGTTCGCCTGGGCCCAACCAGCTGCACAGGCAATCCCTCATATTGTTGCAGAGTATGTCAAAGAACGTGGAGGCCGGTCCCGAGGTCCAGCAAGCAGGGCTGCTGGCGGACCAGACTTGCGTGGCCCCAATATTCGAGCTAGAGTAGCCTCAATTGGTATGTCAGGAGGCTCCATGGCGAACGACCCCATAAATCTCTACGACTACGAGTCGAGGGCGAAGCTGGTACTTCCCCACAACAACTGGGAGTTCATCGAGGCCGGTGCGATGGACGAGTTCACCACTCAGCGAAACCGGTCCGCCTTCGAGGACCTGAAGCTCCGCCCCCGCTTCCTCCGTGATGTGAGCGAGCGGAACATTTCCACCACCGTTTTGGGGCAGGAAATCAGCATGCCTGTCATGGTCTCCCCGGCGGGCAGCCACATGATTGCCCATCCCGATGGCGAGGTGGCCACGGCTCAGGGGGCGGGTAAGTCCGACACATTGATGATGCTGAGCACTTCGTCTAACTACAGCTTGGAGGAGGTCTCGGACGCCGCGTCGGGCCCGCTCTGGTTCCAGCTGTATCATCGCGGCTGGCATTTCACGGAGATGCTGGTGCACCGCGCTGAGGAGGCTGGGTTCAAGGCTATTGTGCTGACCGTCGACACTCCGCTGCCCAGCCCCAAGGAGCGAGACCTGCGAAATCGCTTCCAGCGCGAGTTTGATCTGGGTAACTTCCGCGGTATGGAAGCTGACCGCAGTACCGTCAGCGGCACCGATGAGACTCCTGGGTGGGATGTATCCAATGCACCATCGATTACCTGGCGGGAACTGGAAAGGCTGCGGGGAATGACCTCTCTCCCCTTAGTTCTCAAGGGAGTCCGCACCGCCGAAGACGCCCACGAGGCCGTCGAGAACGGAGTCAATGGAATTCTCGTCTCCACCCACGGCGGACGCCAGCTCGACATGACCATGGGCGCCATCGAAATGGTCCCGGAGATCGTCGAAGCCTCCAGGGGACAGGCTGAGGTCTACGTGGACTCGGGAGTGCGACGGGGCAGCGACGTCATCAAGGCCCTGGCCCTGGGGGCCAAGGCCGTCGCCATCGGCCGCCCGCTGTTCTGGGGCTTGGCGATTGACGGAGCAGACGGCGTCCACGGGGTGCTGGAACTGCTGCGCGAGGAAATTTCCCGCGCCCTCGGCTATTGCGGGCAGACCGACGTAAACGACCTCGAATCAGGGGTTGTGCAGATACCCGCCGGCTGGGGCGCCTTCGGCGGCACCACCGCCCCGTAACGAGCCATCTGGGCCATGTAAATACAAGGGGCGCCTTCTTACGCGCCCCTTATCCTTTTCTTGAGGTCTCTCAAGGCCAACAACCAGAATGGAGGCGCCTTGCCTCCCCATCGCGCACGTTGCAATCGCTTTGCCTTTGAGTGCCCCTGGTGCCGCTGCGCTTGCTGTCTCCGTCGGCATGGCTTTTGGTGCGCGGTTCCCGCTATGGGAATGGCCCTATGTTGATATTTCACTCTGGACGATTAGTACGGTCGGCTTCTTTTCCTTTCGGTTGGTATTCACCCTGTTCGCTGCGACTGCCGGATCCCCAAAGGAAATCTTTCGTCTAACGTGCTGTTTCTACGCTTTGGCCTCATTCATTTTGCCGCTCACCACTATCGTATGGGGGGCTTCCCTGGCCAACGAATCTGGTTGGGAGGGCATGGGAGCCGGTCTACTTATCGGAACCACTTTCGTGTTTGGGATTGCGACGGGAGGTATAGCGCTGTTCTTGGCGTTCGGCAAGCCGCGCTCCAGAATCCCCGAGTTTGATGACCCATTCGCGAGAAGAGCCCTGGGGAGGTAAGGGAGATAAGGCTCGAACCGCGACACATGCGCCAAGTACCAGAAAATAACCCGTCTGCGTTTAGCCGCTCCGCTTCCTTCCGGTCTTCTCCTCGAAGAGTTGCCAGGTCCGGTCGTTGAAGGGATAGTACTTGCCGGGGCTGCATTGCTCCACTTCGAGCTGCGCCTTGATCACCTGCTCAACCTCCTCGCGCTCGTGGGCAATGCGGATCACCTCGTCGACCGCGGAGGCCGGGACCACCACCGCGCCGTCGTCGTCCCCCACGATGGCGTCGCCGGGGCGCACGAGCACTCCGCCGCACTGGACAGCGTCGTTGACCTGCCACGGCCAGAACTCGGCCGGACCCTGCTTGGCGGTGGTATTGGCGGCGTAGACCGGGAACCCGTACTCCTTGAGAGCGTTGCTGTCCCGCACCGCGCCGTCCGTAACCAGGCCGCCCACCGCTCGCTGCATCAGGCGCATGAACTTGATGTCACCGCCGATGGAGCTGTACTCCCAGCCCATGGCGTCGATAACCAGCACGTTTTCCGGGCCGCACAGCTCGAAGGCCACGTACTCGGCGGAGTCGGCGCCCTTGGGCTTGTCGGCGGCCAGGTCAGGGCGGTGCGGCACAAACCGGAGCGTTACCGCCCGGCCAGCCATGTGCTGCCCCGGCTGCAGGGGCTTGGCGCCGTGAATGAAGCTCATGGGCCAACCCATCACCCACAGGCCATCGATAAGGGTCTGGGTGGGAATAGCCTTGAGGGTTTCCAGAGTTTCTGCGGTGATTGAGGGCGTGGTTGTCACCAGTAGCCTCCGGTATCGGCAATCTGGGTGCGGGATTGGCAGCCGTGCCTCAGGCGCTTAAAGGGACGGAGCGCAGGCGCGGATGACCGCCATCGCACGCTCCTTGGCATTGGGACCGGAGGCACGGGGCGAGATTATGGGCATCTTGATGCCGGCCTCCCGGTACTTCTGCAGTCGCTCACGGCACTCCTCAGGAGACCCTGCCAGCGCCACGGTGTCCACCAGCCCGGCGGGAGCGAGGTTCAGGGCATCCTCGATCCTGCCTTCCCGCCACGCCTTGGCCACGGCCTGCACTTCCTCGGCGAATCCGGCCTCCTCCACGAGGCGGCGGTACCGGGGAAATCGCCACACGTAGGAAGCGATGTAGCGGCGCAGCTCGTCGCGGGCTGCGTCCCGGTCCTCGGAGACGGCGCAGGCTATCAACGTGGTAACGTCTACATCGTCCGGGTTACGGCCAGCCCGCTTCGCGCCCTCGCTGATGTGATGCACAGCGGTCGCGGCGTGATCCAGGGTGCACCAGGTCAGGATTACGCCATCAGAGACCTCTCCGCAGATCTCCAGCATGCGGGGCCGAACAGCCGCGTAGTAGATCGGCATCTGTTGACGCACCGGCTCGAACCACAGGTCGAATCGCTCGATGTTGTAAACATTGCCGCTGTACTTGATGTCGCCATCCCGCAGAATGCCCCGGACTATGTCGGTGCACTCCCGCATCCGCTCTATCGGGCGGATGAACTCCAGGCCATGCTCGGGTTCCACCTGCACCTTGTGGCTGCTTCCAAGGCCGAGGATGAAGCGCCCGTTCGAGAAGTGGTCCACCGTGGCCGCGGCCATGGCGATGGTTGGAGCCGTTCGAACGAAAACGCTCGTGATGCTGGTTCCCAGCTTGATCCGGTTGGTGGCCACGGCGCAGGCGGTGAGGATGGCAAACTGATCGCCGCCGTGGCCTTCGGCAACCCAGGCGGACTCGTAGCCGAGGTCCTCGGCCAGTTGAACACATTCAACGATGTCAGGAGGCGACATGCCGCCGGAAAAGCCTACTCCTATTCGTTCCATACTGGTGCTCGCTACCATCCGGATTAGAATCGCCGGTCAAAGACCCGTGCCGCGCGTAGAGGTTCTATTGGCGGGAACGTAGTTTGAGGGACTATGATATGCCAAATGCGCCAGCCAAATCCATTTTAGACAATACCCGACAGGGCTATCGCATTTGGAGGAGCAACCCTTGCTCACTGGCTGAGTGAACCGTCATTCCCGCGCAGGCGGGAATCCAGTGGACGGAAGTCGGGAGAAATCGCGTTAATCACACGCCTGATAGGCCCCTCCAACTCGATGGAGAATGCACTCCGAATGACCTGGATTCCCGCCTGTGCGGGAATGACGAGCTAGAAAAGTCAAATGCGATTGCCCTGAATACTCGACCTGTGCAACTGCACGGGCGCACGACTGCAGCGGACACTGTGAGCCTGTGCTATTGCCGTCTCCGGCAAGGCTCAAAGGATTGAGATGACCGGATACCCAACCTACCGCTGGGTACTGATATGCCTGTACCTGATGTCCAACGTCTCAGCCCAGATGGTGATCAACACCATCGGAATTCTGCTGCCGTCGATCGCCTCAGGTCTTGACCTTTCTCCGTCCCAGCAGGGGCTCCTTGGCTCTGCCCCCTTCTGGAGCACGATTGTCCTCGCCATCCCCATCGCGTGGGCTGGTTCCCGACTTTCGCCCAAATGGCTTACGGCGGCCACGCTGGTGGGATGTGCGCTGTGCCTGTTCCTGCAAGGCTGGGCCCCGGTCTTCGCCTTTCTCCTGTTGGGTCGCCTTCTCTTCGGTATTTTCACCATCGCGCAACAGCCGGCGCGGGCGATTCTGACCCGACAGTGGTTCCCTGCGGGAGAGGTCGTACTGGTCAACGGCCTCTCCAATGTGTTCTTCGGCCTGGTGGTAGGCGGAGGATTGGCCCTCTCTCCCATCATACTCATACTCCTTGGCGACGACTGGCGGGGCACACTCCGCATATTCGCTTTCTACTACGTTGGACTCGCGTTTCTGTGGGTGCTGATGGGGCGAGACCGGGTTACCCTGGAGTTCACTACGGGCGAATCGCTGCCTCTCATGCCCCTCTTGCGGAGTGCCCTGAGCCACCGCGACCTGTGGATATGCGGGGGCGGTTTCTGCGGGGCCACCATGGCATTCTCGGCTTACGTGGCCTTTTACCCAACCCTGATGTTGCAGGAATACGACATTTCATTGCGGGTCAGCGGCCTTGCTCTGGCCCTGGACGTGGTGTTGGGAGGGATCGGGGGGTTGGCAATCGGCTACTACGCCTCCATCTGGCGCAAGGAGGGGTTGTTTCTCCAAGTCCTCGGCATCGTTATGATCGGCTCTTTCCTGGGAATGATCCTCACAGGCTCTGTTGTAATGATCTATGCAATGTCGATCATAAACGGAGTCGCCTGGACATTCTTTCCGATCCTGATTACCGTGCCGTTCAACCTGCGGGGCATTCAACCGAGGCAGTTGGCAGTTGCGTTCTCCTTAGTAATGATGCTCATTTCGATCGGCCAGGCATTAGGGCCGCTGTTTATCGGCTTCCTTGAGGAGGCCACCGGTGACTTGATGCTGGCCATGTTCATAGCCAGCTTTACCCCGCTGTCGCTGCTGGTCGCGGGGACCATGCTCGGATTCGGGCGTGACTCTGCCGTCGCCCCAGCCGCAGGGGATTAAATTGAAGGCGGCGGGCTGAGTTCGATATGTAGGGCAATTACACCAATTAGCGTGGAGGTGCGATATGGCGATCAGAAGACCCACCCGTGATGACTTGCAACGCCTGGCGGCAGCCAATCACTTCGAGCTAACCGATACCGAGATGGAGGCGTTTGTGTCGAGGATCCCGGGTCTATTCGACTCGTATGACGCGCTAGCCCGTATGCCGGAGCAACGGCCTGCGCTGCGGTATTCGAGTCGCACTCTCGGGCCGCGCCCGACACCGGAAGAGGACCCATTCAACGCCATTCTGCATCGCTGCACCATCAATGGCGCAACTGGAGGCAAGCTGGCGGGGAAACGGATCGGCCTAAAGAACAATATCTGCGTGGCTGGCTTCCCCATGACCTGCGCTTCCCTCCTTTTGGAGCACTACATCCCCGACGGTGATGCGACGATAGTCTCCCGTCTGCTGGACGAGGGAGCGGAGATCAATTCCATCCTGAACCTGGACAACTTTGCCTTTTCGGGCGCGGGTGATACCAGCGCTTTCGGCCCGACGCTCAATCCACACAGCCTGGACCACCTGGCAGGCGGCTCATCGGGCGGTTCCGGCGCGGCCCTGTACTACGACGACATCGACATGACTATCGGCGGAGACCAAGGCGGGTCCATCCGTATCCCTGCGTCCTTCTGCGGCGTGGTGGGTCTGAAGCCGACGCACAGCCTGGTACCCTACACCGGCATAGTCGGCATTGATAACACCTTCGACCACGCCGGACCGATGACGAGGACTGTGTACGACGCGGCGCTGCTGCTGGAGGTGATTGCGGGCAAAGACCCGCTGGACCCCAGGCAGGGGGAGGTGCCGGTGCAGGACTACACCGGCGCGCTGGCGGGTGGCGCGTCGGGGATGCGGATAGGTGTGCTTACGGAAGGATTCGGGCTGGCTGAGTCCGACCCGCAGGTTGACGGCAAGGTCCGGCAGGCCGCCAACCGGCTCGCCGAACTGGGAGCGTCGGTGGAGAATGTGTCCATCCCCTGGCACTCCAATGCCAGCGGGGTGACCTGGGGACTGATCGCCGAGGGTGCTACGGCGCTGCTGCAGTCCAGCGGCACTGGCCGCCACTTCGAGGGGCAATACAACCCCGGGCTGGCCCAGGCGCTGGGGAACGGGCTGAAGGCTCAGGCCAACGAGCTTCCGCCGACGGTAAAGCTGGTTTTGCTGATCGGCTCGTACATGACCGAGAACTACAGCAGCATGATGTATGCCAAGGCCCAGAACATGCGGCGGGAGTTGCGGGCGGCCTACGACGACGCGCTTTCGCAGTATGACCTCTTGCTCATGCCGTCCACCCCGATGCCTGCCCACCGCAACGACGCCGGTGGGGACCCGGACGCCGTGATCGAACACGGGTGGGACATGTTGGCCAACACCGCGCCGTTCGATATGTCGGGCCATCCGGCCATCAGCGTGCCGTGCGGCAAGACGTCGGAGGGCCTGCCCGTCGGCCTGATGCTGGTGGGCCGCCGCTTTGACGACGCCACCGTGCTCAAGGCCGCTCACGCCTTTGAGCAGTCGGGCGACTGGGAGACGATGTAACGGGAGCTACTCCAGCACGCCGTCGCTTTCCAACGAGCGGTACTCCTCGTCGGAGAAGCCGATGATGTCGCGGAGGAAGTGCTCGGTGTGCTGGCCCAGGAGCGGGGCAGGAGTGTCCAGGCTGCCCGGGGTCAGGGACAGTTCAAACTCGCTGCGGTCAGTGGCGTAAGCGCCAATCTCAGGGTGGTCCAGCCATCGGAAGTGGTTGCGATGCAGCAGCTGAGGGTCCTCGAAGAGGTCTCTCGGATCGTTGATGACTCCAGCCGGCACTCCGGCATCCTGGAGCTGGCGCATGAGGTCGTGCCGGTCGTGCTGCGAGGTCCAGAGGGCTATCAGCCGGTCGAGTTCATCCTCGTTGGCTTTTCGGGCCAATAGGGTTGAAAACGGGTCGGAATGAAGGGGGCCGCCGTCTGGCTCCGCGACCTTAAGCAGGCTCTTCCACTGCTCGCCTGAACGGCAGGCGAGGGCCAGCCACCGATCCTCACCGGCGCAGGGGTAGACGCCATGGGGAGAGGCGCCGGGATCGCGGTTGCCGAGGCGTCCCTGCTCCCGTCCGTTGGTGTTGTAGTCAAGCAGCAGCGGGGCGATGAAGTGCATCGAGGTCTCGAGCTGCGAGAGATCGAGGTGGATGCCCTGACCGGTGCGACGACTGCGATCCAGCGCGGCCAGGATGGCGGTGACTGCGAATTTGGGGACGATGAAGTCGGTATAGGCGCCGTACGGATTCACCGGGGTACGGTCGGGCCAGCCGGTGACGTTAGTGAGGCCGACCAGCGACGAGAGCACCGGACCGAAGCCGGGCTGTCGCTCCATGGGCCCGCCCCGGCCCATCATAGAGGCACTGAACATGACAACCGCGGGATTGACCTCGCTCAGTTCCCTGTATCCGAGGCCCCAGCCCTCCATGGTGCCGGGAGTGAAGTTCTCGGTAACGATGTTGGCCCAGCCAGCGAGACGCAGCATCAGGTCGCGGGCACGGGGATGACGCATATCGACAGTGATGCCCATCTTGTTGGCGTTGTAGCTGGCGAAATAGCCGCTGCGGTTGATGCCGACGATGCCGTCGCGGAAAGGGGCTGCTGATCGCAGTGTTCCAGGCCGCTTGGCCGACTCAACGCGCACCACGGTCGCGCCATACTCACCGAGGTACTTCGTGGTCATGGGTCCGACGGCGACCCAGCAAAAGTCGAGGACGTTGACGCCGTCCAAGGGTTTTACAGACATCAGATCACTCCCGCACGGCGCAGGGATTCCATCTCCCCTGCCGACAGACCCAGCTCTCCGCCAAAGATTTCCACATTGTGCTCGCCCACCTGAGGAGCACGTCGGCGCAGGGCGGCGATTGATGAGCCGTCTCCGCCCTTGATGAATGCTCCGGGAAAGTCGACTGCGATTTCCAACTCTGGATAGTCCACTGACGTAAAGTATTCTCGCGCCTCGAGCTGGGGATGGCGGCGCAAGTCTGATGGAGTTGCTACCGGGAAGAGCAGGATACGGCGGTCGAGACTACCCTGGGTAAGCTCTTCGCGGGTATAACGTTGGAAGAACTCGGCCATGGGACCGACGACAGTGTCCATCACCTCCGGCGTGATGCGCCCATAACCCATCTCCTCCCAGTTGAAGGCCTGGAGTTCCCCCACCTCGAACCCGTCCTCCTCCATCCACTGGAACAATGCACGGGTGCTTGGAGCAACTCCGCCGCCCTGCAGCATATAGTTGACATAACCGTCAGCGCAGGGCCAGTTGATGCGCACCCGGTTATCCCCGGAGGTCTGGCGGTACACCCCCATACGCTGTAGAATCGCCCCTTCGATGTCCCAGATCTGGGGCGCATGGGCCAACGTGCGGGCTACTGCCTGCTGGCAGGAACGTCCACGTGCTGACCGTCGTCGGTCAGGGCGCGATGGGTGTGTGCCAACATCGCAGCGGCGGCCCCGGCCGCCGAGCCGTGCAGGTAGAAATGGGGGAAACTGGGCCGCAGTGGAGCCCGGTCAGGGTCTCCGGTGAGATGCATGAATCCACCCAGAGCCATGCCCGTGATGTCCGTGGCCTGGTAACGGGCGTAGGGGCCATCCTGGCCGAAGGCGGTGATGGAGACCATAACCAGGCGAGGGTTGATCTCTGACAGCCGCGGGAAACTCAGGCCGATGCCTTCGAGGTGCCCGGGGTCAAAGGATTCGATCACGAAGTCGGCGGCGGAGGCCAGCCTTTCGAGAAGCGCCTTTCCGTCCGAGTGTTCCAGATTGAGGGTTATGCCGCGCTTGTTGGAAGAGTAGGCCCACCAATAGAGGCTCTTGCCGGGCGCTGGGTCGTCGCCGTAGAACGGGCCGACCTGCCGGGCCGGGCTGCCGCCAGGCGGCTCGACCTGGATGACATCGGCTCCAAGATCACCCAGGATCTTGCCGCAGAGAAGTCCACGCTCGTCCGTGAGATCAAGGACGCGGTAGGGGCCAAGCAAGGTTGCGCCGGAGGTATCGGTCATTGGTGGCAAACCGTCCTGCAAACCGTCCTATGGATTAGCGGATATTCTATTGTTGAGGCCGTATTCGTCAAGTTGAATTTCACCAGATGTCAGTATATCGATTGCTGGCGGACCTGGAGAATGGTCACGTCGGCAAGCTCAAGAACGGCTGGCCCTACGCAGTGCGTTCGTGATCCGACGATGTCTTCACCAGCGATTCGGGAGCAAGGAAATCTTGATTATGCCGAGAAATACGGACAAATCCGGCCGACGGAAGGGTCTGCAATGAGGTTATGGGAATTCAAAGGCAGAGGGCGCGGAGTTTTCCTTTGAAGACGTCGTAGTGGCCGCACTCGTGGCGGATGCAAATGTGGTTCGCTGAAAAGCCTTGCGTTGGCGGGATAATTGGGGGTGTTTAGCCACGGGCAATGAATTACTTGAACTGTCAGCGTCTGCGGGAGGCCGTGATAAGATTGGAGCCAGAATTCAACAGAAACCAGGATTGAGATGACGACGAGGACCAACTGGCACAGCGAACATCCTCCTGCCTGCACCTGTGCATGGTGCGCGGAAAAGAGGACAGTGAAGGGAGACCGGACCAAGATAGGGCGCAATGAGAAATGTCCGTGCGGCAGCGGCAGGAAGTATAAGCGTTGCCACGGAGTCTAGGAGACGACGCACGGTGTTCGACGGTTTTACCAGCATGCAAATCGAGACACCGGAAACGGTGATCAACCTCAAGCACGGCGGCAGTGGGCCGCCGGTGCTGCTTCTGCACGGGTATCCGCAGACGCACGTGATGTGGCACAAAGTCGCGCCGGTGCTGGCCAAGAGCCACACAGTGGTCGCGCCAGACCTGAGAGGATACGGGGACAGCGGAAAACCGCTGGTAGGCGATGATCCGGAGACCTACTGCAAGCGGAGGACCGGACTTGACCAGCTGGAAGTAATGACATTGCTGGGGCATTCGACGTTCCACGTGGTGGGGCACGACCGGGGCGCAAGGGTTGGCTACCGGATGGCACTGGACGCGCCGGAGCGGATTCTGAGCTTTACAACGCTGGATGTTGCGCCGTCGCAGGCGGCGTTTGAGGCGATGGACAGCAGCCTGTCATTCGCCTGGTTTCACTGGCATCTGATGCGGCAGCCGGAACCGTTCCCGGAGACGCTGATAGGAAGCAATGCCAAGTTCTACCTGGACTTCCTGCTGGACCGGTGGACGGCGGAGGAGGGGGCAATCACGGAGGAGGCGTACGCGGAATACCTTCGCTGCTTCTCGGACCCCGAAACCATCCGGGGATCGTGCGCTGACTACAGGGCCATCGACGTGGACCTGGCGCACGATGGGGCGGACCGGGGGCGGAAGCTGACCTGTCCGGTCCTGGCCCTGTGGGGCGGGAACATGGCCAAGCGACCGGGCTGGCAGACAGGGCGCGGGCTGGACATGCTGACGGTGTGGCGGGAGCGAGCGGAAAACGTGCGAGGGAGAGCGATAAACTGCGGCCACTTCCTGGCGGAGGAGGCGCCGGAGGAAACGGCGTATGAGATCTTGGGGTTCATTGACGGCGTTTAGTCCTCCGCAGACCTCCTGAAAGAGCAATCGCTCGCCTTGGCGCACAGACCGGGCGAGCGATTTTTGTGTCGGCGAGAATTCGCGACTACTTGGCGGCTGGGACGAAACGCATTGAGAGGGAATTGACGCAATGGCGGGTGTTCTTGGCAGTGATACGCTCGCCCAAGAACACGTGGCCCAAGTGGCCATCGCAGTTGGCGCACTCGATCTCGATGCGCCAGCCGTCGGGGTCTGGGAGACGGCGCACGGCACCGGGAACCTCGTCGTCGAAGGCGGGCCAGCCGCAATGGGCGTCGAACTTGTCAACTGAACGGTAGAGCTCGGCGTTGCAGCGTCGGCAGATGTAGGTGCCCTCTTCGTAGAAGTTATCGAATTCGCCGGTGAAGGGGCGTTCGGTGCCCTTCATCTCGATGATGTACTTTTCCTGAGGAGTGAGCTCGTTGTAGATGGACCTTTCCATGGATTCACCGTCCTTAATTCGAATGATTCGCTCGGCCCTATGACGCCAGGGAGCCCATGGGGTCCCACGGGGGCAGGACAATGGGTTCGAGGTCAAGGGCCTTCTGCAGTTCCTCGGGGAGGTAGCTTATGGGGGCGGCGATCTCGAACATGTACTCGGCGAACCAGGAATCGTTCATCAGGAAGAAACCCCTGTCCCCGACCTTGTCGTCCCAACTGTTTTCGACGCGCCATCGGCGGGGCTTGCCGTCAACCACATCGACGCCGGTGAAGAGCATGGCGTGGGTCATGGCGGTCTGGTGATACTCCAGCCGGTCCTCCTTGTTCATGGAGTACTCGGCGTCGTAGACACCGGCGTAGTCAAACAGGTCGGCGTCCCAGATGCCCTTGTCGCGGTGCATCTGCTTGCCGGTGTCGCAGCCCATCCAGACTGGCTTGCCGTCCTGGAGTATGCGCATGGTAATGTCTTTCATCAGTTCGATGTCGACGTTCAGGTACTTGATGCGGGTCCCGTCGACCACGTTGCCAAGGTACTGGACGGTGTAGGTTCGGCCGGGAGGGTTGGCCTTACGCGGGTCGTGTACCAGGCAGACGTACTCCTCCATGGGTGTGGAGATGTACTTCTCAGCGAACGCCATGGGCGTCAGGGCGCCATCACGGTGGAACTCACCGTCCTTGTCCTTCCACTGCCAGTCGAAGCTGGCCGGAGGATCGCCAAGGTGGATGGAGAGGATCCGGTAAATGGCGCCTAGGGCCTGCTGCTTGGCCTCACGCATGGCGTCGGTGCCACCCTCGTCGGCGTAGATACGGCGGATGTTTCGGGCGCCCTGCCGGACCTGGTAGTTGAGGCCGGCGTTCATGCGCATGGAGTTTCCAGAACTTTCGGTCTCGGGCATGACCGTCTTGGGGACGACGCCGTGCTTGCGGACGAGGCTGACGAACATGTCCCACTGGCCCCCGTCGCCGAGAGGCTGGCTGAGCAGCCAGGCCACGACGCGATCGTCAACGGGGCGGTCGGCGGTCTCGATGACGGCCTCGAGGACGTAGTTGGCACGCTCCATCTTGTCCCAGAACATAACGTAGCTCTGGCTGAACTCGAATTCCTTGACGTTCAGGAGGTTGCGAGTCTCGGCACGGAAGAGGTTGAGCCCGGCAAACATCCAGCAGCGTCCGGAGCGGGCCTGGTTGGTGACGCCCCATTCGTCCAGGACGGTGGAGAAGGAATTGACCGCTTCGGTGACGATGGTGCGATTCAATGCGACATCGTTGACGTCGTGCTGGGTGACGACGTTCTGCATAAGCCGGTGGGACGGGTTGGCCTGGTATGACTGTTGAAAATCAGCGAGGGTAGAGGAGTCGAGGGCGCCGGGGTTGCTATGTGTTGTCATAACGGTCCAATCCTTCAAGAAGATGGGCTTCCCTGGGGTGGGCTAGAACGTGACGGAGGTTACAGGGGTCAAGGTGGATGCCACACGGTTGATCTCTTCGATGGCCCGGTCGATTTCGTCGGGCCTGGTGAATCGGCCCACAGAAAAGCGCAGAGTGCCCATGGCGTATTCGGTGGGGATGTTCATGGCGGCCAGGACGTGAGAGACCTCCACCTGGTCGCTGTGGCAGGCGGCGCCGGCTGAGGCGGCAACCGTGGGCAGATTGGCGAGGATGCGGTCGGCCTCCAGGCCCCGGAAGGCGACGCTGGAGGTGTTGGGGAGACGCTGATCGGGGTGGCCGTTGACGCGGCGGTCGGCAGAGCGGGTGAGCAGTCCCTGCTCCAAGCGGTCGCGCATCCGGACCATGTACTTGGCGTATTCAGGGAGGTTCTGCTCGATGAGTTCGCAGGCCTTGCCGAGACCGGCCATCTCGATGACGTTTTCGGTTCCGGCGCGGCGGTCCTGCTCGTGGTTGGCGCCGTGCATCAGCTTCTCCAGACGGACGCCTGGGCGGATGTAGAGGGCGCCAATGCCTTTCGGGGCGTATAGCTTGTGTCCGGCGATGGACAGGAGGTCGACGCCGAGGTCGTTCACGCTCACCGGAATCTTGCCAACGGATTGGGCGCAATCGGTGTGCATCAGCGCGCCGTATCGATGGGCAATCTCGGCGATCTCGGGGATGGGCTGGATGGTACCGACCTCGTTGTTGGCGTGCATGATAGTGACCAGCAGGGTATCAGGGCTGATGGCGTCCTCCACCAGCCTGGGGTCGACCATTCCGTACTCGTCCACGGGCACAAAGGACACCCGAAACCCCTGGGCTTCCAGCCAGCGGCAGACCTCGGTTACCGCGGGGTGTTCGATGGTTGAACTCACGATGTGGTTGCGGCGCCGCCGGTTGGCCCAGGCGACGCCCTTGATGGCGTGGTTATTGGCCTCGGTGCCGCCGCTGGTGAAGATCAGATCATCCGTGGAGCAACCCAGTAGAGAGGCCACCTGTGCGCGGGCTTGATCCACTCCCGCGCGGGCGGAACGACCGAAGAAGTGGCCGCTGGAGGGATTGCCGAAGAGGCCGTGAACATAGGGAAGCATTGCCTCGGCGACCAGCGGGTCAATGGGAGTGGTGGCATTGTAGTCAAGGTAAATGTCGTTCATTCTTGCTCCCAGAAATTCTGGGTCGAAATGAGGTCCAGCCCATTATATCCCTTCCAGCGATACTGACCGGGTTGCCACGACAAGGCGGTAGATAGAGCCAGTCCGAGGTGCCGGAACTGATGCCGTTTCCAATGCGCATGCGGCGATGGCTCCGGTTCGGCAGGCGGAAAAAATTGGGCGTGGTGAAGTGTCCTTCAAACCCAGATTTATCCTGCCTATCGAACGCGAAGTCGCGCCTGTGCCATCCCCGGCCCTCGATTTCGGCCTGACATGAGAGTGGGGTCGTGAATGGAGCAAACCCGGGGAATCCAGCTTCGCAAGATCATGTGGGCAACAGGTTGTGGCGCGCAAAGTGAACTGCTCACGGGGCGATTTCCGTCTCTCGTGAATGTTTCCGGCAGCAGTTATTGACCTCCTGCTCCTTGAACAAAATGACAACGTCATTGCAGGAGGGAGCCGCCGCCCATGATTGATTGGCTCGGAGTTGGCTACTTTCTCGAACTCAGCGGGAGGGAAGCGATTGCCGGGGTTTTCACGCCGCTGGCGATCTTTGCCGGGTTTTTCCTGGCACAGCTCATACTGCCGACGAGGAGGGTTACCGGCTATGTCATCAACCCTGAGACCGGAGATCCCCGCAACTACCGGCTGAACGGCATCCTGGCGTTCGCGATCGTGGCGATCGTGTGGGAATTCGAGCAGACTGGAATGCCGAGGGAGTAGCTCTACCAGTCCACGATATATGCTATCGCAGTGCGACGGTCTACTGCTTCATCATCTCATTGTGGGCGGTCAACAGCCGTCCAACCGACAGGATAGAGAATCCGCTCTTCGCTCTGTGGGAGGGGCGGACGCTGGAACTGCCGTTCTTCAGCGAACGATTCGACCTGAAGATGTACCTCTACGTCGGCGGCGGGACGATGTTGTCGCTCAACGTCTCGACGAGCAGAACTGCGCCGGGAAATGCGGAGCCGAGAAATGGGAGGAGTACCAGGCACGGGTCAAGCACCGGATATACCCGGGGACTTACAAACAGGCCTTCGACTGGAACCCGCAGTAGGCGGAGGTTTCGAGCCAGTGCAGCTCACGCGAGCCGCTGGGTACGGTGATATGCGGTGACACATTGGTCCCTCATTCAACGGCAAGATGCGCCAGCAAGTGTGCGGTTGCGATAAACTAGGCCAAGGCCGGGACCGACCCGGCACAGGCATGGATCGCTCAACCAGCCACCAACCCGGAGGAGCCGGACGCATACGAATCCTTACAGGTTGCTGCAAGAGCTTTCATGCTATGACCGCCGACAAAATAACGCCGATTCCGGCCGGTCAGGACGCCGAAGAGTTCTGCCGTTGCCGAAGAGCAATGGCGATGGAGACCTACGTCGAAATGGCCGTTCGGCACTGAAGGATTCAGCGAAAGGAATAGTCGAAGTTAGCTATCAGGACAAGCAGAGGAGTCCGATGGAAGTAGGGCTTTATATACGCGATTACCTGGATGACCCCGACCGTCCCGTGTATGAGCAGGTGGAAGAGGCCGCCGAGGTATGCCGCCGGGCCAAATCGCTGGGGTTTTCGGTCATTTATGCGCCCCAGCACTACATATCCCATCCCACCGTCTGGATGCAGCCGATGCAAACGCTGGCAAGGCTGGCTCCAGATGCGGAGGGCTTAAAGCTTCTTACAGGGGTGCTGCTGCTTCCATACCACAATCCGGTGGACCTTGCCGAGCAGACCGTAACGCTGGACAACATCAGCAACGGCCGGTTCATCCTTGGCGTGGGAATTGGTTACCGTGTAGCCGAGCTCTCGGCATTCGGGACGAACAGGAGAGACCGGGTTGGCCGCTTTGAGGAATCCCTCGAGCTGATGAAGCTGCTGTGGAGCGGCGAGGAAGTCAACTACGAAGGGAAGCACTGGCAGGTCCACGACGCCAAGCTGGGCTTGACCCCGGTGCAGAAGCCGCATCCTCCAATCTGGATTGCGGCCCAGAGTCGAGGCGCGGTACGCCGTGCAGCGGCCCTGGCCGACCGCGTCATCCTCGGGCCGCAGCCCGGATGGAAGGACATCGGCGTCCTGACCCGCCAGTACAAGGAGGCCCTTGATGAACTGGGCAAGGAAGCCACGGGGCGAATCGGCGTCCATCGCTCCATCGCCATAGCCCGGGACCGCGAAACGGCCATCACCGAGGCCAGGGAAATGGCGGCAAAGAAGGCTGGCATGTACAGCGCCTTCAACATGCAGGAAAACACGACGGTGGACTTCGGACTAGGGGGACAACGGGAATTGGCCGATTGGGCAGTAGCGGGCAGCCCGCAGGACTGCGCCGAGATCATCAACCGCTGCAAGGAGGAGGAAGGCCTGGACTACGTGGGGCTGGCAAGCCTCAATCTGCCCAAGGAATTCCCCGCCAAGCTGGAGTACCTGCAGCTCATATCCGAGGAACTGCTACCGCACTTGCAATAGACGACAATCATACGTAAAGGAACCGATAATATTCCCTGGGAGAGGGGATCCATCTGCCGGGGTTCCGAGCGCTGTCAGTGCCAAACTGTCGTCCGCAGAACTGGGGAGCCTTGGGCGCTGCCTGAGTCCCCAATACTCTCCCGGACCGGGCCCATAACTACCAGAGGAGAGACAATGACCAACGTTGAATACAATCCGTCAGCCCGATTCAAGGTCGAAACGACTGATCGGGTCTACCTTGAGCACGAAAGCGGCAGCCTCGAGGTAACCGTATATCAGCCCCAGGGCCGAGGGACGTTCCCCGGTCTGGTGGACGTTCACGGCGGCAGGTGGTTCCTGAACGATCGCTCCAGCGACCACCACATGAATTGGGCGCTGGCTTCCAGCGGCATCGTGGTAGCAGCCATAGACTTCAGGTTGGCACCGCAACACCCCTACCCAGCCCAGGTCGCGGACACCAACTATGCCATCCGGTGGATGAAGGCGAAGGCCAGACAGCTCAACATTGATCCGTCATCTGTGGGCGCCATTGGTTGCTCCAGCGGTGGCCATACTATGGTCCTGAACGGGATGCGGCCAAGGGATTCCCGCTATGCCTCGGTTCCGCTTCCGGGAGGGGAAGACGTTGATGCCTCACTGCGATACATGCTGTGCTGCTGGCCGGTGCTGGACCCCTACGCCCGGTACCTCTGGGCCCGCGAGATTGGGGATGACCGGTTTATAGGCCCCACGGAGTCATACTTTCCCGACCCTGCCAGCCTCCACGAGGGAAACCCGCAAGAAGCACTCGATAACGGAGAGGCGGTGGAACTGCCTCCGGCGATAATCATCCAGGGCACCAATGACTCCAATGTCCCACTGTTCATTCCGGAGAAGTTCGAGACCGCCTATCGCGCTGCCGGAGGGCACGTCGAGCTGGAGCTGTTCCCGGGAATGCCTCACCTGTTCGGCAACACACCGGGGGTTGAATCCGACAGGGCCATCGAGTTGATGAAGGGTTTCATCGCGCGCCAACTGGCACGCCCGGCGGTGGCGGCGGTGTAACGGGAGTCCTTGAAAGGCCGTTACGGAAGGGCGTCCAGTCCAGGGATAATCGTCTGCCGAAAGGCTTCCAACTCTGCCCTCGGCATGTCGTAGCCACCCTCCTGGGTGTGGGTGGGAAAAATGAAAACGTGGTCGATACCCGACTCGTCTCTTGCCCGCTTCAGCCTCGCCAGACATTCGTCGGGTGTGCCAAACAGGCCGAAGGCGTCGCAAATCTCCGCGGCCTGAGCGTCTCCGATACTCTCGGGGATGAAGTCGTCAGCCAGGTCGAAGCCGGCCTCCCGCAGCCAGACGAGGTTGGAATCGCTGGGGTATTTAAGGTACGGCTGGTCGGGCCGGAACCACTGCTGGGGAAAGCGCCGAGCGGCCGGGCCGTCGTCCGATACCGTAGTCGGGGTGATGAAGATCGTCCGGAAGCTGTCGAGATTACGTCCGGCCCTCGCCGCTCCGATTTCCAACCGGCGTCGGGCCGCATCGACGGCCCTGGGGTGCAGACCGACGAGCAGCAGGGCGCCGTCGGCAACCTCTCCGGCCAGCTCCACCATGCGCGGACCGGCGGCGGTCATGAACACCGGTGTCGGCGGGTCGCTCACGTTACGCAACCGGGTTTCCACCCCGTTGAATTCCAGCCTCTCGCCCCGCAGCAGGCCGCGGATGGTCAGGATGGCGCGACGCATCGCCTCCACCGTGGCCCTCGGCCTACCGATATTGCCGACGGCGAGATAGCCGGGACCGACGGTCAGGCGAATCCGCTCGGGCGCAATCTCTTCCAGCGAGTGGCCCAGCGAGGCCAGCACCATGGGATGCCGCGTCACGGGGTTCGTTGTTGCGGGGTACAGTGTGAGCCGGGAGGTCCGTTCTGCGGCCAAGGCCAGGGTGAGAAAAACGTCGCGCCCACTGTGCTGATGGTCGTGGATTCCCACTCCGGAAAATCCGGCGTCTTCACATCCCGCAATGAAGTCAGCGGTCTCCTGGACCGGCAAGCCGACGGGCACCCTGATATCGACTTTCATCTAACGCACCTACTTCTCTGACCAGAGGTGGGCAAACTGGCTGGCCACGACCTCTTCGTATGCCACGTCGCCAGAAAGCGAGCCCAGATTCCGACAGAAATCGTTGAGGCTGGCAACGGATTCCGGAGAGATATCTGCCGAGTACCAGGGGGCGTCCCGCCGGACCAGGTCCTCGATCAATGCGGCCTCGCTTGGCGGGAACAGTCGCTTGCCCACATCGGCAGCGCGCGACGGATCGGCCCGGAGCGCCCGCTGCGCCTCCACGACCGCCCGCACCGCTCCCTCAGCGATGGCAGGAGAGTCCTCAATCAGCCTCTCGGTGCTGATCAGCGCCGCGAAAGTGTAGTCCCTGGCTGCCGCAGGGCCGAGGCCCTGGCGGGGGTCGAGCACCACGGTGCCCAGCCCGCTACGGACAGCCACCTCGGCCCCCATGGCGTTGGCCCAGAAACCGTCGATCACACCATTCTCCAGGGCCTGAGCTGCGTGGACACCGAAGGACACGCCGGGCTCGCCGCTGCCGGGGACCGGACCCAAGTCCATACCGTCGCGCTGAGGGTCGATGCCGGCCTCGGCCAACAACCGGCGCAGTGCCGCATCCGGCCCGGGGGCGGCTCCGATGCGCAGGCCCGTGAGCGCCGCTACGTCCCCGGGTTGTACCCCGAGGCTGGAGCGCACGACCAGCACCCAGAAAGTGTGCTTGGACAGGGCGGCCAGCAGCCTGGCCCCCTGCCAGCTTGGGAAGGCGGATGGGGCGGCATGCGCCGGACCAGCAACGAAGTCGATGTCTCCGTCCCGCAGTGACTGCATGGCCCTGCCAACAGGGAAGACCATCTCCAACTCCACATCCAGTCCCTGGTCCCGCAAGAATCCCAGCTCGACGGCGGCCACTGCCGGAAAATAGGAGTTGGACACGAGGTCGGGTACTGCGATGCGCATATGGGTCGTCTCCTTGCTCCGGACCCGGATTCAGGGAATGGGGTTGGGCGTCCGTGGTCTGAGTTTCCCCGGTTAAAGGCGAAGCACGTTCGTCGGTATAAGGCGTCCGCCCACCGGGTCGACTGCCAGCAGTGCCTCCTCCAGTGTGACCACGCCCAGCAGGCTGGACTCTACTTCTTCCGCGAATATCACAGGTGTAGGAAATTCCTGTCCCTCGAGCCTTATGACGGTACGCCCTATGTCAACTGGGGCGCTGCTCCCATCCGCCAACTCGGACCGGGCTGAGCGGAGAACTGGCACTCCCAGCCTCTGCAGCAGTTCCCTGGGTACTGCCGTGAATGTTGAGCCGGTGTCCACGGTGACTTCGATGTCCTCGAACATTCGTCCCTGTGGGTCTCCGACTCCTATCGTCATTTTTAGAGTTTCCACTGCGTTTCTCCTGAACTCGCCGCCATCCGGTTACCGGTTACCGGTTCCCGAGTTGAACGAAGGTGGCGTTCCGTAGTGGCTCAAGTTTTGCGGCTCTCCCCGAGTTTGTCCACTTCTGGAGTTGCCAAGTGTCCTACTCGGCAGCATGACTCTCAGGGCTCCTCCTTACTCTGCGCAAGGAATTTTGTGAAAGGAGGAACTCAATTGGTTGGAGATTCAATCCCTCGTGCACTGCAGGGAAAGTTAATTTATGTTTTTCCGCTCATTTCCGCTCATTTCCGCTCATTTTGACAATCTCAATCGAATGGCCAGGCATATAGGATGAGCGAACAAATATTCGATAAGTCTTCAATCTATGCTAGCCGGTGAGTCGGGATGTCGCAAGGGGGCAGCGTCAGCGGGCAAAGAGGACAAGTTTACCACCGGTCTCCCATCCATTATCCTCTGCGGTAGAGCCAGCGGAACGAGCAGGAGTGGAATGATGCCCGATACGCCTTTGCACTATCAGACCATTACGGAAGTGGGCGCCCGTCTTCAGTCAAGGGAACTGTCGCCCGTGGAGTTGACGCAGGCGATCCTGGACCGGATCACGGCCCTGGATGGCGAGCTGAAGAGCTACGCGACGGTGATGGCCGACTCGGCGCTGGCGTCGGCCCGGGCCGCGGAGCAGGAGATCGCCACCGGAAACTACCGGGGTGGTCTGCACGGTGTGCCCATCGCCGTCAAAGACCTGTGCTTTACCACCGGGGTCGCCACCATGGGCGGCGCCAAGGTCCTGCGGGACTTCGTGCCCGATTTCGACGGTACAGTGGTGCGGAGGCTCAACGCCGCTGGCGCCGTAATCCTCGGCAAGCTGAATCTCACTGAGGGAGCCATGGCCGGTTACAACCCGGAGTTTCAGATACCGGTCAACCCCTGGGGGGCCGACCGGTGGTCGGGCGCCTCCTCCAGCGGTTCCGGCGTGGCCACGGCTGCCGGGCTGTGCTACGGCTCGCTGGGCAGCGATACCGGCGGCTCCATCAGATTCCCGTCGGCGGCCTGCGGCACGGTGGGAATCAAGCCCACATGGGGGCGGGTGAGCCGGTACGGCGTGCTGGCCCTCGCGGAGTCGCTGGACCATATCGGCCCCATGACCCGGAGCGCCGCCGATGCGGGTATCATGCTGCAGGCCCTCGCAGGGCATGATCCCAATGACCCCACGTCGCTGACCGCCCCGGTGCCCAACATGTTGCACGGGCTGGAGCAGGGAGTCCACGGCGTCCGCATCGGCGTGGACGAGCGATACATTGGCGACGAAGTCGACTCGGAACTGGCAGCGGCAGTGCTGCAAGGGGCCCGCCTGCTGGAAAGCCAAGGGGCAACGCTGGTGCCGGTGACAATGCCGGACACCGAACCCTACTCGAGGGCTTGGGGAGTGCTGTGCTCGGCGGAGGCGGCGGCAGGCCACCGCGAATTCTACCCCTCCCGATCTGACGAATATGGTCCCTGGTTCAGGGGCTGGCTGGAGAAGGGATCGCGATACAGCGCCGCAGACTACGCCGCCGCCAGCTACACGAGACTGTCCTGCAACGGAACCCTGGCAGAGATCTTTGACGGCATCGATGTGCTGGTCTGCCCCTCCATGACCACGCCTCCGGAACGGATCACACAGGAGGCGCTCTACGGGCCGATGGATGAAGAGGAATGGACCTGGGGGCGGTTCACCATTCCGTACGACTTCAGCGGAGCTCCCACGATTTCCCTGCCCTCCGGACTGAACAGCGAGGGACTGCCGCTGAGCATCCAGTTCGTCGGCAGGCACCTGACGGAGCCCGTACTCGTGCAGGTGGGCCACGCCTACGAGGCTGCCACGCGGCACCGGCTGATGCCGGACGTTTAGGCAAGGCTAAATTGGTGCGTTGACCAGGTCCCCCGGTGAAGGGCCGCCGTATCCCTGACTTTTTTGCAGATCACGGTGGCGGGGTGACTCCAGTCCAGGATTCGAGGAGGTTCGCCGAATGACCGTGTCATACGGTCCCATGGGACTGGTCCGTTATCGCGCTGCCGGCGCGTACCGGGGTTATACGCTGTTCTCTCCCAACGGAGGGGATGACGCCTACCTGATCGACATGGAGGGCAACTTCGTCCACCGCTGGCACTATCCAGGAGGCATCAACTACGGCTACCTGGTGGACAACGGCAACCTTCTGTTCCGGGACCAGGGTTCCAACCCTCCGGGCGCCGACCACATCCGGGAGATCGACTGGGACAGCCGACTGGTGTGGGAGCACTACGACCCGACACTGAGGCGTCACAACCGGTTGCCCAACGGCAACAACCTTTTCCTGCTGCAGCGGGACAGGATATCCGCCGATCTGACCAGCAGGATTCGGGGCGGTTTCACCACCGACAGGGACCCTGAGCAGATGTTCAGCGACCAGGTGGTGGAGGTTGCGCCGGACGGCACGGAGGTCAACGTGTGGCGATCGGCGGACCACCTGGACCCGGAAACGGACGTGATCTGCCCCTTGGAAACCCGCGACGCCTGGGGTGGAGCCAACGACCTCACTTCGTCGCCGGACGGCAGCACCTTCCTGATCAGCTTCCGCATCCTCAACACCGTAGCGATGGTGGACCGGTCGACGGGGGAGATGACGTGGAAGTGGGGTGCGGGCATCATATCCCATCAACACCATCCCACCTACCTGGACAACGGGAACGTGCTGCTGCTGGACAACGGATGCCACCGCCGGGGTCTCAGCTACTCCCGCGTCGTTGAGGTGGACCCGGACAGCAGCGAGATCGTGTGGCAATATGAGGGCCTGCCCAGGGTCTCCTTCTTCACCCACTTCACCGGCGGCGCGCAACGCCTGCCAAACGGCAACACCCTGATTACAGAGGGCATGACGGGGCGGCTGTTCGAGGTTACCCCCGCGAACGAGACGGTGTGGGAGTACGTCAGCCCCTTCGTGGTGCCCTCGCTATTCGGCATGGCCAACAGCGTGTTCCGTGCCCACCGCTACGGCCCCGACCACCCGGCTCTGCAGGGAAAGGGCCTGGACCCGGAGCGGTGGGGGAATCTCAACCGACTGTATGGAGGGACGCAGTAAAGGCCGATTGTTGAAAGCCGACGAAAACCCAGACTGAAGCGGCAGACCCTGTTTTCCATCGGCCGGCGGATCGCCGTTGCCACCGAAGCAAGACCATCGGGGCGCTTTGGATTGACCCAGTAAGGGTCGCCGCCTATGATGTGCTGCATCCTCGAGTCGAGAACCCAGAGTCGACAAGCGCAGGAGTTCTCCATGGACCGGAGCCAACTTCCCCTCCAAACGGTTTCATCCCTCGCGAAGCTCATCGAGAGCAAAGAAGTATCGCCGGTCGAGGTGGTCGAGGCCTACTTGCGGCGGATCGACGACCTGGACTTCAAGTTCAATTCGTTTATCACGGTGCTCTGGCAGCAGGCACTTGAGGAGGCAAGGCAGGCAGAGCGGGAAATCCAGGCTGGCAACTACAGGGGCCCCATGCATGGCATCCCGGTTGGGGTGAAGGACCAGATCTGGACCAAGGGCATACGCACCACAGGCGGAGCGCGAATCACGGCGGACTTCGTGCCGGACGACGATGCCACGGTAATCGCCAACCTGAAGAACGCCGGGGCCATTCTGCTGGGAAAGACCAACCTCAGCGAATTCGCGGTTACCGGGTTCACCCACCGTTTCAGCGCCCCACGGAATCCCTGGGACTTGAACATATCCTCCGGCGGCTCCAGCAGCGGGTCCGGGGCAGCCACGGCGGCCTTCCTTTGCGCCACCTCCCTCGGGGAGGACACCGGCGGCTCGATTCGCCGTCCGGCGGCCTGGTGCGGCATCGTGGGGCTGAGGCCAGGCTGGGGACGTGTAAGCCGCTACGGGCTGATGAGGGGCGTATGGTCGATGGACACTATAGGTCCAATCTCCCGCACCGTGGAGGACGCTGCCATCACCCTTTCGGCAATCGCCGGATACGATCCCAAGGACCCGACCACCTGGAACACTCCAGTACCCGATTACCGGCAGGCCCTGGACGGCGACATCAGGGGCAAGCGCGTGGGCATCGTCAGGGAGTTGCTGCACAGCGACATGGTGGAGCCGGACGTGGCCAACGCCGTCACTGCCGCCGCCTCGACGCTGGCAGAACTGGGCGCCGAGGTTGAGGAGGTGTCCATCCCGCTGGCAGCCCATGCGAACGCCATCGCCGGTACGTTGCTGGCCGTGGAGCCGTCAGTCAACATGAGCGAGTGGGTCAGAGAAAGGATCAACGATTTCGGCCACGACAATCGCATCGGACTGCTAACAGGCAGCCTGGTCCCGGCCCAGGCCTACGTCAAGGCCCAGAAGCTCCGCACCCTGTTGCGGAATGACGTGCTGGCGGCCTTCGAAACCTACGATGCGCTGGTGATGCCGACCTCCGGTAGACAAGCGGTACCTCTACAGGAGGACCTTGTACTGACCAGCAAAGAGACAGCGTCGCGGTTGCCCTTCATGCGCACCAACACCTTCAACATCTCGAGCGCACCGGCAATCTCGGTGCCCTGCGGTTTCGGCGGCAGGGGTCTGCCGGTCGGTCTCCAGATCGCCGGGGCACCAGGCGGAGAGGAGATGGTGTTCAGGATGGCCCACGCTTACGAACAGAACACGGACTGGCACACAATGAGGCCGCCATCCGCCGAGATCTGACCAACTCAAAGAACAGCGGCTCAACGGAGAAACCCGGCCGAAGCCCGGCCACCCAGCATCCCGAAGACAGCCTCCGGAGGTTGAAGACATGTGGAACAAATCGATGATCAGCCTGGAACAGGCCCAGAATGCGATTACGGCCATGATCGCTGATTACAACCGGGACACCAACCGGCGCAAGGTGGACATGGCCGTGGTGGACGATGCCGGGAACCTGCTGGCCTACGCCCGGATGGACCGCTGCTCGAGGCCCACCTTTGCCATACGGAAAGCCTACACCTCCGCGGTGAGGGGCGTGGATACCGTAGCTTTTGCGGAACAACTCAGCAGCACGGGAAGGTCGCTTGAGTCCTTCGGCGATCCCCAACTGATAGCGATACCGGGCGGAGTGGCCGTCATCCACGAAGGGGCGGTAATCGGCGCCATCGGGGTAGGCGGCCTGCCCAGCGGGCTCGACGACGAGGCCATCTCCAAGGCCGGAGTTGCGGCGCTGGGCATCTAGCGGCCAAGAGGTCCACCAGCAAAGGGGCGTTATTCCTCCGCGGCCTGGGCGGCAGAGAGAAAGTCGGCGTCGGCAAAACCGGCGAACCGGTCCGGAAGGAATTCGCCCATATCCGAGACCGCCCCGGTGGAACCACGGGAGATGTAGTCAGCGATGATGCGTCCCGTGATGGGGCCCAGGTGGATGCCCTTGGTGGTGTGGCCAGTGGCCAGGAGCACGCCGTCGCAGCCTGGGACCGGACCAATGATTGGTTTGCTGTCGGGACTCAGTGGGCGGGAACCAGCAAGCTGCTGTACCAACTCGGCACGCTCCAGGTCCGGGAGGACATCAATAGCCCGCTGCAGGAGTTCCAGCCGGGCGGTTTCGGTTAGCTGGCGGTCGAACTCCTCGCCCCAGAAAAGTTCTTTCTGGTCGTAGTCCCGTCCGCCCGTACTTCCGACGCTGGTGAGGCCGTCGGTCCGGCTGATCATGTGCCCCCGCTTGGGAGAGCTGATCAGCACCGGCAGGGGTTCGCCGGGGTAGTTAAGCAAGAGACGCTCACCCTTCATTGGCCGAACAGGCACAGGGAAGCCCAGCCAGGGAGTAAAGGCCCGGCTCCAGGTTCCTGCGGCCACCACCACTGTGCCGCAGTGAATATCCTCGGTCGGGGTCCTGACGCCCGTAATGGTGCCGCCGTCGGATATAAGACCGGTGACCTCACGGTAGAGAATGCTGGCGCCCTTGAGTTCCGCACCCCTGGCCAAGGCCAGGTTGAAGCGATAGCTGTCAAGCTGGGCGGACTCGTCCTCGTACACGGCACCGATGATGGCGTGAGAAAGGCGGGGTTCGATTGAGCGGACCTCCTGGGCGTCGATCCAGTGCATGCTGACGTGGGGTTCCTGCCAGACCATAAGGCTCTTGATGAGATCGACTTCCTCATCATCAAGGGCCAGACGCAGGGAGGGACGACGCTGGTAGAGCAGGTCCATGCCTGTGGCGGATTCCAGTTCGTGGACTAGCTGCGGGAACTCGGCGTATGAGCCCCGGGCAAGCTCAAATGAGGCTCCTGGAGAGAATTCGGCACCCAGCAAGCTGAGAGAACCGGTGGCATGGGCGGAGGCTCCGCTGCCGATGGCGTCGCGTTCCAGCAGGGTTACGTTGACGCCCTCCCGGGCCAAATACCAAGCGACCGAGCAGCCGACCACGCCGGCGCCAATGACAACTACATCGGGGCTGTTAGCCAAAGCACAGTTCTCCAAAGGGAGTTTTCGGAATTTTCGTCGTGGCGGGCGTGGGTGTCAATCGAGCAGGGTTGTTCGGAAGGGCCTTTTCAAAGTGTCATCGAGCGTTGTTGGTGAGGAGAAATCGTCACTCCCGCGAAAGCGGGAGTCCAGAGGTATTGGTAGCGGGGGCGCTGGATTCCCGCCTGCGCGGGAATGACGGCCGGACTTTGAAAAGGCCCTGGTTGTTCGGAGGGATGGTTTCAATTGCGCTGGATATCGCCGGAACCCCAGGGCCGGAGATTTCGCCAATGTGCGTGTGACGCAATAGAAGCTGGACCGTTCGCAGTCTCTCGGTTCACGGCCGTCAACTTGCCTGCCGGTAGTTACAGTGCCCGAGAGGTTGCTTTGGGGGGATGAGGCATCAGTCCTGAGTGAAAGCGCTCTCTTGCCAAAGTGGCGAAATGGTAGAGGGGCCGGTGCCACAACCCCAAAGGGAGAATTCTTCAGCGATCCAGAGTCTTAAGGAGGCTATTGGCGGACATAAGAATGGGATAGTGGGAGAATTTTACCGGCGTATCTGAGGCTGTGCAAAATTCGGTCCACGTTGCCCCGGCAGCCGATGGAATTTTGCACAGATTGGTTTTAGTAGGAGAGGAAGGCGATACCTGGGGTTGAGGTGGAGGGTTCTTCGGACCTGACATTAGATGGGTGGTTTCGTCGTCCCCTGTGCTTACGAGGCGCAGCCGGTTGTCAGCCGGCTTTTCTTGAGACTTAAGTTCTTCGGACTCATCTATGGTTGCTCTTGGGATTCTGTAAGGAGCCGGGCCGTTACGTCCGGGATGTCCCGGGCGAAACCTATAAGGCCGGATAGGATGGCAATGTCGGCCACGTTGAAGATGAACCAGGGGAGAATGTCTATGAAGTCTATGACGTGGCCGAAGGCGACCCGGTCTATGAGGTTGCCCATGGCCCCGGCCAGCATCAGCCCGAAGGAGATCTGTGGCCGTGCGCCGGTTTTGGGGCGGGGTCAGTAGAGGGCCATCAGCAGGCTGATGCAGAGGGTGGAGGCGAGGACGAGCGCTATGGTGTGGCCGCTGAAGAGGTCCAGGGTGCTTCCCATGTTTATGGCGTGAGTGATGTGAGAGAATCCCGCGGTAGGCCATGACTCTCCGACGGGTATCACTCTGGCAATAACAAACTTGGCAGCTTGGTCGAGGGTCAAGAGCAGGGCCGCGGTAGTGATACCTAGCCGGTGGCGAAGGATGAAGGCGGTAAACTGGTCTATATTGATGGCGCTTCGGTTGGTTTGCAAAAGTTCGTACTCAAAGGGGTCTCGTTCCCATGTTGGTGGGTTGGCGCCCCGGTGTCCAGATTTGCGAAGTAATTCACGGCCAGCGGTCAGGTTGCTGTCCTCACCGGGTGTCGATAGGCTCGAAGTCAGCCGCCACTGCCCAGTAAGGCCCCCCACAGAAAGGCGTTATTTCATCCACTCCGCCATGTTTAAGTGCCCAGTCATAGGGGACGCCAAAGGCGCTGAATTGGACCCTGTCGCCCACTCGTGCGACGGCCCGCCCCGCGGAATCGACTATCGCGGCGGCCCCATCCTCGATGCTCAACTCGAAATCGCCTGGCCAGATGGGTAGCATAGCCCCCGGGGAGTGGGAGCCGGTTCCAACGCGAACAGCGTTTTCGACCTTCAGGCATTTCCCGTTCATGACCAGCTCTCCGGTGAAGCGTACGGGCTTCGGGCGAGCGCCGAGGAACTCGTCCTGCCTGGGGAAGTAGACGTCCGCATCCGGCTGGACCTTGATCCCGTAGACCCTGAACACCTCACCCGGACACTCCCGGTGCCCACGCTCATAGTACGCGCCTCCGCCGGCTATTCTGTCCCCGACCTGGGCTATGACCTGACCTGCTCCGTTGCGTACCTGTACCACCCCGTCCTGGACATGGGGCACAAATCCAGCAGGCCAGATGATGGTGTTAATGTTGTATTCGCCTTTCAGCCGCAGGCACGGGCCGTCCAGCACCAGCTCTCCGACACCCTCTGCGGTCGGGAACGTCCGTCCGGTCATCATTACGGTCTTCTGCCGGATGAGCACGACATCTGGGTCTGACAGCCGCAGTTCGGTGGCCTCGTTCTCGGGGTCGAACACGGTAACCTCGTCGCCCACCCAGGTAGACGGCTGTGTGCAGTGCCCGGTTCCCTCCGCCGTGAACTCTTGGTCCTCTACCTGCTGATGTGTGGTCGCGGCCCGGCTGACCCGAATGTGGTCCCCGACCTGGGCGGCGACGCGGCCCAGCCCGTCTATGACCCGGACAACTCCCGATTCCTCGTCGAAGGTGAAGGAACTGGGCCAGATGATCAGCCGGGACACCCGGGGGCTGTTGCCTCCGGCCGGGACCTCAATCCGCAGACACCCATCTTCCAGGACCAGCTTCCCCGCAGTGTATTGCTCACCTCTGTCGGTACCCAGGGGCGCGTTGTGCCGGGGGAAGGCCACCGTAGCGGCCCGGTCATGACTTGGCTGGGGGGTGACTTGTCCCGGGGAATCGTCCGTGGACGGCGGTTCGTCGGGCCCGGGTCCGGTGCTGCCTGCTTGCGTTGGCAGGTTCTCTGACAATGCCGCGCTCCTCGGTTCGTCTACTTCCGGAGTCTGTGGGGGGCTGGAGGCGCATGCGATCAGGATACTGCTCAGAAGCGCGGGCACTGGCCAGTAGCCCCACAGAAACCTGCGTATTGACTTGGCGGTAGAATGCGCAATCCCTCGGAGCCGCAGTCGATTTTTCAGTTGGGGACTCTCCTAGTCACGGCCGCAGGGCCTGATTGTACCACCCGTTATTTCGGGTCTGGGGCAGTGCGTGTTGCGGTGCCATGCCACTCCCCTCCTGACGCCACTGGCTGCAACCAACTCGCCATTCGCCCAACTGAACGTCCCCGCTAATTCGCGCCAACCCGGTTCGCGAGTGCCTCTTGCCGTGTCCTATCCCCCATCTCGCTCATCACAGCCACGATTGGCCGCCATCGGTGCCCCCAAAAGCGCCTGCAGACCGCCCGCCTACGTTCCGTCTACCCGAATCGAGGTCGGATCATCGCGCCTGTAACTCCCTCACCCCCGTCCGCTGTCCTCACGCTGCCCATCGGTGGATTCGGGCTAATATAACCTACGGCGATATGTCTCATCAGTAAGACGGTGTGTGACAAGCCAAATCAATCCATTGATCACGGTCTGAAAAGGCAAGGTTCTTTCCTATTGAGATAGGGGTGCGCCCTCACCCTAACCCTCTCCCAGAGGGAGAGGGGATTAGTCACACACCCTCTAATATTACAACGACGGTTGACCTTAAAGGGCTCTTGGAACCCCTTCCCCGCTATGGGTCAACTGGCGCGACAGCTTCGCCCCCGATCGTTCTCCATTACAATTTCTGCTAACCAGCCACCCAATTTGATGAAGCGTCGTTGTAATACTAAGAAGCTAAGGTAGGAATGCCCGGAGAATCGCATTTGGCCTGATCTGCCAATTCAATTGCTATAATGCGCTGAGTGACGGATATGTGAAAGAGGACGGGCAATGGTGAGTTTCGAACAGGCCTTCAGTGATATGGAAAAGGCAGCGGCGTCGACCGTGAAGTCAGCTGCTGACTTGACCAAACTGGCCCGGGCTCTAGAGAAAGCGGCCAAGGACGGCAACATTGCCGCCGCGAAACGGGCCCAAAACAGCATGAGCGAAGCTCTCAGCGCCCTTCGACAGGAGGTCGCCAACTCCGTGGAGTCCTGGCCCTTTGGAGACGATGAAGAGCAGCAGTATCTCAACGATGGTTACGGTCAGGAACTACGCACAGTGGCCGCCGAGAAGGGTCTTGAAATTTACGAACGTGACGGGCGCATGATTGCACACCCATCCATTGTCCGAGTACTGCCCGGGTCGCGTGCAGTGAGGATAGACCGGAGGCGGGTTTCCTCGATACGCCCCACGCGTCTGACGGACATACTGCTGGATAACCAGAGAAAGCCGGCTCGCTTCCGAGCCGACAGATTCCTTGAATCTTTGTACCAGGTCTATTCGGAGGTAACCAGGGAGGAAGGCCCAGACCGAATGATGACGGGGCGGCATGGTCGGGTGGTGGAATTGCAGAGGGTGTATCGGCTTTTCACTTCGCTGCCTGGCAGTGACCGGGAATATGACCGGACCGACTTCACCAGGGACCTGTACCTGCTGGACCGCGACGGGCCGAAGACCACCAGCAGGGGCTTGCAAGTGTCTTTTCCTGCTTCGTCCGGGACCCGTGGCAGCCAAGGCGTGTTTTCCTTCGTGGCCCCTGATGGCCAGGTCGTTACCTATTATGGAATACAGTTCTCCGAGGTCGGCTGATGCCAAACACTATCCCCCTCCTTGACTGGGTGGAGGTCATGGAGTCCGAGTATCTGTCCACATTCATCCCGAATGGAGGCGCCTCGGTCAAGTTCGCCGTGACGTCCGGTCAACCGAAGGCCGACCTGTATGCGGCTTTCGAGGAACGGTGCGAAAAACTGGGAATGCTGCTTGTGTCCCTCGACGCCGCCTCCTGCCGGGCCCACATGCCGCAGGACCTGTTTCATGGGCTGGCTTCGTCCGTGGATTGGCGTGAGGCGGCCAGACGTATGGTCCTCAAGCTTGCCCGGGAGAGGGTATATGTCGTCGATGGCATCGACCCTCGGGATGACACTAACGTGTTCGAGGCTATCGCTGGGGTCAATAACCTGGACCACCAGTTTCTGCTGAGCAACCTTCGTCCCCAGATTCAGGAACGGGTGTATCGTGAACCGTTGATGGCCAGAGACTTCAGGATCGCGATGTCTCATCTGTGCCAATTGGAGGATATCAGGGAGGGCGAGCCGTATGGAGGCCAGCCCATCATCGACTGGTTGACGGGAAACAACAATCGAATCGGCAGCGTACGCCCTTTTTCCATCTACACGCCGATAAACCGAACCACGGCCCGCTATTTCATTGAATCGGGCCTGTTCTGGTTGCGTCATGTTGGCTATTCCGGGACTGTCATTCTCCTCGACACCTCCCGGGTGACGTTGGCCCGGAACCCTAGGGACGGATTGCGGTACTACACCAGGGCCATGGTGCTGGAGCACTACGAATTGCTCAGGGAATTCGTGGATGCGACCGACCGCCTCACCGCCACCATGCTGGTGGTCGTTACGAACAACGATTTTCTCGATGAGGAAGGCGGGTCAAGGAGCAGGGGGTTTGGAATCTATCAAGCCCTGATGACGAGAGTTATTGACGATGTCCGGGACCGGAACCTCGTCAACCCGGTAGCGTCTCTGGTTCGAATATATCCAGGCGAGGCACAGCAAGATGTCCTATTGTGAAGGCGACCCTTCGAGTCTGACTTACCGTAGAGCAATGGAAGCACTGCGAAACGGAGTCCCCAACCGCGAAGCAGTCAGGCTGCTGGGCTGTAACCAACCTCAGGCAGAAGAGCAGTTCCTGGAACTGCTCCGGCAGGCGTCCGACGCTGCCGCACCCCCACAGGGCGCCCTGGGTATGCTGGTTTCCGGGGACTTCGGGACAGGAAAGTCCCACCTGCTTTCCCATTTTGAACACCGTGCGCTCTCCCAGGGCTTCGTGTGCAGCAAGGTAGCCATCAGCAAGGAAACACCTCTTTACGACCTGGGCAAGGTGTTCAAGTCGGCGATGGACAACGGGAGATTACTTGATCGCACCGGCCCGCTGATCGAGGAAATCGGACTCCAACTCAACTACGATTCCGACAAGTATTCCAGCCTCTTCAGTTGGGCCAATTCACCTTCCAGCGGCGTTCACCCTATCTTTCCCGCGAGCCTTTTGGTGCACGAGAGATCGAACGAGTTGGAACTGAACCGGCCCATTGAATCCTTTTGGGCCGGTGAGAGGATCAAAGTAAGCGATGTCAAAAACGGTCTGAAACAGATTGGCCAATTGCAGAGTTATTCCTTCAGGGCTCCCAAAGCGTCTGATCTGCCTCCGCAACGTCTCCGGTTTGCCACGGAGTTGATCAAGGGTGCAGGCTACCGAGGATGGGTAGTCCTGCTCGACGAAATTGAACTGGTTGGCCAGTACAGCCTGCTGCAGCGCGCCCGCTCCTACGCGGAACTGTCCCGCTGGCTTGGGCAGGCTCAAGGCGAATCGTATCCGGGGCTGGTGGTCGTTGGAACTGTCACGGCCGATTACGCGCTGGCGAACATATCGGCGGAGGCGAGCAGCAAGAAGGACCGCGACTATGCGGGGCAGAGACTGCGCTCTCGCGGGGACGACAGTGGAGCCGCTCGGGCGGATACGGCGATGCGGCTGCTGGAACGTGAATGCACACCACTGAGAACCCCCGCTGAGGCCGACGTGAACGACACTCTGAACACACTGCGGCACATATATAGCGGGGCCTACGGATGGGATGCCCCGGCCCTGGAGGCGAGGACTGGAGAAGCCAGCTTCCGGCAACGGATGCGGTATCAGATTCGCTCCGCCATCAACGAATGGGACCTGCTCAGGCTGTATCCCGACTCCAGGCCTGAGACGGAGGAGAGGGAGTTCAGGCACCAGTACGTGGAGAATTCGGACTTGGAGGCCGAGGCCGGCAGTGGAGACAACGGAGCCGAATAGTCCGGCATCGTCGCTTCCCACGGGAGAATGCGTTGCCAGTTCCATACGACAAGGGAAGTGCCCCGGCCCCGCCGGGGCAGGGGCAGCCGGATTCCTGCGGTTTGTGGACGAGGACCGGGAGGTTCAGGAATCCGGGCGGCGCTGTTCATCGCGTCGCCTCAGGATGTTCCCCTTGAGTTCTGCTTCACCCGCGCCGACTTCCGCGATTCCGTCCTGTGGCGGCAAGGAGAGGCCCGCAGACACGCCATTGCTTCCCTCATGGACAGCCTCTTCCGCTCAGCGATGCGCACCCCATCGGTCGTTGTCGGGTTGGCCGAGGAAATCCCACCACTGGTGCTGATGGAAGACCTCAAGGTACGAATACCGCTGTGCCGGGTATCCAACGACCCCGCGCCGCGCCGAGGGGCGTCCGAAGAAATCGAGCAGATTGGGGCATCCCTGTTCGCCGTATGGGGGAGCGAGCCACCTGGCGAGGGTTCCGAGGCTAGGCGGCTTTTCAGGACGCTGATGGACCGCCCTAATCCTCTGGAACCCTTCGGCAGAGTCGCCGACGGCATCGCGGAAGCCTACAGGGACAGGTGACGGATAAGTGGCCTCGCTGCGAAACCAGGACTCTACGGCCAGCCCCGGATACAACAGCGCTGAGTACAACGTTGAGCCTGTGGAATTCCTGCCGGTTCCTGATCCCCCGACTGCGCAGCCGGCCACCGCGGTCGAACTGGAGTACCTGTACGGGGGAGCGCCGCGCGATCAATGGGATCGGCCTGCAAGATCCGGCTTCTCGCCCCATTCTCATCGTAGCCCCACCCTGGCCCAGAGGCTCCTCAAGGTGCTGTTGCCGCCCGATTGGGGCACGGAGGCGCCATCGCTGGACAACCTGGAGTGGCCCGGCACGCTGATGCCCTTTCAGGAAGAAGGGGTGCGAACCCTTATAGCCAGCGACCGACTGCTGTTAGCTGACGACATGGGACTTGGGAAGACTCTGCAGGTCATTGCGGCCCTGCGGATTTTGAAGCACCAGGGAGATATTCGCTCCGTGCTGGTGGCGGCTCCAGCGAGCCTGTTGGACCAGTGGCGCGGCGAGCTGCGCAAATGGGCTCCTGAGCTTTCGGCAATTATCATTCGCGGCTCAGCGTCGGACAGGGCATGGCAGTGGCAGGCCGAAACGGATGTGACGCTGGTCAGCTATGAGACATTGCGCTCGGACTTCGAGGGCAACAAACACGCTCCTCTCAGGAGGAATGTCTGGGATGTGGTGGTGGCCGATGAGGCCCAGCGGATCAAGAACCGAAACGATACCAGCAGGTCGCTCAAGGGATTGAATCGCCTGCGGTCATGGGCGCTGACGGGAACTCCCATAGAGAACCACGAAGAGGAACTGGCCTCCATATTGGAGTTTGTCGATCACGACGGAGACGGACCGCCAAAGCGATATCACCCCGGTCCCGACCTGCTTACCCGTCACCTCCAACTCCAGTTGCGGCGCAAGAAGGGCGAGGTGCTGGAGGATCTCCCTGAGAAGCAGGTTACCCTTCTGCCCATCGAACTTCATCCCAAGCAGCGAAGAAGCTATGACAAGGCGGAACAGGAAGGGGTCGTGTACCTGCGATCGCTGGGGAAGGACATAACTATCCAGCACGTACTGGAGCTGATCACGCGGTTGAAGCAGATATGCAACGCCGATCCCATGAATGGGGAGTCCAGCAAGATGGACGACATCGAGGATAGGCTGGAGCTCTTGGTTTCCCAAGGGCACAGGGCGCTGGTCTTCTCCCAGTACACCAGCGAAGCCGCAGGAGTAGCGGCGGCGGCAGGTCGTTTGGGGGAATTTAACCCGTTGGTAATCACCGGTAACGTGCCGTTGCAAGACAGGCCTTCGATAATTGAGCGCTTCAAGACTGATTATCAGCATAAAGCGCTGATAATCTCCCTCCGTGCGGGCGGCCTGGGATTGAACCTCCAAGAGGCTTCGTACGTCTTTCACCTGGACCGTTGGTGGAACCCGGCGGTAGAACGCCAGGCTGAAGACCGAAGCCACAGGATGGGGCAGACGGCCAAGGTCAATGTGATCAAGTATTCATGCACAGATACTATTGAGGAACGAATAGACGCTATCCTGACCAGGAAGCAGGATCTATTCGACAGACTGGTTGACGACGTTTCTATGGACCTGTCGTCCCAGTTGAGCCGTGAAGAGTTGTTCAGCCTGTTTGGCTTGGAGCGATACGCCTGACCTTCCGCCAACGCTTAGGTCTGTGGGTTGACTCGAAAGTGACTTCATCGACTCCCGAACAGCGGGCGAGGGCCAACATCGACCGGCTGCTGGAACTGGCCGGCTGGGTGGTGCAGGACACGGCCGCCGTACCGCCACGCCGCCCGCGGCGTGCAGGTACGGGAGTTTACGCGGCGGGCAGGCCACGGCACTGCCGATACCTGCTGTACGTGGACGGGCGGGCAGCAGACGCGGTCGAAGCGAAGCCGGAAGGTTACAGCAGAGTCGTCTCAGCCGAGCCGCAAAAGAGGTAGTCGTCCGGTTCCCCGGGGGTGTCCAAAAACGGGTGGTGATCAACGACAGACAATTAGATCTGCCGCTGGCGCTAACTACTTTTTGCCGGTTAGTCACCTGGGGCCGGAGTATGCACAGATTGGGACGGGCTGCTTCCCTCCGCAGGCTGCCAAGGCGATAAGGATTGTAGGGAAACAGCAACGACGCCACGGCCGCCGCGCGTGTTTGATTGTAGGCTGGCATAACCCCCTCATTCATGGGCTGTCGGATGCCGGTGATTCTCAGTTGCCGTAAGCGGACCGTCAACTCTTCCACTAGAGAGGAATCCGAGAGGATGGTCTGAAAGCCCACCGCGGATCGCTCAGCAACCATCGACTAACAAGCAACTCGTCGGTGTGTACGGATTGCGAGACAGGCTCGTCGGTTAGGTGCCACCTGAGGGTCTCGACGATCATCACCCCTCAGAATGCGCCGAACGCGAGCTTCCGACAAGACCTATACGGTTAGCACAAGGCCCGGTAGTTCAGATTTTCCGACCTGCTAATAGAGTCGCCTATTTGCCGGTCCCGCTGCTCCGGCCGAGTCCGACCACCGGATGGATATTTCAGCTTCCATTTTACTCTGATCAAAATGGGACGAATGTGAGCATAGCCATAACTTTACCGGCCGTAGAATTATGCAGCTGTGCCAGAACCGGGGGCTAGCAAAATGAATGGAAGACTGTTCGGATACGCCCGCGTGTCGGTGGCCAGCGATGCCGACGCCAATAACATAGAGCACCGGCGCCGTCTTTTGGATGACTGTGAGCTGGTGTTTGAGGACGTGGGGAATCGACGAGTTGAGCTTCGTCGCACAATCCCACACCCTGTGGTACCGCTCCTCGAAGTATGATTCCAGCGATACGAGCGGGGCTCCATAATGGTGACCACCACCTTGCCTTTTTGATGATGGACTGGCTCACCCTCCACGTCCAGATCCTGGAACTGAACAGCGAAAGTCTCCGATTGATACGAAGCCACGAGAACGTTGCCTCGCAAGCTCCTTGTAAGCCGGAAGACGCATCACGCAGCGTCAACGCCGCCCTTTCGTACTCCTATAACGTCTGAAACGTGGCCACCTTGATCGATTTCCTGTAGGCAACCATCGGGCCGATAGTAAACGGTTACTCCACCCCGGCTGACTATATTCTCGGCACCTTTGACAGCGGACTTTGTCGTCAGTTCCCGGTAGGTCATACGCCTACGGAGATTCTCCCTTTTCCGTCCCGGGGAAAGTTATCTCAACAGGCAGAGGTTTGCCCTGGTCTTTGTAGGATAGGATGAACCGCTCGGCCACCGCCGACAACTCGGTCAGGATCTCGAATGTGGTTTCCGTCGAAGCCGGGCAACCAGGTAGCGCTGGTATGTCGGCCAAGTGGACCTAGTCCTGGCGTTCTCAGGGGTCGGGCAGAACATAATCCAACTGATACAGTTCCATTACTTCCACCCTGCGGCCCGACAGTGCCCCGTGCGTTTGCGCAGCGTTAGCATCAATGGCATGCAGGGCAATCGCGTCTTAACCGAGTAGGACTTTGAGGAGGTAGTCCTCCCTCCAGCCGGCTTGCAGGCGTTTGCCCTGGATGCCCACTTTCAGACTGGTTTCCTGTTTCAGCAGGTTGTGTGAAATCTGCCTCAGGGTCGCCATGTTCTGGGGGCCGTGATCCTTTCGCACCCTGCATTGATCCTCCCGGAAGGTTACATCCATGCTCCAGTGCAGGGAGTTCTCGATGCTCCAAAGGGCTCGTACCGCCTCAAGCTGCCGCTTTGCCGATGCCTCCATACTGCTGATGTAGTACCTGGCATGCACTGTGGTGCCAGTGTCTGTTTCCCGCCGGCACTCCACCTTCACCACCGAGCGCAGCCCAGGCCAGTCCCCGGCAGTGCTCAGGTATTCCAGGCAGGCCGGGTCGTCTATAGCCCAGCACTCTCGCCGTTCGATGCGCCCGTGCCCTTTGTTCAACGTGGTGGCGTAGTCGTGGGGCAGACCCTCCAAGCCCGATCCATCTCCTGCCTCGAACAGGTCCCGGATGTCCTGGTAGAGCGGGCGCTGGGGTCCGCCGGACGTTGGGCCGTATGCTCTCAAGCGCCTTTGGCAGCCGGGCAAGACATGGGTTGGGGCGTGCCTGCTATCCTGGAGTCGGCGGCCCTATACTGCTTGGTCGGGCCGCTGGTCAGTCCTCACGCGCGTCGTAGCGGCGTCCACGCTGGCCGTGCTGTAGTACGACTCCGCCTGGCGCCACACCAACGGCGTCAACAAGACAACCGGCAGCATCAGGAGCAGGCCGGCTCCGGCGTTGATGCCTATGGCCAGTGAGATGCTGAATGCTTGGGCTATCACCCCGATTTCCGCTCCGCCGACCAGGTGACCCAGCCCGCTGACCAATCCCTGGGACCCCATTATCCGCCCTCGCATTTCAGCCGGTGACGCAAGCAGCAGGATGGTGCTCTGCATGGTGCTGAATCCTGACTGACCAACACCGGAGCTGAAGAGCAACAGAAAGGAAATCAGGAACCAGGGCGACCAGGCCACCGCAGCTACGCACACCGCCACAATCATGGCCCCTATCACGTAGTACCGTCCGTGAAAGGCGAAGTTGCGACGAGTGGCGATGAATATCGCCCCCATGAGCGTACCAACACCTTCCGCCGAGCCTATCACGCCTCCCAGCGCGGGCCCTACTTTCAGTACGTCGGTGGCGATGACCGGAATGAAGTATTGCAGCGGCAGCACCATGCCGTTCATCACCAACGATATGGAGAGCACCCCCAGCACGAATTTGTTCGAGAAAGAATAGCCGATGCCTGATTTGATTCCCTGCCAGAACACCCTGTCCCTGCCCGACACCGACGCCGCTTTTGGCAGGCGCATCCTGTACATCAGGCAAGCGGCGATAAGGTCCAGGGCCACCAGCACTATGAAAGCGCCGGTGTACCCGTAGAAGGCAATCAGCAGCCCCCCGGCCAATGGGCCCAGAATCCTGCCTCCGTTGTTAGTCATTGTTTCAAGGGACATGGCGTGGGCGATTCGAGCTTCCCCTGCCAGGTCGAAAAGCGCCGCCCGCCGGGCCGGGTCGTCCAGAACCTTGGCCGTGCCCTGCAAGAGTATGGCGAGGAAAACAAACCAGGGATGAATGAGGCCCAGAATCAAGAGCGTCAGCAGCCCCGACGCGACAAGCAAATAGAAGGTGTGGATTCCGGCCAGAATCCGCCACCGGTCCAAGCGGTCGGCCAGCATTCCTCCTACCAGCGACAGAGGCGGGCGCGGGCCGTTCAGGAAGACGGAAATGAGGCTGACTTGAAAGACCGAGTCAGTTAGTTCGTAAATGAGGTATCCCAGAACCAGCAGTTCCATGCGGCGGGAGATTTCGTGAACCCACCGCGCCGCCCACATCAGGCGGAAATCGGGGTTTTGCAGGACCACCAGAACAGGAATGTTGGAAAGTGGAGCCAAAGGGGTTCCCCTAGTAGTCCCTCACCTTTGTATTGATGGGTATAGGGACTTGAGCTTGATTCGGGCGTCCCCGGTGGTGAAGCGCCAGTCGACCCGAATCCCCTCCCGGTTCCGTTGCCCCTGCCATGCTCCTGTTTCCTGCCTCAGGACCTCCTGGCTGGGAATCCGCCGGTCCAGGCACTGCCGCGCCAGCACCCCCAGTTCTATCTCCGCTATATTCAGCCAACTCCCGTGCTTCGGCGTGTAGTGTATCTCCAGCCGTTCCGCAATGCGCCTCGCCTCGGCAGGCTCGAAGGCCTCGTACAGCGACGCCGGGTGATGGGTGTTCAGATTATCCATCACCAGTACTATCCGCTCCTTGCCGGGATAGTCCTCATCCACCAGTTGCCGCACCACCCGGGCCCAGTCGGTCCTGGTGCGCCGGTCCGTGACCTCCACTCGCCGCCACCCCTCCAGGGGCGCAAACAGCATGAACAGGTTGCTCACCCCGTTGCGCTGGTACTCGTAATGGTAGCATGCCGGCGCCCCGGGCCGGGCTGACTGGGGTTGGCGAGTCTCCTGCACCAGTTCTTGCTGGTCTCGTCTAAGCAAACCAGGACCTCATTGTCCCGGTATTGGCGGTGGTAGACCTCCAGCACGTCCTCCATGGCACAGACGAACTCGGCACAGACGAACTCGGCATTGGCCTTGGGCGGGATGCACCAACATTCCTTCAGCCAAGGCTTGAGTTCGTTTTTTTCAGTGTCCGGCGCACTGTCTCAGGGCTGATGCTATGGACTAACTGAAACTGTTACGCCGTCACCAGGTCTGACCGGTGGGGCCTGTCCAAGGTCTGGACATCGGTAATGGGCACCAACTGGTAGCCCAGTTGTGCCGCCCGGCGCCGGGCGGCGTGCAATGCCCTTTGGCGATAATGATGCTCATAGTACTCCGCGCCGGCGTCCACGTACCGGTGTCCGTAGCGCAGCATGGAGTAGATGATCCGGGCCAGCTTGTGGGCCGTGGCAGTGATGGCCTTGGGCGCTCCCAGGTGGGCTTTCTTCCGGCGCAGGAATGCGCCCAGGGCACTGTCGGAGCGGTGCAGCGCGTTGGCCGCCAGACGCAGCGCCGCCGCCGCACGGTTGGCGCTGGCCTTGGTCTTTGAGCTGATTACTTTCCCGCCGGTGATGCGGTTGTTGGGGCTCAGCCCCAGCCAGGAGGCGAAGTGCTTGGCGTTGGGCCAGCGGGTCATGTCCGTCCCCACCTCGCTGATCACCTTCAGCGCCGTGTAGGAGTCCACCCCGTCAATCCTGGTCAGGTCCACTCCGGTCATCCGGTACAGCTGGCCCTGGACGTCGAAGCGCGGAGCGTTCTTCTGATTGCGCCTCTTGCCGTTGGGAGCCGGAGGTTCGCCGTCGCTGCGGTCCTCAAACCGCTCCAGCTGGGCTTCAATCTCCTGGTCGCACTCGGCGATCTTGGCCTGATAGGTCCGGTACAGCTCCAGAGCCTGGGCCAGCTCGAAGAGGTGCTCCTTCCGCCAGTGCCCCTGTAGCGACCTCGCGATGGTCCTCTCGTCGGACTTGGTCCTGGGATCGCGCAGCCGGGCAAGTCTGCGGGGACTCCTCTCGCCCTGCACTATGGCCTCGATGATGTCCATGCCGGTCTTGCCCGTGATGTCCCTGATCACGTGCTGCAGCTTCACGTTCATCTGCGTCAGCGCCTTCTGCATGTGCTGCACGTGCCGGGCGGCATGCTCCACCAGCATGGCCCGCTGCCTCAGGTAGCTGCGCAGCCGCCGGATCTCATCCTCCGGACGGAAGGCTCCCGACAGCAGTCCGTAGGTGTGCAGCTGCTGTAGCCACTGGCAGTCCAGCACGTCCGTTTTCCGGCCGGGCACGTTCTTGATGCGCCTGGGGTCCACCAGCATCACCTCAAACCCCCGTTCCTCCAACACCCCGAACAGCGGTATCCAGTACACGCCGGTGGACTCCATGGCCACCGTCTTCACCCCGCACTCGGCCAGCCAGTCGGCCAAGCGGTACAGGTCGGCGGTGAAGGCCTCAAACTCCTGCACCGGCTGTTCTGTCCGGTCGGCAGGAACCGCCACGAAATGGCTGCTGGCGCCCACGTCAATGCCTGCCGCGTTGAGGTTCAGCTGGGACAGTCCCGCCGGTTCTGCACCGCTCTTGCCTCTGCTCATCACCGCCTCCAAGATTGCCTTGTAAGGCGCGTCGCCGGAGGGAGCCAACAACGTCGAACAATCTATGGAACGGGATCGCCCCGGCTGGGGCGTCACCAATGATGCCGTCGCAAGGCTCCCGGACCATGCTGTCCATCGGGTAATATCCACCAGTGCATCACCGGTCTCTGTCCAGGCGACACGCCTCGCCATAGAGTATACATTCCTGGGTGGACTCCCCAGTTAGTCGCCTCTGCCCGGCCCGGACACGGGCGTAACTCTGCTCTCCACTATCTCACATTGCACCAGCCGGTCAGCCAGCAGTTGCAGCGTCCAACCGGCACGGCCCTCCGGCGGTTCGCTACAGGCGAGGTGGGTCAGGTGGGCCTCTCCCTGGCCGTCCAGCTTCCTCGGGCGGCGGTTGACCTGCTCCCTGCGTCCCAAGGCTGCCTCAACACCCTCCTCCACGCACCGGCGGCGCACCCGCTCCACCGTGGCGGTGCCCACCCTCAGGGCCCGGGCTATTTCCTCATCCCTCATCGCACCGTCTGCCTGATTCTCATCGCTGAGCAGCATAATGCGGGCGTGGGTCTGTTTATATGCTGCCGCCCGCCCCCGGGACACCAGTCCCTTCAGTTTCTGTTGCTCCTCCCCACTCAGCCTGACCCGGTACCTCTTCGCTGGCATCCTCATCCTCCCAACATCACCTTACCCACTGACGTATCTTCGCTTGACGTATCTTGGCGACCCTATGGCCAATTATCCATCATTCTAAAGCTGTTGCACTACTAAACCAAAGCCAAGGTGGGATGTGCATATGGCTGGTGATGGGGACCTGGATTGGGGTTACGCAGGAACTCCTCTGCCCTTGATTGCAGGATGGTCCGGCAGCGGCGCTTGACCTCCTCTTTCCGCCCGGCCAGCGCCTCCAAGAAGTTGCCGACTTTCTCCTGCACCAGGGCTTTGGTCCCCAGGCACAGGTTTCCGGTGGCCTCCTCTCGCGCCCAGCCCCAGATGGCCTCATCAGCGTTGAAATCCGGGCTGTAGCCTGGCAGGTTCACCAGACGCAGGTTCAGTCCCGGCGTCCGGAGATATTCCCTCACCGCCTCGCCGCGGTGGGCCGGGGCATTGTCCCAGATCACGTTCAGCCTCTCGGTGTGCCGCTCCCGCAAGTGCCCCAAGAAGGCTGCCGACGTTCCTGAGTTGCTGTTCCCTTCCAGTTCCATCCATTCCACCTCACCGGTCTCCAAGCACACCGCCGAATAGTAACTGGCCTTCTCTCCGTACCTCGGACTGCTGGAATCCACCAATGCCGACTCTCCCCTAAGCACCCACTTGCCCCGCAACTCGGCGTCGGCTCGAAAGTGGGCCTCGTCGGCAAAGAATGTCTTGGCTTTGCTTTGACACGCCTCCTCCATCAGGGCCGCGTACTCCGCCACGAAGGACTCCCGCCTGACCTCATCCGCCTTGAGCAGCCGTTTCTTGGGACGCTTGAAGGCGAAGCCCAGCCGGTGCAGCCAGTTCAGACAACTGCTACGGCTCAGGCTGATGCCGCGCCGTTCCCAGACAAACCGGTTCACCACCCTCCAGTTCCAGTTGGCCATTTCAATACCCGCCGCCCCTGGCAACTCCTGCACCGCCCCTGTCAGCGCCGCCTGCTCCGCCTCGCCGAGGGCGGGGGGGAACCTCCGGTCTGCTCGAATATCAGGGCCTCCGGACCGCCCTCCCCGAAGGCAGCGGCCCACCGGCCTATGGTGTGGGGGTCCCGTCCCAGTGCCTCCGCCGTGGACGATGCCGTCCAGCCTTGCGCCAGCAGCCAGACGGCGTGCCAGCGTTCACGCTCCCTTGGCGTGGGCGCCAGAATCATCCGCCGGTGCAGGTCCCTTGTATCCATCTCCCACTGCTCAAGAAACCGGTCAATCTCCCTCACACTCATCACCAACCCCCACAACTCCTGAGACCAGTTAATCCAGTTACCTCACAAATCTACCCTATGTGTCTGCACATTTCACCTTGGCTTTGGTTTAGAGGCCTCCACTGTCTGCCTGACGATGGCGCGGAAGCGGAACGAAGACCGTAGAACAGGCCACGGTCTTGCATTAGACCGGTAGTCTAGCGGGTTGAATAATTCCCAGAAGCGGAGGAGCCGTGAGGCCCAGTGTAAGCCCACAACGGGCGTGCCGGTGCCCGCACAGGAATCGACTGTCCACCCTTCTCCAGAAGAGAGCGACATGGACATCCTGCCGGTGGAGGCAGCCAAGGAAACACTCAGGCGACGCATCTGCTTTATTTCGTACAGTTTGCTATGACCAACTTCGCCGACAAAACGATATGGATCGGGGACAACGCGGTCCCAACAAAGGAGCGGGCCGGTAGGCACTTCACTGGTGCCCGTTTTCCCGGAAACGCCGTGGCGATCGTCTCTGGTAATATTAGGGCCTCAATGGCAGTGCAGTGGCGAACGCTGCTCGAAAAGATTGACCGACGCACTCCCAGATAGAGCCGCGCTGCCACGGTGACGTTTTATATTTCAGTACAAGCAACTGAGGTAGAATTGGCGGAGGAAAGCACGAAAGAATTCGGTATCTGGGTTCACCAAGAAAGTACGATCATCACCGCCCAGTCTCATGACACTTGGAGCTTCACGCCCGAGTTCTTGGCTGGTGATGTCGCACCTGAGGAGTGGAATTGCCGAAAGGCTACTCGCACGGGAGATACCGTAGAGATAGAACATGGTCCGATTGCCTGGCGAATGACACCGTCTGAACTCTGGATTACCCTAGAGCCGGACCTGCCCCTCGAGGAATATCGGAACCAAATTAGCGAGCAAGCCGTAACACCTGCGCTCGCACATAATTTCTTGCTTTTCTCACGGTATACACCCGTTCGCCGGATGTGGTTCTACTGGAAATTCTCATCCCTAAACCCCAACTCGCGTCAATGGATGCTGATGAGATTCCTATCCAACGAGCCGCCGACTGAACTAGGCTCGCTGGGAATTCAACCAAGGGTGACATTCCGCCTAGGTGAGTTGAACGTCCAAGTCACGGTCAGGAACGATGCTGTTGAGCGCCTGGACGAAACATTTGACGACGCGATCATATTCGAATGTTTCGTCAGTCGCATCGGAGAATTTACGGTTGACGAAATGACCCAAGACACCGGCCGCATAGTAGAACAGTTTGCTATAGTGGAAAAGACCATCGACTATCTGCTGGTGGGAGAGAGCAATTAATGACAATGGTAAATCCGGGACCGGCAAGGAGAAGAGAGGACGCTCCCCGAAGGACGCCAAGGAAGCGACAGCCCCGTTACGGCGGTTATGGAAGTTACGGCGTGCCTCAAACGCTGCTCTCTGGCTCAAGGTTCCACCGGGTTTCCGAACAGCAGGCCGAGATGACGACTCCCCAACTGGAGGGGATACTCACTCCGAAACCTCCTGGCCTCCAGTTGGAATCCCCTGAAAATCAGGTTTCTACGAACGTGGAGCCGCATCCCTCATCGGAGGCGATTCTCACTCAAATCGAATCCACACGGGTCTTTGTAAGCCACGTTAGAGAAACAGGGAAGGAGAGAATATCCAAGTTGCTTGATTTGGTCAAATATCTTGGAAATGAAGACGTTCAAGACCCTCCTTTGCCAATTGAAGAGGATCGGTTCCCCGCCGACGATCTCATAGACGAGTGGTTCGGAGGACTGGAAGCTGACGCGGAAAGTGCTGGCAACCCTGTACCTTCGCAGGGGGTCGTAGACGAAGCAAAACGGATTGTTCTGGGACTTCGCCGATTTTTGCCAACTGATACCGATGTACACACGTGGGACGACGGTGAAGTGGCAGTTGAGGTATTCGGTGTGAGGGGTCGTGGTTTCTTATTGTTGTGCGAACCCGGAGGCAGCGCTCTTTGCGTCGTGACAATCGACAATGTAGCGAGAAGATCTCGCTACGAAAGTAGTTCCAGAGATTTACCTGACGGCTTCTTGAAGGAGGGATTGCGGGCAGTCCTTTCATTGGCCTAGGGAGCGATCGTGCTGTAGAACTCGCATGGGAAGGTACGTGTCGGGAAGGTATGTGTTCGATGACTTCGAACCGTTGGGGCGAGGCTGTTTCGACCAAAGCAATGCTCGAAAGAGGAGAGCGGGGGCCAGGTTCATTCGAAGCGCTCTCTCCGCCGGAGAAATGTCAATCGACGAACTCCTTCACGCCGACCCGCGGCACTTGGCCTACATCCACGAAATTGAAGGAAGACTTCGTACTCAGCCTCAGAGATTTCACGGATGGTATGTGTTCAGAGTCGCGGCAGCCATTTGTAACAGCAGTTTTGTCAGGCACGATCCCACTTTGAGCAATCCATGGCACGCGGTCGTAGTCTTCAAGGACGCCATCGACGATAAAGATGCATTAGCGGCGCTCGCTGCAAAAATCGCGGCCGACACGGAATGGCAAGACCGGCCTCTCGGATCTTCCGATGAGGAATTCCTCAATCGAGTGGCGCAAGGTTTGGAATGATGGCAGCGTAGCTTGAGGACAGCAGGCGGGTTTCTCTGCGGAAGCCTGCTGTAGGCGGTCGGCGCTGAGGCACCTCGGCTACTCGTTATATCTAGAAGCTCTATTCCCGATCCACACTGGTCATGGTGGTCAACTGATCGACGATCCGTACCGTCTCCACGCTCACCTTACCACCCTTTGCAGTAGCTCAATCACCCTCTCCTTGTGGTCGGCGAAGCGATAGGTGTTGAATATGGCGGCTATGGTGGGGTCGCGGGGTTTGCGCTCCTTGTACTGGTCCAGTACTCACTCCAATGCGGACCGGGGTCTTCGGGTCGGAACGGCTCACCGGCGCGCTGCTGGATCGTCTCACCCACCACGTGCACATCGTGGAGATGAACCGCGAGAGCTACCGTCTCAAGGGCAGCCGTCAGGACGCTGCTGCATCGTCGCCAATGTCGAACCGGTCGGGTGCCGATTAGCGTCCCGCGGACGCCAACGCCGGCCCCTCCGTCAAGGCGAGACCCCCCAACCCACCGGCCAGGCAGCGGCCGCGGCCGTCAGGCGCCACCTATTAGGTACGGCATTCCACTGCCTCAGTGGTACAGTTTTACTCTCCCCTTGATGTCGAAGGCCAGCAAAAATGTCGGGTCAATTGTTCAGCATAAATGTGACTCTGTTATGCCGCCACTGTATCAGATGTTGAAGCAGTGAGAGTCGGCTGGGACCTCCGCCCTGGGGGACCGTCGGCATCCATGTATTTCTTGATGGTGGCTCTGTGGATCCCCAATTCCCTCTGGATCGCCCGCAACGACATCCCCTTGCGCCTGGCTTTCTGAATCGCCATCCACCTCTCCTTCTGCAGGAGGGTTGGTTTGCGCGGAGAGACCGTTGCGGAGTTCGAGGTGGCAGGCCCACCGCCAGTCATATCCGCCTGATGTTCCTCATCCGCTGCCCTTGAGTCCAGTGGCTTGAGAGTCGCTGCCCAGCGCTGGCCCAAACCGTTGGCACCGGAGGGCGGGACAACAGGAGTCGCGGTACCTCCCTTTCCGTTGCGAAGGAATACCGGGCTGGGAGGCGCCTCCTGGGCGTTGATGATGCGTCCCTCGTGGCGCACTCTGAGCTGGCCGTCCAGTCCTTCCAGAACCTCCACAACCGCGCCGGCATAGCTGGGGCGTTCCGGCTCTGGCAGCAACTGTAGCGTATGCAGTTGGAACTTCACCGTATTGTCCTTGGCCACCTTCCTGCGGTGCTTGAAGCACAGGACCTGTTCCAGGCGCAGACCCGTCTCCAAGGGCCGGTACGCGGACTCGGAGCATTGCGGGGGAACCCGGAAGCGCCGGTTGTATCTCGGCAGAAACTGCTCCAGCACGCCGTTGGCGTCGCCGATGCTGCTGGCACCTGCCAGACGGAGTTCGGTAACCAGCCGGTCCTGGAAAGTTCCTGCAGTTCGCTCCACGCGACCCTTTGCCTGGGGCGAGAGAGCGAATATCATCTGTATCCCCAGCTCGTCCATGGCCCGGCTGAACTGGGTCGCCGTTCCGGGAAGACCGGACCCCGGTGTGTGCCTGAAGACCCCGTGCCGGTCGACGTAGAGGGCCACAGGGATGCCAACGCTCTGCACCAGATCCTGGATCATCAGGAAATAGGTGTAGGCCTCCTCCTTCTCGCAGAATAGGGCGCCCGCCACTGTGCCGGTGGCGTCATCCACCGCGATCAGCAACGTGAACGGCGGAACTTGGTCCCCCAACCACGGGTGGTAGCTGCCGTCCATCTGGATCAACATTCCCTGTTGGGGCATCCGCTGGCGGCGTACCCGGTGCTTGGGCGGACGCCTTCGCCGTGGACTCGTCAGCCCGGCGTCGACCAGGATACGTCTGAGCGTAGTCCTGCCGAGGTCAATTCCCTCGCGTTCGTTCAGCAACTCACTGAGATGGGTGTGGTTGGCCCCTGAGTACTTGGTGCGAGCCAAATGGACCACACCGTACGCCACGGCCTTGGGAGTCGCATTGGGCGCTCCGCGACCTCTGTGGCCGTGGGCAACTGCGGCAGCTCCCGTCTCCCGGTAGGCCGCCAGAAGGCGCCTGGTGTGCCGGGTGCTGACACCCATCAGCGTGGCCGCCTGATCCAAGGTCATGTGCTCTGCCAGCAAGCTGTTAAGAACCTGTAGTCTCGTCTGTTCCTTGGGAGTCAACGTCACATTCTCCCACATTCTCCATGGAGTGAATGTGACATTTATGCTGGCCAGTTAGCGAGGACCTTTTCGCTGAACGTCAACAACTGGGGCGGCAAAATGGTGGACCACCAGCATGGTGGCAGTTGGCTGGGCAGGGAGAGTTGGAGACAGGATCGGAGGATGTGAGCCGGCTGGGTTGTTGAGCTGGTTGGGCCTCGACCGGGTCGTCCGGAGCTTGGGGCACGGTATTCCCGCGGCTTCGCTTCAGCCGGTAGCTCTCGCCGTTCATCTCCAGTACGTGGACATGGTGGGTGAGCCGGTCCAGCAGCGCCCGGTGAGACACTCCGAGCCAAAGACTTCCGTTGCCCCACTTTGCTGCCGCCACTGACACCTACGTCAGGTGCCTCCTCGTACAACGGCTCCAGCATGTCCAGCATGCCAGGGACCACCACGTGGTGGTAGTGGAGATGATGGCGATGCCAGGGGCCCTGGAGGTCCCTTCTACCATCCGCTCAACTTTGCCGTCGAGGGTCAGAATTCCTGGAGTCTCGCCGCCCTCGACCTGTTCTTTATCGGCCTGCTAAGCCACAGTCCGAGCTGAACCCCGTTTTGCCGGCTGCACAAGGGCGGGCAACAGTCGAAAAGGCGACACCGTTCAGGTCGTGCTACAGACGCTCCAGTAACTTTGCAATCTGATCGGTGTGGTTCATGTCGGGTTCCCACTCGCAGATCACATTGTGTTCGTCGATGACAACTGCGGGCCTGCGCAACCTTTCCCGTCTGACGGGTCTTTGACGTACCTCTCTCCATCGAGAGCGGACATGCCTAGCTCAATGCCTACACGTCGATCAGGGTCGTTCAGGACCGCGAACGGAAGCTGCTCTTTCTCGACCCACTGGCGTGCGGCATCCAAGCTTCCGTCATGGATTCCGAACAGCACGACGTTCTTCTCTGTGAACTCGGCAGCATGCTCTCGGTACCCAAGAGCCATGCGGGTTCAATTACCACCGCCCGGACTCGTGAAGAAGTACAGGAGGACCTTTTGTCCGCGAAGACTGCTAAGGGATACCGTCTGTCCATCGCTGGACTGAAGTGTGAAATCGGAAACCGTCTTCCCGATGTAAGTTTCCATCATTCCCTTCCTTTCCGGGGAGACTTAATAGAACCTACCCACGCATGATATTGGGCTGCTGGCTCAATCCGAGCTTGGCCTCGGTGAGGTCCGTGACGCAGAGGGTCGGCGCAAGTTACGAGGAGGCGGTCCGTACCCGGGAAGCATCAGACCACCCCGCCATGCTCCGTGCCGGGGCTGCAATTTTCACTGAAGCCCTATCCGTCCACCTGTTGGATGGTCCAGCGGCTGACCTCCAGGCGCTTGGCCAGTTCCCGCTGGCTCACTCCCCTCGACCGCTCCTCCCGGATGTACTCCCGCTGCTGTCCGGTCAGGCTGGGCCGTCTTCCAGGGAAGCGGCCTTCCGTCCGTGCCTTGGCCTGGCCGGCGACGGAGCGCTCCCTGATCGAATTCCGCCACCACTCTCTGAAGGCAAGCACCATCTGGAACTGCAGCTTCCCGTTGGCCGTGGCCGTGTCGAAGTCCTCCGACAGGGACCGGAACTCCACTCCTGCATGGTGCAGGCCTTCGATCACCTGCAGCCCGTAGGTCAGCCCCCTGGAGAGCCGGTCAATATGGGTGACCACCAGGGTGTCCCCCTCGGCCACCAGATCCAGCAGTTCCAGGAGGCCGCTGCGGTCGTCCTTGGCCCCGCTGGCCTCCTCGGCCCGGATGTTGCCCATGGCGCAGCCGGCGTGGACCAGCCGCTCCACCTGCAGGTCCAGATTCTTGTCCTCGGGCTCTCTGACCGAGACCCTGGCGTAACCGTACAGCGTCATCCCACCTCACCTCTGGCTGGAATACCTGAAGTATCGCATTCTGCCAAAGGCGTTGCAACTGGGTTTTCCAGCCACCCGCTCAGCTACAAGCTGGGGGCATTTACAGCCGGTGCGGTGTGGGTCGACTTGCCAGACCCGGCCACCAAGCGGTCGGGACGAATGACCTTGAGGGCAAAAGCAGATGAGGCCGGCCGCTCTGCATGCATGCCCGAAATCTCCTCCTTGATTTGCCGTTGTAATATTGGGGAAATGCCTACAAGAGTCCCGGTCAAATGCGCCATTGCCGGTTGTCACCGCCGGCTGAAGATGACCCTCGCTGAACGCGAGGAACTGAGGCGGGTGGGACGCGAGAACAGCGCCACGGCGGGCGTCGTATGCCCGGCCCACGTAAAGGCCGCCTTCAATTTCGAATTCGACGATATCGACATTGATGTTCCGCTAGAGGAACTCCTGGTCGAGGCGTCCAAGGAAACTCCCCGTCGGCGTGTGATGTTGACCCCGCTGGCTGGGGCGGCGGGTGAAACGGACAGCCAATCCACGCCAGGACGGGGAGACAGGGTTATCTAGTCCAGAGGCGCTGGCCCGCAGCTCCCGGGAGATGTCAGGCAGTTTCAGAGTGCAGTAACTGGCCGGTCTGGCCGGTTCCGTAGCAGCATCCGGCGGGAGGGTTTCTTTTGGCTATAATCCAGGCAACCTCCGGAACAGGAGCCCTCAATTATGGCCACGCCCCCCGGATCCGTTGAAATCTACTGCCTGAAGTGCAAGGCCAAGACCGGCTCACGGGATGTTTCAGCTACGGCAATCATGTACGAATCCGCCCGGTCAGGAATGGTTCGCGCCAGTGACTTTGACTTTTTCCATCAGATAAGGAAAGACTGATTGCCCCGGCGCTGGCCGGCTGGTGCGCGGTCGATGGTAGATGGCCCGCAGCCCCATGATGCGCATCAGCCGCTACACCCGCTTCCGGCTCACATATTTTCTCTGTCGCCTCAGCCAGGCTTTCATCCGCCTCGACCCGTAGAAGAGACCCTCCAATACTGCCGGTTCATGGCCTGCTCGAGGGACAAGTCGTCGTACGAGGCTCCTTGGGGCCGGTAGTACAGGCTGGTCCGACTCACTTCCAGCAAGGCACATTGGCGGGCGATGGACAACGACCAGTGCTCCCGGTCCACCAGCTGACGCCGCTGCGCCAAGCTCATGGACCGGACCTCTCTGCCAAGAAATCCCGCTCCACCTTCAGCCTCCTGATCTCCTGGTACAGGCGGGTGATCAGGGCGGGATCACTTTTCGATTTCTGCTCCTGACCCTTGTTGAAAACTGCGGAGGCACCTTCGGTGATGGCCTTTTGCCAGGCCTGAATCTGGCTGGGATGGACCTGGTACCGGGCGACCATCTACTCGCCCTTCACTGCCTCCAAGGCGACCTTAGCTTTGAAAGCCGGGCTGTGCTTTCTTCGCTCTCTGGACTTTTCCCGCTCCTCCTCGACAGCAGTCGCTGCCCTCAGTTTAGGAGCAGCATTCCCACTTAGCTACCTGTCCAGTTTTCCGGGTCCACCTCATATAGCAAGCATTTTCGGTTTGTTTCCCCGACAATTTCTGGCGGGAACACCGCCAAGTCACAAAATTCAAGACGTCTGGCAGTCGAGTTCTTCGGTTGTCGGTAGCACTTTGGACCCTGATTAGGCTCAAAAAGTTCAAATGCGATAGCCCTGTGTATCTAATGAGATTATTGGACAATATGAGCCACCCATGTTAGTTTTGTCCGAACTTTCAATGTGGTTGCGTTCAACCACGTAACGCTCAATCCGCCGCAGCCTTGCGCCCAGGCCTGAGGTGATTTGGTTCCGGGACGGCCAAGGCAGACAGGAATCGAGAAAAAGGTTGGGAAACAAAACAGAGAATTAAACCTATTCAGGAAGGATTGTATGACCAATAAACCTCTTGGTCTCATCTTAAGAGCAGTTATCCTCTCTACCGTATTGATGTTAGTGTGGGCAGCCGCTTGCGGAGAGGAAAGTGCGCCCGCTGCAACCGAGGCGGCTACGGCGGCACCCGGCACTACCTCTGCTCCCGCCCCAACAGCCGTGCCGGCTGCTACAGAGCCGACACCAACGGCGCGGCCCGCCCGGGCCACCGCAACCCCGGTGCCAGCAGGTGTTCCGACACCTACTCCCCTGCCGATGGTGACCAGCACTACCAATCGGCTAGTCGCTTCCTTGGGCACTCTATTTGTAGAGACCAATATACCCTGGGGATTCTGCATGCTGCAGATGAGCAAACGTCCGGCCTATGAAAATCTGATTGGCGTCGACCGGTTCAACGGGGCTTTGATTCCGGAGCTGTCAACGGAATGGTCGTTGAGCGATGACGGTATGGCGTGGAGCTTCAGGTTGCGCGAGGGCATACCATTTCACCACGGCTATGGAGAATTCACCGCAGAAGACGTGAAGCACCAAGTGGCCATGGTAACCCAAGAGGGGTCCGAATCCTGTGAGGCCAATCCATACCGGGAAACAATTGACAACGTTGAAGTGGTTGACGACTACAACGTGATTTTTCATCAGAAGAAGCCGGATAGTTTCACCGTCGAGTTCTACAATTTCGGGGGCCACGGCACTTCCGCCGCGATGAGCAAGAAACAGTACGACGAGGGAGGCGAAGAAGCCTACAACAATCAGATCGTGTCAACCGGACCCTACCAGTACGTCTCTAGGAACTTGGGCGAATCGATCTTGTACGAGCGGATACCGGACCACTGGCGCAAGACCCCGGATTTCGAGGAACTGCAAATGTTCTTCGTTGCCGAGGAGGCCACCCGCCTGGCCGCGCTCTTGGCCGATGAAGCCCATATAGTAGTCTTGCCACAGGACCTGCAGGATACTGCGGCAGCACAGGGGTTTGTCCCTCAGTTGAGCAGTCTTCCAGCGGTGGGGTACAGCTTCTTCTTCGGCGGGCAGTACTACGGCATGACCAACGATGAAGGCCAGGACATCCAGGGCACTGACCCTTGGGTCGGTCTTAACGACAATGCCCGCAAGGTGCGGCAAGCCATGAACATGGCCATCAACAAAGAGGAATTGCACAGGGAGATTTTTCAGGGACGGGGAGAGAGGCAATGGGTTTATGGTTACCACGGCTCGCTGCTGGGCTGGAACCCGGAATGGGAGGAAAAGGGACCTGAACTGTACAACTATAACCCGGAGCGGGCCAAGGAGCTGATGATAGAAGCTGGATATGAAGACGGCTTCGAGTTGATTTCCATCCTGATCCCTCACGACTTGGTGTCAGAGCAGATTCAGATTATCGAGCTGATCGCGCTATATTTGGAAGAGATTGGAATCAAGACCGAGTTCCAGCAACTCGATATCGGAAACTGGGTTCCGATGTTCCGTAACCGCGAGACCGTAGGCAACATCCACCCCAATTCAGGGTCATACCGGGATCCACAGTTCACCATCTCTTCCTACAACACCAACTGGAGCATCGTGGCCTCATTTGTTACTCCTTTCATTGACCAAAAATGGGAGGAACTGACACAGGCCACCAGCCCGGCAGACCGGGACCGCGTGATGAGAGACATCGGCAATCAGATGTTCGACGAGTTTGCCTCGATGCCACTGTTCTGGTTCCCGGCAGTGGTCATGCTGAATCCGGACGTGGTGGCCGAATATGCTTTCCCCGGGAACCGGAGGGAGATATACAGCCACATGGAGTTCGCGAAAGCAGCCGACACCCAGTGACCTCCGCCCCAATCGCAAAACATCCCAAGCTGGAAATGTGGACTAAGGTTAGTCCACATTTCTATTCCGGGCGAGGCACGCAAGAATGCAGAGATTCATTCTGGTAAGGTTGTTCCATACCGTGATTACCCTTTGGGTAATCACGATGGTCGTATTTGTCTTAGTTCGTTTCAGTGGCAGTCCAGTGGACGCGTTGGCGCCAGCAGAGGGAAGGGTCGAGGACCTGATAGCCTTGGAAGAATACTGGGGCCTGAACAAGCCTTTACCCATTCAATACTTCGATTACATGGGAAAAATTTTTCGAGGCGAGTTGGGCGACTCTTACAAATGGCGTGGAACAACGGTAGCGGAATTGATCGCAACACGACTTCCCGCAACTGCTCAGCTAGCCGGTGTTGCACTGCTGATCAGCATCGTTATCGCGGTTCCTATGGGGGTCTTCGCCGCCATCAACCGCGATTCCTTCCTGGACAGTGGGGGCAAAGGATTCGCCATGATTGGCCAGGCGGTGCCTCCTTTCTGGCTGGGAATAATCATCATTTGGATATTCGCGGTCAACTTGGATTGGGTTCCCACTTCTGGCAGGGGAGGCATCAGCCATATCATCCTCCCGGCGATTACCATGGGCTGGTTCCAGGTGGCGGCCATCATGCGCCTAGTCCGGTCGTCCATGCTGGATACACTGGACAGCGAATATGTAAATATGGCCAGGGTAAAGGGCATACCTGAGTGGAAGGTGGTCTGGAAGCATTGTTTGAGAAATGCCGCGGTCGCCCCGCTTACCTATTTCGGTGTGATCTCCGCCGCCATCCTGGTGGGCTCTATAACCACGGAGACGGTTTTTGCCTGGCCCGGATTGGGGCGGCTAGTTTTGGAAGCGACACTGAGTCGCGATTACGCAGTGGTACAGGCAGTGGTGTTGCTGTTCGCCGGTATGTACATCATGGGCAATCTGATTGTTGACATTCTGTACGCCTATCTGGACCCCCGGATAAGGTTCAATTGACCACTGGTTTTGGGCCCCATTTGATAGCCACAGCAACTTCAAACCGAATCGTGTCCCGCATCTGGTCATAGGTCTGCTATTGCTCGCAGTCCGCTATACGTCAGATTGGGCAGGGCTATAGGCTTATGGAAGGCACATTTGAGCGTTCCCCTTTACGACGGTTGGCGGCCACAGCCGTGGAGGTGCGTCGATACCCGTTATTACCCATTGCGGTATTGCTGGTCTTTTTGGTACTCCCTGGAATCTTCGCTAACCAGGCAGCTCCCCACCCTCCAACCAGCGGCAGCGCAAGCAACCGCCTCGTCCCTCCAGTGTGGCTTGAGGGGGGTTCTTGGACCCATCCATTGGGCACCGACAAGATAGGGCGCGACATCCTGAGCCGAATAATCCACGGAGCTCGCATTTCGTTGGTAGTCGCGCTGGTGTCCATTGCAATCGGCGCCACGGTCGGTGTAACTCTGGGGCTGATAGCCGGATATTTTGGCGGGAATGTTGATCATCTCATTATGAGGCTGGTCGATTTTACCCTAGCGCTACCGTCCATTCTTCTTGCTTTGGTGCTGGCTACGGTAATGAGTCCGGGGTTTTCCAGCGTCGTAATAATAATCGCACTGGTTATCTGGGCTCGTTATGCGCGCATGGTTCGGGCTGAGACCTTGGCGATCAAGGAGTTGGACTTTATCGACCGGGCCAGGGTCGCCGGTAACTCCGACTTGCGCATCATGTTCCGCCATGTCTTTCCCAACGTAGTCAATAGCCTGATAGTGCTAGCAACTCTGGAGGTCGGGCAGGTCATCATTTTCGAAGCGTCCCTCAGCTTCCTTGGAGTGGGAATTCCGCCACCCAGTCCGGCGTGGGGACTGATGGTCGCGGACGGGCGGGTCCTCGTGATAACGGCTTGGTGGGTTTCCTTCTTCCCTGGTTTGGCCATCTTGCTAACCGTGTTATCCATGAATCTGCTGGGTGACTGGGTGAGGGACAAGCTGGATCCCAGGCTTAGAAACGTGTAGTAGGGTCGGCTGCGCGACCTGTCCAACTCCTGAAAACCGATCCAGCAAGCCTCAGAGGTGACATCTTGCCTTGCGTCGATGTCCTGCGAAAAACGGCTGTCTATAATGCGCATTGCCTCATCAAAAATATTACTCAACTAAAGTAGTTGCCTCAACCCAAAGCAATCGTCTGGAATGTCAAAGCGTGGTGATAACCGGATCCCAGCGCTCGCCGTTTTTCACCATGATATTGAGAATGATCAGGAGTTTCCGCATACACGCAGTTAGGGCTGACTTCTTGGGTCGGCCAGCCACCAGCAGACGATGGTAGAACGGCCGGAGCACCGGATTGCACCGGGTGGCCACTACCGCTCCCATGTACAGTGCGGCACGCACTCGTGGTCTACCGTCCCAGACGGAGCGCCGGCCCCGGTGGCGACCATTTTCCCGGCTGAAGGGAGCTACTCCGACCAGGGCGGCGATCTGCTTGCGGTTCAGCGTGCCCAACTCGGGCAGATCGGCGAGCAGGGCGAGAGTTACCGGCTCAGGCGCAGCCGGGAGAACGCCGCGCCCCAAGCTCTGGACGCACCCATCGACGATTAACCCGCTCAACACCAAGCCCGGCTCCCACCCTCTGATTCTGCCCTCAACTCTCCCTGCCCAGCCAACTGTCACACTCCCGGTAGTCCACCATTCCGCCGCCCCAGTGGCCCACTTTGCCGCCGACATTGACAACCTGGGCCCCTGGTCGTGGAGACCATGCTGGCCATCCGTCCGGAGGAAGCTGTGATCGATTCCACGGTTTTCGGGCTGTCGGACGGCGAGTGAAGACCGAGGCCAAGATGGCAGGTCTGAGTGAGTCCTATAGCGGACACTCGATGCTGGTGGGCATGGCCCAGGACCTGAGCGCCGGCGGCGCGGAGCTTCCGGAACTGATGACCGCAGGTAGGCGGGACAGCCCCACCGTGCCGGCCAAGTACACCAAGGCCCAGGCTGCCAGAAGAGGATCCGTGACCAGGTATTACCAATGCGGCCTGCGGAAATGAACATCAAATCTTACAACCGCGGCCACTACTTCTCGATGGCTTGCGGGGGAATCGAAAGACTTTGGACGGCCTTGTGGAGCTGCCGTCCGGTGTGGCAATAGGGCCCCCAGCGGTCCCTGGAGATACATATCCGGCCTTGTTCGAAATTGCCCTCATGTTCGCCGCGGCCTTGGGCTATGCCAGAAGGTCTGAATCTGGTTCGCACAACGCCCCATATGCCCAAGACTATCTCAGTGCGTTGAACACCCAGCCTCTTGAGGATCCGCGGCTATTACCTTGATTGCAGACACCTACGGCTACGCCCGCGTCAGCAAGGCCGACGGCGAGTCCAAGAATGCCGTCACGTATTTCCGAAACGCGGCTGTCGCACTCCTTCGGTTCCGGACCCTCATTGGCTGCCGGAAAGTGCGTCCAGCTTCTCGGTCCGTACCTCCATAAACCTCGGATATAGCGCCGGGCCAAATTGGTTGAATATCGCCACATCGGCCGCATCGCGCCCATAACCGATGACAACCCGCCCTCCTCGGGGAGCGTTCTGTGTTGCGTCGAAGGTGTACCAGCGGCCACCCACATACGCCTCGAACCAAGCATGGAAATCCATAGGCTCAAGTCCGTGCAGATAGCCCACAACCATACGTGCCGGGATACAGAGAGACCGGCATAGCGCGATGCACAAATGCGCGAGTTCGCGGCAAACGCCCTCGCCCTGCTGGTTGACCTCGACCGCCGACATCTGAAAATTGCTGGATGTTGGATCGTAGCGCACCGAGGTGCGAACCCACTCTTCGATTCTAGCTACCTGATCGTATCCCGGCTTGATCCCGTCTACGAGGTTCCTGCCGAGGTCAATAAACCTGTCGGATTCGCAATAACGGCTGGGATGGAGGTAGGTCAGAAGTGTGTCCGGAAGGTCCTGCACCTCAACAAAAGGCGCCCCAGGCAACACGTCAATGTCATCCAATGTAAGGACGTCGGAAGATGAACGGATGGAGAACTCCCCCGGTGGAGCGATCAGTCGCCTGGACAGATTGCCGTAGCTGTCCAGATACTCTACTACCGGGACCCTCGGCCGCAATGTGAAAGTTTCATCCACCACCCGCTGATGTGCTCCGCTTTGCGGACGAAGCATTAGTACCAAGGGCGTAGGGATGCTGACATCAAAAGTAATTTCGCAACCAGTCTGGAGCCACACCATGATTTCCCCTTCCGCGTTGAACGGTTGAACGCACGTTAGGTTGAACGCACGTTAGCAAGTAGCTGTTCCTGAGTTTAACGGGAGTTTATGGCAATGGGTGCGCAATCGTCCGGAGAATCAGCGGCGGGAACCGCTGGGAACGAGGCAGCGACAACAAAGTGACCTTGGCGTCCATCTTCGGCGCGTGGCGAGCCTTACCATATCCGCCCGGCCTCTTCGTCCTCAGGAGGCTATGAGCCCCAATTGCAACGGTAGATGCACCTGTCAAAGCAAAATCCCGGCCAGTAGGCTCACGGGGGGAGTTTGACGGGTTTCGCCTGACCTGGCTCAGCGCGAAAGTGACGGCCGCGTTGACTATGCCTCTGGCAGGGGTTTGGTATTGCTCGACAGGTCCCCCGCCGCGCTCCTGAGAATTTTGTGCCGGCTGCTACCTCGGTTCGCACAAGGCCCCGTTATGGTATGTCTGCAACGGTCTTGGGAATCGCACATCAACTCAGTCGGGTGCTTGGCTTTGACGGGCCGCTTGCTGAACCAATTTGTGCGTTTCAAGCCTGAGACCTTCGGTGTTCCGGTTTTCCTCCTCGGCATTCTTTGCTTGGACACTGGCAAAGCGTTGTTGGAAGGCGGACCAACCTTGGCTCACCTTGGTAGAGCGTTGAGCATTTCCCCACTTGACGCGAGGTCGTCGAGACTTAGCCAGGCTTTCTTCTGTCCTTCCGTAGAGGATCCCGCTGTTCGACTCATGGGAGTAATCTTGGTTCAGGGAGAGTAGTTGTCGGCTATCGATGGTTCCCCCATGAGCGATTAGGTTGGGTTCTGTTGCCCAGCTGTAAAACAATATGCACCGGGTGCCGATCGGCAGCATTACTTGACTTCCGCGATTGAGGAGGCTGGGTCCTGCAGCACCTTCGTTGCTTCGAACTGCCAGCACTGGAGAATCACCAATAATGAAACCGTCCCCTTCTGACGCAAAAATCGCCTGGAGTCCCATAAACTGGAGCATCGATTGAACTGCATAGTTCTGGCTACCCAAAGTGAGGGTCAGATAGTCGTGGTTGAATTGTTCGTCAATATATGATTCGAGGGTTCCAGGCTCAATGAATCCTCCCGCTAGTGCGAAGGCATCCTGGACAGATTCGCTTACGGCGTTGATCGCATCTTGCCGTGCGTTTCTTTCGTCGAAGCCGTTGTAGGGATCGTTCTGCAACAACGCAGCTATAAGGCGGTCAATTGCCATACGGTCCCGCAATGAAATGTCGAGTTTTCCTTTCCTGATACGCCATATGGGTCGAGTTGCCTCGTTTTCGATACTCTTCATTAATTCGTCGTCGCGGTTGCTCAACAGTTCTTGTTTGGATGCCACGTCTTCAACCTTAGCCCGAATCCACCGATGGAGTGGGGACTAAAGGTGTGCTGAGAGCGTGAAGGGGTGCTCCTCCGAATCTGGGATAATGGTTTTGTATCAAGAAACCGACCCCAGAGAGGGAGCACCTTTTGGATGCTACCACGTAATCATCCCGACCGCATCCAAGTCGCCTTCGACGACCACCGTCTGGTGGCCAATGCCGGGCTGATGCTTCCGGCAACGTTGGCCCTCCACCTGGGTTTGAGTGAACTGGTTGACCGGCACCTGGACTTGGGCGACACCCCTGGCCGGGCTAACACCGGAGACAAGCTGATGACCCTGGTGGCCTCCGCCCTGGCTGGCGGCGACTGCATCGACGACGCCAACGTGTTGCGTGCTGGCGGCACGGCCGGTGTTCTGGGCTGTGTGGTCAAGGCACCGTCCACCCTGGGCACCTTCCTGCGCAGCTTCCGCTGGGGGCACGTGAGGCAGCTGGACCGGGTGAGCCGGGAACTGTTGGCCCGGGCCTGGGCAACCGGCGACGGACCCGGCGACGGTCCGTTGACCATCGACCTGGACTCCACCATCTGCGAGACCTACGGCCTGAGCAAGGAGGGAGCCCGCCAGCACGGCTACACCGGCCAGCGGGGTTATCACCCGCTGCTGGCCGTCGCGGCCGGAACCGGCGAGGTGCTGATGGCCCGTCTCCGCGAGGGCCGGGCCAACACCGCCCGGGGCGCTGGCCATTTCCTGAGGGAGACGGTGAGCCGGGTACGCTACGCCGGGGCCAAGGGTCAACTCACGGTACGGGCCGACAGCGGCTTCTATAACCACGCCGTGGTCCAGGTCTGCCGCAAGACGGACGTCCGCTTCTTCATCACCGTCCGCCTGCGCCAGAACCTGCGGGACCTGATAGAGGCCATACCCGAGGCGGGCTGGAGGCCCATACCCTACTGGATGGAGGGCGCCGCCGATGTGGCTGAAACCACCTACACCCCCTTCGCGAGTGAGCCCGCCGCCGCGCCGGTACGGCTCATCGTCCGGCGGGTGAGGCCGACGCCCGGCTCCCAACTGGCTCTCTTCGCCACCTGCAGCTATCACGGCTTCATCACCGGCCGGGACGGGGAGATGCTCGAACTGGAGGCTGCTCATCGCCGCCACGCCGAGATCGAGAATGCGATTCGCGACCTCAAGTACGGCGTGGGGCTGAACCATCTCCCCTCGGGGCGCTTCGCCGCCAACGGTGCCTGGCTGGCGGTACAGGTGATGGCGCACAATCTGGCCCGCTGGACGGCCCGCATCGGCTTGGGTGAGCAGATTGTGACCACCAAGACGCTCAGACGACGGGTCTTCGCCCTGGTCGGACGGATCACCCGCCCGGCACGCCTGCTCACCCTGCATCTTCCCCGGCGCTGGCCGTGGCAGGAGCAGATCAGCCGTGCCCTGGCCCGATTGCGAGCTATTCCACTCCCGGCCTGACGCCACCGGATGCAACCAACTTGCCCATCAACCAATTGAATGTCCCCACCAACTCGCACCAACCAGGTCGGCGGGGGTTCTCTGCTGACTGCCGTCCCACGGTCTGTATTACCCAAGGCCACTCCGGGACACCACTGCCCCACTCTCCCGGCCAATGATTCCACCGTTGGCCCTCCCATCCCACTAATCTCCCACTCAAGAGACCATATGGCTCCCCATCGGTGGATTTGGGCTTAGCCCCGTTAGCGTTACATTCAAGGCCGGTAACGTTAACGGGAGTACCGCCCATGACCATGCCCCTCCCATGCGTGAACTGCCTTGAACCCTACCAGCCATTAAGGTCGACCTCAAAATTCTGCAGCAGCAACTGTCGCCAGCAGTGGCATCGGAAACAAAAGAAAATCCCTGGAACCGAAGCCAACGCCACTGCCGCCATCAAAGCTGAAATTTCATCGGTGTATAAGATTGTCCACACCTTCACCGAGAAATTCAGCTTAAAGGACTTGGCCTTGGCCGATACTGGTCCACTGGAGGATGCGCTTGAGGAGTTGACTGCTCTATTCAACTGCGAAATGTGTGATGAGAGACGCGCCGACGGATGGGATAACATCGAACTCTGCCGCCGTTGCGAAATCCAGACCTTTGAGCTTGTCTGCTGGCAATGTGAGAAGCGACGGCCATCGGTCAATTCCGACGACCGGCTTTGCCGACAGTGTATGAGCTGAATGTCCATAGGCCCTAAACCAAAGCCAAGGTGAAATGCACAGACGCATGGGTAACTGTTCAGACTTGGTGGGTCGAATTGGTCGAAAGTTGCCGAAAGAGCAAAGGTGGACAGTTTTGCGGTTATGTTAAACCTGCAGCATGGACACGAGCCTTGACCTTACGGCCGCTCCCCGTGAAGTCCTGCTGGCGATCATCGCCCAACAGCAGGCTGCTATTTTGGAGTTGCAGGCTACAGTTACGACACAGCAGGCGGTCATCGTCCAGTTGCAGCGGCGGATTGAGACTTTGGAAGGAAAGGCCAAGCCCGGCGGCCCCCGGGGAATGCCTGGGGTCAAGCCTCAATCGGGCCAGCGACCCCCCCAGGGAGAAACAAAACAGGAATCCAAGGCCCCACGGCTTCGCCCGCCAGCGCATGACGCCAGCCCAGCGGGTGGAGCATGTGCTGGAACAGTGTCCCGGCTGCGGCACCGGGCTGTCGGGCGGCTGGACCCAGCGCACCCGGGAGGTCATCGACCTGCCCCTGGTTCCGGTGCAGGTTACTGAGCACGTCTATGTGGCCCGCACCTGTCCTCTGTGCCAGCGCTGCTGCGTGCCGTCGGCGCAACTGGAGGGCGTGGTGCTGGGAAAGCAACGCCTGGGGGTCAACCTGGTCAGCCTGATTGCTGCCCTCAGGGAGGAGGCCCGGCTGCCCTGGCGCACCATCCAGTGGTACCTGGGCACGGTGCACGGGCTGCACCTCAGCCTGGGGGCCCTGGTGGACGCTGCAGGTAAAGTGGCTGGCAGAGCCCAGAGCGAACTGGCGGGCATTGTGGAACGCATCCGGGGCAGTCCGGTGGTCCACGCCGATGAGACGGGCTGGCGGGAGGACGGACACAACGGCTACGTGTGGACCTTCAGTACGCCCACCCAGCGATACTTCCTGCGGCGGGGACGGGGCAAGGGCGTGGTGGATGAGGTCCTGGGCGAGGAGTTTGCCGGCGTGCTGGTCAGCGACTTCTACGCCGCTTACCACCACTATGACGGTCCCAAGCAACGCTGCTGGGCCCACCTGCTGCGGGACATCCACGACCTGCGCGTCCTCTACCCCAAGGATGACCGGCTGTCCCGGTGGGCTGGCGCGGTACACCAACTCTACCGGCAGGCCGTGGCTTTTGCCCATCCGCCGGAGAAACAACCAGACAAACAACGCCGCACCGCCCAACTGGCCTTGGAAAGACGCCTGCTGGCGCTCTGCCGTCCCTTCCTGGATGACTCACTGGCGGTCCAGGCCAGGTTGTGCCGGCGCGTGGAGAGGCACATCAAGGAACTCTTCGTCTTCGTGGCCCACCCGGAGGTGCCGCCGGATAACAACGCCGCCGAGCGCAGCCTGCGCCCGCTGGTGGTCAGCCGCAAGATAAGCGGAGGCACGCGCTCGGAGCGGGGCACCGACACCAAGATGACGCTGGCTTCCCTTTTCGGCACCTGGCGGGCCCAGGGACTAAACTCCCTCCTGGCCTGCCGCGAACTCCTCGTTTCCCCTCAAGTCTGAACTGTTACACGCATGGGGGTGAATTTGTGCAGGAACCGGGTTAGCCGGTGTCGGGATTTGCGAGGGATGATGATGGGAGTTAGGGAGATTGACCGGTTTCTAAGCTGGACTTTGTACATTTAAACGGCATAAGTCAGCGACTTGATAAGGGGGGAGTAAAACGCGGCGGGGGCTTTTTCACTGTCGGCGTCCGAACCTGACAGTCAAAAAAGTTCCCTAGTACTACGGTCGCAGATAGCAGTTGGTAGAATGGAGCTACTCTTGGGAGTGGGTGAGGTGAGGGGATGGCAACGGATAGTGGCGAGGTCTTGGAGGTGGCCCGGTGGGCTGAGGGTATTGAGAGGATTCATGGGTGTATTGCGGGGAGGTTTCACCGTTCGGAACCGCGCCGACGGGCGTTGGAGTATCTGAAGGGACTGATTTCTCCGGTGGAGCGCAAGAACGGCTGGCAGTTGGCGGAACAGGCCGGAGACGCCACTCCCGACGGAGTGCAGCGCCTTTTGTACAACTACCGGTGGGACGCAAACCTCGTTCGGGATGACCTTGTGGGCTATGTCGTGGAACATCTGGGCGATGCCGACGCCGTTGTGGTGGTGGACGAGACAGGATTCCTCAAGAAGGGTAATAAGTCCGTTGGGGTGCAGCGGCAGTACAGCGGCACGGCGGGCCGGATCGAAAACTGCCAGGTTGGCGTGTTCCTGGCCTATGCGGGAGCCAAGGGCAGAACCCTGCTGGACCGGGAACTTTACCTGCCCCGGGTGTGGGCGGAGGATGGGGAGAGGCGGCGGGAGGCTGGAGTGCCGGAGGACGCGGTATTCCGGACCAAGGGGCAACTGGCGCAGGTGATGCTGGAGCGGGCGGTTGAGTCAGACGTGCCCTTTGGCTGGTTCACCGGGGACGAGGTCTACGGCAGCGACCGCAAGTTGCGGTTGTGGCTGGAGCGTCAGGGGGTGGCCCACGTGCTGGCAATCAAGACCAATGAGAGGCTGTGGGCCTGGGCGGAAAAGGGGCCCCTCCAGGTGAGAGCGGACCGGCTGGCGTCGCAGGTTGAGGAATCGGAATGGATCCGGCGCAGTGCTGGCGACGGAACCAAAGGGCCCAGGATATACGACTGGACTGCCGTGGAGATACGTCCCCTGCGGGAGCCGGGCAAAGGCCACTGGCTGCTGGCACGGCGCAGCATCGCCAACCCGGGGGAGTTGGCCTATTACGTCTGCTTCGGCCCAGCGGAGACGGCCTTGGAGGAACTGGTGAGGGTCGCGGGAACCCGCTGGGCCATAGAGGAGTGCTTTGAGGAGGCCAAGGGACAGGTGGGTCTGGACCAGTACGAGGTGCGCAGATGGGATGGCTGGTACCGGCACATCACCTTGGCAATGCTGGCCCACGCCTATCTGGCGGTGGTCCGGCATGGGGCGAATGCGCTTTGCAGCGGCAAAAAGGGGGAGAACCGGAGTGGGATGAAACCATGATACCGCTGACAGTTCCCGAGGTGCGCCGGTTGCTATACCACCTGATCTGGGAGTCCACGCCCACGGCGAAATCGGTACTGGAGTGGTCCCGCTGGAGGAGGCGCCATCAGGCCAGAGCGCGCATCTGCCATTACAAACGACGCCTCACCCTGCATCTGCGACTGTAGTACTAGGGAGTACGGCAAGCCACACCGGCAGGCAAAGGGACTGACCAAGGATGCTCTGGCCGTGATGGAGGCAACGGCCCGGACCCAGCGGGTGTATCAAGGCGAATGCCGGAGGAAGGAAACTGAGGCCGCCGCCATTGACAGTCAGGAAGACCATCGGAGAATTGTAGTTATAGGGTAATCCTCAAACCGAAAAACCGAAGCTTGGGGAGTGGCCGCCGCCAGGTACAAGGGCACCCCGTTGGGCCACCGTCTCCTCGCCCCTCACCGCCTTCCAGGCTACCTGGGCCTTGAAGGCAGGGCTGTGTTCCCTACGTATCTGGGAGATTCTCCGCTCCTCATTGGCAGCAACTTCAATTTAATGGCAGGGCTCTCGCTTAGCTGTTTGTACGGTTCCCTGAGTTCATCTCACCACCCTCAGGCAACTCGATTCCAAATTGCTACTTTTACGAAGGTTGGAGTTGCTGGCAACACAGCTCCCAGGCCCGACGGGCTGGGACTGCCAATGGGACTAAGCCCTTTCAGGCGGTAGGGAAGGTATCAGAGACGTGCCGGCCGCCACGGTGGGAACTCTTAATCGCCGGACAAACACTCGAGCGTCCTGCTGCTGTACCTTCATCTCTCAGAGGCATTTTCTTCACAACATGTCCCGGAGCACCCCCAGATTCCTTGCACATCTCTCAGGGTTTCTGCACGTAATGGCCAAAGACAGTGAGTTCTATGCACACTATAGCATCAGGGTGTCGAAAATTTTTACTGTACAGACTTATGCTTGCACGTTTGTCATAATTGAAAGTGGCTATCTGCGTAAATGTTTTGCGAACGACCTGTTCAGTATGTGACTGCATGAGGAGACGATCACCCAAGGGACGAAAGCGGCATCCAATGGACATTGCAGCATGGGTGGAGTTGGGTTTGCTGGAGCGCATCTATGCAGTGCTGGTCGAAAGAGTGTGAGGGACTACATGCTGTGGAATGGGAATGGCTCTCTGCAGACTGCGCCGTGGGCAAAGCCTGTTTAGGGGATTAAGTTGTCACCAAACTGACAGGCCGACCAGAGTAGGACAACAACTGTCGTTATAATCGAGGTCTTCAGAAGTTCGTGCATCGGAGACATGTGTGCGACGGGCGCAGGGAATTTGTTGCTAATGTGTTCAATCGGTGGAGGAACAGCGAGAGATGAACAATCCGGCGTCGAAGGTTCGCCCATCAAGATTGGCGCCTGCGAATCTACTTTGGGCCTTAGCGTTCCTAGTGTCCATAACAATTATAGTTGGAGTGGCATGGCCTAGAACACTGGGCGCTCAAAATGAGCTCCGTCTGGACCGCTCGTCTCTGGCCGTCACCTCCCAGACTAGCACCACCGTCGGTTTTGGAGCCATTGACACCGCCTCCATCTCTTATTCGGGCAGCATCGACAGGACAAACGCTGGTGCGCCAGCCTCATCCGCCCAAGGTAGCGCCCCGGACACCCCGGACCAGCCCACGGGAACTGCGGTCTTCATCGGGGGCGTTGATTTAGAGTGGAACGATGTACATGAGGCCGATTCCTACGACGTTCAGCTGTACCGGAACGGCCAATGGAATGATCTTCCGGGGGACGGCGTTGAGATAGCGTTCTACGGGGCAGGAGCCATCATCAGCGGCCTGGATCCAGGCTCCTCGTTGTGGTTCCAGGTGCGTGCAAGAAACGCTCGCGGTTCCTCGGATTGGTCCAATTTCGTATCCTTGCCCTCCACCAATCAGTTTGAGGCGGGCCGCCGCGCTAGGCCGGACAACGTGACGGCTAGCGGCGCGCCTTCCGTCAATGGCACACCGCAAGTCGGTGAGACCCTCACTGCAGATACGACGGGCATTTCGGACGGAAACGGTCTGGACCGGGTGCAGTTCCGGTTTCAATGGGTGTCAAACGATGGGAGCCAGGACACTGACATCGCGAGCGCGACGGGCTCCAGCTACACTTTGTCAGCCAATGATGAGGGCAGGACCATCAAGGTCAGGGTTACCTTCACCGACCGGGGCGGGTACGCAGAGTTGCTGACCAGTTCGGCCACGGAAGTGGTGGGACCATTCTCCAACAGGGTGGCTACCGGCGCGCCGGTCATTACCGGGACTGCGCAGGTGGCTAACTCGCTGACGGCGGACACTTCGAATATCGCCGACGTCGATGGGCTCGCGAACGTCTCCTACGGTTACCAGTGGATTTCCAACGATGGAAGTTCTGACACGGACATCCAGAATGCCACGGGGTCCAGCTACACGGTGGCAGCCGCGGACGAGGGCAACACCATCAAGGTGCGGGTGTCCTTCACCGACGACGCGGGGAACGATGAGAGCCTGACCAGTTCAGCGACGGCAGCGGTCGCGTCCCAGGCCCAGGCCGAGCCCGTAAGCTTTATTACCGTCGAGGTTACGTGGCACAGAACACTTCGCGGGTTCCAAATAATCGCCGTCACCTGGACCGATGTCGACGATTGCTCCACCGACTACAACGCTTACTTGCGTTATATAGGAGACCTCGATGAAGTAGTTCACCTGGGTTCGGCAACCTCCAGCGGCACTGAGATAACTAAAGTGTTCGACGTCCTGCAAGACCATATAGATGAGGACGATATAGATGGGTTCTGGGCGGATCTGTACTGCGGAACGGACGTAGCCGGCCGATGGGTCTCGGAGGTCTACATGCCCTATGCAGCACACAAGCTCGTCAGGGGCACCTACTCTTCGGAGCCTCCACTGAGCGGGCTGAGCGTCGGCCATGGCACATTGAGTCCCAGTTTCGGGAGATACGAATTAAGCTACAACGTCCCGGACGTCGCCAACGACGTCACCCGGACAACCATCACCGCAACCCCAAAGACAGACTACTTTGTCAAGTTCTATGAGTCATCGGGAAGTTGGACATCTTCCAGTTCGTCTCGCGACGTCCCCGACCTCCCAACACCCAACGCCGATTGTAATCGTCGAACCACCGATGGCCTGGGCCCCATGCCCGAACTGGCCGACGCGGATCCCAACACGCCCGGCTTCCAGGTGGACCTGTATGACGGTGTGAATCACATAACCATCTATGTATACCCGATCGACTACTGCGATCCGGGTTCGGGATATGACCTTGGGATCACCCGAGCCGAGGGGAGCGTGTCCCTGGTTCGACCCAACAGATCTCCCATAGGCAGCATAGCGATCGAACCAAATTACACCGGTTCCAACTATGGGGCGTGTATCGGGTGCACCATGAGTGCAGTTGATTACAGTATCAACGACCGTGACGGTCTGACCGACGCGACCTTCAGCTACCAGTGGCTTGCTGACGACGTCGAGATACCGGGGGCGACCAGTTCTAGTTACACGGCGGCATCCGCAGACGAGGGCAAGGCCATCAAGGTGCGGGTGCCTTTCACTGACGATAGAGGCACCGATGAGACTCTGACCAGTTCAGCGACGGCGGCGGTGACTTCCAACAGCGTAGCTACCGGGGCGCCCAGCATCACCGGGACAGTGCGGATCGGGAACACGCTGACCGCGGACACCTCCGACATCGCCGACGCTGACGGACTGGTCAGCGCTTCCTACAGTTATCAGTGGATTTCCAACGACGGGAGCTCTGACACGGAGATCGAGGACGCCACGGGGTCCAGCTACACGGTGGTAGCCGCCGACGAGGGCAACACGATCAGAGTGCGGGTGTCCTTCACGGATGACGCAGGCAATGGTGAGACTCTGACCAGTTCAGCGACGGCGGAGGCTACTTACAACAGCGCAGCTACGGGGGCGCCCCGTGTCGTCGGGGTAGGGCGGGTCGGGAACACGCTCACCGTGGACACCTTCCGCATCGCCGACGCCAACGGACTGGTCAACGTCTTCTACAGTTATCAGTGGATTTCCAACGATGGAAGTTCTGACACGGACATCGAGGGGGCCACGGGATCCAGCTACACGCTGGTAGCCGCCGACGGTGGCAACAAAATCAAGGTGCGGGTGTCCTTCACCGACGACGCGGGGTATGACGAGACTCTGACCAGCGCGGCGTTCGGGCGCGTGACCAGCATCAGACCCACAGGGTCCGTAAGCTCTATTACCGTCGTGGTTACGGAGGATACATCGGACCCCAACAACGTGATGACCAACTTCGTCGTCACCTGGACCGGTGACCACGTTTGCCCCACCGACTACAACGCCTACCTGAATATCGTAGGAGGCGTCGATCCATCGGGTCCTCGAGCTAAGAGAACACAATATCATTTGGGCTCGGCGACCTCCGGCGGCACTGAGATTTCTAAAGAACTCTCAGGCATTGAAGGTCTCATTTCGTATTCTCTCAACGTGGATCTGTACTGCGGAACGGACGCAGCCGGCCAATATCTCAGGGCCGTCAGCATATTCTGGTCAGAAAACCGGCCCCTTCCCAGCACTTATTCTACGGAGCCTCCACTGAACGGGCTAAGCGTCAACGATGGCACATTGAGTCCCATTTTCGATAAAAACGAATTCGATTACAACGTCCTGGACGTCGCCAACGACGTCACCCGGACAACCATCACGGCAACCCCAAAGACAGGCTACTTTGTCAAGTACTATGAGTCATCAGAGAGAGGTTGGAAGGGTTCCGCCATGCTCTATCCCGGCCACTCAATTGTCGACCACCCCTCGGGACTCAGCCCGGATTGTAAGCGTCGAACCACCGATGACTTGGGCCCGATGCCCGAACTGACCGACGCGGATCCCAACACGCCCGGCTTCCAGGTGGACCTGTATGACGGTGTGAATTACGTAAGCCTCTTTGTATACCCGACCGACTACTGCCATTATGGTTCGGGATATGACCTTGCGATCACTCGAGCCGAGGGGAGCGTGTCCCTGGTTCGACCCAACAGACCACCCACGGGCAGCATAGCGATCGAACCAAGTTACACTACTCATGGGCCGTGTAACGGGTGCATCCTGAGTGCAGTTGATTACAGTATCAACGACCGTGACGGTCTGACCGACGCGACCTACAGCTACCAGTGGCTTGCTGACGACGCCGAGATAGCGGGGGCGACCAGTTCTAGTTACACGGTGGCATCCGCGGTCGAGGGCAAGGCCATCAAGGTGCGCGTGTCCTTCACTGACGATAGAGGCAATGACGAGACTCTGACCAGTTCAGCGACGGCTGCTGCTGCTTCCAACCTCGCAATCACCGGGACGGCGCAGGTCGGGAACACGCTCACCGCGGACACCTCCGGCATCGTCGACGCCGATGGACTGGGCAACGTCTCTTACAGTTACCAGTGGATTTCCAACGATGGGAGTTCTGACACGGACATCCAGAATGCCACCGGGTCCAGCTACACTCTGGTAGCCGGCGACGAGGGCAACACCATCAAGGTGCGGGTGTCCTTCACGGATGACGCCGGCAATGACGAGACTCGGACCAGTTCAGCGACGGCGGCGGTAACTTCCAACAGCGCAGCAACCGGGGCGCCCAGCATCACCGGCACTGCTCATGTGGGGGAGACACTGACGGCGACCACTGCGGGCATCGTCGACGCCGACGGACTGGTCAACGTCTCTTACAGTTACCAGTGGATTTCCAACGATGGAAGTTCTGACACGGACATCCAGAATGCCACGGGGTCCAGCTACACGCTGGTAGCCGGAGACCAGGGCAACACCATCAAGGTGAAGGTGAACTTCACCGACGACGCGGGGAATGACGAGACTCTGACCAGCGCGGCGACCGGGGCGGTGGCTCCCTCGCCCCTAACGGTCACCCTGGAGAACAATCCCTCTAGCCACAACGGCACCGACGCATTCACCTTCCGTATCCAGTTCAGCGAAGAGACTAGCCTGAGCTTCAGGACCCTGCGGGATCAGGCTTTCACGGTTGCTGGGGGAACAGTCAAAAAAGCAAAACGAATGGTTAAGGGGAGCAACTTGGGTTGGACAATCCACGTTGAGCCGGATTCTAATTCCGACGTGGAGATCGTCCTGTCACCCACCACCGACTGTGCCGCCACAGGTGCTATCTGCACACATGATGGAAGGAAACTGTCCAACCAGCTGGGATTCACCGTTCGTGGTCCGAACCAGTAACTCCGCCTTTAGCGCGATGAACTTTTGGGCCAACAGAATAGGCATCACACATGGACGACCCATAGGAGTCGCCGTTCCACTTGCGGCGGTCCTACACCAAGCCCGCCCTCTCGAAGCCACCGGCCTCGTGGGACGGTACGGGTTGGGACCATCTAAACAGCGAAACGCGCGGAAGGAAACACGGCCAACCTCCATCACGTGTCATGCTGAACCCTGCCCGCGGCCGTGTGGCGACTGCTCTACCAGCGAGATATGTCCCAGAACGAGATGGCCCGTCAGTGCGATTGTCCAGCCATACCTATGGTCCCTCTGCTGCCCACCAGTAGAAACAGTGGGGGACCGACTGTGGCGGGCTTGTGCCGGAGTTGAAGGATTCGGAAAGTGCGATTGCCGGGCTGTCAGGGTTCCCCGACTCTGAGAAACTGCCTGATCGTTCGACAATCGCCAGCCATTTTCGACACATTGGAGAGCATTCCGACCTGGTTGTCCCACGTTAACTAGGGATGCTCTGAACAAGGCTGGCCGTAGCGGGTAAAATTATCATTCTGGGAGATCAGCGACGAATGGGGTGAACGGATGATGGATCAGCCGACATTTTCTGACTTGGAATACCAGGGCAAGAAGCGCAAGACCCGCCGCGAGCTATTCCTGGAGCGCATGGACGGTCTGATTCCTTGGCAGAGCCTGGAGGACCGCATCCGTCCCTTCTAGCCCAAGGCCGGCCGGGGCCGACACCCCTACCCGCTGCCGGTCATGCTCCGGACCCACTGTGTCCAGCTCTTCTACAACCTCAGCGACCCCGGTATGGAGGATCTCCTCTACGAGTCTGATCCCGTCCGGCGCTTCGTCGGCCTGAGGCTCACAGGCCCTCTGCCTGACGAGACCACCATCCTGAACTTCCGCCATCTGTTGGAGCGGCACAACCTGGGACCGGCCCTGCTGGAGGAAATCAACGCCCATCTGGAGTCTCAAGGACTGAGACTGAGGGAGGGGACCATTGTGGACGCAGGCATCATCGAGGCGCCGTCCTCGACCAAGAACCGGTCTGGGGAGCGGGACCCGGAGATGCACCAGACAAAGAAAGGGAACCAGTGGCATTTCGGGATGAAGGCGCATCTCGGCGTGGATGCGGATACCGGGATAGTGCACCGCATGAGCACCACGGCAGCCAATGCGCACGATGTGACCGAGGCGCACAATCTGCTGCACGGCGGGGAGACGCGGGTGTGGTGCGATGCCGGATACCAGGGGGTCCACCATTCCTCCGCCCCAGTGGTCCACTTTGTCGCCGCCCTTGACAACAGTCCACCAAGACACAGGGCTGCTGGGTTTCACCACCAACCACGTCTATTTCTCCGGCGGAAGGGAAAAGTTCCGGGTCCGGGACGACCGGATTGTAGACTTCGAGCCGTTCTCGGACGGATTCGAAATCATGCGGGACGCCCAGACAACGAAACCCCAGAGCTTCAAGACCGGAGATGGTTGGTTCGCCTATAACTTGGCGGTGAACCTCGCGCAGATGTAGATGGTGAAGACGCCAATCTGGATGGAGAACACGTTGCCAACACCCGCTGGCAGGACAGTGTCGGTGATATTGACCCACCCATAGTCTTGGCAGACCGCGAAAATGCAGTTCCTTGATATGAAAAGTACACACAACAGTACACAAGCTGCGTATACATCCCATTTAACATCCCAATTCGTAGCTAAATTGGCATTACTTCGACTTCAACTCCCTCCTCAACACAGCGGCGGCGCACCCGCCCCACCGTAGCGTCCCCCACCTTCAAGGACCGGGCTATTTCCTCATCGCCCCGCACTCTAGGCTTTCATCGCTGAGCAGCAGTATACGGGCGTGGGTCTGCCGGTACGCTGCCGCACGCCCCCGGGAGACCAGGCCCTTCAGTTTCTGTTGCTCCTCCGCACTCAGTCTGACCCGGTACTTCTTGGCTGGCATCCCCATCCTCCCAACATCACCTTGCCTTTTGACGTATACCGTCAACACCACAGCCAATTATCTATCAATTCAAAGCTGTTGGACTACTAAACCAAAGCCAAGGTGAAAAGCGCAGAGACATGGGGTAAATTTGTGGAGGAACGGGGTTACTCTATCTGGGAACGAGCGAGGGGTGGTGATGGGTGCGAGGGATATGGAGCAGTTTCTCGAACGATGGGAGATGGATGTGCCAGGCGTGCGCCGGCGGATGATTCTGGCGCCGGTGCCCCGGGAACGGGAACGATGGTACGCCCTGTGGCTTCTGACCCAAGGTTGGACCGCTCAGGCTACCGCCGAGGCGCTGGAACGGGACCCACACACCATAGGACGGTGGGCGTCGGCCTTCGGAGAGGGAGGTCCTGCGGCCCTGATATTCGAGCAGACCGGTGGTTCCCCCCCGCCCTCGAAGCGGCGCAGCAGGCGACGCTGAAAGGGGCGGTGCAGGAGTTGCCGGCCAACTCAGGCATCGAACTGGCCAACTGGAACTGGAAGGTGGTGCGTCAGTTCCTCACTGAGCGCTTCGGTATCAGCCTGAGCCGCAGCACCTGCCTGAACTATCTGCACCGGCTGGGATTCGCGTTCAAGCGCCCCAAGAAACGGCTGCTCAAGGCTGATGCGGAGAAACGGGAATCCTTCCTGGCGGAGTACGCCGCCCTGCGGGAGGAGGCTCGCAGAACCGGAGCCAAGATATTCTTCGCCGACGAGGCCCATTTCCGTGCTGACGCCGAACTTCGGGGCAAATGGGTGCTGAGGGGAGAGCCTGCCTTGGTGGACTCGACCAGCCCGAGGTACGGCGAAAAGGCCAGCTACTACTCGGCGGTGTGCTTGGAGACCGGCGAGGTGGATTGGATGGAGCTGGAGGGCAACAGCAACTCAGGAACATCGGCAGCCTTCCTGGAACAGTTGCGCGAGCGGCACAGCGGTCGTTTGAACGTCATCTGGGATAACGCGCCGGCGCACCGTGGCGAGGCGGTGAGGGATTACCTGCGTACGCCAAGGCTGAACCTGCAGCTGATGAACCTGCCGGGCTACAGCCCGGACTTCAACGCCGATGAGGCGATTTGGGGCTGGGCGAGAGAGGAGGCGACGGGCAACCTGTGTTTGGGAACCAAGGCCCTGGTGCAGGAGAAAGTCGCCAACTTCTTGGAGGGGCTGGCCGGACGGAAAGAGGAGGTCAAGCGCCGCTGCCGCACCATCCTGCAATCAAAGGCTGAAGGGTTATTGCGTAACCCCCATTCCGGTCCCCAATACCAGCCATATGCATATCCCACCTTGGCTTTGGTTTAGTAGACGGCCATCATTGAAGTGATGGCTGGTAAGATGTGGGGAAGCAGGTGCCAAAGGAAGAATATTGGGAAGCGGGGTGGATGTGATGGTCAAGAAGTATTGTGTGGGATTGACGGAGGAGGAACAGGAGGAACTGGGGGCGGTGGTGTCCAAGGGCCGGGCTGCGGCCTATAAGCAGACCCACGCGCGCATCCTGCTGCTCAGCGATGAGAATCAGGCAGACGGTGCGATGAGGGATGAGGAGATAGCCCAGGCCCTGAGGGTGGGAGAGGCCACGGTGGGGCGGGTGCGCCGCCGCTGTGTTGAGGAGGGAGTGGAGGCAGCCTTGGGACGCAGGCAGCAGGTCAACCGCCGCCCGAGGAAGCTGGACGGCCAGGGAGAGGCCCACCTGACTCACCTCGCCTGTAGCGAACCGCCGGAGGGCCGTGCCGGTTGGACGCTGCAACTGCTGGCTGACCGGCTGGTGCAATGTGAGATAGTGGACAGCAGAGTTACGCCCGTGTCCGGGCCGGGCAGAGGCGACTAACTGGGGAGTCCACCCAGGAATGTATACTCTATGGCGAGGCGTGTCGCCTGGACAGAGACCGGGTATGCACTGGTGGATATTACCCGATGGACAGCATGGTCCGGGAGCCTTGCGACGGCATCATTGGTGACGCCCCAACCGGGGCGATCCCGTTCCATAGATTGTTCGACGTTGTTGGTTCCCTCCGGCGACGCGCCTTACAAGGCAATCTTGGAGGCGGTGATGAGCAGAGGCAAGAGCGGTGCAGAACCGGCGGGACTGTCCCAGCTGAACCTCAACGCGGCAGGCATTGACGTGGGCGCCAGCAGCCATTTCGTGGCGGTTCCTGCCGACCGGACAGAACAGCCGGTGCAGGAGTTTGAGGCCTTCACCGCCGACCTGTACCGCTTGGCCGACTGGCTGGCCGAGTGCGGGGTGAAGACGGTGGCCATGGAGTCCACCGGCGTGTACTGGATACCGCTGTTCGGGGTGTTGGAGGAACGGGGGTTTGAGGTGATGCTGGTGGACCCCAGGCGCATCAAGAACGTGCCCGGCCGGAAAACGGACGTGCTGGACTGCCAGTGGCTACAGCAGCTGCACACCTACGGACTGCTGTCGGGAGCCTTCCGTCCGGAGGATGAGATCCGGCGGCTGCGCAGCTACCTGAGGCAGCGGGCCATGCTGGTGGAGCATGCCGCCCGGCACGTGCAGCACATGCAGAAGGCGCTGACGCAGATGAACGTGAAGCTGCAGCACGTGATCAGGGACATCACGGGCAAGACCGGCATGGACATCATCGAGGCCATAGTGCAGGGCGAGAGGAGTCCCCGCAGACTTGCCCGGCTGCGCGATCCCAGGACCAAGTCCGACGAGAGGACCATCGCGAGGTCGCTACAGGGGCACTGGCGGAAGGAGCACCTCTTCGAGCTGGCCCAGGCTCTGGAGCTGTACCGGACCTATCAGGCCAAGATCGCCGAGTGCGACCAGGAGATTGAAGCCCAGCTGGAGCGGTTTGAGGACCGCAGCGACGGCGAACCTCCGGCTCCCAACGGCAAGAGGCGCAATCAGAAGAACGCTCCGCGCTTCGACGTCCAGGGCCAGCTGTACCGGATGACCGGAGTGGACCTGACCAGGATTGACGGGGTGGAGGCCTACACGGCGCTGAAGGTGATCAGCGAGGTGGGGACGGACATGACCCGCTGGCCCAACGCCAAGCACTTCGCCTCCTGGCTGGGGCTGAGCCCCAACAACCGCATCACCGGCGGGAAAGTAATCAGCTCAAAGACCAAGGCCAGCGCCAACCGTGCGGCGGCGGCGCTGCGTCTGGCGGCCAACGCGCTGCACCGCTCCGACAGTGCCCTGGGCGCATTCCTGCGCCGGAAGAAAGCCCACCTGGGAGCGCCCAAGGCCATCACTGCCACGGCCCACAAGCTGGCCCGGATCATCTACTCCATGCTGCGCTACGGACACCGGTACGTGGACGCCGGCGCGGAGTACTATGAGCATCATTATCGCCAAAGGGCATTGCACACCGCCCGGCGCCGGGCGGCACAACTGGGCTACCAGTTGGTGCCCATAACCGATGTCCACACTTTGGACACGCCTAACCGATCAGACCTGGTGACGGCGTAACAGTTTCAGTTAGTCCATAGCATCAGCCCTGAGACGGTGCGCCAAACACTGAAAAAAACGAACTCAAGCCTTGGCTGAAGGAGTGCTGGTGCATCCCGCCCAAGGCCAATGCCGAGTTCGTCTGTGCCGAGTTCGTCTGTGTCATGGAGGACGTGCTGGAGGTGTATCACCGTCAGTTCGAGGACAACGAGGTACTGGTGTGCCTGGACGAGACCAGCAAGCAGCAGGTGAAGGAGACCCGCAGCCCCTTGCCGCCGCGTCCGGGGACTGCCATGGCCTACGATTACGAATACGAGCGCAACGGGGTGAGCAACCTGTTCATGCTGTTCGCGCCCTTGGAGGCCCTTCGACAGGCTCAGGAGGCGACGGGTGGAGGTGACGGACCAGCGAATCAAGGTTGGAACCAAGGTTGATTGGGCCCGCGTGGTGCGACAACTGGTGGACGTGGACTACCCGGACAAAGACCGGATAGTCTTGGTGATGGACAATCTGAACACGCACCGCCTCTCGTCCCTGTACGAGGCCTTCGAGCCTGCAGAGGCGAGACGCATTGCCGAAAAGCTGGAAATCCACTACACGCCCAAGCACGGCAGTTGGCTGAACATGGCCGAGATAGAACTGGGAGTGCTGGCGCGCCAGTGTCTGGACCGCCGGATACCGGACCAACAGACATTGAGGCAGGAAACCGCGGCATGGCAAGGGCAGCGGAACCAGGACGCAATTCGGGCGAACTGGCGTTTCACCACCCAGGACGCACGCATCAAGCTCAAGTCCCTCTATCCCTCAATCCAACACTGATGGACTACTAGATGGGCTGGTGTTGAACTACAACTACTTCCGTCCACACCAAGCCCTTGACGGCAAAAAGCCCGCCGAAAGGGCGGGCGCGGAAGTCCCCTTTGACAGATGGCGCGACGTAGCGTCTATGAGCTAATTACCCAGCAAAATGCAACAGAACCGGGCAGACTGCTCCTGTCTTGCAACTCGTCCAGGGAAACCAGCTGAGAGGGGCGGGGCCTTTGTAACCCCTGCAGTTACTCTGCCCGGGCCATCCGTCGCAAGAGGGTACTCAGCAGGTCGACCCCAGCCACCAATAGCAGGTACCAGATAATAAGCAGCGTCACGTCGGTGTAGTGGAACCAGCTCAGGCGGAGCGTGAATTCCCGCCCCAGCCCACCGGCGCTGACGAATCCCACCACCACCGTAGTCCTGATTATCACCTCCCAGCGGTACAGCAGGTAGGTGATGAATTGGGGTATGGCTTGGGGCAGGATGCCGTACAGCAGCACCTGCATGTTTCCCGCGCCGCTGGCCCGCAGCGCCCGTGCCGGAGCCGGGTCCAGGTTCTCCACCACCTCGGCTGTCAGCCGCCCCACTATCCCATAGTTATGCAGTCCCAGCGCGGCGGCTCCGGGCAGGATGCCCGGGGACAGGAAGAACACGATGATCATCGCCAGCACCAGCTCCGGCACGCCGCGGGAGAAGGTGTAGGACCCACGGGTCAGGTGGTAGGCTGCCCGCCCGATGTTTGACGGCCTGCCTCCCAGCGTCCCGTCGCTCACGTTCCGGGCGGCCATCAGGAGGGTCGCGAATGCCCCCGCCCCGGCAATGCCGATGGCCAGAAGGCTCATCGCCAGAGTTTCCGCCGCCAACTTCCCTGTCTCCAGCCACCGTCCCGCCTGGGTATAGGCCGGACTAGCGTCCGAGTTCAGCCCAAGCAGCGACTCCAGGAACCGGACTCCGTTGCCCCACGCTCCCGCCGCGAACAGGCCGGAGAAACCCTTGGCGTCCCCGAAAACGATGAACCCCCACGCCGCAGCGGCCAGCAGCATGAAGACATAGAGAGAGGCCCTCGCGAACGTCGTCCTCCGCCGTTCCCGGTATGGCGTTCCCAGTGCCCGGCTTTCCGTCACGACACCAAGCTCCGCCGGACGTAGGTGCTCCACGCGTCCACTACCACGATTATCCCCACCAGGAATATCAGCAGTGTCCAGACTTGGCTGAACAGCAGATCGTGCATCGAAAGCTGGATCTGGTATCCCAGCCCCTGGATTCCCACGAAACTCAGGATAGCCGCGGACCGGATGCCGCACTCAAGGCGGTAAAAGGTGTAGCTCAGAATATCGGGCAGGGCCATCTGGAAGTGTCCGTACATAAGGGCAGCCAGCGGAGGCGCCCCCGACGCCCGCAGCGCCCGTAGCGGCGGTTGGGGAACATCCCGGATCAGCTCCGAGTAAATCCGCCCCAGGATGCCCCCATAGGGGATGGCCAGCGCCAGGATGCCTGCCATCGGCGACAGCCCCACGGACGCCACCAACAGCACCGCCCACACCAGCTCATGCACTGACCGCATTCCCGCCAGCAAAACCCGTGAACCGACCATCAACGGCCGCCGCCATGGCGACGCCTCGGGGAGGACCGTCCCCGAGGCGATTACTCCCAGAGGCAGCCCGATTGCCACGGCCAAGGTTATCCCCGCGACCGCGTAGGCGATGGTGTACCAGCTTGCCTTGACCGCGATGGCCAGGAATTCAGGCGTAAGGTCGGGGGGAAACAGGGCGAGAAGGAACCGCAGCGCGGAGGCTCCTCCCCCGGAGTGGAACAATGGAGCGTCCCAGTTGATGTTGCTCAGGCTCCAGCCCAACGCCGCCAGCAGCGCGAGGGTCAACAGCAGTCGGCTTTCCAACAGTGCTGGGAGGGACCTCAGCGGAAGGCTCCCGGAGGAGGCATCCTGCTCTGGGGAGCCGGTCCAGCGGGCGCAGGCACGGGCATTGCGTCCTGTTCCGGCGTATCCGAAAATGGCGTGTCCCGTTGGTAGAGCTCCTCCAGCGTGAGCCCGGTTACGGCTTCGGCAGGCAGGTCGAAGACCAAACGCCCTGCCTTCAGCCCGATGACCCGTGTGCAGAACCGCCGGATTAGTTCCGGCGAGTGCAGGCTGACAACAAGGGCCCGTCCATCGTCCTCCGTCAGCCCTGTCAGCAGTCGCAGCATCTCCTCAGCCATCGCCGGATCCAGGGATGCCACCGGTTCGTCGGCCAGCACCACCCGGGGGGACTGCACCATCAGCCGGGCGATGGCCGCCCGCTGCTGCTCCCCGCCGGACAGATGGGAGGTTCGCTCCCACGCCTTGCCGCCGATGCCCATCCGTTCCAGCGCGCCCTCTGCCAGCCGCCGCTCTTGGGGCCATACCAGCGACGCGGCGGAGCGCAGCAGACCCCATTGCCCCAACCGTCCCGCCAGCACGTTGTGCAGCACCGGCAGGTGGGGCACCAAATCGTATTGCTGATGTACGATCCCCACCAGTTGCGACAGCTCCCGGCCCGGCTTCAATCGCGCCAACTCCTTTCCGTCAATGGCCAGGGTGCCGGTGTTGGGCTGCAGGATTCCCGCCATCATGTATAGCAGCGTCGTCTTGCCGCTGCCGCTGGGACCGGCCAAAGCCACTCGTTCCCCGGGCTGGACGGAAAAGCTCACCGGGGAGAGTGCGGGAACATCCGAGTAGCTCTTGCTGACCCCGACGGCCCTGACCAACGGGCGTGGCGGAATGGCTGTAGTCATTTGATGATTTCCAGCTCCCTGGCCACATCCTCGATGGCCCGGTAGTTTTCGTTGCTGGTAGTAATGAACTTCTCGGTGCTGAACAAGTCCAGGATTTCCTCGTGATCCTGGGGATTCAGCTCCAGCAGCGCCCGCCGGATTTCTTCAGTGAAGCCTGCTCCGTAAATCTGGTCCAGATTGCCTTGGACCGTCCAGTTGTAGTCGTAGTAGGCAGGAGTGATGTAGAACTCTTTCACCTTTCCGGTATCCACTTTGCCCTCCTGCACCGCCCGGTTCCAGACGTCCTCATTAAGTACTCCCAAGTCGAAGGCCCCGCTCTCCACCAGTTGCCAGGTAGTGTCGTGGGAACCTGAGAAGTTGGGTTCCTGCCGGAAGTCGGTGGCCGCGTCAATCCCCGCCTGCTTCAGGAAGTACCTGGGCATCAGGTGGCCGGATGTGGAGTTGGGGCTGCCGAAGGTGATGCTCAGGTCTGCCGCCTGCGCTTTCAGGCCATCCAGCGACTCTAGGTTCAAGTCGGCGCGGGCGATGAACTTGGAGTGAAAGGCAGCGTCGTGTTCCCTCTGGACGATGGCCGAAGCCCCGGGCTTCTGCAGCCGGGCTTGCACGCCGGTCAATCCTCCAAAGAACGCCAAATGCAGCTGGTCCTGGGAGAAGGCGGTAACCACCGCTGCGTAGTCCACGCTGGGAACGAATTCCACCGGAACCCCCAGCGTGTCGGACAGGTACTTGGCGAAGGACCCGTAGCGACGGGCCAGCCGGGCGGTGTCCTGGTCCGGTACGCCTCCGACCTTCAGCTCCGGAGTGTCATCGGTTGATGACCCCGAGCAGGCCGCAGTGCCCAGCATCAGGGTTACTGCAAAGAGGATTGTGAGCAGGGGAAGTAAACGGAGGATGTTCATTCAAGACCCTGTGAGGTTGTTGCAATCAGTCAAAGGCGCGGAAAAACAGTGCGCCAAGATATTCCGACGGAATACCTGGAACGTGACTGCCGAGGGTCTTGGGAGAGGACCGCTAGGACCGGTGCGCTAGCGTCTGGTAAACCCTTGGGACCGCCCGTCAGTACAGGCCCCGTGGTCCCAGGCTCAAGTAAATCCGGCGCAGAGGATGCGCCAGGAGCGGCGCGGAGGCGGCGAAGCAGCGCTGTCAGGTAACACGTCGCCAAGTCTAAGCCGACGGGAAATGCCTGTCAACGTGAAGTGTTGTTGGTGAGTTGACCTGGGCCTATGGGTGGATAAGTCACTGGGCGGCCATGCACGGCGCCCCTGTCGTTGGCTTTGACAGGTCCCTTGAGATCTCGGACCTCAACAGTTGGCGAACACGGTTTCCCCTACCTGCCGCAGGGACTTGCTGTCACAGTGAAGCACAGCGAGCGGAAAGAGCTTCAGTCTGAGCCAGTGGCAAGGGTTATGCACACCGCCATTCCTATAACGGGTAGTGGGACAGTGGCCCGGTGGATGGACTACGGCACGAACATCTCCCGTGTCCTGCGGCAATGCTCACAGACGTAGTCCTTGACTATGGTGTTCCCGCCATCGAACCCGTTCTGGTCCGTGAGCTGTTCGAAGATGCGCTTGGCAGTGTGGCGCTGCCCCTGTGGACCCGGTGGTCGTTTTCGAGGTTGCGGTTGATGGTGCCGGTGTAGTGCTCAAGCTTGGGCGTCCGGGCGGGCCCGTTGGATGGTAACCGGGTGGGGCCGGGTAGGCCAGCATCTTGCGCACCGTGTCCTGGTGCAGACCAATACCCTGGCAACCTCCCGAATGCTCATCCCCGCCACCATCGCCGCCGGGCAGACCGCCGCCGGGCAGACCCGTAGACACATCTGCACCCTCTACGTCCGTTGAACCACCCATACGCTGGGCGCCAAGACTATGGATATCGTTGGACGGCAAGAGCCTTGTTTACTGAATGTTAGTAATATATTACATATTATACCGCTTATTAAATTATATATGCAGTATATATTATAGCAAAGGATTATTATTAGGATTATATATTACGAAATCGGTATAGACGATCACATTGCGTGCCAATAACATGTACCTCCATTGCTATCCGGCTTCGGCCTGATCGGGCCTTTCGGTTCCCTGGCCAAGGATGACCTCCAAAAGGCCTTCTTCAGGTGGGAAAACCCCGATGGCGAGAGCGGAAATCATGCCGACCAGGAAGTAAGGGAGGATGGATCATGACCAAGCTTTTCAGGGCAGGACTAATCGGGATACTGATTGTGCTTTTTGCAGCCTGTGGAGGAAACGGGGATACCGGAACTGCACAAACGGCGCCGGAAGCCACTACCGCTCCAGCCGCTCAGGCCATCGCGACGACTGCTGAGACGGACACTGCCTCGGCCACCCAAGGGGACGAGCCGGAGTTCACGATCCAATATACAGCTATCACCCGCACACACCCGACCTTTGAGTCCATGGAAGGATTCGTCCAGAGGGTCGAGCAACGCACCGGCGGCCGGGTGAAGATAAACATGAACTCTTACCCGGAACTGGGTATCGCCGGGCCGGACACGCTGGGCCTTCTTAAAAACGGCACACTTTCCTTTGCAATGATTTACAGCGGCTACGTCGCCGGAGAATTCCCGCTGATAGAGATGGGCGAACTCTGGGGGTTGTATCCCGATGCCGAAACCCAGGGCAGTGTCATCAGGGCGGTCCGCGACGATGAAATCAACAGGATGAGAGAGGAATTCAACGCCCATGTCATCCTCTACCAGTTCTTCGAAAACCAGTTCATCTTCAGCAAGACACCCGTGAGCACCGTCGAGGACCTGAAAGGGTTGAAAGTCAGGAGTCACAGCGCTTCACTCAGCGACCTCCTCGATGGTCTGAACATGGACGCCCAGTTCGTGGCCTTCTCTGAGGTGTACGTGGCCCTGGAGAGGGGTATTCTTGACGCGGGTGTCACTGCCGGCTCCGCCGGGTTCGGTCAGAGGTGGTATGAGGTGACCGACTACTTGGTGGGACCGCTGGAGGCGCGAGGCCACGTGATCTTGGCAATGAACCAGGACGTTTGGAACAAGCTTCCTGAGGACATCCAAGAGATCATGATGGAGGAAGGTCATAGGGTCGAACAGGAGACCTGGAACGGTACTGATGAGTGGGCCAGGCAGTCTATAGTCGACAATGTTGCCGCAGGTATGGAGTACATGGAGTTCAGCCCGGAAATACGGGAAATCATCGGGGAGATTGCCAGGGAAAGGGTGTTAACCAATTGGGTTAAGCGGGTCGGCGGCCCGGAAACCGAAGTCGCCAAACTCTTTAATCAAAAAGTGGGGCCGATAGTGGGGGTGCAAATCAACCCCGACGGCACTGCCACCGCTTCCCGGTAACCAGCCCAAGAGCCTGTGCCACCGGCTGCAGGGTTACCCGATCCCGGGCGGGGCACGGCGTAATTGGTGTTGCTTCAGGTCTGGCTGCGTAGCCCTGCTACGCAGCCAGACACCTGTACCATGTTGAACCGGGAACTCTTGGTAACTATCTCAAAACTGCCCAGCTCGCTCACCGAGAGACGGCGAACGGCCTGGTTCTCTGTATTCCCGCCCCCGGTCGAGTCGAGGACAAGCTTTCGCGGGAATTGCCGATCGCCGGGGCGTGTAATGCTTTGAGACAGTTTCTAATGTCCCCACGTTTACCATCGATGACAACGAGCTGCACCAAGCTCTTGGACCCTCCCGGCGACACGGTCAAATACAACCCCTGCCCATCTCAGTACCGGACCGGCTGTCTCTATTGGAGGACCTTCACCGCTGTTAACTTTGCCATTTCCCACTTTACCGGCGGTTTTCCCCACATTCTTTCCTGGATGGTGAAAACTACAACTGACGGGAATGGACGAAAAGAGGGCGATCCGGAACAGAAGTTAAGGCGAACGTCGCGAAACTCTGGAACGACTCGTACGTTGGTGGACTAATGCGGATGGTTAGGTGGTGCCGAAGGTCAGAGTCGAACTGACACGGGGTTACCCCCACCGGTTTTTGAGACCGGCGCGTCTACCATTTCGCCACTTCGGCTTAGATACGATATTGGCTGCTTTCAGGCTCTTCCGAACCATTTTGCAAACGGAACGGCAAGCTGACTCTCTACGGTGCTTCCTGCCTCAATGTCCGAGGCGGGAGGAACATGCCTTTGGGCGTCAACCCTTGTATGGATGTGTATGGATGCTTTCACGCCCAATGCGAGCTTGAACAATTTGTGCCGGGATGTTGAAGGCCACTAACACGCTGGCATGGAAGTGTCTGAGATCGTGGAACTTCACACTAATTACGCCTCATCCTTCCGCCCATGGGCATGTTTTCGTGAGACAGGACGCCAAGCCTCATTATATCACCGTCGAGTCTGGCGGATTCTTGCGAGCTCCAGGAGGTCCCGGCTAGGGCGCAGCGTGGCGCGCGTGGCTTTCAGAGTCCGGACAACCTCCTCACCGATGGCCACTACCCTGCGGGAATTCCGGGACTTCGGCTCCGAAATGTGGACTCGGTCCCCCTTCAGTGAAATCATCGTCCGGACTACCCTGATGGTCTGCGCCTTCAGATCAACGTCTGCCCACCGGAGGCCGCAGATTTCGGACCTGCGAAGGCCAGTGTGGATTGCCAGGTAGATCGGCAGGAAGTAATCGGTGCCATGGGCGGCGTCGATCAGTCGTCACGCCTCATCCACCGTCAAGAACTTCAATTCCGGTTTTTTCCGCTTGGGAGGAGTGACCCGGGTCGCCACGTTTCCGGAGAGCATGTCCCACTCGACCGCTTGACTTAAGGCCTGGCTAAGCACGAGGTGGTGGTGGTGCACCGTCTGCGCCGAGTACCCCCTCTCCAGCATACTCGAGTAGTAGCGCTGGATCTGTCTGGCATTCAGTTTGGACAGGTTGACCTTTCCCAGCCCTTCATCCAAGTGGCCGACGATACCTCTGTATCCCTCGGCAGTACGAGGCCGGACCGATACGGCCACATAATCCTGCAACCACTGCTGGAGGTATTCCGACAGCGTCAACCGGGATGGTTCGACAAATGCTCCCGCATTCAGATCGTTAATCACCTCCGCCAGCTTCCTTTCTGCGTCGCGCTTGTTACCCTTAACGGCTATCCACTTCTGGCGTCTCTTTCCAGTGTCCGGGTCGTACCCGTTGTCGACCACCACCGAATAGCTGCCTCCTCGTTTTCGAATGTGTCCTCTCAATTGAATTCCCTCCTTGACTTTGATTGGGTGAAGGCCACCTCCTCTCAATGTTATTTCGCCCTCAGCGCGCGATTGCCCCCTACGCCATCTTTTCTGCCAATTTGAGTGCCGCTGCGGGAGGTATCCGAAGCTGTTTCGAGGCTGATTCGCGCCCAATGATGCCCGATTCAAAAACCGCGCGAACGGGCAATCCTTGACATCGGCAATGTTAGTTTGAAAGTGAAGGGCAAGGGATGTGGGCGGGCCGGAGGACCATAGGGCAATGATATCGCCCGGTTCGAGACTGTAGCAAAGCAACAACACGGTGCCCCCTGAGAGGTACCGCAGTACCCAAGCAATGGGAACCGACTAATGAAAGACTCGGAGGAACAGGAAATGCCAGGGGCACAAAACGGTTCAAAGCAAGAGAGTATGCCGAGGGGCGGATTGCTGGACAAGATCAGGCTACTGCTGGAGGAAGAGGGCGTGATCGATTCGACGCCACGCCTGGTGGCAGTGCCAGCCCCCATAGCGGTCTCTCTGGAACAGGCGGCGGCTCTGCTCGCCGTAGCGCCCTCGACACTCCAGGAGTACATCCGGTCCGGTCAACTCCGCTTATTCAGGCTCGGCCGACGGGTGCTGATACGCCTGGATACCCTGGACGAGTTTTCCAAATCCCTGGAGGACGAGGAGTCGGAAAGGTATTGCTGAACACAGTCTCTGGACTCAGGATTATCGCCATCAGCACTGTGGCCACCAAAATACACTCCTTCCCTGGTGGGCTGTAGACTGCGCCAAGCAGGATACGGCTCCCAGACATATCCCACGTTGGAATATGCACAGTTTGATCGAGGAAATCCTGAACATCAGTCCATACTGGACACCGGAGAAACAACCTAAGAAACTCTGCCAGGTTCCCGGAACACAGGGGTCCCAGAGGACCTTCGTGATGGACATATTCGAGCGGCTGGAATCAGCCCCCTTGCCCTTCTTCGCCATCGACCTGGACCAGAGCATCATATTCTGGAACCCCAGGGCAGAGCGAATTCTGGGTTACGAACCAAAGCACGTCCTCGGATGCAAATGCCATTAGGTGGTGAAAGGCCTGTTACTGGACGGCGTAACCCCGTTGTGCACTCGCGATTGTCCGGCCATGGCCGCTGCGAGGACTGGCAACATCCCGGCAGCTACCCGGGCCAGAATGCAATGCTCCACCGGAGAAAGAAAACAGGTGGCAGTGATTCCTTGGGTCGCCCAGGACAACATGGGAAGGACACTACTCGTCCCCATGTTTCACGAAACTCCACTTGGAGGACCCAGCAACGGTCGGTCTGATTCCCTGCCTCTAACTCCCCGGAAGCGTGAAATCCTGAGCATGCTGGCACAGGAAATGAGGCAATCGGAAATCGCGGCCAACCTCTACATCAGCGTCCACACCGTCCGCAAACACATCAGCAACGCCACCGAAAAACTCCACTCCCACGGGGCGATGGCAGTGGTATTGGCAGCACAGCGGCAACACCCCATCTGGATTCCAACCGTTTCCGGTCGACGGAGATACCGAATTTTCGGTATTTCACAGGGCCCCGTACGGTATTAGCCTGATGTTACGGGCTAGGCGTCGTAACGCGGACCAGCCCTCCAACCCGCCCGGGGATAACTCAAACCTCCCATTGCATTGAACTCGCCCTTTGTACCCCCGCCCGATATCCGTACCATCGAGCAGTAGCCTCCGTCGCTGAACCTGGAGTAAGCCATTCTGAATTCCAGCCGTATAACCCGCGCCAGGAACCAATGCTGGGACTGGGCATCGACGCCTATCTGATACTCACCCACGACGACTATATCTACTTCTTCGGAGAGGACCGGTTCCAGCCCAGAGCCGTGGTGCCGGCTTCCGGCGACCCCATCGTGGTCACCTTCGTGGGTGAAGAAGCCGAAGTCAGGGAGTTCCTCGGAACGGCGAACGTGAAGGTATTCGGCTCGGTGGGCCAGCAGATCAAGGATGTTGTGGGCGCCATGCGGGAACTGGCGGAAAACAGGGACTCTATGACTGTGGGTGTCCAGATGTGGTTCAACACCCCGGCGTTCCTGCCCAACCTGTTCCAACGGGCCAACCTCAACGTGAACGTCGTTGACATCGCTCCGGTGATGGACGATTTCAGGATGGTCAAGGACGAATCCGAATTCGAACTTATGCGCCGGGCTTCGGAGATAGCCATCACCGGAATCGACACTGCCACACGCTGGCTCAGACGAGGAATCACGGAAAACGAGGTCGGAGCGGAGATCGAATACGCCATGTGCAAGGCCGGTGGGAGCGGCGTCGCAACCCCGGCGTTCGTTAACTCCGGCATACGCTCCGGTTGGCTCCACGGGACGGCGTCCCACAAGGTGATTGAGGCTGGAGACCTGGTAGTGGTAGACGTGGTCCCTAAACCAAAGCCAAGGTGAAATGTGCAGACACATAGGGTAGATTTGTGAGGTAACTGGATTAACTGGTCTCAGGAGTTGTGGGGGTTGGTGATGAGTGTGAGGGAGATTGACCGGTTTCTTGAGCAGTGGGAGATGGATACAAGGGACCTGCACCGGAGGATGATTCTGGCGCCCACGCCCAGGGAGCGTGAACGCTGGCACGCCGTCTGGCTGCTGGCGCAAGGCTGGACGGCATGGTCCACTGCGGAGGCACTGGGACGGGACCCCCACACCATAGGCCGGTGGGCCGCTGCCTTCGGGGAGGGCGGTCCGGAGGCCCTGATATTCGAGCAGACCGGAGGTTCCCCCCCGCCCTCGGCGAGGCGGAGCAGGCGGCACTGACAGGGGCGGTGCAGGAGTTGCCAGGGGCGGCGGGTATTGAAATGGCCAACTGGAACTGGAGGGTGGTGAACCGGTTTGTCTGGGAACGGCGCGGCATCAGCCTGAGCCGTAGCAGTTGTCTGAACTGGCTGCACCGGCTGGGCTTCGCCTTCAAGCGTCCCAAGAAACGGCTGCTCAAGGCGGATGAGGTCAGGCGGGAGTCCTTCGTGGCGGAGTACGCGGCCCTGATGGAGGAGGCGTGTCAAAGCAAAGCCAAGACATTCTTTGCCGACGAGGCCCACTTTCGAGCCGACGCCGAGTTGCGGGGCAAGTGGGTGCTTAGGGGAGAGCCGGCATTGGTGGATTCCAGCAGTCCGAGGTACGGAGAGAAGGCCAGTTACTATTCGGCGGTGTGCTTGGAGACCGGTGAGGTGGAATGGATGGACTTGGAAGGGAACAGCAACTCAGGAACGTCGGCAGCCTTCCTGGGGCAGTTGCGGGAGCGGCACACCGAGAGGCTGAACGTGATCTGGGACAATGCCCCGGCCCACCGCGGCGAGGCAGTGAGGGAATATCTCCAGACGCCGGGACTGAACCTGCGTCTGGTGAACCTGCCAGGCTACAGCCCGGATTTCAACGCTGATGAGGCCATCTGGGGCTGGGCGCGAGAGGAGGCCACCGGAAACCTGTGCCTGGGGACCAAAGCCCTGGTGCAGGAGAAAGTCGGCAACTTCTTGGAGGCGCTGGCCGGGCGGAAAGAGGAGGTCAAGCGCCGCTGCCGGACCATCCTGCAATCAAGGGCAGAGGAGTTCCTGCGTAACCCCAATCCAGGTCCCCATCACCAGCCATATGCACATCCCACCTTGGCTTTGGTTTAGGTATGCTTGCCCGCTCTCTCGATGCTTCATCCCGCGCGACGTCTTATCCCGATCGCGGGATGTCCCTTGCAACCGCTCGCTCAGATTGTTGTTGATTTCCGTCCGAATACCTTTGCTGACTACGTGTGTGACGGGATTGTTGGGAAAGGCTGTTTTGACGCCTTGCTGATAGGACCTCAGGCCGTCGGTCTTGATTTCCTCGGGAGCGTTGTCCGCCCGTTGTCTGGCCATAGCCATAGCGGTAGCCGCTGCCCTTGTTGTGCGCTCGCGGGAGAGGTAGGCGGCGAGGACGAAACGAGTCTTGGAATCCATTACGTTGAAAATCCAGTACTTCTCTCCGCCCAGCCGTACTTGCAATTCATCGGCTACCCATTCCGGCCCGGTGTCCACTGGTGTCGCCTCGACGACTTCCTTCAACCTTGCCGTATTGTCCCTCACCCAGCGGTTGACGGTTGCGGCATTCGTGGGGCGGTGGAAGTAGTCTCCGATGTTCTCCGCTACACGGCGGTAGGATAGCCCGTCAAAGTACATATCGACCGCTGCGCCAATCTCAATCGGCGTAGCGTGTTGACGGCGTTTCTCCGGGTTGCTTGGGTCTATGGTCAAGACGGTTTGACCGCCGCCGACACGACAGGTTGTGCAATGCTCGCCAGTCTTGCGTTTGCAGGTTGAACCGCACAAGTGGCCCATCAGCTTTAACCTCCCAATAAAAACGGGCAGGAAAGCCCTGCCCGCGAGACGGAGTAGTTGGAGTATGGAGGCAATCAGGCCGCGGCTACGCCCTCTCTGTCCATCAACGCCAGCATACGGTCCTGAGAGTTCCGCAGCTTTTCGTTGAGATCCAGAACCTCGCCAACCTTTTCGTCATAGAGTTCGCGGTAGTTCCTGGATTCCTCTTTGGCGCCAGCCAAGTCCTTTTCCAGCCTCTCGACATCCTTACTGTGCAGTTCCTTGTTGTAGATGTCCGGTGCTTGCTGGAAAGACACGAGGTTGAGGTACTGCTGGTCACCGGTGCTGCCAATGGTGATGATGTTGCGGCACAGCTTGCCCTTGTTGGTGGCCCGCTGGCTCGTCGGCTCGTCGGCCCACTCCTTCAGCATCCATTCGACGGTTCCGTCAATGTCGAAGTCGCTACGGAGTAAGCGCAAACACGCCTCCCGCCGCTTCGTGGGAGATACACTCATTGTCATTCTCCTCAAGCAATTTGAGATTCTCTTTGAGTTCCTTGTTTTCCTTTGCGAACTGCCGGTTGCGTTTGGCAAACGCCTCTACGCGCCGCAGCAGATGTTCGCGGTTTCCGCCAGTTTCCCCCAACGCCTCCATCAGTGCCTGAGTGGGTATGATGCTCTCCCGTTCCACCTCCATCAGTTTATTGACCACAGCCTTCAATTGATGAGCACGGCAACACGGTGCCGAGGTTCAGATACGACATTGAGTACAAGCTCGACGATGGTCAGTCAGGGCCATGGTGCTCCCTCGATAAATACCGCGACCTGCAACGTGGCGAAGCGGACCTCCATCCCCCGGTTCACTGGCAGACTGTGACCACTTTCTGTGAGGACGCCGAGCCGGCCGTGGGAGAAAGCTACAAATTCAGAATCCGGGCGTCCCATGTCTGGAAGAAATCAGGAGACACCAACGTCCGCAACGGTCCCTGGAAGTACAGTGGTGCCGTGGTTTACAACCCCAGCGGCGACCCCCCCGGAACGCCCGTTGACGTCGAGGCCACGGGCGGTAAAGATTCGCTGCTCGTTTTCTGGGACGTTCCCAGCGGCGGCACCCGTGCCGACTACTACCTGGTGCAGTGGAGGACCAGGGGCGACAGGCCATTCAATGATGAACTGAAGGTATCCGACCACTTGGCACGGTCGGTGCTACTTAAGGACATGGCGAGTTACGGGCGCTACCAGGTTCGGGTTATCGCAGGAAACGTCCTGGGGGAAAGCGCACCGTCTGTCGGGTACTCGGCGATGTCCGGAGCACCCGGGGCTCCAACAGACCTCGCGATTTCGATTAGGGATACTGGCGGTTTCACGCTGACGTGGGACCGGCCGGACCCCTACTATCCCAACAATCCGGACTTCCGTCCGGTACGACGCAGCAACAAAAAGGCAATACTCAAAAAAGCAATCCTCGACGACGACGGCAATACCGTCCCGCAGTTCCGTTACGACGTCGAGTACAAGCTTCCCGACGGTCAATCCGGCGGCTGGTGCTCACTGCGAAAGTACCGGAACCTGCATCGGGGTTATGACACGCTGGACCCGGCAGAGCACCGAGTCAACCTGACCAGCTACTGCAAAAATGCCGAACCGGTCGTTGGGGAAAACTACAACTTCAGAATCAGGGCATCCTACGTGTGGCACAAATCCGGGGACACCAACCCCCGAAACGGGCCGTGGGTGTATAGCGGGCCGGCCGTTTACAACCCGACCAGCTACAGCCCTGCTGGCCGGTAGGCGGGAACGCCTCCGGGAGCGTTCGCTCCGATAGGCAATGCACCGCCGCTGGTATGCAGCAAGCCCTGAGCAGGGGACGGCCTTGCGAACGGCGGCGTGATACGTTGCAGACAGCGCAGCAGCGGAGAAGTCTGCCACAGCCAACATCCTGCTGGACAACAGGGCGTCTGCAGCCTGGGTGCCAGAATCGTGAGACGGGCAGCGAACTGAATCATTTCCTTACTGCCCCTCTCGAGCGGGGATTCCCACTCCATGGGGCATCACCTCAGGTCTTCAGGGACAGTGCCAAGTCCACAAGCAATTTCGGCATTGCCTGCACGGGCCATCTCTCTCCGAACCGGATTTGGTTCCTCGCATCGGCCCCCTTGAAATTTGTCCTCCCCTTCTGCCAATCTAGGCCAAGCCACTGCAATGGCCCGCGGCCTTGACAGCAACACGGGTCAGGCAGACCGGGTGATCCCCTTTCAGAATCATAGAAGGTGAGGCGCAGTTATGACGGAGAATGCGAAAAGCATCGTCCAGGAAGCCATCGACGTTGCCATCGGAGAGCGCGGCGAGATCGGAGTCCAAGTCGCGGCATACCTGGACAGCGAGCTGGTCATCGACCAGTGGGGAGGCCTGGCGGACGAGACCACCGGCCGGGAGGTCGACGGAAACACCCCATTCCCTGTGTTTTCCAACATCAAGGCAATGTCGGCTACCGCTCTCCACATCCAGGCGGAACGGGGGCTGGTGGACTACTACCAACCGGTGGCCAAGTACTGGCCCGAGTTCGGCAAGCATGGCAAGGACAAGGGCACGGTGTTCGATGCGTTGACCCACCGCATCGGGGTCCCCTTGATGCCGCTGGGAGTTACTCCTGAGTTGATGTGCGACTGGGACTGGATGGTGGGGCAGCTCGCGGAGATGCGTCCGCTCTTTGAGCCGGGGACCCGAAGCGGCTACATGGCCTACACTTTCGGCTGGGTCGTGGGCGAGGTGGTGCGCCGGACCGACCCGCTGCACCGTCCCTTCGGTCAGTTCATCCAGGATGAAATCTGCCAACCCCTGGGCATCACAGACCTGTGGGCCGGAATTCCACCCGAAGTGGAGCCACGCGTTGCCAGGCTTACCGATCTGCCGCCGATCCCTCCCGGCGCCCCCGGGATGCCCCCGGACTCGCTGCGGCCCCGGGCCACTCCACCGGAGGTGGGGACTACCCAGGAGGTGTTTGGCCGTTCCGACGTTCGCCGGGCCTGCATCCCCGGTGCCCAGGGGATCATGACAGCGCGAAGCCAAGCCCGGTTCTATGCCATGCTGGCCAACGGCGGAGAGCTGGACGGCGTCCGCCTGCTGTCCGAGGACCGTGTGCGGACATTCCACGTACCCCGTCCCCCTAGCGACTACGACCAGGTGAGTGGCAAACCCCACAACGGGACCATCGGAGGCTTCCATTTCACAGGCAGCCCAGGCATGGGTGCCATGGGCGGCAACCCTCTGGCTTTTGGTCACAACGGTGCCGGCGGCTCCCTCGGCTGGGCAGACCCCACGCACCGCCTGGCAGTTGCCATCCAGCACAATCGCATGGTGCCTCACGGCCCGCCGGAGGAAAGCCCTCTGACCCCCATAGGTGCGGCAGTTCGAAAGGCCCTGGGGATTTCGGAGTAGGGCGTCTCTTGCTCCCGGGAGAGTCCGGTCAGTCGAGGACCCGCACCAGCTTCTGCATAGACCGGAGCTCCCGGGGCGGGTCCATGTGCCGTCCGTAGTCTGTCCAGGAGACCTCAGCCACGTACACGTCCCCACGGGAGTCGACGGCAATTCCGTGGGGCGAATAGAAGCGGCCCGACTGGTCCCCGTAGCTCTCGCGGCCGACCCTGGCCAGCACCTTGCCCTTGGTGTTCATCACCGTTACGCGGGGCCCGAGGTCGGTCCCAATATCATTGGTGGCGATCCCGCAGAAGTATTCGCCGATGTACAGCAGTTCGTCGCCGGAACGGTCGTCGATGCAGATGGCGGCGGCGCGGGACAGGTTGCCCCACTGGGTCTCAAACTGGCCGTCCTGGCTGAACACCTGGATTCGATGGTTCTCGCGGTCTGCGATGTAGACCCAGCCGTCATTGTCGCACTCAACGTTGTGGACAATGTTGAACTGGCCGTCTCCTGTGCCGGATTCGCCCCACGAAAAGAGGAGTTTGCCGTCGGGCGAGTACTTGTGAACCCTGGCGTTCGAGTAGCCGTCCGCCACGTAGAATTCGCCCGTCCGCTTGTCGAAGGCCACGTGGGCCGGGACGCTGAACGGGTCGCCGCTCATCTTTGGGGTTGGCTTGTGGGGCGTGCCAAGGGTCATCAGCAGCTTGCCGTCGGGCGTGAACTGCCGCACGGTGCTGTCCCCGTTGTCCACGCAGAACACGGTGCCGTCGGGGGCAATGGTCACCCCGTGGGGATTGGCGAACACACCCTCGCCCCAGGTGCGCAGCACGTTGCCGTCGGTGTCAAACACTACCATCGGAATGGTGCCGCGGTTGAAGACGTACACCTGGTCTTTGGAGTCGACCGCGACGGCCGTACCCTCCTGGTAGACGACGCCCTCGGGCAGGTTGCCCCAGTTCGCGCCGGAGACCTGGTAGTGGAATCCGTTCTCGCCGATCACCACCGGCCCGGCATTTCCACCCTGCGCCTGGTGCCCCTCGGTGCGCAGGCCGTATTCCCAGTCCTGTTCCTTGTCGACCATCTTGCCGCCCTCCTAGTATCTGCGCCAGTGAGCGCAGCGTCGTAGGGCAATATATCACGGGGCCTGCAGGAGGTCCGCCGAGAAATTACTTATACCCCTCTTGCCATCACATAAAACACGCAGCATGACTGATATGCGTAACAGTGTAGACCATTTGTAGTGGCAAAGTATTGTCGGCCACTAGCTGCGTCTCGTGGGAAAGAACCGGATTTGTCCACAATTTGAAGACCTGGACGATGTCGAGGAGGCCGGTCACGCCATTACAAAAGTCGCCAGGGGCCAGGACCGTCGAATTCCAACGCTATGGCCCTGCACGGCTACCGGCATGACTTGCCGTAAGCATGTGGACACCCAGTGGGTACGCCGCGTAGTTCAAGATTCGAATGACCGGCGGTCGGGCTGGTGAGCTCCGTTCTGGGCGGGTTCGGGACTGTAGCGGATCTATTCACTTGTCGTGAACGTCGGCGGTCTTGCCAGCCCTGGGCTCCATAAAGTTTGCCCCTTGAAGTTGACCGTTTTGCTGAATCACTTCCCGTCAACCGTAGCCGGACTATCAAGACCTTCTGCGTACCCTGTATCAACCCTTCGGGTGTTAATATTGGCCTTGAACCGCTGAATAACATGGACGATTGATTGCTCAATGCCCACGCTGCCGCTCGGTCGGCGTCGGCGATGAGGATGATATGGTTGATACTTTAGTCCTGCAGAATGCCACCATATTCGATTCCACGGGAAGGGATCCCTATGGTCCGGGAACCGTCGTGGTTACCGGCGACCTGATCACCGCCGTCGGGCCTGCCGACCAGGTGGCGGTGCCGCGGGACGCAAGGGTAATCGACGCCGGGAACCATACGGTTATGCCCGGCTTGATCGATGCCCACACCCACGTCGGTGCTGTGGACAATTCTTTCGGCGCCAACTTTGAGGATAATCATCCCGGCGCAATCTACGCGTTTTCCGTGGCCCGCATCCTGCGTGAAACGCTGATGGCCGGGTTTACGACGATCAGGGACGCTGGCGGTTGCGATTACAGTTTCAAGGTGGCCGTGCAGTCCGGACTGATCCCGGGGCCTCGCATATTCACCAGCCAGGCCTACATATCCCAGACCGGTGGCCACGGCGACATGCGCCAGAGGCACGACCGGGGCGAACTACGGGCAGGCCATCGGCTGGCGCCACGGCCGTCCATTTGCGACGGCGTTCCCCAGGTGCGCCAGGCGGCCCGGGAGCAACTGCGCACTGGCGCCGACCAGCTGAAGATTATGGCCGGTGGCGGAGCGGCGTCGCCCACCGACCCCCTCGATTCTCCCCAGTTCACCGTCGAGGAGATAGCCGCCGCGGTCTACGAGGCCAGGGCTGTCAAGAAGAAGGTGATGGCCCACGTCTACGTCCCCGAGGGAATCAGGAACTGCGTTGAAGCCGGTGTTCGCAGTATTGAACACGGGAATTTCCTCGACGAGGAAGCAGCCTCGCTGATGAAAGAGAGCGACATGTACCTCGTCCCGACTCTGACGGTCTTCGACCTGATCGCGGAACGGGGCCGGGAGCAGGGAATTTCTGAGGTGACCATCGAGAAGATCAACTTTGCCAGGGGCGCCGGGCGTCAGAGCGTGGAAATCGCAATGGCTGCCGGGGTCAACATCGCCTCGGGGGCCGATCTGTTTGGACAGAACTACGGACTGAAGGCCGTAGAGCTTGAATTGAAAGCAGCAGTCATGGGAACGATCGCCAGCCTGGTATCTGCGACGCGCACCAACGCAGAACTCCTGGAACGGTCGAATGAGATTGGCACTCTCGAGCCAGGCAAGTTGGCGGATTTGATAATGGTCAATGCCAACCCTGTAGACGACATCGCCATTCTGCAGGACGAGAAAAACATACCTTTGGTTATGCAGTCCGGCCGGCTCGTCAAATGGGAGGAACCAGGCTAATCCCGAGTTTCCCATCATCCTCGAGGAGACACTCAAGGCAGCAAAGGGTATTTCACTTGCCTGTTAACTCAGAAGCTCAACACGGGTGCGTTTGAATATCGCACGAGCGTCATAGTCAGAGAATTTCCTGGAGCGTCAAAAGTCACGCAGGAGGGCGGACGCATGGCAGACCTTAACATTGCTACCCTTTCCGGAGATTACGCAGCCATCGGCGAGGCCGCGGTCAAGGACTTCCGGGGCAGCCTTTACGGTGAGACGCTGCTCCCAGGCGACGACGGGTACGACGGGGCCCGGCGGATCTGGAACGCCATGATAGACAAGCGGCCCGCAATGATTGCCCGTTGCAGCGGTACGGCAGACGTGATCAACTCGGTCAATTTCGCTAGGGAGAACAACCTGCTCATTTCGGTGCGCGGCGGCGGGCATAACTTCCCTGGCAACAGCGTCTGCAACGACGGTCTGATGATAGACCTTTCGGGGATGACGGGCGTCCGCGTCGACCCCGTGGCCAAGACGGTCCGAGCCCAGGGCGGGACGAAGTGGGGAGCGTTCGACCACGAAACCCAGGCCTTCGGGCTGGCCACGACCGGAGGGACGGACGTCGACACGGGAATCGCCGGCCTCACGCTGGGCGGCGGCATCGGATGGCTGTCCGGCAGCTACGGCCTCAGTTGCGACAACCTCATAGCCGCCGACGTGGTCGCAGCCGATGGCCGGGCGATTACCGCCAGCGCCGGAGAGAACCCGGACCTTCTGTGGGGCCTCAGGGGTGGCGGTGGCAACTTCGGCGTCGTCACCTCGCTGGAGTACCAGCTGCATTCCATCGGGATGGAGGTGCTGGCCGGCTGGTTGATCTTCCCGTTCGACAATGTGAGGGAATTCTTCCCACGGGTCAACGACTTTACCGACAATATGCCCGACGAGATGAACCTCATCACGTTCCTGCATACGCTCCCGGATGGCGGCGGAAAGGCCTGCAGCATTCTGCTCTGCTACCACGGTTCCGTCGAGGAAGGGGAGCGGGCCATCCAGCCGCTCCGGGACATCGGCGCTCCCTTGGTGGACGACGTCAGGCCCATGTCCTACACCGAGGCCCAGAAGCTGGCGGTGGCGCCCGCGGGACGCCAGAACTACCTGAAGTCCCACTTTGTGAGCGCGGTCAGCGACGACATAGTGGACATTGCGCTGGGCTATTTCGACCGGATAACCTCGCCGCTTTCGTCCATCCTGTTCCAGTACCTCGGCAATGCGGCCCGGCGCGTGCCTGCCGGTGATACCGCCTTCGGTCAGCGGCACGCCCTGACCGAGTGGGCAACCAACGCGGTTTTCATGGACCCAGGGGAGTCGGAGGTCCACATACGCTGGGCCCGGGAATTCGCCACGGACCTGTTGCCATACTCGTCGGGTGCCTACATCAACCAGGTCGGCACCGAGGAAGAGGAGGGGGCGGAGGCGATTCAGGCGGCGTTCGGCGACAACTTCCAGAGGCTGGCGGCCCTGAAGCAGAAGTACGACCCGACCAACCTGTTCAGCCACAACCAGAACATCCGGCCCCGGGCGTAAACCGGCGAGACATCGCGAAGTGGGGTGCCGGGCGCGCGAGGATTAGGGAACCTCGGCCCGGCTCTTTACCTCCAGTCGTGGCTGGGTTTCCACCCCAGTACCCGCTGTGCCTTTGCCGTGCTGATCACGCTGGCGGTGCCGCTCAGCCCGTCTCTGATCTCCACACGATCGCCGAAGTTGTTCTTCACGATATCGATGGTGGACTCTACGAAACGGCTGGAGGGCTGGGCAAGCATGAACGCCTCATACTCCTCGATCTCGGCATCAAGAGCTCGCACGTGGGCCTCGGCCACGTCACGAGCATCGGCGTAGGCCCACATCACCATCGTGAGAGGGTTCTCGGGCGTGGGGGCTGGCCAAGGAAACTCCGCCTGCACCTCCGGTAGCGCCACGTTGGTAAACCGCAGGCTGACCACCGTGGTAGCCGAGTTGCGGGCGATCATCCTGCCGATGTCCTCGCCGACCTGCTTCGTAAGGCCGTAGGGCTCAAAGGGCATCATGGGATGCTTCTCGTCCAAGGGCAGGTACAGCGGCACAAAGGCGTTCCCATCGTGCGCCCAACCCATGCCGAAGGCACTGGAGGAGAACACCACACGCCGGAGTCCCAACTCCGCCGCCGACATCATCACATTGAAGTCGGCCGACACGTTGTTCTCAAATATGAACCTTGGCTCAGCCCGGAGCGGTCCGGGGATGGCGCCCATGTGGATCACGGCCTCAGCGCCTCCCAGAACATCGTGCACCGCCTGCGTGTTCCCCAGATCGCAGCGCACAAACTCAGCCGGCAGGTCATCGGCCTGCACCTGATCAGTCGCCAGGACTTCCCTGTCCTGGTCAACCAGCAACTGCACCACCCTGCGGCCCAGCCTTCCTGCCGCTCCGGTTACCACTATCATCTCTTCCTCCGGCCGATTCTCTGGCTATTGGTCTAATCCGATCACCGCAACGGCTGTCTGGCTATCATTGGCGGTCAAGGCCATGGATGCCGCGGTAGTCGACCACGGAGGGCGATTGCCAGCCTTCCAGGAGCCCTGGATCAGGCTGATATATCTCGACGCCCAGCGGGTGGCACGTTTCAATGGGATCGGCGGCGTCCTCCCCCCACACTTGGACGGAAAGGTCTCCGTGGGGACAGGTGGAAATTGCGCAGAGCAGGTCGATCTCCGCAATAAACTCGAAGTAGTCTCCCCGCTTCGCTGGCGAAGGCTTCACGAAATACTGGTCGCCCTTGGTCAGTCCTGTTACCTGGAAGATGTTCAGCACGTCGTGGACGTCGCTCTCGTTGAGGTGGTACGGGGCGATTGCCCGTACGAGGTTGGAATGACAGCAGTAGTCGAAATCCTCGCCGTTCAGCAACTTGTGAACGTAAGGGTCACATCGAGTGCCCAGCAGGTCGTGGCAGCCCGCGCCATCCTCGTCCAACGGATAGTCCACCGTGTCGCCGGTGATGGTCAACATGGGCCTCAGGTATGGAAGGCAGGACCACAGCCTGTCGAATGTGCTGACGTGAGCCCGGTGCAACTGCTTGGTACGGGCTGCCCAGAACCGTTCCCGGGGATTGTTCAGGTTCCAGGCATTGAAGTCGGCAACCTGTGCTCCCTCAACCACCACGATGCGGCAAATCTGGCCTGCCATGACGGGCCACGCCTTCCCGGAGCGCATTGGCACCACGAAGTGGTCGACGATGCTCCTGGCTTCCGTATCCCGGCCTAGGCGCCCGTAGAATTCGCGGTCAACGTCGATGGGGCTGCCGGGATTGGCTTGGTAAATCACCCTGGGAGCTGGCATAGCACCCCCGTCAGAAATGGGTTCGCAGGCCCTCGCAGCTATTGGCCATTCTCTAGAGAATGGACTCTCATCCTTGCGTGGCGCTCTGGCTCAGGTTACCACGAAATGGACCCACCATCGGCGAACAGCTCAACCACTCAGTATATCCGGAGGAATTCACAAGCCTACCATCGGCACTTCACGACATTAGCGGCACCGGCCCTCTGTTAGGGCGTGTTTTCAAACTATAACCAGATTAGGGTCGACCCGATTTGCAGCATTGCCAGGTAGTTATCAGCCCTCTTTTCGTACCTGGTCGCGATACCCTGGTGGCGATACGGCGGAATTGCTTTAGCCGGTTAATTGCCCGCCCTACCAGGTTGCGTGTCCGGTACAGGACCCGGTCGAAGGAGCCGGTGCGCCGTTCATTCGTTTTCCTGGGGATGGTGTAGCGGATTCCCCCCGTCTGAGATAGGCGCGAATCTTGCGGCTGCTGTAACCTTTATCACCACAGACCCGGCCGGGTCTTATACGGGGACGGCCACACCCGGGTCTTTTCACCGCCCCTTCGGTCATCAACCCTTCGAATACGGTGGCCTCATGCTGCTGTCCCGGGGTCAGAACGAAGGCCACCGGCTTGCCCCGGCCCTCCACTCGTACGTGGACTTTCGTTCCAAAGCCTCCCCGTGAACGCCCTAACGCTTGGTCTCCTCCCCCTTTTTTGCGCCGGCAGCGTGCTGATGCGCCCGAACTACGGTACCGTCCACATAATGGACCTCCCAGTCTATCTGCCCGGCAGCATCAGCCCTCTGCTGCACCTCCGCCATTAGCCGGTCCCACAACCCCCGCTTGCGCCACCGGTAGAACCGGGTGGCTACCGTAGGCCAGGGACCGTACCTCTCCGGCATGTCCCGCCAAGGAGCGCCGGTGCGCAGCATCCACAAGATGCCGTTGATGATCGTGCGATGGTCTTTGCCGGGCCGTCCGGTCCATGGCTTTTGCGCCGGCAACAACGACTCCAGACGCTGCCACTGTTGACCCGTCAAGTCTCCTCGTCCCACACGCCTCACCTCTTCCTCTACTCACCAACCTCACTTTAACCCCCTGCTTGGCTTTGATAACACGCCCTAGTCTGCCAACGGCGACGGGTGGAAAAAAGCACCGGATGACAGACGGCCCGCTGAAGAAATGGACGGGCTTTTCAATGGTTGGCAGCGATCGCGTGTCGCATCTGGTGATCGAGAGCCAGGCCTTGAATGGAAATCTTCCTGCGGAACTGCGCAAACTGACCACTCTGACTAATCTCAATCCTATCGATAACTCCAGCCACAACTGACCCATGTGGATCTCTGGTAACTCCTTCAGGGGCGACATCCGTGGGCAAAGCAGGACCATGGAGTGGGGCAATCTGAAAAGGCTGGTTGAACTGAACCTGTCTTGGAACTAGCGCTAAGGTTCGTCAACAACTGATAATGCCTTTTCTCGAGATACTGGCATCTAATGGGTTTATCCTTCAGCCAGGAACCAGCCAGGAACTTCGGGATGTCTCACCAACTGTAGAGAGGAACAGCTGATGGCAAACATTGCAGGCGCCTTCGAGGCAGTAGACAATTACATTGCGCAACGAATGCGGCAGGTCAACATTCCAGGGCTGGCACTGGGAATCACTGACAGGAACAGGGTGCTCAAGGTGGGGACATATGGATTCGCCAACGTGGATTCCCGCTATCCGGTCCAGCCCGGAACGGTGTTCGAAATCGGCTCCATCGGTAAGTCGTTCACCAACGTCGCACTGATGCAGCTACACGACGAAGGTGCGCTCGACCTTCAGGCGCCCGTGTCCAGCTACCTGCCGTGGTTCGATGTGAAGTCCGACCACGGTCCCATCACCACGCATCATTTGATGACGCATACCTCCGGCCTCCCCTCCGGCACGGACATCGGAAGCCACGGTCTGTACGAAGCATGGGCGTTGAGGGACACGCAAGTCCGGGTACCGCCAGGCGAGTATTTTCGCTACTCGAACGTTGGCTACAAGACACTCGGTTTCCTGCTGGAGGAGCTGGACGGTCGGTCATATCAGGATTCAATCCAGTCGAGGGTCCTCGACCCGCTGGGGATGTACGATTCCCATCCAGTGATCGGATACGAGACGCGTAAACGGGCCGCGGTTGGTTACCGCAGCTTCTACGACGACCGCCCCGAACACGTTGATCACGGCCTGGCGCCCGCTATGTGGACCGAATATGGTGTCGGTGATGGCTGCCAAGCTTCCACCGCCAGCGACATGGCTATCTACCTGCGAATGTTCATGAACGGCGGTTTCGGTCCGTCGGGGCGGCTCATGTCTGAGGACAGTTTCCGACTGATGACTCAACGGGCTATTGCAACAGCGCAGTGGGGCGGAGCCCACTACGGTTACGCTCTTACCTTGGCGGACATCGACGGCCACGCCTATCTGGGTCATGGAGGGAGCACCACCGGATTCGTGGCCGCAATGATTGCCGACCTCGACGAGGGCATCGGAGTGGTGATACTGATAAACGGCTTGGTGCAGTCGTTCGGCGCCGTCGATATGGCGTTGAGCGTCATCGGCACACTGAGGGCCAGATTGCACGGTGGGGAAATACCAGCGATGCCGGCCTCCACCGACCCAGAGGCGACAATCAATGCATCCGACTACGCCGGTACCTATCGTGAAGGAGAGGAGCAACTGGAAGTTTTCGCCAAGGGGAACCGGTTGTCGCTTCTCTGGGGTGGACAGGAAATTGTCCTTCAGCCGCGGGGCGATGACAGATTCTACGTGCGCCACCCTGAGCTGGAACGATACCTCCTGGAGTTCGGGCGCGAGAACGGCCGGGTGGTCGAAGCCTTCCACGGGCCAGACTGGTACGTCGGAGAAGGCTATTCGGAACCTGCCAGCTTCGATTATCCCGCCGAATGGGATTCCTTCAAAGGGCACTACAGGACTTACAACTTTGGGCTGACCAATTTTCGAATCGTGGTGCGAAAGGGCTCCTTGTTACTGGCCTATCCTCAGGGAGGAAATGATCCCCTGGTGCCAATCGGGGATGGACAATTCCGCATCGGCGATGACCCTCGCTCAGCGGAGACCGTGCGGTTCGATGCGGTGGCCTCAGGCAGGGCATTACGGGCCACTTACTCCGGCTGCCCCTACTACCGCACCTACACGCCCTGACCGTCCATCCTTTCGTCCACGGAGGCACGGAGAATCTCTGCCGCCTGTCAAATTCCGGGCAGGACGCTTACAATCTGACCATCTGGACTACTCACGCAACTGAGTTGGAATAGCAAGGAGGCGGCAATGCCAATCGAGCAGCTCGCACCCGCAATGGAACGCATCGTTTCCCTAGACCAGCAGGTGGAAGTGCTCGGCACTGGCTACGTCATAGGGGAAGGTCCCCTGTGGTGGTACGAAGACAATTGTCTGATATTCAGCGAGGTTCGAGGCAACCGCAGGTGGAAGTGGACTGTCGCCGATGGGGTGACGCTGTTGCAGGAGCCCACCAATAATGCCAACGGCCTCACCCGGGACCCGCAGGGAAGGCTGGTGATGTGCGAGGGAGGCTTACGCAGGGTCTCGCGAGCCGAAGACGACGGCAGCATTACGGTGATCGCGGGCAGCTATCACGGCTTGCCACTTAACCGCCCTAACGACGTGGTGGTGAAATCCGATGGCAGCATTTACTTCACGGATCCCGGCGGCCCCGCACCCGACACCGACCTCGACTTTGCCGGTGTCTACCGGGTAACGCCAGATCTCAGCAAAATCAACCTGTTGGTGCGGGACTTCGTGCTTCCGAACGGCCTCGCATTCTCTCCCGATGAGAGCATTCTCTACATAAACGACTCCCAGGGCCTGCACGTCAACAACGACAACATGTTTCGCAGCACTGGACGCATCGATGCATTCGACGTGCGGCCCAACGGGATGCTGTCCAACCGGCGTGTTTTCTGTGAATTGGAGGGAGACCGTTCCGGCATACCCGACGGCATGAAGGTTGACGTGGAGGGCAACGTTTACTGCACCGGGCCGGGTGGAATCTGGGTCCTGGACGCTGCTGGCAATCACCTGGGCACCATCCTGACCGAGGTGGACCACACGACTAACATGGCCTTCGGCGGGGTAGACTGGAAGACCCTGTTCATCACTACTGCTGCAACGGTTGCCCGCGTCCAACTGAATGTTCCGGGCATTCCGGTCCCCGCCACGCCAGCCTGATTTCACCAGGGAACAGTGGCGGCCCCGCAAACCTGCGTCCTGGGGGATTCCAGCCGTTTCCTGCTCAAAGACGAAGCGGCAAAGCCCGACCTACCGCCGGCGGGACCGGGAGGTCGGGACTTCACCGCTATGGGCCATTGTTGCTGTTTGAGTACCGTTTGAACCCGAGTTGTTCAGCCTCCTTTACATTCTCAGAGCGACCGGCGACCCTTTTCGGCAGGCTTGCAATGGGAACCTAGGGTCAAGCACTTTTTTTCCAGTTTCCAAGCCTTGCCGAGTGCCCCGGGGCCCGAAGCCTCCCTATCCGAACGAATCATGGGGCGGGTAGTCGGGTCACCAAGGGATCCAAGCGACAGAGCGCCATGTTCCTGGTATGGATGTCGCAGCCGGGTTAGCGGCTGAGCTTCCAGGTCTGCACCGTCATGCGGGCCGTGGGGTTGTGCCAGTCGTGTTCCGCGGGGTCCAGGCCAGGGTTCTTGTCGCCATGGACGCCAGCGTGGACGTGAACAAACCCCTCTGCCTCAGCAGGGTCGTGGACGAAGTTGCCGCAAGGGGGCCCGGGAATGTAGGCACAATGCTCGCTATTGGCCTCGCTGCCCGAGTCGTATGCATTCAGGAAAACGGTCCGGGACTTGGACAGGTCGAAACCGCTGGCTCCGATGAAGGCGTCGTTGGTCGACACCAGCATGCTGGCGAAAGACATCATGCTCTTGCCGTCGTCAATGTCAAAGTTCATCGTCACCGTTTGGCCCGGCTTTATCGGGCCGCTGTTAAGGCTGACCACCTTGGCTTCTGCTATGTTGTGGTTGTCGGCGGGGTCCCACTCTTCCAACAGGTCAGAGGCGTCGGCATCCTCGGCCATCTTGGCCAGGGAATCGCTGGCTTTTTCACCCAGGGAATAGAGAGGGCCCGCGTTCGAGTCATGCCTGGCGACGAAAACCGGGGACAGTATCTGGCCACGAGTCAAGTTGGTGATGGATACCTCTACCATCATTTCCTCGTCATTCCCGTTGGCACTGAGAACTCCACCGGCCAACAGGGCCACAAGGGCAACCAGCCCTCCTAGGACGACGAAAATGGATAGTGTTTTCTTCATTTAAAATCCTCCAGAACGTTGGAACCTGTGAATTCGCCTTGAATTGTCCCGCCGGAGGATGATATTGCGGTCTCGCTGAACCAAGACCACGTACGCTTTGAATCCCAATCGCCGTGCCACCCCCGGCCTGCGCGTGGCCCTTCGGCCCTTGCCTCCTGGGTGTGGACAGCAGCCCCCGTCATCGGCCCCATCATTGGACGGTGTCTTCTCAATCGTTGCAGTGGGACAGGGACGGAGCGAGATGCGTAGTCCGGTCCTCGCTCAGCATTGAATTCAAGTGCTGCCTCTCGGAGAACATCCGAACCATCGCACGGTCTGGGCATCAGCCATCGCTGACGCCATGAAATGGGATGTGCCACTGGACTCGTCGTGCAATAAGGTCTTCATGCGATCTCTCCTTTTCCTTGGTCGCTGTCCTGTTATGGTTGTGGTTAATACATACTATCCATGTATTAGGTTATAGCGAGTTATACCAATAGTCAATATGCAGTATATTCATTCGGAATGATCCAGGATAAAAGTGATCCAGGATAGGGAGGTCGCCCACCTGATGGAGGGTTAGCTAGGTTCGACCCGAACCCTGCTGGCAGCAGCACCGGTTACTGTTTGAACGGGGCAGGCGGTCAGGACGTAAGACCGCCTTTCAAGACCTGTCCGGTGCGAGGTTCTGGTGTAAACTTGCGCCCGTAGGCCACGGCGTCTTCAAAGGCGGCGGGTCTCTCTCACCCGTCTTTTCCCCAAAGTCCAATTAGTCCAGGAGATAGAAAATGGCGACTCAAAATCTCACCATTGACTGCCAGGTACACGCTTATCTGCGAAATACGCCCGAGAGGCCGTGGAGAGGACACCTGGAAGGTCCGGAACAAGTAACCGGCGATGATATGGTCGCCGCGATGGATGCCGTGGGCGTGAACGGTGCCATTCTCATCTCTCCTTTCTCCCTCTACGGTTATGACGCCAGCTACGCCCTCGAGGTGTATTCCCAGCACCCCAACAAGTTCGGAGTGGTCAGGCCCTTCGACCCGGACTCGGAGACCATCGAGGATGATGTCGCCGAGTGGACCGGTACCACCGGCGTCGTGGGTTGCCGAGTTATGCTCGGAGCCATCGACGCAGAGCCTGATCATCCGGGACTGAACCGCATCTTCGCGGCCTGCGCCAAGGCGGGAGTGCCGGCCAACGTGATGGCCGCGGGCAAGCTGCCGCTGATGCACGGTTTGGCCAGCCGCAATCCCGACACCCAGTTCATCGTTGACCATCTCGGGCTGGCGCAGCCTTTCGTGCCGCCCCCTCCGGCCGAGCCCTTTGCCGATCTCCCCAACGTCCTGCGGTTGGCGGAGTTGGACAACGTGGCCATCAAGATCTCCGGCGCCGGCACACTGGCCCACGAGCCGTTCCCGTACCCGGATATCTGGGAGCCGCTGGGACGCGTGTTTGAAGCCTATGGACTGGACCGCTGCATGTGGGGCACCGACTGGACGCGGGCAGTCAGGCTCCTGACCTTCGAGCAGGGAGTGGAATCGTTCCGGGTTACCGACAAGCTGTCGGATTCGGACCGGGCAACACTGATGGGGGGAACCCTCGCACGAATCTACAAGTGGTCGCCGGGCGCTTAACAGACGTTCCTAACTGCGCATCCACTAAATTTCTGCCCCTCTGCGAGGCAGAACAGAGACGGGCCCCTTGCAATTGCGCAGGGGCCCCTTTCACTTCCCTTGGGTTGCACATCAAGGGCCAGGAACAACCGCCAAGGCGTCCGACGGAGCAGGATTGCCGGCCATTGGGTACGGGTGGCCGCCCGGATGGACAGGGCTAACCGCTCTCCACTCCGGCCATGAATTGTTGACTTCTGCGGGCCAACTCGTCCGGGATTTCCACTTTCATGTTGTGCCCGACCCCATCGAGCACCTGCAGGGTTGCATTCGGCATCTGCTCAGCCATCATCTGCTGTACCGGCAAGGGGGTGATGTCATCGTTGGAAGCGGCCAGCACCAGCGTGGGGACAGCTATCTCCGGCAACAGCGGCGTCAGGTCCTCGGCCAGCAGGCAGCCCTGGAGCGCAAGGACAGCAGGCGCGGATGTCCTTGCACCCTCATCGGCGTACCACTCAACAACTCCCCGGTCGGTATTCGGACCGAATCGCTTATCGGTATCGGAGAGCAGCCAAGCCCGGGTTCCCTCTTCCTCGAGGATCCTCCGCCAGGCTCCGGCATCCATGCTCGCACCCATCTGGGCCAGCCTGGGAGTCGAGGCCACCAGCGTCAGGCTGTGCAGACGGTCGGGGAAGTCATGGGCAAAACGCAGGCTGACGATACCGCCTGCAGACGCACCGGCCAGGTGCACCCTTTCCACCGACAACCCGTCCATCACGCGGGCGATGTCGGCAGCCAGGTCAGGCAGGGAAAACCGCATGCCGGGTGGCGGTGGCGTCCCTGCGTGGCCGCGCATATCGAAGCGCAGCACCGGCCGCTGACGGGCCAGCGCGGGTACCCAGGCCCGCCAACGATGCAGGTTCCCACCGGCCGCGTGGTGCAGCAGCGCGGGCTCTCCGGGCCTCCACGGGTCGGAGAAATCGTCCATGTGATAGTGGAACCTGTCGCCATTGAGGTCTAGATAAGGCATTCGCCCTCCCATCCAATTCCATGCGCCTGGCATGGCCTGATGGACAAATTTATCCCTAGCAGGTGTAAAACCGACGCCATATTCTACCCCGCGACCCCGAAACTATCGGGCCGGGAGCTCAACCCAAAACATCTTGATTCCCGGCACCTTGTCGGTGCGAGCCATTGCGCTGGCGCCAGGCGAGCGTTCCTTTGGCCATACATGGCTACCGGTCTGGAATTTCGCCCTGGTGTGAGGGATGTCAGCTGACAGGTCACGGGCGCAGGGATAACGGGTTACGTGAGGGAATGACGGTGCTCCGAGTTGGGCGGAGGGCAAGATCGCCCATAAGGCCGGGAGCAGGCCTTTCGCGGGAACAACGATGCCCGAGCGGGTTGGAAATCTGCCCCTGCTTCATCCGAGGCACCCCATCGGGACGCCGCGCCGTCGTTGGCGCACAGCTTGACGTTCCAATCTGCGAAATCATATAATCCCGCGAGTAGGATTTCGAAAAGTGCCTAAACGAACGTATCAACCAAAAAAGCGCCGCCGGGCCCGGGTTCACGGGTTCCGCTCTCGTTCTGCGACCTCCGATGGCCGTGCCATTCTGCGGAGACGGCGGTTCAAGGGACGGCACAAGTTAAGCGTGTGACAAGCGGTGCCTCGTCATGCAGCGAAGGCACCGCATTTCGGGCGACAAACGGCATTCCCAGATTCACCGCGAAGGAGTCAGCGCCGCCAACCGGCTGCTGGTGATTCGCTACCTCGCCAACGGGCTTGACCACAGCAGGTTCGCTTTCGTGGTAAGTAAACGCGTTGGAAACTCCGTTGTCCGAAACCGAATCAAGCGCAGACTCAGGGAATCCGTTAGAGGGTGCGCCGTCCATTCCGGGTGGGATGCGGTATTCATTGCTCGACGGGGTGCGCAGAACGCCACATTCTCCGACTTGAACCGCGCCGCTCTGAACCTGTTGCGCCGCAGCCGGATAGCTGTGGCCGACATGCAGCGAGTGAACGGTGGCACAGCTGATAGTGAGGTTTCCAATTCTGGCGGGGAATCGTCTAAATGAAGTCGGTTGTCCTTGGGTGCATTCGCGCCTACCAGGTGTGCATTTCCCCGCTTCTCCCGAGTTCGTGCAGGTACATGCCCAGTTGTTCACACTATTCCCACGACGCAGTGAACCGATACGGTGTTTTGAAGGGCGCCTGGCTTGGCGCAAAACGCCTGGCACGCTGTCATCCCTTGGGAGGCAAGGGATACGACCCGGTGCCTTGAGTATTCGGACTCTCCGTTAGAGCTGAATTTGCTCCGACGCTTTTTTCTCCCCTCAAACAGACTCGGAAAAAGAACTGAACCCAGCCAACCAACCGGGTCGGGCGGCGCTTTTGTTCAATTGACGGGAAGCGCCTTCGCCAGGCTTTCTGCGATTCGTGCCCGATTCCTGTTACTGGCAGCGATTGCCCTCTTGCTGCTTCCTTTGCTTGCGGGGTGCACACGCGATATCGGCGGGGTCAGCTCCGGCTGGAATGCCCTGGCCGTCGGTGACGGCGTGGTGTACGTGGGCACGAAGGAGGGACGACTGCAGGCCCTGACGGACCGTGGCGACGGTAACCTCCAGGAAAAGTGGAGCTACCCCCCCACCCAGGATGACGATTCGTCTCTCAGGGGAGTCTACAGCGCCCCGCTGCTGGCATCGGGGCTGCTTTATGCGGCGGCCGATAATGGCTATCTCTATGCACTCGATCCCGAAAACGGGAGCGTGTCGGATCGAGGCTGGCGTCGGCCGCTAGGCCAGGCCGGTAACCCGGCTCCCCTGGTGGGAGGGCCCGCTTTCGAACCCATAAACAGCTTGATCGTGGTGGGCTCGGAAGACGGCAATCTCTACAGTTACCACTCCGAAACCGGCGATCCCGTGTGGAGGCCCTTCCAGACCGGCGACAAGATCTGGTCCACCCCGGCGGTGGGCAACCTGGACGGAATTCCCGTCATATATTTTGGCTCTCACGATAACCACGTATACGCCCTGAGCGCCGCCGATGGCAACGAGCTCTGGCGGTTCGAGACGGAAGGCGTAGTAGCCGGAAAGCCGCTCATACTGGACCGCATGGTAATCGTCGGTTCATTCGACAAAAAGCTGTACGCCCTGGACGCCTTCGATGGCTCGAAGCTGTGGGAGTTCGAGGGCGGAAACTGGTTCTGGGCCGGGGCGATCAGCAACGGCTCCACGATATTCGCACCCAACATGAACGGCCACCTGTACGCGCTGGACCGTTCTGGAATACTGCAATGGCAATTCGATGCCGGTGCCGAGCTCGTGTCGCCCCCCGTGCTGGTGCCGAAGGGTCTCGTGCTGGCCAACCGCGACGGGGACCTGATACTTCTCGATGTATCTTCCAGCGCAGGCCAGCGAGAGCTTCACCGCTTGACCCTGGGTGACGCCGAGATCAAGGCCCCGCTCTACGCCGTTGGCAATACGGTGTACGTCGGCTCCGACGACGGCAGCGCGCGCCGCGTTGAGGTGCACGAGCAGTTCTCCGAGGCCATACTGACGGCGCGGGCGTGCTGGAACCACGATGAGGAGTGCCGCTGATGCGGCCCGGCAGCATACATAACCGCCTGGTGCGGGGCCGCTCCTACGGTGCGGCCATGGCTACAAGGTAGGGACCCTATTGGGTATCGACGATCTCTGGCGAGAAATAATAATCCGTCCCATGTTGAACCTGCTGGTGGTGCTCTACACCATCTGCTTCAACAACATGGGAGTTGCAATCATCGTCTTTACCGTCATCGTACGGCTGGTGACGCTGCCCCTCACCATCAAGCAGCTGCGCCAGATGAAGGCGATGTCCGACCTGCAGCCGCGAATGCGGGAGATCCAGGACCGCTTCGGCCGGGACAGGCAGCGGGTCTCGCAGGAGACCATGCGGCTCTACCGCGAGGCGGGGGTCAACCCCGTGGGCTGCCTGGGTCCACTTGTCATCCAGATGCCCATATTGTTTGGGCTTTTCCGGGTGTTGATCCAGACGGTCTACTCCAGGCCCAACCATCTGGTTGCGCTGTCAGAGAAATTCTACGCGTGGATACCGGTGTTCCCCATCTACACCGCTGCGCCGCTGAGCGCGACATTCCTGTGGATGGACCTTTCAGAGCCGGACCCGACAAACGTCATCATGCCTGTGCTGGTCTTCGTTTCCACGTGGCTCCAGCAGAAGATGACGATGACGCCGTCCACCGATCCGCGTCAGTCCACCAACCAGATGATGATGCTGTGGCTGATGCCCCTGATGATTGCGTTCTTCTCCTTCACGCTGCCCAGCGGCCTTTCCCTTTACTGGGTGGCATCCAACGTAATCGGTATCGGTATCCAGTATTTCATAACCGGATGGCAACCCATATTCCCGTTGTTCCCAAAGTCGGAGCCGGTGCCGGCCACTTCACCGTCTTCGTCATCCAGCTACGACGAACCTGAGGAGGTTGATGGCGATGCAAGAACCTCTCGTAATGAGCGCTCGAACCGTCGAAGAGGCAATAGAGCTGGCGCTGAAAGAGCTAGACGTCGACCGCGACGCGGCCGAGGTAGAAGTACTAAGTAGGGGCAAGGCCGGCTTCCTGGGCATAGGGGCCGAGTTGGCCCAGGTGCGGGTCACCCCGCTGGGAGCCGGTGCCCGGACGAGCGGTTTCGCGACTGGCGACGGAGAGCAGACTCCCGCCGCCTTGGCCACCGCCGCCGTGGGCCGGATCCTCGAGTCCGCCGGGGTAAACGTAACCCGCACGCTGCGTTCCGCGCACGACGCGGAGGCAGGAGGGCCGATTATCGATCTGGCGGGAGAGGACTCGGGGCTTCTCATTGGCCGCAGGGGCCAGACTCTGCAGGCCTTACAGTTTCTTGTGACCCTGATCGTTCGCAAGCAGATGAACGAGGACGTCAGGGTCGTGCTGGACGTTGAAAACTATCGCCAGCGCCGGGAGACCTCCCTGCGCGACATGGCCTCCAAGGTGGCCTCGCGGGTGGCCCAGACCAACCGCAGCATCACGCTCGAGCCCATGTCCCCCGCCGACCGCAGGATCATTCACACATCTCTCGCGGAGCACCCGGGTGTCAGGACCGAAAGCGCAGGGGAGGGTGAGAACCGCAAAGTAACCATCATGCCGCGACGGGACTAGCCGTTGTCGTTTAAGTGTCCTCTCCTGGCGGGCCTGGAGATTCGACTGCCCCTACCCGCCCAGCCGTCGGTTTTGATAACATTGGGTCAATCGTCGAACCGCAACGGCCAGGAGAATCAAAGAATATAGAGCCGGAGGAGGGCCCTGCTTTGATTGCGATAGAACCTACCAGAGAAGTTGTTTCCGAGGTCTATGAAAGGCTTGACAGGAACCTGAGCACTGTGCGTTCAGTCCAGAACCGTCCACTGACCCTAGCTGACAAGATCCTGCTGAGTCACCTGGACGACCCCACCTCGACGGGAATGGTGCGTGGAGAGACCTACGTCCAGCTGCGCCCGGACCGCGTGATCTTGCAGGACGTCCTGGGCCAGACCGCCATGCTGCAGTTTATGCAGACCCGCATGGCCACGACTGCGGTGCCGACGTCGGTGCACTGCGATCACCTGATCCAGGCCCGCGTCGAGGGCGGCCGGGACCTTACTGAATCATTGGCCGAGAATGACGAGGTCTACAACTTCCTGCGGACCGCGTCGGCGAAATACGGCGTGGGGTTCTGGTCCCCAGGCGCGGGGATCATCCACCAGGTCGCCTTCGAGAACTACGCTTACCCCGGCGAAATGATGATCGGTACCGACTCCCACACTCCCATGGGCGGGGGCCTAGGCTCCATCTCCGTGGGCGTTGGCGGCGCCGATGCCGTGGAAGTTATGGCCGGACTGCCGTGGGAGGTTCTGTACCCGCGCTTCATCGGGGTGCATCTCACCGGCGAGATGAGCGGCTGGACCGCTCCCAAGGATGTGATCCTGTACTTGGCGGGGGAGCTGACGGTTTCCGGCGGCACCAACGCCATCATAGAATACTTCGGCCCGGGAGCCGCCTCCATCAGCGCGACGGGCAAGGCCACCATCACCAACATGGGTGCCGAGCTGGGGGCCACCACGTCAGTGTTCCCATACGACGAGCGGATGGCCCGCTACCTTCGCGCCACCCGCCGCGGGGACCTTGCGGAACTGGCCGACCGCTACCGCAACCTGCTGACCGCAGACCCGGAATGCGAGGCCAGCCCCGAGCAGTACTACGACCGCATTGTTGAGATCAACCTGTCGGAACTGGAGCCGCACCTGGTCGGACCTCACTCGCCCGACCGGGCCCGCCCCATCTCCCGGATGTCGGCGGAGTTGAAGGAAGACGCCGGCCTCGTCGACGAAATCTCGGCCGCTCTGATCGGCAGCTGCACCAACTCCTCTTATGAGGACATGAGCCGCTCCGCCGATGTGGCTGAGCAGGTCAAGGCCCGGGGACTCAAGTCCGCCGTGCCCTTCATGGTCACTCCCGGCTCAGAGCAGGTGCGCGCCACCATCGAGCGCGACGGCCAAATGCAGTCTCTGAAGGACATAGACGCCACCGTGCTGGCCAACGCCTGTGGGCCCTGCATTGGGCAGTGGCGCCGGGCCGGAGAGTCCGAAGGGAACCCCAACACGATCGTGACCTCCTACAACCGCAACTTCCCAGCCCGCAACGACGGGCAGCCATCAACGATGAACCTGATCGGCAGTCCGGAGATTGTGACGGCCCTTGCCATTGTCGGCCGCCTCTCGTTCAACCCAATGACCGATACCCTCACGGCAGCGGACGGCTCGGAATTCCGCCTCGATCCCCCGAAGGAGGCCCCTGAGGTCCCGCCCTCTGAGTTCGACCAAGGCCGGTCGTTCTACCAGGCCCCGCCCGAAGATGGCAGTGATATCGATCTGACGGTATCGCCGGAAAGCGAACGCATCCAGTTGCTGGAGCCGTGGGCCCCTTGGGATGGCAACGACTTCACCGACATGCCGGCGCTGCTCAAAGCCAAGGGGAAGACGACCACAGACAGCATTTCGCCTGCAGGCGTCTGGCTGAGGTTCCGGGGCCACCTCGACCGGTTCAGCGACAACATGTTCATGGGCGCCATAAATGCCTACACCGATGAAGCCGGCAAAGGTCTGAACGTCCTCTCCGGCGACAGGGACGAGGGCTTCTCGAGGATCGCCCGCAACTACAAGGCACAGGGAGTCAGGTGGGTTGTCATCGGCGACTCCAACTACGGTGAGGGCAGCAGCCGTGAGCACGCTGCCCTGTCGCCCCGCCTGCTGGGTGGCGCGGCAGTTATCGCCCGCAGCTTCGCCCGCATTCACGAGAGCAATCTCAAGAAGCAGGGGCTGCTGGCGCTGACCTTCACCAGCGCGGACGACTATGAGCGTATTCGCGAGGACGACCGCATCAGCCTCACCGGTCTCCAGGACATGGCCCCCGGCAAGCCCGTGCTGTGCACGGTCAACCATAGCGACGGAACATCCGAGACCCTGGATCTGCGGCATTCCTACAGCGAGTCGCAGCTGGATTGGTTCCGCCTGGGCTCGGCGCTCAACCTCTTCCACCAGTAGGCGGGCCATAGCTCATTCAGGGCCGTAGCCCCCACCGGCCATTCAACTGCCCGTTCATCCCAGGGATCAGGGATGAACGGGCAGACTGCTGAAAGCCTGTCTAGTCCTGAAATAATCCTTAGAAACTGTCTCAAGACATTACAAGCCCCGGTAATCGTCATCCCCATGAAAATAGCCCGCCAAAGCCCAGTTCCCCCGCCCTCCGGGAGAGGGCTAGGCCTGTCCTGAGCTTGCCGATGGAGTGAGGGCGTTCCCTGAATCCCTCAATAGTCGTCACCATGACAAGACCAATTTTCATACCCAAACGTGGCCCCAAAGGCCATCGGCAATTCCCGCGAAAGCTTGTCCTCGACCCGACCGGGGGCGGGAATCCACAGAACCAGGCCGTTCGCCGTCCCTCGGTAAGCGAACTGAGCAGTCTTGAGATAGCTACTTAATAGGAGCCCGTAACTTTACATAATTTATTATCTGGTCAATTCTTCTGTTGACCACTATGGAATGGGGCCGATAGAATAGCCCCGTGAATAGTGAGCCGGACTATCCCAATGTCTATGGCCCGCTTGACAGTCCTCGCGAGGAATGCGGGGTAATCGCTGCATACTCCCCTGAAGAGACCGCCAGCCGCCTCACCTTCTTCGGACTCTTCGCCCTCCAGCACCGCGGCCAGGAAAGCGCTGGCATCGCCTCCACCGACGGAAACGGGATCTCTGTCCATGCGGAAATGGGGCTGGTCGCCCAGGTGTTCCGGGAACAGGATTTCCTTCCCCTATCCGGTGAACTGGCCATAGGCCACACCCGCTATTCCACCACTGGAAGCAGCGAGCTGTGCAATGCTCAGCCGCTGGTGGTGGACGGCCCGGCGGGCACCCTGGCCCTCGCCAATAACGGCAACATCGTCAACGCCCTCCAGCTCAAAGAACAGCTCGAAACCGAACGGGGTTGTTCCTTCGCCTCCACCACTGATACGGAAGTGATTGCGCGAATGGTGGTGAATGCCCCCGGAGCCAGCTGGGAGGACCGGATCTTCCAGTGTATGCGGCGACTCGAAGGAGCGTTTTCCCTGGTCGGGTTGACCGAAGACTCGGTCATAGCCGCCCGTGATCCGCTGGGCATTCGCCCACTCTGCCTCGGCAAGCGGGGAGAGGGCTGGATCGTAGCCTCGGAGAGTTGTGCGCTGGACAACCTGGGCGCCGAGTTCATTCGCGAGATCGAGCCCGGAGAAGTGGTTGTAATCAATGGCGACGGGCTTCGTTCCTCGATCTGGCCGGGAGTCCGGGAGGGCAAGAGCCGGGCCCTGTGTGTCTTCGAGCTCATATATTTTGCCCGCCCCGACAGCGCTCTCGACGGTCACCTGGTGCATTCCCGGCGACAGGAGATGGGAGCGGAGTTGGCGCGCGAGCACCCCGTCGATGCGGACCTCGTCATCGGCATCCCCGACTCGTCAACCGCTGCGGCTGTGGGCTATGCCCTGGAGTCGGGCATACCCTACAGCGAGGGACTCATCAAAAACCGCTACGTGGGCCGAACTTTCATCGAACCGGAGCAGAGGCTTCGCGACCTGGGAGTCAGACAAAAGTTCAACACCCTGGGCGAAGTCATCAAGGGCAGACGGATCGTAGTAGTTGATGACAGCATAGTTCGTGGCACAACCACGCCCCACGTGGTCAGCCTGCTCCGGCGAGCCGGCGCCACCGAGGTGCACATGCGCGTGTGCGCGCCGCCTATCCGCCACCCCTGTTTCATGGGAGTGGACATGGCCTCGCGACGGGAGTTGCTGGCTGCCAACTCCACCGTTCCCGAAATTCGGGAATTCATTGGCGCAGATACCCTGGGGTACCTGAGCGTGGGTGGCCTGATGAAGGTGGTGGGCGGGAAGAGTGGCGGCTTCTGCGACGCCTGTTTCACGGGCAATTACCCGGTTCCCGTCCAGCTCGACCTCGACAAGCTGGCGCTGGAAAAATCCCGCAACTAGCCCTGCGCCAACCTGAAACAGGTGCAGGTGGCCAGAGCCGATGCGATGTCCATCATGTTGACTCGCCACTGTCTGTCCTGCCGCGCCCGGAAAAGCTACGAACTGGCAATTGAATGAACGAGAGCACCCGGCTTTGAGCGCCAATCAGTCTTCTGGTTTCTACCGGCAATCAGGCGTAGACCTCGACCGCATGGACGAGTTGAAGGACCGCATCCGCGGCCTCGCGGCGAGCACCCACGGACCAGAGGTAATCGACGGCGGCACCAGCTTCGCCGGGCTGTTCCAGTTGGGCGGAGACAATGGTCCGGTGCTGGTGGCCAGCACCGACGGCGTAGGCACAAAGCTCAAGATCGCAGCGCAGCTGGGACACTTCGAGTCCATCGGCCGCGATCTCGTAACTCTCAACGTCAACGACATACTGACCAAGGGCGCCCGGCCTCTCTTCTTTCTCGACTATGTAGCCTTCAGTGACGTGGACACACAGTCCCTGGACTCTCTCGTGCGCGGCATAGCCTGGGGCTGCCGGGAGGCCCAGTGCGCCCTCATCGGAGGCGAAACGGCGCAGATGCCGGGGGTGTATGCCGACGGTGAGATGGACCTGGCCGGGTTCGTCGTCGGCGTCGTGGAACGCGAGAACTTGCTGGACCCCGACAGGGTGCGGGAGGGAGACTGCCTGCTGGGCATTCCGTCCAGCGGTCTGCACACCAACGGTTTCTCCCTGGTGCGAAAGGTGTTCAAAACCGATGACGACCCCGCAGCCCTGTTCCGCCGTTTCGACGGATTGAGTCATCGGCTGGGAGAGGAATTGCTGCTATACCACCGCAGCTATTACCCCATGCTGGCCCCCGTCCTCGGGCTGCTGAACGGCTTGGCCCACATTACTGGCGGTGGCTTGCCCGGCAAGGTGCCTGCCGTCCTGCCCGACGAACTTGCAGCCGAATTTGATACCACCGCCTGGACGCCGCCGCCCATATTCGCCCTCCTGCAGCGAGAGGGCGGCATCTCGGACGACGAAATGTTCCGCGTGTTCAACATGGGTCTGGGAATGGTGGCGGTCTGCCCGGAGCAAAACGTCCCGGGATTCCTCGAAACCATCCCCGAGGCCATCCCCGTTGGGCGGATAGTGCGCAGGGACTCTGACGAGCAGGTTGTGCTGGCCCGATAGAACCAATAGATATTCGACGGTTGTTGTTCACATAACGGAGACGGATTTGAGAGCGTTAATCAGCGTTTACGACAAAACAGGTGTGGTCGATTTCGCCCGACGGGTGGCAGACGCGGGCTATGAGCTGGTCAGCACCGGCGGCACCCATCGCACTCTGACCGATGAAGGAGGCCTCAGCGCAAGGCAGGTGGCAGACGTCACCGGCTCGCCGGAGATCCTGGACGGCCGCGTCAAGACGCTGCACCCGGTGATCCACGGGGGTCTGCTGGCCCGCCGGGAGTCGCCCGAGCAGATGGCCGAGCTGTCGGACCACGGCATAGAGACGATCGACCTGGTAGTGGTCAACCTCTACCCCTTTGTCGCCACAATCAGTCGGCCGGACGTAACGCTGGACGACGCACTGGAGAACATCGACATAGGCGGTCCGACCATGCTTCGCGCCGCCGCCAAGAACTTCCCGTCGGTTGCCGTGGTCGTCGACCCTGAGGACTACGGCTGGGTGGCCGACAAGCTGGCTGAGGGCGGCCTGACCGCCGACGACAGGCGAGGACTGGCCGCCAAGGCCTTCCGCCACGTTTCCGAATACGATTCGGCGGTTACTGGCTATCTTTCCACCCCACATGAGCCGGAACAACTTCCCGCCCGGCTCACCATCTCGCTGGACAAGGTGTCGGGCCTGCGTTACGGCGAAAACCCCCACCAGTCCGGAGCTCTCTACGCCCCGTCGGGCAACGCCCTGGCCGGAATTGCCGGAGCGACCCAGTTGCACGGGCGCGAGCTCTCGTACAACAACCTGATGGACGCCGATGCGGCCTGGCGCACCGTATCGGACTTTGCCGAGCCCACCGTGGCTGTTGTGAAGCACAACAACCCCTGTGGACTTGCCAGCCGCGACTCCATCGCCGAGGCATACGAACTGGCCTACGAGGGCGACACCGTCAGCGCTTTCGGAGGCATCGTCGCCATCAACCGCACGGTTGATTCCGCGACGGCCCAGGCGATGGACCCGATTTTCTACGAGGTCGTGATTGCCCCAGGTTACGATGACGACGCCCTGGCCATCCTGCAGCGCAAGCGCAACCTGCGAATCCTGACCATTGGCAAGGCACCGGCTGTTGCGGCCCTCGACCTCCGGCCCATCTCCGGCGGCATGCTGGTGCAGGGCGCGGACGACATCGCTGAAGATCCCGTCGAGTGGAAAACTGTAACCGAGCGAGAGCCAAGCGACGCTGAGAGGGAGGACCTCGCCTTCGCATGGAAAGTCGCCAAGCACATCAAGTCCAACGCCATCGTCTTCGCCAAGGACCGTGCCCTGGTCGGCATGGGCGCGGGCCAGCCCAACCGGGTGGTCAGCGTGCACCTCTCGCAACGCATTGCTGGTGACAAGGCAAAGGGCGCGGTGCTGTCGTCGGACGCTTTCTTCCCGTTCCCGGACAACATCGAACTGGCCGCGGAGGCCGGAATTACCGCCATTGCCCAGCCCGGCGGTTCGGTGCGCGACGAGGAGGTCATTGACGCTGCTGACAAGGCGGGGCTGGCAATGGTTTTCACGGGGGTGCGTCATTTCCGCCACTAGGCCGGCCACCGCAGGACGCAGGCCGTGAGCTCCAGCGTCGACGTCGTCATACCCGTCTACAACGAGGAGGACGCGCTGCCAGTCAGCATCCCGCGCCTCTGCGCCTTCCTGAGGGACAACCTGTCCAACCCGTGGCGGGTGACCATTGCCGACAACGCCTCCATAGATGACACCCGCGCAGTGTCGGAGGAACTGGCGCAACAGATCGATGGCGTCAACTACCTGTACCTGCCGGAAAAGGGACGCGGCCGGGCACTTCGGGCTGCGTGGCTGGGCAGCGAATGCGATATCGTCAGCTACATGGACGTGGACCTTTCCACCGACTTGTCCCATTTCCCCGCTCTGGTGGGCCAACTGGAATCCGGCTGCCACGTCGCCATCGGCAGCCGCCTCAGCGGGGGCTCGAAGGTTACTCAGCGAAGTTTCAAGCGGGAACTCACCTCACGCACCTACAACAAGCTGATCTGGTCCATGTTTTTCGTGGGCTTCCCCGATGCGCAGTGCGGCTTCAAGGCGATGACCCGCCAGGCGGCCCAGGCCATCATCCCCCATATCAAGAACAACAACTGGTTCTTTGACACGGAGCTGCTGATCATCGCTGAGAAGCGGGGCTATCGCATCGGCGTGGTGCCCGTGGCATGGGAGGACGACCCAGGCAGCACCGTCAACGTGGTCAAGACTGCTACCGAGGACATCAAGGGCCTGCTGCGTCTCCGCTTTGGCGGAATCCCCAGGGTGGGTCCGCCTCCTCCGTAGCCCAGTCTCCTGCGGCAACATCCCCTCACACCCCTCTCGTTCCTTTGGGTGATTCACAATAAGGACGTGTTTCTAATGGAACTCGGACTCGCCAACAAGACAGTAATCATCACCGGTGGCGGCTCCAACATCGGCCGCGCCATCGTACATGCCTTCGCCGATGAGGGCAGCAACATCGTCATCGCGGAGCTGGACCCGGCGCAAGGTCAGAGGGTGGCCGACGAAGTAGCGGCCAAAGACACCGGCAGCAGAGCGATGGTGGTAGCCACCGACGTCACGAATCACGAATCGGTGAATGCGATGGTGGAAGCCGCTAGGTGCCGAGTTCGGCGACGTGGATGTGCTGGTGAACAACGCGGGCTGGACCATAGACCGGCTATTTCTGGAGAAGCCGCGGGAGGAGTGGGAGCGCGAGGTGCAGGTCAACCTGTGGGGCGCCATCAACTGCATCCACGCGTGCTTCCAGGCATGGTCGAACGGCAAGGGGGAAGCATCGTGTGCCTCAGCTCTGACGCTGGACGAATGGGCGAGTACCGGGAGGCGGTCTACTCCGCCTGCAAAGCCGGAGTGATTGCCCTCAGCAAGTCCATCGCCCGCGAGACGGGACGTTATGGCCTGCGCCTCAACTGCGTCTGCCCGGGACTGGTGGTACCGCCCGAAGAGGAGACCATCAGCGAGACAAGCATGTGGCATCAGATGCGCAGCGTGTTCACGCCCGAGGCCCGGGAGCGGGCCGTCCGAGCCTACCCCCTGCGCCGGATGGCCGAGGCCCGGGAGATCGCCAACGCCGTGGTCTTCCTGGCGTCAGACGCCGCTGGTTTCATCACCGGGCAGACCCTCAGCGTCAGCGGCGGGTACACGATGGCTTAGGGGATTGGCTGCGGCCGTCTGCCTCCACCCAAGGGCCAAACATCGCCGGGTTTCAGCGACTGCGAATTGGGATCCACAAGCAGCTTGAATATTTCAAGCGTTGTGGCACCGAGGAGGGCGTCATCGTCTTGGCCGAACACAACCGGGCATACCATGGACACTCCCTCAATCTCTAGCAGCGCTTGCCCGTAAGGAAGGTCTATAGTCCGTCCATCGGCAACAGCGTACGTGTACGAGGTAAGGGGTTCCAGATGCAGACTGGCAAGCAGGGATGCTGGAAACATGGAATCGGTGGCCCCGGTATCGACCATAGCGCCGATTTCCACAAGATCCCCACCTCGCGGGTTGCCGACCTTTAAAGTCTGCCAAAATACACCCATCTATAAACCTCATTTCTCCCGATTGCTATAAACAATTATAGTGAGAGCTCTGACGGTTAACTATCCTGTGCTTGAGTACCGCCACTTGGTGAGTAATTGCTACCAACTGAAACAGCTTTAGCCGGTGGGGTTTGGTAGGGGAGACATCAGAAATTGAACGGCCCCGGCATTTGCCGGGGCCGCTTTGCGTTCCGTTGCTTGTCGTTAGCGAGGGTTAGAGGGCGGCGACCTTCTCGCGGAGGGCGTCGATCTCGGCCATCAGCTGGGCCTTCGGGTCGTCACCGCCGGTGTTCTGCGAGACCAGCTCCCAAGAGCGGGCTTCGATCGCCGGCATCGTGGCCTGGAGCAGTTCCTCGTCCACGTCGTTGGCGATGGTGGGGTAGCCAGCGCGGGCGATCATGCTCTTGATCTTGCCCTGCTTGAACTGGTCGAGGGTCCAGGCAAGGGTCTCGCCCGAGGTGGTGACGTCCCAGTAAATCCGGACGTCCTGGTTGCGAGGGCCATAGTGGTAGTGCGGGCCATTCTGGAAACAGTCGAAAGCCAGCAGCTCGATTTCCTGACCGGCGACGTCGGACAGGACGTGGATGGCCATGCCCTCGTCATTGATCTGCGGCAGGTGGCGGTATTCAAGGCCGAACTTCAGGTTGCCGACCTGGATCTTATCGCCGTCGAGCATCTCGGGCATCATGTGATGCACGGTACGGCGGCCGCCGTTGGACATCTCGCGGGCCGTGGCTTCCGCCTCGTCCAGCTTGGCGGTGTCAACGGGGTTGGCTTCCAGCTCGTCAGCCAGGCCGTCGTATCCGGAGCGGCGCACCATGGAGACGAGGTTGTTGCGCAGGTTGCCGATGGTCCAGCCGAGGGGGTTGCCGGCAGTGGTCTTGTCCAAGTGCAGGCGGATGTTATGGTTCTCGGGGCCGTAATGGTAATGGGGGTCCTGGTCGAAGCAGTCGAAGCGCAGGATCTCGGTGTCGTGTCCGTCAATCTCCGAGTAGACCTGCAGGCACAGGCCTTGGTCGTTCATGATTTCCGCACGATAGCTCATCGCGATGTCGATGGGGCCGGCATTGATAACGGTACTGCCCTTTTCCACGTTGTGCCTCCTCCGTATTTGTAAATAGTTTTGAGTGGCGATTTCGGGCGATTTTTCACGCCGCGTTGCATATGAATTATATCACGGCGGGGTATACTGGCAAGCGCGAACCGTCAAGGATCGCCCTCAAAGCGCGGCGAGACATAATGACCGTTATCTCTCCTCCATTCCCGGGATTATTTCACTTGCAGACCCGGCTTTGAGGGAACCACGGGGCCAACCGTTACAATTGGTCCCAGACCAGACCCCGAACTGCTATGTGCTTACCATTACTGTCGGAGGAGTCTTAAAGCATGCAAATCGGTGTTTCGATGCCCCGGATACCGGACGGGCCAGGACTGCGGGAGTTTGCCCAGGCCGCCGACGCCATGGGGTTCGAGTCAGTTCTCATCGGCGACCACATCGTGCTGCCCACCGGCGGGACCACGCAGTACCCCTATACCCCGTCCGGAGGGTTCTCGCGGCCCGCTGACGAGCCGTTCCTTGAGACCATGACACTGCTGGGCTACCTGGCCGCCTGCACCGAGCGCATCAAGCTGGGCAGCACGGTGCTGATCCTGCCCTACCGCAATCCGGTGGTGCAGGCGAAGATGTTCGCATCCCTGGACTCGCTGACCGGCGGGCGCATGATCTGCGGCGTGGGGGTGGGCTGGCTGGAGAAGGAGTTCGACACCCTGGGCGTGAGCTATGCCGAGCGCGGGCCGCTCACCGACGAATTCCTGGAGATCTTCAAGACCCTATGGTACGACGAGCAGCCTGAACATCACGGAAAGCATTTCGACTTCGACGGCATCCAGTTCTATCCCAAGCCGGTGCAGAACCCCCTGCCCATCTGGGTCGGCGGCCACACCCGCGCCGCACTGCGCCGCACTGCCAAGTACGGCGACTGCTGGCACACCACGCGCCAGACACCCGAGTTCGTGGCCTCCCACATACCCTACCTCTCCCAACAGATCGAGAGGCACGGCCGAAAGGTGGATGACGTTACCGTCTCGCTGAAGCGTAGCCTGCACTTCACCGACATAGGGCTGCCGGAGATGGGCAGCGAACGCAGCGGCGGAGCGCTGGTCTGTAGCACGCAGGAAGTTGTTGACGACATGCACGCCTGCAACGAAATCGGCATCAGGCAGCTGACATACGACTTCCGCGTTAATGAGATCCGTGACTGCATCCGGGTCATGGAACGGCTTGCCGAAGCAGTGCTACCGCTGGCGGACCGCCTTGGGTGACTGCCCTGTCTACTGATGACAGCCGGCGATTGTGTTTCCTTGCCAGAGCGTGTAGATTGACAATATGACGCCGGAAACCATAGCCATAATCGCCGTTGGAGTAGGACTGGGTGGGTTGATGCTTACCCTATTCCAATTCACTATAAGGCGAATCGATTCACTTGAGCGCCGTATTGATTCCATGGACGAGGCGGATCGATTCCCTACAGCAACCAGCAGTCGTCTCTCTCCGAGCGATTGGCAAGGCTTGAAGGGTTGATGGAGGCGATCAGGGACATGCTTACGAGGTCGCCCGCCACCCCTTAGTGCATTACACCTCCGCCGCTACAGGCCGCTGTCCTTGAACAACTTGGCCCGCTTTACCAACTCCTCGCAAGTGTGGTGCATGGCGGAAATCTGTTTCTCCGTAACCGGGCGCTTAACGGAGGCCGGCGCTCCGGTCACAAAAGAGTTGGCCGGTATCTGCGTTCCGGAGAGCACCGCCGAGTTTGCCGCTACGAGGCAGTTTTCTCCCAGCGTCACGTGATTTAAAACTGTGCAGTTGTTGCCGAGTAGCGAGCCGCGCCCGACACGGTCGCAGTGGACCACCACGCTGTGACCTACCGAGACTCCATCCTCCAGCGTCAGCCCGTTGCCGTGTATGACCGAACCCTCCTGGATGTTGACGTAATCGCCAATCACGATGGCGTCGTCTCCATCTCCACGAACGGTGACCCCAGGCCAGATGCTGGCATACTCGCCGATTTCCACGTTGCCGACCACGTAGGCAAATTCGCTGACCCAAGCGGTTTCGGCAACCTTGGGTGTGACGCCGTTGAGAGTGCGAATCAACTCAGTTCTCCTGGATGTATCTTGATTACCTTTAAGTGACCAGCCCGATGGCGAGACTAATACCTGGCCTAATACCTGGCGGCGCCGACGGCCCGGCGCGCCTCTCGGTCCATATCGCGGTTGATGATTGCCTGTCGCTTGTCGTAGCGCCGCTTGCCCCTTGCCAGTCCCAGCTCCACCTTGGCAACGTGCCGCTTGATGTAGAGGCGCAGAGCGACCAGGGTCAGTCCCTTCTCTGCGACCTCGCTCTCCAGCCTTTGTATTTCCTCCCGGTGCATCAGTAGCTTGCGAAGGCGCCGTGGCTCGTGGTTGAACTGGCTGGCCGAATCGTATGGCGCGATATAGGTGTTGTGGAGCCACAACTCGCCCTCCCTGACGCGGGCATAGCCGTCGCTCAGGTCAACCTTTCCGGCCCTGACGGATTTGATTTCCGTGCCGGTCAGGACAACGCCTGCCTCGTGCCGCTCCAGGATTTCGTAGTCAAAGAACGCGCGGCGGTTTGAGGCAGCGGTGCGGTTTCCGTCGGCACTGCCTTTCTTGACAGTCTTGACTGATTTCTTCTTGGCCATGGTCATTCACCCCCGGCGCTTGTCGATCAATTGACGACAGCAGCCTGTGACCGTTCGATCAGTTTGGTCAACTCATCTATCGCCAGGTCCAGTTGCACGTCCTCCGCCTCGTCCTCCGTGGCCACTAGCACAATGTCAGGGACTATCCCGTCCCCTTCGATCATCTTGCCATCCGGCGTGTACCACCGTCCGACAGTAAAGTTTACCGCAGACCCGTCACTCAGGGGCCACAGGTTATTGACGCTGCCCTTGCCGAAGGTGGTGGCTCCAATGGTGGTAGCGCGTTGGTGGAACATGATCGCGCCAGCAAAGACCTCGCTGGCTGAGGCGCTGAACTCGTTCATCAGTATCACCGCAGGAACATCCAGCACCAGCCCGCCGGATGTGGCATCCCAGTCCCGGCGCTTCCCACGACCGTCCAGCTGGTAGAGCACCAGCCCCTCGTCGACGAACTGGCTGGTTATGTTCACGACCGAGCTCAGCAGTCCTCCCGGATTGTTGCGGACGTCCACTATCAACCCCAGGCCCTTGGAGCGCTCGAATCGCTCCAGTTCCCGTTCCAGTTCTTCCAGTGTCGTACCGGCGAAAGACGTGATCCGCAGGTGGCCTATGCGGCCCACCAGCATAGTCAGCCGGACGCTCTGCAGCTGGATCACGCCGCGGGTGATCTCAAGCACCTCGGTCTCGCCGGTCCGGTCACGGCGTACCTCTACTCGCACGATAGTGCCCTTTTCTCCCCTGATCCGGTTTATCGCCTGCCACAGGTCCCAGCCAGCGATGCTTTCGCCGTCAATGCTCAGGATAACGTCGCCGGGTTTGACGCCTGCTTCCTCCGCCGGCGTGTCCGGTATCGGAGCCACTATGGTTATGAGGCCGTTCCTGACGGTGACCTCAGCTCCGATTCCCTCAAATGTGCCCTGGATTTCCTGCCTCTGGAACGAATATTGCTCAGGGTCAAGGTAGGCGGCGTGTTCATCCTCCATGGCCTCCAGCATTCCGCGTATCGCTCCGTCAGCTAGAGCGGAAGGATCAATAATGCCGGCGTCCACGTGTTCGCTCTCCAGCAGGTCGTAGACCTCGGACAGCTTGTCGAACTCCGGCGGCAGTCCCTCAACGGGCTGTTTTTCCGGGGCCCCGGTCTCAGGGTCAGCCGACCCGCCAAAATTGATGCAGGCGGCCGCGGCCAGGACAACGGCGATCAGGAGCAGCGCAACAGAAGCCGACAAAAATAGTCGGCTGAACTGGGGATGGCGAAGCAAGGGGCGTACTCCAGCTCGGCAAGCGGCCCGGCCAATTTTGGCCTTTGATTTCGATTTTATCACAGGGCTGTTTGGCCCCCGGAAACGATCTGGGCGAGAACTGGGCGAGAAACGAACCGCATACGCCGGCCGGGTATTTTCCGTCCCCCCCGGCAACGGTCTCATCCGTTCTTTTTTCGCGGCCCTTTGACATAATCAATACGCTCGAACGCACCCCAAGTTTTGCTTCAGTGTGTTAAGATTGCGCGAGGAACTTGCGTTCCCGTATCCCGATTGAGTCACGTTGAATTTGCCGGACGGCCCGACAGGCAGGTAGCACCCGTACCGGCTCTTAGTGTGGCGAATTTCAGGTGAAAAAGACTTCATAAAGGACCCAACCTTAGGAGGAATTCTATGTCCACCCTTGCTGTGGAGGTCGTGTACCGGGGCATCTTCCAGAAGACCCTGGCGCGAAACATCGTCCGCTCCATAGTGTTTGCTGCCCGAAAGGACGGCAAGATCGGCACCGCGTTCGGCCGTTACGGCGATTCTCCCGAGCGCAACGGCATTCCGGCCAAGCAGTTCGCAATCGTGGCCGACGACGCCGAGGAACTGGAAGAGAGCCTGGCGGTGTATCAGGCGACCAACGTCGACGTTACCATCAACGTGGACGACACCATGTGCAAGGGCATTGAGTCCTGGGCCTGGTACGGTCTGCAGCCTATCAACGAGCTGACCAAGCCCGGCGGCACGCTCATCGTCACTTCCCGGCAGCAGGCCGACGCCCTGCTGGAGGACATACACCCCAAGGAGACCCCATACAACCTGTCCATCGTAACCGGCATCCCCAGCTTCTCCGGCCTCTGGGTCTACAAGGACGACCACACCGACGTCAGGGTTCTGGGCGCCCTCTGCAAGGTGTGCCCCGATCTGGTCAGCATCGACTCGATGCTGGAGACCATCGAAGAGCAGATGGGCGGCGGCACCAAGGTCGCCTCGGCCCAGCGGGCCTTCGACCGCGCCGGCGCCCGCCCGGTGGAGCCCGGTGAGGGCGGCAACCAGCGGGAGATGAAGTTCACCATGCCCGGCTGGAAGACCATGCAGGAGGGCCTGGTGATCCAGTCCTTACCGGAGGGCGGCGAATACACCGATGGCCAGGGCGGCTATCTCCCTGGGCGGAGCGATGTCTTCAAGAAATTCAGCACCCGGTCAATGAGGCCGGTGATTAACTTCGAGACCTGCATCAAGTGCACCCTGTGTTGGCTGCAATGCCCCGACACATGCTTTGACGTCACGCCCGACGGCCTGTACGACGCCAACATGGAGGCCTGCTGCGGCTGCGGCGTTTGCGAGGCCGTCTGCCCCGTCCCCGAGTGTGTCACCATGGTCAACGAGGCCGAGTTCAATGACCACAACAGCCAGTGGGAGATGTGGCAGGAGGACAAGGACGGCTATAACAAGTGGATGACCCAGTTGGTGGAACAGCAGAAAGCAGAGACTCGCACGCACGGCTTCCACCACGTCGGCGGCTATGCCGAAGAGATCCAGGGGGCGGAGGCTGACTGATGACCACCATTCAGACTGAAATGTTCACTGAGTCCACAGAGGAGCTGATCAGCGGCTCCGAGGCCATCGCCATCGCCTGCGCCCTGGCGGACGTGGACGTAATCACCGCCTATCCCATCCGGCCCTATGACACCGTCATGCAGTACGTGTCGAAGCTGAAGGCCGATGGCGTTTTCGACTGCGACTTCATTGTCGCCGAGAGCGAGCACTCCCAGTTCGAGATCGTCAAGCACGCGTCGGCCGTGGGAGCGCGGACATTTTGCGGCTCCAGTGGCGTGGGCTGGTTCTACGCCTTCGAGGCCATTACGGTAACCGCCGGCCTCCGTATGCCGGTGGTGGCCATGGTTGGCAACCGCGCGCTGGACGACCCCGGGGCCTTCGGCGTGGAGCATAACGACGCCATGGCCGTGCGCGACCTCGGCTGGCACCTTTACTGGGTGGCCACTGCCCAGGAGGCGATGGACACTGCTCTGCTGGCTTACAGGGTGGCCGAGGACCGGAGGGTGTTGCTGCCCTTCGCCATCAGCTGCGACGGCTCGTTCCTGACTCACTCGCAGGCCATCGTTCAGGTGCCGACCCGTGACCAGGTGAATCAGTATCTGCCCGGTTATGACCGGCAAGAGTTGCAGCTGCACCCGGACAACCCAATCACAATCGCGCCCCAGGTCAATGAAGACTGGCTGATGGAGATCCGGAAACAGACCGACGAGGCCATGCGCCGGACCATTGGCGTCATTTACGAGGCCTACGATGAGTTCAAGGAAGTCTTCGGCCGCGGCGACCCCAGTCCGTTCATTGAAGAATATATGACCGAGGACGCCGAGATCATCATCGTGGGAATGGGAACGTTGGCCATGCCCACCCGGGTTGCGGTCCGGCGTATGCGAGAGGAGGGCAAGAAGGTCGGCTTCGTTCGGGTCAAATTCTTCCGGCCCTTCGCCCTGGAGGAAATTCAGAATGCACTAAAGGGAGCCAAGGGTATCGCGGTCATTGACCGGGACTACTCCTATGGCTCGCCCTCTTTTGGCGGTGTGCTGTTCCACGAACTCCGTTCTGCCCTCTACCCGTTGCAGGAACGCCCGATGATGCTTAACTTCATCGCCGGGCTGGGTGGCCGGGAAGTGATGGTGCGCGATTTGAACGAGATCGTTGAGACTACCGAAAAAGCCGTCGCGACTGGTAAAATCGACCAAGAGACAACCTGGATTGCGGTTAGGGAGTAAGGGCCATGACCACCATGATGACTCAGACGGACCTCCCCCAGGTTCGTGGCGTTAAGAACATCCCGGTGGAGGAGTTTTACTCCTCAGGCCACCGCACCTGCCAGGGGTGTGAGTCGGCGCTCACCATGCGGCTGATGATCAAGGCCGCCGGCCCCCGCTCTATCGTGCTCGGCAGCACCGGCTGCATGTACGTGGCCAACACGACCTACTACAGCACGCCGTGGGTGGTGCCGTGGATGCACACCCAGCTCGGCTCATCCGGCAGCGCCGCCACCGGCACCGCCGCTGGCCTTGCGTCCATGATGCGCAAGGGCAAGATGCACAAGGAGCCAATCAACGTCATCGCATTCTGCGGCGACGGCGGCGGCGTAGACATGGGCCTGTCGGCCATTTCTGCGGCCCTGCAGCACGATGAGTACAACCTGCTCATCCTCTGCTACGACAACGAGTCCTACGCCAACACCGATATCCAGGTGTCGGGCAGTTCGCCCTGGGGCGCCAACAGCACCTTCAGCCCTCCGGGCAAGGTGCACCGCATCATGAACAGCCGGTGGAAGAAGAACACCGCGCCCATGCTGGCCGCCGGACATCCCGATGTCCGCTACATCGCCACTTCCTGTGCCTCCTATGGGCTGGACCTGAACAACAAGATCCGCCGCGCCCTGACCACCGGCGGACCGGCTTTCATTCACAACATCGACCCCTGCCCCAAGGGCTGGGACTACGACCCCAAGTATTCCCATGAACTGGGGATGCTGGCCGTCGAAACCGGACTCTGGGTGCAGTACGAGATCATTGACGGTGAGTTGATCCTCAACGGTGCCAGCAGATCCATTTCCAAGGGCATCCGCAGGAGGAAGCCCATTGAGGAGTACCTCACCCGCCAGGGCCGGTTCGCTCACTTCACTCCCGAGGACATTGCCCACTTCCAGCAACGCGTCGACGATAGCTGGGAAAAGTGGTGGATCCCCGGGGTCATCCCGTTCACCATGAATGAGGACTAGGCTTCTGAGTCACCGTGCGGCGAAGATCCGCTGTGAAGCGGGAAAGGGGCAGGTGGATTACCTGCCCCTTTCTCTTGTCTGTAAAGCCTTCAGCCCAATCAATGTCGTGAAGGGTGTATAATGACTCTCCAGAATGCTAATGTTACGAAACCTGGAGAGATAACCGTGAAATACTGTCTTATTGCTAGCATCTCAACGATTTTCTTGATTTCAATTCTGATTGGGTGCGGCGGTGCGGCAGCCCCGACAGAAGCTCCTCCGGCGCCCACGGCGACTTCTGTTCCGCCCACGGCACCCCCCGCGCCGACCATCGCAGCGGCTACGGCCACGCCAGCTCCCGACGATGAGATGACCGCCCTGGAAGTGTACGCTGCCGAAAACGCTGGTGGCCCTGGCGCGATTTATGTGGGTGACCTGAAGCAGTTGGTCGGTCCTGCTCCTGATCCTGACCTGGGCGGCTACGAAGGCGACGTTCCCCTTGACGCCCTCGAAGAACACGCCTGGATCTACGAATCTGACTACTACAAGTCGCTTCCGGAGAAAGCGAGGCTCACCAATCCCACTGAACTGGTTTCCGAGGGGCACGAAATCGTAATACAACACGCCTGCATCAACCGGGTATTGCCTTGGTGCCAGATCCTTGAAGCTTACTTTGTCCCCAATGTTCTGAAGCGCACCAATGGGCAGGTGGAGATACAAATCTCGTCTTTCCCCGAGTTGGGACTGGCAGGTCCCGACACTATGAGCCTGCTGGAACAGGGTACCCTGTCGATGGCCGAAATCTACGGCGGGTACGTGGCGGGCGAGTACCCGGCCCTAGAGGTGCAGTACCTTTGGGGGGTGTTCCCGGACCACCAGACACACTACGAAGTGCTCACGGACATTTTCGAGGACATGGAAAAGATTATCGTCGATGCCTCTGGAGCGCAGGTGTTGCTGCACAACTGGGCCGTGGGCGACGACCAGTTCTTCTTTGGTAACAAGAAGCTGGAGACCCTAGAGGATTTCAAGGGACTCAAGACCCGCAGCCACAGCGCCGCCCTTTCAGACTGGATCGAGGGCATGGGCGCAGACGCGCAGTTTGTGGCCTTCGTCGAAGTGTACACGGCCTTGGAACGCGGCATCCTCGACGCCGGCGTTACCGGCGCCACCCCGGCCTACGGCCAGAGATGGTACGAGGTTGCAAAATATATGAACGGACGACTCTACAGCTTCAACTCCGACACCATTGTCATTAATAAAGAGGTATGGAGCACCATTCCTGAGGACCTGCAGCAAATCCTGCTGGAGGAAGGTGCCAAGAACGAACTGGAGGCCCTTCGTTTGGCATCAATTCAGAACATAATGGGAGTGGTGCGGAATGTGGACGCGGGCCTGGAGCTGGTGGAGTTTAGTCCAGAGTTGCAGAAGCACAGCTTCGAGGTGGCCGCCATACAACACGTCATCCCGGCCTGGATTAACCGGCTCAAGGGTGACACCGAACCCATCGATCTCTTTAACCGGAAAATTGGCCCGAAAGTGGGGGTGCGTATCGAAGCCGACGGCTCAGTGGTTAAGATCAACTGAATCCCGCACCAAGGATCATTGCGGACCATCCCGCTGGTTGCACCCTTAACGCCCGCAACAGGGGCAGCTTCGAGGTCGCGGCGGTCCAGCACGTTATTCCGGCGTGGCTCAACCGCGTGACCAAGGGTAGTGGCGACTATAACCACCCGGCCATTAAGCTTTTCAATGACAAGATTGGACCAAAGGTCGGCGTACGCATCAACGAAGACGGAAGCGTGGAAATAGTCAAGTATCCCTTTGGGCTCCGACGGAGGGACTCCTCAGCAACTCCGCAGGCCAGTGAGGAGGGGCAGGCAAAATGCCTGCCCTTTTTTGCGTCTTGCGACAGTTGCCCGCCACATCAAAAGCGGTTGAAATCAGATTTCGTGAAATTCTGCACAATCTGCTACGTATTGCATAGAACTTATAGCAGATTTGTATGTGTTCAGCTTTAATTAATAATGATTTAGCTATAATTCGAAAGCCTATTAACGTTTTCCTGCTACTTGTGCTATCATGCTTCGGCTGTTTCCCGTCGATACATGGAGATCCCGCTGACCCTTCTGTATCGGCACGAGGGATAAACGCTAGTTGAAAGGAGAAGTGTTCATGCGAACCACGGTATTTTTGTCCTTGGCCATCGTCCTGTTGATGGCTTTCGTAGTGGCCTGCGGCGGCGCGGCTGAGACGGAAGAGGAAGAACAGACCACCACAACGCAGCAGAGTACCACGGAACAGGCGACGGAGGACACCTCGAGCGCTGACTCGAAGGCAACTACCTCCGAGACCGAAACGGAGGCCAAACAGGAAGAACAGAAAGAACAGAAAGAACAGAAAGACGAGTCGGAGGATAAGCAGACCTCCAGTTCCCAGGCGGCCGGTGAAACCCCTGAGGCCGCAATGGAGGAGAAGGACGAGGAGGAAGGCGACGCCATGGCGGAAGGCGACGCGATGTGGGAAGTCAGCGATGAGCTGAAAGCCTACGCCGCTGAGCACGCCGGCGGCCCCGGCGCCATCTACATCGGCGACGGCAACCTCTCCGCATTGGTTGGCCCGTCGGTTTATGAAGAATTCATGGGGACCTATGGCACCGACCTCGGTGACGATGATGGGATCGTGCCCCTTGGCCGCACTCGAAGACGTAAGGTGGGTGTTTGAGTCGGATTACTATCGGGCACTGATTGAAAAAGCCAATCTGACTAATCCGACCCCGCTCACGTCGTCCGGCGAGAATGTCGAGCTCCAGCACACCTGCATCAACGGGCAACTGCTCTGGTGCAAGCATCAGCGGACGTTCTTTGTTCCCAACGTCCAGGAGCGGACTAACGGACAGGTAACCCTCAACATCACCTCGTTCCCCGAGCTCGGCCTGGCTGGGACTGACACCGCCAAGCTGCTGGAAGAAGGCACCCTGGGAATGACCGAGATCTATGGTGGTTATGTTGGCGGCGAGTTCCCCACCCTGGCCGTGCAGTACATCTGGGGACTATGGCCTGACCACGAGACTCACTACCAGGTACTGACCAACATCGCCCCCGACCTGGACAAGGTGCTCAAGGACGAGCTGGGCGCCCAGGTAGTGATGCGCAACTGGATTGCGGGAGACGATCAATTCTTCTTCAGCGACAAGAAACTGGAAACCCCCGAGGACTTCCAGGATCTCAAGACCCGCAGTCATTCCTCAGAGCTGTCGGACTGGATCAACCACATGGGCGCGGCAGCCCAGTTCATGGCCTTTGCCGAGGTCTACACTGCGCTGGAGCGCGGCGTCATTGACGCAGCAGTAACCGGCGCCAATCCCGGCCTCTCGCAAAGATTCTATGAGGTGGCTGACTACATGAACGGGCGGCTCTTCAGCTTCAACTCCACCACCAACGTCATGAATGGTGACCTTTGGGATACGATTCCCGCCGACATCCAGCAGATAATGCTGGAGGAGGGAGCCAGGCAGGAGCTAGAAGCACTGCGGCTGACCGCCATCCACAACGTTACCGGGATCACCCGGAACGTCGAGGCCGGTCTGACGCTTATAGAGTTCGGCCCTGAGGCGCAGGCCCTCAGTAAGCGCGCCGGTGCCGAAAGCGTGCTGCCCAACTGGCTGCAGCGCCTGGGCTACCCCGAAAAGGGCCAGAGCGTTGTTGACGTATTCAACGAAAAGATCGGTCCCTTCGTCGGCCTGGAAGTCCAGCTGGATGAGGGTTCGCAACGCGGTTTCAAGGTGGTGGACGTTGCCATCACCCAGGGACCACACGCCCAGTAACCATCACGGGCGACACCGATCCTATTACACCAAGCCTATTACACCAAGAAGGGGGCGGCCAAATGGCCGCCCCCTGAAGTTTGATCAGGAATGTCGCCGTGTCTCTTAGTCGAGAGCGAGACCGGTCAGAAGAACACGCTCAGGTTCTTCGCCAGGATCACGTTGGAATCCAGAACTATGGTGCGCTGAGATATCTTCCAGTCGCCGTCCACCGGCCTTAGCACATCATCACGGTACCCGGCAAAAACGTTCTCCTCTGTTTCATGGTGTGAGCGATAGAGGATAAATGCCGTCTTGGCTTTGACCTCTCCGCCGGGCTGCGGGTCCACGACGAGGTTCCCCACGATGTGCCGGGTGCGGGACGGTGGGTCCTCGCCCCACGCCATTCCCGTCTCCAACCGCTCCACCCTCATGGTCAGGTAGGTCTTGTCGTCCTCGAAAATCGCCAGGTCGCCCACGGGCGTCAGCTCCCGCTCCGTTTCATGGCGATGCACGTTCAACCGCCGGGGCATGAAATAGAACACGTCGTCAGTGAACAGGTCCAGCCATTCCCGGAAGCGCCGCTCGTCCAGGATCCACGCCTCGCGAATGTAGAACTGCATCAGTTCGTGCCACAACTCCACACTGGCCGACTTCAGGCCCTGCGTGTCTGTTGCCATTTGCTATCCACTCCCGAAACGATCCTTTGTGCCGCGACGAGCCGCAATTTCCGGACCCGCCTAGCCGTGAAGGGTCGCAGTACCCTCGAAGTCCATTGACTTGGCTTCCAGCGGGATATCCTCCCAGTTCTCCGCGTTCATGAACTGTTCCCACCGCTTGTAAAACAGCCTCTGGTTGCTCTCTGACGTATACCTTTCGGCCACCACGCCCGGGTATTCCGAATGCCGCCGGTCGTGGCCGACTCCCATGGACAGGTCCTGGCTGTATTTCCGGCCCATCCGAGTGAGTGCGGAGTTTGTGACCCCGCGCCAGTTGTCCATGTCGTCCTGCTCGAAAATGCCATTCACGCCGTTGTAGTTGGCGCTGCCGCGTCGCAGGGCGGTCTTCAATTCCTCCGGCATGTCCTTTTCCAGCACCGCGAAGTGCCAGAATTCCGTCTGCAATGGCCCCCGTGGATGGGCCAGCCTGAGTCCAAGCACGCCGTTGGGAAACAGGCTGTGATTGCCCAGCTGCAGTTGCCGGGCGCGAACCTTACCAAGCCTTCGTTCCGCTTCGGGCAAGGTCTGGTGGTAGTATTCCTCGAAGGCCTCCCGGTTCTCGGCGGTCACCCCGTGGGCTGTCCGCGCTTGCTCCGCCCGCTCGAGAAACCGCATGGTCAGCGAGTGCCCGTTGACGAACATGTGCTTGGAGTCGGACTGGAACTGCTGCTCATGCGTCAGACGAGGGACCCCCCGGTGCCGGCCTTGCACTATGATCGCCGAAAGGTGCGTGGTCGGAACGTGGTAATTGTCTGAGCAGTTGTCCACCGCCGTTTTCCAGTTCACCGGCTCCATCCACTTGATTGGGCCGAGAGCTTCGGTCCCGTTGTCCAGGCGGTTGAAGCTGAGGTCCAGCAACCACCGCGCGTCGCCAAGGTAGTCGTCCAGGCTGGGCGCCGACCGGTCCCAGGTGGCGAACACAATCCCGGCATAGGTATCCACCCGCGCCTCAATCAGCCGAAGCCGGTCCCGGTCCAATGCCCCGTAGTAGGCCTCCTCCTCTCCGGGCATGTACTCAAGCTCGCCCTCGTTGGAGAACGTCCAGCCGTGGTAGGCACACGCGAAGTTGCGGGCATTGCCGGTGTCGGTGCGCACTATGCGGTTGCCCCGGTGGCGGCACATGTTCAGGTAAGCCCGCAGACTGCCTTTTCCATCGCGGCAGAGGATGACCGGCTCCTCCCCCATGTAGGTGTGGAAATAGTCGTTGGTCCTCGGCACGAGTGACTCGTGGCCGATCATCAGCCAAGCCCGGCCGAAGACCTTCTCTTGCTCCTCGGCATATATGTCTTGATCAACGAAAATGCTCCGGTCCAGCTTCCCGGTCTGCAGATCAATGATCTGATAGTTTCGGCCAACGGCAACCATTGATTTACCCCCGCGTGAGGTGCGATAACGGCGCTTTTTCACAGTATCTTGCATCCTGCGTATTCTGTCTATCGGCGTCGTAAAATGCTGAGTGCCAACCGCATTCAACCGATTGAAGACGGTTGTCCCTTGCCAGGGCTCAAGACATCCCCATACCATGAGATTGAAAAATGTTTGGGTAGCTTATGCGGCCGGCACTTTGCGTTGCACGGGCACAGCTTGGACGCGACGGCCGCTCAACTATTCATTGGGACGGAAACTGGGGAATGGGACAAAATGGGACTCACTGGAACACAACGGGGCGTTTTTCTGAATTTTCAGATTCGCCACCGGATTTTGTTCTAAAATTAGCTACGGATTTTTCAGTCCGCTGGCGGGAAATGGGGCTGAGTGGAAATTTTTGGGGCACGATGGGAAAGTCTTGGTCCGATGCTTCCCATTTTGGGGACTTTCCCCGGTAGTCATGGATCATTCCTGGTAACCGCCCGTTGCCCGGCGCTCGATCGCGTTTCCATCGCCCTGCCCGGTGAGCCAGAGGTGATTGCCGGCAGGGCACGGCCGGTCTCCACATTCGATACGGAGGAGCCCAGATGAAATTCGGAATCTTTACCATAGTCCCCTACCACGAGGACTTCACGCAGCACCAGGCGCTGACCGAAGCGCTGGAGCAGATCGAATACGCCGACCAGATGGGCATCGAAGAGGTCTGGCTGGGCGAGCACAGCTTCTCACGCCACGGGCTGCTCTCCGGGATCTGGTCGTTCATGGGGGCCGTAGCCGGCCGTACGACGAACATCCGCATCGGAACGGCGGTGATCGTACTTCCCCTGCACAACCCCATCCTGGTGGCAGAGGAGGTGGCCATGCTGGACATAATCAGCAACGGCCGCGTCAACTTCGGCATCGGCGCTGGTTATCAGCAGCAGGAGTTCAACGGCCTCGGTGTTGACATAGACACCAGCCGCGAGCGATTCAAGGAGGCCGTTGACGTCATCATCAAGGCCTGGACCGATGAGCGGCTTACCTTCCACGGCAAGTACACCAACGTCGACGACCTCTGGGTGTTGCCCAAGCCCGTCCAGAAGCCCTATCCGCCCTTGTTCCAGGCCGTAAGCACCAGCCCTGAAAGCATTGAATTCGCCGCCAGCCGCCAGATTCAGGTCATCGCCGGAGGCCCCACCGACATCCTCGGACAGGCTCCCCAGGTGGTCAAGCTGTGGCGCGAAAAGATGGATGAATACGAGCATCCCCACGCTCACCTCGACCCGCCGATGTCAAAGTCCATCTACGTCGCTCCCACCATGGAGGAGGCCGAGCGCGACCCTGTGGGCCTCGAGGATTTCTCGTCGCGGATTCTTCGCTCGGCCGGGAGCAACGGCGCGCCCATCGGGATGCCCGTGGACAGGAATGGCAAAGTCGCCAAGGGTTACGAGCATTGGGCCAATCGCCAGCGGGACCGTGACCGTCGCGACGACGTCGGGCACGCTGGCCTGCCGCCCCTCCGCGGTACCCCCGAAGTGGTCGTCGAGCGGCTGAAGCAGACGCAGGAGGCGGGCATCAACCACGTTTTCGGCAACTTCGGGTTTGCGGGCCTGCCTCACTGGAAGGTGATGCGCTCCATTGAGCTGTTCGCCACCGAGGTTATGCCCCACTTCCAGGAGGCGCCTGTAGTCTGATTGTTTTCGTCTTGACGCATTGAACTTCAACCGGCCTGCCAAAATCGGTTCACGGAGTCCGTTGGTGGTGTGCATGTCGACCCATCAACGGATGGCCCGTAAATGACCTCAGGCCGGCTCGACACCATGTAGCGGAAAGACACTGGAGCGTAGCTGAAATGACCACCGCAGCATTCACCGAGGAATCGACCAGCAGGACCATGATGGTCGGAAATATGCCGGTGCATTACCACGACGTCGGCGAGGGCGACCCGGTGGTCATGCTGCACTCCTACGGACCCGGCACCACCGGGTGGATCACTTTCCACAAGGTCCTGCCCGCCTTCGCCCAGCACTACCGTTGCATTGTGATGGACCTGCCCAACTTCGGCCGAACCGGCCCGGTGGTCTACAACGAACCGCTACACAACCTCCAGGCCCGCACTGCCGTGGGGCTTATGGACGCGCTGGGCATTGAGAAGGCGCACCTGATCGGCAACTCGCAGGGCGGCCAGTCGGCCATGGTGCTGGCCGCGCATGACCCCCACCGGGTCAACAAGCTGGTGTTCGGAGCCTGCCACATACGCACCGGCGGCGACCTCTACCTGATGGGCAACCGGCCCTCGGAGGGCAGCCTCGTGACCCGCGAGGTGCGGGACGACCCCACCCCCGACAACGTGCGCCGCTATCTGCGCACTCACATCGACGACAACGAGCTGGTAAGCGACGACCTCGTCGATTACATTTACAACAATTACGCTGGCAATCCGGACCACATCAAGGCCGACGCCGAATCAGTCAGCGTGCCCTACGACCACGGAGTCGACCTGCCCAACATTAACGCCCCCAGCCTGATTATCTGGGGGCGCTACGACCGGATGTGCGTCTTCGAGATTGGAATCGCCGCGCTCAACAACCTCGAGGACTCACGCCTCGTCCTCCTCAACAACTGCGGCCACTGGGTCCCCTTCGAAAAGCCCGAGGAATACACCTCCCACGTCTTGAACTTCCTCCGAGGGTAACACCCCCGCCTGTTCCTGCCTCTGGAAGATCTATTCAGACTCGCCATTGCGGCCAGCCGTGTCTATGTCGTTGATGTACTCCTCAAGCTCCGAGAAATGTCGGGGCATTTCGTCGAAATCCACGGAGGCGTCGTAGTAACCATCGATGTGAAACGTTTCCCGCATTTCGAGGTAGGCCCTTCTCATGCTTCGATCCATGTACTGACCCGCGAAGTACTTCCTGCCCCGGTCATTCTCCGGGAGTTGAGCCTCCGGAATTCCCTGCATCAGGAAGTAGCAGTTGGTGGCTTCCAGCGCCGCCAACCAGCCTTTACCGCAGGAATTGCGCAAACCGATAATGGCCTCCCGGCCTTTGGCCTCTTCCGCTTTGGCATACTCGTCCCGCGCCACCTTCAATAGCTCCCGAGCCAGGGCAACGCGATCTTCGATTTGAGTTGCCAACTTCTTTCACCCGCGGTCAGCATTCAGGGGATAAATTATTTCGCTGTCTCTAAATGATATCCGTTCTTTTCGCTTGCCGCACTAATCTCGCAGGTACCGCTCCTGCAGCTCGATGAACTCGTCGGTGCGGTTGACCTGGCGGAGCAGTTGGGGCGTTGCCTGGCGGTCGGCTAGATCTTCCATTGCGCCGCCATCCTTGAGGTGCTGGAGGCTGTCGTGAATGGCTTGGACCGCGACGGCGTAGGTGGGATTCCCCAGCATCAGAATCCGTACGCCGCTGGCGTCAAGAAACGCTTGGTCGTTGCGGGCATCGGCGGGCGGGTTCAGGACACACAGCGGCAGCGATGTAACGCCGTGCACCGCCTCCAACTGCTCTCTGCTGCTGGAGCCGGTCAGCATCAATGCCTCGGCTCCGGTCTGCGAATACGCCTTGATGCGCGCCAGAGCCTCATCCAGCGGGCACAGCCCCAGCGCGGCGGAGCGGGCGACTATGACCGTCGTGGGGTCGGTACGCGCGGCGACGGCCGCCTCAAGCTTCCCGACCTGTTCTCCCGTGGAGACCAGTCCCGGATCGGCCACGTTGAAACGCTGCGGCACGAAGTTGTCCTCAATCTCAATGCCCGCCACGCCGGCAGCCTCCATTTCGCGCACGGTACGGACCACGTTCACCGCATTGCCGAACCCGTCCTCCGCATCGACCATCAGAGGGATGTCCACGATACGGGTGATGCGGCGGCAGTGGTCCACGACGTCTGACATGTTCGAGAGGACGATGTCCGGCACTCCCAGGTTGGCCACCTTTCCCACCGAGCCCGAGAGCACGCAGATTTCGTAGCCCAGCATGTGGGCGATCCGGGCCGACAGCGGATCGAAGACGTTGGCCGCAAGGGTAGAGTGGGGCCGGGAGATCACCTCCCGAAACAGCTCACGGGCTCTTGACATAATTCACCTCTCGAACTGGCTATTGCCGTTGGAAGTTTGTACCCCTCTAATAATCCCCCGGCGTTCCGGTTTCAGCTCCGCAGAACGGACAATACCGGGGAGGGTGGCCGATGGGGTCGTTACCCGGAATGTCCCTCCCGCACTGTTGGCAGACAACCCCGGAGGGTACTTGGCTGCCAGGCTGGTCTGCCTGAGACTCCACCCCCGTCTCTCCGGTCTCGACAGGTTCCCGGCCCGGTCGCTGAGAGGGCGCAGGTCCCGGACCTGGCCTCTGTCTTGCTATTGCCAGTTCTCGATTGCCCCACCCAAACCGGCGACGAAGCCGGGGGAACAAGACCACCAGGGCAAGTATCGCCAGCCATACCGGGCTGAGGATTCCCAGCCAGATGAGTACCGTCACAAGGACCTGTCCAACTACCGTGAGAGCTCGAACAGCCGATCTGGCCGTGCCTCCCAAATCCCATCCGGCAACTACGAAGCCTTCAACCTCATTGACCTGCACGAAGAAGGCGCTGCTGCCTGTCACCTCCCCTGCCTCGCTCTGGGCGCTAACTGTCAGCGTTACCCGGTACGGCTCACGACGGTAATCCCGGAAGGTGTGGGTGGCCATTGCCCGCGTATCGCCTTCCGCCGGGACATCCAGGACCGTGGCCGTGCCATCGCCGAAGTCCCAGCGGTACTTGAAGTCCCAAAGCGCCTCGGGGCGGGTGAAGGAGCCGCTGTATTCAACCTCGTCCCCTTCGTCAACCACCCGGTCCTCGCCAGCAAAGACCTCGATGCCGGGAATCTCGGTTACTGTAGCGATAAGTGTGTCCGAGCCCTCGAACAGCCCCGCATCGCCGAGCCCCCTGATGTTCAGATGCACAATGTATGGCGACTGATCTACGTCGGTGAAAGCGTGGGAAACCGTGGATGTGACCCGCTCCTCGGAGGTGGTGGTAGGCGCGGTGCGGCTCCCCTCCACAGGGTCAGTGCCGTCGCCGAAGTCCCACGTGAAAGAGAACTCATCCAGCCCTTTCGGTGGCTCAAAGGTGGCCCGGAAACCGGCGCTCAAACCCACTCGATAGGTTGCGGCATCTGTCCCGATCTCAACCGGAAGGACCCCCGGCTTGGTAGTAAGCGTCAGGTTCACCAGGGAATAGGCCGCAGTCTGGGAAAGAAACCGGAGGCGGCCCTGGATGGACTCAATCTCGAGTTGGACCCTGGTCAACTCCGCCTGGACCTTGAGGGCATCCTCAACCTTTTCGGACTGCCTCAGGAACTCCAACAGCCGTTCCTCGGTGGCCCGCAGCCCGTTGAGGCGGGACTGGTTGTCTACGTATTCATCCGTCACGTCCTTGCTGGTGGACGTTTCAAATTCCACTCGGACAGACATCCCCCTGATGGAGGAAACAAAGTCTTCGAGGGTCTCGGCCGGAACGCGGACGGAGAGCCACGCCTGGTGGGTGTGGCTGCGTTCGGAACCGACCTGCCAACCGCCCGACTTTTCCGCCAGTGCGATGATGTCGTCGGCAGTCCCCGGCACATCCTCCACGATGATGCCCATGTCGACCGTCCGCACGATCACCCGATTCTGAGGCTGTACCGAGGCCTGGGCCTCGTCGGTCAGGGGTGCGCTTTGGAAGAACCCTGTCGACCCTCCGTCGTCCGATTCTTCTGCCACAGCCTCCGACTCGGCCGCCTGCGTCTGAGACTTTTCTAAACTAGCGGAGCTCGACTCCTCTTGCTCAAAGGACCCTGATTCCTCGTCAGCCACGGTGGAGTGGGTGGCACTGTCGGTATAGCTGTCCTCTGTGGCACTACACCCAACGAGCCCGAGCCCGAGCATGAGCAACAGCACGGCAAGCACTGCAATGCGGAGACTAGCTGTTCCAATCAGCACCGTCACTCCCCCTCCCTGGGCGCTTAATACCACCTGCGTGTAGCTACCGCCGGAGACCGCTGATCCCGGGAACTACGGCGTTAGTATCACTTTCCCTCTGGTGCCCCGGTTGGCCAAGTGTTCGTGAGCATTGGCCACATCGGACATTGGCAGCACCTGGTCGACGACCAGCTTTGCCTTGCCATCCGCCATCAGAGGAAATATCTCCCCCATAGCAGCCTGGTGGTCCAGGGTACCCACCGGAGAGCGTCCTATACTGAAACCAATCACCGTCCGGTTGGCGGCAAATATCTCGCCCGCTGGCAAGCTGGCGGGAGTACCCGAGGCGTTTCCGTAAGTGAGCATCCGGCCGTAAGGCGCCACACAGCGGAGACTCTTTTCCAGCACCGGGCCGCCCACGCACTCAAGGATCAGCTCTACTCCGTTCCCGCCGGTCTGTTCCTTGATGACCTCCTCAAAGTCCTGCTGGATGTAGTTTATGGTTTCATCTGCACCCAGCGCGCTGCACAGGTCCAGCTTCTCCTGCGTCGAGGCGGTCACGACCACGCGGGCTCCCCATGCTTTGGCTAGCTGGATTGCCACGGTGCCGACTCCGGACGCTCCGGCCTGTATCAGCACGGTATGCCCGGGCTCCACCTGTCCCCGGGTCTTCAGCAGGTGGTAGGCAGTCAGGAACACGATGGGCATGCCGCCGGCCTGCACCGGATCTACAGTCTCAGGGTAGGGAAACACGAAGTTGGCGTTTACCGCCACCAGTTCCGCCTGTCCGCCCGGCCCCATGGCCATGACACGCTGCCCGACGGAGACGCCGGAAACGTCTGAACCGACCTCGACTACCGTTCCCGCCGCCTCAAGTCCCAGCGAGGCCGGCAGATCAGGTCCCGGATAGTTGCCGCCCCGTCGCATCAGATCGGCGTAGTTGACCCCCGCTGAATCCACCTTGATCAGCACTTGGTGCGGTCGCGGTTCGGGATCGGGCGCCTCCTCCCAATTGAGGACGTCAAGGCCGCCGAATTCGTGGATGCGTATTGCTTTCATTCTTGCGATTCTCCTGGTATTGATGAGTCAATTGAGCCTCGGACGCGTTCCGGTCTTCGGTAATCCCGACATCATCTGCGGGCCCTCGCTAGGGGCGCGGAACTGTGTCTCTGTCGCTCGGTTAGTTCCGGCAGCCTATTCGAAGCCCCGGAATTGAGGGGCAGTCAGCACTTGTTCGTTGATCATGCGCACAGGCTCGCCGCTTGCGAACGCGCGGATGTCCTCGATTACCCCGGCGTACATCGCCTTGTAGGAGTCGTCAGTCACGTACCCCAGGTGCGGGCAAATGAGGGTGTTGTCCAGTTGCAGCAGGGGATGGCTCTCAGGCAGCGGTTCGACATCGAAAGTGTCAAGTGCCGCCCCGGCGATTGCCCGGCGTTGCAGCACGTCAACCAGCGCTCGTTCGTCGATGATGGGCCCTCGGGAGATGTTTACCAAGTAGGCAGTCGGCTTCATCAACGCAAGTTCACGCGCTCCAACCAGTCCTCGGGTCCGCTGGCTCAGCACCAGATGGATAGATACGATATCCGAGTCGCGGAACAAGGTGTCCTTGTCCACCAGGGTCGCGCCGCACTCCCTGGCGCGTTCTGCGGTGAGATTCTGACTCCAGCCGATAATGTTCATGTCGAATGCGGCGGCCACCCTGGCCACGAGGGAACCAATGTGCCCCAGACCCAGGCAGCCTATAGTTTTGCCCTTCAGGCCCATACCGACAGTGGTGCCCCAATTTCCCTCGCGGGAGAGCCGGTCCTCCATCGGAATCTGCCGCACGATACCAAGGATCAGGCCCCAGGCCAGTTCCGTCGGTCCCTCGCCCGCACCATCGGTGCCGCAAACCGCGATTCCCAGGTCGGTAGCGGCCTCCATGTCAAAGGAGGCGTTGCGGCGACCCGTGGTAACCAGCAGGCGGAGGTTCGGCAGTCTCTCCAGCAGGGTCCGCTGAAACGGTGTACGTTCCCGCATGCCCATTACGACGTCGAAGTCGGCGAGCCTCTCGGCCAACGCTTCCTCACCGGTCAAGTGTTCGCTGAAAAAGCTTACCTCGGCACTTGCCGGCAAATGGGACCAGTCTGCCAGGCTTTCCGCAACGCCCTGGTAGTCGTCAAGCACGGCCACTTTCATATCACAGTCCCCGCTTCAAGTATTAGGGCGCACCTGTGCGCGCCCTTGCCATTTCCGCTATTTGAAGGCAGGCATCACCTGCTCGGTGATGATCTTAAGGCTGCGGGTGACACCTTCCTCTGGAATCAGTCCGCCCGCGTTGAGCTCCGCGACAAGGCCGTCCAACCCCAATTCATCCCTGAGTTCGCCAAACCGGTCTATCAGCCCCTCGCCGGTGCCGAAAGCCACTTTCGTCTCGAGCATCTCCTCGTAGGTCATTGTGGCCAACCGGTCCGCCCTTCCTTGCCTTAGGTTGGCGTCGGATCCCTGTCGGGTTCCTGCGGAATCCCTGAACAGGGAGCCCATGCGGTTGAAGTACGCGTTTATGCTGTCCCTGGGCTCGTCAAGGGCACCCTCCTCATTATCTCCGGCATAAACATCGCGGAATACGAAGGAAGACATCGCCCTTTCCCTCGTGCCCCGCCTCGTGCCAAGCCCTCCGGTATTCCTTCAAAGATCCCTTGAGCTCGGGAATATCCATGCCCCTCAGGCCAACGAATATCGGGTGACCCTCACGTCCAAGCCTGGGAAAGGTTTCGGCTGTCGTTGCGGCAATGCGCAGCGGCGGATGCGGCTGCTGGTATGGCTTTGGCCAGACGCTTGCTCCCTCGAACGTATAGAACTCCCCCTCGTACGAGAATGGCTCGCCCTTCCAGGCCTCGAGAATGATGTCCAAGGCTTCTCGGAAACGCTCCCTGCTTTCCACGTATGGAATGCCGTAGAGATCGTACGAACGGGCGAACCCACTGCGTCCCACGCCGAATTCGAACCGGCCCTCGCTGATCTGATCCAATGTGGCGATCTCCTCTGCGATGCGAAGCGGGTTGTTCAGCGGCAGGACATGGACCGCCATGCCAAGGCGCAAACGTTTTGTGCGTGTGGCGATGGAACTCCCCACGATTAAAGGAGCCGACAGCACGGAGCGGGCAGGATTGAAATGCAATTCGGCGAGCCAGACGCCGTCCAGTCCCATTTTCTCGGCGTCGTCAACCAACTGGAACCCCTCTTGGAAGGACTCCGCCTCAGACAACCCGGGACGGCTGCCAAACTCCATGAAAATCCCGAAATGCATATCTCCTCCAATGGGCAATAGATCACTGGCCGTCGGATTCCGCCACGCCGCTAGAGTATAGCACGGGCCCGCTTTGCCATTCCTTGACCGGTACGCTGCGCCCCACTACCCTTAGCCTGTGTCGGCAGGCCTCAACCACCACCTTTTGCCGACAGCGGAGAGTCCAGTTATGGAACGCCAGCAGTACGATGTAGCCATTGCGGGCGGAGGAATCATCGGCCTTTCCACTGCTATGCACCTGACCCAGCGCTTTCCCGACCTCCGGGTCGCGGTGCTGGAGAAAGAGGCCGAGCTGGCGACACATCAGACAGGCCACAACAGCGGCGTAATCCACTCCGGAATCTACTATCGTCCCGGGTCTCACAAGGCCAACTTCTGCGTGGCAGGCGTTCAGAAACTCATCGACTTTTGCGATGAAAATGAGATTGAGTATGAACGCTGCGGTAAGGTTATCGTCGCCACAGACGAATCCGAGTTGGGCAGGCTGGACAACCTTTACGAAAGAGGCGTGGCCAATGGTGTGGAGGGGCTGGAAATAATCGGACCGGAAAGGTTAAAGGAGATTGAGCCGTACGCCGCAGGCATCAAGGCCCTCTGGTCGCCCGGCACCGGTATCGCCGACTACCCAAAGGTGGCGCAGGTGTACGCCAGCAAGTTCGCCCACTCCGGGGGGGACGTTTTCACCGCAGCGCCAGTGCGGGCGATAACGCGCTCCGGCGGCGCACTCGCGCTCGAGACACCGAAAGGCACTGTGCAGGCCAGCCACATGATCAACTGTGCGGGCCTTTACGCCGACCGTATAGCGGGAATGATAGAGGAACAGGTTGATGTCCGGATAATCCCCTTCCGGGGCGAATACTATACCCTGCGCCCGGAAAGCCATCACCTCGTCTCCGGGTTGATATACCCTGTGCCGGACCCCCGGTTTCCCTTTCTTGGCGTCCACTACACCCGCAACATCTGGGGCGGCGTGGAGGCGGGCCCCAACGCGGTCCTGGCTCTGAGCCGCGAGGGTTATCGCAAGAGCGATATCCGCCTTGGGGAAACAATGGAAACCCTCACGTACCCGGGGTTCTGGAAGATGACCGCAAAGCACTGGCGTACTGGCCTCAGCGAGATGCGACGGTCCTACAGCAAGAGAATCTTTCTGCGCGACCTCCAGAGGCTCCTGCCCGAGATCACCGAGAATGACCTTGCCCCCGGAGGCGCAGGAGTGCGGGCTCAGGCCGTCGACAGGAACGGCGGGTTGCTGGATGACTTCAGCATAATCAGGGGCAGAGAGGCCGTCCACGTGCTGAACGCTCCTTCCCCCGGCGCGACCTCATCTCTGGCTATCGGAGAACACATAGTCCAACTGGCCGCGGAGGCGTTCGAGTTAGCCGACGGCGCCTGCTGATTGTCGGAAGTCGCTGTCCCAAGCAGGAACTATAGTCCGCACGCCTCATTTTGCGCTTCCGTCGCTCCCCGTTTTGTTGCCCGCCATATGCGGCGCTATGTATAATTCGTTGCCGACGCACAGGTGGAGACACGTCCGGGCTCCGTCGCAGCTGTGTGAACTCCGATTTCTTGTCCTCTGTCCTCCCTTGCAACACGGAAGAGTTCAAAAGGGGAACCACGCTGCTGGATATCGAATCCTTCGGAACGCCCTCTCAGCCCAAAGACCTGGGCTGGGCCAGTATGGACGAGGAGTCGGTGCTGGCTTACCTCGGTGCCGTGGGCGATGAATTGCCAATTTATGCAGAGATCGGCCTTGCTCCGCCCATATGCGGCGTGGCGCTGGCCCTGGGTCAGATCCTGCAACAAACACGGCTTCCCCCTGGGGCCATCCATAGCCTCCAGGAATTCGACACCCTCAATCCCATTGAATTGGGCAGCAAGCTTCGGACTTCGGCCTGCCTGGAGCGGCAGCGGGAACGTGGAGGACTGCGTTTCCTCACGTTCGGCGTCAGCATGGAGGACCAGAAACACCAGGCGGCCCTGGGAATCAAGACGACGCTTCTGGTCCCTGAAACACAGGATGGCCAAGGGCCAAAACGCCAAACCGAACCGGGCGGCGATGGGGTCAAACTTGCGATGGGCGATCTGGCGCCGGTGTCTCGGAGCATCAGCCAGTGCCAACTGGCAAAATACTCAGAGGTGTCCGGCGACCACAACCCCCTGCACCTGAACGCTGAATTTGCCGCTGGGACCCAGTTCGGTGGCGTAATCGCTCACGGCATGCTGACTCTTGCATTCATCAGTGAGATGATGGCCGCTTCGGTGGGGCATGCCTGGTTGGCATCGGGTTCAGTGCGTGCCCGCTTCAAGGGCGCTGCATATCCAGGCGATCCCCTTGAGACCTGGGGCAAGACATCCAAATCCGATGACAGTTCAGAGGCTTATTCGATCGGCCTCAAGAATTCCACAACTGGCGACTACCTGATCACTGGAACGGCAACGGTGAGGAAGAATTAGCGGCAGCCCAGCGGTCTGGGGCCACCCTGCCAAAGGGGCGCACGATGTCACTCAATGGAACAGAAAGTGGTCGGCCGGTCCGCGTGGCCGTGGACTCGATGGGAGGCGATTACGCCCCCGTAGAAACGATCAAGGGAGCCATCCAGGCGTTGCGTTCAGTTAACGCCGAGTTGCTGCTCGTGGGCGACCAGGGTCCGTTGGAGGCGGAACTGGCCAAGTACGACATCGCTGGCCTGCCAATCACGGTCGTTCCTTCCGAGGGGAAAATAGGAGACGACGAACACCCCGTTCAGGGGATGCGCCAGAAGCCGCGAGCCTCAGTCGTGGTTGCCACACAACTGGTCAGGCAACAACAGGCCGACGTAATGGTTTCGATGGGCTCCACGGGCGCGTCTATGGCCAGCGCAGTGCTGTCCCTGGGGCTGATGGAGGGGCTGGAGCGTCCCTGCCTTGGCGGACCGTTCCTGGGCCTGGCTCCAAACACGGTGCTGGTGGACATCGGGAGCAACCTTGACTGCCGGCCCGGCCTGCTGCTGAACTTTGCCGTGCTGGGAGCCGCCTTCGCCCACACCTACATGGGGATCGAGAACCCGCGCATCGGGCTGTTGAGCGTGGGAGCGGAGGCCGCGAAGGGCAACCGTCAGGTTCAAGAGAGCTACCAGCTATTCCAGGAGAGCCAGCTTAACTTCGTTGGCAACGTGGAGGGGATGGACTTCTTCACGGACAAGGCCGACGTTATCATCTGCGACGGCTTCGTCGGCAACATCCTGGTCAAGTTCACCGAGGGTATGGGGGGAGCGCTGGCCGACTTCGTGAGGCAACAGCTACCAAACTCGGTGGACCGGGCGGTGGTTGAGCAGCTGGCCGAAGGCCTGTGGGAAACGACCAACCGGCCGCGCACTGTCGGGGGCGGACCTCTCTTCGGCATCAACGCGCCAGTGATCCTCGGCCACGGTTCCTGCCGGGCCAACGGCGTGGAGGGCGCAGTCCGTACGGCTGTGCGATACGTGAACGTGGGGTTGCTGGACATAATGCGCCAGGAACTGGCCGCCAGCAACGTCTACACCGCGAGCCGGGCCGAGAGAGCATCCGATGGCGGCGACTAGACCCGGAATCAGCCTCGCGGGGCAGATCGCCCTTGTCACTGGCTCATCCAGGGGTATCGGCGCCGTCATAGCTCGCAAAATGGCCTCGGCTGGCGCCAAGGTGGCGCTCAACTACAACGCCAGCGTGGACGCCGCCATCGAGGTGAGAGACTCGATCGCCTCCACCGGCGGCGAGGCCATGATCATCGCCGGCGACGTTTCCGACGAAAACCAGGCGGAGCAGACGATCAAAGCGGTGGTAAGGGAATTTGGCCGAATAGATATACTGGTCAACAACGCCGGAATCCACCGCGACCGGCTTCTGCTGCGAATGACCCCGGACGACTTCGACCAAGTGCTCCAGGTGAACCTGCGAGGCGCCTTCCTCTGCACCAAGTACGTCATGCCCCACCTGATACGGCAGCACTACGGCCGGGTGATCAACATGTCATCGGTGGTCGGACTTACCGGAAATCCAGGCCAGGCCAACTACGCCGCTGCCAAGGCCGGCCTGATCGGCTTCACGAAGGCGGTCGCCCGGGAGGTAGCCTCCCGTAACGTTACGGTCAACGCCGTTGCTCCCGGCTACATCGCCACCGGCATGGTGGAGGACCTGAGCGAGGAGCAGCAGAAGCAGATACTCGAGCGGATTCCCATGGGCCGTTTCGGTACCTCGGAAGACGTGGCAGAGACCATCCTGTTCCTGAGCAGCAAGGGCGCCGGATATCTCACGGGACAGGTGCTCACCATCGATGGAGGACTCATCGCCTGATTCGACACCTCTCGATCTCTCCGAATACAATCGGTACGGCCCTATTCCACAACCCTCGTGAGTATCGCAACTGGAGAATGATATGCGCGCCACCACCCAGTTCCGCCGGCTCCTGGAGCAGCCGGGCATCATCATGGCCCCAGGGGCATACGACTGCCTCACCGCCAAGCTGATCGAGACCGCCGGATTCCCCGCCGTCTACATGACCGGCGCCGGCACCTCGGTCGCCCGGTTGGGATACCCCGACTTGGCGCTGGCAACGATGACCGAAATGCTGGACAACGCCTCGCAGATTGCCTCCATTGTCGACATTCCGGTAATTGCGGACGCGGACACCGGCTACGGCGGCATCCTCAACGTCCGTCGCACGGTGCGTCAGTACGAGCGCGGCGGAATTGCGGCCCTGCACCTTGAGGACCAGGAGTTCCCCAAGCGCTGCGGGCATCTCGACGACAAGCGGGTCATACCGACGAACGACATGGTGCAGAAGATCGAGGCAGCCGTGGATGCCCGCACCGACGACGACTTCACCATCATCGTCCGCACCGACGCCATCGCGGTCACGGGGTGGGAGGACGCGATGGAGCGTTGCGAGCAATACGTCGAGGCCGGCGCTGACGTGCTGTTCGTCGAGGCGTTGCGCACGCCGGAGCAGATCGAGCAGGCGGGCAGGGAGCTGAGCGTCCCACTGCTCTACAACTATGTGGAAACGGGAAAGTCTCCGCTGCTTCCGGCGTCCGAACTGGAAAAATACGGGTTCAAGATCGTCATCTATCCGGCCAGCGGGCTGCTGTCGGCGATGCACGCCGTCCGGCAGACGCTGGCGACGCTGAAACAACAGGGCACTACCTCGCATCTGCTGGATAACATGGACAGCCTGCAGGACTGTTTCGAGGCAGTTGGCCTGTCGGAAATGCTGGAAGAGGACGCCCGGTTTGCTCCATCCGGGGCCCTCTAGCGCCGCCCAGGCAGCGCGTTGAACCGGGAGTTGCAGGCCTTCATCAAGGAGGCCCTGGAACGGGGGCACGGGCGTGACGAGATCCGCCGAGTGCTCCTGGAGGCCGGATGGCAGGACGGTGAGGTAAGGAATGGTCTGGCCGGTTTCGCCGAGTTGGACTTTCCCGTAGCCGTTCCCCGGCCCGCCCCTTACCTCTATGCCCGAGAGGCGTTTCTTTATCTCGTTTCCTTCATCGCCCTGTACGTGGCGGCAATCAGCTTCGGGCTGCTGGTCTTCGGGCTGATTGACTATTCCTTCCCCGATGCCCTTGACTACGGTGACCGGCGGGCCTCCGGCGAGGTGGCGACGGCCATCGCGTCGATCATTGTTGCCTTTCCGCTGTACCTGTTCCTGACCCGATGGTTGACGAGGCAGGTGGAGGCTGACCCGGAGCGCCGACAGTCGCTGGTGCGCCGGTGGCTGACCTACCTCACGCTGGTGGTCGGGGCGGGAATCATCCTCGGCGACCTGATCGCGTTGCTGGCGAACGTGCTGACGGGAGACCCGACATTGCGATTCGCCCTAAAGGCGGTGTCAATACTGGCCATCACCGGGAGCATCTTCGGTTATTACCTCTGGGATATGAGGCAGACCGAGGCCACGATTGCAGGACCGGGCAACCGATGGGTAATAAGGGCACTGCTGCCCGCAGTCATGGCGGCGGTGGTGGGTTGCATAGTTTATTCGCTTGTCCTGGTGGGTTCGCCGGGAGGGCAAAGGGACACCCGGCTGGACGAACAGCGCGTGCGGCACCTTACGAATATTGCCCAAAACATCGACCTTTTCTGGGAGCAGAACGAGGCCCTGCCCACTGGCTTGGCCGAAATGACGGCGCCCAAGTATTTCATCAACCGGGCCGATGACCCCGAGACCGGGAAGCCCTACGAATACAGAGTCCTGGAGGCCCCGCGCTACGAGTTGTGCGCCGTATTCTCCACGGACACCAGGGACCGCCCTCGCGGCGACCGAGGGTTCTCGGAACGCAGATGGGAACATGAAGAGGGCCGCAACTGTTTCGACCTGGAGGCGCAGGCGCCCTAGCTGTCGGTCGAACCTCCTGCCGAATTTACTCCACCGCAGAGTCCATCGGTGCAAGACCGGCTCGATGGCAAGCTCCTCGATCAAGTCGAGGACAGGCTTTCGCAGGAACGAGGACTTGGGGCCAGTGGTTCGACAGGCTCACCACCAACGGATTCTGCCTGCTTCTTGAGTTTCCGGGTCGCCAGGGTGCTGGATCCCCGCCCTCGATCAAGTCGAGGACAACCTTTCGCAGGAATGAAGACTTGGGGCCAGTGGTTCGACAGGCTCACCACCAACGGATTCTGCCTGCTTCTTGAGTTTCCGGGTCGCTGGGGTGCTGGATCCCCGCTCAGGCCCAGGGTGGTTCGACGGGCCCACCACAAACGGGATCAGGGCTCACCGCCAACATGATCTCAATGGCATAAGCAACGCACGGCGCCAGGTCAAGATCGGGTTGCTCTTGGGTAGGTGGCTGGGACATACTGGCCGGAGAATCGCCAACCGCGGGAGGCCGTGATGAGCAACGTAGTTCTTGTCGTGGACATGCTCAAGGGGTTCCTGGAACCAGGGCACAACCTTTACCACGAAGAGTCGCGGCGGATCATTCCGCATGCGCGAGAGCTGGTGGAGCGGGAGAAAGCGGCTGGCTCCGAGATACTCTTCGTGTCGGACCATCACGACCCAGACGACCTGGAGTTCAACATCTTTCCGGTGCACTGCGTCATCGGGACCGAGGAGACGCTGGTCATTCCGGAGTTATCGGAGTTCGTGACCGACAGCAACGTCATCCCAAAGAAGCGATACAGCGGATTCTTCAATACCGATCTGGCGAACCGGCTGGAGGCGCTTTCGCCGGAAAAGCTGATGGTCTGCGGTGTGGCAACCAACGTGTGCGTCATGCACACGGTCTCAGACGCCCGCAACCGCGACTACGAGGTGGAGGTCTACTCTGACTGCGTGTCGGGGCCGGACGCGGAGATGCACCGGTTTGCGCTATTGCACTGCCAGCGTGTGCTGGGGGCGAAGGTGATCTAACAACCGTCCAACCCCCCGGAGGCCGCATTTCCTTCACGACGCCGGTGCAAGGAGCCGGTTTGTGTACAGGCGGGTTCAGGTCGTTTTACTCGGTTGCCGCTCCGTTTTCGGTTGCCATAAACAATAGCGGCGCGTATCATCGCCGTTAATCCATTCGCGGGACGCTGTTTTGGGGGGACGTGATGCTATTTCGCACCTACCGGTACTCCAAGTGGGACGGAACCCAAAACATCTTCGATATGGACGCGGATGAGCTGATGGACCTCCTTTCGGAGGACATCCTGAACAACAAAGACATCATGCAGGCCCTGCGCGACCTCATGCGCCAGGGGATGCAAAACCGCGACGGGCAGCAGATGCCGGGACTGCGGGAACTGATGGAGCAGCTCAAGGACCGGCGCCGCCAGCAGATGCAGCAGCACAACATGGACTCCGTTGTGGACGACCTCAAGGAGCGGCTGGAAGACATAATCGATACCGAGCGCAGGGGAATTCAGCGCCGCCTCGACGAGGCTCGTGAGCAGGTGGAGAACTCGCCGGAGGACGAACGCAGCCAGCAGGAGGCACTCAACAAACTCCTTGAACAACGCGCCAATCGCAACCTGGAAAAGCTGGACGGCCTGCCGGAGGGAGTGGGCAGCCAGCTTCGGGAGCTCATGGAGTACGACTTCATAGACCCGGAGGCGCAGCAGAAGTTCCAGGAACTGCTGGACATGCTAAAGAGCCAGATGGCGCAGAACATTTCCCAGCAGATGCAGCAGCAGATCCAGAACATGTCGCCGGAGGACATGGCCGCCACGCGCGAAATGATGCGCGACCTGAACCAGATGATGCGCGACCGGCTGTCGGGCCGCGAGCCGGACTTCGACGGCTTTATGGACAAGTGGGGGCAGATGTTCGGCCCCAACCCTCCGCAGAGCTTCGACGAGCTGATGGAAATGATGCAACAGCAGCTGGCGCAGATGCAGTCGATGCTGGAAAGCATGTCTCCCGAAGCGCGCCAGGAGATGGAGGACGCCTTGGCCCAGGCGCTGGACCCGGAGACCCAGCGGGAAATGGCACAGTTTGCCGCGCTCATGGAGCAGCTTATGCCCATGGACGACATGCGCCGACAGTACCCGTTCCTGGGCGACGACAGCCTGACCATGGAACAGGCCATGCAGATGATGCGTGACCTGCAGGAGTTGGACCAGCTGGAGGCTGCGCTGCAGGAGGCCATTCGCACCGGCGAGCTGAGCGACATCGACCCGGAAAAGCTGGCGGAACTGCTGGGCGACGACGCCCGCCGCGTGTGGGACGAGCTGGAGAACCTCCGCAAGCTGCTGGAGGAGGCCGGTTACATTACAAGCGGCGAGAAGACCGAGCTGACGGCCCGCGGCATCCGTCGTATAGGACAGAAGGCCCTCAAAGAGGTCTTCGCCCACCTGAAGAAAGACCGCATCGGCGGGCACCTGATGGACACCCGGGGAGCCAACGGCGACCTGCTGGGCGAGACCAAGACCTACGAGTTCGGCGACCCATTCCTAGTCGACCTGCAGACCACGGTGAAGAACGCGGTGCTGCGTGGTGGTCCCCGGGTCCCGGTCGATCTGAGCCCAAAGGACTTTGAGATCCACCGCACCGAGCACATGACCAGGGCAGCGACAATCGTGCTCCTAGACCAGAGCCGGTCAATGGGGCTGTTCAACAACTGGCAGGCTGCAAAGAAGGTGACACTGGCATTGATGGCCCTGATCCGGGTCCAGTTCCCCCGGGACACTCTGAAGATAGTCGGATTTTCCGACTACGCACGAGAGATCAAGGAGGAGGAACTGCCGGGCTGTAGCTGGAATGCATGGGTATCGGGCACCAACCTCCATCACGCCCTGATGCTGTCGCGGAAGATGCTCTCCAAGGAAAAGGGTGGCACGCGACAGATCCTGGTGATCACCGACGGTGAGCCGACGGCGCATCTCGAGGGGGACCGGTCTTATTTCAGCTATCCGCCCAGCTACCGCACGGAGATGGAAACCCTGCGAGAGGTGCGTCGCTGCACCCAGGAAGACATCCTGATCAACACCTTCATGCTGGAGAACAACTACCAGCTGGTGAACTTCGTTGACCGGATGACTCGCATCAACCGCGGACGGGCCTTCTACACCAGCGCGTCGAATCTCAGCGAGTTCGTGCTGGTGGATTACCTGAACAACCGGCGCAAGCGTGTGACTGCCTGATCCTTCTCCAGGTGCGGATATCAGGGATGGGCCAATATTCAATATCGTGGATATGACCATGTTGGAATAGCATATTTTGTGGTATTGTTGAACTCACAAACTAATATGTAGTGTATTCTGCGAGATTTCTCGCAGCAGGGCAGTCAAACTTTTAAGGCAGTCCCGAGAGGCTGGCAAAGTAGGGCGACCCGGATGTGTACCCCGCGCCCTAATCTGCGCTGGGCCGGACCGCACCCCTTGCCACCTATGAGGCGAGGGGTTTTTGTTTGCCTTTCGCGCTGAAGGAATGGATGGCCGGACCGTTCACCAGGTACAGTTCCGAAGTGAGGATCAATGGCTGAGGGCAGCATCGCCGGAATGGCGGAGAGACAGATTATGAACGAGGAGGCCCTGGGACGAGCGCTATCCCGCATCGCCCACGAAGTCCTCGAGCGCAACCGGGGGGCCGAGGACCTGCTGCTCGTCGGCATACACCGCCGTGGTGTCCCCTTGGCGCAGCGGCTCTCCGCACGGGTGCATGAATTCGAGGGAGCCTCGGTGCCCGTGGGATCTCTGGACATCAACCTCTACCGGGACGACCTCCGGGAGCGAAAAAGGCCCAGGGTACGAATTCAGCGCACCGACTTGCCCGTGAGCATTCAAGGGCAGCGTGTGGTCCTGGTGGATGACGTGCTCTATACCGGTCGTACCATCCGAGCCGCCCTGGACGCCCTGGTGGATTACGGCAGGCCGATGCAGGTGCAACTGGCGGTGATGATTGACCGCGGGCACCGCGAACTACCCATCCGCGCCGACTATGTGGGGCGTAACATCCCGACCGCACGGGAGGAAATCGTCGCCGTCCGCCTTGACGAGATCGATGGCATCGAAGAGGTGGTCCTCCTGCGGCCCGACGACTCAAAGGCGGACGAGCACGAACCGGAATCGCGGGAACCGGAATCGCGGGAATCGGAATCGGAAACGGTTGCCGTTGGCGGCGAGTAGGCGAGCCACTAGACACGAACGATGCTTGAGAACTGGTAAATGACACTGCAACAGACCATACAGGACCGGCTGGCGATCCAGGCTGATGGCTTGCCGTTACGTCGCCACGTCCTAGACCTGGACGATTATTCGCGGGAGGAACTGGAGTCGACGCTCGCTTCTGCACACGGCATGGCGGAGGTCCTGGGCCGCGACATCAAAAAGGTTCCGGCTCTCCGAGGCAAGGTGATCGTCACCATGTTCTACGAGGCCAGCACCCGCACCCGCATCTCGTTCGAGGAGGCGGGCAAGGTACTAAGTGCCGACGTGATCAACATGAGCGCGTCTGGGAGCAGCACCGACAAGGGAGAGTCGCTGCTCAACACAGGCCTTACCTTGCAGGCGATGGGTGTGGACACGCTGGTGGTACGTCATCCTCATTCCGGAGCGCCCAACTTCTTGGCGAGGAACCTGGACCGGGTCAGCATCGTGAACGCGGGCGACGGCCTGCACGCCCACCCAACCCAGGCCCTGCTGGATCTTTACACGGTACAGTCGCGGTTGGGGTGTATTGAGGGACTGAAGATCGTAATTGTGGGCGACGTGCTCCACAGCCGCGTCGCTAGGTCCTGCATCTGGGGATTCGCCAGGATGGGCGCCCGCGTGGTTCTCTCCGGGCCGCGAACGCTGATGCCGCTGGACTTCCTGGACTCCGAAGGCCACGGCAGCCATAGCATTGGTTTGGCGCCCCAGGTGGAGGTCGACACCAACCTCGACAGGGCGGTCGAGGATGCGGATGTTGTGATGGCCCTCCGCCTGCAGTCGGAACGCCAACGGGGCGGTTTCCTTCCGAGCATCCGGGAGTATATACGGCGCTGGCAGGTCAACGACGCGCGCCTGGCGCGGGCAAAGCCCACGTGCTGGTCATGCACCCCGGCCCCATGAATGAGGGCATCGAAATAAGCTCCGGCCTGGCTCACGGTGACCGCTCGGCAATCGAGGAGCAGGTCACTGCGGGTGTGGCGGTGCGGATGGCGGTGCTGTACCAGCTCAACGCGGGGGGAGACGACTGATGACCGGGCAATCGCCTCGTCCCATCCTAATCCGCCGCGCGAGGGTGATTGACCCCGCGGGACAGTTGGACTTCGTGGGGGACATTCTGCTTTCCGAGGGCCAAATCGCCGCCACTGGCCCCAGCATCGAGGGGATTCCAGATGGCTGCGACATCGTGGATGCAACCGGGCTCGTTGCCTGTCCCGGATTCATTGATTTGCACGCCCACCTGCGCGAACCTGGCTACGAATACAAGGAGACGATCGCCACGGGATCGATGGCGGCGGCTCGAGGCGGGTTCTCCACCATCTGCTGCATGCCCAACACCGACCCGCCCATCGACTCCGAACCTCTGGTCGAGTTCGTGTTGCGCCGCGCAAGGGAAGCCGGACTCGTGCGGGTCCTGCCCATCGGGTGCGTGAGCCGCGAGCGCAGGGGCCGCGAGTTGGCCGACTTCGAGGAACTGGCCGCCGCGGGTGCCGTGGCCTTCAGCGACGACGGCGACCCGGTGGAGGACGCCAACCTGATGCGGATGGCCCTCAGCTACGGCGCCGACCTGGGCCGTCCGGTGAGCAACCATTGCCAGGACCTCCTCCTAAGCGCAGACGGCGTGATGGCCGAGGGCGCGGTGGCCACCCGACTCGGGCTGCCCGGCATTCCCCCCGCCGCGGAGGACGCCATGATCGCCCGGGACATTGCGCTCGCCGCGTCGACCGGCGGAAGGCTGCACGTGGCCCACCTCAGCACTGCAGGCAGCGTGCCCCTGGTACGCCGGGCCAAGGAACTGGGACTGAACGTTACCGCCGAGGTTTGCCCGCATCACCTTACCATCACCGACGAATGGGCGCTCGGCACCAGAGGTAACGGCGCTGGCCCAAGCGAGTGGGCCTACGATACGTCCACGAAGGTCTACCCGCCCCTGCGCAACGCCTGCGACGTCGAAGCCCTGGTCGAGGCCCTGGCAGATGGCACCATCGACTGCATCGCCACGGACCATGCGCCGCACGACATAGCCACCAAGCAGGTTACCTATCAGGACGCCGCGTTCGGTATCAGCGTCCTGGAGACTGCCCTTGGCTCTTCATTGCAGCTGGTACATGAAGGGCGAATCAGCCTGTCCGTTCTGCTGGAACGGCTCACGTCGGGGCCTGCTCGGGTGCTGGGGACGGAATACCATCCCCTCGCTTCTTTGGCGGCTGGCACACCGCCTGACGTAGTGCTCTTCGACCCGGAACTGGAATGGACGGTCGACTCCTCGGAATTTGCCTCCAAGGGCAGGAACACGCCCCTGGACGGAACCAAGCTGAAAGGCTGCGTAGTTGCCACCATCGCCGCTGGAAGAATCATTCACCAATCCGCGGAATTTCGCGTTCAGGAAGCAAATGTATCAGCATAGTTCAGCTGTCATTCAGACTTTCTCCCGTGAATTGATGCCGGGCCGAGGAATGTTTCCGGCCATCCGTCAGCCTGGCTGCGAATCACGGAGGAGTACTGATTTGCCGGCCGCCTATCTCGTCCTCGAGGACGGCTCGGTTCATCGTGGGGACGGTTTTGGTGCCAACGTTTCCACCGCCGGTGAGGTAGTCTTCAACACCACGATGACCGGTTACCAGGAAGTCCTCACCGACCCATCCTACTCCGGGCAACTGGTGACGCTGACCTATCCCCTCATAGGAAACTACGGTATCAATGATCTGGATTTCGAGTCCGGGCGCATCCAGGTGAGCGCCCTGGTGGTACGCCAGCATTGCGACGCCCCGAGCCACGGTTTCAGCAACCGGACAATCCACGAGTTTCTTGAGAGCCAGGGTGTGCCGGGCATCAGCGGCGTAGACACCAGGGCCATCACCCGTCGCCTCCGCTCCAGTGGCGTGATGATGGGGGCCATCGCGGAGGATCCGGAGGCAGCCGTGGCACTGCTCCGGGATGCACCGAAATACGATGACCTCGACCACGTACGTAACGTAACGACCAAGACGGGCTATTGTTGGGGCGATAAAAGCCAAAACGACGGGGAAAGCCCATACCGGGTGCTGGTAACCGACTGTGGCCTTAAATACAATATTCTTCGTGAACTCACCCGGCGCGGCTGTGAAGTCAGGGTGGTCCCCGCAGATATGCGGGCGGAAGACCTGCTCTCCCTTCACCCGTCCGGAGTGCTTCTCTCACCAGGGCCGGGCGACCCTCGACTGCTCGATTACGTGGTTGATAACGCCCGGCAAATTCTCGGCAGGGTTCCCGTAATGGGCATTTGTCTCGGCCACCAAGTTGTGGCGCGGGCTCTGGGCGCGGAAACATTTAAGCTGAAGTTCGGGCACCGGGGAGGCAATCATCCGGTGCGCGATTTGTCCGACGGCAGGGTGTACATCACGGCTCAGAACCACGGCTACGCCGTGAGAGCCGACTCTCTTCCTGCCAGCCTGCAAGTGTCCCACATCAATTTGAACGACGACACGGTGGAAGGGCTGACCCACCGGGATCTGCCGGTTTTCACCATTCAGTATCACTCGGAAGCGTCGCCGGGCCCTCGGGACAACGAATACCTGTTCGACCGGTTCGTGAAACTGATGGAAGATTTCAACGGGTAGCGACCATTTCATTCCCTGAGGGGATAGAAGGAGGTGTAAAAGCAGGTGTCTGGCGCCCCGGCCCCGAATGGGGCTGCTGATGCGCTGGATTCCTCCCCCTCATCAGCTCTCAGTAAGCATCCTTCCGGAGGAATTATCTTCATGTCTTCTTTTTCAATGGTCTTGCTGGAAGGGGGGGTGGATGTGGAAGTGGATGTGGATTTCGCGGACATGACCTCTATCTTCGACGAAGAGGTCCCCAAGTATACCTGCGGTGAATTCGGTTTCACCGTAACCCCCGGGCGGGGAGAAATCGGTGGCCAGTGGATCTTTATGGTCAGCGCCTTTTCTCTGCTCGAGGTTGAGCGGGAGTTGGTCTCCCTTGGCCGCATGGAAGTTGAGGTCAATCGTTACGGGAATGTCACTATCTGTATTCCGCCAAGAGTAGAGCAGACGGTTCCGGGTCCTGACGCCGCCGACTGGGACGGGAAACTCTTCGGTGCTTTCGTGTTCCAGCTGCTCAATTCTCTGTATGACCGGGGTCTCATCGAGTTGCCCGGCATACTCCCCAAGGTCTAGCGGCACCGGCCACTGGGCCAATACCCAGAGCCAGCGTGGAGCCCGGCTTGTTAAGTCAACAGCCGGGCTTCCTATATACTTGGCGTAGTCATTCAATTAGGCCCGGCATCGCTTCGAAAGGCGCGGATCCTGGCGCGGGCAAAGAGGGAGGCACTGTTACGGAAAAGCCGCGAAAGGTACTGGTTATCGGCTCAGGCCCCATCGTCATTGGACAGGCAGCGGAATTCGACTATGCCGGAACTCAGGCCTGCAAGGCCCTGCGGGAGGAGGGCGTCGAAACGGTGTTGGTCAACTCCAACCCGGCCACCATCATGACTGACGAGGGGATCGCAGACCGGGTGTACATCGAGCCCCTCACCGTAGAGGTCCTGGAAAGGATCATCCGCCGTGAGCGTCCCGATGGACTTCTCCCCACCCTGGGGGGCCAGACCGGTCTGAACCTGGCCGTGGACCTGGCGGATGCGGGTGTTCTGGACCGCTACGACGTTCGCCTGCTCGGAACGCCGCTGGATACCATACGCCGTGCCGAAGACCGGGAATTCTTTCGCAACTTCCTGCACGACATTGGGGAACCCGAGCCCGAAAACACGACCGTTTCTTCCCTGGATGGGGCCCGTGAGGTGATGGCCCGCATGGGGCTTCCTCTGGTGATCCGTCCCGCTTACACCCTGGGTGGCAGCGGCGGCGGCATCGCCACCACTGAGGAGGAGTTTGAGACAATAGCCGAGTCAGGGCTCTCCGCCAGCCCCATTTCCCAAATACTCTTGGAGCGCTCCCTGGTGGGGTGGAAGGAACTCGAATACGAAGTATTGAGGGACGGGGCCGACAACTGCATCACCATCTGCAACATGGAAAACCTGGACCCGATGGGGGTGCATACGGGCGACAGCATCGTCGTTGCTCCCAGCCAGACCCTCACCGACAAAGAGTACCAGATGCTGCGTTCCGCCAGCCTGAAGATCATTCGGGGACTGGGCATCGAAGGCGGCTGCAACATCCAATTTGCACTTCAGCCGCACCCCAGCGTCTGCAAGGCCATCGGCCTCGAGTGGCGGGAAGACGCTCCCTACTACGTCATCGAGGTCAACCCCCGGGTCAGCCGCAGTTCGGCCCTGGCCAGCAAGGCCACCGGATATCCAATCGCCCGGGTCTCAGCGAAGATCGCGGTGGGACGTCGGCTTGACGAGATTGACAACGCGGTGACCGGCCGGACAAAGGCCGCCTTCGAGCCAGCCCTGGACTACTGCGTGGTCAAGATTCCGAGGTGGCCCTTCGACAAGTTCCCCAACGGCGATCGCCGCACCACGACACAGATGAAGGCCACCGGCGAAGTGATGGTCATAGACCGTTCCTTCGAGGCCGCCCTCCAAAAAGGGGCCAGGTCCCTGGAACTGGGCGGACGGACACTGCTCTGGGAGGACCCCAAGTGGCGCCAGGGCGATGGGGCCAGCGATGACGGCCTGCCCCTTGGCCCCAATGATCTGCGGCTATGGGGAATAATGGCGGCCCTTCGCCGGGGCTATTCAGTGGATAAGCTGCTCGAACGCACCCTCTTCGAACCCTGGTTCCTGGTCGCCTTCGAACGCATCGTAAAGATGGAACGGCGGCTTCTCTCCGAGGAACTCACGCCGGAACTGCTGTACGAGTCGAAAAGGCTGGGATTTTCTGACATCCAGATCGGAACGCTGGCCGACATGCTGCCGGAACAGGTACGCAACCTGCGCCACCAGTTGGGACTGCGCCCGGTCTACAAGACGGTTGACACCTGTGCCGCCGAGTTCGAGGCGGTCACGCCGTACTACTACAGCACCTACGACCAGGAAAACGAGGCCGAACCCCTTCCAGGCGACAAGGCCCTGGTGATTGGCAGCGGTCCGATTCGCATCGGCCAGGGCATAGAGTTCGACTATTGCAGCGTTCACGCCGCCTGGGCCCTTTCAGAGTCCGGTGTCCGCAGCATTATGGTCAACTCCAATCCAGAAACAGTCTCGACGGACTTTGACTCCAGCGACCGTCTCTACTTTGAGCCCCTTGACGAGGAGTCAGTCCGAGACATCATCGAAAACGAGATTGGCGACAGTGATTCCGGGGGCGTTCCCCCCGCTTCAGTGGTCCAGTTTGGCGGTCAGACTGCCATCGACCTGTCCCAGTCCCTTTCCATTGCCGGAATGCCCATCCTGGGCTCCAGCGCGGAGGCTATCGACATCGCCTCAGACCGCCAGAAGTTTGAGGACTTCCTGTCCGGTCTTGGGATTCCCCAGCCGCCGGGCGCTGCAGTGTCGACGGTCAGCGAGGCGCTGCAGGTCGCCCAGACCATCGGATATCCAGCGGTGGTGAGGCCCAGCTATGTATTGGGCGGACGCGCCATGGAAATCGTCCAGAACGCGACCGAGTTGATCCGCTACCTCGGCGCAGCCACCGAAATCTCGCCCGACCGCCCAGTCCTATTAGACCGCTACATGGAGGGCAAGGAGTGCGAGGTCGATGCCATTTGCGACGGAGAGGGTGTCCTGATACCGGGAATGATGGAGCACGTCGAGCGGGCCGGTGTCCACAGCGGCGACTCCATGGCGATCTATCCCGGCCTCAATCTCACGGAGGACGAGGTCGATACCATCGTCGATTACACCACTCGCATCGGCCTAGCCCTGGGTGTGCGCGGACTTATGAACGTGCAGTTCGTGATACACGGCGGGCCGGCCTACCGCAGCCCCCAGACCCCCTCGGCCGATACCGGCGCCACCACCGTGTATGTGCTGGAAGTGAATCCGCGGGGCAGCCGCACCATCCCGTTCATCTCCAAGGTCACCGGCGTTCCCGTCGCTCGCCTCGCGACACGGGTAATGCTGGGGCACACACTGGCCGAGGAGGGCTATCCCACAGGCCTGTGGCCGCGCCAGGGCCTCGTGGGAGTGAAGGCTCCGGTATTCTCCATGGCCAAGCTGGTCGGTGTCGACTGGCACCTGGGGCCTGAAATGAAGTCGACAGGGGAAGTGATGGGAATCGACCACAACTTCGCCGCCGCGTTGACCAAGGCTCTCCTGGCCGCACGGCTCAATCTGAGAGAGGGCATGGGAGTCCTGCTCAGTGTCGCTGATCAGCACAAGGCAGAGGCCGTTTCCATTATCCAGGGCCTGAACCGCGCCGGATGCCCTCTGTATGCCACTGAGGGAACCGCAGCGATGATTTCCGCCATGGGGCTGCCGGTGACCATGACCACCAAGAAGCTGAGCGAGGGCCATCCCAACGTGACGGATGTCATCAACGACGGGAGCGTTGGCGCGGTCATCAACACTCTCTCGGGCGTGAGCGACGTGCTGCGAGACGGCTTTTACATCCGACGCGCTGCCGTCGAGCGGCAGATTCCCTGCTTCACGTCGCTGGACACAGCGAGGGCCGCCGTGGAGAGCCTGCTGGCCGGAGGCGCCGCCTACTCCATCGGCACCACGAGAGAATACCTGGATGGGGGTTGACGGATTGCAGGGTAGTTCGATTCCCCACCAAGAGAATGACCCGGGGAGGATGTATGAAATTCAAGGTGGTCCTGTACAGGAGAATCAGATGAGGGCTTTGCCATTGGATGTCCTAGTTTGCCAGGCTGCTGGTCTCAAGGAGAAACCAGAGAGGAGGCCCTTGAGAACATCCGAGACGCCATACGTGAAATGCTTGAGGCGATATGGGATGAACTGAAGGAGAACATAGCAAAAGATCGGGAGGATGACCCGCAGCTTAAGGTGACCGTCTCTGAGGTTGACGTGGACCCGGGAGAGGTCGAAATAGTTACCGAGGCCGAGGCTGAGGCCAAGGTATAGGGAGATGCCCAAAGTCCCCGGTGTTAATCACCAAAGGGCAGTCGTTGCCCTTGAGAAAGCTGGCTTTCAAATCGCTAGACAAGGCAAGCACATTACGATGACCTACGGCACCAGAAGGGTTTCGATTCCCCGTCAGAACCCCATAAATGCCATCACTATGGGAGGGATCGTAAAGGACGCCGGTCTAACTGTTGAGGAGTTCGGGAGCCTCTGTAAGCGGCAACTCAACCTCCCTAACGGACACCACGACGCGGACCTACCAGTCCATCTCCGTGCCCAGTCCCCGCTCCCTGGCCGAATCGTAGGCCAGCTTCGCCGCAGCCACGTCTGCCACTCCGGTTCCCATCAGCTTGGCATAGACTATCTGGCCGTCGTCGTCCCGCCCCGATATGGCGCCGCAGACGGCGTGCCGCAGTTCCGTTAGCTGACTCCAGTTTAGCAGCCCCTTGTCAACCGCCGCCGAAATGTCCCCCGCCTCGATAGGCACCTGGTCCAGGGAATCAACGAACAGCTTGTCGGCCCTGGTCAGGTCTCGTCGTCGACCTCGCTCACCCTCCACGTCGTGGGGCCTGCGCCAATCACAGTGGCGCCCTGCTTGAGCCAGCCGCCCTTCACCACGGGCTCGGCTGTGGCCGCTATGCCGATTACGAGATCGCATTCGCGCACGGCGTCCTCGTTGCTGTCGGCGGCCACCACTTTTACTCCCAACGCGTCGGTCTGCTTGGCGGCAAACTCCGCCCGGCGCTCCGGGTTGCGGCTGAAAGCCTTGACGACCGAGACCTCGCGAACACCGGCAACGGCCTGCAGCTGGGTGGGCGCCTGCCCGCCGGTGCCGATGATCCCCACCTGTAGCGGCTTCTTGCTGGAAAGATGCTTCACGGCCACCCCGGTGGTCGCGCCGGTGCGCAGCTGGCCGAGCCTGTTTGCCTGCATGTAGCAGAGCAGTGCTCCCGTCGCCGCGTCGTAGAGACTGACCTGGAACGAGTACGACCCGCGCACGACTGTATACGTCTTGACGCCCAGCACTCCCTCGTAGAAAAGCCCTCCTCCCATAACCGAGAGCATACCTGTGTCCGCTATGATCTTGCGCCGACCCAGGTTGTATGCCTCTCCCCGGCCGTAACGACTCTGCATGGTCTCGATGGTCTCCAGCATTGCCTCCATGGACACACACTGGTTAACGTCCTCATTGCGCAGGAACAGGGTCATAGCAGAATCTCCTATTGTTTCAGGAACGGTTAAGGCGATTAACGGCGGAGTTGAACTCAGTACACGGCGAAGGCTGCACTGACGGCCCTGCAATTGATGCCGACTCACGGACAGGGATGCAAGTGGGCCGTCTATTACAGGACCAATCTACCGTATTCGTGGGCTGCCCCAGCATTTCAGGGGACAATGCTTTATGCGACGCGCCAAGCCCAGGCGTTGCATCAGACCACTCTACTTCTTTTTGTAGAAGTCGCGGTTCTTTGCGATGAACAGGCGCTGGCCGCTGGGCACCCTGAATTCGTCGAAGATGGCGTTAACCGGGCATACGGACTCGCAATAGGCGCAGTCGATGCAGGTGATGGGATCGATAAAGTACTGTTCCTCGTCGTCGTCGGTATTGATGCAATCGACGGGGCAAACTTCGATGCAGGTCGCGTCTTTCACGCCGATGCAGGGCTCGGTTATTACAAAAGGCATACTTTCAACCTGAAGGCGCTGCCCGCCCTGACTGTTGTCTCGGTGCCGTCAAAACCGCGTGACCGGTAGAGCCACCCCGCTGCGGAGGGGCACACATCATTCTTGTTTTGACTCTCATATTTTGTCAAGGGATACTGTATGATATATTTTATCGAAAGTGTCGCGGGGATTTTGAGGGCGAATTCATGGAATTAAGAGAACTTATAAGCTTCTATCACGTGGCGCGACTGCGCAGCGTCTCCAAAGCGGCCAGAACCCTGGAGCTCGGGCAGCCGACGGTAACCACCCACCTGCGGAAGCTGGAGGGCGAGTTCGGTATCACCCTCTTCGACCGCATCAAGCGCCCCATCCAGCTCACCTCGGAGGGAATCACGCTGCTCGAGCTGGTCACGCCCGTGGTTACCTCCATCGAGGTTCTGAAGCGCCAGATGGACTATGCTGACCGGCGCGGCTCATTCGTGGTAGGCGCTTATCCCGATCTCATTGCCCATCATCTCCCCAAGGGTATCCAAGCCTTCCGCGATGAGTATCCCGACATTCGCATCAGGCTGCTCGCCCGCGCATATGACCCCCTGATCCAGCTGGTGCGCTCCGGCGAGATCGACCTCGCCTTCTGCTCTCCGCCCCCGCCCGATGACCCCTCCCTGGAATTCCGGGAGTTGTTTGAATACAACGCCGTATTGATGACGCCTCTGGGTCATCCGCTGATCGGACGCATCGACGTGACCCTCGAAGACGTGGTCACCTCGCCCCTGATCCTGCCCGGACAGGAAAGCGCCCTCCGCCAGCGCGTGGACCAGGCAATGCGGGCAAGGGGCCTTGCCGGAGACGTTGTGCTGTCCCTGGACAATATCGACTCCATCAAGCGATACGTGGAAATAGGGATGGGGCTGGCAGTCGCCGTTGACTTCGCCATAAGGCCGGAGGACCACGACCACGTGGGCATCGTGCGTCTGGATCACGTATTCCCTGGTTCCGTCATCGGCATCTGCACCCTGAAGGGCAAATTCGTCGGGCAAGGGGTGAGGAACTTCATCCAGATGATGACCGAGTACATGAGTGGTTATCACACCGAGCTGTGGGAAGCCCCGTTGCCTGTCCCAAGTCGCCAGACGCCCCCCATCATTGACGACGCCTAGCCGTTGCCGGCAGGTATGATTTGGCGCACCCTCCGGGCCAATTGGACCCTCGGGATCATCACGTAGCGCCCGCATTTCTGGCACACGAGGCCAATGTCCGCCCCGAGCCGCGTGACCGTCCACAGGTACTCACCGCAGGGATGCGGCTTCTTGAGGCGCACAACGTCGCCAGCCTTCAGCTCGAATGCCATCCCTGACCATCCTGTTCCAGCACGCCGTTGATGGCGTCGCGCAACGCTAGTGCAGCGGTCCCCGCAGCCTCGCCGAAGTCAGCGCCTCGAGAAGCGTATATGATGCCTCGCGACGAGTTGATGAGGGCCAACCTGCCAGCATGGTCAACCCCCGCCCGCACTGCGGATTCCAGCTCCCCTCCTTGGGCACCAACCCCCGGGACCAGCAGCGGCATATCGGGGCAGAGAGCCCGAACGGCGGCCAGTTGCCCTGGCACCGTTGCCCCCACGACCAACCCGACGTTGCCTAGCGCGTTCCACCCGGAGCAGGCCCGCGCCATCGTTTCGTAAAGGGGATTGCCTGCACCGTTTTCGTCAACCACCAGGTCCTGGAAGTCTCCCGATCCCGGATTTGAGCCGCGACACCATACGAACACGCCCTTGGTTTCATCTTCCAGGAAGGGCTCGACGGAATCGCTGCCTCCCCAGGCGTTGATTGTTACCGCGTCGAACCCCCAGACCTCGAACATTGCTTTGGCGTAAGCCCTGGCGGACGGCCCGATGTCGCCCCGCTTGGCGTCCCCGATAACCACCGCCTTCGGAGCAACCTCCCGGATGTGGGCGACGGTCTGCTCCAGCGCCTCCATTCCCTCCCTGCCCAACGCCTCGTAGAAAGCCAGGTTCGGCTTGTAGGCGCAGGCCGTGCCCGCCGTCGCGTCCACTATTGCCCGGTTGAATTCAAAAACGCCGGAAACCGGCAGGGAGGCCGGGTCAGGATCCAATCCCACGCAAACCAGGCTGCTGGTGCTCTGGCAGGCTTGCTGGATTCTTTCTACAAATGCGCTCATCTAATGGATTGTCCCATTTGCCCGCTATTTGCTCCATTGTTACCATTACCGCCGCAGGGCGCAAGGGCGTCCGACGGGAGTGCCCTTGAAATTGGGCGATGACTTGCTCGAGGCAAGGTTTGTGCGAAGGGTCAACCGGTTCCTCGCCTTCGTCGACCTCGATGGGCAGGAGACGGATGTACATGTCGCCAATTCGGGACGGCTGAGAGAGCTCTTTGTGCCCAACGCTCCCGTCTGGCTGAAGCCCGCGGGCCGAGAGGGGCGGAAGACCAAATTCGACCTTGCCCTGGTTGAGGCCGATGGCGTCCTGGTCTCGGCAGACGCCAGGCTGCCCAACGCGCTGGTGGCCGAGGGAGTGAGAGACGGGATGCTGCAAGGCATCGATCCGGCGTCGACGGTGGTCCGGGAGTCCACCTTCGGCGAGAGCCGATTTGACCTCATGCTGGAAGGCCGGAACAAGCTGCGATACCTGGAGGTCAAGTCAGTAACGCTGGTGGAGAATGGAGTTGGCCTGTTCCCCGATTCCCCGACGGTTCGTGGAGCCAAACACCTGAACACGCTGGTTGAGGCGGTGGAGGCTGGCCATGGCGCCGCCGTGGTGTTCGTGGTGCAGAGACCCGACTCCGACGCCTTCGCCACAAACGACGTGGCCGACCCCGTGCTGGCGGAAGCCTTCCGTAACGCCATCGCCCATGGCGTGGATGCCTACGCTTACAACTGCCTCGTATCGCGCCGTGAGGTGGTGCTGAACGAGGGACTGCCCATAGTACCCTTCGAGTCTATCGCGGTCGGGCGGGAGCGATAGCCGTGTCGCGGAATGGGCCACCTGGTGGCGTTGGTGGCCTCCTGGCAGAGATCTACAGCCGCCTCTATGAAGCCCACGGGCCGCAGGGCTGGTGGCCCGGTGAAAGCCGCTTCGAGGTCATTGCCGGGGCCATCCTCACCCAGTCCACGGCCTGGACCAACGTCGAGAGGGCCCTGGAGTCCATGCGGGCGGCCGGCTGCTGGTCTTTCGACGCAGTCGCCGCTATGCAGGAACAGGACCTTGCCACCGTCATTCGCTCCTCCGGCTACTACAACGCCAAGGCCCGCAAGCTGCAGGCATTCGCGAAACACGTGCTGGCGTTCTACGAAGGAGACCTGGACCGCTTTTTCGCCAAGGACCTGCCGGAACTGCGTACCGAGCTGCTGTCCATCCACGGCATCGGCGAGGAAACCGCTGACGACATCCTGGTGTACGCCGCCGACAAACCGTCCTTCGTCATCGACAGCTACACGCGCCGCATCGTTGACCGGATGGGCATGGCGCCGGAGGGCCGGAACCCCGGATATGCAGCATACCAGGCGCTGTTTCAGGACAACCTGCCGGGGGACATCCAGCTGTTCAACGAGTTCCACGCCCTGTTGGACCACCACGCCAAGCTGGTCTGCGCCAAGCGTGAACCAAGGTGCTCAGGCTGCTGCCTCCTGGACATCTGTCCCACCGGCCTCCAATCTCTCTGATGCCCCCGAAAATTGACGCTGCGGGGGCGCAGACTTATCATTCCGGCGTCCGGGCTGGTACTGGATATCCTCAACCGGACGGAGGGTTGCCATGCAGGTAGTCAGGATTTACACCGGAGACGACGGAGAGTCGCATTTCGAGGAGCTGGATCTCCCATTCGAGGCAGTGGCCAACGCCGAGCGCACGGCAGCGCAGAATGCCTCCAGCGTCACTTTCAGCCGCTTGCAGCCGGGTAGTTTCAGCGACTGGCATACCGCGCCTCGACGGCAGTACGTGATTACCCTGGAGGGACAGATGGAGGTCGGCCTGGGCGACGGCACCAAGCGGATCTTCAACTCCGGCGACGTGCTGCTGGCCGATGATCTGACAGGCAAGGGGCACACGACGGCGGTCTACGGCGACAAGACGCGCATCTCCGTGGCGATCCCAATTGTTGACTAGGCGATGAGCGGCGGTAGCCACCATCTCAATCGTCTGGAGGCTGGTCATGCCCTACGCGCGTATCGATGACAACCTAGAGATGTACTACGAGGACGATGACTTCACCGATCCCTATCGTCCCTCCGAGACCGTGGTGTTGCATCACGGCAACGCCAAGAACGCGCGGCTCTGGTACGCCTGGGTGCCGTTGCTGGCCCGCCAGTACCGGGTGGTGCGCCTCGAGGCACGGGGGTTTGGCCGCTCCACTGTGCCGCCGGAGGGTTACGACTGGACGCTGAGCAACTTCGCTGCCGACATCCGGGCCCTGCTGGACCACCTGGAGCTGGACCGAGTGCACCTGATCGGGGAGACGGTGGGCGGCACGATCTCGCTCAAGTTTGCCTCGGAATACCCGGAGCGGCTGCTGTCGGTGACCACTTGTACGTCGCCCTACAAGTTCGTGGGGAACCCCACGTATCTCGACTCGTACAACCTGGTGCGCGATGAGGGAGTGGAGGCGTGGGTGCGGCGCACGTCGGAGCGGCGTCTGGAGTCGGGGGCCGCTGATGCCGCCCACCAGGAGTGGTACATCAACCAGATGGCGCAGACCCAGGCCCGGGTGGTGATGGAGACGCTGGCATACCTGTCTCAGCAGGACCTGACGGACGTCCTGCAGGGCATTCAGACTCCGGCGCTGGTCCTGGCCTCGGAGCAGAACGCCCGCGACAACCCCGACCGCACTACCGGGATGGTCTCGCTTCTCCCCAACGGGCGCCTGCGGGTGATACCCGGCACCAGTGGCTATGTACAGCACTCAGCCCCCGTGCAGTGCGTGCAGGCGTGGATGGAATTTGCCAGATCACTGTGAACGGACCTATGGCCTGGGGCTGAAGCAGCGGGGGCACACGGTTGTGCGCCCCTTGGCGTTTTCCAGCCTGACACGGCGTGCAGGCCGCTAGAGCAACGAGCGAGACTGCCCGCCGTCCACGTTCAGGCATGTGCCGGTGATCAGGTCGGCGCGCTCGGAGGCGAGGAAGGCCACCGTCTCGCCGATGGGCTCGGGCCAGCCGAACTTGCCAGCCGGAAGGTTGCGGGAGATGAACTCGTCGACCACCTCTGGCGAGTTGTTCTGCTGGAACCGGTCCCAGGTGCTGCCGGGAAAGTCGATCGATCCCGGAGCCACGCAGTTGACCAGCACGTTCTCAGGGGCCAGGTTCAGGGCCAGGTGCTTGGAGAAAGCTATGAGGCCCGCCTTGGCCGTCATGTAGTCCACCGAGCCGCCGTACTCCCGGCCATAGATGGACGAAATGCTGATGATGCGCCCCCACTTCTGCTCCCGCATATGAGGAAGCACCAAGGACACCAACTCCACCGCGCTGAACAGGTTGACCTCCATCCCCTCGCGGAATAGCTCCATCCCGGTCTCCTGGAAGTCAGTCGAGCCGCGGCGGCCGCCAACATTGTTGACCAGGATGTCGCACTCGCCGAAGGCTGACTTCGTCTCGTTGTGGAACCTCACGAGATCGTCGTTGCTGGTGACGTCCGCCTGGACGGCAATGGCCTGGATTCCGGCACCGGCGAGACCGGCGCGGGCTTCCTCAAGCTGTTCCGCGCCGCGGGCGCAGATGGCGACCTTGCATCCCTCGCGTCCCAGGGCGCTCGCGGCCTGCAAGCCGAGGCCGTGGCTGCCGCCGGTTACCATTGCTACTCTGCCCTGCAGCCCCAGATCCATAATGCTCTCCTCTGCCAATGGAATGTTTGCGGGGATTATAGTGCCGCACCGCCGGTCTTGCACGGCATTGCCGGCCAGCGCCGTTATACGAGCTCTGGCCGTTGCCGGGATATAATCAATGGCCGAACCCCCACTCAGGAGGAGAGAGATGCTGGCACTCGAAGGCATCAAGGTGCTGGATTTCTGTCGCAACGCGCCCGGGATGTTCGCCACCATGATCCTGGCAGACCTCGGCGCCGACGTGCTGATGATCGAGCGGCCCATGGACGAGACACGCGCCTCATACGAGCGCATCGTGTCCGGCATCGAGACGCCCGAGGACGAGCGACGCCATGCCTCGTTCAACGCCCTGCAGCGCAACAAGCGCAGCATCGCCCTCAACCTGAAAGAGCCAGAGGCGCTTGAGGTGTTCCGCAGGCTCGCAGCCGACGCCGACGTGGTGGTGGAGGGCTTTCGCCCCGGTGTGGTGGACCGGCTTGGCGTGGGATACGAGCAGGTGAAGCAGATCAACCCCCGTGCCATCTACTGCTCGGTGTCGGGCTATGGCCAGACCGGCCCCTATTCGCAGATGGCCGGGCACGACATAAACTACATTTCATTCGCAGGGGCCCTTGGCCTGATCGGTGATTCCCCCGACGGCAAGCCCGTAATTCCTCTCAACCTGATCGCCGATTATGCCGGGGGCGGACTGTGCGGCGCCGTGGGCATCCTCGCCGCGCTGATGGCCCGGGAGAAGACCGGCCGCGGCCAGTACGTTGACATCGCCATGACCGAGGGCGTCCTGTACATGCTGTGCGGGGCGATCGGCGACGCCCTGGCCCAGGGATACAACGCCACCCGCGGGAGCGACCGGCTCAACGGCGGCTCGCCCTTCTATAACGTATACAGGACTGCCGACGGCAAGTACTTCTCGATAGCCGCCATCGAGCCGTGGTTCTGGGAGAACCTGTGCCGGGCCATCGGCCGCGAGGACATGATCCCCCACCAGCAGGCCGGAGACGAAAAGCGGGCGGAGATCGCCGCAACGCTGGATGCTGTATTCCTGACGAAGACCCGGGACGAGTGGTTCGAGACCCTCAGAAACGCCAACATCTCCGTGGGCAAGGTCTACGACCTCGACGAGGCCCTCTCAGACCCCCAGGCGCTGGAGCGCGGCATGGTGGTTGAGCTGGACGAGCCTGGGGTATCGGAGGGCAGGGTAATCCAGCCGGGAATCCCGTTCCATCTGTCGGAGACCCCCGGCAAGGTGCGCCATCCCGGCAGCGTGACCGGCCAGCACACCATGGAGGTGCTGGCGGCGCTGGGCTACACCCCCATACAGGTGGACGGACTGCTCGCCCGGGGCATTGCAGTGGGTTCCTGACGAATTGCGCCATGCTATACTTGTTTGCTGTGCCAGCTATCCTCAGTAGCCCTTCAGTTTTTGAGACAGGCAGATGATCAAGCGATTCTCAGTTCTCTATGTCGGTCAGATCGACCTTGAAGATGTCGGGGCCGACGGGCGCAATCCAGACTCACGCCGTTACTCCAACGAGCAGTTGGTCCAGTCCTTCGATCACGCTATGGCCCTCGCCAAGCAGATGGACGACTCCGGCTTCCATTGCCTCTGGGCCGCGGAGCACCACTTCCAGCGCGAAGGCTACGAGTGCATTCCCAACCTGATTCTCCTGGGAGTACACCTAGCCGCCCACACGAGGAACCTGAAGTTCGGTGCCGCCTTCAATATCGTCCCGATGTGGCACCCGTTGCGTCTGGCCGAGGACTTTGCGATGGGGGACGTCTTGACCGGCGGACGGCTGGTCTTCGGCATCGGACGCGGCTACCAGACCCGAGAGGTGGAGACGTTCGGCGCACCCCTCCTCGATCAGGACGCCAACCGTGAGCTGTTTGAAGAGCAGGTCGAAATAATCCTCAAGGCGTTCAACGAGGAATCGTTCAGCCATCGCGGCAAGTACTACCAGATACCGCCGGACGTGCCCTACCGGGGCTACCAGCTCAATGACATAACGCTGGTACCTCGGCCAAGAAAGCTGCCGGTAGAGATCTGGCAGCCGGTTACCAGCGGCCGCACCATCGAATTCATCGCCAGGAAAGGCATCAAGGGAATGACCGCCTTGAGCGGCGAGAAGATCGTCGAACAGTTCTTCGGCGCCTACCAGACGGCTGCCGGGGAGGCGGGTCGCCACCTTAAACTGGGACAGGACATGGCCTTGGGATTCGGCTTTTTCCTGGGAGACACCGTGGAGGAGGCGGTGGAACGGGTGCGCCCCTTCCACGACGAGCGTTACAAGTGGTTCGCCCCCTTCGGCCTGGTGCGCTACGTCGACGAGCAGGGTCGAATGTGGGGGACTCCCGGCGCCCCCGCACGCACGCCGACCGTCGAAGACGGGGTACAGCAGAAGGCCTGGATCTGCGGGCCGCCTGAGGTGTTCATCGAGACCTTCCGCGAGTTGGAGGAAAAATACCCAGGACTTGAGGACGTTGTGCTGCAATGGCCCGAGGGCATGCCCTGGCATGAGCTCAGCAACCAGTTGGAGATTTTCTCTCGCGAAGTGATGCCAGCATTCGCCGGAAGGAACTGATCGAAGCCTTGAAGGAGCGCAGAGGAATCGGGCCTGATTGTGGCCATATCTCCGTCCTGCGCTCCGCAGCGCACGGCAGGGTCTCGGGAGTATAGCCGTTGGCAGACTCAAAACACGTAAGCCTCGCCCGCTCAGGGCCAACCGCTATCGCCCGCTGGCGCGAACTCACCTTCCGCAGCCCCAACGACCGGATTCCCCGTTTCGATTTGGGCTACCGCCTCGAAGACCGGGCAGCCAGCGAGACCTTCACTCCTGAGTTCATTTACGGCCGCCCCTCCCTCGACCTTTCCGGCTCTTTCCTCAGCGGCATCAAGCTCCCCAGCGCCGACCTGCGTCACGACGACCTGAGCGGGGCCGACCTCACCGGGGTTGATCTGCGGATGGCCGATCTGTCGGGCGCCAACATGACCGGGGCGCACCTGTTCCGCGCCGTAATGCCCCGCGCTAACCTCACGGCGGCACAGCTGGTGGGGTCCTCACTGGGGAGAGCCAACCTGTCAAATACCACTCTCCGGCACGCGGCGCTCAAGGGAGCCGACCTGTCCTACGCCAGTCTCTCCTATGCAGACCTTGAAAGCGCCGACCTCAGCGGAGCCGACCTGACGGCAGCGGACCTGTCCTGGGCCAGTCTGACGAATGCGAACCTCCGGGGCGCCACGCTGACCACAACATCCCTGATAATGGCGAACCTGACCGGTGCTGACCTGAGGGGCGCCCGCATCAACAAGTCGAGCCTGGACAGTACGATTCTGCACCGGGCCACTGCTGGCGGCACCCTTTTCTCCAACTGCGATTTACGGTCCGTTATCGGTCTGGAAACAATGCTCCATGGCGCTCCCAGCACCATTGCGCTGGACACTCTGGCTCGTTCCGGGGGCAGGATCCCTCGTCTCTTCCTTCAGGGCGCCGGCGTTGCCGAGCCGTTGATAGCCGCCCAGGATGTTCTCACGGCAGAGCGGAGGACCTATCCTTCGGTGTTGCTGATCGGATCAATGGCGGATTCAGACATGGCCGAACGACTCTGCCAGGACCTGTCCCAAGCCCACATCCCCGCCTGGGCCCTATACCCCGACGATGAAGATGCGCTCAACACCGGAGAAGCGTCGTTGGACCATATCGTTTACTACGACCGGCTGGCTCTGCTCTGCACCGATGCCGCGTTGGAGAACCCGCTGACCAGTCGCTACTTCGCCGAACTTGCCCGGTCGACCAAACAGGGGCCATCTGCGGAATTGATCTCCCTGGGTGCGGGTGAGGTGTTCTACCAGCGGAATGACCGGCTCTGCAAGGGCCTCAGGGAGGGGTTCGCCCTGGACCTGCGCGGCTGGGAGGACTCGACAGTCCTGGGCCAATCGTTGGAGAAACTGGTGAGGGAGCTTTCCGCCCCGGTATTCTAACCTAGGGCGCAGCACCGCTATTCGTTGGCCGCGTCTTTGTCCAGCATCAGGCAAGCCTCGCCCCACTGTTGACTGTGGGAGAGGTCCCAGTCTCCTCCCGTGTCGGCCGCCCTGAGCCTGAGGCCCTCATCGCCCCCGTAGACCAGCAGAACCACACCCTCACCCGAGTCCTCCGCCAAGGCGGTCATCGCCTGGCAGGGGCCATCAGCGCTCCAGCCTGTTACCTCGCACCAGGTATCCCGGCCCCTCGGATCGGGCGCCAACACCCTCGATATTGGGCGCGGATCCTCCAGCAGGTCAAACATGCGGTGCAGGTCCAGGGGGCTGTTGTCCCCTGCAATGACTTCGACTTCTATCAGCATTTCAAACTCGGACTTCCATTGGATTGTCAGGAGTGTCTCGCAAAGATCAGAGCGACGTCATCGAGCCAGTTTGGTGATGATTCGAGCTTTCAAAACATCGTGACACCCAATTACCATACATCCAGGCACTTTAACAACCACCCCGTCGATCGCCACACTCCCTGGGCATTTGTCAGGCTGCCACTCAGTTCATGGCGAGCTTGTCGAGCCTGCCGGACCACCGACCGCAGACCACGGACCGCAAACCACCAACGGGCTGCGGGGCGAAAGAAAATCTTGGAAAGGTGCCGAGTTGTCCACTTGCCAGGGGTATGCCGTCAACCTGGAGCCAGCCGCTAATTACTTTGTTCCTCAGCAGACCCTGCCCCGGTATATTCCCGAACCTGAGAAAGCGTTGAATGGGAGGGTTTGGTAAGGATTGGGGCACGTGCTGAGGGTCTACCTACCTCGCCATCCAGACTGCGCTCCAGCGGTTCTTCCGTCCCGGTAATCCAAGTAGATACCTATGTGTCATTCGTAATGACATTAGTGGCCGATTTCACGCCGAATGTGGCAGCCTCGGCGGAAATCGGCTTTGTTGACACTCCCAATTCGCCTCCATATCATACCCCGCAACTCCAGGCACACAATGCGCAGTGCCATTGCGCCTGGCTCCTACTGTCGAAATCAGAACTCGGGGGTGAACCGTGGCCCTTGGAATCAGAACCTACCGTCCCTTGGTGACCGGCGCCAATCACATCGTCTCCAGCGGCCACTACCTTGCGACCGCCGCGGGGTTCCGGATTCTCGAGCAGGGCGGCAACGCCACGGACGCCGGTGTCGCGGCAGGCATCGCCATCAACGTGACCCTGCCCCAATGGACCGGATTCGGCGGCGTGGCCCCGATCATCATTCACGACGCCGCCAGCGGCAAGACAGTGGAGATCAGCGGGCTGGGCCGCTGGCCCAAGACTGCCAGCATCGACTATTTCAACCAGCACTGCGGTGGCGAACTGCCACCAGGGGTGCTGCGCACCGTAACCCCCGCTGCCGCAGATGCGTGGATCACCGCGCTGAGGCTCTATGGCACGATGTCCTTTGAGCAGGTCGTGACACCAGCCCTGGAGCTGGCGGAGGGTGGATTCCCCATTCCCGCCACGCTGCAGTCCGCCCTTGCCCGCACCGGCGACTCTCTCATAGGCGACTCGGATGGCGACGGCCGATGGCCTTCGACGGCAGCCGTGTTCTTCCCGGGCGGCCGCCGTCCCGACATAGGCGACATCCTGGTACAGAAGGACTTGGCGCGCACATTCCGGCGGCTTATCGAAGTGGAACGCGACCACGTCGGGCAGGGCCGGGAGGCTGCGCTGCAGGCGGCCCGCAATTTCTTCTACAAGGGCGAGATCGCGGAGGAAATCGTCCGCTTTGTGCAAAGTGAGGGCGGCTTCCTGTCAATGGAGGACATGGCTGACTTCAGCGTTGGTGTCGACACTCCACCTTCCATCGACTACAAGGGCATCGAGGTGTTTGCCTGTGGTCCCTGGTGCCAGGGCCCCACGAACCTTCATGCCCTGCAGCTTCTGGAGGGATTCGATCTCAAGGGAATGGGGCACAACACCTCGGCATACGCACACACCGTCATTGAAGCGTTCAAGCTGGCATTCAGCGACCGCGATGCGTACTACGGCGACCCGGACTTTGTGAGCGTTCCGCTGGAAGGGCTGCTGTCGAGGGCTTACGCCGAAGAGCGGCGAGGAGCCATCGACCCGAATCGCGCGGTTCCTGAGATGCCGGTTTCCGGCGACCCGTGGCCGCATCAGGGCATGGCTGCGAGGAACGGCCATCCCGCCCGGCCCGACCTGGTGGCAGGAGGCCTGCCTGCGGACACCAGCTATGCCTGCGTCGTGGACCGCTGGGGCAACGCCTTCTCGGCCACCCCAAGCGACAGCTTTGGCACCTCTCCGATCATCCCCGGACTGGGGTTCATCGCCTCGTCCCGGGGGTCCCAGACATGGCTCAACCCGGACCATCCCAGTGCCCTTGCTCCCGGGAAACGCCCGCGCCTGACGCCCAACCCTGCCCTCGCCATGCGCGATGGCAAGCCCCTCATGCCCTTCGGTACCCCGGGAGGCGATGTCCAGCCGCAGTCCATGGTCCAGCTGTTCCTGAATGTGGTTGAGTTCGGAATGGACGTGCAGCAGGCGGTGGAGGCACCGCGCTTTTCGACCTGGAGCTTCCCCAATTCCTTCTGGCCCCACGCATACCACCCTGGCCTCGTGGGCGTCGAAGGACGAATGGACTCGAGCGTGGTTGCCGAACTGTCCGGCCTTGGACACAAGGTGGAGGTGTGGGACGAATTCACCCCGCGAATGGGCTGCCTGTGCGCGGTAAAGGTAGACCAGCAGCGCGGCGGCCTCAGTGGTGGCGCCGACCCCCGGCGGGATGGATACGCGATTGGCCGGTAACCGAGGGCCGGCACTCTCCAGGACCACCCTCAACAACACCATGACACCGGGGCGCACATCAGTGCGCCCTCCTCTTTTGCAGGTCCATTGACCCGGGTTCAATGGGCCTTGCAGAGCGTGGGCCCTATTCCGCCGTGCGTCCGCCGTCGATTACCAGCTCGGAACCGGTCATGAACGATGCCTCGTCTGACGACAGGAACAGCACGCCGTAGGCCACGTCATCGGCAGTGCCCAGGCGCCCGATTGGCGTCCGGTTGATGCGGTCCTGCCTGTAGGCATCGTCGGACAGCAGCGGGGCAGTCATGTCCGTCTGGATGGTGCCGGGATGAACCGAGTTGCATCGGATCCCGTCCCGTGCGTACTGGATGGCAGTGGACTTGGTGAGCAACCGTACCGCTCCCTTGGAGGCGGTATAAGCCGAGGACATCAGGTTGCCGACCAGCCCGGCCACCGAGGAGATGTTGACGATGGAGCCGCTGCCGTTGTCCCTCATGGCGGGGATGGCGGCCTTGGTGCCAAGGAACACGCCCTTGGCGTTGATGTCCATTACCAGGTCCCACTCCTCTTCGGAGGTATCTGCCACGTTGTGGGTCCGGTAGATGCCCGCATTGTTGACGAGGATATCCAGCTTGCCGAAGCGGTCGACTGCCGTGCTCACTGCCGACTGCCAGGACTCCTCGCTGGTGACGTCCAAGCGGACAAAGACACATTCCCCGCCAGACTCATTGATCTCGGCTTCCGTGCGCCGTCCCTCGTCTTCAAGAACATCGCCAATGACCACCTTTGCGCCCTCGCGGGAGAACAGCTTCGCCTCCACAGCGCCCATTCCCCTGGCGCCACCACTGATTAGCGCGACTTTGTCTTCCAGTCTCATTTCCTGACCTCCGCTAGGATTCAGAACCCCAGTGCTGCCACGATTGTAGTTGCTGATTCAGGTCAGTCAAGGCTGAGTTAACAAGACGCCGTTGAAAGGGACGAAGTCGACGGATAGAATGCTGTGGCACCACGGCCCAGCTTCAGAAAATGATGCTTCGCTTCCTCAAAGATGTCGGCAGGGGACTTATTCCCGTAGCGCTGTTCCTCACGTTGGCGTGCAGCGGCGGGGAGCTCGCGCAGGACTTCCAGGTTGAACTGTTCGAGGGTGGTAAATTCCAGCTTTCGGATGAATACCAGGACAACGTGGTGGTGATCAACTTCTGGTATCCGAGTTGCGCCCCGTGCCGCGAGGAAATGCCGGAGTTTGAAAGGGCCAGGAAGGAATTGCACGGGGAGCCGGTACGTTTCCTGGGAATGTTTGTTCCTCTGGGTTTTGACTCGGAGCAGTCCGCCAGGGAATTCGTGGATGACCTGGGACTCACCTTCAACTTCGCGACGGACCGTCAAAGTGCCATCACATCGGCCTACGGGATCGAGTTCTTTCCGACGACCTGGTTCATCGACCAAGGAGGGACGGTTTCGTCAACTCACACCGGCGCCCTTGACGTTGACCGAATTACGGCGGAGGTCCACAAACTGTTGAATGATTGAGGCCTCTCCTGCGACTCTTCGAGGAGATGGCCTGCGTTCGGGAATCTATGGGTGTGTTGGAATGGATACTGGTCATCATTCGATGGGGGCACGCGCTGGCGGCCGTGGCGTGGGTTGGGGGCGGCGCATTCTACCTGCTGGTGTTGCGCCCCGCCGTCCGCCGTTCGCGTGGGCTGCCGCCAGATACTGGCGATGCCATACGGGATGAGTTCCGGGGGCTGGTGACCACGGCGATAGCTGTCCTGCTGCTGTCCGGCGCTATTCTGTCCGTGGCACGGCTGACCAGCGATGCGGCCACGATCCCGTATACGGTGGTGCTGGTGGTCAAGATTGCCTTGGCGCTATACATGTTCTATATCGTCAGATTTGTTCGACGCGGCGATTACGGTGATCAGCCTGATGGCGGCCGGGGCCGGTTGCGGCGACTGGGACGCAGAGTGTCGAGTCCGGTGTCTCTCCTGGTTATCGGCATCGCGGTGATCGGGCTGTCTGACGTGTTGGACGCACTATTTGAAAATGCGCTGGCCTCCTGAGAGGATCAGCCGGCCTTGGGGGCAAGAGTTGAAGAAGGACCTGATGGATATCCTGGTCTGTCCGGTATGCAAGGGCGAGCTGGAGCTGAGGGTGAACGAGGAGGATGGCGACGAGGTTATCAGCGGTTCGCTTTACTGCGGGGCCTGCGATGAATCGTATCCAATCGAGGACACGATTCCGAACCTTTTGCCGCCGGACCTGCGTCGGCAACTGGCTTGAATGGTATTCAACGCAGAGATCGCCGAGTAGACACAGAGAACGGAGAGGGCCACAGGTTAATCGAGACTCTGCGCCCTCTGTGATGTTCTCTGTGGATTCTGCGTTGAAAATCGAGACCGGCTAGCCCTCGCCGGTGAGTACCTGCACCACGAGGGGGGCCAGGCCCTCGGCGCGGGTGCGCAGGGCCTCGCGGCCGAGGTTTTCGATGGGGTGCTCAGTGTAGATTGTCGGGTAGTCGGGGGCGCCCCACATCCGCGCCATTCCTGTGGCCGTGGGAACGAACCGGTCGGTGCATATGGTGGCCGAGGGTATGCCGGCGTTCTCTACGTGAATTCCGTCGTGCACACTGCACGCGCTGCAGGACCCTCAATCACCTATCGCGATGATTACAGAATCACACTCCTCCGCCAGTTCGGCGATGGCCGACGGCTCGGCAGGTCGCGAGGCGCTGGGCTTGCGGTGCCACTTGATGCTGGCGATTTCGTAGCGGGTTCGCAGAATATCCGCCAGCTCCTCCAGCAGTACGTCGGCGTTGCGCTTGCTGTCGTCGATCAGCCCCAGGCGCGTGCCAGCGAGGCTGGCAAGTCGTGGCGCGCCGTTGAACGGAGCGATCACCGGCTGCGTCACCGGGTTGACCAGGACATGCTCATTGGTTGTAGTCATCCGATCCTCTCTCGAATCCGTCTATGGAACCCTTGAGCCCGACAGGTAGTCAAGGGACCAGGACGCCATGATTATTTGGCCGCAGTGGCAGAAGGTTAGCAGATTGGGGACGAATGCGAAACAGTCTTCGCAATACCCCGGATCCTTCACTTCGCAGGGTTCCCGGCAGTTCCACGCCGTGCATGTGTGTCCACAGGTCTTTTCTTCGCAGAAACATTCCCGGATCTCTTCGGCCACGTCTTCCAGTCCGCTAAAACGCTCGCCCAGAGGCGACTCCTGGAAAGCTCGAAGAATCCCAGGCAACTCGGATTCATCGCTGGCGCGAATATCCACACCTAGCTGATAAAGGAGCTCATCCAACTCCTTCATCTCCTCCCATTTGCGTTCCCAGTCGACCCGGTTATGCGTCATCGGCTGCGCCCTTCAGTTCAGCCCGATTGAAATATCACACGCGAATCACCCGAGTTACTGCTGTGCTGCCCACTTTGGGGCCCCAACTGGGGATTACCGAGGACATGTTGGCCTCCTCTCCGCCAGCGAAGACCAGGAGGATGTCGGACGGGTCAGGGATCAGTGGCACGGTGGTTGATTCATCGCCCGGCTCAGGATCGCCGGCCAAGACCTCGGCCTGCTTCAATTCAGCGACGCTGCGATGGGCCCTCTGGAAGATGAAATCGCGGACCTGTTCCTTGGTCCAGTCTTTCCACAGCCCGGAGTTTCCGGCGATGGTGACCACGATCTGGCCCTGACGGACGCCGGTCCCGGTCTCTCCGACAGAGCCGGAGGTGGACATGTTGGTGCCGAGGCTGGAGGCCGCATCGGTTAGGGCCAGCAGTATCGGCCCGGGACGGCCCACGGAACGCACCTGGCGGGGAGACTCGCCGGCAAACACCGTGACGGTGCTCTGATCCGGCTGGAAGCCGCGCTCGACATGCAGCGGCGTCCAGTGGGTCTCGGTCTCGGCCTCGGCGATGCAGTAGGTGTACTTGCCGGGATGGCCGATGACGCTGCGGTCGAATACGCCGGGGATGGCGGCGCAGGCGTTCATCAGGATGAGGCGGATGGCGCGGCCGATGGTGGCGTTGGCGCGGTTGCCGGGGCCGAACAGGTTGTTGCGGGCGTTGATGTTCAGGTCGCGCACCACGGGGCCGTTGACGATGGTCAGGATGGCAGAGCCGCCCATGCTGGAGGACGGGCCGACGAGGTTGAAGACCGGGTCGAGCATGGCCTCGGTGGCAGTGAGCACGACGGGCATGTACTCGGGGAGGCAGCCGGCCATCACGGCGTTGGCCGCGACCTTGCCGACGGTGATCTCGCGGCGGCGCTCTGGGAGCTCGCCGACCACCTCGCCGGAGGGTCTGCCGCTGCGCTCGATGAACTCCGCGACGCGGGCCTCGGTGGGCGGGACGACGGGCAGGCCGTCAGTCCAGCCGAGCTCGTAGCAACGCTCGATGGCCTCGAGGGCCGTGTCCCACTGGACGGTTGTGGTCTCGCCGATTTCAGTCAAGGGTTGCTTGCTCCTGTGTGTTGATTGGGTCACCTCTTAGCTCATCTAGCTTCGGGCCAAACACTGACTTGAACTTGATCAGGGTATCAACCATCCAATCTTGGATCTCTGCCCCATCGTCATCCCTGTCCTCTAATGCGCTATCCGACCTGTCGAGAGATATTCGACAACTCTTTGGCATCCGTCGCCATTCGAGGGTTCCGAGCACGCTTTCAACTTCGGCCTTGTCTACCTCCAGACCTTGTAGCAGTTGGTTATTCCAGTCTGAATCCCCGGTGTAAATGTTAACTTCTACCCTAGCAATACCTCTTCCAGGAAAACTAGCACCATAGGAGGCAAGACCACCGGGTATCTGAAAGCTGGAATACCGCCGTGGAACATTGCGGGGTATGGCGAAATCTTCCCTTCGCAATCTATCGAACAATGAACGAAAGAAGCCCAAGTAATGCTGATCTACCTCTGATGAAGCAGAAGAATCATTTCGGCGTTCCGTGATGTTTTTCTTTCGCCAGTCGTTTGGCGTGGCCACCAAATTGAAGTGTGGGGCGAGCAGAGAGTCACCAATTCGCCACAACTCGACAACTACCCCAAAGAACTCCGTATCCTCGCCCGTGCGCTGATTCAGCCAGTCCAAGGCCTGACGGTGTTCATCGCGAAAATTGCCCGTTACCCAGATTATTGTCCCACCGTCTAAACCAGCAGCGTAAGTTAGCAACTGTCCAAGATGAATATGGTCTGTAGTGCCGAGCTGATTTTCAATTACTACAGGTGTGCCCCTGTTTAGCTCAGAAGCCAAGATATCCAGCGAATAACCTCCAACAGAAACCTCTGTCCGGGGCTCCCCCAAGTTCATTCCAAGTGCCTCACCCAACTCGTGTATGTTTTCTGCTAGCCACGGGGTGAAGTCCCTAGACTCATCAGGCCAGACCTTGCGGAGGTCTAACTCCCTTTCGATTTTGGCGAGGTTGGGAGTGGTCATTGCTTATCCCCTGTGCGTTCTAAAGAGACTCTCGCGCTCTAATCGGTCTCGATCATGCCGCTCCTTCCGGTCGGCCTGCATCTCTGCCCTCCGCTCTCTTCGCTCCGCCTTAATATCGTCCTGCAGTTCCTCTCGATTTCCTCGAATCTCATACAGCAGAATGAAAAAAGCTATGCCGCCCAGCAAGAACAGTGCAATCCATCCCCACATAACGAATTCGTGAGTCACCATCATCTCTTGCTCCTTACGGACTTGTAGGGGCGCACGGCTGTGCGCCCCTACGCTGGGCGTGGATTCCAGTTTTCGCGGGGATGACGAAATCCGGTTACACCCGGCGGTACTTGGAGAGGGAGCGGAGTTCTTGGGGCGGGTTGCGGTGCTGGCCTCGGATGGTGTAGGAGACCTCGGCCACGTAGATGTCCCCGTGGGAGTCTACGGCGATGCCGTGAGGGGCGATGAACTGGCCGCCGCCCTCGCCTTCGTCGGCGGAACCGAACATGCTGACCCGGTTGCCGTCGAGGTCGTAGACGCTGACGCGATGGCCGAGACCGGGAGCGTCGTCAACGCCGCCCATGCCGTTCAGCTCGCCCACGTAGATGTGCTCACCCCACAGCACCATGGCATCGGGGCGGTGAATATTGTTCCACATGGTAATGAAGTTGCCTTCGGAGTCGAAAATCTGTATCCGATGGGCTTCGCGGTCTACGACGTAGACCCGGTCGTTGCTGTCGAAGGCGATGTTGTGGGGGCGGATGAACTGGCCGGCGTCGATGCCGGGTTCACCCCAGGAGAACTTGTACTCGAGCTGGCTGCTGTAGACGTGGACGCGGGAGTTGCCGTAGCCATCGGAGACGTAGATGTCGCCGTTGCTGGGCCTGGTGGCGGCGGAGGTGGGGCGGTTGAAGGGCTCGCCACTCCAGCGCGGAGCGGGGTTGTTGCGCTCGCCCAGCTCCCAGACCTTCTCACCGTTGGAGCTGAACTTCTGGATAGTATGGATGCCGTCGTCGGCGGCCAGAACGGAGTCGTCGTGGCCGATATAGAGGCCATGAGTGCGGTTGTCGCTGAACAGGCCCTCGCCGAAGGAGCGCATGTAGTTGCCGTCGCGGTCGAAGACCATGATGGGCTGCTTGCCGCGTGTCAGCACGAAGACGTTGTCGTTGGAGTCGCAGGCCACGCCGGGGCATTCCTGGAAATTCACGCCGTCGGGCAGCTTGGCCCAGTCTTCAACGAATTCGTAGCGGAAATCACCTACGCCGTAAACTTCTGGCATTTTCAACATCCTTTCGTAGCGGATTTGCCGGGCCGCGCAGACGGAAAACAAGGCGGCGGGCAGGCGTAATCGTAAGCCCGCCCTATAGGGGTGTCAACGGGCGGCCCGAGGGGGCTAGGTCCGCCAGATGTTGCCAGAATCGTAGACCCTAAAGGGGCCTGAAGCCGAAAGATTTTGCTTTTTTGCGGGGGAAGGGCGACTTCCGGTACTTTGGCAGACAAAGGTGTGCACATTGCCGGAGGTCATTCCGGGCGGATGAGGGTGCTGGCAGCCCACGAATGCGTGGGAAAAACGGGACTGAATTTTCCCCACAGTTTCTCATTTATTCCCAAATTTTCCCATTTTCCAGATTCGGACCGGTGGGTCCAAAGCTGAATTTCCGCATTTTGGGAGTTAGAGCCGGGAGATTTTCAAATTCGGTGCCATTTAGTCCCATTCCGTCCCATTCGGTCCCATGGCCGCTTTCGGAACCGATTTCCGGTGAAGTGCCTGAGCCAGTCGCTGGCGGGATCACGGTCTTGGCTGGTGGGATCATCAAAAACGCACTCGAACAAATGTATGGAAATATCTTATAACGCGATTCGAGTCGTTGCAAGAGAGGGATGTCAGGGCTGTCTTCAGAATCGGGTCATTCGAAAGCGGGAATCCACGGGTCCTTGGCTTATTCGAAGGTTCGTCATTGGATTCCCGCTTTCGCGGGAATGACGGCATGGCAAGCTTGAAAACGTTAAGACGCGATTGCACTGAGGGATGTCAGCTGTCAGGGTTCCGAATCGGGTGGTCGAATCGCTTGAGGAGGCTTATATTCCCGCGTCGACTCTGCAGGAGGTCTACGACTTTCGCGGGAATTTCGGATATTGGGCTGGCAGACCAGCTAACAAATCGGTTGTGGAAAAGCTAGTGGAGGCCACCGGGGCGTTGACGGCAATAGGGGCGGGTTTGAAACCCGCCCCTACAACGACATTACCAAGTCACTATCCCGTGTCGGGCAGCGAAACTATCTAATCGAGTCGCGGCCCTCGCCCTTGAGGTAGTCGGCGGTGCGGAGGGCCAACGCCTGGATGGTGGACGTTGGGTTGATGCAGGCGCTGGTGGTGAAGATGCTGCCATCGATTATGAACAGGTTGGGTACGTCGTGGCAGCGGCCCCAGCGGTCGACCACGGAGGCGCTCGGGTCCGATCCCATGCGAGCCGTGCCCAGCAGGTGCCAGCCGGCGTTGCGGCGGAGGCGGGAGGTCAGGATCTGCTTGGCTCCGGCGGCCTCCATCACCTCCCTGGCCCGCTCGACGCCGTGATCGAGCATGCGGTTGGTGTTGTCGCTGACGGTGTACTCGACCTTGACGGCCGGGATGCCGTTGCTGTCGGTATCATCGGGGTCAAGGGTAACCAGGTTGTGCTCTTCGGGCAGGTCCTCGGTCATGATGGTGATGCCGACGGTGTGCCCGAAACGGTCGTCGAAGGCTTGGTGGTGCCCCTGGCCCCACGGGATGCGCTCGCCCAGCAGGCCGCCGAGGGCGGTGGGCAGGGGTGAGCCGCCGAGGGCGAGGATCTGCAGGTCGTAGCCGCGCACGAAGCCCCGGTTGGTGTCGGTCTCGTAGAATTCCTGGCTGAGCATGGTGCTGCCGCGGGGGAATCCGTCCTCGGTGCCGAGCCACTCGTCGAAGACGCCGACCACGACGCCCGCGGGGTGGTGCATCAGGCACTTGCCGACGAGGCCGCTGCTGTTGGCCAAGCCCTCGGGAAACAGCGGCGAGGTGGAGTTGAGCAGCAGGCGAGGGGTGCCGATACCGTTGCAGGCCATGACGACGGACTTGGCCTTCTGCTCGACCAGGTTGCCGTCGACATCGTAGTACAGGACGCCGGTCGCCTTGCCGGAGCTGTCGACCAGGATCTCACGGACCCGGGCGTTGGTCTTGAGCTGCGCGCCGAGTTCGAGGGCCCTGGGCCAGTAGGTGAGGTCGGTGCTGGCCAGCGAGCGCAGGTAGCCGCCGGAGTCGGGTTCGCGCCCGTCGTAGGCGACCGAGGGAATGGCGGTGTCGGCAGCCCACCAGTGCCAGCCGAGCTTGTCGAAGCCCTTGGCCAGGACCTGTCCGCCGGGACGGATGGACAGGGGCGGGCAGGGCCGCTCGGGCTTGGGCGGGTAGGCCGGATCGCCGCGCAGGCCGGAGACGCCCATCATGCGGTCGTTGAGGTCGAAGTACGGCTCCAGCTCGTCGTAGGTCAGGGGCCAGTCGTCGGCCACACCGTCGAGGGAACGAACACGGAAGTCGGAGGGATGGAAGCGGGGGTAGTGGGAGCCGTAATGGACGGTGCTTCCGCCCACCGCGTTGTACATATACGGCGCGATGGGCGATGCCTCGCTGTTCACCGGGTAGTCCTCGGGCAGCCGCCGCACGCTGGGGTCCGGGTGGAAGTCGGTCTGCCAGTGGAGCTGACTGTCTGGGTTGGTTGCCGGGAAAGCGTCGCGTGCCACCCAGTCGCCCTGCTCGAGGCAGAGGACGTTGATACCAGCCTCGGCGAGGCTCCAGACGAGGGCCGCGCCCGATGCGCCCGCGCCGATAACCAATACGTCGGGGATGTCCTGGTTGCTTGCCATCTTGATACTCCTATTGGCTGGTGCGGAGGGGTTCACCCCCACCCTAACCCTCCCCCATCAAGGGGGAGGGAACGATCCCGCAGAGTGGTTGAAACCCGGGTCTACTCGCGCTCGAAGACAGCGGCCATTCCCTGGCCGCCGCCTACGCACATGGTCTCGAGGCCGAACTGGGCGTTGCGGCGCTCCATCTCGTGCAGCAGGGTGGTCAGGATGCGGGCGCCGGTGGCGGCGATGGGGTGGCCCAGCGAAATGCCGGAGCCGTTGACGTTGAGATGGTCCTCGTGGGGCAGCTTCCACTCGCGAAGGACAGCCAGCACCTGGGCGGCGAAGGCCTCGTTGAGCTCGATGAGATCCATGTCCTCGAGGGAAAGGCCGATCTTGCTCATCACCTTATTGACCGCCGGCACGGGGCCGATGCCCATGGTGGCCGGGTGGCAGCCGGTCACGGCCCAGCCGCGCAGGAAGGCCATGGGGGTCAGGCCCAGTTCCTCCAGCTTGTCCTCAGCGACCACCAGGCAGATGGAGGCGGCGTCGTTCTGGCTGCTGGCGTTGCCGGCGGAGACAGTGCCGTCGCGCATCACGGGGCGCAGGCGGGTGAGGGTTTCCATGTTGGTGTCAGCGCGGGGACCCTCGTCTTTCTCGAAGGGGACGGGGTCGCCGCGGCGCTGGGGCACCGGAATGGCGATGATTTCCTTGTCGAAGCGACCCTCGGTCTGGGCGGCGACGGCGCGCTGATGGCTGCGCAGAGCATACTCGTCCTGTTCCGTCCGGGCGATTTCGTACTCACGGGCCAAGTTCTCGGCGGTCTCGACCATACCGCCCGGGATGGGGCCGAAACGCTCGTCGGGCGAGATGGTGACGCGGGCGCGGGCGAGGCGGTCGTGGAAGGTGACCGAGCCGTAGCGGGCGCCCCAGCGGGACTCGTTGCTGTAGAACTCGGCGTTGCTCATGCTCTCGACGCCGCCGGCGATAACCACGTCGGCGTTATCGGTCTGAACCAGCATGCTGGCGTTGAGGATGGCCTGCAGGCCGGAGGAACAGCGGCGGTCGAGCTGGTAGCCGGGCACTTCGATGGGAAGGCCGGCCTTGAGTCCGGCCAAGCGACCGATGGCGGGGTTCTCGCCGCTGGGATAGCCGTGGCCGAGGATGACATCGTCTACCTTGGACGGGTCCACCCCGGAGCGGTCGAGAGCCTCCTTGATGACCGTGCTGGCCAGATCGGCGGCGGAGACGTCCCGCAGGGTGCCGCCGAAGTTTCCGACGGCCGTGCGGACGGGTGAGACAATGGCAACGCGACGCATGATTTGCTCCTAAATAACGATTAAAGGGGGTCAAATTTTGCGGTTATGATAACCCGCATGCGGCACCCTGTCGAATGATGCCGGGCCCTGAAATCAGCTATTCGAGCCCGCGATGAGTTGCAGGTATTTGTAGCCGGAGCCGGTGTTGAAAAGCACGGTGGTCTCGTCGCGGCGCAGGAAGCCCTCGTCGATCAGGCGCTTGTAGCCCACCAGCGTCGCGGCGCCCTCGGGGCAGGCGAAGATACCCTCGGCGGTGGCCAGCTCGTACATTGCAGCGACCATATCGGCGTCGGAGATCGCGATGGCCGTGCCGCCCGTCTCGCGGATGGCCTTGAGCATCAGGTAGTCGGCGAAGGGGCCGGGGACTCGCAGGCCGTCAGCGACGGTGGCTGCGTTCTCCCAAGGCTCGGCGGTGTCCTTGCCCTCATTGAAGGCGCGCACGATGGGCTGGCAACCCTCGGCCTGGACGGCGATGAACTTGGGCAGGTCACCTTCGATCCAGCCCAGCTCCAGCAGTTCGTGGAAGCCCTTGTGCATGCCGATGATGCCGGTGCCGCCTCCCGCGGGGTAGATGATGGCCTCGGGCATACGCCAGCCGAATTGCATGGCAAGCTCGAGGCCCATGGTCTTCTTACCCTCGGCGCGGTAGGGCTCTTTGAGGGTGGAGAGATCGAACAGGCCCTGCTCCTGGGCCACCGCGACGGCCTGACGGCCAGCGTCGCCGATGAGGCCGTCGACGAGGTTCAGCTCGGAACCGGCGACGAGGCATTCCTTCTTGTTGGAGTCGGGGGCGTCCTGGGGCATGAACACCTTGGCAGTCAACCCGGCACGGGCGCAGTAGGCGGCGGCGGCTCCTGCAGCGTTGCCCGCCGAGGGCATGGTGAACCCGGAGGCTCCGAGTTCTAGACCCTTGGAAATAGCAGCAGCGATGCCGCGAGCCTTGAAGGTGCCCGTGGGGTTCAGGCCCTCCTCCTTGACGAAAAGGTTGGACACGCCAAGCTTCTCGCTGAGATTTTTGACTTCTATCAGCGGAGTTCCACCCTCGCCCAGAGACACTATGTTGCCGGGGTCGTTCACGGGTAGCAGCTCGGCGAAGCGCCACATGTTGGGGGTTCTCGCCGCCAAACTGTCGCGGTCAACCTCGGCGCGGATGCGGGGCAGGTCGTAGCGGGCGTAGAGCACCTTGCCACAGCACGGGCTGACTCCCGAGAGCCGGTTAGAGGGGTATTCAGCGCCGCAGATTGTGCACTCAAGGTGGGACAGGTAGCTTGTCATAGTGGGCCGCCTTTTCTGTTACCAAACTCATTTCTGACCTGCACAATTTAACCACACGCTGCGCCGCCTTTACATAGTGCGATGGCAACATTGTTGCGGCACGGAGAGCGGGGCGCATAAAATGCGACATAAATAATATTCGGGAAGGCTACGCTGGTTGAATTCTGCGGTTGATAAGATGAACGGGGGTCCGGCGGCGCTCCTCGAGCGACTGCGGCGGGGAGACCTGCTGATCTCCGACGGGGCTACCGGCACTTTCCTGCAGCAGCATGGGCTGGAGCCTGGCGGCTGCCCAGAGGAGTTCAACGCCAGTCATCCCGACGTTGTACGGGAGATGAGCCGCCAGTACTTCGAGGCAGGATCCGATCTGGTCCTGACCAACTCCTTTGGCGGCACCGTGTTCATGCAGACGAAATATGGATATGGTGAGCGGGTCGTCGAGTTCAACCGTCTGGCAGCGGAACACGCCCGCAGCCAGGCGCCCGAGGGTGGGTTCGTCGTAGGCTCTGTGGGGCCCACCGGAGAGTTCCTGGAGCCGCTGGGGCCAGTGTCGGAGACCGAGATGTACGAGGCCTTCGTGGAGCAGGTGAAGGCGCTGGAGGCCGGTGGCGCCGACGCCGTGGTGGTGGAGACCATGACGGCGGTGGAGGAGGCGGAACTAGCGGTGCGGGCGGCGCGGGAGAACACCGACCTGGTCGTGATGGCGACGATGGTCTTCGACAAGGGGCCGCGCGGTTTCTTCACCATGATGGGCGTCACGCCGGAGCGGGCCGTTCACGCGATGGAGGAGGCCGGGGCGCACGTTGTTGGCTCCAATTGCGGAAACGGCATCGATAACATGGTGGACATCGCCCGGCGGATGCGATCCGAGACCGACGGCTTCCTGCTGATTCACTCCAACGCGGGCATCCCGGCGATGAAGGGTGGTCAGATCATCTACCCCGAGTCTCCGGGGTACATGGCGGAGCGGTTCAGGGAACTGGCCGACATCGGGGTGAACATAATCGGGGGCTGCTGCGGCACCGGGCCGGAGCACATCCGCGCCCTGGCCGCTGCGGTCGGGCGCTAAGGGGGAGTGATATGGCGATCGCGAAGGACCGGCTGAGACCCGCTGAGGTCATCGAACGCTACGGACAGTGCCTTGAGCTGGTGCCGCTGGACCGCCGGTTCCACGACATCAGCGTGGGGCTGTACGTCAAGGACGACATCTGCACGATCTGGACTTTCAGCCAGCGGGAGGGGTCGAGGGGCGCATCCGGGAGATCCGCGACCAGATGATCGCGCTGGGCGGTATGGAGCCAGTTGGTGAGACCCACAACCAGGTGCGGTTCCCCTGCGGTGAGCTGCACCAGCGTACGTTGCGGTTCGTGATGTCGCAGGCTGTGGGCAAAGCTCCGGACTACGCACCGCCCCAGGGCGACCTCTCCATCCAGGACTCCAAATCGGCCCTGACCATCCGCGCGGAACTATCGGCCGAGCAGACGGAGGGCCGAGCCGTTTACGGCGTGTCACTTCTGGGAGAGGCCCGTAACGCCGGGATGAGGCTGCGGATGGTGCTGGCAGGGTTCTCGAGGTACGGCGAGATGGAGCAGGTAGGGGAAACCGGCGTAGCGTTCGTCTGCGGAATGCCCCACGACGCGCTTATGCGGGTGCTGCTGCCCTACTCCCGCAACATTTCAAGCGTGGAGACCATGATGGCCGCCGAGGCATTGCGGGGACAGATGACGACGGGGACGCTGGGGTTCTCGCAGACGTAGACGGCAACGAAGGATTGGCATAAGTGCTTACATTTACCATTGAAATAGAACAGGAAGTGGATGGCCGCTGGATTGCGGAGGTGCCCGAAATTCCTGGGGCTCTGGTCTACGGTTCTAGCACTGATGAGGCCATCGCCAAAGTCCAGGCTCTTACTCTGCGTGTGTTGGCCGAACGGCTGGAACACGGTGAAGCTTCTCCTGAATTGGTCAGTGTTGCGTTCAAGGCGGCGTGAATAGATGGCCCAGCACACGCGCCAGACGCGTGCTAGCTGCTTTGCTCAGGGCAGGATGGAGCGTGAAGCGGCAGACAGGTTCTCATAGGACGCTATCGAAGGACGGATGACCCGACTATGTATTCTCTTTTCATGACAGGGTGGAAATTGGGCCACGATTGCTGGCCCGAATCGCCAAAGCGACCGGTCTCCGTCCCGAGGACTTGTGATGACAGGGTTAAAGGGCGTGATGTTTTCGCTGGGATGAACACTCCACAATTGACACAAGAGGAGGCGCCGAAATGCCGTTCGTTGAGACAATGACGCCCAGTGAACGCACGATGGCTGCGCTCAACCGGCAGCTCGTGGACCGTGCACCGGGTACAATTTTTCGAAGCACATAGAACAAGAGCGGAGATAAGCAGGAAAAGGGGCTAAGTCAGGCAAAATTATCTGCAACAACGATGCAACTGCGAGCGAAATGAGCACAAAAGTAACCGTTCAAGTAGACCAGCCCTGGGAGGGCGACCGCGCCTCCTGGTTCGCCAAGACCCGTGAAGACTCGAAAAGATTGTTTGGGCATCTGGCAAGCGGGCTAGGCCTGGAGTCCTTTCTGAACGAAAACCCGTCTGTGGGTAAAGGATGGGCAATGTCAGCCCTTCACATGGCCCACCAAGTGCTCGCTGAGGTGGCCTATCGCGAGCCCAGTCCCTTGGTTCAGAGCGACCGGGAGGTAATGGGCGGCGAACCCGTATTCGTTGGTACTCGGCTTCCCATTCAGACTCTGTTCGATTGCCTGATGGACAACCTCACCTTGTCCGAGTTTGTGGACGATTTCCCTACCGGTGATGTTGACCAGTTGGCAAAGGCCCTTGCATTGGCCAGTGAAATCCTGGTCAAAGAGTCCCTGGAAAGGGAAGCGCGAGAGAACGAAACCCATGTGGATCTTCCTTGATGAGTCAGTCACCCGAAAGCTGCGGCAACACCTGAGACAGAATGATGTAGTCTTGATTCCCAGTAACTTAGGGTGGAATGGTTTACGTAACGGCCAGCTTCTTGCGCTGCTAAAGGATAAATTTGACGTTTTGATCACGTCGGATCAAAAGATCCCCTTTCAACAGCACATAACCGGTTCGGATGTTGCGATTGTGATACTGGCCGCAAAAACGAATGACATCAAGGATTATCTGCCTTTGGTTCCGGAAATTCTGCAAGTTCTGGAAACTATCCGACGAGGGCAGGTAGTCTGGATATACGAAAATACTCAGTAAGGAGGCGCCAACATGGCGTTTGTTGAGACGATGACTCCCAAAGAGCGCACTATGGCGGCGCTGAACCGTGAGCCGGTGGACCGGGCGCCGGTGGCCAATCCGACCAACGTGGCTACCGTGGAACTCATGGACTTGGTGGATGCGCCGTTTCCGCAGGCTTGCCAGGACCCGGAGCTGGCGGCTCGGCTGGCCGCCACGGGCTACACCGAGCTGGGCTTTGACTCGATCATGCCCTACTTCAGTATCATCCAGGAGTCCTCTGCTCTTGGCTGCGAGATGCAGTGGGAGGAGAAAGACAACTGGCCCACCGTGCGGATGTACCGGCCGATCTGGAAGTCGGCGGATGACGTTCACATCCCCTCGGGCATCCTGGAGCACCGGGACATGCTGGCGATCACCGGTTCCATCCGGCAGCTCAAGGCCGAATTCGGGGAGGAGGTAGCGATCATCGGGAAAACCATGGGTCCGTGGACGCTGGGATATCATGTCTTCGGCGTTGAACCCTTCCTGCTGGGAACGGTGGACAATCCGGACGAGACGATGCGGGCCATGCATAAACTCAAGGAACTATCGGTGCTGTTCGGGGAGGCGCAGATCGAGGCTGGCGCCGATGCGCTGACGTTCCCGGACCACGCCACGGGCGACCTGGTAAGCGGTGATTACTACAGGCGATTCCTGCAGGACATCCATGCCGAGATGGCAGAGCGACTGAAAGTGCCGCTGATCCTGCATATCTGCGGCAAGACCATCGACCGAATGCCATATATCGCCCAAACGGGGATGGCTTCATTCCACTTCGATTCCAAGAACGATCCGCACGAGGCCATGGCCGCCGTCGACGGAGGCATCGGGCTGGTTGGCAATATCAACAACCCGGAGACACTGTACGCCAGGGGGCCGGAGCAAGTGCGGCAGGAAGTCTACCGCTGCCTTGACGCCGGGGTGCAGATGATCGCGCCCGAGTGCGCCGTGCCTCTGGCCACCAAGATCGAGAACCTCATGGCGATTCCGCAGGCGGTCAAGGACTGGACCGCCGAGCGCAGCGGCTAGCCCATCGCCGGGTGACGGCAAATAATCAAGGTAATCCAGGAGTATTCAGAGGTAAAGGAAATGCCCGTCGTTCACGAGGGACTGGAATCGGAACTGGCACACGTCGAGAATCCCGACGAGCAGCGCCACATTCGCGCGCTATGGGATGAGGCTGATCCGATGATGCAGGAAATTTCTTATCAGCTCATCATAGGCCAGAACGTGGAGGTTGACCGGTTGACACAACTGGCCCTTGGGGACGGATTTTCGGCCAACACCATCATGGACGATGGCCTGATCGCGGGTATGGCGGTGGTGGGGATCAAGTTCCGGGACAACATAATCTTCGTTCCGGAGGTGCTGGTGGCCGCCCGGGCAATGAAGGCCGGTATGGCCTACATCGAGCCCATCCTTTCGGCGTCGGGAATCGAACCGATCGGTACCGTGGTCATGGGCACGGTCAAGGGCGACCTGCACGACATCGGCAAGAACCTGTGCATCATGATGCTGCGGGGCGCCGGCTTCGTCGTTCACGATCTCGGAGTCGATACCCAGCCGGACGAGTTCATCGACGAGGTTGTGGACAAGGAAGCGGACATCCTGGGGATGTCGGCACTGCTCACAACAACGATGCCGAATATGGGCCGTACCATCGAGGCGTTCGAGGAGGCCGGCCTGCGGGGCGAGGTACGAATCATGGTAGGCGGAGCGCCGCTGTCGCTGGAATTTGCTGACGATATGGGTGCCGACGGGTACGGCAAGGACGCCATGGCCTGCGTGGACTTGGCCAAGGAGTTCGTCGCGCAACCCGGTGTTGAAACGGCGGTGGTGGCGGACTGACGGATGGCAGAAGAATCGCAGCGGGTTGATCCGGAGCGCTACCGGCGCAGTCTGGAGCGGCTCACCGAAATTTTCCGGGGGATTTCAGAGACGGTGAACGTCGTTTCCACCTACCGGTGTCCATACAAGAACGCCCGGGACCGCTGTACGGCGCAGTTCGGGTGCCGCAACCAGGACCGGTCGGTCTATCCCGGCGAGCTTTATCTCTGCACCGGCGACGACAACCTGGACTACCGGTCGGCTTGGGAGACAGCCTAGGCGGACCGGCAACACTAGGGTTCTTCAGGCCTGACATCTTACTTTTGATAGAATGCGCCCATGCCAGTTATTCTCAACGGACATGAGATCCAGGCCCACCGCGGAAAGTCCCTCTTCGACTACGCAGACTTCATGCGGGTGCGCGTGCCCACGTCCTGCGGCAGGGGAGGGAGTTGCCACGAGTGCATCGTGGAAGTTCGTAGCGGGATGGACGGCCTTTTTCCGAATTCCCGCGACGAGTATTTCCTTTCTGGTAACTACAGACTTGCCTGTCAAGCGATCGTCGCCGATCCATCCCAGACCATAGAATTCAGCGTCCTGCGCCGCCAGCCGCGCATCCTCACCGAGGGAATACGACCTGAGGTCGAACTTGACCCTTATGTCCGCCGCGACGGCGACGAGGTGACGATCGGAGGCCAGCCGTCGGACGCCTATCGGGGCAGGATTCTCGGATTGGCAGTCGACATTGGGACCACGACGGTTGCAATGAACCTGGCCGACCTGGAATCCGGGGAGATAATCGCCACGTCGTCCTTCGAAAACCCCCAGAGGTTCGGGGGAGGCGACGTCATGAACCGGATTTCCTTCGACGTAGGGAGAAACCGAGGGGAGTTGAGGCTCGCAATCATCTCGGCGATAAATTTCGAAGTCGGCGAACTGATCCGGCAGGCAAATGTCCAGCGGCGCCAGATCTACGAGGTGGTGCTTGTCGGGAACACCACAATGCGGGATATCGCCTTCGGTATCGACGTTCAACCTGTGGGAGTCAAACCTTACAAGTCGTCGGTGGAACTGGACTACGAGACGGGACAGAGAAATGGCACCGCGCTGCAATCCAACGCGCAGGCGATGGGTCTGAGGGTGTTTCCGAGAGCCAATGTTTACGGGGGACCGCTTATCGGGTGCCACGTGGGTGCGGACGTGTCGGCCGGACTCCTGGCGACCGGGATGGATGAGCAGGAAGAGCCGGTGATGTTCGTGGATATTGGTACGAATACAGAGGTGGTCATTGGCAACCGCCACGGCATGGTTGCAGCCTCGTGCCCTGCAGGGCCCGCTTTTGAAGGCGGGCAGGTGACCTACGGGATGCCGGGATACGACGGCGCCGTGGAGTCGGTGCGGGTGCGGGAAGGGCTAGCCGAGGTCTCCACCATTGGTGGAGGTACGGTGCAGGGCATCTGCGGCTCCGGACTGGTTGACCTCCTGTATGAGCTGCGAACCCAGGGTTTGATGAATGAACTTGGCGCCCTGGAAACAGGAGTTCGCGAGTTCTTGTTCGCGCCTGAACACGGGATGGGATTGTCGCGGGCTGACATTAGCGCTCTGGCCCAGGCCAAATCGGCCAACTACTGCGGTCAGTTCATCACACTGCGCAGGTACGGTCAGCCCGTAGAGGACATTTCCCGGCTCTACCTGGCAGGAGGGTTTGCCAACTACCTGGATGTATCCAGGGCCATCGGCATCGGGTTCATCGCAGACTTCCCGCCGGAAAGGGTGGCGCGGGCCGGAAACGCGGCGCTGGAGGGGGCAACGATGATGCTGCTTTCCCAGGAATCGAGGCAGCGGATCGAGGACCTCGTGCAGCGGATTGAGCACATCGAATTGGAAACTACTCCAGACTTCTTCGAGATCTTCGTTGAGGGCTGCATGTTCAAGCCGATGCCTCGCGATGTCGTCTCGTAACATCGAGGACACAGGCAATCCGCAGGCAGGAGTTCACCGTGACCTGGAAAGTAGTGATTACCGACCACGTCTGGCCCACCACCGACCCGGAACGGGCCGTGCTGGAGGCCGGAGGCGCGGAGGTCGTGGTTTCCCCCGACGGCGAGGAGAGAACGCTGGTCGAGTTGGCCAGGGACGCCGACGCCATCATGACCTGCTTCGCACACGTTACGGAGAATGTAGTGCGGGCGGCGGAACAATGCCAGGTCATCGGCCGATTCGGCGTTGGCGTGGATAACATAGCAGTCGACACCGCGACCGAACTCGGCATCGCAGTGACCTATGTACCTGATTATTGTGTGGACGAGGTTTCCGACCATGTGCTGGCCTTGCTCCATGCCTGGAATCGAAGGATCGTGCTGTTTGACCGTGCGGTCAAGGAGCGCGGGTGGGCCAGCCAGGGCCTAAACATGCGCATGATGCGGCTGAGAGGAAAGACCATCGGTATCATTGGCTTCGGGCGGATCGGTCAAGCTGTGGCCAGCAAGGCGAGTGCCTTCGGGTTACGGGTGCTGGCCACGGACCCGGTAGTACCCTCTGCTACTGTGGAGTCCTTTGGAGGCACCCTCGTCGACCTGACAACGCTATTGAAAGAATCGGATTTTGTCTCTCTGCACACGCCACTGATAAACGAGACGCGCAATCTGATTGGCGCCAATGAACTGGCGTTAATGAAACCGGACTCGTTTCTAATAAACGCTGCACGCGGTCCACTAATAGATGAGCAGGCACTTTACCAGGCACTAATCGAAAGAACAATTGCCGGTGCAGGTTTGGACGTAATGGTGGACAATGTACCGCCTCATGATCATCCTTTACTCTCTCTTGACAATATCATAATCACCCCGCACGTCGCCTTCTACTCGCAAGAATCTACCCTTGAGTTAGAGCAACGCGCAGCCGCTGAGGTGGTTCGGGTAATGCGGGGAGAGATGCCTGAGAACCTGGTTAATGCTGCTGTTCTGCAACACTCAAATCCACGGCATAGATTAAGCGGATAGTTCTACAAGCCCCCATTTCCAAACCGGCACTGCTAATTTTCTTTTCTGATGCCCAAGTAATTGCAAAGAGAGCATTTTGCATTATAATTTCGTGCGGGACACAAGAGGGCCGCTCTGGGCTATTGCCGACAGCCAATCTCCAGTTCAGATAAGGACGCTACAGTATGCCGAGGACAAATTATAGAGACTCAATTCACCAAGCTGTGAGCTATATAAACGCCCTGCCGGAACTGGAAGGACTTGGTGAGAGCGCCATAAAGCAAGGTGTGGTTCTTCGTGTATTGAGTGCGGCAGGGTGGGACACTTTTGACCTTTCAGAGGTGCAGCCTGAGTATCGAACCGGTAACTCGAAAGTAGACTTGGCCCTGATGTCCCCTTCATCAGCAAGGTCCAGAACCACCGCCACTCCTCTGGTGCTGGTCCAGATAAGGCCTGTCGGCGACAACCTTCAGAGTGACCGGCTTGAGAGGCAAGTACTGACACATTGCGCGAGGGAAGAGGTATCCCTGGCAGTACTGACCAACGGACTCAGGTGGCTGCTATTTTTCTGGTCTGCTGATAGTAACCTAAAAGAGAATCGCTTCTGTGAAATTGACCTTTCCGATGATCTGGACACTGCAGCCGAGGATTTTAACCGCTTTCTTGCCAAGGACAGGGTTTCCAGCGGCCAGGCGGCTCGCTCGGCGGAGCGGACACTTCAAGAGCGAAACAGGAATGAGGTTACTCAAAAGGCAATTCTCGAAGGTTGGCGTCAGGTCGTAAGGGGACTTGACGAGGGACTGATCGAACTGGTCGCCACAGCCTCGGGGCAGAGGACAGGAGAACGGCCGGAAAACAGGTTCGTGCGCCGGGTCCTAATGGAACACCGCTCCCAACTGCTGCCGGATGCGGAGGAGGACGAAGGTGCCGTCGGAGGGGCTGGCTCGGGGGCTCGTCGGAGGCCGGCTTCATTCACTCTGGAGTCAGAGACCCAAACCGTTTCCTCGTGGCCGGACTTGCTTGTTGCCGTATGCGAGGCGATTCGACGCCGCCATCCGGAGAGTTTCGAAAGAATCCTGGAGGTACGCGGAAGATCTCTACCCTATTTTTCTCGGACCGAAAATGAGGTCCACCAGCCCCGGCCAATAGGCGACTCGGGAATTTACGCATCCTGCCAAGGGGCCGGGGTGCTAATAGAAGGACGGGCCAAGCGAGTCGTGGAATTGTTCGGCTATCCCAAGGAAGCCCTGGCGATTCAGACCAGATAGAGGTTTCCAACAGCAACGAACAAGAGCAAAAACCTGGCATGTGCCGTCGGGCTAGGGCCTCATTCTGACCGTGTTGTCTCTCAGGTCAGCTACCTCACGGATAGAATGTAATAGTCGTGAGTGTCCCTTGAGGAATGTGGGGGTGTAGCTCAGTGGGAGAGCACCTGCTTTGCAAGCAGGGGGTCAGGGGTTCGACCCCCCTCACCTCCACCACTACTTACCGTTCCACGACTGCTCAGCTGCTGGATTGAAAGAGTGTGTTTACGTTTCGCCTCAAGCGTGGTGAATTAATGTTGATTACCTTGCGTCGCGACATGTGGTGACGCAGCGCGATTGAGTGAGGTTCTTATATCGTTTAGCTGGGAGCTAATCGTCGTAGAACACCGTGTTTCCTGTTTACAATTTATGAAAGTGAATTCGACCGGCTGGTATACTCACTGTTAACTGCCTGTAACGGGCAAAGTGTGCCGTGTCAGCCCTTCGTACCTCAATTGAATTGCTTTAGATGGGCCCTGTCCGATTGACAGTCTTTTGCCGATTTTGTTCAGGACGGCGAAACCGTCTCAAAAAGAAATCGTTCTCGCACCACTAAGAAACTATCTCAAAACGGCTCAGTTCGATTGCCGAGGGAAGGCGAGCGGCCTGGTTCTCTGGATCCCCGCCCCCGATCGGGTCGAGGACAAGCTTTCGCGGGAATGACGTTTACCGGGTCGTGTAATGTTTCAAGGTAGTTACTAAATGGTTGACGGTCGGAGTCTCCGGATTCCGGCCTTCAAAAGATCGACATTTAAGGCAGTTTGTCTGCCATTGTAGTTGCTTACCAAAGGCAAGCTACCCTGCGTTATTGTACATCCCTGATCAATTGCTGGTCCCACAGAGGGAGTTCTCAGATCAGGACATGCGGATGGCTTACGGTCAGTGCAATTCTGACAAGAGCCTGATGCTGACCTCAATAAAGTGACATCCCTCCTTGAGAATTTGCGAAATTGGCAAATGCCCGATTCCGAGGCGGACAAGAGGGGTTGCAGAGGACTTTCAACCTCTCACATTTGGGATACATCAAGCAAGGGTATCCTCTGTATCTGTCTGTCCACCGAATATCGGAATTAGGGAACTCCTGCTCCGCTTCCGAGCGCCTCTTCAACAGTTACTTGGTTCTTCACGCCTCGTAACAGGCTACCGAATGCCCGGGCGAGATGTCGGTCGTTGCGGGATGCGCATTGTCCCGGCAGAAGTCGGTCGAGATGGGGCACCTCTCGTAGAACCTGCACCTTGATGGTGGATTGACGGCAATGGTCAGGTCTCCGAGTATGTTTGGCGTTTCCCGGCGATGGGCCGGATCGGGGACCGGAACAGCAGAGAGCAGAGCCTTGGTGTATGGGTGGAGCGGGTTGCTCAAGAGTTCCTCCGTCTCCGCAACTTCCACCACCTTACCCAGATACATCACGGCGATGCGGTCGCACATGTACCGGGCAACGGCGAGGTCGTGGGTGACATAGAGGTACGACACTGCGAGATCTTGCGCCAGTTGCTGCATCAGGAGCATGATGCCGGTCCTGCTGGAGACGTCCAGCATGGACGTGGGTTCATCGGCCACAATGAACTGCGGCCTGATTACCAGGGCCCTGGCGATCGCTACCCGCTGCCTCTGACCGCCAGAGAGTTGGTGGGGATGGCGGAACAGAAAGTCAGATGCCGGAGTGAGGCCAACCGAGGTCAGGATCTCACTCACCCGATCTACCCTGTCCATCACGTTTCCAATCCCCTGCACCGTCAAGGACTCCGCGACTATGTCGTAAACGGTCCGTCGTGGGTTCATGGATTCGTAGGGGTCCTGGAAAATCATCTGGGCGTGGCGACGGAACTCTCGCAACTGGCGACCTTTCAGTCCAGAGATATCGAACAGGCTTGGCTCGTCTTGACCTGCTGCGTTTTGCGGAGACCTGAACCGGATCATTCCCTCGTCAGGCTCCAGCAATTTGACAAGCAGCTTGCCGATTGTCGTTTTTCCACAGCCTGACTCGCCGACAATGCCAAGACTCTCCCCCAGGTCCAACCGGAGGGAAACATCGTCTACGGCGTGGATGAAACCCGTGGGCTTGCGGAATAGATTCTTCGAGACCGGGAATCTCTTGATCAACCCCTCGACTTCAATCAGGGAGGCAGGCCCCTCATCAGGTGCAGCCTGGACGCTCGGTGTCCCCGCTTGGTTCAACATGGGGCCACCCCGTCAGGGGCCGGGCTCTCATCCAGAGGATGCCAACAGGCAGCCCAGTGGCCATCTCGTCCTGCTTGAGGCGGGAACTCGGTGCGGCAGATGTCGGTCGCGGCATGGCACCTGGGGTGAAAGGGACAACCCTGGGGAGGATTGACAAGGTTGGGTGGTTCGCCAGGTAGCGCGACAAGGGGTCGCCGCTCACCACTCACGCTGGGGAAGGACGACACCAGTGCTGCGGTGTAAGGGTGCAGGGGAGCGTCAAGGACTTCAGCAGTGGACCCGAGCTCCACAAGTCGACCAGCATACATCACAGCCACAGAGTCGGTGACCTCCGCAACCACTGCGATGTCGTGGCTGATGTAAATGACGGCCATATTGTTTTCCCGCTGTATGGCCCTCAGTTCTCGGAGGATCCGGTCCTGCACAATGACGTCGAGCGCCGTCGTGGGCTCGTCAGCGATGATCACGTCCGGGTCGCAGGCCAGGGCCATGGCTATGACCGCCCTCTGCCTCATACCGCCGCTGAACTCGTGGGGGTAACGCTCCGTTAACTGCGGGTCAAGACCGACCTTCCGGAACAATTCTGCAACCCGTCGCCTCGCGTCGGATTCGGTCCGCTCCATTCCATGGGCCTCAATGGCTTCCACTATCTGCTGGCCCACCCTGTAGACCGGATCCAATACGTTCATGGCCGCCTGAAACACCATGGCAATACGCCGCCAACGGTACTCCCTGAGCTCATCATTTGAGAGGCGGAGCAGATCTTTGCCATCAAGGAAAATCTGTCCTCCCGTTATCACTGCGTTGTCAGGAAGGAGTCCCATGAGGCAGTTTGCGATGGATGACTTACCGCACCCCGACTCCCCGACAAGGCCCAGAGACATCCCCTTGGCGAGCTGAAAGCTCACGCCCTGAACCGCCTGGACCTCCCCTTGCCTGATCCGGTAAACCAGAGACAAATCGGAGACCTGCAAGGCCTGTTCCGGCATCATTGCGGCAACTTTCCCATGGCGTAGGGACTATGCATACCTTCGCCTCAGCCGGGGATTAACAACCTCGTCCAGAGCCCGGCCAGCGAGGTAGAAGGCGCTGCACAGAAAGGTAATTGAGGCACCGGCAGGCACGATCAACCACCAATACTTGGTGCCGCCGAGCAGGTAGCCGCCGGTGTTGGCGGTGTGAATCATTATCCCCCAGCTCATCCTGACGTCCAGGAGGCCGAGGAAGGAGAGCACCGCCTCGGCGAAGATGGCGCTGGTTACGGTGAACATCATGTAGAGGAGGGATAGAGGCAGCAGGTGAGGGACGATGTGGACGAAAATTATGTGGAAGTGGCCGCCTCCCGCCACCCGTGCCGCCTCAATGAATGGCTTCACGGTGATGGTTAGCGCTTGAGACTTCAATATTATGGCGGTCCCGCCAAAACCTCCCAGCACACCAATTATCAGCGCCAGGTAAAAGAGGTTCAGGTTAAACAGGGCACTCAGTACAATCAGCAAGGATATTGCAGGCAGGGCGATAATCAGGTCCGCCAGCCTCATGAAAAAAACGTCCAGCAGACCGCCATAATATGCCGCCACCGCTCCGATTATCGTGGCGATGCCGACAGTAACCAGCGCAGCGGTGATGCCCAGAACGAATTCGGAACGAGTGCTGTAGAGTAACTGGCTGAGAACGTCCCTCCCCAACGGATCCGTACCCAGAGGGTGCTTCCAGCTCGGTGGGGCCGGCTGCTCGGTCTGTCCGAATGAATAGCCGGTGACAGGATGATAGGTGGTGGGATCCCAGATGGTTGCCATCAATATGGGATGAGAGATTGCCATCAGGGCAAAAATGACGATCGTGAACATGGCGAGCATGCCAACCCTGCTCTCCATGAATATGCTCAAGGCACCGCGAAACGACCTTGCACCGATGAGGAGCCGGGTGAGTACGAATTGCGTTCGCCCGCGAAAAGCGCCCTCGCTGGGCCCTTGGGGAGAAGCTGACTCGAAGGTTTCGGAGCTTTTCACTGGTAGCGAATCCTGGGGTCCAGGAAGACGTAGAGGACGTCCACAATCGCGTGTGCCAGCAGAGAGAACATTCCGATAAACAGCATTGCCCCCATAACCAGCGGCAGATCCTCCGTACGGACCGCCGACAAGAGAGTCATGCCGGTACCGGGCCAAGAGAATATGCCCTCGATGATCACGCTCCCGTCGATGGCGAAGATCAGGCTGTAGACCAGGCTCGTAACAACCGGCAACAGGGCATTCCGGGCGGCGTGCTTGTCGCGAACCTGCTTCTCGGTCAGTCCCTTCGCTCGCGCCGCCATTACGTAGTCTTCCCGGATCGTCTCGAGCATGCTGTTCCGTGTGAGCAGCATGGTGCCGGCAAATGAGATAAGCGTCAGGGTGGCCACGGGTAAAACCATGTGCTTCAGTATGTCCAGGGCCAGTGGGCCTATTCCTGAAAAGGCCCAGGCAATTGGGATGACCACAACTCCACCCAGCAGTACCGGCACAGCGGCAGCAAAGGGCATTCTGCGGCCGAACCACTTGAGCAACATCATCACGATGAGCGCGAAGATCAAAAAGGCGCCGACGCTGAGAAGCATGTTGCCGAAAACGTAGTTGGCGCTGACGTCTGTTCCTCTCCATACGAGGGGGTCGAGGAACTTTCCCACTGGAAACCACCCCAGCTTGAAGGCAAACACCCAGATCATCATCAGTGCGAACGCTGGGGTAAAGGCTGTGAAGAGCGTTGCGCCGGAAATGGTCGCGGCATATTCGAACAGGCCGCCGCGCCGCCAGGCTATGACCTTGCCCAGGAAGAATCCCAGATAGAATGAAGTAGCAGTAGCAGTCAGGAAGAGTACCAGTGTTCTTGGGATTCGCTCTGCCAACACGTCCAGAACGGGGCGGGGAAAGTTGCCGAAGGAAACTCCGAAGTCACCAGTAAAGGTGTTTCGCAGGTGAATGAGGTACTGCTGCCACACCGGCTTGTCCAACCCGAAGGCCTCCCTGATCCGGTCCTTTACGTCCGGGGGCAGGTCGGGATTGAGGACATAAAAGGAGGCATAGTCACCCGGTTGCGCCTCAACCAGGAAGAAGGTAAGCGTAATTATGAGGAAAAGAGTCAACCCCATCTGCCCCAAGCGCCGCAGCAGGTAACCTGTCATTGGGGTTGACTCCGTGTTTCAATGCTCGCTCGAATGAACTTCAGTCCCTCGACGCGGGGTACGCTCTCGGATTGACCGTTCTTACAGGAGCATCGGCCGCCTATTTGAACTTGACCAGAGAGGGCATCCCGGCCGCGCTTTGAAGGCCTCCCCAGGTCTCCGTGTACGGAAAATCGATCCGCTCGCTCCGGTAGGTCTCAACGATCGGAGTATCGAACAGCACGACGTAGGGGAGGTCCTCGGCGAGGAACGCCTGCATCTCGAACACCTGCCGACGAGCTGCCTCCAGGTCTGTCTCCGCCAGCAGTTGGTCCGCGAGGCGGTCGAACTCGGGATTGTTGTAGCCGCCGGCGTTGAACCCCTGAAGCTCCGAGTACTTGCTATGGAAGAACGCTTCCAGGTAGTCGGGGAAGGCGCTGAGGCTCCAACCGAGAATCCACATGTCGAATTCCTGCTGGTCAAAAACCTTCTCGACTATGACATTGAACCCCGTGAGGTTTGCCCTGAGGGGGATGCCAACCTCGTTCAGCCACCGTTCAATCCAGATGGCGAAAGTTGACCTGAGGGGGTCGTACCCGGGACTGGGAGCCAGCACTTCAATTGCCGGGATGAGCTCTCCGTCGGGCATCCTCAGTCCCTCGCCGGTCTGCTCGACAAACTGGCCGTCTTCACTGACGCGAGGCTCCGTCTCCCAGGTGAATCCCGCTCCCTTCAGAAGTTCCACGGCTTCAGCGATGCGTTCCGCCCTGGAAAGTCCCTTCCCGATAAGTGGAACGTCCGGGTTGTACCACGCCCCGTTACCCTCGGGCACCGTGGTGTAAATGGGAATGGCAACGCCCTGCAGCACCGTGTCAACCAAGAATTCCTTATCTATCAGGGTGGCTACGGCCTGACGAAACGCCTGATTGTTCATGGGCTCCTTGCGGAAATTGAAACCCAGGTAGCGCATTCCGTCCGACGTATTTTCGATGGTGGCCAGGCCTGCCTCTCCCGTTAACTGTTCCTGCAAACCCTTGGAGAGGCCCAGGGGATTCAGCATGAAATCGATATCCCCTTTCTTCAATGCCAATACAGCGGCATCCTGGCTACCATAGATGGAATAAATCGTGCTCTCGGAGTAGGGGCCCTCCGTGTATTCCAGGACGGGGTCACCGGCCGGGTCTCCAAACGCGGTGAACTCATAGGCATCCTCTTTGGAAGCCTCGTAAGCGCCATTGTCGAACAGTGCGACCCTGGCACCCATGAAATAGTAATCAGGATTTGTTGCTTTTTCCGCGAAGGCCCCCCGTTCCCATTTGTCGAAAAGGAACCCGCCTGCACTGGGCTCACCATCCGGGACGTGAGCGAACAATACCTTCTGCTGTTCCGTAACCTCCCCTGCCTGCATGGCCTCATCCACAACCGGCTGCCAGTATGCGCTGGGGAAAATGGGCATAAAGGCAAGCCCGAATTGCCAGCGGGAAAGGCCGGGCTTCTGTTTGAAATATATTTTCAGATTGTACGGACCAACAACTTCGGCGTGGTCAAAGTAATCAGGATCCACAATCGACGGCCAGTTGCCGGTTAGCTGCAGATCGCTGGCAGTGCGCGCGGTGAAGGCGAAGTCCTCGGCAGTAACCTCGTTGCCGTCGCTCCACATTACGCCCTGCTTGAGTTCCAGCTGCGTAGTCCAGAGCGTTTCGCCTCCGACGACCTCCTCAGCGAGGGGAGATGGGAAATCAGTAGCCAAAGAGGGTATCCAGTCGTACCGCTGGGCGGAGTAGCCGTACAGCGTGGGCTTGCTGCCACCCAGAACATAACTGTTCCAGATGGTTCCATCGGGCCCCAGATAAGCCCAGTAGTTGGTGGTGGTCAGGTCTGCCGCGATTCCGATCAGGTAGACGTTGTCCTCGCTCTCAGTGGGCGTGGCGGCCGTCCCGCTGGCTGGAGGCCTGGTGGCAGCGGCAGTGGGTGCGGAAACGGCCGCAGGCGTGGCCGCGGTGGCAGTTTCCTCGTCCTCGGGGCCCGTTGGGACAACAGTGGTCGTTGGCCCGGGAACCGGGGTGATCAGGACCTCCTTGACCACCTCCCTGGTACAACCCGTCAAGACCAGCAAAGTCGCGGCTATGCCACAAACAAGGAGCCATCCAATTTTATTCACGGCCCATACCCACTTGATTCAAAAGTACCAGTAAAGTTATCAGGAATGCGGGGACCTCTACAAGCGGTTTGGCCTCTCTACGCGATCAAATGGCTGCGGCATTCAACCGGGATTGAGGCGAGTGGGAGGTTATCGAGAATGCAAAAGATGGACTCAACCGGAATCCTCCCGTACTTACGCCAAGATTCCAATAGACGGGTGCCTCGACACACCGAAGATGGCCGAGTTGGGCAAGCCGTCAGCGAGAAGGGAACCTCGCGGCGAGGATGTCCTGAATCAGCCGGGAGGCAACCTGCACCGTCAACTCAGAGTTATCGTAGGGCGGCGCGACCTCGACGACGTCGAACGCAACCAGGTTTGATTTTTGCAGCAGGGCCAGCAGGCATTCCCGGGCCTCCTCGTAGAACAGCCCGCCGGTCTCCGGAGTCCCGGTTCCCGGCGCTTGAGTCGGATCCAGGACATCCACATCGAAAGTAATGTACAGGTTTTCAGCGGGCGGGATCAGGTCCGCCACGGCCCTGGGTCCCAGTTTCCGGAAACGCGAGTGGCTGACGATTAGGCTGCCATCACGCACCGCTTCCTCGTATGGAATCCGCCTTGCGGAACGGATTCCCACCGACGTGATGTGTCCCACAAAGTCCAGCTCCCGGCACCGGCGTATAGGGCTGGCGTGGGTGTAAAGGGCGTCCTGGATGTCATGGGAGTAATCGAGGTGGGCGTCGAAGTGAACGATGTTCAGCGGCGCGAATTTCGACAGGCCCCGGACAACCGGAAAAGTAATGGCATGGTCTCCACCAACCGCAACCGGGAGCGCTCCGCGTTCGACGACCTGTTCCACCGCACGGGTGATCCGGTCGAAGTTGCCAATGACCTCGGACGGCACGATGGGAACGTTGCCGCAGTCAGCCATGGTCACCCCGCGCAGCAGCTCGTTCTCGGCATCTATGTCAAAGAAGCCGTCAGCTACTCCCTGAGCGCCGTAGGGGTCGGAGTACGAGTAGCCACGGGGTGCATCGCGGAGGGCGTCTGGGCCGAAACGCGCTCCCGGCCGACCCAGTGTTCCCTGATCGAAGGGTATCCCTACAAAAGCTACATCGGCCTCAAGGCTCCCGATGTCGTCGCACAGGGGCGCGTTGAAGAATGACCTGGGCCGGGCCCGCAGGTTTGGCCATGGTTCCTGAGGTTGGCGGGGCGGATCGGGCTGGGCGACCATGGTCGATTAGCCTCACATAGGGTATCCATCGAATGGGTATCCGGCTTGGGTTAATACTTTATTGGGCGGTGGTGCCCCCATCGATGACCAACTCCGCGCCGGTCACGAAGGACGATTCGTCGGAGGCCAGATACACGATTCCGTGGGCAATGTCGTCGGCATTGCCCAACCGTCCCATCGGGATGCGTTCCAGGGACCACTCCCGCCTGCCCTCCTCGCCGGAGTAGCCCGGATCGGTCAGCGGTGTCCAGCAGTAGCCGGGGTGCACCGAGTTAACCCGTATGTTTTCCCCGGCGTACTGGATGGCGGCGGACTTGGTGAAAATGCGGCTGGCGCCCTTGGCAGCGTGATAGGCGGTGGAGGTCCCACTTCCCACAAGACCATAGATGGAGGATATGTTGATGATGGACCCACCACCGGCCTTGCGCATCTCAGGAATGGCGAGCTTGGTGCCCAGGAACACTCCCTTGGCGTGCACGTTCATCTGACCGTCCCAATCGGCGACGGATGTTTCCTCCACGGTCCGGCGGGCGCCGGTGCCGGCATTGTTTACCAGAACGTCGAGCTTGCCGTAGCGGGCCACTGTTTCGGCGACGACCTCTTGCCACCGCCGTTCATCGGTAACGTCGTGCTCCATAAAAGCAACATCGCCGCCGTTCTCTCTGATTTGGGCAGCAGTGGCCTCGCCCATCTCCACCTTGATGTCGGTAAGCACGACCCTGGCGCCTTCACGGACAAACATGCGGGCTGCTGCACCACCGAATCCCATAAGCTGGCCCTCGAGCCCTGCCGCGGCGCCGGTGATAATAGCGACCTTGTTCTCCAATCGCATAACCAGACTCCTTGTACGTTCAGAAATCAGGACCCAAAGCTCTGCCCGAACTTTTCACTGTGGGCGAATTCCGAGACTGCACCACCGAATCCCATAAGCTGGCCCTCGAGCCCTGCCGCGGCGCCGGTGATAATAGCGACCTTGTTCTCCAATCGCATAACCAGACTCCTTGTACGTTCAGAAATCAGGACCCAAAGCTCTGCCCGAACTTTTCACTGTGGGCGAATTCCGAGACAGGTTTCCTTGCCTTGGTGCGGGCCGTGGCTTGATCGGTGGGGTAACCGAAAGCCACCATGGCCACCAGTTCCTTGTCTTCGGGGATATCCAGTAGCTCCTTGACTTTGTCGTTTTCCTCTCCGCGTACGCCCGCGACGCAACCACCAACGCCGTCAGACCACGCCGCCAGTTCCATCTGCTGCAGCGAACGTCCCGCATCGAACTCGGGCCGTCCGCCGCGATCCATAACCACGGCCACCGCCAGCGGCGCTGCTCCGATGAACCCGCCGGAGGAGGCGATGCCGCCAATCTGGGCCAGCGTTTCCCGGTTCTGGATGATGACGAAATTCCACGGTTGACGGTTGCGTGCGCTGGGCGACCAACGTGCCGCCTGCAGCATCCGGCGAATGACCCTTTCCGGCACAGGGTCGGACTTGAAGTCCCTGACAGTCAGCCTCGACCTGATGCACTGGTAAACGTCCATTCAGGTTCCCCCTTTCAACAAGGTGAATCGTTGAGGGGATTATAGGCATAGGCCCGTGTATGTCGGCAAGGACAACGCTTGTTTCCAACTCTGACTTTGCCGCCACTGGGCTGCTCTTTTCTACTGCCGGGGCTGTCGTTGTTCAATCTTCGCGAGAGACGGCTATAATCTCGCGTAATCTACTCAGCGGAGGAAGCAATGCCCAGAGTGGCCCTAGACCTGAACAACCCCAGCGACCGCGCCCTGGTGAAGGGTCAGTGGCGGGTTGCGCCGGGGCTAGTCCCCGGAGAGCCCAACGAGGGGCTGACGGCCCAGTTGCTGGGCACGCCCGCTCGCCTCGCCGACTACGACGACTTGGGTTGGGAGGTATGCGACAACATCCGCCAGAGTTTGTCGGTGGGATTCACCTTCGCCTGGTACCGCATCCGGGTGGAGTTGCCGGACGCAGTCCATGGCATGCCGGTTACCGGTGCGCGACTGTGGTTCGAGACCAACGTGGACAACTACGGCGAGGTCTGGGTAAACAGCGAAATGGACCGCACCACCGGCTCTATCCCGGGCCTCAACGCGCCTCAGCGGGTGGAACTGGCCACCACGGCCGAAACCGGTGCATCCTACGTCATCGCCGTGCTGGCGGCCAACGGCCCTCTGGCCGAGCCGCGCGGCGGTATCTTCCTGCGCTATGCATACCTGTCGTTCGAGGCCACCGACAACTGAGGAGACTGCCAGCGATTCCCAAGCATTGCAATCGAGCAGCAGGAATTAGGGATCATCCACACTACAGGAGGCTGTATGGCCCGCAAGAAAGGCACTGCGTTGCTGATGGTTTACACAGACGTGGACATAGAGCATGACGCTGAATTCAACCGGTGGTACAACGAGGAGCACGTTCCGGAACGCCTCAGCGCGCCGGGCTTTCTGGATGCCGCCCGCTACGAGTCTCTGAAGGGCGGCCCGCGTTACCTGGCCGTCTACGAGCTAGAGTCGGTGGAAGCGCTGCATACCGAAGAGTACCTGCGAATGAGCAACAACCCCACTCCATGGACGCAGCGAATGTCGCCAAACGTCGTGGGACGGGGCACGGTGCGCAACGTTTACAGCCAGATCTATCCCGACGGCGGCGACGACCCGGACACGCTGGGCCGCGGAATGGCCCCGGCACTGCAGATCGGCCGCATGGACGTTCCGGCAGATATAGAGGCCAAGTACAACGAGTATTACGACAGCGTCCGGACTCCCGGCAATCTGCAGATCCCCGGCTGCATGTTCGTCCGGCGTTACCAAGCCGTCGAGGGTGGGCCCAAGTACCTGACGATGTACGAGTTCGAGCACGAGAAGGTGCCCGAAACCCTGGCTTGGGAGAAGCAGCGCGGTCAGGACACGATGAATTCGTTTATCGGCGGCACCTACGGCCACGCTCCGGGCTCGCCGGGGGTTTACCGCCGAGTGTTGCCGCCTCGGGCTTTCTGAAGACAGGTTCTCCAATCACCCATAGCAAGGAGGCCACCCATGTTCCTGATGCGATTTACCGAGCGCGCCTATATGGACTACTCTGAAGAGGACGTACGGAGCAGTCCCAACAACGCCGTCCGTCTGACCTTTTCCAACAGCAACTTCGACCCACAGCGCGGCTCACAGCTCTACAACATGTACCTGGACGAGTACGAATACTCGGAGGAAGTGGGCTTCGACGGCCTGATGCTCAATGAGCACCACAACACGCCCACCTGCCTCGGCGCCACAATGAACCTCGAGGCGGCGATCCTTGCCCGAACCACGAAGAAGCCCAAGATCGTGCTGCTGGGCAACCCGCTGCCAATTTTCGACAACCCCATCCGTCTGGCCGAGGAGTTGGCCGAGATTGACATGATCTCCGGCGGGCGGCTGGTTTCCGGCTTCGTGCGCGGGACGGGCGTCGAGAGCCTGGCGACCAACACCAACCCGTTGTTCAACCGGGAGAGGTTCGAGGAAGCGCACGATCTTGTCATGAAGACCTGGACCGAACCCGGACCCTGGCGCTGGGAGGGCAAGCACTACCACTTTCGCGTGGTAAACCCATTCCAGGTGCCGATGCAGAAGCCCCATCCACCGGTCTGGATTCCCGGCACCGGCAGCCCTGAGACGCTGGTCTGGTGCGCCGAGCACCACTATCCCTATATCTTCCTGGAAACCGACATACAGTCCACCCAGGACATGAAGGAAATCTACGCCGAGAACGCACGCCAAGTTGGCTATGAGCCGGGCCCGGAGCACCTGGGCTACTTGGTGCGCATTCATGTGCAGGACACCGACGAGAAGGCCCAGGAAGTCGGCAAGGGCTACATGACCGGCAACATCGGCGTGGGCCGCATCCCCCTGCCCCGCGACTACCAGTCTCCCGTTGGATACGCCAGCGCCAGCCAAGACCCCCGGTACCTCCGCATCCGGGAGCAGATCCGCTCCGACCCCTTCCGAGTGGGCGGGCTGGACACGGCAGCCTACGACCAGATTCTTGACTCAAAGCGCTGGATCATCGGCAGCCCGGAAACGGTAATCCGCCAGTTGCGCGAGGTGCTGTCGGTGATGCGCCCCGGCATCCTCTCCATCTGGACCAACGACGGCACCATCAACCACGAGGACACCATGCGTTGCCTGGAGCTGATGGGCCAGGAGGTGCTGCCCGCCCTGCGCGAGATCGGCGAGGAGCTGGAGCTGACCGACCCGTTCCAGCGGACGCCGTAACTGGACATAAACTGCAGGAAACTAAACCTAAACTTTAGTAAACATAACCTGCGGCTCACTCAGAAACGATTGCCCAGGATTTCTGGACTTTCGATCAGGCTCCGCTGATTCCTGCAAGTACCAAAGAAACGAGGCCGGACACATCGTTGTTCGGCCTCGTTTGATGGGTTCAGGATTCGCTTGGATGTCTTTGCCGTAACTTTTCACCCCCACCCTGACCCTCCCCCGTCAAGGGGGAGGGGACTCTTGAGATGGTTTCAAAAATGTACATCCCATCTTGGCTTTAGTTCAGTAGCCGATGGCCTCGAGAATCCGGCCCGGCGTCATGGGCAGGTCGGTCAGGCGTTTGCCCGTGGCGTGGCTGACGGCGTTGGCAATGGCGGCCAGCGGCGGAACCAGCGGGACCTCTCCGGTCCCGCGCACACCGTAGGGATGGCCCGGGTTGGGTACCTCCACTACTACGGTGTCGATCATTGGAAGGTCAAGGCTGGTGGGCATCCGGTAATCGAGGAAGCTGGAGTTCAGCATCTGGCCCTGCTCGTTCAGGAAATACTCCTCGTTCAGGGCCCAGCCTATTCCCTGCACCACGCCTCCCTGGATCTGGCCCTCCACATAACTGGGATGAATGGCCCGTCCTGCATCCTGGAGCGCGGTGTAGCGCAGGATTTCCACCTTGCCGGTGTCGGGGTCGACCTCCACGTCCACGATGTGCAGGCCGAAGGCGTTGCCCACGCCGCCGGGGTTGACCGTAGCACGACCCACGATGGGGCCGCCGGTTCCGTTCAACCGCGGCGCCAGGGCCTGGAAGGAGATGCTCAGCTCCGGGTCCTGACGATGAGAAAGGACGCCTTTGTCGTATTGCACGTCGTCGGGAGATACGTCCCAGATGCGGGCGGCCCTTTCGATCATCTGCTGCTTGATATCCTGGGCGGCGTCGTGGCAGGCCGTTCCCATCTTGAAGGTCACGCCGCTGCCGCCGGCACCGGAGCTGTAGCCGATGGAGTCGGTGTCCACCACCGAGGGCTTGACCGTCTCCACCGGGATGCCCAGGACCTCGGCCACCTGCATGGCCATGGCGGCGCGGGACCCACCGATGTCCGGCGACCCCTCAACCAGGCTGATGGTGCCGTCGGGATTCACGCTGGCCACGGCACTGGCCGGGCCGGAGCTATTGAACCACGCGCCCGCCGCGATGCCGCGCCCACGGTTGGGGCCGGTGAGCGGTTCGGCCAAGTGCGGGTGCTCCAGGGCCGCCTGCAGGGTCTCAACAAAGCCGATCTTTCGGAACACCGGGCCGGTGGGCTGTCGCGAGCCCTCCTTGGCGGCATTGCGCATTCGGAACTCCACCGGGTCCATGCCCAGCTGGTCGCAGATCTCATCGATCACCGACTCGGCGGCATAGGCGGCGGTGGGCGAACCGGGGGCGCGGTAGGCCGCGGCCTTCTGGGTGTTGACCACCACGTCGATGCCCTCGATGAAACTGTTGGGCACCTCGTAGGGGGCCAGCATGGTGCGGCAGCCTGACGGCACCGGCGAGCCGGGGAACGCACCCGCCTCGTAGACCAGGGTGCAATCGGCCGCAACCAGCTTTCCCTCGCGGGTGGCTCCCAGCTTGACGCGGATGTGGCTGGCCGAAGTGGGGCCGGTGCCTTCGAACACCTCACCGCGGGTCATGGCGATCTTCACTGGCTGGCCGCACTTGCGGGAGAGGGCCGCGACCACCGGCTCAAGGTAGCAGCCGCCTTGGCCTTTCCCTCCAAACCCGCCGCCGATCTCCATGGGTATGATCTTGAGCCGGGACACGCTGACGCCAAGGATGGCCGCCGTGTGATCCCGCAAGGCGAAGTGTCCCTGGCTGCTGGCCCAGATGGTGACGGACCCGTCCGTACTCCACTGGGCCGTGGCCGAGTGGGGCTCTATGTAGCCTTGGTGAACCGGACGGGTGTGGAACTCCCGCTCGACGATTACATCGGCATCGGCAAAGCCCGCCCCCGGGTCGCCCAGCCTGAACTCGAAGCGGTTGGAGACGTTGCTGGGCTTGGCGTTGGCGTCCCCCCAGCCGCCCTGCCGCAGATTGGGATCGGCCAGGGTCACCAACCGGTCGTGCAGGATGGGCGCGTCGTCTCGCATTGCATCTTCTGCATTCAGCACCGGAGGGAGTACCTCGTAGTCCACGTCGATGGCCGCCAGGGCCTGCTCGGCGATCCCTGCGGAGATTGCTGCCACGGCTGCGACGGCATGGCCGCAGTAAAGGGCCTTCTCGCGGGCCATCACATTACGACTGTAAAAGCCGTAATTGACCGTCATCCCCTCCTCCTGGTCCGCGATTTCCGCGGATGCGTCGGGCAGGTCGGCGGAGGTCACGACAGCTTTTACGCCCGGAATGGCGAGGGCACGGGTGGCGTCGATACTTCGGATGATGGCGTGGGCGTGGGGACTGCGCAGCACCTTTCCTACCAGCCATCCGGGTGGGTGAATGTCTGCCGCATAGCGGGCGCGGCCCGTCACCTTGTCCGGGCCGTCGTGGCGTATAGGCCTGGTACCGATCACATCGAAGATGTCATCGGAGGGAGACGCAGCCACCTGTTCAGTTGTCATAATCATCTCCTGGACTCGTTTTCAATTGTTTACATAATCTCAAACATTGGCCTGCCAACGCCAGAGCCCGGCCAATGGGCCGGAAAAAGACGGATCCTCCGCAGATTCTAGAGGGGATAGAGGATCCACCCGCGGCGTCCGGTTTCGTTGACCCGGAACAGATGGCCGCCCCGTGTCGTAACGTAGAGCGTGTCCAGGGCCGGGCCGCCGAAGGCGCAGTTGGTGGGCCAGTCGGCCGGAACCGGATGGGTCTCGATGATCCGGCCGGAGGGGCCGAATACGTGGATCAGCGGCCCCGGTCCAGCCTGTCGCCAGCCGCCCGCCGCGATGATGTTGCCGTCGGTGTCGAGGCACATCCCGTCCAGCCCACGGTGGACACCGCGAAAGTCCCGGCCAAACTCGTGCAGCACCATCGGCTCCCCGAGGCTGTCGTCCGACTGCAGCGGGTAGGCCCGGAGGTCGCGGGTGCCCTCATAGTCGCTCTGTATTACGTACAGCGTCCGCTCGTCCTGCGATAACAGGATGCCGTTGGGGGCCCAGGTGTCGAAGGTCATGCGGTGCAACGACCAGCCGCCATCGGCGTTCGGGTCGGGGTCGAGGCGCAGCACCGACGCATGGTCCAGTTCCCTTTCATCGGGCGGTATCTGGCCTGCAGGATCAGTGAACCAGACGCGCCCCTTGCGGTCGATGGCCAGGTCGTTGGGACGATTGTGCCGATTGCCATCCAGCTGGTGCGGCAGAGCGACGGACGTGCCATCAGCGTTGAAGCGCCTGATGCACCTGCCACCACCGGAACATCCGTAAAGATTGCCTTGAGCGTCGAAGTTGAGTCCGTTGGTGCCCTCAGTGCCGGTTGCCCACTCCGTGCATTCTCCACTGTGGTGGTCGTAACGCATGATGCGGCTGTTCGGAATGTCGGTGAACAGCAGTGCCTGTCCATCCCACACCGGGCCCTCGGTGGTGCCGCCGTACGGTCCTGCAACCAGTTCAAACTCCCAAGCCATAACGTCCTCCCTCTGATATTCTGTTGCCTGTGGCCAAGACAAACTAAAAAGAAGTTCGAAGCCGGGATCCCGCGCTATTCAACGAACTTTGCGCTGACACTTCCCATTCGGGAATAGAAGGCCTTAACGTGATCGCCTGCCTTGACCTCAACGGGCGTTACCATCGACCCCGAAATGATTGTCTCGCCCGCCCTGAGATAGTCGCCGAATTCGGCCAGCTTGTTGGCCAGCCAGACAACCGGATTGATGGGGTTCCCCATCACCTCTGCGCCAGTGCCAGAGCCGAACAGCGAGCCGTTGTACTCGACCGTCACCCCCTCGTATCGCAAGTCCAGCGAGTCCAGGGGGCTTAGCCGCGAGCCAAGAACCAGCCCACCATGCAGGGCATTGTGGACGATGACGTCGGTAGCGCTGATCCCCTCGCCCTGCACCTTCAGGTCCACCAGCTCAAGCGACGGCAGGACGGCCCCCGTGGCACGCATCACGTCAACGGGAGTAATGCCGGGGCCGCGGAGGTCCTTCCCCAGCACAAAGGCAACCTCGGCTTCGATGTGGGGGGCGGTCAGACTGCCTATGGGTACCTCAGCGTCGTTTTCGTATACGCAGGTGCTGAGGATATGGCCGTAGCAGGGCTCATGAACGCCGAGGTGTTCCCGGGAGGCCTTGGTGGTAAGGGCCACCTTGTGGCCGGATATGGTTTCGGCAGGGCTCAGCTGCTGAAGAAAATGGTATTGGGTGTTGTAAGAGTCTCCCTCTCCCAAATTAATGTCCAGGGGAGAGGCGGCCACACCCGTGCGAAAGCTGCGCTGTGCCGACAGCAGAGCAGGCAGCGCATTTCTGTCGAATGGCGGCGGGTTCCCGTTGAAAATCAGGTCGGCGGTAGTCTCTCTCATTTGCATCTCGCTGGGTGGAGTTCTTGGCAAGCGGAGTCGTCCGGTCTTCGCGCTCGCGCGCATTGTACACCTACGGCTTAAGCCATCGTCTGCGATTGTTTGATTGCCTCGCTGAAGTATAATTGGGCCATACGTAGCAGCGAGAAATCTGGTGCATTTGTCGAGGAGTGCCAATGGATGTCTGGGTTGTCAGAGGGGGGAGCCGGGGTGAATTTGAGGAAACATTCATGACCGAAGGTGTTGCCGGAATCCATTTTGGGCTTAGTCAAAGTGTCGCAGATTTTGGAAGCCGCGATTCATTGCGCGAACACATGATTTCCGTCGGTAGGAGCAGGAGATCAGCGGACCAGCTTTGGAACTTCGCCCACGGGATTCGAAACGGAGACACGATTGTCTTACCCCGCAAATCGCCCAGGGTTATTGCCGTAGGCCGGATGTCTGGCGATTACACATTCAGGGCGGACTCGGAATTCCCTCACGTTCGTACTGTTCATTGGAGGGCCCCTGAAATTGCGCGCCCAAACTTTGGTCAGGACTTGCTGAATTCCATTGACGGAAGGGCGACCGTCTTTCGAGTCCGTGTGAACGAAGCTGAATCGAGGATTGAGAGAATCGTCGCACGGTACTCGGAGGGTACAGGAAGTGACGAAACCGACTTAGATGTTGTTCCTGAGGACGATGCCACCGCAGGCGAGGAATTCAAGGTTGATCTGGAAGAGCAGATCACCGACCGAATCATAGAAAGAGTACGGCAAAAATACCCTGGCGTCAGACTCGAATACTTAGTAGCCGAAGTACTGCGGGCCTCGGGTTACAGAGCCCTGGAAACGCGTCGCGGCCCGGATGGGGGCATTGACGTGGTCGCAGGGCAGGGAGATATGGGCTTTGGACACCCGCGGCTGTGCGTACAGGTAAAGTCGGGCCGCAACGCCGTCGATCTGGCCGACTACAACCGTCTACAAGGCAACATCGGTGCTTATGGAGCGGAGCACGGGCTCTTGGTCAGCCTGGGCGATTTCACGAGGTCAGTCCGCAACGAAAATGAACGTTCCTTTTTCCAAATCCGGCTATGGGGCCCCAGAGAGATAGCGGATAGGCTCGTTGAAACCTACGACGCCCTGCCTGCAGACATTCAGAGCGAGTTACCTATAAGAAGGCGGGGAATCCTTATAGAAACCGAGGAATAGGCACGGGAGGCGACTTATGGCCGGCTCAGGAGTGGACGTATACAGCACCATCGGCGACATGCTGGACCGGCAGGTCGAGCGGTTTGCCGATCGGGATGCGCTGGTGCATTTCGAGACCGGTGCACGGTATACCTACGCCCAGTTTCGGGACGAGGTTGAACGAGTGGCCAGGGGCCTGATGGCCCTTGGTGTCCAGCGTGGACATCACGTTGGCATATGGTCCACCAACTACACCGAATGGGTCCTGACCCAGTTCGCCACTGCGAAAATCGGTGCGGTGATGGTGAACGTGAACCCTGCCTATCGCACCCACGAGCTGGCGTACGTACTGGAGCAATCCGAGGCCAACGCTCTCATCCTCATTGGCAAGTTCCGCAACTCTGACTACGTGGCAATGGTCAATGAGGTTGTACCCGAGCTGAAGGACTCCAATGCTGGCGAACTGACCAGCGCGCAGTTCCCTTACCTGCGCAACGTCATCCACATCCCACCACTCGGTGAGACTGCGGGGACTTCCACCCCGGCGGGTATGTGGTCCTGGGACGGAATGGTGGCGAAGCATGCCGAGGTGTCGCCGACGCAGCTGGCGGCCCGCCAGGCCGAGTGCGGCCCCGACGACCCGATCAACATCCAGTACACCTCCGGGACCACCGGCAATCCCAAAGGGGCGATGCTGACCCACCACAACCTGGTGGCCAACGCGGTGTACGTGGGCGACTGCATCGAGTTGACCGAGGTGGACCGGCTGTGCATCCCGGTGCCCTTCTACCACTGCTTCGGCTGCGTGATGGGAAACCTGGGCTGCATCACTCACGGCTCGGCAATCATCATACCGGCAGAGCACTTCGACCCCCTGAAGACCCTTCAGACCCTGGAACAGGAACGCTGCACAGCCCTGTACGGCGTGCCGACAATGTTCATCGCCCAGCTGGACCACCCCGAGTTTGACAACATCCAGATCACTTCCCTCCGCACCGGCATCATGGCGGGCTCTCCCTGTCCCATCGAGGTGATGCGCCAGGTGATCGACAAGATGGGCGCTCACCAGATGACCATAGCTTATGGCCAGACCGAGCACTCCCCGGTTGTCACCCAGACACTGACATCAGACTCCATCGAGCGGCGGGTGTCGACGGTAGGGAAGGTGCTGCCGGGCGTGGAGGCCCGGATCGTAGATCCTGAGACCGGCCGGGTGGTCGGGCCGGAGGTGCAGGGGGAACTGCAGGCCCGCAGCTCCATGGTCATGCAGGGGTACTACAACATGCCGGAGGCCACCGCATCGGCCATCGACGAGGACGGCTGGCTTCACACCGGCGACCTGGCCACGGCGGACGAGGACGGCTACTTCAAGATCACCGGACGGCTCAAGGACATGATCATCCGGGGCGGCGAGAACGTTTATCCTCGGGAGATCGAGGAATTCCTGTACACCCACCCGAAGGTGTCGGACGTCCAGGTCATCGGGGTCCCGGACGAGCGTTTCGTCGAGGAGGTCATGGCCTGGGTGATGTTGAGGCCCGGCGAGACGGCGGATCCGGAGGAGATCCGCGAGTTCTGTCGTGGCAAGATTGCCCACTACAAGATTCCGCGGTACGTCAAGGTTACGACGGAGTTCCCGATGACGGTCACCGGCAAGATCCAGAAGTTCCGGATGCGGGAGATGGCCGTCGAGGAACTGGGGTTGCAGGCCGCCAGCAGGATCGAGACCGCATAGCCGCGTGGGAATTAACCACAGAGTAGATTGGCCTCGTTGCGGTATCTCCATTCAAGGCATTCACCCCCACCCTAACCCTCCCCCTGAGGGGGAGGGGACTTGGATGAACTGAAGAGGGAACAGGTCCTGGGGTCGCTAGTTGGTGCGGCCCACTATGCCCTGGGCCAGCCAGTCAACGCCCTGCAGATACTCGTCCGTGGCGGTCTCGCCTTCGGCGATTCGTACTCCGCCGTCCTGATCGTAGATGGGGCCGGTGAAGGGCTGAATGCTGCCGTCGCGCAGGCCTTCGACGGTGTCCAGCACCTGCTGCCGGGTCTCACCCTCGACACTGCTGCCGAAGGGGGCGAGCCTCGCCCAACCAGCCTCGATGCCAGCCAACTTGACTGAACTCTGGTAGACGCCGGTGCGAATCTCGTGGACCACTTGGGCCATTATCGGGCCCCAGTTCCAGGTTGCGCCGGTGATCCAGTAATTCGGCGCGGCAGCGCTGGCGTCGTAATGGAAGCCGGTGACCCATACGCCTTCCCGTTCAGCCGCCTCAACCACGGTCTTGGTGCAATCCTGCTGGAGGGAGAGAACATCCACGCCGGCGTCGGTCATGGTCTTTACGGCGGTCACCTGCTTGCCAGGGTCGCACCAGTCGCTGGTGAAAACCACGGTGGTCTCGACGTCGGGGTTGACCGACTGTGCTCCCAGGTGCCAGGCGTTGATGTTCAGGAGACTGGACGGGATGGGGAAGGCGGCGATGAAGCCCAGCTTGTTGCTCTTGGTGGCGGTGCCGGCGGCACGTCCCGCCGCGTATTCGAGCTGCCAGATGTTGGCGAAGAACGAGCCGTAGTTCTCGAAGATCTCGAGGTCGCCGAGGTGGAGGAACATGACCTCAGGGTGCTTGCCGATAATGGCCTTGATGGGGTCGGAGTAGCCGAAGCTGGTGGGGATGACGATGGTCGCCCCCTGTTCGATCATCTGCTCAGCGACGGCCTGGACTTCGACGGTCTCTGGGATGTTCTCGGCGCGCAGCACCTCGACGTCATCGAAGACCTGTTCCAGGTAATCGGCCCCGGAGGCTGCGGCCTGGTTCCAGCCCAGGTCCTGCTGGGAACCCACGAAGATGATGCCGACCTTCAGCTTCTCGCCAGCGGCCAAGGGCTGGGCGGCGGCGGCGAACTCGCTAGTGGGGCGGAACTGGCTGTCGGCGCGGCCATCATCAAAGACCTGGAGGAACTGATCGGGCGATCCTCCGCCGAGTTGTTCCGCGGAGGGCAAGGCCAATAGCGGAGCGGCAGGAGGAGCCTCGGTGGGATCAGGGACGGAGGTAGGTGGAGCAGGTTCCGCTGTGGGCGTGTGGGTTTCGCCGCAGGCCAGCAGGGTGGCAACCAGGACGGCGAAGGCTGCCGTCAGGACTGCGGTGCGGAGGATGGGAAACTTGGAGAACAGTCCTGACAGCAAGGCTCTCATTCCTCAACCAGTCTAGTCGGCAGTTACTTCGGCGTACCACTCGGCGGTTTCGTTCCCGGGCTCGGGCAAGACCTGACCGCCTTCCATGGCCCAGGAGGCAGGAGTCTCGCCTATGCGGCCACTGATCTGGTCGCGGGAAACATCCGTATGCCTCAGAAATGCATTGAGCAGGTCTTCCAACAGCTTGTCCTTGACTTCCTTGGGACGGCCGGCGCGATTAATGGCATCGAGATAATAGCGGGTGGGGAAGTCAGACACGCCCTCAGGCTGCTCGTCGAAGTAGACGTGGACAAAGTGGCGCGGGGCAAGCGTCGAGCCGCAGTGGACGTCGGTAACGTCAACCGCAATCTTCTCGCGCTGCTCAAAGGAGACGGAGCCAGTAGGGACCTTAAAGCGATAGATTGGCATTGCTTCACTCCTGTCTTGAAACTGCGTAGGATCACTCCTCGTAGTTTTTGTAGCTGGCATCCGAGGCACCGACCACCAACTCTGCGGTGGTCTGGCCGGTAACTTCAATCCACATATCCTGGACGGCCGTCATGAACTCGACCCGCTTTTCCTGGGAAAACCCGTCGGGAATGCGGCTCCTGACCGACGAGGACGTGGACAGTTCACCACCCCGGAAGCCGAACCCACGAGGGATGATCTCGTAGCTCACCGAGATGTCGTCCGAGGCTATTCCGAGAACCGAGGCCCCGATCTGGACCAGCCTCTCGTTGAGTATCCGACGCTGCTCCTCGGGTATGACGCCCTCCTGGATGGTGCAATTGTAATTTATCACCACATTACCACGCTAAGAATATCGAAACATAAAATACAGTAGCCTCTTCACGATTGCAACGTGCCGGACGCCTGCCCCAGAGTTGGCCCAACAGGCTGGGAGAATTCCGTGGCCGGGCCCGTCACAAGGTGCGACTTTTCAGAAAAGTGAGATCGAAAATGGGACTGATAGGAATGGATTTTCCCAAACCAGTCCCATTGTTTTCCCTTTTGGTCCCACCGAGCGCGGCGAAAATGGGCATTTAGCTTTGAAATTGAGGGCAGAATGGACAACTGAAGCAAGAATTTCGGCTTCCCGCTCCATTTTGTCCCATTTGCCTCGCCGAGGGCCGAAAGAGGGGAAATTCCGATTTCGCGGCACTGCCCCCGGTAGCCGAAACGAGGGATGCCGTCCCGGGGAGACCGGAACTCAAGGACGATGATATGTGAATATATGTACTAATCATCACCATCAAAGGTACGGGACGGCGTGTGCCGTGTCAAAGGGTCGGCGTCACCGGAAACCGTTTTAGATGACGGGGTCGAATCGGGCAATGTAGGAAATGCGCCAGCGCGTCAGGTCCTGAGAATGGACTTGAGGCCTTCAGGCATGGCACGGTCGGCGGCGCCGGTCCAGATGGCCAGAACAGCGAGGGTGAGGACGTAGGGGAGCATATCCAGCAGGAAAGGAGACACCGGCGCGCCCAACGCCTGAAGCTGGAGCTGTAGGCCGACAGCCCCACCGAACAGGAAGGCGCCGACCATTCCACGCAGGGGGGACCACAGCCCAAAGATGACGAGGGCCACCGCGATAAAGCCCCGCCCGGCGGTCATTCCCTCGGACCATGTGTGGGTCAGGCCCACCGAGAGTTGTGCCCCGCCAAGGCCCGCGAGCGCGCCACCAAGGACGATGGCGGTGACCTGCATCACGGCAGGGTTGCGCCCAGCGGCAAAGGCAACCGCCGCGTTTTCGCCCACGGCCCGCAGGCTGAGACCCCATCGGGTGTATTGCAGGACGAACCAGAGCAGTGGCCCGAGACCGTAAGCGATGTAGGCCAGGATGTCCTGTCGGAACAAGGCCTCCCCGAGCACGGGAATGTCGGCCAGGCCGGGGATGGCTATTGGTTCGAGGCCGAAAATGATGTCGTCGACGTAGTCGCGGCCAACGTAGGCGGTGACACCTCCGGCGAAGAGGGTCAAGGCCAGCCCGGTCGCCAACTGGTTGGTGTCGCGCCAAGTGACCAGATAGGCCTGGATCGAGGCCAGGAGAGCCCCGGCGGCCATGCCGCCAAGCACCCCGACGGCGGCCGACCCTGTCTCGGCGGTAACGAGGAAGCCAAAGCAAGCGCCCATCAGTAGGCAGCCTTCCATCCCGAGGTTGATGCGGCCCGCCCGCTCGGTGATCAACTCACCATAGACGGCGTAAAGCACCGAGACTCCCGGGCCGACGGCACCGGTCAGAGTGCCGCTTATCACAAGCCAGAAGGTGTTCACAGCGCCCGCCGCTCCACCTTGCGGAGCCCGAGTACGAAGAACAGGGCCAGGCCTATGAGCACGAGGCCCGCAGCGGAGGGGAGGCCAACAGTGAGCTGAAGGATGTCGCCAGCCACGAGGAAGACTGCAATCAGGAAGCAGGCGGGGATGATGGTCACGGGATTGTGGCCCGCCAGCCAACTGGCCAAAAGCCCGAGGTAGCCAAGATTGTTGGAGATTCCGGGGCGGAGGTCGTGGTGTATTCCGGACACCTCCACCATCCCGGCCAGACCGGCCATCGCTCCCCCGGCAACCATGGCGGCGATCAGGTAACGGTCAACCGCGATGCCGCGCCGCCGTGCCGCCTCCGGGTTTCCGCCGACGGCACGCATCTTGAATCCCCAAATGGTGCGGCCCAGGATGACATAAGTAACGACGAGAGCAATAAGGGCCGCCAGAAACCCCCAGTGGAAGCGCGTTCCAGCTATGGCGGGAAAGATAGCCGCCGCATCAAAGGGCGTGGTATAGGGGTAGCCGAGGCCCTCTGGGTTCTTCCACGGACCAAAGACGAAAAAGTCGATGAGCAGGATGGCGATGTAGTTGGCAAGGAGGGTAGAGATGACTTCGTTGACGCCACGCCACCGCCGCAAGAGGGCCGCTGTGGCCGCCCATAGCCCGCCGCCAGCGCCGCCCGCGAGGGCCATTACGGGCAGCATGAGCCAGGACTGGGAAACGGGAAAGAAGAGAGCCACCCCGGTAGCGGTCAGTGCTCCCACGAAGAGCTGCCCCTCGCCACCAACGTTAACCAGGCCGACGCGGGTGGGTATAGCGGTGGCCAGCGCCGCCAGCAGCAGGGGAATCATAGTCACCCCAACCTCACTGAGGCCGAGGGAGCTGCCAATCACGCCATCCCACGCCTTTAGCAGCGCCTCGACGGGGTCGCGACCGGAGGCCAGCAGGAACAGGGCGAAGACCACGAGGGCCAATACAACGCCCAAGGCAGGGCGTGGAGCAGAGGCCCACGCCTGTGCGATCACCGGGTGCATTATGGCGTGGACATCGTCGCGAAGGATTTGGGGCAGATTCATCCCGTCCCCGCTGGGGGGGAGTGACCAGTCATCAGCAGGCCGATCTCCTGCAACGATGCCTCAGAGGACGTGAACTCGCCGGCAACCCGGCCACGGTACATCACGATCAACCGGTCACTGAGGGCCAGCAACTCGTCGAGGTCTTCGGACACCAGGACGGTGGCTGCTCCGGCGTCACGCTGCTGGAGGAGAAGCCTGCGGGTGGATTCGGCGCTCAGCACGTCCAGTCCCCGCGTGGGGTAGTAGGCGAGGAATACGCTGGCACCTTGACCCAGTTCTCCCGCCAGCATCACCCTCTGGATGTTGCCTCCCGAGAGGCGCCTGACAACGGCACCGGAGTCGGCCAACTGGAGGGGAAAGGTGGACCTGACCAGCTCGGCGGCGCTGGCTATGCGCGCCTGGCCCAGCCAGAACCCCTCGTCGCGATCCCTTGCCAGTCCGGAAAGAAGCAGGTTCTCGTCAACGCGCATTCCTGCGACCATGGCATCGGCCAGCGGGTCCTCTGATATGACCGACACGCCACGCGCCAGGGCGTCTGCGGGAGAGTGCCTCGATAACGGCTGACCAGAGACGAGAATCTCGCCGCCGCGGACGGGTTCCAGTCCCAGCAGCGCCTCGCCCAGCAGCCGCTGGCCGTTGCCAGCAACACCGGCCACCCCGAGGATCTCGCCCTGCCGCACGTGAAAGCTGACGCCGTCAAGCCTGCGACCGCCCGCCTCGCCGCCAGTAGTCACGGCACGGAACTCCAGGGCGGTCGCCCCTGGCTGGCGCGCGGTTTCCCGTTCTCCCTCCCGTCCCGCTGTTCCGGATCCCACCATGGCGGCGACGAGGCTTTCGGCGTCGAATTCGCTGCGGGGGCCACTGGCCTCCACCCGTCCGCGGCGCAGCACGGTCACATGGTCTGCGACGGCGAGGGCTTCCCTCACCTTGTGGGTGATGAACAGGAGGGAATAGCCGCCTTCTCTGAGGGAATTGAACACCCGGAAGAGGCCTTCGACCTCGTGGGGAGCAAGGACGCTGGTGGGCTCATCGAAGATCAGCAACCGGGCCTCGGCGAGCAGCAGCTTGATGAGCTCGACGCGCTGGCGTTCACCGAGGGACAGGTCGTCGACGCGACGGCGCGGATCGATCTCGAGGCCGTACTCGTCGGCGAACTGCTCGATGCGGCGGACCAGCTCCCGGCGGCGGAGCAGGCGGCCCTGGCCCGGAAGGAATAGCGCCACGTTCTCGGCGACCGACAGGGCAGGGATGAGCGAAAAGTCCTGGAACACCATGCCGACGCCCAGCTGCCTCCCGGCTGCGGGAGAGCCGAGCCGGACCGGCCGACCGTCGATGGAGACAGTACCAGAGTCGGGGGCATGGTAGCCGTAGATCACCTTCATCAGGGTGCTCTTGCCGGATCCGTTCTCGCCCAGCACGGCATGAATCTCGCCACGACGCACCAGCAGGTCGATGCTGTCGTTGGCAACGACGCCCGGAAACGACTTGGTGATCCCGCGCAGCTCCAGCAGGGGCGAGGCCGCGGGCTCCGCCGATGTTACCGTATCAGGCGACTCTTGCAACTCGTTACACCAGTTCTACACTGCTTTCAAGGACAGACAAAAGACAGGGGCGCATAAATGTGCGCCCCTGCAGTTAGACCTTCCACGCCAGTTCCACCTACCCTGCGGCGATAGCCCTCACCTCGAGAGCCCCGGCGGGCAGCGAATGGCTGCTCCAGGTGGCACCGTCGTCGGTGGTGCGGAACACCTGGCCGTCGCGGGCGGCGCAGGCGATGTTTGCTGGCGTCCGGGGGTCTACGGACACGGACATCATGGTGGAGTTGGCAGTGACGCCCTGGTCAACGCGCTCAAAAGTCTTGAACAGGTCGCGGCTGCGGTAGAGCGCGCCGGTGTTGCTGCGAGCCGCAGCGCCGATGGAGACGTAGAGCATGTTCGGGTCATGGGGCGCGGCCTTGAGGTCGCGGGTGTAGGTGACTTCGGAGAACTGGCCGAAGTCCACCGGAATCCACTCGGAGCCGCGGTCCGGCCCGATGAAGGGGCCCTGCCGGGTGGTGATGAAAACCACATGGGGCAGAGCCGGGGCGCACTGGATACCGTGGAGGTCAAGGGTATCCTCGCTGGGCGCGAGGCTGCCGGTGATCTCCTCCCAGGTGTCGCCGCCGTCGGAGCTGCGGATGACGCCCGCCACCTCCAGCGCGGCGTACATTTCGTCAGGGAAGTTGGGGTCGGCGGTAAGGGCGATCACGCGGGTGGGGAAGGACATGGACACTTCGTTGGAACCCATGGTAGCCGCGTGGAGCCGCTTCCAGGACTCGCCGCTGTCGGTGCTGCGAAAGATTTCGCCGGGGGCGGTGCCGAGGTACATCACGGCAGGGTCGCCTGGGCGGAACAGGAAGCTCCACACGGGAGGAGCCACCCGCGGGTAGTCCATACGCTCCCAGCTATCGCCACGGTTGAGGCTCCGGTAGGGGCCGTTCTGGGTGCCGGCGAAGACGACCTCTGGGTTGTCGGGATGGATGGCAATGCCACAGACCGAGGGCGATTCGGGCAGGCCGTTGGTCAGTTCCTCCCACTGGTCGGATCCCGGGGCAAGCCGGTAAAGTCCGCTGGTCTCCGCTCCGGCATATATGTGGGTCATGACTTCCTCCGACGAATTGCGATTCGGGTGGTGTCGCGCCTGCCTCAGGCGCCTGCGATTTCCTCAAGCTCGAAACGGAAGTCTTCGATGACCGGGTTGGACAGGAGCTCACGGCACATCCGGTCCACCGATTCCTCGACGGCATGCATTCCCGTTCCATCGACGCGAAGCTCCAGGTATTTGCCGATGCGGGCATCCTGGGCGTCCTCGTGCCCCATGCGGCGCAGGGCGGCGAGAACCGTCTGCCCAGCCGGGTCGCTGACGGCGGGCTTGAGAGTCACGTATATCCTGGCGAGGTAGGTCATTCCCGACTACCCTGCTCCCGGCATGCTGTTCTGGGAGCCGCGGCAGGATATTGCGCCCTCCGGGCCAAGGCGGCCCACGTAGTGCTCATAGAATCGCTCAATGCGGTCCCCGTCGACACCGTCCATGATGTCCAGCACGCCCCATGCGGACAGCGCGACCTTTCCCGGTGCAACCTCGTCGTACGGGCGCATCACGGTGAAGTGGTTTCTCCAGCCGTCATCGAGATCGTTGTACACGCTCTTGAGAGCGTCCACGTCGGCCTGATTGGGCAGGTTGTAATGGATGATTATGTTGGAATGCTCCATGTTGTGGACGATTGCCTCGTCCGGGATCGCCTCGGTGTAGAAGCCACAACGATTGGGGGTGCTCCAGTGGTCGCCCGATGTGGGCGGCACGGTGCTGTAGGACACGTCGTCATCACCACCTTCGCTGTTCAGGTCGACGTGAAGCTTGCTGCGCATTATCTCTTGCTTCACGCCCACCCCATCGACGTGCGCCTCAGCAGTGCCGAGGGTGAAGTCGCTGGGGCCACTGATGCTGTCGATGATGGTGGGTATTGAGAACCCTGCGATGACCAGCACGGCGATAATGATGGAGGCGATCAGCAGCAGCTTGTTGGTGCCGGTGCGCCGTGTGGTCCGGGGTATCTCGAGGTTACGGGGCCGACGGTTGCGGCGATGTCTCGACTCGGGCAATGGTTTCTCCGTGTGGCGTCCACCGGGGACGCCCCTGCCGTTGGGCTTTTCAGTGTCGGTTCGATTGGGTAGTTACTCAGGCGGAGATTTCACCCCCACCCTAACCCTCCCCCTGAGGGGGAGGGGACTCTGGGGACTCTTTCGGATGAGCTTATAGGGACTCCCCGGTCAGCCGTACATACGCCTCACGGTAGCGTTCGGTTGTCCGCGCGGTGACATCACCGGGCAGCTCGGGCGCCGGGGGCTCGTGGTTCCAGCCCTGCGCATCCAACCAGTCGCGGACGAGCTGCTTGTCGAAGTTGGGCTGCGACTTTCCCGGGCTGTATCCCTCGGCGTCCCAGAAGCGGCTGGAGTCGGGGGTCAGGAGCTCGTCGATCAAAATCAGCTCGCCATCAAGCACGCCAAACTCCATCTTCGTATCAGCGAGGATGATGCCCCGCTCGCGGGCGAAGTCGTCGGCAAAGGCGAACACGGCCTTGCTGGTCTCCTCGAGCTTGGCCGACATCTCGGAGCCGACCATGTCGATGACCTGCTGATGGGACATGTTCTCGTCGTGCCCCTCTTCGGCCTTGGTGGTGGGCGTGAACAGCAACTCGGGGAACTTCTGGCCCTCGACCAGACCGGCAGGCATCTCATTTCCCTGCACAGTGCCGCTGCGGCGGTATTCCGACCAAGCCGAGCCGGTGATGTAGCCGCGGACGATGCACTCGATATCGATGCGCTCGGCCCGCTTGACCACCATAGCCTGCTGGGCCACCTCGGCGGGCACCGATTCGGCCAGTCCCGACCCGTTGCCACCGCTGAGATACCCGGCGGCGTCCGGGGAGTCGGCCAGGCAGATGAGGTGGTTGGGCACGATGTGGGCCGTCTTGTCGAACCAGAAGCCAGAGATGCGGTTCAAAACGAGGCCCTTGTCGGGAATCCCGGTGGGCAATACCACGTCGAAGGCCGATATACGGTCAGTGGCCACCATCAGCAGGCGGCCTCCGCCCAGGTCGTAGGTGTCGCGGACCTTGCCCCGGTGCATACGGCCGGGTATTGGAGTGTCGATGATCATTCCGTGTCCTTTGTCGGATGTTGTGTTGATTCTGATGAGTGTCGCGATGCGGATTCGCCGTTAAAAGTGGTCCCGCATCGCCTTCTGGATTCCCGCCTGCGCGGGAATGACGGTTTTGCGAAGATCGCCTATGGCGAGACCGACGTACAAATATTCGTTTGGTCAACGATTGCTGCGGACCTCGGTCAACTCAGTCGGCGGTGGCTGGCTCGGGGACCGGCTGGGTGGCTGCTCCGGCTGGCAAAAGCCCCAGCCGCCGGAAGGTATCGTCGACATAGCGCGTGTAATAGCCGTAGTCGAAAAGTTCCTCCAATTCGCCGGGGGACAGGTATGCGGCAACCGTGCTGTCGGATTTCAGGAGTTCCCTGAAGTCGCGGCCCTCCTCCCAGCAGCGGGCGGCGTTGCCCTGCACGATCTTGTATGCCTCCTCCCGGGCGAGACCCTTGTCCACCAACTCGAGCAACGTCCTCTGGCTGAATATCAGGCCCATGCTGCTCTCGATGTTGGCGTACATCCGGTCCGGGAACACCCGCAGGCCCTCGATGATGCGAGTGAAGATGCTGAGGATGTAGTCGAGAGCGAGGCAGGAGTCGGGAAGGATGATACGCTCGGCTGAGGAGTGGCTGATGTCGCGCTCACCCCACAGGGCGACGTTTTCCAGCGCGGTCACGGAGTTACCCCGGATGAGGCGGGCCAAGCCGCAGATGCGCTCGGCGAGTTCGGGGTTGCGCTTGTGGGGCATGGAGGAGGAACCGGTCTGGCCGTGGCCGAAGGGCTCCTCAACCTCGTGAATCTCGGTGCGCTGTAGCCCGCGGATTTCGGTGGCGAATTTTTCCAAAGACGCCGCCATGAGGGCCAGCGTCGTAACGAAGTGGGCGTACCGGTCGCGCTGGATGACCTGGTTGGATATGCCCGCCACCTTGAGGCCAAGCCGCTGGCAGACCCGCTCCTCCACGGCGGGAGGAACGGTGGCGTGGGTGCCCACGGCGCCAGATATCTTGCCGACGCGGATCGTTTCCACGGCAGCCTCGAGACGCTCGCGCTGGCGATTCATCTCATCCCACCACAGGGCCAGCTTGAGACCCAAGGTCATGGGCTCGGCGTGCACCCCGTGGGTGCGGCCCATCATCAGCGTGTCCTTGTGAAGCAGCGCCTGTTGGGCCAGGGCGGCAATTGCCTTGTCGACTTCCTCAAGAAGCAGACCGCCGGCTTCCACCAACTGCAGGTCTAGGCCGGTGTCCAGCATGTCGCTGGAGGTGAGGCCCAGGTGAAGCCAACGGCCCTCCGGCCCGAGGGAACCTGTAATCGACGAGATGAAGGCGGTAACGTCGTGCCTGGTTGTCTGGAATATTTCGTCCATCCGCTGCGAGTCGTACTCGGCGGTGCGCAGCTTGGCCATATCCTCGAGAGGAATGACTCCCTCTTCGCACCATGCTTCGCAAACGGCCAGCTCGACTTCCAGCCATTTCTCGTACTTGCTATCGTCGGACCAGACCCGCTTCATGGCGGGCCGGGAGTATCGGTCTATCACAGCCTCAGCCCCGAATGCAGTAGTATCGGACTCAGCGGGAGGCTGAGCCGTTGAGATGTAACTCGCGAACAGCCAGCAGCATTGACCTGAAGTCCTGGAATGGCTCGTAGTCGATGCCCTGTTCCTCGCAGAATCGGGCCAGTGTGCGGTGGGCGAACACCTTGTCGGCGCGGACGGAGGCCTCCTGGTCGGAGGCGCCATCACCGGCGAAGAGCACGTAGTATCCCCGCTGCTGGTAACGCTCGACTATCAACGCCTTGGAATTTCCCTGCCTCTCCTGCCCTGGGTAGACATGATTGTAGTGGTAGGAAATGCGCCCCTGATCAAAGCTGGTATTGACGGCGTAAATGGGAACATCCCCAAAACCGTCCCTCCCCAGCAGGGCTGAAATATAGAAATCCAATCCCTGACTGACCACCGCAATCGGGATTTCGTTGTTCCGGCAGAACTGGTACAACTCCGGGAAGTAGGGCCTAAGCGTGGCGTGTTCCCGGACGTAGTGCTGCATCGCAGCGCGGTCGGCCTGGATGTTCCTGAAGGTGATTTCCTGATATTCCTTCAGGTTCAACTTGCCGTCCCGGAACTGCTGCCGCACATCCGTCCACGTGGGATCGCCGAAGCGATTGAGCAGCAGTTCCGCCACGTTCTGCGCGGCGGCGGTATCGTCGAAATCGGTAAGGATAGCCGGAGAGGGCTTACCGTTCGCGGAGTTCGCGCCGGTAGTCGTCATACGCTTGCCTGATTTCAGGGTGTTGCAGCCCGAGGATCTGGGCGGCGAAGAAAGCCGCGTTGCGGGCGCCCCACGCGCCCACTGCCATCGCCGCTACTGGAATGCCCGGCGGCATCTGGGCGGTGGAGAGAAGGGCATCGATTCCCTTCAGTTCGCTGGAAGCCAGGGGAATGCCGATAACCGGCAGAGTGGACCAGGCAGCAAGGGCGCCGCCAAGAGCAGCGGAGCCCCCTGCGGCAGCTATAAGCACCTGGATGCCGCGGTCCCGGGCCTGCTGCGCGTATTCGGCCACCCGTTCCGGGGTGCGGTGAGCGGACATAACCCGTACTTCGTAATCAATCCCAAGTTGCTCCAGTGTCTTGACGGCCTCACTCACCACCGGCTCGTCAGACGCGCTCCCCATCACGACTCCTACCAGCGGCACGGCAGCCTCCGGCTCAAGCCCTCTGTCATAGCTGAATCTCCTCCCGGTTCACATCCTTCGGGGTCGTACGAATCCCAAAGCCTTGCCAGGATTCGGGGCACGGGACAGGCACCGCCATACATAATATCACCTGCCACCCGTTACGGGGATACCCTGCGGCGGCCTTGCGCCGAGACTGACGCTAAATCTCGAGCTGCTCTCGAAAGGCGGAGAGCAGGGCACGTTCCAGGGAGTTGGGGTCCTGCCGAATCTGCACGCCGTTAACCATCAGCGACAGACCCTCGTCGAGCATGACCAGTTCCACCACGACTTCCAGTTCCTCGCCCTCGTCCCAGGACAGTGCGGTGGTGATGACGTCGGCCATGTCGTCCTCGCCCTCGAACAGGTTCTCGTCCTCCCGGGACTCCCACTCGACCGTAGTCTCGACCTGTCCACGGCCGTCCATCAAAACCTCGTTCATCTCGGCGACCAAAGCAGCAATCTGCAGAGACTCCTGGCGCCCTCGGAGTTCGTCCCGCTCGGCCGCCACCTGGCGTTCGAAGGCCTCAAGTCGCTCAAGCCGGGTGGCCCGAGCCGCGGTGAGTTCCTCCTTGAGTTGCAACAGCGATTCACGCCAGGGCATTATCACGCTCCACACTGACCGTTTCGGCCTGGTTTCGCCGCCTGCCAGACGGCCTGGTCGATACAAATGCAAGCACGTCGATTTCGATGAAGTCCCGCAGGCCCAAACGGGCACGCAACGAGGCAAGGGCTTCCATCAGATCGAGATAGCGGATTCCGAGCGGACCCCGCTTCATGGTTTCAGGATAGGCGCCGATGCGCTTCAGCATGCGTTCGGCGTTAGAGTTCCAGACCCCCAGCAGCTGCGGATTACGCAAACAAAGGAGCCAGGAAACGAACTCCTTTCCGGTGCCCGGCAGTTTGTATCCGGCATCCGTTGTGACGCATTCGTCAAAGCGCCCTTCGAGCTTGATAGTATCATACAGGAGGAAATCGAGGGCATCCCTCAACTCCTCGATCGGTGTGCCGGAAAAGGCAGCAGCCTCGCGACCACCGGAGGCACGGTAGAGAAACAGGGCATTCTCCGCTGTTAGCGATTCCAGCGCGTCCTGCTCCAGCCATCCCGCGAACTCGACTGCCCTCCCCCATCGGCGTTTCCGATAGGCTGCGTCGGCGCCGGACTCGACGGCCTCATCGTATAAGGCGCGGAGATCCTCCAGGCCAATACAGCTGGACTGTGAAGCGGCACGTGGGCTCACGCGTTTACCCCGGTACCCACGGCGGAGATGTCGGTGCGCCAAAAAGCGCCATCGAAGGAGACGGCGGAGAGACGCTCGTACGCTCGCCGTGAGGCCTCTCCAAGGTCGGCACCGCCGCCCACCACGGTCAGCACCCGGCCGCCGCTGGTGGCGGGGAGTCCGTCCGTTCCCGTCCTGACACCGGCGGTGAAAATCATTGTTTCCTCGACATCAGACTCATCGAGCCCCTGAATGACCTTGCCAGTCTCGTACTTGTCGGGATAGCCGCCCGACGCCATTACCACACCCACGTAGTGCTGGTCGTCCCATGCTACTGACGACGGGTCGAAGCGTCCTTCGGCGCAACAGAGCATCGCGGGTAACGGGTCGGTGGCCAGCCGGGGCATCAGCACCTGCGTTTCAGGGTCGCCGAAGCGGCAGTTGAACTCGAGGATTTTCGGGCCCTCGCCGGTGAGCATCAGACCGGCGTAGAGCACGCCGCGGTAGGGGGTGCCTCGCGCGGCCATAGCCTGAATCACGGGCCGCATTATGGTCCGTTCGACTTCCGCAGAGAGTTCCGGCGTCCAGAACTCGGGAGGCGAGTAGCTGCCCATGCCGCCCGTGTTGGGGCCACGGTCGCCGTCCTCGAGGCGCTTGTAGTCGCAGGCGGCGACCAAGGGCGAGAGCCGTTCGCCGTCGCAGAGGGCGAAGACGCTGACCTCGCGGCCCTCAAGCCGTTCCTCGAGCAACACGGTCGCGCCGGCCTCACCGAAGGCCCGTCCCGACATGCAGGCGCGGATTGCCTCGGCAGCCTGCCTCGCATCATTGCAGACCACCACGCCCTTCCCGGCCGCCAGGCCGTCGGCCTTGACCACCCATGGGCCGGGGTTGCGTCTGAGAAAATCCAGAGCAGCTATTTCCTCGCTGAACACCGCGAACTCCGGACCGGGGGCGCCAGCCTCGCGGATGACATCGCGGGCGAAGCTCTTGCTGGACTCCAGCCGCGCGGCGGCAGAGGTTGGGCCGAATGCCGGAATGCCGACGGCGGCGAGGGCGTCGGTCAGGCCGCCGGCGAGTGGCGCCTCGGGGCCAACGACGACCAGATCGGCGGAGACATCGCGGGCCGCCTGCACCAGGGCGTCGACGCCGTTGCCCACATCGAGGTTGGTGGCGGCCACGCCGGTCCCGAAGTTGCCGGGCGCAACCCACAGGCGGGTGAGCGACGGACTGCGGGCGATGCGCCACGCCAGGGCGTGCTCCCTAGCACCGCTGCCGACGAGGAGTACCTTCACTTCAGCACCCTCACTTCGACTTCCGTGAATGGAGGGAGACCGTACCTTGGCACAGCTCCGGTTACTCCCATTCGATGGTTCCGGGCGGCTTGCTTGTGATGTCGTAGACCACGCGGTTGACGCCGGGTACCTCGTTGACGATGCGGTTGGATATTCGGGCCAGTACCTCGTAGGGCAGGCGCACCCAGTCGGCGGTCATGGCATCCTCGCTGGTGACGCAGCGGATGGCGCAGACGTAGCCGTAGGTGCGAAAGTCGCCCTGCACGCCGACCGTTCGGCTGTCGCTCAGGACGGCGAAGCTCTGCCAGACGCGGTTGTACAGGTCGGCGCCCTTGATCTCGTCGATGACGATCCAGTCGCAGGCGCGGAGCATCTCCAGCTTTTCCTGCGTGACCTCGCCGATGATGCGGATGGCAAGGCCGGGTCCGGGAAAGGGCTGGCGGTAGACCATGTCGGGTGGCAGGCCGAGCTCGAGACCGACGTCGCGAACTTCGTCCTTGAACAGATAGCGCAGCGGTTCAACCAGCTGGAGTTTCATGTTCTCGGGAAGTCCGCCGACGTTGTGGTGGGTCTTGATGCGGGCGGACAAGGCGGCGCCCGCGGGGGCGTTGGCCGGCGCTTCGCTCTCGATCACGTCGGGGTAGAGGGTCCCCTGGGCGAGGAAATCCACCTCTCCAAGCTCGGACGCAGCCTCCTCGAACACCCGGATGAACTCCTCGCCGATGACCTTGCGCTTGGTCTCCGGGTCGGTGACGCCAGCCAGCCTGGTAACGAAGCGCTCGGAGGCGTCGGCGTAGGAGAGGTTCAGACCCATCCCCCGGCGAAAGGTGGCCTGCACCCTCTCGGCCTCCTCCAGCCGCAGCAGCCCGTTGTTGACGAAGATGCAGGTGAGTTGCTCGCCAATGGCCCGGTGCAGCAGGGCGGCAGTGACCGCAGAGTCGACGCCGCCGGAGAGGGCGCAGATGACGCGGCCGTCGCCGACCTGCTCGCGGATGCGGGCGATGGCGTCGGAGGCCACGTTGCCTGGCGTCCAGGAACCCTCGCACTCGCAGATGCGGAACAGGAAGTTCTCGAGGATCTCGGTGCCCAGGGGGGTGTGATGTACCTCGGGGTGAAACTGCAGGCCGAACATGTCGCGCCCGTTGCCGATGGCGGCGACGGGGGAGTTCTCGGTGAAGGCGAGGCTGGAGAATCCGTGCGGCAACATCTCCACCCGGTCGCCGTGGCTCATCCAGACCTGGAACGAAGGGGGTAGCTCGTTAAACAGGGCGGGACGGCCCCCGGGCAGGCCCCAGCCAGCGGAGGGGCTTTCCTGGTGCAGGGTGGCGTGGCCGAACTCCTGCTTGGCGCCCCGGGCCACGGAACCGCCCAGCTGATGCACCAGCGCCTGCATTCCGTAGCAGATGCCCAGCACCGGCAGCTTCCGCTCAAACACCCAGTCCGGGATGAGAGGCGCGCCGTCCTCGTACACGCTGGCCGGTCCCCCGGACAGGATGATGCCCTTGGGGTTGATGCGTTCCACCTTTTCCCACGAATCGGAGGGGTTGGTAATCTCGGAGTAGACCTTCAGCTCCCGGACCCGGCGGGCGATGAGGTGGCTGTACTGGGAGCCGAAGTCGATGACGGCGATACCCTCGTTGACCTGCCTGCTCGAGCCCGGTGCCTCGGCGTCGATGCCCTGGGCGATCTCCAAGTAGGCGGACACCTCGAGGTCATCGCTGGCGGCAACCCTTCGCCCCAACGGCAGCTTCGACGTAGTCGTGGCGGGCCTCCTTCGGCGGGGGGAGTTTTCGGCTTGGGCACAATTATCGCTGGCCATTTCTGTTCATAGTTTCAGCCACCCTTGCACCACGGCTATTGTACTCTTGGCACAGGTTATCTTCCGCCAACCCGGACGTGTTCACATTCATTTTTCGGAGTCCTTCTCGGCCTAGCAGAGGGTTTCGCGACGGGAGGCCCGACTCAGCTTACTCCGAAGATTAAATTGACCGTCCTGTACACTCTTGTTAATTCTTCCTCCGATAGAGTGCCCAGGAGTTCTCCAATTCTTTGGGCCGAGAGGGTCCTTATCTGGCTCGCAAGAACCCAGGAGGGCTGCGGCATCCGGATTGACCGGATTGGAATGGAGATTGGGCTATTCCGTGGCTGGAGCCTAGACGTGACCAGAGCTGCTATGACCAGTTGCGAATTGGCATTGAAGCGGCTGTTGCTCAGAATGGCTACTGGACGGGAATTGCCCTGCTCATGGCCGATTACGAGAGAAGCGGCCTCAAGACTTGCCCACCTGACTTCTCCTCTCAGTATGGTGGCCATTCTGCTGTATCTTCGGACAAACCCTCCTCGGCAAGCTCTATACCCTCGTTCACCTCGGCTTCGCTTATGTTCCAGTCGCAGTCCGTGGATTGAAGACTCTTGCCGCGAGCGAGTTCGAATGCCAGGGTGCTGGAGGCGACATCCAGGAGGTGGCGGCCAACATAGGCTGCAGCGTCGATGGGGTCCGGGAATTTCTGGGTGCAGACGGCGTCCCAGATGTTGTTCCAACCGGAGTTCATGGCCCAACGCATCAGGGCTTCGTTTATTTCAGATTCGCCCGCTTGCTCATTGATTCCCTTGAGTAGGTATGCGAGGCTCTCGGCCAGTTCCGCTTCGTTGAAGGAATCCTGAAGGAACTCTTCCAGGGTTTCCACATCGGTATCCGTGAATCCGTCCACTTCGAATTGCGTCGTCCAGCCTTGGTAGTCGAGGGTGAGGAGTCTGGCGAACCGGGGTTTCATCACTCGCCCCAGACGAGTTTTGCCGAGTGGGTCCAACAGGAGATCTTCGGTCATTAGTTTTGCTGGCTGCATCGTGGTTGTCCCCTTGCTCGGCCTTGCTTCCTTTGATTTCGCACTTTGCATCTGTCTCGTTTGAATGTCAACCGGCTGTGATGGGACCCCCAGCACATTGGAGCCCGCTGGGAATGCACTCTATTCCATGACATCGTCCACAGTGCAGCAGGTCCCCCGCCTTGATGTAAGGTGCCTCCTCGTGAGCACCACACAGTGTGCATCGGAAATAATAGATGGACCCAAGGAATCGTCGGGTCTTCGGACAGAGATTACAAGTACAGTCATCCAGGTTATGCCCATCTTGTATCAGAATTTTCGCCAACGCCATCCAACCAAGAGCAGTTATCTTAAACTCACCTCCACTTTCATTCTCATCGCCTACTAGCACCAGGTCCTTGAGGTCGTGATCCACCATTGTCTTGAACATGGCGATGATAGATCTCTCCACGGACATCGCAGCAGCTCCTTCGGAGTACTTGTAGAGGAGGTTTTGCAATATCTGTCGTTGGCAGTTTCTCGAACTGCTGCGTAGCGACCTTATATACGGCAACAATAGATTGCTGGCTCGGGTTATCTCCTCGTCGGTCAGCGTAGCCTCGCCTGTGTCGTGGTCGGCGCGCCAAAGCATCGCTACGTAAACGGACGTAGCTCTGTCGTCGAGGTTCCGATTCTCAGCGCGCGACAAGCCATACACCATCCGCTTCACGGTTTGCCGGATAAGCCTAGGATTCTGGCCCGGCCCAAGTCCACCTGCCGTCATAGCCCTTCTCCTACGATCTGCACTTCTACTACGTATTAACAACATTATATCTGAATCAGATAAGAGGTCTACTATATGTGGTAGAGTCGCCTATTTAACGCTCTGTCAGTCAAGCATCTGTGGCTTATTGACCGCCCCATAGCTGCGTGGTAGCTTGACCGTCGAGACACTCTAGCGGCGGGCGGACGATGAGCGCACAGCAGGCCACCACGGAAACCGGCACTTTGATGCCTTGGGACACCATCATCGGCGAGGTGCTTGACCGCATCACCGACGGGGACCCGGACAAGACCTTTATCGAGGTTGGCGGTGCGTCCTACTCCTACGGAGACGTACGCGAGGGCGTGCGGCGGACGGCGGCGATGTTCCGCGAGATGGGCGTGCAGCACGGCGACCGGGTGGGCCTGTTCATGCCCAACTGCGTCGAGTACCTGTACTGCTGGTTCGGGCTGTCGGAGCTGGGCGCCATCAGCGTGCCCATCAACACCGCCTACCGCCGCGACGAGACCGCCTACATCCTGAACAACGCCGAGGCCGTGGCGATAGTGACCGACCCTTCGCTGGCCGAGGTGGCCGGGGCCGCCGCCGACCTCGCGCCCAGCATCCGCCACCGCATCCTGCGGGGAGACGGGCCGGTCGGTCAGGGCTGGACGCCGTTCCGCGAGGCCTTCGACCGCGCCGCGCCGCTGGCCGACCGGCCCGAGGTGTCGCCCGACGACGTGTCGATGCTGGTCTACACCTCCGGTACCACCGGCAACCCCAAGGGCGTGATGGTCACCCACCGCATGTACGCTGCCGCCGGGCAGGGATTCAGACACTGGACGCAGGCCACCCACGACGACCGTTTCTTCACCTGCCTGCCCTTCTACCACGCCAACATCCAGTACTACTCGACCATGGGCGCCCTGGCCTCCGGGGCTACGCTGGTCATCGTCGACCGTTTCAGCGCCTCGCGTTTCTGGGCACAGGTGCGGGAGGCGAAGGCCACCGTGGTCAATTTCATCGGCATGATGATGCCGGTGCTGTCCAAGAACGACGCACAGCCGGACGACGCCGACAACACCGTCCGGCTGTTCTACGGCTCGCCGTCCTTCTCGCCGGAATTCCTGGCCGAGTTCCAGGACCGCTTCGCCACCGACATCATCGTCGGCTTCGGCATGACCGAGACCTGCTACGGCACCATCGAGGGCATCCGCGAGGACCGTCGCGCTGGCTCCTCGGGCCGGGGCCGCCAGCACCCCGACCCGCGCTTCGAGAACACCATACGCATCGCCGACGCCGAGACGGGAGTGCACGTCGGCTCCAACACCGTCGGCGAGATCACCATCAAGAACCCCGCCGTGATGCCGGGCTACTGGCGCAACGACGAGCAGAACCGCGAGACCCTGCGCAACGGCTGGCTCTACACCGGCGACCTCGGCTGGCTGGACGACGACGGCTTCCTGTACTTCGTCGACCGCAAGAAGGACATCATCCGCCGCCGGGGGGAGAACATCTCCTCGCAGGAGGTGGAGAACGTGATCAAGGCCAACCCCGACGTCCTCGACTGCGCCGTGCTGGCGGTGCCGTCGGAACTGGGCGAGGACGAGGTCAAGGCCTACGTCACGCCGCGCCCCGGTGCAACCGTTGACCCGGAGCAGGTGGTCTACTGGTGCGCCGAGCACCTGGCCTACTTCAAGGTGCCTCGCTACTGGGAGGTCCGCGACGAGCTGCCCCGCACGCCCAGCCTGCGCGTCCGCAAGGACGTTCTGCGGCAGGAACGCGAGGACCTGATCGAGGGATGCTACGACACCGAGGCCGCCGGCATCCGCCTGCGCTAGAGTAAAGTTCCCTCCCCCTCAGGGGGAGGGTTAGGGTGGGGGTGAAGTCCCACAAGAATCGTCATTCCCGCGCAGGCGGGAATCCAGCGGCCCAAAGTTCTATCCTTGGGACAACTCGCACACACCCCTGGACTCCCGCTTTCTCGGGAGTGATGGGTAAACGCGGGGGTGACGGGTACACCGGGAGGTGCCCAATATGTCTGAACCAAAATACTGGCTGTTCAAGTCCGAGCCGTCGGCCTATTCCTTCGACGACCTGGTGAACGAGAAAACAGCACGGCGGAATGGGATGGCGTGCGCAACTACCAAGCCCGCAACTTCATGCGCGACGATATGAAGGTGGGAGACCACATCCTCTTCTATCACAGCAGCGCCAAGCCGACAGCGGTGGTGGGAACGGCCCGCATCGTCAAGGAGGCCTACCCCGACGCCACGGCATGGGACCCCAACGATATCCACTACGATCCCAAGAGCAGCCCAGGCGAAACCGTGTGGACGGTGGTGGAAATCCAAGGCGAAGAACGCCTGACCAACCCGGTAACGCTGCAGGCAGTCAAGGCAACCCCAGGCTGAAGGACATGCTGCTAATCCGGAAGGGCCAGCGCCTCTCCATTCAGCCCGTCACCAAAGAGGAATTCGAAGAGATCCTCGCCATGGGCCGGGCCTAAATTTCCCTCTCCCTCAGGGGGAGGGTTAGGGTGGGGGTGAGAACCTCCGCAAGAGGAATTACAGGTGTAAGAAATGGCCAGCTACCAATACGAGACACTGATCGTGGAACAGGCCGGTAAGGTCCTGACCATCACGCTCAACCGCCCGGAAAGCCTGAACGCGGTCAACGAGGTGATGCACCACGAGATCGAGGACGTGTTCTACCAGGTGGGACGCGACCCGGAAGTCAGCGCTGTAGTGCTCACCGGCGTGGGCCGCGGCTTCTGCTCCGGCGGCGACGTGCGAGCCATGGACGAGCGCGGGGGCGCCATCGCCCTGCAGGACCGGCCCATCGGCGCCATCTCGCCCAGCGGACGCCGCATCGTACAGAACATTCTGTGGGTGGAGCAGCCGGTCATCTGCGCCCTGAACGGTGTGGCTGCTGGCCTCGGCGCCACGCTGGCGCTGTTCTGCGACGTGATCTACGCCTCCGACCGGGCCCGCATCGGCGACACCCACGTCCGCGCCGGGCTGGTTGCGGGCGACGGCGGCGCGGTCATCTGGCCGCTGCTGGTCGGCGTGGCCAAGGCCAAGGAACTGCTGATGACCGGCGACATAATCGAGGCCGCCGAGGCGGAACGTATCGGGCTGGTCAACCGGGTGGTGCCTCACGACGACCTGATGGACACGGTGATGGAGTTGGCGCAGCGGCTTGCCGATGGGCCCGCGCTGGCCATTCGCGGCACCAAGCACGCCATCAACAAGAAGGTGTGGAACGACCTGAACCAGACCCTGGACATCGGCCTGTCGCTGGAGGCCCGCAGCGCCAAGCATCCGGACCACGCCGAGGCCGCTCGCGCTTTCGTCGAGAAGCGCGCTCCGCAATACAAGGGCACCATCTAGCACGAACGGGTTTCAGGGGCGGATACGCTATGCCCAACAACGACGCCAGCGCGGCCCGCAGCTTTCACGACGCCACCAAGCTCAGTTACATCAGCCTGGCCACCAAGCCGCCCCTCTACAAGTCGTACCCCGGGCTGCCCACCGTTGCCCTGCCTGCCGAAATGCCCTCGCCGGATGCGCCCACGCTGACCGCAGTTGGCGGCGTGGCATCAGCGCCGTCCGGTCCCTTCGACTTAACGGCGCTCGCTCAGTTGCTACACTACTCCGCCGGGCTAATCCGTCGCAGCACGCTGCGCACAGCGGGCGAGGTGCATTACCGCGCTGCCGCATCGGCAGGTGCGCTGTACCCCATTGAGCTGTACGTCGTCTGTGGCGACCTTACGGGCCTGGCCGCGGGCGTCTACCACTACTCGCCAGCCACAAACTCACTGTCGCTGCTGCGTTCCGGCGACTTCCGGGGCAACCTCACTGCAGCCACCGCCGGTCACTCCGGCGTCGCCGATGCACCGGCCACCATCGTCTGCACCTCCGTTTTCTGGCGTAGCGCCTGGAAGTACCGGGAGCGCGGCTACCGCTACTGTTACTGGGACAACGGCACCATCCTGGCCAATATGACAGCGGCCGCAAACGCTCTTGGGCAACCCGCCGAGATCGTCGCCGGGTTCGTGGACTCCGAAGTCGACGCCTTGCTGGGACTCGAATCGTCCACCGAGGCAAGCCTCTGCCTCGTCGCTGTCGGCAGCGGGAATTCGTCGCCACCGGCTGCCGGACAGCTCGACGGGCTGGATTGCGGTGTCCTAGGCGTCGAAAGGCGTACCGAGTACCCGGAGACACGCGCCCTCCACACCGGTTCAGTCCTAGCTGGCCCTACGGGCGTGGCCGAATGGCGGGGTTCTGCCAAGCAGCCCGAACCCCACGCGGCACTCGACGGATTGCCGGATTCGACACCGCTGGGCGCCACCATCGCCCACCGCGGCTCTACGCGCCGTTTCGCCCGCGAGCCGATGCCCGCCGGGAAGCTGGAGGCGCTGCTGGCCGCGTCCACCTCGCCGGTACCAGCGGACTACGGTGGCGGCCTCATCGACACCTACCTGATAGTCAACGCTGCGGAGGGGATTGCTCCCGGAACTTACCACTACTCGCCAACGAGGGGTGAACTGGAGCTGCTTGCGGAGGGCGAGTTCCGCGAGGAGGCGGGCCACCTTTGTTTCGAGCAGGCCCTGGGCGCTGACGCAAGCGCCGTCGCCTACTTCATGGCCGACCTGGACGCCATCCTGTCGCGGTTCGGCAACCGCGGCTACCGCATCGCGCAGCTTGAAGCTGGCATAATTGGAGGGAGGATGTACTTGGCCAGCCACAGCATGGGACTGGGCGCGACCGGCATGACCTTCTTCGACGACGCCGTCACCGCATTCTTCTCGCCCCACGCGGCCGGCAAGAGCCTGATGTTCTTGGTGGGGCTGGGCCTGACCCACGAGCGCAACCAGGTACACCCCTTCCGCTCCCGCATCGGCATCCTCAAGGACTCGCTGGCCCGGGGCGCAGGCGCACACGGCCGTGCGGTACCGGACTGGCTCTACGCCTAGGGGTTAGCGATAAGGGCGTCCACAAGGGACGCCCCTACGGGATCGCACTGTGCTGATAGGGGCAACCATTGTGGTTGCCCACCTTACCCATCAATGCAAAGACGTTGGGTTGTTCAAGTCGAGCTGAGGACCGTCCCCGCCTGTAACGTCTAACCGAGGGCCCGGCGGCGGATGTGCTGCAGGGCCATCTGCATGTGCCATTCCATCGCACCAAGGCCAACCACTCGGACGCCAACGTCAAAGTAACGCTTGGCCGAGTCGGCCATGGCGTCGAAGTCCGGCGAGTCCAGCCCCATGTTGTACATGATGGACGCGCCGTGCTTCTCGCCGGTCTTCACAGCGTTTTCCAGCAGGCGCATCACCTTGGGGTCATCGTACTTGAACGGCACGCCAAGGATCTTCGTGACATCCCCCGCGGCCAGCCAGACCAGCGGATTCCCTCGATGGCCAGGATCTCATCGAGGTCGCGCAGGCCGCCCTCGCTTTCCACCGTGGGCACCACCAGGGTCCCCTCGCGCGTCTTCTGGTTGAACTCCGGGAACTCCTCGGCCGTGTTGAAGCGGCGAAGGTGGATCAGCCTGTGCCAGTCGTCGCGCAGGCCCATCAGTTCCTGCACCTCCTCCTTGGAGCTGACCGACACGGTGACGGCGGTGGCCCCCAGCGACAGGGCGCGGGCGGCGTCGGAGACGGTCCGGCGGTCGGTGCCGGTGGCCCACGGGAAGGCCTGCACCCGGATCAGGGGCGAGATGCCGGTGCCTCGCGCCGCCCGGATCAGGTGGGCGATGTTGTCCCAGTCGTGGGCGGTGAACATCATGTCGGCCATGAAGGCGTCCATGCCCGCGATCCCCGCCACCTCCACCATGTTGGGATGGCTGAACACGTACGCACACAGCGACGGCAGCCCATTGTCCAGGTTGTACAGCAAGCGGTCGGTGGCAGGGGATGGAAACAGCACGGCGCACCTCACAGGGCCTGACGGCCGACTGGGTAGATTTCAAATGCGGGGCCAGTGTATCGGAAAACAGTGCCACGCTCAAAGATGAGCCTTGCTGCTAACATTACCGGGCCGCCGGGCTTGCGCCGTTGGCAGATATTGCAGATGGGGGAAACCCAGTGCTTGATTTCGGCCGATACCAATGGCTCAGCTTTGACTGTTACGGCACCCTCGTGGACTGGGAGACGGGCATCTCAGACGCCGTTGCCGGGCTATTCGCTCGCCACGGCGTCCGAAAGAGCAAGGGGGAAATCCTGGCCCTGTTCGCTGACGCCGAACCCAAGGTCCAGACCTCCGAAGAGTTTCTCAATTACCGCCGAGTGCTTAGCGACGTGATGCAGATAATGGCATGGGAAGCCAGCATCCGCCTGACTGCGGCAGAGGCCGAGGGCCTGCCGGATTCGCTGCCTCAATGGCCGATATTTCGAGAGGCGCCGGACGCCCTGAAACGGCTGCAGTCGCGCTACAAGCTCGCCATCATCTCGAACGTTGATGACGACCTTTTTCGTCAATCGGAGGAGGCACTGGGCATCAAGTTCGACGCCGTCGTGACCTCGCAGCAGGCCCGTAGCTACAAGCCCAACCTGCGGAGTTTCGAGCTGGCCCAGGAGCGGATGGCCGTCGAAAACGACCAATGGCTCCACGTTGGCGAGAGCCTGTATCACGACATCGGCCCCGCCAACCTGCTGGGCATCGACAGCGTCTGGGTGAAGCGGCCCGACCGTGGCGGAGGCACCCGACCCACCAACGCCGTACCGTCGCTCGAAGTTCCGGACCTCTCCGCTCTGGCTGGTATGGCCTGCCCGTCATAGGCGGCTCACTGAGTCCCGGCTCATCAATGCGTTCCAAGCCCTCTGACTTCCCCTGTACTATAATCGGGTCGAAATTTCCGGCCTCGGCGCATTAGATAGTGCCGCGGCTGTAGAGGTGAAGTATGGAAACCGTTGGATTCATCGGACTCGGCAACATGGGCGGTGGGATGGCTGGCAACATCCAGAAAGCCGGCTACCAGATGGTGGTGTATGACCTGCGGGAGGAGGCCACGCGGCCCTTCCTCGAAGCCGGTGCCCGGTTGGGCAGTTCGCCGGCGAACGTGGCGGAGCGATGCGACGTGACGCTGACGTCGCTTCCCGGACCGCGAGAGGTGGAGCTGGTTTCCACTGGCACCGAAGGCATCCTGGAGGGCATCAAGCCCGGATCGGTCTACATCGACCTGTCAACCAGCCGTCCCACCCTGATACGCGAGCTGGAGGTCAAATACCGCGCCAAGGGAGTCCACGTCCTCGACGCCCCTGTCAGCGGCGGCAAGAGCGGGGCGCAGTCCCGAAACCTGGCCGTGATGGTCGGCGGCGAACGGGAGATCTTCGACCGCGTGAAGCCTCTTCTGGACGCCTTCGGGGACAAGGTCTTCTATGCTGGAGAAATCGGAGCTGGCTCGGTGGCCAAGCTGGTGCACAACATGATCGGGCACGGTGTGCGGCAGGCCATCGCCGAGGGATTGACCCTGGGCGTGAAGGCAGGCGTGGACCCCGAACCGCTGTGGGAATGCGTCCGGCGCGGCTCGCTGGGACGCATGAACGTCCTGCACGAGGGCGTCGTACGCACGCTGTTCCGGGGCGAGTACGACCCGCCCAGCTTTGCTCTCGAGCTGGCCCGCAAGGACATCGGCCTCGCCACCGACCTGGGCCGGGAGTTCAACGTCCCGATGCCGGTAGCCAACTTGGCCGAACAGATCGCCATCGAGGCCATGAACCGCGGCTGGGGCGGGATGGACAGCTCGGTCACCATCCGGCTGCAGGAGGAGCAGGCGGATGTCGAGGTGCGCGCCCCCCACGTCGACCCGGCCCGAGCCGCCCGTTTCATCACCACCCACCCGGATGCGGAGTAAGCCGACACTATTTGGTCATATCGGCTTTCTCTCCCAGCGAACGAACAATAAGGGCGTCTCCTTGATGGAGGCGCCCCTCTTCTGTAAAGCTCCAAACCCTTAGCGCAGGTGATCCAGCATCGCCAACGGCGTGGTTGCGAGCAGGCCGGCGTCTACGGGCATGACGATGCCGGAGACCCACCGGGACTCATCGCTAGCCAGGAACACGGCGGCCCACGCAATGTCCCATGCGGTCCCCTCTGTACCCAGGGGCCCGGCCCTGCGGCGCAGGTCGCGGGTCTCGTCGGCCATGGCACCGGCCACCATCGGCGTGTAGATATGGCCCGGAGCGATGCAGTTGACCCGGATGTTGTCCCGACCGTGGGTCACTGCCATGGTGGACGTCAGACCTATAATGCCGGACTTTGAAGCGGCGTATGGCACGGCGGCACCGGTGCTTCCCGCACGCAGGCCAGCGACCGACGAGACGTTGATGATTGAGCCACCGCCTCCATCGGCCATTTGGGGAATGGCGTGCTTGCTGGTCAGCACCATTGACTTCAGGTTGACGTTCAGCACCCGATCCCAATGGTCTTCGTCCACTTCGACCACGCTGCCCTGGCCCAGAATGCCCACGTTGTTGAAAAGGACATGCACCCCGCCGTAGCGCTCGACGGCCGCATCTACCATTGCCTTGCAGTCCTCCGAGCTGGTGACGTCGGCCTCGAACACAGACGCCTCACCTCCCTCCTCGTGGATCGCCGACAGCGTCTCTTCGGCCTGGCGCTGGGAGCGGTCCACCAGCAACACCTTCGCGCCCTCTCGGGCGAAGAGTATGGCCGTCGCCTTGCCAGTGCCCACGCCCGGGCCGCTTGAGCCGGCGCCGGTGACGATGGCCACTTTACCTTCGAGTCTGAATTGTGGGCGTTGCATGAGGCCTCCCTTGTTTTTCTGTTTTGCTTTAGCCAGCGGTTAGCAGTCCGTTCAGCCGAGCCGGTTGGTATCCGGCGGGCAAAAGAACGCGCCGCCTGCTCTAATGCGAGGGCGGCGCGACTGTGCCAAAACTATCCGGTTCGGCGTTTAGTTGGCGAGCCTGGCCCGGCCATTGCCCGCTGCCGGCACCTGTTCCGCGTCCTGCTCGTCCAAGTGGCCGTAAGCCAACCGGAGTGCAACATCCCCGGACGTGTTCCAGACCTGCCGCAGGTCGTCGTCGATGAGCTCGATAACCGCCGGACGCACGCCGGAGTTCTGACCGATGTCCGGATACAGCTTCCAGGACTCCTTCTTGATTGCTTCCATCCGGGCAGTGCGGTTGCCGTTCTCGCCCCGGCGCTCCTCAAAGTGCCAGGAGTACCAAGCGTTTACCATATCCCGGAAAATGGCCAGATCCGACAGGGAGGCACCCACCGTGGACATCTGGACCTCGAAGCGATGGTTGTTGCTGGGATGCCCTTCTACGGCGGCGAACTTTCGGCCACCGCCCAACCCACGAAGCACGGAGTCGTGCAGGGAGGACGAGGTGATGCCGACACCCGCCGCGGAGTCCACGTGGCCCAGCCGGTATTCGCCGACCCTCCACATCTTCTCTTCCATGGCGGCGGCTCCCATCCGCATCTCCACCAGAAGTTCGCCCAATTCCTCACCGGAGCGGCTGCCGTTGGAAATAAGGGACAGGAATCCATCCTCGACGGCCACGGTCTCACGAATCTTGATCGCCAGGGACTCGGCCATGAGGTTTTCCAGCTCCTGGATGTCCACCCGGTCGGATCCATACACCGGTTTACCGCCCAGAGACTGGTGCACCTGCTGACAGATATCCATGAGTTCCATGTTGCTGAGCTGGAACCGGTTCAGGATACGGGCGGCTATGTCCTGGGCCTGAACGCCGGTGACCAGGTTTTTTACCGTCGGATCCTCGTTGTCAAAGGTCCAGTATTCGGGGTCTGTGACCTCGCGGAACAGCCTTCCGCCCCCCACCGACTCCCGGCGCAACTGGTTCACTGTGTCGGTCCAGGATGAGGAGTAGTCACCGATTTCTTCCAGCAGGTGAGCAATGACCTCACCGGTGCGGTTGAGACAGAGGACTTCCAGCCACTCGTCGGCTTCCACCTGCCACCGCATCAGCCGCTTGCGCCGCTCGTTGGGGTTGACGTCAAGCTCGCTGTGGCTGGGTTCCGACACCACGGGCATGTCCCGTTGCACCACGCGGTCGGCCAGCGAGGCCCACCGCCGCAGGGGCGGGTCCTGCTCCGGCTTCATAATCAGGTTCTGCAGGAACATTGCCTGAAGTCGGGCGGATAGGCCCGCGACCAGTTCGTTTCGCCTCACGTCGGCCAGCGTGCTGGCCCGCGCCAGTTCCGTCCGGACGTCGCTGTTGGCCTCCATGGCCATTCGGTCGCTGATGTTCCCCTCCGGGCGCAACCGCTCGAATACTGAAGTCAGCGCCCTTTCCACGTCTGCCAGGATTTCATGGAAGGAACCTAGGATCTGGTTATACGCCTCCCTGGCCCCACCGGAGCCGCTGGGTCGGCTGGACTGAATGAAGGAGAGCGGGTCCACCGGAGTCGGCAGAACATTGCTCATCTCACTGAATGATGGCCTGTTACGTCGTATTTTAAATCGTGCCATCTTTCCCCCTCCTACAGCCTGCTGCGCCACTGATTTTGGAGATATTGCTTGGCGGTCTGGTTGAAGAATCCATCGAGCAACCCGATTTCACGGGAGCTTATAGACCCGAAACGTGCATCTTCCTGGTTGTTGGCTTCTCTCATGGTCTCATGGAATCTCGCCCACCAGTCCTGCCCGGTCCCCCACGCGTCGGCGACCAGATCCTCCAGGACCCGGGCGATGTGGTTTCGCTGCACCGGCAGGGAGTCCTTGGGCGATCTGTGCAGCAAGCACACGTCAAAGTGAGGACCAATGGCCTCGATTCGTTTATCCGGATACACCGTTATCGTAAAGGTGTCCTCCCCCGTGTGTTCGGCTCTTCCGGCCTGTACCCCGGTGACGGAGCGCAGAAACTGGAGGATTGCATAGGCGTTACGCAGCTGCAGCGGATAGGTGGTCTCCGGGTCCCGGGACATTCCTCGCTGCGGCAGCAACAGGTGCAACACCACACTGAAGTTGTAGGCAGTGCCTCGCACTTCAGACAGAGCAGCGAGCAGCACCGGCAACGCGCCGACGGTGCCTCCGCCCAGGAAGGCCACTATGTGAATCCTCAGATAGGTGATGCCCTCGTAGTAAGGGCAGATCTGCTCGATAGTGGAATCGAGGTGACCGCGGATGTCGCTGTAATTGAAACGACCGGCCACTCCGGCATTGGCCAGGGTGCCGAGCGCGCCCTCACGCGACAGGCTGAGGTATTTCAGCTCAGGAACGCACTCAGTGATCCACGGGCGCATATCCCGCAGATTGGAAAAGTGCGGCAATACCAGCGGGATGAACCTTGCCGCCCGCGAAATCTCGCCGCGTGTCGCCTCCCGTGTGTCCATATACAGGAAGGCCAGGTTCTTGCGGTCTTCGAATCCCCAGTTCTCCGAGGTCGACTCCAGCTTTCTGACAATTTGGCAGCTTGTAGAGCCGAGTCCTATTACCATTGAAGGTGAGACAACCCGCTGAACGTTCTTGTTGGCGTTCAGGCGAATCATCCCCAAGTCGTTAGATAATGAAACCATCACAGCTCCTCAGGCGCAGTCCCGCCATCGTTGCATTGTCATAGGATATTTCAGATAAATTGTATTTGTCAAACTACATAACATAAATAATTGTTGGGATTCTGTGGAAAATTTGTATCTGACGATACCCTTTATGTTTGGATGACGGGTATCAAATCTTCACGGACCTCTCATCCCCATGGACAAGGGTATCATCCAGCAAAACCGTCCGGCTTCCCCCTTCACCGGCAACTCTACCGGTTGACCCTTACGGTCCCCGCCTGACGCACGAGTAGGCCTGTACTTCGAAATTACAGGGCACCGTCGATGCTGATGTCCAGCAGTCCGGGCTTTCCGCTCTCGAACATGCGGCGCGCAGCAGGGCCGATCTGGGCAGGATCGCTGATCTTTGCACTGTCCACGCCCATCGCCTGCGCCATCGCCGAGAGGTCCAGCGGGTTGGCGAAGTTCATCCCGGTGTACTCGCTCACCCGGTCTTCATCATTGAGCATTCGCTTCAGGTAGATGTCCATATTGACTTTGAGGATGCGATAGGCCCGGTTGTTGCAGATCGCATAGACCACCGGAATGTTGTAGGTCGCCGCCGTCCAGAGCGCCTGTACGGTGTACATGGATGCCCCGTCGCCAACCACCGCCAGCACCGGCCGGTCCGGCCTGGCCAGCTTGAGGCCCAGTGCCCCCGGCATGGCCCAACCCAGCGCGCCGCCCTGTATGCCGAAAAACGTGCCCGGCTCGTCGAAGTCGAACTCCTGCATCATCGCGGGCCGTGAGGTGACCGCCTCGTCGGCCACGATGGTCCCGGGAGGCGCGGCGGCGGCCAGCTCGTGCATCATCCGCTCCACGGCGATGGGGTTGTTATCCCAGCGTTGCCTCAGCCGCTCCTGGTACTCCTCCCGCGCCCTGCGGCGCCGTTCGCCCAGCTCGGCCATTCGCGTGGCGGCCGCTTCCTTGGCCGGGCCCGACATGTCCTGGTCCAGGGCGTCGGCCAGCTCAGCGAGGCCGGTGGCAGGATCGGCAAAGACCCCGACTTCGGTGGGGTAGTTCTTCTCCACCTCCCGGGTTGCGCTGTCGAGGTGCACCAGCTTGGTGGTGGGATCCAGCAGCGGAACATCGACATACAGGAAGGATGAGAAAATGTTGGCGCCGACGGCCAGCGCCACGTCTGTCCCGGAGAGCAGCCGCCGCGTTACCGGGCTGCTGGTGTTCAGCATCCCGGACCAGAGTGGGTGGTTGGTCGGGAAGTTGACCTCCGAGAATGCCGCCGCGAACACCCTGGCCCCTAGGCGTTCGGCGACCTGCACCATCTGTTCCATGCCACCCGACTGGGCAATGCGGTCGCCTATGATGATCACTGGGTTCTCGGCCTGCGACAGCAACCGCGACGCCTGTTCCAGCGCCTCCCGGTCCGGTCGGACTCGATGATACCCATGGCTGGAGCCGACGACGTCGATGTCCGCCTGCACATCCATGGTGTCCCACGGGAACGACAGGAAGGTCGGGCCTGTGGGCGGCGTCTTCGCCTCGTTGAAGGCTCGTCGCACCGCTGCCGGAATGTCCGCCGCGTGATTTATCTCGTGGCTCCACTTGGTGTACTGGCGTGTCATCTGCACCAGGTCGCCCGAGAGCGTCGGCTCGCTGAGCAGCATCCGCGTGTCCGAATTACCCGCGCTCAGGACCACCGGCGTGCCACCGCGGTAAGCGTTATACAGCGCGCTGACGCCGTTGGCCAGCCCGCCGGCGATGTGGATGTTAGCGAAAGCGGGGCGCCCGGTTGCCCTGGAGTAGCCGTCTGCCATCCCGACGGCCGTACCCTCCTGCAGGGCCTGGATGTAATTCACCTCGGGAAAGTCCTGCAGGGCATCCATCATCGGAGTCTCGCTGGTGCCGGGGTTGCCGAAGATGTACTCCACGCCCTCGGCCCTCAGCATCCGCACCAGGGCATCCTTGCCGGTCATCATGGGCATCGCGCCACCTGCCTTGTGTTCGACTTCAAGAGAATTTCTGTCAACTTTCGTTGGAGACCAGTTGAACGTCCTTAGCTAGAGTAGGTCATCCACTCAAGCAGGTTGTCGTCCGGGTCGCGGGCATAGAGGCTGAGGGACGGGACTCGCCCGAAGTCCCTGCCGCCCTTGCGGGGTACCGGACCCTGGATCACCTCGACTCCGGCGGCGGCCAGCCACTCCTGGCATTCCTCGACCGTGCCGTCCCATACGAAGCAAATGTCGCCGCAGCCTGGCATCGCCGACGGACCTCGCAGCCCGGCGACGTAACCCTCGGGGTGCACATTGATCTTTGAATCGCCAACCTGGATTGAGAAGATGTTGGCCTTGCCGGTCCGCCACTCCTCTTCATCGTTGATGGTGAATCCAAGCCGCTTGTAGAACCCGATCAGCGCTCGGCGTTGGCGGTGGGCATGGCGATATGGTCTATGGAAGCGGTGGGCATCGGGACTCCTCCGGGGAAGGTGTGGGAATACCAATGATATAGAGGGTATGGAGGACTGGCAAGGAGCCGAAGTCAGGCCCAAGCGTGTGGGCAAACTTGGTCGGACACTGGCAACTCAGCCATTTCCTGTCGCAGGAATAGGGAGGAGGATCGGTTGCCAGTTCGGCTCCGATCCTCATCAAGGGATGAAGCAAATTGGCACCCCCCTGTTCACGTCAGGCGATGTTGCCGTATGCCCGGTGCCAGTCGCTGGAGAACACGCCATGAGGATCGTACTGGCGCTGGAAGTCCAGGAAGCGGCCGAACTGCGGATAGCAGTGGATCAGCTGTTCCGGGGTGGCGAAGCGGTTGTACGTGAGAAAGTAGCTGCCGCCCCTTGCAGTGGCCAGGTCGATCAGGCAGCGCAGGTCGTCCGCCACCTTGGCGACGCCGTACTCGGAATGCTGGAAATGCAGGTTGAAGACGATGCAGGCATAGGGTTGCTTTGCCCAGTTGAGAAATGTCTCGTCATCCTGCTCTATCAGGCGGATGGTGCCGTAGATTACATCGGCCCTGCGGCGCGCTAGCTCGTAGGCTGCTGCATGCATGAATTCAGCCAGCCTCGGCAGAGGCACGTACACCTCGGTGATGGTCTCGTTGCATTTCGCCCCTTTATGGAGCCGCTGGTCCAGGTCCCTGTGATAGTCGTCGATGTACATGCTCAACTGGAAGGTGTCGCTGTCGTACGTCTGCCCATCAGTACGCTGGTAAAAACCGGCATACTCATCGAACGCCCGCGCCTTGTCCGAGTGCGACAGATGCAGCAAGAGTAGCCAGTCCTCCCTCGTAAGCAGCAAGCGAGGCGGCTCGATAGTGGCGCTCTCTTCAGCGGAGACGGGGCGGTAGCACGACAGCACCCCCTTTCGCAGGAAGTCCGGAGACGATTCGTCTGTCATGTATTGGCAGTCGCCATAGGTAAAACCTTCGGCTCTGCGTTCCGTAAACCTCGCCTCCAGCGAATCGACGGATGCTATCTCGACGGTGCGGCGCACGTAGTGGGCCGGCATCAGCCGCAGGGTGGCCGAGTAGATCGCGCCGAACAGTCCGTAGCCACCTATGGCCAGGCTGAAGAGCTCCGGGTTTTCCTCGCGGCTGCAATGGTGCGGAACGCCGTCGGCATCCACCAGCTCAATGGACTCCACATCCTGAACAACGGGACCGTAGCTGAGGCCACGCCCATGGCCATTGGCAGCCAGCGCCCCGCCGATGCTCAGCCGGTCGGCCCCCGTCTGCTTCTGCACGATGCTCCAGCGTTGCGAGGCTCCCCCATGCTTTTCCCGCAGACCACTCACGAGAGAGTCCCACAGAATCCCGGCCTCGACCTTTACCTGTCCCTTGTCGGCGTCCAGGTGAAGGATCCGGTTCAGGTGGCGAGTGTCCAGCAGCACCCCGTCGGTAAGAAACTGTTGTCCTCCCATGGCGTGCCGTCCCCCCATGACGCTGAGACTGCCCCCGGCATCCGCAACGCAGGTGACTACCTTTCGCAGTTCCTCAAGGGTTTCAGGCGCCTCGACGCGGGAAACCCGGGTGGCGTTTAATTGGGAGTGGATATCGTTGAAAATTCTGTCTTTTGCAGCAGTCAAGATCGTTCCCTTTCATTAAGTTGGAGCCGTTTGCGTTGGCATCTGCTGATGGAGAGACGCCGGTTGAGTCACTAATACTACGTTTCAAAGGGAGCGAAGTTTTCAGAGTCGGGCTTTCTTCGCGAATTTCTGGTTGTGTCGGCCTGTGTCGACGGCCCTCCATCTGAAACAAAACCCCCTCTCAAACGAGAGGAGGTTCGAATTTTGACGCCTAATTCGCATCGTCAGCCGTTTGAATCGCCCCCGCTACCTTGCCGCCCCTTGGGGTCCCTCTGCACTTTACCGGCCTCAGGCGTATGCGGACGGCCTGTGGCTCCTATGGGTCAGCCGTTGCCCGCCGGTAACACGGAGATGCACGCAACAGCCTGGGCCACGCCGATTATGCCCTGAGGCAGATCTGCTTCGTCATCCACCATGCGGATCACTTCCCCGTCCTCGGCCGTTACCCCATACGCCTCGGACATTTCTCCTGCGCCCGAGACCCCCCGGTCAATGGAGCCGGTCAATCTGAATCCATTACCCTCCACGGCAACAACCACATCAACGTTAGACCCATTGATGCGGAGCAGTGGTGTATGTACTGTAACCTCTTCCTCTGAGTGGGCATGGACCCGGAACATAGCTGCCAAGCCTGCCGACACGGCAAGCCTCACTGCTCCTGCAGTCCCGGACAGGGCCTCGGCTCTTTGGTCTGTTGCCCGTGCCGTAGCTTGCTCTCGTCTGATCCTATCCAGGATGTTCCGGTGGCCCTGCTCTGCCTCCCTCCATGTATCGTATCTCTGGGAGTATTGCGTAAGCACTTCGTAAGAGGAAAATTCATACGCAGATGTCCCGAAAGGCTTGTAGCTTCTGTCCTCGGGCATTATTGAGAAAGTGGTCCTGACCATCACGTCCCCGGCTGTGTCCTGGCCAACTACCGCTCTGCTCGCAATGTCATACTGCATTCGCCAAGCGGTGTATTGGGCAGATGTCACCTCGACCGCGTTCAAATGTTCGTCAATGATGCGGTAGACCACATTTCCCTGCTCCTCTTGGGGCAGTTCGAGGCGTTTCACGAAGTCTCGGAAGCGGTTCAGCATGGTTCTCTTTCCCTCGTTTGTGCCTCAGTTTCGGGACTCGTGGCGTTGTTTCCGTTCGCCGGACCGCAGTCCTGCAGATGCATATATGTTGACGCAATATGTGGTGCTACAGGGACTGTTCTGTCGCATTGGCTATCTTACCAGCCATTCAAGCGACGGGACATGATTAATATGTACTGGTACGGAACTTGGGGAAGGAACAATTCAGCATCGTGGGCAATCTCCTGGTATTTCTTGAATCAAGACGGCGACGTACATCGCGCCATCCACTGCTAAAGCCTCCTGTGTTAGTCTATCTGCCACACGTTCCGGCCACGCATTTGGGAGGGCCACCATGTTTGACACGTTTCTGCGAAACGGACGAATCATAGACGGCACTGGCCAGACCTGGTTCCGTGGCGGCGTGGGCATCACGGGCGACTCCGTCACCGTCGTGCGTTCGGGGGATGCCGACGTCGAGGCCGGGCGGGTGATCGACGTTGGCGGCAGTGTCATCTGCCCGGGCTTCATCGACATGCACTCCCATTCCGATCTCGTCCTGCTCTCCAATCCGAAGCATGAGATCAAGCTTCGTCAAGGCGTGACCACCGAGCTTATGGGTATGGACGGCCTGTCCTACGCCCCCTCCTCTCCTGAGAAACTGGAACAGTTGCTGTACTACCTCGCCGCGGTGAATGGTATGCCTCCCGAGGGTGTTCGCTGGGGCTCGGTCCGCGAGTACCTCGACCTGTTCGACAACCGTGTGGCCTGCAACGTGGCGTTCATGGCCCCCCACGCCGCCATCCGCGTTGAAGCGATGGGCTGGGAGGACCGTTCCCCCACCGAACCGGAGTTGGCCCACATGCGCCAGCTTGCCCGGGAGGCCATGCAGGACGGCGCCTTCGGGTTCGCCACCGGCCTGACCTACCCGCCCGGCGCTTACAGCGACACCAGCGAGTTGGTGGCAGTAAGCGAGGCTATCGCCGACCTCGGCGGCATGTATATGACCCACGCCCGCTACTCCCTCGGTGATCGCCTGCTCGACCCCTTCCGCGAAGCCATCGAAATCGGCCGGCGGGCCGGAGTGCCCGTCCACATCTCCCACTACCACAACCCGGTCGACGGCATGGGCGAGCGAATGGTCGGCCTCGTAGACGAGGGCCGCAACTCCGGCGTTGACGTCACTTTCGACCAGTACCCCTACGCAGCCGCCTCAACTGTCCTGCACTCGCTGCTGCCCTACTGGGTTCACGCGGGCGGCCCCACTGCCCTGATGAACCGCATTCGCCAGCCAGCGATACGCGACGAAATCGGCGATGCCGTGGAGCCCATGTGGGGCCTGACGCTGGACCACTACATCTTCAGCAACGTGCCCAACAACAAGGAATGGGAGGGACGCTCCCTCGGCGACCTGGCCCGCCACCAAGGCAAGCGCATGGTCGACGCCATCTGCGACTTCCTCATCGAGGAGAACCTGGAGGTCGCCTTCGTGGCCCGCACCGGCAATCCTGACAACATCCGCACCATTGTCCGCCACCCGGCACAGATGGTCGGCTCCGACGGCATAATGACCGGCGACATGCCCAACCCGCGCACCTACGGTACCTTTCCTTACGTGCTGGGCCAGTTCTCCCGCGACGAGGGCCTGTTCCGGCTGGAAGACGCCGTCCGAAAGATGACTTCGGCCCCCGCGCAGCGGCTGGGCCTTCAGGACCGGGGCGTCCTCCGCGACGGCATGAAGGCCGACGTGGTCGTATTCAACCCCGACACCGTCCGGGCAAACTCCACCTTCGAAGAGCCGAAGCAGTACCCTGACGGCATCTCCCACGTCTTGGTAAACGGCGCCCTCGTCGTGGATAATGGAGTCCACACCGGCGCCCTCCCAGGCCGAGCCCTGCGTTCCCAGTAGAGCCATTGCTATCTGACCGAGAGGTTCAAATGAGACCCGACGAAAGCATCAGGGTTCACATAAGGGAAAGCGATGGTTGCTTCGTGGCCTCTTGTCTGGAACTCGCCATTGTTACCCAGGGATGCACCTTGGACGAGACGGTCTCAAACGTAAAGGAAGCGGTCTGCCTTTTTCTTGAAGACGAGGACCCCGAATATATCGGAGTTGTACGCTATCCACGAATCCTTTTGACCATGGAATTAGAAACCGCCAGTGCCTAGATTGAGGCGGATGTCGTATCGGGAGGTGGTATCCATCTTTCTCCGCTACGACTTCAGAATCGTCTCGCAGGAAGGGAGCCACGTAAAGCTGCGAAGGTATTCAGAGGCGGGAGAAGAGCAAAACCTGATGGTGCCTAGGCACCGGCAAATTGATCTCGGAACATTGCGTGCCATTTACCGCCACGCGGTTAGGTACATACACGAGAGACAGTTGAGACGAGATTTCTACACCGACTAAACCCGGAGGACCCAATGGACTTTGAACCGCGCTACACCCCCGAACAGGAGGAGTTCCGCCGCGAGGTCAACGCCTGGCTGAAGCAGCACGTGCCGGACGGCATGGAACACCCCGCCGACCCCGCCGACCTCACCTGGGACCAGTACCAGCTGCGCCGCGAGCTCGGCCGCAAGCTGGGCGACAAGGGCTGGCTCTGGCCCACCGCGCCCGCTGAGTATGGAGGCGGCGGACTGGACGTCGATAGCGCAGTGGTGATCGAAGAGGAAATTGACTCCTTCGGCCTGACCCTGCCTCCCTACTACGACTCCGGCGGTCGCCTCGGCGGCAACTCCATCCTCGTCTGGGGCTCTGAGGAACAGAAGCAGTCCTTCCTGCCCCCGATCTTCACCGGCCGCGTCCGCACCTGGCAGCTGCTCTCCGAACCGGAGGCCGGCTCTGATCTGGCCAACGTGAAGACCCAGGCCATCCGCGACGGCGATGAGTACGTCCTCAACGGCCAGAAGATATTCGTCGGCAGCAACCATGGCTGCGACTACATGTGGACCATCACCGTCACAGACCCCGAGGCCAAGCGCCACGAGAATCTGGGCTGGTTCATGGTGCCATCCCACCTGCCCGGCATCACCATCCAGCCCATGGACTTGCTCATATCCGGTGGAGAGTCCGGCGCGGGTTCCGGAGTCAAGCAGACGGTCTATTTCGACAACGTACGAGTCCCCGCCTTCAACCTGATCGGCGGCGAAAACGAGGGCTGGAAGGTCGCCACCACCCACCTGGAGCTCGAACACGGCACCGGTGGGCGCATCGGCCGCAACTGGCTGGTCGACCGGCTCTTCGACCACTGCCGCACCACCGAGCGCCGCGGCGAGCCCATGACCAATGACCCCGACGTCCGCGACCGCCTCATCGACGTCTACGTCGAGGCCGAGATCGTGCGTCTGCTCAACCTGCGCAATTACTGGATGCGCCACAGCGGCGCCCACATCACCTACGAGGGCCCGCAAGCGTCCTACGTGCGCAAGACCTCCGGCCTCCGCATGGCCCAGGCCATGCTCGACATTCTCGGACCTGCCGGTCTGACCCACGATTCGGAGCTGGGCGCCTCCGACGGACACATGGAAGCCCACTCCCGCGCTGGCATCGTCGCCATCCATCCCGGAGGCACCACCGACATCCAGAAGGTCATCATGGCCCGCCGCATCGGCATCGGACGCGAGGTCCGCGAGCGCGCCGGTGCTCTCGGCTAGTTAGCCAAACCACAGAGAGCTCAGAGACCACAGAGTTTAAAAAGAAAACCAAAAACTTTGCGTCCTCTGCGCTCTCGGCGTTGAAAATTCCCTCGTAAAAGAGGAGCAACATGGACCTGTCCCTGACTCCCGAACAGGAAATGCTGAAGGCGGCGGCCAGCCGCCTCGTGTCGCAGGAATACCCCAAGGAGACACTGCTGCAGATCGCGTCCCCCGACGAGACCACACCGCTCGAACTGTGGGGCCGCCTCGCCTCCACTGGCTGGCTGGGTATCCTCATCCCCGAGCAGTACGGCGGCGAGGGCGGCACCTTCACCGACGCAGGCGTACTGTTCGAGGAGCTGGGCCGCGGCCCGGTGCCGGGCCCGCACCTCACCTCCGCCGTCCTCTCCGCCCTAACCATACTGGAGGGTGGCACCGAGGAGCAGAAGCGCGACTGGCTGCCCCGAATCGCGAGCGGCGAAATGCGCGTGGTTCCGGCTATCACCGAGCGCGACTACGGCTGGGACGAGCGCGACGTCCGCCTCACCGCACCGGTAGACGGCGACGGCCTGCGCCTCAACGGCTCCAAGGCCTACGTCTTCGACGGCGAGACCGCCAGCCACTACCTGTGCGCCATCCGCTCCGAGGAAACCGAGGACGTCGGCCTCGTAGTGGTCCCCGCCGACGCCACTGGCGTCCGCTCCCGTGGCCTCCCGGGCTTCGCCTGGAACCTGGCCGAGGTGCGCTTCGACAACGTCTCCGCCGACAGCACAAACGTCCTCGGCGGCACATCCCCCCTTCACTCCCCCCCTGAGGGGGGGAATACAAGGGGGGGCTGGGCCGCGTGGCAACGAGCCGTCGCCAAGGCCATCCCGGTCATCAGCGCCTACCAGGTCGGAGGCTGCCAGGCCGTCTACGAGGTCTCCGTCGACTACAGCCGCACCCGCATCCAGTTCGGCACCCCAATCGGACGCTTCCAGCGCGTGCAGGACCAGGTCATCGCCTTGGTCAACCACCTTGACGCCGCCCGCTGGACCACCTACGAGGCCCTCTGGAAGCTCGACGTGGGCCGCGACGCCGCCAGCAGCATCAGCCTGGCCAAGGCCGTCGCCAGCGAGGGCTACTACGAGGCCTGCAACTACGCCCACGAGGTGCACGCCGGCGTCGGCAGCATGACCGAGTACGGCCTCACCCTCCACACCGCCGCCTCTCGCACCCTATACCACTTCCTCGGCGACCCCAAGCAGCACAAGCGCGAGCTCTCAGCGGCGCTTGGGTTGTAGGCCAAGCGCGAGCTCGCAGCGGCGCTTGGGTTGTAGGCCAAGCGCGCAAAATCGGGGCATAGTATAATCACGACATACTACATACGAGTTACTGGCATGAAAATGCAAAATACTGGCGACCCGAAGACCGACGCGCTAATCGACAAGCACAAACCGGAATTGCAGAGAATGGAGGCTGAAGCCTTGGAGGTCGCCGGTCGCCTTGAGGAGGGAGTCAAGAAGACGATCGACGACTATCGACGCCTGCGGGAGATGAGAGAGCTTCAAGATGCCTAGTCGCAGGCTATAGGTACTTGAACCGGGGCAGTCGCATGGAGCGCGAACTACTCTGGTACGACATAAGGGCTCAGTTACTCGAACACCACGATAGCGTATCGACTATCGTGGGTTCTTATTGTATTGAAGTCTTGATCCGACTGGAACGATTCGAGAAGGCTTACCAATTGCGAAATCAGGTGCTGCAGCCTCTGCAACTAGGCGACTATGGGCATGCACTGGATCACCTGCAAAATTTCCTGCTAGGCGACGACGCGATGTTCAAGCTGTTCCCCTGGCTGGTCGACATGGTAGCACCCGCCCTTGAATTGCTGGACGCGCTATCAGACGAATTTGAGATACCGTAGTTTTTCCTTAGCACACCGCCACCTAGACGATTCTCAGCGGCCAAGCGTAAGCGGGCCGCCGCACTGGAGATGTAAAACGCGTACGCATCCCAATATCCTCAGTCTGTGAGGAGGAACGCGCATCAGAGTGGGATTGGGTGGCTTGGGTCTTGACTAAACGGGACTGCCGAACGGCCTGTAGGAATATGAGGTATTGAAGGACTTTGTTTCACTAGGCGGTGTCGTCACATCCTATGCAGACAAATTAACCGATATTTAAAGCCATTTCCCTAGCCAATTTTGAGAGGGCACAGAATGGAATACCATTACTTAGAATTTAGTGAACCACTGTGGCCAACTAGCCTTCTTCTCCCAACACGTCCTCCAAAGCTGATTTACCTTGACCTGAATCAATGGATCCAGTTGTCGAAGGCGCAAAGCGGGCATAGAGACGGGAAGAGGCACAGATGTGTTTTAGACGCCTGTCTCAAAGCAACTGAAGATGGGCGAGTTGTCTTTCCTCTCTCCGAACTTATATATGCAGAAATAGCCAAAAACACCAACCACAGGCAACGCCACGACCTTCGAGAAGTCATTGAACGAGTTAGTCGATACATAGTGGTGACATCACTAATAGTTGTCCGAACTCACGAAATCGAGGCTGTCTTGGACTTGACAGTAGGGCCGAGACCTGTGCCGATTAGCACAACCAATTACCTGGATTGGGGAGTAAGTAGAGCTTTTGGCAAGGAATGGGATATCAGGATCAAGTCCTCTAGTGGAGAAGACATTACCGAGCACATTAGACGAACATATCACGAGGGCCCAGAGGCGTTCGACAGAATTCTCATAGACGCTCAACTCGATTTTAATAGAAGAGTGATCGAAGGTCCCAACCCGCAAGAGGAGCCGAACCTGAGGGCATGGGGGTGGAATCCTGAGGCCATCTTACAAGCGTATGAACAAATGGCTTCGGAAGAACAGGAACAAGCTCGACGGTTCGACGCTGACCCGAAGTGGAGGCGCGGTCCAATTCGCGACGCAATTACCGCACGAGAGGTCCTCATAGAGGTGGGCGACATTTTCGAAGAGGGTTGGGCAGCAAGAGGCCCCCACTCTATGGACAAGTTCTTTGCTGAGCAATCCGATGACCTTCGCTCCATTTACAAAGCGATGCCAAGCGTAGACGTCGCGGTAACGCTGAAGGCATCCCTCCATCGAGACCCACACCACAAATGGAAGAATAACGACAGTTTTGATGTGATGTCCATGGCATTGACGATTCCTTACTGCGACGTTGTGGTGACTGATCGCTCGATGTGCTCTCATCTCACTCGTCATAAACTGCCAGAGCGCTACGAAACGGTCGTATTCTCCCAATTGGAAGAACTACCTAAACATTTGTGATTCCATCGAACATCGACCCTTGCAACCCCACCACCCACTACCTAGAATGCGGGCACCCGGCGCTGAACCGAAGCCCCTCAGTGAGGTGGTCCCGTTGGTCTCCCGCGCACTGCCACCTGGCTTGGTGTACCACCCGGCTGACATAATCGCCTACGACGTCACCGTCGGCGGCTACAACGGCGACCCGGTGCCGGCGTACGTGGCCCGGCCGTCGGAGGGCGGCCCGCATCCTGGGCTGCTGCTGGTTCACGGCATCCACGGCTACGAGGAGCACATGAAGGACTTGGCCCGCCGCTACGCCGCGCTGGGCTATGCCGCCATAGTGCCCGCCCTGTACAGCCGCGACGGGTTCCTCGCCGTAGTGGAGCACTCCGACATGGACCTGGCCCGCGACGCACTGAATACCCGGCCCAACGCGCAGACCATCGGCGACCTGCAGGGCGGCCTCGACCACCTGCGGGCCAGCCCCCACGTCCTGGCGGGCGGGCCGGCAAGAGGCTTGAAAGAGGGCCGCATCGGTGTCGTCGGCTTCTGCTCCGGCGGGCGGCTTGGCCTCGTGTTCGCCAGCAGCGGCGTCAGCGTGGACGTGTTCGTCAACTTTTATTCCAACGGCCTGTTCCAGCACACTGAAGTGAACCCGACGCCGCCGGGAGAGCTGGCCGCGAGCCTCGGTTGTCCCATGCTGGCCCTGTTCGGCGACGACGACACCAACCCGTCGCCCGCCGACGTGGCCCGCCTGCGCGAGGTGCTGGAACGGTCCGGCAGGACCTTCGAGTTCGTCAGCTACCCCCGCGCCGGGCACGCATTCATGTCCGACACCCGCGAGAGCTACCGCCCCGAGGCCGCCCACATGGCCTGGGGCCGCTGCCTGGAAGGGCTGTCCCGCTACCTCAAGTCCTGAACCTGACTTCGATTGACCACCTGCACGACGTTCCCCGCAATACCGTCATTTCCGCGCAGGCGGGAATCCAGCGCCCCAAGTCTGTCATTCCGACCCTGAGCCTGCCGAAGGGGAAGAATCCCGCCTTTAGCGTTGAGACCCTTCGCTACGCTCAGGGTGACATAAGATGGTTACCCAAGGGTCTGCGGAGGCGGGAATCCGGGGTTACAATAGCCGCAACCGCCAGGAACCCGATACCCTGAGCGGAGGAGACGATCCAATGAAGAACGGCTACCGCGTCATCGATATCGACACCCACGTGAACCCCAGCCTCGACACCCTGGTAAAGTACGTCGACCCCAGCTTCCGGCCCCGGCTGGACGAGTTCAAGCCCTACATCCGCACCGTCGGCGAATACAACGCCCTCAGCATCGCCTCCATCCCCTTTGACCGCTTTCCGGGGGAGGCTCCTACCGGCGACGACCAGGCCGCCGTCGCGGGCGGGCGCGGCGCGCTGGAAGGCCGCGTGACCCGGTCGTCGGGCCACCACCGCGTCGACCCGCAGACGGGCGTCAGCGACGAGAACGCGGCTGGCCGTCTCGCCGACATGGATATGGAGGGCCGCGACATCGACGTGATCATCCCCGGCACCTGGGCCAACGGCCTCACCGGCATCGAGGACGTCTCACTGGCCGAGGGCCTGTATTCCGCCTACCACCGCTATATGCGCGAGTACTGCAGTGCCGACCCAGAGCGGCTCCGCAGCATCATCCTGGCCCCTGCGGCAGATATCGAATGGTCGATTAGCGAGATCAAGGCCGCATCAAAGGAGAGATGGGCCGTCGCCGTGGCCGTCATACTCCCCGAGGGCATGCCCATAGACCACCCCGCCGTCGACCCGCTGTTCGAGGTGCTTAACGAGGAGCACCTGCCCATCCTGCACCACAGCTTCACCTTCGAGCCGCCTTACTTCCCTGGGTACCGCGACATGTGGGGCAACATCGCCGTGGCCCGCACCGCCGCCCACCCATGGGGCGCCGCCCGGCTGCTGTCCTACCTGATCGTCGGGAGGATCTTCGACCGGTTCCCCAACCTGAACGCCGGGGCCGCCGAGGTCGGGCACGGCTGGCTCCCCCACTGGCTGATCAGGCTGGAGGAGATGTGCAACTACGTCTCCGGCACCACGCCCAAGACCGACTACAAGCCCATCGAGTACGCCCAGATGGGCCGCTTCCGCTGCGGCGCCGAGCCCTTCGAGGGCGCGGCCATGACCAAGGCCTGCATCGACCTCCTGGGCACCGAGGCCCTGATGCACCAGTCCGACTACCCCCACGGCGAGGCCCACTTCCCCGACACCGCCGGGATGGTCATCAACTGGCCCTTCTGGCAGGATCTGGGCGACGAAGCCCTCGTCAAGCACATGTCCGGGAACGCCGAGGCCCTCCTCCGCCTCACCTAGCTCAGCCCAAATCCCTGAAACTTGTTGGGGGCGAGCCAAGGCCCGCCCCTACCCTGCAACGGCCCGAATGTCCAATCAGTACGAAAAACCCCGCCTTCCCGCAACTCACCGTCATCCCCGCGAAAGCTGGGATCCAGTGCCTCTGCAATTTGGAGGCGTCCCCAGCATACCAAACAACAAGGGGCGGGTCTCAGACCCGCCCCTCGCTTTCTGTAAACGGAAGGTCGATGCTTACGCGCAGGCGTCGCGTACGGCCTGCGACACCTCGGCCAGCCGGGCGTTGTTCTTTTCGGCGCCCCGGAAGCCGTTGGTGATGTAGCCCACGGCCAGGCCTGTGTCCAGGTCGGCCCAGCCGATGGACGTGCCAGCGCCGCCGTGACCGAAGGTGTGCATGGGATCGCCGCTGGGCTTGCCCATCCGCTCGTCGTTCAGCGCGAACCCCAGAGCCCGCTGCGCGAAGAGCTCCAGAGACCGGTCAATGCCCTCGGCCTGCATGGTGATGCCTTCGGCGACGGTCTCGGGGCGCAGCACTTTGGCGCCATCCAGCGTACCCTTGCGCTCCATGGCCGCATAGAACCGGGCCAGGTCACCCGCCGACGCGATGCCGTTGGCGCCGGGGCAGATGACCTGATGCACCTCAGGCCGGTCGAAGGTTACGGCGTAACCGTTGGTGTCGGCCTCCTGCTCCATAAGATGAATTCGAGACACCTGGCCCTCCAGCTCGGCGGGCAAGCCAACGTAGGTGTCCTCCATCTGCAGCGGACGGGCCAGGTCCTCGGCGATGAACCGGTCGAACGTCCGGCCGTCGATGCGCCTCACCAGTTCGGCGATCACCCAGCCGTAGTTGATCGGGTGGTAGGACAGCGTCGAGCCCGGCGTGTACTTCGGCGTTGCCCGCTCCATCGCGGCGCAGACCAGGCTCCAGTCGTGCCAGTCGGTCCACGGCAAGTCCGCGGGCGTCTCCGGGAACCCCCCCTGGTGGCTCAGCAGGTGCCGGATGGTAACCGTCTCCTTGCCGTTCTGCCCAAACTCGGGCCAGAACTTGGCAACCGGGTCGTCCCACTCCAGCCGGCCCCGCTCCTTGAGCATATAGACGCAGGCCCCGGCCAGCGGCTTTGTCGAAGAGAACAGCACGAACATGGTCTTGTCGTCGACCCGGCGTCCGGTGCCGCTGTCGGCAACGCCGCCGTGTATGTCCAGCACCAAGCTGCCGTAGCGGTAGACGGCCAGCCCTGCGCCGGGATGCAGGCCCTCGGAGATCTGGCGGTTAAAGATCTGCTTGACCTTCTCGAGTCCGGCAGGGTTCATGGATACGGTTTCGGGCGTGGTCAGCGTGGCCATAAGTCTCCCTCTCTTGGTCGTATGGATGGTTCAGTTTACGGCGATCAGCAATTGGCGTGTTCGTTGGTAGGCTAGCGACCGCGCCAGACGGGGTCGCGCTTCTCAGCGAAGGCACGCACGCCTTCCTGCGCGTCCTCGGTGGCCAAGACTTCGTCGCGCTTCCTCTGGGCAAAGGCCACTCGTTCCTCCAGGCCCATCTCGGATCCCTTGACGGATGCCTCCTTGATGGCGGCCAGGGCCAAGGGCGCGTTGGCGGTGATCTTGCGGGCCATCTCCTCGGCGCGGGGCATCACCTGGTCCGGCTCAACCACGTAATTGACCAGCATCAGCTCAAGCGCCCGCTGTGCGTCCACGAACTCGCCGGTGAACAGGAACTCGAAGGCCACGTTGCGGGGCACCACCTGCGACAGCAGCGCCGGCCCGCTGACCGACGAAATGCCGCGCTTGGCCTGGGGCCAACCGAACCGGGCCTCGGAGGAGGCGATGCGAATGTCGCTGCCCAGGGCGATGCCACACCCCTGGGCCAGGCAAACACCGTTGATGGCGGAAATGATCGGCTTCCAGATCTTGGACTGCTCGACATAGAGGTCGCCGGTGCTGGGGCCCTCGTTGGCGCGGGCGTTGGCCATGGCAACGAGGTCGTGGCCAGTCGAGAAGGCGCGGCCGCTACCGGTCACGATGGCACACCGCACCTCGTCGTTGTTCCTCACGTCCTGGAAGGCGTCCCACAACAGCTCCCGCATCTCGGGATTGATGGCGTTCAGCTTCTCCGGACGGTTCAGGGTGACGTAGGCAATCCCTTCCCTGATCTCATAGATGACCTCTTTCTCGGACAATGCGGTTCCTCCTCAGATAATGCGGGAGCCAGTCGGCTTGGTCCCGATGACCCCACCGTTCTCCAGGTCGTCTATTTCGTCTCCGGTCAGACCCAAAAGACCGCCAAAGATCTCTCTGTTGTGTTGGCCCAGGGTTGGCGACGGCCACCGGACTTCTCCCGGCGTGCCGCTCATCCTCCACGGCAGACCCGGGTACTGCTTGGGGCCGACCTGGGGGTGGTCCACTGTGATGAATGTCCCCCGCTCTGCGTAGTGCCTGTCGTCCAGCAGGTCGGGCCCTCGCAGCACCGGCCCCGCAGGGACACCAGCGGCCTGCAGCCGTTCGGCAAGCGCGAACGCGTCCTGATCGCTGGTCCACCCGGCAATGATGGCATCCAGATCGTCCTGGTTGGCCATTCGCGCCTCTGCGGTGGCGAACCTAGCGTCCTCCGCCAGAGCGTCAGCGCTCATCGCAACCAACAGTGCCGTCCACTGTCGATCATCGGTGGCGGCGACGGTAATCCACCGGTCCTCACCTGCGCAGGGGTAGGTGTTGCAGGGCGCATACCAACGGGAACGGTTGCCGATGCGTTCCGGCTCCTGCCCTGTCATCTGGTAAGAGAGCAGTTCCGGGCCCATGAACGCCACCGCCGATTCCTGCTGGGAGACATCGATGTACATTCCCTTGCCGGTACGGCGGCGGCGGCGCAAGGCGGCCAGCAGTACCCCGGCGGCGTGGGAGCCGGTGATGGGGTCTCCATGGTTGATGCCCGACTTCATCGGGCCGTCGCCTGGGTAGCCGGTCAGGTGGGCCATGCCCGAAAGCTGCTCTTGGCCGATGCCGTATCCGAGATAGCTCTGCCAGGGGCCCGTATTGCCGAAGGCGGGCATGGAGACGTAGATCAGGTCGGGTCGGTGCTGGCGCAGTGCTTCGTAACTGTAGCCCAGCCGTTCGAGGCTGCCCTGGCGGAAGTTCTCGATGAGCACGTCGCTAATGGAAACCAGCCGCTCGAAGACGCAGCGTCCCTCGTCGCTGGTCAGCTCCAGCGTGATACCGTACTTGGACAGGTGCAGGCAGTTGAACCAGCCGTTGCGGTTCCACGGCTCGTCCCCTGGCTCCCCGTCGGGATAGGCGGCAATTCCCCGTGCCGGACTTACAGGGCCACGATGGGAGTCATAGACACTGAGTGACTCCATTTTTATGATCTCGGCGCCCAGATCGGCCATCAGCTTGGTGCAATAAGGACCGGCCCAGATACGCGACAAGTCCAGCACCCGGTAATTCTTCAGCGGCTGCTTGGTGGAGGTGGACAAGGCGTCTATCCTGCATCCTGATTGAGCTTCCCGGAGATGACGCCGCTGGACAGGAGGTCACCCATACGCGCCGCATCCGTGCCCAGCCAGCCGGCCAAGACCGAGGCGGTGTGCTCCCCGAACAGCGGGGCGCGCCGGAACACCCAGGCGTCGGCACCAGACTCGCAGGCGATGGGCGCTCCCGGGTAGGTCAGCGGGCCCGCAACCGGATGCTCCAGACCTACAAAGTAGTCGCGGGCCACCAGTTGCTCCATCTCCAGAATGTCCCTCATTGTGGCCACGAAGCTGAATCCCAGACCACTTTCCTGACCGGCTTTGAATATATCCACCTTGTCATGGTCAATCAGCCACGGCAGCATCAGCGCGTCTACTACGTCAGCGAACTCCTGCCGTCCCCGCCTGGAGGCGAACCGCGGATCTGCCAGTTCCTCGCGCTCCATTATGCGAGCGACCTCGGGCCAACGGTGGTCCGGGCCTGCGATTATACCGACATGCCCATCCTGGCATGGATATATTCCCCAAGCAGCCCGGCCGTATCCCCGGTTGCCAACACGGGTATATTCCTGTCCGGAGTAGCTGTACTGCATCAACGCATTTTCGAGGATGTTGGTGGCGTATTCTGCGATTGAAATGTCAATCTGCTGTCCCTCCCCGGTTTCCTCAGCGTACATGAGGGCCGCCATTGTGGCGGCAAAGGCGTTCTGCCCCGCGCCCAGTTGCGCCAGGGGCGCCCCTTCCTTCAGAGGTTCCTGTTCCGGCTCCCCGGTGATGTTCATCAGGCCGCCCATTGCGTAGAGGTTCGCCTCCGTGGCACGCCAATCCCGGTATGGCCCGGTCTGGCCGAAGTTGCTGATTGACGTAATCACCAGTGCAGGGTTTGCCTTTCTCAACTCCTCGTACCCAAGGCCGAGGCGTCCCAGCGTGCCGGGGGCGAAGTTCTCAAACAGTATGTCCGCATGGGTCGCCAATTGGAGGGCCAGGCTGCGACCACCATCGGACTTGAGGTCGAGGCCGAGGCTCTGTTTGCCGGCGTTGAGGTACAGATGCCACGCCCCATCCTCTACGGGTTCATGGACCTGATACTCGCGATACACGTTAGGGCGCGAGGCGAAGGGTCCGAGGCGGCGAACCGGGTCTCCGGCCGGGGGGTGCTCCACCTTGACAACCTCGGCACCAAGACCGGCCATCAGCCTTGTGCAATAGGGACCGGCAATATAATGGGTCAGGTCCAACACCCTGACCCCCTCAAGCAATCCAGACATGCCGAGATTGTGGCATCGCCCCCAGACGATTGCAACCGAGGCCAGTTATCCGCATCTTTGTGTTATTCTGCTGCTATCCCAGAGGTTGGAGAGATAACCCATGGAACGCCCCATATTTCAGCCGGTCGGCACACCCCTGGAGGAACTGGATACCCCTGCACTGGTTGTCGATCTGGACTTGATGGAGCGAAACATTCAGACATATCACGGCTACTTCGCCGGAACTCCTGTTACTGTGCGCCCAGTGGTGACAAGCCACCTCTCTCCCCAGGTAGCGCGGCTGCAAATGGCCGCTCCAGGGAGCCGGGGAATTGCTGCTACAACGCTGGGAGAGGCCGAGGTCTTCGCATCAGCGGGGTTCAGCGATATCCTCCTGGCGAGCCAGGTGGTCACTACCTCCAAGATCCGGCGTCTTTGCGCACTGGCGTCCCATGCCACGGTCAGCGTCGCGGTGGACAGCATCGCCAACGTATCCCAGCTGTCGTCAGCCGCCACTTCAACTGGCGTGCACTTGGGGGTGCTGGTCGAGATCGAGGCCGGCATGGGGCGCTGCGGAGTATCCCCCGACGCCGACGCAGTCGCCCTCGCGCGCGCCGTGATCGATGCTGAGGGGCTTGATTTCAGGGGCATTATGGCCACGGTCCCCGGCCCTTCGGGTTCCGACCCGGAATCGCACGCCAGTCAGACCCGCGAGCGACTTCAGGTAGCCATCGACGCGAGGGACTTGATGGAGAGCGCCGGTCTGTCGGTACCGGAGGTCAGCGTGGGCGGTGCCCATTGCTCCGCCGCGGTTGGCGACCTTTCCGGCATCACCGAGGTCCGTGCCGGACGTTATCCGCTGATGGACGTCCGCCTTCAGGACCATCTTCCCGAGCTGTCGCTGGCGGCGGTTGTCCTGGCCACAGTAATCAGCCGTCCGGTGCCGGAATTGGCCGTGCTGGACTCTGGGCACAAGGCCACCGGTCCAGACCCCGGCCGTCCCGTGCTGCAGGGCGTCGACGGGGGCACGGCAGCCCGATTCAGCGCAGAGCACGGCATAGTGGAACTGGAAAGTGGTTCGGAAGGGGCCCTGGCCACCGGTCAAAGGGCGCAGTTAGCTCCCTTCGAGCTGGCGGCTACGGTTAACCAGTACGACTACATCAGGGCGGTCCGAAACGGCAAGCTGGTGGGTTACTGGCCGCTCCCTGCCCGCGGACGGTTCGCCTAGCTTTATCCCTCCTGGCCCACAAGGCTCCTTTACGAAAACTCTTCCATTGCTGACCCAGAAACGAATCGGAGCGACGAGATGATTGACAGCCAGACGCCCCTGCCCGGCACGCCAATGGAGGAACTGGACACGCCCTGCCTCGTGATAGACCTCGACGCCCTCGATAACAACATGGACGTCATCGCGGACTATTACCGAGACAAGCCAGCCAAGCTGAGGGGCCATAGCAAGAACCACAAGACCCCGGCCATCGCTCTGCGGCAGATTCGGCGCGGCGGCACCATTGGCGGAGTGTGCGCGGCCAAGGTGGCCGAGGCCGAGGTCATGGTGCATGGCGGCATCCCCAGCGTATTCATCACCAGCGAGGTCATGGGCGACCTGAAGATAAGTCGCCTCTGTTCCCTGGCCGGTCAGGCCGAGGTGATGGTGGCTTGCGACAACCCGGACAATGCCCGCTCCCTGTCCCGGGAGGCTGCTGCCCAGGGAGTCGACCTTGGCGTGGTCATAGAGCTGGAGACGGGCCTGAAGCGATGCGGTGTGCAGGAGATCCAGCAGGGAGTATCGCTGGCCCACGAGATCGATTCTCTGCCGGGCATCAGCTTCCGGGGCATTATGAGCCACCAGGTCATCGAGGCCATGCCCGACCGGGAGGACCGGGTCATTGAGGGCAACCGCGTGATCAAGGGCGTTATCGATCTCAAGGACGCCATCGCCTACTCAGGTCTGCCAGTCGAGATCGTTTCGACGGGCGAAACCTGGAGCTACGATGTAGCGGGCGAGATTGACGGCGTTACCGAGATACAGGGCGGCAGCTACCTCCTCATGGAGACCCACTACAGCTACATGACGGAGTTCAGCTACGCCGCAAAGGTGTTGACCACCATCATCAGCACGCCGCGGCCGGGTGTGGCCATCGGCGACGCTGGCTCGCGCGCTGTGAGCACGCTGCGCGGCCTGCCCGAGGTCGACGGCCGACCCGGTGTGGAACTGGTGTCAATGGACGGCGACCATGCGGTCTTCCACATCACCGGCCGCGCATCACTGGAGGCAGGCGACCAGTTGCTGCTCATACCCAGCCAGCAGGACGCCATGGTCAGTCGCTGGGACCGCTTCGTCGGCCTGCGCAACGGCAAGGTGGAGGCCTGCTGGGACATCCAGGCCCGCGGCTGCCACAACTGATGACCTGGATCCGACAAAACAATGGGGGCAGCCGTCTCTGTCTTAGGCGTCAGGCTGCCCCTCTCGTATTTACCAAGAAATTGCGACTTGTTCGGAGACTGGAAATGGCACAGAACTACGGTGTGGGGCCGAACTCCGTGGTCTTCATCAGGTAGGTGTTCTGGGCGGAAAGGACGCCGCGGACGCGGGGAATGTAGGCGCCGCCCCACTCTGGATCGGCAGCCACGGCGGCCTTTGCCTTTTCCATGTGACCGACATTATCGAAGGCCCAGATGTGTACCACCTGGTTCAGGTCGCCCAGATCGCTGTAGAACCAGCCAGCGAGCTTGACGCCGTGCCGCTCGCGAATGGGCAGCGCCAGTTCCTCGACGGCCGACATGTAGGTAGATAACCCACCGGGGTTCAGGGTGTACTGCCGGAAGTCGAAGACCATGTCGTTCTTGTGTTTGTATTCAGGCGTGCCCTCCTCGGCGATGGGACCCCTGACGGGGTACGTGGGCGCAAAGGCGGGAGACATCATCAGCCAAGTCTTCTGCGACTCGACCAGCGGCTGAGCCCGGGGGACATATTTACCGCTCCAGTCGGGGTCGGCATAGACCGCGGCCTTCTGGGAGTTCAGGTGCTCCAGGTCCTTGTAACCCCAGATATGCACCACCTGGTTCAGGGCACCAATGTCGCTCCAGTACCAGCCCGACAGGGCAACATCGTGGTTCTGCCGAATGGGCAGACCAACTTCCTTGACCCCGGCCCGGTAATCGGGAGTTGCCCCGGGTTTAAGGGTGTACATCCTGAAATCGTAGATCATCATCAGCCTCCGGTATGTTTCTTGATGAATTCTCCCGCCTGAGAGATGGCCTTCTTGCCCTCCGGCAATATGGGGGCAAACACGTGCCAGACGTGAATCATGTCGTCCCAGACATCCATCTGGACTTCGACACCGGCCTCCCTGGCGACCCCAGTCAAACGCGTAGAGTCGTCCAGCAGCACCTCGGCGTCTCCCACCTGGATCAGGATCGGGGGCAGCCCGCGAAGATCCGCGTAGAGCGGCGCGGCCAGCGGTGCCCTGGGATCGGCACCGCCGAGGTAGGTCTTGGCCGAAACCATCAGGCTTTCCTTGCCGACCATCGGGTCGGCCTCTGCCCTGGTCTCCATGGATTCCCCAAGGCCTTCCATGTCGACCCAGGGAGAGATACAGACCCCCGCCGCCGCCATTGCTATGCCAAGGTAACGTATCTGAACCAGCGCAGCCACGGTCAATCCGCCACCGGCAGAGTCTCCCGCCAAGGCAATCCTGTCGGGATCGAATCCCTCGCTCAGCAGCCAACGATATGATGACACCGCATCCTCGACCGGAGCGGGGAAAGGATGCTCCGGGGCGAGGCGGTAATCCAGCGCCAGCACCCTGGCCCCTGAATCCCGTGACAGGTGAGCCAACATGGCGCGGTGAGTCCGGGGAGAGCCGATGATGTAACCGCCGCCGTGGAAATAAAGGACGACACGACTGTCCGACGCACCCTCGGCCGCGACCCACTCCGCCGTCACGCCCCCGGCGTTTACCCTGCTGTACCTGGCCGGGACATCGATGGTGAAATCGTCGACCATTTTCTCGAATGACCGGCGTCTCCCTTCCGTTGCCCCCTGGGACTCGTCGACTTCCCTGGACTTCACCAAGGCGATTACCTGGTCGAGTTCCGGCGATTTTGCCATTATCGAGCCTCCAGCATCTTCTTAAGCGTGCGGGCGCTGCTGTGGGGAGCCGACAGCACGGGGACGGGTGAGACCTTTCTAAGGTGTTCCAGCGCGGTGGCGAAGGAGAACTGGCTCAGCAGAACCACATCGGCGTCCGTTGAAAGGGTGATGGTTTCCTGCTCCAGGCGCTCCTCGAATGCCTGGTGACCACTCTCTCGCAGCACCTGTATCAGATCGGTTGCCAGACGTTTCCTGACCTGAATTTGATTCCCCGCCTCCTTGGCAGCCAGCTTCAGGTAATATTCGGAATCGGACATTGTGGCTTCGTTGGTGGCAATCACTCCGACCCGTGGACCCGCTGCCACAGCCTCCGCCATCACCGGCCCGTAGGAGGACACGAGGGGCACGTCTACCAGGTCGCGGGCCGAGTCCACCACCGGAGCGTATACCGAACATGCCAGCCCAATGGCATCGGCATTGTTGTCCTGGCAGTAACAGATCAGGTTGCTCATGCGCCGCCGCAGACTGGGGGTGATACTACCCGGAAAGTCGACCAGCAGCCCCTCATCCAGAAGGTTGATTACCTCGGCCTCGGGAAACTCCTCCATAAAGGCCAACCGGACCGGCGGTATGGATTCGGCCAGGGCGTGAATCATCACGACACGCATTTCGGCACTCCGCTATAACTAGTTCAGGATTCCGATCACTTCGCCGTCGGCATTAACGTCCATGTCCAGCGCGCGGGGCCGGGTCGGAAGTCCGGGCAGCGTCTCGATGCGTCCCGCGAGGGCATACAGGAACCCGGCTCCCACGGAGGCCCGCAGGTCATTGATGGGGAAGGTGTACCCCTGCGGGCGGTTGCGAAGGCTCGGGTCGTGGGAAATCGACAGGTGCGTCTTGGCCATGCAGATGGGAAGATTGCCCCAGCCCTGCGATTCGAAGTACCTGAGCTGGTCGGTAGCCTGTGTCGACCAAGCGACATCCGCAGCGCCGTAGACCTTCTGGGCAAGAGCTAGCGCCTTTTCCTGCGCAGTCGCGTCCAGCGGGTAGGCGTAGGTGATGGTGCTTTCCGTCTTAGTGGCTTCGACAACCGCCTGCGCCAGCTCCTCGGCGCCCGCGCCACCCTGGGCGTAGCCATCGCACTCGATCGCAGCGGTGGCACCGGCCTCCAGCGCGATGTCCCGCACCGCCGCCAGCTCCTCTGGGCTGTCTGTGCCGAAGCGGTTGATGGCGACGACGCAGGGCAACCCAAAGCTGGTCACTATTCCCACGTGGTGAGCCAGGTTGGGCCCTCCCCGAATGACCCTGTCGACGTCCGGCTTGTTGAGGTCGCGCCGGGGCATACGGCCATGCCACTTGAGTGCCCGGACCGAGGCCACAAGCACGGCCGCCTTTGGCAGCAGACCGCTGGTCCGGGTCTTGATGTGCATGAACTTTTCGAAGCCGAGATCTGAGGCGAATCCGGCTTCGGTGATTACATAATCCGCATAGCCCAGGGCCAGCTTGTCGGCGAGGATGGAGCTGCACCCGTGGGCGATATTCCCGAAGGGCCCGGCGTGTACGACGGCTGGCTGACCTTCAAGCGTCTGCACCAGGTTGGGCATGACCGTCTGGTGCAGGAGCGTCATCAACGCACCCTGTACGCCCAATTGCGCCACGGTTACCGGATCGCCGTTCCGGGTGGAGCCGACCACTATGCGGGAGATGCGCTCACGCAGGTCGTCCGGCCCGTCCGCGAGGGCGAGGATGGCCATGATCTCGGAGGCAGAGACGATATCGAACCTCGCCTCTCGCAGCGGCCCGTAGCCACTGCCGCCGACACCGGCGATTACCTGCCTGAGGCCGCGGTCGGAGGCGTCGGTAACCCTGGACCATTGAATGCCCGAGGGGTCGAAGTCCGGAATGGCGTTGCGGAACACTGCGTTGTCCACCAGCGCGGCCAGCAGGTTGTGGGCCGAGGCAACGGCGTGCGCATCGCCAGTGAAGTGGATGTTGATTTCGTCCTCGGGTACGATGCGGGCGTTGCCACCGCCGGTGCCGCCTCCCTTGATGCCGAAGATTGGGCCCAGTGTCGGCTCGCGCAGATTCACCGAGACCTTGTGGCCCAACCGGCCCATGCCCTGCGTCAGCCCGATGGCGGTGGTGGTCTTCCCTTCACCGGCAGGCGTGGGCGTGATGCCGGTTACCACGACCAGCTTGCCTTGGGCCGAGCCGCCCTCCCTGATCGCATCGAGCGAAATCTTCGCCTTGTAGTGGCCGTAAGGCAGGACGTGTTCGGACTTGAAGCCGAGGGAGTCGGCTATCTTTCTGATGGTCTGCACTTTGCCTCCGGGTCTGCGCCGCGCGAGTCTGCGGCGGCAGGCAATGATTGTCCCTACTGGGCGGAGAATCTGCCGGAACTGTTCTAGCTGCCAAGCTTCGCTTCGAGCCGGTTGATATCTGCTTCACTGAGGTTGAAGTACTTGGCGTCGGGGTGGTGGAACACCACCGCCGAAACCGTAGACTCGGGGTCCATCATGTAACCTTCGGTCAACTCTACATCCAGGTGGCCGGACACTTCCAGCAACCGGAAGAGCTGCTCCTGGTCCTCCAACCTCGGGCAAGCCGGGTAGCCAAAGGAGAAACGACGCCCTCGATACTGGGTGCGGAACAGGTCATAGGGGGTGATGCCGGAGGGGTCGCCGAAGCCCCACATCTGACGCAGCTGCTGGTGCAGAAGCTCGGCGAATCCCTCAGCGCTCTCCAGCGCCAGGGCCTGCAGGATATGGGAATCGAGGAACTTGCCCTCCGCTATCCACTGGGCGGCCAGGTCCCGCACACCGGGGCCCGTGGAAGTGACGAACATGCCCACGTAGTCCATGCCGTCGAGGCCGCTGGCCGGAGCGCCAGACACCGGCAGAGCGTAGTCGGACAGGCAGAGCCCGTCCCGCTGCGACTGGCGGCCGAAATAGAACTGCTCCAGCACACGTGAGCCGTCGGGCGAATAGACCAGCAGCCACTGGCCTTCGGAACGGCACGGGAAGAACTTGAACACCGCGTTGGCCGTGATGTCGCTTCGGGCCAAGACAAGGTCCTCGACGCGGCGCACCGAGTCCCGCAGGTCGATGGCGGCCTGCTCACCGGCGGCCAGGTCCTCGGCGAAGCGGCCCTTGTACCCCAGGTGGCGGACATAAAGCATCTGGGGATTGATGAAACCAAAAATGTCCTCGAGATTGTAGTCGGTCAGCACGTGCAAACGCAGGTCCGGCGGGTTCGGAACAGGAAAGTCGTGGCGCACCTGTGCCGGAGGCACGTCCTCGCCGCCGTCGTCCGAGGGCCGCCGTCCGTCGTTATCGAGCATGGCCTCAGTCTCGGCCTCGAGCTGCGAGGCCAGACGCGCCCGTTCGTCAGCCTCCTGAATGGTGTTGGCCAAGGCCAGGCCGGTCATGGCGTCGGGAGCGTAGGCCACCATTCCGCCGTATTCGGGGGCGATGCGCAGGCGCGTGAACCGGTTGGACAGCGCCGCGCCGCCCACCAGCACCGGTACGGACACGCCGTCCTGCGTGAAGTCGCGGACGGTTTCCACCATCATCTGTGCCGACTTCACCAACAGCCCTGACAGGCCGATGATGTCCGGGTTGTGCTGGCGGCAGGCCTCAATGAGGTCCTGCGGCGGCACCTTGATGCCCAGGTTAATGACGTCATAGCCGTTGTTGGACAGGATAATCTCAACGAGGTTCTTGCCGATGTCGTGGACGTCGCCCTTAACGGTTGCCAGCACCACCCGGCCCTTGATGGAGCTTTCCGTACGCTCCATGTGCGGCTCAAGGCGGGTGACGGAGAATTTCATGGATTCTGCTGACTGAAGCACTTCGGCAACGATCAGCTGGTTGGCGTTGAACTGCCGCCCCACCTCGGTCATGCCATCCATCAGGGGGCCGTTGATGATCTCCAGGGGGGTCCTGCCCTGCAGCGCCTCGTCCAGGTCCTCTGCCAGCCCCTCCTTGGTGCCTTCGATGATGGCCAGCGCAAGGCGCTCGTCCAAGGGCAGGCTGCGGCGTTCCTCGTTGCTGGAGGCTGGCGCCTTGTCGCGGAAGTGCGCGGCGAATGCTGCCACGGGGTCGTCGCCCTGGTACCAGATCAGGTCTTCAGCCAGCTTGCGCTCATCCTCGGGGATGCTGGCGTAGCGCATCATCAACTCGGAGTTGACGATGGCCATGTCCAGCCCCGCCTGCACGCAGTGGTACAGGAACACCGAGTTCAGCACCTCGCGCCCGGCGGCCGGCAGGCCGAAGGACACGTTGGAGATGCCCAGGACGGTTTTGGATTTGGGCAGGGCCTCCTTGATCAGCCGCACGCCCTCCACGGTCTCGGCTCCGGAACCGATGTAGTTCACATCGCCCGTGCCCACCGGAAAGACCAGCGGGTCGAAGATCAGGTCTTCCTCCGGGACACCGTACTTCTCGGTCAGCAATTTGGCCGACCGCAGGGCAACCTCCAGCTTGCGTTCGCGGGTGATGGCCTGGGCCTGTTCCTTGTCGTCATCGATGCAACCGACCACCAGGGCTGCGCCATAGCGGCGGGCCATCGGAACGACGGCCTGGAACCGCTCCTCCCCGTCCTCCAGGTTCACCGAGTTGATTATGGCCTTGCCTTGCAGCCGCTTCAGCGACAGCTCGATGACCGCCGGGTCAGTGGAGTCGATCATTATGGGCGTCTTGACCTTCTTGGTCACGAGGTCAAGAAATTCCGCAACATCGGCGGCTTCGTCTCGGTCCGGGTCCTGCAGGCAGACGTCCAGGATGTGAGCACCGCTGCGGGCCTGCCTGCGGCCAACCTCGGCGGCCTCCTCAAATTTGCCCTCGTTTATCAGGCGGCGAAAGCGGCGGCTGCCCAGCACGTTGGTCCGCTCGCCCACCACGGCAGGGCGGAGCTGGTCGTCCACCAGCAGCGCATCGATGCCGGAAACACGGGTTTCGCTGGACTCGACGAGCTGACGCGGCGGCTTTCCGGCAGCGGTCTCTCCCAGCAGGTGGATGTGACCGTTTACCGTACCGCAGCAGCCGCCGACCAGGTTCACCCAGCCGGAATCCACGAAGCGGCCCAGCGTTTCAGCCATGGCCTCAGGGGTCTCGTTGTACTTGCCGTCTTCATCCGGCATACCGGCGTTGGGCACACAGGCGACAGGGAAACGCGAGATTGAGGCCAGGGTGCGGATGTGGTCGGTCATGAAGGCCGGGCCGGTGGCGCAGTTTATGCCGATCCACAGCAAATCGCGATGGGCCAGCGAGACATAAAGCGCTTCCACGTCCTGGCCGGCCAGCAGGGTCCCCATGGGCTCGACGGTGCCCTGCACCCCCACAGGAACCTCGCGTCCCAGTTCGGCATAGGCGCGGTCTATCCCCTCCAGACCGGCCTTGATGTTCAGGGTGTCCTGCCCTGTTTCCAGCAACAGAACATCAACACCCCCTTCAATCAGTCCGGCGGCCTGGATGTGGTAGCTATCCACCAATTCATCAAAGGTGATGCCACCGGTAACAGAGATGGTCTTGGTGGTCGGGCCCATGGAGCCAGCGACGAACCGGGGCTTGTCAGGTGTGGAAGCGGCGTCGCCCACTCTGCGCGCCAGTTCGGCGGCCACGCGGTTCAGGCGGCGGGCTTCGTGGGCAAGGTCGTACTCAGAAAGGACGACGGGGGTAGAACCGAAGGTGTTGGTCTCAATGATGTCCGCACCGGCGTCGAGGTGGCCTTGGTGTATGGCCTCGATGACGTCCGGGCGGGTCAGAACCAGGTGCTCGTTACATCCCTCATAGTCAAGGCCGCCAAAGTCATCGGGACCGAGATCGAAGGACTGGATTGCCGTGCCCATCGCCCCGTCGATAACCAGGATACGCTCGACAAGGGCGGATTTCAGGGCTGGGATACGTTCGTGTGAATCCATAGATAGTTAACCAATCTTGGGAAGTGTCCCTGCTCATCCTGAGCCTCTCCCTCACACTCCGCTACCTCACTTCAGTTGAGCATATTAATTGAGTCCACTGAGTGTAATGGTACCCCCTACACACCGAACCAGGTGTTCAGGGCAGGGCCGTTAAGTTCAAGCCAGCGTATATTGAGGCTCATACGTTCCAGTGCCTGGCGGATGGTCCTCTCTGCGGCAGGGGCGGGGTTGTCAGTGAAGAATTTCTCCACGTCGGCCCGCTGCTCGTCGGTGGTAAAGCTGTTGACGATGGATACTAGGCGCATCAGACCAAACCCGCCGCCGCCGTACCTCCGGTCGAACTCGCCCCAGTTGTTCTTGACGAATTCCCATGCTGGCAGCCGGCCCTTGGGGTTGGCGGCCACTCCGGATACCACCGTGATGGTGTCCTGCGACCGGACCCTGCCAGAAAGCGAGTTCTGCAACGTGTCGTTCAGCAGGTCAACATTCTGGAACCGGGACATTGCCAGCAGCAGGCGGATTTTCTCTTCCTGCATGCCGGTGCGTTCCTCAAGATCCCAGAGTTGGTCGAATGTAGTGCGGTCGCCGGCCTGCGCCGCCAGGCTGAATACGATGCCACGCAGGTCAGGATGGACCGCCTCCGGGTTTTCCAGGTACTGCCGGAAAAGGTCCGAGGCCTGGGTCAACGTCTCCTGGTCGTTGTAGCTGCCGGCCTGTCCTATCACGGTGGATCGCAGCAACGAGTCCAGATGGCCGTCCTGGGGGCGCGGCGTCCACCCGGCGCGACGGGCGGCCGGCCCGAACAGTTCGCGGCCGAATCGCTGGTAGGCTGAATGCACCGGCTCCCCGGAGATCAACTGCTCGATGTCCCGCAGGTTGGACGCCAGATCGCTCCAAACCGACGCGTCGGTCTCTCCTGCATAGGAACCGGCCAGTTCAAGGAACTGGGTAATGGGCAACAGGCCCCCTCGGGAGAGAGCATATGCGTCGTTCTGAATGCCCAGCCTGTCGGTGGCAGGAATCTGCTGTGTGCTAATGGCAGGGGCCAGCCGCTCCCAGTCATCGCTCGTGTAATTTACCCGGTAGAACCCGGTTTGACCCGCGTTCACCTTGAACCAGTTATCGGCGGGGCTCGGGACAGGAAGGGCGATTACTGCTTCCTTCTCATCCATCACAGTGGCAGCCAACGCCGACCCGGGTCCGCTTATGCTCACTGGGACCTGCCAGACCTCCGGATTCGGCTCCTCGTCGCCCAGCACGCGGTCATACACAAAGCGTTCCTGGAAAAGGGAGACCTGCACATCGCCGGGAGTCCGTGCCGCCTCAACCCGGAGCACCGGGTAGCCCATCTGCTTTACCCAGGAATCCATGATGCTCGTTACAGGAAGACTCGATTCCTCCTCCAATGCGGCCCAGAGATCCTGGGTTCGAGCGTTGCCATATTCGTTGGCCTTGAGGTACCGGTACAGCCCGCCCCGAAAAGTCTCCGGGCCCAGGAAGTTTTCGAGCATTCGCAGTACCGAGCCGCCCTTGCTGTAGCTGATGGCATCAAATAGCTGGCTGACCTCGGCCGGGTTCTTAACTTCCTGCTCGATAGGATGCGAGTTCTTGAGCCCGTCCAGGCTCAAGGCGCGGTTGGTGTCCATATTGACGAACTGGGTCCACATCTCCCATTCGGGAAAGAGCCAGTCCACCGCCTTGGTGCCCATCCACGAGGCGAAACTCTCGTTCAGCCAGAGGTCGTCCCACCATTCCATGGTAACCAGGTCACCGAACCACATGTGGGCCATCTCGTGGGCTACCACCTCGGCGACCCGCTGACGGGTTCCTGCAGAGGAATTCTCCGGGTCAACCAGCAGCGCCGTCTCCCGGTAAGTTATGCAGCCCCAGTTCTCCATCGCCCCGGCGGCGAAATCCGGAATGGCGAGGTGGTCCAGCTTGGGCAACGGGTAGGGTATTCCGAAGTAATCATTGAAAAAGCTCAACAGCTTGACCGAGGTATCGAGCGCGAACCCTGCCTGGTCCTCCTTTCCCCTGGTGGTCCAGACACCGATGTTTGTTCCATCTTCGGCGTCGGCATCTATGGAAACGAGATCGCCGACCACGAACGCCAAGAGATAGGTTGACATTATTGGCGTTTCGCCGAAGTGCACCGACCTCAATCCGGGCCCCGGAGTAGACTCCTCCACGATAGGCGTGTTGGATACGGCCTGGAGGTTGTCGTCAAATACCAGCGTAACGTCGAATACCGCTTTCTGAGCCGGCTCGTCCCAGCACGGGAAGGCGCGGCGAGCGTCGGTTGCCTCGAACTGCGTGGTAGCCAAGTAGCGGGTTTCGCCTTCGGTGTCCTGGTACTCCGACCGGTAGAAACCCACGAGACGGTCGTTCAGGATACCCGTGAACTTCATATCCAACTGCGCGGGACCCTGAGCGAGCGTCTGCCCAAAGTCAAGTGTAGCTGTCTCGGTATCTTCATCAAGCGCGATAGACCGCACCGGAATGGACGAGCCATTGCTCCGGTAAGTGACGGTGCTGATCTCCAATTCCGCGGCGTTAAGTTGAATGCGGGCCGTGGGCACTGCAATTTCAATGTCAATGGTCTGTTCACCCTTGAAGGTGAATGTACCAAGGTCGGGCTGCAGGGTCATCCGGTATTTTCGCGGGTTGACATTGTCCGGCAGAACGACGGCATCGGAAGAAGGCATCGGGCATTCCTCAGCAGAAAGTGGCGGGAGCCGTATTCAAGGGTGATTTTAGCACGAATCGGGATGACGGCTTGAATTTCCCGCCTTTCCGGAATGAATTCAAGGAAGCCCGAGAGAAAAACGGGGAGAGGATTGGCCGTTCCATCTCACTGGAAGCATGCCCGATGATATAATGTGCCGCACCTCAAACTCGCCAAAAGCGCGTACAGGCGCGCGTCTTAGGAGAGAGAAATCGATGCCCCCCAAAACCATGTTCGAGAAAATCTGGGATGCCCATATCGTTCGCGAAGAACCGGGCGAACCGGCGATCATTTACATCGACTTGCACCTGGTTCACGAGGTCACGTCCCCTCAGGCTTTCGACGGACTGAGGTTGGCCGGAAGGCAGGTCCGGCGGACTGACCTGACGGTTGCCACCGCAGACCACAACACCCCCACCTGGGACCTGTCGCTTCCCGTAACCGACGATATTTCCCGGGAGCAGCTCGAGGCACTGACCCGAAACTGCGAGGAGTTCGGCGTAACCCTCTACGACCGGTTCAGTCCGTTACAGGGAATCGTTCACATAATTGGCCCCGACCTTGGCTACACCCAGCCCGGCAAGACCGTGGTATGCGGTGACAGCCACACTTCTACCCACGGAGCACTGGGGGCCTTCGCCGTAGGCATCGGTACCTCCGAGGTTGAGCACGTCATGGCAACCCAGACCCTGCGCCAGTTCCGGCCCAACACTATGGAAGTGCGGGTGGACGGTCAACTGCCACCCGGTGTAACGCCGAAGGACGTGATATTGGGCATCATTGGCCGCATCGGCTTTAACGGGGGCACCGGCCACGTTATTGAGTACACCGGCGAGGCCATACGGTCAATGTCCATGGACGGCCGCATGACGGTCTGCAATATGAGCATTGAGGCTGGAGCCAGGGCTGGGATGATCGCTCCGGACGAGACGACCTTCGAGTACGTTCGGGGACGCCAGTTTGCGCCGCAGGGTACCGACTTCGACGCTGCCGTCGAGCGCTGGAGGCAGCTTCCTACAGACCCCGGAGCGACTTACGACAAGACTGAAATTTTTGACGCAGCCGCCATGGAACCATACGTGACGTGGGGTACCAATCCCGGCATGGTTGCTCCCATCAGCGGCAGCGTCCCCGACCCCGCCTCCTTTGACGACGCCGCCCAGCAGGAATCCGCCACACGGGCTCTACAGTACATGGACCTCAGAGCCGGTACGCCGATTCAAGACATCAAGATTGATCGCATTTTCGTGGGCGCCTGCACCAACGCCCGGCTGGAGGACCTGCGCTCCGCAGCCGAGGTGGTTCGTGGGCGTAAGGTCCACCCGGACGTCTATGCGATGGTCGTACCAGGCTCCGCCAAGATAAAGCTCGAGGCCGAACAGGAAGGACTGGACCGTATTTTCACCGAAGCCGGACTGGACTGGCGTGTCGCCGGCTGCTCGATGTGCCTGGGCATGAACCCTGACATCCTGTCCCCCGGAGAGCGTTGCGCATCCACCTCCAACCGCAATTTCGAAGGACGCCAGGGCCAAGGGGGCCGCACCCACCTGGTGAGCCCGGCCATGGCCGCCGCCGCAGCCATCGCGGGGCATTTCGTCGACGTGCGGGACCTGTAGGCGTAAGAAAGAGAATCGGGTCAATCCCATTTTCAGAGACTTCAGAAAGTCGTGTAAGGCCACAGTGCATTGCGGTTATTCTCTGAGACCGATGCTCAGTCGCCCGGGATTGGATTAAACCTCTGGAAACCGGTTAAAGAAATTCAAAAGACGAGGGGCCAAGTATGGATCCTTTAGTAACAGTTTCCGGTGTGGTGGCGCCGATTGATCGAGTCAACATCGATACCGACCAGATAATCCCTGCCGTCTTTCTCAAGAGCATCTCCAGCACCGGCTTCGAGGACTGTCTGTTCTATCGCTGGAGGTTCAATGAGGACGGGTCGAAGAAGGAAGACTTCATTCTCAATCAGCCCGTATACGAGGACGCAAGAGTAATCGTTGCCGGGCACAACTTCGGGTGCGGGTCCTCCAGGGAGCATGCTCCCTGGGCACTGCGGGACTACGGAATTCGCTGCATCATCGCACCCAGTTTTGCCGACATCTTTTACAACAATTGCTTCAAGAACGGTCTCCTGCCGCTCCGTATATCTGAGGAGGATGTTCGCACAATAATGGACAAGGCTTTGTCCAAACCGGGGCTCAACCTCACGGTGGATCTGGAAGGACAGCGGGTCTGGGATGAGGACGAGGAAATCTCTATCCGGTTCGAAGTCGACGAGGCGCGCCGACACATCCTGCTCAACGGATTGGATGACATCAGCCTGACGCTGCAACACGAGGACAGCATCGGCGCCTATGAGGCCTCACGGGGAATCTAAAGGATAGCCAGCTCAATTGCTCGAGGGGCCCCCACTGCAGGGGGCCCTTTTTTGTTGATTAACTCTGCGCGGAATGCACTGGGATTTGACCATATTTTGTAGGGATTATTTGCGCATCACCGAAGTCTATCGTAAACGTCACATTGCTTTTCGCTTAAATATGGTGATATTATTGGGCAGTTGACATAATCAACTAGTAATTGTTTGATCGCCAGGATATCGCATGTCATCCCAGCAATTTCCTCCTGACGGTGGGGATGGCCCGGACGGAGGCCCGGATTCCCCTCCAGCGGGAGCAACCTCCCAGCAACGGACGGGCACCACCAGGAAAGCCCGTCAGCGATCCGCGTATCTCTTCCCTGCGTATGGATTCAACACAGCGTTGGATATTGCCCGGCGAGTGGAAGAGAGCGGAGGGGGAAGCCTTACAGAGGAAACCCTGGCAATTAATCTGGGGTTGTCTGCCAAGAGCAGTGGTTTTCGCCTGAAAAGCCTGGCGGCCCGTCAATTCCAACTGATAGGTAAGCAGAGCGATACCCTCACCACCACCCCGGTTGCAAAAGCCATCTTCAAACCAACCAGCGGCGAGGATGCGCAGCGGGGATTCCGTGAAGCCTTCATGGCCATTCCGCTGTTCAAGGCAGTTTCAGAACGCTATCGCGGACAGCGCCTCCCCGACAGCCGTACGTTTCGAAACGTGCTGGAGCGGGAGTTCCAAGTGGAGCACTCGAGGGTGCAGCAGGCCGAGCGTCTATTGTTGGATTCCGCGCGCGACACCCATTTGTTGAAGCACTCAGCCGACGGAACGTTTCTCGTCGTTTCAGACAGTGGACCGGGAACTACCGACGAGTTGGGGGTCTACCAACCGGGAATGTCAGACCTGGCGCCGTCGCTAAACGGAATGGACCGCCTCTCGCAGGTAGCGCCACCGACGGTTCGTCTCCCTATAAATACATTCACCTTTACCACCGAAGAGCTCGGCGAGTTGTCCGAGGAAGAGTTCTTGCAAGTCTGGCGGGCAATCGGAGTATTGATCCGGGCCCGAAAACGCGCCCGGATCGAACCAACTCCGCAAAACGGGCTTCCAGAGCCTTAAGTCACCGGTCCCTGTCGCCGCCGCGCCGGGCCTCGTGCTGCACTGCCCTTAACTCAGCCCCAGGTTCTCATCGCCCACGGGTGGAGGAAATGCCTCCGCTACCTGGCGATAAAAGTCCTCCTCGTAGCGAAGCATCCTCCCCTGCCTTACCTGTTCGTCCAGGGATGGTCGCTGCACGGGGCGGGGATCGTCCGGAGCGTAGCCAATGACTCCGCTATTTTCCAGCGTCTCGATTTCCGCCCGAGTCATTCCCAGGAGTTCCTGCAAGACCAGATCGTTGTGTTCCCCCATTACAGGAGCGGCTTTTGGAGGAACGGCAGGAGTCTCCGAAAGTTTCCACGGGCGCCCGGCATATGGCAGAGGCGGCATTCCGGTGCTGGGGTGGTGGCGTACCACCTCATAGAACTGCCGCTCTCGCAAGTGGGGACCGAACAGCAAGTCTTTGCTGTCCAACACCGCGCCTGCCGGAACTTCCTCCGCCTGGAGAGCTGTCATCAGTTCGTGGGCGTCCCATTCACGGGTTGCTTCCGCCAGGAGGGCATCGACTTCCTCCCGGTGCCGGAGGCGCCCTACGGAAGTTCTCAATTCAAGGTCTTCGGCCCAGTCATCCCGGCGGAGCACACGGCACAGCCCCTGCCACTCTTCGTCGCTAGTTACCGCAATCACAATCCAGCGGTCCTCCCCGAGACAGGGGTAGCACCCGTGCGGCGCCATCACGGCATCACGGTTGCCAATGCGTTCGGGCTCGCGTCCGTTTGCGGCAAAGTCAAGCAGGACCTCCGGGATTGTCACCGCTGCCGCCTGCGCCTGCGAAACGTCTATAAATTGGCCCCGACCCGTACTGAGGCGGCTCATAAGCGCAGTCATCACGGCAAAGACAGTGTGCTCCCCGGCGGTATAGTCGACGTAAGGAATCTCCGCCATCACAGGCGGACCTCCGGCATACCCCGTGGCGTAGGCCAAGCCGGACGCCCCCTCCGTCGCTGGGCCGGTTGCGCCAAAATTGGCCCAGGGGCCATCAAACCCGTAACCGGTTGACGAGACCATTATGATGTCCGGCTTGATACGGCACAGGTCCGAATACTCCAGCCCAAAATTCCTGATCACCCTCGGCGTGAAGTTCTCGGCGAAGACGTCGCTGATGCCGATCAATCGCCGCAGGACATCCAGTCCATCGGGGCGGCCGAGATCGAGGGTTATGCCCAGCTTGTTCCGGTTCTGTTCGTAGAAATTAGCGCCCCGGTTCCAGAACTCGGCCTGTATGTCGTTTTGGTAGACGGAATCGCTGCGGTAGCTCTCGAGTCGGCGCGTCGACTCTAGTCGAATGACCTGCGCACCCATATCAGCAAGCAGCTTCATGGCGAAGGGGATAGCGATGAGCTGGCCCATCTCAATAATTCTGATCCCGGCAAGCGGACCAGCCGTACTTCGACCTGTAGGAGATGTCGTCATAGCCTAAATGACACCCCTCGAACGCAACTCCACCAGTTTCCCGGCATCGAAATTCAGCCGGGATCCCAGGACTTTTGCGTTATGCTGGCCAACCGTTGGCGCGGGCTCTCCGATTTCCCACTGAGTGTCCTCCATCTTGAATGGAGCCCCGGGGAACTTGACGGAGCCCATAACCGGGTGATCCACATCCACTAGAAACCCCCGGTGAGCAAACTGCGGGTCCTCCATTACCTCCGACGGCGACTGGACGACGCCAAAGATAAACCGACGCTCGTGAGAGCCGTAAAATCTTTCGTACTTGTTCTGCTGAATGAAATATTCGTCGAGAATGCGCCCTAACTCCTCCGCGTTGACCAGCCTCGCCGACGGGGTGCGAAAACGGTCGTCGTCCAGTTCGGGCAGTTCCAGGAATTCGACAAAATTGTCCCAGTTCAGTCCACCGCCCAGGCCGGGATTAGGCAGCAGGTATCCATCGGCAGTGGCCCTAATGCGCTGGAGATCACCGCTGTGGTTGGGTTGTCGACGACGGATAGCCCCGGTGTATGTGTAATTGTTTACCACGTCGCGGAGACCGGACGCCACCGCTTCCTGTATCGATACGTCGACATGTTGTCCCTGGCCTGACTCTCTTCCTCCGGTCATCCTCTGGTGGTAAAGGGCCATCAGAGTCGCGGAGGCGGCATTAGTCCCTGCCTTGAACTGCGCCTGGTTAAACGCGTGTTTAAGTGGTTCGCGGTCATAGGCTCCGAAGATATACATCAACCCGCCCAGCGCGTATTCCACGATTTCCGTCGCCCGGTAGTCGCGATAGGGGCCGGTTTGCCCGAAATTGGAGATCGACACCATCACCAGGTGGGGAGCGATGTCCCTGATCGTCCCGTAGTCCAGTCCAAGCGACGGCATAACACGGGGGGCGAAATTCTCCACCAGAACGTCGGTTTCCCGCAGAAGGGAGAGGAAAATATCGCGGCCCTCGACCGTCTTCAAGTTCAGGGTCAGGCTTCGTTTGCCGGAGTTCAGATAAGCAAAGGGCAAGCTGCTGTCGGGACCGGGTTCGTCCTCGAAAAAGGGCGCCATCCGTCGTCCCCGTTCCCCGCCCGGCGGCTCGATCTTCAGGACGTCGGCACCAAACCCGGCAAGCAGCTTGGTGCAGTAGGGCCCAGCAATACAGTGGGTTAGATCAAGGACGTTGACGCCTTCTAGTGCGGCCGGCATGAAACGGAGGATTCTCCTAGAACTGGGGCTCTGAGCTCCACAGCGGTCTAAACATCCCGGTAGAGAGAAGCATCCAGGCCCAATTCGGAGCGCCCTGCAATCTCGAGGCAGCGGTCCAAGTTGGGTGGCATGAGCGTCGAGGTGCGGACGTCCCGGTACAGGCGTTCCAGCGGCATACGTTTATGTGCGCTGCGGCCGCCGGCTATTTGGATGGCCTTGGCCGTGATATCCAACGAGGCAACGGTTGCCAGGTATTTCGCACGGGCCGCAAGCACGGCTCGCTTCCCCGGGCCAGTGTCCTGCCAGACCTCCGCACCGGCATACAGTACCCGGCGTGCTCCTTCGAGTGCCAGGGACATCTCCGCCACGGTACGCTGCACCACCAGGCCCTCGGCGATGGGCGATGGGTCAGGCGCGAAAGTCTGCGTCTGCGCAAACTCCAGTACGTAGTCAAGGGCCGCTTGCGCTGCCCCCAGGTAGACCGCCGCGAATCCGAGGCCGAATCCTTGGGTGACGCCAGTGCGAGGGGCATCTCCGGGTCTGCCCAGGGGAGAGTCTGATCCGACGAAGCAGTTGTTCAACTGCATGGCCGGGCTGACAGTGGCTCGCATCCCCAACGTGTCCCAGTCTCCGATCTGTTCGATACCATCAGCATCGTGGGGCAAAAGCGCCAGCCACTGGGAATCCAGTGGGTCATCATCGCCTGAGCTACAGTGAATCATGTAGCGGTGCGCCCCGCCCGACATGGTGCAGAAATGCTTGGTGCCGTTAATGACGTATCCGCCGTTCTCCGGCACGATGGTCGTCAGACGCAGTGCGGTGCCACCCCGGGTCTCCGGTTCGCTGCCCCAGCTGCCGAACAGCCTGCCCTCCTCCACAATCTCCCGAAAATAAAACGCCTTCTGCTCCTCTGTCGCCAGTGCGTCAATAAAGCGGGTTACCGTGGAGTGCATATGAACCGTCATGCCGGTGTTGGTACAGCCGGCAGCCAGCTTTTCCACGGCCCTGATGTAGGTTGGCATGTCCAGCCCCAGCCCACCGAAGCGGCAGGGAAAGCCCATACCCAACATCCCCTCACGCCAGACGTCGCGCCAACTCTCAACGGGATGCGTGGCGGTGGCGTCGTAATGGGCCGCGCGTGGCGCGAGGCATTCCCGTGCCAGCCGTTCTGCTATGGTCAGGATTTCATCCGAACCTGCAGAACTCGCACGATCGATGGTCTTCCGGTCAACGGCCAAGGTCTAGCAACTCCGAGTCTTCAGTAACCTTTTGGTGATAATCCCTATTCACCCGGGTAGGTTAGGCGCAACAACGTATGACGGCGATTCGTCGTGTACGGACGCACCTGCTCCGGCCACCGTCCCAGTTCCACTGCCTCTCCCCATTCGGCTGAGGTCAAAACGTCAGGGGAGTCGATTTCGTACACTGCGTGAAAGCGAGGACGGCCGTCGGGGGACATGGTCCGGGTCTCGCCGCCAATCATCACCTTGAACGAATCTGCCTCGTACCGTGCGATCTGCCCAACGCCTGGAACCTTGCTCAACTCAGGGCAATGCTCGATGTTATAGACCTCGTTGAACAGCCCTTCCTTCGCGGGGTCAACATCCATGCTGGCTACGAAAAGATACTTGGATCGAGCCATCATTCCTCTCCTCGTGTTCGACGACTTTCAAGGGCACACGATGATGCGCCCCGATTCGCTGCGAATGCTCAGTTCTTAGAACGGCCGCCTGTGAGAAGCCTCTGTTTCAATGCTCGTAATGAACTCAAGCAGAACCGCACGGCCTTCCTGCTCGGTTACGCGGCGGGCGCGGGTGAACGCGGCCGCGACCTCGTTGGGATCCTCAATCCTCTCAGCGTAGCCTCCCATGGCCCGGCCCATGTCGGCGTAGTTGCCGCCCAGGTCGCGGGTGTTGTACAGGCGATGGGAGTCGGCCATGGCACTGACCTCAGCCGCCATGTGGGAGTTGTTCAGCACTACGGTGATTATTGGGATGTTTGAGCGTACGGCGGTCTCGAAGTCCAGCCCCACCATGCCGAAAGCGGCGTCGCCCATGAAGTTGACGCAAACCTTGTCGGGCTCAGCCAGCTTGGCTCCGATCACCAGGCCCAGGCCAGTGCCCAAGCCGTGGGACTTTCCCCATCCCAGGTAGGTGCGGGGGCCCTTTGAGCGGTAGAAGGGCACGATCTGATCGCGCGGGCTGCCGGAGTCGTGGGTCACGATTGCATTTTCCGGCGGGACCGTCTGCATAAACTCCCAGATGACACGATAGGGGGACATGGGGCGCGAGTCGTCGGTCAGCTTGTGCTTCCACGCCTCGATAAATGCGTCGCGCTCCCTGGCGACCTCGGCAGCGGTGTTGCTGTTCTTGCGGCTGTCGCCCACGATTTCGCGGCAGGCGTCGATCATCTGGCGGAGCACCAGCTTGGCGTCGCCAACGATGGGGTAATCGATGTTGTAGTCCTTGTTGATGTCGCGGGGGTCATTGGTGGAATGGATCATCGTCCTCCCCGCAGGGATGGTCATGACCATATTGTGGCGGGTGAAGCTTGTGCCGATTCCAAAAACGAGGTCGGACCTTCGCATGAAGTTCACCAGCGTCGACGAGGAGGTCAGCGCGGCAGAACCCAGAGCCAGTGGATGCGTTTCGTCAAAGGCACTCTTGCCCAGCAGCGTGGTGGTCACAGGCACTTGCAGCAGTTCCGCCAGTTCCTGCAACTCCTCGGAGGCCTTGGCGTACATCACTCCCTGGCCTGCCATGATCACCGGATTGCTGGCACCGCAGAGGGCCCGGGCCGCGGCTTCCACATCCCCAGGATCGCCCTGCGATGCAGTCTGGCGGCTGGGAACATAGTAGAAAGCCTCTTCGGCAACCTCTTCAACGGCGACGTCGGCAGGGATCTCCACCGCTACCGGTCCAGGACGGCCCTGCCGCAACGCAGCGAAGGCACGGCGCATTACCTGGGAGGTCCGGTCCGGCGTGTTTATCTGCTCGATGCTCTTCGTGATCGAGGCATAGCTTTCCAGCGAGCTGTAGAGTGGAAAAACTCCCTGCCTTTCCCTCGGGTGCCCCAAGGGCAGAAGCAGCATTGGAGTGGAGTCGGAAAAGGCTGTGGCGGCGCCGGAGTAGGCATTCTCGGCGCCAGGGCCGTACTGCATGGCGAACACGCCCATCTTGTCGCCGTTGGTGGTGCGGCTGTACCCGTCGGCGATGCCGAGGCCAACTCGCTCCTGTCGGCACACGATGGGGCGTATACCCGCCTCAGCGCATGACTCGATGACTGACGTAGTCGGGAAGCATGGCAAAAACTCCACCCCCTCCCGTTTCAAAATCTCGGCAATGGCGTCAACAGTCTTCACCGGAGACCTCCTGCAGTCTGAGTCTGGCAAACTGCGAGAGAGTATATCACCCTGTCAGACGACCAGTAGGAGCGGGATCGGCATTGGCAAGAGAAGACCGGGGTTCATCCAGGGTATTTCGGTCGTCGCCCAGTGCTGCCTCCGCGTGGCAGCAGCCAGTCTCGCTTTCTGCCACTGCGTCCGAAGTGTTGCATCGGGTGGTGCGGGCGGCGTTGCGGTTGGGTCCTACAGCTAGGGCACGGGGATGTTCAAAGGGGTTCGTGCCGCCGGGGAGTGTTGCAATTTGATGCACGCCAGAGCCGAGACATTCAACCAGTGATGCCCTGTGTGGCATTACGAGGTGCCGGCTGGCCCGACAGGTTACCGTGAAGGGTGGTGACGACGACGCTGTGCTTTTCGGGCATTAGGCCTCGCGGGCCATCGGTCGCAGGTTGCTCGTTGCTTTGCCTGCAGTGCTCACTGGCCACGTTCGATGGTAAGAGGGAGCCTTGAGGGCTCGCAAAAGGCCAGCGTCACCAGATGCAGGACGAGTAGGCTCGCCTCTCTCCTGGGTGAAAACAGAAAGACCCGGGGGTTCACCCAGCGGCGTGTTCCGCGGCGATGCGGTCGGCCAGTGGTCGCAACACAGCGTACAGGAAGTCGTTGGCGGGCGTTGGCGTGCCTGTCTGCCGGGCCAGGCGGATGAGGGCGCCGTTCAGTCCCTCGAGTTCCACCGGACGCCCTTCCGTGAAGTCCTTGGCCATGGACGCTCGTCCCTGCGCTGGGAAACGGTCCAGCGAGTTCATCGCCCATTCCAGCGAGTCGTCCATGATTGGCGCGCCGCTGGCCCGACCCACCTCCAGCGCCTCCTCGATTGCCTGCTGGATCAGCGCACGGGTGGTGGGGATTGTGCGCATCTCCTCGTAAACGCAGTTGGCGGCCGAACACACCCCAGCGGACCCCGCGATGTAGGCAAATTTCTTCCAGAGCATGCCCACCATGTTCTCGTGGAGTTCCACACGCCAGCCTGCATCCACAAATTCACGATGGAGGCGCTCTCCCCGCTCCGTGATCCCGACCGTCATTTCGCCAAACCCGGCCGTGCCCGGCCCACCCTGAGTCACCACTCCGGGCTCCGAAATCCGGCCCTCCATAAAGGCCGAGCCGATCATCACGTGCCGATTGCCAACGCCAACGGCGATCTGCTCACCATTGTCGACGCCGTTCTGCAGGGTCAACACCACTGTGTCAGGGCCGATCATGGGGGGTAGGGAGGCGATGGCGGCAGGGTTGTGGTGCATCTTCACGTTGAACAGCACCAAGTCCTGGAGTCCGGCATCTGCCGAATCACCGACACCCCGTCCGGGCGCGTGAAACTCACCGTCGTTCTGGCTCTCCACCCGAAGCCCGCCGTTCCGTTGAATGGCCTCCAGGTGCGCGCCCCGAGCCACAAAGGTGACTTCGTGCCCATTCCGGGCCAAGAGCCCTCCGAAATACCCCCCAACGCCGCCAGCGCCTACAATTGCTGTTTTCACGCTAGATGCCTCCGCCGGACCATTTCGGCCTCGATCAGGCCAATGGGCTAGGTAACTAGGAAGATTCGACCGGGTAGCCGTGTTCCTCGCGAAGGTCCCGCTTCAGGACCTTGCCCATGACGTTGCGCGGCAGTTCCTCGACGAACACCACCGACCGCGGGCGCTTGAATCCGGCCAGCCTGTCCCGGCAGTACTCGATGATGTCGTCCTGGGTCGCCGGTTCCCCCTCTCCGGTGCCCGCAGGAGCGCCGCTCAGAGCCCGGACCACCAGCGCACGGATTTCCTCGCCCCATTCCACGTCCGGCACACCGATGACCGCGGCGTCGTCCACCTGGGGGTGCGAGAGCAGCACCGACTCCACTTCCTCCGGCGAGACCATCTCTCCGCCGCGCTTGATAAAGTCCTTGGAGCGTCCGGCGAGGTAGATGTAGCCGTCCCCGTCCCTGTAACCCAGGTCGCCCGTATACACCCAGCCGGATCGCAGAGTTTCGCGGGTCGCCGCATCCTCCTGCCAGTACCCGGCCATCATTCGTGGGCCGCGAGCTACGATTTCACCCGTTTCGCCGAGACGAGCCGGTTGACCGTCCTCGTCAACTATCTCAACTTCCACATCCTCCAATGGCTTGCCAATTGAGGTCAGCCGCCGGAGCTTTATCTCTATCTCCTTGGGCGATCCTTCCAACACGTGGTCCTCGGGCGGCAGCATGGTAATGGTGGAGGCTGTCTCGGTCTGGCCAAAGGCGTTTATGAAGCTGGCGCCGGGAAACCGTTTGATCGCGTCCCGGATCACCTCGATGGGCATTGGAGCCGCGCCGTAGGTGATCACATCCAGCGACGACAGGTCAAACTCGCCGAAGCGTGAGTGGTCCATCAGCTGCTTCAGCATGGTCGGAACCAGCATGGCCCGGTTGGCCTGGTGCTCCTGCACCAGTTCCATCCATTGCACTGGCTCGAACTGCCGCATGATGACCTGCGTTCGCCCCGCGTACACGGCCGTCAACGCTGCCTGCAGCCCGGCGATGTGGTAGTAAGGTACGGTTACGAGATTCGTTTCCTCAATGTCCGGGTCCGCTGGCATCACCGTGGCGAGAATATACGACGCGAAACTGTCGTGGGTCAGCATCACCCCCTTGGGTGCGCTGGTGGTGCCTGAGGTGAACATAATCACTGTCGTGTCGTTGTCGTCGGCCTCGGGGAAATGCAACTGGTCCGGAGAGGCAGTCCTCAGCAGGTATTCGTAGCTGGTCAGCCCGGTGATGGTCCCCGCGTCCAGGATGATGACCCGGTCCTGGGGCATGCCGAACAGCTTCTCCTCTCCCAGCAGTTCCAGGTAGCGCTCTCCGATGAACAGACAGGCCGGCTCAGCGATGCGCAACATCTGGTGAAGTTCGTCGGTCTTGGCCCGGAAGTTGATGGGCACGTACACCGCATCCAGTTGGGCCGCGGCGAAATAAAGCTCGATGCTCCGATGGCTGTTCACCTGCATCGTCGCGACGCGGTCGCCCGGCGTCACGCCCAGCTCGGCCATGGCGTTGGCCAGGCGGTTGACCCGCTGGGAAATCTGGCCGTAGGTGAACTCGCGCCCGTCAAAGATCATCGCGGTGCGGTCGGGAACTATAGCTTCGGCTATGGTCAGTAAGTCGGTCGTATTCATCGTGCGGCTATGAAAAGGCCCCTCCAATGTATCTGGGCAGTATCGAGATGCATAACAACCGAAGTTTAGGCTAGTTGGATGACGACAGTATTACGAGTCGCCTTTCCAGGTCCAACGCGTCTCTCAAAGGCAGGTCATTACCTTCGCTTAGAGACCGCTTAAGCGTTGCGACAACGGCCGGATCGATCTCCGCCAATTGCCGGGCCACCTCCCAGGCCTTCTCCCGCAGTAGATCGGGAGCGAAGAGCCGGGTCACCAGCCCCATGGACAGCGCCTCGTCCGCGCGGAACCTTCGGCCCGTCAGCAGCAGGTCCACGGCCTGCGAGGTTCCGGCAGTCCGCGGCAGCGTTTGTGTTCCTCCGGCGGCAGGAATCATCCCCAGTCGCACCTCCGGCATCGCAAAGACCGTATCCTGGGCCGCCAAACGCAGGTCGCACAGGAGCGCGATCTCCAGCCCCGAGCCCATGCAGTACCCATGCAGGGCGGCAACAACGGGTTTGCTTAAGTTGATTAGCTGTCCCCAGACATCCCTCTCCCAGCGCACCCGCCGCGCAATAGCCAGGGACGGCGCGGTCCCGAACTCGGTCAGATCAGCCCCGGCGCAAAATCCCCGCCCCTCACCCGTAATCAGCAGCGCCCTGACATCCGAATCCTCAGAAACTGCGCCCAGAGCCTCGCAAAAATCGTCCCGCATCTGGACGTTGTAGGCATTGAGTACATCGGGACGATCCAGGGAAATACGGGCAACTGCGCCTTCCTTCTCATATATCAGGGTCTCGAACGCACCCATAATGGCTATCGCAGCGATGCGATCTCCGGCTTGACCGCCCGGGCATATAGCTCTGAGAGGTCCACCTCGGTGTAGCGCAAGCCGATGTTCTCCAGGTTGTGGGCATCGCTCACTTCCATGAGAATAAGTCCGTGAGTGTCCGCTTTCTCCTTGACCAGTGGCTTCCTAATGTGCCAATTGTGAATGTAGTTGTCGATTTCGATGGCGTGAATGTCCTGCTCGATGATGATCTCCGGGGAATAGTAGCCGGGATGGCAGTAGGTGCGGAAAACTCCACCATCCATCCCTTGAATGGGCGGCAGGAACAGTTCCGCCACCTGGTACTCGGCAAAGGGATTCTGCTCAGGCCGCACCTCGATCTCCCAGCCGGGGATGATGACCACCTCACCCGGGAAATGCTGCTCCACCAGTTCCCGGAACTCGAACGACCAGTCCTTGTTGTGGTGATCCGTGATACCGATACCGTCTATGCCTGCCGACTTGATCTTCCGGACCACCTTCTCGGCAATATCCAGCGATGGCGGTTGAAAGTTAAAGGCCTCCCACACATGCGTGTGCAGGTCGAGCTTGAGTTTCAAGGTACGCTCCTTGTCGGTTTCTACCAGTGGATCCCTCGGCAACGACGACCGGGCGCTTACTCTCCGGTGAATGTGGGAGGACGGCGCTGCAGAAAGGAGGCTATACCTTCGGCCCTGTCCTTGGTGCTCTGCAGAATCACATTCAGGTCCGCCTCCAGCCCCATCGCCTGGTCCAGGCCCATGTCAGCACCGGACGTTACTGCTTCCTTCACATACCTGGCTCCCAGTGGGCTTCCTACCGCTATCTCCTCAGCCATTTGGTGTGCCAGTTGCAGCACGTCCTCATCCCGTTCAGACACCCGGTTGACCAGCCCGATAGCCAGGGCCTCAGAGGCGGTAATCTTGCGGCCCGTAAGCAGCATATCGCGCGCCCACCCTGGGCCCACCAGACGAGGCAATCGTTGCGTTCCTCCGTCGAATGCAAATCCCTGGTCCGACGGAACGGAGAACCACAACTTCGCCTCAGGCACCGCCAATCGCAGATCCGCAGCCAGGGCCAGATCCAGCCCGTGATCGGACGCATCGCCGTTAAGCGCTGCCAGAACAGGCATTGGCAGCCCTGCTACGGCGCCGGAGACCCGCAGCGCGTCAATTTCGCCCGCACTGGAGGGCGCTTCACGGCCAAGGGAAAAGGCCGGCGCCGTGCCGGTCAATATTACCACCCTCACCTCGTCGCTTACCGCGAGCTCCGAGGCCAGCTCCCGCAGTTCGGCGGCCATGGCCATATTCACCCGGTTGGCGGCCGCCGGATTGTGAAGGGAGACGACTGCAACCCCTCCGGCACAGGTGAATTTTAGATGCGAGTAAGCTATGGTAGCCCTTCGTTGGGGGCATCAGGAACCGCTATCATAGCGATGAAGCAAGCGTTTTGGGCGTACCTTGACGCCTACGAATCGAGATGCTAAAACGATTCTTGACAAGCCAAAATGCCTTGATTACCATAGATTAGCACTCTGCCGCCCAGAGTGCTAATCGTAGGTAGAATTTGCCGGGCCAAGACCAATCTCCCGGCATAACTTAAAGGAGGCCACGGTGGCGAATTTCCAGCCATTGGGAGAACGAGTGGTAGTTAAACCCATAGAGGGCGAACAGACCACTAAGGGCGGTATATTCCTGCCCGACACTGCCAAGGAAAAGCCCCAGGAGGGCGAGGTGGTTGCGGTTGGTCCAGGCCGCCACAGCGATGACGGTTCCCGCATTGCTATGGACGTTGCCAAGGGCGACCGGGTTATCTATTCCAAGTTTGCCGGCACTGAATACAAGGACGGCGACGACGAATATCTCATCCTGCGTGAGAGCGACATTCTGGCCAAGCTATCCTAGTTCTGGCGCAGGACTGACAGCTCCCCTATGAATCGGGAGCGTCTGTCCGGCCGGTAGATTCACCCCTGTACATAATAAGGAGGAATGGATGCCAGCCAAGAAGCTTACCTATTCGGAGGATGCGCGTAAGTCCCTCCGTACCGGTATCGACATCCTCGCCGATTCGGTGAAGATTACCCTCGGTCCCAAGGGCCGCAACGTGGTCCTCGACAAGTCCTTCGGCCCTCCCCAGGTCTGCAGCGACGGCGTTACCATCGCCAAGGAAATCGAGCTCCCTGATTCCTTCGAGAACATGGGTGCCCAGCTCCTGAAAGAAGCCGCCACCAAGACCAACGACGCCGCCGGCGATGGCACCACCACCTCGGTCGTGCTGGCCCAGGCCATCATCACCGACGGCTTCAAGAACGTGACCGCCGGTTCCAACCCCATGGCCATCAAACGCGGCATCGAGCGTGCCGTTGCGGCCGTGGTCGGTGAACTGGGCGGTATGTCTCAGTCCGTGGAAACCCGTGAGCGCATCGGCCAGGTCGCCAGCCTTTCCGCCCACGAGGAAGCCATCGGCGAAACCATCGCGGAAGCCATGGAAAAGGTCGGCAAGGACGGCGTGATTACCGTCGAGGAGTCCAAGGGTCTCGCCGACGAGATCGAGTACGTGGAAGGGATGCAGGTCGATCGCGGCTACATCTCTCCCTACTTCATCACCAACCCCGACCGGATGGAATCGGTCCTTGAGGACCCCACCATCATCATTACCGACAAGAAGATCTCGGCCGTTGCCGAGTTGCTCCCCGCCCTGGAAAAGTTGCTCCAGGTAGGCCGCAAGAACGTCGTCATCGTCGCTGAGGACGTCGACGGCGAGGCCCTGGCCACTGTCGTGGTCAACAAGCTGCGCGGCACCCTCAACGCCCTGGCCGTCAAGGCCCCGGGCTTCGGGGACCGCCGGAAGGCCATGCTCGAAGACATCGCCATCCTGACCGGTGGCACTGTCATCAGCGAAGAGACCGGCCGCAAGCTGGACGCAGCCACCATCGAGGACTTCGGCCAGGCCCGGCGCGTAACCGCCACCAAGGACGAGACCACCGTCGTTGAGGGCCGGGGATCTGAAGATGCCATCCAGGCCCGCATCACCCAGATCAAGGCCCAGATAGAAGACACCACCTCCGAGTTCGACCGCGAGAAGCTGCAGGAACGCATGGCCAAGCTGTCAGGCGGCGTCGCAGTCATCAAGGTCGGCGCAGCCACCGAGATCGAGCTCAAAGAGCGCAAGGCCCGCGTCGAGGACGCCCTGTCGGCCACCCGCTCCGCCGTTGAAGAGGGCATCGTCCCTGGCGGCGGCGTGGCTCTGGTACGCGCCCAGCGCGCGCTGGACAGCATAGGCGAACTCCCGCTAGACGAGCGCGTCGGCGTGGACATCATCCGCCGCTCCCTCGAACAGCCCCTGAAGCTCATCGCCGAGAACGCAGGTTTCGAAGGCGCCGTGGTGCTCAACCAGGTCAAGCAGCAGGCCGATGACTACGGCTATGACGCCGAGGTCGGCGAATACGGCCCCATGCTTGAGAGGGGTATCGTTGACCCGGCCAAGGTCACCCGATCGGCTCTGCAGAACGCAGCCAGCGTCGCGGCCATGGTCCTGACCACCGAGTCCATGATCTCCGAGATCCCCCAGCCTGCGTCCGCCATGCCCGCCATGCCCCCGGGCGGCGGAATGGACTTCTAGTCCAGCTGGATCGTTTCACCGACCAATTGCCGCCCCGCCATTCGGTGGGGCGGTTTCCTTTCCTGGACTTTGATCTCCGATCGTTGGGTGGCCCAACATTGCGCACCTTGAACATTCGCAAGGTTGGTATAATGCTGGGCGCTGGCTGATATTACCCCCTGGTGCCCAAGCGGCTGGCCCCGGGGCAGGCAGGAGAATACCAATGCTTTGAGCAGTAGTGGCAGCGGCTGGTGTTGCAGCCGCAGGCATATCGGCCCTGATCGGTTTTGTGCGGAATGGTAACCACAAGCAACCGTCGAACCCGCGAAATTCGACCGGCCCTGAACCCACCGAAGAACCGGCCCCGGCCCCGGCATCTTGAGGGAAATCGCCAGTGACCACATCATCCGGTTCTAACCTGAACAAGGTTTACGACTCCCCCGAAGCTGCCGTCGCCGGCCTCGGCGACGGGGCCGCCGTGATGATCGGCGGGTTCGCCGGTCACCACCAGCCGAATGCGCTTATCCGTGCCGTTATCGCGTCTGGCGCACGGGACCTCACGGTGATAACTCACGGAGCAGGCGAGGCGGGTTCTGGCAACGGCGACGTAAACGCGTTGGTGACGTCGGGACTTGTTCGAAAGATCGTCTCTCCACTGCCCTTTGACCCACGCCAGGGTGGTCCTGTGAGGCATATGTGGGGGCGTGGGCAGTTGGAGCTGGAAGTTCAGCCCGTGGGCGTTCTGACCGAGAGAATCCGCGCCGGGGGGGCCGGTATCGGCGGTTCGTTCCTCGCCGCGGGTGCCGGAACCCGTTTCGCCGCGGGCCTGGAGGTCCGAACTATCGATGGCCGTGAGTATGTCTTTCAGCCCGCGATCAAGGCCGACTTTGCACTGCTTCGCGCCTCGGTGGCTGACAGGCTGGGCAACCTGGTGTACTCGGGAACGGGCCGTAACTGGAACCCCATAATGGCGATGGCGGCTCGAGTTTCGGTCGCGCAGGTGGATGACATTCGGGAAGCTGGGGGAATAGATCCGGAGACCGTCATCACGCCCGCTATTTTCATTCAGCGAATCGTGCAGACCTCGTAGCCACTCCGGCTGCGATCCCCCTGACTGAGTCCCCTTTTGGAAATCACACGCAGAGGCCGCAAATATGCCAGGAGACAGACTCGATCCTCAACAAATGGCTGCGCGTGCCTCTCGGGAGATTCGGGCCGGTGAGACGGTTGTCGTCGGCTCAGGCCTGGCCTCTGTCGTACCAGAAGTGATGCCCGCTGGCAGCGGCGCCTGGCTTCTCGCCGAAAGCGGCGCGGTGGGATACCGGCCCGGCCCCTCGCATTATGTCGTGGACGGCTCGGGACAACCGGCCGGGATAACACGCGGAGGTGCTGTGGTTGGCGCTGTGGATGTCGCAGCCATGCTCGGGGGCGGGCACGTGGACCTGGCCTTCGTAGAAGCGGCCCAAGTGAGCACCCAAGGCGACTTCGTCCACTGGACCACTGCTGAAACCACCAACCTGGCGGCTCCCGGCTTCGCTGTCGATCTGGCATCGGGGGCCAGGCGTATCGTCGCGCTGATGACCCATGCCCACGAAGGCGGTATATCCAGGATTCACGAAACCTGTTCGCTGCCTGTCGACGGCGTCCGGTGTCTGGCCGTGATAATCACCGACATTTCGGTCATCCGGATAACCGATGCGGGCCTCGAACTGATAGAGGTGGCGCCTGGCTGGTCCTCGGACGATGTAGCAGCCATGACCGAGGCCCCGATAACCGTATCGCCCACTCTGACCGAGATGACCTTCGACATCCCAACGCTGCACTGGCCCAACAAGGTGTATGCCACCGCTGAAGAGGCGCTGCATGACGTGCCGGATGGCGCCATCGTCAATGTGGACGGCTTCGGTGGCCCCGGCGGTATGGCCCACTACCTGATGGTCGCCTTGCGGGATGGCGGCGCCAGGGGTCTCACCATGATCAGCAACACCGCTGGCATCGCCCGCGTGGCCCGGTTCGGCGCTCCCGAGGGAGTGACACCCATCGACCACACCATCCTGGTGGAGAACGGACAGATCGCCAATGCCATCGCCTCCTATCCTGTATCCCCGTCCATAAACCGGCCCAGCGCCTTCGAGCGCGCCTATCAGGAGGGGGAGTCGACTCTGGAGGTCTCACCCCAGGGTACGTTGGCCGAACGGCTGCGTTCAGGAGGGGCCGGGGTAGCCGCGTTCTTCACTCCTACCGCGGTCGGCACCCTGCTGGGCGAGGGTAAGGAGATACGAGAGTTCGGCGGGCGTCCCCACGTGCTCGAGCAGCGCATCCTGGCCGACATCTGCATCTTCAGGGCCCACAAGGCCGACACTCTCGGTAACGTGGTCTATAAGGGCACATCCCGGAACTTCAACCCCGTGATGGCAACCGCCGCTCGCACAACAGTGGTCGAGGTGGATGAGATCGTTGAGCCGGGAGATCTGGACCCGGAGGAGATTGTGACTCCCGGCGTGTTCGTCGACCGCATTGTGATACGCCCCGACGACTTCTCGCCCTACCTCGATGTGTAGGGCCGAAAGAGGAAGATGACATGGCTGTTGACCTCGAATCGCTGGCCGAAAAAGAACGCCTACCCCGCGAGATCATCGCCATGCGGGTGGCCAAGGAACTGCCCGACGGCGCCTACGTCAACCTGGGCATAGGTATACCCACGCTGGTCTCCAGCTTTCTGCCCGAGGGCCGCACCGTGTTCTACCACAGCGAGAGCGGCATCCTGAACTGCGGCCCACTGGCCGACGAGGGCAACGAGGACATCGATTTGATCAACGCCGGTGGCCAGTTCCTGGAGCCAGTGCAGGGAATGTCGTTCTTCGACTCATCACATGCCTTCGCCATGATTCGAGGCGGCCACGTTGACGTGACTGTTCTTGGCTCCCACCAGGTCTCGGCCAACGGCGATCTGGCCAACTGGATGCTCCCCCAGCGCGGCGTGGGCAACGTCGGAGGCGCCATGGACCTCGCCGCCGGGGCCAGCGGCGTCATCGTCGCAATGGAGCATACCGACCGCCAGAACAACCCCAAGATCGTAGAGGAATGCACCTTTCCCGTAACCGGCCAAGGCTGCGTCTACTTGATTGTTACCGATCTGGCGGTTATCGAGCGCACTCCCAACGGTCTCGCTCTGCGGGAGGTCGCCCCCGGCTGGACCCCTGAGGAGGTCCAGGCCCTCACCGGAGCCACCCTGATAATCGCCGACGACGTCAAAGAGTTCGAACTCTAGATAGGCACGGATAGGCCATGACCACTCCTCAAAGCAGCAACGAGCTTCCTCGCGGTCTCTATGACACTCTCCTCGACGAAGACCTGCAGCGACGGCTGGAAGGACTCATAACCCGCCACCTCGTTCCCGAAATTGGAGCGGTTGACGCAGCAGAGATTCCAGACAGAGTAGGCGAGATTGTCGGTCTTTGGTCTAGGAGCATATTGGCCGCCCAACCGACCGGCAGCCTTGTTGAGGTTACGGCGAAGCTGTCTCGGGCCCTTCTCGCGATTCTGAGAGACCTCTACCCGGACTCTCGCCAGGCGGAATTGGCCATCGGACAAGAAATCCACCGGCTAACTGCAATACAACCGCTGGGCCCCGATAGTAAGCCCATACCCATTGCACGCCCTCACACCCCACTGCGCGACACCGTTCTCATGACCAACGCGCCAGGTCAGCCCTCATTGGTCAACGAGATTGCCGCTGAAATTGAATCCGCTGACAGAATTGACATCATAGTTGCTTTCGTAAGGTGGAGCGGCATCAGGCAGATCCGAGACCGGTTACGCCGGCACATTCAGGATGGAAAATCCCTTCGAGTGATAACCACCACCTACACGGGAACCACCGAACTCCGTGCCCTGGAGGAACTGGAGAAAATTGGGGCACAAATAAAAGTGTCCTACGACACCGGGTCAACTCGCCTGCACGCGAAGGCCTGGCTGTTTCATCGCAAATCGGGCTTTTCCACCGTGTACATCGGCTCTTCCAACCTGACTCATACGGCACAGGCAACTGGCCTTGAGTGGAACGTAAGAGCCTCCCAACGCCTCAACGCAGAGGTCGTCGATGGCTTCGAGAGAACCTTCGAGACCTACTGGCAGGACCCCCACTTCGAGGAATTTGACGCAGAGCGCTTCTCCCGGGCCACCGGGGGATCGCCTCAAGGCGACTTTATTCTGACTCCATTCAGAATCGAGCCTTATCCATTCCAGAGACAGATGCTTGATCGGCTTGCGCTGGAGCGAGAACGCGGATTTCACAACAATTTGATTGTGGCCGCCACGGGGACTGGAAAGACGGTCGTGGCAGCCTTGGATTACCGACGACTGCAGTCTACAGAAGAAAGAGCGCGGCTGTTATTCGTGGCGCATCGCAGCGAGATTTTGGAACAGAGCCAGGCTGTATTTCGACACGCGCTAAATGACGGCTCCTTTGGGGAGCTATGGGTTGCAGGCAAGAGACCCACGCAATGGGAGCACGTGTTCGCCTCTATTCAGTCTCTCACTACAGCCGATCTTTCGGACCTTGACCCGGAACGGTTTGATATCGTTGTCGTAGACGAATTTCACCACGCTGCGGCAGCGACCTACGAAGCCCTACTAAATCGCGTTCGTCCCAGATACCTCCTGGGTCTTACAGCCACGCCGGAAAGGACGGACGGCCTAGACATCTTGCGTTGGTTCGACGGTCGTACCGCTGTGGAACTGAGGCTGTGGGATGCCCTCGAGCAGGGACTACTGTCCCCGTTCCACTACTTCGGAATTCACGACCAACAGGACCTCTCCCGCATTACGTGGCGCAGGGGAGTAGGGTACGACATTAACGAACTCACCGAGCTATACACTGGGAGCCATTCGTGGATTGGCCACGTTATCGGTGCGGTCCAGGACAAGGTGACCGACCCGAAGACCATGCGCGCCCTCGGATTTTGCGTAAGCATCCAACACGCCGTGTTTATGGCGGAGCAGTTTCAGAAGGCCGGCATCTCAGCCCACGCAATCACCTCGGCAACCTCTCAGCAAGCGCGAGACGAGCAACTCGCAGCCTTACGCCGTGGAGAAACCCAGGTTCTTTTCACCGTTGACCTTTTTAACGAAGGGGTGGATGTCCCTGCTATAGATGTGGTGCTGATGATTAGGCCCACTGACAGCGCCACAATCTTTCTGCAGCAGCTCGGTAGAGGACTAAGAAGGACAGAGGAGAAGGACGTCCTCACGGTTTTGGACTTCGTAGGCCACCAGCATCAACAGTTCCGCTTTGATCTCAAGTATCGCGCCCTGCTCGGTCGGACACGTCGGGAACTGGAGTCGGATATCGAAGGGGGTTTCCCTTTCCTGCCGCCGGGCTGCCAGATTGACCTGGACCCGGTGTCCAAGGAAATCGTACTCAACAACGTAAGGAATGCCATTCCCAATACTTGGCCTCGAAAAATCCGGGAACTGAGATCCCTGGGAGACCGTACCCTCAGAGATTTCCTGGATGAAACCGGATTAGAACTTGAGGATATCTACCAAGGAACTCACAGTTGGACCGAACTGCGACGGCAAGCTGGTTTTCCGGGACCTCTGGAAGTGGAAGGAGAGGAACAATTCCTCCACGGGGTAGGTCGCACCCTGCATTTTGACGACAAAGAGCGAATCGATAGCTACCGTGAACTCTTGAGGGAGGACCAGCCTCGTTATGCAGCCGCCTTAGATGAGCCAGACAAGCGGCGGCTTTCTGCCTTATTGCTTACCCTTCGCAACGTCTCCAAGGGCAGCTATGGCACCTTCGACGATGCCCTCGCTGATTTCTGGCGGCACCTGTCAATTCGCAGGGAGCTCCTCGAGCTCCTTGATATTTTAGACAGCAAAATAACGCACTTACAGCGACCACTGGGATTGCCTGGTGAAATTCCCCTCATGGTGCATGCTTCATACAACCAGCAGGAAATTCTGTCTGCTTTTGGTTCCTCAGATGTTACCAATCCGTTCCGACTTCAGGCGGGCGTCTACTTCCACCAGCAGACCAAGACAGACCTACTTTTCATAACCCTTGAAAAGTCAGAGAAATATTACTCACCAACCACACGTTACTTGGACTTCGCAATTAGCGACGATCTGTTTCATTGGGAGAGCCAGGCAAACACGTCGGCGTCGAGCGAGACGGCCCAACGGTACTTCAACCACGATGCGAGCGGGTCCAATGTCGTCCTGTTCATTAGAAAATCACGGCAGGACGCCTCGCGGCGTACCATGCCCTACTTCTGCGCAGGCACAGCAAGGTACGTCGAACATCGCTCTGAACGTCCCGTGCAGATCACTTGGCGCCTGGATCACAAGCTGCCAGGTGATGTATTTGCGGAGTACCGTGCAGCCGTCGCTTAAGGCATCTTTCACACCGTGCAGGTGGCTAACTCCCCCACCCCCGTTTGACACCCGATTTCCCGCGCTGATAGCATCTCAGCATCCCCTCGCAGGAGTGTGTTCGTGGCTGGAATCGCGGCTTTTGGCGCCTACGTCCCCCGCTACCGCCTCGGTGCGTCCACCGACGGCTGGGGCTCGCGGGTCGAGCGTTCCGTGGCCAACTTTGATGAAGACAGCGTCTCGATGGCAGTGGCCGCTGGCCTTGACTGTCTCTCGGGTCGCGACAGGCAGGACATCGACGGCCTGCTTTTCGCCACAACTACGCCTCCGTATGCGGAAAAAGGTTGCGCTTCAATCATTGCAACTGCGCTGGATCTCCGCCGCGACATCTTCACGGCCGACATAACCGATGTCCTTCGCGCCGGAACCGCGGCTCTGAAGCAGGCCCTCGACTCGGTGGCCGCCGGCTCAGCCAAGCAGGTGCTGGTCATTGCCAGCGACAACCGCCAGGGCGCACCCAAGGGCGACGCAGAGCGAAACTCCGGCGACGGCGCAGCGGCGTTCATTGTTTCGAACGACGGCACAATCGCCGACTATGAGGGCTCCTACAGCATCTCCGAGAACATGATGGACGTCTGGCGCAGCGCCGGCGACCCATTTGTCCGATCCTGGGAGGACCGCTTCGCCATTGAAGAGGGATTGGAGCGTATTCTCGGCGACGCCATCGCTGGTTTCATGGAGCGCCAGAGCATAGCGGCCAGGGACGTCGGCAAGCTGGCCGTCTATGCCCCCGATGGGCGCCGCCACCAGCAACTGGCACGGCAGATGGGATTCGCCCCCGAGCAGGTCCAGGACGGAATGTTCGGTCGCCTCGGCAACACGGGCGCTGCGTTCGTGCCCATGTTGCTGGCCTCGGCGCTTGAGAACGCCACCCCGGGCCAGCTCATAGTAGCCGCATCATACGGCGACGGCAGCGACGTCCTTGGCTTCCGGGCCACGGGCTCAGCCGCAAATCAAAGGGCCAGCACGGGTGTCAGCGGTTTCCTGAACTCCGGGAAGTCGTTGGACAGCTATGAGACCTACGCCCGGTGGCGGGACGTGTGGGTCACCGACGCCGCCTCGCGCCGCCCGCAGGCGCCGTCGCCGTCGGTCTCGGCCCTGTGGCGCGAGGGCGACAGGAACATACGGTTCTATGGTGCCACCTGCAATCAGTGCGGATTCGTCCAGTACCCGCCGCAACGGGTCTGCGTCAACTGCCGCGCCCACGACGACTCAACGCCGCTGCGCCTCAGCGACCGTCCCGGCCGGGTGTTCACCTACTCCATGGACTACCTGGCGGGCACCACCGACACTCCGCTGGTCATCGCCGTGGTAGACTTCGATGGCGGTGGACGCGCCCTGTGCATGATTACAGACCGCGAACTGGACGAAATCCACGTCGGCATGCCAGTGGAAATGAGCTTCCGCAAGCTCCGCGTGGTCAACGGAATCCACAACTACTACTGGAAGGCAGTGCCGCAGCGGGTGACGGCCAATTAGAGCCACACTCTTATCCAACCACAAAGAACAGTACCTGATGCCAAAGAGTTACAAAGTTGTAGAGGGCTTGGCGGCCATAGAGGGCCTTTGGAAAATAGAGAAGAATTCCATAACTTACAACGGGACGGATGAGACGCCTGACATTGCATCCACTTTACGGGTTCCTTATGGGATTGCCTTAAGTGGTGTCAGGTTCGGCAGTGGTTGGGTAATGACAACAGTCAGCCTTTCGTCTAATACCGGTGCAGGGAGAATCCTCTTGGGTTTCAGTTCGCTGAATTCTCGGTATATTACCGTAGGGATTGGCGGTTATGGTGAAGCCTATGTTATCGAGGAGTTTGACCCGCGTACAGGCTGGCGACGGCTGGGAGGTGCGGGGAAAATGGCCAATCTGAGAGCCAATTCCCCATATCTAGTTGAAGTCGAATTGGAAGGCCAAAGGATAAGCCTAAAAGTAGACAGCATCAAAGTGCTGGATCACGTTCTGAGTGGTCCCCTGGAGCGGGAACAGGTTGGTCTTTTCACTTGGGGAGCTGACCCAGTCAGTTTTACCCAATTTGGAGTCTCAACCCAACCACCATCCGCTTTCATCGTTATGCAATTTACCGGCCCGTTCAACGAGTTATACGAGGACGTCATTAAGCCGGTCTGCGCCGAGTTAGGAGTCGAGGCGTATCGGGCTTCCGACATCTACCGTCCGGGCGTAATTATCCAAGACATTACCCAAGGTTTGGCTGAGTCCCATGTGGTCATAGCCGATATTACACCGCCCAACCCCAATGTGTTCTATGAGTTGGGATATGCCCATGCTTTACAAAAACCGGTTATCATGCTGGCTGATCGGGAGGCCGCGGCTCTTCCCTTTGACATCAGCGGGTATCGGGCAATCTTCTACGGCAATACAATACGCGGCAAGGGCAGTTTGGAAGCAGACTTGCGGCGGCACCTCACCAGCATACTGGGCGAATAGAAACATAAAGGGGCAGAGGTTGTTATGAGCGGAATCAAGGATCGCGTGGCCGTTATCGGCATGGGCTGCACCAAGTTCGGCGAGCGTTGGGACGCCAGTTCCGCCGACCTGATGGTGGAGGCCGCCTACGAGGCATTCGAAGACGCCGGGATCGAGGGCAAGGACGTCCAGGCCGCCTGGCTGGGCACCGTTTCCTCCTTCCGCACCGGCCAGCCCTTGGCCGACGCGCTCAAGCTGGACTACATCCCCATCACCCGCGTTGAAAACGCCTGCGCCACCGCCACGGACGCCTTCCGTAACGCCTGTTACGCGGTCGCCGCCGGTGTGTATGACATCGTGCTGGCCCTGGGCGTGGAGAAGCTGAAAGACTCCGGCTTCTCCGGCCTGGCAGTGCCGGAAGCCCCCGGTTCCGACGTGAATCCACCGGTGCCGCCGCCTTCGCAGTTCGCTCTGGCCGCCACCCGCTACTTCCACGAATACGGCATCCCCTTCGAGGAAGGAAAGCAGACGCTGGCGCAGATTGCGTCCAAGAATCACCATAACGGCACCATGAGCCCCAAGGCGCACTTCCAGCGGGAGGTTAGTGTCGATCAGGTGGCCAACGCCCCGATGGTGGCTTGGCCGCTGGGCCTGTTCGACTGTTGCGGTGTCAGCGACGGAGCCGCTGCGGCGATCATCACCACCCCGGAGATCGCCAAGACTTTCCGCGACGACTACATCCTCGTCAAGGGTATCGGCCTCTCGGTAGGTGCCTTCGGCATCATGCGCAACGACTGGGACTTCACCCACTTCCCGGAGTCGGTGCGCGCCAGCCAGGCAGCCTACCAGGAGGCGGGCATCTCCGACCCGCGCCGGGAAATCGATCTGGCTATGGTCCACGACTGCTTCACCATCACCGAGCTGATCATCTATGAGGACCTGGGGTTCAGCCCCAGGGGGCGCGGCAGTTCCGACGTGGAGGCGGGCACCTTTACCCTTGAGGGCGAGCTGCCTGTGAACACGGACGGAGGCCTCAAGTGTTTCGGCCACCCGATCGGCGCCAGCGGCATTCGAATGATCTATGAGGTCTACAAGCAGCTGCAGGGCAAGGCCGGGGACCGCCAGCTCCAGAAAGCCGATCTGGGCCTGACCCACAACCTCGGCGGACGGCCCGGTTCGTTCACCTGCTCCGTGGCCCTCTTCGGTACCCGCGACTGATCTGATAACGCACTGGAATCCGTAGTTCCTTGCCGCCGCGCTTCTGTACGGGAGCGCGGTTCTCTTTTACTACGGTTTTCTTTTACTGGGGCCAGATGCAGTTCCGGGTTGCTCCTTGAACTGGCGTCCACTTCACATAATATTAAAACTCCTACAAATTACTTTCAAAACTTATTGATAATTAAGGCGACTTGCTGATATAAACGACATTACATAACCGGGAGTGGGGTGGGTTGTGGTTGTTTCCGAATCTCCAGTTGTCGAAGCCGAGGGTGCCCCCACGGCAAACAAGCGGCGTGGCGCCGTCCTGATCATTGGCCGGGGCACTGATGTCGCCTTCCATCTCGACGAAGACGCTCCACTGGACAAGGTCGCTCTTGAACTCGACGCAGAACTGGCAGGACACGGCGCCCTGTACTCGAAGGGTGGCATAACCGTCAACACCGGAAAGCGCACCCTGAGCGAGGACCAGGAGGAGGAAATTCGCCGGGTCTTCCGCGAGAAATCCGGCCTCAAGGTTTCGCGGTTCGTCTCCTCCAACGGTCATACCCCGGAAAATCAAGCCCCGGAAACTTCGGCTCCTGAGGGGCCGAAGCCGAGGATTGAGGAGCCTCCGGTCAGGCGCACGAGAAGGCCGTCGACCCCTCTGGCCGAATTCTCCTCCGCCGATCTCGCTCGCGCCCTCAGTGGCCTCTCTTCACAGGGCCAGCGCAACCGGGACCAGGCGATGATCGTCCGCGGCACTGTCCGATCGGGGGAGACTGTCAGCCATTCCGGCGACCTGGTCGTTCTGGGAGACGTCAACCCAGGCGCGGAGGTCATCGCGGACGGCGACATCATCGTCATGGGAGCCCTTAAGGGCCTTCCCCATGCCGGTGCCGGGGGCGACAGCAAGGCCGCCGTAATCGCTCTGGAAATCACCGCTCCCCGAATCCGCATTGGCAACTGCGAGGCCAATTCCTCTCCCACCGACGAACCCGCGGGAGGCAAGAGGCGCAAGAGCAACCCGGTCGATCCTCAACCCAAGATCGCTTACGTTCGACGCGGCACCGTCCTGGTCTCGCCGTTTGCCGGGCGTTTCGCCAGATACACGAAAGGGGTACCTTATGAAGGGTAGGACAATCGTCATCACCTCCGGCAAAGGCGGTGTCGGGAAGACTACCGCCACTGCCAATATCGGAACGGCCCTCGCCATGCGGGGCCACCGGGTCGTGGTCATCGACACCGACATCGGCCTCCGCAATCTCGACGTCATCATGGGGCTGGAAAACCGAATCGTTTACGACCTCGTCAACGTCATCGAGGGCAAGTGCCGGTTGCGTCAGGCAATGATCCAGGACAAGAACCGGCTGGAACTCTATTTGATCCCGGCTGCCCAGACCCGCGAAAAGGACAGCATCACTCCCGAGCAACTCAAGGCTCTCTGCGCCGAGTTGGAGGGTGAGTTCGATTACATACTCATCGACTGCCCAGCGGGGATCGAGCAGGGCTTCAAGAACGCCATAGCCGCCGCCGGCGAAGCCGTGATTGTGACCACGCCGGAGGTCTCGGCCATCCGCGACGCCGATCGCGTCATCGGACTGCTTGAAGCCTCGGGACTGCACCGTCCCCGCCTGATCATCAACCGGATCTCCGCCGAAATGGTAAAGCGCGGGGACATGATGGGGCAGGAGGACGTTGAATCGTTGCTGGCGGTCGAGGTAATCGGGTTAGTGCCAGCCGACGAGCGTACCGTCGCTGCTGCCAACCGGGGAATCCCGGCGGTACACGACGGGCGCTCCACTGCTGGAGCAGCATTCACCCGGATCGCGGCCCGGATTGACGGCGAAGAGGTACCACTAAAGGAAATAGATGCCCGTCCTGGGATGTTCAATCGCCTGCGGGACATGGTCGGCATCAAGGGGAGGGCATATTCGCATGCGTGAACTATTGCGTTGGCTGTTGGGGCTGGCCGAAAAGGGCAGCGAGAGTTCCAGCGAAGTGGCCCGTCATCGCATGCGTCTGGTGCTCATCCAGGATAGGATTGACCTGTCTCCGGACAAGATGGAGAAGATGAAACGGGAAATCTGGGAAGTCGTCTCCCGCTACATGGTGGTGGATGACGACTTCAAGGAATTCGAGGTCCGCCGTCTCGACGAGCTGATAATGTTGGTCTCCAACATTGAGGTGAAGGATCTAAGCGCTCTGGCCACGGCCCGAACTTAGCGCAGAAGGCGTCGAATGTCCCTCGTCCTTGCAAACTGCAATGTCATCGACTGCGTTACAGAAGGCGTCCGCCCCAACTCAACTGTTACGGTGGATGACGGATACATAACCACGGTGAGTTCCGGCGGGCAACCAGCGTCACCGCAAGGCCGCTCTGGAGATGTGGTTGTGGACCTTGCCGGAGCATTCCTCCTGCCCGGCCTTTGGGACGTCCACATTCACCCTGAGTACCCCAATCCCCCCGGCACAAGCGTCCCGCAGTTGACTGCCTGGTTCGGCCAGAACTTGATGCGGGGCCTCACCGAGGCCGGAGTCACGTCAGTCCGCTGCGCCGGCGCAGGCCACTTCATGGACGTGGCCTGGAAGCGGGCATTCGAAGACCCGAACGGACCTGCAGGCCCCACGGTATACGCTTGCGGCCACTTTCTCACCACCACTGGGGGGCACTTTCTGACCTCCGGGCATGCTCGAGAGTGTGACGGCCCCTACGGCTTTGTCGAAGCCATCCGAGAGCAGATCAAGAACGGCGTAGACCACATCAAGCTCAACCTTTCCGGCGGCATCATGGGCCCCTTCTGGGACCGGCACCTGGACTCCTTCCTGTTGCCCCAGGAGATCGAGGCCGCCTTCACGCTGTGCCACCAGCGTTCAATCGCAGTAATGGCCCACGCCACCAACCCGATAGCGGTAAAGGCTGCCATATTGCTGGGTGCCCACACGGTCGAGCACGGATATGTGATGGACGAGGACTGCATCACTGGATTCCTCGATAACGGCACGTGGTACGTTCCCACACTCGGCATAACCCACTTAACACCAAGCCAGGCGGACAACGAATGGGAACGTGCCTACTGCGAACGCAAGGCCCTTGCCCCTGACCTCGTACGGCGCGCCGAGGCCGCTGTTGACCGGCACCGCGCCTGGTTCCAGACCGCGCTGGAGGCCGGGGTGAAGATGGCCCTCGGCTCCGATGTCCTGCCTCTCCGCGACTCGTGCCTGCTGGAGCTGGGTCTGTGGGTAAAGGACGGCGCAACTCCCTGGCAGGCCCTCACTGCCGCCACCCGCAACGCCGCCGAACTCTGCGGCGTGGGACCCGAGGTCGGCACCATCGAACCCGGCAAGCGGGCCGACATAATCGTGGTTGCCTCCAATCCCCTAGAGGACATCCAGAACCTGCGCCGGTTGCAACTGGTTTTCAAGGATGGCCGCCTCGTCGCCGACCACCGCTGACCCCGCCTCCTGTTCTCAGTCGGATTGCCACCCCCCACACCCCGCTCTATACTTGCGCCACTGACCGGCGCGGGCCGGAATCGCCACGACAGGAGGCTGGCTATGCCCGGCAACAAGCTCACCATTGGAAACGTTGAGATCAGTTCCCTCTCGGACGGACTGCTTGAGTTCGATCTCTGCAACTTCTTCCCCGCCATTCCTGAAGAAGACTGGCATGGCCACGAAGCACACCTCAGTCCCAGCGGCGGAGTCCGGTTCAACCTCGCCTGCTTCGTCATACGGTCCGAGGGCCGCACCATCGCCGTCGACACCGGTCTTGGCCCCAAGCCCACGCCGGAAACTCCGTGGGGCGAACTCCTCAACGACTTCGCCGCTCATGGCATGAAGCCCGAGGACGTGGACATGGTCGTGATGACACATGCCCACCGCGACCACATCGGCTGGAACGTCGTCTCGCAGGACGGCAAGTACGTCCCCACCTTCCCCAACGCCCGGTACTACGTCAGCGCCAAGGACTGGGAGGCCTGCCACGACCCGGCCCTCATCGAGACCCGCTTCCCCAACGCACCCGAGTGCGTCTGGCCCCTGGAGGATCTGGGCGTGCTGGAGCTGATGGATGGCGAGCACGTTCTCACCAGCGAGCTGACCATGTTGCCCACGCCCGGCCATACCCCTGGGCACATGAGCATTGCCGTCTCCTCGCAGGGCGAGCGGGGCCTTGTGCTGGGCGACGTGCTCCACAACACGGTGCAGATCGAGAACACCGACTGGGTCTCCCGCGCCGACATCGACCCCGAGACCACTCGGGTAACCCGCCGCAACCTGATGGACCGCCTCGAGAGCGAGGGCATCCCTGTCGCCGCCGTGCACTTGGCCGCTCCCGGGTTCGGCCGCATCGTTCGCACCGAGGGCCGCCGCTACTGGCAGGCAATTTAACCACCACGAAGAATGCCCCGATTCAGCCAACCGGAGGGAGTTGAAGAGTCATGGCAAAGAATGGTTTCAAGATAATTGACGCCGAACTCCACGTAATGGAACCCGTTGACCTCTGGGAAAAATACATTGACCCGGAGTTCAGGGACAGGGCGCCGCGTCGCCTCAGCGAACGCCGCTGGGACATCCGCACCGTCGTGGAAGGCGACGTGATGGCCAGCATGACCGACTACAACTGGCCAGCCCAGAGCGATGAGGAAGAAAAGACCCTGGCCGAGCGGTATGCCGAGGAAATTGCCGCAAACTTCGATCCGGCGTCACAAGTCAAAGCGATGGACACAGAGGGCCTGGACCTGGCGGTACTGTACCCGACCTCCGGCATGTACATCACTGCCCGCAACGGAATGGACCCGCGATTCGCTGAGGCCGCCTGCCGGGCCTACAACAACTGGCTCTATGACTACATCCAGGCCGGCGACCCCACCCGCATGTTCGGTGCGGCGGCCCTCTCGCCTCACGACGTGGAAACCGCAGTGATCGAGGCCCGGCGCTGTGTCAAGGAACTGGGGTTCAGAGCGGTTTTCCTGCGACCTAACATGTACAACAACAGGTCATGGCACGACCCGCATTACGACCGGCTGTGGGCCGAGGTGCAGGATCTTGACGTTCCGGTGGGATTCCACGAGACCACGGGCTCCCGCATGCCCGCCGCCGGTGCCGACCGTTTCCCCGACGATCTGGGCATCGCCCACATCGCCACCCATTCCGTGGAGCAGATGATGTGCTGCATGGACATCATCATGGGCGGTGTGACGGAGCGCTTCCCCAAGCTGCAGTTTGCCTTTCTCGAAGGCCAGTGTGGCTGGCTGCCATTCTGGCTGGGGCGAATGGATGAGCACTACGAGTGGCGGCATCCCTACGGGGAAATGCAGCACCTCAAGATGCTGCCATCGGAATATTTCAACCGCCAGGGCTACGCCGCCGTCGAGTGCGAGGAATCATTCGTTTCCCACGTGGTGGAGGCGGTGGGCAACGAGAGGCTGCTGACCACCAGCGACTACCCCCACGGCGACGCCAAGTATCCCCACACCATGGATACGTTCATGGAACTGCCGCTGTCCGATGAGAGCAAGCGGCGCATCCTGTGGGACAACCCGGCCCGTCTCTACCAGCTTTAACCCAAATCTGAAGGCCGATGCGGAGTGAACGCCGGGGGTTCCGTGAGATTCCCCGGCGTTTGTGGTGCGCTCTGGAGATTGGTCGCATTGGAGTAAGACCGTATGCGTATCGGGTTCATTGGGACCGGGAACATAGGCACCCCCATGGCCGGCAGCATCCTAAAGGCCGGCTATGAGCTGGTGGTGCATGACATTCACGAGGAAAAGACCAGGTCGCTAGTTGACCAAGGGGCGGATTGGGCGAACTCGCCCGCGGAGGTCGCATCACAGTGCGACATAATCAGCACCTGCCTGCCCGGACCAGCGGAGATGGAGCCGGTGGCCCTCGGGCCGGGCGGCATCCTGGAGGGGGCGCGGCCCGGATCGGTCTACATTGACCACACCACCAACTCTCCCCTCCTGGCTCGCCGCGTGCACGGAGTCTTTGCCGAGAAGGGCATCGCAATGCTCGACGCGCCGGTGAGCGGCGGGGTCGAGGGAGCCAGGGTACGCGACCTCCTGGTGATGGTCGGGGGAGACGAGGAGACCTTCCGGCGGTGTCTGCCCGTGCTGGAAGCCATCGGTGAGCGGGTGATGCACACGGGAGACATCGGTGCCGGGTGCATCTGCAAGATCATGCACAACACCGCGACTTTTTGCGCCGACCTGGCCATGACCGAGTGCTGGACCCTGGCCGTCAAGTCGGGCGTGCCTGCCGAGACCATCGTGGACGTGTTCCGCAACGGGGCCATTGGAAGGATGAGCAACCTGTGGGGAAGGTTGCCCGACACCTTCTTCAGGGGAGATTTCGAGGCCCGGTTCGCCCTGAAGACCGCCCACAAGGACCTGCGCCTGGGAGAAGAGCTGGCCGAGGCCTACGACGTCTCAATGCCATTGGCCGAAATCTGCCGCGACCTCTACTCCCAGGCCATGGCCCGGGGCTGGGAGGAAAACGACAGCTCCATAGTGCTGACCCTGCAGGAGGAACGCGCCGGCGTCCAGGTGCGGCTCGAAGACAGCCAAGCCTAGCCACCCCGCCACCCCGCCAGCCCGCCCATGGTGAGCCTGTCGAACCACACGCCTGCGTTCCGCTCATGGCCAGCCGAACCGCCGCCGGATCGCCCAAATGCAGCCCTGCGCGAACGGAGCGGCGTTACCGAAGCTCCGCCACAGCCTCCACCTCGACCAGGAAGTCCGGGTCCGCCAGGCCCGCCACCACCACTGTCGTGCTGGTAGGGCGGCCCTCCTCCGGCAGGAGCGTCATCCGGACCTCCCGGATCTTGCCCAGGTTCTCGGACCCAACGACATAGGTGGTCGTCTTTACGATATCCTGCAGCGTCCCACCAGCGGCCTTCATCGCGGTCTCGAGGTTGGCCCACACCTGGCGGATCTGCGCTGCCGCGTCCCCAACGTGTACCGCCCTGCCATCCAGCCCGCGCGGCACCTGCCCTGCGATATATACGGTGTTGCCTACCTTGACCACGTGGTTGTACAGGTTGGCCGGTGGCGATGCCAGCTCCGGCGGGTTGATGAATTCGCGTTCCATCGCGTCTTACCTCTGGATCGAATTGAATCAGCACTGTTCTTGACTGTGTGCGCTATCATAGCAACTCACCGTGGCGTTGTCTGAGATGAACAGAGCGTGTCGACTTTTACTGCCTGGATTCCTCCTTGCGGCGACCCTGGTGGGTCTGGCCTGCACGGGCAAGGCTCAGACACTGGGGACCGAGGACTTACAACGAGCGGTTCCCGCCGAGTCTCAACCTGCAGGCAGCAGCTCGGCATCGTTCGGGGTTGAGGAGACCGAGGGCTCCGGCCCGAAGCAGCAGAGCGGGTCAGTGAGCGGATCGGCTGGCGGATGGCCCAGACCAGAGCGCATCCGACCCCTCTCGCAACGACCGACCTGCCGGAGGGCGTATCGCCCGCCTTGGTCATGGATGCTCAGATGTACGCCGAACAGTACGGCGTAGAATTGTCAGAGGCAATTACCCGGCTGACGCTCCAGAACGAAATTGGAGAACTGGGCGCCGAGATAGAGTCTAAAGAAGCGGGTACCTTGGCTGGCTTTTGGATTCAGAATGAACCGGAATACCGCGTGGTGGTAGCATTCACGAGGGACGGAGAGGCCACCATCAGCAAGTATGTTCAGGACGGGCCACTACTAGAACTCATTGAGGTCAGGACGGCACAAGCCACCCTTCGGGATCTCAAAAAGGCGCAGAAGAAAGCCAGCGGACTCGTTCACGGACTGGGGTTCAATATCGCTTCCGATATCAACGTATTCGAAAACCGGGTCGAACTTTACGCGACCGACCGCGCAGAGCTTGAACAAGCCCTGCGTGAAAACGAAAAAACACTACCGGACCATGTCGTGATCATTGGCCCGTGATTCATCAGCAAAACAGGGGGGTGAACATGCAGGCATTAGTTGGCGGCACGCTAATCGACGGAAGGGGAGGGGAACCCCTGCCTGATTCCACGGTCCTCGTTGGTGACGACGGCCGAATCTCAGCCGCGGGGCCCACGCGCGGTCGTCGCCATCCCGGAGGGCGCCCAGCAACTCGACATAAGCGGCCTCACCGTGATGCCCGGCCTCATCGACTGCCACGATCACTTGGCGTCGTTCACCTACGACCTGCTCAGCCGGTGGGGTATGACCGAGCCTCGCAGCACCCGCACCCTGCGCATCGCCCAAGTAATCGAGGACACCCTGCAGTCCGGCTACACCACCATTCGGGACTGCGGCTGGCTTGAGGCAGGGTTCCGGGTGGCCGTGGACGAGGGCCTGATTACCGGACCGCGTCTGCTGGTCGCCGCCGGACCCCTTGGTCCCACCCACAGTGTTCAGGACCGGCCAACGTTCTCCGGCCACCGCCGCTACGAAATGCCCGACCCCAACATCCCCTACGGGGTCGCCGATGGCGATGCCGAGATCCGGGCCGCCGTCCGGGAGAACGCCCGGGTTGGCGCCGACCTCATCAAGGTGTTTCAGACCGGGTTCGGCCGCGCGACCCACCTCGGCACTGACGCCTGCTACGATCTGGCGGAACTGAAGGCTCTGGTGCACGAGTCCCACGAGCAGGGCAAATTGGTCGCCTGCCACGCCGTCGGCGGGCCTGGTCTGCGAACGGCGGTCGAAGCGGGCGTGGATTCCATCGAGCACGGCTGTTACCTCGACTTGGACCATGACCTTCTGCGGATGATGGCCGACAAGGACATGACCCTCGTTCCCACCCTGACCGTCTTCGCCCACCACTCGACCGAGGGGAACCCGGTCGCACAGGTCGAAGCGCGGGAGTTTCGCGAACACCACATCGAGACGGTGCAGCAGGCCATGCGCCTGGGCGTCCGCGTGGTTGCGGGCACCGACGCCGGTGGCTGGTTCCACGGCAACAACTCGGTGGAGCTGGACATGCTGGTTGACGCGGGCATGACACCGATGCAGGCCATCGTCGCTGGCACCGGTGAGGCCGCCGCCTGTTGCGGACTCGGCAGCGACCTGGGCACGCTGGAGGCGGGCAAGCTTGCGGACCTGATTGTGGTGGACGGCAACCCCCTGGGCGACATAACCGTCTTGCAGGAGCGGGCCAACATCAAGATGGTGATGAAAGACGGCTCAATCTACCGCAACCAGCTGACGGACTCATAAGAAATGCAGGGGCGCACGGCTGTGCGCCCCCTCAATTTACCGCAACCCGGGGCCGCCTACCCTTCCCACCTGAACCGGCTGTATAGCCCATGCTTGCCCTGCTCCTCCCACGATATGGCCTCGTCTCTTATGCTCTGGTTGGAGCGGCCCAGCGTGTGAACGTTACCGTGAATCACGTTGCGCAGGTTGGTGATGGTCACGGTGCCCTCGCCGTCGGCTCCCCTGAGAGCCTCCACCTCCAGCAGCACCAGGTCGGAGGCACGCACCGTCCGGGATCTGGCGTCGATGGCGATCTCCAGGGGCACCTTCCTCACCACCGTCAGCTCACCATCTCGAAAGAACTGGTTGAGAATCTCCCACGGGCCGCCCGCCTTGCCGCTGAAGATTGCCCTCGTCGCCTTGGCCTGCTCTTCGCTGGCCGCATCGTCGACGTAAAGCACGGAGGTCCAGTCGCCGTCGGACATCGTCGGCCCCGGCGAGTGGACGAAAATCAGGGCGCCCAGCCCTGCCAGGTCTACCTCGCCATAGCAGCCCTGCTCGAACGTAGCGGCCCAGATGGCGGTACAGACGCCGTTCGTCGGTGGCTGGCGAAAAGATATATGACAGGGACACAGCAGGTTGCAGTTGCACCCCTCGAACAGCTCCCCCTCTACCCACCAGGAATTACTCACTTGAATCGGTTCCTCGGTTTCCAAAATGTGCCGTTCAAGTTGTAGGGGCGCACTTCGGTGCGCCCCTACATTGGCATGCCAAGGCAATTGTGCCGACTAGAACATCGTGCTGTCGGTGATAGCCTCGCCGCTTACGATGGCCTTCAGCCGGGCACGGAAATCGAACAGCTTCCGGTCGTCGTCCGGGGAGGTGAGATCCCCCCTGTGGCCCTCCAGATATTCCATGAAGTCCTCAAGAACCGCATTCTCGCGAGTACCCTGAGGGATCTTGAAGAAGCTGGCGTTGAAGGTCGGCAATTCGCCTGGGCCGAAGTATCCGGTCGCATACCTGCCGGTGCTTTCGTCGTGCAGGGTGTATCCTTCCAGGTCGTGAGTGCCCTTGCCCAGCACCTGGCCGGTCTGGGCGTAGTACTCCATCACGTTCTTGGCGCCGTACTTGTTGATGGGGCAGACCTTCATGCAGATGGCGCAGCCCTCGTAGCGCGACATAACCGGGCGGCAGCGCTTGTAGATGAGCTTGTTCTTTTCCACACCACGCCACCAGATCTTCTCGCGCATCAGGGCGCGGCCGGGGCAGCGGTTGACGCACACCTGGCACACCTGGCAGAAAGCGTGGAAGCCGTAGTCCACCGGCTCGTCGTAAGTCACGGGCGCGTCGGTGGTGATGATCTGCAGGCGGCAGCGGGCACCGGCGTGCGGGGTCAACAGCTGGCCGTTTGCTCCCAACTGCCCCAGTCCGGCGGCTACGAACATGGGGATTGTGGCCGCGCTGTGGTTGCTCGGCCCGTGGACCTGCGCCCCGTAGCCCAGCGTGCGAATATACTCCGCCATTTCCAGTCCCATCGGGGCCTGGATTTCATAGGTGCCGTAGTGGCCGTGCTCGGCAGCCATGCTCGGCGCGCTCTGCGTCTCCTCGAAGTCCTGCTCCAAGGCTAGGCAGATGGCATTGTGGAACTTCACGTGGCTCTTGCGGTCCTGGTAGATGAACCGCGCGTCATGGGCGGTGAACCCCACTTCGAGGTAGCCCATCTCCCGGGCCTTGGTGCGAATCAACTCGGTAACGTCTTCACCGGTCGGGGTGCCTGTGGGAGGCAGTTCACCGGAGCGGTTCATCAGCGGATAGAACTGCTCCATCACAGCCTGATGCTCGTGATGGTACTGCCTCATCTCCTCGGTACCCACCGTGGGCGCCCACTCGGTGTCCGCGGCGTGCTCGACCTGCTGACGCTGCAGCGGGTATTCCCGGCTGTAAAAGTCGACGTCCTTCGAGTTCATGGGAATGCCCGGCACGGTTTCAAGTTCTTCGGGGACGGGAATCTCCACCGATTCGTCCCCGTGGCGGCGGCCTGGACGCACTACGACATGGCCAATTTTCAACATATAGAGACTCCTCCTCTCTTTAGACCCCGTTTCGCTCCCTTTTAAGGAGCAAATCTGGCGCGATTGTGCAATATGCGGCTTTGTATTGTCAATTCGAGTGACGCTTTGGGACATAGTTTCGTTCCAGATAGTGGAGCCACAAATCCCGACTGAAAGTATCAGCCTCTAAATGCCCGGCACGGGATTCCTTTCCCGTGGTCAGGGGGCGGACACGCCCTAGGCAAGCGCATGGTGGCGAAAAATCAGTTATATCCAAGCATTTCCACCTCTACCGTCCATGCCTTGCATCCCGACTGAACAAGGTTACGAAGCGGGGCCCAAGTGGGAGTGGTGGGACCGGATATCCCAAATCAGTCCCGAATATTCCCATCTGGTCCCACTGGGCGCGACAAGAAGGGGGCATCCAGCTTTGGAATTTGGCGCTAAAAAGTCAAGGAGAGCAAAAAATTCAGAGTCCCGCACCATTCCGTCCCATTTGGTCCCATTTACCTCGTAGTGGGCCTTGCCTGGGGTAAATTCCCATTTTTCGATTTCCGGTCGCAGGACCGAGGGGTGTTGCCCTGAGGAAGGAGCCATTGGACATTGTGTCGCTCACCGGGAATAGGGTTACGAATACGTGTGCTAAACATTGTAATCAAGGGTACCGAAGCAATGAAGGCACGTTAACGGGTTGCCGTCACCGGGTAATGCTCCAGGACCGGTGGCCGAATCTGCGACCTTATTTATTACACAAGATTTATTACACAAGGAAGGGAGGGTTTGAAACTCGCTCATACGGAATACAAACCGGCTGAATTGGCGCTTGTCCGTTGTTCAAGATGTGATTGCCCTGCCGCCACCCAACGCCTTATCATATATATTCAGTATTAAACCAAGGACTGGGCAGGAGGCGTACGGATGCCAACTGCGCGGTGATTCAACCGGAGTTGACAGCAATGGCGGAAGAGGCGAGGGGAGGTAAACCGGGCGCAAAAGACATGCCCCTGAGCGCCATCTTTCTGTTCGATGGACTGGTGTCGCCGGAGCGAAGGCGGGCGCTTGTTGTCCGTGTCTTGAACGAATTTTCCGGCCTGCCCGTTGGTGTTAAGAGCGCATTACGATCGGCGGTCAACGACGAAGTCGTTCCAACCAGCGGCGGCTTTCGAAAAGGTCAGGCGGGACGCGCCCTCGACCGTTCCAGTTTCCTGCTCCAGGAACCGCTGCTGCAGTCGGTGGCGGGTTCAGACATCATGGCCGGTGCTGTCCTTCAATGTTGGGCCGAATCCCACCCTTCCCTCAGAGAGGCGGTGGAGCGGCACCTGACGGTACGCGGGCTGACGACGCCCGGGCCAGACCTCCATGGAAGGCTGTTCCGGGGCCGCTGGCTGCTGGACCAGTGGGAGGCTGAGCGGGAGTCATTTACACAGACCTACGCCGACGATTTCGAAGCGGACGACGTCGGCCTCATGCTGTGCTACGTCTCCGGCAATTTCCCGCCCCTGGCGCAGGATGACTCCGGGGACCCGGCGGATCTGACCCTTGATGACGCCCTTTCGGCCGCATTGTCCTCCCTTCGAGAATTGTCGGCCACCGCCCCCGATTGGGAACGGAAGATACCCGACTTTGTCGCATCGGTATCCCGCGTCATCGAGGAGAAAGCCGCCCAGCTCCGCTGGCACGAGGAATTCGACTCCATCCTGCACGATGTGCGGGCAACGTATCTGGAAATGCTGCAATTCTTCGAGCAGGATACCCATAACTGGGTGGCTGCAAGGGTATCACAGGACGCGGGCGCCGAGTCGGCCCTGCGACTGGCCCGGAAATTGCTGGTTCAGTTGGCCGAATACCAGCCGATCCACGACAGGGCTCCTGGAATCAGCGAGGAACAGGAGCGAGTCCAGAAGCGGGCCTCCCTGCAACCATCGATCCTTGGGACCCTGCAGGACTTGGCGTCCTTTATGACCGGGGAAATCGTCGAGGACCGTGTGAAGCCTGCGGCCTCGTATACCCTGCAGCCGCCACCCGTCCCTGCCGGTCGCCCCGATTCGGGCAGCACCGGGTTGAAGGAACCACTACATCCAGCGAGCCTCGAGCCGGAATCTCCCCCGAGGGAACCAGAGCATCCGCAAAGCCCCCAGGTCCAGGAGGCGCAATCAGCTCTGACGGCCTCTCCTTCATTTACCCCGATTGCAGTCGCCGGTGAATCCGGCGCAACATCACCCGAATTGGTCTCATTGCAGTCGGCCAATGTCGAACTGCGGGAAGGGTCCGTCGCTCTGCGTTCCGAAAACCAGGGCCTGAAAGACGAAGTGGAAGCACTGAAGACCGAGCTCTTCGGCAGCCAGGAGCGCGAGGACTCGTGGCGGCTGGCCTACCGCTCGGCGATGGACGGTTCGCTGGAGGAAGTGGGTGTGGCGCCCCCGCTGGTGGAAAGCGTTCTCGATGCCGTGGAGATGGCCAAGGGCCGCTTCCGACAGGAACTGCTGTTTGCTCCCAACTCCGAGTCCAGCATCGAGGACAATCCCTTTATCGACCCAGCCAGGGTATGGGAGGCCCTGCAGTGGCTGGGCACCACCTACTACGCCTCCAGGATGGGCCGCCTCAGGGTCACCGACTTCGACCAGTCCATCAAGGAGGCCTGCGGCTGGTGGTACAAGAGCGACCAGGGCGAGACCACCGTCTCCCGGTACGAGAAGTCCTATACCACCCGGGCAGACGGCAAGAGGTACACACTGGTTGAGCACATCGGCAAGGGAACGACTTTCGACGCCCGCTACACGATCCGCATCGCATTCGACTGGGACAGGGACAAGCGGCAGGTCGTCATCGGCTACATCGGCCGCCACCAGCAGACCGACGCCAGCTAGCATTTGTCGGGCTTGGTGCCTGCGGTCCGGACTGCGGCAGATTCAAGGGGGGCTCATGGTGGGCGGTGCAGGACTCGAACCTGCGACCCCCTGCGTGTAAAGCAGGTGCTCTAACCGGCTGAGCTAACCACCCAGTAGCCCTACCATCATATTATCGCCTTCGGGAATCGTAAACCCCGATAGCATACCCTTGGCCACTGCGATTGGGCTTATAATCGCATCAACACATCGGCTCATATGACATAAATGGAGGTGCCGAGATGTCGCAAGAGCAGCGCCTTATCTACGTGGGAATGCACGACGGTGTGTGTTCCTTAAGCAGCGAGGACGGCGGAAAGACGTGGAAGCAGGGTCCGTTTCCTCCCTATCTTGGGGCTTTTACGTTCTTTGCGTGAATCGTTTGTAGTTGAAAATCAGTAGTAGGACATTCATTAGCAAAGCAAAGCATGTAAGTCCGTAAAGCAATATTCCGAAACCGAGAAGCCCGCTGCTTAATCCCAAGTCTCTGACTTCATCACAAGATTCCCACGCAACAGCCACGAACACGAGGGACACCAATGTCAAGATTAAAGCAATTGCCAACGAGAGATGATTTCTGGCTCCCGATCGACGGGGTAGGTAAATGAGACCATATTTGGACACCATGTACACGAGGAAAGTAAAGAATACCGCGCCTACAATTGCGATAATCCACGTAAATCCCAATAAAGAATAGTAAAAAACCCCCGTTGCATAGAGAAAGGGGGCATTGAAGGCGATCCAAGTGCCGCGGATACCGGGTATGAGGGCGACCAGCATCAACAACAGAGGTGCCCCTGAAGTGACAACCAGAACTGCAGGTAATTCTCTCTTAACCAGGACTTCGCTCACCGTTAATCCGCCTGAAATAGAATCTTGGGCGGGACATTTGTATGCGGAACGGAACAGCCCTGCTTTACGGCCCGCAAGATGTGAATGGAGATCTCATATGGGTTAGGTGGTTTCTCCAGTTTCCTGCCGCCAAAAGACAATGGGCTAAACTGACGGTCAACTGATCGTTCTGGCTAGTCTCCTCCGAACAAGCTTTTTATTCCTTCAGAGACATCGCTAATGGGTTCCTCGAATTCCTCAACGAATTCCTCTATGTCCTCCGCCGCCTCCTCCAAATTGACGTCTCGAGATCGGTCAATGACGTCCCCTGTCACGTTTCCTATATTTCTTACATTAATTCCGGAAATCGAGGCCCTGTCAAAGTCAGCTCTCCAGTTTTCCACCTCTTTGCTGCTCGTATCGATGAAAAGGGAGAATGGCACGTTGATGGAGGCCGTGTCATCAACAATCAACGGAATGTATACATCAACGTCAGCATTGGCATTGGCAAATACGGTGCAGTAACCGTCCTCTCGACACTCCGGAGGCTGCATACTCCAAACAACCTTCTCTCCCAACTGATCCATAATTGCGCTACTGGCAATCCGGGACAGCACTGGAACTGAGCCTAGGAGGAATGACAATACATCTTCCATGGCATCAAAGCTGGATTCTGTCCATTCTTGGGCCACGTCGGTCGCTATCTCTTCATTGGTTTTCCCGCAGCCAACCAGGAAAATGAACACTAGAACCATAGCGAGTAAGGTATATCGAGTGCTGACCATCCCATGCCCTCCCGTGTAGGTGTTTCTGCCTAAGCAACTCTAAGTCACTTTAGATATTCACCACAAAGCATGGTGAAATTAACCCCTCAGGCTTTAGTTTGTTTGTCCTGTCAAGACACATTATATTTACTAAAATGCATCGGTCAATACGAAAGGCCTGATTTCTTGAATATTGTGTTTGTACTGAAAGATCAAACCTCAACTACCACGACATTTTAGATTATAATCAACCTATTTATGCCAATATTATTGAGCTATATCCCTTGTAATTCGGATGTATATGAACTTATTATCATCAGCAATAATATCAAAATGCAAGATAGAAAATCACATCTATAGACTAATGCGTCAATTAAGATGGGATTAAATAGAACCAATCATCCTGATGAGGCAGCTCAAAAGGGCGTAATATTGGTATACTCCACCCTGCAGTTGATATAAATGGAGGTGCCGAGATGTCGCAAGAGCAGCGCCTTATCTACGTGGGAATGCACGACGGTGTGTGTTCCTTAAGCAGCGAGGACGGCGGAAAGACGTGGAAGCAGGGTCCGGTCACGCAATTGCCCCACGCCGCGGCAAGGGTGGCGGTCAGCCCGGTCGACTCCAACCGAGCGTGGCTTGCCGCCTACGAGGCCGGCGTCTACCGCACCGACGACGGCGGAGCGACGTGGGCGCACGTCGATTCGTACCCGTCAGACTACGCCCACAGTGTGCTCGCCGACCCGGGCAGCCCCGATGCGGTCTATGTGGGAAGCGAGCCCGCGGCCCTGTTTCGCTCCGAAGACGCCGGATCGTCATGGGAAGAGTGCAGGACGTTCCAGGATGTGCCCGAGTCGACCAACTGGGGCTTCCACGCTCCAACCCGAGACTCCCACATCCGGGACCTGGTCGTCTCTCCCGTCGACGCCAGCCTGCTGTACGCCGGCATCGAGGTTGGAGGCGTGGTCCGATCGACCGACGGTGGCAACAGCTGGCGGCAGCTGCCTGGGCTGGACGACGACATCCACTGCCTGCACCTTGGCACCGACCAGCAGGAACGCGTCTATGTCGCCACGGCCAGCGCCCCCTTCCGCAGCAGCAATGGCGGAGACCAGTGGGAGAGGATCAACGACGGGCTCGACCGCCGCTACACCCTGCACATCGCCGCGGCTCCTGACGACGCCGACCAGGTGCTGGTAACGGTTTCGGAGAACGCCCGCCGCAAGTCCCCCCAGTTCTACCGCTCCACGGACGGGGGAGGGACCTGGCAGTTGGTAGAGGGTCTCGGCGAGGGAGAGGAACCCGAATCCATGGTCGTCGCCTTCGAATGGGACCCGTCATCGCCCGACGACGTCTACGCCGGCACCGACGGCGGCGAGCTCTACCACAGCCCCGACCGCGGCCAGACCTGGCAGCAGCTCCCGGTCACCCTGCCCTCGGTGGCTGTCGGCGCGCTGGCGGTGGCTTAGGCTTCCCTCTTCCGGTGTGGGCAAAGTTAGAGGCTACCTCTGAAAGAACGGGACAGCCTCTATCTTCATTGCCCATCTCTCCAACGGCCGGGCCATCCGCGACTTCCGTGGAAGAAACTCACCCTCCAGAGCTTTATCTGGCGGAATCTTCCCAGTCCGGGATACAGGAAACCAGGCTTCCCAGGATGTCATTATATGAGAACTCCAGGAAACGGGCTACGAGATCCGATTCGGCTTCAACGTCTTGCAAGCAGTCGATTTGCTCCGGTTCCAGATCGTCAACATTGATCCTGAATGCAGAAAGCAGATGGAGACTCATTAGTCCGGGTACACAGGATATTTGTGCCGCTATTGCCTCCGAATAGTGAACCTCCTCTTCTGGGGTGACCGACTCATCTGTCAGGCCAATGTCATCCGTTTGCTCAAACACACACGATCTTTCCTCGTCGGTCAAGTCCTCCAGAGTCTTTCCCAAATTGGCAAGCATAGAGCGGATGAACAGATAGGGAACACAAGAAGCGACATTGGACGAAAGATCGTCTTCCCTCTCCACATCCCAATCTTTTTCCTTCAAGCAGTAGGTTTCGTCTTCGGTCAAATCCTTTAGGCCCATCTGAAACATTGCCAGCGCAATCTGCATATTCAGGTCCGGCAGGCAAGTAAGCAAACTCTCACTAAATTTCTCTGACTCGGGTGAATCATCCAGGGCGGCCAAGATGGTCTCCCGGTCTGCTCCGGATGTAAGGTCACTGATGCAGTACAGTTCTTCCCCGCTGAAGTATTCGGGTTTCAGCCACCCGGTTTGTGACATGCCAAACGAAAAAAGCAGGCCAGGAACGCAGGAAATCAGGTCGACCATGAATTCATCATTCTCTGGTGAACCGTAGTAGGTTTCGACAAGGTCGGTCATTTCCATACCAGCGATTAACTCCTGCAGGCAGGGAAATTCCTCGTCGCTCACGCCTGTGAACATTTCGATGAATGTCAAGGTTATGAATAGAAGTATAGGATTGGCAATTTCCGCCCCGAGGCAGTTGTAAATCGGTACCTGCCGTTTATCCAAGGATGAGCCCTCGGGCAAAACAGGTCGGACCAACACTGCTTCATGGTCATCCCCCAACGCATCCCGAATACAGGACTGCTCGGTAGCGGGGAGTTTGTCGAATATCTCCCGCCATACAGCGTCGGCATTTAGCTCTACATCAACCAGCTCTGGTGTCCCGCTCGTGAGGGGAGGGTTCGCGGCAGCAGTGGGCACGGCCGTGGGCTCTGGCGTGACGATCGGCTCTGTAGTTGTCGTAGGGCCATCGGTGGGCTCCGGTGTGACGGTCGGCTCTGCAGTTGCCGTAGGGGTATCGGTCGGCTCGAGGGTCGCAGTAACCTCGGGTGTGGCATTAAGGCCAATCGTCGCTTCAGGAGTCGCACCGCCTCCGCACGCCATTCCCACGGTTACAAGCAAGATTGTGAAAACGACGGGCGAAACGGCAGTCCGATACATCCGTGAATTCATTATCCAGCTTCCGCCTGAAATAATCCTACCGGCCCCGGAAAACCGCCGCGCGCCTCTCCAGGAACGCCTGCCGCGCCTCATGGGCAATTATGCCTAACGCTGGCATAGTGGGCGCAGCAGAATTATCAGTTCGCCCACGTTACCGAGGTTGCGCCGGATCCTTTCGGGGTTCAGCAGCGACTTGCGTTTGTAGTAGTTGCGGTGCAGATAGTGAGCAGCGTTCCCGAGGTCGTGAATGCGGTCGTTTCCGGCCACAGTTGACGCCTGTTCCAGCACGGCATCAAACTCGTCGTGACTCTCGTATCTCCAGCCGTGGGTTGCGGCTACAGCCTTGACCATGTGTGCCGCCGCCCCCCATCCCTTTTCGGACGCTTGGTGCGAATCGCCATCAGCCAGAAACTCGCGGCTTTTCCGCAGGAAATACTCCGCCCTTTGACGGTGATCGATTACCACATCGCCGGTCTCTTCCGGTTCCGTCAGAGGAGTAGACATAATCTGCCCCGCCTCTACATCTATAACAATTACGCGGTTGGAGAATTCACCCCCACCCTAACCCTCCCCCTGAGGGGGAGGGGATCACCGCCCGCGGAACACCGGCGCGCGCCTCTCGAGGAAGGCCCGTCGCGCCTCATCTGCGTCGTCGGAGCCGTTCAGGATGCCGCCTGCGTTGGAGGTCAGGACCATGGTGTTCTCGAGGCTGGAGTCCATGGCAGTGCGCATGATGCGCTTGCTGACCCACTGCACCATGGGCGGTGTGCGCATGATGCGGTCGCAGAGGTCGCGGGTGGTCTGCTCCAGCTCATCGCTGGAAACCAGGTAGTTCAGCAGCCCCCAATCGTAGGCCCGCTGGGCGTCCAGGTGTCCGGTGTAGGCAAACTCCAGGGCCCGGCCCAGACCGGCCATCTTGGGCAGGTAGTAGCTGCCGCCGTTTTCGATGATTTGCCCCAGTTGCTGGTAACCGATGAACCGGGTGTTCTCGCAGCCGACGCGCATGTCGCAGTGCAGCGCCATGTCCATCCCGGAACCCACGGCCGGCCCGTTGATCATGGCGACGGTCGGCTTGCGAATCAGCGAGATATCCCTATGCAGGTGCGTGAACCCGTGGAAGAAATGCTGCCTGGCCGCATCGGGACCCTCCTCGGTGCCCCGGTTGCCGATGAAATTCTCCCCCATGGTCGACGGGTCGTTGTCGCGGCGCATGTCGGCCCCTGAGCAGAAACCGCGTCCCACGCCGGTGAGCACTATCACCCGGATGTTTGGATCGTCGTCGCCGGCCCGCATGTATTCGCCCACCTTGGCGACCGTGCCGTTCTCCTGCGAGTTGCCTATGAGCGCGTTCATCCGCTCGGGGCGGTTGAATTTGATCCACAGGATTCCTGAATCCTCCGGCTCGTACAGCAGGTAATCCACCAGTTCCGGCCCAGTTCCGGCTCCGCCCATTTCCAAAGGACTCTCGTTACTCACGTTCCTACCTCTCTTTACTCTATCTGTGTGGGGCATGGAGGGGCGTCCCAACCCGGGATGCCCTGAATTCCTGCGAAAGAAATCACCCCCGCCGAAGCGGGGGCCAATCCATCCTGCCGTCAGTACCTCGACCCAATCATCGAGAATGGCACACCGCTAGGGCCTGAAGCTGATAAGGTGCATCCCCGAGTCAATCATGATCGTCTCGCCCGTAACGTGCCCTGCAGCTTCGAGCAGCCACACCACCGTATCCGCGACGCTCTCGGCCGTCGGTGCCTCCTGCAGGGGGACCTGTCTTTCGAAGCTTTCGAACAACCTCTTCGCGCCTTCCTCGCCAAGGCCGTCGCCCCACCAGCGGGTGGGCACAGGGCCTGGGCAGACTGCGTTCACCCGGATCTCCGGCGCCAGGGATCGCGCCAACGCCAGTGTCATTGTGTTGAGCGCCGACTTGGACGTCGCATACGCGATGGAACTGCCACCGCCAGTGATGGCCGAGATCGAGGACACGTTTACGATCGAGCCTTCGCCCTGCGCTTTGAGCGTCGGAGTGACTGCCCGGATCATCTGGTACGCGCCCACCACGTTGACTGCATAGATGTTCAGGAACTCCTCGCCCGACAGCGACTCGAGGTCGGCCGCGTTGGCGAACACCGACGTCCCGGCGTTGTTGACCAGACCGTCTATCCGCCCCCACCGCTCCAGCGCCGTCGCCGCCATGCGCCGGCAGTCGGCGTCCTCGGCCACATTGCATTGACATAACACGGCGTCGCTCCCCAGGTCTATGCAGGCCTGGGCTGTTTCCTTGGCCTCGGCCTCGCTCTTTGTGTAGTTGATCACCACCCGCGCTCCCTTGGATGCAGCGGCCAGGGCCGTAGCGGCACCCATGCCGGTGGCGGAACCGGTCACTATGATCACTGAACCGTCGAGTTTAACCATCTCGTCCTCGACAAGGCCCGGATGGCGCCGGGCCGTTTAGAGATGAAGTAATATGGCACTAACTAGGCCATTACTCTGGCGACGCGAGTATAGCACGGGCAAAATCGGCCCGGGCAGGCAATTGAATTTAGGAGAGGACACCATGGCATACGTCATAGGCGCAGGTGAATTCAGATACGAATACCAACCAAGCTGGGCCCGATTGCTCAGCGGGATGTCACTCCAGGCACCCAGCGGCGTGGCGGTGGACTCCACCGACCACGTGTATGTGTTTCAGCGGCAGGGTCCGGCGGTGCTCAAATTCGACCGTAGCGGCAACTTGCAGGCGGTATGGCAGAGGCAGGACGGAGTGCCCGCCGACGCCCATCACATCCACGTCGGCCCCGACGACACCGTCTACCTAACCGACCGCGATGCCCACCAGGTGTTGCTCTACGACACCGCTGGCAACCTGCAGAGTTCGTTGGGAACTCGCGACCAAGCGGCGATGCAGGCGCCCTTCAATCACCCCGCCGACATCTGCGTGGCCCCTTCGGGCGAACTCTACGTCGCTGACGGCTACGGAAACTCCAGCGTACATCGGTTCAGTGCCGACGGAGATTACATAACCAGTTTTGGCAGCCCGGGCAGCGGCCCGGGAGAGTTCCGAGTGCCCCACAGCGTCCGCGTTTCTCAGGACGGCCGGGTCTACGTGGCAGACCGCGAGAATCACCGCGTCCAGGTATTCACGCAGGAGGGAGATTTCATAACTGAGTGGACCGACTTCAAGTGCCCGATGGGGGTCCACATTGACTCGAACCAGGTGGTCTACGTTACCGACCAGATCCCCCGCGTCAGCATATATACCCTCGACGGCGACCTGTTGGCCCGTGGCCGTACCTTTGAAGGCGCCCACCAGGTCTACACCGATTCAGAGGGCAGCATCTACGGCATCGACACCGCCAACCAGAGGGTGCAGAAGCTCCAGAAGCTCTAACCGGTCCTATCTCGCGAGGGGTGAGTCAGCTTGTGGGGGGCCGCTCTACCAAGGAGTTCTGTCTCACCCTGAGAATCGATTGGGACCAGGACAAACGACAACTATGACCAACATCCAATTCAAGGGGAAGCGGAGGTATCAAGGGGTGACCACGGGATACTCAGTGAGGATCAGAAGGAGCAAAGAGGGGAAAACAGGTGGCGCGCTTGGCGAGATTCGAACTCACGACCTCTGCCTCCGCAGGGCAGCGCTCTATCCGCTGAGCTACAAGCGCGCGAAGGGTCCTGTTGGCCCGGTTAGCTGGTTGGTGCCGAGGGAGGGATTTGAACCCACACATCCGTAAGGACACTGCGCCCTGAACGCAGCGCGTCTGCCATTCCGCCACCTCGGCCCGGGGAGCCCGGGCCGTTGCCCGGTTCTCTGAGTCCCTTACGACATGGTGGGCGATGGAGGACTTGAACCTCCGACCTCCTCGGTGTGAACGAGGCGCTCTGACCAACTGAGCTAACCGCCCGTGCTCGGGACAATAATCAATTATAGGGAACACGCCGCCAACGGCGCAACCCTGCCCCGCCGAAATCCGCCGCCCAGGCCGGTCGGCCCGCTGCCCCAGCAGCCGCCAACCAGGTTCGCAAAATAAAGCAATATTATGTAAAACCGCCAAAATTCCGGCCCTGAACGAACATAACGTATCTTGTGCGAACCAACCTGTCGGCAGATTACTCAAACTGATCATCCGGCAAAAGGATATTAGAGGTTTGACTAGAGAGCCAGTGTTAGATATATTCCAGCCCTCGAATAGGTGAACCATTAGGTCTCCGAAATAAACGATTGTAGCGAGAATATGAACGACTTAGTTCTTGAGGGATTCGTTAACAGCTTTGCAGAGTCAAGAGGGCTTACCAGCTTGCCCGTAGAGGAAGTGTTTGAGTCTTTCGTAACGTCTTCTATTCTAAGAAAATATCACCACTCCGATATCCTCGGGATGGAAGAGGACGTGCTGGTGGGTGGGGCCGGAGACGGCGGCTTAGATGCAGTGGCGATATTGGTAAACAACCGCCTGGTGAGCACGGAAGAGGGAGTGCAATTCTTCTTCGAAAGCCAGGGAAGGCTAGAGGTGGAGTTTGTCTTTGTTCAGTCAAAGACATCATCTCATTTCAATTCGGCGGAAATAGGGAACTTTGTCTTTGGCGTGGAACAGTTTTTTCAAGGCGTGTTCAGCAACACCTCCGCCATTTCCTTTAGGACAGAAATTGAACAGAAGATAGACCTAGCTCGCACAATCTACGGTCAATCGATTCGAATCCAAGACAATCCGATATGCTCATTGTATTATGTCACAACTGGAAAATGGACGAACAACCAAGAACCTGCCGGAAGATTCCACGACGGCAAGATCAAGTTGGAGAGGCTTAATCTATTCGCGGACGTTCGCACTGTGGCAGTAGACGCCGACTTGCTAAAGGCGATTTACCGTGAACTAGAGCGAAGCGTAGTTAAGGAAATTGAGTTTATCAGGACGACCTCTTTCCCTAGGATCGATAGAGTTAACGAAGCTTACATTGGTCTGTTGCCAGGGAATGAATTTATAAGGCTGGTCTCTTCTGACGACGGAAGTCTCAACACAGAGTTGTTCTTCGATAATGTCAGAGATTTTCAAGGGTACAACTCCGTCAACCGAGAAATAGAGCACACACTCGCAGAGGATCAACTGCGAGATAGTTTCCCTTTGCTGAATAATGGCATCACGATCATCGCAAGGTCGATTCGCAGGACGGGGGATATATTCCAGATACACAACTTTCAAATCGTAAATGGCTGTCAAACCACGCATATTCTATTTCAAAACAAACATTTGATTGGAGCGGATACATTTGTCCCTGTAAAATTAGTAGTTACGGACGATAGCCAAGTTGTCAATGAAGTAATTAAAGCCACCAATCGCCAAACGGAGGTACACCCTGAAGCCCTAGAATCATTAAGCAGCTTCCATCGGGAATTGGAGGATCTCTACAAAACGAGAGAACTCTCACAAAGCTCTTCGGACCGAATCTACTACGAACGGCGTTCCAAGCAGTATGGGCTGGACAACATTAGACCTAGTAACATCGTTACTTTGACCACACAAATTACTTCGTTTATTGGCATGTTCTTGGAAGAACCCCATAGCCACCCTAGGTATTATGGGGAACTATTAAAGTCATATCAAGGCAGAATCTTTGCCAGTAACCATCGTCCAGAGCCTTACTACGCCAGTGGGCTTTCTCTACTTAAGGTCGAGAGATGGTTGAACTCAAAACCAGAATGGAGAGACTTGCGTCCTTACAAACATCAACTCTTGATGCTGCTGAGAATGTCAATTAGTGGCCCAACAGTTCCACAATTGAACAACAATGCCATATCTTCATATTCCCTAAAAGTTGTCGACACGTTGCGGGACGAAGAACTCGGATTAGAGGAGTTTGAGCGAGCCGTGGGGTTGCTCCGATCCTCCCTGTCGCAATTCCGAACCCAAAATAGAGGCCGGCTTCACGATTCAGAAAGAAACCCTCCCCACAGATTGCGGGCGTTCACGGAGTTACTGAGGCAGACTACCTCGGCTGCTACGCCGACACAGGGGATCGGCGAATCGTCTGAATCGTTAGTCGTGGGCAGTGAATATCGAGGGCGAATTATTTTTTTCGACGATGCAAAAAGGTACGGCTTTATAGCCAACAGTGCCGGGCCCGACATATTTGTTCACGAGAGCGAAATAGTTCAAGTGCCTTATCACTTGAGGGTGGAAGGAGTCGAAGTAATTTATAAGGCCACCCCGAACCCGATGTCCCCCAGGATGTTGATGGCTAGCAATGTCCGGCTGGTTCCTCGAGAGGAATTAAGTCGTAGATGAACCACTTGCCATTAGCGATAGCTGGAGTGAGCTGATCGCCAACCCCCTTTCACCGCCAGCCGCCGGCGTACTCCTCGGTCATCAGCAGCGGGCCATCGAGGTTGACGAGTTGGTCCTCGATCTCTGAGAGCAGGTGGTCCAGGTTCCAGCCCTTCTCCGCCGACACCAGCACTCCGTCCGCGGCATCTCCGTCCCAGGACGCGCCAATGGAAAGTGATGGGACCTCGGCAAGTCCATTGGTTGAGTCAGCCGAGTCCGTCAGCAGGTCCATCTTGTTTATGACAAGCAGCCTCGGCCGGTCGCCCAGGCCCAGCTCCTCCAGCGTCTGCTCCACCACCTCGGTCTGCTCCGGCGCCTTGGGATGCGAGACGTCGATCACATGCAGCAGCACATCCGCCCGGTCCAGCTCATCCAGCGTGGCCCGGAAGGCGGCGATGACGTTGGGCGACAGCTTCTGGATGAATCCCACCGTGTCGCTAAGCAGCAGCGGCGCACCCGACGGCAGCCGAATGCGCCGGGTCACGGGGTCGAGTGTCGAAAACAGTTGATTGGCCGCCAAGGAGGCATCCCCACCGGTCCCTGCATTGACCAGGGCGTTGAAAAGCGTGCTCTTCCCAGCGTTGGTGTAGCCCACCAGTGTGGCCATGGGGATTGCCGACTTCTTGCGCCGGTCCATATGCAGAGTCCGTCGACGCCTGACGCCGTCCAGCTCCGACTTGATCCTCTGCAGCCTGCGCCGCACCAGCCGACGGTCTGTTTCGATCTGCGTCTCGCCCGGGCCCCGGGTGCCGATACCGCCGCCCAGCCGTTCCAAGTGCGACCACTGGCCAGCCAGCCGGGGAAGCAGGTACTCGTGCTGCGCCAGTTCCACCTGCAGTTTGCCCTCGTAGGTGGAGGCGTGCCGTCCGAAGACGTCCAGAATCAGGGCAGTACGGTCAATGACCTTGACCTCGGTCTGCTCGCCGTTACGGGTGAAGGTCCGGGGTGATATGACCGCTTCCAGGTTGCGCTGCTGGGTCGGGGTCAGCTCGTCGTCGAAGATTACGACGCTGGCCGACTTCTCCTCGATGAGATCGTGCAGTTCCTCCAGCTTGCCCTTGCCGATGTAGGTGGGAGTCAGCCGGTCCGAACGCTGATGAATGGTGGCAACAACCTCGCCGCCGGCCGATTCCGTGAGGTGCCGCAACTCACCCAGAGTGTCGTCCAGCGTCCAGAGCTGGTCGCGCCCTTTGACCTCCACCGCGACGAGGATGGCGCGCTCCTGTTCGGGAGTTACGTCAACCAGCCGGGTCGACTTGGCCGCGTTCTTGCGGGAGTCTGCTCCCCCTCGACGCCTTCCGTTCTTGGCGATGGGCTAACCTCCCTGCGGAGCCGGAATTGTCCAGCCTTCGATACGCTGGCAGCCTTTTTCCACCTGCTCGTCCGGGGTGGTCAGCGACAGCCGGATGTACCCTTCGCCGTACCGACCGTAGCTGGAGCCAGGCGTCACCACCACGTCCAGGTCCTCAAGCAGCCGCTGCGCGAATTCCGCCGAAGTAAACCCTGCCGGCACCTTGGCCCAGATGTACAGGCTGGCGCGCGGCACGTCGACCTCCATGCCTGCGGCGCGGCAGGCCCGCACCACCCGGTCGCGGCGCCACTGGTAGGTGGCAACATTATCGTCCACGCAGTCCTGAGGACCGGTCAGGGCCTCCATGGCCATCTCCTGCACCGCCTGCGGCACGCCCGAGTCCAGGTTCGCCTTGATCTGGAACAGCGCCTTGATCATGTCGGCGTTGCCCACCGCCATCCCGATGCGCCAGCCGGTCATGTTGTAGGTCTTTGACAGTGAATGGAATTCGATGCCGATGTCCTTGGCACCATCAAGCTGCATGTAGCTGATGGGCCGGTAGCCTTCGTAGCCAACCTCGCTGTAGGCGGCATCGTGCAGCAGTGCGATGTCATTCTCGCGGCAGAAGGCCATAGCGGACGCGAGGTCCTCTGCCGTAGCGATGGCGCTGGTGGGATTGTTGGGGTAGTTCAGCCACATCACCTTGGCCGCCCGCGCCACGTCGGCAGGGATTGCGTCCAGCTCCGGCAGCCATCCGTTGCGCTCGTACAGGGGCATGACGTGGCTCTCCGCACCGGCGAACATGGTGCCCACGCCATACACCGGGTAGGCCGGGTCCGGCACCAGCGCGATGTCGCCCGGGTCCAGGAAGCAGAAGGCCGCGTGACCGATGCCCTCCTTCGCGCCTATCAGCGGAAGTACCTCGGTGTCGGGGTCCAGCTTGACCCCAAAGCGGTTGTCGTACCACTCGGCGATAGCCCGCCGCATCTCCGGCAGCCCGTCCGTCTCCGGGTAGCGATGGTTGGGCGGGTACTGCGAGGCCGTGAGCAGCCGGTCGATGATCGGTTGCGGTGTGGGGATGTCCGGATCTCCGATGCCGAACGTCACCACGTCGGCCCCGGCGGCCCGCTTGGCCGCAATGATGCGGGAAATCTCCACAAAGGGATAAGGCGCGAGTTTGCCCAATCGTTCAGAAAAATTCATCCTTGCGGCCTCTGCTCCAAGTTTCCCGGTTAAGTTCAATATCTACGCTTGATCGAAGTCTCTTCTAGAGATCCCAAGTTCTCGAATAATGGCTGAGATGGTGCCGGGCTTCAGATCGTCACTTCCCCAGAATGGAATCGTCGCTCTGGCGCGCGTCGCCGGATTGATCCAGATTTCGTGTGAACCTCTCGCTTGGCGATCATACCGGCAACCCAATTCTCTAAGTTTCCTAGTAAGCTGCCGATAGGTCATGGAGCTATTACGATCTCCGCCTTGACCATCGCGCCATCGTATTGGAGTGCCATTGCCTCCAGTTCCGGGGGGATCGGCTGCTCAAGTTCAATGTAGGATTCAATGAATGCCTCGGCGACACCCTGAATATATTCAATCGCTTGCGACGGAGTTTCACCCCAAGCCCGGCACCCTGGCAAAAGAGGAGCCTCGGCCATGTACATGTCATTGGTATCCTCCGAGGGCTCGTAGAGAACGATCGGCAGTTTGTACAGTTTCATAGCCTTCCCCTACCCCAGTAGCGGCCCGAACACGTCGTCCACAGCCAGCTCGAACCCCGGCAGCACCTCCGACCGTAAAACGTCTCCCAACCCGTAAGTCGCTGTGGTCTCGGCAGCTTCGGCAGTGAGGTTGAGCACTTCGATTGTTCGGCCCTCAAAACTCGCCAGCCAGCACTCCGGCACCCCGATGCTCCTGTAGTCGCCCAGGCGCTCCCCCACGTCCCGGGTGGTGTTGCTGGGGGATAGAACCTCAACCACGAGGTCCGGCGGCGATTCGATTCTCGGTTGTCCCGCGAGGTCGGATGGTCTCCTAACTCCTGTGCGCGAAGCGCTGAGAAACAACACATCCGGCTGCCGAACTCGAAGCGGATCCCTCTGAATCAACACATCCCGGGGCGCCACAAGGATGATGCCCAACCCTCGTTCCCTTACGAAATTTGAAAGACGTGTCGCGATTTCAAATCCGATCCACTGGTGTTCATCCGTGGGGCTCGGCGGCATCACCAGCACTCCATCGACCACTTCACAAATCTGGTTCGTCTCCGGCAGTGCCTGCCAATCCTCAAATGACAGGATTGTTGTCGAAATACTGTTCATAGCCTTCCCCTACCCCAGCAGCGGCCCGAACACGTCGTCCACAGCCAGCCCGAACCCCGGCAGCACCTCCGAGAGCAACACGTCTCCCAACCCGAACATCCCCACAGTCTCAGCAGTTTCGGCAGTGAGGTTGTGCACTTCGATTGTTCGCCCCTCGAAGCTCGCCAGCCAGCACTCCGGCACTCCAAGGCTCCGGTAATCCGCCAGCCGCCCGGCGATGTCCCGTGGCGTGTTGCTGGGCGAAAGGACTTCCACCACCAGCAGCGGCGGCGACTCCAGGCGCGGTCGACGCGCCAAGTCCGCAGGGCGAGCAATGCCAGTGAGCGCTTCGTTTACGACGAGGATATCCGGCTGTCGGACACGGAGGGGTTCCCTTTGAATCATAACGTCGTAGGGAGCCGTTAAAGCAATACCCTCCTCGTTGTCCTCCACAAAACGGTCCAGCGCTATCAGAATTGCTCGGACAATCCACGGGTGTTCACCAAAAGGACTGGGCGGCATCACCAGCACTCCATCCACGACCTCGCACTTCCGCTTTGTCACCGGCAGTGCCTGCCACTCCTCGAACGTCAGCCGTTTGGTCCCCGCCGTGGCCATCAGACGGCCCACTCCCCGGTGAATACCTCGGTAGCCGGACCCTCCATCATCACCTCGCCCTTGCCGTCCCACTGGATGCGCAGCGTACCTCCCGGAAGCCTTATGTCCACCTCGTCGCCGCTGTGTCCCGACAGCCGCGCCGCCACCGCAATGGCGCAGGCCCCGGTGCCGCAGGCCAGCGTCTCCCCGCTGCCCCGCTCCCATACCCGGGCCGTCAGCTTGCCTGGAGCATCCACGTTCACGATCTCGAAATTCACCCGCCTCGGAAACAGCGGGTGATGCTCCACCCTCGGCCCCACCGTGTGCAACGGAAAGTCGGCAACCGGCTGATTGATGAATGTCACAGCGTGCGGATTGCCCATCGACACGAAGCTCAGCGGCAGGTCGTGGCCGTCCATGCTGAATGGATAGCCCAGCACCGGCGGCGGAAGCTCCTGTTCCAGCGACACTGGCACATCGGCGGGAGTCAGGATTGGCGCGCCCATGGCCACCCGTGCGCCAGTAATCCTCCCGCCATCGTACGTCGGCACCACCGTCCGGATCCCCGCCAGCGTCTCCACCGTCAGCCCGTCCCCAGGCGGCGCCACAATTTCCCGCTCGATGGCGTATTTGGTGAAACATCGGATGCCGTTCCCGCACATCTCGCCCTGAGAGCCGTCGGAATTGAACATCACCATCTTCAGGTCGGCCACGTCCGAGTCCGCAATCAGTATCAGCCCGTCGCTGCCCACGCCGAAGTGCCGGTCACTCATCCGCCGCGAAAGCTCAGGCCAGTCCCGTTCCTGGCGGCGGGCATCGATGTAAACGTAGTCGTTTCCCGCCCCTTCCATCTTGGTGAATTGCATCGCTGCGGCTCCCTGTTTCGCCCTTGAACAGCCTTTTCAGACGCTGTTTCAGTGGGCGTCATTGTATCACAGGGGGTTCCGAATTCAGGAACGAATACACCGCCTCCGCAGCCCTCTCCTCCACCCCTGGGTCGTCCGCCTGGAGCCACCGGATGCGAGGGTCCGAAGCCTTGAACCACGCATACTGTCGCCGCGCCAGCCGGTGGGTTGCGTCTTCGTTCGCGACACCGCCTCTTCCAGCGAAAGCTCCCCAGCCAGGTGCTGCCCCAACTCGCGGTACCCCGGACTGTCCAGCGGCCCCTCTCCCATCGGGTACCCCGCCTCTGCCAGCTCCTCCACCTCGCGGAGGAATCCGGCCTCCATCATCCGGTCAACGCGCTCGTCGATCCGGCGGTAGAGCTCCTCCCTGGGCATCGTCAGCCCCAGCACCAGCGCCTCCCTGACTGCCTGCCCTCTCGCGGTAAGGAAGTCCGACGGTCGCCGTCCCGTCGCCCGGTGAATCTCCAGCGCCCTGATCACCCGCCGCACGTTCCGAGTGTCCAGCGCGGCCGCACGCGCCGGATCCACTGCCGCCAGCCGACCGTGTAGCGCGTGAGCCCCCAGCCGTTTGGCTTCCGCCTCCATCTCCGCTCGAAACGCCGGGTCGGGAGGGACTGCAGGGACTCGCTGTCCTTCCACCAGCGCCCACACATACTGCCCCGTTCCTCCGCAGACAAGAGGCGTCTTTCCTCGCTCACATATTCCGGCAATCGCCTCGGCCGCGTGTTCCAGGAACAGCGCCACCCCGAACGATTCCGGTGGGTCGATTATGTCCAGCAGATGATGGGGCGCGGCTTCGCGCTCTGTAGCGGTCGGCTTCGCCGTCCCGATGGTCATGCCGCGGTACACCTGGCGGCTGTCGGCGTTCACCACCTCGCCGCCAAACCGCCGCGCCAGCTCCACCGCCAGCACCGTCTTCCCCACCGCCGTAGGCCCCACCACGCAGATGAAAAGACGAGTCGATGGCTGCTTGCTATCGGTCATGACAGACACCGGGTGTTAGAATGAGGATCACGCTACATCACATCGATTACCGGAGGCTTTGGGATGGGCAGGGCCAGAATGAACGTGAAGGACGTTGTGCGTATAGCGAAAGATTATGTTGCTGACCTGCTTTCCGAAGAGCAAATCAGAGATATTGCCACCGAAGAGGTCAAGTTTCAGCATGGTGCAAAGACTTGGCTGGTCACCATTGGATTTTGCTGGCCCTGGCAACAAGGAGGGACCGCAGAGTATCCCTTTGACAAAGACAAAAACCTTGTGCGTTCCTATAAGGCCGTCCGCATCAGCGACCTGAATGGGAACGTCAAGGAGATTTTAGACCGCCTCATGATGCAGCCTTTCGACCCAGCAGACGAATTCAATGACACTATGGACGCCAAGGAAGTCGTCGAGAACGCAAGGCAACACTTCAACGACCTATTTGGCGGGGAAGTAATCAGCGATGTTGGGCTGGAAGAGGTCAACTTCGATCACGAATCCGATACTTGGGAAATTACAATCGGATTCCGCCGCCTCTCTGATAGTGCTGCAACCCTCTTAAATGCCAGGGAATCTCTGGCGAAGCGTTACTACAAAACCATTTCCATAGACTATGAAAGCGGAATATTTCAGGGCGTGAAAGACCGCTTTATGACGGATTATTCCCCGATAGCCGGAAATTAGCCAGTGACCCCTTCCGGGTATTTCGTTGACACGAACATCCTCCTGTTGATGGTAGTGGGCAACATTGGCCGTGAACTGATTTCCAGGCACCGGCGCCTTGACGGATATTCAGCGAGCGACTATGACATTTTACGCTCCTTCCTTCGGAACGTTAGGCGCGTATTCGTAACCCCAAACACGCTTACCGAAACGTCCAATCTCCTCGGCCAGCACCACGAACCCGAGCGTTCCCGCCTGTTCCAGGGGTTGCGAGCCATCATCTTGGAAAGCGAGGAAATAGTCATTCCCAGCACCGTGGCATCAGGCCACAGTGCATTCCCGCGGCTGGGGCTCACCGACACGGCGCTGCTGGAAGCCGTTTCTGCCGAGACGCCTCTACTTACAGTAGATCATAACCTCTACACAGCGGCTTTGCATAAAGGCGAAGACGCCGCCGTGAACTTCACCGCCTTCCGCGCCCTCTAATCTCCCTCATCCCAGCGTCGCCTGCCGCCCCTGCGAGCGCCGCACCCGCTGTGCTGGCTGGTAGTCCCCCGGGCGCGGCGGCAGGTCGAATCCCCTGCCCCGACAAGCATCTCTCCCACCGTCCGCAGCTGGATTTTCGGGAACTCCCGTGCCCACAGGTCCGAATGATAGAACCCAGCGGCCGCCGCCTCCTGACGCATGTCCCGCGTTGGCGATTCAAGTGAGATGAACAGCCCCATTGCCGCCTTCTCTCGCTCCACCACGCCCACCAGGTCCCGCACCTGCGGAGATGACACCCGGCCTCCCTTTACCTGCAACACCACCTTGTGCGGCGTTCGGCGCTGCCCATCGATGAAGTACAGCACCCCGTCGATTCCCCGGTCGGCTCCTCGCCTCTGGTCCGCCCGTGTCTGTCCGGATTGCGGCTGCGCCTCCAGCAGCGACACAGCCCAGAACTGGAACTGGTACGGGTCCTGCTCCCACAGCGCCCGTGCACTCCCCTCGTCCTGCGGCTCCCCGACAACATCGTAATCGCTGCCCGCGTCCAGATCGAAGGCGGTCTTCAGCCGGTTCTTCATCAGCGCCACGGCCAGGTGCGTTATGTCGATCCCCAGCCACTGCCTCCCCAGCTTGTGCGCCGCCGCCACCGCCGTCCCGCATCCGCAGAACGGGTCCAGCACCACATCCCCTTCGTTCGAAGACGCCCGAATCATCCGCTCCAGCAAAGCCTCCGGCTTCTGCGTCGGGTAGCCAAGGCGTTCCCTTGCCCGTGCGCCGATAGGGCCGATGTCCGTCCAAACATCTTGCAACGGGACTCCAGGCATTTCATCCAAGTACCGTTTGTACGCTGGAACTGCCCCGGGTGATGCCTGGACTACCCGCCCTTGTTCAATCAATTCTTGCATTCTGTCTTGGGAGTATCGCCAGTATCGAGTTACCCCCATCACTTCATAACTCGGGTTTCCCCTGGCCGCACCGCCTGGGCCAGTCAGATCGCCTAGGCGATACCTCCTTTCCGTCTCAGGTTCGATGTGCCGGTAAAACTGGTCTATGTACGCTTGATCGTAAGGCGTGTAAACAGGATTCCAATTCCAGTTGGAAGTCTTGGTATAGAACAATAGAGTGTCATGCACCTTGCCATGTTGCTGGCGGCCCTGCCGCGTGTCGCTATGTGCGCTAGTCCGCTTCCAAGTGATTTCGGTTCGGAAGTTTCGCGCCCCAAACACGGCATCCATCAGAAGCTTCAGGTAGTGGCTCGCCGTCGGGTCGCAGTGCAGGTAGATGCTGCCGGTGCGCTTGAGGACGCGGCGGAGTTCCACCAGCCGCGGCGTCATCATCACCAGGTACGCCATCATGTCGTTGCGACCGATGAACTGCCGGAAGCCGCCTATCATGTCCTTGACCGCCGACGGCACGACGGGACTGCCGATTATTTCGCGCTCGTATGTATATTCAGTTTCACTCGTCCATTCCCAAGAGTCCATGAACGCGCGGATCTGCGCCGGCGACTCCTCGCCCGTCCTTTCCCGGAACAGCACGTTGTACGTGGCGTTGGAGTTGAACGGCGGGTCCAAATACACGAGGTCCACCGACTCCTCGGCCACGTGCTCCCGCAGCACCGCCAGGTTGTCTCCGTAATACAGCGAGTTTCGCGTCACTCGGCGCCTCCCGCCAACCGCTCGCACTCACGTATGTACTCGGCAGTCTCCCGTATATCCCGGATCAAGACGGACACGGGTTCGATGTCTCGTTCGCAAATGACCGTGTCATGAAGGATATGGTGCAGGTTCCCGAACCTGTCCACCATTTCGTCCCAAGCCTGAATTTTCGCCGACCCGGCGGCGAGAGCGGCGAATATCGCATCAACACCATCGCCTGGCCCACTGTCAGGTGAGCTGCCCGTGGCAGATAGGATTAAACCTTGGCTGGATTTCAGCGTTGCTGCCCACGCGTCCTCCGCGGCTTTGACCAACTCCACGCGGTCCAGCTCCTGGATGGCATCGTCTAGGTGCTTCAGGGCCTTCGCGTATGTGCTGCGGGCCTCCTCAAAAAGGGAATTGGCGTGCTCGGTTTCCAGCATGGTCAAACCCCCAATCGATATCCGGCTAACGTCGCTACGTCCCGTATAAAATCGGCGGTGCGATGGATTTCCAGAGATGCCTTATCTTCCGAACCCTGGGGGATGCCTCGATAGAAGCATTGGCCGTGCAGAAAGGACTGTCGAGCATTATATCGAGCCCTGAGTTCCCTGATCTCCGAATCCTCTCGGCTCAACACACGCAACCCTCGAGAAGTGTGTCCGGAAGTACGGGGTTCCCTCCCCATCTCCCTTAGAATCAGCGCGTCGGCTGCCCGTTTGCTCGCCCCCCAGGCAGCCTCGGCAGCCATTCTGAGATTGCCGGCTTCTAGGAGGTCTATTGCCTCCTGAAATAACGACCAAGCATCAGCAAATACGACGCCGACCCGGTCGGTTCCCTGCATCAGCCCCTCGCGTAAATTCTAGCACGGGCAGGCTGCAGCCCAGCCATTACGCACAATTCCCGGAAATGCGCCAATCCTGAACGTGGAACCTGCAGCCCGCCCAATACCCGCGAAATAACGTCACGTTCACGGAAGCGCGGGTGGGAATACACTGGCCTTCGCAACTGAACCGGACCAGCCAATCGGGGAGCGTTTATCCTCGGCAGACTCAGGACAGGCGGCCCGAAGCGTTGAGAAACTTGCGTAAGTCTGGGGATGGCATCGGCTACCCCTTTGCGACCGCCACTTCGGCTGCGATCTGCAGGAACTGGTCCGCTTGGAGGCTGGCGCCCCCGACCAGCGCGCCGTTGATGCTGGGCTGCGCCGAGAATGCCGCCGCATTCCCCGCGTTCACGCTCCCCCCGTACAGCAATGGCACCGAGTCCCCGTCGTCGCCGAACAGGTCGCGCAGGGCGTCGCGGATCGCGCCCCCCATGATCTCCTCGGCAATCTCCGGCGTTGCCGCCCGGCCCGTGCCGATGGCCCATACCGGTTCGTAGGCCACCACCACGTCCGTTATGTCATTCACGTCGGCCACCCCGGCCAGCACCTGCCCCTCCACCACGTCCGCAGCCTGCCCCTCCTCGCGCTGCGCCAGCGTCTCCCCCACGCACACGATGGGGCGAAGCCCAGCGTCAAGGGCCGCATGCACCTTGCGGTTCACCGTCTCGTCCGTCTCGCCGAAAAGTTGCCGCCGCTCCGAGTGGCCCAGGATCACGTAGTGGCAGAGACTCCGCAGCATGCCCGCAGAAACCTCACCCGTATAGGCCCCCGAGGCCTCGTAGTGCATGTTCTGCGCACCGACGTGAACTCCGCTACCGTTCACCGCCCGCCGCACAGCCGCCAGCGAGATGTAGGGTGGGCAGAGGATCAGCTCCACACCTCCTGCCGTCGCAGCACCTTCGGCGACCTCCGAGGCCAGCGTACCGGCTTCCTCCAGCGTGGTGTTCATTTTCCAGTTTCCGGCGACTATGGAACGGGGCATGTGCGTACTGCCTCCCTAGTCTGTGGGTCGGTACAATCTGCACCCTACCATAGCCGAAAGCGGCGGTTAAGGGCAGGCAATTTAGGGGCCGTATTTTGCCATCTTGCCAGCGTGCGACATCCCGAGCAGCATCACGTTCGTCGCCGGAATGCTCCCGATGGAGCCCAGACGGCACTCCCGCTCGCTGAACGCGGGCACCCCCTCGCCCCGCGTCAGCTTCGAGTGCAGCATGAACGGCACCGGATGCCAGCTGTGCCCCGCCGTGATCGCAGGCGTGGCATGGTCACCCGCCACCATGAACACGTCCGGCTCCAGCTCCCGTATCGCCGGAATCAGCGGGTCCAGCTCCTCCAGCCGCTGCACCTTGGCGTCAAAGTCGCCGTCCTCACCCGCCGCGTCGGCTGGCTTGTAGTGGATGAAGAAGAAGTCGTGCGACCCGAAGTTCTGCCTCAGCGTCTCCACCTCGTCCGAAAAGTGTCGCCCCGTGGGGATCACCCGCATCCCGGCCACGGTCGCCAGCCCCCGGTACATCGGGTAGGCGGCGATGGCCGCCGGGCTCATGCGGTACACCTCCCCCATGGGCGGCAGGCTCGGCATCTGCGCGAACCCCCGCAGCAGCAGCATGTTCGCCCGTTCTTCCTCCGACATCAACCGCGCCGCCTGCGCCACAAACTGGTTGACCAGGTCTGCCGTCCGCTCCGCCCCCTGGTTCAGTGCCCGCACCGACAGCGCAGCCACTCCCTCCCGTTGAGGGTCGGTCTCGGTGACGGCCTCGGACAGCCCCTCTCCGCGCAGCCGCAGCACGAACCGGTAGTCCTGCACCGGGAACACGTCCACCTGCACGCCCTCGATTTCGATACGGTCCAGCCGTTCGCAGATTGGCGCACTCAACTCCGTCGGAATCCGCCCAGCTCGCCGGTCCACCAGCAGTCCGTCGCCATCCACCTTGCAGAAGTTGCCCCGTGCTGCCACGTCTCCCGGCTGCAGCTCCACGTCGATGCCCAGCGCCTCCAGCGCGCCACGCCCGATCATGTGCTTCAACGGGTCATACCCGAACAGCGCCAAGTGACCCGGCCCGCTCCCAGGCGCCACCCCCGGCAGCACCGGTGTGGTCATGCCGCAGGCGCTCACCTGCGCCATTGCGTCCAGGTTCGGGATGTTGGCCGTGTCCAGTTCCGACTTCCCGGTATCCGGGTGGGCCAACCCGCCCAGCCCGTCGACCACCAGCAACACCATCTTCGACGGTGAATTTATGTAGCAGTCGCGCAGTTCCTCGATGTCTATCATGTTGTCTCCTCACTCAGCCCGCCCTGGAGAGATTGGCCAATGGCGAATTCTGACGGCCTCATCCAACGGGTTCTCATTCCCGGGTCCTTGTTAACTATCTCAAAGCTGCTCAGTTCGCTCACCGAGGGGCGGCGAACGGTCTGGTTCTCCGGATTCCCGCCCCCGGTCGGGTCGAGGACAAGCTTTCGCGGGAATTACGATTACCGGGGCGTGCAGTGTTTTGAGATAGTTTCTCAGTCCGCATCCGGCAGCGCCGCAATTCCTGGCAGCTCGAGCCCGCCCAGGAATTCCAGCGACGCCCCGCCTCCGGTGGAGACGTGCGTCATCCTGTCCATGAGGCCCAGCGCCTCCACCGTCTCCGCCGTGGAACCGCCGCCCACCACGCTGGTGACGCCCGGCGCGTTGGCGATGGCCTCCGCGACCACCCGCGTCCCCTCGCTGAAGCGCGGCATCTCGAACACACCCATCGGCCCGTTCCAGATTACCGTTCGGCACCCTTGCAGTGCCCGCGCATACATCCGGGCAGAGGCCGGGGATATATCCATAATGTATCCCCCGTCCGGAACTCCCTGGACCGGCAGGACTCGCACCTCTGCAGGATCGGCGGCAAATTCGCTGGCCACCACCACCTCGTCCGGCAGATGCACCTCTATCCCCCGCGCGTTGGCCGCGTCCAGCATCTGGCTGGCAAACTCCAGCCGGTCCTCCTCCACCTGGGACGCGCCGACGCCGTAGCCCTGCGCCTTCAGGAACGTCACGCACATCCCGCCGCCGATGAACAGGTGGTCCAGCTTGTCCAGAATGTTCTCAAGCAACAGGATCTTGTCGCTCACCTTGGCCCCGCCCATCAGCGCCGCCAGCGGCTTCTCCGGCGATTCCAGCGCCCGGCCCATCGACATGACTTCCCTCTCAACCAGGAACCCCATGGCCGACGGAAGGTACCCGGTTACGCCCACCGTCGACGCATGCGCACGGTGCGCCACAGCAAAGGCGTCCATCACGAAGTAATCCGCCAGCGACCCCAGCGACTGCGCGAATGCGGGATCGTTGGCCTCCTCGCCCGCGTCGAACCTGAGGTTCTCCAGCAGCACCACATCGCCCGGTGCCATGGACGCGATCGCCGCCTCCACATCCGGCCCCGTGACCTCCGGAAGGCTCTTAACCGGATGGCCGAGCAACACGGCAAGCCGGTCTCCCACCGGCCCAAGCCGCAACGATTCGTCGACCTTGCCCCGCGGCCGCCCCAGGTGTGAGCACAGGATGGTACGGCAGCCGCGCTCGATCAGATACTGGATCGTCGGCAGGGTTGCCCGCAGCCGCTGGTCATACCCGGCGATGGCCTCGATTCCCTGTTCGATGGGCACGTTGAAGTCCACCCGGACGAGCACCCGGCTGCCGTTTACGTCAAGTTGCGAAAGACTGCGCTTGACCACCTGCCACTTACCCCCGTATCGGTTCTAGGTTGAACGGCTGCATCCGGTATAGCCCTGAATTCAGCCGTCCGAATCTATCGCCCACTCGGCTAATTCCCGGAGCTGCTCCATTCCATTGCCGGACACCCCGGCGGAGGACACCTCTGCCAGCCCTTCCTCGACCAGTTGCCGTGCCCGTTCGTCCGCCGCAGCGCGGGCGCCGGTCTCTTCCAGGATCGACACCAGCCGGGACACGTCCTCCTGCTCCAGCACTCTCTTCATATAGATGGCGCCCATCTCCCGCTTGGCAGAAACACTGCCGTGTTGCAGGGCATGGATGATGGGCAGGCTCTTTTTCTTCGATATGATGTTGCTGGCCGTGATTGCGTCTCCCCGCTCTCCCCAGAAATCCGACGTGTCCCGCGCGATCTGCCAGGCCGCTCCCATCTTAACTCCCAGTCCCCGCATCCCGTCGCACTGTTCCTCCGCTGCGCCAGTCGCCAGTGCCCCCGCTTCCGCCGCAGAGCCCGTCAGCGCCCCGGCCTTGCGGTCCACCATGTCCATGTAGGCGGCCGACGTCACCATCAGCTGGTCCTGGAACTCCAGGTCCAGGTACTGCCCCTCGCACAGCCGCAGGCAGGCCTGGTCCAGCGATCGCACGGCCCGCAGCACCCGGTCAGGGGTTGCGCCGCGCCGTCCCAGCCGCATCATGGCCGTCCGCCCCAAGGCGTGCAGCCCGTCCCCGGCGTTAATCGCCTGCGCTGGGCCCCACACCCACCAGATCCCCGGACGGTCCACGCTCTCTGCCCGTCCCGCCTGCACCTCTCCGTGCACTAGGGTGAAATGGTGCACCAACTCCACCCCGGCAGCCGCAGGCAGGGCAGCTTCGAACTCACCGCCCATCGCCTCGCAGCAGACCAGCGCCATCGCCCCCTGAAGGTGGAGCGGAGTCTCGCCGTCCTCCGGCCTTCCCTGCTCGTCCACCCACCCGAGGTGGTAGCGCAACAACTTATAGAGGAAGCCCTCGCGACCCTCGAAGACGTCCCGCATTTCGGTTTCCACAGCCTGTCTGTATTCGTGGTACTTCCGAATCATCGCCAATAATCTAATGCCTGTTCAGGAGGGCCGCAATCTCGTCGAACGGAATGACGCCCTCCCTGATCAACTTCGGATCTTCCCCTGAAACGTCAACGATTGTAGACGCCGTGCCTGCCGGGCTCGGTCCATCCTCCACTATCAGGTCGACCCGTTCACCCACCTGATGCCGCAGCTCCTCCAACGTCTGCGGGTCCGCTGCGCCGCTGATGTTGGCGCTGGTGCCCGTGATGGGTCTGTCCAGCCGCCGGGCCAGCGCCCTGGGCACCGGGTGGTCCGGCACCCTCACCGCCACCGTCGAATTCCCTGCGGTCAGCCGGGGTGGAAGAGCACCGTTCCGTTTCACAATCAGGGTCAGGGGACCGGGCCAGAACGCATCCGCGATCCTGCTGACTCGCAACGGCACTTGCTGGGCAACCTTCTCCAACTGCTCCGCCCCCGACAGGAGCACCGGCAACGCCATGCCCTCCGGCCTCTCCTTAACGGTAAACACCCGCTCGATGGCGTCCGCATTGAACGCGTCTACAGCCAGGCCATACAGCGTATCCGTGGGAATCGCCAGTACGCCGCCCTCCTGCAGCAGCCGCACTGCCGCTTCGAGTTTATGTTCGGTCAAAGGGGACAAATTAGAGGCGTGAGACGAATCCGGGACGCCCCTCCGTCTATTAGATTGGTCTTGAAATTGCCGCGTTCGAGTATAGCAGACAGGCCGAAAGTACCGCCCCTCTCACGTTCCTTACCTAGTCCACACCTAGTCAACTGCTTGGCGGTAGAAAACGTCGCGGAGACCCGCATCTGGTCACGGTTGCCCACCCCCTCAGGGGAAGGCGCCTGGTTGGAGCGAGGTCTTGCCGCGCCGCTGACTTTGAGGGCCAAGGTTTCGACCGGGCAGCAACGGTAGCGTTCCAATTTGGCCGTTCTTACGCCGCGGCATACGTCATTCCCGCTTTCGTGGGGAATCCAGGGCCATTGATTTTGGGGGTGGATTCGCACTATGCCGCGCGATTCGGAACGCCACCGTTAACAGCCCATCGGTTGACACTCTATGGGCCCAACATTAACCTGAACCATATGGCCGATTCAGTAGACCCAAGGCGCTTGAGAATCACCAGCGATGACGGCATGCAGGGCACCCTGATCGGGTTCCGATGCCAGGACTGCGGCGTTTCCGTTTTCGGACCCGCCACTTTCTGCCAATCCTGCACATCCTTCGAGGTGGAGCCCGCTGACCTCGGCGCCGACGGCACCCTTTACAGCTATACCATCGTTCGCATCCCACCGGCCGGATGGCCCGGACAGGTGCCGTACATCCTGGGACAGGTTGAGTTGCCGTCAGGGCCTCAAGTCCTCGCCGAGGTCATCGACTGCCAGCAGGAGGACCTGACCATCGGTATGCCTGTGGAGCTGGCAATCCGGGCAGTCGCCCCCGAAGAGGGTGGCGCAGAAAAGCTCGTTTACAAATGGCGGCCTGCCACCTGAGAAAACCCCATACCCAGACCCGGTCCCATCGGGAGTCGGAATTCCTCGGAGGTCAAGATCGTGGCGCAGCTTCGTCCCGGACGTGAAGTCGTGGTGGCCGGTGTCGGCCTGCATTCCTTTGGCCGCTTCCCTGGCAAGGACCTCAGCGACCTCGCCTTGGAGGCCGTTGTCGAATCCCTGAAGGACGCCGGCGTGCGCTGGCGCGACATCCCCATCGCCTACTTCGGCCACGTCTACTACCACGGAATGTCCTTGGGCGAGACCACCCTGTCCAAGCTGGGCCTGACCGGGGTCCCCATCGTCAACGTCGAGAACGCCTGCTCCAGCGGTTCGACCGCTTTCTGGCAAGCCTATTGGGGAATAACCACCGGCATCTACGATATGGCCCTCGCCTTCGGCGCCGAGAAGGTGCCCCGCGGCCCGGTCACCGTCACTGCCGAGGACGCACCCGAGCGCTACGTTGGCGGCGATCACATGATGGCTGGTTACGCCCTGCGCGCCCGCCGCTATATGGAAGAGACCGGCGCCCCCGCCACCGCCCTGGGCCAGGTTTCGGTGAAGGCCCGGCAGAACGCGGCCCTCAACCCGTACGCGCACCGCAAGGACCGGTACTCGATTGAGGAAGTGTTGGGTTCGCGGATGGTCGCCGACCCGCTCACCCTCTTCCAGTGCTGTCCCACCAGCGAGGGCGCCGCTGCCGCCGTCCTGTGTGCCCGTGAGTCCCTCGCCCAGTACGGGATCGACGAGAGCCGGGCTGTCTCCATCGCCGCCGCGGTCCTGACCTCCGGCGATTACAACGGAAGGGGCGCCGACCACTCCGCCTTCAGCCCCTACCGCACCGAGCCTGCCGCCCTCCAGGCCTACGAGATGAGCGGCCTCGGCCCCGAGGACGTCGACCTCTGCCAGGTCCACGACGCCGCATCCATTGGCGAGCTGCAGCAGATCGAGTCTCTGCACCTCGTCCCATTCGGCGAGGCCTGGCAGGCCACGGTTGAGGGGCGCACCGCCCTGACCGGCGACATCCCAACCAATACCGACGGCGGTCTCTTGGCCATGGGGCACCCCTTCGGTGCCTCCGGCATCCGGATGATCCACGAGACCGTCACCCAGTTGCGCCAGGAAGCCGGCCCCCGCCAGGTGTCCAGGGCGCGCGTCGGCGTCGCCCAGTGCTCCGGCGCAGGCGACGTCACCACCGTCCACATCCTGAAGGTGTAGGGGCGGGCTTCAGTCCCGCCCCAACTGCTCGGAAGTCGCCGGACCATGCCCACATACCTGATCCTTGCCGCTATGAAGGGACGGTTTGTATCCGACTTCGGCAACACCTACGACAACTTTCAGATGATGGGCTACGTCACCCGGCCCCAAGGGGCCAGCCCCTTCGATGCCGTCGCCGCATTCTTTGACCAGCCGCCCTACCCCATCCAGTGGCAGGACGTCGAATACCTGTGGGCCGAGCTCCTCGGGGAGTCCCCCGACAACGCTCACTACGGCGACTATGACCGCGTATATGTGGAGACCCTCCGCGAACGCTGGGAACGCGGTTGAGAAGATAGCGGCAAAAGAAAACCGCCCATCCTCAGCTTTTCTAAGGATTGGCGGTTGAAAGGCAATCACGTTTTTCCCTCGACGTAGGGCCGCCTCCCTGAGGCGGAACCCGAGTTAAGCAGGCGGCGCGTTACCGGGCGGCATCACGCAGCTTGGAGAAGTCCGACCGGAAACCCTCGGCAAGCGCGCGCCGGTCAGTTCCGTGCAGCACGAACCTCGCCCCCTGCTCGATCCAGTAAGTCGACAGATCAGGCGTCTGGTGATGCACCAGCGTCGCGATGCCCTTGGCATCGGACATATCTATGACTTTCTTGACGGTCTCCTTGTACTCCGGCCGGTCATACTGGTCGGGGTGGCCCAGGGAGATGCTCATGTCATTCGGGCCGACAAAGATGCCGTCGATACCCGGCACGTCAAGGATGGCCTCCAGGTTGTTCACCGCTGCCACGCTCTCTATGCCTATGATGGCGACGCTGTTCCGGTTGCGCTCCTCAAGGTACGCGCGGGTGGCGTCGCTGACGTGCTCTCCCTGTTCAACCACCCGGTCCACTGCCTCCCCCTTCAGAGGGCGCCACTTGGCGGCAGCCACCACCTCTCGTACCTGCTCCACCGTCTCGCAGTATGGAGCCAGCACACCCTGCGCCCCGGCATCCATCGCCATAGTCACGTAATGTGAGTCGGGAATCGGGATCCTCACGATAGGCACTACCCCGCTGGTGTTGAACATGGTCAGATAGTCGCCCAGCTCGGCCCGGCTACGCGGGTTGTGCTCGGTGTCGATCACCGCATAGTCAATGCCTACGCCCGACAGCACGGGAATCCATCGCGGGCTGTGGCCGTGGGTAATCATGGTGCCGAACACACGCCCGCCTTCCTTCAGTGTCTGCTTCAGCTCTGCACCGTTCATTATCTTCCCTCAAATGTGCCCCCTCCTCTGGCAGGAGAGGGTTGGATTTGGTTCTTTGCCCGCTCTATGCCCGAGCCCGCTGGTTGATCGTCAGGATGTTCTGGCAGAACTGCGCCGTTGCCATCATGTCCGGTACCACCACGTATTCGTTGACGGTGTGCATCGCGTTGGTCGCCATGCCTACCACCACGCACTCCACACCGTTCAACCGCATTGCGTTGGCGTCCGTGCCTCCCCCTGAGGGATGAATGTTCGGCTGCAGCGACATGTTCCGCAGCTGTTCGGTCACCAGCTGAACGATGGCCTCGTTGGGATCAAGGAGGTACATCTGGAACATCATCTCGATCTCTTCGTTGATGGTTGCGTCCCTGTACTTCTCCCGCGCCTTCCTCAGTGTCTCAGCCACCTGCATCCGCAACAGGTCAATGCTCTCGGTGTTGTGGCTGCGGAACTCCCCTCCGAAGCTGGCCTCAACCGGCACCGCGTTCCGCACGGTGCCGCCCGTGATCAGGCCCACGTTGAAGGTCGTCTCGTCGTCCAGCCTGCCCTGCGGCAGGTCGTTAATAATCTCGGTAGCGATGCGTATGGCCGAAAGGCCCTTCTCCGGCTCAACACCGGCATGCGCTCCGCGCCCGGTAATGCCCACGTCGAATCGCATATAGGTCGGGCTGGCGCCGGTGATAGTATTTACAGGGCCGTTGCCATCGAAAACCACGGCGTTCCGGCAGCGAATCATCGAGTAGTCCAGGTTGGCAGCGCCAACCAGCCCTATCTCCTCGCCGCGGGTCATCACCACCTGCACCGGCCGTCGGAGGCCGCCGTCCTGGGCGATACTCTCCAGCCCTTCGAGGATCGCGGCCACGCCCGCCTTGCAGTCTCCGCCAAGGATGGTCGTGCCGTCGGACACGATGCGGTCGCCTCGCACCTCAGGCTTGATTCCCCGTCCCGGCTCCACCGTGTCCATGTGGGCCGACAACATCAGGGGATCCGCGCCCTCCTCGGAGGCGATCAGGTTCCCGTGGGCGTCTCGCTCTACCGTGAATCCCAGCGTTTCCAGCCGCCCGGTAAGATGCCGGGCGACCTCTTCCTCCTCATCCGAGGGGCTGTCGATCTTGACCAACTCGCAGAAGGAATTGACCAAGCGCTCCTGATCAATCATTCCCCTACCTCCGGCACGTTCGAAAATGGGGCAATCAGTCTAACCTTTAAATTGGCGGGTATTATACATTACGCTTTGGGCTCGTCCGACGATTATGTTAGCCTTCCTGAATCAGCCCATGTGCGGCCAATCATCGGGAGTATGAAAAACCAAGCAGAGAAAAACGATTCCTTGCCCCAGCATTTCTCGACCGGTGCCACGGAGTCGCTCGAGGCTGTAAGGCAAGAGATTGTCTCGTGCCGCCAATGCCCAAGGCTGGTTGAACACCGGGAGCGAATAGGGGAAATCAAACGTGCCTCCTACAGGGATTGGGAATATTGGGCCAAGCCGGTCCCGAGCTTCGGCGACCCCAAGGCGACCCTGATGGTGCTGGGGCTTGCACCGGCAGCCCACGGCGGCAACCGTACGGGCCGGGTTTTTACAGGCGACGCGTCTGCCACCTTTTTGATCAGAGCGCTGTACGAGGCAGGTCTGGCCAACCAACCCCTTTCAGATCATCGTGATGACGGGCTCGTATACAGCGGCGCTTACGTCTGCGCGGCCGTGAGGTGTGTCCCTCCTCAGGACCGCCCGACTCTGGAGGAGCAGCGAAGTTGCCTGCCCTACCTGTCCCGAGAAATGCGACTGCTGCCCAACTTGAAAGTAGTCTTTGCCTTAGGACAGATCGCATTCCAGGCGGCTTTGAGGGCTATGGCAGACTTGGCTGGCGAAAGGCTTCGGGCGAAGTTCAATCACGGAGAGGTGTATCACCTGAAACCGGGGCTGCCACTGGTGGTTGCTTGCTACCACCCCAGTCCCCGCAACACGAACACCGGCAGACTATCAATGGAGCAGTTGGTGGACACTCTGAAGAAAGCACGACGCCTGGCCGTAGGGGAACTGGAGGGGGGAATTGGTAGGGCGTAGGGAAATTGGCTTTGTAGCTAATAGATACGGATTATGTGGTAATAAACGGCGCTATTACCACACGTCTACTCTGCCGTCAGCAGCCCCGAAAGCGCCGCCGCCCGGTCAATCTCCATGCCGCCGGTCACCATCGTTCCGAATGCCCGCGCCCGGCCCGCTATGTCCGAGGCCCGCAGTTCCTCCCAATCCAGCCGTACCGGGGTGCCCAACTTCTCGGTCAACTCGGCGGCCACCATCCGGCCCAGCGGCGCGACGGTCCCAAAAAGGAATTGCCGGTATGCCTCGCGCTGGGCAGTTCCTTGGGCGTCCATTACCAGCGACGGATTGACACCACACGCCGACAGCACGTCCTCGCGGGAAACCTTGAACAGCTCCACCAGCGCCGCCGTGGGTTCCGGCCCTATGCGCTCAGGCTTCAACACCACTTCGCCGCCGCCCGGCGCGCCGCCCCAGTCCTTCGTCTCAATCAGCCCGATTTTGCCCGCCATGTTCTTCAGGTCTTGCCGCAGGCGTTCAACCGTCGGATCGGCGCCGTCAACCGGAATCCCCAGCAGGTGACCACGCGGCCCGCTCGATTCGTCGGCCAGCGCCGCCAGTGTTTCAGCGGCCAGCCGTCCGGTCAACCCTGCGGCCTGTATCGGCCCTATCCCGCGCCAGGGGCGCTCAGGATCGCGGGCATAGGTCAAGTGCACCACGCCCGTTTCCGGCGTGTTCTCATAGGTGAAAGTCCGTTCCGGCCCGGATACCGTGCAGCGATATTCCCACGTCGCGGGATTGGGCCCGCCGTCAACGTCGTGAGACTGGCAGGGCAGCAGGTCAATCCGGCCCATGCTGGTGTCCAGGTAGAAAACCAGTTCGCCGCGCCGGATCAGCGCCCGGCCTATCAAGGCAAGGCAGGAAGGCGTCAAGGCGCGTAGCACGGGCGTTGATGTGCTTTCCACCACGGCAGAGGCGAAGGCCCGCCCCACAAGGCCACTGGCGGCCTCCAGTGCGCCGACGGCGGTAGGGAAGGCGGTTGTCTGCCCCTTGGCGTTGGCGGTGATTGCCGCTATCAGGGCGTCGGTATAGGAACTGTCGGCGCGATGTTCGATCTTGGATTCCCACGGCCATTTCATCGGGTTTGCGCCTCCCTCGAACATTCCACGTCAAGCCAGCGCCGGCGGTTTTCACCAAACCGGCCCACGTATTCTTCAACGCTGGTGACGGTGTAGGTCAACGTCAATTCGTCCGTTACGGAAACGCTGGTGACGGGCGCAACGGCCAATTCCTCAAACCAACGCACGCGGAAAACGCGGTCAGCGTCCAGGCGCGCCCCGCCAGTCTCCAACACCCGTTGAACGGAAATGTCCAGGGCGGTAGCGAACACGGGATAATCCTCCGCCATGCCCGGCACAAACTGCCCGGCGTCGTTGAACGAATCAGGCCCGCGTATCCCTATCACGATTGGCCTATCGAGCGGCATTACAGCCCCGGCCAGTTAAGGTTGCCGCCTTCGGGCAGCAGCACCAGAACGGTTGAACCATCGGAATAGGTTACGGTCAAGTTATCGCCCGTCCGCTCAATCATGGTAACGGACACCCCGCCGACGCTGGGCGGCAAAGGCACATTCTCGGTGCGTCCATCCCCGTAGGTAACAACGATGTTTCCGCCCACGACGGCAATTCCGGTTATGGCGTCGGCGGCAGCTGTGCCATTCCCTTCGTCGCCCCCGCTCAGGCCCAGCCGGTGAACGCGGTAGGGCAGCAGCGCCGCCGCCGCGCCGCTGTTCCGCATGACGTTGGCAAAGCGGGTGTCGGCGCTGGCAAACGGGCGGTCATAGGCATACGAGCAAAAGCGCCAGACGGCCATGTTGTGAATAACATCGGGCGCATTGGGCGCCAAGCGGATAACGGCCTCGGTAGCTTCAGCCAGCAATTCGTCTGTTTCGTCCAGTTCGGTTTGTGTGCGCCCCAGCCGCATCCGGGCGGCCAGTTGCGCCCGCGTGATTGTTACAGCCATAGCCAGATACTCCCAGGGCGTTGCTGGATAGCTTCCCGCACTTCAACGGTCGAATCGGCGTACTCGCCGCGCAACACCAGCGCCGCGCCGTCCAGTAGCGCCCGCTGGATTACCCGCAGGCCCGCCCGCCGTGTCTGGCGTTCCGCCGCAAACTCAATGGACATTCCGCCGTAGAGGGGCAACGGCCCGCGCATCGCCTCGGCAACGTCGCGGCCCTTGGTGGTGTTTGGCAAGGCAGCGTCTATCTTCAGTTCCCGCCCCTCCAGGAAAGGCACTGTCCGCAGGATCGGCGGCGTGGCGTTGATTGGGCGTCCGCTGGGATCGCGTTGCGGGTGAAGTTCCCGAATCACAATCCCATCATCGCGCCAGTGAAGGGCGTCTTGCTCAAACATTTCGGGCAGGTTCCGCGCCCGCGCCCCGTAGGTCATAAGCACGCCGGATAGACGGCCCGGCGTTTCCCGCGATTCGTCGGCGCGGTATTCGATTGGGATTATCAATTCTTCCATTACAGCCTCGTATACCAGCGGTTGACAGCATCCGAGCATTGCGCCGACAGCCCGCTAACGTCCACTGACAGCCGTTCCCGCACCACGTCAATGCCCGGATCAATCACGCGCTCGGTTGCGCCCGGCCCAAGCCTTGAAAGCAGGAATGCCCGGCGTTCCGGGTTGCCGTCGCTGTTCGTTACCACAACGTCAATGTCGCGCTCGGTAGCGCCCGTTATGGTGGCCTGCCTCACGTATTCGGCCAGTGGCAGGGCATAGGCGGCGTGCGCCGGGTTGCGTTCCGGGTAGCGGCCGCTTCCGTCGCGCTCCAATAGCAGCAGGGCGGCGTACAGGGCTTGAAAATCAGCCACCACGAGGGGCGCGGTAGCTGTTGCCAGCATTGCCCGCGCCTCCTGAGTCTTGCCGCCGCCCGCAGGCCCGCTCAGTAGCGTTGCCGCCATTAGGCGTGTTGCGCCTGTACCTTCACCAGCCCCGCGCCAGTGCGGAGTACTTTGATGGCGTACAGCATCAAGCTGGTTATGACGATCTGCCCGGTTCCGGCCTTGGTGATTTCGTCGGGAATGATGGTCACCCCTTCCCACGTGGGCGCTACGGCGGTGGCGCTCATGCCGCGCATAATGACGGCGTTCTGCTTGCTGGAGGCAACCGCCGGAACATGGGCGCTCACCCGCACGCCGCCCGTGAGTTCCATGATCCGGTCAAGGGCGGAACGGTCTACGCTGTTGTTGCGGTAGGTCTGCCCCATATCGGTGTAGGTTCCCGCACCAACTACCATCCGCAGCTCAGACGCCATTGACGCATACCGACCGTCAATCTGCCCCCAAACGAAGCGGGAAAGGTAGGCGTTGAAGTCGTCGGCGGCTGAGGCGTTGTTGTTGGCTAGGTTGGTGCCAGCCAGCAGGGTATTGCCGATGATCTCTTTATCCAGCCCGTCGGCCAGCCCGTCGGAAAGGTTCATCCGCAGTGCTTCATCCATTCCGGCAAACCGTGCCCGGTCCTCCCGCGAGTAGAAAAAGCTGGCCTGCAGCCGCTTGGGTGTCAGCACGTCGGCGCTGAATGCGCCGGTCGTTTCGGCGGCTGCAATGTTCTCCGCAGGCGTGTGGACGTCCAGGGTGCCAGTCAGCACGGGAAAGACAGCATCGCCAACGGGAACGCTGGGCATATCCACGCCCAGGAATGCCGCCGCAGACTGCGGGAAAACGTAGGGGATGATCGGCTGCTGATTCTGGCCTACGTTGGTTGCCCCAGGCGTTACGGCGCGTTCCTCGATACGCCCGCCGCCGCCGCCGCCGCGCTGGTTGCCCCGCAACAGGTCCAGCGGCAGCTGGTTGCCCCCCAGCCCGTGGTGTGCCTGAAGTTCCGCCTCGACACCTTCCATTGCCTGATGCCCGATAATCCGGTCAAGCATTGTTCCCACGTTGGCGCGCTCCAACATCTCGCGGTATTCGTTGCCCTCCGCAGTGCGGGATTCAATGGGCGCCGGGGTGTCGCCAGCGATTCGCAGACTGGCAATGCGCCGCTCGGTGTCGGTGTACTCGTTCCGCAGGGTGTCCATTTCGGCCCGCTGTTCGTCGGTGTATTCGGTCAGGGCGGATAGTTCCGCCAGCTTTACGCGAATCTCACCCGCCCGGACTTCGGCGGTCTGCAAGGGTGTCATAAGGCGTAACCTCCATTCGGTTTACGCCATTATAGCACTGCCTTGATACGGAACGACTAAACGATATACTACGCTTGCGCTATCTTATCGGCAACGAACGCCCGCCATTCGTCGCGCCCCACAACCGGCGCTTCCGCCTCACCCCGCGACTTCCTGATATGACAGCCCCGACACAAGCATTGCAGGGCGTCCAGGGCGCACAGATCGGCGTCAACGGGCATCCGGTCAATCGGGATTTTGTGATCGGCTTCGTTCCCGTAGCGCCCGCAGTTCTGGCAAGTCCAGTTATCCCGCTCCAGGACGGCCCTACGCGCCCGTTTCCAGCGTCGGCGGTCCGGTTGCCGCCCATTCCGCCAACTCACCCGGCCAGCCCCAAATACACGCCCTTGGAGGTGGGTTTATCAAACTCGGATTCCGCCAGCCCCGCCGCGATTACCGCCGCCGACAGCAGGTCAATGCGCCCGCGTGACTCCGCTTTGTCCAGTCCAGGGTTGCCGTTGCCGTCGCGCCGGATGCTCGATTTGGACACCGCCGTTGCAAGCGCCAGACTGTCGGGCAGCTTCAGCCGCCGATTCAACACCAGCCGTTGCAACGCCCGCACGTCGCGGCTGCCATCCTTGCCCGCTCCCACGCGCCGGAATTCCGCCCGCCAATGGAGGCCCGCGCGGTCCAGGAAGTCGCGGCATTCAGCATCTTTGTAGCCATCGGCTGCCATCCGCTTGACGTTCACGCCGTCCAGATCGGCGGCAACGTCCGCCATAAAATCGGTGACGGGAGTAACGCGGCCCGGATACAGCGTCAGCTCGCCCCGCTGGTGCATAAGGTCGTAACGGCTGCCATCCGCCCGCCCACGGGCTATCACGTCGGGAACGTCGCCAAAGCCTAGCCACAGGTCTACACGGCCCGTCTGCGGGAATATGGCACAAGCCGCCGTCCCACTGGTTGCCCCGCCGAAGTCCAGGCCCAGGTAGCAGGGCCCGGCGCGTTCCGGCAGTTCCTCGGTAACGCAGGCGGTCAGGTCAGACGGCGCAAAGATCATTTCCCGCGTTGGCGACTGCGGCAAGTTCAGATCGAAGGCAAGGAATGACGCCAGGTCCGTAGGCGTTACCGCCACCCGCGCCGCCTCCGCTGCCATATAATCCAGTGCCTTGATTCCCGTCGCCAGTCCAGGATTGCCCGCCGCCCATATCTCGCGGTTGTGTATGTCAACGTCCGCGCCCTGTATCACGTCGGGCGCGTGTAGGTGAACGGCGCACGTGGGCAGTTCCCGCCGCTCTAGCATTTCCTCCAGCATCGGACTTTCGCCCCGAATGGACAGCGCCACCAGCTTGCCGTTACGGGCGCTGGTGGCAGATCGCATTCCCGCTATCAGGTCGCGGTCGCGTTCCTTCATCAATCCCAATTCGTCAACGATGCTCCAATCGAATCCCGACGAATGCCCCGCCGACTTGTCGGCGCTCAGGAATTCCGCCGTCGCGCCCGCTGGCCCGCGTATCAGGCCCGGCGCCGGCGTCCGCAGGAAGTCCAGGCCCTCAAGCCCGCTGGCCTCCGCAATGGCGCGACACTGGCCCAACAATTCGCCGGCCTTTTCGCGGTTGATTGATACCACCCCAATCCGCAGGCCCGGCCTCCGCAACGGCCCGCACAGCAGGCCCAATGCGAACATCGCAATCCCGCCCGTTTTGGAGTTCTTTCGCGCCGTGCATAGCAACGCTTCCTTGACGCCCGGTTGGAGGGCGTCGGCAAGGAAGGCCCGAACGTAGTCGGGCAGTATCATCGGCTGGCCTTCAAGCGGGTGTCCAGGTGGCACTATCAGCCGCTCCGCACACCACGCCGCCAGCAGGTCCGCAGCATCGCCGGGCAGCACGTCGGGCGGTGCCTCTGGAGGCGTCAACGCGGCCAGCCGCTTTGCTTCCTTCCGCCGCGCCCTGAATCGGCGTTGACGTTCGCGGTTGGATACCGCCGCCGCCGTCGCGTTCTTGTAACCCATTGGCGTTACTCCGGTTTGGGTTGGGCGTTACGCCGCTCGAAAAATGAAGATACCGACAGCGCTGACAGCACTACCTAGACTCTCCGCAGCAGGGTTCCCTTACGGTAGGGGCAGGTCAAGTGCGTCGGCGCAATCTCCGCACAGGTCGCGAGTGTCCAGCGGCGGCGGATGAGGTTGCGGCCCTAACTTAGCCCGCGCATATACTCTGAAATTCGGCTCTGATACCAGCCATTGATGTTCAGGGCTTAAGGGCAATTTACACCAGGTGAACGCCATAGTTCCGCCCGGTCCGCTTACGCGGTCGCGCTCGGCGTGTATGGGATTACGATGCATCGCCATTGATATCCTCACCTTGCCGGTCTTGCCTTGCCTCGGCAAGCTGGTACTCCCTGAATCGTTCCTGCCATACGTCAACCTTATGCGAGGCTTTGGCCAACGCCTTGCCCGCCAGGTCATACAGCAGGTGAAGGTCTGCCGGTGATAGGACTACCCCTTCCCCCTGTGAGTGTGCCTTGTGCATCCGGTCGAACACGTCCATTTAGTCAGCCCTCTTTTCCGTCCCTGCCAAGCCATGGACAAATTCGCAGTTGGCGCAATCGCAACTTTCGGGATGGTGAATCTTGCAGTGAACCAGATACCGCCCGCACGTCGCCAGTCCCTTTATATACCCCTCTTCATAGCTCTCTACGTTGAACCCTCCGGCGTGCGCCTCTTGCAGCATTTGGGTATGTGCTTCTTCCAGAAAATTATCTTGCGCCATATCTTCATCTCCATTCCTTCGATTCTACCCCGAAAACCTAACGGCCTAACGGCCCTAACGGCTTGCTCCATTGTAGCTTTCCTATACCCCTCTTTCCGTGCCACTCTTTACCCTCCAAGGTTGGCACAGTAGAAACCTATAAAGGATTCAAGCCGTTAGGTCGTTAGGTTTGTATCTGAAATTCCTAACGGCTTGATTCAAGCCGTTAGGTTTCTGTGCCACTGGCGGCGTTGGGCTGGCACAGTGCTACCCCGAATCTCACCCGTTGAGTAGCCCCATTTACCCACTTCGTGCCAGACGTGTTGCCCCTACCCGTTAGGAAATTGCCCATCCTTGTCTTGCCCGGAGTGCGCCCCGTGTCGCCCGATACGTTGCGTTGCCACCAATCGGTAAGGTTGGCGTGAAGGGCGTCGGCTGGGGTGAAGTCGTCGGCGTCCACCACGGCCAGACATTCGAGATACCAACGCTCCATAGGATCGGCGTCGGCGCGGTATTCATCTGTGTCCGCAAGCACCACGGCGGGAATCTCCAACTCGCGCCCGTTGCGGATGTATGCCGCCGCGCCCTCCAATACCCAATTCAGGATACCGGGCAGTTCCGCTTTCAATTCGTCTTTCAGATGCTTGTTGGGCGTCTCCGGTTGCTGCTGGCATTGGATTATCGCCAGTCGCCGCCAGATGCCGTCATTGGCGTCTGCCTTTGGCCTATGGTTGCCGGTGACCAGCAAGTGCGCCCTGCTGCGGAAAGTCTTGTCATCTTGGCGCATCCGGTTGGCGGTCACGTTCTCGCCGCTGATTACTTGATTCAGCAAGTGGCCCGGCCATTCACCACGTCCAGGAAGTTCGCCCACGGTCGCCAGCAGCGCCCCGTCAAGTGCTGCAACCCATTGCAGATGGTGATTGGCATTGGCGGTCAACCGCGCCCCTGAGATGCCGACGTGGTAGCTCCCGAACACTTCCGCCAGCGGTTCCGAAAAGGTTGTCTTGCCGCTGCCCCTCTTGCCGAACAGGAATACCGCGCATTCGTTGCGGGTGTCTCCCAAGAGCGCAGCGCCCGCCCACACTTTCAGGAAGTGGGCAACCTTGATTCTTTCCATCGGCGGGTAGCTGCCAAGCATTTCGTCAATGAAGTCTGTCCACTTGCGGGATACGGCCATCGGGTCCAGATCGTCGTAATCGTCGCGGCCAGGGTGATTGGTCCATTCGACGGCATCGGGCAGGCGGCGGCGGATGTACTCGCCCGGAAAGGTGAACCGGACTTCGGCGGTGTCGGTGTCCAGGACCTGTTGCCGAGGCAGCCCCACCAGGTTGGTTTCCGTGTCGAAGTGTTTCCCGAGGATGTTCCGGGCGTAGTCAGCGACGGCGCGGTAGGTGGCTTGATTCAGCCAACGGTTGTTGATGTCCTGTTGCTTGGCTGGGGTGTCCATTTTGGGCAAGTGCTGCTCTACGTAGAAATGGATATGCAACTCGATGTGTTCTGTCACTTCCCAACCCTGTATGTCCCATTCCAGCCATTCGCCGGTGTCGCGGTCGTATGCGAGGTCGCCGGCCCATTGACGCGCGAATCCTTCGGCCAGTGCGGTTTGAGACAGTTCACCAATGGGCAGCCGAACAGAATCGGGATCGTCGCGCCGCTTGGTGGCCCGCCAGGAATCTTGCGCATCACCAACCTTGCGCGCCAGCCGCTCGAATATCGCCAATTCGTCGGCGTCCAGAACGTCGCGGGGCTGGGGAAGGATGGAGGCGTCAGGAACGGATGGTATGCCAGTAGGTTGGGCATCGCGCCCATGCGGTAGTGTGGTCATATCGCTGTCCGCAGAGCCGATGATTGGCTGATTAGGCCCGGCTCGATATGCCTGTATTTTACCACAAAGCAAAACCGCCCGGCGGACAGCATCGGACGGCTTGCGAACGCGGCGGGTTAATCACTCCCGACACGTTTATTTTATCACGGCGCCCAGTCTCTTGTTTGCTACCCGCCGCGATTATCGTAGTATAGCCAGTTGCCGGATTACGGTCAAACGGCGATGCCCTAGAATGGCGGTTCAACGCCGGGCGCGGCGTAATCAGCCCACGCTTGAAGCAACGGGCGGCGTTGCTCCAGCAAGTCAGAACGGAGGTATGCCCGTTCAACCTGATTGCCGACAGCGTGAGCTAACGATAGTTCAATCGCGTTACGGCTGGCCCCTGACATTTCCTCTGCCCAATCCCTGAAACTGGACCTGAATCCGTGCGGCGTACAATCCAGCCCACATTTCTTGCAGCGGCCCTCCAATGCCGCGATGGACAGCGGCCCGCGCTCGGTAGGGTGCGGGAATATGTACCCGTCCGCTGGCGGTGTAACCGGCCAATCGTCGGGATCATCGGGCGTCCGGTAGAGTTCCCGCGCCCGCCGTAGCAGGTCCAGGGCTTGCTCAGACAGCGGTTGCCGATGCCCACGCCGCGCCTTCATTTTGGCGGCTGGTACGGTCCAGGTTCGGGCGTCCAGGTCAATCTCATTCCACTGTACCAGCAGCGCCTCTTGTGGGCGGCTGGCGGTCAATACCATCCATTCAAAGCACAGCTTCGTTGAATCCCACGCCGGCGATTCCCGAACACAATCCAACGCCCCGGCCACCTCGCCATGCAGCAATGCCTTGCGATGTTCCTTTACCTTCGGCTGTGGCGGCAAGGCAACCTTGCTAATCAGCCGTTCCGCGTTCACCTCTATCAATCCGAGGTCAACCGCGTAATCCAGCGTTTCGCGGATTCGCAGACGGATTCGCCGGGCGGCGTCGGGCAGGTCAAACCAGATCGGCTTCAGGGCGTCCAGTACCGTAGGGCGGTCAATCTCGGTGACGGGCGTGTCGCCAATGATCGGGAAGACGTGGCGCTCCATTTGCTGAAGCCAGTTGCGGCCATTCTTGGCTGAATCGAGCTGCCTAACCTTGATTTCCGAATGGTAGGCCCGCCCGACATCCTCGAAGGTCAATACCTTGCGCTTGGAGGGTGTTCGGGGTGTAGCACTGGCGACACGGGCGGCGCGTTCCTTGCCAGCCCACGGGTTACGGCCAGCCTTTACCTCTACGCGGTTGGAGTCGGCAATCTCTCGCGCCCGCTTTAGCGTAACCTGCGGCCAGCCGCCCAATCCCTTGTCGAGACGGGCGCCGTCAATTACGATTCGCTGTACCCAGGACTTCGTGCCGTTCGGGGTGATATGGAGGTACAGCCCGCCGCCGTCGCCAAACCGTCCAGGCTTTGCGGCTTCCTTGACTGCTGAATTGGTCAATTTCGCCATTCCGATTCCTCCGCTTACCCCTTTCTATTACCACATTTCTTACCACAGACGTAGTATTGCGAGAGGTATTTTAGCTTTGGAATCAGCCTTGCGTCAAGGGAAAAATGGAGGAATTGGTAGGGCGTAGGGGATTCGAACCCCTGATCTCCGCCTTGAGAGGGCGGTGTCCTGGGCCGCTAGACGAACGCCCCACCTCACATAGATCGAACCCCTGGCCCAATAGGGTGCGACACTTTTCAATATAACAAACCCCCAATGTGCTGTAAAGCGCGCCGACCAGTGGCCTCAGGGCTATCGCATTTGGAGGAGCAACCCTTGCTCACTGGCTGAGTGAACCGTCATTCCCGCGCAGGCGGGAATCCAGTGGACGGAAGTCGGGAGAAATCGCGTTAATCACACGCCTGATAGGCCCTTCCTACTCGATGGAGAATGCACTCCGAATGACCTGGATTCCCGCCTGCGCGGGAGTGACGAGCTAGAAAAGTCAAATGCGATTGCCCTGCCAGTGGCCTACCACCCGCCTGCCAGCGACTTGCCTTGTTAGCCGGGACTCCACCGAATCATGGCCTTCGGAAAGTCAATCCTATTAAAACGAGGACCAAGAGCATTCATGGATATAGGAAAGTTCCCCCCTGAATTGTTGGAGCGTCTGCTGGCATCGGTTGATACAGACGACCCGCGGCTCATTTTGGGCCCGCGGGTCGGCGAAGACGCCGCGGTCCTGGATTTCGGGGACCGTCTATTGGTGGCCAAGAGCGATCCGGTAACGTTGGCCACGGAACGCTCCGGCTGGTATGCCGTCCAGGTTTGCGCCAACGACGTTGCCTGCACGGGCGCCACTCCTCTCTGGTTCCTGGCCACCCTGCTCGCGCCGGAATGGTACACCCCGGACGACGCTGCACAGATGTTTGAAGACGTTCTGACGGCCTGTCGAGACTTGGGCGTAACCCTCATCGGCGGACATAGCGAAGTGACTCTTGGCATTCAGAGGCCCATCGTAATGGGTACCATGTTGGGAGAGGTAAACCGGGACGGCCTCATCACCACCGGAGGGGCCCAAGAGGGAGATAGCATAGTCCTTACCAAGGGACTGGCCATCGAGGGTACCGCGATTCTGGCCAGGGATAGTGCAGAAGAGCTCAAGGGCGCTGGGGTAGACGAAAGTGCAATCAATCGAGGGATTGCATTTCTTGAGGCGCCGGGAATAAGTGTACTTCGCGAGGCGAGAATTGCGAGTACACATCATTCAGTACACTCAATGCATGATGTAACAGAGGGGGGACTGATCACCGCACTTCACGAAGTGGCGGCAGCATCCGGGCTGGGATTGGCTATTGAAGAGGGGAGTGTACCATTGCTTCCAGAGACCGAGGCGGTGTGTACTGCTCTCGGAATAGATCCCCTTGGATTGCTGGCCTCCGGGGCGCTGGTCATTACATTACCAGCGCCCCAGGTTCCGGCACTGCTTGGGAGCCTTGAGCGCGCCGGGATCGATGCTTGGGAAATTGGACAAATCCTACCTGCAGAGGAAGGGAGAATTCTCTTTACCCGCGGTGGCGAGGAAATTGCACTTCCTGTATTTCGCAGGGACGAGCTTGCCAGGTACTATTCCTCCAATTGACCTCCTGTTACTCACGCGTGTGTCAAGCGCAGGAACTTTCATTGAGATGTTTATGTAAAATGGTACTTTTCATTATGTAACTCGTTGGTTTACATTTTCACTCAGCGTTACCTGCGGCAGCGGGTAAACGGCCCAGCCGATTACCCGCCGTTCTCCGTGTATTTCGCAAGGGCTTCAGCCAGTCGGTCAGCAGTGATGTTAGCCCCTGTTACAGTGATCGAAACCTTTTTCCCTTTCAGCCGGTCTGCGTTTCTCACAGCTCCGGCCAAGGCAGTAGCGCCAGCCGGTTCCGCCAGCGTATGGGCTTTCTCGATCAACAAGCCAATGGCTCGCCGAATGTCGTCATCGCTAACCAGGAAGAAATCGTCAAGAAGGTCCGTCATTATCCTTTGGGGCAACTCATACCCCGACTTGGTGGCAACACCCTCGGCAAATGTTTCCGAGGTAGAATCCACCAACTCTCCCTGCTTCCATGAGAGATAGGCGGCAGGAGCGGCATCCGACTGAACCGCGTACACCTGGATAGATGGGGCAATGGTCTTTGCGACAATGCAGGCGCCAGCTATACCTGACCCACCCCCCAAGGGAAGCATCAACACTTCAATCTCAGGCAGGTCCTCGATGACCTCCAGCGACGCGGTTCCTACCCCGGCAATCAGGAGGGGCTCGTTTACGGCGTGGACGTAACGATATCCCTCTTCCAGGGCGAGACGCTCGCAATACTCCCGTGCATCATCGAAGCCAGCTCCGTGAAATATCAACTCCGCTCCCAATGAACGCATCGCCGCTACCTTCACCGGATTTGCGTTTTCGGGTAATCCGATCAGCACTCTTACACCAAACTCCCGTCCGGCGCTGGCAATCGACTGGCCATGGTTCCCTGTCGAGGAGGTAATCAGCCCTCGCTTTTTCTCCTCGGGACTGAGATTGGAAAGCAGGTTGATTCCCCCTCTCGACTTGAACGCCCCCAAGGGCAGGTGCTCCTCGTGTTTTATGTACACCTCTGCGTCCAGGTATTCACTGAGGCCCATTGAGTAATGGATAGGGGTACGTTGGAAATAAGGAGCGATGGTACGTTTTGCTCGATACACGTCTCTTAAAGTAGGTGCTTGCATGGTGTTCCTCGCGAAGTATTCGGCCTGATAACGAGATTATGAGCCTACGGGTCAAGTGTCAATCGAAGTCTAAGACCGAAGTCTTTGAGACCAAACAGAAACAAAACCACCCTCGACGGGGGGTAGTTGGACTCCCGCTGGCAACACCAGGCAGTAAATGGCTCGCCTGCAGCCTCGCTGTTACACTGCTGTGGATTTACAAGACATATGATGGTTTGATCAAGCCTCCCGGCTTGGCATATCTAAATGATTTCTAAATGTGTTTAGGAAAATGTTTGGCTATTGCTTGACACCTTTCCAAGCGCGTGATACCGTAATGACACTTTAAGGGATGAGAATGCGCCAGGCCACAAAAGGAGGCCCGTCGTGGCACGAAAGACAAAGCTGATGCTGCGTGTAGAAAAGGATCATGGTCGATCTTTGGAGGAACTCCTCCCCGAGAGGGTGAACGAGGTTGGACTTTCGGCTACTGCAGAGGAACTGGACGTCAGCAAGGCTACTCTCGGCTATTGGCTCCTTAAGTTGGGCATAAGTGTAAGGCGGATAGCGGTCTCTCCGAACGAGGTTGTGGAAATTCGGAAAATCAGCTAGGTACCCACTTACCGCTGAATCGAAAAACCGCCCACATTCTGTGGGCGGTTTTTCCTTTTTCTATGTGTAGCAGCTCCCCCTTAGGGCGCGGGTTCCCTTACCCCTGAAAGATGTCCTCAGGCAGGAATGCGGAGACCGTTACATTCGGCAAGTCCACTGCATTGCTGATCTTGAGATCCACGGCGACGCTACAGATGACGTATGCCTGTTCTCGGCTCCATCCGCGCTCCTGCAGCAGTTCTATCATGTTGACTAACGCGTTCCGTGCAGCAAGGGTGAGGTCCTCTCCCTCCTGAGTGCCGTCGTCCCTGATGGGCATCCCCATGGTGGCAATAAAATTGCGCGGGGCAGCCCATTCCGGGGGAAGAAAATACCCAGGGTGGGCATAGCGGGGCCAGCGTATGTTATGTCGCGCCGCCTCTCCCTTGTGCAACTGGAACCGCACTACCGCCTCGGCTCCCATCTCGATTGCGGTAATGCAGCACTCGGAGTCTCCCTGGGCGAAATGTCCGTCGCCGCAGGAGTAAAGAGCCCCGGAAACGTTGACAGGGATCAGCAACCTGGAACCCTTGGTCAGCTGCTTGGCATCGACGTTACCGCAATTCTCCCTTGGCGGGATCGTACGCAGCCCCTCTGCTGCAATGGCTCCTCCCGCAGGAATGGCGTCCTCCGGGTCCGGGGGAGCTGCCGTTCCTCCCCTCCGGACCAGATCAGCCTCCCGCTGAGTCCATGCCGTCATCTGCTCCCTGGAGGGTGCAATGCCCGCAGTCCCCATGAATGAACCGTTGGGAATTCGAACACCCGGCAGTTGTTCCGAGGTGGCCCATCCGTCGCTGATATTCCAATTGACGAAGTATGGCACCTGAAAAAGATCCCTCAGGAACCCCGCTCCCGGTCTATTGCGTGTCCACCCGTAGGGCTGAGGAATTATGTCAACGTACTCGATCTCCAGCAGATCCCCGGGTTCCGCTCCCTTGACGTACACCGGCCCGGTCAGTGGATGGGCTACCTTGGAATCGAAGCGATCGAAATCCTCGACCGTAACTGCTGGGTGCATCTGACCGTCTGACGCATCCCTGGTCTCAAGCAGCACATCCTCGCCCGGGTCTACCTCTACGATCGGAGGAATGTCTGGGTGCCATCGATTGTGTCCCTTGCCCGGTTCCTCTTTTAGCCGCTTGCCGCGGTCAATTTCGACGCTCTTCAATGGTCCTCTCCTTTTGCCACTGAGGGATGAAACCATTCCCGACTATTTCGGTAACCGAGACCGCAGCTGGGCTAATTCGCTCATAGCGTCCAGTCTTCAGGCGTCTCCGGCGTTGGCATAGGCCTGATGGATACTTCCACCAGCGCGGCTTGCCCATTCTCGGTAGCGGCAATGGCGCGGCGAAAGGCGTCCTGCAATTGGGTCGGGTCTTCGACCCGTTCCGAGTAGGCGCCGAGGCCCTGTGCGACCATGGAGAAATTGCCGCCTAACTCAGCCATGGGCGGCGGAGCGGCATTGTCGCGGGCCATGGCCATCAGGCCGCCTCCAGTGCCGCCGTTGTTGAGCACGACCGTCAACGTCGGCAACCCCATGCGGACTGCGGTCTCCAACTCCATGCCCACCATTCCGAAGGACGCGTCGCCCAGTACATTGAAAACCAAGTGGTCCGGACGGCCCAGCTTAACGCCAATGGCCGCGGCCATCGACCATCCCATTGCCGCCATTCCGCCCATGCCAATATAGTTGCGGGGACGGGTGGCAGGCCAGAAAGGCGACAAATAACCGCGGCTGCCGCCAGCGTCATGCAAGGCAATTGTGCGATCTAGATCAACGACCTTCAGCAGCTCCTGCACCACACGATAGCCGTTGGTGGGAACCGACTCGTCGTTGAACGTTGACTCCCATTCCCCCAGCCACTTCGCCCTGGCCTCACGAATCTCCGCGACAATCTCCTCCCTTCTCGAGGCGGAGGGAGGCCCTCCCGGCCCCATGCGATCCCGGACGGCGTCTATCAGGCTGCGTAGCGCCAGCTTGGCATCGGCAAGGATCGGAACGTCGGCCTGGTAGATCTTGTTCAGGTCTCCGGAATCGGCGTTTATGTGAATCAGGCTCACGCCCTCCGGGATGGGGCGGCCGTCGGTTGCGTTTGGCAGGCGGAAAGAGTTGCCGACCGCCAAGACAGCGTCGGCTCTCCTGTTCACAATATACGAGGCGCCGGATGCATACCGGCTCTTCGGGTAAACGCCGCCTCCAACCGAGAGGGGATGATTCTCGGGGAAAGCACCCTTGCCCACAAGGGTGCTGGCGACGGGCATGCCCATCAATTCGGCTAGCTCCAATGCCTCGTCCCAAGCCTCCGCAGCGAGCACGCCGCCCCCTACATTCATTACCGGGAATTGAGCATTAAGGAGTATCTCGGCAGCCCGGTCTATGTCCGCTGCGTCGGGCGCGGCCCGGCGCCCAGGACCGACTGGGTCGTAGTTGAGCACCTCGTCCGGGGCATCCATCATCAGTACGTCTTGCGGCATCTCCAATACGACCGGCCCAGGTGAGGCGGAACGGAGATTGGTGAAGGCGCGGCGCATGATGGCGGGGATGTCCTCGACTCGCGACATGGTCCCCTTCCACTTGACGAAGCTGTCAAAAATGCTGGAGGGGACTTCCTGCTGGATTTCACGCCCCATGCTTCCCAGGGGATGCTGGCCCATCAGGAGCAGAACGGGTATGTTGTCGGCGTAGGCTCCGGCAATGCCGGTAAGAGTGTTGGTAGCTCCGGGTCCAGTGCCGGTAAGGGCAACACCAACTTGTCCCGTAGCACGGGCATAGCCGTCAGCAATCTCCACACCCATTCGTTCGTGGCGAGCGGAGAATACCTGTATCTGTTGCGATGCTCGCAGAGCCGGCCACAGCGGAGCCTCACCTCCACCGGCGAAGCCGGAGATGTATCGCACTCCTTCCTTCTCTAATGCATGTATTACTGCGTCGCCGCCTTTCATGGCTGCTCTCCCGCTGTAGCGATTGTGTCGGGGCTAGAGGACGGTAAAGGATGAACTCCCCAGACGCCTCTCCCCGGCCTGAGAATGCCGCGATGATACGCCCGCCCCAGTTGACGGTCAAGGACGGCCAACGGCACTGTGATCAGAAACAGGTACTTTCGGTCGGTCCCCAGTGCTGCATTTACGGGCGGCAGCCCGACCAGCTTGCTTCCAGTGCGGCCGGGGTTTTGCATTGGTAAGTTGGGACGGCGTCGGGGTTGGGGCCTCTAGCTACGCGCAGGGGTGGTCAGAGGGGTTTGTGCCACCGGGGAGTGTTGCATGCCTGAACTGGGAATTAATGAACTGTTGCATTATGTCGAATGGTGTTGCATTCCTGCGACCCGGGTGGCCCGAATAGATCACCATCAGCGTTGATGATGACGCCGTTGTGCCTTTCGGGCGTGAGGCCTCGCGGGACGTTGGTCGTGGGCCGCATTACCGGAAGTGTGTACCGGCTACATTTGGTGGTACGAGGGAGCTTTGGGAGCTGGCACACGGCGAGCTTCGCGAGATTTAGGACAAGTTCCCTCGCCTCGTTGAGGGGTGATAATCGAAAGACGTCGGATCAGATCAGGGCCTTTTCATTCTTGGAAGTTTCAGAAAACCCCGTTCGTGGTGAGCTTGTCGAACCACCAGTGGGCGGCCCTTCGACAAGCTCAGAGTGAGCGGTAATATCCGCGTTGTTGGGAAAATGAAAAGGCCCTGGATCAGATATCGGTTCCTTGACCCCCCTGTTCGGCCACAGGTATCATCCGGTTCTCTAACGGCAAGATGCGAGCCCGCACATTTCTACGAAATGGCGGGGAACTCGAACCGCAGAATAGACGGCGAATCATCAGGAGGCAGCATGCCTACAGCCAGCGAGATGATTGTCCAGACCCTGGAAGAGGCGGGCGTCGAGTATGTATTCGGCATACCGGGCGGGGGAACGGGCCAGATTTTCCAGCTTTTATATGGAAGAGAGGACCGGATAAAGACCATCCTGGTGCGGCACGAACAGGCAGCCGCCATTATGGCCGATGCTTATGGGAGAGCGACCGGCAAGCCGGCGGTGGTCATGGGGCAGGGTCTGTTTATTGGCTCCAACGCCTCTTTCGGCATCATGGAAGCCATGCTCAGCAGCTCCCCCATGCTGGTACTCACCGACACTTCTGACGGCGGGGCAGCGCAGCGGCCGGCCAACCAGTCTGGTGCCGGAGAGTACGGCAGCATCGATCTGCCAAACATATTCAAGTCTATGAGCAAGTACACGGCCTTGGCCGCCAGTCCCAAGGAAGCGGTCCTGGCGACGCAAATTGCCATCAAGCACGCGGTTAGCGGTCGCCCAGGTCCGTCGTCTGTGGTGATGCGGTCGGCAGCTATAGGGGGCGAGGTAGATGTCGAAGCTCCTCCCTTTATTCACAATGCCGCAGGTTTCTTGAACACTGCCAAGCCCGAGAGCGCTCCGTCCGATGTTCAGCGGGTCATAGAAATCCTTTCCGAATCCCGCCGCCCGGTGATCGTCGCTGGCAATGGTGTGCACGTCGCAAGGGCGCATTCCCAATTGCAGGAACTGGCAGAAATCTGGGGCATGCCCGTGGCAACCTCATATAAGGGCAAGAGTGCCATAGCAGAGACGCATCCCTTGTCGGTTGGTATGGTTGGCACATATGGCCAAGAGGTCGCAAACCGGGTAGTCGGAGAGGCCGACACCGTTATTGTCGTTGGCGCACTGCTCCGGTCGCAGGAAACGGTTCGCGAACGGCCCGACATTTTCGACCCCCGTCGCCAGCGCGTGGTGCAGATCGACATCGACGAGCGCAATGCCGGCTGGAGCTTCCCCATAGAGATTGGCTTGGTTGGCGACGCTGGCAGCATCCTCAACCAGTTGGTAGCGGCATCCGGAGATGCGGCTCAGGCAAGTGTGTCTCAGCGTAGCGCCTGGACCGCGTCCATGGATCCTCGCAAATCGGCCCTCTCCTTTTATGATGACCCGGAAATGCACAATGACAGCTCACCTGTAACACCCCAGCGCCTGGTCTCGATTCTAAACGAGACCTCAGACCCCTCCACGGTCTACGCCCTTGATGCCGGCAACAACCGCACTTGGATGGCTCATCTTTTCAAGGCTCAGGAGGCCGCGACCTTTTACTGTCCCGGCGGCACCGCTGGAATGGGTTGGGCCCTTCCTGCTGCAGTGGGCCTGAAGCTGGTTTACCCAAACCGGCCCGTAACTGCGGTAACCGGAGACGGCGGCTACATGATGACGGTCAACGCACTGTCGACTGCGATGCAATACGACCTCCCCATCACTTGCGTGGTGTTCAACGACAACGCACTGGGAATGGTGCTGGACCACCAACCTCGGGGCCAGGAAATTGCCTCCGAGTTCTACCCGACAGACAATGCAGCGATCGCCCGCGGCTTCGGGGCCTTTGGCATCCACGTCGAGGATTCCCGGGACCTTGGAGAAGCACTACGGGAGGCGCAGGCTTCCGGTCTGCCTGCCGTGGTCGACGTTGCCATCGACCGTGAGCCGAGCCCCGACGATTGGCGCGCCGACGCCCGCCGTTCCGGAGAGACGTAGTCAAATGCCAATGGGCCCCATGGGCTCAGGGGATTTATTGGGAGGTAGACCGATGCCAGGATTACTTGACGGCAAGATTTCGCTGGTAACCGGTGCCGGTTCCGGCATTGGCCGCGCGACCTCGCTGGTCATGGCCCGGGAAGGCGCAACAGTCGTAGTCTCGGACATCAACGCTGACAGCGCGGAGGAGACCCTTAGCGCCATCAAGGAACAGGGCGGGGACGGGATGTTCGTCCATGCCGACGTTTCCCGCGCTAACGATGTTGAAGCGATGGTCGGCCAGATCGTAGCAGCTTACGGAAGATTGGACTGTGCCCACAATAACGCGGGCATCGAGGGGTTCATGGCCGGGCGTCTCCATGAATATCCGGAGGACCAGTGGGACCGGCTTATAGACGTCAACCTGAAAGGCGTTTGGCTCTGCCTGAAGCACGAAGTTCCACAGATGCTGGCCCAAGGCGGGGGCGCTATCGTAAACACTGCCTCGGCGGCGGGCCTGGTGGGTTCGCGAAGGCTCTCGGCCTACGTTGCAAGTAAACATGCCGTGGTCGGCTTGACAAAAGCCGCGGCCCTGGAATACGCCCGCGATGGAATCAGGGTCAACGCCGTCTGTCCCGGAATCATCGACACTCCCATGGTCGGCCGCCTCATGGGAGGACGCGAGGCCGATTACGAGGCAACCATCCCCGCCAGGCAGCCCATAGGGCGATTGGGAACACCGGAGGAGATCGCCGAATCAGTAACGTGGTTGTGCTCGGAGTCCGCATCGCTGGTCACCGGCTTGGCAATGGCCGTGGATGGCGGGTTCACAGCTCAATGAGCAGTAACGGTTGCCCTCGTCGCCATTTCATTGGACTGCCATTTCTCTCGATGATAGTATAGGCGGGGGCCATGTTGAGGGGCATCGGCCCTTCCTTATTATAAGTAACCCGCCTCTGAAATAGACCCACCTCAATTTGGGTTCTTATCCACCCTTTCCCCTCCTCTTGGAGGAATTCTTGGCCGACACACTTGAAATACTTGACCTGCCTGAACTGGGTCAGTTGCAGCTCTCTCTCATCGACGAATCCGGGAATAGCACCAGTGCTTCACCCGTAAGCTTCGCATTCCCGCTGACCGAGACCGAACTTCGCGAAATGGCTTGGCTCCTAGCCAGCTACGCGTCCGATCCATACGGTGAGTCACAGTCGAGAGCGCAAGTTGCGGAGGCTGGCCTGAGGGACCTGGGACGATTGTTGATGGAGACGGTGTTTCGCTCCAGTCCCGAGGCTACCAGCATCTGGTCCCACGTCCAATCGGAACAGTCCCGGCCCTTTCGAATTACGATCGTGTCATCCCGTCCCGAGTTCCTCTCTTTGCCCTGGGAACTGCTGAATGACAGCGACGCTGGCTATGTAGCGATACGCTCTGAGGCTCTCACCCGCCAGCTAATCCCGTCCGGCGAATTGCCGGAATCCTCCACAGTGTCCCTGAGCGACTCTCAATTCAACGCCCTGATGATATGTCCAGCCAGCGCAGTGGGAATTGCTACCGACGCCCTGGGTGCCATGGAATCGATGGATGTTGAAGTATCCCTGGACTGTCTCCGTCCCGTGTCCGATGAGTCCCTGAAGGCACATTTGTCTGACCGTACCGGACACTATCACCTGCTTCACCTTGACGGCGTCGTGCTCGAGGACGAAGGCGCCTCGATGGCCGAAATCGGTTCTTTGAGGCACCTGACCGAAGCCATAGTTGCCGCAGGTATTCCCTCTGTTCTGCTGTCTTTTTCCAGCCCCGACAACGCGCACCTGGTGGCAGAAACCCTCACGAAGGCCGGAGTGCCGGAAGTGGCGGTCCTGCCGGTTCCCTTAACCGGATCGGGTCGAAAGCTATTCGCGGATGCTTTCTATTTGGGAATAGCCAGAGGTGCAGGGGCTGCCGCTTCGGTGGGTGCGGCTCGTCGTGCCCTCATGGAGCATCCTCATCGACCGTCCGCTGCCGGACCGTTGGTATCGTGGGACTGGATCACTCCATTCGTCTACCGGTCCGCTCATTATGTTCCAGTGCCTGTCAAACCAGAGGAGACAGAGGCGGTCCTCCCAGGAGTGATTCCCGTTACTCAAGAGGCCCCACCTCGCCAGCTTCCGCGGGGCGGTCCTTACGGTCTCATTGGCCGCCGCCGGGAGATTCTGGAACTGGAAAACGCTTTCAAAGACAATGCGATAGTTTTTCTGAATGGCCCAGTCGGCATCGGCAAGTCAGAACTGGCGCTTGGACTCGCAGCCTGGCAGGAAAAGACCGGCGGACGGCGCGATGGTGTCTTTTACACTACCTTCGACGTCGGTGCAGGACTCGACAAGGCCCTGCACGAGGTCGGCACATCGTTGGCCGGGTTGGAATTCGGAGACTTGCCCGCATCTGCCCGCCGCAACTGGTTGCTCGAATACCTGCGCGATCACGAGGCACTGCTGATCTGGGACAGCATCGAGAATCTGGCGGGATTCCCCACCGTTGGCACAGGGCTGTTGGAAAGCAGTGAACTTTTGGAACTGGATGAATTCCTCTCGGAACTCGCCGCTCCAGGCGGGAAAACACAGGTCCTCCTTGTAAGCCGTCGCGAATCCGAGAATTGGTTTACCGCGACCCATGGCAACCACACCCTCAAAGGATTGTCCGGCCAAGACAGAGTGGAGCTCTCAACTCGTCTCCTGGAGGAGGCCGGTGTTGACCAGGGCCGCTTGGGGCCTGAATTCATTGAACTCCTTGACTTCGTCCAGGGCCACCCTCTCGCAATGGAGATGGCAATCCCCCAGTTGAATGATGTCCCTGCCTCGGTGCTCCTGTCTGAACTCGGCAGGGAGGTCGACGAGTACCGTTCCGGTCCCGGCGAGGAGGGCCGGCCGGATTACTTGACCGTGCTGATGGAGCACGCATTTTCCAGAATGCCCCGCCGAAGCCGGACTCATCTGCCTTTCCTTTCGCTGTTCCGGAACCGCGTCATGATGGACATCCTGACCCACATCACCCAGGAAGGTGCCTATCGCTCGGTGATGGGCGAGCAACTGGGTTGGGGCGCATGCCGTTCGCTGCTACGATCGGCCCGCAACGGGGGCTTTCTGGAGCCTATCACTCCCAGCGTTTATCAAATTCATCCATCGATGGGCTGGTTTTACGGACGCGCTCTTTACAGGCAACTGTCTCCGGCTCGCGTCACCCAGCTGGAGGATGAATTCGTCCGCGTGTATGCAGACACGGCGGATTACTTTATGGAAACCCTCTACGAAAACCAGGAGTCCGGGACTAACGCAATTCTGGCGGAGGAGGGTAATCTCACTCAGGCACTCGGGCTGTCTCTCGAGTCCAGACAATGGGACAACGCCCAATTGCTGGTGCAGCCTCTTGCCCAGGTATACCGAATGCAGAAGCGATACCCTGAACTACGCCGCCTGCGCCGACAGTTGCTGGATGCGGCCGGCGCCACGGCGGACGATGCTGCCGCCAACGGAGCTTCCGACCTTTGGTTGTACTTGTTGGGCACTGAAGCATCTGAATGCATCGAGACCAACGAACTGGACCGCGCAGACAGCTTGAATCGAGAACTGCTGGAATTCTTCGAGTCGCGCGCCGACAGCGATAGCGATCCGCAGGCAGCCGCGGTGTTCCATCAAATTGGAGAGGTCGCGCTAAAGCGGTGGCGCCTTGACGAAGCGGAGGAATGGTACACCAGGTCGTTGGCCGTTATAGAGGAAGGGGAGGACCGCGCGCCCGTGGCGGACGACTACTACGGAATGGGTCTGATACGGCAGTATCAGCGCCGATACACCGAGGCCCGCGACTGGTTCTCCAAATCTCTGGACATCCATCAACGCCTGGAAGACGTTGAGGAAATGATCAAGGATTATCGGTCCCTTGGTCTCTGTGCGCAGTTTCGCTTCGAATACCAGGAGGCAGAGAGCTGGTACCATCGTGCCCGCGAAATCCTGGAGGAGGTCCGCGACGAGGAGACTTCCGTTCTGATCTATCACGCACTTGGAACGGTCGCTCACGCCCAGTACCAGTTCGACGATGCTGAAAACTGGTACAAGCAGTCACTGACCCTCAGCGACCGGATGGGCAACGAAGCGCAGATGGCGGTCGAGTTCCATTACCTCGGCCTGCTGGAGCAAGGCCGCGAGTTGTTTCCTGAAGACGCCGAGCACTGGTACATCCTGGCCTTGGAGAAATACGAAAAGCTGGGTGACTGGAGGAGCGCGGGTGACGAATGCCGCCAACTTGGCGTTCTTTTCCATGAGCAGCAGAAACTGGACGAGGCGGAGGGCTGGTACCACCGGGCTCGAGAGATATTCGAGGAAATCCAGGATGTCAGCCGTACCGCCCGAACCTATGGCCAGCTCGGCATGGCTGCCGAGGAGAGATTAGACGTTGAGGGAGCCCTTACCTGGGCTGCGCGGACCTACCAACTGGCGGAAACCTATCAACTGCCAGTCATCGGCCAGGCGCGCGTTCACCTGAGACGCCTTCGTGACAAGCAAGGCGCCGACGCCTTCACAGACTGGTGGCGAGGCTTCACCGGCGAGGAACCGCCTGCAGACTTGGATGCGGAAGAGGAAGCCATTCTGTAGGGGGAAGCTTTGCCCGGATAAGTGCCCCCGTGTTTCTGGGCCCGGTTGTGTTCGAAGAAACGAGCCAAAACCTGCATAGCGATAAATGGCCAGGAGATAGCGACATGAGCGTCGGAGTTTCGACACCATTGCCTGCGTACACCGTTGACCCTGCATTCATGGCCCGGACAGCTGAAAACTTGGGCTTTGAGTCTCTTTGGTATGCGGAGCACCCAGCAGTCCCGGTTTCAAGCGACAGCCCCTTTCCAGCCACAGGGGGAGAGATCCCCTGGACCTATTCTCATTTCACTGACCCCTATATCGCCCTGGCGCGTGCCTCCGGAGCCACCAGCCGAATCAAGCTGGGAACGGGAATTACGCTGGTACCGGAGCGCAACCCCTTGTTGCTAGCCAAGGAAATCGCCAGCCTGGACCGGTTCAGCGGCGGCCGATTTCTGTTTGGCATCGGAACGGGATGGCTCCGGGAGGAGACCGAGATCTTCGGCGGCGACTTCGAGCATCGCTGGACGCAGACCCGCGAAGCTCTCGAGGTCATGAAGGAGCTCTGGACCAAGGACGAGGCGGAGTATCACGGAAAGTACTATAACTTCCCGCCCGTCAAGTCCTATCCCAAACCCGCCCAGGAGCCGCATCCGCCAATCATCATCGGTGGCCTGGCGCGAAATGTACTGCGGCGCATCGTCGCCGTGGGAGACGGCTGGCTTCCCAACCGGGTCACACCTGCCGAGGTCGAGGATAGCAGGAAGCGCCTTGACGCCATGGCCGAGGAGGCCGGTCGGGATCCAAAGTCGATCACGATCAGCGTCTACGGTCAGCCGGCCGACCACGATCTCGTGCAGTCCTATTTGAACGCCGGTGCCGACCGTGTCGTGGTGCGTCCAGAACACGTAGCCAACGATTACGAGATGGGCAAGCAGCTCGAGCGCATGGCAGAGGCTGTGCTTCGCTAGGGGCGAAAGGCCGACTAAAGTTTCGATTTCGTTGTCTCTCCACCCAACGATGTGATATGGAGCTGAAAGGCATGGACCGGACAACCGAGATGCTGAGCGCCTACACCTGCGGCCTGACATACGAGGAGTTGGGTCCCGCAGTTGTGGAGCAGATCAAACGCACCTTGGTGGACACGATGGGCTGTGCCATCGGAGGATACGACTCACAGCCAGCGGAAATAGCCCGCGCCGTTGGCATCGGCGTCAATGGCCCCATCGAGTCTCGAATACTTGGATCAACAGTCTGCACGACTCCAGACTTGTCTGCCTTTGCCAACGGTGTGGCTGTGCGATACCTGGACTGCAACGACTCCTATTTCTCTCCAGGCGGCGGCCATCCCAGCGACATGATTCCAGCGGTGCTGGCAATGGCCCATCCGTACAAGAGCGACGGACCAACTATCATCACCGCCATCGCCTTGGCCTATGAAGTCTTTTGCCGTCTCTCGGATGAAGTGGTTGCTGGAGATTTGGGCTGGGATCAAGGAATCTTCAGTGTCATTGGCGCTGTATGCGGTGCCGCTCGCATCATGGGGTTGAATCAAGAGCAGACGGGCAACGCAATTTCCCTGGCAATCTCTCCCCACCTGCCTTTGGGGGTAACCCGCACGGGTGAGCTCTCTATGTGGAAAGGTTGTGCCGCTGCCAGCGCATCACGTTCGGCCGTGTTCGCGGCCCAACTCGCGTCCAAGGGAATGGCTGGCCCCTCGGAGCCCTTCCAGGGTCGGCGCGGACTGTGGGAACAGGCAGTGGGTCGCCAGGTGGAGGTGCCGGACTTTCCTCTGGGCGACGCCCGCCAGGACAGCGACCCGTTCAGGATCACACGGACGATCTTCAAGGCATACCCTTCGCAGATCCACACGCAGAACCCGATCGGCCTCGCCTTGCAGCTGCGGGATAAACTACCGGTCAAGGACATTCAGTCCATCCACATCCAGACCTACAAAGTTGCGGCAAGCACCGCGTCCAGCGAGCCTGAGAAGTGGAACCCCAAAACGAGGGAGACGGCAGACCATAGCATTCCCTGGCTGGTGGCTTCCGCACTCTTGGAGGGGCCGATCAATCCGGCAAGTTTTGCCGACGAGCAGATTACCAGTCCTGCGATATTGGACATTATGTCGCGCATGACCTTGGCAGAAAATTCGGATTTCACTGCGCAATATCCAAAAGAGTACAATTGCACTATCACTCTCACGAGTCGCGATGGTCAGGAACACACCACTCACTCCTCGTGGCCCAAGGGACATCAACGCAACCCGATGAGTAACTCCGAGGTGGAGAGCAAATTCCGCAGCTTTGCTGGACCATCACTAACTGGCTATCAGTGCGACCGGGCTCTGGAAATTCTCTGGGGATTCGACGAGGCTCCAAACCTCGATCCCTTGTTCGACAGCCTGACTATCCAGACATAAGCTCCCGGCGCCGCCCAATCAGACTCATTCCCCATGCAGCACCTGAGAGGGGCCAATGAATCAACCCCAGGAAAATGGCCCCGGAGCGGAGGACTTTCGGCAAGAGTTCGCCCGCATCATTGCTCGCCCCGAAGAGGACCTGGATCTGGGTCGGGCCGCTTTGGTTATTGCAGGCGAGGAGTACCCCGGCCTCGACGTTGATCAACAGCTTCAGCTTTTGGACGGGTTCGCATCGACCGTCCGGGAGCGCGTTTCCGTCGGTATGGCATCGGAGGACCGGGCTATCCAAATGGGGAACTACCTTTTCGGAGAGATGGGTTTCAGGGGCAACACGGCAGACTATTACAATCCCGACAACAGTTACTTCAACAGGGTGCTGCAAACCAGGACGGGAATCCCCATAACACTCTCATTGTTGTTCATTGAGGTGGGCCGCCGCTTGGGAATGCGGTTCAGGGGCGTGGGAATGCCGGGGCACTTTCTGGTCAACATGGAAGGAACGGACAATTACTTCGACCCATTCAATGCCGGTCAACTTTTGTCAGTTCTTGACTGCCAGCATTTGGGGGAAAGACTGTTTGGTCCAAGATTCGTCTGGGACGACCAATACCTGGAGCCCTGCACCAAGTACGAGTTCCTCTTTCGGATTCTGAACAACCTGAAGGTTGTGTACGAACGGACGGACCAGCCCGAAAAAGCCTTGGGGGCTGTGCAGCGCATGGTGATGGTGAGACCGGACGCAGTCGAGATGTACCAGGACATGGCGGCCTTGCAGCAACACCTGCAGCAATACCGCGCGGCCATCGTTACTCTTCAACGCTACCTGGAACTGAGAAAGGACGCACCGGATGCTCCACAGGTGAGATCCTGGATCGATTCCCTCAGGGTTACATTGAGGCGTCTGAATTGATGGGGCTCATTTGAATCCGGTTGTCTGCTTCCGGCGTATATCGTGAGTAGTGAAGATTTGGAGGCCCAGCGCCCGCTCCCGGGTCACCCGGTACCTGGCGCATTTGGAGGCGAGGAGGGGACCGGCGCGGAGGAGCCGGACGATCGTCAACTGTTGCGGCGCATCGTCGACAAGGACAAGGACGCTCTGGACCTCCTGTATTCCCGATACGTTACTCCGATCTATTCCATGGCACTTCATATGCTGAAACAGCCGCCACTGGCCGAAGAAGTGACTCAGGACGTATTCCTCAACATCTGGCTGAAGGCCTCCAGCTTTAATGCCGAGAGGGGTCAGCCCCGTTCCTGGATCATGAGCGTGACTCATCACCGGGTGGTGGATGTCATCCGTTCCCGTAGACGAACCACTACGATGACGGATCCCGAGGGGTACGAGACACTGGAACGATTGCCCTCGGGCGGTGCATCAGTTGAGAGCCAGGTACAGCAGAATCTGGACCGGGAGCGCATCATGAAGGCGCTCACCACTCTGCCGACGAATCAGCGCGAGGTAATCCTGCTGGCATACTTCGAGGGATATTCCCAGTCGGAAATGGCGGAGTTCCTCTCAGAGCCATTGGGCACAATCAAGACCAGGGTACGCCTGGCGATGCAGAAACTGCGTGCGGCACTGCAGGAAGATGTCGACGAATAACACGAACATTCAGCATCCTTTCGACCAGCTCGAGGCCTTTGCGCTTGACGCACTGGAGCCAGTCGAGGAAGAGGTCGTGGCGAGCCATCTCGAACAGTGTGAGACCTGTTCGGCGATAGTCGATGACGCATTGAAAGTTCTGGTTTTGATGTCCGAAAGCTTGCCTGAAGCGGCCCCTCCGGTTGGATTGAGGGCCCGAGTCCTTGATTCCATTGAACCGGCGGCGCCACCAATTCAAAGGGTATCGGTATCTCCTCCACCGCCTTCCCGTAGCTGGTCAAGGGTATCATTGGTATCCAGAGGCCGACTAATCTGGTTTCTCACTCCCGCGACGGCTGTCCTCGCCGTGGTTGCCATCGCGGTAGCCATGACTCTGAATGTTCAGCTGTCGGACCAAGTCGGTGATATGCAATCGGAGAACATCCAACTGCGCCGACAGTTGGACGAGAGCATGGCAACTACTGCCGCCCTGGCCAGGTCTTCGAGCGCAATGTCTCAAGTACAGGGCGACCTGCAACGGTGGCAGGAGACCAGCTATGTTCTGGCCCAGCCCGGCAATCAGACAATCGTCTTGACCTCGGCACGTCCAGGTGTAGATTCGAAGGGTGTCATGGTCCTCTCGGAGGACGGAAGGGAGGCGGTGCTCATGGCATCGGATCTCGCGCCGCTCCGGCCTGACTCCGTCTATCACGTCTGGCTGACCAGCGGAGGTCAATGGTACTGGGTAGGACAGCTGGACGTAGACAATCGTGGCTGGGGCACAATGCCAATGAGTTTCCCCGATTCCCTGCTGCAGTACGATACCGTGCAAATCAGCATGGGCCTGGGTGTGGCGGCCGCAAAAGCAGCACCAATGGGATCCACGGAACGGGCCCAGGCCACTGCCAGCATGGTGGGAGACATGGTGCTTGTGGCAAACCTGCGCTAGTCGTTACCGAGAACCCGGCGCCCCGGCTCCAAGCTTCCCTGTCCCGCTGCAGGCCTCAATTTGGACGGCTTCAGAAACCCTGCTATACTCGCTGCAATTTCCCGGGGTGCTGGCGGTGCGGAATTTCTCTGCTGCTCACGATCTCAGTTGCGACATCTGCGGAACCCAGATGGTCGAACACAAGTGCAAGATCACGTGTCCCAACTGCGGCTACACCAGGGACTGCTCCGACCCGTAACCCATTCAGGGTCATCCACTCCGGGTTCGCCAACAACTGGAATCCCTGGTGGAGTTCGTCCAACCGCGCATTTCCCAGCCGACAGGCCGAGTTCTCAATTAGCCGGTCATTTTCGGACATTCTGTGACGTTTCCGGCCTGTCCCAACCGGCGACTGGAGATATGGGGCATACGTGCATTTGGTCCAATGTACTTTCAAATGATTCCGGATGTGCGGTGGTTTGGCAATCGAGCAAATGCCAGCCATTTGGAGTGTGATCAGTACGGACCGATAGCGGTGAGGTCTGTAAGTCCGGCGGTATGAGAAAGCGAGGGTACGCATCCGTTCAAGCGGGACCCGTGACAAAGGTTTGGCGAGCAAAGGGTTCCATATACGAATAGTCCGGCATCCGATGAGACAGTCTTGACGACCAGAGTTCTAGTGCTTTATGACGCCAAGGGGCGCAGTATCGAAACCATGGCCCGGGCCGTAGCGCATGGAGTCGACAATAGCGGCTCGGCCGTTTCCTCCCTGAAGACCATCGACGATGCCTCCCGGGATGACCTCCTGGCAGCCGACGGTCTGATCCTGGGTTCACCAAACTGGAGCGGTATCACCGGCTCCTTCAAGCAATGGCTGGACGACCAGGGAGACCTCTGGGAGGAGCTTGCGCTTGCCGGACGGCCCGGTGCGGCGTTTACCACCGGCACCGGACGCCACTCGGGTCTTGAAACCACCCTGCGCCAACTGATCCACTGGATGCTGGCGTGCGGAATGGTGATCGCAGGTCTGCCGTGGTCGGAGAGGATGCGGGTCTCTGGATCCTATTACGGCGCCACAGCCGCGGGCGGCGTGACAGACGACGACGTGGCTCAAGCCCGGGAACTGGGGGCCCGAATGGCCTTATTCACCGCCCGTCTGAAAGCCACCTAGTCCCGCAACCGCAGGTGCCGGAACAGCCCCGGGTGCTTCTCACTCGCCAAGTCCATCGCTTTCAACATCGGAAGGCGTATGGACTCGTGCGCCAGGGACGATGTCCTGAGCTTGAACAGGTGGAAACACTCCCTCAAATTCAACTTTGAGAGTAGGCGACGGTTGTGGGCGTGGGTGACCACATACTGGGCAACCGCCGGTGAAACTTCTTCTGCAATCTTATGGAAAGTGCCTTCGGACTTTCCTGTAGCCTCTGCGAACAGACCCTCCAGGCCAGCTTCAGCGATCACCGATGGAATCCGCGTCCCGTGGGACACGGTCAACAGCTGCGGAAGATACGTCTGCATCCTGTGCCGACGATACTCACGAAACGCGCCGTAGTCCAGCAGAATTTCGAAGGCGTAGTCGACCACCTCAAGCTCCCGGGGCGGCGCATCGTGGGGACCCCTGCCCTCAAGGAAGGCGCTGATGACTCGATCGCGTTCTTCGGGAGACATCGCCAGGGCCCGCTCCCATGCCTCCGGGTATCCCACTGCGGTGGAACCGTACAGAAAGGCAGCGACGAGCTTTCCTCTGCCTGAGGATCCCAGTGGACCAAGCGGACCTCGGGAGTGAACTCGCTTTGCTCCCCTCCCGTGCCTAATTCGTCGGCAAGCGTCCGCCGGAGCGCTGGCCGGTGTTCCAGATATTCCACCACATCGGCGTACTTGATAAGGGTCGGTGTGACCTCTCGGCCCTGCTCCCGCACTGCCTCTCCCAGTTCCCGCTCCTCCAGCAGTTCGGAGGACATCAGCTTGGAGATGGCGAGCTCCAGGGTCCTTGCGTTGGACGTGATGCCCACGTTGGTCAGAGTGGAGGCGGGCAGCACTGAGCGGCAGCCGTCGGTGGCGATGCGGCGCAGACGCAACTGATAGGCGGTGTCGCTCTCCCGAGAACGCTGGGAGTGAACCCCTCGCAGGTATTCCATGCATCTATCGATCAGCTGCTGGTAAACGTCGAACAAGTATCGGCAAGATTCCACATACTCCCGCCGGAGTTCCGGGTGGCCGTCCAACTCAGCGGGAACGTGGAAATAGCCGGCGTCCATAACCTGGTAGCGCGAGGATTTCTCGGTGTATGACGCCAGCCGGTTGTCCTCGAGCCCGTCACAGGCCAGGCGAGAGATGTTTTCCACCGCCAGATGCACCACCGCATGCTCGGCCACCGAGGCATGACCGTATCCCAGTACCCAGCGTTCATGAAAATCCGCAGCCTTTTCCTCACTGACCTGGCGCGCGATCTCATCGAAGGGCTCGGGCCGACGGGACGTCATCGCAAAGGCGACCGCTATCTGCTCCTCGGAGAGCAGCCGCGCATCGAGGGGATAGACACGCCGGGGAAGGGACGGCTCGCTGAATTGTGCACCGGTGACGCCAACTGGTTCAGCCATGGTGGTTATACCGTATTTCTATAGAATCCTCGGACACTGGGGTTGCAGAACCAGTATAAAGCCCGATTACGCGAAGGGCATTTCCACGCCTTGGCAGGGATGAGGGTTAGAAGGGAGAGAGGCATTCTGACAGGCCGAAAGTCTACGGCCTTGGCGCAGTCTATTGCGGCCCGGGTTCTGGGATCGAACATCCAGAGGAGAATCGTCCGATAGAAATATAAGGGCGGGAGAGAGTCCCGCCCGGAAGAGTATGAGCGAACGTCTGGAGTTGGCCTATACCAGCGCGCCGAAGCCATCCGGGATGGCGACCTCGACGAGGTGGGTCTTGCCGGAGGCGATGGCTGACTCGAGGGCCGGGCCCAGTTCCGCGACGGTGGAGACGCGGGTGGCGCCGAAGCCGTAGGAGTCAAACAGCTTGGCGAAATCGGGATTTACCAAGTCAGTGGCGAAGAGACGGTCGCCGAAGCGGTCTTCCTGGTATTTCTTCAGGACGCCCCACGCGTTGTCGTTGAACATCAGGATGACGGGGTGTATGTCATATTGGGCGGCCGTGGCCAGTTCCTGGAAGTTGTACTGGAATCCTCCGTCGCCGGTAACGCAGACCACGGGGCTGTCGGGCTTTCCGACCTTTGCGCCCAATCCCGCCGGAAACGCGAAGCCGAGGCCAGCCCAGCCATGGGGATGCATATACTGTCGTGGCCCGTAGATGGGCAGGCACCGGGCGGCGCGGCTTGCGGGCACGGTCGGGTCAAGCGAGAAGATGGTGTCTCGTGGTACAGCCTCCCGCACTGCCTCGAACACCCGTAGCTCGTTGCCCCAAGTCTCCTGCAGGTTGCGCTGAACGCTGTCCCTGACGGAGGCGACTTCGTCAGCATAGGCCTTGCCCTTGCTTACGTCCGTGTCGCCGATGGCCTCGAGCCACTGTTGTGCCACGGCCTGCGAATTCGCAACGATGGGCACCGTCGCGTCGTAGTTCCTGCCGATGGAGTCGCCGTCGAGCAGCACGTGGACCACGGTGTCGGGCAGCTTCAACTGGACCCCGGTGGTAGAGCGGTGGGGCATTATCGAACCAAGGATGACCACGGCGTCACAGGTGGACAGCCAGTCCTGCACCGGGTTCTCGCCCCAGATGCGGCGTCCGAGCATCTGGCCCAGGGACAAAGGATGGTCCTCCGGGAAGGCGCCCTTGGCTCCATCGGAGGTCACCACAGGAGCACCCAGTGCCTCGGCCAGCCGAATGATTTCATCGGTGCCGCCCAGCATCTGGACTTCCTCGCCCACAACAATGGCGGGTCTCTTGGCGCTTAACAGCAACTGCAGGGCCTGCTCCACCTTCGCCGGATCCCCCTGCGGAATCCCTGGGTCGCGGGGCCCGAGTATTTCCACATCGGCATGGTTGCCCAGCAGGTCGGTGGGGAGCTCCAGCTCGATGGGACGGGGCCGACGGTTCTGGAACCTCTGGAATGCCTCCATCAGGTTGTCGGGTATGGACTCGACCTCGCCGATCATGGCGTTCCAGTCGGTCACCGCCTCGAACATCTTGAGCTGATCCTTGGTCTCGTGAGTGGTGTTGCGGCCCTGGCCGATGAATTCGCTCTCCACGTTGGTGGTCACCTGCAGCAGCGGAGAGCCGGAGAAATAAGCCTCGCCCATGGCACCGATGGAGTCGGCAGCGCCGGGGCCAGTGCTGGTGATGAGCACACCTGGTTTGCCGGTGGCGCGGGCGTAACCGTCGGCCATGAACCCCACGCCCAACTCGAGGCGCCCACCGATGAAACGGAGGCTGTCCTGCTGGTCATACAGGGCGTCGAACAGGTCCAGGTTATGTATGCTGATGATCCCGAATACCGTGTCTACGCCCTGGGCCTTCAGGGATTCGGTGATGGCCTGGCCGCCAGTCAAGTTGGGCACGGTTGTACTCCTCGGTTGTCTGATACGGGTGCGAGGATATGGTCGGCTAGAGCAGCAGGCTGACCGGCTTCTCCAGGAGCCGTTTGATTTCCATCAGGAACTGGGCTGCCTCCGCACCGTCGGCCACACGATGGTCGACGGAGAGGGTGGACTTCATTATCTCGGCGATGGCCAGCTGTCCGTCGCGGGCCACCGGCTGCTCCTTGACTGCGCCGACAGCCAGGATAGCGGCGTGAGGCGGGAAGATGATGGCGGTGAAGCTGTCGACATCGAACATGCCCAGGTTGCTGACGCTGTAGGTGGTGCCGGCGTACTCCTCGGCCTGCAGCGTGCCGTTGTTGGCGCGGTCTATGAGGTCGCGACTGGCAGCGGCAATCTGGGCGAGGGTCCTGTTCTCGCATTGGGGGATGCCGGGGACAATCAGGCCAGACTCCAGCGCGATGGCGATGCCGACATTGACCGACGGATTCATCTGCAGGTGGTCGCCACGGAAGAAGGAGTTGAACTTGGGATGCTTTCCGATGGCCAATGCCGAGGCCTTCACGATGAGGTCGTTGACGCTGACGCGGCTGGACGAGGGGAGTTCGTCGTTTACGTCGCGCCGGAGGGCCATCGCGGCCGTCATATCGATGTCGACGGCAACGTAGAAGTGCGGCGCATCGCGCTTGCTGTCGGAGGTGACGCGTGCAATAGCCTGTCGCATCCGTGAGAGGTCTTCGCGGCCAGCGCCCTCGGGAGCTGTTGCAGGCTCAGCCGCGACGGCAGTAGCAGGGGCCGGCTCCGGTGCGGCAGCCAGTGCTGCGGCCGCGGCGTTTATGTCAGCTTCAACGATGCGGCCGCCGGGGCCGGTTCCTCTAACCGTTGCGAGATCGATGCCCTGCTCGCCAGCCAAGCGGCGGGCCAAGGGGGACGCCATCACCCGTCCCGCGTCGGCGGCGGCGCGGGCGGCATCAGCGGCGGCAATCACGTCAGCTTCGACGATGCGGCCACCGGGGCCGGTACCCGTCAATACGGCCAGGTCAACGCCGCGTTCGCGGGCCAGACGGCGAGCGATGGGAGAGGCGCGCACCTCGCCCGCGGGCCCGGAGGCCGGGGCTGCCGCTGCGACGGCCGGGGCTGCCGCTGGGGCCGCTTCGGGCGCAGCCGCCGGGGAGGGGGCTCCGGCAGCGGATGCGGCCAGGTCGTCGGGGAGGACTTCATCAGCATCGCCAATGACCGCGATCAGGTCACCGACGGGGATCGCTTCCCCTTCTCCGGCGACGATGCGCCGCAACACACCGCCCGTTGTGGGCTTGAACTCGACGACGGCCTTGTCGGTCTCGATTTCCGCGATGACCTCATTGGCCACCACTTCGTCGCCCTCTTGCTTGATCCAGCGTACGACGGTGCCCTCGCGCATGTCGTAGCCCAACTGTGGCATCACAATGGACGTGGCCAACGCTGCCTCCTGACCCTCACGGCAGTCCGTGCAGTCAATCGAAATTCAACCCGGAATCTCGCTAGATATTAAAGGAAGGGGGACTCATGGGCAACCGCGAATGCATGGCCGATGAGCGCAACGAAAAGGGAGCGCCTGACGACGCTCCCTGCCAAGTAACCAGTTTCTGACCGCTGCTACATCATCCGCTGGATGATGCGATCAGCCTGCTCGTCCGACAATCCCAAAGGACGCTTGGCGAGGGGGCCCTCCTTGGACAGCACAGGCTCGGCCTCCACCAGGGAAACCGACTCCTTCTGGAAGAACAGGCCGGTGTAGATAGAATCTCCCCACTCCAGGGCCTTCTCGCAGGCCGTCTTCCAGTCAGCGGGATTGTGCTCCTCGTCTTCCAGCTTAACGATGCGGTCCTTGAAGAACTGGTGAGTGTTGTCGCGGTTGAAGGTAACACAGGGGCTGAACACGTCGATAAGGGCGAATCCCTTGTGCTCCACGCCTTTCTTAATCAGGTCGGTGAGGTGCCGGACGTCGCCACTGTAGCCTCGGGCGACGAAGGTGGCGCCGTTCATTATTGCCGAGGTAATGGGGTTGATCGGTGCCTCGACGCTGCCGAACGGCGTGCTCTTGGTGCTCATTCCATAGGTGCTGGTAGGCGAAATCTGACCCGTGGTCAAGCCGTAGATCTGGTTGTTCATCACGATGTAGGTCAGGTCGATGTTGCGCCTTGCCGAGTGAGCGAAGTGGTTGCCGCCGATGCCATAGCCATCCCCGTCACCGCCGGTCACGAACACGGTTAGATCGTGGTTGGCAAGCTTGGCGCCAGTCGCCACTGCCAAGGAACGGCCATGGAGGGTGTGCATACCGTAGGAATTGAAATAGCCGGGCAGGTTGGATGAGCAGCCGATGCCGCTGATGGTGAGTATCTCGTGAGGCTGCAGCCCCAGTTCGGCGCAGCTTCGCTGCATTGCGTTCAATACGCCGAAATCGCCGCACCCTGGGCACCAGTCGGGATCCACCTGTCCCTTGAAGTCCCTGGCCGTCAGCTGGATCTCGGTCCTGCCGTTACCCACACCTACGGTTGCCATCAAAACACCTCTATTGCCAAGACTTGCGGCCCCTGCCGCCGTGGTAGACGGGTGATGTCCGGTTGAACCAGGTTGATCCCTATACGATCACTTCCTGGTACGGTACGTAACTGCTTACTTTCTCTGCGACCTGCTCCATCACACCGTCAACGATGTGGTGGGGCATGAAGGGCTCGCCGTCGTACTTGCGAATGTGCCCGTGGGCGGCGAAACCTGTCTCGCTTCGCAGGTAGCGGGCGAACTGTCCTGAGTAGTTGTTTTCGACGATGATGACCTTCTTGGCGCTGTTCAATAGGCTGAGAACGTGATCGGCGTGGAAGGGGACTATCCACTTGATCCCAAGCTGGTTGACGGTTACTCCTCGCCCCGCCAATTGCTGCCTGGCCTCCTTGATCGCCCCGTGCGTTGACCCCCAGCCCACCAGGGTTACCTCAGCGCCATCAGGACCCTCCAGCTCGGGGGAGCAATCAGGTCAAGCGCTCCCTGCATCTTGCGTCCGCGCTTCTCCACCATCATCCGGCGCTTGTGAGGGTTGGTGAACTCGTCGCTGATCAGGGTGGAGTCCTCGTCGTGCTCGTCGGTTGCAACGACATGGACATGGCCCTCGAGGCCCGGGATGGCGCGCGGTGAAACGCCGGACTCCGTGTTCTCGTAACGCTTGTAGCCGTTGGCAGATGCCGTCTCTGTGATCAGCTGGCCCCGGTCTATGACGGGATGCATGTCTATGTCATCGGGGTTCACGCTGTAACGGCCCTCCGAGATGAGCAGGTCGGAGATCAGAATTGCCGGACACTGGAACCTGTCTGTGAGGTTGAACAGATCGGGCATGGTTTTGAATGCATCCAACGCATCTTTAGGGGTTACGATCAGGCGCTCAAAGTCACCCTGGCTGGCGCCCAGCACCTGCCACAGGTCCCCCTGCTCGGTCTTGGTGGGCACACCGGTGGATGGGCCGGCACGCTGTACGTTGATGTAGACTGCCGGGATTTCCATCATGCTGGCAGCGCCGACCGCCTCGGTCATCAGGGCAAATCCACCCCCCGAGGTGGCGCACATGGATCGCACCCCCGTATGGGCCGCGCCGATTACCATGTTCGAGACCCCGATCTCGTCCTCCACCTGCCGCACCATGATGCCGAGGTTGCGGGCGTTGGTGGCCATCCAGTGCAGGATGCCGGAAGCGGGGCTCATCGGGTAGGCGGCGTAGAACTTGACCCCCGCGGCCGCGCCACCCATGGCGATGGCATCGTTTCCGGACCAGACTGCCAGCGGTTTTCCGCCCTCGGGCAACGGCTGTGCGAAAGGCCGGAAATTGGTCTCGGCGTAGTCGAAACCAGCCCTTGCAACCTCAACGTTCTGGTCAACCACCTGCTGCCCCTGCCGGGAAAACCGCAGCTCCAGGCTTTCCTGGAGAATCTGGAAATCCAGCCGCATGAGAGACGTCACTGCGCCCATGGCCACGGTGTTCTGGATCAGCCTGTTACGGCTGTTGGTCAGTTCGCCGACAGGTATGGGGCAGAGATCGGCCCCGTTCGACTCGCCTGGTTTAATGTTGTCGCTGTTGTACAGGACACGGCCACCGGGTCCGATCAGCCTCTGGTGGCGGTCCATGGTGTCCTGGTTCAGGCACAGCAGAAGATCCAGCTTGTCGCCGTGGGTGAAGATCTCCTCATCGCAAATACGAAGCGTCAGGAAGATATGACCACCGCGAATGATGGACTGATAGGCGTTGTAGGTGCTGAGATGCAACCCGCGACGGACGATAATTCGAGCGAAAATGTCGCCGGGTGTGGCAATGCCCTGACCGGCCTCGCCGCCGATTGCCATTGCGAAATCGTACGTGCCCAATGCCATCTATACGCTCCTGCAATCACGACCCGCCATATCGTAAAGGCGGGTACGATACTACTTATGTGAGCCCGATATGCACAATCCGGGCGAATATTTGCGCCTCAGTATACCCCTGCTATATGCCGCAGACAAACGATTTTGCGAGAAGCGTCAAAACAAGAGGTGATGTCTGCGTTTTCTTTCGACCCAAACCTGAGCGGGTGTCGCGGGCGGGCGGCTACATATGTACCGCCCGGCCCTGAGCAGACAGCGCCGCCTCTTTCAGCATTTCCGACAGGGATGGATGTGCGTGGACGGTCCAACCCAACTCTAGGGTGGTGCCCTCCAGCATCCGGGTCATGGATAGCTCCCCGAGCAGCTCCGTTACTTCAGGCCCGATCATGTGACCGCCCAGCAACTCGCCGTAGCGCGAATCCACAACCAGCTTGACCATGCCCTCGGTCTCGCCCATTGCCAGGGCCTTACCGTTTGCCAGTGCGTTGAACACGCCCACACTCACATCGTATCCCTGCTCACGTGCCTGCGCCTCCGTGAGACCGAAGCTGGCGATCTGCGGGTTGCAGTAGGTGGTGCGGGGCATGTTCAGATAGTCCATGGGCTGTGGTTCCAAGCCCATGATGTGCTCGACAGCAGTAACCGCCTGGGCGGAAGCCACGTGGGCCAGCGGCATCTTCCCGGTAACATCCCCGATGGCGTACACCCCTGGAACGCTGGTAGCGAGAAATTCGTCGACCACGATTCCGGAGCGGTCAACGGCCACCCCGGCCGAATCCAGCCCCAACTCCTCCACATTGGGCTGTACGCCAATGGCCACCAGCACCATGCCTGTCTCGACTGACTGCGTGGCCCCGCCCTGCTCAATCGACACGGTCACTCCATCGGAACGCGTCTGCACGCCGGTGACAGCAGCGCCCGTCATCACGTTGATTCCGTGCGAGCGGAACGAACGCTCCAGCTGTTCACTGATGTCCTCGTCCTCGTTGGGCACCAGCCGCGGGAGGAGCTCCACGATGGTGACCTCGACCCCATACATGGCATAGACGTAGGCGAACTCGACGCCGATGGCACCTCCGCCGACTATAACCATCGACGATGGCAGGTCAGTGAGCACAATGGATTCGCGACTGGTGATGATGCGGGTCCCGTCTACCGGCAGAGAGGGAATCGAACGGGGACGCGCCCCAGTCGCGATAACTATGTTCCTGGCTTCGACTTCCGTCCCTTCGGGCTCGACGGCAACACGATTGGGTCCGGCCAGCCTGCCCGTACCTGTGATGTGGTCCACGTTATTCTTTCGCAGCAGGAAGCGAACCCCGCGTGTGTTCCGGTCAACCACGCGTCGGCTGCGGGAAATGGCCACCGAGTAGTCGGCGTGAAAGCCGTCAAACTTCAGGCCGAACTCCTCGGATCGGCGGACGTAGGAGACGATCTCCGCATTCTTGAGAAGGGCCTTGGTGGGGATACAGCCCCAGTTGAGGCAGGTACCGCCCAGCGCTTCCCTCTCTATTACCGCCGCTTTCAATCCGAGCTGTCCCGCACGAATTGCCGCCACGTATCCGCCGGGGCCAGAGCCGATTACCACTAGGTCATAGCTTGATTCCATCCCATCCTCGGAAAACCGCAGCCCGCAACAAACGCGCCGCTAAATGCTAACCCAAAGCGGAATTATATCCGCGCCCCGACAAGCGGCACAATATTACGGCATTCGGTTTATGTTATATCGCAGGAACGGCCTCAAAATATCGTTGGAATCGAGAAACACCAGAGGGGCAGCCGCGCCTTACTCCTTCCGGCTCATTCAACTCTATCAATATCGGACAAGGCACCCCTCTTCCGTCACAAATCCAAAGGCCGGATGGTCGACGGAGCCGGATGGGGACGGTTTGTCTGTTCACATCGTTTCTGTTAGCATGTTTTCGTCCTCAAAAATCAGATCGAGAGTATCGACATGCGTCTTGGGCCACTGGGAATCTGGGAAATCCTGGCCATTCTGGTGGTCATCCTGTTGATATTCGGAGCCCGCAGGTTGCCGGAAATCGGCTCCTCCATGGGCAAGGGCATCCGCACGTTCAAGAGCGCCCTCCTCGGAGAGGACGACAAGCCGCAGCAGGACCCTCCTGCTGCCAAGAGCAGCGACGAGAGCAGCCCCTACTAGCCCACCCTGATGTCGCTATGAAGGATGGACCGGTCAATGACCGGTCCTTTTGCTTTTCTCTTGAGTAAAAAACTGATCCTCACTGCTGAGCGATGGCCGTCTCCGCTTTGCGGCGGCTGCGCCCGGCGACTCTCGCCAAAAGGATACCGATCTCATATAGAACCAGCAGCGGCCCTGCGACCAGGGCCTGATTAAAAGGATCGAAAGTGGGTGTGATGATTGCCGCAAGAATGAACGCAACCACCACCCAGTATTTTCGGAACCGCAACAGCTGCTGCGCGGACACGATACCCAATTGGGCGAGCATGCACATTATCAGCGGGGTCTCAAAGGCCACACCCATCCAGAACAGGAGCCTGACCATCAGGTTCACGAAGTTGCTGATGCGGATCAACGGTGTGGCAACATCACTGAATCCCAAGAGGAATCGAAGCGCGGGAGGCGTGAGCACAAAATATGCGAAGGCCACACCGGCCGCAAAGGCGACCAGTGCAGCCGGCATGAAAGCGAAGAGGTACCTGCGCTCCCTGCCCGTAAGTCCGGGAGCCACGAACATCACCACCTGGTAAACGATCACCGGCAGGGCCAATACAAACCCTGCTACAAAAGACACCTTGACCGCCGTAGTGAGCAGCTCCGTGACCTCTATGAATACAAGGTCAAGACCGGCGCCGGTCTCAAGGTCGTAGGCAGGCCGCGACAGAAAGTGAATGATCTGCTTGTAGAAGGCAAAAGCGGCCACGCTGCCCGCTAGGACCGCGACGACGCACACCAGGACACGGCGCCGCAATTCACGGAGGTGTTCCGTCAGGGAAAGCTCCCGGGCCATCATGACCTGTCGGAGGAACGGACGTCTTCGGAGGGTGGTTCAGCGCTCGCCGCTTCCTCGGTGTCGGGCATGTCCGGGCGGGACGGCACTCCGGGTTGCGGCTGCTGCGAGTGGGTGCGCTGTCTCTCCTCAACGGTTATCGCATCCGTGACATCGGTGAATGACCGGCGCAGATCCCCCAACACCCTTCCAGTGCGTCTCGCCATGTCGATTGAACGCACCGGCCCGACCACCAGGAAAGCGACCAGCAGGATGACGACCAACTCCATGAAACCAATTCCCATGAAGTTCATGGAGCCGCCTCGGAGGGAGAGGCTGGACAACCCGGGCCGCACCTGCCCGCCTCCGGCAGCTGCCAGTCCGTTGGCCATCCGAATCCCAATTCATCCAGCACTTGAAGCAACAGGCACGTGGGCAAGCCGATTATGTTGTGATAACAGCCCTCCCAGTCCGATGCCGGTCGGAGCCCGGTGTCCTGGACAGCATAGGCGCCCGCCTTGTCCCGCGGCGTTCCCGTGGCGATGCTTGTCTCGATTTCCTCTTCGGAGAAATGCCTCAGTGTTATCTCCGAGGTCATGCTGACTGTCTTCGACTCGCCGGTGACGGCGTTTACCACGGTCAGGCCAGTGGAGACGTGATGGGTCGTACCCCGCAGACGGCGCAGCATGGAGCGGGCCTCATTATCGTCGAGCGGCTTCCCCAAGGACTCGCCCAAGTGGACGACGGTGCTGTCGCCTCCTATCACGTATCCTCGATCCATGGCTGCCGCCACTTTCTGCGCCTTGTCGCGGGACAGCCGTTCCACCATCTCCAGCGGCGTCTCACCAGGAAGCGGATCTTCCGGCACATCAGCAGACAGAACAGAAAAATCCAGTCCAGTTGCCTCCAGCAATTCCCGTCTGCGGGGGGACGCCGAGGCGAGCACCAGCGGGTCCGGCGGCGACGCGCCCTCCCAATGGAGCAGAGCCACGCATTCGACGTGATGAGTCTGGGGGAACATATCGATGGGTACCACCCGATCGAGGGTAAATCCCCCTGCAGTCAGGACCTTCAGGTCCCGCGCCAACGTCTCGGCGTCGCAGGAAACGTACGCCACCCTTGACGGAGCCAGTTTCACCAGGCTGGTCAACGCCTGGGGCTGGCAGCCCGAACGGGGAGGATCCAGGATCACTGCGTCGGGACGGATGGACAACTCTCCCAGTACGTTCTCGGTGCGCCCCAGCAGGAACTCCACGTTGGGGATGCCAGCGGCATTCTCCCGGGCATCGGCAACGGCGGCCGACGACTCCTCGACCGCAAGCACTCTTTTCACGTGGCTCGCGAGCAGAACGGCAAAGGTGCCCACTCCTGTGTAGGCGTCCAGCAGCACATCCTCCCGACCGAGCCCCAAACCTTCGCGTACGATCTCAGCGGCTTTCGCAGCCTGTTCGACGTTGACCTGGAAGAACGAGGGCGAGGAAACAAAAAACCGGTTGTCGGCCACCTCTTCTATATAGCGCTTTTGACCGGTGGAGACGGACACCGCCGGGTTGTACATCTGTGGCTGAACCAGGTAGCCGTCCGGCGACATTTCGCCTCGGTCTCCCGCCCGGATGGAAAGCTGCGTTGTCTCCTGGCACTGGTCCTGCAACTCTTCCAGGATGGTGTTGACGGCCGGACGCATCAGCATGCAGTGATCGATACGTACAAACCGGCGCGTTTCCCTGTTAACAAAGCCCAACTCGCCTTGCTTGCTGACCGTGAGGCGAGCGTGGTTTCTGTAGCCGTAACGATTCGGGGATGGCAGCGTTTCGTCGACGGGGCCATCGGCGGCGTCAATGTCCAGGCCGCCAACACGGACCAGCGCATCAATCACCTTTTCCCGCTTGGCGGCCAACTGGGCACTGTATTCCAGGTGTTGCCACTGGCATCCGGTGCATTGTCCGAAGTACGGGCAGGGCGGCTCTACGCGATTCTGAGAGCGCTCCAGCACGTGCACCACCGTCGCCGACGCATACTTGCGGTGAACTCGCACCACCTCTGCGGTAACGCGCTCCCCTGGTATCCCGCCAAGAACGAATACAGGTACGTCCTCATGGCGTGCCATTGCCTCGCCCAGGCGTCCCCAGGATTCGAGCGTAAGGTCAAGTCGATCGCCGGGGAGCAAATGGGGGCGGGAAGTGGGCTCAGAGGGCGCGCCAGGCCGGAGCGGCTGTTCAACGGCATCCATATCGATCTACCACTATACAGACATGCTGCGGAGTATTCCAACCAGCTTGCGCCCAAGGACGAACAGCCAGGCTTGGGCTATTTCGGTGACAGTTGGCCTTTGGCAGCCCCTGCCTGACGCCGTATCATAGCCCTATGACTCCTTCGAACATTAGAGCTGAATTATCGCTCAGCTCATCGGTTGCACGGACCCGTTATCCCTCGTGGGACACAATGGGACAAAATGGCACGGGACGCCCGATTTTCACTTATTTTGGACCCGGATTCGTAGCTGATAGGCAGGAGAATTGGGACGGAATGGGGAAATATGGGGCCGGAATCGGAATTTCCATTCCCGCAATGCCCGCACAGCGCTTCGGCTTTCTCGGCCTTGCACGCCACTCCCAAACCCGGCATGCAAACCCGGTATGCAAACCCGGTATGCCACGGAATATCGCCAGAGCCAGGGTCGTGTCCAGGCAGGTGGTTGGTGTAATCGGCAGGAAATTCTCCTGTCTCTTCCCCTGTCCGCTTTCGAGCATAGTCAGGCTTTTAACTCTGAGGGAGGCGAGGAATTCAACCAAGGCTGGGAAATCCTGCGGTCCGCTTGGGCCGGCAGTTGGAAGACTCGGGTCGCTGACAAAACGCGGTTGACCTGCTATTCGGCCCCAATTAAACTGAATGTGACAACACTTCGCTGCGCGCGAGTCCCGGTCGCCATCGGAAGGCCGCGCAAGTTTATGGCAGCGGAAGACCTTTCCGGAGGATGGTAATGCCTGAGCCCATTGAGGTGACCGAACAGAATTGGGACTCCGAAGTTCTCAAGTCTGATGTTCCCGTCATGGTCGATTTCTGGGCCGAGTGGTGCGGCCCCTGCAAGATGATTGCTCCGTCGGTTCACGACATGGCGATGGAGTATGATGGCAAGCTCACCGTTGGCAAGCTGGACGTTGACAGCAGCCCGAGCGTGGCCATGCAGTACGGAGTGCGCAGCATTCCGGCGCTCATTTTCTTCAAGGACGGCCAGCCTGTTGACCAGATCATCGGTGCGGTGCCCAAAGGCGCGCTGAAGAAGAAGATCGACGCCGTCCTGGGCAGCTAGGCTCCTTTTTTCGGCCGTTTCTCCACGACGCCGGTCAAGCAATCGAGGCGCATCCCCCGACCCTGGGGGTTGCGCCTCTGGCATTCCAAGTACTCAACACCCTGCGCAACAGACGCGGAGTGACGTACGCCACGGGAGTGGATGGGTCTCCAGGACGATTGCAAAGTCAGGAGACCTGACCATAAAGACGGGCGGTGGTCAGCGCTGGCCTGAAGGTGCAACTCTTGGCTCGCAGGAGCATGGACATCCGCCGGGGAAACCATCCCTCCAGGCGCAGGGCGTTCAGGCCCCGGAGCGTCGTTGCCCGCAGTCCGGCGCGGAGAGAGGACCAGCCACCCCGCGGTTTCGTAGACAGGGAGCAAGCGGCAACTGAGAATAACCTGCTTCGATGAGGGCAGGAATCACAGGCATGAGCAGGCCTGCGAAGGGAATCCCGGGCCGTGGATGGCGATGATAGCGCTGCTGTTCGCTATGGCAATCATAGTGCTGGCGGCGTGCGGCGGAGAGCAGGCTGCCCCTGTGGCGAATACACTGGTCCCCGTCGAGCCCACGGCGACAGCCGTGCCGTTGCCGACGCTTCGCTAGTTGTCACACCCCAACCTAACCTTCCCTCATCAAGGGGGAAGGGACTCTCGATATTGTTTCTAAGTATTCGCCCACGGGAAGTCGTTAACACAGCATACGGTAGCCGTGGCCAATGGCCATTGGGACGAACGCGCACCAATCCGGACTTCAGAATATTACAATTTATAGCACTATGATAAAGAGACCTGCACGAGACGATTTTAGAGATCGGCTACGCGAGATTACCGACCTCGCGCTTCGACACGCCAGCAACAGTCTCCCCCACCCCGACGAACGTTCAACCCCAGGAGAAAAGCGAACCTACTTTCGGAGCGTCTAGTACTACAACGACGGTTTACATGGTGCATCCATTTTTGAGGCTAGTAAGTATCTGGCGAGACATTGCACCGGCAATCCAACCGCAGGTGGCTGGGGACCACACAGGAAGCATCAGCCGTCCTTTTCCACAAAGCGTCGTTGTAATATTAGGGGTCAGCACGGACCCCAGGCTGCAACCGATGTTTATTCGCGACCTGGCCCCCAAGTCGATACTCGACATTATGTTGGGTAGTGTACAAGTTCTTGTATATATGGACTGGGATTCATTCTTCCTACAGGCAGAAGAAGTGGGGATCCGTGCCCGCTGGACGACGCGCAAAGAGAGAAAAGAGATAACCGAAGAATTCTATCAAGAGCCTGCGTTTAGGAAGAATGGCCACATCCCCGTGATGGAGAAGGACGAAGCGAAGTATCTACTAATGGGCGGCTCGGGCGGGCGACTGGTGAACGAGGGCTTGTCTCCCTCGTGTTTGCTGGACATGGTTCAGACAAGCCTCGATTCTCGAGATGAATTCGTCGGTGACCGCGAAGCGGAAGATTGATGGGCTCGGAAAATAGCAGCAGCGCAGTAGAGCGTGGTATTCTCCAATCATTGGCCTGGTGGTAGCTCTGGCTTCGGGCAGCCGCTCGGGCAAGTTGAAAATGACGCCCCGAGAACTGGAGAAACTGCCCGGTCTGGAGTTCATCGACGGGTTGTCGATTACGCCGGAGTGACGGCGGCGGGTTCGAGGACGGCGGTTCAAGCCGGATGCTGCGGTCTTGCTGAAAGACTGATCTGCTCCCCGAAAACCGGCATGCCCGTTGGCTCAGAGGGTGTGGGACAAATGTCTGGCGCCAACTCGTCATTCCCGCTTTCGCTGGAATCCAGGGACTCTGACAATGGCTGGCGGGACTGAGACCTGCGCGAAAAATCACTTGTCACACACCCCCTCAATATCCGGGCATCAGACCAATCGTTTCGGTGGAGGCAAGGTCGGAGATGGCTGCAAAGACTCGCTCAAGGGTATTGCGCAGGTACACCTTGGCCCGCAAGCCCTCATAATTGCAGTAGCCTCCGGTGATTATCCAGAAGATAAAGACTTCCAGCATCGAGAGCCGGTAGTCATACAGGCACTCCTCGAACGGGTAGCACCTGACACCGCCGTCCTCCAGGATCGAGTGATATTCCCGCAGAAGTTCCAGCTCCACCTCCCTCCGTTGCCGTGGAGGGAACGCCTCGCTGATGAACGTGGCGACATCATAGGTGCCGCGGCCTCGTGTGCAGAACTCCCAGTCGAACACGACCACCGTCTGGGACGCAGAACTCTCCGGGAGGAAACAATTGTCCAGGCGGTAGTCTCCGTGAACTATCGTGCACGGAGGCCTGGAGAGCCTGGCCTTGATACCAGGGACCTCTGAATTCAGACGGTCGCCCAGTAGCCGCAAGTCTGGTGGCATGCCGTCGCCGGCCTTCTCGATGAGAGCACTCCAGGCGCCGGCATATATCCCCTGGTAAGCGCTCGCTTCATCCTCCCTCAACGGCATCCAGTCCAGGCGGTCCAGAAGCGGGCTACCCCACCAGGACGCCTGGAACCTGGCCAGCTGCGCTATGCAACGGCGGGCCTCCTCCACGGTGCAGCCGACGACGCTGTCGCCCTGCCGGACGGAGCTCAAGTCCTCCAGCAGCAGCACCGTGTCTCCATTGCTAGGGTCCAGCCCACCGTGATAGCTGCGAGGTGTCCGCAGCCGTGAGCTGGTTGACAGCTCCCGGTAGAACCGGACCTCTCGCCGGTTCTGCCCCAACCTGTCGAAGACCGTCCGCAACAGCGGGTCCGTCGATGGGAGCTTTGCTATCACTGTGGACGGCAAGCCCGCAGATGCGGTGTCGTATTCAAGCGTTAGCCTGAACAGCTGGTTCATGAACCCCTTGCCTTGTGCGATGGTCTCAGCCGAGTATCCGGCCACGGAGGGACCGCCGGCCTCCCGGTTGGGACAGAGAGCCCTGGTCAGCCAGCAGGGGGTGATGTCTGAAAGCACCCTGGGAACTTTCAAGCCGCTCATCTCGGTCCTGCAGCCATCTCACTGGCGGAGAGACGGAGCTTTTCCGCCGTCATGCGCCTTTACGAGCGAAAAATACGCAGTGGTCCATGGGCTTGGGGTCCCTGAAGTACATCACCCCGCCCAGTTTCCCACCTTCCACGGGAACCACCCTCAAGCCCTGTCCCTTCAGGATGCCAAGCAACTCGTCCACCTCGTAGAGCTGGAAAGTCCTGTCTGCGGCGTAGTCCCGGTCGTAGACCGTGGCGATTCCGCTGCCGTACTTGAACATGAACTGGAGCACGCCTCCCGCCTTCAGCACCCGGGCGAACTCCGGCAGCGTGACTTCCAGGGCGATGTCAGGTTCAATGTGCTGGATGACCGCGTTGCACAGGACGAAATCGAAAGTTCCGTCCGTATAGCCAAGGGGCTCACGAAGGTCTGCGACCTCCACTCTGGCGGCGATCTCGGGGTGAAGCCTGCGGGCCTCCAGGATGTTCTCATCCACCGCGTCCACACCGTAGACGTCGTACCCCCTCTGCCAGTAGAAGAACACGTCCCGGGCCCCTGCGCCGCAGCCGGCGTCCAACCCCCGGCACCCCGGCGGGACAAGCTCCTGGAGACGGTCCATTAGGTCCCGGTCTCCTCCGAGCATCGGGTGAGAGGAATCGGTGTAGACCGACTGGATGAAGTTGTGGCTCACCTCGGCGTAGCGTTGGGCATGAAGCTTGTAAAAGGACTCTGAAAAATCAGGGGCGTTACTCATCGCCGGACCGCCGCTCAACAGGATGGATAATCACGTGCCGAATAGATCGATGAACTGCCCGGTCATAATGCCGGGCGCATGCGCCGCCAGGTACAGTGCCGCCTGCACCACCTCCTCCGGGGCTATCCAGGCAGGGTCTCCCCCGGCTTTGTAAGTCCGTGCCATGTCGGTATCCACCCAGTCGGGGTTGATGCCGTTCACTCTGATCCCGTAGGGACGGACGGAGTGTGCCAGGGAGGCCGTATACCCCGCAACGCCCCACTTTGACGCCGCATAGGCTCCGTAATCTCCCTCCGGATGTTTGGCGGAGGACGACCCCATGTTGATGATGACGCCCTGCTCCCGTTGCATCATGTGAGGTATGACGGCCCTGCACACGAGGTGCATGCCGCGCAGATTGGTGTTCATCACCTCGTCCCACTGCTCCATCGTGGTGGCCCAAACCGGCGTGTCATAGTTTATGATGCCGGCGTTGTTGACCAGCACGTCAATCCGCCCCCACTTTTCGATGACACGCTCCACCACGCGAGCAGCGTCATCGTCCCGTGTAACGTCCAGAGAGAAAGCCTCCGCCTCCCCCCCGGCGGAATGTATCTCCCGCTGCACCAGCGCCAGGCGGTCCATATCCCGTCCGGTCAAGACGGTCCGGGCGCCTTCCTGGGCGAAGCACAGAGCTGTAGCCCGGCCAATGCCACGACTGGCGCCGGTAATCAAGACCACCTTGTCCTTCAGCAGCATTTTCCGTCTCTCACCTCGGGCTGCAGGCCCTTTCGGCAGGGTCCCGAAGGGCCACTACCCCGTCCGGAGATTGAGAGTCTCCACCTGGGCAGTACTTGACCCCACCAGGGACACGGTTAAATTCGCAGCTCCATCCGGGGTACAAGCAGGCGTTCCGGCACCTCGGTTTCACGCATGAACCGGACCAGTCTCCGGTGGAGCTCCGACGCCACGTCCATGTGAGTCCCTAACACGTTGTCATGCTGGTTCGGATCGGCGTCCAGGTTGTACAGCTGGGATACCCCGGGCAGGGGGCTGTAGAGCAGGCTCCAGGCTCCGGAGGTGACGGTCGTAACCGGCGGCTCGGTCAGGGTGCGCAGCAGGTTGTCCACCGAGTGGACCGGGTCGCCTGGATTGGCGAAGGGAAGGCTGCTGACCACGTATTCACGGCCAGGCAGCGAGGGGTCGCGCATGCCAGGAGCCAGGGAACGGCCCTGGACGAATTCCGGGATCTCAACACCCAGCAGGTCCAGCACCGTGGGCATCACATCAATGGCGGAACTCATGCCCTTGTAGGCTCCAGGCGGTATTCCGGGGGCGCGAATCAGAAGCGGCAGGTGCACGATCTCCTCAAAGAGAGGGGAATAGCTCCACTGCGAACCCGGCTCGTCATACGGTCTGAGCGTCCCGTCCGGATACTTGTCCGAGCTCATCTTGCCGAACAGGCCGCCGTGCTCCCCGAAGTAGAACCCGTGGTCAGTGGTGAATATGACGACCGTCCTGTCAGCGAGCCCCATGTTCTCCAACGACCGCAGCAGAAAGCCAGCCCAGGTGTCCACCATGGTGATCTCGCCACAGTAGGTGGCGTGCCCCTTCCGCAACTGTTCCTCCTCGTATCCGGGTACGTCATGCCAGTTACCATACAGGGGGAGCACCAGCTCACCATCGTAGTCGGGCATGTAGAGCTCGGTGTAGTAGGATGGGGCGTCCCACGGCTCGTGGGGGTCCCAGGTGTCGACGTACAGGAAGAAGTCCTCTCTGTAGTGCCTTTCCAACCACCGCATCGCGGTCGTAAACGTCTTGGGCGCGTTCCTGTCCGCCTCGCTTCGCCAGGCCGCCCGGGCGTCCAGGGACTCATGGTGATAGCCCGGCTCTGGAATCAACGACCACAGGGTGTCCTGACCCCTATTCATGAAAAAGGACTGGAATCCCCGGTCGTAGTTCATACCCTCCCGGAGGTAGTAGGGAGTGTCGACTGAGGCGGCTGTATGAAAGCCCTGCCGGGCCAGGATCTCGGCCAAGGTGGTAACCCCCGAGGGAAGCGGCTCCCAGCCCATGAAGGACATGGTCCAACGCCCCGTCTGGTGATCGGCGCGGGTGGGCATGGTGGGGAAACCAGCGGAATAGTGCCGGTCGAACCGGACCGCACTGCCCGCCAGCGCATCCAGGGAGGGCGTTCTGATCGTCCTGTTGCCATAAGCGCCCAGGTGATCCCTGCGAAAGGTGTCCGCAACTATCCAGATGACATTCATCAGGCACACTCCTGCGAACAAGGCGATGGAAGACGTACAACAGCGAAGCCTTTGCCGGAGCTGCCCCTACCGGCAATCTCCATTCCTTCGGGAGGATTTAATCCAAGGGCTCCACCAAAGTCAGGATGCGCTGCGGGTTCTCCACCATCATCATCCGGACATGTTCCTCCGAAACTCCCCTTGACCGCATTTCCGGAAGGAACTTCTCCATTATGAAGGAGTAGCCCGTGCCACCGTACCGCTTCAGCTGCATCTTGGTGCACACGTCCTGGGAGAGCAGGATTCGGTCAGCATAGCCCGCGTCTATCAGCCTGGGTATCGCATCAGCCACCATCGCCGTCCCGGCACTGGTCATGAACATCCTCAGGTCGTCCTCCGCGGGCGCGAACCGCAACGGCACGCCCACCCGGCCCAGCAGGTCAAACTGGATGTAGACCCCGTGGCTGAGCAGCTCCAGCATCAGGTCATAGTCGGCAGAAATCGTGTCGCTGTGGCCAAAGATCACCCGCGTCAGGTCCGTGCCCTCCTCGCCCAGAATCCCGATAACCTCCAGACGTTCCCGACCCAGGCCACCCCTGTGGAACGAAATAGGAGCACCGGTGATTCGGCTGGCACGTCCGGAGGCCCGAATGCTCTTGACCTCGTTCTCCGTAATCGGGTTGCCCTCGATGCCCACCTCTCCAATGATCCCCGAGCGGATGCCGGTGCCCCCGACGCCGACCGTAACGTCCCTTACTATCTCGTCGCTCATGTCCTCCACCGTTCGTCGATCCATATCGGCCGGGTGGTAGAGCTTCTGGTACCATCCCGCGCCCATCACGACGTTCAGGCCGGTGGCCTGGGAAACCCGGGACATTGCCAACGGGTCCCGACGGATGCCGATACTGGTGACTTCGACAATGGTGCCACCACCGTGATACCGGTACTCCATGGCCTCTTCTATCGCCGTCCTTTCCTCAAGCAACACCCAGTTGTCCCGGATGGGCTTCCGGTCCCGGGCCTGATCGAGCTTGTCGATGGTCAGCTCCTGGTCCCAGAGGCACCAGTCAGTGGCCGGTGTGTAGTCATTTGGCTCGACGCCCTTGTACAGGGCAATAAACAGGTGCTCGTGCATCAGCGTGGCACCCAACTGCTCCGGTTCAATGGGTCCCAAGACGGTCATCACGTTGCCGACCAAGTTCGATTCGTCCGTAGCCACGGGCTCCTCCTCGCCGTTGTGTTTACGCCACTTCCGCAATGATACCAGTCGAAGGGTCCAGCCGAAGCCAACGAAAGGTCCGCAGGGCCGTTGGCCTGGAACCTTAGTCAAAAGCGGGCTGGCAATTCAAGGACAGGTCGGTGAGCAAAACCTGCATCGACACCCACAAACGTTGATCCTGAGAAGACCCCTCCAGCAAGTAATAGTTGTCCGGGCTCCTTCGCAGGCAGGTGGTGATCAGACTCGACCGCTCTACCAGGTTCTTCGGTTACTATATGACCTGTCCTGCAGATTGGGACTTCGGTAGCACTGTTTTCGATCCATCCGACATCATTCTGGCACGGACTACTATTCGGATCGGGCAAGGAAGTTTCCCTTGACATCCGGAGCCGGGCATCAGCTATACCAAAGCATCGGCAACACCCATGCGGGGACCCGCCAGCCAGATCCCCGCATTAAGCGGCTGATCATTTCGGCCTTGGGGGATGCTCAAAGCGTCGTAAATGTGGGAGCTGGCACGGGCAACTACGAACCCTCAGACCGGCGGATGGCGGCGGTCGAGCCGTCGTCTGCCATGATCGCACAAAGGAAACCGGGAGCCGCGCCCACGGTTCGAGCAGTGGCAGAGGCTTTGCCCTTCGGCAATCTGACCTTTGATGCCTACATGGCTATACTGACCCTCCACCATTGGAGCGATTTGACGGGCGGATTGGCGGAACTGCGCCGGGTGGCTAGGCGGCAGGTTGTCCTGCTATTCGAACCGTGGATTTCCTGGCGGTTCTGGCTTGTCGAATACTTTCCCGAGTGCCTCTCGCTTCCGTCGGAACAACGGGCGCCGACCATTGACCAACTACGTTCCCACCTGGATATTCAGACCATCATCCCCGTTCCCATCCCATCCGACTGTATCGATGGATTCGCCGGGGCATATTGGCGCAGGCCCGAGTCATATCTGGACCCATCGGTACGGGCGGGAATTTCGAGTCTGGCCCAGCTATCACCTGAAGTGTCTGAACGGAGCGTCCAAATGCTGCGGCAGGATCTGGAATCGGGAGGGTGGGACGCCCGGTACGGGCACCTGCGGGAACTGACAGAGCTCAACCTGGGCTATCGGCTGCTGATTGCCCAGTGATCCCGGATATCAAGCCCCATGGAGTCCAGGGCACCGAAGGCAGGATGACGGTCTTCCTCAGCCGCATCGTGGTGAAAGTCAAGGCGCTTGATCCATCTCGGTCAGCCATCATCCCACCATCTGCTCCACACTGGCTTAAACGCCCCCCAGTGACTAGAATCTTATTTCTCAAGTCTGCATTAAGGAGAGTGTAATGAGCGTGCTGATCAAGAACGGGCACATCGTAACCGCAGTGGACAGCTACGTGGCCGACATCCTGGTCGACGACGGAAAGATACGCACCATCGGGATCGACCTGACCGCAGACGCCGAAAAGACCATCGATGCCACCGGCAAATACGTCATACCGGGCGGTATCGATCCTCACACCCACCTGGACTTCCCCTTTGGCGGCACCGTCTCCTCCGACGACTTCAGCACCGGCACCATTGCGGCGGCGGTGGGAGGCACCACCAGCATTGTGGACTTTGTGGTGCAGCAGCGGGGCCAAGCTCTGGCCGAAGCCCTGGACATATGGCACCAGAAGGCAGAGGGCCAGGCCGCCATCGACTACGGCTTCCACATGATCATCCAGGACCTGCCGGACGACCGTCTACCCGAGATGGACGAAATGGTCAGGCAGGGCGTCACCAGCTTCAAGATGTTCATGGCCTACCGCGGCGCCGTAATGGTGGACGACGACACGATTTTCAAGGCAATGGTTAGAGCCTCGGACAACGGGGCACTAATCTGCCTTCACGCGGAACACGGGCACATGATCGATGTCCTGGTGCAGGGCGCCCTCGCCCAAGGACACACCGCACCCAGGTTCCACGCCAGCACCCGCCCGCCTGTAACCGAGGCTGAGGCCACCCACAGGGCGATACGCATGGCCCAGGTCGCCGGGGCGCCGGTCTACTTCGTCCACCTGAGCTGCGCTGAGGCGCTGGAGCAGGTTCAATCCGCCCGTGCCCGGCAGAATTACGTTTACGCCGAGACCTGCCCCCATTACCTGACCCTGGACAACAGCATGTATGACCAAGAGGGGTTCGAGGGAGCCAAGTACGTGCTCACCCCGCCCCTGCGGGACAAGTGGCACCAGGAGGAGCTGTGGAAGGGGCTGCGTCGCAACGATCTCCAGGTGGTATCCACCGACCACTGCGCATTCCGGTTCAGCGACCAGAAGACCCTGGGAGTCAATGACTTCTCAAAGATTCCCAACGGCGGACCAGGTATCGAAAACCGCCTGAGCCTGCTCTATACCCACGGTGTTGCCTCCGGGCTGATGGACCTGAACCGGCTGGTGGAGCTGTTCTCGACCACTCCGGCCAAGCTGTTCGGCCTCTTCCCCCGCAAGGGCACCATCGCCGTGGGAAGCGACGCCGACATAGTGGTGTTCGACCCCGACGCCGAGACGGTCATCAGCGCCCAGACGCATCACATGAACGTGGACTACAACCTCTACGAGGGCATGACAGTGAAAGGCATGCCAGAGACGGTAATCGTCAACGGGCGCGTGCTGGTGGAGGACGGAAAGTACACGGGCATTCCGGCAGCCGGCCGTTTCCTCAGACGCGGCACGCAATAAGCCAGTTAGGTGGGTGAGTTATAGGGAAGGTAACGGGAACCACGACCATCGGACGGAAGAGGTCCTTACGTAGGTAAGGGGATGCCGGGGGAATGCGCTGAGGAGTTCCAACGATGGAGCGCGGCCGTGGGGGCAGAATACTTCTTGCTGCGCTTGCGCCACGCCCACTCGGGAGGTCCGCCCCACGAGAAGATCATGGACGCCTTTGGGCTGTTCGGATAAAAGGTCATACCGGCCTGCGGCTAGGGGAATGCTTTGGCGACCCAACATCCCGTCGCAGCTGACCTCACCTTGTTCTGACTATCCAAGTGCCGGCCGGTACTGGCGCACTGCGACAAGAGGACATCCACGTACATCGACCCGACCCAATTGGCGTGTGAGGTGGTCTGGTATCGACGTAAACGCCAGCTCAAGTTCCAAGATAGTTTCCCAATGGCCCGGTTTCCCCATTGCCGAACAGGAGTGAGCCTTATGCCCCGTAAAATGAGCCACGAGGAAGTCCAGAAGTTTCTGGACAACAAGCCTGGATGGATCGCCCTGACCACCGTCGACCCAGACGGATATCCCCATACGGTGCCGTTGGGTTACTTCCGTCTGGGCAACGATATCCTGATGGGAGTCAGGGGCAATACCCACAAGCTCAATAACATTCAGGAGAATCCCAAGGTAGCTCTCCTGTTGGAGAGCGGCAGTTCCATGAACGACATCAAGGGCCTGATGGTGCAGGGCACAGCGACGGTCCATTCCAACCCCGAGGAAACGTTGCACTACGCCAGGGAGGCGGCCAGACTGAGGGGAGTACCCGAACAGGACCTGCCCACGGAGGCAAGGGAGGGTGCCGTTTACATCAAGGTGACGCCGGCGCGATTCAGATCATGGGATTACTCTACCGCTTAGTTATTCTTGGGAAGTAGGCCCAGACCTCCGGGAGACTCAGACTTATCCGACTTGAGCATGGAGAAGTGATGCCGAGACTGGAAGGAAAGGTAGCCTTGATCAGCGGTGGAGCCAGAGGGCAGGGCGCGGTCGAAGCCAGGATGTTTGCCCAGGAGGGGGCCAGGGTGGTCATTGGCGACATCCTGGACGACCTGGGTATGCAGGTACAGGCGGAAATCAACGAGACCGGCGGCGAGTGCCTTTATGTCCACCTGGACGTCACCAGCGAATCGGACTGGCAGAATGCGGTGGAGGCTGCCGTGTCCCGCTTCGGCAAGCTGGATGTTCTGGTGAACAACGCGGGGATAGGCAGCCCCAGGAACGCTGCCGGTGAGCGCATGACCATCGAGTTCCTGCCGGAAGACCAGTGGGACCTGGTGATGGACGTGAATGCCAAGGGCGTATTCCTGGGCACGAGGGCGGCGATTCCGGAGATGAGGAAAGCCGGGGAAGGCTCCATCATCAACATTTCCTCGGTTGCCGGGCTGGTTGGCGGCACTACCTCGGCCTATGGCGCATCAAAGGGTGCGGTCCGGTTGCTGACCAAGTCGACGGCCATCCAGTACGCCAGCGAGGGCATCCGGGCCAACTCGGTGCATCCGGGAGTCATCATCACCGATATGACCGCCGGGATGCTGGCCAACGAAGCAGGGCGGGAACTCAACCTGGCCCGCCACCCCATCGGCAGGCTCGGCGTATCAGAAGACGTGGCTTACGGAGTCCTGTTCCTTGCCAGCGACGAGTCTTCGTTCATGACCGGCAGCGAGCTGGTAATCGATGGAGGGCTGACGGCCCAGTAGAGTCAGGGGCGTTGACCACAAACATCCTGGACCCCGGTTGGACCCTGACTAAGCCCAATGACCACTACGACGACGAAACGCAGCAGGGGTGTGAGGCTACCCGACGACATTAGCGAAGTAGCCATGTACATGGTCCTGCAGACCCCTGAAGCCATGACGGTTAGATGGTCTCCCCCGGGAAGATGACGAGGAACGCGGCATAAGGCGGCTTTCGGCTTATGACCGACTCCACGCTTCGCTTCCATTCAGGGGGCCCCATCATGGCCGTCCCTCGCAAAGGGACGTCGGCTAGTCGTCCAAGTGGATGGTGGCGACGACCCTGGGTACGTCCCCCACAACGCGGGTGGTGTGTCCGTGGCCGGTCAGATCCTCGGCCAGATTGACGTCTCCTGGGCCAAGCCGGTGGATGGTACCGTCCCCCAGACCGATTTCCGCCTCGCCGGACAGGGTGATCAAATACTGCCTGCGCGGAGCCACGTGCCAATCGCTGAAGAACCCGGGAGGCAAGGCCCTGAAAACGATTCCCTTGGCATTTTGCAGTTCAATCCAAGCCGGATGGGAGGCCGGGTCTATCACTTCGATGTGTGATTCTCCGTCGTCGCCGGAATACAACCTGATTGATGCCATGACCTCTTCCTCCTAGTTATTCCTCTCCGTTATCGCCGATGGGATTCTAACGCAATTCCGGACCCAATTGCCTGATGCGTATCAGCGAAACTGGGCTGGCCGCCAAGCGAGAGTCCCGAATCTACAGCGTCACTTACTTTTCGGAAATGACAGGGGGCAAAGGAAACGGTATTCCCAACGTGTGTTGGTGATAGATCAATTCCAAGCTAACGCAGACCAGGGCCTTTTGATGATTGTGGGGATGCGCCTACTAAGTTCAGAGGGAGCGAGGGTTTGGCCGAGTGGCGTCGCAGTGCAGCGGCTATGTTTCCGAAACCCGGTTCGACCCAGATTAAGGTCGCGATGTATCGGAGTGTCTATTGGCTTCCTTTCGGTCGATGTTCATGGTCCTCTTCACCCTTGTTAGTCTTCCCTACATACCACCAGGTTCTCCATCGGACTTGCACTAAGATGGTTCGCAATCCCATTAACGGGTTTGTCGACATGGTGTCAAAGTAACTTCGACATTTCCAGGCCGAACCCATCCTCACCTGCCCAAGTCCCGGATTCCCTAGTCGATCCATCCTGGTTACGGACGACAATGGGGGATACGGATGTTAAACGTGTCTCCACCAGGGTAAACCCTCGATTGGCCGGCCCTGAAAGGTCAGGGTATGGTGTTGTTCTTTCTTTGGGACCGTCTCCAAAGCCGGAAGGTTCCCCTCATGGGGAATCCCGGTCAACATAGGTGACTAATTTTGCGTGCTGCAATCGCCTCGCTTCTCTTGCTTGCCTCGGTGACCACCCTCGCCTGCGACACCACTCCGCCCACCCAGGAAGAACTGCAGTCCCAGGTGGTTGCCGCCCTCGATACCCTGGCGGAAGAGTTGGCGGCGGAGCGACCCGCCGATGCGGCCGCGTATACGGAGCGTCTGCGGGCCTACCTGGATGCCCATCTCGCGTTCTACGGCAGCGCCGCGGCACTGCTGGACCGCAACGGCAGGATCACTGACAGCCCCTATATCTATCGCACCGCCGACGGGTACGCCACCCTGGATCTTGCCGTGCCGTCTTACGGCATCGAGTCTCAGGCTTGGGTCACGGAACCATTGGCCGCAAACGCGGGTGTCTGGACTGCCCCCTATTTTGACGCGGGAGGCGGTGAGATCTGGATGGTCACCCGCTCCGTTCCAGTGAGCGATGCCGAGGGGATCTTCGCCCTCATTACTACCGATCTGCCCGTGGAGGCCCCCACCCGCTAACACCTGCAGAGCATCAACAGGCTGAGTTCAGCCTTGGGATGAGCCACCTAACGGGGCTCGAACTTTCTTTTCTTGAGGACCTGAAGGGCCACCACCGGTTCGGACAGGGTATTGCGTACACTTTCCTTGGGCCCACTTACTACGAGTGCACCATAGGGGGATCCAGTTCGCTCGTCGCGGATAACCTCAGCGGGGCAGCGAAGGTTTGGAGTTGATTACGGCGAGTGCCTTCTCAATCCACCACGGATTGCCTTTGTTCATAGCACTGGCACGCCACACCTTGAGATCGGTGTGGGTCAGGACCATAAGCGAGATGTTGAGGTCCACAGGCGCCAAAGCACCAGTCGTCCAGTGTGGTTACGCCTCACAGCCTGCTCTCGCAACGCGGGCCGTTCAAGGCGATTTCCTGAGCGTCCCTTTCACTTTTCGGTTATCCTCAGGCGCGTGGGGCTGGTGATACAGATGGGGAAGCGGAGCTTCTAGTGCTGGGCAAAGGCTCCGTCCCGACGTTGTCGTTTGCGGTCCAGAGCGGAGAGCTCGGCCTTGCGTAGTCGAAGACTGAGGGGTGTAACCTCCAGGAGTTCGTCGTCAGAGATATAAGCCAGGCACTCATCGAGGCTCATCCTGACGGTGGCGTTGAGGCGCTTGGCGACGTCGGCCGTCGATGAGCGCATATTGGTCAGCTTCTTTTCCTTGCAGACGTTGATTTCGATATCGCCTTCCCGGTGGTGCGAGCCGATAATCATCCCTTCATAAACTTCAGTGCCCGGGTCGATGAAGGTATCACCCCTACCCTGGGCGTTGAGCAGGCCGTAGGTAACAGCCACGCCGTTCTCGGATGCAACAAGTACGCCACTCCGCCGGGCCTTTATCTCACCCTCCATGGGCTCGTAGGAGGTGAAGCTGCTGTTCATAACTCCGTCGCCGCGGGTGGTCCGAAGGAAGAAGGAGTTGAAACCGATCAGTCCCCGGGTGGGTATCTTGTACTCCATATCGACGTAACCGTTCTCGCCGTACCGCATATCCCTGAGCTGGGCCATATGGGCCGAGAGATATCCGGTAAGTACGCCCACATACTCTTCCTGGGCGTTTATGTTCAGAATTTCGTAGGGCTCGTAAACCCTGCCATCGACCACTCTGGTTACGGGAGCCGGGCGTGACACCTGGAACTCGAACTGTTCACGTCGCATTGTCTCGACCAGAATGGACAGATGGAGTTCACCCCGCCCGGCGACCTCAAACACATCGGGGCTGGGGGTCGTATCCACCCGCAGGCTGACGTTGGTCCGCAATTCCCTGAACAGCCGTTCGTGAAGATTTCGGGAAGTGCAATGGTCTCCTTCGCGGCCCATGACCGGGGAGGTGTTGACGCCGAAGGTCATCCTTACCGTGGGTTCATTGATGTCGATGATTGGCAGGGCCTCCGGGTTTTCCGGGGAAGCAATGGTATCGCCGATGGACACGCCCTCCGGGCCGGTCACAGCCACGATGTCCCCGGCCCGGGCTTCAGGCACTTCAATTCGCTCCATACCGCGGAACACAAAGATGCGCTCGACGCTGTGGATGCTGGTCTCGCCGTCTCGGCCCAGCAGGGCCACTTCATCCCGCAACCTGAGTGTGCCATTGGAGACGCGACCGATGGACACCTGGCCCAGGTAGTTGTCGTAGTCCAGTGCCGCCACCAGCATTTGCATCGGGGCGCCGGGGTCGCCGGTGGGCGGCGGCACCGACTCCAGGATCGCGTCGAAAAGAGGCTTCATGTCCTCTCCCGGCGTATCGGGTTCCGCAGTGGCGTAGCCCTGGCGGGCCGACGTGTATACCACCGGGAAATCCAGTTGTTCCGCCTCGGTGGCCAATTCCAGGAACAGGTCCTGGACCATCTCGACCACCTCCGCCACCCGGGCCTCTGGGCGGTCGATCTTGTTGATGACGACCATTGGTGTGACACTCTGACGAAGAGCTTGACGCAGCACGTAGGTGGTCTGGGGCATGGGACCGTCGACCGCATCCACCAACAACAGGCATCCATCGGCCATATTCATGACACGCTCCACCTCGCCGCCGAAATCGGCGTGGCCCGGCGTGTCTATTATGTTAATCCGGACACCGCCGTAGGAAACAGAGGCATTTTTCGCCATGATCGTAATGCCGCGCTCCCGCTCCAGCGGATTGGTGTCCATAATCAATTCACCCACCTGTTGGTGGTCACGAAACACCGCGCCCTGCTTCAACAGAGCGTCCACCAAGGTGGTCTTGCCGTGGTCGACGTGGGCTATGATGGCCAGGTTGCGAATGGAGAGATTCTGGTTGTCAGTCAAATGCAATCACCCTGGATACCATGATAACAGGATGCTGGGATTATTGTCACCGTTTATATTCAGGCTTGGCAGTATCTGGTATTCTCGTCTAAAATACTAGAACACACATGATTAGCTCGCCAAGGTTTGACGCAAGAACGGACCGTTTCCCTCTCCTTCCTTTCCCCTCTCTTCTTGTTCACCTCCCCGCTGATCCACCTGTGACGCCATTCTGAATTCTGGAGTCCGTTCTCGTATGACCTATCGTTCTTCGCCTGCCCGCCTGCTTCCGTCCAAGCGTACCCCCAGCCGTACCGCCCACCAGACTGTTTGCGACGACTGCAATATGGCCGCCACCATTCCCTTCCGGCCAACCCAGGGGAAGCCGGTGTATTGCCGCTCGTGCTTCAAGGCCCGCAGCCAGGGGAATTCCCCGGCGGCCAGCACTGGCTCCATCCGGTCATCCCGGTCAACCCAGCCGGGTTCTGAAAGTCTGCCAGCCGTTGACAGCGCCCCGGTCAGCAAAGTCACATTTTCCGAAATGTCGCTGGACGCCACTACCAAGACGGCAATTTCCCGGATGAACATATCCGGGCTCACCCCCATTCAGGAAAAGGCCATTCCTCACCTCATGGCGGGGCGAGACCTGATCGGCCAGGCGCGAACCGGCTCGGGGAAGACGCTGGCGTTCGCCGTACCCTTGGCAGAGAAGTGCGACCCGTCGGTGCGGCAGGTGCAGGCCGTTGTGCTGGTTCCCACGCGCGAACTGGCCATGCAAGTGGCCGGGGTGATCGAGGCCCTGGTTTCCCTGCGTAAGATCCGCGTCGCGCTGCTTTATGGCGGGCGGGCGCTGAAACCCGAATATGCAGCGTTGAAGAACGGCGCTCAGGTCATCATCGGCACCCCGGGCCGGACGCTGGACCACCTGCGTCAAAAGACCCTCGACCTGAGCGCGGTGCGATTCCTGGTGCTGGACGAGGCGGACGAAATGCTGGACAGAGGGTTCGCCCCGGACGTGGAAGCCATCATAGCCCGCACGCCCAAAGAGCGGCAGACTTCCCTCCTGTCCGCAACGATCCCTGATTGGGTGTCCCGGATCGCCTCCAAGCACCTCCGAAATCCGGTAACGGTTGAGGTTGACGCGGGAGTGCAGGCGCCGCCCACAGTGGAGCACCTGGTCTACACCCTCCAGAAAAGCGACAAGCTGGAGGCTCTGCGGACTCTCCTCGACGGTCGGGAGGACGCCCCGGTTATCGTCTTTGGCAGAACCAAGCGCGGCGTCAAACAGCTGGCCCGGCAACTCGATTCCCTGGGCTACCCGGTAGGAGCTCTCCAGGGAAACCTGAGCCAAAGCGCTCGTGAACGGGTGATAGCGGACTTCCGCTCCGGCGCCGCGCCGATCCTGCTGGCGACGAATGTGGCCGCCAGAGGATTGGACTTCGAGGGTATTGGCCAAGTCATCAACTTTGATCTGCCGGATTCTTACAATCTGTTCACGCACCGGGTCGGACGGACTGGCCGTATGGGCCGCTCCGGCGAGGCGGTCACGTTCATCACGGCGGAGGATGAGCGGAAATGGCGTGAGATCGAGCGGGGACTCGGCAGGCAGTTCACCAGGAAGCCCTGGCAGGCGGACCGTAAGGCAGAGGCACCTCGACAGAATCGCTGATGGAGCTTCGTTGGAAGCTCTCTGGCCCCGGCAACCATTTCATGAGGAACACAGGCCGCTTGCTCGCTGGTCGTATGTTCCTTCATATCACATACATTTGGTTCATCGGCTCAGTTGGGGCAGGAGAGCGCCTAAGTAGGGAGGCCATGACGATCCCTGCCCGTCCTTGGTTCCCCTGGATGGCAGGCTCGTAGCCCGTGACTGGCGCCTGCCCTGCTGCGGCCGACGGCTCTTGGTTCCAATCCATCGCCGCGCTGGCTGACCTTGATACCCAGATGCGTTTGCCCCACCATTGAATTCATGCTGCTCACCATATCTACGACGCATCAACCAGCGACCGACCTTGGGTTCTTGATGCATTAAAACCCTGGCCGGACGCGGTCGTTCACGCTGCCGTTCTGCCGGGCTGATGTTTTCCACCCCGAAGCGAAACGCAGCCGCTGCACCGTGGCGCTGCTCCCGAGCAACGATCCGGTGGGCCTGGATGGACTCAAACCAACGACCTCGGTCGTATCAGGACGCCGGTTTGAAGCAACTCCGGCAAGTGAAATTATTGCTCACGGGTCGCTCCTTGGTCGGCAGTACGTGCTCCATGCCCCGGTGCGCTACTGACGCTGGCCGTCTTGCCTAGGCACTGGGCTGTGCCTAAACTAAATGACAGGAACAGTATCCCGGCGGGGTCGCTCCATCAAAGATTCCTGTCCAGCACGGCGGATAAGCGTTTGCTGTCGCCGTCGTAGAGTCCCTTTTAGCCCAAGGCGTTTGGCAATCACACAAGACGCCTCTCATAGCAGGTAGGCCATGGCGCGCGGAACAATTAGACAGCGTTCGAAAGTCAGGAGGGACTCTTGGACCGTCCAGGTCTACTACGGTGTGGACCCAGGACTGGGAAAAAGCGCTATTACTCCGAAGCTGTGAAGGGCACAAAGACCTTGGCACAGCGGCGACTGACGGAGTTGCTGCGCGAAACGGATACCGGTACTTTCGTGGAACCTACTGGCCTGACCGTGGAGGAATATCTGGAGCAATAGCTCCGGGATTCTGCGGCGCCACGTGTATCCGGCCGCACGTGGAGAGTTACAGGGGTAATCTCGATCGATACCTTGTACCCAATGTGGGGCAAATTCCACTGGATTAACTTACCCCGCTTCACGTACAACAAATGGAAGCCCCACTTCTACAGAGCGGCGGCATTAATGGAAGCCCTCTTTCGCCCCGGACTGTGCTCCAAGTCCAAGAGTTCTCTCCAAGGCATTGAACAATGCAGTCAAGCTCGGAATCGTAGTTAGGAGCGTGGTCGAACTGTTGAGCCTCCCCATACGACCAAGTACGAGACCCAGATTCTGGGCTGGGAGGAAGTTCACGCTTTTTGGACCAAATAACCGGTCTGCTGCATCAGACCCCCGCCCTGTTGGCCATTCAGACTGGGTTGCGGAGGTCCGAGATACTGGGACTGCAATGGAGAGACTTTGATTTTTCCGGCGGCACCCTGTCCGTGCACAGGGCGCTGATCAAACTGGCTTCCGGTGCGACGGAATTGAAAGCCCAAGAATGGCCACGGACGAGTGGTTGAACTGCCTGCCGAGTCGGTCGGCGCCATGAGAGTTCACCGGAAGCGAAATCGAGAGACGTCAGGGAATGGCAATTTCGTTTTTTGCCATTCCGACGGGTCTGCGTTGGACCCTGACCTGGTAACTCAAGCATTCGAGCGCATTGCAAAGAGATGTGGTCTACAGGGGTTGAGGTTCCACGACCTGCGCCACACCCACGCCTCCCTGATGCTGTATCAAGGGATCTATCCCAAGATAGTCTCCGAGCGGTTGGGGCATAGTTCCATCGGAATAACGATTGATTTATACTCGCATGCGTTGCTAACGGTGCAATGAGAGGCAGTAAGCCGTTTTGGGGCTGGGTGGAAGAGAGGGAAGGGCAAATTCAGATGGAAGCAAGTAAAATCCAATAAATTCATATCTGGGGAGTGGATGGGGCCCGGTGGCCCTTGCGGTCTTCAAAATCGTTATGCCTCGTTAGAAGCGGGGTAGGTGGGTTCGACTCCCTCGCACTCCCGCCAAATTCAGTCCTTGGGTTGGCAGTTGCCACCTGAGTTGTCCAAGGCGACTCGGAGGGTCGACGAGATTGCGCCCGCTACACTCGGACCCTTTCTTGAATTAGCCGTCAGATGACGGGGCCAGTCGTCCGAACAGCAGCGTTGCCAGTGCGCATGCGATCGTAACGCCCAGGCACATGTAGCCGATTCCTGCAAAGCCCGAATTGGCCAGCAGGACACTCGCAAGAGCTGCCCCCAACACACCTCCACCCTGATTGCTCACCCCCATGAGGCCTACGCCCGTAGCCTTGGATTCTCCGGAATATTCCGTGCTGATGGCAACCAGCGTTGGGAAGGCCACGCTCAGCAGTCCGGATCCAACGGTGACCACCGCCACTGCTGTCCAAAGCGACAGGTCGAACGAAAAGAACAGCAGTCCACAGGCTCCGCCCACCAGCGATGCGACAGCAACGATGAGAAACCGGTTCCGTTGTTTGACGACCAGGGCGGAGGAATAGCTTCCCACGACCTGCCCAATGGCAGTTATTGCCAGCGGCAAGGCCACGTATCCGACGCTAACCTCGTAAGTGGCGATCAAATAGGCTGCAAAATAGCTCACCAGCGCCCAAAAGGCCATGCGGTGGCTGACGTTCACCAGCACTGCCACGCGGAAGTAACGAAGGGACAGCAAGGCTCCAAATCTCGAAAAGAACGCGAAGTTGCGAACTCGCTCCCTGCTGTCGGCCGGGAACAGGAACCAGCTGGCCAACAGGGATGTAGCCAGCATCAGCCCACAGACCAAGAAAGCAAACCGCCAGCCTCCCCAATTTGCTGCAAGGGCGATCAAGGGGACGCTCAAAGCCGAACTCAAGACATTTACGGACATCAGCGCGCCAATCGCCTGGGCCCGCCTGGCTGGAGAGATGACCTCAGTCAAGGCCCCGATCGCATTGGGTGGGAGCATACCTCCTCCCAATCCGGTGGCCACTCTGAGCACCAGCAATACCTCGAGATTCGGGGCGAATGCTGCCCCGATAACAGAAACGGAGAGAACCGAGAGCCCGGCAATCAATACCGGCCGCCGCCCAAAGGAGTCGGACAGCGGGCCCACAGAGACTACGGAGATTGCCCAAGCCGCAAACGTCGCGGTGGCTAACTGGCCAGCAACAGGAACGGAGACCCCAAAATCGTCCGCAATGTCCACCAAGAGAGGGGGAACAATCAACGCAGCACTCTGGGCTCCGAAGACCGCGAAACAGATTATGGTTAAGAACCAGGCTTTATTGACCTCTTTTTGCCCTGCCTGCGCCGTCCGAGTACTGATGCTGTTTATTCCCCTTCCAACATCTCAGCGATTATGGTCTCAAGCTGTTCTCGTTCAATGGAACCGGTCCAGCTCCTGAACACCTCACCCTCCGCCGTGATGAAAATCGTAGTGGGCATCGCCCTGACCCTATAGTCTCTAACCACCTGAGCGTCGTCGGTGTAGCCAGCGGGGTAGGTGATGCCCAATGCGTCGAGCAACTTGCTGGCGTCCTTTGGCAATCCCAGCCCTGTGAACTGGCCCAGGTCCACTCCGAGCAGTTGCACTTCGTCCGCATACTCCTCGTAGAAGTCTTGCAGTTCCGGCATCTCAGACCAGCATGGGCCACAAAAACGCGCCCAGAAGTTTAACACCAGGGGCCGACCTGTTACGTCGGACAGTCTCAGTTCGTCTGATCCCAGAACATCGCCACCCTGGAACAGCTTGATCTGGAAGTCGGGAGCCGCCGAAGTGGCGAGCAGCGGTACGGTCGTGGGCGAAGGAACATGCGTGGGATCTGGTTCCTCGGTGGGGGCAACAGTGAGAAGCGGGGTCGCCGAAGGGGAGACGTCCGTGGCCGTTGGGGGTGGCACGGTTGCCTCTGGAGCGGAAGTCGGGGACACATGGTCCCCGCAGCCAATAGTTACGGCACCGGAGAGAAGGCCTGCCAAGAGCAAGCATTGCAGACCAAGGCTGTATCGAAGACCAAGAAAAGAGAGCGCGGGGAGTGTCTTCACGATGGGTCCCTCCGCGCTCTCGGCAGATTCACTGGTCGCGGCCTCCAGGCCGACGGGTGATCAGTTCTTTACTATTGTACCGTCTGCCTGAATGGTAATGCCAACGATAGGCGCGATGGCCTCGTTGAATACCTCGACGAACGGGGCATCAGGCCCGCCGACGCGGTCTACCCAGTTGGGCACCACTTCAGTCAGCACCGCGGTGTCGCTAATGGCCCGCATTTCGGGCCCAAACTCGATGTATTCCAAGCCGGCGTCTATGTTTTTCTGCAGGCCAAGCTCGTTCTGGATAGAACCCAGCCTCAGGGCCTCGAGTTCCAACTTGGCCGACTCCTCCTTCCAGATTTCCTGGAGGTCGGTCGGTATCTCCTCCCAAATTTCCTTGTTCACGACGTTGTGGCTGGAAGGCCAGGAGGTCAGGGGCCCGTTAATGTAGCTGATTACCTCGTACCAGCGCTGGCTGTGACCTGCGTCGCCACCGGTAACGCCGGCTTCGAGGATGCCGCGCTCCAGGGCCGTGTACACCTCGGCGAAGGCGAGGAACTGTGGCTCACCGCCCATCCCACGGATCCAGTCGGATATCGACGTCCCGAACGCCCGGGTCTTCATGCCCAGGACGTCCTCCGGCATGTACAGGGGCTCCTTGGTAAACAGGAAAATGTCGTCCCCGTTGTGCCAGTTAACGTTGATGGGGTATCCACCAGTGTCGTCTATCAGGAGTTGCTCGATGTCGGGCAACATCTGGACAGTCGCGTCGAATTGCTGAGACCGCTCCGTGTAGAGACCAAACAGGTATTGAATCTCCAACTGAGGGAGGTCGCCTGCGACATAGGGTCCAAGTACGTTGACCATGTCCAGCGTGCCGTCGCGTACCAGGTTCAGGGTGTCGGGGCCTGCGACGCCCAGTTCAGGGAATGATGTCGACTCGATTATCAGCTTTCCGTTGGTCCGCTCCATCAGTCTGTCAATCAGGAACGTGTCCACGATCTTGCAGAACACAATGGCGCGATTGACACAGGCATTCTGGATGGTTATTGGCTCCCCATCGTAGGTCAACTGCGTCGGATTGGTGTATTTGGCCTTTTCTATGACACTGCGGTAGTAATCCGATTCGTAGACGTAACGGTGCTTTTCGAGAGCATCAATAGGAACGTTGCCGTCAGCGTCGCCCTCCTCCATTGTGGGGGCAGGGCCGACCAACATGTTGAGGTCACCCACGAAGATGGCGCCAGGACCGTTGGCCAACTCGTCAGCGATGGCCAGCAGCTCAGGGCTGTATTCCTGCCCAGCGGCGGAGGTCTCCCCCTCTGCCTGCTGTTCTTCCTCCTGCTTCTGTTCCGTCTGTGCCTGTTGCTCCTCCGCCTCTTCCTCTTCTTCCATTGCTTCCTGCTGCGCCTCCTCCGTCGCCTCAGGAGCTTCAGTGGCCTCCGCAACCGGGGCTTCAGTGGCCACAGGCGCGGCGGTTGGCGATTCTTCCGTTTCCTCATCGGGAGCGGCACCACCGCAACCGATGACCAACAGGCTTACGATACACAGTAGGCCAATTAAAAGATATTTCCGCATTTAGTTGCTCCTATAGTTAATTTCCGCATTCCGCTAGCATAGGGGCAGCTATCATGCCGCTACCCGCCGACGGTCAAGGCGGGATTATAGGTTTGGCCCACCCCATCGTCAACGGGGCGGGCCAAATTGTGAACTGAGGCTTCGAGAGATGGCCTTTAATGTGAAGACCAAAAAGGTGATGGCTACGGATAGTTCCATTCGAAGGCGGAGTAATGGCCGTTCTTGCCGGTGTTATCCCAGACCATACCGTGATCGGTGTATTCGGCGCGGACGCCTCGGGCCAAGTACAGGTCGCGATTGACCCCGTGCCCGGTGTTTGCCAGCAGCATGGCGTCGTCGCGGCCAGGAATCTGGATGGGCTCGACACTGAAGTCCATGATGTCCGGGACGGCCACTGAATGGACCTTGCCCTCGACTCGAAAATCGATGGGCACATAACCGATGCCATTAAAGTGCTCGGTCATGGCTCGCCAGCGCTCGGCGGGGCCGCCCATGTCGCCCGACAGGATCTGCTCCAGTGCCGCCCTTTGCGCCTCGTCTGCCCGTTCATCAACATAAAACGCTGAAGTCCAGCCACCGGCGGCCATTGGACCGGGCGTGAAGTTCGCGGCGATAAAATTCAGTCCTTCCAACGACACCCCGTTTAGGTCGCCCTCCTCGATGTGGAAGGCGAGGGCAACGTCGCAGTGGCCCTCCGTAGGCTCGATGTTGGTTCCCCGAACGATGCAGGGACAGAGGACTTCACAGTTGCAGCTCTCGAAGTATTCGCCCTTGAGTCTCCAGCGGTTTTCGGCTGCCATACCTGCACCTCCGAGAGTAGATAGACGAATTGTAAACCATTCGCCGAGGGCCGGTCACCAACCGGGAATTTCCAGCCCACTTTCAGGCGTCAGAGGGCAGGGAGTCTCACGGGCGTCCCAATTTTCCAAATTTCCCATCAGATGTGATGTACCGCCCTGAATCAGCTTTGGCGGGACCCGCTTCCAGGTGCTGGTACCCAAGAACTTACGAATCCCGTCCGATTTCAAATACGAGGGTGTTTACCCAAGCCGGGTCTGGACTGGACTTTCGAATGCGAAGGAGGGACACCACCGTTTAGGGACGAATCAGGGAGCCGTGTTCTTCGATGAGATCAAGACCGAATCAAGAGTAATCGGCCGCGCTGAAACCCGAGGATTGCGAAGGGATTACAATACGCGAAACGATGACCCACCACACTCAAAGGCAGGAGCATGGCTTATGAGGCTGGAAGGCAAGGTTGCACTGATCAGCGGCGGGGCCAGGGGCATGGGGGCCACAGAGGCGAGGATGTTCGCACAGGAAGGTGCGAAGGTCGTAATAGGCGACGTGCTGGACGAGGAGGGTCGTCGGACGGAGGCGGCAATCAACGAGGCAGGCGGGGAGTGCGTGTTTGTCAGGCTGGACGTCACCGACGAATCGGCCTGGGAATCGGCAGTGTCGGCAGCGGTTAGCCGTTTCGGAAAGTTGGACATACTGGTCAATAACGCGGGCATAGGCGTTGTCAACAGGGTGGAGGATACGAGCGATGAGGAATGGGACCTGGTGATGGACATCAATGCCAAGGGGGTATTCCTTGGCACCAAGGCGGCAATTCCGGCGATGCGAGATGCAGGTGGAGGCTCGATCGTCAACATTTCCTCCATTGCTGGTATCGTGGGAGGGCGGACGTCGGCCTATGCCGCCAGCAAGGGAGCAGTGCGGCTTCTGACCAAGTCGACGGCAATCCAGTATGCCAACGAGGGAATCCGGTGCAACTCGGTGCACCCGGGCGTTATTGACACGCCGATGACACAGCCGATCATGCTGAACAGCGAGGAGGGACGAGCGGAACACGCAGCCCGCCATCCCATGAACCGGATTGGACAGCCGGAGGACATCGCCTACGGTGTCCTGTTCCTGTCCTCGGACGAGGCCTCGTTCATGACAGGCAGCGAGCTGGTCATCGACGGAGGGCTGACCGCACAGTAGCCGGCCCCTTCAATTGGCTTCGGGGCACCGTGACTACGAAAGGAGAACTCGCCAAGTGCCAATGGGCAATACAAGATCACGAGACGCAATTCAACAATTCAAGGAGAGGAAGCCATGACGACAGCGAGTCCTATCGATCCCAATCGCCTGTTGCTCACAGGCGAGAACCCGTATATCCGGCTTAGCGCGACCGACGACGGGCCCGTGACCAGCGACGCCAGCTTCTGGCGGATACTGTTCTCGCCCGGCGGTCCAGGGCACGTGCTGTTCCTGCAGAGCGAGCTGACCAACAACGAGCCGCGCATCTATACGGACAACATTCAGATGACGCGATGGCTGCAGGGGGAGATCCAGGGCCGGATCAACGCGACATTCGGCAACCTCGAGATTCCGGCCACGGAGGCGGCATTCCGGAGCTCAGGCGATCTGAGATCGTTGTGGACCGAGTCGGCGAGCGCCCACGGCGAAGAGATCGCCCTTACGTGGCACGACCTGGGCGAGCCGTTCATGAGCCACAGCTTTCCCGGCTCCAACCCGGAGCGGCCGCACGGCGTGTGCACGGTGCTGATCCCGGCCAACGGGGCGCGGATCACCTTGAACGGGCAGCAGGCCTCGGGGCGGCCATGGCCTCGGCAGCGAGATGCCAACGCCCACAGCACATGCGCGCTGGCCTTCTCGGAGTCGTGGACCATACCTTACTGAACGGCGGGGTCAGACCAATTCCCAGAGCAGGGGCGCCAGTATTGGCGCCTCTTGGCATTTACTGTCCCAAGAGCTTGCGGGACAGGTTCTCATACATGTCGTCGACCATGGCTTCGAGGCCGTAGTCGGGGCGCCAGTCCCATTCCTGTCGGGCTACGGTGTCATCGAGGGAGTTGGGCCAGGAGTCGGCGATGTATTGGCGCAATGGGTCGACGTCGTAGTCAATCTCGAATTGGGGAACCCGGCGACGAATGGCCGCGGCCAACTCCTCAGGCTCAAAACTCATGGAGTTGACGTTGTAGTCGGCGTGATGCTTTAGCCGGTCGACGTCGGCCTCCGCCACTTCGATCAGGGCCTTGATGGCGTCGGGGACGTACATCATCGGCAGGTAGGTGCCGGGGCGAAGGTAGCAGGTGTAGCGGCCCTCCCGGATGGCGCCGTAGAAGGCGTCGACGGCGTAGTCGGTGGTGCCGCCACCGGGCTCGACCTTCCAGCTGACCACGCCGGGGAGGCGCACGCCGCGAACGTCCAGGCCGACGCGCTCGAAGAAGTAGTTGCCCATCAGCTCGCCGAAGACCTTGGAGATGCCGTAGAGCGAGGTGGGGCGCTGCAGGGTCTCATTTGGGGTGTTGTCGTGGGGAGTGTCGATGCCAAAGGCAGCGATGGAGCTGGGAATGATCACCCGTTCCAGCCCGGTTTCGCAGGCCGCCTCGAGGACATTGAGCAGGCCGATGATGTTCACCCGGTGGGCGAGCGGGCGGTTGGCTTCGGCGGCGACCGACAGCAGGGATCCTAGGTGGTATAGGGAGTCGATGTCGTTGTCGCGGACGGCGCGCTCCACCGATTGCTGTTCAGTTACGTCAACCTGGGTGGCCGGACCGGAATCGGCCACCTCCTCGGTGAGGGGCGTGCGGTGCATGGCAGCGACGACGTTGTCGTTGCCATAGCGAGCCCGCAGTGCGGGGATCAACTCCGAGCCAAGCTGTCCGGCGGCGCCGGTGACCAGTATGCGTCTCATTGGATTAGAATAGCCGCATCCCGGCAGGAGGGGCAAGGATGTCTGACTACGAAAGCTCCCGAGAAGCGTGGGTCGCGATCCCAACGGAGGAGGAGCACCGGGCGAGCCTGCCGCCGGGTGCCCGCTCGGGCAACTACGACTTTGGCTACCTGCCGGCGATGGGCCGGTTGCAGGCGAAGCACAATGAGATCGCGCCGCTGTTTGGGGCGCTCTACCGGCAGGTGATGTTCGGCCCGGGAGAGCTGGACCGCCAGGAGCGGGAGATGGTTGCGGCGGTGGCGGCAGCGGCACAGGACTGCCGGTATTGAACGGTTTCCCACGCAGAGTTTCTGCGTGCCGAAGACGGAGACCCGGCCATCGTGGAGGCGGTGACGCACAGGCGGTGGCGGAATCTGCCGTCGCTGACACCCCGGCAACTGGCGCTATGCACCGTCGCGGAGAAGCTGAGCGAGACGCCGACGCGGATGGTGGAGGCGGACTGGCAGCCGTTAAGGGACCTTGGGTTCGATGACGTGGCCCTGCTGGAAGTGGGGCACATCGTGGGAATTTTCAACTACCTGACCCGCCTGGCCGACGGGTTCGGTCTACAGCTTGACCGGCGCACCATTGAGGCCTCGGAGACCGGGGTCGCGCTTCGGCGGCCGATGGAACAGGTAGCAGGCGATTAGGAGGGCGAGCGTGATCCAACTCACCGATGAGATGAAGCGGCTGGTCAACAACGCCCGGGAGGACGGGTTTCCCTGCATCGTGGCCACGGCTTCGAGGGACGGGACGCCCAACGCCGGATACATCGGGACGGTGCTGGCGGTGGACGACTCAACCTTTGTGTACCGGGACCGCACCCGGCGGCAGCCGCTGGAGCACATCGAGGAGAACCCCAAAGTAATCGTGCTGTTCCGCAACTCCGACGTGGACGCGGGATGGAAGTTCCGATGCACCGCCAGCGTGGAGCGCCAGGGCGAGAGGTATTACGAAATGACCCAGAGCCTAGCAGACTCTGGGCTGATCAGCGACCCGGAGATGGTCGGGGCGGCCATAGTAGTGCTGCACATTGACCAGGTGCTGACGCTGTTCGGCGAGGTGCTGCAGGAACGGGAGCCGGGTATGCGCTGGTGATGCAGGCGGCTAGCCGGCGATCTTGACCCGGTCGAACTGGTCGGGGTTGAGGTTGAAGGAACGACCCAGCCGCTCCCACCTGATGACCAGCCAGTGCAGTCCCGCGCCAGTGCGGCGGACGGTGGTGATCTCTCCGACGTCGCCGACCTGGATCATGTGGCCGGCACCCTCAACCGGGGCGCCCATGCTCACCCGAACGGGCATCTCGACGAGGCACTCCACCTTGGTTCCGGCCTCAAACGCTTCGCAACTCATTTCGCCTACACCCTGTTCTCATCCGTAGGGAACAGGGAGCTCCTCCTAAAGTTACCGACTACGACACTTGGCGGGAGGCAGGGGTGTTCCGCTCAGGCCAGATTGGGGGCGACCTCCTCCATCATCAACCGAAGGCTGTTGGCCTGGTTGTCCAAAGGGATGAGGTTGCCGAAGTTGATCTCGAACATGACCTGGTCGAGGCCCAGTTCCTCGCCTAGTGAATTCAGCTTTTCCGTAACTGCATCTGGCGTGCCATAGGCCACCTTGTCGCGGACCCAGTCGTCGTAGGTCATGTTGCGAACGCGGTCGGCCTGAGCGCCCCAGTCTCCCAGCGTACCAGCGCGGCCGGCGTAACTGCTCACGCGATCGGAGAGGCGCCCCATGGAAAACAGGGCGCTCTCCATTGGCTCCTCGTGGGCTCTCTGGGCGTCGTGGGACAGGTAGACGGGAATGCGTAGCCCGACTTTGCCATGGCCCTCGTGCCCGGCGGCCTGCCAGGCGTTCCGGTAGTCCTGGATGGACGGTTTCAGCTCCTCCAGGGTGAAGACCCTGGAGGGGTTGATCAGGATGTTGTAGCCCATCCGTCCGAGGATGGGAAAGCTCTCGGCAGAGGTGACCCCCACGCGAACGGGCGGATGGGGCTGCTGGAAAGGCTTGGGGTTCACCGACAGCTCAGGGATGTTGTAGTGCTCGCCCTCGAAGGAGAAGGTATCGGTGGTCCACGCCTTGATGATGATCTCCATCCCCTCTTCGAACCTGCCACGGCTCTCCTCGAAGGGAACGCCGAATCCCTCGTGGACGTTGGGGAACGTGCCCCGTCCCACACCGAACTCGACACGGCCGTCGCTGATCTGGTCGAGGGTGGCGATCTCCTCGGCGACTCGCACCGGGTTTGCCAGAGGCAGAAGCAGCACCGCCGTGCCGATGCGGATGTTCTGGGTGCGGCCGGCGATGGCGCTGAGAATGGTCACAGGGCTGGCCAACACGCGGCCGGGATTGAAATGATACTCGGCCATCCATACCGAGGGCACGCCGAGGTCTTCGGCCTGGTCCACCAAGGCGAAGGACTCCTTGAAGGCCTTGTTTTCCGTGGAACCTTCCCGAACCGGGAATTCGAGGAACAGACCGAGCTCCATAGCAGCTTCCCCCAAGACAGCCGGATAGTGGGGTTGATTGTACAGGGTAGGAAACGGGCGTCAAGCTGGCCGCCAGTGGTCCGGCAATCTCACCACAGATGGGTCAGGAGGCGCGCAGTACCGGAACTGGTGGTGGCGGGCAGTCCCATCGGAAGCGCTCATGGATGAGGCCCAGCTTGTGGGCCCGGGGCGGCAGGACGATTACCATTTCTTTGGAGTCGGAGTCTTCTTCGCTCTTCAGACAGCGCTCAATGAAGTTGAGCAAGGCCATAGAGTTCCCGTATCGGAAACCCAATATGTCATCCATGGAGATCACTTGGCGGGGATCGGTGGGTGGTTCGACAGTCTCACCACCAACGGGCTAAATGCTCACTATCAACGGATGCTGTCTGCGTTTGACTTTCCGGGGTCTGGGGTCCTGGATACCCCCGAACGGGTCGAAGACAGGTTTTCGCGGGGAGGACGGATCAGGGCGGGTTTGAGAGGTGGGGAAGTGGCGATGGCGGGTGGAGATCAGGGTGGGCTGCGCACCAGGTGGGCTCTGGGGCAGGGGAGGGGGCTGCCACAAGGGCAGCCCCCCTACAGTGGTCGCAAACCAAGACGCCCTAGGAGGAACATTGACCCCAACCAAGGCATCCGGGGGCTTCCGAGGCTATGCCAGATGCGGGGCAACCTTCTCGGTCAGGAGGCGGATGGTGTTTACCTGGCGATCGTGGGGGATCTGGCAGCCGAAGTTGACCTCATAAATGATCTCGGTTAGGCCGAGGTCTTCCTGCAATTCCCTGAAGCGCTCGACGGCGGCCTCCGGCGTGCCGTATACCACCTTGTCGCGGAGCCAGTCATCGTAATTCATGGCCCGGATGCGGTCTGCCTGGGCCAGCCGGTCGTCGGTAACGCCGACGCCGTGGGCTGTGCTCGCGACGATTTCGCCGATGCGCACCATGGCTTCCTCGGTGCTGGCCCGCGGCTCCTCGTAGGCCGCCTCAGCGGTTTCCGCCAAGTAGATCGGTACCCGCAGGCCAACCCCTCCCTTGCCTTCGTGTCCGGCGTCTTTCCGGGCTTCCTGATACTCGGCGATGTAGCCTTTCAACTCGGCCAGGGAGAATACGCGGGACGGATTGATCAGGATGGAGTATCCCATACGTCCCACCATCGGGAAGGTCTCGGCGGAGGTGACGCCGACGCTGATGGGCGGGTGGGGTTGCTGGTAGGGCTTGGGAACAACGCAGGAATTCTCGAACTTGTAGAAGTCGCCCTCATAGGAGAACTGGTCTTCGGTCCAGCCCTTGAGAATGATCTCGAGGCACTCGTCGAAACGCCCGCGGCTTTCGCTGAAATCCATACCGAAGCCCTCGTAGATGAAGGCGAAGGTGGAGCGGCCGATGCCGAAATCCAGACGGCCCTGACTGATGTGGTCGAGGGTAGCAATTTCCTCGGCCAACCTGACCGGGTTGGCCAAGGGAAGAACCTGCACGGCCAGGCCAATCCTCACGCGGCTGGTACGGGCGGCGATGGCGGTTGCGACCATTGCCGGGGCTGACAGAACTGACCTTTGTGGGAGGAAGTGGTACTCCGCCAGCCAAATGGCGTCGGTGCCCAGCCTCTCTGCCTCATCCACGAGTTCGAAAGACTCGGCGAATACATCGCGCTGGCTGAAGTCTCCATGGCAAGGGAACTCGTGGAACAGTCCGAATTTCATCAGGCAGACCTCCTGGATTAAATTCCTCTGCGGTACTGGTCAAAATTCCGGAGAGCAGGCTTGGCTGTCGCTGGCTATCTGTGCGGTTCGATCACCACTTTCAGGGAATCGGTGGCTCCGGCGGTCAGCTTGAATCCCAGGCCGGTCTCCTCCAAGGGAAGGCGATGGGAGATCATGTCGCCGATCTGCACCCGGCCCGAGGCGATGAGATCAAGGGCGGTGGTGAGGTCTCCGGGGGCGGCAGCGTATGTGGTGGTGAGGGTGGCCCCATTCCGGAAGAATACATCGTTAACGGATACAGGAATCTCGACGCCCGGCTCGGTGGGAGCATAGAAAAGCACGGTACCGTCACGGTCCACCGAATCCAGGGCTTGCAGCAGGGCCGGGCGGGCACCAGTGGCGACGATAACGAGGTCAGCAAGGCGGCCGTCATTTACCTCCCGGAGCTTGTCAGGGGAATACTGATCGGCCCGAAGCGTTTCGTCAGCACCGAGCCGCCGAGCGGCCTCTAGGCGGAAGTCGGAGAGGTCGGTGGAGACGATGCGGCCAGCGCCAAGGGCGCGGGCGAGATTGATATGAAGCATCCCGGCGAGCCCACTGCCCAGTACCAAGAGCGTCTGGCCCGGCTGGATGTTGGCCCTGCGCTGTCCGCGATAGACGCAGGCGAGGGGCTCGGCTACAGAGGCCTCGTCGAAGGGCACCCCGTCCGGGATGGGGATGGCGCCGCGGTCGACGTTGATGGCGGGGAGGCGGACGTAGTCGCAGAATCCGCCGGGATCATAGTTGGTGGCTCGCAGCGTGTCGCACACGGTGATCGTGTGGCTGCCGTTGAGGCAGTAACGGCAAGCGTTGCAGGGCACGTGATGGGTTACGACGAGGCGATCGCCCTCGCGGAACTGGCCGACGCCATCCCCGACCGCAGCCACGGTACCGGCAACCTCATGCCCAAGGACGACGGGAGCGCGCTGTATGCGGTACCACTCCATGACGTCGCTGCCGCAGATGCCGCTGGCCTCGATCCGGAGGAGCAGTTCGCCGGGGCCAGGCTCCGGCGTGGGCATTTCCTCCAGGCGGACGTCGTTGTTGTTGTAGTACATGGCAACGCGCATGGTGGCCGTCCTTGATGACAGGAGTTCTGAGGATATGTGGTTGGGGAGATTCATCCCCGACCCAGCTCTCTCCCTTTTAAAGGGAGGAGCGTTATGTCTGCTCGGGCAGGGCCTACATATGAAATCGAGGGCAGCTAGTCCGGGACGCCCACCAACTCCGCCGACTCGGCGCGGGCGGCCTCGAAGACGTCCCGGGCCTCGGAGACGTGCCGTGGATGATGTGGCGGAGCGACCGGATCATAGGCACCGGATGGGGGCTCTGCCAGACGTTGCGGCCGAGGTTGATGCCGATGGCGCCGTTCTGCATGCCGTCGTGGACGAACTCCATGACTTCAAGCTCGGTGTCGGCCCTGGGGCCGCCAGCCATCACGACCGGCACAGGACATCCGTTGACCACGCGGTCGAATCCGTCGTCGCACCAGTAGGTCTTGACCACCTTGGCGCCCATCTCGGCGCAGATGCGGCAGGCCATGGCGAGGTAGCGTGAGTCGCGCTGGTCCAGCTCCCGGCCAACGGCGGTCACGGCCATAACGGGGATGCCGTATTTCTCACCCTCGTCCACCAGCTTGCCAAGGTTCAGGATAGACTGCTTCTGGTATTCAGAACCGATGAACACGGAGATGCCGACGGCAGAGACGTTGAGCCGGACAGCATCTTCCATTGAGGTGGTCACGCCCTCGTCGGCAAGGTCGCCAGCGGCCATGCTGGTGCCGCCGGAGACGCGGAGGATCAGCGGCTTTGTGTTGGCAGGGTCCACGACGGAGCGGACCACGCCGCGGGTGGCGAACAGGGCGTCGGAGTAGGGCAGGAGCGGAGCGATGGTGTCGCCGGGGCGCTCCAGGTTACGGGTCGGGCCCTGGAAGTAGCCGTGGTCGACGGGGAGGAACATGCATTTCCCGTCGGATTGAATCAGCTGGGCCATGCGGTTGGCCATTCCCCAGTCCATATACTGCCTCCTGTGGTGCGGGTGCGTTCGATACCTGGAATTTGCGAATCATTATCGCTGTTCGGGGACAGGACGGGCAAGGACACCGGGCCGTGATCTACCCGGCCCAAAGGTCATCATCGGGGCCGGTGTATGCACACTCACCCATTCTCGGCGAGTTCACGACCGGGAGGAACATCTCATCGCATTCCGGCGATTCCGCAATGTGGAGGCGGGAGCATTCATCACAGTGGAATCCTTTTCCGTCCCAAACGCACTCGGTGCAAATTTGGGCGGCCTCAGACCCGCACTTGACACAGGGAATTGTCGGCGGATCATTGCGTGCCAGCAATCGCAGGCCCGTATGGTCCACGGAGATGTTGCCCTGGGAGACCACCCGCAAAGCCAGCTCCGTAGTGGAACCAAAGTCGTATTCATGGATAAATTTGGTGCTCGGGCGAATCGTTTCCTTGAGTGTGACCTCCATATCCAAGTCATCCAGATCGGCCCAGATGTCCCGGTCCTCGCGGAAATGGTTTCTGCCGCGGATGACGAAATTGCTCATGTGCCCGCAGCACTCCAGCCATTGCCGCCGGAGAAAGTAGTCCAGATGCAGTAATTGAGCGTTGCCGGCTATCTCCAGATGCATCCAGTATTCGGGGCGATGGCGCCCTTCCACAGCCAAATGAAAGCCCTGTCTCCTCCGTCCAGAGGTACGGCCAGAACCGCCCTCCCCTCCCCTGTTCTCTTCGCGGCAGGACTGCAGGTGTCGCGACATTCCCGATTTGCTGAAAGACCTGCCGCAGAGAATGCAGGTGCCTTTGGAACTCACATTTGCCATTTCCTAACCTCCAACCCGGCATGTTCTACATTATGTTAAATCAACGGCGTCCATACAATACCAGTGAAGTCGGGCCCGAAAGGTGCTTCACCGTCGTCCTCCTTCCGGTGGTCACGGCACTTGCGAGATGGACGACGAGCCATCAGAATTCAGGCAATGCACCGTTCATTTCCTTGGGCAAACCTTCCACTTTTTAAGGAGGCGCACTATGGCAGAGATACTGGGGCTTGGCGTTACGCATTCGCCGTCGCTGATTGCGCCGGACGAGCTGAAGAACTACTCGCTGACCCGCGCTCTCAGAAACGACCGGATTCCGAGCGAGCAGAAGAACCCGGAGAACTGGCCGGACGCGATGCGGAAGGAGTGGGGCGACGACGAAGGGTACACCTCGGCGCTTTTCCAGCGAGAGAGGCTGGTTACGGGTTTCCGCAAGGTGCGAGCTGAGCTGGACGCCTTCAATCCGGACGTGGTTCTAGTCTGGGGCGACGACCAGTATGAGAACTTCAAGGAGGACATCATCCCTGCCTTTTGCGTGATGGCGCACAACGAATACGAGTGCATTCCTTTCACCACCAAGGATGGAGGGGCACGACCGAACGTGTGGGGCGAGCCAGCGGACAAGTCGTTCTCGTACAAGGGCCACCCGTCGGCGCGCTACCTGACCGGAGCCCTGATCGACGAGGGATTCGACGTGGCCTACGCCTACAAGCCGCTGCACGAGCCGGGACTGGGGCATGCCTTCCTGAACACGCTGCTGTACCTGGACTATGACCGCATCGGGTTCGACTACCCGGTCATACCGTTCGCCATCAACTGCTACGGGAGCCGCGTCATTCGCAACCGCGGCGGAGCCAGTACGCAGGTGGCCAACGGTGTTGAAGTCCCGCCGGACCCGCCGGGGCCTTCGCCGAGGCGGTGCATGGAGCTGGGAGCGGCCGCCGCGCGAGCGCTGCAGGCCAGCCCGTGGCGGGTGGCGCTGATCGCGTCGTCGAGCTGGTCGCACGCGTTCCTGACGGAGAAAAACTGGTGGATGTATTGCGACGTGGAGTCTGACCGGGCGCGGTTCGAGGAGTTCAAGGCGGGCGATTTCGAGGCGTGGCGCGGGCTGACAACTGCACAAGTGGAGGACGCGGGTCAGCAGGAGATGCTGAACTGGATGTGCCTGGCGGGCGCGTTGTCGGAACTGAATCGGAAGCCGGAGATCGTGGAGTTCCAACAGACGTACGTGCACAACTCGAGCAAGTGCCTGGCGGTGGCGAGGCCGTAGGGCTGGTCTGGTGAATTTCTGGAAACTGTCTCGAAACGACTTCGGTACTATTGTACGGACCTGACGACCGCTTGGGCCTCTGGATTCCCGCCTGCGCGGGAATGACGGTTTGGAGGATGGGGCGTGTTTTAAGATAGTTTCTTAATCCTGACGCCGGGATTCCGATCAAGAAAGCGGGGTGGTCCCTCACCGTATATGAGACCACCCCTTTGGTTTGTCCTCGAGTTTACCTGTTGGTGCAGCTGCCGTTTGTTCCCGATCAATTGACAGGGATGGAGGAGACTGTACCGTCGGGGTTGATTTTCATTCCTACTATTGGGCCGACCTTCTCGTTGAAGATTCTTACCTCGTCAGAGTCCGGGCCTCCGACCCGGTCAACCCAATTCGGCAAAGAGGAATCCAAAGCGGTCTGCCGAATGGCTTCCTGCATTTCCGGGGTGAAGTTGCTGTAAATCATCCCCTCGGCTACGTTTTTGTCCACTCCCTCCTGGTCCCAGGATTCCACGAGGCGCAGATTTTCTGCTTCGGTCTTGGCGCCTTCCTCTTTCAAAATATTCTGAAGGTGGGCTGGGAGCGAATTCCAGATATCCGAGTTCATGACAACGGCATTGTGAGGATGAGTTGAGAGAGGCCCCACAATGTATTTAGTGACTTCGTACCATCTCTGACCGTACCCAGGACCGCTGCCAGTAACCCCCGCGTCGAGAATGCCCCGTTCCAGGGATGGGTAAACATCGGCGAAAGTTACGAATATAGCCTCAGCGCCCAGACCATTGATCAAGTCAGCCAGTGGAACGCTGTGAGCGCGAGTCTTCAGGCCCTCAAAGTCGCTGAGGGAATTGAGCGGCTCCTTGCTATAAAAGAATTGGTCTGGGTAGTAGTCGTAGAAAATAACCTCGCCACCAAATCGGTCTCGAATGATTCTGATCTCATCATCGCGAACCGCCGCGAAAATCTTGTTCTGGGTTTCCGAATTCGGGAACAAGCCGTAAAGTTCGGCTATTTCGATGAAGGGCCAAGAGCCGCCGACGAAATTACCCGGCAACTCGGTGAACTCGATCGTCCCGTCTGCCAGGAGGTCCAACATGTCGGTTCCGCTGATACCCAGCTCAGGGAAAGACGTGATTTCAAGCTCCAATTGTCCTTCGCTCCGCTCCTGCACCCGATCGATGTATTCAGCAAACAAATCACAGGTCTGCAGGCTACGGTTGATGCAAACGAACTGCATTTTGAAGACCTGTTCAGGGTCTCCAGTACCCTGATCGGAGTCCTCGGTTGCTTGGTCTGAGTCCTCGGTTGCCTGTTCCGGAGCTGTGGTGGGCTGTTCCGGGGCCGTGGTGGGCTGTTCCGGGGCAGCGGTGGGCTGCACCGGGGCCTCGGTGGGTTGCTCCGGGGCAGCGGTGGGCTGCTCCGGGGCCGTGGTGGGCTGCTCTGAAGCTGCGCCTGTTTCCGGTGCAGGCGTATCGGATGAGCCGCAGGCTACCAAGAGCAATATAAGAATCGCCGGTAGTATGGCCAAATATATAGTCCGCATCAAAGTCTCCTGTCGTTGTTTACGCAACACGATTTATCGATCGGTGCATGTTCTCTTCGAGATATAGGACAGCATTTCGCGCATCAGGTTCCATCGCATCAGGTACCAATTGGAGAAATGGCACCAGCCAACCAGTGATCCAAGGGCAGCCATCGTACACCAGTCTTTGGTGACGAACTGCCATTGCAAACGACCATATTAGTGATCCTTAATGTATCGAACAGTCTTATATCACATTCCAATTCGATTGTCTCTTTTAGAGCTCTTATTTATATGCGTCAAATTCTGGGTACTGGGGCAATTTGGGATCCCCTTTTTGGCGTGATGCCGGGGGGAGGGTAAAGGGACGAATGGATTCAAAAACGCCACAACGCCGTCTAATGACGGGGTGCGAACCAGCCAGAGTGCCTGCATCTGCTGGCTGAATGGCAACTTGAGCGGCTGTAGTTGCATAGTAAAAAGCGCGGCCAAGGCGTCACTACTTCCCACTGCTTCGCAGGTTCGGTATTTCTGCAATTTGGCCTCATCTGAAACTAAAGGACGCACAGGGTGCCAGCTACGTTTTCCCGAACGGCGGCGGAATTCAATCGTGTATACTTGGGCGAAACTGCGGGTACGCATAAGCGTGCCTTGAACCTGTCTGCGGGAGCGTGGATTCATGGCGACTACGATGAGCCGGACGCTGGGGAATATCGTTGACCTGGAGGGCGGCCAGATAAGCCGCGAGATATTCGTCAACGAGGACATCTACGCCCAGGAACAGGAGCAGATTTTTTCCCGATCCTGGCTGTTCGTGGGGCACGAAACGCAGGTGCCAAAGCCCGGCGACTACTTCGTTTCCAGCATGGGCGAGGAGTCGGTGATTCTGTGCCGGGACCGGGAGGGGGAGGTCCACGTTTTCCTGAACTCGTGCACGCACCGCGGGATGAAAGTCTGCCGGTATGACGAGGGCAACACTCCAGTTTTCAGCTGTCCCTATCACGGCTGGAGCTTCGCCACTGACGGCAAGCTGGTGGGTGTTCCGTATTTCAAGGACGCCTATAAGGGCGCGCTGGACAAGTCGCAGTGGGGGCTGATCGAGTCGCCCCAGATGCGCAACTACAAAGGCGGCATTTGGGCGTCGTGGGACAAGAACGGTCCGTCGTTCGAGGAGTACATGGGCAACTTCACCATGTACCTCGACCTGCTCATGGACGGACGGGACGGCAGCCAGGGCGGTTCCGAGATACTGGGCGGGGTCCAGAAGTGGACCATGCCCAACAACTGGAAATTCGCCGCTGAGAATTTCGCGGGAGACGGTTACCACAACATCAGCCACCGCTCGGTGGACATGGTGGGCATCGGCCCAAGCGGGCTGGGCCGCCGCGACGACGCCGAGTACAAGGCAGGACGCCGCATCAACGTCTCCATGCCCGGTCAGGGTCACGCGGCAGTGGTGGAATTGTTCCCAACCGAAACGCCTCAGATCTCGACGTACCAGAACTCGGCGGATGTGGGTGAATACTTCCGCGCGATGGAGGCGGAGCGACGCCGCCGTCTCGACGGCAAGACCAACCTGCTGGGAGTAGTTGGAACTGTCTTTCCGAACATGTCATACCTGGCGCGTCAGCCGCGTTCCATCGCCGTTTGGCATCCACGAGGGCCCAATCTGACCGAGGCATGGCGCTGGTTCCTGGTTGACAAGGACACGCCGGAGGAGGTCAAGGACGTACTGCGTCACTATTACATTCGATATTCGGGCCCCGGCGGAATGACCGAGCAGGACGACATGGAGAACTGGAACTATGCCCACAAGGCCAGCAGCGGGGCCATTGCGCGAAGGAGGCCCTACAATTACCAGATGGGTATCGGTCACTTCGCGGAAGACGTTGATCTGCCGGGAGTGCTGACCGAGGGTATCTGCGAGGAGAATGCGAGGGGCTTCTACTCCGGCTGGGTCAAGATGATGGATGCCAAGTAAGCGCTGTTCTCTTTAAGGCGAGGGAGTAGCCAGGTCTGACCACAATACAGAAACCGGTTGCAGGAGAGGGATCATGGCCAGTGTTACCCAATTGGGCTATATCGGTATCAGCGCGAGCAACATTGAGGAATGGGAGCATTTCGGGACCGAGGTGCTCGGACTGCAGTCAAATGCGTCGACGCTGACGGCGTGCTGACCATGAGGATGGACGAGTACAGCCACCGCTTCATCGTCAGCCCGACCGGCAATGACGACGTGGATTTCGTCGGCTTCCAGGTGACCGACCAGGCGGCGCTGGGGCAGATGGCGGAGCAGTTGCGGGAGGCCGGTATCGAAGTGTCGGTGGGCACGCCTGAGGAAGCAAAGGACAGGAGGGTAGAGGGTCTGATCAAGTTCGAGGACCCCGACGGGACGCAGACCGAGGTTTACTACGGCCCTCCGGTAAGCTTCGACAATCCGTTCAACTCGCCGCGCCCGATCACCGGGTTTGTCACCGGCGAGCAGGGCCTTGGCCACGTGGTTTACCACGTCGACGACCTGGACCGGGCGGTGGCCTTCTACCGAGACGTGCTGGGAATGAGGATCAGCGACTACATCCGCAACCTGGTCTTCTTCCACTGCAATCCGCGCCACCACACCTTGGCGCTGATCGAGGCCAAGGGCCGGGCCACCAAGAAGCTGAACCACTTCATGGTGCAGACCCAAGGGATGAATGACGTCGGATCCACCTACGACCTGGTGCTGGACACCGAGGACATCAACATCACCCGGGGGCTGGGCCGCCACACCAACGACCACATGACATCGTTCTACATGAAGACGCCGTCGGGGTTCGACGTGGAATACGGATGGGGCGCTCGCACGGTGGACGACGCAACGTGGCAGGTGGTGCGCCACGAGAAGGGGAGCATCTGGGGCCACCGGCCCGTGCCGCAGCCTGCTGCCGCAGACTAGACCAGGGAATTCAGAGCAGGTTTCCCATGGCAGACTTTCCGCCATTGCCTGAACCAGGGTTTCAGAGCGCCGATGACCGCCGGACCATTGGACGGCGGTTCATCATTCAGGCTCGGAACTACCTGGAACAGGGCGATCGTCTTCAGGCGGGTGAAAAGGCCTGGGGGGCGATCGCCCACAACCTGAAATCGATAGGTGAACTGCGGGGCTGGCACCACGGCAGCCACCAGCAGATCGAGAACATTGGCCGACAGATGGTTGCCGAGTTCGAAAATGGCGAACTTGGAAACGCTATTGCGGAAACTTTTCAAAATGGCCACCGGAACTTCTACGAGAATTACCGCACCATTGAAGAAATGAGAATTACTATTGAGGCTGCAGAGGAGGCTTTGCCGGTACTTGAGGAGATCCAGCAGACCAATCCTCAGTCGTTCACCATCACCTCCAACACGCAACTCAGGCGATTGAGGGCGCTCACCGGCCACGACGATCTTCAGATCGGGGACTCCTCGCCGGTGGGTTTCTCGCTGAAACACTCGGCGACTGGCGACGACAGCATTTCGGAGTAACAGATGGACGTTGGATACATCGGCACCGGCACGATGGGGAATCCCATGGCACGCTGCCTTCTGGCAGCCGGGCACAACATAACGGTATACGACGTGCGCCGGGAGGCTACCACCAACCTGTGCGAGATGGGAGCCCACTGGGGCGACAGCCCGCGGGCGGTGGCCGAGGCGGCGCCGGTGGTGTTCACCTCGCTCCCTGGACCGACGGAAGCTGAACGGGTGGTGCTGGACCCGGACACGGGCATCCTGGCCGGACTTCCGCGAGGCGGAGCGTGGATAGATACCACGACGAACTCTCCATCGTTGATCCGGCGGCTGGCGGAGGAGTGCCAGCGGCGCGGCGTTGAAATGCTGGACTCCCCGGTAAGCGGGCGGCCGCCCGCAATGACAATGATGGTCGGGGGAGACGCCGCAGTCTTCGAAAAGCACCGCGCCGTGCTGGAGTGCATGGGGCGGGACGTGTTCTACGTGGGAGAGACGGCCTCGGGCTGCATCGCCAAGCTTGTCACCCAGTACCTGGGCTACTGTGCCTTCATCGCCGGTCTCGAGGGTATGCTCATTGGGGCGAAGGCCGGTATCGACCTGGAAGTCCTCGCGAAAATAGTCCCGGTCAGCGCGGGTTCCAGCAGCGTCCTGAATCGCGCGACCGAGGCGATCCTGGACCGTAGCTTCCATTCCAATGGGACGCTGGACATCGTTGCAAAGGACATTCACCTCGCCTGCGAACTGGCCCGCGAGGTACAGGCGCCTGCGGCCATCGGAGCCATAGCCGACGACATGTTCCAGCGGGCGCAGACGCAGGGGATGGGGCCGGACGGGTTCCCGTCGGTGGCCCGCATCCTTGAGCAACTCGCCAGTGCGGAACTGCGGGGAGGCGAGTAAGGGCGCCCACAAGGGACGCCCCTACGTGGCGGAGGTTCGACGGGCTCACCACCGGCGGGTTGGGGAGTCTTTAGGTAGCCTTAGAGTTAGATAGATCTGAGACCTGACAGGGGGGAGACGATGCAGAACGGCCATACCAACGGGAACCGTTCTCTGGCGGGCATGGTGGACATGGCAGCCGGAACGGTAAGCCGCGAGATTTTCGTCAACGAGGAAATCTACGCCCAGGAGCAGGAGTACCTGTTCGCACGGGCCTGGCTCTTCGTGGGGCACGTATCGCAGATTCCCAAGCCCGGCGACTACTTCGTCTCCTGCATGGGGGAGGAGTCGGTGATACTGTGCCGGGACCGGGAGGGCGAGGTGCACGTCTTCCTCAACTCCTGCACCCACCGCGGAATGAAGGTGTGCCGCTACGACGAGGGGAACACGCCTGTGTTCAGCTGCCCATACCACGGCTGGAGCTTCGCAACAGACGGCAAGCTGGTGGGCGTCCCCTACTTCAAGGATGCCTACAAGGGCGCGCTGGACAAGTCGCAGTGGGGACTGATTGAGGTGCCGAAGCTGTGCATCTATAAGGGCACAGTCTGGGCGACTTGGGACAAGGACGCGCCCTCGTTCGAGGAGTACCTTGGCGGCTACAAGACCTACCTCGACTTCCTGCTGGACACATGGGACGGCGCAGGCGGTGAGACCGAGGTGTTCGGCGGAATCGAAAAGTGGGTGATTCCCTGCAACTGGAAATTCCCGTCGGAGAACTTCATCGGCGACCGGTACCACAACATCAGCCACCGCTCCGTTGACCTGGTGGGTGTCGGACCCAGCGGCAGCGGCCGACGGGACACGCAGGAGCGGGTCGGGGCGACCGCGCTGGATTTCTCCTTCCCGGAGCGCGGCCACGGTACCATCAGCTTTCTGCGGCCCAACGACGGGCCCATCGCTGCATACCAGCACTCCAAGATCGTGTCCGATTACTTTGCCCACTGCGAAAACGAGCGGCGCAAGAACTACGGCAAATGGGCGCGGTTCATCCCCGGACCAGGCACGGTGTTCCCGAACTTCTCATACCTGCCCCGCCAGCCGCGGACCATAGCAGTGTGGCACCCACGCACGCCGCAGAGCCACGAGGCGTGGCGCTGGTTCTTGGTGGACAAGAACGCCCCGGCCGAGGTCAAGGAATTTCTGCGCAAGTACTACATCAGCTACTCAGGGCCTGCCGGTCTGACCGAGCAGGATGATATGGAGAACTGGAACTATGCGCATAACGCGAGCCGGGGGTCGATAGCGCGACGGTATCCGTACAATTACCAGATGGGCATGGGGCACGAGGCGCCGGCCTTCGAGGCGGACGGGCTGGAGCTGCCGGGTCAGATTCGCAATGTAACCGTCGCAAAGGCGGCGGAGCAGAACCAGCGCGGTTTCTATACGCGTTGGGTCGATTTCCTGACGGCTCCGAACTGGGACGAGCTGGCGACGTGGCGAAACGGCAACGGCCACAGCAACGGCGCCGGGGCCCATAACGGCACATCGGTGCGGGTGGAGAGCCTGGCATGACGACAGTGGGGGCGAGCGTGGCCCGGATACTGCTGAAGAACGAGGTCGAGGAGCTCCTGTACCACGAGGCGGAGCTGCTGGACGACCGTCGCTTCGCCGAGTGGCTGGAGCTGCTGACCGAGGACATCCGTTACTGGATGCCGATGCGGCGGAACGTCAAGTTCGGCGAACTGGACCGGGAGTTCACCCGCGAGGGCTACGATATCAACTGGTTCGACGAGGGCAAGGGGACCCTGGAGCGTCGGGTGAACCAGATCCTTACGGGGGTGCACTGGGCCGAGGAGCCGCTGTCGCGCATCTGCCACATGGTATCGAACGTGCAGATTCTGGAGGCGACGCCTTCGGCGGAGGAGGCGGTCGAGGTGTCGGTAAAGTGCCGCTTCCTGATCTATCGCAACCGGGTGGAGACGGAGACGGACTTCCTCATCGGCAAGCGCGAGGATGTCCTGCGCAGGGAAGACGGTAGTTTGAAGATCGCGCAGCGCAAGGTAATCCTGGACCAGAATGTGCTGCTGGCCAAGAACCTGACGTTCTTTTTCTGACGGTCGAGGAACTCGGGCACTGGATTCCCGTTTTCGCGGCAATGACGGGGGTTTGTCTGAACTGTGATTCGCTTGATTCAGGGATTCCCTGATTTTGACGCGGATGGGGCCGGGTTTTCCATAGGGGCAGTACCGGGACACTACCGGGGATTGGAGACTGGCGATGGCGGAAGTTATAAACCTGATAACGATTGAGGAAGGGGCCACCATTTCCACGATCAACGGGGCGACGGCGGAGGTGGTGACCAACCCCAAGGACGGCGTGTGGGTGTTCGCCAAGTACCTGACGTCGCCGGAGGACCCGGACCTTGTGGGTACGGAGGACATGATCTTCGCGCAGGATATCGCCGAGGTGCTGGAGTAGGAAATGGCCACCCCGGTTGGCGACATTGGCGTGCAGGAGGCGATCCAGGCAATAGGTGCCGCTGTTGGAGTGGCGCTGGATGCGCAGTGCGTGTTGCTGTTCGGGTCCCGTGCCCGCGGGGATTACGAAACCCACAGCGATGTTGATCTGGCCGTCATTCTCAACGAGTCGGGCACACCCCTGGGCCCACAGCAACGCATCGACCTGGAGGCCCAGGGCAGCACCGTGGCTGAAACGGCGGTCGGCGAGCTATTTCGCCGTATTGACGTCAGGGTCTGGACGGAACCCGAATTCAGGGAGGAAAAGCGATCGATCAATCACGTCGCCGGACGGTCCTGGAGAGAGGGCCTGGTATTGTTCGGCTGTCACGAAACCATGCCAGGGGAAGAGGTAGTGGCGGAACTGCCGCACGTTCGCGAATTGCTGGACATGGCCCGCGGTCAGCTAAGAACTCTCAACGGAATGCGAGACCCGGAGATATTCCGGGAGGAGGACTTCGGCTTTCACGCCGAGCGGACCACGGAGCTAACGCTGAAAGCCTGGATCGCGCTAACCGGCAACCAATACCTGCTGACTCACTATCTTTACCAGCTGTTCACTCAGCTCGAGCATGCGGGAGCGACGGACGCCCGGGAGTTTCGTGGTCTTTCGGGCCTGACGAATTACGCTGTCATTTACCAATACCGTAGAATCAAGGCTCCCACGATGGACCGGGGGGGCGTCATAGAGGACGTTCGAAGCCTGGTGGACTTTGTAACCACTTTATTGGAGCAAGCCGAAGCGGAGTAATCGCACCATGATGCAGCCGACCTATGCGGAACTACGGGACGCCTTTCAGGCCGGTTTTGACTCCATCGACGAAGGCGAGGGGTTCTATCCGGGATTTCACGCGTTTCTCGAGTATCAGGGCTTCCAGTTGCGCGAGGACATATCCTGCACCTGCATCGACCGCGGCGCCCACGGGCACCAGCCGGAGTGCCGGTGGGTGAAAGACGGGGGATAAATCGCGAGGGGACTTGATTTCCGCTTTCGCGGGAATAATCGCGGGAATTTAACGGCGGAGATGGCGGGTTTGGGCCTGCTGCGGGTTATGAAATAGTTTCATACAGGTTGGAGAATCGGAATGACGGACCTTTCGGCGGGCTCGAGGCTGGACGGTGGGGACGCGATACTTGAGGCGCTGCGGAACCTGGACGTCGACTACATCATCTCGTCGCCCGGGTCGGAGTGGCCATCGGTGTGGGAGGCGCTGGCCCGTCAGAAAGTGAACGAGGCGCCGGGGCCGTCGTACATCAACTGCTGGCACGAGACGCTGGCAGTGGCCATGGCCTCGGGCTACACCCGCATGACGGGGCGGATGCAGGCGGTGCTGCTGCACGCGGGGGTAGGAGTGCTGCAGGGGTCGATGGGGATACATGGGGCGTACCAGAGCGAGGTGCCGATGCTGGTGTGCTCGGGGGAATCGTCGACCTACGGCGAGGTGCCGGAGACTGACCCTGGGCCGCAGTGGCTGCGGAACCTCAGCATCGTCGGGGGGCCGAACCGGCTGGTGGAGCCGTTCACCAAGTGGAGCAGCCGGATCACCAGTGCGGCCACTCTGTACGAGATGGTGGCTCGCGCCGGAGAAATGGCGCAACGGACTCCCATGGGCCCGACGTTCCTCAACGTACCCATCGAGACGATGCTGGAGGAGTGGACTCCGAACCGACCGCTGAAGCATCGTCCGACGGCACCTGTGAGCCACCCGGACCCCTCGGCGGTTGCGCGCATCGCTGATCTGATCTGCAAGGCCTCCAACCCCGTGATAGTGGCTGACTCGGCGGGCCGCACACCGGCCGGGTTCAGCACGCTCGTGTCCCTGGCTGAATCGAGGGGCATCCCGGTTTTCGAAGGAGAGGGCCCTACCTACAACAACTTCCCCAAGAGCCACCCTTTGCACCATGGCTACGACCTGAAACGGGAGATGGACCGGTTCGACCTGTTCCTGGTGATCGGCAACCGGGCGCCCTGGTACCCGCCCAGCGCAGGGCCGTCGGCGACCGTGGTGGTTATCGACGAGTATCCGGTCAAGGAATACATGGTGCACCAGGACCTGCAGGCTGACCTGTATCTGGAGGGATCGCTGCCAGTGGCCCTGGCGGCGCTGGATGCAGCAGTGCGAGAACGGAGTGATACTCCCCCGGCACTGCCGCCGCACCCCAATCCTGTCTGGGAGCGCTATCGTGCCCTGGATTCGGCCACCAACTCGGCATCGCCGATCGACCCCGGATTCCTGTGCAACACCATCAGCGAAACGTTGCCGTCTAACACCGTCTTCGTGGACGAGACGATCCTGCACCGGGCGCAGATTCTGAGGCGCATCGCTTGGGACAATCCGCTGTCGTACATGCGGCCAGCGGGCGGGCTGGGGCAGGGGCTGGGCATCGCGCTGGGAGCCAAGCTGGCGGCGCCGGAGCGGCCGGTAACGGCACTGATCGGCGACGGCTCGTTCCTGTATAACCCCATCACGCAGAGCCTGGGCGTGGCGCGGGAGAGCGACCTGCCGATCATGATCGTGGTGTTCAACAACGCGAGCTACGCCGCTATGAAGAGCCTGCATCTGTCCTTCTACCCCGAGGGGACAGCCGTGCAGTCGGGCATCTTCCATGGGGTGGACATCCCCGGCCCTGACTATTCAGAACTGGCCAAGCCTTTCGGAGGCCACGGCGAGCGCGTTGAGGATCCGTCGCGGCTCAAGGGTGCGCTGGAGGAGGCACAGGCAGTGGTTAATTCGGGCCGGATTGCCATCGTGGACGTGGCGCTTTCAGCCTAGCACCAACTTTCCGTCAAGGTCCAAAGATAGACCCGTTCGCCCTTTGGACAAGTTCAGGGCGAACGGGTCTTGTATTGCTACGTCGTGTGCACAATCCTCGGTTGCTATGAGATCCTAGGCAAGGATTTGCATAGCCTGTGGGTCACCGGTCGATGTTAAGACCGGCTATCCTTTGTTCCACTTCGGCCACTTCTCCGGAGGGACCCGAAAGCTGCCATTCAAGCCTTACGATCGTGCTCAGGTTGTACGCAGCCAACGGATTCTCAAAAATAACGTGGCCTCTCCTCTTTTCGAGGCTCGTTATTTTTGCCGTCATCGAATCGGCCAGGTTCTGTCGTTCAGTCCTGTCGCTGGGAAAGTGGTACTGGTGGAGCCAAACCTTTCCGTCCGTTGTGGCGACCTTTACCAGCAGCAGCCTTCGCTGTTCGATCATTCGTCCCTCCCCTAGGGCGAATTGAGGATTTCTTCCTCGCCTTTGCATGATCCGCGGGAGCCGTGCCCAATTTCGCGCCAGCCCGAGGTGCCGATAAGAACAGGATAGCGGCAATTGAGACATAAGGTCGCGTAACTGCACGCCTCTTTGTCCCCAGTTGGGGAATCGGAGGACGGACAGAGGGCTGGACGGAGGAGGTGAATCAGTGAAAGCGGTCGGGGCGGAAGGGCTCAAGGTGTTCGGCAGCACCGTCGAGGATCCAGTTGACGACCAGTTCAGCGGTGGCGGGGCTGAGCATGATGCCAACAGCGTCGTGGCCGCTGGCGATGGAGAGGCCGTCGACTCCAGGCACGGGGCCGATGAGGGGGCGACCGTCCGGAGTGGCGGGGCGCACGCCGGCGCGGGCCGACACAAAGGCTGCACCGGCGAGGGACGGGAATGACCTGATGCCTCCGCTGATGAGAGTGGCGATACCCTCTGCGGTGACCGTTTCGTCGCTGCGTCCCTCTTCTCGCGTCGAGGCCACCAGGATATTGCCGTCGAGGCGAGGCACAACGTAGACGCTGGAATTACGCACTGGCGTTTGAGGCATGAACCCGGGACGCCGCAGCAGAAGCCGCTGTCCCTTGACGCCGCGCACGGGCAGATCCAGCGGGGCCCCGGGTGCTGCCCAGCGACCGGGGATGCCACTGCCGGGGCCCGCAGCCAGGACCACCTGAGCCGCAACGATATTGCCAGCAGTGGTCTCAATGCCAGTGGTCCGGTTGCCGTCGTGGGTCAGGCCGGTCACCTCGGTCCGTTCGTAGAGCCTGGCGCCCAACCGCCCGGCGGCGTGGGCCAGGGAATCGCAAAAGCGCTGCCCCCGAATGCACCCCTCGCGAGGCGAAAAGAGCGCGGCCAGCACTTCCGGGCTGGCCTCGGGTTCGCGCCGCAGAACATCCTCGGCCTCAAGCCATTCCACTCCCAAGCCGAGTTGGGATTGCCAGTTGTGAAAGACCCGAAGTTCCTCCACCTCGTCTTCGGTGAACGCCACCTTCATCACGCCATTCTGCTGGAACTCCGGATTGACGCCCGATCCGGTGAGTTCAGCGGCCCACTCGGGGAATAGCTCCAGGCTGCGCATTCCGAGGCGAAACATGGAGGGGTCGTCGGGGTCGAGATGCCACAGCGGGCCAACGACGCCGGCGGTGGCTCCGGACGCACCACCGCCGAACGTGCCGCGTTCCACCAGCGCGCAGGATACGCCGCGGCGCGCAAGCTGCCAGGCAACGGCGCATCCCATCACGCCGCCGCCGATGATTGCCACGTCGACCGAACCAGCCATTAGCGCGTCTCCCTCAGGGATTGCGCGAGTGTAGTTTTGACTCGAGGCAAGTGTCAACGTATGAGGCAACGCTGGTAGCGATCAGCGTTGCCAGCGTGGTAGCGGTCTGTTAGGCTTTTCGAAACAAGGGCCGCATAAGGGAGGAGGCTAGGGGTCGGAGAGAGCGGCAGGGGACAGGCATTGGAGAGACGACAGAGGGCGGACCTCTTCGTTACTTGCATCGTGGACCAGCTCTTTCCGGAGGTCGGGGTGAGCGCGGTGCGGGTGCTGCGGCGTCTGGGCGTGGATGTGGGGTTCCCGGAGGGTCAGACGTGCTGCGGGCAGGCGCTGTACAACTCGGGGTACAGGCGGGAGGCGCGGGAGCTGGCGCTGGGGACGCTTGGGCAGTTCAGGGACAGCGACTACGTGATTGTGCCGTCGGGGTCGTGCTCGGCGATGATGAAAGTATTCTACCTGGACCTGTTCGAGGACGAGCCTGCAGAGCTGCGGAGGGCGGTGGCGCTGTCGCACCGGGTGTATGAGTTCTCGGAGTTCTTGGTCAAGGTGCTGGGTGTGGAGGCCCTTCAACAGACCCAGGGCCAGGCGGAGGCAGTGGGGACGGCGGTGTTTCACCCCGGATGCCACCTGCTGAGGGAGATGGAGGTGCGGGAGGAGCCGCGCGCTGTGCTGGAGTCGGTCGGGGGGCTAGAGCTGCGGGAGCTGAAGAATGCGGAGACGTGCTGCGGGTTTGGGGGGAGCTTCTCGGTCAAGCTGCCGCACATCTCGGAGGGAATGCTGGCGGACAAGGTCGCGAGCGTGCGGGAATCGGGTGCAGAGACGCTGGTGTCGTGCGACATGAGTTGCCTGATGCACATCGGGGGCGCGCTGCGGCGGGAGGACCCGAACGTCCGGATCCGGCACATCGCGCAGGTGCTGGACGGAGAGGCACAGGATTGAGGGACCGGCACCGGAATCCCACCAGCGACCGACGCGAGGGCGCAGAGGTTTTGGTAAAGAGCAACCACGAGGGTTGCCCTTACAGGGAGCGCCGGGTGGCGGAATGCAGGCGGTAGCAGGACATGCCTGAGGTAAAGACAAGCCAGTTCACCAAGGCGTCGGCGTCGGCGATGCTTGACCCGCAGCTGAGACGGGCACTGGATCGCGTCGGATCGGGGTTCGACGTGGCGCGCCGAAACGCGATCGAGGAGGTCAGCGAGGAGGCCTGGGAGGAATGGCGCGACGAGGCACGGCAGATCAAGGTCCACACGCTGGACCACCTCGACTACTACCTGGAACTGCTGCACGACAACGTTACAGCCGCCGGGGGGCAGGTGCATTTCGCTGCGGACGCCGCCGAGGCCAACGCCATCGTGGGACACCTGGCACAGAGCCGGGGCGTCAAGGTAGCCACCAAGAGCAAAAGCATGGTGTCGGAGGAGCTGGAGCTCAACCCGGTGCTGGAATCGCTGGGGGTCGAGGTCTACGAGACGGACCTGGGCGAGTACATCATCCAACTGGCGGGGGAGACGCCGTCTCACCTGGTGGCGCCGGCGCTGCACAAGTCCAAGGAGGACGTGGCCGAGCTGTTCGCCGACAAGCTGGGCCTGCCGTATGACGAGGACATCGAAGTGATGGCGGCCGCGGCGCGGGTGGCGCTGCGGGACAAGTTCATGCAGGCCGACCTGGGCATCAGTGGAGCCAACTTCGTGGTGGCCGAGACCGGGACGTTGGTGATCATCACCAACGAGGGCAACGGTCGGCTCTGCACCTCGGCGCCACGTATGCACATCGGCATCACGGGGATGGAGAAAGTGATCCCGTCGCTGCAGGACCTGGCGATATTCCTGCGGCTGCTGCCCCGCTCCGCAACTGGCCAGCGCATCTCCAGCTACGTAAGCATGATCACCGGGCCGCGCCGGGAGGACGACGAGGACGGGCCGGAGGAGTTCCACCTGGTGCTGGTGGACAACGGCCGTTCGCGGATGCTGCGGGACCCCAAGCTGCGGGAGGCACTGTACTGCATCCGGTGCGGGGCCTGCCTGAACATCTGCCCGGTGTACCAACGGGTGGGCGGGCACTCCTACGGGTGGGTTTATCCCGGACCGATCGGAGCGATTGTGTCGCCGATGCTTACCGGGCTCAAGGAGGCGAAGACGCTGCCGCAGGCCTCCAGCCTGTGCGGGGCCTGCCGTGAGGCCTGTCCGATCAAGATCAACATACCGCGCATGCTGCTGGAACTGCGCCACAGGACGGCGGAAAGCGAGGACCCGGCGGAGCGGGCATCGTCCAAGCCGGAGCGATTCCTTGCCAGGATGTATTCGCGGCTGATGAGCAGTCCTGACCGCATGTCGTTTGCGGCAAAGATGGGCAGAATCGCCCAGAAACTGATGCCTGGGATGCCCAGGCGGAGGGGCTGGATTCGTCGCGCACCGCTGCCGCTGCTGTCGCGCTGGACGCGGGCTAGAGACCTTCCGCAGTTGCCTTCACGTTCGTTCCGGGACATCTGGCGCGACGAGTTGAGCAGGGACAGCCAGAACGGTGGAACCGATGGCCACCGTTAATTCCGGTGGAATGCCGGGCCGCTCCAAGACCGAGTTCCTGCGCATGGTGCGGGAGGCGCTGGGAAAGGACGAGGGCCCGCCGGAGCAACCGTACCACCGGCTGGTGGAGGACCTGGACACCCTGGAGGAACGGGCCGCTGAACTGGAATCGCGGTTGAGAGCAAACCGGCCGCAGTTGCTGGACCGATTCGCGGAGATGGCAGCCAAGGGCGGGTGGAATGTGCACCGCGTTTTGGGCGCCGAGGCCGCCATCGGGCGGATTGACGCCATCATCGGCGAGGTGGGAGCAACCCGCATTGTTCGCTCCGGACAATCCGTGTTTGACGCCGTGCCGGTCGACACCGCGCTGGAGTGGAGAGGCATCGACTTGGTTCCGGTGGTCAGAGACGGCTCGACAAGCCGCGAGGAATTGCGGGAAAAGATGCGCCACGCCGATGTGGGGCTTACCGGGACGGATTACGCGCTGGCGGAGACTGGCTCGCTGGTCATTCTGCCCCGGCAGGGTCTGTCACGGCTGGTGTCGCTGGTTCCACCGGTCCATGTGGCGCTGGTACGACCGGAAGAGGTGCTGGAGAGTCTGCACGACCTGTTCCTGCTGCGCCGACTGGAGTACAAGCGCCGGGGCGGGGAGATGGGCAGCTACCTGAATTTCATCACCGGCCCCAGCCGCACCGCCGACATCGAGATGACCATAGTGCAGGGTGTCCATGGTCCCCGTTCCGTGCATATGATTCTCGTCGAGTAGATCGCCTCAATCCACGGTGAGCCGGATAAAGACAAAGGGGTCTCTATAATGCCGATGCGCGTGGGCTTTGCCCAATTCCGCAAGCAGATGCTAGAGCGGGAACTGGAGAACATCCAGGAGGTCCTGCCTATGCTGGGGGTGGAAAAGGTCATCCTGACCGGCGAGGTGGCCGCGGGTGAGTTCACACCAGAAAGCCGCATCGAACTGATCGTGGTACACGACACCGACCGGCCATTCGGCAGACGGTCGGATTTCTTTTCCTACCATCTGGGTAGCTCAGTGGAGATCGATACGCAGGTTTACACTCCGGAGGAATTCGAGGCTCTGAAGGACGAGTTGCCGGCGCTGAGACGGGCCCTGACCGAGGGTAAGGAGATTTTCAATGCCTGATTACCTGTCAGAGGGGGCTCGCTGGCTGCGGCAAGCCGAAAGGGACCTGGAGGACGCCAGGTTCCTGCGGGAAAACGGTCGGCACAACCTGGCCTGTTTCCAGGGTCAGCAGGCAGCTGAGAAAGCGGTCAAGGCTTATCTGTACCACCGACGCGTGGAGGACGTGTGGGGGCACTCGCTACTGGACCTTTGCGAGGACGCAAAGTTGTTCGACATGATGTTCGACACGGTCAAAAGCGAGGCGAGGCAACTGGACAAGTACCACTACATCACGCGTTATCCGGAGTTCCTGCCAAGCGGCACAAGCTTCGAGGCCTTCGACGGAGTGGACGCCGACAGGTCGATTGACCTGTCAAACCTGGTGCTGGAATTCGTCAAGGAGCGGATGTCCTGAGGACAGACGCACTCCAACTCTTCAGACAAAATACGTAGTTGCTTTGGCGGCCGCTGGACCAATAATCCGGCGGCTGCGGCTCTTCGGGGATGGCGCTCTGTCGGCACTGTCTAAAACGGGTGGTTACGAACTGCGTCAGGACATTCCCCGGCCCGTCAGGACCAGCCGCATGGTGCGCTCGGCGGTGGACTCAAGGAGCTCCGCGGTCCTTGACAGCGACACTTCGAAGGACATGGGGCGGTCGGCGATGCAGACGATGGCCGCGAGTCCATGATCGTAGAGTTCCTCGTGCCCAGGCCCCAGGCCACCGGCCAGCAGAACTGTAGGGATCCCGTGGGCCCGGGCGTGGCGGGCGACCCCAACTGGGGCCTTGTTGAAGATCGTGGAATGGTCGGCGCGCCCCTCTCCGGTGATAACCAGATCGGCGCCCTCCAGCAGGGAGTCGAAATCGAGGACCTCACAGACCATATCAATGCCAGACTGCAAGGTGGCGCTGGTGAAGGCCATGAGGCCAGCGCCAAGGCCTCCCGCAGCCCCCGCGCCCGGCTGCTCCGACACGTCGCGTCCGAGGTCGCGGACGACGACCCTCGCGTAGTTGGCCAATGCAGCGTCCAGTTGCTTCACCATCTCGGGGTTAGCGCCCTTCTGCGGACCGAATATGGCGGAGGCCCCTTCGGGGCCACAGAGCGGATTGGTGACGTCCGTGGCCGCGATCACCGTTGCATCTTGCAGGGCAGGATGCAAGCCGTCGATTTCAATGTGATCCAACCGGGCCAGAGCGCTGCCGCCCGGGGTCAGGGACTTACCCGCCGAATCTAGGAAACGGGCACCCAGGGCGGTGGCCAACCCTGCACCGCCGTCGTTGGTGGCGCTACCACCGAGTCCGACGATGATGCGTGTAAAGCCCCGGTCGAGGGCCTCGCCGAGTATCTCGCCGGTGCCGGCGGTCGTGGTGATTCTGGGGTTGCGGCGGCGTTGCGGTACCAGGGCAAGACCCGAGGCCAGAGCCATCTCTATAACTGCGGTCCTGCCGTCTCCCATGACGCCCCACTGTGCCTCCAGAGGCTGGCCTAGGGGGCCAGTAACAGTGCTGGTGAATACCTGCCCACCAGTGCCGTCGACAAGGGCGTGCATCGTGCCGTCACCTCCGTCGGCCACGGGCGCGAGCACTATTTCAGCGTCCGGAACGGCGGCGACAACGCCGCGGGAAATGGCGCGGGCCGCGTCCATTCCCGAGATGCCGGCCTTGAATCCCTGGGGAGCGATGACGATCTTCATAATCGGCCCGTACGCCTTGCAGCAAGTAGATTAAATGGCCTGCAGAGGCTCTCTGAAAAGGCTATCAGACGGTTTGCCCAGCGATTATACACGGCAGATATTCAGGATTATTGTGTTATAGTTCTAGCAACGCCGATGTACCAATCGGCACGGGAAACGCCTGCGGAGAACGCTGGGCAAACCGGCTGGCCCATACGTCCTTTCCAGGTCCTCTCCTAGGCAACCCTTCCTTCCTATTGAACACCACCTGGGGGCTGAGTTTATGTCCAGCGGCGGACCCACCGCACCTTCCAAGGAGGAGTTAAAGCGCAGGGCGAGTGAAACCATTGAATCCCGCGCTGACGAACTGGTATCACTTTCCAGGGCGATACTGGAAAATCCGGAGCCGGGGTTTCGCGAGACCAAGACGGCCCGCTTGGTGGCAAACAAGTTCGCCGACCTGGGCATGCCCGCCAGGGTGGGGCTGGCCCTGACTGGCGTGAGAGCAGACTTGGTTGGAGGCAGTCCGGGGCCTGCACTGGCTATTCTCGGCGAGCTGGACTCACTGATTGTAAACGAGCATCCCCACGCCGATGGAGAAACCGGCGCGGCCCATGCCTGCGGGCATCACTGCCAGATCGGCATGATGCTGGGCGCGGCCATGGCACTGGGCCAGTCCGACGTGCTGGAGTGCCTCAGCGGGCGCCTGGCTTTCATGGCGGTCCCTGCCGAGGAATACATCGAAATCGAATACAGGGACTCGCTGCGGCGACAGGGCAAGCTGGAGTTTCTGGGTGGAAAGCCGGAACTGGTGAAACTGGGCGAGTTCGACGACATCAACCTGGCTATGATGTGCCACACCACCGCCAATCCGGATGAGAGACAGCTCTGCATCAGCGGGGAGAACAACGGCACAATCGCCAAGAAGATCCAGTTCCAAGGACGCGGCTCCCATGCGGGCGGTGCCCCGCATCTCGGCATCAACGCGCTTAACGCAGCGACCTTGGCGCTTTCCGCAATTCACTACAACCGGGAGACATTTCGCGATCAGGACAGCATTCGCGTGCATCCGATTATCACCAAAGGCGGCGAGGCGGTCAGCGCGGTGCCTGCGGACGTTCGGATGGAGACGTTTGTCCGGGGCCGCACCCTCGACGCGATCATGGACGCCAACGTCAAGGTGGACCGGGCACTCAAGGCAGGCGCCATGGCCGTTGGCGGCGACGTATTGATCCAGACCATTCCCGGATACATGCCGTTGCGGCAGAATTCCTCGATGAACGACGTGTTCCGAGCCAACGCCCATACGCTGGTAGGCGAGGAGAACACCGGCCACGTCGCCTACCGCGGCGGCTCCACGGACATGGGCGACATCAGCCAGCTGATGCCCGCCATCCACCCCTACGTCGGCGGTGCCACCGGCATCGGCCACGGCGCGGACTACGTCGTGCAGGACTACTCGCTCGCCGTGATCACAGCCGCCAAGGCCATGGCCCATACCGCCATCGATCTCTTGGCAGACGGAGCCGGGGTGGGAGGCAGCATCGTGTCGAACCACCGTGCTGAAATGACAAGGAACGAGTACCTGAAATTCATGAGGAGCCTGGCCAAGGAAGAGACCTTCAAGGGCGCGTGATTATGTTGACTGTTGAAGAGCTGAAGCGGCGTGCCTGTGAGACCATCGAAAAGCGGAAGAAGGAGATCATAGGCGTCGCTCTGCAGGTCCTTTCCCATCCGGAGGCCGGTTTCCGGGAAACACGCACTGCGAGCCTGGTGTCCCGGAAGTTTGACGAGCTGCAGATACCGCACGAGACCGGACTGGCGCTCACGGGCCTGAAGGGCAGAATCGCTGGCGGCGCCGGTTCCGGCCCTCGGGTTGCCCTAATCGGCGAGCTCGACTCGCTGGTCGTGACCGAGCATCCCCACGCCGATCCGGAGACGGGGGCTGCCCACGCCTGCGGCCACCACTGCCAGCTCGGCATGATGTTGGGGGCCACCATGGGGCTGCAGACCCCGGAGGTGCTTTCCCAGCTGTCCGGTGAGATCGTGCCCTTTGCCGTGCCCGCCGAAGAGTTCATCGAGGTCGAGCAGCGGCTGGAGCTCAGGGAGCAGAAGAAGCTGGAGCTCCTGGGCGGCAAGCAGGAACTCATTCGCCTGGGACATTTCGACGATGTCGACATTGCCATGATGTGCCATACAGCCAGCGACATGGGTGAGCGGAAGTTCGCCATCGGCGGGACCAGCAACGGCCACGTGGTCAAGTACGTTCGCTTTATCGGGCGCGGCGCCCACGCCGGAAGTTCCCCGCACCTCGGGATAAACGCCCTGAACGCCGCCTCATTCGCCCTCCAGGCGATCAACGCCAACCGGGAAACGCACCGCTCAGAGGATACCGTGCGCATCCACGGCATCATCACCAAGGGCGGCGAGGTGGTGAACGCCGTACCCGCCGAGGTTAAGCTGGAGTGGCGGGTTCGATCGTCAACGCCCCAGGTCGTCGTCAAGAACTCCCAGGCCGTGGACCGCTGTTTCAAGTCGGGAGCGCTGGCGGTGGGGGCCCAGGTCGAAATCACCACCATCCCCGGTTACATGCCGATGCGCAACGACTCCCGCCTGCAGGACGTGTTCCGGGGCAACGCTGCCACGATCGTGGGTGAGGGCGGGACCATGGTCATGCCCGCGGGCCGCAACCGCGGCGGCTCCACGGACATGGGTGATCTCTCCCAGCTCATCCCGGCCATTCACCCCTACACGGGCGGAGCCACCGGGCCCGGCCACAGCAAGAGCTACATCGTCACCGACTACGAGGTGGCGGTGATCAACCCGGCGAAGATCATGGCAATGTCGGTCATCGATCTGCTGTACGACGGCGCGAAGCAGGCCAAAGAGGTGAAGTCGGCGCACAAGCCCGCCATGTCCCGGAGCGCCTACCTGCGATTCCAGCGGGAGCAGGCCCAGTCCATGCGTTTCGACGGGGCTGCCGTGTAGTTGCGCGTCCGGCCGCCTGCAGTTTCGCAGTTGGCCCGCAGGCGCGAGATGCGAAGAGATGGGACGTATTGATAACGTCCCGTCTTTTTGGCCCGGAGCGTTACCGCTACATCCCCATTGCCCACATGGCGGTTCCGGCAATCAGCGGGATGGTGAGGTTGTCGTCGGGCGGAATGCCCGCAAGCTCCACCACCGCGGCGATGGCCGCTCCCGGCCAGAGCGCCCAGTGGTTTTCCAGCGTCCCCACGGCTACCAGCAGGCCCGCCACCGCTGCCCCCGCTGCCGTGAAAGCCAGGGTGCCTCCCGGGGACTTGCCCCCCAGCCGCGGGCCCGGCAATCGCCGTCCCACCATTGCCGCAACCGGGTCTCCCAGCGAGAGAAAGTACATGACCGGAATACCCACCTCCCTGCCGAACACCCAGAAGACCAGGGTGGCCGCTATGAGCATGTGGGTGGCGCCGGTCATCCGGGCCTCCTCCTCGCTCTTGAGCAGGGGGGCCATCCATCGCATGTAGAGGCGGTTCAGGGGGCCGATTCCGAATCGGGTGAGGTCAAGGGCGATTGCGCCGACGGCCAGCACCGCCAGGGCAAAGAGGAATTCACGCTCAGGAGCCCAGATCGCAGCGGTGGGGACGCCGGATCCCGCGAGCAGGTGGAAAAGGCGGCGCCAGACCGGGGGAGGAGCAGTTGCGCCGTCGGGTTTTTTGCCCGCGTAAATCAGCAGCCCGGCGAATCGCTGCATGGAACGGACGCCCTTTTCGGAGAGGATATTTCCTTCTGCTCAGGTGAGAGCCGGGGATCAACCATATCGCAGGGGCCGCAGCCAGCCCCGCGAATGACGGGTTCGATGGGTGCGACGACGGGGTTCAGAATCCGAAGAGTATCGAGTCGCCGGCGCGCCAGCGGACGTCCCTGAACACGGTCCCCGCAGGGACCTCAAATACCAGGAAGCCGTCCAATCCGTGTCCCTGAGGCAGCTCGAACGAACCATGCAGGAACCTTGTGGTGCGGTCGATGTATTCGCCATCCGGCTCGGGGGCCGCCACACGCAGTTCCGCCAGCCTTGCCCGGCCGTCCTCGCCGCTGCAGGAGTATCCGTAGGTGCCCTCGCTAGTGAACGTACCCGCGACGGACGCGTTGGGAGCCAACTCAACGTTACCCGCGGCACCGATGGGCACCGACGAGTCCTGGAAGGACAGTATCTGCCTCTCGCCGGACTCGCTTTGCCACTTTACCGAGGTTCCTGCATCCACCAGGGCCCGGGTGCCGTCAAAGCAGTCGCCCTTGTTCACCCTGACGACCGCTTCCGGCACTCCGCGATAGTCCCGCCACGCGACCTCGGTTACGGCCACCGGGAAATAGGTGGCGTTGGCAAAGTCTCGCAATTCTGCTGATTCCCGGCTGACGTTGATTATCGCCCTGACCGCGGTGTGGTTCTCCACCTTGGCCCGAAGGATCACCAGCTCCATGCCACTGCGCGTTGGGGAAATGCTCCAGCTCCGTCTGTTCCCTGCCGGGTCGCAGGCGGGAGGGTCGGAACCGTCGAGCACATCGCAGGTGGCATAGCGCAGTTCGGGCGTCCGTTCCATGCTGACAACGCTGAAGTGCAGAGTGCGCCCCTTCCGGTACTGGCCGAGGGTCGAGGAGTCGGAGGTACACGCCGCCAGCACCGGCCCGACGAGACAGGCCAGCAGGACGGCAAGGGTAAGGGAGACGTTCTTTGGAGAAAGAGGGAAGACCATCGCGTTGCTTGCCCGGAGTTCGTTTCTCGATCCTGGAAATATCATGACCCGGCGGTAGTCAGGCTGGGCAGTTGCCGCAGCCTTTCCACTAGGTCAACGAGGACACTCAGCAAGTAGTCCACGTGCTCGTCGGTGTTGTCCTTGCCCAGGGTGAGGCGCAGACTGCCCCGCGCTACTTCCGCCGACTGGCCCAGGGCCAGCAGGACGTGGGAAGGCTCCAGCGATCCGGAGCTGCACGCGCTGCCGCTGGAGGCGGCGATACCGGCCATATCCAGCCCCAGCAGGATGGGCTCGCCCTCGACCCCGGGGAAAGAGAAGTTGGCGTTATTGGGAAGTCTCTGGGTCATATGGCCGTTCAAGCGGCTCCTGGGAACGCGGGCCAGCACCTCCTCCACGATACGGTCCCGGAGGGCGGCGCAACGGCGGCTGGTCTCCTCCCGCTGGGAGTCTGCGGTTTCGAGGGCCACCGACAGCCCGACGATGCCGGGAATGTTCTCGGTCCCGGACCGGCGCTCCCTTTCCTGGCCGCCGCCCAGCAGGAACGGCAGGAAGGCGGCCCCTCGGCGAATGAACAACACGCCCGTGCCCTTGGGGCCATTGAACTTGTGGCCGGACAGGCTCAGAAGATCCACGCCCAGCTTTCTCACGTCCAGGTCCAGGTAGCCAGCCGCCTGCACCGCGTCGGTGTGGAACAGGATGGTGCGGGAAAGATCGCTGGCGCGCTCCCTGATCACTTGAGCGATTTCAGGTATGGGGTTGATAACGCCAATCTCGTTGTTGGCGTACATGACGGACACCAGCGTCGTCTTGTCCGTGATCGCCCTGGCCACGGCGTCCGGCTGGACGATACCGTCGGAGTCGACCGGGAGGTAGGTGACCTCAAATCCCTGGGACTCCAGGTGCTGGCAGGTGTGGAGCACGGCGTGATGCTCCACGCTGGTGGTGATGATGTGATTGCCTGTTTCCTGCAGCGCAGTGGCCACACCCACGATGGCGGCGTTGTCCGACTCTGTCCCTCCCCCGGTGAACACGACCTCGCGGGGACGGCAGTTCAGGACACGGGCCACGCGCTCGCGGGCCTCGTCAAGGGCGTAACGCGCCTCCTGCCCAACGGCGTGGATGCTGGAGGGATTGCCGAACAGCTCGGTGAAATAGGGCGTCATTGCCCGCAACACATCCGGGGACAGGGGCGTCGTGCCCGCGTGGTCCATGTAAACGATGCCGTCGGGTGCCCGGTTCTGCGTCATTTTCTCCGGCCGCTAACCAGCAGATTACTGGCGCTGTTTCGTAGTGGTGGCTGCCATTTTATCACAGCAATATGGCGGCCCTACTGCTCGCTGGCCCTCGGGTAACTGCCGGTGGCCACGGAAAGCAGGAAAAAGCCAATAACACCGGCCCAGATGCCGTCTATCCAGTTGTCCCAGACAACCACGTAGAGGACTCCTCCCACGATCATCAGCACTCCCACGGCCTGCCCGCAGCGGGCGGCAACGCGGGTGGCGAGGATGTGGCTACCGGAACCGGCCCAGACCAGCGCCCGGAGCACGCGGCCCCCGTCCAGGGGGAAGCCGGGGATCATGTTGAAGATGCCCACAGACAGGTTGGCCCACGCCAGCAGGAAGGCCACCATCTCGACGGGCGAGGCGTAGCGGACGGACCACAGGCTGTTGCCGGGACTCAGCCAGATGAAAATACCCCCGGCCGCCGCCGCCAGCGCTATGCTGGTCAGGGGGCCGACCACGGATATGAGGAATTCCTCAAACGGCCGTTCCGGCTCCCTCGCGAGATGCGAGACGCCGCCGAATATGAACAGGGTAATTCCCGATACGGGAATGCCCCGGCTCAGGGCGACTAGGCTGTGGGACAGTTCGTGGGCGAGCACCGACAGGAAGAAGAGAACGACTGTGATTGCCGCCACGCCCCATTGCTGGTAGACCGGCCACCGTGGATAGTACGAGTCGAACCGGTTGACCAGCAGATAGGTCAACAGCAGAAAGATGATCACCCAGGTTATGTTTATTTCGACCGGGATGCCGAATACCCGGCCCAGCCGCAGGGACTTTCCCATTTCCGACTTGAACCCCAACCGGTGTCGTTGCTATCTCTAGCATACCAAATCGCAGGGGGTATCCGGGTATCCTGTACCAGCGGGCAGCTTTACGAATCGGGGGTCGAGTCCGGGAGCATTTCCCGGAGTGTGGTCGGCGGGGGCTGGAAATACCAGCCGCCGGGGGCAGGCTGCAACAATAGGCGCAAGCCCGTGGTCAGCGTGGGCGGGAGAGAGCGACCGAGTATGCGGCCAGCTTGCCAACAAGGCGGGCGGCGGTGTAGGTGCAGGCAGTGGGCCCCTCGGCGGGGGACAACTCGCAGACGTCGAATCCCACGATGCGTTTCGACTCTGCCACCTTGCGCAACAGCGAGGTGACCTGCGCCCAGTTGAGGCCCCCGGGTTCGGGCGTGCCGACCGCAGCCATAACCGAGGGGTCGAACACGTCCAGGTCAACGCTGACGTATACATCGTCGCTGAGAGCTGAGATTATGTCATCCGCGGGCAGGGGGCTTCCATCGTCGGGGCACGGCCAGAAGGGTATGGCGTTATCGCGAATGAAGTCGCGCTCCTCGATGCAGAGGCTGCGGACCCCGGCCAGCACGACCGGGCAGAGGTCCCACACACGGCGAGCCGCCGAGGCGTGGCCCCAACGGGTGCCCTGGTATTCGTCTCGCAGATCGGCGTGGGCATCGAGATACAGGACGCTGAGGGAGGGATACGTGCCGAAGTGGGCCTGGACGCTTCCGGCAGTCACTGAGTGCTCTCCGCCCAGGACGCCAACGGTGCGCCCTGGAGCGATACAGGAGGCCACGGCCTGCCGGACCCGCTGCGCCATTCCCTCCGGGCCGGCCATGTGTGGCTCCAGCGCGGGCGTGGTGTGGATGCCGAGCTCGGCTATATCGAGGTCCAGCTCGATATCGTAGTCCTCCATCTGGGCGGAAACTGCGATGATACAGGCGGGACCGTCGCGGGCGCCGCCGCGGAAGGAGGTGGTGCTGTCGTAGGGGACGGGAATCAGAACGACCCGCGCGATCTCAAGGGAGGACTGTTCCGGGGTTAGGGCGAGGAAGTTGGGGTAGAGCCAGGACAGAACGGAGCTTTCGGCGTCGCCGTTTGCCGCCTCGTTGCGGTCGGCGTCACCCTGCTCCGGGCGGGATGCTTCAGGCACGCGAGATACCGGGCCGCCCGATCTCAAACTCGGACTCCAAGGCCGCGCGCTGGGCCTGTGACTCCTTCATACCCTGGCGTTCGTCCAGCCACTCCAGGCCGCGGTCGAGCAGCCAGGTCTGCACGTCCTCCAGGTCGAAGAGCTTTTTTGCGTCCTCGAGAGCGTGGTCGTGGTCGAAGGGCCGACACGAGAAGATGTCGATATTGACGTAGTTCTTGCGGGGAAAGGTGTGGATGCTGATGTGGCTCTCGGCGATGATCACGAATCCGGAAACCCCTGAATCCTCTGGCTTGGGAGCTTCGTATACCAACACGCTGGGCTCGGTGATCCGCGTCATTTCGAGAGCTTCGGGGTAATCGGTCAAAAATTGACGGACCAAGCCATCGTCCCACATCTTGTTCGTGTCACCGCCGAATCCGTCAATTACCAGGTGCATCTCACCCCCAGGCACGGTCTTTGAAAGAAGACAACGTAAAAAATGGTATGGTTGGCAAAAGCAATTATTTACAATATCATTTGTCGGATTCGAATACAAACTCTCCGAATTCCGTGACACAGTTTTCCATCCCGTTCTTTCTACCTAGACAGGGGCAGGCAGGTCCTCCGTGCAAGAATCGATGATCCAGGCCACAGATGTAACGCATTACTACGGGCCGTACCCGGCCATTCAGGACGTAAACTTCAACGTCAGGAAGGGAGAGGTGCTGGGGTTTCTGGGTCCCAACGGAGCGGGGAAAACCACGACGATGAGGATCCTGACAGGATTCCTGCCCCCCAGCAGCGGCTCAGTGACCCTGGACGGCTACGACGTGGTGGAGAAGTCGCTGGAGGTACGGCGGCGAGTAGGTTATCTGCCTGAGACGGTACCCCTGTACACCGACATGACGGTGACCAACTATCTGAAATACATGGGAACGCTGCGGGGGATGCCGGGCGGCCGGATCCGCTCCCGAATCGACGACGTTATCGACGTGTGCCGCCTCGGCGACTACCGCAAAACGCAAATCGGCAAGCTGTCAAAGGGCTTCCGGCAACGGGTCGGGATCGCGCAGGCCATCATCCACGAGCCGGAAGTGCTGGTGCTGGACGAACCGACCATAGGGATTGATCCGATCCAGGTGGTCGAGACTCGCAGCCTGATCCAGGAACTGGGCCGGGAGCAGACGGTGGTGCTAAGCAGCCACATCCTGCCCGAGGTGAGCATGATCTGCGAGCGGGTGCTCATCATCCACGAGGGCCGGATAGTGGCGGAGGACACGCCGCAGAACCTGGCGCAGGGTCTCCAGGGCGTTGACCGGCTGGAGGTCGAAGTGGCTGGCCCCTCTGCCGAGGTGTTGCCCACGCTGCAGAAGATCGACGGCGTGGTCAGCGTAAACCATCGCAACCAGCAGGGGCGCCATACCTACATCATCCAGGCGCAGACGGGGCGCGACCTGCGGGACGACATCTCGCGAGAGGTGATCAGCAACGGGTGGAGCCTGCGTGGGATGCAGCTTTTCGGAATGAGCCTTGAAGAAATATTCCTTCGCCTCACGACGCAGGAGGACCTCTAGCTATGCGAACCATCCGGGCGGTGGCCTGGAAAGAAATCCAGATCTTCTTTCTCAGCCCTACGGCCTACATAGTGGGCCTGATTTTCCTGGCACTGGCGGGGTTCTTCTTTTCCCGGGACCTGGGAGACCCATTCCCCGAGGCTACCCTCAGCCCATTCTTCCAAGGGGCTGTGGTGATTTTCATCCTGCTGGCCCCCGCCCTGACCATGCGCCTGATCGCCGAGGAAGCAAAGCTGGGCACCATCGAGTTGCTGCTGACCTCGCCGGTGCGGGACTGGGAAATAATCATCGGCAAGTACGTCGCCAGCCTGGTGTTCTTTCTCGCGCTGCTGGCCATGTCCGGGTTTTATGTAATCCTGCTTTTCGTCTTCGCCAGCCCCGATCCTGGGCCCATCTATGCCGGGTACCTTGGCCTGGCCCTTTACGGAGCCTCGGCGCTTGCCGTGGGGCTGCTGACGTCCACGCTGACCAGTAACCAGATCGTTGCCGCTGTGGTCGCCATGGGTATCCTGCTGGCCCTTTTCTTTGCTGATCTTGCCTTCGGAGCGGTGGGCGGTATTCCCGGCAAAATCATCGGCGAAATGGGCATGAAGAGCCATTTCGACGACTTCGACCGGGGTGTTATCGACACCAAGCACATCGTTTACTACGTCAGCGTCATCGCGTTTTTCCTTTTCCTCTCGGTGCGGGCGCTGGAATCCCGGCGGTGGCGCTAACATGGCAGAGAACCCTAGCACCAGCAGGGGCAACGGAGGACCGCGCGACTGGAGGAGGCGGCGCCGTCGGCAGGATGCACCTCAAGCCGCAGCGGATGAAGTGCAGCCGGAACCCATTGACGGGGACACCCCAGGCGAGGAAGCAGACGATGAGGAGGTGTCCCGCCCCCTCATCAGTATCCTGGAACCCGCGGCCGACGCCATCGGAATCTTCGGCGCGCCGCTGCTGATCGCGGGCATCATCGGCCTGGTCACCGGCATCGTCGTCGTGGCCTTTGTCAGCTCGATGCGCCTGTACGGTTTCATTGACATCATCATCGGCGCTTCCCTTATCGGCCTCGTGGGCGCCGTCTTCATCAGTTCTGTCATTGCCGCATTCCTGAGCCGGACCGGGCGTTACGGCGTCAACACGCTGATACTGCTGGCCGCTTTCACCGCCATTGTCATCATTCTCAACCTGGTGTCCTTTGAGAACTCGGAGAGGGTGGACGTAACCGCGACCAACCAGTTCAGCCTGTCCGAACGCACCAGGGAGCTGCTGGAGGGGCTGCAGGACGACGTGAGGGTAACGGCCTTCTACAAGGAACTGGTGGAGACTCCCGACGCCCAAGTGGCGGCCCGGCGCAACCGGGTGGTGGACACGCTGGAGGAGTTCGAGGCCCGATCAGGAAAGTTTTCCTTCCGGGTGGTCGATCCGGACCTGGAGCCAGGAACCGTATCGGCCTTCTTCGGTGCGCGTCCCACGGGGTTCGTCAGCGAAACCGTGGTGGTGGAGAACCTGATAACGGGGGAATTCGACTCGCTGCAACCCAGCGATCCCACGTTCGGTCAACTGGAGCAGGACCTGGTCACCGGGCTATATGTTGTTACCGGACAGGAGCAAAAGACGGTCTACTTCCTGGCCGGGCATGGGGAGCGCAATATAGACAGCGCCTCCGGTGAGGGCTACGCGCTCCTGCGCCAGGCCCTGGAACAGGAGAACTACCAGGCTAAATCGTTGATCTGGTCGGTTTCCGAAACCCACGTTTCAGTGCCTGAGGATGCGGCACTGCTGGTGGTGGCCGCGCCGACGTCGAACCTGCCTCCGGCCCACGGCACTGCCCTGGACCTCTACCTGCTCGGGCGCGACAGCACAGGAGAAAGGCGGCGGGAAAGCGGCAGGATGATCTTCCTCGGAGAGCCGGACACGCCGGAGACCTGGGGAGAGTTTCTCATCCAATGGGGAGTGATTCTCGCGCCGGGTTACATCCGGGACATAGACGCAGCCGTGCCCGGACTTCCACAGACCCTGGCGCTGAACATTGACTTCAATACGCTTGTGAACTTCAACGTGCAGGTCCTGGGCAGCTCCGAGGCGGCCATAAGCAGTGCTTACGAAGCAGCGCTGGAAATCGTGGCGCCGGACGGGCAGCAACTGCAGAACGTCTTTATGCCGGACGCGGCAACCTTGTCGCCGTTCCCGTTTGACGACGGGTCACGGCTGCCGCTGGCGCTGGGGTTCACCTCACCCAACAGTTACCTGATCTCCGATCCTGATCGCACAGACCCGGTAACGGAGGGAGAAACGGCTGACCCCGTCGGCCCATTCATCCCGGTAATGCTGATGCGTTCGGCTGGCAAGATCGGGATGCAGTTACCGGAGGGGGGGCCCGCGGATTCAGATATTTCACTGCTCCTGGCATACGGCGATGCCGACTTCATTTCCAACAGCAACGTCGCCCGGGGTGGTGGCCTGGATATGTTCGTCAATTCCGCCAACTACCTGCTGGGGGACTATTCCCTGGTGTCCATAAGGCCCAAGGCGTTTGCCTTCAGGGAGTTAAACCTGGACGCCAACGAATACGATTTCGTTCGCTTCTCGTCGTGGTTATTCCTGCCCGGGATAATGGCGCTGGCAGCAGGGCTGGTCTGGTGGTTGCGCCGCTAACCCCCGATTCTCCGTCGGTTCCTGTACGGGTTGAAGCATGAACGTTCGGCTTACCATACTGCTGGCCGTCTTGGCGGTGATGATCGGAGCCACCTGGGCAATCATCGAGTTTACGGACTTGGTATACCGCGGAGATCCGGATCCGGACGAGCCCTGGCTGTTTCACATCGAGCCATCCGACATCACCCGCATCGAGGTGGCCCACAAAGAGGATTCCATAGAGTTTGCCCGGGACGCCGCAAGCAACCAGTGGATGATCATCGGTGACCCCAGCTACCCGGTCTTCTCCTACCGCTGGGGCGGCATACCGCTGTTACTGAGCGGACCTCGCGTCAATCGCGGACTTAAGGAGACCATCGACGATGGCTCCCAGTACGGTCTGGACCCGCCGGAATCGGTGGTTCGTGTTTCCGACTTTTCAGGGAACACCTTCGAGTTCCACATGGGCATACCCACGCCGGACGGCGACAACCAGTACGCGCGCTTGGTTGGAGACCACGCGCTCTACACGGTCCCGTCGATATGGGCACAGGTAATCAACCGTCTGGCCTTCGAACCACCATGGGGCAGGCTCTTCGACCTCGAAATAATTCAGATCACGGTGGTGGAGATAACGGCAGGCGACGAGACAACGGTCTACTTCCTCGACAACGAAAGCTGGTTTGTGCATTCCGGACCCCCACCGGTAGATGAGGCAAAGGCGGCCCCCGTGTCCGCGGAATGGGCAGACTGGCTGGAGATTCTCACCTCCCCCAGGGTGGACACCATAGTTGACGCCCGATTGGGCGACAGGGAGACCGAGCGGCTGGAGGAGTATGGCTTCGTTCCGCCCGCCGTCCGGGTAGTATTCGCTAGGCGCGGCGAGACAACCATCGAGATTCACCTGGCCGAGGGTCCGCCGGGCAGCGACAGCTACTACGCACGGACAATCAACAACGTAGACGAGACACTTTATTCCATCAAGAAATCCCGGCTGGAGGGCATCGAGACCCTGGTGACCGACCCGCTGATATCGCCGGACTGGGAGCCGCCCGATGAGGCGATGGAGACGGAGGACGAAGAAACGGAGCAGGGCGAGTCAAGCAACTGAATGCCTGTAGTTGGTGTTTCTGGCGGGGGCGCACCAACGTGCGCCCCTACATTTGTCCGGTTTCCAATGTAAGATTGAGGGCAGCCTGGAGGGACGATATGAAAGCCGAAATCATGGGAATCGGGACCGAGCTGCTGATGGGCGAGCTCAACGACACCAACGCGGGCTGGATCGCCACCCGCCTGCCGGCGTTGGGTATCACATTGCAATGGGTAACATTGGTGGGAGATGACCTGGCCCAGCTGGCCCATGCCCTCCAGAAGGGAATGGAACGCTCGGACATCATTTTCACGACTGGGGGCCTTGGGCCGACACAGGACGACCTGACGCGGGAGGCAGTGGCGGCAGCGTTCGGTGAGACGCCAACGGTGCAGGAGTACATGGTCGATGAGCTGCGGCAGTACTTCCGGAACCGCGGCCAGGACATGCCCTCGCACAACATCAAGCAGGCCTGGCTGATACCCTCGGCTGAGTTCGTGCCCAACCGCAACGGCACCGCCCCTGGCTGGTGGGCCGAGCGCGACGGCAAGATTATCGTGATCATGCCCGGCCCTCCGGTGGAGATGCAGGCGATATTCCGGGAACAAGTGGAACCTCGGCTCAAGGAAATGGTCACCGAGGAGGTCACGATCACCCGCAACGTCAAGACCATGGGTCTCGGTGAGGCAGCGGTGGACGAAATCATGTCGGAGCATTTCGGCCACGAGAACCCCTATCTCGGCATTTACTCCAAGGCGGATGGCATCCACCTGCGGGTGATCGCCCGCGCCGCCGACGAGGCCACCGCCCGGCGGATGATTGAGCCGGTTGAGCAGGCGGTAAAGGACCGGCTGGGCGAATACATCTGGGGCTACGACGACGAAACGCCGGAGCAGGCTATCGCCCAAGCCCTGCAATCGCGAGGCAAGACTCTGGCAGTCATGGAGTATTGCACCGGTGGGTTTCTGACCAATGCCATTACCGAGGCCAACGAGGCTCAGAAGCACTTCCGGGGTGGCATCGTGGCCTTCGGCGCAGAGTCCATGGCTGCTTCGGGCGTTCCGCCGGTGCTGATGGACAACCACGGCCCGGTGAGCCAAGAGGCGGCCAACGCCATGGCGTCGGCGGCGCTTTTGCAGCTGGGCGCTGACTACGGCATCGGCATTACCGGCGCTCCCGGCCCGGCCGAGCTGGACGGCCGCCCTATGGGTCTGGCATTCGTGGCCATCTCCCGGGCCACAAACGCGGGCCCACAGGTGATCAAGGAGCTGGAGCTCAGGGTGCCGCCCCGACGCATCACCATCAAGCGGCGCATCAGCAATCAGGCTTTAATCGAGCTTCGCAAACTGGTAGACGCTGGGGAGTAAATTCCAAATGCGCGCAATTGTCCTTGTCGCGTTACTGCTGCCATTCCTGGTGTCAGGATCGCTTGCCTGTGGCGGTGAGGAGGTGGAGGTCCCGACTATGGCTGCGCCAACCCAGGTTGTCGAGGCCGAGGCCACCACAGAGCCTGAAATGGCTACCGAAGAACCCTCCGAGGAGACGCAGAAAGCGACGGAGCCTCCGCCAACGGCTCAGCCAACCGACACGCCCGCTTCCACCGAACCAGCCCATTCACCGGAGCAGGAAACGACTCCGACGGCCGCGCCAGAGGCAACATCCACGCCGCAGCCTACCCCCGAGCCGGAGGACACGCCGACGCCGGAGGACACGCCGGTTCCGGCCGCTACGGAAGCTCCCGAGCCCACCACCGCTGGTCCTGTTGCGGGACCGGACTCGTTCCTGGTGGGCGAGGGATCGAAGATCACGTTCACTGTGGAGGAGGAAACAACCTTTGCCCCGGTCCGCTTTGATGCGGTGGTTTCGGGCACCGGGCTCACGGGGTTTGCCAACCTGGACGGCAGCCCGTCGGTGATATTCCTGGACCTGCACACGCTGGAGAGCGACCAGGGATTCAGAGACCGCTACATCCGGCAGCGAATGTTCCCCACCACCCCGACGGCCACGGTGACCGTAGAGCGGCTGCCCGACCTGCCCCAGAGTCTCTTCGACGGCGAGCAAACGGAGGGCATGCTGGACGGCTCCCTGCAAATCGGCGAGACGGTTACTCCCCTCACTTTCGACGTGGTTGCAAGGCACGACGGCAGAGTAATCAACGTGCTGGGGAAGACGACTTTCACCTGGGACGAGTTGGGCCTCGCCAGCCCGGTCTTCGGCCCGGTGACCTATCTGGCCGACGAAGTGCGGGTGCAGGTGCTGATCGTGGCCCGGGAGCCGTAGGGTGGTTGGTGGCTTTAGTACGCGTGAGTCATTTGATAGTCTAGTCTAGATTAGTCAAGAGCACCAAATTGGGTCGACAAAGGCCCGACTCGCTGTCTAAGTTTTTCGGCAAGCTCAGAATCTTGTCTTATTCGAGACAAAAGAGTCTTTCTGTAATTGTTCCTGGTGAGTTGCAGCGGCTTGATAATCTCCTCGATAACGTCGCTCTGTCGAAATGGGTATCGCGCGATGATACCCTCTAAATCATTCGCAGCGAGGAGGTCATTGAAACAGTTTAATTCCTCCTGGTGCCAGCTCGCTGTATCAATATTAACTGAGTAACTACCTTCCTCAAGAATATTCTTCCAAGTCGGTAGATGCATCTGTTCTCGTACTCTACGTTCGCAGCGGCGTGCAGCCAGCATTTCGGGTACACCTTGAGCTCTTAAGGCCTTTAGGGCTCCAGCCTCCGCTCTCTTTAACATATTATTCGCGCCGTCGCCTAACGAAATCGACTGCCATTCTGCCACTGCACGAATCGCATCTAAGCAATAGTAAATCGACTCCACCGAATAGCACGCCAAGGCAAATACCCCCTTTTCCTTGAGTCCAACCTTCTCGTCATCGCTCCGATTATCCGCATCAATCAGGCCGAATGCCTCAACCTCGTGTAGTGCTTCGGAGTAGCGCAGACCTGCCGTTGAATCGATTACTTGATCACAACTGCCCACCGGAATTACCGATACACTTGGGAACAGCGCTCCATACATCAAGGCATCAATGCCTTGATGTATCCCTTCCACGAAAAGTATCCTTCGACGGGACCCCAATATAGCTCGCTTGAGATCCTCTGGCAGATCCATTTCTCCCGTCAGTAATTCAGCATCCCAAGCCTCCGCTCGATCACCGTTCCAGCTACACGACCTTAATGCTAGTACAGGGGCCTCGGGGTCGGCTAGCGGCAATGCCAATTCATGGGTGGAAACCACGAACGGACAATCCGGTCTTTGGGAGAACAGTGCAGACAACAGTGGTTCTATTATCGCGCGATGCAGATGGCGTTCTGGTTCATCGATGATCAGGACGGTGCCCTTCTCGGCCGTCAAGACCTCGGCCGCTAGCAAGACGGCATTGCGCTCGCCATCAGACATCTGTGCCATGCTGTAGGTATTTCTAGATTTTCCGTGAACTGCTACTATTTCTTCTCCCTGATTACTTAGAATGCTTACTGCCATACCTGCCATGTCCAAGAGCTCATTTATTTTTACAAAAATGGGTCTTTCTACTTCGGTAATATCGGAGATTGCATCAAAGTCCCCTTCATAGGCAAAATGCATAAGCCTCCTCGCCAGTTGGCCCTGCATAGCCATTAATTCAAAAAGAACCGCGGACAGCCGTCCATTAGCATCATATTCCCTCCAGCGGTATTCAGGATCAGTGATCCAGCGGACGTGATGCTCGTCAAATCTGCGTTTGTCCAAGGGCGACATGTTGATAGCTGAACTTTCCAGCCAAGTTTGCCGATGCGCGGAAACTCTTCTAACCTCTCCAGCCCCTAGCTGCGTAGCAGCGTGTTGAATTAGCGCCGACTTGCCCGACCCGTTGGGGCCAACAACGTACAGGGGTTTACCAGGTTCAAGAGGAATTGCCAAATCCTCGCCGTTAGTTCCCTTGATCACCAATTCCATCACGCCGTTCCATCGCCTTTCTGCCATCTCTCTACATATAAGTATACCCTCACTTCACCACCAGGCCCTGGCCTAGCTGGGTGAGGGTCTCGCAGCCGTCGGGGGTGGTGATGACGGTGTCGCCGACGGACATGGCCAGCGTGGTTTCTGCGTCCAGCAGGATCATGTGCATGAAGATGACCATGTTGGGCTGCACCTCCACTGGGTTGTCGCGGTAGATCATCGGCCAGTCCATCCAGGTGGGAGGGTAGAGGGCGCCGAGGCTGTAGCCGCAAGCGTTCAGCTTTTGCTCGCCGAACCCGGAGCGGTCCAGGGCATCGGCGTGGGCCTGGAATATGTCGCCGAAGGTCGCGCCGGGACAGCAGGCGTCCTTGCAGGCCTGCAGGGCCTCGGCGCAAGCGGCGTGCATGGCCACGTGGCGCGGGTCGGGCTTGCCGGTGAGGATGGTGCGCATCAGGGCGGCGTGGTAGTGGCGATATGCGCCGCCGAACTCCAGCTGCAGCTGGTCGTTGTCGCCTAGGGTGCGGTAACCGGTGAAGTTGCGCACGTTGAGGGCGGTCTCGCCCGAGCCGATGATGAACCGGGTGGCCGTGTAGTCGCCGCCTCCCCGGAATACCGCCGAGGTCATGGCGGCGAGGATGTCCTGCTCGGGCGTGCCTGGTTTGGCGGTGCGCTGGGCGGCCAGCCATGCCTCGTCGGCGAGGACGCCCGCTTGCCGGACATATTCGATCTCGGCGTCGCTTTTGACGAGACGCAGGCGACTGACGAGGTCAGACTGGTCCTCCCATTGGCACTTGCCCTCCATCGCTGCGCGCACGTACTCCCAGCGCCTGCCAGTCAGGCAGTAGGCCTCAAGCTCCACGCCGACTTTCTGGCCGTGGCATCCCTGCTCCTCGAGGATGTCCCACAGGTCGTCGCCGGGATTGACGCCGGCCCGGTCGACCCAGATTCGGATGTCCTCGATCACCGACGTCAGCCGGGCCTGGCGCAGGTCCGCCGACCGCGTCAGCAGCACCAACTGCCCGTCCGCCCCCAGGTAGAGGCACTGGAATTGGGAGTAACCGGTGGTGTCATAACCGGTCAGGTAGTACATGCTCTCCTGGCGGAACACCAGCAGCGCCGCCAGCCCGCTGGACCGCAGATCGGCTACCACCCGGCCTCGGCGGGATTTCAGTTCCTCCTCCGTGAAATGCAACGCCATTTCGCACCCCCGTGTCGTCCTGTTACCTGTCCGGCAGGCGATGCCAGTATAATCGCGGTAACTTGTCCGCAACCACACCGCCCGGCGACGGCTGGAGGTCTGATATGGCCACTGTCAACACAGTACTCGGGACCATCGATTCCTCAGAGATGGGATTTACGCTGCCCCACGAGCACCTGATCGACTCATCGGCCGGCATCCGCATCAGCTACGGCGAGCTGGAACTGCGCGACCGGGCCCTGGAGATGGCGCTGGAGGACTTCCACAAGGCCAAGGCCGGCGGCGTGGACACCGTGGTCGAGGTCTCGCCCATGGACCTGGGCCGCGACGTGGCGCTGATGAAGGAGGTCTCGCAGGAGACCGGGGTGAATTTCGTCTGCTGCACCGGATGCTGGCTGGACATTCCGCGGAGCTTCTGGTGGCGGGACAAGGAGTTCATCGCCGACCTGTGGGTCAGGGAAATCGAAGAGGGCATCGACGGCACGGGCATCAAGGCGGGGATCATCAAGGTGGCCACCAGCGACCCGATCACGGAGCACGAGGAGCTGATGCTGCGCGCCTCGGCCCGCACCCACCTGCGCACCGGAGTCCCCATCACCACCCACACGCCTCCGATGTCGCGAGTGGGCGAGCGGCAGGTGCAGATCCTGACCGAGGAGGGAGTGGAGCCGCAGAACATCTACGTCGGCCACATCAACCAGACCCTCGATCCCGACTACCACCGCGAGTTGGCCCGCCTGGGCGTCTGGCTGGGTTGGGACATCAACAATCCCCTGGGGCGCCCGCATCTGCCGCCGTGGGAACAGCGGGCCGAGTACCTGAAGAACCTGCTGGACGAGGGCATCACGTCCAACATGATGCTGTCCCACGACTGGAACGTGGTGCTCTCCCGCATCGGCACCTCGGGATTCCCCAGCCGCGAGCAGAACCCCGACGCCTACCTGTGGCTGAGCCGCGCCTTCATCCCCAAGCTGCAGGAGCTGGGCGTGTCGGATGCGGCAGTGGAGCAGATGATGGTCGCCAACCCGCGCAGGCACTTTGAGGGGGTGAAGCCGGGGGAGTAAGGGAGCATAGCCGCACCGCGGTCGGAGGGCAGGATAGAGATGAACTGGGGATTGTAAGAGGCCATGCCGTACCCCATACTTGGGTGCCAGGAATTTTTAGTGTGAGTGATCAAAAACAAACTGGCAGCAGATTTCCTCGCGTGCTAAATTGCTCATGGAAATTTTTTGACAGGACTGAGAGAAATGGTGGGCTTGTTTGCCAATCAAATGGATTTCGAACTGTTGGGCATCGGTACCGTCTTGAAACGTAATCGCTTAGCGGTACCGCTAAATCAGCGAGAGTATTCTTGGATTGAACGGAACGTACAAGAGCTCTTTCAAGACTTATCGGAAGCTATGTCATCGGGCAAACAGGCTTATTTCTTGGGCGTAATAGTGCTCACTAGCGGAGATGAGGACAAATTCGAGATCGCTGACGGACAGCAGAGACTGGCAACAACGACAATTCTGCTCGCCGCCATTCGTGATTATTTTTACAACAAGAAAGACGACAATATGGTCAACTATTTGCAGGACTTTCTACAAACCTTCGTACTAGAGACTAGGGAACATAATCCTCGGCTACACCTGAATGTTGCGGACCACGATTATTTTAGGAGGCGGGTCTTAGAACTTCCCGACCAACTTGACAGACTAGATGTAACAGCCATGCAACCTTCGCACAAACTTTTGGAAAGAGCGGCGGAACTTGCCGCTGAACATGTGAAAAACGTTCTAAGTCCTCTAAGCGAAGTTGCCCAAGACACCTACCTTCCCAGTTGGATAAAATTCTTAGAAAACTCCGCCCAAGTGATCACTCTCAAAGTCCCTGATGATATGAACGCTTATCTGATGTTCGAAACGCTCAACGACCGTGGTCTTCGAGTTTCTCAATCAGACCTAGTTAAGAATTATCTTTTTTCCGAAGCACCCAGTAGGTTGTCTGAAGCACAAGATCGATGGTCTTCAATGAACACATCGCTGGACTCCCTAGACGACGAGGACTCTGCCATAAACTTCCTGCGTCACCTTCTCATATCACTTTACGGTCCCGTTCGTGAAAGGGATGTTTTGGAGAGGGTACGAGGCCGCGTGCGCAGCCCTGCCCCTGCGATCCAATTTTTAGACACGCTTAGTGCTGCAGCAGGGGACTACGTTGCCTTACAAACGCCTGGTCATATCAAATGGTCCAGTTATGGTGTCAGACTGAACCGAGTATTAGAGGAATTGCTATTATTGCGAGTCACGCCACTGCGCCCCCTAATGCTGTCAGTGATTAGGAATTTCTCTCAAGAGGAATCTGAGCAAGCAATGCGGCGATTCGTTTCGTGGTCAGTACGGTGGTTGACCGCAGGAGGGGCTAGATCCGGTACTGTAGAGAACGCCATTGGAATTGCGGCCAAAAGGGTCACTGGCAAGGAAATTGATTCATCGGACTCCCTAAGTAGTTCGATGAATTCTGTTCTTCCAAGTGACTCGACCTTTGAACTGGCGTTTTCCAACTTCTCCGTGGCAAACCATAAGATCGCCAGGTATTACCTGCGATCATTAGAGTCAGCATATCATAGTGAGCCGGAACCAGAGTGGATCCCAAACGTAGATACAGTGATTACTCTGGAACATGTGCTACCACAGAATCCTGGAATCAACTGGCCTGGCATAGAGGCCGCAATACATTCTACCTACTACCGGAGACTCGGAAACATGACTCTTCTCAAAGGGTCCTTAAACAGTAATATTGGTAACGATCCGTTCATTGAGAAGTTGAAGGTATTTGGATCATCTGAATACGAACTGACCATGGAAATTACGGCTGAACAGACGTGGGGGCCAGCCGAAATCGAAAAGCGACAAGCCCGACTTTCAAAATTGGCAGTGAAAGCTTGGCCTCTCGACTAACGCTCCCGGCGGCAAGTGCAGAAAGAAAAGCAGCCCGCCCCGATTGCTTGGGGCGGGCCTTTTGTTGCCAGGGATTTTGCCGCCTCAGCGGCCGTTGCGCTAGCGGCGGGCGTACCGCCGCGCGGTGAGCTCCCGGTAGAGCATGGGCAGGCGTTCTGGGAGGGCCCAGATGTCTCCCAGGACCTCGTAGCCCATGTCGCCGCACATGCTCTTCAGGTAGTCGTGCCCTGCCTTGTCCACCGTGAGGCAGAACGGGGTGATGTTCTGCTGGCGGGCTTCCACCAGCGCCATGTGGGTGTCATGGACGGCATACTCCTTCTCCACGCCCTCACGGCTGTAGCCCCGGTCTTGGGGCCGTCCGTCGCTGACCAGGAACATGATCTTGGTGTGGGCGTCCTGGTTTTCCAGCTTGCTGATGGCGTGGCGGATGGCCGCCCCCATGCGGGTGGCGTGGAGCGGCGTAATCTTGTCGATGCGCCGCTTGACCTTGTCGCCGAAGTTTTCAGTGATGTCCTTGATCACGTAGAACTCGACGTTCTCACGGCCGTAGCCGGAGAAGCCGTAGATGCCGTAGGTATCGCCGATGTTCTCAAGGGCCTGCACCAGGAGCGCAGTGCTCTCCTTCTCAAGGTCGATGATGCGCTTGTAGTTGCGGCGCACCAGTCCCTCGCGGCGACGGCGCAACCAGACCATGTACTCGACGGGATCGTCTGGCGCGTCACGGTCATCCACCATCTGTCGGCCCTCATCGATGGCCTCGGCGGTGGAGGCGCTCATGTCCAGCAGGAACACCACGGCCACGTCGCGACGGTTGCGGTTGCGGTGCCAGTAGATCTTGTCGTCCGGCGGGATTTTCATCTTCAGGTCGACCCAAGCCTCAAGCGTGGCGTTGAGGTCCAGGTCCTCGCCGTCGATTAGCCGGTAAGTCTTGCGCATGCTCTCCGGCATGATCAGCTCGAACTGACGCCGGATGTGAGCCGAGAGTGATGCGTAATTCTTCAGGGAATCCTGGTAAAAGTTTATGTCGCCCTCTTCGACCGTTTTCTCCTTGACGATGCACCAGCGGGGCTTGTAGTCGTTGGCGCGGAAGTCCCACTCGTCGTACAGATAGGTCTGGGGCTCGCGGGTCTCCAGCTCGCCGCCGGCGTCGTCGTCGTGCATCAGCGGGCCGTAGCCCTGGCCGGGCTGGGAGTTGGGCGGCGGAGCGCCCGCCTCCTTCATGATGTTCTGGGCGAAGGTGGTCATGGCGTCCGTGATGTCGCCCTGCTCCGCGTCCAGCTCCAGCTCGTCGCTGTCCTGCAGGAGTTGCTCCAGCATTTCCTGGGTCATGGGCTGGGCCTCGCCGTTCTGGTCGCTGCTGTCGGCCTGCAGGCGGGTAAGGAGCTGCACCATCTCCGGCTTGAAGTCGCCGCGGTAGTCCACCGGGTCGGGCGATTCGTAAGACTCTTCACCCTCCTGGCCTTCACTCCGCTGCTCCATATCGGCCTGAAGCCTGTCGACCAGGTCCTGGTACTCCTCCTCGTTGAAGTCGCCTGGTTCCTCCAGGTCCTGCTCCTCCCAGTTCTCCTCGTCTTCATTCTGGTTGGGCAGCCGGGTGATGATCTCGTAGGCGCGCAGGGTGGCCTCGGTCGTGTCCTCCACATTGGCCTCGGCGGTGCGAAGCTGGTGCAAGATGCGAGAAAGCATCTCGGCGACCTCTTCGTACCCCTCTGGAACCGGCAGGCCCGTGAATTTCTCCAGGCTCATGTGAATGAGTAATTCGACCATGGCTTGCTGGAGCGGCATCTGCTCGATCTGTGGTCGGCGGTCCAGCGTTTCGGTCTGGACCCGCGACGAAGCGCGGCTGATGCCGGGGTACTCCACCTTGATGCGGTAGTCGAGACGGCAGTCCTCCAGCACGGTAAAGAGGTCGAAGGCCAGCTTGCCGTTTTCGAACATGGCGAGGAAGCGGCCGATATCGGTGTAGGCTCGCATGGAGCCGGGGCTGTCCGGCACCGGGCTGTCCATTGCGACCTGGGAACCGTCGGGGCCAACCTCCATGAAAGTGACTTCCACCTCGGCCTCGCCGCCCGCAATCTCGCGGGCCATTTCGATCATTGCCTGCCGCGCGGCCAGTTCCTCGGCGCGCTTGGCGTTGATCTCCTCCTCCAGGCCGTGACGGCGGTCTTCGAACTGCGTGGACGGTTTGTCAAACTGGAACTCGAAACTTCCGAACTCCAGGTGACTGACCTGGTGGGTGGAGACGACCTTGAACCAAGAGAAGTTGTCCTGCTTGTTGGAATAGTGGTCGACCACCGGCGGCAGGAACACCTTGGAGCCGTCGGTGGAGGCGGTATCCTCGTCCACCCAGCCAATGTTGCGGCGGACGAGTTCATGGGTATTCATGATTTCGACGCCAGCGCCTGACAGGGCGCGGCAGTAGAGCCGCAAAATCCCCTTGACCCGGTCGAGTTCGAGACTGGACGACAGGGTTTCCAGCATCTGCTCCGACGTATTGGACTCGATCTTGAAGAATGCGATGCCGCTCTCGGGATTCTCCTGGAGCAGGCGCATTCCGTGCTGATACCAGGTGTCCAACTGGCTGACCGTGATTCGGGTCAGCACATTGTCCAAGCTGCGCAGGAACGGAGGCACCGCCTCTGGGGCGATGGCCACCAACTGGTCACAGAGGTCGAGGATGTAGCCCTGGTTGCCCTGGGGCACTCGCCCCAACGCCTGGGTGCCGTCGGCAAGGAAGCGCGACGTGTCGCGCAGGCCGACCTTGGCCAGCCGTTCCCCCAGCTTGAGAAAGCGGCCGGTCTGGGCCTCATCGACGTGCTGCAAGGCCCGGGGAACCAGCTCCAGGCAGGTCTTTACCTCACGCCAGCTGGTGTCAATCAAGGCGCGGGTCATGGCCAGGAACGGCTCACGCTCACGGCCCATGCCGGGCAGCACGTCCTTGCCCAGCGTCAGGCACTCGCTGGCCACGTCATAGGACTTGTAGGAAAGCGCCTCGATGAGAGAGGCGAACACCTCAACGTCCCAGAAGGGCAGGCTCCGCACCAGCTCCGGGGAGACCTCGAAGAACTTGGCGGCCAGTGTGCTGGACTTCCAGGTGCCCTTGTACAGGCTGCGGCCGAGACCGGCCCAGCGGGGGATGTACTGGGGCCGCAGATTCGGGACAATGGCGACGCTGGACTTGAAGAACGACACCGCCAGCGTGGGCGAGTCCTGCGCCAGGTAGGTGCCGCAGCGAGCCCACTGCATGAAGGACGGAAACGACAGGAAGCGGCAGACCTCGGGGCTGACCTTGTAGTACTCGATGGCCGCCTCCCAGGACCGGATGGTCTGGGAGCCTATGGAGACACCCTCCTTGGCCCAGAGACTAACCTCGTCCGGGCCGAAGGCATGGCTTACGGCGGCCACCGACCCCTGGTAAGCCTCGAGAACCGCCGGGGGCAGTTTGCCCAATTCCTGTTCGATATCGGGTGTTGGAGCGCTGCTTGTCAATTCAGACCCTCGCTTTCCAGCCCGTCCTCCAAAAGTTGCAGGAATTGCTGGAGGATTCTCGCAGTTGCGCCGAAGACCACATGCTTGCCATAGGCGTATGAGTAGACCGTATTGGGGCCATCAGCCTGCCAGTAGGTCTCGACGCGAACGCTGGCAGGATCCCGGAGTGCGGTTACCGGGAACTCCACGATTTCCGCGATTTCATCGGCGCTGGGCCGGAATTCGTATGGATGCTCTATGATCCCGGCGAACACGCTTACCCTGTACTGGGAACGGGTGGCAACTTCATCCATCTCGCCTAGAACCGTTACGTCCTCCCGACGAATGCTCATTTCCTCCTCGGTTTCTCTCAGCGCCGTGTCCAGCGCATCGCTGTCTTCCGGATCAGTCCTTCCGCCAGGAAAGGATATCTCGCCCTTATGGTGCTCGACCTGTTCGGACCGCTTATTGAGAAGAATCCAGTGATCGCCGTCCTTGGGATACAGCAGCACCAAGACGGCAGCGAGCGTCAGACCATTCCCGGCCACCCTGCTGGTGGGCCGGTTGGCAAGCGCCCGCTTGATAAGTTCCGGAGGCGTCAGGACTGCCTACTCTCCCACTCCAGAATGCGACTCCTGGACAGGTTTACTCGAAAATGGAAGACGTGACCTCTTCGAGACTGCGCTGCAACTCGGGGTCGTCGGTCAGCGTCCAAACGATGGCGACCTGGCAGGCGCGGCGCGGCGCAATTCCCTCGCAAATGAGGCGGCCGGCGTAAATCAGCAACCGGGTGCTGGCACCTTCCTGAAGGCCGTGGTCTTCCAGGTTCCGGATCTTTTCGCCCAACTTGGCCAGCGAGTCGGCCTGCTCCTCCGTACAGCCGCTCTCCGACTGGATAATATCGCGTTCAATTTCCCGAGGCGGGTAATAGAACTCGATGGAGATGAACCGCTGCCGGGTACTGTGCTTCAGGTCCTTCAGGGCGCTCTGGTATCCGGGGTTGTAGGAGATGCAGAGCAGGAACCGGTCATCGGCCTCAATGATCGATCCGGTCTTTTCCACAGGCAGAATGCGCCGGTGGTCAGTGAGTGGGTGAATCAGCACCGTGGTGTCCTTCCTGGCCTCTACCACCTCATCCAGGTAGAGGATTGCACCGGCCTTGACTGCCCTGGTCATGGGTCCGTCGATCCAGCGAGTGCCCTCAGCGTCGAGCAGATAGCGGCCCACCAGGTCGCTGGCAGTCAGGTCCTCGTGGCAGGCGATGGTTACCAGCGGCACACGAACCTCGCCCTCGCCCACATCCTGCGCTCCGCTGGCGCCCTTGGCCTGCTCCTTTATCACGGTCAAGGGGCGTCCGAGCTTCCAGGCCATGTATTCCACGAACCGGGTCTTTCCGCAGCCGGTCGGGCCCTTGAGCAACACGGGAATGTGCTGCTGGTAAGCCGCGGCAAACAGTTCCATCTCATCGCCCACGGCGCGGTAGTACGGCTCGGCCCTGACCAGAAATTCCTCGATCGCGTACTCGCTGTAGTTTTTTTGCTCTCGCTCTACGGCTTCTACCATTATGTCTGCTCTATCCTTTCTTTAACTCGGGTCGACCACAACTCCTCGATCGCCTTTTGCATCGATTCGACGTCCGTAGAGTTGTCAATCACAAAATCTGCCCGCTCCAGCCTTTCCTGCCGGCTCATCTGTGAGGAAATTCGCCTTCGGGCCTCCTCTTCGCCCATCCCGTTCCGCTGCGCCAACCGCTGCACCACCAAGTCTAACGGAGAATCGGTGACCCATACTTCCTGAACCAGTGAGTTCCAGCCGGCCTCGAACAGAAGCGCAGCCTCCACCACCACTGCCTCAGCCCCCTCTTCTCGGTGAGTGTCTATTTTCTCCTGAACCATTCCCGCCATCAGCGGGTGCATTATGCCGTTAAGGCGAGCAAGCTGGTCGGGGTCTGAGAAAACGATGGCTCCGAGGCTGCGACGGTCTATTTCGTTATCGGGCCCGAGGATTCCATCCCCAAATGCCTCGACCACCTTGCGCCAAGCCTCTGCGTGAGGTCTGTAGGCTTCATGACCGACTACGTCGGCGTCTATGAGCTTCGCCCCCTGGGCCACCATATGCCTGGCGGCCTCACTCTTGCCCGTTCCGATACCTCCGGTCAGGCCGATGACCAACATAAGCCCCCAATTACGTTAACTGGCAGCGGGTGCCAGTCATCGCGGCGAAGGCACGAAAGCCTTCCACATCCTCCCAAAGGACAGCCTTCAAGAGGGTGCAATTGTTTACCGCACAATGAACGTAATTCTAAAACCACTTCCCGATATGGTCAACTTGGAAGCCATGCCCGGTTGTCGTGGTGCCTTGGCAACCTATGACCGGCTGCGGCGAAATGCCAGTGCATCAGTCCTCAATACTGATTGGGCCCCACCGGTGTTCCCACGTGTCCTGTAGATCACGGAACATCCGGCTGTACTCATCGGTACCGATAGGAGTAGTGGTCATAATGACCGCATCTTCACGGTTGTCCGAGTAATACCCTTTCCGGATGCCCACTGACTTGAAGCTGTACTTTTCGTAAAGACGCTGGGCAATAAAATTCGAGACGCGGGCCTCCAGGGTCATCACCTGGGACCCGTACTCCCGGGCGGCCCTCAAGGAGCCGATCAGCAGCAACTCGCCGATGCCCTTCCCCCTGAGGGTCTCTCTCACTGCGATCTCGGTGATGTGCGCCTCGTCGCCCTGGTACCAGACGCTGACGTATCCGGCGATGGCACAGGGGTAGGGTTCGGTCTGCTCGGTTGGTTCTCCACCGAAGCCCAGCCGCCCCGTCAGGCGGGAAATCCACGACTGCGATGAGTCCTCGAGATCGGGTGGCGCTGAGCCTGGCGCCGCCCCGTCCTCGTCCCGGTCGAGACAGGCGACCAGGTAGCAGGCGCGCTTGTTGTTCAGGTCGCGCCGGAAGGGCGAAGTCACCCAGGCGGGGGAGAACGCCTCCCTCTCGATCTCAACGACCTCGTTGATGTCCTCTTTCTGCAGGTGGCGAAGATAGACTGAAACCGGCTGCGACAAACCCATTTGTTTCCAAGCCATATCAAAGAGGAGGTACAAACCGCCTTGGGGAAATTGCGTGAATTGTAGCATAAGGCAACCTGGGGACAGGCCGTGTCAAATGGTTTCATTCCGAGTTTTCGGGAACGGTGCCAGGGTCCAGACCCCGAGGCTCATTTAGGCTTGATAGGGATCCGAACCCACTCTGACCGTGCCGTACTGTCCATCATATCCGGGGTCGACAGTCACCTGCCCCCTGCGCGCTTTCATAATCGCCAGTGCCACCGCCTCCCCGGCCACCTCTACCAGGTCGGGTTCCAGAGCCCTGGCGAGCACCGCAAACTCACTGCCCAGCTCCTCGCAGAGCTTTCGATGAACTCTTTCCACGGTACGGCTGCGGCGGCCCACGCCCAGGGTCTCCGCCAGTAGTTCCTCCAGGGGGACCAGTCTCATGAAAGGCGGATGCTGGTCCCTCGAGCGGATGAGAACATCGGGTTCTGACGACGGTTTGTCCACGCCTGCAACGACGGCATCACGGGCGAGGGAATTCACCCGGTGCAGCACTCCGAGGGTCTGGGGTCTGCCGCAAACCGGGCAGGACTCGTTGCCCTGCGCATCTGTCTCCATTGGGGTCTGCCTCACCCCGCACTTGCGGTGACCGTTGTAGTGGTATTTGCCCTCCTCCGGGTAGAACTCAACGGTGAAGGCAATCTCGTTACCCCTGATCGCCTGCATCAGTGCAGGATATGTGGGCTGTCCCCGGATGACGGTGGATTCACGGCCGAGGTTGGGCAGTGAGTGGGCGTCGGAGAAGGAGACAATTGCACGGTCGGCCAGCCCCTCTATTCCCCAGTTCATCGCCGGGTCGCTGGACAGCCCCGTTTCAACGGCCTTGACTGCAGGGGTCATGTCTCCGAAGCACTCCTCCAGGCTGTCGAACCCGGACTTGGATCCCAGCATGCCGTACCAGGGAGTCCAGATGTGTGCCGGGATGACCGCAGCCGCGTCGTCGAGGTCCATGGCCAATGCGGTGAAATCGGCCGCCGATAACCCCACCGACGGGCGGCCATCGCCCTCCAGTTTTACCCCCCTGTTCGCGAGTTCCCGGTTGAAACGTCTGACCGACTCCAGCGACGAAAGAAACAGCAGGAGGTGGACCCGGCGCGATTTGCCTCCCTGCTTATAAACGCAGCTGACCTCGGTTCCCAGCACGAATCGAACACCGCAGTGCTCAAATGTCCCGGCATCTACCTCATTCAGCCCTGCCTCAAGCTCCTCCAACCACACCGGATGTGTGAAGTCGCCGGTGGCCAGCATCTGGATACCCTTGGTCTTGGCCATTGCGGCAAGGTTGGGCAGGGTGAGGTTCTTGCTGCAGGCGTAGGCAAATCGGGAGTGGATGTGGAGGTCGGCAACGAATTCCTGTGGTTCCATCGCGCGGCGAGTCTAGCACAGTGGGCCCGCCCCGGTGGAGGCCATTAACCCTACGCTGCACGGAGATGCCTTGCCCCGATATGGGCAATCAGGAACGACAAAAAGGAGAGCCCTCGATTGAGGACTCTCCGCGATTCGGGCTTGCGGGCCGTTGGCCCCGGGGCAAGTGGTCAACTGAAATCATGCGGTACGCGGGTTAGCCGGTCGCCAGAATCCAGTACAAAACCTGCCACGCGTCGGGGCCTTGACTAGCGGGCGGGCCTCCGGTGCTTCCAGTAGCGATACCCCCCATACGCAGCGAGAGCCAGGGCCGCCGTACCCAGGGCTATACCGATCTTTGCTTTGGTAGTCATGGTTCACACCTCCAACAAATTTTCCCCATTCGGCGGTCGGATTAATCGTCCCGCCGGTTTGTTTTGTATGGGAATTAATTAGTGATACATGCTTTATACCAATAAATATTATCTTTGTCAAGCCCCTATCAGAATATATTCAATAATCAATATATCAAATATTATGTAAAGGATCTGATGAAGGCGCTAAATAATCCCAACTCCCTACCCCTCGCCGCAACCGACCACCTGTTCAGAAACGCCACTTCTTGCCCAGGGTCTTTTACGACGTTCCCCGGCCCTCTCGGGGAGAAAGGGAATTAAAGGGCCCTGACCGCAGTCTTGTCCCGCTTGACCGCAGGAGGGAGTGACGGGGCCAGTTTTATCCTGTAGTGCGTATCATTTCGCGATTTAGCTGTCTCTATAAAGAGCTTTCATTTTGTCAGGAGAGGATAGGAATGCCAGCCAAGCATATTATCAGCGACCAAGAGGCCCAGCAGGCGCTGTTGAACGGCATATCCATGGTGTCCAACGCCGTGGGGCGGACACTTGGCCCGAAGGGCAGGAACGTTGCGCTGGAAAAGAAGTGGGGCGCTCCTGTCATCACCAACGACGGCGTCACCATCGCCAAGGAAGTTGAATTGCCCAAGTCCTTCGAGAACATGGGCGCGCAGCTCATCAAGGAGGCCGCCAGCAAGACCAACGAGGTCGCTGGCGACGGCACCACCACGGCCACGGTCTTGGCCCACAATATCGTCCGGGAGGGCATGAGGAATGTCGCTGCCGGCGCCGACCCAATGGCCATCAAGCGGGGCCTTGACAAGTGCGTGGTTGCCCTTGTCAAGGAGTTGGCCGGCCTTTCCACACCGGTACAGGGCCGCGATCAGATGAGCCAGGTTGCCACGATCTCAGCCAACGACAGCGAAATCGGCAACATGCTTGCCGACGTGCTCGAGCAGGTGGGCGCAGAGGGCGTGGTGACCATTGAAGAGGGCAAGGGCATCGAGTCGGAGACCGAGTATGTCGAGGGCATGAACTTCGACCGTGGCTATATCAGCCCTTACTTCGTCACCAACCCGGAGCGGATGGAATCGGTCATCGAGAGCCCGTACATCCTGGTGACCGACAAGAAGATCTCCTCGGCGTCGGAGCTGGTGCCGGTGCTCGAAAGCGCCCTGCAGGTCACCCGCAACCTCGTGATCATCGCGGAGGACGTCGAAAGCGAGGCGCTGGCGGTGTTGGTAGTCAATAAGCTCCGCGGCACGTTCAACTGCCTGGCGGTCAAGGCACCGGGATTTGGCGACCGCCGCAAGGCCATGCTGGAAGACATTGCCATTCTGACCGGAGCCGAGGTCGTCTCAGAGGAACGGGGCCGCAGGCTGGACCAGGCCACCGTGGCCGACCTGGGCCAGGCCCGGCGCATCGAGACCACCAAGGACCGCACCACCATCGTCGGCGGCGCCGGCGAGGCGAATATGATCAAGGGCCGCACCGAGCAGATACGGGTCCTGATCGAAGAGACGACCTCCGAGTACGACAAGGAGAAGCTGCAAGAACGGCTTGCGAAACTGTCGGGCGGCGTCGCGGTCGTCAAGGTGGGCGCCCCCACCGAGCCCGAGCTCAAGAACCGAAAGTCCCGCGTGGAGGATGCTCTCTCGGCCACCAGGGCCGCAGTGGAAGAGGGTATTGTGCCCGGCGGAGGTGTGGCCTACATCCGCGCCGTGCATGCTATGGATGGCGTCAGTCTGACCGGCGATGAGGCCGTTGGGCGCTCGATCCTTCAGGGCGCGCTGCAGGAGCCGGTGCGCATCATCGCCCGGAACTCCGGCGCCGAGCCTGCCGTCGTCCTGGACGAGGTCAGGCGCAACAGCGACCGGAATTTCGGATACGACGCAGCCCGTGGCGACTACGGCGACCTGGTTGGGCGGGGAATTATCGACCCCACAAAGGTATCGCGTTCGGCGCTGGAAAACGCCTCCAGCGTAGCGGGGATGATCCTCACGACCTACTCGCTGATCACCCAGGAAAAGGAAGAGGAACACGACCACCACGGCCACGCACACTAGGGACTTTCGCCGCCGGGCATCATCGAACCGGCGGCCGGAAGCATGTCACCCTCGCGGAAGCGGGGGCAAGAATCGCTGAGGTGATTTTTATGCTTGCTTCGATGATGGTAACCGCATGGACCTGCGAAAAGTGCGGCCACGAAAACGCCCCGATGAGGGACGTTTACTGTGAAAGCTGTGGCAACCGGAGACCGGGCTGGTAACAAGCGCCAGCAGGACCAGGGTATCCAGGTAAGACTTGGACCGGGTAAAACCTGAACGGGCCGGAAAGTTCCGGCCCGTTTCCTTATCCCAGTCCCGGAGATTCGAGCTCAGGCGTAGGTCATCAGCGCGTCCGCAACCTCCTGAGGACGCTGCCAGATACCCATGTGACATGCCTCAATTTCCACCACCTCATCGCTGTTCAGACGCTCTGCCGCGCGCCGCTGGGCCTGGGCCGAGACTACCTTGTCCTGGGTAAGGACAATGCACGAGACCGGCGCGGGCGGGGCGTCCGCCAAGGACAACCCCGAGTTCAGCAACCGCGAGGGCAGCGGGCCGAAGAAACCGAGTATGTGCACCACTTCCATCGTTTCCATGGTGTTGCAGAGATACCGGCTGATGAAGGAGTACGGGAACCTGAGTTCCTTTCTTGACAGGGAGCTCAGCAGGGAAAGCAGCTTGAATCCGCGGCTGATGCCTCCGGTGCTTCCGCTTAGCAGCGGACGGGAGCCCTCCGGCACGATGCCACCAACAATGCAAACCCGCTTGGGTGGAGTGGTCAGGTTCCCTGCGGCCTGCAAAACGATACCTGCGGAGATTCCGTGGCCTACCAGCACGACGTCGCGGAGTTGCTCGCGTTCAACGGTGCGGACGATGGCCTCTACGCACTCCTCCATTCGGACGGCCGCCGTGTCGCCCTTGGCGTCGGGCCCGTGGCCCGGCAGGTCGATGGTCAGGACGCGGTTTGCGCGGCGCGCCTTGTGAAGCCTCGGCGGGTGCTCCTCGGGCGCGGTCATCAGTCCCCAGACCTTGCCCCACGCCCAGGATCCCTGTCCCGCCCCGTGCACCAGCAGGTAATCGGTCATTCTCCCCTTCGCTCCGCTTTACTCCGCATCGTGCGCGTCGGACATTACGGCCGGATGGTCAGGTAGCCAGACCCTTCAGGGAGGCCAGCAGCTCGGCGTCCTCGTCCGGCCCGACAGTGCGCGGATCGAAATACACACCCTCGTCCTCCACCCGGCCGATAACCGGTGGACGCCCGCCTCTCAGGCGCCTCATCACGGCTTCGGCACCGCCGGGAATTCCAGCGGCATCCAGCACCAGCGCCCAGGTAGGAAGCGTCTCGCCGGGAAGGCTGCCACCGCCAACGGCTGAACGGGATTCGAGGACACGGTACGGTCCACACAAGGCGGACTTCCACCCCTCGGCTCGCTCCCTCAGAGAATCAGTAGAGGCGGATATCATCCGCCAGACAGGGACCTCACGCTCGGCCTCTCCCTTGAGATAGTGGGTCAGGGTGGCAGTCAAGCTGGCAAGGCTCAGCTTGTCGATGCGCACCGCCCTCGCCAGAGGGTGTCGTGCCAAGCGGGAGACCAGCTCGCGTCGTCCCACGACGATCCCGGCCTGGGGGCCACCCAGCAGCTTGTCGCCGGAGAAGAAAATGAGCCCCATTCCGGCGCGGACGCTCTCCTGCGGCATGGGCTCGTGCGCCAGCCCATACTTGCTGGTCGGCAGCAGGCTGCCGCTCCCGACGTCGTGGAGGACTGACACTCCCAAACGGTCGCCCAGACCGGCGAGTTCACGAGACTCAACCTCTGCTGTGAAGCCCTCGACCCGGAAGTTGCTTGCGTGAACCTTGAGATAGGCGGCCGTGTTGACTGTCGTGGCGTCCTCGTAGTCCCGCAGGTAGGTACGGTTGGTCGTGCCGACGTCCACGAGAATGCAGCCGCTCTGGCGCAGCACGTCCGGCACCCGGAAGCCGCCGCCGATCTCTACCGCCTCAGCGCGGGAGACTATGACCTCGCGCCCGGAGGCGAGAGCCGTCAGTCCCAAGAGAACGGCAGAAGCGTTGTTATTCACCGCCAGGGCCGCCTCGGCTCCGGTCAACTGGCGGAGGAGTGATTCCAGTTGGGCCTGCCTCGATCCCCGGCGCCCCGATTCCAGGTCAAACTCGAGGTTGGAGTATCCCAGGGCGGTCTCCTCGACCGCCCGCATGGCTGCGGAGCTGAGGGGAGCCCGGCCCAGGTTGGTGTGGATGACCACACCCGTGGCGTTGATCACCCGGCGCGGCTCTGCCCTCACCGACTCATCCACGCGTCGGCACACGAGGGATGCCACCTCCTCCAGTCCCGCGGCCGTGTCTCCCTGCCGGACTCGGGCCCTGGCCTGCTCCAGCTCCTGTCGCACCAGGTCCACCACCCAGTCGCGGCTGAATGTGGAAGCGACCTCCGCCACCTCAGGCGTGGCGAGGACACTGTCGACGCTGGGCAAGTTTCTGAACTGCATCGAACTCTGCGGCGATGGATTTACCGCCGAATATTCTAGCACGGCACGGCCCCCGGTTTGGACCAACCCAACAAAGCTCTCCAGGCCATCCACCCGCAGCCGCTACACCAACTGTGCGCCAGTTCCCGATTTCCAGTCCTCCAACTCCCGACCACCGCAGGGACTCACCTTAAGGCTGGCAGTCATCAAGAATAAGGCAATTCTTGGAAACCACCAGCAGTTCAGGCGCAGTGGCGTTCAGGGGTTACTGGGTATAAACTCTGTCGGGTAATCGGCTCAACAGACGACCACAGCCGCACGAGCTGCCAGTGAAAGTCAGGATCGCCACCATCGCAGTAATAGGGCTTCTGACCCTGTCGGCAATCGCCATGGGGTTCTCTGCCCTTGGCGAAACGAGAGACGCATCGGCAGCTACATCGAATGCGTCCATCGAAAACTCCGGGAAGAATAACGGCGACAACGTAGCCGTCACCGCGTTCAAGTTCGTTTGACCCCTGCACTGAGCGAGCTGCCGTCGGCAGAAGCAATACTTGGAATTCAAGGCGCGGGCCAGCTCGCGCCTTTTGCAACGTCGGCCATAGAGCGGTCCGCCCCTGATCAATCCCCCTAGGAGAAACGACCATGACCACAGGCGAGGCGGGTCTCCCGCCGGAACTGGATGCCCTCAAGCTCACGATACGCCAGATTGTGAAGGACGAGTGCTATCCCCTGGAGGCGGAGTACCTTGCCAACCCAACACAGGATGGGGTCGACGACGGCTCTCCCCGCGGCATCGCTGAGGCCCTGCAAGGCATCCTGGGCACACTGTCGCCGGAACAGTGGGCGCGGCTGAACCAGATCTCCAAGGACACCGGCATCTACACCTCCTTCGTCCCGGAGGAATACGGCGGCGGTGGAATGGGGGCTCTGGGTCACGTGGTGCTGGACGAGGAGGTACACAAGAGCATCGTGCAGCTACCCACCTCGCCGGTACCGATGATGATGATAGGCAACTGTACTCCTGAGCAGGAACGGGAATACCTGCTGCCGTCCATCCAGGGCGACTTGCACTATGCCTTTGGTCAGACGGAGCCGGAGGCGGGCTCGGATCCGGGTGGCATGATGCAGAGCCGCGCCGTGCTGGACGGAGACGACTGGGTGCTGAACGGCACCAAGACCTTCATATCAGGAGGCGCCAGCGCTGACTACATCCTGGTGCAAGCGGTGACGGATCCGGAACTGCGCCAGAGGGGCGGAATCACCATGTTCATCGTGGACAACCCCAGCCCGGGGCTGTCCTTCGATCCAATCCGAATCTGGATCAATCCGCACAAGAACCAGCAGCACACGATACACCTGAACAACGTGCGAGTGCCCCAAACCAAGGTGCTGGGCGAAGTGGGCCGCGGGTTCACGCTGGGCCAGAAGTGGCTGGTGCACCACGACCGGCTGCTACGAGGGTCAATGGCCATCGGCATCCTCAGCAGGGCGCTGGAGATGGCCATCGAATGGGCCAAGCAGCGAGTCACCTACGGGCGGCCCATCGCGGACCGGCAAGCCATCCAGTGGATGCTGACCGACGTATACATAGACATCATGACTCTGCGTGCCGCTTCCCGGGAGACGGCGGCAAGGGCGGACGCCGGTGATGACGTGCGTGTCGAGGCCTCCATGATCAAGTATTGCGCGGGCGAGTGGGGCCATCGCAGTATCGACAAGATAATGCAGGTGTTCGGAGGGACCGGCGAGACCCTCGATCTGCCAATTGCCCACTGGTACCATCTGTTGAGGCACGCCCGCATCGGAGGCGGCACTTCGGAAATTCACAAGTTTGTGATGGCGCGTGCCCTTCTTGACGGACGGGTCAATTTCCAAGGCTGATCCATAAGGGAAACGGTGACCGAGAGGATTCGTTGCAAATGGCCAACAGTCGAAACAGAATATTCCTTGCTACAGGGCTCCTGGCGGTTGTAGCCCTGATGATAGTCGCCTGGGCAACCTTGGCCAGGGCTCAGGACGGCGGTTCCAGCAACGCTGGTTCCCCGACAGTTGTGGCGCAAACGACTGAGTCGTCCGCATCAGGGGACGGTTCTGGTGTTGCCTACGACGGCCCTTCCGGGATCTGGGTCAGCGGCAACGGAAAGGCCAGCGGGGCTCCTGATCTCGCGGTAATTTCCTTGGGTGTGGAGTCGCTGGAGGAAACGGCGGCTGAAGCCCGTGCCAACGCCGCGGAAGCAATGAGTGATGTTATGGATGTGTTGACGGAGGCCGAAGTTTCCTCAGAGGACATCCAGACCAGCCATTTCAACATCAGTCCACGCTACCAGGGGGTTGAGGTAGAAAGGTGCGAGGACGATGTGGACAACGCAAAAGTGGGTGCCCAAACTGAGTCGTCCGAAACCTGCTACAAAGTTTGGGAGAACCACCTGGTTGGGTACACCGTCTCCAACCAGGCTTCGGTAAAGATCCGGGATCTGGACGACGTGGGGACCATTATTGACGAGGTGGCGGAGGCCGCCGGGGACCTTGTACGGATTCGCGGCATCAGCTTTGCAATAGACGACCCACAGTCGCTGCAGGACGAAGCCAGAGCCGACGCAGTTTCGGATATGGAGCGCAGAGCGGAGTTGCTGGCCGAACTGTCCGGAGTGGCGCTGGGGCCACTGGTGTACATCAACGAGGGATCGTCTTTCGCTCAACCGCCCCAGCCAGTGTACGCACGAGCAGAATCAGCGTTGGCATCGGCTGACGTATCCACGGCTATATCCGCAGGCCAACTGGAATTCAGCATGCGAGTCCAGGGAGTGTACCTGATCCAGGACGAAAAATAGCCACAGATTCTAAAGAAAGGCGGGATTGGTTAGCCGAGCCCCGGGGAGGGCATTGGCGGGAGTTAGAAACAAGTTGCGGCGGCGATAACCTGTTGCTAGAATTTGCGCAATATTTCACGAACTCGAGTAGAGACTGAAAGACTGCATGGTACTCAGCGACAGGACGATAAAGGAGGAGCTGGAGAAAGGTCGCATTGTTATTGACCCCCTTGATCCGGCCGACATCCAGCCCGCCAGCGTCGATCTGCGCCTCGACCGCAAGCTGCTGGTATTCTCCAACTCCCGGCGTGCGCATATCGACGTCAAGATGGGGTTGGACGATCTGACCGAAATCGTCGAAATCGCCGACGATGCTCCCTTCATCCTGCACCCCGGCGAGTTCGTGCTTGGTAGCACACTGGAGAACATTGAGCTACCTGGCGACCTGGTCGCTCGACTGGAGGGCAAGAGCAGCTTGGGCCGCATCGGGCTGGTGATACATTCTACGGCGGGCTTCGTTGACCCGGGTTGGAAGGGGCATCTGACCCTCGAGTTGAGCAACCTGGCGCGGTTGCCCATCACGCTTTACTACGGAATGAAGATCGGCCAGATCTCCTACTTGAAGCTCACAACTCCAGCCGACCGGCTCTACGGGTCCGCGGAGTTGGGCAGCAAGTACCAAGGGCAAACCGAGCCTACGGCCAGCAGATTCTCCCAAGAATTTTCCGTCCCCAACGCTGCCGGGAATTCTGGCTGACGGGCCCTCGTATGAGCTTCATGGCCATGGCCGTGGAATTGGCGCGGGGGGCGCTGGGTTCGACCAGTCCCAACCCCGCCGTTGGTGCAGTCCTGGTAAGGGACGGCATCGTTGTGGGCCGGGGGGCAACTCAGCCACCAGGACAGAACCACGCCGAAGTGGTGGCGCTCCGCAAGGCCGACGAACTGGCCCGAGGCGCCACGCTTTATGTCACTCTTGAACCCTGCTGCCACTACGGACGAACGCCACCATGCACCACGGCGATCATAGAAGCAGGCGTCGCCAAGGTGGTGATGGCCGTAACGGATCCAAATCCCGTCGTGGCGGGTAAGGGAATGGCCGAGTTGAGGCAGGCCGGGATAGAGGTCTCGCCAATCCATGATGACATTGCCTCAGGGATTGAAGTCCGGGAACTGTACGAGGGGTTCGCCAAACACATCCTGACAAAAGTGCCGTTTGTGATGGCGAAATTCGCGATGAGCCTGGACGGCAAGATCGCCACGCACACGGGTGACTCCAAGTGGGTGACGGGTCCTGAGGCGCGGGCGTTGGTGCAACAAATGCGGCGGGAGACGGACGCTGTGATGGTCGGGGCCAACACCATCGTGGCAGACGATCCACAACTCACGGCTAGGGGCGAAAACAACCAACCCCTGGCACGCCAGCCAATTCGTGTGACGCTCGATAGCCGCTGCCGGATGCCCGTGCGGTCGCAGTTGTTGCGACAGCCCGGTCAGACATTGGTGTACACAACTGAGGAGGCACCGTCCGGAAACATCAGCGGCCTTCTGCGGGCCGGTGCGGACGTGGTTGCAGTGGGCGCGACCAGTGAAGGGCTTGTCTGTCCAGAAGCGGTGCTGACGGACCTGGGCCAGCGCGGTGTGGTGAATCTGTTGGTGGAAGGCGGAGGAAAAACTCTGGGGTCGCTCTTTGACGCGGGGCTGGTGGACAAAGTGAAAGCGTTCATTGCTCCGGTGATCATCGGGGGAATTGGGGCAGCGTCTCCGGTTGAGGGTGAGGGAGCGAAGTTGATGGCCCACACGCATCGACTGGACCGGACTTCGCTACAGCAGGTGGGGCCCGACTGGCTGGTTACCGGCTACCCGCAGCAGGCGCAATCCTTGGTCTGAAGGAGCAGCAACAGTGTTTACGGGTATCGTCGAGGAAGTGGGCTCAGTGGTAAACATCAGCAGCAACGGCATGACGCTGCGCGCTGATACGGTGATGTCGGACCTGAAACTGGGGGACAGCATCTCGGTCAACGGGGCCTGCCTGACGGCGGTGTCGATCTCAGGTTCCGAGTTCTCGGTGGACCTGTCGCCGGAAACGATGCGGAGAACCTCGCTGGGAGACCTGGCAGCGGAAGGCGTGGTGAATCTGGAGCGGGCTCTGTCTGCCAGCGACCGGATGGGCGGCCACATTGTGCAGGGGCATGTTGACGGAACGGGACGAATCACCTCCACGAAAGATGACGGCGATTCGGTCGTTTATCGGGTTCGAGCGCCCGCACGGCTAATGCCTTATATAGTGGAGAAGGGCTTCATTGCAGTTGACGGTATAAGTTTGACCGTGGTAAAAGTAGGCACTTCCTCGTTTACCTTGGCTGTGATACCATACACACTCCGCAATACTAATCTGCATGCACTATCTGTCGGCGCAAGGGTAAACTTGGAGGCCGACATATTGGCCAAGTACGTGGAAAATCTGCTCAAGCGGTGAGCGTGGCGAAGGGATCCGAGCACAGGAAAAGGACGGATTATGCCCCTGTGTAGTCTGGAAGAGGCACTGGACGACCTAAAAGCGGGCAAGCTGCTGATCGTAGTGGACGACGAGAACCGGGAGAACGAGGGCGACCTTGTGATGCCGGCAGAAACAGTGACCCCGGAGGCGATCAACTTCATTGTGAAGTATGCCCGGGGTCTACTTTGTATGCCAATCATTGGAGAGCGGCTGGATGAGCTCCAGATGCCGCTGATGATCAGCGAGAATGCTGGGCGCAAGGACCAGACCGCTTTCACTGTCTCCACAGACTACAAGGAAGGCACCACCACCGGCATTTCCGCCTTTGACCGGGCAGCGACGGTCAAGGCGTTGATCGACCCTGCCGTCTCCGCCGACGATTTCACCCGTCCTGGCCACCTGTTCCCGCTGCGCTACCACCCGGGCGGCGTCCTGGCAAGACCAGGGCACACCGAGGCTATGGTGGACCTCTGCAACCTCGCGGGCATGTATCCGGCGGGCATCGTTTGCGAGATGATGAACGAAGACGGATCAATGTCGCGTTTGCCGGAACTGGAAGAATTTGCTGAGTTACACGACCTGAAGATCCTCAGCATCGCCCAGATCGTTGCACACAGGCGCCATAGCGAGCGCCTCATAGAACGGGTTGCCGAAACACGGCTGCCGACGCGATATGGCGAATTCAAGGCGATTGGCTACCGCAGCTACTTCGACCAGGGCGAGCACATTGCGCTGACCACCGGAGAGTGGAAGCCCGACGACCCCGTCCTGGTTCGCATCCACAGTGAATGCCTCACCGGGGATGTGTTTGGCAGTCTCCGTTGTGACTGCGGCGAGCAGGTTGAGCTGGCACTAAAGACCCTGGCAGAAGAGGGCACTGGCGTCCTGCTGTACATGAGACAGGAGGGCCGGGGTATCGGCCTGCACAACAAGATCAAGGCCTATTCCCTGCAGGACGACGGCCTGGATACGGTCGAGGCCAACAAGACGCTGGGATTCGAAGCCGACATGCGCCACTACGAGGCGGGGGCGCAAATCCTGCTCGACTTGGGCGTATCCAAGCTCCGGCTGCTTACCAACAACCCAGGCAAGGTCGTGGGGCTGTCAGGGTTCGGACTCGAAATCCAGGACCGGATTCCCTTGGAAGTACCTGTCAACGACGAGAACCGGCAGTACCTGATCACCAAGAAGCGACGGATGGGGCACCTGCTGGGGAACTGCTAGGCACAACTGACTTTTCATTAGAGAATACTTCGGAAGTTATAAGGAGCGGTCTGATTGGCCGCTCCTTCTCTTTAGCCGATTTCCTGTGCCGGTTCAGGCAGGGACGTCCTTCAGGATCCCGCCTGTCCTTGTTCCTAATCGCCGCTGCCAAGCTGATGGATGAGGTAGGCTTCGATGAAGGGGTCTATCTGGCCGGCTAGGACGTTGTCCGGATTGGTGCTCTGAAGGTTGGTGCGGTGATCCTTGACTGATTTGTAGGGGTGGAGCACGTAGCTGCGAATCTGGTGCCCCCACTCGGGATTGGCCCTCTCCCCGCGGATCTTTGCCAGTTGCTCGGCCCGCTCGTCGTCCTGGCGCTTCAAGAGCCTGGCACGCAGGATGCGCATGGCATACTCGCGGTTCTGATGCTGGGATCGTTCTGTCTGGCAGGACACCACAATGCCCGTGGTCAAATGGGTCAGACGGACTGCGGAGGCCACTTTTTGGACGTTCTGTCCTCCCGGCCCGCTGGAGCGGAAGGTGTCCATTTTCACATCCTCGGGACGGATGTCGATATCACTTTCACTTTCGACGGCGGGTAGTATCTCGACGTTGGCGAACGAGGTGTGCCGCAAATTGTTGGGATCGTAGGGGGAGAGTCGCACGAGGCGGTGTACCCCCTGCTCCGCGCCCAAGTAGCCGAAGGCGTGATCTCCGCCGACCTCGAGGATCCCGCTGCGGAGTCCTGCCTCGTCGCCGTAAGACAGATCCATGACTTCGACGGAGCGTTTGCCGGTCTCAGCCCAGCCGACGTACATCTGGAGCAGCATTTGAGCCCAGTCGTGGGAGTCGGTGCCACCAGCGCCGGAGTGGATGCTTATGATGGCGGACCGTTCGTCGTAAGGACCGGACAAGGTGAGCTTGATCTCTTCCCGAGCCAGGTCGGCGATGAGGGTTTCGGTGTCGGCCTCCAACTGCCCTTCGAAGGAGGAGTCTCCTTCCTCCAGGGCCAGCTCAGTGAGCTCGAGCAGATCAACGCTTCGCGACTCGAGGTCGCGCCAGAGCTCTACCGTGTCGCGCAAGCGGCCCATCTGGCGCATCTTGGCCTGTGCCTGCTGGTGATCGTTCCAGAAATCCGGTTCTGCGGACTCCTTTTCGAGTTCAGCTATTTCCAGTTCCTTGCTGGCCAGGTCAAAGACGCTCCACCACGGACGCCACTTTCTGGGCAATTGCTGAAAGGTTCTGCCTGAGTTGTTCCATGGCGAGCGTTTCTCCAGTAAAGAGATTGGGTACCGTTAGGCTATTTCCAACCGGTCGGCGAGCCAGGCGACGCGTGCCACAGCGTGTATGTGGCCGCCACCCTCTGCCCCACCGTCGTACAGTCGCAGATCGCAGTTGGGCAGTGTTTCGGCCAAAGCCTCGGCGAAAGAGACAGGACAGGTGCCCCGATCGAACCGGCCCGCGCTGAGGAGCACGGGGCATGTCACGCGAGCGGCATCCCCGACAGGGTCAAGAAGACCGAGGGTGGCTTCCACATCCGCGCGCCGTTCGGGGTATAGGCGCAGGAAGTCGCCAATCTCACCCAGCGGATACCCCAATCCGGCCTCAAGAGCGGAGGGATGTCCCAAAGGCATTGGCGTGTCGGCGGCCACCGCAGCCACCCGGGGGCGCCTCGCCGCCAGTGACATCGCGAGACTTCCGCCGAGGCCGACTCCCCACAACGCGACCTTGCCAATCTCAGCGCGGTCCTGGGCCAGCAGGGCATCCAGCGCGCGCATCGCGTCGGCCCAGGCGCCCAGCAGGACCCACGACTCACCGTCAGCGATGCCATCGGTGAGCAGACCAGGGTAGCTGGCCCGGTACTCGCCATCGCTGTTTCGCTGACCACGGTGAGCGGCGTTCATGACCACAGCGTTGTGGCGCAGCGACGTATAGATTATGTCATGCACACTGGCGTAGTCGGGCAAGCGCAGCAGGGCTGGAACAGGTCCGTCGATATGCTTCGGGACCGACATCCACGCGTAGAGGCGATGACCGCCAGAAGTGTTATAGCGTACTTGATACACGTCCCACTCGGGCTGCGAATAGAACGAGTCTCTTTCTATCGAGAGGTCTAGCGGCGTTTCCGCCAGTTGAGCCTCCGTCTTTTCCCAGAAGGTACCCGGGGTCATGATACTGCCCACTGGGCCTGGGATGCGGCAATTCGCTGCTCCAGCCACGCCGTCTCTTGCCGGGGGTAGTCGTGGGCGTTGCCGTGTCCGGATTCCGGGAAGAGCCACAGCTCCCGCTCGCCTGCGAGGTGGTCGTAGGCGGCATAGCTGGTCTCGGGCGGGCAGACCTCGTCCTCGAGGGCGATACCTACTACCATCGGGCACTTGATGCGGGTCGCAAAGTTAACGCCGTCAAAGTATCGAAGTGTCTCCAGCATCTGCGATTCACGTTCAGGGTAGGCGCGGAGGTAGCATGACAACTCGTCATAAGGGTACGAGCGGAGCATCTTCATCGACTCGGGATAGGAACAGAGGAAGGGATATCCGGATACGCCGCCCTTGATTTCCGGGCGAATTCCAGCGGTGGCTAACGTGAGTCCGCCGCCCTGGCTGCTGCCGCAACAGAAAATGCGCTCAGAGTCGATTTCCGTCCTTGACAATAGAAAGTCTACGCCCCGGGAGCAGTCGGAGATCACCCCGCGATAGCTGTATGTTTCGCGACTCTCAACGCCGTGGGTCAGAAGGCCCGGATAGCCCGGGTTGAATTCGGCGCTGCTGGGCAGCTTGCCGCGAACAGCAACGGACAATACGGCCACGCCCTTGCGTCCCCAGTCGCGCCGTAGCGCTGGCTCGGACTTGTAGCCCGGGAGGACGAGGATGGCGGGAAACGGCCCATCGCCTACGGCGGGAACGCTGTACCAGCCGAAGATTTCCAGGCCGTCGAGGCTGCGGTAGGTTGCCTGGTAGACCTTGACATCTTCGTTACTGCGAAGAGGATCGTGTTTAATTGACGGCTCCAGCGGCTCCGTGGCGAGATGTGCCAGGATGCCACTCCAGAACTCGTCAAAGTCGCCGGGACAGGTTACCGAGGTGCTGAAGGCCTCCAGGTCGGCTTTTGTGGCCATACGCGCGCTCCCGCCAGTTGAATCGAGTGGGCACGCCTATTATATCCCGTGGTAACGGAATCATGCGAAGTGGTTGGGCTATAATGCTTTGGACTACCACCTGATTCGCGCCGGAAATGCACGGTGCAGGACTGAACGATGCTTGACCACGGCGCCCTTGATTCCGCCACAGTAGACGAGGCGCACGCGCGCCGACACGCCATGCGCCATTCGGCGGCCCATGTGATGGCCGATGCGGTTATTAAACTTTTCCCCGAGGCCAAGATGGGCATAGGCCCTCCTACCCAGGACGGGTTTTACTACGACTTCGATGTGTCCCGCCCGTTCACTCCGGAAGACCTGGAAAGCATCGAAGGCCTGATGCGAGAATCCATCTCTGGCTCGTTCCCCTTCGAACGGGAGGAATTGAGCCGTAGCGAGGCTGAAGAACTGTTCACGGAACAGCCGTACAAGCTGGAGCTTATCGAGGGGCTGGACCACTCGGCAGTCATCTCCATCTATCGGCACAATGGTTTCGTGGACTTGTGCCAAGGGCCCCATGTTGGCAGCACCGGCGAGATTCCTGCGATGAAACTGCTCAGCGTGGCCGGTGCCTACTGGCGCGGCGACGAGAAGCGGCCGATGCTGCAGCGCATCTATGGTACAGCCTTCGAGTCTCAGGATGAGCTGGACGTACATCTGGCCCGGCTGGAGGAAGCGGAACGCCGCGACCACCGCACGCTGGGGCGCCAACTGGGCCTGTACACCATCCACGACGAGATTGGCCCGGGCCTGGTGGTATGGCACCCCAAGGGGGGCCGGATAAGGTCGCTTATAGAGGACTATTGGAAGGACATCCACTACCGCCGTGGATACGACGTGGTGTATTCGCCGCACATCGGCCGTTCGACGCTCTGGCAGACCAGCGGGCACCTGGACTTTTACCGTGAAGGCATGTTCTCTGCGGTGGAGGTGGACGATCAGGAATACTATCTCAAGCCAATGAACTGCCCCTTCCATATCACCATCTACCGGTCGTCACTGCGCAGTTACCGCGAGCTGCCGTTGCGATTCGCCGAACTGGGTACTGTGTATCGCTACGAGCGCAGCGGCGTGCTGCACGGGCTGATGCGTGTGCGAGGGTTCACTCAAGACGATGCACACATATTCTGCCGTCCGGAGCAGGTGGAGGACGAGGTCGGAGGCGTGCTGGAGCTGACTTTCGAGCTGATGGAGGCCTTCGGGTTCAAGGACTACAGCATCGCCCTGTCCACCCGTCCGGAGAAGTACGTTGGCGACCCGGAGATGTGGGAGCACGCCACCACGTCGCTGCAAGGGGCGCTGGAGGCGCGAGGACTGGCGTTCACCGTGGACGAGGGCGGCGGCGCGTTCTACGGACCAAAGATCGACATCAACATTACCGACGCGCTGGGCCGGGCCTGGCAGTGCACCACGGTGCAGTTCGACTTCAACCTGCCGGAGCGATTCGACCTCACCTACCAGGACGACCAGGGAGGCCGGAGCCGTCCCTACATGGTCCATCGGGCCATCCTCGGCTCCATGGAGCGGTTCCTGGGCGTTCTGATAGAGCATTATGGCGGCGCGTTCCCTGTCTGGCTGGCGCCGGTGCAGGCTGTGGTCATACCCATCGCTGACCGTCACGCGGAATACGCTGACACCATCCTTTCGCAACTTGTCAGCGCAGGGTTCCGCGCCGAGGTCGACAGCCGCAACGAACGTATGAACCAGAAGATCCGAACTGCCCAGCTCCAGAAGGTGCCTTACATGCTGGTCGTCGGCGACCGGGAGGCCGAGGCCGGCGCCGTAGCAGTCCGCAGCCGCGACGGCGGCGACCTGGGCGCCATGCCGCTGGCGGATTTCGTCGAGAAGGTGGAGCAGGAGAACGAGCGATGAAGACTTACGTCCTCCCGATTAACGTCGAGCCCGATGAGGAGGGGACCTGGTTCGCCGAGGTCCCCCTCATCCCCGGCTGTGCCCTCTCCTGCTACCCGCTTCGCCACGTTCTGGATGCCATTCAGGACACGGCGCAGGCAATGCTGGAAATCCGGATTGAGTACGGGGGTCCATTGCCTGAGGGCCTTGAGTCCTGCGAGATTGCCTCCGGCACCGAACCCGCACACAGCATGACAACCGTCACCGTGAGCGTGTAAGGAAATTAGGCAGAAAAGAGCAGGGGACACCGATGAAACTGTCAGGGCCATTCAATTACAAGATTACCTTTGACCCTCAAAAAATCAAATCAGTCCTTGCTCACAATGGCGACTCCAAGTTTTCTGGTGAAGCGTCCAAAAGAGTGCCAAAGATATACATAATTTCTAAGGACAAAGTGCCGTTATACGTCGGTGAGACAAGACAAATAGTGAGAAACCGACTACGCACCGGTTTCAATGCGATAGGTGAGCACGGGTATTACGGCTATGATTGGCGACGAAACATTCAAGACGCCGATGTTGATGTGTGGGTGCAGGTGGAAGGGGATACCGAAACCAAGAGAGAAATTGAAACAGTTGAAGCGGAAGTAGTTTATCTCATTCGTCAGGAATTCGGTCAGTGGCCCGCCCACCAGACGGAAATTCATTTCCATCCATCTAATCCCGTCCATCGAAAAGAGGCAAGGAAGATTATTGAACACTTCCTTACGGGAGCTCTCTCATGCCCAACCGGTTGATCAACGAGACCAGCCCCTATTTGTTGCAGCACGCCAACAACCCAGTCGACTGGTATCCGTGGGGTGAGGAGGCGCTGGCCCGGGCCCGCGAAGAGGACAAGCCGATCCTGCTCAGCATCGGCTACTCGGCGTGCCACTGGTGCCACGTTATGGAGCGGGAGTCGTTTGAGAACGACGCCATCGCCGAGGTAATGAACCGCCACTTCGTGAACATCAAGGTGGACCGTGAGGAACGGCCAGACCTTGATGCCGTTTACATGGAGGCGGTGCAGATGCTGACGGGCAGCGGCGGCTGGCCGATGACGGTCTTTCTGACGCCAGACGGCAAGCCATTCTACGGCGGCACCTATTTTCCGCCTGTTGACCGGCACAATATGCCAGGGTTCCCGCGCCTGCTGGAGACCGTGTACAACGCCTACCAGAACAGCCACTCGGAGATCCAGCGGGTTACCGGGCAGCTAACCGAGCAGATGGGGCGGACAGGGAACATGCCCCGCGGAACCGGCGCGCTGGACGAAAGCATCCTGCACCAGGCCTACAACCAGCTGGCGACGAACTTCGATTACCAGAATGGCGGCGTCGGGTCAGCGCCCAAATTCCCGCAGGCAATGACGCTGGAGGTCCTGCTGCGCCACTACGCGCACGGGCACAATGAGCGCGCCCTGTCGATGCTGGAACTGACGCTGGAGAAGATGGCACGCGGAGGAATTTACGACCAGATTGCCGGGGGCTTCCACCGCTACTCCACCGACACTTTCTGGCTGGTCCCGCATTTCGAAAAGATGCTATACGACAACGCCCTGCTGACGCGGCTCTACCTGCACGCCTGGCTGGCCACGGGGCGTTCGCTCTATCGCCGGATAACCGAGGAGACGCTGGACTACGTGCTCCGAGAAATGACGGGCGAGCACGGCGGCTTCTTTTCGGCGACCGACGCGGACAGCGAGGGAGAGGAGGGCAAGTTCTTCGTCTGGTCGCCCGAGGAGATCGAGGCCGTATTGGGCAGTGAGGACTCGATACTTTTCAACGGGTTCTTCGGTGTGTCGCAGCGAGGAAACTTCGAGGGCAAGAACATCCTCAACATTTCGGTCAAGGCCGCTGAGTTCGCGGTGCGGGTGGGGGTTTCGCTGGAGCAGCTTGTGGATGTGATCAACCGCGGCAAGGAGGCTCTGCGGACCGAGCGAGAGAAGCGTGAGCACCCGCTGCTGGACGACAAAGCGCTGGCTTCATGGAATGGGCTGATGCTGAGGGCCTTCGCCGAGGCGGGCGCCGCACTGGAGCGCCAGGACTATCTGGACGCCGCTGCCAAGAATGCAGAATTTCTGCTGACAGCACTTCATCCGGAGGGACAGCTGCTGCGAACATACCGGGAGGGTCAGGCCAAGCTGCCCGGATTCCTTGAGGACTACTCATTCGTGGCCGACGGGCTACTGTCCCTCTACGAGGCCACGTTCGAGCGTCGATGGCTGGACTCCGCGGTCGAGCTGGCCGACCAGATGATCGCGCTGTTCTGGGACGAGGGCGCAGGTGCCTTCTACGATACCGGAAAGGAACACGAAGAACTGGTGGTGCGCCCTCGAGACGTGTTCGACAACGCTCAGCCCTGCGGCAGCTCAGTGGCCTCTGACGTGCTGCTGCGGCTTTCGGTAGTTACAGGCAACGAGGACTACGCAAGCAAGGCGGCCGCCCCGCTGCGGACACTGGCAGAGCTGATGGGCCGCGCACCGGCAGGTACGGGCCGCTGGCTGGCGGCACTGGACTTCTACCTGTCGACGCCCAAGGAAGTCGCCGTCATCGGCCCCTCGGCCAATGCAGCCACGGCGGATCTGCTCAGGACGGTCAACGGCCGCTACTTGGCGAACCGGGTGATCGTGGGCGCTGACAGCGAAGTAGCCGCGGCGGCATCGGGCCTGCCCCTGTTGGAGGGCCGTGGAATGGTAGACGGAAAGCCGACGGCCTATGTCTGCGAGAATTATGCCTGCCAGTTGCCCGTTACCGATGCAGAGTCCCTGGCCTCGCAACTCAGCGGCACGTAGTGGTAAGTTCGCGCAAATGTATGATCGGTTGGGCGCACAAAGGTGCGCCCCAATTTTTTAGTCTGCCGCGCCGGGGGCCGGACGGACCGGCAGGAGGCCCGCCTCGGTCACCGTCTCCTGGGTCACTGTGTCGGGCAAACGGTAGCGGTGCCAGAGCGTGATTCCCAGCAGCGCCAGCACTCCAGCCACTACCGGAGCCATCCTGATCCCCAGGGGCTCCTCGGTGGTGTCGCCCAGCAGCAGGATCAGGCTGAGGATAGCAGGAGGCAACGCGAAGGTGATCTTCTCAAAGAAGTTCTGGGTCGCGTAAAACATCGCCTCCCGCCGCTCGCCCGTGATCATGGCGTCGTAGTCAGCGATGTCGGCGGTCAACCCCTTGGGCAGCATGAACACGGCGGCCATGGGCAGCCCGGCGATGAAGGACAGCACGAGCCCCTGGGTAACGAGGCCGCCAACCGGAGCCAACCCCACCAAACCCAGTAGCGGAAAAGCCGCCCCGCTGGCAATGAGGCACCCGCCGTAGACCCGGCGCTTGCTCACCTTTAAGCGGTTCAGCACGATCCAGAACCCGAGGCCGCTTATCACTGCCCCGATGATCACCACAGTGGAAATCAGGCTGGCGACCTTGCCTTCCTCCTCGGCCTGGAGGAGCCCCGATGCGAAGAAAGGCATCCAGCCCAGGAGAATGCCAACCCCCGTGGTGAACATCACAAAGGTCGGGAGGTAATAGACGAACTGCGGGTTTCTCAGCGTTTCCTTCACACCACGGAGGAACTCCACCCTCGCCGGAGTGGTTTCCCGGGGAGCGTACTTCCAGACAGCGGAAAGCGAGAGATAGCGAAAAACCAGTCCAACTATGGCGAGAATGACACCCACCACCTGGAATCCGAAGGCATCGACCAGCGCGCCGCTACCGGCCAGGCCAAGCCCAGCGCCGAACACCGCGAACAGGAAAATCAGGCCCACCAGATTCATCCGGTCGGTGGCACCGCGAGTCACCTCCGGCACCAACGCCTCAAGCGCACCGCTGGACATGGTGGCAGCGATGAAGAACAATTCCAGCACGATCACGAAGTAGATCGCGTTCCACAGGCTGGCGTCCTCGGAGGGCAGGAACCAGATCATGCCCGCAAAAAGGGCATAGAACGGTGTGCTGAACAGGATGAATGGAATCCGCCTTCCCCACCGGCTCCTCGTGCGGTCGCTCCACCAGCCGATTAGCGGGTCAGTAAACGCGTCTATGAATCGCCCCGCAAATATCAGGAATCCGGCAAAGACACGGGCATCCACACCCAATCCAAGGATTACGACATCAGGAACCCTGGCGATACCATCTCCCATCGGCGGAACCAGAAAGAAGAGCATCCAGGTCTGGCGGAAGTACTGAATGGCCTGAAGGCCGACGTGGTCCGATGCCAGCAGCATCTTGTTGAGCAGCGGCAATCTAATGGGCGTATTCAGGACACCGTCAGACACGATTCAAGGCCTCCATGGAGCCGGGCGGAACCGGATACTGTGGCGGAAACATCAGGATACACTGCCTCCCGATAGCGCGGCTACGGCGGTCCGAATTTCCTGAGCAGCCTCCTCGTAATCCGCATCACTGCTGAAGCGCAGGGGTTTCCCGAATCTGACCTCGATGCAGCCCCGATGGGGTCGGCCTCCTCCCTTGGCCACCACGGAGTCGGTACCCTTGAGATAAACCGGCACCACCGGAATGCCGAGCCCTGTGGCGAGAAGCCCTATCCCTGGCCGGAACGACCCGATGGTCCCATCGTCGGAGCGAATTCCCTCCGGGAAATACAGCAGCGACCAACCTGAGGCGGTCAGTCTGCCGCAAAGGGCAAGGCTGCTGCGAACGGCCCCGGTCTGCGAGAACAGGAAGCCGTTGCTGATCAAAGCCGCAAAAAAGCTCTGTATCCTGCCCCGGCCCTCCAGAACCTCCCTTGATGCCGCCGTGGCCAAGCGCAGCCGCCATCGCCATGGCAACGCCAGCAGCACAGCCGGGTTATCAGCCACGCTGAGGTGGTTGGCGACGAAAATCACCGGGCCCGCGAGTGTTTCGAGATGCTCCAGTCCATAGGTCCGACGGCGGGAAAATATAGCCATCACCGGAAGCAGGAGCACACCAATCAACAAAGCCCTCAAAGCCACCACCGGGGCCTTGAATTGCCACTCACTCATTTCGGACTTACTTCCGGCGGAATGAGCCAACAGTTTCTTGCATAGCTCCAACCGTGTAGAATTTCTGGCGGTTACTTGGACCATCGTTCGGTCTTGCCCCACACCTCTCACCCAAAATCTCGCAACAGTTTAGAGCCAATGAGAGGTCTGGTTCAATCTGACCGGAAGTCGATACAATTCGACTTAAAATCTTTCGGTTTCGACCAACCAACGGAACAAGCGTGATATTGATCTTAATGGATCCTTTACCCCTCTCAGGGTGGGATCACCGGAATCGCAGCTCACACGAGCGAGCGGAGAGTTGCCCGTCGTCACGTTCCGCGGCGCCACCGATGCCTACTAAAGACTCGCCAGCTACAGGGGGAGAGTGTCCGGAGCATTGGACCCGGATGAAAGTGCTGATTCCCTTGCGCGCCGATGCGGGGAATTTTAACCAAAGTCGCATTTTGTTGAAAAGCGTTGCGTTCGGGGCGGTTGGCGGGTGGTTCGACAGCCTCTGTGTGGGCCGAAAACGGGGCCCTGTCGTGGTACTGGGGCAAAGCGCCTCACGGGCCGCCGGTCGCGGGATGGACTTGCGGGCGCCCGAGCTCGCCACATTTGATGGTACGAGGGAGTCGCGGGTGTCGGCAAGGGACGGGCATCGCCCATTGACGTTCCGTTCCGGGCAACGAGCCAAGGAACAGGACTTGAGGAAAGGCAGGTCATACATCTTTCTCAAGCCAGACCAGCTGAATCGGGACGTCGCAGCGACGACGTCAGGGCTACCACCACAAGGCTGCTGGGATGTATAATTTCCTCGATTTCAGCCCCGCTTAAAGCGGGAAGCTCGGTTGTGTCTTGAATTGAGGGACTACGGAGTCGGCCGGTTGTGGGGCGCCATGCCACTACTCCGTTCACAGGACCAGGAACCGCGCGGAGTCTTCAGACAACTGGAAGCAGCCGGTAAAGCTCATTAGCTAAGGAGAGGAAAATGCCAGAAGCGGCCAAGATCATTTATACCAAAATTGATGAGGCTCCGGCTCTCGCCACGCACTCGTTGTTGCCGGTTCTACAGGCCTATACCAAGGGGTCCGGCATTGAACTGGAGACTTGGGACATCTCCTTGACTGGCCGCATCATCGCCAATTTCCCGGACAGGCTGACGGAAGACCAGAGAATCCCGGATTACCTGACCATTTTGGGTGAATTAACCGAGGACCCTGGGGCAAACATTATCAAGCTGCCCAATATCAGCGCCTCCATTCCCCAGATGAAAGGGGCGATCAGGGAACTGCAGGAGAAGGGATTCGACATTCCCGACTTCCCCGACACGCCTTCGACCGACGAAGAACGCGAGAACCGGGCCCGCTTTTCCAGGGTGGTGGGCAGCGCCGTGAACCCAGTACTGCGGCAGGGGAATTCCGACCGCCGGTCGTCCAACTCGGTCAAGGAACACGGCAAGCGCAATCCCCACCGGATGATGCAGGACTGGCCGGACGTCTCCAAGACACGCGTCTCCTACATGGAGAGCGGAGACTTCTACGGCAGCGAGAAGGCGCTGACCGTAACAGAGTCGGGCTCCGCGGCCATCGAATTCGTGGCCGCCGACGGGAGCGTGTCAGTTCTCAAGTCCGGGATTTCATTGCTGGCTGATGAAATCATCGATTGCGCCGCTATGAATGTTCGCGCGTTGCGCAATTTCTATGCAGAAGAAATTGCGAGCGCCAAGTCCGACAACGTGCTCCTCTCTCTCCACGTGAAGACAACCATGATGCGTGTCTCCGATCCGATCATTTTCGGACATCTCGTGTCGGTGTACTACGAGGACGTATTTGCCAAGCACGGAGCGGCACTGGCAGAGGTTGGGGTCGATCCCGACAACGGCGTTGCCGAGCTTCTCACGAAGATCCAGGACCTGCCGGAAGCCAAGCGATCGGAGATTGAGGCGGACGTCCAAGCGGTCTACAACGAGCGGCCGGAACTGTACATGGTGAACTCCAACCGCGGCATCACCAATCTGCACGTACCAAGCGATACGATCATCGACGCCAGCATGCCGGTAATCATCCGCGACGGAGGGCGCGCCTGGGGCCCCGACAACGAATTGCACGACACGATCGCAATGATTCCCGACCGCTCATACTCGAGGCTGTACCAGGCCGTTATCGAGGACTGCCAGGAGCACGGGGCATACAACCCTTCAACCATCGGCAGCGTCGCGAACGTCGGCCTGATGGCCCAGGCAGCCGAGGAGTACGGGTCTCACGACAAGACCTTCACCGCCCCCGGCAACGGTACGATCCGGGTGGTAGACGGGTCAGGCGCCACCCTGATGGAACAGAGCGTCGAGGAAGGCGACATATTCCGGATGTGCCAGACCAAGGACGCTGCAATCAGGGACTGGGTCAAGCTTGGGGTCAACCGGGCCCGGTTGACCGGCACTCCGGCCATCTTCTGGCTGGACAAGGAGCGGGCTCACGATTCAGAGCTGATAAAGAGGGTGGAACAGTACCTGCCTGAGAATGACACAGCCGGGTTGGAAATTCGCATACTGGCCCCCATTGATGCGATAAAGTACACGGCGGAGCGAAGCAGGGCCGGACTGGACACAATATCCGTGACCGGGAACGTGTTGCGGGACTACCTGACCGACCTCTTCCCCATCTTGGAACTGGGCACCAGCGCCAAGATGCTTTCGGTAGTGCCCCTGCTCAAGGGCGGTGGGATGTTTGAGACGGGCGCCGGCGGGTCGGCCCCCAGGCACGTGCAGCAGTTCCTGGAGGAGGGCCATCTGCGATGGGACTCCCTCGGTGAATTCTGCGCTCTTGTGGCATCCTTCGAGCATTGCGCCCAGGTGTACAAAAACGACAAGGCGCAACTGTTGGCCGATACCCTGGACGCGGCCATCGGCGAACACCTGGAACAGCGCCGGGCGCCGTCGCGACGGGTCAACGAACTGGACACCCGGGGCAGTCATTTCTACCTCGCACTGTACTGGGCGCAGGCGCTGGCCAACCAGGACAAGGACGCGGAGCTGAGCGCCCGCTTCAGCAAGGTGGCCCAGGAAATGGCAGACAAAGAGGACAAGATCCTCCAGGAGCTGATTGACTGCCAGGGACAGCCAATGGAAATCGGCGGCTATTACATCCCCGATGACGATATGACCGCCAAGGCTATGCGTCCCAGTGCCACGCTGAATGCCATCATTGATGCCATCTAGCTAGGCAGCGGGAGTCCGCGGCACGACCTGGAGCACGTCCAGCCACGGCAGGGAAATTGACGCCAGGTCATACGGAGGGGAGTCGTGGAGATTCCCCTCCGACAATCCCCGGCAGCATCAAATACGTGCTGCCTCATATTGGAGGAATAGCCAACCAATGCGAAACAAGGTAACCGTAGTCGGCGCGGGCAACGTCGGCGCTACCACCGCACAGCGGATACACCAACTGGGCTACGCCGACGTGGTGATGGTCGACGTGGTGGAGGACCTTCCCCAGGGCAAGTCGCTGGACATGCTGGAGTCGGGACCCGTAACCGGGACCGACGCCCTGATCACCGGCAGCAATGGCTACGATGAGACGGCCAACTCGGACGTGGTGGTCATTACCGCCGGAATTGCCCGCCGCCCGGGCATGAGCCGCGACGACCTGCTGCTGACCAACATGCGCATCACCTCGTCCGTCACCGAACAGGTGGTAAAACACTCGCCGAACTGCATCATCATCCCCGTAACGAACCCACTGGATGCCATGGTGCAGAACATCTATCAGGCCAGCGGCTTCCCCCGCGAGCGCGTCTTCGGCATGGCCGGGGTACTGGATACCGCCCGCTTCCGCACCTTCATCTCCCAGGAACTGAACGTCTCGGTGGAGGACGTGCAGGCCTACGTGCTGGGCGGCCACGGGGACGACATGGTGCCGCTGGTGCGATACACGACTGTCGGCGGCATACCAATCAGCGAGCTGATGGCCGAAGAAAAGGTGGAGCAACTGGTCCGCCGCACCCGGCAGGGCGGCGGCGAGATCGTGCAACTGCTGAAGGAAGGCAGCGCCTATTACGCACCCTCTGCGGCGATCACCCAGATGGTAGAGGCGGTACTGCTGGACAAGAAGCGCATCCTTCCCGCCTGCGCCTACCTGCAGGGCGAATACGGCATCAACGGCCTGTGTGTGGGCGTGCCAGTGAAGCTGGGCGCAGGGGGAATGGAGCAGGTCATCGAGATCCGGCTAACGCCCGAGGAGCAGGCGGCCCTCCAGAGCTCCGCAGCCAGCGTGCAGGAGCTGATAGACGTGATGGAAAAGGCGAGGGCGGGAGCGTAGCCTGCAATTACGTTCACCTATTCTTGCTTTGCCTTAATGCGATGACCGTTCGCAGGATCGTAGTGGGCCGTGTTACCGTCTGTTGAACGCGGCCCTTAGTTTTATCTTTCATATACGAAACGCTAAGCTGGAAGGGTTTCTCATTGCGGTTCCTGGATGTCGGTGTCGGGATATGGCTTGGTCTTCTTGCTATATGGTTAGCCATCGCACTGGCAATTGCCCTTACGGTCTACGTTGACGATAAGTCGTCCTACGGCCGGATACTTGCCGCTGTTGGAGGGAGTTTCCTTGGGTCTACCATCACGACGATTTTTTCGATATCACTCTGCAAGGGCATTCGATGCACTTATCTCAGGCGCAGGCGGCCGCTGGCAGGGATAGCAATCATGGTGTTAGAAGCAGCATCTGGAAGACCAGCCCAGTCAATCCCCGCTCTTGGAATTTCGGACAGAGGCGGGAGTCTAATAGTAAGTTTACCCCGAGAGCGGAGCGACTTTCTGTCGGTCGGAGACTCGTTTGTCGCAGCCAATGTTCATACCAAGGAGATCCTGGGGGCAGTGGAGGTGATATCAGTTGAATCGGATTTTTGCCTCTGCCAGGTCATTGACCGAATGGAATCTCCCGACTTTTGGGCGGGTCTTGAAAATCGAATGGCGCATGATTTTTCTCCGCCTTCGGGGGTAGAATTCTCTCGCTACATCAACAGTGGATCGATTGATTCCGTCATGAGGCTGATTCGCAAGTGGGGAGGATAAAAGATGCCCATTCAGGGGAAAGTGGCCGCCATTCTGAATGAGCGAGACCTTGTAATCAACAAGGGCCGGAGCGACGGTATATCGGAAGGAATGACGTTTCAGGTAACACAGCCTGATGTACCTATCAGAGACCCAGACAGCGGGCTTGAATTGGGGGTTCTGGTCAGGGATAAGATTAAGGTTAGAGTCTTTGAAATACACCCGCAGTTCTCAGTAGCAAAGACTTACGAAACATATTCTGCACGTGTACCCTCTGAGGTTCAGCAAGCCTTATCGCGAGTGGCGGGGCGAACGGTTACCAGAGTACGAAAAATCTTGGCCGAATCCTCCGAGCAAGAGGGCGATACAATAGGACGGGAAGGCAGTACAGTATACGTCGGTGACCCCGTAGTCCAGATAACCGAGTAAGCCATACCCTGTTATACGGCTAGCTTAAACTCAAGGGAGGCCCGCCATGCCCAATCGCACTCCTGAAGAACGACGCCTGCTGGAAAAGGCCGGCCGCTACCTGCCCGGCGGCAATTCCGGCAACCTCAAATTCGACGCTGAGCATGACTTCCTGGTTGCGGGTGGCAAGGGGTCGCATTGCTGGGACGTCAGCGGCAACGAGTACGTCGACTGGCTGATGGGCAGCGGGCCGATGCTGCTGGGCCACGCGCATCCGCATGTGGTGGAGGCGGTGATCAAGACCGTGGAACAGGGCAGCACGTTCTTCGCCAACAACGACAAGGCCGTGATGCTAGCCGAGCAGCTGGTGGAGGCCGTGCCTTGCGCCGACAAGGTGCGCTTCACCACCAGCGGCACCGACGCCTGCTTCCAGGCGATGCGCATCGCCCGCGCGTTCACCGGCAAGGAAAAGGTGCTGAAGTTCGAGGGCGGCTACCACGGCAGCAGCGACTACGCCCTCATGAGCGTGACTCCCAGCGCGTCGCTGGAGTTTCCGCTGTCGGAGGCCAACAGCGGAGGCATCCCCAGGGCCATTGCCGACCTCATGCTGATCTCACCCTTCAACGATCTGTCAACGACCGAGACCATCATGCAGGCTCATCACGACGAGATCGCCGCGGTGATTGTCGAACCGATGCAGCGCATCCTGGCCCCGCAGCCCGGGTTCCTGCAGGGCCTCCGAGACCTGACCAATCGCTACAACATCCCCCTGATCTTTGACGAGGTGGTTACCAGCTTCCGCCTGGCCTACGGCGGGGCGCAGGAGTTCTATGGCGTTACGCCTGACCTGTGCTCGGTGGGCAAGATCATGGGCGGCGGGTACCCGCTGGCCGCCGTGCTGGGCCGCGACGATATCATGTCGGTCTACGACAGGGGCGAGGTGGACAGCGACACATTTGTCAGCCAGGTGGGTACGCTGAACGGCAACCCGGTGGCCTGCGCCGCCGGTCTCGCCACGCTGGAGGTGCTGCGCGACGACCCGGACGCTTACCGCCGGGTGCACGGCGCCGGTGCCGCCCTGCGAAACGCAATGGCCGAGCTCTGCGCTGAAAACGGCATCCCCATCCAGAGTTGCGGCGAGGATGCGGTTTTCGACTACTGCTTTACCGAAAAGCCAGTCAACAACTACCGTGACCTGCTCTCAGGCGACGGCGCAATGTTGGCCCGTCTGAATGCCGGGCTGCTGGAGCGCGGCGTGCTCAAGGGCGGCCAGAAGTACTACCCCTCTGCGGTGCACACCGACGAGGACGTGGAGCGGACCATCGAGGCCTACCGGCAGGTGGTGCCGACGCTGCGGGGGTAGTTATTCCAACTTTGAGGGGGGCAAACTCGTTTATGGAAGACGGTTTTCAGAAAGTCCAAGACATCGCTCAACGGATGAAGTATGACAGGCAGCAAGGCTTTGCGCCATCTGCACCTGTCCTAACACCACGCGAATTTGCGTCCTGGTTCGGATACGAACGGCGAAGTCCATGGCTTGTGGAAACAGTGCGGAACCACTTGGATTCCTGCGGTCTCCACACCGAGCCTGATTTCAATGACATCGGTCCTGACGATGACATTTCTATATTCGACTCAATTGATCCGCCTTCGCTCGAAGACAAAACCCTTTTGGTGGATTCCCTACCAGAATCTCAAAATAATCCCATTCGTGTAAGTCCCAACGACGATCTCAAAAAAGCTACAACCCTGATGGCGAGCCATGATTTTTCTCAGTTGCCTGTTATGACGAGTGATCGAGAGGTTAAAGGAATAATCACCTGGAAATCCATCGGCCTTGCCCTCCAAACCACAGGGAATGAAGTCCGTTTCTATATGGACAATTCGCCCCAAATCATAGAGGGGAGTCGGCCACTCTTCGAGGCGGTAAGGATCATATCCGAGCAAGGATATGTGCTGGTGAGGGGCCAAGCTACCTTCATTACCGGTATCATTACAGCTACCGACCTAAACGACCGCATATTGCAGCTCACAGAGGCATTCCTGTTGGTGGGAGAAATCGAAAGTCACATTCGCTGCATTATCCACTGCAAATTTACCCGAGATGAAATTTCCAAGGTGATAGATGGCTCAGATGGGCCCCAGATTGAATCCACTAACAATCTCTCATTTGGGAACTATTGCCGTCTATTGCAGACTCCTGACAATTGGAGCAAACTTGGAATCCAAGATGATCAATCTGTCTTTGTGGAACAGTTAAACCAAGTGAAAGACATCAGAAACGATGTCATGCACTTCAATTTTGCCAATACTTCACGAAACGAGGTTCAGAAGTTACGGACATTGGCACCGTTTTTTCGCAGTCGTGCACACCCGCCTGCCGCGTAGTCTTTACCGATTGAGCGTCTTGCTGCAAGGAGTTGTTTTTGGCGAGTTTGGGGAAACAAATTCCTCACTTGAAGGGCCTGTTACACACCGTCTTCTACATTACCATAAGCTTATGAGCTAGTCGGCGAAAGGTTCGTTGATCAGCACCAGCTCGACCGTCACGGCGTGCTCGCAGCCGATGGTATTGCCTGCCTCAACGGCATGAGCGGTCAGGAACCGAAAAGTTTTCTCCGTAGACTCATCTCCCATGTACTCCAAGTAGGCCCTGTGCTGCCTCAGCGATTCCAGGCCTTGCTCCCAGAAGCCCGTTACGTCAATGCCGTGCGTCGGCTCGTTGGGGCCGAAGACGGCCACGAAACGGACTCCGTCCCACGGCTCCAGGCCCTGGTTGAGCAGTTCGGGAAATACCCACTGGTTGGCCGCGTCCCGGGCCGCGTCGAATACCGCGATGCCCACGTGCCGGTGATCAGACTGGTTGAGGTGGCCGGATGGAAACTGCAGATGGTGGCTCAGCGTCAGGATAACGTCCGGTCGGTGGCTCCGGATCGCTCGGCTGATGTCGCGGCGCAGTGGAAGGCCATACTCGATTACACCATCGGGGTGCTCCAGGAATTCCACGGCGTTCACGCCCACCGCACGGGCGGCATTGATTTCCTCCTGCGAACGCAGGGGACCCACCTCTGACGGGTGCCTGTCGTTCATTCCCGCCTCTCCCCGGGACACCATCACGTAGACCACGGTCTTGCCCTGCGATGTCCAGCGCGCAATGGCGCTGGCGGCGCCGTACTCGAGGTCGTCGGGGTGGGCCACTATGGCCAACGCCGTCTGCCAGTCCTCCGGGAAAGCCGGGATGAGCACCTCGTCATTCTGCATCGGGCATCCTCATTGGAGAAATTGTCTGTCAATCGAGAATTGCGCAAAGAGGGCCGCTGAGTGCAGCGGCCCCAAATCGGCAGATTCCATTTGGCCGGGTTTGTGGGTTCTAGTGGGCGGTACCCGCGTGGGATAGCTGGGTGATCAGTGGCCGGGTATTTACGATGTGGCGTCGCAGGCCCAGTTCCTGCGGGCTGATGCCCATGGCGAGCCCGATGGCCTGGGGCATGTGCAGAATCGGCAGACCGATGTCCCGGCCGGCCTGGGCCGCCGCCTTGGGCTGGAAGCTGTCGAGGTTCAGGTGGCACAGCGGGCAGGGCGTGATCATTGCGTCTGCACCGAGATCCTTGGCCTCACTGGTGTGCTTGCCCACCATGGCCAGCGAGTTCCGCTCGTTGATGGTCAGGATGGGGAAGCCGCAGCAGCGGGTCTTGCCGGAGAAGTCCACCACGGTGGCCCCCAGGATCTCAATCAGGCGTTCAAGGGAGTCCTGACGCTCTGGGTTGTCACCGAACTCCAGCGCGTCGGTTGGGCGCACCAGGTAGCAGCCGTAGAACGGAGCCAGCCGCACGCCATGCAGCGGGCGGGTTACCAACTCCTCCAGCTTGTCCAGCCCGTAGTCCTCAATCAGGATCCACAGCAGGTGCTTGGGGTTGGCGTTCCCCTTGTACTCCAGGCCCTCCTCGGCCAGGTATTCGTTCACCTTGCCGCGGTATTCCGGGTCCCGCAGCCGGAAGTTGGCCTGGCTCATGACGCCCTGGCATGTGCTGCAGATGGTCATGATCGGCAGGTCCCAGTACTCCGCCATGGCGAAGGTCCGGGCGTTCAGGGTATCGCCCAGGAGCTGGTTCTTCTCCTGCAGGACGCCCGCGCCTGTGCAGGACGCACCCTGCATTTCCCACAGATCGATGCCCAGCCGCTTGCAGATAAGTACCGCCGCCGGGTAGAGCTCAGGGCAGCCGCCCCGCGAAACGCAGCCGGGAAAGAAAGCGTACCTCAATTCTGGTCTCCGTAAACTCTGGGATTGGTCGCGCAGCCCCTCGCCTGGATGGGGCGACCCTAGCGCTCGGTCTCGTCCACCTTTTCGAACAACCGCCGGACGTGCTCAATGCCTTCGATCTTCTTGTGCATCAAAGGCGGCATCTTGCCGTGGGTCAGCGCCTGCAGCGCCACGGGAGCGTAGCTCAGCAGCCCCTGGATGTTGGTCATGCCCAAGGACTTGGGTACAAGCTTCAACTCGTCCAGAGTGCCTGTCTGCTCCACTGACTCGGAGAAGGCCTCAGTGTGCCGGGCGCCGTTGGTATTGTGGAAGCCGGCAGCGATGGCCTGGTCCCGCATGGCCATGATGCGCTCCATTGGGGCCACGCCCTTGGGGCAGGCCTGAACGCACTCGAGGCAGCGGGTGCAGTCCCACATGCCCGAAGGTGCGTTCAACTGCTCCAAGCGCTCCTTCGATACGCCTTCATTGTCGCCATCGCGAGGATCGGCGGTGAAGCGGTAGGCTTTGGCCAGCGCCGCAGGGCCAAGGAAGGACGGGTCGACTTCCATGACCGTGCAGTCCGACACACAGGCGCCACACATGATGCAGGAGGTCACTCCAGACAGGTGGCGCATGGACTCGTTGGAGACAACGTATTCCTGCTCTGGCTCCGGTCCCTGGGGCTGAAGGTAGGGATCCACCTCCATGATCTTGTCCCAGAAAAGGTCGAAGTTGGTCACCAGATCCTTGATCACTGGCATGTTGCCGGCGGGCTCCACCTCAATGATGTCGCCCTCCTGCACCGCCATCGCAGCCTGCGTCTTGCAGGCGAGCCCGGCGTGGCCATTGATGCGCATCGCGCACGACCCGCAGATGGAACTGCGGCACGAGCAACGCAGGCTCAGTGTGCCGTCCAAGTCCTCGCGAATCTTGATGAGGGCGTCCAGGACGGTGGCGTTGTCCTCAATTTCCAGCGTGAAGTCCTGCCAGAACGGGGTAGTGTCCTCCGCCTCTGGGTCCTGGCGCTGCACCCTGATGGTGACGTTCATCGACTGCTTCCCTTCAACTCAGTGTTTCTGCCCGTGCGCCTTTCCTGTCCAGCTTCTCCGGCAGGAAAGGCTGGCCGGATGTCTAATACTTCCTTTCTTCCGGCTCCCACTTGGTGATACTGACAGGGGAGTACGAAATCTCCGGACCCGTCTCACCCTTGCCAACCACCAGGTGCTTCATCCAATTCTCGTCGTCGCGGTCAGGATAGTCGGTGCGGGCCTGAGCGCCCCGGCTATCCTTGCGGTCGAGAGCACTTACGACGATGCCTGGAGCGACGTCGAGCATGAAGCCCAGCTCCAGCGCGAAAACCAGGTCGGTATTGAAGACCTTGCCCTTGTTTTCGACCGGCACGGTCTTGAAACGATCCTGGAGTTGCTCCAGGTCGCCCTGTGTCTCCTCCATGCCCTCCTGGTTGCGGTACACGGCGAGGTTGCGGTTCATTGACTCGCCCATGCCAAGCCGGACACTGGCGATCCGGTCTCCGTTAACCGGGCGATCGAGAAGATCCTGGATTCGCTTTTCCTCGTTCCTGACTGCCTGTTCCACATTGAACTCGACGTAATCAACGTCCCGTGCGGCCGCGGCGGCATGGTTGCCGGACCGCTCTCCGAAGACGATGGTGTCGAGCAGGGAGTTGGCCCCCAGACGATTGCCGCCGTGGACGCTGACACAGGCACATTCCCCGGCTGCGTAGACTCCGGGGAGATTTGTCTGCCCGTCCACGTCGGTCTTGATGCCGCCCATTATGTAGTGCATTCCGGGGCGAATCGGGATGGGTTCCTTGATCATGTCCACGCCCACCAGGTCAATGCCTATCTCCCGGATCTGGCTGAGCTTTTCCATGATCAGAGCTTCGCCCAAGTGCCGACAGTCAAGAAATACGCAACCGTTCACGCCGTTGCCAGCGTTGATCTCGGTCTGCTCCGAGCGGGAAACCACATCGCGAGAGGCCAGCTCCATCATATTGGGAGCATATCTCTGCATAAACCGGTTGCCATCTTTGTCCAGCAGGTAAGCACCCTCTCCGCGGGCCGCCTCGGAGATCAGCACGCCACTGCCAGCCAGGGTGGTGGGATGGTATTGCACCATCTCCATGTCCATCAGCTGGGCGCCGGCGTTGTATGCCAACGCCATGCCGTCCCCGGTAACGATGAGCGCGTTGGTGCTGGGCTCGAAAATGCGGCCCAGGCCGCCGGTGGCGAAAATCACCGTCTTGGCGCGAAGGGCATAGACCTGGCCGGTGCGAATCTCCAGGGCCATTACGCCGCAGACCTGGTTGTCCTCGATTATCAGCGAGGTTACGAACCATTCCTCGTAGCGGCGGACGCCGGACTTGATCAGCTGCTCAAACATCACGTGGAGCAGCGCCTGGCCGGTGAAGTCGCCGACGAAGAACGTGCGGGCACGACGCTGGCCGCCGAAGGCCCGGGTGCCGAGATAGCCCTCGTCGTCCCGGTTGAATGTGACGCCGAAGTGCTCCATGTCGATCAGGGCTCGTCCCGCAGACCGGCACATCACCTCGATGGCGTCCTGGTCGCCCAGAAAGTCGCTTCCCTTGACCGTGTCGTAGGCGTGATCTTCCCAGTCGTCGCCACGGTCGGTGAGGGCTGCGTTGATGCCGCCCTGCGCCGCGTTTGAGTGGCTCCGGACGGGGTGAACTTTGCTTATTATCGCAGTGTTGGCGCCGTTGGCCCGAGCCGCTATGGCTGCCCGCATACCGGCAAGACCTGCGCCGATTACCAGGACATCATGCTCCAGCATGTTGACCCATTTCCTCCAGTGTGACCTCGATAAGCCGCCGAACACTATACCACAAAATCCCGTTCGGCTGTGGCTGATAGCGGAAGGAACGGTGGTCTCAATAGAGAGGTCGAGCCACCAATCCTGTCCCAAAGATCGGGCCTCAAAATGCCTGGTACCGGAATCTCGCCCGGGGGCAAGTAGTGGACTCCTCCCGGGCGAGCGCCCGATGGCCCAAAATTTTATTATCAGCTCATTTCCGAGCCTTTTCACACCTTAACTGAGGTTGTCGTCCATCGAAAAGGCCGATAACTCCCAGGGAGCCGAGGGTGGGAGTGACGGGACCATGTTTCCCCAAACTTGTGGCAAATTTTCCCGTTTTGTCCCACGAAGCAACTGCGAGAGCAGGACGATTGCAAAGTCCCCTCACTCACCGTAGGCAAGGACTAACCGTCACTCCCGCGAAAGCGGGAGTCAGGGTGTAATGGTCTCACGAGGGGCTAGATTCCCGCCTGCGCGGGAATGACAGAGAGACTTTGCAATCGTCCTGACTGCGAGAGGGGAAGTTCAGCTATGAAATTGGAAGCCAGAAAGGCAGAGAGGGCAAAAATTTCAGGGTCCCGCACCATTTTGTCCCACTGTGTCCCACTGTGACCCACCTGGAGTGTAGCGGGTGCGGAGCCAACGAATTCGTGGGGCAGCACACCCCGGAGGACTGCAACGCTGCGCAGATGCTAGTGTCCACCGCCCCCGATGCCCAAAGCGGGGGGAATTCAGATTTCCCGGCAATTTCCGGTCGTAGTAACGAGGGTTGATGTCCCACAAAAGACAGGCAGACATGAGCATTGTGCCCTGTGGGAATTGGATAATATGATCATTTTTACTAATAACTGAGGTACAGGTTATCGGAGGGTGGGCATCCCGTTAATGGGTTGCGGTCACCGGACAGCGCTCCGCAGCTGATGGTCGAGCATTTCACGGTGGTCATTGCGCATGGCAGAGGCTGGTTTTGAGTCCACCTCTACGAAATGCCAATCAGCTGAATGGGAACGCTATCGTGTAGCTGGGGCTGGGGCAGTGTCTCGACCACTTGGGTCCCGTTGACCAGGACCGCCGGGGCAGTTCCAGCGGGCGCCCCTTTTCTCCACAGGCATCAGAGCCCATTGCAGCGAGAGCTCCGGTCGATGAGATCACCCTTGGCGCATAGAAAAAGACCCGCCTCCAAAGACGGATCTCATAAACTTGCTTGCCATCCCGGGAATTACGCACCGGCTGAGGCGAGGTGTTCACGGTCGTCGCACTCGTGGGCATCGTGATACGCACTAAACATATCCAACACCTCAACTTACTGAAACAAGTACCTCGTCATTTAGAGATGTATCAAACAGCTCCCTCTGTATAGTCAAGTCAGAGGTATTCTCAGATGCTCGCCGCTGGTCAGGGATGGGCTGCTTACACCTGCTCTAACAGCGGCTGGGCCAGCAAAAGGGATGCGATGGTCTTGCCGTCGTGGATCTCGCCGGTGTGGATCATTGATACTGCATCAGCAAACGGCACCCGCACCACCTGGATGTTCTCGTCGTCGTCCGCCGACAGCTTGGAGGGCGTCAGGCCAGTGGCCAGGTAGGCGTGCATCTTCTCGGTGGCCCAACCGGGCGCGACCCAGAAGCTGGCGAGGTGGCGCAGGTTGGAAGCGGTGTAACCCACCTCCTCCTGCAGTTCGCGCAACACTGTCTCCTCGGAAATCTCGCCGGCCTCCACGCCGCCAGCGGGGGCCTCCAGCAGCGACGACTCGGTGGGTTTGCGGAACTGGCGAACCAGCAGCACGTTGCCATCATCGTCAACAGGGATCATGCATACGGCGTCGGAGTGCTCCGCCACCTCACGGATGGTGCGGCGTCCGCTGGGCAACTCAACCGTGTCCACCCGCACACTGAAGATTCTCCCTTCATATGGGCGGGTTGTATCTATGGTGTTCTCGAACTGGATGGGCGCCGAATCGGTATCAGTATCGGTATCAGCCACTATGGGTATCTCCTATTGCCCCCGGATGCTGAACCCGAGGCGACGCGTGAGTGTGCCGAAAAAGTATGACGGTGGATTAGCCCGCAGGAAGGTCGCCTTGTAGGGACTCTGCGCCAGATCTACCCGGTCTCCCGGCTGGAGGTCGTAGTCCTCGTAGCCGTCGACGCTCAGCACGGCTGCCTGGTACCCCTCCAGTTGCAGCGACACCTCGGCCCGGGAGCGCAGCACCAGCGCTGCCGTCAGGCCCATGTGCGCCGCCACCGTCTTGAGCACCAGCGCTTCCGACTCCGGGTCGAGTATCGGCCCTCCGACGGCCAGGTTGTAGCCCGTGCTGCCCGTGGCCGTGGACAAGATCAGCCCGTCGGCCCGGAACGTGGAGATCTGTGCTCCGTCGATGGTCCCGGCGATGGACACCACGCGGGAGGCCCCACCCCTTGCCACCACGAAGTCGTTCAGGGCGTGGTAGGGGCCCTCGGTGATGGTTGACCCGCCCCGCGTTACCGTGGCCTTGAGCATATTCCGCTCGTCGACGCGGTAGCCTCCGTCCAGGTAGGCGGGCAGCCTCGGCAGGGCTTCATCGACCGTCAGCTCGGTCATGAACCCGAGGCGGCCCATGTTGATGCCGACGATCGGGATCTTGGCGGGGCCGGTGAAACGCACTGCCCGTAGGATGGTACCGTCGCCCCCCACGGTAATCACGAGGTCGGTGCCTTCGGCGCGCGGCGCAAGGGACTCGAGGTTCTCCGCCGGTGAATACCAGCTTCCCTCCGGCAGGTCCAACTCGTGGAGAATGGCCATGCTCAGGTCCAGGGCCTCGGGTATGCGGTTGTTGTAAATGATACCGACGTTATGCATTGCGTCCCTTGCGATATAGAGCCGTCCCAGTGTAGCAGGTCAACTGACAGAGGGCCCATCGAACCCGCTAGCCGCTCCCATCATCTGACCGGCGAGAGGGGCCGAACACATTCCTTAGGAGACGCAAGATGGTTCCCACTCCAGCGGAACCCCCGCCGCTAACACCCAGCGTCGAGAAGCGGCTGACCGTTTCGGCAATCGTTCCAACGGTGCTGGCAGCGGCCGCAACGTTGTTGGCCGCCTCCCTGGCGGTCTTGACCGTGCTGGACAGGTCTTCGCTGCCCTCTTTGAGGTTCTCGCTGATGGTAACGGCGTTGCGCGAAACCTGGACGATGTTCGACGCGGTTTCCCCGGACACGGCCGCGATTTCAGTGGTGATGCGGTTGAGGTTTTCCGTGGTGCCGGAGGCGTTGTGCACGGAGTCCCGGACCGGCCTGTAAAGCTTGAAGACCAGAACGACGACGGTCAGGCAAAGCAGTGAAAAGACGCCTGCCGCCACGATGACAAAGATATCCCGGATCGCCGAAGTAGTATTGGGGTCCATTTCAGTAGGCCTCAGGATTGCGGCTTAATGGGTGCTTCGCGCGGCGGCGATCAGTGCGGGAGGTGCCTTCAGGATTCCCAAGGATCGATGACTTCAATGCCGCAGTTTTCGAAGCCACGGGTGTCGCGCGTGGCAACAGAGGCACCGTTGACCCGCGCAATGGCGGCAATCATGCAATCTCTATGCAGATTTTCTCCGAAGGGGCGTCCACCGCGCTCTCTGGCAACTCGGATTTCGGCGTAGGCGCGGGCCGAAGCTCGGTCGAAAGGCAGCACCCGACCACCCAAATCTTCATCAATCAGCCTTTCGTCCCTGTCCATCAGATCGCGGCGCTTACGGCCGACCGGCAGCCTTTCAAGGCCGTATCGCAATTCCGCCTCAGTGACGCAGGTCAAATACAGTTCCCTCAAAGACTGCCTGGCAAACCATTCCGCCACATTTGGGTAGGGGTTGGGTTTGCTCAGCTCGGAGGCGACATTGGTATCCAAGATAATCATCATCACTGCCTAGTGGTCATCATGGCACGGGCAGCAACAAGCCGTTAGCAGAGGCGGCTCATGGTCCAAATCCCGGAAGCCAATCTCCGCATACATTGCGCGAATTCGCTCTAAAGCCTCTTTGGCTGATCCAGGATAACTAGGCACAGCATCAGTCGACCCCGGCAATGCTCCGTTGAGAATATCCAGAACGGCCTCCTCCAGCGAATGGCCCTTGGCCGATGCCCTTGTCTGCAATCGTTGCACCAGCCCGTCACTAAGTCCGGTAACTTCAATTCTGTTCACGCGCACACCTCCGGAGGCTCTGTTATGCGATGATAACATGGGCCATCTTCAGCAACGCCCGGGCCGCTACACACCCAGGGCGCTGACCGCCGCGCCTGCGGCCTCCATCACGAAGCCCGGGGCCACGCCCAGGAACACCAGCACGGCAGCGGCGACGCCCAGCGCAGCCCAGGGGGCCGGGTTGCGGGATGGCGGAGCGCCCGGCGCAACGGGTGCCTGTTGCAGGAACATCACCCGTATGATGCGGATGTAGTAGTAGGCCGACACCGCGCTGTTCACCACACCCACTATGGCCAGCCACGCTAGCCCGCTGTCAACCGCTGCAGTGAACACGTACAGCTTGGCTATGAATATCCCTGTGGGCGGCACTCCTATGAGAGCGATCAGGGCGAGAGCAAGGGTTATCGCCAGCGCCGGGGAGCGCGTGAACACACCGGCATAGTCACTGATACGGTCGCTGCCGACCCGTTCGCTGATGGCGGCGATGGCGAAGAACGCTGTCAGGTTGGCGGCCGTGTAAGCGACCAGGTAGAACAGGACACTGTCGAGACCGATGGAGGCAAAGACCGGAACGTCCGGAATAACCTCGACTGCTTTCACGCTGGCAGCAACACCCACCAGCAGGTAACCGGCGTGGGCAATGGTGCTGTACCCGAACAATCGGCGGATGTTGCTCTGGGCGATGGCCACGGCGTTGCCGATGGTCATGGACGCAGCGGCCAGTGCCGCCAGCAGCACCGCCCAGTCCAGCGACACGTCGAAGAACCCGGTGAACAGCACCCGGAACAGAACTGCGAACCCCGCCGCCTTGCTGGCCACCGACAGGAACGCCACCACCGGCGTGGGTGCGCCCTCGTACACGTCGGGCACCCACATCTGGAACGGCGCGGCGGATATCTTGAACCCGAAGCCAGCGACCAACAGAACGATGCCCACCAGCAGCGCGTAGTTTCCGAAGGCAATGCTGCCTCCGGCGTGGCCAACGGCCGCAGATATTTCCGACAGCTCAGTGCTGCCCGTAAATCCGAAGACCAGCGCCATCCCGTAGAGCATCAGCGCCGAGCTGATGGCCCCGATGATCAGGAACTTCATACCCGCCTCGCTGGAGCGCCCGCTCATAAGGAACGCCGCCAGCGCGGCAATCGGAAGGCTGGTCAGTTCCAGCGAAACGTAGATGGTGATCAGCTCGGTGGCCGCCGCCAGGAGCATCATTCCGGTGGCGGAGAACAGCAGCAGGCCGAAATACTCGCCCCGGAACCGCGGCATCAGCTTGATGTACTCGGTGGAGGCCAGGACCACCAGCGCGGCTGCTCCGGTCACCAGGAAGTTGAAGAACAGGGCAAACCGGTCAACTGACAGGCTGCCCAGCAGAATGCTGGCCTCGCCGTCGGATCCGTCCGGCACTAGGCTTCCGGCCTGTCCCAGGTCATAGAACTGGTACAGGCTGAGAACGAACGGCCCGCTCAGCAACAGAAACGCCAGGTAGGGCAACAGCCGGGTGGCGCGCCGTGGCAGGGCCAAGTCGAAGATTATGACCAGCAGGCCCGCTCCGGCCATGGCCAGGTATGGCGAGATTATGTAAATGTCGTGGGCGTTCATTCCTGGCTAGCCGCCGTTGATAGCCTGGACCATGGGGGCCAGGGCCGTCTCGAACATGTCGGTAAGCAGTGCGGGGTAGATACCCACGCCTATGATGCAAATGACCATCAGGGCGAGGGGGGCCGCCTCGACCAGCGAGGCGTCGGTCAGGTCGGCAAAGCGCTCCCGGCGGGCGCCGAAGAAGGTGCGCTCCATCATCCACAGGATGTACCCGGCGGCGAGGACGATACCCAATACGGCCAGCACGGTAGGCCAGTCGTAGGCCCGGTAAGCTCCCAGGAACACCAGCAGTTCAGCCACAAACCCGCTCAACCCCGGCAGTCCCAACGACGCCAGTCCCGCGATCAGCATGGCCGCGGCGACGAAGGGCATCCGCCCTGCCAGCCCGCCGAGGTCGGGGATATAGCGCGTGTGCGCCTTCTCGTACACCAGTCCCACCGCCAGGAAAAGCAGGCCGGTGATGGTGCCGTGAGTGAACAGCTGCAGGGCCGCACCGCTGAGGCCCGTGGACGTCAACGTGCCGCCGGCGACCCCGACCGAGCCGATGCCCAGCAACACCAGCCCCATGTGGCTCACGCTGGAGTATGCGATCAGTCGTTTCAGGTCGGTCTGGCGGATGGTCACCACTGCTCCGTAAAGCACGCTGATCACGCCCAGAGCCACCAGCACCCAAGCAAACTCCCATGACTGGTCGGGAAACAGCCCCACGTTCACCCGCAGCAGGCCATAGCCGCCCATCTTGAGCAACACACCCGCCAGCATAACGCTCGCCGCCGTGGGCGCGTCCGTGTGCGCGTCCGGCAGCCACGTGTGCAGCGGCCACGTCGGCAGCTTGACGGCGAAGGCCACAAAGAAGAGCCAGAACAGCCACGACAGGGGCAGCAGCGTGGCCGCCGACGCCAGCGCGCCACTGTTCGCCGACAACTCGATCAGGTTGAAGCTGCCCACCTCCGGTGTCAGGAACACCGCCACGATGGCCACCAGCATGAACGCGCTGCCCAGGATGGTGAAGATCAGGAATTTCATCGCCGAGTATTCTTTGCGCCCCGTCCCCCAGATGGAGATGAGCATGTACATCGGCAGCAGTTCCAGCTCCCAGAACAGGAAGAACAACAGCAGGTCCATCGCGGTGAAGACGCCCATGACCGCCGACTGGAGCAACAGCAACCAGAAGAAGTATTCCTTGACCCGCAGCCCCACGTGCCACGACGCCAGCACCGCCGACAGGCCCAGCAGCCCCGTCAGCGCCACCAGGGGCGCCGACAGCCCGTCCACCGCCAGCAGGTACGACGCCTTCAGTCCGACATCGGGTATCCAGGCGAACTGGTCCACAAACTGGAAGCGTGTGGCATCCTCTCCCCGCTCGAACAGCGCGAAGACCAGCAGTGCCAGCACCAGGTCCACCACGGCGATGGCCACCGCCGCTCCGCGAATGACTTTGTTTCCGCGCAGCAGCAACAGCAGCACCGCCCCAACTGCGGGGAGGAACACCGTAGCGGTCAGCAGTCCGTTGAACTCAGGCGCCATCAGTTTTCGTTATTGAAAAGTCCTTTCAGGATGAGAGCAGGAATCCAAGGATGATTAGCAGCGAACCCAGGGCGATCGCGGTCCCGTAGGCCTGCACCTGCCCCGTCTGCACCCGGGCCACCGCCGAGCCGATGTTGCGGAAGAACCACCCCACCAGGTCAACGATTCCGTCCACTAGCCTACGGTCGAGCCAGTTGGTGAGCGCGGCGAGGGACCGGTAGAAGCTCCGGCGCACAATCAGGTTCTCGTAGAGCGCGTCCACGTAGTATTTCTGCGTAATCAGCGTGTGCACCGGGCCCAGAATTCGCAGCGGCTCCCGCGCCTGGTCCCTGCGCAGTCCATACACCGCCAGGCCCAGCAACGCTCCACCAGCGGCGGCGGCGGTGGAGATCCCGGCCATCGGCCAGCTGAAGTCGGGCAGCTCGGCGTGCCCCTCGCCGCCCGTGGCGAGGTGAAGCCCGTCCGCCACGAACCCGGTGACCCAGTGCACCGGGACTCCCAGGAAGTTGATCCACTGCGGGTTGATGACGAAGCCGATGACCACCGCGCCCAAGCCCAGCACGGCCATCGGCGCCACCATCACCAGCGGCGACTCGGCAAGGTGCATGCCGCCGTGATGTCCGCCGCCCTCCTCTTGCGCCTCGTCACTCGCGTTTACGGGGGCAGGCGCCGCTGCAGCCTGCTGTTGCGGGTGCAGGTCCGCGTTCTCCTGGTCCACGCCGCCCTTGAATTCTCCGTGGAAAGTCATCATCACCATTCTCACGGAGTAGAAAGCCGTGAACACGACGCCCACGATGAGACCGACGAAGGTGACGATATTTATCCAGTCCGCGAAGTTGCTGTTGCCGTCGAAGGCGGCAAGCAGTATCTCGTCCTTGCTCCAGAAGCCAGCCAGCGGGATGATGCCAATCAGGCTGAACGACGCCACCATCACCAGGATGTAGGTGGCGGGCATGTATTTTCGCATCCCTCCCATGTAGGTCATATCGAAGGTACCGCTGGCGTGGTTGACGCTGCCCGCGCCGAGGAACAGCAGCGCCTTGAACACCGCGTGCGTTACCAGGTGGAAGATGGCGGGCGCGTAGGCCCCCAGTCCGAGCGCGGCCATCATGTAGCCCAGCTGGCTTACGGTCGAGTAGGCCATCACGCGCTTGATGTCGTTCATCACCAGGCCCATGGTCGCGGCCATCAGCGCCGTGAACGCGCCGACCAGGGCCACCACCGCCAAGGCAGCGTCCGACTGCTGGAAGACCGGGAAGAACCGGGCCACCAGGAACACTCCCGCCGCCACCATTGTCGCGGCGTGGATCAGCGCGCTGACCGGAGTCGGGCCCTCCATGGCGTCGGGCAACCAGGCGTGCAGCGGGAACTGCCCAGACTTGCCCACCGCTCCAGCGAATATGCCCAGCGCCATCCAGGTCAGCGCAGCGCCGCCCAGCACCGCCGCACCCGCGGCCACGGGCTGCGCCGCCTGCCAGATGTCGGGGATGTGGAAGGCGTTCAGACCCACGGCCGCAAAGTCGTCCGCCTTAAGGAACAGGTACAGGATCGCGATGAGGAAACCCACGTCGCCAATGCGGGTGACGATGAACGCCTTTTTTGCCGCCGCAGCCGCCGAGGGCCGCTCGTGCCAGAACCCGATCAGCAGGTAAGACGAAACGCCGACCAGCTCCCAGAAGGCGTACAACTGCACGATGTTGCTGGACAGCACCAGCCCCAGCATTGAGGCGGTGAAAAGGGACATGTAGGCGAAATACCGGGCGAACCCCGGATCTCCGTCCATGTACCCCACCGAATAGATCTGGATCAGCAGGCTTATGGAGGTCACCACCAACAGCATCACCGCCGTCAGCGGGTCAACCAGCAACCCCATCTGGATTGTGGCCCCGCCGTAAGACAGCCAGTCCCAGCTCTGGAAAACCGCCTCGTGGTGAACGATGACCCCTCGGAGCGTGACGGCGGCCAGCACCGTCGAGGCGGTCAGTGCGGCAATGATGCTCAGCGCGGACAGGAACGGCCACCGGTTGAGGAATGGCCGGATGACCAGGGCAATCAGTACGAAGGAGCCCAGCGGAAGCAGGAATATGGCCCAGACTAAGGCTTCGTTGACCATCTACAGTTTCCTCAGTATCTCCTCGGCCACGTGCTCACGCCCCTTGGGAACGTAGATGTCGAACGGGATCCTCTCGCTCCAGTCCAGTATGTCTCCCTCCGGCAGGATGCGGGCAGGCAGGCCCTCGCCCTCGAGGACCTCTTTCCACATTTCCGCCAGCATCAGGTTCGACGCTTTTCTGAACTGTACCCACATACTCCGGCTTGATACCTGAACGCGATAAAGGTTGGCCTAGTGCCTCAGCTGCGACGCCTCGGTCAGATCCACAGACTCGTTGGTACGGTACATCGCGAAAACAATCCCCAGCCCCAGCGCAATCTCCGCCGCGGCCACGGTGATCACGAACACCGCGAACACCTGTCCGGTGAGCGCTGTCGAGATGCTTTCCTGCAGCCCCGCCGGCGCCAGGTACTTGGCCATCGCCACCAGCGTGACGTTCACAGCATTGAACATCAGCTCGATGGACATCAGCACGGCCAGCACGTTTCGCCGGGCCAGGGAACCGTAGAGGCCGATGCAGAACAGCACCGCAGCCACGATGAGGAATGCTTCGAAGGACATACCCGGCTAGTCCGCTTCCGATCCGGAAACGCCGGAGTTGGATGTCCGGGGGCGCACTAAGGCCAGCGCCCCGATGAGCGCTGCGAGCAGCAGCACCGACACGGCCTCGAAGGGCAGCACGTATTTGCCGATCAGCAGGTCGGCCAGTCCGGCCTCCTGCGCCTCCTCCTGTTCCGCCGCCCCGGTCACTCCCGCCTGCTCCAGCGACTCCTCCGGAATGTTGGCGACGGCCGAGGTCTGCACCAGCTCGACGCTTTGACGATCTTCGTCGGGGAGGAAATTCCACTGCGTGTCCACCGCGACCACCACCATCGCTGCCAGCAACAGCGCCGCGAATATCCCGGCTGGAATCTGCAGCCTGTTGGGCTGGTTGCCCTGCTGCACGTCTCGCGTCAGCATCACGGCGAAGATGATCAGCACTGCGATCGCGCCAGCGTAGATCAGCACCTGCACCACCGCAAGGAATTCGGCGTTTAGCAGAACGAAGTAGCCACCGACGGCAACGAACACGGCCACAAGGAGCAGGGCCGCCCGGAACAGGTCGCGAATAAGCACCACGCCCAACGCGCACCCCACGGCCACGACGCTCAGCAGCCAGAATACGACGTCCTGGAACAGCATCTAGGCGGCGTCCTCGCCGTTCTCGTCTGTGGCCTCGGGCGCCGTGCCCTCACCCTCAGGAGTAGGAAGGGAGCCGATTCTCATTCCGGCCTTCTCACGCTGGTGCCACTGCCACGACTCGCGTCCCACCTGCTTCCAGTCCAGCGGACGCCCGGCCCGTGGATCATAGTCCTGCGCCTCGAGCTGCGGACGGAAGAAGGTGCTGGGATGCTTGTCCGACTGCCTGAGCTGGTCGATGGTGATGACCATGTCTTTGCGCGAGTATTTGCTCTGCTCGAATCCGCTGCCCATGAACAGCGCGTCGTAGGGGCAGGCCTCGACGCACAGCCCGCAGAACATGCATCGGTTGATGGCGATGTCGAACACCTCCAGCCGGTACTTGTCCCCCTCGGGTATTGCGGTCTCGCTGGGGCTGGTAACTATCTTGATGATTCCCAGCGGACAGTATTTGGCACAGGAGGCGCAGCCGGTACAGCGCTCCTCGTACCACACGAACTCCTCGCCCCGGAAGCGGGGGTGCTGCTCCAGCCGCTCCTCGGGGTACTGCACCGTAAACGGCTTCTTGGTCAGGTTCTTGAGGGTAACCAGCAGACCCTTGGCCATTGCCAGACCGTACATCGCTAATCCCCCTCCACTATGGTTACGCCGCGCGGCAGCGTCGGCGGCCTGTTGGAGACCACCGGCCGCACCTTCTCCCGCACCATGTTGCCGAAGATGAATATGCAGGCCACGGTTATCCCCAGGTTGATGCCCGTCATTATGCCCAGGTCTCCCGTCGTGAGAGCTCCCTCGGCGTCCCGGAGGAAGTAGACCTCCAGCGAGGTCGCGAACAGGTTGATCAGGCTTGCGGGCAACAGGAATTTCCACGCAAAGGCCAGCAACTGGTCGATGCGCAGGCGCGGGAAGGTCGCCCGCACCCAGATGAAAATCGTCGCCACCATCATCGTCTTGATCAGGAACCACAGCCAGCCCAGCCAGTGGGCCACCGGGCCCTCCCAGCCGCTCAGGAACAGGGTGGTGATGACCGCCGAGGCCACCATCACGCCCCCGAACTCGGCCGCCTGTATCATCGCGAACTTGATGCCGCTGTATTCCGTGTGGTATCCGGCTATCAGCTCCGACTCCGCCTCAGCCATGTCGAAGGGCGTCCGGTTCAGCTCCGCCGTTGTACCTGCCACGAACACGATAAATGCCAGCGGCTGCACCACCAGGAACGGCAGGGCCTGCGCCGAGACGACGTCGGCCAGCGACATCGAGCCCGCCACCATCACCACTCCCAGCAGCGAGACCACCACCGGCACCTCGTAGCTGATGAGCACCGCCACCCCCCGGGCCGCGCCGAAGAGGGCGAAACGGTTGTTGGACGACCACCCCGCCATGAAAATCGCGATGGAGGTTATCGAGGTCACGGCCAGTATGTAGAGCACGCCCACGTTCAGGTTGGCCAGCGCCGTGTCCTTGGCGAACGGCACCACCGCCAGGGTCAGCATCACCGGCGCCACCATCCCGATGGGCACCAGCAGGAAAACGATCCTGTCAGCCGTGCCGGGAGTCAGGTCCTCCTTGAACAGCAGCTTGATCAGGTCGGCAATCGGCTGCAACAGCCCGAAGGGCCCCCAGCGGTTGGGGCCCAGGCGGTTCTGGAACTTACCGATAAGCTTGCGCTCTCCCCACGAAAAGCCCGCTGCTCCCAGCAGAACCGCGTTCGTCAGGACCAGAATGATGACCAACCCCGCCACCAGGTAAGACAACCAGCATGGCAGGAGGTGTCCCACGAAATTGTGGATTTCGCGGAACATCACCGTGTCGTAGAGAATGTTGTCCGGCCCTATTGAGCAGCTCACCGGTCAACTTCACCCATGTTTATGTCAACACTGCCAAGCGTAACAATCATGTCTGCCAGCTTCCAGCCCACCAGCAGGTGCTCGGTCACCGTCAGGTTCAGCAGGGACGGCGAGCGTATCTTGCAGCGGTAGGGACTGATCCCCCCATCGCTGATCAGGTAGAAGGCCAGCTCTCCCTTGGAGGCTTCCACGCGCCCGTAGGCCTCGGCTCCCGGTTCTGGACGCAGCACCAGCGGCACCTGGGCCCGCACTGGCCCCGGCTCGATCTGCTCCACGCACTGCCGGATGATCCGCATGCTCTGCCGGATTTCCTGGATCCTCACCCAGAAGCGGGCGTAGTTGTCGCCGTCCTGGGAAGTCGGTACGTCGAACTCCACCAGGTCATAGGCGTCATACGGCTCAACCTTGCGCCAGTCCCATTCCATCCCGCTGGCCCGCAGCACCGGCCCGCTGACCGAGGAGTTGATGGCCACGTCCAGCGGCAGTGGACTCACTCCCCTGGTGCGGACCATGACGATTTCGTTGTGCAGCAGAAGCTGCTCCAACTCCTTGAATTCCTCCTCGAAATCCACGAGGAACTGGTCCAGCGCCGGCCAGAACTCGGGCGGAGTATCGAAGTAGACGCCGCCGGGCCGCATGTAGCTCACGGTGATTCGTGCACCACACAGCATCTCGAACAGGTCGAGAATGCGCTCCCGGGACCGGAAGCAGTACATCAGCGGCGTGCCGAGAGCGCCCAGGTCCTGGATGATGAACCCGATGCCCATCAGGTGCGCCGCGATCCGCTGCAGCTCGGCGGTCAGTGTCCGGAGGTATTTCCCCCGCAGCGGCACCTCCGCGCCCAGTAGCTGCTCCACGGCCAGGCAGTAGGCCTGGTTGTTGATCATCGACGACACGTAGTCCAGCCGGTCTGTCAGCGTGACCACCTGCGTGTAGTTACGCTCCTCGGCCAGCTTTTCGGTGCCCCGGTGCAGGTAGCCGAACACCGGCTCCACCTGCAGGATCTCCTCCCCGTCGAAGGTGACCCGCAGCCGGAACACCCCGTGAGTGCTGGGGTGCTGCGGCCCTATGTTAACGGTCATCGGCTCGGTCCGGATGGTCATCCCGTGTAATCCCTGCGCAGGGGATGTCCTTCGAAACCCTCCCAGAGCATGATCCGCTTCATGTTGGGATGCCCCTCAAAGCGGATGCCCATCAAGTCCCAGATTTCCCGCTCCTGGAAATCCGCGCCGCGCCACAGGTGGTATACCGAGGGCGCCGACAGGTCCTCACGCCCGGGCAATCGCGACTTGATCGTCGCCTTGTGGCCCCTCCGAAAAGAAGTCAGGTGATACACCAGCTCGAAATGCCCTACGTAGTCAATCGCGGATATGGAGTTCAAATACTCCAGTTCCAGTTCTCCATCCCCCCGCAAAAAACCGGCAACATCGGCGATGGACGAGGGCCTGATCCAAAGGGTTTCTTCGCTCCACTGGTCCACAGCACCCGGTACTGCCTCGTCCACCCGCTCCGCCAGTTCCGATCCGCCCAGCTGGGTCAGGGCCATCACTGCTCCTCCCCATCCTCTCCTGCGGGAAAGGACAATGGAGGAGAGTCGGTGGCCTCTGCCTCGGCGGCAACCGCCTGGCGCACAGAGGCGGGAGCGAGGTTGCGGTACCGTTTGATCTTCTCGTGGAGGGCCATGATTCCGTAGAGCAGGGCATCCGGGCGCGGTGGGCAGCCCGGCACATAAACGTCCACGGGGATGATATGGTCCACGCCGGGGACGACGCTGTATGAGCCGTAGTAAGGTCCGCCGCTGGTGGCGCAGACGCCCATGGAAATCACCCACTTGGGCTCGGCCATCTGCTCGTAGATGCGCCGTATGGGCGGCGCCATCTTCCACGTCACCGTGCCCGCGATGATCAGCAGGTCCGCCTGTCGTGGCGAGGCACGGAAGGCCTCCATCCCGAAGCGCGCAATGTCGAAACGGCCCATGCTGCTGGCGATCATCTCGAAGGCGCAGCAGGCGAGGCCGAAGGTCACCGGCCAAGCAGACGACTTGCGGCCCCAGTTCACCAGCGCGTCGATGGAGGTGACCATCAGGTTGCCTTTCACGTCGTCGGGGACTTCGATGAGCGGCTCGGCCAGGGGCTCCGGCGAATTGTCCTTCAATTCCTGGACCACCCGGCCCTCGTTCCGGTCAAGGTCCCAGGTTCGGGACTGCAGGGACTCTCCCCGTTGATATAAACCAGGTTGCCATGGTTGCGTCATCAGGCGCCGCGCCCCAATCCAGGCCGGTCCCATTCCAAGTCACGCTTGCGCCACGCATAGGCCCAGCCGACCAGCAGGATGCCCACGAACACCGCCATTTCGATCAGCGCAAACAGTTCCAATTGCAGGAATTTCGTGGCCCAGGGGTAGAGGAAAATGACCTCGACGTCAAAAATTACGAAGAGGATCGCGAACATGTAGTATCGGAAATTAAAGAGGCTCCAGTGGCCCCCGATAGCCTCCATGCCGCACTCGTAGGTCTCAGCCTTGACGTCGCTCGGCTTGCGGGGACGCAGGCCGAATCGCGAGGCTCCCCACGACATGAGAAGCATGCTGACCGGCACTGCCACGGCAACCACGCAGAAGATGGCAATCAGCCCGTATTGCCTGAAATAATCGTCCAGAAACATCGCCGCGATTATATCAGAAAGTGGCCAAATGGCCGCATCGAATTCCGGCAGGATTTACCCGTCCTCGCAAGGCGGCCACCGTTATAACCGCCCATTCCCGTAATGGTCGAGAGCGCTGGAATGGTAATATAGGCAGCGGTAATATATTTCTGTAAGAGGTCGGTTTTGGCCGAAGAAAATCACGCAACCGGGACTGGACCACTGGCCGGGCTTAGGGTGTTGGACCTGTCCATGATCGTAGCGGGAGGTACCGCCAGCAGCCTTATGGCCGACTTCGGCGCCGAGGTCGTGAAGGTGGAGCGGCCCGGCGGCGGCGACCCGCTCCGCAACTGGGGCCCGTTCGCCAACGGTGTCTCGCTGTGGTGGAAGGTCCACTCCCGGAACAAGAAATCCATCACCCTCAACCTCGGCAACGAGGAGGGGCAGGGTATCCTCAGGGATCTTGCAGCCAGGGCCGACGTGCTCATCGAGGGATTCCGTCCCGGCGTGATGGAGCGCTGGAACCTGGGGCCGGGCGAGCTCCTGCAAGCCAATCCCCGCCTCGTCATGCTTCGGTACTCGGGTTTCGGGCAGACCGGCCCCTACAAGGACCGCCCCGGTTTCGGCACCATCGCCGAGTGCATGAGTGGCTATGTCGGCATGACCGGCTTCCACGACACTCCGCCGGTTCTGCCTCCGGTGCCTCTGGCGGATGAAGTGGCTGGCGTCTTCGGCGCCATGTCCGGGATGATGGCTCTCTACCACCGGGACGCAGGCGGCGGTGGCAAGGGACAGGTGGTGGACGTCTCACTGTTCGAGCCGCTGTTCCGCCTGTGCATTCCCCACATCACCATGTTCGACATGCTGGGCATCAACCGCGAGAGGGTGGGCAACGACTTCCCCGACGCCGCGCCCCGCAGCCTCTACCTGACCGGCGACCAACACTGGCTCGGCCTGTCGGCCACGTCGCAAAGCACCTTCGAAGGGCTGGCGCGGGCCATGGGCATGCCGGAACTCATCGACCGACCCGCCTTCACTGACAACGCCTCCCGAATCGAGAACCGCGGGGAGTTGAACGAAGAGCTGAACACCTGGCTGGGCGAGCGCACGCTACAGGACACCCTCGACCAGCTCATCCCATCTGGAGGCGTGGTGGGGCCAGTCTACGGCGCCTCAGATATCGTCGCCGACCCCCACTACCAGGCCCGGGAGGACATCATTGAAATCGACGACCCTGAGCTGGGACGCACCCGGATGCTCGGGGTCGTTCCCAAGTTCAGCGAAACCCCTGGCGCGGTTGAGCACGCCGGTCCCACCGTTGGTCAGCACAACGCTGCAATCTACGGGGCATGGCTGGGACTAGCCGAATCGGACCTGTCAGCACTGGCGGAGCGCGGCGTCATATGACCGCCCAGCGAACACTCCTCGTAGCCACCGGCAACCCCGGCAAGCTGCGGGAGTATCAGGGGCTCTTGCGCGAGGCGCCTTTCCAGTTGGTGTCGCTCGAGGACGTTGGCATCACTGAAGAGGTGGAGGAGACGGGAAGCACCTTCGCCGAAAACGCTTGGCTCAAGGCCTCAGGCTATGCCTCGATGAGCGGCATGCTGACCCTCGCCGACGACTCCGGCCTCGAGGTGGACGCTCTCGGCGGCGACCCGGGCGTCCGTTCCGCCCGCTACGGCGGCGACGCCTGCCGCAGCGACGCCGACCGCGTGGACCTGCTGCTCCACAACCTCGACGGTATGGCCTGGGAGAAGCGCACCGCCCGGTTCCGCTGCATCGTCAACGTTGTCCACCCGCGGGCAGGCGCAAACGGTAAGCCGAATCTGCTCGTTTCCGTAGTGGGGTCTGTGGCCGGAATGGTACAATACGAGCCGGTGGGCGACGACGGCTTCGGCTACGACCCGGTGGTGTACCTACCCTCCTTTCGTCGAACCGTGGCCCAGCTATCACTGGAAGAAAAGAACCGGATCAGCCATCGGGGAAACGCCGCCGGGCGCGCGTTGACTGCAATGGCAAGGCTCTCTTCAATCCAACTTGAAACTGTCCAATGACTCTCTCCTGAGATTATGACCCTGAACGTAGTCGACACAATGGGCAGGTCCATGCGCGACCTGCGAATCTCGGTCACTGACCGGTGCAATTTCCGCTGTCCGTACTGCATGCCCGCCGAGATCTTCGGCGAGGCCTACGAGTTCCTGCCTCGCGAGGAAATCCTCACCTTCGAGGAAATTGCCCGCCTGACCCGCTTGTTCTCGGAATTCGGAGTGTCCAAGGCCCGCATCACTGGCGGCGAGCCTCTGCTCCGTACCGAGCTGCCCAAGCTGATTTCCCAGGTCGGAGCCATCGACGGCATCAGTGACATCACCCTCACGACCAACGGCTACCTTCTCGCACAGCAGGCCCAGGAACTCAAGACGCCGGTCTGCACCGCATAACCGTCAGCCTCGACAGCGTCGACGACGAGGTCTTCAAAAAGATGAACGGCCGCGGGTTCGGTGCCCGCCGCGTGTTGCACGCCATCCAGCACGCCGCCGAAGTCGGCCTCACGCCCATAAAGATCAACGCGGTAGTGCAGCGCGGGGTCAACGACCACACCATTGTCGACCTGGCACGATACTTCAAGGGCACCGGCCATATCGTCCGTTTCATCGAGTACATGGACGTGGGCAACCGCAATGGCTGGAAGCTGGACGAGGTGGTCTCCGCGGAGGAAATCATCGGCCGCATCGGTGCCGAAATGCCTCTCGAGCCCGCCCCCAGCAACTACTCGGGCGAGGTTGCTGAGCGCTACCTGTACAGCGACGGCAGTGGCGAGATCGGGGTCATAGCCTCCGTCACCCGGCCGTTTTGCGGGGCATGCACCCGCCTGCGACTGTCCACCGATGGGCAGATATTTACCTGCCTGTTCGCCACTCGCGGCACCAGCCTGCGCGATCCCATGCGAGAAGGAGCCAGCGACGACGAGATGCGAGACCTGATCGCCCGCATCTGGTCCCGCCGCACCGACCGGTACTCGGAAGAGCGTTTTGCGGCCACCCCGGACATGCCCCGCCCCGCCAAGGTCGAGATGTACCAGATCGGCGGGTAGAACTGCCGTGGTTCGATAGTGCCCAACACAATCCTGACGGGACCCCTGGGCTAACCGATTCGTCTAACTGAAGAAAGGATGGGCCACATTTTGCTGGATCATCCGGAAATGGCTGGTTTGCAGTGGACGATAGCCCAAACCCTCGAATCTCCAGACGTACAGTTCCCGTCCAGGACTGACCCAACGCGAGTGAGAGAGTATTACAAGGAATTCCTAGGCCTTGAGGTAGGACGATTCGTCAAGGTAGTTGTATGCTTTGACAATGACGACCCTTTTGTCCTTACCACCCCGGATGCAGGCGAATTCCAAGAAGAGGCACGTAAGATGGAACCGAAATGGGTGAGCATCTGGTACGACCCTGAGGGCGATTTTCTGGAAGTTGTCTGGCAGCGCAAATCCGGAGAATTCGTCGAGTCAGCAGACGGGCGAGCTGACATTAAGTTGGATAGCGAGGGCAACATACTTGGTTTTCAGATACAGGCGTTAAGTAAGATCACCAAACCAACAAATGTGGTCTTTGAATCAGAGGGTCTGGACGTAGAGCAGTGCCAGTGCCGGAAAGCAACGACACCTCCCTCAGACACATAACCATCCACACCGACGGCTCCTGCCTCGGCAACCCAGGGCCGGGCGGATACGCCGCGATCCTTGACTACCAGGGTCGGGAGCGGGAACTGTCCGGCGGGTACCGGCGCACAACCAACAACCGCATGGAAATCCTGGCCGTCATCGCCGGACTGGAAGCCCTGACCGAACCCTGTGCCGTAACGGTCTACAGCGATTCCCGGTACGTGGTCGACGCCATCGAAAAGGGATGGGCCCGCAAGTGGAAGGCCAACGGCTGGATGCGAAACAAGCGTGAGTCCGCCGTCAACCCGGATTTCTGGGAACGTCCTGCTTACCGCCTTGGACAAGCACAAAGTCGGGTTCAAGTGGGTACGCGGCCATTCTGGAAACGCGGGCAACGAGCGCGCCGACAAATTGGCCGTGGCCGAAGCCAACGGGAAGAACCTGCCCCGCGACGAAGGATTCGAGAATCCACGGAGGGCACTGATATGACTACCCGCCGGAACAGCATTCGCTCACCCACCTCGACGAGCAGGGCCGCGCCCGCATGGTCGATGTGGGCGAGAAGGACGTTACCCACCGTGTCGCCACGGCTCGCGGCCACGTCTCCATCCAGCCGGAAACGGCCCGCCTCATCCGGGAGGGCCTTTTGAAGAAGGGCGACGTGCTCACCATCGCCCAAGTTGCCGGTATCATGGGTTCCAAGAAGACCTCCGAGCTCATTCCTCTCTGCCACCCTTTGCCCATCGACAAGGTCGACGTCGACCTGGACCTCGACGAAGAGCGCAGCCGCATCAACATCACCGCCACGGCCAGCACCACTGCCCGCACCGGCGTCGAAATGGAGGCCATGACCGCCGTGTCCGTAGCCGCCCTCACCCTTTACGACATGTGCAAGGCCGTCGACCGCGGCATCCGCATCGAGGGCCTCCGCCTGGTCAGCAAGCGGGGCGGCCGCAGCGGCGATATCGAACTTGAGGATGAGGAGTAGGTAGAGCAGTGGGGGCTATTTACGTCACAATTGAAGTAGGGGATATGCAGGGAGGGAGATTCGAGCCTGTGGAGGTGATGGTCGACACCGGCTCCACGTTCACAACGGTGCCAGCGGATCTGCTAAGGCGACTTGGAGTTAATCCGCAACGAACAATGCAAGTGCGGCTGGCCGATGGGAGCGTCATCAACGACCAAGTTTGCGACACAGTGATCCGGCTGGAAGGTCAGACTTTTTTCACCCCGATTTCCTTTGGCCGTGAGGGCGAACCAAATCTGCTGGGTGTTGTCGCTCTCGAAACAGCCCTTCTGGCAGTTGACCCAGTGGAGCAACGGCTGGTGCCGACAATTGGTTGGAAGGCCTAACCGCGCCGCGATAGCTCCAGGCCGATCAGCCGCAGCGCGGATGCCGCGAAGTGGATGTAGTCCTCCGTCGAAAGCCCCAGTGGCTTGTACTTATCCACCTGGTCCACGTCGGTGGGCCCCGCCGGCCCAGGGATGACTTCCAGCTCAAGCTCGCAGATCTCCCCGTCGGGCAGCACCACCACGCATCCCCATTCGTTCTCCGACTCCGGCGGTGGCTCCAGCTCCATGGCCTGCAACGACGTCATCCCCATAAATGCGGGGAAAGGCCGCAGCTTTCCTGCCAACTCGGCAACCGCCTCTCCAAGGTGCGCAGCCGTTTGCTCCAGCAATTCTCGGGCTGTACGTTCGAACTCAG